>NZ_CAXUSB020000002.1:0-2580540 GCF_964253815.1 Caballeronia sp. LjRoot34
ATGGCAACCAAACGCGCGAAGAAGACCGACATAGTGAGTCCGAGTTCGGCGGAGCTGCGAAAAGCCGTCGAAGCCATCGCTATCCAGCCAAAAAGTGGCAAGATCACGCTTTTGACTCGCAAGTTATTCAATGTGCTGCTGGCGGTCGCTCAGCAGGCGGACGAATCCGGGGACACTTATCGCGCGCTTTTATCGGACATTGTCGCGAATGCGGCGTTCGATTCCAACGATACCGCGCTGGTGAAAGAGCATTTGCGCCGCATGGTGTCGGTGCAGGTTGAGTGGAGTACAGGCACGTCGAGTCTGAAGCCTGGGCGTAAGTGGGGCATATCGACGTTGATCGCAGACGCCGAAATTCTCGAAGACCCCGCCACGCGGCGGGTGTGGGTCGAGTTTTCCTTCGCCCCAAAGATCAAGAAAAAGCTGCTTGACCCGGTGCAATACGCGCGCTTGAGTCTGCAGTTTCAAAGTCAGCTCCGCAGCAGCGCGGGCCTTGCGCTGTACGAAATCTGCGTCCGCTATCTGACGAATCCGAGCCATCTCACTATGCGCGAGACTTGGGAATGGTGGCGGCCGATCCTCTCAGGAACGCCCGACACCGAAGCGGGCGACGAAGCCAAGCGCGAGTACAAATATTTCAAGCGCGACTATCTTCGGCCCGCGATCGCGGAAGTCAATGCCGTTACCAACATCTTTGTCGAGTTGATCGAGCACAGGGAAGGCCGGCGGGTAGCTGAAATTCAGTTTCGCGTGACCGAGCGCAAGCAGCCTATGCTTGCACTCGATGAACATCCGAATGTGTTCGACAGTACGTTGGTCGATCGCATGGTGAAAATCGGGATTCCGCTGAAAGATGCGCAAACACTTTACGCGGACAGTGAGGAAAACCGAATTCGTTCAGCGTTGCAAATGACTGAGCAGAGAATGCGAAGCACGTCGCTGCCCCCGGTGCGAAGTGCGGCGGCGCTTTTCAAGGACGCTTTGAAGAAGGGATATGCGCCCCAGGTCGAAGCATTGCCGGCAGTAGCGGCTCCAGCGAAAACCAACGGAGCGCCAGCGGACGACCTGAAGGCGCGTTTGCTGAGCGAATATTCCGTGTTTCGCCGGAAGGAAGCACGCTCGTTATACGAGGAACAAGGTGAGTCTGAACGGGAGCTGGCCCGTCAGACCTTTGAGGAAGATGTGTTGCCGGAGCTCGGCACACACATGCGTGACGATTGGCGGAAGCGGGGTCTCGATTCAAAAATGGGCGAAACCTCGTTTTTCGACTGGCTTGCGCGTAAGACTTGGGGGGAGCCGACCGACGGCGATCTGCTGGCATTCACGTTGAATCAGGGTCGTGCCGCCTAAGAACCCCGTTAGAGGTGTTGGTACTAAGGGGGCCGGTAGCTGAAGTCGCGCTTGTGCCCCCTTGGTGCCCCTATTCGCTTTCTCGTGCGCCGTTATCCAGGTTGCTTCATCGTTTTACCGTATCCGCTTGCAGCATCTTCTCTATCTGTTGAAGAATTTCGTCGCGTTTGTCTTTCGACAAACCACGTAAGCGCAACTCGAGCCTGTCGTCTCCATACGTCTTGAGATCACCCACGGCAAGCCCGTCCAGCTTGATTTCCAACCGCTGCGCATAGCGTTGACGCCCTGCGGGTTTGGGCGTTTCTTGTGCGCTTGCACGGCCTTTCACAATGTCAGCGACTTGTCGGGTGCTCAGATCATCCGATGCAATTTTGTTGATCAACCGCAGCGTGGCATCTGCGCCGCGCGCCGTATGAAAGCGTGAGACCTGATAAGCCATATTCGAACCAAATCGATCCGGCCGGGCGACCATCTCATGCATCACGTTCTCGGGTAGCTTTGCGATAGCTAAAGCGACGGCGATCGTCGATTCGTCGAGGCCCAGGTGGTCGGCGAGTTCTCGCTGGCTCTGGAAGTGCTTTTCATCGAGGAAACGCTTCCAGACGATGGCGTTATCGAAGACGGTTTGCGAGTCCCGTTGTACGTTTAAGTCATAGCCCAACTTGTAGCTTTCGATGCCAATAGGAAGGTCGATGACAATCGCCTTCACCGTTTCTTTGTTGGCTTCCTTCAGCGCCCGTACTCGCCGGCCACCGTCGCTAACAAAGAAGGTACCCGGGTTTTCGTGATCGGGGATCACGTGAATGGCTTGCTGCTGGCCCTGTTTCGCCAGATTGACGGCCAATTCTGCGATGGACGCCTTCAGATAAAAATGCCTGGGGTTGAACGGGCTCGGCTTGATGGCCTTTAGCGGCAACTCAATGACCTGGCCGCGTACGTACCTGTTTTTCCGGCGCCACGCCTGGAAGTTTTCCGACTCTTGCGCCGCTGGGTCGTCGTGAAACTCATCTTCGGTGTAAGCGCTGGAGCGGCCGGTGACCTGCTTGTCATTCCCCGCCTCTTGATTGACGATTTCGTCGATAGCGTTGATGCGATCAAGGGCCGTGCGCTTTTCGCTGCTGGTCGTATCGGGCCGGGCTTTGAAGCCTTTTGCGAACTGGGTAGGTTTCATTCGGGATCCTTTATGCGCATAAAGTCAGGGAAGCATGGCGAGAACTTCGTCAGCGCACGCACGTATTTCAATGGCGGCCAGTCGCGCCCCGCGGTCGCTCATCTGAAGTACGGTCTGACCTAGTGCCATCGCCTGCTTGTAGCACTCGCGGGTCGGAATCTGGGTTTTTAGCAAAGGGAAACCCAATTCTTCCAGCGCACGCTTCAGCTCGCGCGTCAGCATGCGTTTCTCCTCGGTTTTGTTGAGGAGAAACACTGCGCGCAGATCTTCATTCATGACCTGTGCTTGCTGAATGAGTTTGACGAGGCCCACGCTGGACCAATAGTCAGCAGGCGACGACGATGTCGGGACAATGGCAACCGTCGCAGCGAGGAGGACGACGCCCGATACTTTTTCCGTAATTGAGGGCGGGCAATCGACGACGATGATGTCGTAGTCGTTGACGAATTTCTTGATCTCTCGATGAATCTGGCCCCCTGCTTCGGACAGGTTCACGATAGGAAACGGGATGCCGCTGGCCTCGTCGGCCGCAGCACTGGCCCAGTGGACCAGGGTATTTTGCCCGTCCGCGTCGACGACGAGCACCCGCTTTCCTTTCTCGTGAAACGCCGCGCCTAGATGCATTGCTATCGTGCTTTTTCCTACTCCGCCCTTCTGCTGCGTGATCGCAATGATTTCAGCTGCCACGTTTTGCTCCCAAATTTAGCTTTTCGAATTTTACATTGAAAACTCAATTTTTCTAGCGATAACTCATCGGGTTGGCCGTTTGGCCGATTTTCTGTGGGGTTTATGCGCATAAAGTCCAGCGCGCTGGAGTTGCTTGGCTATGCGCCGATGCCGTTGTCGTGCATTGAAATCTACGGACCCGTCCTGCGAAGCGGCTGGGGGGCTTTTGATATTTGGCCCGTGTGCTAATGGAGTCGATGCGATTCCAGCGCACGGCCGATCACCGTGCCGAGAATCGTCGATCCGACTGTTGCCGATTCAAGCCACGCGTTGGCCGGGATGAGCTTTTCGGGCGGCAACGACAACAATTCCGGCCATGTTTCGAGTCGGATTGAGTCGGAAACCTTGGATTTGGCTGCTGGGCCTCAGTCCGTTCTTTGGATGTTTCGGCAACCCCACCAGCCTCTTCGAGCCATTTGGGTGAGAGTGCGCGCTCGGGGTTAGTCCTGTCGCTGCAGAAGGCCGATTGGACTCGATCAATGGCCTCTCACACGGCGACGTCAGTACGTAGTCCGTCGGCCCCGCTCAACGACGATTGAGGTTCGCTGTGCCGGAACCGTTGCGGCCGTGATGAGTACCTCGCCTGGCAGAAAGCGACCGCGAGTCGGCGTGGAGCCATGAAATTCGTCAAGGAGGCGGAGCTTTATGCGCATAAAGTCCACGTGCGGCGAATTCTGAGGTCGCTACCCAAGGGACTGAAGGCGCCCGGTTCGGAAGTCGGGACAAAACTTGATCAGTCAGCCCCGATCCGCTCAGAAGCCCTGTTTGTGGTTGTGGGAACGGAACATTGGCGGAGTGCAAATTGGAGGCTTTGGGGGCATCCCGATTCTGAACGCTCGGGTCAAATTCGAAATGTTTGGAATGATCCACAGGCCGGAACCTTATCTACAGGCGCTTGTTCGCCGCTACTTCCGACCCCGCCGCCATGGAAATTCGCTATACCTGCAACTCCGCTTGTTAAAAGCGTATCTCCCCGTGCAGGCGACCGCAGTCATAATCCTCGCCACAGTCGCTGGCTTAGATTGAAATTATAATAATTATAATTATTAGACGCGATAAACGACATATGCAACCGTTAACGCGCGCTAACTGGAAAGCTCATTTCGATGAAGCTATTAATCGACCACGGACTTCAAGACGCAAAGAACGGAGGAACGAATCGAACAAAGAGTAAGGAGTAAGGCGCACCCCTTAACCCATTCAACGTGCTGAAGTTGTAAAGCGCGCACTCGCGTCCGTCCCGTATTCGCTAAAAACGTTAAAGAACGAGAGAACGAGACCAAATCGACTACCTCCAATCAAACGCCATCCTCACCCCCTAAAAATCACCTCCAAACCCCTACGACCCGAAAGACCCCCAAGTATTTTGTAAGCATTCACTCGTAAAATCCGGCGACCGTACGAAGCCTGCGACCTGATTTATCAATACCGGCCGTCGCGGACAACCGGGCAACGGACAAACCAGTCACCCTCTCCACTTAGCCAAGGGCATTTCAGTGCATCTGACCTCGACTCTCGCCGCGTGGTCCGCCCACGACACGCGTCTTCTCATCGCATGCGCGCTCGGTCTGGCGTCAATCATCGTTCTTATCAGCGCGCTGAAACTTGCGCCGTTTCTCTCAATTCTCGTCGGCACTTTTGTCGCGGGTTTCACGGCGAGCTTGCCGCTGGAAGCCGTCGCGAGCGCGTTCAGCAAAGGGGCGGGCGGAATCCTGGGGGATGTCGGCATCATCATCGCGCTCGGGGCCATGCTCGGTGCGCTGATGGCGGAATCGGGCGCGGCGGACCGGCTGGTCTCCACCATCCTCGATCACTCCACGCCGCGCACGTTGCCATGGCTGATGGCGCTGGTGGCCATCATCATCGGCTTGCCGCTGTTCTTCGAAGTCGGTCTCGTCATGATGGTGCCGATCATCTTCGTCATGGCGCGCCGCTCGAAGCAACCTATCCTGCGTATCGCGATCCCCGCGCTGGCCGGCATGACGACGCTGCACGCGCTGCTGCCGCCACATCCAGGCCCGCTGATCGCGGTCAGCGCGCTGCACGCGGACCTGGGCATCACGATGGGGCTGGGTTTCATCATCGCCATTCCCGCCGTGATTCTCGCCGGGCCGGTCTATGGCATATGGCTGTCGCGCCGCATGCACGTGGAGGAGCCGGAGGAAATGGGCAAGCTGTTTTCATCGAAAGTCGATGCAAACGGAGCGCTCGACGCGCCGAGCTTCGGCATCTCGTTGCTGACCATTCTTCTGCCTGTCGTCCTGATGCTTGGCCGAACGGTGGCGAAACTGGCAATTCAGCCCGAAACCTTTCTCTTCGATGCCCTCAATTTTCTCGGTGAGCCTCTTATTGCCCTGGGACTCACCGTTCTTTTCGCGATCGTCGCGCTGGGCTGGTCACGCGGCATGCCGCGCGACCGGGTGGGCGGCATCCTGCGCAAAAGCCTGCCGCCGATCTGCGCTTTGCTGCTGACCATCGGCGCGGGGGGCGGTCTCAAGCAGACGCTGGTTGTCGCCGGCATCAGCACGACGATCGGCAAGATCGCCATCGGCTCGCACATGCCGCTGATCCTGCTGGCCTGGCTGATTGCGGTGGCCTTGCGGCAGGCGACCGGCTCGGCGACCGTCGCGACCACGACCACTGCGGGGATCATCGCCCCGGTCGTGGCGGGCTTGAGCGCGACCCACAACTCGCTGCTGGCGTTGGCGATCGGCGCGGGTTCGGTGTTTTTCTGCCACGTCAACGACGCCGGTTTCTGGATGATCCGCGAGTATTTCGGCTTGCAGCTGAAGCAGACCGTCTACGTCTGGTCGGTGTTGCAAACCATCGTATCGGTAGTCGGCCTCGCGTTGACGCTGGTCATGTGGGGCGTGCTGACGTAAATCGTGGGCAAATTGGCAAGGCAAGCCGGCACTCCGACCCTAAACTGCAAAAAAGGAGATATCGATCATGCTTGCCTTGCGCCCCTCTTGTGAATGCTGTGGAAAAGCGCTGCCGCCGGACGCGCGCGACGCGATGATCTGCAGCTTCGAATGCACGTTCTGCGAAGCCTGCGTGTTGTCCCGGCTCAGCAACGTGTGCCCCAATTGCGGCGGCGGCTTCCAGCTCCGCCCGATTCGGCCGAAAGCCATGCTCGAGCACCGGCCGGCGTCAACCGACGTGCACCCGGCCGGCGTGAATGAACAAGCGCATCGCGCATTCTTCGATCGCTACAGCGCGATCCCGCCCGCCGAACGATAAACGCAAGCAGGCCTGAAGGCCGTCAGCCGATGACGTCGCCTTTGTCCTGATCGTCGTGTTCCCGAGTCAGGGCATTCCCTGATCTGAGCGGCGCTCATACCCATCCGCACGAATCGTCGATTCCTCCTCATCGACGTGCGCTCGCACAATCTGTTCATCGATCCACTCCATGAACGGAAGCCACCATGCCAACACCCCAAACCGGCCGCACCCTCCATATTGGCGAGGGCTTTGAAGGCCCGGGCGTCAATCTCGCTCACATCAACGTGCTCGTCGGGCCGCGCAACGGCCCCGCGGGCCAAGCGTTCGCCACCGCACTTGCTACGCCTTCGGCCGGCCACGCGCCGTTTGTCGTCATTGCGCAGCCTGGGGTGCCGACCAAACCGCTCACGCTGTATGTCAACAAGGCCCCTATAGCTGGTGAATTTCACGGCAACGCAACCTGGGGGGCATCGCAGGCAGGCATTGCGAAGGCCGTCGCCGAATCGCTCGAAGACGGCACATTGCCGCCTGAAGCGGAAAACGATTGGGTGGTGGTAACGGCGAACTGGGTGAACCCGTCTACCGACGATCTCGACGCCGTTTTTCGCAACAACTACCGTGCGACGAAAAACGCTCTCAAGGCCGCCATGCTCGGCTTGCCGTCGAAGGAAGACGTGTTCGCGGCCGCGCGTGAAGTATCGAATCCCTTCTACACACCCCGCTTGCCGCAGGCAGCCCTCTAATGCAGGCCGCCCTCTGAAAATCAGCGTGCCGGTGCCGTGCGTCGGCAACCGTCGCCACGCCTCATGGAGACTCAAAGAATGGAATACGTCCGTCTTGGCCAGTCAGGCCTGAAAGTATCGCGCCTGTGTCTCGGCACCATGAATATGGGCACCCCGCAATGGAAGCCGTGGATTTTCGACGAACAAAAGAGTGAACCAATCGTCCGCCACGCGCTGGAGGCCGGGGTGAACTTCATCGACCTGGCGGATTTCTATTCGGCCGGCGTCGGAGAAGAAGTCGTCGGCCGCATTCTCGGACGTCTTGCGCGGCGCGAGGAAATCGTGGTGACGACCAAGGTCGGCTATGACATGGGTTTGTATCAGAACGCCGGTGGTCATTCGCGCAAACACGTGCTCGACGGTATCGACGCATCGTTGCGGAGGCTGGGCATGGACTATGTCGACATCTACATGCTGCATTACTTCGATACCGCCACGCCCGTGGAGGAAACCATGGGCGCGCTGAACGACATCGTCCGTTCGGGCAAGGCGCGTTATATCGGGGTATCGACCATGTACACGTGGCAACTGGCGAAGATTGTCCAGATCTGCGAGCGGCATGGCTGGCACAAGCCTATCAACATGCAGTTGCAGTTGAATCTTGCATACCGCGAGGAAGAGCGAGAAATGATGCCGTATTGCGCCGACCAGGGATTGGGCGTGTCCGTCTTCAGCCCGCTGGCGCGCGGTCTCCTGACGTGCGACTCCGCGTCCACGCGCAACCAGACCGACTTCTTCACGTCGCAAATGTACGGCGACGCGGCGTCACGGGAGATTGCGGCGTCGGTGGCGCGCGTGGCGAAACGGCGTGGCGTGAGCGCGGCGCAAATCGCGCAGGCGTGGGTGCTCCAGCGCGATGGCGTCGCCAGCATGCTGGTCGGTGCGGATTCACCTGCCCAGTTCGATAGCGCGCTCAGTGCGCTCGGCACCCACCTGGACGCGGACGAACTGTACGAACTCGAGCGCAACTACACGCCGTGTGATGTCATCAATGACTACACGGCCGGGCGTCGTACCGCACGCGAATCTCGCGCGCCACAAGGTGAATTCGTTCAACCGATGAAGGACGCCGCATGAATCTGCTTCGCAAAGAGCATTACATCGATGGTGCCTGGCACAAAAGCGTCGAGACTTACGCCGTCCACAATCCAGCTACGGGAGAAGTGATCGCACATATCGCGAAGGCCGGCGTAGCGCAAACGCACCAAGCCATCCGCGCTGCGGAGATCGCGTTTCCCGTTTGGCGCTCACTCACCGCGAAAGAGCGTGGGACGCGCATCAGGCGCTGGGGTGAACTGATGCTGGAGCATCGCGATGCGCTCGCCGAACTGCTGACGCGTGAGCAAGGCAAGCCGCTCGCGGAAGCAAAAGGCGAAGTGGCCTACGCCGCAAGCTTCCTCGAATGGTTTGCCGAAGAAGCGAAACGCAGCTACGGAGATGTGATCCCGAGTTCGAAACCCGGCTCGAAGATTATCGTGACGCGTGAGCCGGTCGGCGTGGTCGCCGCCATCACGCCCTGGAACTTCCCGCTTGCCATGATCACGCGCAAGGCAGGCCCCGCGTTGGCGGCTGGTTGCACGATGGTGCTGAAGCCGTCCGAGGAAACGCCGTTGAGCGCGTTGGCACTCGCTGTGCTCGCGGCGCAAGCCGGCATCCCGGCAGGCGTGTTCAACGTCGTATCCGGAGACGCTGTTGCGATTGGCGCGACGTTGACCGCATCGCCCGCAGTGCGCAAGTTGTCATTCACCGGATCGACGCGTGTAGGCAAGCTGCTCGCCGCGCAATCCGCCGACACGTTAAAGAAGCTCTCTCTGGAACTCGGGGGTAACGCGCCGTTCATTGTGTTCGACGACGCCGATCTCGACGCTGCAGTACAAGGCGCGATGGCATCGAAGTTTCGCAACACGGGCCAGACCTGCGTATGCGTGAACCGCTTTTTCGTGCAGGCGGGCGTGTACGCCGCATTCACTCAACGCCTGACCGAGGCAGTACGCAAGCTTCGGGTAGGGGACGCGCTCGAGCAGGAAGTCGATCAGGGGCCGCTTATCAACGAGGCTGCATTCAGGAAGGTCGGCGATCACGTCCAGGACGCGTTGAGCAAGGGCGCGACAGTACTGACCGGCGGACGCCCACATGCGCTGGGTGGGACGTTCTACGAACCGACGGTGCTCGCTCACGCGAACCGCACCATGTTGATCGCGCAGGAAGAAACGTTTGGACCGGTGGCGGCTTGTTTCCGCTTCGAGACGGAGGCGGAAGCGATCACGCTTGCCAACGACACTCCGTTCGGACTTGCCGCGTATTTCTACACGCGCGACCTGGGCCGCGCGTGGCGGGTGGCCGACGCACTCGAGACGGGCATGGTGGGTATCAACGAAGGAATCATATCGACGGAGGTGGCGCCGTTTGGAGGCGTCAAGCAGTCAGGCCTTGGCCGTGAGGGATCGAAGTATGGCCTCGATGAATACATGGAAATGAAGTACATGATGATCAGCGGCCTGATGGGCATCGACCGCTGAACGCCGAAAGATGCCGGCTATGCGCCAGGCAGCGTCGCCGCCCGCGCATAGCCAGCATCAGCGCAATTGAAGAACATATAGGTAAGGAGACGCAGTGAGTCATCAGGACACGTCAAGCAGTGCATTCCCGATCAGTCCGCCGCCTCATGCGGCCACAACGCCTGTCCGTACGCAAGCGCCGCAGACGCCGAAACCGGTGTTACTCGACGACATTCCGTTAAACCGGTTTCACATGAAAATTGCGGGCCTGACATTTGGTGCGCACTTCACCGAGGGTTATGCGCTCGGCACGGTGGGATACGCGCTGGCATCGATGAACCGGCAGATGCCACTCGATTCATTCTGGATGGGGGCAATTGGAAGTTCCGCTTTGATCGGGATTTTCCTTGGCAGCCTCGTATTTGGCCGGCTGTCGGATCGACTCGGCCGCCAGCGCATTTTTCTCAGCAGCTTTGTCATCATCACAGTAGCGGCGTTCCTGCAATTCTTCGCTACCTCGCCTATGGAGCTCTTCGCGTTGCGGGTGTTGATCGGCTTTGGAATGGGTGGTGACTTCACGGTTGGGCATGCCATTCTCGCTGAGTTTTCACCACGCAAACATCGTGGCGCATTACTCGGCTCGTTCAGTGTGGTGTGGACAATCGGTTATGTCGTGGCGAATGTGCTCGGTATGTCCTATGGAGACGCATCACCGGACGCGTGGCGCTGGCTTCTTGCCTCCGCGAGTCTTCCTGCGGTCATCGTGCTGCTGTTGCGTATCGGTACGCCGGAGTCGCCGCGTTGGCTGCTTGGCCAGGGACGGGCGAAGGAGGCGCACGACATCGTGCGCAAGCATTTCGGTCCAGACGTGATACTCGACGCAGAGGATGCAATTGCCGGCATCCATACGAAACCAGGCTACGGGCGCCTGTTTCAGCCAGACCTGATCCGCCGGACGCTGTTCAATTGCGGTTTCTTCGTCTGTCTGGTCATTCCGTACTTCGCCATCTACACGTTCCTGCCGGGTATTCTGAAGGTGATCGGGCTGAGCAACGGTTTCGGTGCGGACCTGTTGCTCAATGCCGTGCTCGTGATCGGCGCGGTGCTGGGAA
The DNA here is from genome assembly GCF_964253815.1 of Caballeronia sp. LjRoot34. Lineage (NCBI taxonomy): Bacteria > Pseudomonadati > Pseudomonadota > Betaproteobacteria > Burkholderiales > Burkholderiaceae > Caballeronia > Caballeronia sp. LjRoot34. The sequence goes on from NZ_CAXUSB020000002.1 coordinate 10,862, forward strand.
TCTGGCTGACGATCAAATTACCGCGTCGACACTTCCTGATCGGATCGTTTGCCGTGACCTGCGCGATGCTCGTGGCCATGAGTTTGCTGCCGTCGTCCGCCACGCTCGCCATGATTGTTGCGTTCGCTGTCTTCACCCTGACCATGTCGGCGTTCAGCAATCTCGTTGGCGTCTTCCCGCCGGAATGCTTTCCGACGGAAGTACGCGCATCGGGTGTCGGGCTGGCTATTGCATGCAGTCGGCTTGGTTCAGCGATCGGCACGTTCCTGTTGCCGGTGGGTATCGCGGAAATCGGGTTTCACTATACGATGATGGTCCTGGCCGGCGTGCTGTTGATCGGCATGATCGTATCCATTGCATGGGCACCCGAGACACGCAACCTTACCTTGCGTGCCGCGAGCAGTTCGTCATAACGAGCCACGCCACCGGCTAAGCACAGCCTCCCGAAAAGTCTCACCTCAAAAAGGCGTCCGCATTGCGGACGCCTTTTTGCTTTCAGAAACGCGCATCGCCTCCCTCACATACTCTCCGTTTCGTTTTTAGGAATTCTCAATTTTGTCCTAATTCTTTCGGAGAGTTCCGAGGGTCATCTGAGGTGCCCCGTCTTAATATTCATTCACTCGCAGACGAACCGGTTCATCGCCTCCCACACGAATCCAGACGATGAAAAAACAGGTGGCTCGCACTGCGCGCTCAGCATCGTGGGACGAAGTAGTCCTAAGCGCTGTAAGTGTCTACAAACCCACATTCATTTCTCTATTGGAAACGTTCATGAAATCCTTCATCTCTACCCTCGCTGCTGCTGCAACCTTGGCCACCCTGGCGCTCGCTTCAACCGGTGCAAGCGCTGCTGACGGCACGATCACTTTCACGGGCGCCGTGACCGATACGACTTGCTCGATCGATGCAAAAGCGGCTGGCGCCGCTGACAAGAACGTCACGTTGCCGACGGTGACGGACAGCACGCTGGGCGCCCCAGGCGCAACGGCCGGCACGACAGGCGCGACCGACCTGACCTTTGCGCTGAGCGGCTGCTCGACCGAAACGAAGGCAGTCGCCCGTTTCGAAAACGGCCCGACGATCGACCAGAGCACCGGTTATCTGACGAACCAGGCACCGGCCGGTGCGCAGAACGTTCAGGTTCGTTTGCTCAACGCATCGCGTCTGCCCATCAACGTGGTCACAGGCGCAAACAACGACCTGGCAGGCAACGGTGTCGCAATCGTGTCGGGTGCCGCGAACCTGCAGTACTTCGCTGAGTACTACGCCACCGGCAAGGCCACAGCCGGCCCGGTCAACACCTCGGTCCAGTACACGGTCGACTACCAGTAAGCCGTATCAGCAGGCATCTGCGGGGTGCAGATGCCTGTTTTTTTAACGAAATTTCGAGATACGTTTTTCACGGAGAAACATCAATCATGAAGTCCATTAGTCGAATTGCATGTGGTTTGGGTCTGGTCGCAGCCCTCTTGGCCGGCAGTGCGGGCGCGAGCGTGACCGTGAGCGGCACGCGGGTGGTGTATCCCCTTGAAAATCGTGAGGTGACGGTCAAGCTGACCAACAATCGCGCTGAACCGTCGCTGGTGCAGGTATGGATGGACAAGGGCAATGCGGACGCCAAGCCGAGTGAAGCGAGCGCGCCGTTCGTGCTGACACCGCCGATCTTTCGCATGGATGCCAACAAATCGCAGACGCTGCGCATGATGTACACGGGTGATGCGCTGCCGCAGGACCGCGAGTCGGTATTCTGGCTGAACGTGCTCGACGTGCCGCCCAAGACCGCGAAGAGCACCGAGTCCAACACGCTGCAGTTTGCGTTTCGCACCCGCATCAAGGTGTTTGCGCGTCCGAAGGGCTTGCCCGGCACGGCCGACGAAGCGGCCGGAAAGGTGACCTGGAAGCTTGTACCGTCAGCCGACAGCAAGGGCTACGACGTGAAGGCGACGAACCCGACGGCGTACTACGTGTCGTTCAGCAAGATCGACGTGGTGGGTGCAGGCCAGACCTATACGAACGACATTGGCGGGATGGTCGAGCCGCGCGGCACCGCGCAGTTTCCGATCAAGAACCTGAAGACGGTACCTGCCAACGCGCACGTCAAGTACCAGGGTATCAGCGATTTCGGCGGCGCCCTGCCGTTCGAAGCACCTATTACCCCGTAAGGCCCCGCAAGACTCGCCGTAAGGCTTCGCCCCGCACCGGGGCGGATTGAAGGTGTCGCGGGCCATATCGAGCCGACGCCTTCCCCCAACACTCAACACGCGTTTTACCGAACGGACTGTCCCGAACAGCCCGGTGGGTCAAGTCGCGTCTGAATTGACCTAACCATCGCAGGCTGAATCATGAAACTCGCTGCTCAAACCGCATTCAATGCTCAGTACCCGGTCGCATTCCGGCTGCGCCTGAAGCCGCTTGCCGCGATCGCTTTCTCGATGATGGCGTGCGGTGCAATTCCTCAAGCCGTGGCAGAGGCCGCGACAACGCCGCAAACCCAGACCGGCGCCATCGATGAAGTCAGTTTCGACAACATGTATCTGCGCGGGGATGCGGGCACGGCCATCGACACCAGCCGTTTCACGCGCGGCAACGCGGTGACGCCGGGAACGTATTCGGTCGACCTGATCGTGAATGGCGCGCGTCTGGCGCGTGAAGACATTCGCTTTGTTTCAACCGACGGCAAGCTGGGCTCAACGCCTTGTTTCAACCGCGCGCTGTTGCAGCGAGCGGGCGTGGATCTGGCGAAGGCCGATGCGGCCGCGGGACGTGGCGCGGCAACGACTGCGGCAACAACTACTGCCAACGCCGACACCTGCGCTGAGATTGGCGCCATCGTACCGGGCGCAACGGTCGATTTCGACTTCACGCAGCAGACGCTCGAACTGAGCGTGCCGCAAGCGTTCATGAAGAACTCGGCACGCGGTTATGTGCCGCCCGAACAGTGGGACCAGGGCGTCAACGGTGGTTTCATCAGCTACAACGCGAACACGTATCACACGGCGAGCTCGGGCGTCGGTTCGAGCCAGAGCTACCTTGGCCTGAGCGCCGGCCTGAACATTGGCGCGTGGCATATCCGCCACCAATCGTCGATATCGACCGGAACCGGTCAAAAGACGCAATTCGACAACATCGCGACCTACGCGCAGCGCGACGTGACAAAGCTCGGGTCACAACTGACCGTGGGCGATACGAGCACGACCGGCGAGATCTTCGACAGCGTGTCGTTTCGCGGCGTGCAACTGGCCACCGACGACCGCATGCTGCCTGAATCGATGCGCGGTTACGCGCCGGTCGTACGTGGTACCGCTGAAACGAACGCCCGCGTGACGATTCGCCAAAACGGCCAGGTGCTGGAGGAAACGAACGTTGCGCCGGGCCCGTTTGAAATCAACGATCTCTACTCGACCGGCTACGGCGGCGATCTGGTGGTGACCGTGACGGAAGCCGATGGCCGCAGCAAGGAATTCACGGTGCCGTTTGCGTCGGTGGCGCAATTGCTGCGCCCCGGCGTCACGCGTTTCAGCGCGACCGCCGGCCAGTTGCGCAACGATTCACTCGATACGAAACCCGTCTTCGCCCAGTTCACCATCCAGCGCGGCCTGACCAACACGGTCACCGTTTACGGCGGCGCGGTCGCGTCGAGCGGGTACGGTGCAGTGAACGTGGGCGGAGCGTTGAACACGGGTATCGGCGCATTCTCGATGGACGTGACAGGCGCCTTCACCAGCATCCCGAACGCGCAGTCGATGCACGGCACGAGCTTGCGCGTGGGCTACAGCAAGTTCATCGCGGCAACAGATACGAACGTATCGGTCGCGGCGTACCGCTTCTCGACGGCGGGCTACATGAACCTGAACGATGCCGCGTCGGTGCGGGATATTGCAGATCACGGTGGCGATATCAACTCGGTTTATCGGCAGCGCAATCGCATGCAGGTGTCGGTGAACCAAAAGCTGGGCGATCACGGCACGATGTTCGTGACGGGTTCGTCGCAGAACTACTGGAACCACGCCGGTAACGACACGCTGTTCCAGGCCGGCTACACCAACGCGTTCAAGTACGGAACGTACAGCCTGACGGCTGGGCGCACGCGGTCGATGGACGGCCAGATGTCGAACGAATTCATGCTGAGCACGACTATTCCGCTGGGCCACAAGGCGCATGCGCCGATGCTGACCACGAACGCCTCGCACACCTCCGATGGCGCGACGAACATGCAGGCGAACGTGAGTGGTTCGCTGGGTGAAACGAACCAGTTCTCGTACAACGGATATGGCACGTATAACGCGGGCGGCAGTTCGGCCAACAACGGCAACGCGGGTTTGAGCGCGACGTATCGTGCGCCTTATGCGACGTTGAATGCATCGGCGAGCGCGGGTGGCGGCACGCGTCAGGTGTCGGCCGGCGTGCAGGGTTCGGTGGTGGCGCATCCGGGCGGGGTGACTTTATCGCAGACGGTGGGCGACACGATCGGGATTGTGGAGGCGCCTGCTGCTGCGGGTGCGATGGTGACGAGTTCGCCGGGAACGAAGGTGGATTCACGCGGTTATGCGGTAGTTCCGTACTTGTCGCCTTACACCATGAACGAAGTGGATATTGACCCGAAGGGCACGTCCACCGATGTCGAATTTAAATCGACATCCGCGCAAGTGGCGCCGCGTGCAGGCTCTATAGTGATGATGAAGTACGAGACGGTGAGTGGTCGGGCTGCATTGATTCAGGCGCCGAAACTGGGTGGTGGGACGTTACCATTTGGAGCGAGTGTGGAAGACGAACAAGGCAAGAGCGTGGGTGTGGTCGGTCAGGACAGCAGAATATTTGCACGGGGTCTTGAGGATCAGGGAGCGCTGACGGTGAAGTGGGGAAATGGCCCGGTCGAACAATGCCGGATTGCTTATACGCTGCCGAAGAAAGAGGCGAAGGCGTATAACCCCGGGTATTTGTCGCTGCAGTCGCATTGCGTGTTGGGAAGTGAAATGGTGGCGGGGGCGACCAACGCTGCGATGCCGGCGACTGTTGCACGGTAAAGCTTGGTCCGGCTGACGTTTGAACAACTGAGCGAAATATAATGACCGGAATCATTCCCGGAGGCTGCTGAATGCGTATGGCTATCCTGCCTATCTGCATGAGGCAGTGCCCGCCGCGCATCGGCGAATGCAAAAGCAAGCTTCGCCATTTCATACCGGCTGGCATCCAGTTGAACGATGCTTCCGGTTAAGGTCCTTATCGTACTTCTATCTTAAGTCGTGACTGCCGTTCAAACGGGCTGGGCAGTTTCGTGGCACAACCAATCGGCGAAGCCGGTCACGGTGCTGGCGTCGCGGTGCGCTTCCGGTACGTCCAGCCAGTATCCGAATGGTCCGCTGATCTCGACGTCCGACATCCTCACCAAAGCACCCTCGGTCAACTCATCGGCAATCATGTTCAGATCCACAACGGCCAAGCCTACCCCGCGTCGCGCCGCATGGATTGCCTGCTGCAGATTCGAAAATTCAATACCGTTCTCGGCATAACGCGGCGGCAGTCCCGCTTTCGCCAGCCAGTCCGGCCAGAGGTTCAGACGCACATCCTCATGAAGCACGTGAAGCGCGGGCAATCGATCCAGCAATATCTCGACCGGTGTCCCGCTGAACGACGCCGATCCCACTAGCGCGTGCCGCTCTACGATCAGCAGTTCCGACCACCCATGCGCCGCAGCGTCGCGCCCGAAGCGCACGCTGCAATGACACTCGTCGCTTTCCTGCGTACGAATAGACAGATCGACGTCCGGCAACTGGTCTGCCAGTGCCGCTAGCCGCGACGAAAACCACTGCGTGGCGAACGTGGGCGGCAATGACACAATCAAACGCTTGCGCTCGACGCTTCCCGTCAGGTGACGCGTTCCGCGCTCGATCACGTCAAATGCCTCTGTCACCGACGGCATTAGCAACACGCCTGCCTGCGTCAAGCGGATCCCTTTATGGTCGCGCTCGAAAAGCTTCACGCCCAGTGACTCTTCCAGTAGCCTGATCTGACGGCTTACGGCTCCTTGTGTGACACACAACGCTCGCGCCGCGCGATTGAAACTCAAATGACGCGCCGTTTCTTCGAAGAAACGCAACGCAATCAACGATGGAAGATGTCGCATAGTGATTCCTGACCGCCCAACCTTCTCGGTTTTCTTTGTGGCCGAGTAGACGTACGTACCTCCACGTGCCTCCTCTGCGAACCAGAATCGCTCCTGTCCCGCGTTTGATTAAATTACCTTGGTTCCCGGTACGAAACAATAGTCCGTTCGGTTGACGCCGAAACAAAATGAATTCTCATATCGGGCATCAGGAAATGTGAGGACGGTTGTTGGAAAAGGCGGGACATAGGCCGTCCGGCTAGTAGTTGGGGGCGCGCGAATCGCCTATGCTGGATACATCCCGGATATGGAGGCCGCATGACCGTACGTAATCTCGACGCACTGTTTAACCCGAAGTCGATTGCCGTGATCGGGGCGTCGCTGCGTGCGGGCAGTATTGGCGAAATGGTGTGGTCGCGGCTGAGTGCCGCCAACTTCGCGGGCCCGGTCTGGCCGGTGAATCCGAAGCATCGGCAGTTGAACGGGGCCGCGGTGTTTGCGCATATCGACGACTTGCCGGAGATACCGACCGTGGCGGTGCTGTGCACGCCACCACCCACATGGCCCGAGATCGTCAGCCAACTGGGAGAGCGTGGCACGCGGGCGGTGGTCATAATCGGGCAGGCGGGGGAGCCGAAGGGCCGCGACTGGACACACCGTACGCTGGCGGCTGCGCGGCCATTTTTGCTGCGTGTGGTCGGTCCGGCGAGTGTCGGCGTGATGACCCCAGCTGTGGGCGCTGTGCTGGGGGCGCCGTCATGCGCCATTGCGGCGGGCGGGGTAGCGTGGGTATCGGCGTCGAACGCGTTGACCAACGGTGTGATGGGCTGGGCGAACGCACGTGGCCTGGGTTTTTCGCGGGTGGTCGCGCTGGGCGACGAGGCTGACGTCGACGTGGGCGATATCCTCGACTTCCTCGCAAGCGACTCACGGACGCGCGCGATCCTGATGGCCATCGAATCGGTGCGAATGGCGCGCAAATTCATGTCGGCTGCGCGAGCGGCGGCGCGCAACAAACCCGTGCTGGTTCTGCGCACAGGTCACGACGATCCTTTCGACGCGCTTTACAGCGCCGCTTTCCGGCGCGCCGGCCTGGTAAGGGTGGACTCGCTCGACGATCTGCTCGATGAAATAGAGACCCTCGGCGTGGGCCGCGTGGCCGCAAGCGACCGGGCGACCGTCATCACCAGCGATCGTGGCGTGGCCGCGCTCGCCGCCGACGCGTTCGCCGCGGCCGGCGATGCGCTCGCGCTCTGGCCCGAGGCCGCGCGCGCGTCAGTCGCCGCCGTGCTGCCGCGCGCGCGTCTGGAGAACCCACTGCAACTCGGAGACACTGCAACCGCCGCGGACTTCGGCGCGGCGCTCGAAGCGCTGGCGCCGCATCGCGAGACTGGGACGGCATTCGTGGTCCACGCGCCAACACACACCGCGCCTGTCGCCGAAGTCGCGCGCGTACTGATCGAGCAGCAAAGCCACGCGTATCGCGGTTTGCTGACCTGCTTTTTCGGCTGCGTGGACCAGGCCACGCGCGACGCGTTGCATGCCCACGGCATTCCCGTCCATACCACGCCTCAACGCCTTGCGCGGGGTTTCGCGCGGCTCGTAGATTATCGCCAGGGTCGCGAGTTGTTGATGCAGACGCCCGACGGGCCGCGCCCTCAGACGCTAGTTGCGCTGGACAGCGCACAGGCCCAGGTCATGGCCGCATTGACTGCGGGCGTCGCGGAACTGGACGGCGAGCGGGCGTCGCGGGTGCTGGCGCAGTTTGGCCTGATGGTGAAGGCGGGATCAGCGGGGCCAGGGAGCGAAGACACTATCGAAATCGATGTCCGCTTGCTGAACCATCGCGTGTTTGGACCGGTGTTCGAATTCAAGGCTGTTGGCGCACTCGGGCTACCGGACGCGTTGCACGAATTCGCCTTTCCGCCGCTCAACCCGGTGCTGGCGCGTGACCTCGTGATGCATTCACCCAGAGCGCGCGAACTCCCGGCGGAGAACTTGCTGAGGGCGTTGACGGCGCTGTCGCAGGCCGTTTGCGAGATCGAGCAGATTGTCGCGTTACGGTTGACGGTGCGCGTGACCCGCCAGGCGGTCGTGGTCTATGAACCGCATCTGACGCTGGCTGCGCACCGCACGCCGCTCGCCATTCAGCCGTATCCGCGGCAACTGGAGGAGGCTCTCGACTGGAACGGCTTGCGTATCACCGTGCGGCCTATCCGTCCCGACGACGAAGCCGCCCATAGTGCTTTCGTCGCCGCGATGACACCGGACGATCTGCGTCTGCGGTTTTTCAGCTCCGTGCGCAGTTTCGATCACTCGCAACTCGCTCGGATGACGCAGATCGACTATGACCGAGAGATGGCGTTTATCGCCGTCACGGGTGAACACGACAGTATCGAGACGCTGGGGGTGGTGCGCGCCGTTGCCGATCCGGACAACGAGACGGCTGAGTTCGCGGTCGCGGTGCGCTCGGACCAGAAGGGCAAGCGGCTGGGAACGTTGCTGTTGACTCGGATCATCGCGTATTGCCGGGCACGCGGGACACGCTGGCTGGTCGGCGAGGCGTTGCGCGAGAACACCGGCATGATCGGACTCGCGCGCCGTTTAGGATTCGAGATAACGGCCACGGAGGATCCGGGCGTAACCGGTTTCAGGATGCGGCTCGCCGAAGCAGACGCAAAAGCCGACGCGCTGCCGTCATGAAGGCTATGAAGATCGTGCAGGTGAAGATCGCCGGCATCCGGCCGCCGTAGTGAGCGACCAGAATGCGTGCTGCAGCATGCTTGCCCGCGACCGTTGCTCTTCGAATCAGGCAGGCAGCTTTGCGAGCGCTTCGTCGACCTGTGCGCGCGATACAGCCAGCTCGTCCAGCCACGCATCGGCATAAGTGCTACCGGTTTCACGCTCCAGACGCGCGATCGTCGCCGCGCAACGCGTAGCGTCCTTAGGCGTAGCAATAAACGCTTTCACCGACGCGCCCGACGTGAACGCTTCGAACAGCGGAACGCGAATGTCGTCAGGCAGGGGGCGAGTGGTCCATTGATACGGCTTGCCATTGAACGACAACTGCGGCGGCATCACGCGTTCTTTCTTCGCTGCGGGAATCAGGCCGAAATTGCGGGCTGCATCGGCGATCTGGTCGGCCGTAAAGAGTTCGTCCGCGCTGATGTCGAACTGCTTGATAAACGTTTCGATCGACTGCATTGCGGCCGCGCGGTCGTCGCGCTTTTGCTGCGCGCGAGCGACAATATCGCGCAGCTCGTCCGCTTCCTCGCTCGTGATCGTGAAGCTGGACTGTTTTTGCTGAAGTTCGGAGAAGCGCTGAAATTCGGGATCGGAGAGGAGTTTCGCCATTGCCTTGCGTAGAAAAAGACGCGAAACGTCGCGTGAAGCGACGATCCGCTTTTTGAGAGGGTCGCCATTCTAACGCGTCGCGCGGATCTGGAAGTTGGCGAATCCGCCAACCGGATCGTCCAACGAAGCGAGCCGACTCTTCCCGCCGACTCTTCCCAACGAAGTTGGCCGCCGAAGTTGCTCACCATCTGCCACTCATCTGCCACTCCTAAGCCGCGCTCGAATCCCGCGAATCGCTGAACTCAGCACCCGGTTCGCGAAACATGGATAGCGCCGCCGCCGCTTCACCCAGCAGCGCACTGACCTCGTTTATGGACGGCGCCACGTATTCGTCGATACGCCTGAGATACGGGCACGTCAGCGTCGCGATCGCTTGGCCGGACGGCCCGAGCAGCGGAAAACTCACGTCCATCACACCGAAGGTCTGCTGACTCTCCTTATGGAGAAAACCGTCCGCGCGAATCTGTGTGCAGGCATTGTCCAGCGCGAGCGGATCGAGCGCGGACTCACCTTTTACACGCGTGTGCTCGGCCAGCATGTGCGCGCGTTGTTCCGCGCTTTGGAACGCAAGGATCACGCGACCCGAACCGGTATCGATCAACCCGACCCGCGCGCCGAGCCGCACCGAAATTCCCCATGTTCCCGGCCCGTCGACTTGCGCGATCACAAGCAGATTCCCCCGGTCATAGGCGGCGAGATGACACGACTGCTCCGCGCGATCGGCAAAACGCTGCATGACCGGAAGGGCTTCCGCGATCAGACGGTTCATCGGCGGATGCCGGTGCGCGAGCGCATACAGTTTCAGGCTCAGGGAATAGCGGTCGCCCGCGGGCGAGCGCACCACGTACTGCCGCGCGACCAGCCGCTCGAGCATCCGATACATCTCGCTTGCGTTGCGCCCGAGCGATTTCGTGATCTCGGCACGCGTGAATCCATCCTTTTGCTCGGCGAGCAGTTCAAGGATATCGAGACCTTTATCCAGCGCGGGCGCCCGGTAGCGCTCGGCGTCGGTGGGATCGTCTGCCTGCATGATGGCCTTCAGTTAGGTCGCTCAAAAACAAGATGCTAAGGGAAAACACGGGCCGTTCAGCCGTGCACTTAGCTTGACTTCGACTTGTCCGCATATGAATAATACGTTCACTGATGAATGATTATACTGATGCAAACCCGCGGCAATGCTCATACGACCGCCTGAATATCGCCCGAATTTCGTCCGGATCTCGTCCGTTCTCAAGGAAGTTTCTGTGCAGCAAACTCCTCACAAGCCCACTGACGCCCGGCTCATTCTTCAAAGCCCGCAGGATAATTGCCTGATTGCCGGCGCGCGTCTGCAAGCGGGGGAACGTGTGGAGATCGAGGGGAAGTCCGTCACGCTGGCGAAGACCATCGACCTTGGGCACAAAGTCGCACGCCGCGCGTTGCGGACCGACGAAAAAGTGCTTCGATATGGCGCGATCATCGGCCATGTGACGTCGGACGTTCAGCCCGGAGAACATCTGCACACGCACAATCTCGAGAGCGACTATCTCCCGACCTATACCCACGACGCCGGTCATGCGTTCGTGGATCACCGGGACCGCTAAGCCGATGACAGCCACCACCACAGCGCCGCTTCAAGGATTCCTGCGCGCCGATGGGCGCAAGGGCATCCGCAATGTAATCGCGGTTGCGTATCTCGTCGAATGTGCGCATCACGTGGCGAGGGAAATCGTTACGCAATTTCGTCCGGCGTTCGACGCCTTCGACGACCCCGCTGCCGATCGCGAACCGCCCGTGCACCTGATTGGTTTTCCGGGCTGCTACCCGAATGGCTATGCCGAAAAGATGATGGAGCGGCTGACCACGCACCCGAATGTGGGCGCGGTCCTGTTCGTCTCGCTTGGCTGCGAGAGCATGAACAAGCACTATCTGGCCGACGCCGTGCGCGCGAGCGGCCGCCCGGCCGAGGTTCTGACGATCCAGGAAAAAGGCGGGACGCGCAGCACGATCCAGAATGGCATCGACTGGATTCGCGACGTGCGTGCAACGCTTGCGCAGCAACCGAAAGTGCCAATGGGGCTCGACGAATTGATCGTCGGCACGATTTGCGGCGGCTCGGACGGCACCAGCGGCATTACGGCGAATCCCGCTGTGGGCCGAGCCTTCGATGCGCTGATCGACGCCGGTGCCGCGTGTATTTTCGAGGAAACCGGCGAACTGGTCGGCTGCGAGTTCCATATGGAAAGCCGGGCCGCGCGGCCGGAACTGGGCCGTGAAATTGTCGCGTGCGTGGACAAGGCCGCGCGCTATTACTCCATCATGGGACACGGTTCGTTCGCGGTCGGCAACGCGGATGGCGGCCTGACCACGCAGGAAGAAAAGTCACTCGGCGCGTATGCGAAAAGCGGTGCATCGCCCATTGTGGGGATCGTCAAGCCCGGTGATATTCCGCCCGTCGGTGGTTTGTACCTGCTCGATGTCGTTCCCGATGGCGAACCGCGTTTCGGCTTTCCGAACATCAGCGACAACGCGGAAATCGGCGAACTGATTGCTTGCGGAGCGCACGTGATCCTGTTCACGACCGGACGCGGATCGGTGGTCGGTTCCGCCATCTCGCCCGTTATCAAGGTGTGCGCGAATCCGGCGACCTACCGGAATCTTTCCGGCGACATGGATGTGGATGCGGGCCGGATTCTGGAAGGTCGTGCCACGCTGGACGAAGTTGGCCGCGAAGTATTCGATGCCACCGTGAGGGTGGCGGCGGGCGCCGCGTCCAAGTCTGAATCGCTGGGTCATCAGGAGTTCATCCTGACCTACAAGAGCTTTGATCCAGTTGGCCCGGCGTGTCTGCCGGCGAGCGCGACGCCGCGGCATGCGGTATCGATTACGTCGATTTGAGCCTGATTCACAGGTCGAACTCATCAGCCCAACTCACAAGTCCAACGCAATGAACCCAATCACCGGAAATCCCGTTGTGAAAAAGCGCAAGGTGGGTAAAACCTCGCTGGAAGTCACGGCGTTGTCGCTGGGCAGTGCACCGCTGGGCGGCCTGTATCACGAACTTTCCGAGGCAGACGCGCAAGCGACCGTGGACGCCGCGTGGCAAAGCGGTATCCGTTACTTCGATACCGCTCCGCACTACGGCCACACGAAAGCCGAACACCGGATAGGCGACGCGTTGCGCCAATACCCGCGCGAAGACTACGTGTTGTCGACCAAGGTTGGCCGGCGCTTTGTTCCGCGCACTACGCCTTACGACGGCAGCGAAGGCTGGTCGGACCCGCTGCCATTCCAGGCGATCTACGACTACACCTACGACGGCATTCTTCGATCGTTCGAAGACAGCCAGCAACGTATGGGTATTGTCGATATCGACATTGTGCTGATCCACGATATTGGCCGCGTCACACACGGCGAAAACAACACGCGCTACTGGCGGCAGCTAACGGACGAAGGCGGTTTCCGGGCGCTCGATGAGCTTCGCAAAACCCGGGGCGTAAAAGCGGTTGGGCTCGGTGTGAACGAAGGCGCCGCTATCCAGGAGGCGATGGCGGAATTCAACATCGATTGCGCGTTGCTGGCGGGACGTTACACCTTGTTGGAGCAGGCAGTGCTCGATGACTTGCTGCCGGAATGCGAGAAGCGCGGCGTCAGCATCCTGTTGGGCGGTGCGTTCAATTCGGGCATTCTCGCCCGGGGATTGACGTCCGATACGGCGCCAAAAGCCGACAACCAAAAGTTCAACTATGGCGATGCGCCGCAGGCGATTATCGAACGTGTCGATGCGCTGGAACGGATCTGCCGTGCGCATGGCGTTGCCTTGGCGAGCGCGGCCCTGCAGTTTCCTTATGCGCATAAAGTTGTGGCCACGGTCTTGATGGGCGCACGAAATCCAGCGGAAGTGCGTTTGAATGCGGCTTCGTTCGCTGATCCGCTGCCGGACGCTTTGTGGGACGCGTTGCGAGCGGCGGGTTTGTTGCATCGTGACGCGCCAGTGCCATGCACCGATCAAGCAAGCACCGGTCACACCGATGCAGGAAGACCATGAGCACTGAACGGATCGACGCGCATCAGCACTTCTGGGACCCATCGCGTGGTGACTATGGCTGGTTGACGCCCGAGTTGCAGAGCTTGTACCGCGTCTTCGGTCCCGCTGACCTGAAGCCTCTTCGTGAAGCAGCCCGGATTGCGCGCACAGTGGTTGTCCAGGCTGCGCCGACGGTCGATGAAACGCGCTATCTACTCGATCTTGCTCGCGACAACGAGTCTATCGCCGGCATTGTTGGCTGGGTTCCGCTTGATGCAGCGGATAGCGCGGAGTTGATCGACGAACTGGCGCGCGAACCCAAACTCAAGGGCGTGCGCCCGATGCTGCAAGATCTGCCCGACGACCGCTGGATCGAAAATCCTGCACTGACTCCGGCAATCCACGCGCTGATCAAAAACGATCTCGCCTTCGATGCATTGATATTTTCGCGTCATGTACCTTCGTTGAAGGTGTTCGCCGCGCGCTTTCCTGAGCTGCGAATCGTCGTCGATCATGGTGCGAAGCCGCAAATCAAGGATGGTCACGCCGCCTGGCAAAGCTGGGCGGACGGCATAGCCGAATTGGCCGCGCTGCCGCAACGGCTGGTTTGCAAACTCTCGGGTCTGGCGACGGAAGCCGCGCCCGGTTGGTCAGTGGCCAAGCTCAAGCCTTATGTCGATCATCTTCTTGAGCATTTTGGACCCGAGCGGCTGATGTGGGGCAGCGACTGGCCGGTGCTGAACCTGAACGGTAACTATGCACAGTGGTTTGACGCAGCGCGGCAATTGACGGCGCACCTCGATGCGTCCGCACAGCAGGCAATCTTTGGGGACACTGCGCGCGAATTTTACCGGCTGTAGAAGTCGAGATAAACGCATGAAGAATGAGCGCGGTATACCCGGAATTGCTCAACTGCAATTGCAACGAAAGCAGAGAATGGTAAAAAGATTGGCGAGATTGGCAATCCAACTGTGTGGCATGCGGTGGTGCCCTGTAATGCTGGCGAGGGCGGCCCTATAGCGCTGAAGAGGCGTGAAAAACTGCATCCCGAGGCATGAGCCGGCGAAATGCAAAGGCGGGATCAGAAGGAAAACGCGATGCTATCGTTGTACCTGCGTTGTAACCCGCATCCGATGAATCATCGTTCACGACCGGCCCGAATCATTTAACCGAAGTTTTGACCGAAAGCGATCGAAAGCAAACTCGAGCGATCTGACCTTTAAAAACGATCGCTCAAACTGAACATCTCGAAACCGAATCAAAACCTGAAAACTGAAGGATCACTCACGATGAAACTGCTGCGCTATGGGCCGAAGGGTCAGGAAAAACCGGGTTTGCTGGATCAGAATGGCAAGATTCGCGATTTGTCGAAGGTAGTCGACGATATCGCCGGCGCGGCGCTATCGGATGCCGCGTTGGCCAAGTTGCGCGCGCTCGATCCGGCCTCGCTGCCTGAAGTGCCGGGCGAACCGCGCATTGGCCCGTGCGTGGGAGCCGTGGGCAAATTTGTCTGTATCGGACTGAATTACGCCGATCACGCGGCCGAATCGAACCTGCCCGTACCAACGGAACCGGTGATTTTCGGTAAGTGGACGAGCGCGATTTGCGGTCCGAACGACGACGTCGAAATTCCGCGCAACTCGAAGAAAACGGATTGGGAAGTCGAGCTCGGCGTAGTGATCGGCAAGGAAGCCAAGTACGTCAGCGAGGCGGACGCGCTGGATTACGTCGCCGGATATTGCGTGATCAACGATGTCTCCGAACGTGAATGGCAGCTTGAGCACGGTACGCAATGGGACAAGGGCAAGGGTTTCGATACCTTCGGTCCGATCGGTCCGTGGCTGGTCACGAAAGACGAAATCGCCGATCCGCAGCAACTCGATATGTGGCTCGAAGTGGACGGACATCGTTATCAGAACGGCAGTACGAAGACGATGGTGTTCGGCGTGGCCGCGCTGGTGTCGTATTTATCGAAGGTGATGAGCCTGCAACCGGGCGATGTCATTTCCACCGGCACGCCGCCGGGCGTGGGCATGGGCGTGAAGCCGTCGGCGGTCTACCTGAAGGCTGGGCAGACGGTGCGGCTCGGGATTCAGGGCCTGGGCGAGCAGCAGCAACGCACGGTCGACGCGAAGTAAGCCCTTCGAAGCAAATCGTTTATTGCGGCGCAACCAGGCAAGCCGGCGAGCAAATTAACGCCGACCAGGCAAGCTAAAAAAAGGTCGTTCCAACGTCAGTTGGAACGACCTTTTTTACGGCAACCATCAAAGCGATGGTTCATCGGTTCCGGCCGAAGGGATGGTCCATAGTCGTCATTCGAGCCGTCGACGCATCAACGTGGCGGCTTCGCTCCAAAAGCGCGAATGTTTTCACCGCATTAACCTTTAAGCGCATAAAGCCGGTTCCCAATACTGCCGCCGTAAAACCACCACCGCACCGGCGAAGGCATGAAAAATCCCGCAAACCCACGCACCCAGCCCACTCACTCGTTAAACGCCGGCTCAAGTTCCGCAGCCATTTCGCTGATCCGATGAATGGTTCCCTGCGCGACCGCCACGAGTCTTTCGGCGCCGCCATCGGTGACATACACGTCGCATTGGCAGGTCGCCTGCGTCATGCCGGCGTAGACCACGCGCGCACGCGCCATCAACGTGCCGGAAACCGCCGGCCGCAAATAATTGATCTTGTATTCGCCCGTGACCACTTTCGGTCCCAGGCGCAATGCACCGGCGAAGGTCAACGCGTTATCGACGAGATAACTCACTACGCCGCCGTGCACGAAACCGTGTTGTTGCCGGAGTTCGTCGCGGATGGTCAGACACAGCGTGAGACTCGAGGAGTCGACCTGCATGAGCTTCGTACCCAGCAAGGCGCTAAACGGCTGCGCATTCAATGCGCCCCGTGCGATATCGACAATTTCGGCCATTCGGACACTCCTACACTTGGTTTCGGTCCAGTCAGCGTGAGTCCCACAATCCGCATCGGGGCAGGAGCCTTCGTCGCGGTCCTGCACAAGACTGTAGGTAGCGTAGGGTCACTCCGCAAGGACGATCTCAAAATCGCGGACAAATTACCGGGTTTGCACGGCTTTTCTCAATGATTTGAAACGAAAGCGCGCAAAGCGTTCGGCATCGCGCTGATTTTTCCAGCTGCAATGAAAACGCCTCGCGGCGTTGGCGAGGCGTTTGATGCGAGAGCGCTGAACGTCCGGCGTTGGGGTGTCAGGGCAACGCGGCGTAGGCGGTGGCAAGGTGATAAGGCGTTGTCGACGGTAATTCCGGGCGCATGACCACGCCTTCTGCCGACTGGCTCTCGATCCACCCTTGCGGTCGAATAAAACGTCCGGCAAAACGCGCGATCTGCGCTGGCAATTGCGCGCGCACGGACTCGTCAGCATGCGTTGCGAGGGCCCGCAGATATTCGGTCTGAGCCCAGATGCGCTGCGTCGAATCGATCACGCCGCCCTGTTCGTTCAGCGATGCCGCTACGCCGCCAGTCACCGGATCAACGCCGAACTGCTGCGCGAAATCGAATCCCCGGACTAGCGCCCGGTTCAGGCCCGCTGCATCGAAAGCCGGGTGCCCGCTGGCTTTGGCGAGAAACAGCCACTCGAACTGGTGCCCCGGTTCCAGCCAGTTGTTGGCGCTGCCGATTGTCAATTCGGCGATGCAGCCCGTTTCGCGATGTACGAAAGCCTGTGCGAATGCGGCTGCGAGCTTTTCCAGCCGGCGATCGAAGATGGGGTCCGCAGTCGTTTCACGGGCGGCGAGCCACGCTTCGGTCAGATGCATCAGCGGGTTTTGCAGCGGCGGCCCGAGCACGGTGGAAAAATCTTCCGTCATCGCCGAACTGAACAAGCTGCCGACGCCGACGCCGCTAATTTCCATCCGCCGTTCAATCAACACCGACGTTTCTTCAAGCACCGCCAGCGCTTCCTCCGCGGCCGCCGCGCCAGCCCGTTTTGCATACTCCGCGCACGCAAAAATCACGAACGCATGCGTGTACAGGTCCTTGTGGCGCTCATGCGGCGCGCCGTTTGCGTCGACGCTATAGAACCAACCGCCGTTTTTCGTGTCCTGAAAATAGGTCCGAAGCGAAGCGAACAGCGTGTCGGCATGATCGATATCGCCTGCTTGCGAGAACACGAATAGCTGGCGAGCGCAGGCCATGGCGCGATATCGCTGTGGCGGCAAGGGCGTGCGGCCGTCCTCGGCCACGGCTTCAAACGCCAGCCGCAAGACCGCGTTGAAGCCAGGTCCACGCCAGATCGGCAGCACAACACGTTTATAGTGCGCACGAAGGGTGGTGGTGGTCGGGGGCGTTGCGATGGTCGGATCTGGGTCGTGCATACGGCTTTATCGATGTTGGTTGCGCGTGGCGGCGTGCGTGGAACGTGTCCGGTGCGCCACTCGATGCGGGGCACCAAGGATAAATCAAAACGCCAGCGTTTCGGCACAACGATGGTTTATCCGCGCCGCGCCGCGCCGCGCCGCGCAGGCCGGCGACTCTTACGCGCGCCCGCGCCATCATCCCATCACACAACATCTATAAGGAGCAAATCCACTCATGTTAAGCAATGTAGAACTCATTTCCCGCCTGATTCTGGCCGCGGCGCTCGGCAGCGTGATCGGTTTCGAGCGCGAGCGGCTGTCATGGGCCGCCGGGCTGCGCACGCACATGCTGGTGTGCGTCGGCTCGACGCTGATCATGATGGTGTCGGCATTCGGTTTCTTCGATGTCCTCGGCCGCGACCACGTCGTGCTCGACCCGTCGCGGATCGCGGCGCAGGTCGTGTCGGGAATCGGCTTTCTCGGCGCGGGCTCGATCCTGTTGCGCGGCGAGATCGTCCGCGGCCTCACCACAGCGGCGAGCCTCTGGTCCGTGGCGGCGATCGGGCTTGCGGTCGGCGGCGGCATGTATACGGCATCCATCGCCGCGACAGTGATCATTCTGGTCATCCTCGCCGGCATCAAGCCGCTGGAGCGGCGTTTCATTTCCGTGAAGCAGCGCCGCCAGTTGACCTTGCTCGTCGATCGGGGGACGCTGAATTTTCATGCGCTGCACGAGACGCTGGGAGTGGGCAGCGTGCGCGTGAAGCAGTTTGTCGTGCAGCAAAGCGATGATTCCCCAGAGCTCGATGAAATCCAGATCTCGCTTTCGCGGGTATCGTCGAATGAATACGAGGCGATCTGCGCGCGGCTGCGCGCGCTGGACACCGTGCGGGAATTCAAGGAAGAGGGCTCGGCTTGAGGTTGCGCGCGTCCGTCGCCCGGGCGTGCAGGCGTGCGACAATGCGGCCTCGAAAACCCATGCAGCCGCTTTTTCTGTTGCGAGGCGCCAAGCCGGACCGCTTCATCGGGCGTGTTTTTAGCCGCCCGTGGTCGCGTCTGGACGCGCTGTCAATCATCGACTTATGCCAGATTCCGCCGTAAATCCCGCTCTCCAAGTTGCTGATTCCGCTGATGCCGCTGGCTCGCGTCGTACCGATGGTGCTTCTGCGTCCCCTTCCAGGCCTGCGTCTGCTGGCCGTCCGGCTGAATCGGATGCCGATGCCAAGCTCGCCCGCGCCGCGCGCTCGGCGCAGCGTCTTGCGTTCCTCAGCCGGGCGCCCTACGGCGCGCCCACGCTCGATCTGTTCGCCGAAGACGCTGAGCGCGCCACGCTCCAGGCGTTGAATACCGATATCCGTCAATCGTCGTTGCCAGGCTTCGAGTTACCCGAGGTTTTCATGGCGGCAGTGCCGGGCGAGGACGGATCGTCGGGGGCCGTGCGGGCGTGGCGCAACGGGGCGTTATCGGTCGAGGGGGCGGCTGTTTCGACAGTCGCTGTGTCGAGCGATGATGCGGTGGCACAAACGGACAGCCAGACGGCCGACGCGGCAACGCTGGAGTTAGTGTTCGACGATGTTCCCGCGCCTCATGACGTGGTTGCCGGGCCGGTCCAGCCCGAACCGTCAGGCGATGGCGCGCAGGGGGTTCCGGTCCTGGCGGCGTTGGGTGAGGGGAACGCGCAGGGTTCGAACAAACGCGCGTCCGCGGCACGCGCCAGAGGCGCTGCCCGGAATGTGTCGACGACCGGACCGTCGCCAGCCGCTGTGGTGTCAGAAGTCGGGACGGTGAAAGGTAAAAGCGGACCGCGCGATGCCGTCCCGCAAGTTCTGAACCGTTCGCCGGACGCATTCAATGTATCGAAGGCCGCCACAAAGCCGGCCACGTCCCCGTCCCCTCGCGACGTCGCACGAGCTGTGGCAACTCCCCATCGGAAGCCGCCGCAATCCCTGGCGGCGGCATTAATCGACGATGATCGCCGGACGCGCAAGAGCGTTACAGGCGATCATCAAGCATCTTCCCGTGAAGCGTCGGAACTCGATACGGCTCGCGCGACCGCGTACGCGGACACCGTCGACGCGTTATATGCCGTGATCGCGGACCAGCGTGGCGCGGCGGCCGCGTTGTCGCGGCGGGTAAAAACGGTCTTGATGATCGTGATCTGCGTGTTGCTCGTGACTGTCGCGACGGGTGTGGCGCAGAGCATCGCGATGCTTCGCCTGACCCGTGAAAACACGGCGCAGCAACAGCGCATCGAGCAATTGATGCTGACTCAGCAGGCCACGCTGGCGTCTTTCTTCGATACCGATTCAGCGACCATCGAGGTTCCGAACCGGGGCGATGCGAGCGCATCCGTTGCCAACAAGAATCCGGACTCCGCGCCGCATAGCCGTGCCGCGAAGCGGGCTCAAAGCAAATCGCGTTGATATCGAAACGCGCGGGGGCATTGCTGCCGCGCTCCAAGCAAGGCGCATGAAAAGAGGTTTTTTCGGCGCGCTCAATTCCAATCAAAAGATCAAGGTCGGCGCGCCGCTTGATGACGCGACTGAAGCCGGTCAGATCAACAATCGCACGCAGTGTAACCACATCATGAAGATGATCGTGAGCGGCATTCATGCAGGGGCGACGCGTGCGGCCGGGTCGGCTGAACGCGCACCGGACGGTTACTTTGTTTCGCCCACTGTGTCGTCGAACGTGACAAACGTCACGAACGAGATGGACGTCGCGCGTACTGAAATCTTCGGTCCGGTTGTCGCTGCAATTCCCTTCGATACCGGGCAAGAAGCCCTTAACATCGCGAATGACACCGGGTTCGGTTTGGCCGGTGCAGTGTGGACGAACGACGTGGGCCGTCCTCATCGGGTGGCGGGGCAGGTCAACGCGGGAACGTTCTGGGTCAGTGTCTACAAGACCATTAACGTAGCGTCCCCGTTCGGCGATGATGGCTTGATCGGATGCGGACGTTTGAGTGGGATTGAAGCGTTGTACGAGTACACGCAGGCCAAGAGCGTCTGGGCGAAAACCGCTAGAGAGCCGGCCACGACGTTCGGCAATTTGTAGAGCAACGTGTCCTCTCGCCGCCGATGAAACGCGAGAGGGCAATTCGGAGATAACAATGGAAAGTACGTTGGCCGCGCAGCAACGGGGAAGTGGTGGGCTAAGGAGTGCAAAGCTGTTTCTTTACGCGGCGATCATCCTGGTCATTGCTGAGTTTATCGGCTCGTTTACGTTCAAGGTTGGGCCGGGGAAAGTCGTCCTGCTGCCGATGATCTGGGCGCTGCTGTTGGGCGCCGCGCTGGGATTGGCAAGTGAACGGTGGAGCGGCGCAGCGCGGCTCGACGTGAAGACCCAGTTCCTGGCCGCAGCCATCTTGCAGCCTGCGCTGTTGCTCTTCGTCGCGAAGCTGGGCCTGCTGGTCGGCGGCGCGTTGCCGAAGCTCGCCGCCGCGGGCTGGGCGCTGGCGTTTCAGGAGCTGGGACATTTTGTCGGCACGATTCTGCTGGGACTTCCGCTTGCATTGCTGCTCGGTATCAAGCGGGAAGCGATCGGGGCGACGTTTTCCGTCGGCCGTGAGCCGAGCCTTGCGATTATCGGCGAGAAGTACGGCATGGACTCTCCGGAAGGGCGTGGCGTGCTGGCTGAATACTTGACGGGCACCGTGTTTGGCGCGGTTTTTATCGCCATCCTGGCGGGTTTCGTAGCAAGCCTGAATATCTTCCATCCTCTGGCGCTCGCGATGGGTTCAGGTGTGGGCTCAGGCAGCATGATGGCTGCTGCTTCCGGCGCAATCGCCGCGCAGCAAACGCCCGAAATGGCGAAGACGGTCCTCACGTTTGCTGCGGCCAGCAACCTCATAACAACGACGATCGGCACGTATTTCACGCTGTTCATTTCGCTGCCGATGGCCGTATGGGGATATCGCCTGCTGGAGCCATTGATCGGCCGGACGAGTCGGGCATCGGATGCATCGGAGGCGATTGAAAAATCCCGTCCGAAGCCGGGCGGCGGCGAAACCGAGGTTGAAACGCCCGCGCCGCAACTGGGCTATCGCGGCAAGCTGCTCGCGTGGGGCGTCACCGCCGTGTTCGCGCTGGGTTGTGACTGGATCACCCACGGCACCACACCGCTCATGGGGCTTCCGGGCATGCTGATCATGGTGCTGGCGACAATGGTGGGCGACGCCATTTATACGGTGACCGGGCGCAAGATTCCGGCGGTCTGCTGGGTTTCGATCGTTGCCATGTTCATGACGTCGCCATTGTGCCCCTGGGCATTGCAGATATCGACGTATAGCGCGCAGAACGATTTCCTGGGCATAACAACCCCCATGCTGACGTTCGCGGGATTGTCCATCGCCAAGGATATTCCGGCGTTTCGCAGGCTCGGCTGGCGGATCGTGCTGGTGTCGTTTGTGGCGAATGCCGGGACGTTTCTTGGCGCTACGCTCGTGGCTCAGATTTTCCACGTGTAGGACTGCGGTGTTTCGATAGCACTTTTGTGCCGGTGCTTCGGCGCGCCTTGCTCGCAGACAACCTGATTGGTTCATTTGCCCGGGATGCTCCGCAGAAGCACCCGGTGCAAACGCCCCCTTCATGCTTCCCCGGCGTGTTCCATCAACAACCGGCGCAGCAGCACGACCTGATTGACGGCATCGGCTTCAAGCAGCGAGAGACCATGTTTGGGAAAGACCTCCTGAGCATCGATACCCGTCCTGTTCGCGTCACTCCCGATCCGCGCTTCGATGCCCTTGCCGACACGCTCGACCCATGCTGCAAGGTCCCGGTTCGGCGCGGTTCCGGCCCGGCCAAAACGAGCCCGGGTCGCAGTGCCCGCCACACGCCGCAACAAGGCGAGGGCGGTCGAGCCGGTCCGGTCGTCGTGACTCGTATCGAGCTTTTCCAGCCTCAGTCGAGCCAGCACCTCTTCCGCGTTATTGCTCGCCAACCCCGCTGCGCGCCGTAGCCGTTCCAGCTCGATCTCGCCGTCTTCGCCACGTCCCAGCGATGCGCCGAGATAGCCAAGGTTCGCGGACACTGCTTTCGCCAACTGGTCGCTGAAGCGGCTGGGCTCACGGCTTGGCCATAGGAGGAATGTCGCGAGCAACGCAATCACGCAACCGAACACGTTGTTCTCCAATCGCGTGACGGCGTAGACAAGCTCGGCACCGCCCGGCGCCGCAAAGTCGGCGACCAGCACAAAGGCCGGGGTGATGAACAGCACGAACAAGCTGTAGCTGACGGGACGCAAGGCCATCGTCGCGCACACCAGCGGGAACACCACCAGCGAGATCGCGATCGGTGAATGAACGACCAGGCCGATCGCGGCCGCCAGCAATCCGCCGACAATGCTCCCTGCCGCACGCTCGATGCTGCGCGGCCAGCTAGTCGCAATGGACGGTTGCAGGATCAGGAGCGTTGCCATCGTTGCCCAATAACCGAAGGGCAGATGGAGCAGCCTGACGGTCAGGAAGGCTGCCGTTGCGGCCACGCCGACGCGAGCGGCGTGGCGCGCGCCTATTGATTGCGTCGATGCGTTCGCCTTCAACGTTTCCACGCTACGTTTCAGAGTCGTGAGCGCGGCCGACCACACGCTTGCGCGCCGCTGAGCCGGGGATTCGAGCTCGCTGAAATCGACATCGAAGCGCAGTGACACGGTCTCGCCCAACGCGACTTCAAGCTGGCGGGCGAGCGCCTGCAACCGGTCGCGCAGTGCAGTGGGCGGCTCCCAGGGTTTATCGGCAATGGCCCGTGCGAGCCGCGCGAGGACTTCGGCGAATGCGTCGAGCACACGCACCGCGCGTGGCAGATTGGGCAAGCGATGATGGCCGCGCTCGCAGGCATCGGTGACGGCAATGAGGTACGCGAAGATCCGTTCGCTGTCGGCGAGCGCGAGCAGCAGCATGTTGTACGTGTCCTGCCGGTCTGCCTTCGATGACGGCACGCGTGCGAGCGCCTTGCGCGCCAATTCGATGCTGCTACGCGCCTTGCCCCGAAAACGTGAAGCGTGCGAAGCCCAATCCCCGAAGCCCGCGCTTTCGCGTTTGAGCAGCCGTGCGCCGTCACTTGCGATGTCCGCGAGGCTCGCATAAGCCGATCGCATGGCCGCGCGGCTTGCGCTGAACGGGTGAATCCGCCACACGGTGAAGCTGAGCGCCGTTGCGAAGAGGCAGCCTGCGAAGTAGAGCGCGAGGAAGCGCAACTCGCCGCGTGATCCGTGGATGGGCCGGTCCACCATGACGACGCAGGCAGTCGCGGCAAGGATGGAGACCTGGGCGGCCGCAGCACTCCACACGCGTCCCAGCGCGCCGAGAAATGAAAAGACCAGAACGGCGCCGGCCGCGGCCACGATACCCACGCCGGACGCGTACGCGGTCAGTCCGCCACAAACGGTCGACAACACCGCGAAGCCGGTCATGGAAGCGAATCGCATGCGGTTCGAGCCGGCGGCATCGGCGAGGCAGGTCCAGAACGCGCCGATAGCAGCCCACGAGAACTCGGGCATGTGCAACAGGTTGCCAAGGAGCAGCATGGCGGTCGACGCGAATGCGGCCCTCAGCCCTTCGGACAAATCGGCCTGGCTCAACGCGAACGAAACCATCCAGACGGGCCGGTGGCGCGCAATGGAATCAAGCATTCGGGAGAACGCTTTCGTGCGGCGGCTTGCCGCTTGTCGTGACTGCCGGTGAAAGTTGCGAAGGCGGAGCATGGCCTGGCTTATCAAGGGGTGGATGCCGGTAATCGGGTGGCGAGCGCTGTACGCGCACTAATTTTCGGACCAGAAAAATTAAATCTCAAAAAAATGACGTGAATCCAGCCAGAAATACGAAATGTCCGATGTTTTTGGGGAGCGTCATTTCTCGCCTGCGTTCCGTTCCCGGCACGCCTGGGGAAATCCAGTCATTTCTACCGATTTCATACGCACCTACGGCCTTCAACTGTGGCAGAAACGCACTGATGTAGAAAAACTACAAGAGAAATGCTGCGTTGCACTAGAAATCAGCTAGTGAAAACCCTATAATTGTTTCTAAGGGATAACCCTTGACCACCTACCAGGAGTTTGACATGAGCTACCTCTTCGCATTGCTGCAAAAATTCGCATCGTTGTTCGAATCGCCGCATCTTCCGATGGATTCGGACTACTCGTACCAAGCGCGCCAACAAGAAGCAGAGCGCATTCGCAAGTCACGCGGCACGATCATGGGCATTCGTCTGTGAGCTGCAAGGAAGGCAGTGCGGATCGCAGGAAAAACTGAACGGTTGTCGATTTATGCTTGACAAAGTTTTTTCGTAGTGCGATTCGCCTGCTTTCATTGTTGTGGATTATGTAGTTTTTCTAGCTTGATGGTTTCACCGATCGCCACATTCTGTCCCTACGGGCTCCATGGCTATCGTGTCACTTAGCTGCGACATTCCTCTCCGGCGCCGCTCGGCGCATGCTTCCCAGATCATTCCCAGCTTTACCCTCCGGCGCTCGGCTCGGCCAATCCACGGGTTCATATTTTCGTTGCTTACACGCCGCAGGCCGAAATAGTGCCAGGCTGGCCTGTCATTTCGATGAAAAAGCTAGTGAAATCATGGGTTTAGAATATTTCAAGACGAGTCGAACACGCCAGGCTCTTTGATACGAACACTTACAAGCGCTCACGTCGTGCAACCTTACGCCCGGCTAAAGTGGTTTCAACGACGCGGCACCTGACGGCACATCCGCCAACGGCTTTTCGTTCCGGCTGGCCGCGCGTCCTTAAACGAAATCAAGCTGAAAAAGGGAAAATAGTCATGAACACCTCACGCTCAATCCTTGCTGCGCTGCTGACCGGCGGCGCGCTCCTGACCGCTACGACCGCGTTCGCGCAGGTCGATAACGGGATGATCCACGGACCCGTGCCCGCGCAAGGTTATGCGCAGCCACGCATGGTGCAGGCCGCCGTGGTGATCAACCTCGGCTGGCATGGCGACCGTTATTGGGACGGCCACCGCTACTGGCAGCGCGACGAATGGATGCGCCACCACCCGCACGACCACGGTCCGGCGGGGTATCACCACGACGACCACGGCCACGATCACGGCTGATCGAGCCGATAACAGAACCCCGTCGCTAACGCCGGCTTCCCGTAAGGGAAGCCGGCTTTTTTTCGCCTTTCGTCCCGTGTCTGGAGGGCTAGGCCGGCCGATCAGCTTCAAGTCATAGGCCATTTGCAGTCCCGCGCGATTCCAGACGCTGCGCTATTCTTGTTGGCGCGGCCTTGAGAGCCGCATCGGACAGTCTGGACGCATCCCTTTGGGGCTGAACTGGCTGTCGAATCGAAGCTCGGAATTTAAGCATTGCGGGGAAAATTTGAATCAAATCACTATCGGCGTGGTGGGCAGCGGCTTGATGGGCGTCGGCATTGCGACGCAAGCGGCGCTGCACGGCTATCCGACTATCGTTCATGACATAGACGCCGCGCGGCTTGCGTCGGTGCACGCAAAGGCAGAAGCAATCCTCGACGAATTGATCGACGCCGGCGTCTTCAATGCGGACCATAAACCGGACGTACTTGCGTGTATTGAAACTACAGATCAACTGGAAAGGGTGGCCACGGCAGGTTTCATTGTGGAAGCCATTCCGGAAGTGCTCGAACTGAAGAACCGCATCTACAGGGCGCTTGAGCCGCTACTGCGCGACGACGCTATTTTCGCCAGCAACACGAGCGGCTTTCCGCCCGATCTGCTCGCGCAAGTGCTACACAACAAGTCGCGCTTCGTGATCGCGCATTTCTGGAATCCGCCGCACACCATTCCGCTGGTTGAAGTCGTGCCGGGCACCGAGACCGATCCGGACGTCACGCGCCGCACGGCTGAACTGATGACGGCTATCGGCATGGAACCGGTTGTGCTGACGAAGGCTATTCCAGGTTTTGTCGGTAACCGGCTGCAGTTTGCGGTGCTGCGCGAAGCGCTCGCCATTGTGCGTTCGGGCGCAGCGACGCCGGAGGTGGTCGACACCGTGATGAGGGCGTCACTCGGACGGCGTTATGGCATGGTCGGACCGCTGCAAAGCGCGGATCTCGGCGGGCTGGACACGTTGCTGGATATTGGCACGCACCTTATGCCGGAGCTGGCAAAGGACGAAGACGTGTTGCAACTGATGCGCGACCACGTGCAGGACGGGCGGGTCGGCGTGCGCAGCGGACAAGGGTTTTATGAATGGGACGACGCGCACCGTGCGCGCGTGAAAGAAGGGCGCAAGCGCCTGATTCACCACACTGCAAAGAACACCGGAAAGCACCTATGAGCGATAACAACGCGGTTCATTTCTACAATCCCGACGAGGGTCACCAGCTACGTCACGATCCATTCAAGGCGATCGTCGCGCCGCGAGTGATCGGCTGGATTTCGAGCTGCGATCCGCACGGCCATGTGAACCTCGCGCCCTATAGTTTTTTCGGCGCGTTCGCGACGTTCCCGTACATCATCGGATTCTCGAGCGAGGGGTTCAAGGACAGCATCTCGAATATCGAAGCGACCGGCGAATTCGTGTGGAATCTGGCGAGCAAACCGCTTGCCGAGAAGATGAACCAGACCTCGGCAACCGTGCCCCACGAAATCGACGAATTCGAGCTGGCGGGACTCACGAAAGCACCGGGCGTGAACGTGGCCGTGCCGCACGTGGCGGAGTCGCCGGCTGCGCTCGAATGCAAGTTGTTGCAGATCGTGCGGCTGAAATCCCTGGACGGCACGCCGATGAACAACTGGCTCGCCCTCGGGCAAGTGGTTGGCGTGCATATCCGGCGCGAGTTCCTGAAGGACGGCCTCTTCGATACGGCCGCCGCGCAGCCCATCATGCGTGCGGGTTATCGCGGGGACTACGCGGGTATTGGCGAAATGTTCGAGATGATCCGGCCGGGCTAGTGATGCGCCGAGGCGCGGCGTTACGAGGTGCGGCGTGAATTCCGCGCGGCGGTGTTCGAATCATCCGCCGCGCCCCGCTCGCCATTACAGCCTGAACACGCTCACGGCGCGGCTCAACTGTTCGGCTTGCTCAAGCAAGCCGGCTGTCGATTGTTCCGCCTCGCCGACCAGCGCCGCATTCTGTTGAGTCGCTTCGCCGATCTGCGCCACGGCAAGATTCACTTGCTCGATGCCGCTCGATTGCTCGCGCGACGCCACGCTGATCTCGCCAATGATTGCGTTCACCCGCGCGACGCGCTCCACGATCCCGTTCATCGTGCCGCGGGCTTCTTCGGCGATCCGGTAACCATCGGCGACCCGGCCTACCGAGTCGGCGATCAGCGCCTCGATCTCCTTGACCGCTGCGGCGCTGCGCTGAGCCAGTCCGCGCACCTCCGACGCCACCACGGCAAAGCCCCTGCCGTGCTCGCCGGCTCGCGCGGCTTCGACGGCCGCGTTCAACGCCAGGATGTTGGTCTGGAACGCGATACCTTCGATCACCGACGTGATGTCTGAAATCTTGCGCGCGGACGCATCGATTTCCCCCATCGTCGCGACGACGCGGCCCACCGCTTCACCACCAGCGCGCGCTGCATCGGATGCCGATGCCACCAGTTGATCCGCCTGCGCCGTGTTGGCGGCGTTCTGTTGCACGGTGGATGTGATCTGCTCCATGCTCGCCGCCGTTTCTTCGAGACTGCTGGCCTGCGTCGCGATGCGCTGCGCGATGTCGCTGCTGCCCGCTGCCATCCGTCCCGTGCCGTCCGACATATCCGACGACGCGCTGCGCACCTGCGTCACGATGCGCGCAAGACCGGTCGCAATCCCGTCGATGGCAATCATCAGCCGGCCGATATCATCCTCCCGCGTGGTCGCGAGCCGCACGCTCAGATCGCCTGCCGCGATGCGTTCGGAGGCCCGTGTGAGTTCCGCGAGCGGCCGCCCCACCAGCCGGGCTACCGCGAACAGCAGCACGGCCACGAACGCGGCGATCACCACTAGCCCGATCAGCAGGAAACGGTTGCGCGTGGCGTGCACGCCCGCGAGCAACTCGTCGCGATACGCAATCCCGCCAATCAGCCATTGCCATTCCGGAACCGTGCGAAACACGATTTCCTTCGCCCCGCCGTGCACCTTGGGATCTGCGGCGTCTGCGATCTCGGGGGCATCGAAGGAAAGACGGCCTTCTTTCGCGTCGAGCATCTGCTTGAACGGTGCGATGCGTTCATCGGCAAGCGGGGCAGTGCTACCCGCCACGCTCGTAGGACCGCCCACGCTCGGATGCACGAGCAGCTTGCCGCGATTCGGCCCATTCGATGCATCGACGACGAAGAAATAGCCGTTTTGGCCGATCGTCAGGTCGCGAATGTTCTGCTGCAGCGTTGCGATTTCCGGTGTGACGTCCACGCCGACAAACAATGCGCCGATCACGCGGCCCGAGGAATCGGTGACGGGTTTGTACTCGGTGATGTACTGCTTGCCGAAGAGTGTCGCCATGCCGATAAAACGTTTCCCGCCCAGCATGGGCGCGTACGCCGGGCCTTTCCGGTCGAGCAGCGTACCGATCGCGCGTGCGCCGTCCTGCTTTTTCAACGACGTCGTCACGCGCACGAAGTCGTCGCCGGTGCGCGCGAACACCGTCGCGATTGCGCCGCTGCGTTCGAGGAACTGATCGGGAATCGAGAAATCGAGGTTCATCGGCTTGTCGCCGGCCTTGAATGTGGGTGTTGCGACGCCGCCGATATCCACCTTCTGCGTTTCATCGAGCGTGAAATCCGGGGGCAGAAAGCTTGAGAACAGCGTCATGTAGCGCTCGACTTCGGCGCTGACGGCTTTGTCGTAGAGGCGGATCATTGTGTCGATCGCGCGGTCGTCGTCGTTTATGCGCTCGAGCGCTTGTGCATCGATTTGCTGACCGGCCAGATGCGTGACCGCAATGGTAAACCCGGCTACGACCGTGGCCGCGAGTGCGCAGGCGAGGATGGCGAACTTCGCGCCGACACTGGCCCGGCGGATGTTGAATAGAGACATAGATGAACTGATCAAGCGAGATGTAGGGAAGATGAATGGTTAACGGCGCCGGCTCGGGGTTCTTGATCGCTCCGCTTCCGCCGCGTCCTGTTCGCAAGCGCTGCAAAGCAGCCAAAACCCGACATCGTCCACGCAGCCACGTTCCTGGAATATGATGGCCCGACGGTAAAAACGCCTCCAACCCGGACGACACACCGGCGAAATTCCAAAAAAACTTAACGAAACGACCGTCCACTTGCTCTGGCGCGACATGAAAAAAAGCGCCAAAATCGGCTCGGCACTGCTCGCAAACCCTTGCCCCATAAGCCTCCGGCTTTCCATCTGCCAAAAAAAGAAAAACAAGGTGTCGTATTTCCACATGTGACTGTCGGAAATAGTCGGCAACCCGCACTTTTTTCTGGCAACTATGTATGCAGAGCGCGGACGCACGTCCGCCAACCAGGAGAGCGTTCGATGAATTCCCACAAGGTCGTGGTCGAAAACCTGTGCAAGGTGTTCGGCACGAGCCCGAAGCAGGCGATCGACATGCTTGCCGGCGGCGCAACGAAGGAAGAAGTTTTCGCCCGCACCGGACAGATTGTCGGCGTCCATAACGTGTCCTTCGAAGTGAAGGAAGGCGAGATTTTCGTGCTGATGGGCTTGTCGGGTTCAGGCAAATCGACACTGATCCGCCTCATCAACCGGCTGGTCGAACCGACTGCCGGCAAGGTGCTGATCGATGGCCGCGACGTGGCTTCCGTCCCGCGTTCCGAACTGACGTCGCTGCGCCGCAAAGACATGAGCATGGTGTTCCAGTCATTCGCGCTCATGCCGCAACGCACGGTGCTGTCGAACGCGGCGTTCGGGCTTGAAGTGGCGGGCATCGGGCGCAAGGAACGCGAGAAACGCGCGATGGCCGTGCTCGAGCAAGTGGGTCTGGCGCCGTTCGCGCAGAAGCTGCCGGCGCAGTTGTCGGGCGGGATGCAGCAGCGTGTAGGCCTCGCACGGGCGCTGGCCGTGAACCCGTCGCTGATGATCATGGACGAGGCGTTCTCCGCGCTCGATCCGCTCAAACGCAAGGAAATGCAGAACGTGCTGCTCGATCTGCAACGCGAACAGCAGCGCACGATCATGTTCGTGTCGCACGATCTGGAGGAAGCGCTGCGCATTGGTACACGGATCGCGATCATGGAAGGCGGCAAGGTCGTGCAGATCGGTACGCCGCAGGAAATCATCTCGAACCCCGCCGATGACTACGTGCGCGCGTTCTTCGAAGGAATCGACACCAGCCGTTACCTGACCGCCGGCGACCTGATGCAGACGGACGTGGTGCCGTTGATGAAGCACGGTTCGCAGATCGATGCATCGAGCGTTTCGCAGGCGCTCAACGGCAGCGCCGACTACGCGTTCGTGATGGACCACGAGCGCAAGATCCGCGGTTTCGTGTGCCGCGATGCGATCGGCCAGGCGTCGCCGGAAATCAATCTTATCGAATGCATCCAGCGCACCACGCCGCTTGATATTGTCGTCAGCCGGGTGGTCGCCAGCCGTGCACCGCTGCCGGTAGTGGAAGCGGACGGATCGTATTGTGGTTCGGTCAACAAGACGAATGTTCTCAAGGCCCTGACTCGGCATCGAGGTTCCCATGTCTGAAATTATCCCGCTCGGCACGTGGGTCGATCACGGTGTCAAATACCTGCTCGACCACGATGCAAACACCTTCGACGCGATCGGCAAAGTCATCGAGAGCTTTGCGGCGCTGGTCGAACACGGCCTGCAGGCCATTCCGATGTGGCTGATGATGGCGATTTTTGTTGGCATCGGCTTGTGGCGCGTCGGCTGGCGGTTTGCGCTATTCACGTTGCTGTCGTTGCTGCTGATCTATGCCACGGGCTTCTGGGACGAGATGGTGATCACGCTCGGCCTCACGCTGTCCGCCACGCTGATCAGTTTGTTGCTTGGCATTCCGCTTGGGATCTGGACGGCGAAGAGCAAGACCATCGAGACGATCGTGCGTCCGGTGCTCGACCTGATGCAGACCATGCCCGCGTTCGTGTACCTGATTCCGGCAGCCATGCTGTTCGGTCTTGGCCGCGTGCCGGGGATCTTGTCGACGGTTATCTTTGCCATGCCGCCCGCCGTGCGTCTGACGTCGCTCGGTATCAAGCATGTCAACCGCGAGATCGTGGAGGCGGGTCAGGCGTTCGGCTGCACGCCGTGGCAACTGCTGTACAAGGTGCAGTTTCCGAACGCGCTGCCGTCCATCATGACCGGCGTCAACCAGACCATCATGATGGCGCTGTCCATGGTGATCATCGCTTCGATGGTCGGTGCAGGCGGTCTGGGTAACGACGTGCTGGCGAGTATTCAGCGGCTGGACATTGGGCTTGGGTTTGAGAGCGGCTTGTCGGTGGTGTTGCTCGCGATCATTCTTGACCGCATCACGGAAAGTTTTGGCCGGTCGCCGGGTATGGCGCGGGCGCCGTTGTTGTCGGGGATTCGCAGCGTGATGCGCGTGCGCCGTGCGCCGGCTACGCAGCGAGGTTGAGCAGCAGAGTCAAGCATCAGATGAGCGATTAGATCAGGCAGCGAAGTCAGGCCAAGGCCCCAAGGATAAAAACCCGATGAAACGCGACGCGATGGTGCCGAACCGGATTCATCCTGCTGAGAATTCACCGTTATCGAAGCTGGCGCACTTCGGGTTCCTGACGCTGCCTAATTTTTCGATGATCGCGTTCACCAGCGCGATCGAAGTGTTACGCATGGCGAACTATGTTGGCCGGGCGGAGCACTACACGTGGTCGGTGATCACGCCGGACGGTGAACCGGCGCGTGCGAGCAACGGCATTACCGTGAAGCCGACTAAAACGCTGGCTGAAGCGGGCATGCCGGATGTGTTGATCGTGTGCGCGGGCTGGCATGTGCGCGATTACGTGGATGACAAGGTGATCGCGTTGCTGCAGCACGTCGCGGCGCAAGGCGTGCCGCTTGGCGGCGTGTGCACGGGTCCGTATGCGTTGCTCGCGGCGAACTTGCTGGACGGGTATCGATGCACGGTGCATTGGGAGGACATGTCGCCGTTGCACAAGCGTTTCCCCGATGTGCGATTCGCCGATGAACTCTTTGTGATCGACCGTGATCGCGTGACCTGCACGGGCGGGACCGCGCCGCTTGACCTCATGCTGAACCTGGTTGGCCAGCGGCTTGGTCAGGCGCACGCGGCTCAGGTTTCCGAGCAGTTCATCGTAGAGCGCATTCGCGGCACGACGGATTACCAGCATATTCCCGTCGATGCCCGCGTCGGGTTTTCACGTGCCGAGTTGATTGAAGTGGTGCGGCTGATGGAGGCGAACATTGAAGAGCCTTTGTCGCTTGAGGAGCTTGCGCGGCTGGTGAAGCTTTCGCAGCGTCATTTGCAGCGCATGTTCAAGATGTTCCTGAGTGTCTCGCCGACGCATTATTACCTCACGTTGCGGCTGCGGCGAGCGCGCGAGTTGTTACGTAATACCGATGCATCGATCTCGCGTGTGACGGCCGTGTGCGGCTTTCATTCGCCGTGTCATTTCAGCAAGGCGTACCGCGCGCAGTTTGGCCACGCGCCGAGTATTGAGCGCAGGCAATCGGCTTGATGATCCATTTTCAGACGTGGTGCGCTCATTGGGGCGCGGCATCGTCGTGTCTGGTGGTTTCCAAAATAGGGAGAAACATGAAACTTCACGGAATCGCGTCGTCGTGCGCGCTGGCTGTCTTGCTGAATATCACGATGTCCGGCGGCGCGTTTGCGTCTGATCCGGCCACGTGCCAGAACGTCCGTTTCGCCGATGTAGGCTGGACCGATATTGCCGCGACCACGGGTCTGGCGACCACCGTGCTGCAGGGCCTTGGATATAAACCGACGAAGACCATCGCGTCGGTGCCTATTACTTTTGCCGGTATCAAGAACAAGCAGATCGACGTATTCCTGGGTTACTGGTCGCCGACGATGGACCCCATTGTCGAGCCGTTCCAGAAAGCGGGGCAGGTGAAGGTATTGGCGCCGCCTAACCTGACGGGCGCGAAGTACACGTTGGCGGTTCCGGACTATGCGTATAACGGCGGCCTGAAGTCATTCGCCGATATTGCCAAGAACTACGACAAGCTTGACGGCAAGATCTACGGTATTGAGCCGGGTAATGACGGCAATGCGTTGATCAAGAAGATGATCGATTCGAATCAGTATGGGCTTGGCAAGTTCAAGATGGTGGAGTCGAGCGAGGCGGGCATGCTGGTGGAAGTGGGCCGTGCGATTCGCGAGAAGAAGTGGATTGTGTTTCTGGGTTGGGAACCGCATCCGATGAACGTGACGATGAAGATTGATTATCTGAGTGGTGGGGATGATGTGTTCGGGCCGAACTATGGTGAGGCCAAGGTGTTGACGGTGACGCCGCCGGATTATGCTGCGCGATGCCCGAATGTGGCGAAGCTGGTTGATAATTTGCGGTTCTCGACGGACATTGAGAATCATGTGATGACGCCGATCATGAACAAGACTGATCCGAATGTCGCTGCGAAGCAGTGGCTGAAGGCGAATCCGGCTGTGCTGGATAAGTGGCTGGCGGGGGTGAAGACGTTTGACGGCAAGGATGGGCTGCCGGTTGTGAGGGCTTACGTAGCACAGTGAGGGTTGCTCGCGCCGGTGGACCGAGGGGGTTTGCTGGTGCGAGTGGGCGGGTTTGGTGGTTTGGTGGTTAGCGGTTGGGGTCAGTGCCGGGGTGGTGGTTTCGGTGTTAGTGGTCAGGGGTCAATGCCGGGTTGCTGCTTTCAGCGTTAGCGGTCTGCGAGAGTCGGATTTTCTCTTTATCACTATTAGCCACTGTGCGTGGCGGCACGTCATTTCTTTGTCCAAAGCGACAAAGAAACGAAGCAAAGAAAGCGCTTTTAAACCACGCTACCCTAAGTGTCCACAGCGTGCAGTTTCTATTCATAGGTGCCCCAAAAGCACGGTGCTCGCCAGAGCCACGGATGTTTGAACCCCTCCTTCTCGCGAATCCTGACACGAACACGCTTCGCCCCGTACGCTCTCGGGCAAGCACATTTGCTAAGGAATCCGCACGGCCCTACGGGTATTTACGGCTCCGGTTTTGACGGGTTAGCTACCTGGTCTGTGTGACCGTATTCATTGGCCACAGCTTGATGCGTGTTTGTGTTTACTGCTTCAGTTTTTGTGAATTGGCTGCGCGTTCTGTACAGCTATTTTCGTCGGTTACGGCCTTACGCATTCTGCAGCATCGTTTCTTGGCGGGTTGGCTACATGGTTCGTTATGCATACAAATTTGGAGGGTGGTTCACGCGGATAGCGCGGGGTGGTCCTTGGGCAGGTTCAATCACTGGTGGCGAAGCGTGTGGGTATCGGTGTTCGGAGAAGGAGGGGTTCACACATCCTCCGCTCTGGCGAGCACCGTGCTTTTGGGGCACCTATGAATCAAAACTGCACGCTGTGGACACTTAGGGTAGCGTGGTTGAAAGCGTTTTCTTTGCTTCGTTTCTTTGTCGCTAAGGACCAAGAAATGACGTGCCGCCACGCACAGTGGCTAATAGTGATAAAGAGAAAATCCGACTCTTGCAGACCGCTAAGGCCGAAAGCAGCAACCCGGCATTGACTCCGACCGCTAACCTCGGAACCTAACACTCTGGCACTGACCCCGACCACTAACCCCAGAACCGACCACCCCGACCGCCAACCCCCAAACCATGCCCCCCGCCCAACCCCCGAACAGTGCGAACGCCCCCTAAATCGCCCGCGCCCGCCCCGGAAACGTCTCATCAAAATCCGCGGCAAGGTCGAGCGTCGCAACGCTCGCTGCATCGTCCGCCGCTGCCGTGCCACGCTGCTCCCGATACATCATCGGCGCAAGCCCGAACTGCTTCCTGAACTCCCGCCCCAAATGCGACGCATCAGAAAAACCGCAACTCGACGCAATGTCCGCCACCGTCTTGTCCGAACTCGTCAGCAACCACGCAGCCGTGCGCAACCGAACCTGCTTCGCATAAGCCTGCGGTGCCTTGCCGGTCTCCGCCTTGAACAAACGCTCCAACTGCCGCGTCGATAAATCCAGCTTGTGCGCAAGCTCATCGAGCGTCAACGAACGCCCCACATGCTGCTCCATCAGCAAGATCGCGCGCTTCACTTTCGGATGCGTGGCAGGCGCAAGCCCCGGCGGATGCGGCTGCGGCGCATTGCCCTTCTGCATGTCGTCCACCAGCAAAATGCGCAACGCTTTTTGTATCGTGGCAGCCTCGAAATGGCGCAGCAAAATGGCCGCGGCAACATCAATCGACGCCCGTCCGCCCGAACACGTAATGCGCCGGTGATCCATCACGAACAAACGGTCCGCAACCAGCATCTCTTCATTCACACCCGGAAAACGCTCGACGAAATCCCAGTAGTGAAACCAGCTCACACAGATCCGATAACCCTCCAGCACGCCGGCCCGCATCAGGGAAAACACACCCGTGCAAATGCCGACAAGCGTGGCGTCCGTGGTCGCGGCGCGACGGATGAATTGCAGCGTGGCATCGCTCGCGCCCGCGCCGGAATGCAGCAGGCCACCCACGACCACCACATAGTCGAAAGACTCAGCCTTCTCGAAGGTTTCCCAAGGCGTGATCTGGATGCCGCAACTCGCCCGCACCGGCGCAAGCGTTTCCCCAATCACACTCCATGAGCACCGAACCGGCTTGCTGAAATCGCCTTCATCAGCCGACAGGCGCAATAAATCGACGAAGCCGGAAAATGCCGTCAACGTGAAATTCGGCAGCAACACAATGCCAAAACGGATGCGCTGTTTGGACGCCGTGTCGGGCGATTGAGGGGGAAGAAGGTCAGCGGGATTCATGCGCTTGCCATTGATGTGCAGCCGTCATTCGGGCCATAGGTGACGGGCGACATGGCGGCCCGGTAATCAATCAGCATATCACCGTCATTAACTGGTTTGAAATACCGGAATTCACGCGGGCATCGAGGCGCTCGGGATTTTTGATACCCCTTCCACATAATCCGGAAAGGAAAACGACTTGCCCCCTTGGTCAGGGCAAGCCGTTTCCGATAGCCGGCTGCGTACCCGGCTATTTCCGAAAGCATTAAAGCGGGTTTAGTACGAGCTGGATACTGGCTTGGCGACCTGATTAATGAGCAGCGTGCTTGACGTGCTTGGCCTTCGTGTACTTGTGGTGATGATGCGGCTTTGCATACGACACAGCCGGTGCAGCAACCGCCGCAACAATAAGGACCGCGAGGACTTTCTTCAGAATATTGTTCATGGGGCGAACCTGATGGGCGAGAGTTTGATGACGGTTGATTCAAGCGCATTCAAAAATGCCGGCACAGTGTATCGCAGCGATTCTTCAACCCGGAAAGGGTAAATAAGACCTGCGTTGCAAGTGTTGTATAACCGCCGACACGTAAATCTTGCGCCGATTTTCCGCCTCCGCTCCTGCCCGATTTGTTGCATTACCCCACGTACCAAGATCGAAAAAGCGCCATGCTGCGCTTAGCTGCCTGAACCGCTAGCTGTCACCGGGGCTCCCGGTCCGCTCGGCGTTGCGGTACCCATGCCGGTTTGGGTTCCTGTTGATGAAGTCTTGGCGTGCTTCATCTTCTTCTGGTGCGACATGCCAGGATTTGCCGTCGTTCCCGCCGACTGGTTAGTGGTCTGAGCGTTGTCACCAGCCTGTAAGCCTGTGCTTGAACTCGGCGGATTGGTTTGGGCGAAAGCCGTGCTGGAGATGCAAAGTACGGCGCCGATCGCGCATGTCCTTGAGAGTGCCATTGAGAATTGCTTCATGCCTGGTTTCCTTTCTGTAAGACGGGCGAGGAGACGTCCATAGGTTGTCGACAGCGGGCAAGCGGACGCTCACTAGCTTGCTCGACAGCCTGTTCAGCATGCGACGTGCCACCACTATGGCGCCGGGCTACGCGGGCCGCCACCTGCCGGTTTCCGCCGCCGATCATCGCTAAAGCGCCTCGCCATCCACCCGCGTTGCGTTACTGACGCCGCCATCCCACGTGCATGCCGTTTTTGTTCTATCAGCGGAAATTGGCGTGCGGTGCAATGGCTACCTAGCGAAATCCCATGCAGTCCACCAACAAGGCACCTCATGAACGTCAGCGTTTTCGATCTGTTCAAGATCGGCATCGGTCCGTCAAGTTCGCATACGGTCGGCCCGATGATCGCAGCGTGCCGCTTCGCCTCGCATGTCGAGGACGCGAACCTGCTCGCGTTCGTGCGCCGCGTGCGGGTGGATTTGTTCGGCTCGCTGGGCGCGACCGGCAAGGGCCACGGTACCGATAAAGCCGTGCTGCTTGGACTCGAAGGCAATCTCCCCGACTCGATCGATCCGGATGCGATCGAACCGCGTCTGCGGGAGATCCGCGAGTGCAAGAGCTTGAACCTGCTCGGCAAGCACACGGTTAAATTCGACGAACGTGAGCACATCGGCTTCTTTCGCAAGTTGATGCCGGGCGCGCCTGGATCGAGCGTCGTGCATCCGAACGGGATGCGCTTCCAGGCCTTCGATGAAAACGGCCAGCTCGTCGTCGAAAAAGAGTACTACTCGGTTGGCGGCGGTTTCGTGATCAACAGTGAGGGCACGCGCGTGAACGGCGTGCAAACCGGTGGCGAGGTGCCCCACCCATTCCGCACCGGCGACGACCTGATGCGCGTGTGCCGTGAGACAGGGTTGTCGATTGCTGAAATTACGCTGCGCAACGAATGCGCATCGCGCTCAGAGCGTGAAGTGCGTGACGGCCTGCTCGCGATCTGGCGCGTGATGGCGGCGTGCGTGGAGCGCGGCTGCAAGGTGCGAGGCGAATTGCC
This sequence comes from Caballeronia sp. LjRoot34, assembly GCF_964253815.1. NCBI lineage: Bacteria > Pseudomonadati > Pseudomonadota > Betaproteobacteria > Burkholderiales > Burkholderiaceae > Caballeronia > Caballeronia sp. LjRoot34. Next base: position 49,447 of record NZ_CAXUSB020000002.1, read on the forward strand.
CGGCCCGATGCACGTGAAACGCCGCGCTGCCGACCTTTCCGCGCAGTTGCGCAAGCATTCGGAGGAGTCGTTGCGCGATCCGCTCTCCATGCTCGACTGGGTCAACCTCTACGCGATGGCCGTGAACGAGGAGAACGCGGCGGGGGGCCGCGTGGTGACCGCCCCCACGAACGGCGCGGCCGGCGTGATCCCTGCCGTGCTGCATTACTACGTGAAGTTCATGCACAACTCGACCGACGAGGGCATTGTCACGTTTTTGCTGACGGCGGCGGCTATCGGGATCATCTACAAGGAAACGGCGTCTATCTCCGGCGCCGAAGTGGGCTGCCAGGGTGAAGTCGGCGTGGCGTGTTCAATGGCCGCAGCAGCGCTTGCCGCCGTCATGGGCGGTACGCCGACGCAAGTAGAAAACGCGGCCGAAATCGGTATGGAACACAACCTCGGCATGACCTGCGACCCCGTTGGCGGGCTCGTGCAGATACCCTGCATTGAACGCAACGCGATGGGCGCGATCAAGGCGCTCAACGCGGCGCGCATGGCTATGAAGGGTGACGGTACGCACTATGTGTCGCTCGACAACGTGATCAAGACCATGCGCGAAACCGGCGCGGACATGAAGACGAAATACAAGGAGACGTCGCGCGGCGGGTTGGCCGTGAACGTCATCGAGTGCTGATTTGAAGGTTTTGCAAGACTAACAAGTTTAAGGAAACACCATGAGCCGCTATTCGATATTCAGCCTGTTGCGCAACGGCATGTCGTATCACGAGAACTGGGAACGCCAGTGGAAAAGCCCGGAGCCCAAGCAGGAATACGACGTGGTGATCGTCGGCGGCGGCGGGCATGGTCTCGCGACGGCCTACTATCTTGCCAAGGAACATGGCGTGCGCAACGTCGCCGTGCTCGAGAAGGGCTGGATCGGCGGCGGTAATACGGCGCGCAACACAACCATCGTGCGTTCGAACTATCTGTGGGATGAATCGGCGGCGCTGTACGAAAAAGCGATGCAGTTGTGGGAAGGGCTTTCGCAAGACCTGAACTACAACGTGATGTTCAGCCAGCGCGGCGTGATGAACCTCGCGCATACGCTGCAAGACGTTCGGGATACTGAACGTCGCGTGAACGCGAACCGCTTGAATGGCGTCGATGCCGAATTCCTCACGCCTGAACAGATCAAGCAGATCGAGCCGACCATCAACCTGAATAGCCGCTATCCGGTGCTCGGTGCGTCCATCCAGCGGCGCGGCGGCGTGGCTCGTCATGATGCGGTTGCATGGGGGTTTGCACGCGGCGCGGATCAGGCAGGCGTGGATATCGTGCAGAACTGCCAGGTCACGGGGATTCGCCGCAATGGCAGCCAGGTGATCGGCGTGGATACCACGAAGGGTTTTATCAAAGCCAAGAAGGTGGCGGTCGTCGCAGCAGGCAACACCTCCACACTCGCCGATATGGCCGGCATCCGCCTTCCCCTGGAAAGCCATCCGTTGCAAGCACTTGTGTCTGAACCCATTAAGCCCGTGGTCAACACGGTGGTGATGTCGAACGCGGTGCACGCGTATATCAGCCAGTCCGATAAGGGCGATCTGGTGATCGGGGCGGGTGTCGACCAGTACACGGGCTTTGGTCAGCGTGGCAGTTTTCACATTATCGAAGGGACGTTGGAGGCGATCGTCGAGATGTTCCCGGTGTTCTCGCGTGTACGCATGAATCGGCAGTGGGGCGGGATTGTGGACGTGTCGCCGGATGCGTGCCCGATCATCAGCAAGACCGATGTGAAGGGGCTGTACTTCAACTGCGGCTGGGGTACGGGTGGCTTCAAGGCGACGCCGGGTTCGGGCTGGGCATACGCCCATACCATCGCGCACGATGAGCCTCACGCGTTGAACGCGCCGTTCTCCATCGACCGTTTCTACACCGGTCACCTGATCGACGAGCACGGCGCTGCGGCTGTCGCCCACTAACTGGCTTGAGGAAATAGACATGTTGCTGATTGAATGCCCCTGGTGCGGTCCACGCGCTGAAAGCGAATTCTCGTGCGGCGGCGAAGCCGATATCGCCCGCCCGCTCGACACCGAAAAACTCACCGACAAAGAATGGGGCGACTACCTGTTCATGCGCAAGAATCCGCGTGGCGTGCATCGTGAGCAATGGATGCACACGCAAGGTTGCCGGCGCTGGTTCATGGCACAACGCGACACCGTGAGCTACGCATTTCAGGGTTATGACACGTTCGCCCGACCGCTCGCCGTGATGGAATCGAAAGAAGAAGGACAACCGAAATGAGCCAGAAAGACCGACTCGCCACGGGCGGGCGCATCAACCGCGCCATCGCGCTCACGTTTACCTTCAACGGCAAGACATACCAGGGCCATCAGGGCGATACGCTCGCCTCCGCGCTGCTTGCGAACGGCGTGCATTTCGTTGCGCGCAGCTGGAAATATCACCGGCCGCGCGGCATTGTGACGGCCGACGTGGCAGAACCGAATGCCGTGGTTCAGCTTGAAACCGGCGCTTATACGGTGCCCAATGCGCGTGCCACCGAGATCGAGTTGTATCAGGGGCTGGTCGCCACGAGCGTGAATGCCAAGCCGAGCATCGAGAACGATCGCATGGCGGTGAACCAGAAGATCGCCCGGTTTATTCCGGCTGGCTTCTACTACAAGACCTTCATGTGGCCGCGCAAGTTCTGGCCGAAATACGAAGAAGTGATCCGCGACGCAGCGGGTCTCGGCAAAGCGCCCGAACACGTGGACGCAGATCGCTACGACAAATGTTTCGCGCATTGCGACGTGCTCGTGGTCGGCGCGGGGCCTTCAGGACTTGCGGCGGCGCATGCGGCGGGTTTGTCGGGTGCACGCGTGATTCTCGTCGATGACCAACCGGAACTCGGCGGTTCGTTGCTGTCGTATCGCACGGAAATCGATGGCGCGCCGGGCCTGAAGTGGGCGCAAAAAATTGAAGCTGAACTGCGCAAGATGCCGGAGGTGAAGATCCTGTGCCGCAGCACGGCGTTCGGTTATCAGGATCACAACCTCGTCACGATCACGCAGCGCTTGACCGAGCATTTGCCGGTATCGATGCGCAAAGGCACGCGGGAACTGCTGTGGAAAGTGCGCGCCAAGCGGGTCATTCTCGCCACGGGCGCGCAGGAACGGCCGATTGTATTTGGCAACAACGATCTTCCGGGCGTGATGCTGGCGTCGGCGGTGTCGTCGTACTTGCATCGCTATGCCGTGCTGCCGGGACGCAATGCGGTGGTCTTCACGAACAACGACGGCGGCTATCAATGCGCGCTCGATCTGAAGGCGGCAGGCGCGCAGGTGACGGTAGTAGACCCGCGTCTCGCCGATGACAAGGGCGCGTTGCAGGGCCAGGCCAAACGCTATGGCGTGAAGATACTGAACGGATCGGCCGTCACGGTGGCGCATGGCAAATTGCGCGTGGCGTCGGTCGAGGTCAACGCCTATTCGAACGGCACGGTCGGCGTGAAGCAAGCCGACTTGTCTTGCGACCTGCTCGCTGTGTCCGGCGGCTGGAGCCCGATCCTGCACCTGTTCGCGCAGTCCGGCGGCAAGGCGCACTGGCATGACGAAAAACTCTGCTTCGTACCCGGCAAAGCGATGCAGGCCGAGAGCAGCGTAGGCGCGTGTGCCGGTGAATTCACGCTCGCCCGTGCGATCCGTTTCGCGGTCGATGCCGGCGTGGACGCCGCGCGTGCCGCAGGTTTGATCGTTGCCCGCCCGACACCCGTGCAAGTGGCCGAGGTCAGCGAGGCGCCGCTCATGCCGTTGTGGTTGGTCGGTGGCCGTGAGCTGGCAACACGGGGTCCTAAGCAATTTATCGATTACCAAAACGACGTATCCGCCGCCGATATCTTCCTCGCCGCGCGTGAAGGGTTCGAGTCCGTTGAGCACGTGAAGCGTTACACGGCGATGGGCTTCGGCACCGACCAGGGCAAGCTCGGCAACATCAACGGCATGGCGATCCTGGCTCAGGCGCTGAACAAGACCATCCCCGAAACTGGCACCACGACCTTCCGTCCGAACTACACGCCGGTTACGTTCGGCACCTTCGCCGGCCGCGAGCTGGGCGAGTTCCTCGATCCCGTCCGCAAGACCGCTGTGCACGAATGGCACGTGGAAAATGGCGCGGCGTTCGAGGACGTCGGCAACTGGAAGCGGCCCTGGTACTACCCGAGGAACGGTGAAGACATGCATGCGGCGGTTGCGCGCGAGTCGCTGGCGACGCGCACCAGCGTTGGTATTCTGGATGCATCGACGCTTGGCAAGATCGACATTCAAGGTCCCGATGCCGCGAAGCTGCTCAACTGGGTCTACACGAACCCGTGGAGCAAGCTGGAAGTGGGCAAGTGCCGATACGGCCTGATGCTCGACGAAAACGGCATGATCTTTGACGACGGCGTGACCGTGCGTCTGTCCGACCAGCACTACATGATGACGACCACCACGGGCGGCGCCGCACGCGTGCTGACGTGGCTCGAACGCTGGCTGCAAACCGAGTGGCCCGACATGCGGGTGCGCCTGGCATCGGTGACGGATCACTGGGCGACGTTCGCTGTCGTCGGCCCGAACAGCCGGAAGGTGTTGCAGAAGGTCTGCCGCGATATCGACTTTGCGAACGCCGCGTTTCCGTTCATGAGCTATCGCGAAGGGACCGTGGCGGGCGCTGCGTCGCGCGTGATGCGAATCAGCTTCTCCGGCGAACTTGCTTACGAAGTCAACGTGCCGGCGAACGTTGGGCGCGCCGTGTGGGAAGCGCTCATGGCTGCCGGCGCCGAGTTCGACATCACGCCATATGGCACGGAAACCATGCATGTGCTGCGCGCCGAGAAGGGTTACATCATCGTCGGACAGGATACCGACGGCTCGATGACCCCGTACGACCTCGGCATGGGCGGACTGGTCGCGAAGTCGAAGGACTTTCTCGGCAAGCGTTCGCTGACGCGCTCGGATACGGCGAAGGCCGGGCGCAAGCAACTCGTCGGCTTGCTTGCTGAGGATGCGTCATTCGTGATTCCGGAAGGCTCGCAGATCGTGCCGGGTCCGTTCACCGGCGACACTGCGCCCATGCTCGGTCACGTCACATCCAGCTATTTCAGCCCTATTTTAAAGCGCTCGATTGCGATGGCCGTCATCAAGGGCGGTCTCGACAAGATCGGCGAATCAGTAATGATCCCGCTCGCCAACGGTAAGCAGATGCCGGCAAAAATCACCAGCTCGGTGTTCTACGACAGCGAAGGAGCACGTCAACATGTGGAATGAAAACAGAAGCAACCAGACGATCGTGGATCGTGCAATCGGGCAGGGCGTGTGGCAGGAATCGCCGCTGGTAGGCGTGGATGGCCTGCTGAAAAAACATCAGGCGAGTGCATCGAAGGCATTTCGTCTAGTCGAGCGGCCGTTCCTGGAACTGGTCAATGTGCGGGGTGACCTGCGTGATGCCGCGTTTGTTGCGGCAGTTGAGAGCGTGATTGGTTGCAAGCCGCCCGAGAAGCCGAATACGACGGCGACTGGCAATGGCTACGACCTGATCTGGCTCGGTCCCGACGAGTGGCTCGTACGCTCGGCCGCCGCGCATTCCGCGACGCAGGCTGCGCCGATGGAAGCCAGATTGCGCGAGGCGTTCAAGGGCTTGTTCGCAGCCGCCGTTGATATCGGCAGCGGTTACACCGTGCTCGACATCAGCGGCACGCGTACGCGTGATGTACTCGCACGCGGTTGTCCGCTCGATCTGCATCCGCGTTTGTTCGGTGTCGGCCAGTGTGCGCAGAGCCATTACTTCAAGGCCTCCGTGACGGTGCTGCCGACCGGTGACGACAGCTTTGACCTCGTGATCCGCCGCAGCTTTGCGGACTACTTCGTGAAGATGATGCTCGATGCGGCCGAGCCGCTGATGTCGTGAAACCGTACGAACCATTCGAAACATTAAGCGCAGGCGGACGCGGCTGGCGCATTGTTGTCGATGAGCTCGTGGTGCCTACGCGCATTGGTTTGCATGCTCAGGAGTATCCGGCGCCGCAACCCGTTGCTATCGATGCGAGCCTGCATTATCGAGGCGTACCGGCCGAGGAGAACGCGCACGAGCTGATCGATTACGAGGCCTGGTGTGCGGATGTGTCGGGTTATCTGGAGAGCAAGCCGCATACGCGCTTGCTCGAAACCCTGGCGGTGGAAATAGCGGCGCTGTCGTTCACCCGGTGGCCCGCGCTCGATGCGCTGACGCTGCTGCTGTATAAGCCGAAGATTCGCGAAGGCACGCGGCGCGTGGGCGTTGAGATCGACTGGCATCGTGCGGATTTCGACGCATGGCGTGCGTCGGTTGGGTTGCATACGGCGCAAACGGCGCATACGACGGTCACGCGCTGAAACGGCCATGACGTCGACGCGCGTTCAAACCGCCGGACTTTCGCAGCTTGCGTGCGAGCAGCATGATCCTGATGCGGCACTCGCACTGCTCGATCGCAGCCTGGCGCTTGGGCATCGGCGAATTGCGTTGATCCGCTATCTGCACGCACAGTATCTTGGCGCGCCGCTCGAGTCGCGCCATCACGAGTATGTTCACAAGGTGGCGGAGCGCTTGAGCACCGAGACGATTGCGCGCATAGCGATGGCTGCGCGTGCGCGGCTTGAGATTTGATCCCGCTTCCACAGCGGTAGTTGACTTGAGCTAAAAGGGCATCGCGGCTGCCAAGCCGAGATGCCCAAAAAATAACGATTTACACCGCCGCGACGGTCTCCCCCTTACGTGCCTTCGCACCATGCGCGACAAAATATGGCGTATCAACACGCGCTAGCGGCTCATGCCCCCGGATCTTGTCCGCGATCTTTTCGGCCAGCATGATCGTTGGCGCATTCAGGTTGCCGGTCACGATCAGCGGCATGATCGACGCATCGACCACGCGCAGCGATTCGAGCCCGTGCACGCGGCCTTCGTTATCGACCACAGCCAACTCGTCGTAACCCATCTTGCACGAGCACGACGGATGGTAAGCCGTCTCCGCACGTTGCCTCACGAACGCGTCGAGTTGATCGTCCGTGGTGAGATCAGCGCCCGGATGCAACTCCCGTCCACGATATTTCGCGAGTGCCGGCTGATGCATGATCTCGCGCGTAATGCGGATCGCGTCGCGGAATTCACGCCAGTCAAGCGGGTCCGACATGTAGTTGAAAAGGATGCTCGGGTGCGCATTCGGATCGCGAGACTTCAGCTTGACGCGGCCGCGGCTTGGCGATCGCATGGAACCCACATGAGCCTGGAAGCCGTGCATCTTGATCGGGTTCGAGCCGTTGTAGTTGATTGCGACGGGCAGGAAGTGATATTGAATGTTGGGCCACAGGTCGTCGTCGCGCGTACGTATAAAGCCGCCCGCTTCGAACTGATTGCTCGCACCAATGCCCGTACCATTCAACATCCATTTAATCCCGATCTGCGGCTGGTTCCACCATTGCAGCGCAGGATAAAGCGACACGGGTTCAAGGCATTCGTACTGCATGTACATCTCCAGATGATCCTGGAGATTCTCACCGACGCCGGGCAGGTCATGCACTAAAGGCACGTCAAGTTCCCGCAGCCACGTCGATCGGCCGACACCCGAACGCTGCAATAATTGCGGCGATGCAATCGCGCCGCTGCACACCAGTACCTCGCGACGTACATGCGCGGTGACACGTTCGCCGCTATGTAAATACGCCACGCCAATCGCTTTTTTCCCGGCGAACAAGACGCGATCCGTGACGGCGTGCGTCGCGATCGTGAGATTCGGCCGGCCTTTCGCGCGGTCGAGATATCCGCGCGCGGTGCTTGAGCGGCGACCCTTAGGCGTCACGGTCCGGTCCATCGGGCCGAAACCTTCCTGGCTGTATCCGTTGAGGTCATCGGTGCGGGGATAACCGGCCTGCACACCTGCTTCGACCATCGCGGCGAACAACGGATTGTTGCCGGGCTTCGAGGTCGTCACGTGCACCGGGCCGTCACCGCCGTGATACGGGTTCGGTCCGGCATCGCGCGTTTCGGCCTTGCGAAAATACGGCAGGCAATCGGAATAGGTCCAGTTTTCAAGGCCTTTTCTCTCGGCCCAGCCGTCGTAGTCGAGCGCATTGCCGCGGATGTAGCACATGCCGTTGATCAGCGACGACCCGCCCAGTCCTTTACCACGGCCGCATTCCATGCGCCGATTGTTCATGTACGGTTCGGGATCGGTTTCGTAGGCCCAGTTATAGCGCCTTCCTTGCAACGGAAACGCCAGCGCGGCCGGCATTTGCGTGCGGAAGTCGAAGCGGTAGTCCGGACCGCCTGCTTCAAGCAGCAGCACGGTCACGTCGGGGTCTTCGGTGAGACGCGAGGCGAGCACGTTGCCCGCCGAACCCGCGCCCACGACGATGTAGTCGAACTCGTTCGCGCTCATCGCATCGCTCCTTAGAATACGGGTTGGTAGGGACCGAGTTCGACCTGCACGGACTTGATGCTTGTGTAGTGCTCGAGAGTGGTGATGCCGTTTTCGCGGCCTACGCCCGACTGCTTGTATCCGCCCACGGGCATTTCAGCAGGCGATTCTCCCCACGTATTGATCCAGCAGATGCCGGCTTGCAGCGCATGAATCACGCGATGCGCACGCGCCAGATTCTCCGTGACCACGCCCGCGGCGAGGCCGTATTGTGTCGCGTTGGCACGTTCAATCACTTCGCTTTCCTCATCAAATGTGAGGATGCTCATGACCGGGCCAAAAATCTCTTCGCGCACAATGCACATGTCGTCGCGGCAATCGGTGAAGATGGTCGGCTCGACGTATTGCCCTTGAGCGAACGCGTCATGCACGATCCGCGATCCACCCGCGATTAATCGCGCACCCTCTTGCTTGCCGCTTTCGATGAACCCCAGGACTTTATGTAATTGCGCGGCGCTGACGAGCGGGCCGAAGTTGGTGTTGGCGTCCGTTGGTGAGCCTACTCGAATGCGCTTGACGCGCTCCAGTAGAAGCGCTTCGAAGCGTTCGTACACCGGTCGTTGCACGAATACGCGCGTGCCGTTCGTGCAGACCTGGCCGGAACTGAAGAAGTTGGCGCTCATCGCAATGTCGGCGGCGCGTTCGAGATTGGCGTCGTCGAAAATGACGAGCGGGGACTTGCCGCCCAGTTCCATCGTGACTTCTTTCAGCGATGAACCGCCGGCCATCGACATGACTTTCTTGCCCGTCTCCACACCACCCGTAAACGAGATCTTCGCGATGTCCGGATGCGCGGCAAGCAACGCGCCCACGCGGCCGTCGCCCTGCACGACGTTGAACACGCCTGCGGGAACGCCGGCTTCGGAATAGATTTCAGCGAGTTTCAACGTGCTGAGCGGCGTGATTTCGCTGGGCTTGAAGATCATCGCGTTGCCGGCGGCGAGCGCGGGGGCGGACTTCCAGCAGGCGATCTGGATCGGATAATTCCATGCGCCAATGCCCGCGCATACGCCGAGCGGTTCGCGTCGCGTATAGACGAACGAACTCGCGCGCAGCGGGATTTGCTGACCTTCTATGGCCGTTGCGAGCCCGGCGTAGTACTCGATTACATCGGCGCCGGTGACAATGTCCACGGCTCTCGTCTCGGCAATTGGCTTGCCCGTATCGCGGGTTTCGAGCTCGGCGAGTTCGTCGTTGCGTTCACGCAGAATATCCACCGCACGACGCAGGATGCGCGAGCGTTGCATTGCGGTCATGGCGGCCCATTCGCGCTGGCCTTCGCGTGCCGAGCGCACGGCCCGATCGATATCCGCTGCGCTTGCCTGTTGAACGCGCGCGAGCGTTTCGCCCGTGGCGGGGTCGAGCGTGTCAAAGGTTTCGCCGCTGGTGGCATCGACGTAAACGCCGCCGATGTACAGGCGCTGCAATTCGAAAACTGGCATGGCGTAGTCCTTTAAGTGAGGGTTCGGCCGCGTGTGTCGAGCACGAGGTCGATGTAATCGTTGGCCAGACGCATGGCCGCTTTCGTGTCGAACGGTTCACCTGAGAGCGCGCCGCGCAACCACAAGCCGTCGATCAATGCCGCCAGTCCGCTTGCCGCGCGACGGGCGGTGGCGCGCGGCAGTGCCTTCGAAAAATCGGCGCACAAATTGGAATACAGACGACGGGTGTTGACGTTTTGCAGCCGCCGCAATTGCGGTTTGTGCATGCTCTCCGACCAGAACGCGAGCCACGTCTTCATCACCGGATTGCTGACTTGCGCGGCGTCGAAGTTCGCCGCCACCACCGCACGCAAGCGGGCTCGCGGTTCGTCTTTTGCGCCCCGGCGCCTGCGCGATGTTGCGTTCCATAAGTCGCGCAGCACATGGCGCATGGTGGCTTCGAGGAGGCTGTCCTTGTCGCCGAAATAATGACTGACGATACCCGTGGAAATGCTTGCGCGCTGCGCGACCGACGCCAGCGTCGTGCCGGCGAGTCCAGCATGGTCGATGGTCAACAGCGTGGCGTCGATCAACTGCGCCCGGCGGATTTCGCGCATTCCTAGCTTGGGCATGGTTTTTGTCTAAAGAAGCGTTAAGAAAACCAGGATTGAATCCTATGTATTTTATATTGATTGGTCAATCAATATAAAACCGCCATGTCGGATTCTGTCAAACCCGTGTCGTGTTCGATGTGCGTCGGTGGTGCGGCACAGGACTACGCTCGTTAGGCGGTGCATGGCTATGTTTTGCCGTGCAGATCGTCCACGAGACAAGGAGACAGGCAATGAGCAGTAATCGCGGCGTCGTGTATCTGGGGCAGGGCAAGGTTGAAGTGCAATCCATCGACTATCCGAAGATGGTCGATCCGAGCGGCCGGCAGATCGGTCATGGCGTGATTCTCAAGGTGGTCACCACGAATATTTGCGGGTCGGACCAGCATATGGTGCGAGGCCGCACGACCGCCCAAGTCGGCCTCGTGCTCGGACACGAGATCACTGGCGAGGTGATCGAGGTTGGGCGCGACGTGGAGACGCTCAAGATTGGCGATCTGGTTTCGGTGCCGTTCAACGTAGCGTGCGGCCGCTGTCCGACCTGCAAGGCGCAGAATACGGGCGTGTGCCTGAACGTCAATCCGTCGCGTGCGGGCGGTGCCTATGGTTACGTGGACATGGGCGGCTGGATCGGCGGTCAGGCTGAATACGTGTTGGTCCCGTACGCCGATTTCAATCTCCTGAAGTTTCCCGACCGCGACCAGGCGATGTCGAAGATCCGCGATCTCACGTGCCTGTCCGACATCCTGCCCACGGGCTATCACGGTGCCGTGATGGCGGGTGTCAAGCCGGGTTCGACGGTGTATATCGCGGGCGCGGGTCCGGTCGGAATGGCCGCGGCGGCATCCGCTCGTTTGCTGGGCGCAGCTTGTACGATAGTCGGCGACATGAACGAAGAGCGTCTCGCGCATGCGCGCAAGGTTGGCTTTGAGACCGTGGATTTATCGAAGGATGCAACGCTTGGCGAGCAGATCGCGGCCATTCTCGGCACACCGGAAGTGGATTGCGCGGTCGATTGCGTCGGCTTCGAGGCGCATGGTCACGGCAGCAGTGGAAGCCATCAGGAAGCGCCTGCCGCGGTGCTGAATTCGCTGATGGAGATCACGCGGGTAGCGGGTGCGATCGGCATTCCGGGACTCTATGTCACCGACGATCCGGGTGCCGCCGATGCAGCCGCGAGGAAGGGTGCGCTGAGCATTCGCTTCGGGTTGGGCTGGGCTAAGTCGCATTCGTTTTTCACTGGGCAGACGCCGGTCATGAAGTACAACCAGAACCTGATGCAGGCTATTTTGTGGGATCGCTTGCCGATTGCGGATATTGTTAATGTGTCGGTGGTGACGCTTGATCAGGCGCCGGATGGGTATCGGCAATTTGATGGTGGTGCGCCGCGCAAGTTCGTGATTGATCCGCACGGGATGTTGAAAGCGGCCTAAGGGGGTCGTTCGCACTCGGGGTTGGGGTTGGCGGTTTTGGGGCGTTGGGGTTAGTGGTTGGGGTCAGTGCCGGGTTGGTCGGTTCTGGGGTTAGTGGTCGGGGTCTATGCCGGGTTGGTGCTTTCGGCGTTAGTGGTCTGCGAGAGTCGGATTTTCTCTTTATCACTATTAGCCACTGTGCGTGGCGGCACGTCATTTCTTTGTCCAAAGCGACAAAGAAACGAAGCAAAGAAAGCGCTTTTAAACCACGCTACCCTAAGTGTCCACAGCGTGCAGTTTTTATTCATAGGTGCCCCAAAAGCACGGTGCTCGCCAGAGCGAAGGATGTTTGAAACCCTCCTTCTCGCGAATCCTGACACGAACACGCTTCGCCCCGTACGCTCTCGGGCAAGCACCATTGCCAAGGAGCCAGTGCGGCCTCACGGGTACTCGTAGACCCGCGCTTGCCAATGAACACGCTTCGCCACCCGTGCTCTCGGGCACGCACGAATTGACCAGGAACCAGCACGGCCTAACGCGTATTTGCTTCTACGGTTCTTCGTGGGTTAGCCGCTTGGTTAGTGCGGTTATTTTCGTAGGCTACGGCCTTACGCATCTTCGCGGCCCCATTTCTTGGCGGGTCGGCGGCGTGGTCCGTCACGCATAAAAATTGGTGGTTGGTCGTCCGCGGATAGCGCGGGGTGCCCCTTTGGCAGGTTCAATCACTGGTGGCGAAGCGTGTGGGTATCGGTGTTCGGAGAAGGAGGGTTTCACACATCCTTCGCTCTGGCGAGCACCGTGCTTTTGGGGCACCTATGAATGAAAACTGCACGCTGTGGACACTTAGGGTAGCGTGTTTGAAAGCGTTTTCTTTGCTTCGTTTCTTTGTCGCTTTGGACAAAGAAATGACGTGCCGCCACGCACAGTGGCTAATAGTGATAAAGAGAAAATCCGACTCTCGCAGACCACTAACACTGAAAGCACCAACCCGGCATAGACCCCGCCCACTAACCCCAGAACCTAGCCCCTCGACCCCCAACGCCCCCCCGACCGAGTGCGAACGAAAACCTAAGCGGCGCTTTGGGCGATGACCATCGGAGCAACAACAGCGAGCGGCGGCAACTGGCGCCGCCGTTCCCGCGTAGGCGCTGTGCCGAATGAATCTCGATAGCTCTTGCTGAAGTGGCACGCCGACTGAAAGCCGCAAGCCATCGTGATGTGCATGATCGACATATCGGTCTGCAACAGCAATTCACGCGCACGGCGCAACCGCAGCGTCAGGTAATAGTGCGTCGGCGTCATGCCAAGGTGCTCGCGAAACAGCCGCTGCAATTGCCGCTGCGACATCCCTGCCAGCCGCGCGAGTTCTTCCCGCGACAACGGCTCCTCTATGTTGTTCTCCATCAGCGAAATCACTTCGAACAGCGACTTGTTCGCCGAGCCCAGCCGCGCGACCAACGGCATGCGTTGCTGCGCGCTGGTATCGCGAACGTGCTCCACAATGAACTGTTCCGCAATCTGCGTGACCTTCGCCGACCCCACGCGCGTGGCGATCAGGTTCAACATCATGTCGAGCGGCGCAACGCCGCCCGTGCAGGTCACGCGATCCCGGTCGATCACGAATAACTCTTTGAGAAAGCGCGTTTCCGGGAATTCCTCCTTCAGCGCCGACATGTTTTCCCAATGAATCGCGCATGCATAGCCGGCGAGCAGACCGGCTCGCGCGAGAGCATAGGTGCCGGTGCAGAGACTGCCGAGCACGCTGCCCAGCCGCGCAAAACGGCGCAGCGCCGACAGATGCGCGGGCGTGGTCTCGCGCTGGACGTCAATGCCGCCGACCACGAACACAATGTCAGGTAGCCCGACGCACTCGACCGGTCCGGTATCCACAGAGAGGCCATTGCTTGCCGCCACGGGACCGCCGTCCGGACTCACGATCGACCACGTGTACAGCTTCTGCCCGGTCAGATAGTTCGCCATGCGCAGCACTTCGATGGCGTTGGTGAACGCGATCATCGTGAAATTGGGCAGCGGCATGAACGCGAAATGCGCGAGCGACGCGGTTCTGTCGGGGGACATGGAGGAGGGAATCCTTCGAATCTAGGGTGTGGCTATGTCGTGGGGACACGACTATGGACATTTTGTAGATGTTTGCAACTAGCATGCCATCAGGCTAAACCCTATCGGCGTTGAAGCTTACGACGACGTAAGTGATTTGCTACGCACCGCGACGGGGATCAGGGCCACGATTCGCACCGCTTGAGAGCGCGAACGGTTCGCCGCAGTGCAGCATCGAATTGACGTCCAGAACGGCCGAAGGGCGACTTGTGTAAAACGGACGCGCATGTCGGAAAAGGCCAAGAACACGTCTAAATTCATAAATTGGCGTGGGGGGTGAAAGTCAAGAATAGACGCATCGGAAAGCGGGTCTCAGCGTGGTTTCAAGTGCCTTTTGCATACCGGCCCGCCAAGCAAACCGCCTTCCAAAAAACGACTTGTCCCCGAACCCACGGATGCTTCAATGTCAAATTCCTCGACTCGCCCCGCCGCCCCGTTCTTCGAAGAACCGCTTGCCACTCGCGACGCGCCCGTGCGCAGCGCCATCCTGAAAGAGCTGGAACGCCAGCAGTCGCAGATCGAATTGATCGCGTCGGAGAACATTGTCTCGCGCGCTGTTCTTGAAGCGCAGGGTTCGGTGCTGACGAACAAATACGCGGAAGGTTATCCGGGCAAGCGTTATTACGGCGGTTGCGAATTCGTCGATGAAATCGAAACCCTTGCGATCGATCGCGTTAAGCAACTCTTCAGCGCTCAGTTCGCCAACGTCCAGCCGCATTCCGGCGCGCAAGCGAACGGCGCCGTGATGCTCGCGCTGACCAAACCCGGAGACACCGTGCTCGGCATGTCGCTCGATGCAGGCGGTCACCTGACGCACGGCGCGAAGCCGGCGATGTCCGGCAAGTGGTTCAACGCGATCCAGTACGGCGTGAACCGCGAGACCATGCTGATCGATTACGAGCAGATCGAAGAGCTCGCTTTGCAGCACAAGCCGACGTTGTTGATCGCCGGCTTCTCGGCTTATCCGCGCGAACTGGACTTTGCGCGGCTGCGTGCCATTGCGGATAAGGCGGGTTCCAGGCTGATGGTCGATATGGCGCACATTGCCGGCGTGATCGCCGCAGGGCGTCATCAAAACCCGGTCGAGCATGCGCATGTGGTGACATCCACCACGCACAAGACGCTGCGTGGCCCGCGCGGCGGTTTTGTACTGACCAATGACGAAGACATCGCCAAAAAGATCAATTCAGCCGTGTTCCCGGGCCTCCAGGGCGGTCCGCTGATGCACGTAATAGCTGGGAAGGCCGTCGCCTTCGGCGAGGCGCTGCAGCCCGGTTTCAAGACTTACATCGATAACGTGCTGGCGAACGCAAAGGCGCTGGGCGAAGTGCTGAAGGCCGGCGGCGTCGATCTCGTGACCGGCGGCACGGATAACCACTTGCTGCTCGTCGATCTGCGTCCGAAGGGCCTGAAGGGCAACCAGGTCGAGCACGCGCTGGAACGCGCCGGGATCACTTGCAACAAGAACGGCATTCCGTTCGATCCGGAAAAGCCCACGGTCACCTCAGGGGTGCGCCTCGGCACGCCGGCCGGCACCACGCGTGGTTTTGGCGTGGCAGAGTTCCGTGACATCGGCCGCTTGATCGTGGAAGTATTTGACGCTTTGCGCGATCACCCGGACGGTCACGCTGAGACCGAACACCGCGTGCGCCGCGAAATCTTCGCGCTGTGCGAACGCTTTCCCATTTATTGATTACGCCCTCCTTTTCCGGAGCAAGAGATGAGCACACTTCACGACAGCAGCATCATCATCGACGGCCTGAATATTTCGAAGTTCGAGCCGTCGGTATTCGAGGACATGAGAAAAGGCGGCGTGACCGCGGTGAACTGCACCGTGTCGGTCTGGGAGAGCTTCCAGAAAACCGTCGACAACATTGCTGAAATGCGTCAGATGATGCGCGAGCACAGCGACATCCTCACGCTTGTGCGCACCACGGACGACATTCGCCGCGCGAAGCAAGAGAACAAGACGGGCATCATTTTCGGTTTCCAGAACGCGCATGCGTTCGAGGACAACCTGGGCTACATCGAAACGTTCAAGCAGCTTGGCGTGAATGTCGTGCAGCTTTGCTACAACACGCAGAACCTCGTGGGCACCGGTTGTTATGAACGCGATGGCGGTCTCTCGGGCTTCGGCCGCGAAGTGATCCAGGAAATGAACCGCGTGGGCATCATGGTCGACCTGTCGCACGTGGGCGGCACGACGTCTTCTGAAGCTATCGCCTTTTCGAAGAAGCCGGTGTGTTATTCGCATTGCTGCCCGTCGGGCCTGAAAGAACATCCGCGCAACAAGTCCGATGAACAACTTAAGGAAATTGTCGACGCGGGCGGTTTCGTCGGCGTGACGATGTTCGCGCCGTTCCTGAAGCGCGGCCCGGATGCGACGGTGGAAGACTACCTCGAAGCGATCGAGTATGTGGTCGACCTGATCGGCGAAGACAACGTGGGCATTGGCACGGACTTCACGCAAGGCTACAGCACGGAATTCTTCGACTGGATCACACACGACAAGGGCCGTTATCGTCAGTTGACGAATTTCGGCAAGGTCGTGAATCCAGAAGGAATCCGAACGATTGGGGAATTCCCGAACCTGACCGCCGCGATGGAACGCGCCGGCTGGAGCGAGGCGCGCATCAAGAAGATCATGGGCGAAAACTGGGTACGCGTGTTCGACAGCGTCTGGAACGTCTGACCCGGCTCACCCAATACAAAGGAACCCACACGATGCAACCGCAACTGCCTATTGACGTCGATCCGGAAACCGGTGTCTGGACGACCGACTCGCTGCCCATGCTCTATGTGCCGCGCCATTTCTTCACGAACAATCACCTGGCGGTTGAAGAAGCGCTGGGCCGCGACGTGTATGCGAAAAGCCTTTATACAGCGGGCCACAAGTCGGCGTATCACTGGTGCGATAAAGAAGCCACGCAGCACGGCATCAGCGGCATGGCGGTGTTTGAACATTATCTGAAGCGCCTGTCGCAACGCGGCTGGGGTTTGTTCTCGATCGTAAAAAGTGATCCGGCTGCATCAACGGCGACCGTGCATCTGCATAACTCGTCGTTCGTGCTGGCGCAGCCGGGCAAGGAAGGCAAGCTTTGCTACATGTTCGCAGGCTGGTTCTCAGGTGCGATGGACTGGGTCAACGACACCGCGCCGGAAGGCACGAAGAAAGGTCCGAAGTCGTTTTCGGTCGAGACCCAATGCGCGGCCGAAGGCCATTCGCATTGCGTGTTCGAAGTGACGCCGCTGGCAGCGTGAAAGCGTAGTGCATAGATAAATCCGAGGTCGACCGCGATGCGTTACCCCAACCTTTTCAAGCCTCTCACGCTGAACAAGCTGACCTTGCGCAATCGCATTGTCAGCACCGCGCACGCTGAGGTCTACGCGGAACCGGGCGGTTTGCCCGGTGATCGGTATATCCGTTATTACGAGGAAAAGGCCAAGGGCGGCGTAGGATTGGCCGTATGCGGCGGATCGAGCCCGGTGTCTATCGATAGTCCGCAAGGATGGTGGAAGTCGGTGAATCTTGCGACCGACAAGATTATTGATCCGCTCTCGCGCCTGGCCGAAGCCATGCACAAGCACGGCGCGAAGATCATGATCCAGGCGACTCACATGGGCCGTCGCACGGCTTATCACGGCGAGCACTGGCCGCATCTGATGTCGCCGTCCGGCGTGCGTGAACCGGTGCATCGCGGCAACGCGAAGATCATTGAAGTGGAGGAGATCAAGCGCATCATTTCCGACTTCGCGGCGGCCGCCAAGCGCGTAAAAGATGCGGGCATGGATGGCGTCGAAATCTCGGCGGCGCACCAGCATTTGATCGACCAGTTCTGGAGTCCTCGCACGAATTTTCGTACCGATGAATGGGGCGGTTCGCTCGAAAACCGTCTTCGTTTTGGTAACGAAGTGCTCAAGGCCGTGCGTGAAGCGGTAGGTCCGGATTTCTGCGTCGGCCTGCGCATGTGCGGCGACGAATTCCACGAAGACGGCCTCGATCACACGCAGTTGAAGGAGATCGCGCAGTCGATGTCCGAGTCCGGTCTGATCGACTACATCGGCGTGATTGGTTCTGGTGCTGACACGCACAACACGCTCGCGAACTGCATGCCGCCGATGGCGCTACCGCCCGAGCCGTTCGTGCATCTCGCGGCGGGCATCAAGTCGGTGGTGAAGCTGCCCGTGATGCATGCGCAAAGCATTCGCGACGCAGGGCAAGCCGAGCGCTTGCTGGAAAGCGGCATGATCGATCTGGTCGGCATGACGCGGGCTCAGATCGCCGATCCGCACATGGTCATCAAGATCCGCGATGGCCGCGAAGACGAGATCAAGCAGTGCGTGGGCGCGAATTATTGTATTGACCGGCAGTACAACGGTCTTGATGTGCTGTGCGTGCAGAACGCGGCCACATCACGTGAAGAGACCATGCCGCACGTGATCGAAAAATCGCGTGGACCGAAGCGGAAGGTCGTTATCGTTGGTGCGGGTCCTGCGGGACTCGAAGCCGCGCGCGTGGCGAAATCGCGGGGGCATGACGTCGTATTGTTCGAGAAGAACGATTATGTGGGTGGCCAGATCATGCTCGCGGCCAAGGCGCCGCAGCGCGAGCAGATGGCGGGCATCGTGCGCTGGTTCGACATGGAAACGAAGCGCCTTGGTGTGGATCGCCGGCTGGGCGTTGCCGCCGACGAGAAGATGATCATGGCGGAGAAGCCGGACATCGTCGTGCTGGCGACAGGCGGTTCGTCGTTCACGCAGCAAGTGCCGGCATGGGGCGTCGAGCAAGGTCTGGCTGTTAGTTCGTGGGACATCCTCTCAGGCAAGGTCGAGCCGGGCAAAAACGTACTGGTCTATGACGGCGTGAGCATGCAGGCAGGCGCGGGCGTGGCGGATTTCATGGCGAGCCGCGGCTCCAACGTCGAGATCGTGACTCCGGACGTCAAGGTCTCGGACGATGTGGGCGGCACCACCTTCCCGATTTTCTATCGACGCCTGTATGCGCAAGGCGTTATCTCCACGCCGAACTACTGGCTCGACAAAGTGTATGAGGAAGACGGCAAGAAAATCGCCGTGATTCGCAACGAGTACACGGAAGAGCAGGAAGAGCGCGCGGTCGATCAGGTCGTGATCGAGAACGGCATCTTGCCGAACGACGAGCTCTACTGGAAGCTCAAGCCGGAGTCGTTGAATCGCGGTCAGATCGATGTGCACAAGCTGTTCGCATCCGAGCCGCAACCTTCCTTGAGTGAAGAACTGGGCAACGGCCGCTTCCTGCTGTTCCGCGTAGGCGACTGCATCTCCATGCACAACATTCACGGCGCGATCTACGACGCGCTGCGCCTCGTCAAGGACTTCTGATAATGAGCCCGGTGTTTGTCATTACCGCGTTGTTGTGGTTGTCGGTGGCGGGTCTGGCATTTGCACTGTTCAAGCGTGCGGCGTATTGGCGTGAGGGCCGCGCGACGGCAGCGGGTGCATACGGCTGGGGCAATTTGCTGTCGATCCCGAAGCGCTATTTCGTCGATCTGCATCATGTGGTCGCACGCGATCCGTATATTGCGAAGACGCACGTGGCAACAGCCGGCGGCGCAATCGCAGCCATGGCGCTCGTATTCCTCAACTACGGGCTGGCCATCTATTCGCCGTGGCTCGACAAGCTGATTTTCCTGGCAGCGCTCGTGATGCTGGTCGGTGCGGTGTTCGTGTGGCGTCGCCGACATGGAGCGAAGGCAGTGCCGGCGCGTTTGTCGCGTGGGCCGTGGGACAGCCTGCCGCTGCTGCTCGGTTCATTCGCGCTTGGGCTTGTGCTGTTTATCGTGTTGCCCGCTGCAGCAATGTCCGGCGCATTGGCAATCATCGTCGCGTTATTGATTGCTGCGGGTGCCTTCACGATGACCTTCGGCGCGGCTCGCGGCGGTCCGATGAAACACGCGCTCGCAGGTTTGCTGCATCTCGCGTTTCATCCCCGGCAAGAGCGTTTCACGGGGCGCAGCCACGAGCATGACGTCGTGCCGCCGACCGCGCTCAAGATGCCGGTGCTCGATGCAAAGGAATATGGCGTTGGCAAGCCGGTGGAGTTTCGCTGGAATCAATTGTTGAGCTTCGACGCCTGCGTGCAATGCGGCAAGTGCGAAGCCGCATGTCCGGCGTTCGCAGCGGGTCAGCCGCTGAACCCGAAGAAGCTGATCCAGGATCTGGTGACCGGCATGGTCGGCGGTACGGACGCCGCGTATGCAGGCAGCCCGACGCCCGGCATTCCGCTCGGCAAGCATTCAGGCGCACCGTCGAAGCCGCTGATTTCCACGATGATCGAAGCGGATACGATCTGGTCCTGCACCACGTGCCGTGCGTGCGTTCAAGAGTGCCCGATGCTGATCGAGCACGTGGACGCTATCGTGGATATGCGTCGCAACCAGACGCTGGTCGAAGGCATTGTGCCGGGCAAGGGTGCGGAAACGCTGGCGAACTTGCGCGAGACGGGCAGCGCGAACGGCTTTGATATCGGCGCGCGTTACGACTGGGCCGTGGATTTGCAAGTGCAGGTCGCGCAGCCGGGACGTCCGGTCGATGTGCTGCTCATCGCAGGCGAAGGTGCGTTCGACATGCGCTATCAGCGCTCCCTGCGCGCGCTGGTCAAGGTGCTGAACAAGGCGGGCGTCGACTACGCGGTGCTGGGCGGCGTGGAAACGGATACCGGCGATACGGCGCGCCGTCTGGGCGATGAAGCCACGTTCCAGCAACTGGCGACGCAACTCATCGAGACCCTGTCGAAGTATTCGTTCAGGAAGATCGTTACTGCCGATCCGCACGTGATGCATAGCTTGCGCAACGAGTATCGCGCGCTGGGCGGCTTGTATGAGGTGCAGCATCACACTTCGTTGATCGCGGAGCTGGTCGCTAGTGGCAAGCTCACGCCGGCCGCTGAAAGCGCGCTGGCGGCGGGCAAGACGGTCACGTATCACGACCCGTGTTATCTCGGCCGATACAACGGTGAGACGGAAGCGCCGCGCAAGTTGCTCAAATCGATCGGCATCAAGGTCGTCGAGATGGAACGCAATGGCATGCGTGGACGATGCTGCGGCGGCGGTGGCGGCGCGCCGCTAACCGACATCCCCGGCAAGCAGCGTATTCCCGACATCCGTATCAACGACGCCCGCTCGGTCAACGCGGAGATCGTTGCGGTCGGTTGTCCGAACTGCACGGCGATGCTGGAAGGTGTGGTAGGTAGTCGGCCGGAAGTGCTGGACGTGGCTGAACTCGTTGCAGCGGCGCTGGAGTAAGCAATGGATACCATCAAACGAATCGATCCGCGCCGGCCATTTTCCATCACGGCAGAAGGGGTCAAACGCATTACGCTGGGGTTTGTCGGCGTGGCGGAAGGCGGTAATGCTACTGCGCCAGGTGGGCATCGTGAGCAGGCGAAGCCGCGTCGTACGACTGCCACAGCGCAACGTTCGTTACTCGTGGCCGCGCACAGCGACCGTGGTTCGCTTGACGACCACGCGCGTCAGACGCTTGCGGCAGCCGCTTTACTTGCGGACTCGACAACGCAAGTCGTCTTGCTCGTCCTGGGCGAACTGAAGGACGACGCGGCTGCGCTCGGCGCGGACAAGGTGATCGAGATGCCGGCATTTGATCGTCGCGCATTCGCGCCCGATGCCGCACTGAATGCGCTCGCCGCATGTGTCGCGGCGTATTCACCCGCGCATGTTTTCCTCCCCGACAATGCCACCGGTGACGGCGATCTTGGTCGCCGATACGCGGCGCAAGCGAAGGCATCGGTGGCGACACACGTGGTCGAAATCGACGCCGTGCACGTGGCGGTTTACACCCAGGCGCGCAAGGCGTTTGCCGTGGGTTCTCTCCCCGACGTGATCCTGCTCGCCCCGAATGCGGTTGATGCAAGGTTGCCGTTCATCGGCGCAGGCGAGCGGGTTGCGTCAGAGCAGTTCCTCGTTGAAGACCACCAGAAAACAAGTCCCTACAAAGACCTGGGCATCGAAGAAATAGATGCCGCGCAAGTGGCGCTGGAAGAGGCGGATTTCATCGTGTCGGCGGGTAATGGCGTGACCGATGTTCCGGCATTCGAGCGCCTTGCCAGTACGGTAGGCGCTGCAATCGGCGCAAGCCGCGTAGCCGTCGACGACGGCAAGTTCCCTCGCGACAAACAGATCGGCGCAACCGGCAAGACGGTCGATGCGAGCATCTACATTGCGTTCGGTATCTCCGGCGCGGTGCAGCACTTGCAGGGCATCAAGGATTGCCGTCATGTGATTGCGGTGAATCTGGACGCGAGCGCGCCAATCGCAAAACGCGCGAACCTGACGATTATCGGCGACGCGCAAGAAACGATCACGGCGTTGACCGATGCCGCTGCGGCCGCACGTAACGCGCGTGCCAACCCGGGCTCACTCACACCGTCCGGCGGTCAAGCCTCGGCTACCGCCAAGCTGGAAGGAGCGCTCGCATGAATCTCATCGGGCACGTGCGGGGAGCATTCAATTGACTAGCGTGAGTAATGCATCGACCACGAAGCGCGTAAGCAAAATTGCTGTGCTCGTATCAGTGGGTCGTCATCCGGTGAGCGGGACGGCGCGCTATAGCCGCAACGACGCCGCCGCGCTGACGCTGGCAAAGCGGCTCGCCATCCAACACCAGGCCACGCTCGACGTGTTGCACGCCGGCGATCCAACCAATCCCGCATTGCGCGAATATCTCGCGTTGGGCGCGGCAAAGGTGGAAGTGCTGGCCGTAGCAGAAGGCGATGAAATCGCGACTGCGCTGAGCGCACGCTTGAAGGGTTACGACCTCGTGCTGACCGGCACGCGCGCCGAAGGCACGGAAGACAGCGGCATGCTGCCGTATCAACTTGCCGATGCATTAGGCTTTGCGCTGCTTGGATCGGCGGTGGATATCGATATTGAAACCGACGTTGAAGCGGCTCAAGTCACCGTCCGGCAATTCCTGCCGAAAGGGTTGCGCCGGCGCGTGCAGGCAAGCTTGCCCGCCCTGGTCGCGGTGCATCCAATGGCCAACGCCACGCCGCGATACGCGTACGCAAAACTGCGCGAAGGGACGATCGAACCGGTACCGGTGAGTGCCGCCAACGCATCGGCACGCATCCCCTGGACGATCAAGCCCGCGACGGCAAAACCCGTGCGGCTGGCGGCGGCCGAAAAGCGTTCGGGCCACGCGCGCATGCTCTCGGCCACGACCACGGAAAGTCGGGGCGGCAGCGTCGTAATTGAGGGGACTTCCGTCGAAAAAGCACAAGTGATCCTGGCGTATTTGCGCGAGCATCAACTCGTCGACTATTGATTCGCGACACGAAAATTCCCGCACGTTCAAGGTCGGGCGGCGCACCAAAACACGGAGTACACGATGAAAGTTTCCGCAGACGTTCGCGCAATGATCGAACGCCGCAAGAAGGGTCACACGCTGGAAGCGCCGTTCTACGCGAGCGAGGAAGTCCACGCGCTCGACATGGAGGCGATCTTCCGGCGGCACTGGATCCAGGTCGCGGTCGAACCGGACGTGCCGGAAGCGGGCGACTACATGACGGTGGAACTCGGCAACGATTCCATCCTGATCGTGCGTGACGACGACATGCAGATCCGCGCGTTCCATAACGTTTGCCGGCATCGCGGTGCGCGCCTGTGCAGCTCGGAGAAGGGCTCGCTGGGCAATATCGTGTGCCCGTATCACAGCTGGACCTACAACCTGAACGGCGACCTCATGTTCGCCGAGCACATGGGCGAGCAGTTCGACAAGTGCAAGCACAGCCTCAAGAAGGTCCACCTTGAAAACCTCGCAGGGTTGATCTTTGTCTGCCTCGCTGAAACGCCGCCGGCGGATTTCGCCGTATTGCGCGCGTCGATGGAACCGTATCTGCTGCCGCATGGTCTGGCCGACTGCAAGATAGCCGCCGCTATCGACATTATCGAAAAGGGTAACTGGAAGCTCACGATGGAGAACAACCGCGAGTGTTATCACTGCGTTGCGAACCATCCGGAACTGACCATCTCGCTCTACGAATATGGCTTCGGTTACCAGCGTTCCGCCGACAATGAAGAAGCGATGGCCGCCTTCGACAAGACCGTTGAAGAACGCACAAAGCAATGGGAGGCGATGAACTTGCCGTCGAAGGAAATCGACCGGCTCGCTGATCTTGTGAGCGGTTTTCGCACGCAACGTTTGCCGCTCGATCGCAGCGGCGAGTCCCAGACCATGGACGCCAAGGTGGCGTCGAAGAAATTGCTCGGCGGTTTCCAGCAGGCCGATCTCGGTGGCCTCTCGTTCTGGACGCAGCCGAATTCGTGGCATCACTTCATGAGCGATCATATTGTGAGTTTCTCGGTGATCCCGCTGTCGGCCGGCGAGACGCTTGTGCGCACCAAATGGCTCGTGCACAAGGACGCGAAGGAAGGCATTGACTACAACGTCGACAACCTGACGGCCGTCTGGCGCGCGACCAACGATCAGGACCGCGCGCTGGTGGAATTCTCGCAACTCGGGGTGACGAGCAGCGCGTATGAACCGGGTCCCTATTCGCCGTTCACGGAAGGCCTCGTGGAGAAATTCTGCGAGTGGTATATCGGCCGGCTCGACGACTACGCGAACACGCCGGATGAAGCGAGCGTGAGCACGCACGGCGAGAAAGTCGTGTCGTTCAAGCGCTAGCTTATCGAATACTCAAGCGAACAAACAACGTCGCACTCAAAGCTACAGCGGAGAAACAGATGATGCGCGATCAGGCGACGTTCGAGCCTGCCCCGAACCGGGTGACCCAGCCCGAGTTCTGGGGCACGCTTCCCGCCCGTTGGGATAGCGACACCGACGAGACGCTCGTCTGCTGCCACGTTCGTCAGGAAACGCACGACGTAAAGAGTTTTTTCTTTCGTGCGCCGGTCGAACGGACCTTCGTTTTCGAGCCGGGCCAGTTCATCACGCTGGAGCTGGAGATAGACGGCGAATCGATTAATCGCTGCTATACGATCTCGTCGCCGCCTACGCGTCCGCATACCATCTCCATCACGGTGAAGCGCGTGCCGGGCGGCAAGGTGTCGAACTGGCTGCACGACAATCTTCAGCCGGGCGGCAAGGTTCGGGTGCTGGGGCCAGCCGGCGAATTCACTTGCGCGCGGCATCCGGCGCGCAAGTTCCTGTTCTTATCGGCGGGATCGGGTGTCACGCCGTTGATGTCCATGAGCCGCGCGCATCACGAACTCGGCGAGGATCGCGACATCGTGTTCGTGCACAGCGCACGCACCCCCGACGACATCATCTTCGCGCGCGAGCTCGATCTGATTGCGTCGAACCAGGCGAATTTCCGCACGGCGTTTGTATGCGAACGAGTCGGTGCACGTACAAGCTGGCACGGCGTGACGGGTTTTCTCACGCTGCCCTTGCTCAAGCTGATCGCGCCGGATTTCATGGAGCGGGAAATCTTTACCTGCGGTCCGGCGCCGTACATGAAAGCGGTGCGTGATCTGCTTGCAGAAGGCGGTTTCGACGCGACGCATTATCACGAGGAAAGTTTCTCCTTCGAGACGATCGCGGAAGTCGCCGCGCAACTGACGACGGCGCACGTGGCCGACGCGTTGCAGCCCACCGGGGCATTCAGCGAGATGCGGGAGGCAGCGGTTGGCTTTGACTTGTCGCCCATACCTGCACCCGTGCCTGTAGAGACCACGTTCAAGGTCAGTTTTGCCAAGAGCAATCGCGAGATCGAATGCGGCAGCGCGCAGCATGTGCTGGACGCCGCCAAGAAATCGGGCGTGCGTTTGCCGGCATCGTGTACGCAAGGCATGTGCGGCACCTGCAAGGTCAAGCTCCTCTCCGGCGAAGTCGAGATGAAACATAACGGCGGCATTCGCCAGCGCGAGATCGATCAGGGCATGGTTCTGTTGTGTTGCAGCAAGCCGCTGACGGATCTTGTCGTCGATAAGTAGGGTATTCATCAGGCCCGGCGACGCAGCCGGATAAAACGAGGTCGCATCCGGACAACTGGGTGTCGAAAAACAACCAGTCGGCGCATTTCTGGCCGGTGATTCTAAAGCCTCAATGGTGTGGAACGTAAAGGGGAGTACGACAATGAGACTGATCAAGAAACTGCTTGTTTTAAGCACTTTAAGTGCCGCGCTGGCTGCAACCAGCGCGGGTGTAATTGCCGCCGATGCGAAACCGACCATCAAGATCGGTTACGTGGAAGGCTGGGATGACAGCGTGGCGACGACGAACGTGGCGGCGCAGATCATCGAGAAGAAGCTGGGTTATCCCGTGCAACTCGTGCCGGTTTCCGCCGGCGTGATGTGGCAAGGTGTGGCGCGCGGTGACCTCGATATGACGCTGTGCGCCTGGTTGCCGGTCACGCACGGCGCCTACTGGGAGAACTTCAAGTCGAAGGTCGTCGATCTCGGCACCAACTTTCCTGACGCGAAGATCGGCCTGATCGTGCCGGAAGATGCGGACGTGACGAGCCTGACGGATCTTGAAGCGAAGAAGGCGGAGTTCGGCGGGCGAATTGTCGGTATCGACGCCGGGGCCGGCGTGATGCAGAAAGCGGGCGAGGCGATCAAGGCCTACAACCTCGACTACACGTTGATGCCGAGCTCGGGCAGTGCCATGACGGCGGAACTGGCGCGTTCGGAAAACGCGAAGAAGCCGATCATTGTGACAGGCTGGAAACCGCATTGGATGTTCGCGAAGTACAAGCTGAAATTCCTGGAAGATCCGAAGAAGGTGTTTGGTGAATCGGAGCACGTCGACAACATCATCAATCCGGAACTCGAAAAGAAGGCGCCTACCGTGGTCGCTTTCCTGAAGAAGTTCCAATGGAAACCGGGTGAGATCGACAGCGTGATGCTGGCGACCACGAACGGCGCAAAGCCGGCCGCCGCTGCCGATGCATGGATCAGCGCTCACGGCGATCGCGTGTCGAGCTGGACTAATTAGACATCCAGAGCTTTAGCTTCAACGAAACAACGCCGCTTTTCAGCGGCGTTGTTTCGTTTCAGAGACTTCTTTCAAAGGCTAATCACAGCACCACGGTCCGATCGCCATTGATAAACACGCGTCGTTCAATGAACGCCTTCACCGCACGCGCAAGCGTGATGCATTCCACATCGCGTCCCGTCGCCAGCAGACGCTCCGGTTTGTACGAGTGGTCCACGCGCTCAACCACTTGCTCGATGATCGGACCTTCGTCGAGGTCATCGGTCACGAAATGCGCCGTTGCGCCGATCAGTTTCACACCACGCGTATGTGCCTGGTGATAAGGCTTCGCACCTTTGAAACCGGGCAGAAACGAATGATGGATATTGATCGCGCGCGCGGCCAGTTTCCGGCTCGTCTCGCCCGACAGGATCTGCATATAGCGCGCGAGAATCATTAACTCCGCGCCGGATGACTCGAATAAATCGAGCAGGCGCGCTTCCTGTTGCGGCTTGGTATCGGCGGTGACAGCGAGGTGATGGAAGGGCAAGCCATGCTGCACGGCAAGCGGTTCCAGATCACGATGGTTCGACCCGATCCCGACAATGTCCATCTTCAGCTCGCCCATGCGCCAGCGGAACAACAGGTCCGCGAGACAGTGCTCAAGCTTCGACACCATGATGAGCACTTTCGGCCGCGCGGCTACGTTGTGAATCGCCCACGTCATGGAGAAACGCTCGGCAATAGGCGTGAATTCCTGCTGCAACACGGCGATCCGCAGCGTTTCATCGTGATCCACGCCGTGGAAGACGCAGCGTACGAAGAAGTGCTGGCTGAGGTCATCGTCAAAGACGGTGAGTTCATCGACGTAACACTGGTGCCGATCGAGAAAACCGACCACGGCGGCGACTTGTCCCGCAGCGCTGGGACAGGCCACCGTCAGCACGAGTTGATGGGAAAGGGGGGCTATGACGCTACTAGTGACATTACTGCCGGCCATGCGGTTCTCCACTATGCGAATGGCAGCGCCGCGAACGCAGCGCACATACGTTGCAGTAGAACAAATTGCATGGGGCGGCGGCTAGAAGCTAAACGCCGTGACGCTGGTATCGGAGCGTCAGGCGGGTCTTCAGGCAGTCACGCCGCACTCAGCCAGCAGCCAGTCGCGAAACGCGCATACGGTCGTGGTTTGAGCGCGCGGCGCATTCAAGATATAGCCGCTCTCCGTCGTGACCGGTGTGTCGAATAACTCGATCAGTTGACCGCTCGCGACGAGTTCGTCGACCAGCGGCGCCCAACCGAGCGCCACGCCCTGGCCCATGATCGCCGCGTGCGCGACGAAGCCATAACTATTGAACGTGATGCCACGATGCGCAGGCGGCGCTGCCAGCCCGTGCGCCGCGAACCAGCCGTGCCACGACAGCCAGCGCTCCGGGTTTGTGGGTTCGAGATGAAGCAAGGGAAGACTAACAAGATCCGAGGGATGGCCGGGCTTGCCATGACGCGCGAAGAACGCGGGGCTGCATACCGGCGTGACCTGCTCGGGAAACAATTTGACCGTACCGCGTCCGGCCCAGTCGGTTGCCGTCTGACCAAAACCGATCACGATATCCGCATGGTCGTGATCGGCGGCAATGACGTCTTGCGCAGTGGTGATCCTGACATCGACATCGGGCATCAGCGCCTTGAATTGCGACAGGCGCGGCATCAGCCAATACGTTGCGAAGCCGAAGTCGGTGAGGAGATTGAGCGAGCGCTGCGCGGGCGATGCATGGCGCGACCGAATGTCGTTGGTAGCAACGCGGATGGTGTCGAGGCTCTGGCGCACGGCTTCGAACAGGCGTACGCCGTCCGCGGTAAGCGTCACGCCCCGGTGCCCGCGCTCGAACAGCGCCGCGCCGAGGTTCTCCTCGAGTTGCACCACACGCTGGCTGACCGCCGGCTGCGTGGAGCCCAGTTCGCGGGCAGCAGCGGTGAAGCTGGCGAGACGCGCGGCGGACTCGAACATCGACAGCGCCTGCATCGGCGGCAAACGATCCTGTCTCGACATAAGTCCCCCTTATGAGCTCATAACGTTTTGCTCTCTTCACAGCCGCGCAACGAACGGCAATAGTGATGCACGACACGGACCGTTCGCCGTGCGGTACCGGCCATGCTGCGCCCTTTGCCGCGTCACCTTCCTGATTCTATTCGAGCCTCGCCCCGATGCTTAAACGCAAACCAAATATCCTTATTCTGATGGCTGATCAAATGACGCCGTTCGCGTTGTCCGCGTACGGCCATCACGTAACGAAGACGCCGAACATGGACGCGCTCGCGGCCCGGGGCGTGGTCTTCGATTCGGCATATTGCGCGAGTCCGCTCTGCGCGCCGTCACGTTTTTCGTTCTTGTCGGGCAAGCTGCCCTCGGCGATAGGCGCCTACGATAACGCCGCCGAATTTCCCTCGCAAACATTAACGTTCGCCCATTACCTGCGCGCGGAGGGGTACCGCACGATTCTCTCGGGGAAGATGCATTTTTGCGGCCCGGACCAATTGCACGGTTTCGAGGAGCGCCTGACGACCGATATCTATCCTGCGGATTTCGGCTGGACGCCGAACTGGGACGACTTCGAGACGCGCCCGAGCTGGTATCACAACATGAGTTCCGTGATCGATGCCGGGCCGTGCGTCCGCACGAATCAACTCGACTTTGACGATGAAGTGACTTACACCACGCGCCAGAAGTTATTCGACATCGCGCGTGAGCGGCAAGCCGGGAAAGATGAGCGGCCGTTTTGCGTGGTGGCGTCGCTTACTCACCCGCACGATCCGTACGCGATTCCGCAGAAATACTGGGACATGTACCGCGACGAAGACATTCAGATGCCTGCGTACCGCGACACGCTGGACGCCGCCGACCCGCATTCAAAGCGCCTGCGTTACGTGTGCGAGACCGACAAGACGCCACCGACCGACCAGCAGATCCGCAATGCGCGCCATGCGTACTACGGCGCGATTTCTTACGTCGATGCACAGTTCGGCGCGATCCTTGAAGCACTCGATCAGGCGGGAATGGCCGACGACACTATCGTGATCGTGACGTCCGATCATGGCGAGATGCTGGGCGAACGTGGCCTTTGGTACAAGATGACCTTCTTCGAAGGTGGCTGCCGCGTGCCGCTGATCGTGCACGCGCCGGGACAATTCGAGGCGGCGCATGTGAGCGCCTCCGTCTCGCATCTCGACCTGCTGCCGACGCTGGTGGAACTTAGCCGTGGGGCGCCGCGGCCGGCATGGCCCGATACGATCGATGGCCGGAGTCTCGTGCCGCATCTGCGTGGCGAGCCGCAGGCACACGATGAAGCCATTGGCGAGTACCTGGCCGAAGGTGCGATTGCGCCGATCGTGATGCTGCGCCGCGGCGACTTCAAGTTCATCCATACGCCCTCCGATCCTGACCAGCTCTTCAACGTCACTGCGGATCCACTCGAACGCATCAACCTTGCCACGCTGCCCGAACACGCGGCGGCGATCTCCTCGTTCCGCGAGGAAATCGCCGCGCGCTGGGATCTCGACGCGCTGCGCGAAGAGGTCGTGCGAAGCCAGCGGCGCCGGCAGTTTCATTTTGAAGCGACCACGCAAGGCCGGATCGAATCATGGGACTGGCAGCCGTCGGTAGATGCCAGCCAACGTTATATGCGCAATCACATTGACCTCGACACGCTCGAAGCCATGGCGCGTTTCCCCGCCGTCAAACGCTAAAGCCCAAGCTGCTGAACCACAACCAAAACCCCACTACCCACAGGAAGCCAACATGAAAAAGCCCTTCAAGCACGCGCTATTCTGCATTGCGGCACTCTGCGCATCCATCGGCACGGTAGTCGCCGCCGAGCCTCAAAGTTGCCTGCAGGTGAAGATGGCGGACCCGGGCTGGACCGATATCGACGCCACGAACGCCATGGCCGGTGTCGTGCTGAAAGCGCTCGGTTATAAGCAGAGCGTCTCGAATCTTTCAGTGCCGATTACGTATCAGGGCTTGAAGAAAGGTCAGGTCGACGCCTTCCTGGGTAACTGGATGCCCGCACAAGGACCACTGGTCAAGCAGTTCGTCGATGAGAAGTCGATCGACGTGGTGCACCCGAACCTGACCAACGCGAAGTTCACGCTGGCCGTGCCGGACTATGTGGCGGCTGCCGGCGTGCATACGTTCGCCGACTTGCAGAAGAATGCGGACAAGTTCGACGGCAAGATCTACGGCATTGAACCGGGCGCGCCGGCGAATCAGAACATCAAGAAGATGATCGATGAAAAGGCCTTCGGATTGAATGGCTGGAAGCTGGTGGAGTCGAGTGAGACCGGCATGCTGACGCAAGTGGAACGCTCCGTGCGCGACAAGAAGTGGATCGTGTTCCTTGCCTGGGAGCCGCATCTGATGAACACGAAGTTCCATCTCACCTACCTCGATGGCGGCGATAAATACTTCGGTCCGAACTTCGGCGGCGCGACGGTCAATACGGTCGCGCGGGCCGGTTACGTGGGTGAATGCCCGAACGTGGGACGGCTTTTCAAGCAGATGACATTCAATGTTGACCTGGAGAACGGCATCATCACCGACGTCCTTCAAAACAAGACCAATGTGGATACCGCTGCCGCAGCTGCGCTCAAGCGCAACCCGGATCTCGTGAAGGGTTGGCTTGACGGCGTTACCACGGTTACGGGCGGAAATGGCTGGCAGGCAGTGCAAACAGCGCTTGGTTCCAAATAACAACGGTGGGTCGCAACTGGACAGGTTTGCGTCGCAAAAGGTCGAGCCCCAATAAATATGGCCTCTTACTTTTGCAAGGCTGGTGCATGCGCGTAAAGCTCAATGCATGCACCAGCATCCCATGCGTCAGATCACTGTAGTTCGCCAGTCTCTGCAATAAAAATTCGAGCGGGCAGCGTTGCGCGATGTCAACCCATCGCCGGAGCAGCGCGGCTCTTGCTTCGTCCAACGAAACATGCAACGGGTATCAGGGAGAATCAACGATGAAGAAGCGAAATGCCGCAAAGCTGGCGGCTCTGGCGCTGAGCGCAGGCGCCGTCTCCGCACCTGCTGTGGTTCACGCGCAAAGCAGCGTGACGCTGTACGGTATCCTCGACGCGGGCATTACCTACGTCAACAACACGGGTGGCTCGCACGTCATCAAATTCGACGACGGCGTCTCGTACGGCAACCGGATCGGTTTCAAGGGCACGGAGGATCTGGGCGGCGGAATGAAGGCGATCTTCGCACTCGAGTCCGGCTTTCACCTCGGCAGCGGCCAATATGCTTTTGGTGGCGCGGAGTTTGGCAGGCAGGCGTATGTGGGCTTGCAGAACCAGTGGGGCACGATCTCGGCGGGTAACCAGCTCGACCTGACGAACGAGTTCATGGAGGGTTACAACATCTCCTCGTTTGGCAGCGGCTACGCGATCCACCAGGGTGACTTAGACCGCATGAACGGCGACCGCTTGCCGAACTCGATCAAATACATGTCGCCCGATATCAGCGGCCTGACTTTTGGCGGCTTGTATTCGTTCGGCGACGTTGCGGGTGACTTCCACGAGAAGAGCGCATACAGCTTGGGCGCGCACTACGCGCACGGTGACTTCACGATCGGTACGGCGTACACGCGCCTGAACAATCCGAACGGGATTTACGCATTCGACCCGTACGCGATGATCGGCACGAAGACGTTCCTCGGCCAGACCGTTGCAACCGTGAGTCCGACGACAGGCGCCGTGACCGACTTGTTCAGCAGTACCGCGTTCAACGTCGACAGCCAGGCTACCTTCGGAATTGGCTCGTCGTATGCGCTCGGCAATTTGATGCTGCTGGGCAACTACACTTACACCACGATCAAGGGTTATGGACAATCGTCGCACATGCACGTGGGCGAAGGTGGCGCGTCGTATAACTTCACGCCTTCGTTGATCCTGTACGGCGGTTATCAGTTCACCGCGTTTGAAGGTCACAAGTGGAACATGGGCTCGCTCGGGTTGCATTACCTCTTGTCCAAGCGTACCGATGTCTATGTGTCGGGCGACTACCTTAAGGCATCGAGTGGTGTGAACGCGGTGATCGGCTATAGCTTTACGCCGTCGACATCGAGCACGCAAAGCGATGTTCGCATTGGTATCCGGCACTCGTTCTAAGCGCTTCAGTTGGTTTCAGCTGGTCGCGACGGTTTCCCCAACGGGTGCCGTCGCGCGTGGCGAACTGCGGTCCTGGCGCGGGCTTGAGCCGAAACGTGTACGGTAGGTGCGTGAAAAGTGCGAGGGTGATTCGAAGCCGCATGCCACGCAGACCGTGGTGATGGACATGTCGGTTTGTTGTAGTAATTCGCGGGCGCGTGCAAGGCGCAGTCCGAGATAGAAGTGAGTAGGTGTGTCTTTCATCGCCGAGCAGAACAGGCGTTCCAGCTGACGTCGCGTCACGCCGATTTCCTCTGCCAGTGCATCTGGCGACAGCGGTTCCTCCATGTGTTGTTCCATTACGCCGATCACCTGGATCAGTTTGCGATTGTGGATGCCGTAGCGCGCTGCGATCTGCATGCGCTGGTGGTCCGAGCGTTGGCGGATGCGGCCGAGCACGAATTGTTCGGAGACCTGGGCGGCGAGTTCGGCACCGTGGCGGCGTCCGATCAGGTCGAGCATGAGGTCGATGGAGGCTGTGCCGCCGGCGCACGTGATGCGTCGCGCATCGATTTCGAATAGCTCCTGGCTGACCGTGAGCGATGGATAGCGCTCCTGGAACGCCGATGCCGCTTCCCAGTGGAGCGTTACGCGTTCGTGCTGGAGGAGGCCTGCTTCGGCCAGCACGAAGCTTCCTGTATCGATACCACCTAGCGTTGCGCCTTTGCGGTCCATCCGTCGGAGCCAGTCACCCATTTCGCGTGTGTATTGGCTTAGCGGGTTGAAGCCTGCGACGACGATGACGTTGGTGGCGGAGTCGACGCTGGTCAGGGCGCTTTCGGCGTTGAGCGAGATGCCGTTGCTGGCGCAGACGGGGCCGCCGTCGAGGCTTAGGATGTGCCAGCGGTAGAGGGCGCCCTGGAAGCGGTTGGCGACGCGTAGCGGCTCGATCGCCGACATGAAGCCGATGGACGAAAACTCGGGCAATAGCAGGAAGTGGAAGTCTTCGGTGGCGGGCATTTACACGGTAGGGATGTTTTTGCAATCGGACTAGCAAGCTAACAAGCGGAAATTGCGGGCGCAATGGGGCCAAATCCTAGGTTTTTCGTTCGCACTTGAGTGTGGGGTTTGGGCGGGTGGTTAAGGTTTAGGGGTTAGTGGTCGGGGTCCATGCCGGGTTGGTCGGTTCTGGGGTTAGCGGTCGGGGGTCTATGCCGGGTTGCTGCTTTCAGCGTTAGCGGTCTGCAAGAGTTGGATTTTCTCTTTATCACTGTTAGCCACTGTGCGTGGCGGCACGTCATTTCTTTGTCCAAAGCGACAAAGAAACGAAGCAAAGAAAACGCTTTTAAACCACGCTACCCTAAGTGTCCACAGCGTGCAGTTTCTATTCATAGGTGCCCCAAAAGCACGGTGCTCGCCAGAGCGGAGGATGTGTGAAACCCTCCTTCTCCGAACACCGATACCCACACGCTTCGCCACCAGTGATTGAACCTGCCCAAGGGACACCCCGCGCTATCCGCGGACGCGCCCCTCCAAATCAGCACGCATGATGGAGCACGCAGCCAACCCGCGAAGAAATGGGGCCGCGAAGACGCGTAAGGCCATAGCCTATGAAAATAACCGCACTGAAATAACCGCACTGACCAAGCGGCTAACCCACGAAGAACCGTAGAAGCAAAGACGCGTTAGGCCGTACCGGTTCCTGGTCAATTCGTGCTTGCCCGAGAGCACGGGTGGCGAAGCGTGTTCATTGGCAAGCGCGAGTCTACGAGTACGCGTGAGGCCGTACTGGCTCCTTGGCAACTTGTGCTTGCCCGAGAGCGTACGGAGCGAAGCGTGTTCGTGTCAGGATTCGCGAGAAGGAGGGTTTCACACATCCTCCGCTCTGGCGAGCACCGTGCTTTTGGGGCACCTATGAATAGAAACTGCACGCTGTGGACACTTAGGGTAGCGTGGTTTAAAAGCGTTTTCTTTGCTTCGTTTCTTTGTCGCTTTGGACAAAGAAATGACGTGCCGCCACGCACAGTGGCTAATAGTGATAAAGAGAAAATCCAACTCAGGCAGACCACTAAGGCCGAAAGCACCAACCCGGCATCAACCCCGACCACTAACCCCAGAACCTAGCACCTCGGCACCAACCCCGTCCACCCAACCTAGAAACCAGAACCGCCCCGCCCCCGAAACCAAGTGCCAACGAAAAAACCTTGATCGAATGCGAACAAAACCATTCCGTCGCTGACAGTCAACTCCCGGTCGCAACCGGTCGCCTCCCCACCATTATGCGGCGTTACTTTTACCCACGGTCGGACATATCCGAACGCGTCTGTCCCACACAAAAAATCACCGGAACAGGAAGCCAAGCCATGACATCAATCCCGACAACGAAAAAGCTGCTCGCCTGTCTGTTTCTCGCGTTAACCTCAATCGGCGCATCCGCGCAAAGTAAGGAAGACGCAAGCTGCCACACCGTTCGATTCGTCGACATCGGCTGGACCGACATCACCTCGACCACCGCGCTCGCATCAGTCGTATTCCAGGGCCTCGGCTATGACGCGAAGATCACCCAGGCCTCAGTGCCCATCTCACTCGCCGGCCTGAAGACAAAACAAATCGACGTGTCACTAGGCTACTGGTGGCCCGTGCAGGAAAAATCCGTCCAGCCGTTCCTCGACGCCAAGCAAATCGACAAGCTCGACCCGCCAAACCTGTCGGGCGCCAAAGCAACGCTCGCCGTGCCGAGCTATGAATACGACGCAGGCCTGAAGACCTTCCAGGACATCGCAAAACACAAGGACGAACTCGACGGAAAGATCTACGGCATCGAGCCGGGCAGCAGCGCAAACGCCCAGATCCAGAAGATGATCGATACCAACCAGTACGGCCTGGGCGGTTTCAAGCTGGTGCAATCGAGTGAAGCCGGCATGCTCGTCACGGTCGACCGCGCCGTCCGCGACAAGAAGTGGGTCGTGTTCCTTGGCTGGGAACCGCATCCGATGAACATCCAGATCAAGATGAATTACCTCTCCGGCGGTGATGCTGTATTCGGCCCGAACTACGGCGAAGCACGCGTCTATACGCTGACCAACCCCGACTTCCTGACCCGCTGCCCGAACGCAGGCAAGCTGGTTTCGAATCTGCGTTTCACCACGCAACTGGAGAACCAACTGATGATTCCGGTCATGGCCAAAGTGCGTCCCGCCGATGCCGCCAAGGACTATCTGAAGAAAAATCCCCAAGTGCTTGACGCGTGGCTCGCGGGCGTAAAGACGGTGGACGGCAAGGACGGACTGCCGGCAGTGAAGCAATATCTTGGCCTTTGAAAGGACGACGCAACATGAACTATGAAGTGATCGTGACCTGCGCGGTAACGGGCGCGGGAGATACCACGAGCAAACACCCGGCGATCCCGGTCACGCCCAAGCAGATCGCGGAGGCGGCCATCGAAGCCGCGCGGGCAGGAGCAACCGTTGCGCATTGCCACGTCCGCGATCCACGCACGGGCCGCGGCAGCCGCGACCCGGCGTTGTACCGCGAGGTGGTGGACCGCATCCGTTCATCGGACGTGGACGTGATCATCAACCTGACTGCAGGCATGGGCGGCGACCTGGAAATTGGCGCGGGCGAAGCGCCGATGCAATTCGGTGCGGGTACTGACCTCGTGGGTGGCTTGACCCGGCTGGCACACGTGGAAGAGTTGTTGCCGGAAATCTGTACGCTGGACTGCGGCACGCTGAATTTCGGCGATGGCGACACCATCTACGTATCAACCCCCGCGCAACTTCGAGCCGGCGCGAAGCGGATACAAGAGCTGGGCGTGAAGCCAGAACTCGAGATCTTCGATACAGGGCATTTGTGGTTCGCGAAGCAGATGCAAAAGGAGGGTTTGCTCGATGATGCCCCTCTGTTCCAGCTATGCATGGGTATCCCCTGGGGTGCACCGGCGGACGTGGGCACGCTCAAGTCGATGGTCGACAACATGCCCGTGGGTGCGCAGTGGGCAGGGTTCGGAATCGGCCGCATGCAGATGCCGATGGTCGCCCAGGCGATGTTATTAGGTGGCCACGTGCGCGTGGGTCTTGAAGACAACCTTTATCTGGACCGTGGTGTGCATGCGAGCAATGGGACGCTGGTTCAGCGGGCGGTAGAGATCATCGAGCGTCTGGGTGGTCGTGCATTGACGCCGGCAGAAGGCAGAAAGAAGCTGAACCTGCCGGCTCGCGGCGAGCGTTTGCTTGACCGCCGCAAGATCGAGCAGTTCGCGTAAGAGCGTAGAAGATACAAGCCTGAAACCCGCCGACGCAGGCCGTGCGAAAGCGGGGAATTCAGGTTAGAAGCAGGCACAAGACACTAAAACATCGAAGCAAGTTAAAAGCCAAATTAATAAGGAATCCGGTATATGCAAGTCAAGACGTTTGCTGCGTTGGGAGTAGGGGTCATTGGAAGCGGCTGGGTATCGCGAGCGTTAGCGCATGGACTTGACGTAGTAGCGTGGGACCCGGCGCCGGGCGCCGAGCAGCAATTACGGGCGAACGTCGCGAACGCATGGCCGGCGCTCGAGCGAGTGGGGCTGGCAAAGGGGGCATCACAGGAAAGACTGCGCTTCGTTGCGACCATCGAGGAGTGCGTCGCCGACGCCGACTTCATTCAGGAAAGCGCGCCCGAGCGTGAGGACCTGAAACTGACGCTCCATGGGAAAGCATCCAGGGCAGCAAAGCCGGAAGCCATCATCGCGTCGTCGACATCGGGCTTGCTCCCAACGGATTTCTACGCGAGCGCCAAGGACGCTTCGCGCTGCATCGTGGGCCATCCGTTCAACCCGGTCTATTTGCTGCCGCTGGTCGAAGTCGTTGGTGGCGAAAAGACATCGGAAGCAACGTTGCAAGCAGCATCGACATTCTATGAATCGATAGGCATGCGTCCGCTGAGAGTCCGCAAAGAAGTCCCCGGTTTCATCGCGGACCGCTTGCTGGAAGCACTCTGGCGCGAGGCACTTCACCTGGTCAACGAAGGCGTGGCGACCACCGGCGAAATCGACGATGCCATTCGTTTTGGCGCGGGCATTCGCTGGTCGTTCATGGGCACGTTCCTGACCTATACGCTCGCGGGCGGCGAGGCCGGCATGCGTCATTTCATGCAGCAATTCGGCCCGGCGCTAGAATTACCGTGGACCAAACTGGTCGCACCAAAACTAACGGACGAACTCATCGACCGGGTGGTGGACGGCACCACGGATCAGCAAGGCACGCACTCCATCAAGCAACTGGAACGTTATCGCGACGACTGCATCACGAGCGTGATGACGGCCATTGCTGAAGCGAAATCCCGCTACGGCATAGCGGACTAGAGAAGGCATACGAGTGACGCACAATCGAACAATCCATCGCGACACGGTGAGGCCCGAATGGGTCGACTACAACGGCCATCTCCGTGACGCGTTCTACATGCTGATCTTCAGCCTCTCGACCGATGCGTTCATGGACCGCATCGGCCTGGACGATGCCGGCCGCACGTCGCGAGGCCGCTCGCTGTTCACTCTCGAGGCGCATATCAACTATCTGCACGAGATCAAGGAAGGTGCGGCGGTTCGCGTGGAGGCATCGGTGCTTGCATTCGATGCCAAGCGTGTCCACTTGTACATGGAGATGTTCGCGGACGAGGGAACGGAGCCCATCGCGGCGAGCGAACAGATGCTGCTTCACGTCGATACAATCAACGGCGCGAAGTCCGCAGCCTTCGATGCAGATATCGCCGGCCGTATCGAAGCAATGTTTCGCGACGCGCCGAAAGAAGCGCGTTATGCCGGCCGCGTGATCGGCTTGCCGTCGGGACCGCGGGCGGCGGTGGCGGCATTGGCATCGGCTGTGACCAAGCCGGCCTGAGCACGCCACGTCCGCAACAGCAACGCGTTCGTCACTACGCTCACGCTTGAGAACGCCATGGCTGCGCCCGCGAGCATTGGATTGAGCAGTCCGAACGCGGCAAGTGGAATGCCGATCAGGTTGTACACAAACGCCCAGAACAGGTTCTGCTGGATCTTGCGATACGTGCGCCGCGCGATATCGATGGCATCGGCCACCAGTGCGGGATCGCCTCGCATCAGCGTGATGCCGGCGGCTTGCATGGCGACGTCGGTGCCGGTCGCCATCGCGATGCCGATATCGGCGGCGGCGAGCGCGGGCGCGTCGTTGATGCCGTCGCCGGCCATCGCTACCGCGCCTTGTGCCGATGCCTTCAGTTCCGCGATCACGCGGGCTTTGTCGGCGGGGAGCATGTGCGCGTGAACCGCATCGGGTGCAATGCCGAGTGACTTCGCCACGCTGGCCGCGCTGCCGGCGTTATCGCCGGTGAGCAGGACGCTTTTGATGCCCATCGCGCTCAGCCGTTCGATAGCTGCGCGTGCGCCGGGTTTCAGCGAGTCGCCGAACGCGAGCAGGGCGAGCACGCGCGTTTGCAGCGTGACGCTTGAACGACCCTCTCCGCCGAGTTCCACCAGCCATGACACCGTATTCCCAAGCCGTTCCAGTTCCGCCGCCCGCGCAGCCAACCGTTGCGGCGCGACCAATTGCAACTCGTCAAGCCAACGATCACTGGCTATCGCCAGATGAC
This sequence comes from Caballeronia sp. LjRoot34, assembly GCF_964253815.1. NCBI lineage: Bacteria > Pseudomonadati > Pseudomonadota > Betaproteobacteria > Burkholderiales > Burkholderiaceae > Caballeronia > Caballeronia sp. LjRoot34. The sequence goes on from NZ_CAXUSB020000002.1 coordinate 89,153, forward strand.
GTTCGCCGACCCGCGCCTCGACGCCGCGTCCCGCCACCGCTTTCGCATCGCTCGCGGCAATGGCCGGAATGCGCTCATCGTCGGCGGCAGCAACAACCGCGCGCGCCAGCGGGTGATCGCTGAGGCGCTGAACGGCCGCTGCCAGCCCCAATGCTTCTGCGCGGTCCACGCCTTCGTCCGCCTCCAACACCGTCATGGAAGGTTTGCCGACAGTCAGCGTGCCGGTTTTATCGAAGGCAACAATTCTGATCCGATGCGCCATTTCCAGCGCCTGCGGGTCTTTAATCAATACGCCGTGCCGGGCCGCGACACCCGTTCCGGCCATGATAGCGGCGGGCGTCGCCAACCCGAGCGCGCACGGACAGGCGATCACGAGCACCGCGACCGCGTTCAGCACGGCCGTTTCCACGCCCGCGCCCACCAACAGCCAGCCAACCACCGTCACGATCGCGATCACAAGAATTGCCGGCACGAATATCGCCGATACCCGGTCCACCAGCCGCTGAATAGGCGCCTTCTCGGCCTGCGCCGATTCAACCAGCCGGATGATCCGCGCGAGCGTCGTCTCGGAGCCAGTCGCGGTCGTTTCGACAGCGATTACCCCTTCGCCGTTGATCGAACCCGCGGTCACGCGTGCGCCGGTTTCCTTCGCCACGGGCAGGCTTTCGCCGGTAATCAGCGATTCATCCACGTGCGTGCGGCCTTCGCGAATCAGGCCGTCGACCGGCAAGCGCTCACCCGGCCGCACGATCGCCACGTCGCCGTTGCGCACATCCGCCAGCGCGATGTCGCGTTCGTTCCCGGTCGCCGCATCGCGAATCCGCGCGCGTTCGGGGCGCAGCGCGTCGAGTGCGCGAATGGCGTCGGTGGTTTGCCGCTTGGCACGCGCTTCGAGCCATTTGCCGAAGCGCACGAGGGTGATCACCACCGCTGCCGCCTCGAAATAGAGGTGGGCAGACTCGCCGGCATGCGCGAACAGTTCGTACACGCTCAAGCCCCAGGCAGCCGAGGTTCCGAGCGCCACGAGCAGATCCATGTTGCCTTCGCCCGAGCGCGCTGCCTTGAAGCCGCCGACATAAAAGCGCGCGCCCAGCACGAATTGCACGACGCTGGCGAGCGTCAGCGAGACCCAGACGCCAAGATGCAGATCCAGGCCGAGCATGGGCAGCACCAGCGGCAAGGTCAGCAGCGCGGACACGATCACCGCCACGAGTTCACCGGTGTGCGCGGGCGCGGCGACAGGCGCGGCTTCCGGTTCGATAAACGTCGCTTCGTAGCCGGCCTTGGTCACGGCGGCAACGAGTTGCTCACGCGAAACTGACGTATCGGCGTGGACGGTTGCTTTTTCGGTCGCCAGATTGACCGACACCTGTTCCACGCCCGGCACCTTCGCCAGCGCCTTTTCCACCCGCCGTACGCACGACGCGCACGTCATCCCGCCGATAGCAATTTCAGCGGTAGCTGGCACGGCGGCGGCTGCGGCAGGATCGGTGGTCGGAATAGACGGTGCAGACATGACAAGGCTTCCTGGTTCAGTGTGAGCCATTAAATTCAGCTCGATGTAACCAGTATCGACATTCCAATGATTGGAAGGTCAAGGCGTATTTTCAATAGGAGGAGGCGCGTTGAACATGGCGTCGGCGAGCGCTGTCGCGGCGTCTGTTTCGCGCTGGCGCACGCCGTTGATCGCACCGATCCGGTCGGCCGCCGCCTTGTTCTGGCTCAGCTTCGCCTTGCCGACGAGCCGGGTGACCTCGATTTCGATTCCGACAATGGCTTGCAGCATGGTCTGGATGAAATCCGGCGGCGCGTCGCCCATTTTCCACGGTGCTGCTTCGCCGGCTTCCATTTTCCGGGTGAGGCGCGCGACCACGCCGCGCACGAAAGTCTCGTCGTCGCGGATCGTGAGCCGGCCATGCGCGTGCACGACCAGATAGTTATAAGTTGGCACCTGCCGATGTGTTTCCTGCTTGCTCGGATAAAAAGTCGGCGATATATAACCAGACGCTCCCTGGAAAATAATCAGCGCGTCAGAACCGCTTTCAATCTCCTGACAAATAGGATTTGCGCGTGCCACGTGTGCGCGCAAAATGCCGTGTTCACCCTGGTTTGCGTCGAACTCGAATGGCACGTGATTCGCATCAAGACCATTTGCGCCATGTGTGACAAGGGCGGCAAGCGGATTGTCAGCCATCAGCCGATGTAAAACCTCGGGGCGTTTTTCTTCGAAATAGGGGGGCAGGTACATCGGCGGCTCGTCGGCGAATTAGAAAGAACTGGCTAAAAAAACCGAAAAAAATCATGTTACGCGATGCAGGTGCCGGTCGAAACTTTTCTGAAACCCGGCGAAGGCGTTCAAGGGGCGTTACGCGCTCCTTGCCTATCGTCATTGGATAAGATAAAAACCGTTTTCAAGATAGATTAAGCGCCGCGACGCGGATTTGCAGAAGACCGGGAGGCGAGGACCGGTCCGCGCACTCGACGAACGAAGTGAAAGCCTTAAATAGATCCTTAAATCGAATGAAAAATAATCGACGCTGGGCAATTTCGTTGTACACGGCGCTATGGGTGGCCGCTGGTTTGAGCAGTTTGGCAGTATTGGGCGGGTGCGCGACGCAGGCGCCTGTTGTGACCAGCGGGGACGGCTGGCGCAAGGATCAGGTGGCAGACGCTTATGTGTTTGGATATCCGCTGGTGGTGTCGGATATTGCACGGGAGAAAGCCACGGGCGGCGATGCGTCGCAGCCCGGCCAGACGCCCGTGAATACGTTGCGGCATGCCACGGCGCTGCCGCCGGTCGGCGCGTCGGGGCGGCCGAGCGTGGATACGCTTGAATCAACCGCATGGCTGGATGTCTCCAGTGGACCCGTGCTGGTTTCGCTTCCCAATACACCGAATATGCCGCGCGGCCGTTATTACGACGCTCGCGCCTTCGATGCCTGGACCAACGTGATCTATTCCAGCATCCCTCGCGGGCCGGATCGGGCCGTGCCGGTGAAAAAGCTGAGTGGGAAGGCGGCGCGGGCGGCCAGACTGGCTGCGGAGCAAGCCAATGTGCTTGCGTTTGTGCCCGTGGGTTATACGGGAACGCTTCCTGACGGCGTGACGCGGGTTGAAACGCCGACCCGTTACGTGTGGCTTTCTCTTCGTGTGCGCGTGAATGGCCAGCGCGACGTGCGTGAGGCGCGCAAGTTGCAGACGGCGATGAGCATTGAAGCGCCTTCCGCCGATAAAACCAGCGCCGCGACAGCCGGCAGTGCTTGGCCGAACGTGACGGCCAGCACGCCGACGGTGGTGACGGGCGCAGGTGGCGACAAAGCTGATTCGCTCGATGCCACCGCGTTTTTCACGCGTCTGGCGAAGGCGATGCAGGACAATCCACCGGCGCCGAATGATCCGCATGCCGTTAGTTTGCTGGGTGATCTTGGCGTGAAGGCGGGCGAGCCGGTGCAGTTCCGTCCTGCGGATGCGGGTTTGCTGGCGACGGGTCTAGCCGATGGCCGTACGCGGGTGGACACGGTGCCGTCGAATGCGATCAGCCGTAACGGCTGGGTTTGGTTCGGCGATGGCGCGGGCAGTTACGACACCGATTACACGTTGCGCGCGTTTCTGGCGCGGCGTCAGCCGGGTACTGGCACGAAGGACGATGAGGTGAAGCCGGTTGCGTTTTCCGACAGCGACGGCCACGCGCTGAACGGTGCTAACGAATATGTATTGCACTTTGCGCCGAACCAGTTGCCGCCGGTGCGCGGGTTCTGGACCTTGACGGCGTATACGAAGGATGGTGCTTTGATCGACGACAAGTCGTTGCGGCTTTCGCTGAATGACCGGGACCGGTTGAAGAAGAACCGTGATGGTTCCGTCGATATTTCCGTTTCGGCTGCGGCGCCTGCGAAGGCGCGTGCGTCGAATTGGTTGCCGGTGCCGGATGGCGATTTTCAGTTGATGTTCCGATTGTATGCGCCGAAGCCCGAAGCAACGAATGGGACGTGGGCGCCACCGGCGATTGAGCGGCAATAATTTTTGGTTTTTCACTCGCACCGGAAAAGGGGGTTGGCGCGGGTGGTCCGGGGTTGGGGTGAGGGTTGGGGTGAGGGTTGGTGTTAGCGGTCGGGGTCTATGCCGGGTTGGTGCTTTCGGCCTTAGTGGTCTGCGAGAGTCGGATTTTCTCTTTATCACTATTAGCCACTGTGCGTGGCGGCACGTCATTTCTTTGTCCAAAGCGACAAAGAAACGAAGCAAAGAAAACGCTTTTAACCACGCTACCCTAAGTGTCCACAGCGTGCAGTTTCTATTCATAGGTGCCCCAAAAGCACGGTGCTCGCCAGAGCGAAGGATGTGTGAACCCCTCCTTCTCCGAACACGGATACCCACACGCTTCGCCACCAGTGACTGAACCTGCCCAAGGGACACCCCGCGCTATCCGCGGACGACCACCACCAAATGTGTACGCGCCTCGAACCTCGTCGCCAACCCGCCAAGAAACGAAGCCGCGAAAATGCGTGAGTCCGTAGTCGGCGAAAATAAGCGCGTGGTCCAGCAGTCAACCCGCCAAGAAATGAAGTACCGAAGTACCAACACGGAAGTACCAATACGCGAGATGCCATTGCTGGCGGAAACGACTGTTCAGACCACGTAGCCAACGCACCAAAAAACGAAACCGGAAAGACGCGTGAGGCCGTGGTGGTTCCTTGGCAACTTGTGCTTGCCCGAGAGCGTACGGGGCGAAGCGTGTTCATGTCAGGATTCGCGAGAAGGAGGGTTTCACACATCCGTCGCTCTGGCGAGCACCGTGCTTTTGGGGCACCTATGAATAGAAACTGCACGCTGTGGACACTTAGGGTAGCGTGTTTTAAAAGCGCTTTCTTTGCTTCGTTTCTTTGTCGCTTTGGACAAAGAAATGACGTGCCGCCACGCAGAGTGGCTAATAGTGATAAAGAGAAAATCTGACTCTCGCAGACCACCACGGCCGAAAGCACCAACCCGGCATTGACGCAGAACCGCTAACCCCAGAACCGACCACCCCAGCACGACCCTGACAGCTAACCCCACCCCTGACAGCTAACCCCACCCCTGACAGCTAACCCCACCCCTGACAGCTAACCCCACCCCTGACAGCTAACCCCACCCCTGACAGCTAACCCCACCCCTGACAGCTAACCCCACCCCTGACAGCTAACCCCACCCCTGACAGCTAACCCCACCCCTGACAGCTAACCCCACCCCTGACAGCTAACCCCACCCCTGACAGCTAACCCCACCCCTGACAGCTAACCCCACCCCTGACAGCTAACCCCACCCCTGACAGCTAACCCCACCCCTGACAGCTAACCCCACCCCTGACAGCTAACCCCACACCTGACAGCTAACCCCACCCCTGACAGCTAACCCCACACCTGACAGCTAACCCCACCCCTGACAGCTAACCCCACCCCTGACAGCTAACCCCCACCCCTGACAGCTAACCCCACCCCTGACAGCTCCACCCCTGACCGCTAACCCCACCCCCTAGCATCAACCCCACCCTCCAAAACCCCGAGTGCGAACGAACAACCCTTGGGGTTCAATTTGCCAGCGCAGCGTCGTATACTCACTCCTCCTGTATCCCAAGGCTGCGCGTGGCTTGTGCCGGCGCGCGCAACCGCGCTACGAGGCACGCATGGCAAGCCTGAACAAGACTTCCCTGACATCCGCCGGGCGTAACCTGATCAAAGGCGCAAACTCGATTGCGCAAGCCCGACGTACCCGGCGCATCGTGATCGGGCTCCTGCTCGCTGTCATCGTAATCGGGCTGCTCGGCTTTTTCGCCGTCCCACCCATCCTTCGACATATCGCGGAACAACAACTCTCCGCGCAACTCGATCGCCCAGCCAGCATCGAACGAATCGCGCTTAATCCCTACACGCTCAGCCTCGAAGCCGATCGCGTCCATATAGGCGAAGCGCCCGCAAACCTGAGCGCAGGCACCAAAAGCGGCGATTTTGTCGATATAGAACGCCTGATCGTGCGCCCTTCATGGTCGTCGCTATTCCGCCTCGCACCGATCATCAACGAACTCAAGATCGATTCCCCACGCTTTCACATAGTGCGATTTGACGCGCAACGTTTCAATTTCTCCGATCTCATCGAAAAATTCTCGAAACCATCGGCTAATCCGTCCACTCAACCGGCGCGATTCTCCGTATCGAATATTCGCGTGGAAAATGGCCGCATCGATTTCGACGACCGCCTGCTTAAAACGCACCACATAATCGATCGCTGGTCGATCGGGATTCCATTCATCGCCAATCTCAAATCCACCACCGAGTTGTTCGTGACGCCGTCGCTGCAGGCGCGCATCGATGGTTCGCCGCTATCCATCACCGGGCGCACAAAGCCATTTGCCGAGTCGCGCGAGTCGGAGATCGCCCTGCAACTCGATGGCCTCGACCTGCCGCAAATGCTGTCGTACGCACCGGTCGCGCTGCCGGTCGCGGTCAAGAGCGGACGCTTGTCGACGAACCTCGATGTGAGCTTCGCGCTCAGCGCCGACACCCCCGTGGTTCGCATCAAAGGCACGGCGGATCTCGCGGATCTGGCCGTGACGGACAAGCAGGACACGCCGTTGTTCGCCGCGCAAACGTTGCATGTGAATGCGGGAAACCTGGAACCGTTGCGCAATGTGTATCAACTGGATGAAGTGCGGTTGACGCAGCCGGACGTGAAACTTTCCCGCGATAAAACCGGCGCCTTCAACTTCCAAAAATTGAGCGCATCGACACCCGCTTCTCAGCCGGCCGCCCAGCCCGCTTCCACGCCCGCCAGCGATGCCAAACCCGCCGACACCGCGGCGCAACCGCTCGACCTCGCGATCAAGCATCTGGCGATCGATCAGGGCCATATCGTCTTCGATGACCGCCTGATGGCGCAACCCGCCACGCTCGGACTGTCGGACCTGAACGTGACGCTCGACGATTTCTCCACGCTCGGCAAACCCCCGGCGCGCTATACGCTGAAGACGGCCTTCGATCACGGCGGCGGGCTCGACGCATCAGGTAGTTTTACGCTGCCGGGCAAGAACGCCGATGCGAAACTGGCGCTGAGCGACTTGCCGCTGGCGCCGTTGCAACCCTATGTGGCGAACGCGGTGGCGGCCCGTATCACCGACGGTTCGCTCGGCGCAAATTTGCCGCTGCAAGTGGACTGGTCGAAGCCCGAACCGTCCATTCAGGTCGGCGCCGGCGATGTCACGCTCAAGTCGCTGAAGCTCGTGCCGCAGTTGAACACCGCAGCGAATGCCGCGCCGGTCACGCTGGCGTCAGCGCAAGCGAAGATCCAGAAGATCGACGTCGCGGCGCGCACGGCAGCGTTGGACAGCGTCGTGCTGAACGGCCTTTCCATCGATGCAAAACGCCTGAAGGACGGCAGTATCGATCTCGCCGCGCTCGCCGGTCCGCACGAAACAGCGCCGGAAGCCAGCGCGACGCACAAGGTCGAAAAGGCGAATGAGGCGGGTCCGGCGTGGCGTTATCAAATCGCTCAGGTGTCGCTCAACGACAGCACCGCCGACTTCACCGACGAATCCACGCCGCGCCCGGTGAAACTCCACATCGCGCCGTTGCAGTTGGGCGTCAAACAGGTCACTGACGACCTGACGAAACCGCTCGCCATCGACGGCAAGCTGACGATGAACGGCAAAGGCGCGCTGGCCGTGGCCGGCACGCTGACCGCGAAACCGCTGAGCCTCGCGCTGCATGTTGACGCCAACCAACTCGACGCATCGGCATTCGAGCCGTATTTCGGCGGCAACCTGAACGCGACGGTCTCGAGCGCGCTGCTGAGCGCAAACGGCGACGCGTCGTTCTCAGGCGCGGGGCGCGCGCTGAAGGCTGGTTACAAGGGCGATGTGTCCTTGTCGAATGTGCGGCTGATCGACCGGGCGAATTCGGACCAACTGGCCGGCTGGAAGCTGCTTGGCCTGACAAAACTGAATGCCCGCTACGACGAACGAGGCGCCGACGTCGAGGCCGCGCGGGTCACATTCGCGAACTTCTACGGCCGCGTGCTGCTCGACGCGCAAGGTAAGCTCAACCTCAGTGATATCGTCGCGCAGGACAAGGGCGCGGCCACCACGGTCGCCGCCACGACGCCAGCCTCCGCACTGGCAGCCGCACCAGTTGCAACGCCCGCCGCGCCGAAAACCGCGTCGTCATCGGCGAATCTGCGCTTTGGCCAGCTCGTGCTGCAAAACGGCCGCGTGACCTATACCGATAACTTCATCAAGCCGAATTTCACCGCGAACCTGGTTTCGATCACCGGCACTATCGGCGCATTCGGTACGCACTCGACCACGCCCGCGCCGGTCGATGTCGCCGCGAAGCTGTCCGCGAACGGACCGGTATCGATCAAAGGGGTCGTGAATCCGCTGATCGCGAAACCGTCGCTGGATCTGACCGCGAGCGCGCACGATGTCGAATTACCGAATATCTCGCCGTATTCGGCAAAATATGCAGGTTATCCGATCACGAAGGGCAAGCTCAACGTCGATCTGCACTACACGCTCGCCGACGAAAAGCTCACCGCGAACAATCATCTTTTCATCGATCAACTCACGTTCGGCGATCACGTCGACAACACGACCGCGACCAAACTGCCGGTGCGGCTCGCGGTGTCGCTGCTGAAAAATTCGAAAGGCGAGATAGACGTCGACATCCCCGTTTCCGGCTCGCTGTCGGACCCGCAATTCTCGATCGGCGCGTTGGTGTGGACGGCAATCCTTCACCTTGTCGAGCGCGCGGTGACCGCGCCGTTCTCGTTGCTGGCGAATGCGTTCGGCGGCAAGAACCCCGAGGAACTCGGTTACGTGGAATTCGATCCGGGTTCGGCCACGCTCAGCGACGCGGCGAATGAAAAACTCGACACCATCGCGAAAGCGCTGGCGGACAAACCGTCGATCACGCTGGAGATATCGGCGCGGGTAGACCCGGCGCTGGACGAACCCGGGTTGCGCGCGGCCTATGTTGACCGGCAGGTGCGGCTGGCGAAGATGAAGGACGCGAGCGAGGACAATCCGAACATCAATCCGTCGACCATCCCCATTTCCGCCGATGAATACAGCAAATTCCTCACGAAAGCGTATAAAAGTGCGGACTTCAAGAAACCGCGCAACCTGATCGGCATGACGAAGAGCGTGCCCGACGCGGACATGAAAGCCGCGCTCGCGGAGCACGCGCCGGTGGACGAGGGCGCGCTCGGCGCGCTTGCGCAGCGGCGCGCGTCGGTGGTGAAGCAATATTTCGAAGGCAAGATCGACAGCAAGCGGATCTTCATCGTCGCCCCGCACCTCAACGCGGATGGCATCAAGGACAAGGGTGCGCCCACGCGGGTAGACTTCGGGCTGAAGTGACCACGAAGCGACAAAGCGAAAACAAGCGGCTTCTGGCACGCGTTTTAGACGGTGCGCGCAGAAGAACCGGGTCCTGGGAAAGGCCACGACCATCGGCATTCTCGCCAATCCGCGCTACACTCATTTCATGAATGCGGCGGCGCATGACAGGAACGCGGAGCGGCCAAGAACAGCCGGGCGTTGCGCGGAGCGGCTCGCAGCCCGGCGTAGCTTCCAACTGCGTTCCCGGACTCATTGCGCTTCATCGCAAGGCCGTCAAACGAGCCGTATAAAGTAAGCGCTTCGCGCGAAGCGCCCACGGCGTTCAGGCTTTCCACACCCGAATCCAGCGCTGCACAACCTGCAGGAGAATCCCATGCTGTTGCATGATCTGGCTGACCGGTATGGTCCGGCAATCGTCTTTTTCAACGTCATGGGCGCGGCGCTCGGCCTGCCCGTTCCCGCCATGCCTACATTGATCGTGGTCGGTGCGTCGGTGGCCATGATGGGCTTCAACGGCCAGGCCTTGTGGCCCCATCTCGCGCTGATGCTCGGCATTGCCGTGGTCGGCGGCGTTCTGGGCGATCTCGTCTGGTTCCAGGGCGGCCGGCGCTACGGCGACCGCACGCTCAAGACCATCTGCAAGCTGTCCTTGTCGCGCGATACCTGCGTGAAAAAAACTGAACGTTTTTTTGGCCGCTGGGGCGTGCGCGTGCTGCTTGTCGCGAAATTCATTCCGGGTTTGTCGCTGGTTTCGGTGCCGCTCGCCGGTGCAATGGGCGTGCGCACGCGCTCGTTCATCGCGCATGACGGTGTGGGCGTGGCGTTATGGGCCGCGGTAGGACTCGCGGTGGGCGTGATCTTCGCGGCCGAGCTCGACATGGTGTTCGCCATGATCGCGCGGCTCGGAAGGCAAGCGCTGCTGGTCGTGGCGGTCGCACTGGCCTGTTACGTGGCCTACCGCTACTGGCGCCGGAAGATGCTGATGAAGACGCTGGAAACGGCACGCATCACCGTCGATGAACTGTATGCGCTGATGGAGAACCAACCGCTGCCCGCCATCTTCGATATCCGTTCCGCCGAGAAACGCGTGCTCGATCCCTTCGTGATTCCAGGCTCCGTTTTCGCCGATGAACGCGAATTGCAGAAGATCGTGGAAAGTTACCAGCCGGATCAGAAGATCATCATTTACTGCTCGTGTCCGAACGAGGTATCGGCGGCGTGGATGGCCAAGGCACTCCGCACTGCCGGTTTCAAGGACGTCGTGCCGCTGACCGGCGGACTCGACGCCTGGCGTCTCGCCGGTCTCGACCTCAAGCCGCTCACCGACTTCGGCGGCGCGCGCGAGGACCTGGGCGAGATGGCCGCCATGTGCCCGTGGCCCGCGAAAGCGCCGTCCGCCGACAAAGGCGCGTTGCATGACGCCGTCTACCTGCATGGAGATCGCCACGCATGAGTACTACGCCCGAAGGGATCAACGAAGCGCCTGACCACGGCCACGGTCACGCGGAATGGCGTGACGGTGAGCAGCCTGTGTCGGAAGATCTCAACGCGATCATGAACGACACGATCAGCATGGCGCCGACGGAAGCCGCGGCCGACGCCCCGTTCTCGCCGCTCCAAAGCCGCAAGCACCAGATGTACCCGTATCTCACGGTCGAGGAAATCGACCGCATGCGGCGCTTCGGCAACGTGCAGTACTGGCGCGCGGGCGAACTCATGTTCGAAGTCGGCGTGCCCGGCCCGGGCATGTTCGTGCTGTTGAACGGCCGGGTGCGGATTACGCGGCGCGACGGACTGGGCCACGTGCATCTGGTGACCGAGGCGGAGCCCGGGCAATACCTGGCGGAAGTCGCCCAGTTGTCAGGCAAGCCCGCGTTGGTCGATGGTCACGCGATAGAAGACGTCGAAGCCATCCTGATCGTGCCCGAGCGGCTGCGCGCGCTGCTGGTGGCGGAAGCGGAACTCGGCGAACGGATCATGCGCTCGCTGATCCTGCGTCGCGTCGGGTTGATCGAAAAGGGCAGCGGGCCGATTCTCGTAGGCCAGTCGGACGATGGACGGCTGGTATCGCTGCAAGGCTTTTTGAGCCGCAACGGTTATCCGCATACCGTGATCGACGCGTGCACCGATCCCGAGGCCATTGCGTTGCTCGAACGGATCTCGACATCGAAGGCGGATTTCCCGCTTGTCATTTGTCCCGACGGCACGGTGATGCGCGCGCCCGATGAAAACCAGCTCGCGTCGCAACTCGGCTGGCTGCCGGAATTCGATCCGGCGCATATCTACGATGTCGCGGTCGTCGGCGCCGGGCCGGCCGGATTGGCGACGGCCGTGTATGCGGCGTCCGAGGGGTTGTCGGTGGCGGTATTCGATTGCCGCGCGCCCGGCGGCCAGGCCGGCGCAAGTTCACGGATCGAAAACTATCTCGGCTTTCCGACCGGCATTTCCGGTCAGGCATTGGCCGGGCGCGCGTTCGTGCAGGCGCAGAAGTTCGGTGCGCACATCGCCATTCCGACCGAGATCAAGTCGCTTCACTGTGACTGCATGCCGATCCAGATCGAGCTGATGAACGGGCAGCGCGTGAGCTCGCATACGATCGTGATCGCGACGGGCGCGGCTTATCGGCGGCCAGATATTGTCGGGCTCGAAAAATTCGAAGGGCATGGCACGTATTACTGGGCATCGCCGGTCGAAGGGAAGCTCTGCAAGGGCTCGGAAGTCGTGCTGGTGGGCGGTGGCAATTCGGCCGGACAAGCGGTGGTGTATCTCGCCTCGCACGCGGCGCGGGTGCATCTGCTGATCCGCGGACCGGGGCTGGAGTTGAGCATGTCGAAGTATCTGATCGACCGGATCGCGGCATTGCCGAACGTGACGGTGCATACACGCACACAGATCGAGTCGCTGGAAGGCGATGGCCGGACGCTCGCCGCCGTGCATTGCAAGACGCCTGACGGTTCGCTCACGCTCGACGCACGGCATCTGTTCCTGTTCACCGGCGCCAACCCGAACACGGCGTGGCTGCGCGGCTGCAATGTCAACACCGACGGCAAGGGTTTCGTGCTGACAGGACCTGCTGCCCATGCCGGCCACGCTGACGGCTCGACCTCGCTGGAAACCAGCGTGCCGGGCGTGTTTGCCATTGGCGATGTGCGCTCGGCGTCGACCAAACGAGTGGCGGCGGCGGTGGGCGAGGGCGCGGCGGTCGTATCGCAGATTCACGGCCTGCTGGCCGAACGTCAGGAACTGGCGCTCAAGGCTGGCGCGGTGGCGTAGGTGCGGCTAAATGTGCCGGGGCTGGATGCGGCGGGTCGGCGAACCGGAGCGTGAATTCGATCCAGCCGTCCGCCGAACAACTCACCGACGCCGACCCGCCGTGCAGCCGCATGATCGCCTGCACAATGGAAAGCCCCAAGCCGCTCGATTCCGTGAACTCGCTGCGGGCTGTATCGCCGCGATAAAAACGGTCGAACAGGCGCGCGAGGTCGTCGGGCGCGACGGGCATGCCCTGATTGCCGATCACGATAACTGCGCCGTGCTGCGTGTCTTCCCTGCCGGTCAGCCGGATCGTGGTGCCGGCTTCGGCATAGCGCACCGCGTTGACTACCACGTTGCTGATTGCGCGGCGGGACATGATCGCGTTGGCAAACATCTCACCTTCGGCATGCACTTCGAAGCTGAGATTGCGTTCGTCGGCGAGTCCTTCGAAGTACGTCGCGATGGTTTCCAGTTGCTCGCGAATGTTCAGCGGCGTGCGCTCTATGTCCTGCCGCTCGTGATCCGCCTGTGCGAGAAACAGGATGTTCTGCGCAATGCGTCCAAGCCGCTCCAGCTCCTCCAGATTCGACTCCAGCACGCTCTTGTATTCGCTCTCGTTGCGCGTATGCGCGAGCGTAACCTGCGTCTGTCCGATCAGTACGCCGATAGGCGTGCGTACCTCATGCGCCAGATCCGCGGAGAACTGCAGCAGCCGTTCATAACCGGTCGCCAGGCGGTCGAGCATGGCGTTGAACGACATCGCGAGGCTTTGCAGTTCGGTCGGCGTGTTCTTGATATCGAGTCTCGCGGACAAGGTGTCGGGCGTGATTCCGGCGACCCTGTCGGCCATTTTTCGCAGTGGCGCAAGACCACGGCTTGATACCCACCAGGCGAGCAGCGCGGTGATCAGCACCGCGCTGACCACGTTGATCCAGACCCGCACGAGATATGTCGAGAGAACCCGCGCTTCCTGGGTCATCACGTGCGCCGCGATGATCTCGATGACTTCGCCGCTGTCGCCTACCTGGGCTTGCGCTGCAACCCAGCGCATGCGCACACCGTCCCGGCGCGTTCCTTCATAGAGCGCGTCGAGATTGACGGCGCGCTGCACGGGCACCGGGACGAGCGGTGGCAACGGCATGTTTTCAGGGTTCACGTTGATGAACGGCGCGAGGCCGGGGCGCTGGAAAATAATCACGTCCTGACTGTCGCCGAGCATGGTTTCGAACAGCTTGGGCCGCGCTTCGATTTCCTTGATGGTGTAGAGATCGTGCAGCAGCGAGCGAAAGTGTTCGACCCGTCCGATCAACTGGTAATCGGCGCGCGTGGACAGCGTGGCGCTAGTTGCGTGATACAGCGACCCTCCGACCATGCTGACCACCACGCACACGATCAGCGCGAACAGGCAGGTGATGCGCACGACCAGCGAACGCGAACGCCATAGCGGACTCAATGCGAATCCCCGGATGCACCGAACGAATAACCGATGCTGCGCACCGTGTGGATCAGCTTGATATCGAAGGGTTGATCGAGCTTCGCGCGCAGGCGTTTGATGGCGACATCGACTACGTTGGTATCGCTGTCGAAATTCATGTCCCACACTTCCGATGCAATCAAGGTCCGCGACAACGCTTCGCCCTGCCGCTTGCAGAAGAGGTGGAGCAACGCGAATTCCTTGTTCGTCAACGCGATGTCCATGCCTTGGCGCGTCACGCGTCGGCGCAGGACATCGACGTGAAGATCCGCGACCTGGAATACATCCGACTCACGTACTACGCCGCGCCGCAGCAACGTACGGATGCGCAGCACGAGTTCGGTGAACGAGAAGGGTTTGACAAGGTAATCGTCCGCGCCCAGTTCGAGGCCGTGAATACGGTCCCGGACATGATCGCGCGCGGTCAGGAAGATGACTGGCAGGTCGCGCTTCGCGCGCAACGCCTGCATGATCTGCCATCCGTCCAGGCCGGGCAGCATCACATCCAGCACGATCAGCTCGTACGGATGGGCCAGCGCCTGATGCAAGCCATCAGCGCCATTGCGGATCAGGTCGACCTGATACCCGGACTCGGTGAGCCCCTTCTTCAGATAGTCGCCGGTCTTACGGTCGTCTTCTATAACCAGGATGGTCATGCTGCGGGCGCTTCGCTTTGCGTGAGGGTTTGCGTGAGAAACAAGGCCCATTCTATCCACCTGCCACGACGCGCGGAAAAGATGACAAAAAAGTCATTAACGCGTCATGCGCAGATCAGCGTGCGGTCGCTAAGATGCAATCCAGACGAGGCCTGCGCGCGTAGCACCGTGCAACGCGGCCATGTGTCCATCAAGTCCCCCGAATCCTCGAGCCACAGCATCTCGCATCCTGTTCGATCCATCCACCACGAGACGAGCTTGAACCCATCTTCGACTCAACTTCCGGCTCATGCCATCACCCAGCCCGGCTGGGTTCGCATCACGCACTGGATCAATGCGCTGGCGGTCGTGGTGATGGTGACGAGCGGCTGGCAGGTCTATAACGCCTCGCCGATTTTTCGTTCGTTCGTTTTCCCGCCGAGCATCACGTTGGGCGGATGGCTGGGCGGCGCGTTGCTGTGGCACTTCGCGGCCATGTGGGTGCTGGTCGCGAACTTCCTGGTGTACGTGGGGATGAACGTCATCTCCGGACGATTCCGCCGCAAGCTGTTTCCGCTCAGCATCAAAAGCCTGTTTGGCGATCTGCGCGCCGCGCTGACCGGCAAGCTCAAGCATGACGATCTCACGCACTACAACGCCGTGCAGAAGGCTGCGTATCTGGCGGTGATCGTGGACATTGTGGTCGTCATCTTGTCGGGCCTTGCGGTCTGGAAGTCGGTGCAATTCCCGTGGCTGCGCGACCTCATGGGCGGTTACGACAACGCCCGCGTGGTCCACTTCTTCGCGATGAGTTTCCTGGTGGCGTTTTTCGTGTTGCACGTGGTGATGGTCGCGCTCGTTCCACGCTCGTTGTTGCTGATGATCCGGGGCCGCTGAACCATGCTGAACAGAAAGAGCGAACTGATTGCCGCGAACGCGAAGCTCGATGTCGACAACATCCTCAAAGACGCGCGCAACGAATTGAAGGCGCCGGCGCGGCGTCTTTTCGGCAAGCGAATTCTGTCGCTTGGCGGTCTCATGCTGCTGTCGGGCTGCAATATTTCCGACGATAAATCCGTCAACACCGTGTTGCGGACCATGTCGCGTTTCAATGACGAAGCACAAGCGTTCCTCTTCGATCCGAACAAGCTCGCGCCGACCTATCCCGAGTCGATGATCACGCGGCCGTTCCCGTTCAACGCGTTCTATGACATCGACGATGTACCGATCGTCGATGCAGCTACATACAAGCTGCCGGTCGGTGGACTGGTGAAGGGCAAGAACGTCTGGACGCTTGAAGAACTGCGCGCGTTGCCGCAGGAAAGCCAGGTGACGCGGCACATCTGCATTGAAGGATGGAGCGCGATCGGCAAGTGGGGTGGTGTGCGTTTCTCCGATTTCCTCAAGCGTTCCGGCGCCGACACCACGGCCAAATACGTCGCGTTCCATTGCGCGGATAACTATTCAACCAGCATCGACATGCCCACGGCGCTGCATGCCCAGACGCTCCTGACGCTGACGTACGACGGGCAGGTCTTGCCGCCGAAATACGGCTTCCCGATGAAGCTGCGCATGCCGACGAAGCTCGGCTACAAGAACCCGAAGCACATCGTCTCGATTACCGTGACGAACGAATATCCCGGTGGTTACTGGGAGAACCAGGGTTACAACTGGTTCGGTGGTGCCTGAATTTTCTCGCGTCAAATACTAAAACTGGAGCCTCCATGTCAATTTCCTCATCCACATCATTGCGTTTGAAACTCGGTGTTTCCGTTGCTGCGCTCGCGTTTGCCAGCGTTGCGTTTGCTCAGGCGCCGGCGGCTAAACCAGCGCGTATTCGTGGCGATATCGTCTCGTTGTCCGGCGATACGCTGACCGTGCATCGTCGCAGCGGCGACACGGTAACCATCGACATGAAGCAGGACACGCCGGTCACGGCCGTGAAGAACATCAAGCTCTCCGACATCAAGACCGGCTCGTTTATCGGCACGGCCGCAACCACCGGTACCGACGGCAAGATGACGGCGACCGAAGTGCTGGTGTTCCCGGAAGCGGCACGCGGATCGGGTGAAGGCCACTATGCGTGGGACCTTTCGCCGAACAGCACGATGACGAATGCAAACGTCGATCAAATCGTGACGGGCACGAGCGGACGTGATCTGAAGCTCTCGTACAAGGGCGGCAGCAACACGGTGACGGTACCGGACGGCGTGCCGGTGGTGACGTTCGCGCCAGCCGCGCGCACGGACCTGGTCGCCGGCAAGAAGGTGTTTATCGTGGCGTCGCCGGTGAGCGGTACCGAGTTTGCAGCTTCGCGCGTAGTGGTTGAGAAGGATGGCGTCGCGCCGCCGATGTAATGAGGCGCTAAGGCCTTTATGCGGATCCGGGCGCGGCTAACAGGTCCTCGATCCGCACCGGAAGATTACGCACGCGTATGCCCGTCGCGTGATACACGGCATTCGTAATGGCAGGCGCAATGCCTGCCATGCCGATCTCTCCGATCCCGCGCGCGCCGAGCGGATTCAGCGCGAAATCCGGATAGTCCAGGAACGTCACGTCCATCTTTGGCGAGTCGGCATGCGTCGTCATCACGTAGTCGGCGAGGTTACGGTTCAGCGGCGCGCCGGAACGCGAGTCGTAGTGCGTCTCCTCGAAAAGCGCCATGCCGACGCCCATCACGATCGCCCCTTCGATCTGGTTCAGACCCGTGCGCGCGTTAATGATCTTGCCGCCATCGATCACGCTCACGACCCGGCTCACGCGTAACCGTGCAGTTTCCGGCTGCCACGTGACCTCGATAAAGTGCGCGCAATACGAGTGAATCGACACTTTGTCCGCATCGGCATCTGACTGGCTCGAACCGGAACGACCTCTGCCTATCAGGATGCTGACCTGCGCAGGCGCCAGGATTCGTTCGAACGGCACGCCCGCTCCGGGCGAGGTCCCCTTGCGATAGACCATGCCTTGTTCGAAACCCAGCGCGTCCACCGACTGCCCTTTGAACGGCGAGTTGTCCGCCTCGGCAGCAGTCGCGAGAAGCTGCTGGACGACCGCCTGGGTGGCCTGCGTCACGGCGGGAACCAGCGACGCGGTCACCATCGAGCCACCGGACAACGGTCCTGGCGGCAAACGGGTATCGCCGATCACCACGGAAATCTTGTTGAGCGCGATACCCGTCAGATTGGCGACCATCTGGGCCAAAACGGTGTAGGTACCCGTGCCGATGTCCTGCGTCGCCGTCGACACGCGAGCGGTCCCATCGCCATGCAGTTCGACGATCGCCTCCGCAGGCAATCGCCTCGCCGCCCACGACCCCGCTGCCATGCCCCATCCGAGCACCAGGCCGTCACGGCGCATCGAGCCGACAGCAGCGGTTCGGTTCGACCAGCCGAACTTATCGGCGCCGAGCGTCATGCACTCTTTAAGATGCCGCGATGAGAAAGGCACATTCCGGCTCTCGTCCATCGTGGGCTCGTTGATCAACCGCAAGTGGAGCGGATCGACGCTGAGCTTGATGGCGAGTTCGTCGACGGCCGACTCGATCGCGAACAGGCCCGGCACCGCGCCCGGGCCGCGCATCGACGTGCTGGGAGCAATGTCCCGGCGTGCAAAGGCGGCAGTCACGCGCAGGTTAGGCGAGCTGTACAGATAGCCCGTCGTCTCGCCGCAGTTCTCTTTACGTGTTTCCCGGCGAGCCGTCTGATAGATATAGTCTTGCTGGAACGAGGTGAAATGCCCATCGGGCGTGGTCGACAAACGCATGCGCTGCTGCGTGCTGGTACGGTGGCCTACGTTGTGAAACATCATCTCGCGGGTCACCACCAGCTTGACCGGGCGCTGCAGATTGCGCGCCGCAGCGCCTGCGAGCAATGAGTGCGACCACGGAAACAGTTTGCCGCCGAACCCGGAGCCAAGGTATTTCATGATGACGCGCACCTGATCTTCCGACACGCCGAGCATCAGCGCCATGACTTGCCGCTGGTTCACAATCGACTGCGATGTTTCGTAGAACGTATAATTTGTGCCGTCGAATGCGACAACGGTCGCGTGCAGTTCGATCGGGTTATGCGTTTCGATCGGCGTGGTGTAGGTCTGGTCGAGCTTGAGCGCATCGGGTGCATTGGCGAAAGTGGTGTCAACGTCGCCTCGTTGCGTATCGACCGAAGGCGTGTTTTCTGCCGACATCTCCGTGCGCACATCGGGTGGGCTCGTCGAATAGCTTACCTTCACCGCGCCGGACGCCGCGGTTGCCTGCTCGAAGGTATCGGCCACCACCACGGCAATGTACTGGCCGTAATAGTAGATGTTGTCATCCTCGAACGGCGGGCGCTTCTCATCGATTCTCGCATCAGAGGCGAAGCCGATACGATAGAACTTGCCGATATTCTCGCGTGTGAAGACCGCTTTCACGCCGGGCATTTTCGCGGCCGCAGCGGTGTCGAGCCGCATCACGCGTCCCTTGCCGATGGTCGCGCAAACGGGCACCGCGTAGAGCATCCCGGGCAAGATGAAATCCGACGTGTACGTCGCGAGGCCGCTTACCTTGAGCGGGCCATCAATTCTTTGGAAGTCACCGCCAATAAATGGCTGCGCTTTCTTCGTAGCTAATTGCATTGTCTTCTCCGCGACGCGAACATCGAGTCAGGCAGTCTGGGTGGCAAGCGTGAGTGCGTGCTGAATGCAGCGCTTCGCCAACTCGACCTTGAAGCCGTTCTGGCTTTGCGGGCGGGCTGACTGAAGCGCGGCTTCGGCTGCCGCACGAAACGCAAGGGCATCGGGCGCGCGTCCGAGAAGCGCCGCTTCCGCCTCGTGCGAACGCCATGGCTTCACGCCCACGCCGCCCAGCGCGATCCTGACGTGGTCGATCCTACCCGACGATACAGTCAGGACAACTGCTGCCGATGCCAACGCGAACTCATACGATGCACGGTCGCGCAGTTTCAAATAGACGCTGCGACTACCGGGCATCGGCGCGGGCAGCGTCACGTGGGTGATCAGCTCGCCGGCATTGAGCGACGTTTCGCGTTCAGGCGTAGTGCCGGGCAACAGGAAAAAGTCGTCAATGGCGATGCTTCGCCTGGCCTCCGGACTCTCGGTGTGGACGGTCGCTTCGAGCGCCGTCATCGCGACATTCATGTCCGACGGATTGGTCGCGATGCAGTGGTCGCTCGTTCCCAGGATGGCGAGATTACGGTTGAAGCCCTCGATTGCGGAGCAGCCGCTGCCCGGTTCGCGCTTGTTGCAAGGTGTTTTCGTATCGCGGAAGTAGATGCAGCGCGTCCGTTGCAGCAGGTTGCCGCCGGTCGTCGCCATGTTGCGCAACTGCGCCGAGGCGCCCGACAGCAGCGCCTGGGACAACACGGGATAGTGCACCTTGATCAACGGATGATTCGCGAGATCGGCATTGCGAACCATTGCGCCTATCGTGACGCCGCCGTCGAGTGTTTCGACCTTATCGAGCGGCAGGCGGTGGATGTCAATGACTTGCGTCGGGCGCTCTACGTCGAGCTTCATCAAGTCGAGCAGGGTCGTGCCGCCGGCCAGGAAGCGTGTCGATGGCATGCCTGGAGGGTTGACTGCGCTGGTCTGCGCCATTGCCATGTTCAGTGCCTGTTCGACATCGGCCGCGCGCTTGAGCTGAAAGTGTTCCATTCGTTCGCTCCGTTTAGGCTTTCTGGCGAACTTGCTGGATCGCGGAGACGATGTTCGAATAGGCGCCGCAGCGGCAGATATTGCCGCTCATTGCCTCTTTGATGTCCTCGTCGCTGTGGCCGTAGGGTTCTTTAAGCAAGGCGACGGCGGACATGATCTGCCCTGACGTACAGTAGCCGCATTGAAAGCCGTCATGTTCGACGAAGGCTGCTTGCATCGGATGCAGGTTGCCTGGCCGTCCTATGCCTTCGATAGTTGTGATCGCTTCGCCTTCGTGAGTGGCCGCAAGGCTCAGGCACGAATTCACGCGCCTGCCGTCCACATGGACCGTGCAGGCGCCGCATTGGCCATGGTCGCAACCCTTCTTGGTGCCGGTGAGGCGGAGGTGTTCGCGCACGCAATCGAGCAGCGTGGTTCGCGGATCGATATCCAGTTCATGGAGCGTGCCATTGACGTTCAATCGTACATGAACGCTGTCATTGTCCGTTGGCACGCCGCCGCTTGGCGCAGCGTTCTGGCTTGCATCGTCGGAATCCGCGAGCGCAAGAGAATGTAGTTGGCCGGTGCCCATTGCGACGCCCGCCGCACCGACTCGTGTCAAAAAAGAGCGGCGCGTCACGCGCTCGAAGAGCGTGGCCGGCTCATCGTCAGTAGCGTCCGGCCGTTGAGGCTTGTCGTTCATGAGTCAAACTCCCGTTGAAGCACGGATAGAAGAGGACCGAGATCGTCTTGGCATTCGATACACATCATAGGCAACCACGGTGGCGTAAAGATGGCCGGGAGATGGCGGCCAGATGGCGCAGCGTCTTCGAGCCGCGCGCGTGCGTTGCCTGACGACCGCCTATGGGTGGCGGCCGCTCTTTTTCTACTCGCGTTTATCCAGCACTTCGACTGTCGCGATCAGATCCCCAAAGTCCTGCACCAGCAGGTTCAGCACGAAGGGCAGGACGGTATTCTTTTCCATCGATTCACATGCGTTGTTCGATGCCGTTCTCAGCCTCTCGAACGACGCCCGTGCAAGCCGGACGTTATCGTCCTGATGGCTTTGATCGGCATCGAGCGCGGCAGCTAATGTTTTCGATAACTCCGCGAATGCGTCGGCGGTCACTTTCAGCGCGTCGCGGTTGATTGCGCTCAGTCGCCCCGCAAGTTGTGGATCGCCGGTGAAAGCCTGACCCAGAAACAGCGCGTCGCGATGCAGCCGCGTCAGCATGGGCGCGACCTTATCGATCACGTTCCCGCGCGAGCGCTTCACCGGCACGATGATGTGCTCGCGGCCGGCTTCGGTGATGGCGTCATCGAGTGCCTGCTCCGCGGCCGCAGATTGCCGATGCAGACGCTCGGCTTCGTTCGCGTCATCGGGCTTGCGCAGAGTCAGCGTGATCAACTCGCCTAACGCCAGGACGATGTCACTCGCGCGATCGTGGGCTGCATTGATCGCGCGGTTCGGCATCAGGAACGCGACGAGAAGCGCCGCGCCCGCGCCGATCAGGATTTCGAGCACACGGTCGATCGGCCGTTCGTACGGCGAGCCCAGACCGCTTGCCGGAATCAGCACAACGACGACGAGCGTGACGCAGGCGAGCCGGAGGGTTGGACGCCAGGCAGCTAGCGCTGCGAGCGGCAAGAGCGCGATGGCGAACACGATAAGCGGCTGGGCGCCCCGCAGGATGGCGAACAAGCCGACCACGCCGACCACTCCACCGATCACCGCCCCAATGATCTGGTCGCGGCCGGTGTTCAACGCCTGGTTGAGGCTGGGCTGCGTGACGACAACCAGGGTGGTGATAACCGCCCAGTAAAGCTCGGGGAGCGTCGCGAGTTTTGCGACGTAGTAGCTGAGCAGGCAACTGATGAGCGTACGGGCGAAGCGCTGGAGTTCCGGCGCAGACGTGAGTTTTTTCGTGAGCACTAGGGGTTTATTGGATGAATTCCGTTAGGTTTGTCTGGCTCGGGCTTGGGCGGTGCGTTTGCGAACGGCGGCGGAGCGGAATCCCTGATCGTTGCCGCCAGTCGTAGTGGTCAGTTTAAGGGTAAAGCCGCTTGCAGCGGCCCGTGGCGACGCCCCCATTCACCGCCGCGAGCAAAACCCGCCTGATCGCGTTACCATAAATGGCTGATTCGCCGGGTTTCGGATGTTGAGAATGTTGGAATGTTGAACAGACCCCGGCGGCAGTTTCCCCGATAACCACGACCATCAGGAGCCAAGCATGAGCGACAGCACTTTATCGCGTCATTATCCGAACACGCAGTTGTACATCGACGGTGCATGGCGCGCGGGCAGCCGCGACACCGCCGTCGTCAATCCGGCGACGGAAGCGGAAATCGGCCGTCTCTCGCTGGCCGGCGAACAGCATCTCGCCGACGCCGCCGAGGCCGCCGGACGCGGTTTTGCGGCCTGGCGCAAGGTATCGGCATTCGAGCGCAGCAAGCTGATGCGCCGTGCCGCGCAAAACCTGCGCGACCGCGCCGAGGAAGTGGCCGCGATCATGACCATGGAGCAAGGCAAGCCGCTGGTCGAGTCGCGCATTGAAGTGCTGGGCGCAGCGGACACCATCGACTGGTTCGCTGAGGAAGCGCGGCGGACCTACGGCCGCGTGATCCCGGCGCGTGCCGGCAATGTGCGCCAGATCGTGACGCGCGAGCCGGTCGGCCCGGTTGCCGCCTTCACGCCGTGGAATTTCCCGATCAATCAGGCTGTGCGCAAGGTGTCGGCAGCGCTCGCGGCAGGGTGCTCGGTGGTCCTGAAAGGACCGGAAGAAACGCCGGCAAGCTGCGCGGCGCTGGTTCAGGCTTACATCGATGCAGGGTTGCCCGCTGGCGTGCTGAACCTCGTGTTCGGCGTTCCCGCTGACGTTTCGAAGTTCCTGATCGCGCATCCGTTGATCCGCAAGATCTCGTTCACGGGCTCGACGGCAGTCGGCAAATTGCTGGCCGCGATGGCCGGCGAGCACATGAAACGCGCCACGATGGAACTCGGCGGCCACGCGCCCGCGCTGGTTTTCGCCGATGCCGACATTCCGCGCGCCGCGAAACTCCTGGCCGGCGCCAAGTTCCGCAATGCTGGCCAGGTGTGCATTTCGCCGACGCGGTTTATCGTCGAAGAATCCGCTTATGAGGAGTTCACGGAGCATTTCGTCGCGACGGCGAAGAAACTCAAGGTCGGCAATGGTCTGGAAGACGGCGTGCAAATGGGCGCGCTTGCCAACGGCCGCCGCCTTCAGGCGATGGAACGTCTGGTCGCCGATGCTGTTGAGCAAGGCGCCAAGGTGCTGACGGGCGGCGAGCGAATTGGCCGTGAAGGCTATTTCTTCGCGCCGACGGTGCTCGCCAATGTACCGATGTCGGCTCGCATCATGACGGAAGAACCGTTCGGCCCGATCGCGCCGATTTCGACTTTCAAGTCTTACGACGAAGCTATCGCGGAGGCGAACCGCTTGCCGTATGGTCTGGCAGCGTATGCGTACACGCGCTCGAGCGCGACGTCGGCGGCGGTGGGTGAGGACATCGAAAGCGGTATGGTGTCGATCAACCACCACGGGCTGGGAATTCCCGAGACGCCGTTCGGCGGCGTGAAGGATTCGGGTTATGGCTCGGAAGGCGGCAGCGAAGCGATGGAAGCGTATTTGGTGACGAAGTTTGTGAGTGAGGCGCGGTAAGTAGGCTTCACCTAGCTTCAAGTAAAAACGCGACGCGGCCTCTGGCTTCGTCGCGTTTTTCTTTGTTCGGCGCTTTCGCCCGGAGTTTTACGGACATCTTGTATCCGTTCAAAATCTGAATCTAACCCGACATTCGGCATCGACATAAGCAGTTTGATGAACTTAACGATTCGGGCTTTGGCCTCGGGAGATTTATTCGCTTCCTCTCGTTCGGCGCGCAAACGACTGATCTTTCTGATGACAATTTTTTTCATTCTCTCTCCCGGATGCTGCTGACCAGACGCATGATTACGTCGAAGATCGTGCAATGATCCTACGTTACCAAATACCTGGATCGAAGAATGAAATCATGCACGCTCAAAGAACTTCGTATCAGCGTCAAAAAAATTCTGCATGAGGTCAGCAACGACCACACGCCGACGTTGATCATCCGGCGGAACGGAAAGCGCGTTGTGATGGTTTCGGAGAGCGAATACAACAGCATGCAAGAGACGCTGTATCTCCTTGGTTCGGCGAAGAATGCAGAACGGCTGCGCGAATCCGTTGCTGAATTCAAAGCGGCAAACCCGAAAAAAAACCCGGCCGAAGCCGGGTTCAACGTTCCCGCGTCCTGATCTCAAAAGGGCGCGGTCACCTGCAAAAAGCTACTGCGGAAACACTTACGCTGCCAGCAGCGAGCGCAGCACGAACGGCAGGATCCCGCCGTGCTTGTAATAATCCACTTCAATCGGCGTATCGATACGCAGCAGCACCGTCACGCGCTGCGCGCTGCCATCCTTGCGATGGATCACGAGCGTCACTTCCTGTTGCGGCTTGATATCGGACGTAAGCCCTTCCAGGTCGAACGTTTCTTCGCCCGTGATATTGAGCGACTGCACGCTGTCCGACCCCTTGAACTGCAGCGGCAACACGCCCATGCCGACCAGGTTCGAACGGTGAATCCGCTCGAAACTACGCGCCACAACCAGCTTCACGCCGAGCAATTGCGTACCCTTCGCTGCCCAGTCGCGCGATGAACCCGTGCCGTACTCTTCGCCCGCGAACACAATAGTCGGTGTGCCTTCGTCGATGTACTTCATGGCTGCATCATAGATCGACATTTCTTCGCCGCTCGGCTGGAATATCGTCACGCCGCCTTCCACGCGCGAACCGTCATCCTTCAGCGGGATCATCAGGTTCTTGATCCGCACGTTGGCGAAGGTACCGCGCATCATCACGTCGTGATTGCCGCGACGCGAGCCGTAGCTGTTGAAGTCGGCCTTCTGCACGCCGTTCGCCTTCAGCCACACGCCTGCGGGCGAGCTTTCCTTGATCGAACCAGCCGGGCTGATGTGATCGGTCGTGACCGAGTCACCAAAAATGCCCAGCGGACGCGCGCCCTTTACTTCAGGGATGCTGTCGGCCGGCGTCATCGAGAAGTCCTTGCCGAAGAACGGCGGCTCGGCAATGTACGTCGACTTCGGCCAGTCATAAACCTGACCCGCTTCGCCTTCGATCTTGCTCCACAAGTCGCCGGTCTTCGTGAGTTCGGCGTAGTTCTTGCGGAACGCATCGGCGTCGAGTGCGTACTTGAGCAGCGCGTTGACTTCTTCGCTCGTCGGCCAGATGTCGCCGAGGAAAATGTCCTTGCCGTTCTTGCCCTTGCCGACCGGTTCCGTCATCAAGTCGACCGTCATGTTCCCGGCGATGGCGTAAGCCACGACCAGCGGCGGCGATGCCAGGAAGTTCGCGCGGATGTTCGGGTGAATACGCGCTTCGAAGTTACGGTTACCGGACAGCACGGCGGCTGCCACGATGTCGTTCTTCGTGATCGCGTCGTTCAGTTCCGGCGTCAGGTCGCCTGCGTTACCAATACACGTCGTGCAGCCGTAAGCGGCCAGCGTGAAGCCGAGCTGGTCGAGGTACGTCAGCAGGTTGGTCTTCGTCAGGTACTCGGTGACGATCCGCGATCCCGGCGCCAGCGACGTTTTGATGTGCGGTGCAACCGTCAAACCCGCTTCCACAGCCTTCTTGGCGAGCAGACCAGCGGCAAGCAAGACGCTCGGGTTCGACGTGTTCGTGCACGACGTGATGGCGGCGATCAGGATGTCGCCATTCTTCACATCGACCTTGTTCGTGGTCGTGTATTGCTTGCCGAGATCGGCGGCTTTCTTGCCGAAACCGTTGTCGCTGACAGCTTTCGAGAAGAGTTCGGTGAAGTTCGATTTCACGTTACCGATTTCGATACGGTCCTGCGGGCGCTTCGGACCTGCCAGCGACGGTGCCACCGTGCCGAGGTCGAGCGTGACGGTCTTCGTGTAGTCGATGTCGCCGGCCTTCGGCACGCCGAACAGGTTTTGCGCCTTGAAATAAGCTTCGAACGCCGAGATTTCTGCGTCGGTACGGCCCGTTCCCTTGAAGTAATCGATGGTCTTTTCATCGACGGGGAAGAAGCCCATGGTTGCACCGTATTCCGGCGCCATGTTGCCGATGGTCGCGCGATCCGGCAGCGACAGCGACTTCGTGCCTTCGCCAAAGAACTCGACGAACTTGCCGACGACCTTCTCTTTGCGCAGCATTTCGGTGACGGTCAGCACCAGGTCGGTCGCCGTCACGCCTTCGCGGATCTTGCCCTTCAGCTCGACGCCGACCACATCCGGCGTCAGGAAATACACCGGCTGGCCGAGCATGCCGGCTTCCGCTTCAATACCGCCCACGCCCCAACCCACCACGCCGATACCATTGATCATCGTCGTGTGGCTGTCCGTGCCGACGAGCGTATCCGGGTAATACACGGTGTCGCCGTCGACCGTCTTCTTGTGCACGCCGCGAGCCAGATATTCCAGGTTCACCTGGTGCACGATACCCACGCCCGGCGGCACGACCTTGAACGTATCGAAGGCTTGCATGCCCCACTTCATGAACTGGTAGCGCTCGTTATTGCGCTGGAATTCCAGCTTCATGTTCAGGTCGAGCGCGTCTTTCTGACGGAAGTAATCGATCTGCACCGAGTGATCGACCACCAGATCGACCGGCACGAGCGGCTCGATAGCCTTCGGGTCCTTGCCTGCGCGCTTCGCGACGCCACGCATCGCGGCGATATCGGCGAGCAGCGGCACGCCGGTGAAATCCTGCAGCACGACGCGCGAGACGACGAACGGGATTTCATCGGTACGATCCGCGACCGGCTTCCAGTTCGCCAGTTGCTTGATGTGTTCTTCGCCGATCTTCTTGCCGTCGTAGTTGCGCAGCACCGATTCCAGCACGATGCGGATCGACACCGGCAGGCGTTCGATCTTGACGTTCAGCGCCTTTCCGAGTGCGGGCAACGAGTAGTACTTGCCTTTGCCGGAACCGCTGTCGAATTCCTTGAGCGTTTTGTGGAGATTGTGGGCCATGTTTTTTTTCCTTGGTTTAAACGAGGAAATACCTTCGAAACGTTTGATCTAAAAGCGGGTGAAGAATCCTGACTAAATCACGTACAAATCTACATATTCATTGACCGGCATTGCTTCGAGCGTTGCCTGATCCAGCGATACCGCGAGGATCGCCTCTTGCTGCTTGGCTGGGAAACGCCGTGCGAGATTGGTCCTGAACTTTTCGACCAGAAGGGGAATGCCGTCTTCCCGGCGACGCTTATGTCCAATCGGATATTCGACGACTACCTCGTCGAATTTGCTGCCGTCGTTGAACTCGACCGTCAGCGCATTAGCGATCGAACGCTTCTCCGGATCGTGATAATCCTTCGTGAATTGCGGGTCTTCCACGCATTCCATCTTCGCGCGCAACGTGTCGATACGTTGATCCTTCGCTATGCCGTCTTCGTAATCCGAAGCGGTCAGGCGACCGTGAATCAACGGCACGGCGATCATGTATTGAATGCAGTGATCGCGATCGGCGGGGTTATCGAGCGGACCCTTTTTATCGATGATGCGAATCGCCGCTTCGTGCGTGCGGATCGTGATCTTCTTGATGTCTTCAACACGCTTACCCGTTTCCGCGAGTTTGGCGTGCAAGGTCATTGCCGCTTCCACCGCCGTTTGCGAGTGGAATTCAGCCGGGAACGAGATCTTGAACAGCACGTTCTCCATCACGTACGAGCCGTATGGACGCTGAAACTTGAACTGGTTGCCCTTGAAGAGCACGTCGTAAAAACCCCATGTTTTAGCGGTCAGAACCGACGGATATCCCATCTCGCCCGTCTTCGCGATCAACGCGAGACGCACGGCGCGCGAGGTCGCATCGCCGGCGGCCCATGACTTGCGCGAGCCCGTATTCGGCGCATGACGATACGTGCGCAGCGAATGACCATCGACGAAGGCCAACGAAACAGCATTGATCAACTCATCGCGCGTCAGGCCGATCATCTGACCGACCACTGCCGTTGAGGCGAGCTTCACCAACAAAACGTGATCGAGCCCAACCTTGTTGAACGAATTCTCCAGCGCGATACAGCCTTGAATTTCATGCGCCTTGACCATCGCGATCAGGACGTCTTTCATCGACAGAGGCTTCTTCCCCGTAGCCACCGCATTACGCGACAGCCAGTCGGCCGTTGCCAGGATGCCGCCGAGATTGTCGGACGGATGGCCCCATTCGGCAGCGAGCCACGTGTCGTTGAAGTCGAGCCAGCGGATCATTGCGCCAATGTTGAACGCAGCCTGAACCGGGTCGAGCTGGAAAGAGGTGCCGGGCACCTTGGCGCCGTTGGGGACAATCGTGCCGGGCACGATGGGTCCCATCAGCTTGGTGCAGGCAGGATAAGTCAGTGCTTCGAGTCCGCAGCCGAGCGTGTCGATCAGGCAGTTGCGCGCGGTGTCGAGTGCGAGCGTGCTGTCGACTTGAAAGTTGAGAACGTAGTCGACGATATCGACTAATACTCGATCCGGCTCGGGCCGGACGTTGGAAATCGGTGCGGACATCGAAAAACCTCTGGTAAAAACTTACTTGACGTTCTTGATCAGTGCGTTGGATTGCGTCGGAGCCGGCGTGCCTGCTGCAGCCATTTCATCCGTCTTGCATTCGTCGGCGAGACGCGACGAGTCCTTGTCCGAGAACAACATGGCCTTGCTCGGGATCACGACGAGGTCCATGCCCGTTGCTGCATCGTGGAAGCGGTCTGCGCCGGTCGTGGTGTTTTCACGCGGCAATTGATAGTCTTTCTTCGCCCAGTTCACGGTAATGACCTGGTCACGCTTCATGTCGCCTTTCAGGTAGAAGGCCAGGCCTTCATTGCACGACCATTTCGTCGAACCTTCCGGGATCGGGTCCACTTTTGCTGCCGCTTTAGCTTCCGTGGCGGGTTTACGCTTGATCAGGCGGCGTGCCGGCGCCGGGCGTTTTGCGACTGCCTTCTTGGCCGTGGTGGTGGTAGTGGTCGTCGTGGCGTCTGCGGCCAGCGCGCTCGTGGTGGCGAGCATGCCCGAGAGGGACAGGGCGCCGACAACGCTAGCGATCAGGAGTTTATTCATCAATGACAGCCTTTCTAAATTTCGTTTAAATGTTCAATCGGGGTCGTTGCAGCGCCAGTTCGCGGGGTGAAATGACCGGCTGCATTGGCCCGTTTTGCGAAAGCACGCGCGCCGATTCGGGCTATCCGG
This sequence comes from Caballeronia sp. LjRoot34, assembly GCF_964253815.1. Lineage (NCBI taxonomy): Bacteria > Pseudomonadati > Pseudomonadota > Betaproteobacteria > Burkholderiales > Burkholderiaceae > Caballeronia > Caballeronia sp. LjRoot34. Next base: position 118,774 of record NZ_CAXUSB020000002.1, read on the forward strand.
CGCACGCAGCGCGCTATTTTCGCTTATTTATAGATTGGAACTTCAGATTTTCGGGACCGGTGTAATTTGCACTCGGCCGGATGATCTTGTTGTCGATACGTTGTTCAATGATGTGAGCGCTCCAGCCCGAGGTCCGCGAGATCACGAACAGCGGCGTGAACATGGCCGTGGGCACGCCCATCGCGTGATATGAAACGGCGCTGAACCAGTCCAGGTTCGGGAACATCTTCTTCGCGTCCCACATCGTTGTTTCCAGGCGCTCGGCGATGTCGTAGAGCTTCGTGTCGCCGGCTTCCTTAGCCAGTTTTTTCGCGATTTCCTTGATCACCTTGTTGCGCGGGTCTGAGATCGTGTACACCGGATGACCGAAGCCGATCACCACTTCCTTTGCGTCAACGCGACGACGGATATCGGCTTCCGCTTCATCGGGCGTCTGATAGCGCGATTGAATGTCGAATGCGGCTTCGTTCGCGCCGCCATGCTTCGGGCCTCGCAATGCGCCAATGCCGCCGGTAATGGCCGAGTACATGTCCGAGCCCGTGCCGGCGATTACGCGACAGGTGAACGTCGATGCATTGAACTCGTGCTCGGCATACAGGATCAACGAAGCGTGCATTGCATCGACCCATGACTTCGACGGCGGAACACCATGCAGCAAATGCAGGAAATGCCCGCCGATGGAATCGTCATCGGTCTCGGTTTCAATGCGCCGGCCGTTATGAGAATAGTGGTACCAGTACAGCAGAATCGAGCCGAGCGAGGCCATCAGGCGGTCGGCAATATCCTTGGCGCCGGATATGTTGTGGTCTTCCTTCTCGGGCAGCACAGTTCCAAGCACGGAGACGCCGGTGCGCATCACATCCATCGGGTGAGCGGATGCGGGAATCCATTCCAGCGCAGCTTTCAGGTTCGCGGGAAGGCCACGCAAACCCTTGAGCTTGGCCTTGTACGTCTTGAGTTCAGCGACCGTGGGCAGCTTGCCATGCACGAGCAGATACGCGATCTCCTCGAACTCGGAGGTCCCGGCAATATCCAGGATGTCGTAGCCACGATAGTGCAAGTCATTGCCCGTCTTGCCGACGGTGCACAGCGCGGTGTTCCCCGCTGTCACGCCCGACAGCGCGACCGATTTCTTCGGTTTGAAGCCGCCGGTGGCGGGTGCTTCTTTCGCTAACGTATCGCTCATTCGACCCAGTCTCCTGATATGTAGAACGCGTTACTTGTCTTGTGAAAAAAGCGTCTGTGCGCCTTCGGGCAGCGCCTGGGCCGACGCTTTCGCGCGGCGCAGCACCGACCAGTAATACCGATAGCTTGCGCGATCGTGCAGCGTGTCCTGATACCGTGTCGGTCCCCACTGCGCGTTTTGCGCGGCGAGCAGGATCTCCGTGGCGGTCGCAATCTCGTCTTGCCGCGGCAGGAAGGCATCGACGATCGGCCGGATCTGATCCGGGTGAATGCTCCACATGCGCGTGTAGCCAAACTCGTTGCGGGCGCGCTGGGCGTCGCCCGCGACCACGCTCATATCGCGCACTTCGGTGGAGACGTTATGCGACGCCACCTTGCCATGCGCGTGGCAAGCCGCCGCGATCTCCAGCTTCGCGCGCCGCACGAGCGGATGATCGAACTGGCCGGGCGAGCGCATTGCAGTGTCGGGGATCGCGCCGTTATGCGCCGACACAAAGTCCATCAGCCCGAAGCTCAGCGCTTCGACGCCAGGAAGCGCCGCGAGTTCGAAGACCTCGGCCAGCGCGCCATGCGTTTCGATCAGCAACTGGCACGGAATAGCGTGCTTGATCCCAAGCTCACACCGCGACGCTTCGATGAACGCGACCATCTCGACGGCATCGAAGACGCTGCGAATCTTGGGCAGCGTGACATAGGCGGGCGCTTTTTTGGCGGCGCGCAGGATGATGCGCACGTCGTCGCGCCATGCGCGGTTCTGGAAGTCGTGAATACGCACGCCGACGCGACCGAAGCGGTCGTCCTCGCTGCCGAGAAACGATGCCACCAACTCGGCGTGCGACGCTTCCTGACCGACTTGCGCGCCGTCCTCGCAGTCGAGCGTAACGTCGAACACTGGGCCGAGTTGCGCCTGGAGGGCGAGCGATTTCCTGATCAGCTTTTCGCTTCCTGCATAGTGATCGCAGGGGGGCATCACGGCGGGTGGAACGTCGCCTTCAAACAGGACTTCGGCGGGGGTGAGAGCGCGCATCGTCGGCGTCGGGTTGCTTGTAAAGAGGGTGGAAACGCGGATTCGGGTGGGTTCGGACGTTATTCAAGGCGCCATCAGACGCCAGATGCCAAACGCACTCGAATCAGCAGCGAGCGCCGGCCTTGTGGCCAGGCGCTCGCGTGAAACGCAAAGACTGCCAGACCCGCTTACTTGCCCAGCAGATGCGCAACGCCTTCACGCTCTTCGAGCAATTCGTTCAGCGTGCCGGTCATTTTCTCGCGCGAGAACGCGTCGATTTCCAGGCCTTCAACACGCTTGTATTCGCCGTTTTCGCACGTCACGGGAACACCGTAGATGATGTCTTCCGGGATTTCATACGAACCATCAGACGGAATGCCCATGGTGACCCACTTGCCGTTCGTGCCCAGCACCCAGTCGCGCACGTGGTCGATAGCCGCGTTGGCCGCCGACGCTGCCGACGACAAACCACGCGCTTCGATGATCGCCGCACCGCGCTTGCCGACGGTCGGGATAAACGTGTTGCGGTTCCATTCGTCGTCGCTGATCAGCTTGGTCAGCGACTCGCCTTCCACCGTAGCGAAACGGAAATCCGGGTACATGGTCGGCGAGTGATTGCCCCACACAGCCAGCTTTTCGATAGCAGCAACCGGCTTGCCCGACTTCGATGCCAGTTGCGACAGCGCGCGGTTGTGGTCCAGACGCAGCATGGCCGTGAAATTCTTCTTCGGCAGATCCGGCGCTGACTTCATCGCGATATACGCGTTCGTGTTGGCCGGGTTGCCGACCACGAGCACCTTGATGTCGCGGCTTGCCACTTCATTGAGCGCCTTGCCTTGCACCGTGAAGATTTCAGCGTTAGCGGACAGCAGGTCTTTGCGCTCCATGCCCTTCGAACGGGGACGGGCGCCGACCAGCAACGCGACGTCGGCGTCCTTGAACGCGACCTTCGGGTCGTCGGTGACGACCACGCCGGCCAGCAACGGGAACGCGCAGTCTTCCAGTTCCATGACAACGCCCTTGACGGCGCCTTGCGCCTGCGGCAGGTCGAGCAACTGAAGGATGACCGGCTGATCCTTGCCTAGCAGGTCGCCATTGGCGATGCGGAACAGCAGCGAGTAACCGATTTGACCTGCGGCGCCGGTGACGGCAACGCGCTTTGCGGACTTAGCCATTGAGAACACTCCTGAACGGTGCGTGAAACGCTAGGGGAAAACGCCATTTTAGGCGCGTTACGCGAAGCGTTGATGAAGCATGTGAATCGAACTGCGCGGGCCGCCCCGAAAATCCAATGGCGCCGCGCCTGAAGCGAGATTGTCATTGTCTTTCCGGTAGCATGCCGGCAATCGCAGCCCAACCCTCGTGCTGGGAATCTGGCTCTGCGAGCATGGGGATTTGCGCTGGATCCTGCTGGTTCAGCGCCGCGCAACACCTCATGCGTCGCGTTTTCGAGGGCGCGCGGGCGTTGCAAGAGCGGGGCACTGGCAGCGGCAGCGAACACGAAAGCCGTTCGGCTTGAGGCGGTGAGCGGCAGGGCGTTCTGGTGACCAGCGCTAGGCTGGCCGACGCACCGGGTGCGCCGCATGACACACGCAGCATCCCGCAAACCCTTGCTCGCCAAGGAGTGTAGGATTCGATCAAGGCAAAGTCAACCGTATCATATGTCTTATATAAGACATAGGAATGTCCGGGAAAACGCTAGACGCGACTCGGCGCTTTATGATGAAATGCGCGCATGAATTCGAACCCAGCGAGCACCACGAACCTTCCGGGCGCAGCCGGCGCGACGGAAGTCGTGCCCGCTTCGTCGCCGACGTTCAGCCCGCTATACCAGCAGATCAAGGCCCTGATTACCCAAGGGCTTGAATCGGGCGAATGGAAGCCCGGCGAAATGATCCCCAGCGAAGTCGAACTCGCGGCCCGCTACAAGGTGAGCCAGGGGACGGTGCGCAAAGCCATTGACGAACTCGCCGCCGGCAACCTGCTCGTGCGCCGTCAGGGCAAGGGCACCTTTGTTGCAACGCACAACGAAGATCGCGTACAGTTCCGCTTTCTCCGGTTACTGCCGGAAGACGGCGACCTTCATCCCCACGTGAGCCGATTGCTGGAGTGCCGCCGTTTGCGCGCACCCGCTGAGATCGCTCGCCAACTGGACCTGAAGCCGGCCGACCCCGTCGTGTGTATCAAACGCTTGCTGCAATTCGACGGTGAAACCACCGTTCTGGACGAAATCTGGTTACCCGGCGCGGTTTTCCGCGGGCTGACGGCTGAGCGCCTGGCGGATTACAAAGGCCCGCTTTATGCAATGTTCGAAACGGAATTCGGCACGCGCATGATCCGGGCATCGGAGAAAATCAGGGCGGTGGGCGCGGACGACACAGTCGCGGAATTACTTGGCGTGGCCGTCGGGTCGCCGCTGTTGTCGGTCGAGCGGGTGTCGTACACGTATGGCGACCGGCCGGTGGAAGTGCGGCGCGGGTGGTATGTCACGAACGGCTATTACTATCAAAACGATTTGAGTTGAAACGGGACGTGGATGGCTTGGCGGCGAACCCAAGGGGCGCCTTAAAAGCCTTTCTCACGCGATCAGCAATAGCCTCTTGCGCGGCATTTCGCTGCAGCGCGATATAAAAAGGCGCTAAAATCGCGGACTAGTGTGATAACAAAGTTGGGGTCTAGCATGGCTGAAGCCGTAAAAAAACCAAGACCTGAGTACCGGAATATCGGAATTGCTCAGCTAGCAACCTACCGCTTGCCACTAGCGGGGAAGGTTTCAATTCTTCACCGTATCAGTGGTCTGCTTCTATTCGTATCGCTGCCGTTTCTGCTCTATCTGCTGGACCAAAGCCTGACGTCGGAGATTAGTTTCGACTCCTTCAAGGGCTTTCTCGCCAATCCCCTCATCAAGATCGTCGTCCTCGTGCTTTCGTGGTCCTTCCTGTTCCACTTTTGCGCAGGCATCCGCTTCCTGCTGCTCGATACCCATCGCGCAGTGAGCAAGGAAGGTGGCAAGCAGACGTCCATCGTCGTCCTCACGGTGTCATCTCTGCTGACAATCGTCGTTGCGCTTAAACTCTTCGGAGCCTTCTGAGAATGGCAGCGAATAACAACAATCGAATCGGTCCCAAGCGCCTCGTCGTTGGCGCGCATTACGGCTTGCGCGACTGGCTGGCGCAACGCATTACCGCCGTCGTGATGGCCCTGTACACACTGGTCCTGCTGTTCTGGTTTTTCGGTGCGCGTGATTTTTCGTACGACGGCTGGGCATCCATATTCGCCATGCAATGGATGAAGCTCGCGACGTTTGTCGCGCTGCTCTCGCTCTTCTATCACGCGTGGGTTGGCATCCGGGACATCTGGATGGACTACGTGAAGCCGGTCGGCTTGCGCCTGTTCCTGCAAGTGGCGACGATCCTCTGGCTGGTCGGCTGTATCGGCTACGCGGCACAGATTCTCTGGAGAGTGTAAAGAATGGCTGCAATTAAAACGTCCCTGCCGCGTCGCCGTTTCGACGTAGTTATCGTGGGCGCAGGTGGTTCTGGCATGCGCGCGTCGCTGCAACTCGCTCGCGCGGGCCTGTCGGTCGCGGTGCTGTCGAAGGTCTTCCCGACGCGTTCGCACACCGTCGCGGCTCAAGGCGGTATTGGCGCATCGCTCGGCAACATGAGCGAAGACAACTGGCATTACCACTTCTACGACACCATCAAGGGCTCCGACTGGCTCGGCGACCAGGATGCGATCGAATTCATGTGCCGTGAAGCGCCCGGCGCCGTCTACGAACTCGAACACATGGGCATGCCGTTCGACCGTAACGCCGACGGCACGATCTATCAGCGTCCGTTCGGCGGCCACACGGCGAACTACGGCGAAAAGCCGGTGCAGCGTGCATGCGCCGCCGCCGACCGTACCGGCCATGCGTTGCTGCACACGCTGTATCAGCAGAACGTCGCGGCCAAGACGCACTTCTTCGTTGAATGGATGGCGCTGGACCTGATCCGCGACGCCGACGGCGACGTGCTCGGCGTGACCGCCATGGAAATGGAAACGGGCGACGTCCATATTCTTGAAGGCAAGACCACGTTGTTCGCCACGGGCGGCGCGGGCCGGATCTTCGCGGCATCGACCAACGCGTTCATCAATACCGGCGACGGCCTCGGCATGGCGGCCCGCTCGGGCATCGCTTTGCAGGACATGGAATTCTGGCAATTCCACCCGACTGGCGTGGCCGGCGCGGGTGTGCTGATTACCGAAGGCGTACGCGGCGAAGGCGGCATCCTGCGCAATTCCGACGGCGAGCGCTTCATGGAACGCTATGCGCCGACGCTGAAGGATCTGGCGCCGCGCGACTTCGTTTCGCGTTCGATGGACCAGGAAATCAAGGAAGGCCGCGGCGTGGGTCCGAACAAAGACCACGTCTTGCTGGACCTGTCGCACATCGGCGCCGAGACCATCATGAAACGTCTCCCGTCGATCCGCGAGATCGCGATGAAATTCGCGAACGTCGATTGCATCAAGGAACCGATCCCGGTCGTGCCGACCATCCATTACCAGATGGGCGGCATTCCTACGAACATTCACGGCCAGGTCGTGGGTACGCTGAAGGGCGGCTACGAAGAGCCGGTCAACGGCTTCTACGCGGTCGGCGAATGTTCGTGCGTGTCGGTGCACGGCGCGAACCGCCTGGGCACGAACTCGCTGCTGGATCTGGTGGTGTTTGGCCGCGCGGCCGGCAACCACATCATCAAGCATGCGCTGGAAATGAAGGAACACAAGCCGTTGCCGGCCGATGCCGCCGACGCCGCGCTTGAACGCCTCGCCGTGCTGGAGAACTCGTCGTCGGGCGAATACACGCAATCGATCGCTAACGACATTCGCGCGACCATGCAGGCGCATGCCGGCGTGTTCCGCACGTCGAAGCTGTTGGCGGAAGGCGTGGACAAGATCAAGGAACTGTCCGAGCGCGTGAAGCACGTGCATTTGAAGGACAAGTCGAAGGTCTTCAACACCGCGAAGGTCGAAGCGCTGGAACTCGCGAACCTGATCGAAGTGGCGCGTGCGACCATGATTTCGGCCGAAGCGCGCAAGGAAAGCCGCGGTGCGCATGCGCAAAGCGACTTCGAAGTCCGCGACGACGAGAACTGGATGAAGCACACGCTGTGGTTCAGCGAAGGCGACAAGCTCGATTACAAGCCGGTGCACATGACGCCGCTGACGGTCGAATCGGTGCCGCCGAAAGCGCGTACCTTCTAAGGCAAGGAAATCGAAATGGCAAAGCGTACTTTTGAAATCTACCGCTACGATCCGGACAAGGACGCGGCGCCCCGCATGCAGACGTACGAGATCGAGATCGACTCGCACGAGCGCATGTTGCTGGACGCGCTGCTGAAGCTGAAGTCCGTCGACGAAACGCTGTCGTTCCGCCGTTCGTGCCGTGAAGGCGTGTGCGGTTCGGACGCCATGAACATCAACGGCAAGAACGGTCTGGCCTGCTTGCAGAACATGAACGACCTGCCGCAGAAGATTGTGTTGCGTCCGCTGCCGGGCCTGCCTGTTGTGCGTGACCTGATTTGCGATTTCACGCAATTCTTTAACCAGTATCATTCGATCAAGCCGTATCTGATCAACGACACGCCGCCGCCGGAAAAAGAGCGTCTGCAAACGCCGGAAGAGCGCGACGAGCTCGACGGCCTGTACGAGTGCATCCTGTGTGCTAGCTGCTCGACTTCATGCCCGAGCTTTTGGTGGAACCCGGACAAGTTCGTGGGTCCGGCGGGCCTGTTGCAAGCCTATCGATTCATTGCGGATAGCCGTGACGAAGCGACGGGTGAACGTCTCGACAACCTGGAAGATCCGTACCGTCTGTTCCGTTGCCACACGATCATGAATTGCGTCGATGTGTGCCCGAAGGGACTGAATCCCACGAAGGCTATCGGCAAGATCAAAGAATTGATGGTGCGCCGCGCTGTCTGAGAAGGACTTGTGTCATGAATGACTCCGGGCATCAGTCCGACCCTCTACGCCGCGCACGCCTTCGCTGGCGCGCGCGGCGCGGTCTGCTGGAAAACGATCTGATCTTCGAGCGTTTTTTCAGCCGATATGAGCATGACCTCAGTGACGCGGACGTTGGTGTTTTGACGCAACTGCTGGAACTGGGCGACAACGACCTGATGGACTTGCTGCTGGCACGCAAGGAACCGGAAGGCGAACTGGCCTCGCCGGATATGAGCTGCGTGCTGGAGATGCTGCGCTCGGCCTGAGTTAGTCCACTGAGCCAGCCATGCGGCGCGTGCAAGAGTCGTGCGAATTATCGAAAACCTGTTTCCATACTTCGATTGAGGATGTGCTATGACCCCGTCAGATGTTAAAGCCACGCTATCGTTCAGCGACAACTCGCCGAGCGTTGAAATGCCGATCTACAAGGGCACCCTGGGCCCGGACGTAATCGACATCCGCAAGCTGTACGGCCAGACCGGCAAGTTCACGTACGATCCGGGCTTCATGTCGACGGCGGCGTGCAATTCCGCAATTACGTACATCGACGGCGATAAGGGTGAGTTGCTGTATCGCGGGTATCCGATTGAGGAACTCGCGGTCAAGGCTGACTTTCTCGAGACCTGTTATGCGCTGCTGCACGGCGATCTGCCGACAGTCGAGCAGAAGGCCGAGTTCGTTGAAACCGTCACGAAGCACACGATGGTTCACGAGCAGATGCATTTCTTCTACCGCGGTTTTCGTCGCGATGCACACCCGATGGCGGTGCTCGTGGCGGCTGTCGGCGCGCTGTCGGCGTTCTATCACGACTCGCTGAATATCAACGACCCGCGTCACCGTGAAGTGTCGGCGATTCGCATGATCGCGAAGCTGCCCACGCTGGTGGCCATGGCGTACAAGTTCACGATCGGCCAGCCGTTCGTTTATCCGAAGAACGATTTGTCGTATAGCGCGAACTTCATGCACATGATGTTCTCGAACCCGTGCGAAGAGTACAAGGTCAATGATGTCCTCGTGCGTGCGCTGGATCGTATTTTGATCTTGCATGCGGATCACGAGCAGAATGCTTCTACGTCGACCGTGCGTTTGGCTGGGTCGTCGGGTGCGAATCCGTTTGCTTGTATTGCTGCTGGCATTGCTTGTTTGTGGGGCCCGGCGCATGGCGGTGCGAATGAAGCCGCGCTGAACATGCTGGAAGAAATCGGTTCCGTCGATAATATTCCTGAGTTCATCAAGCAGGTGAAGGACAAGAATTCGGGCGTGAAGCTGATGGGCTTCGGGCATCGCGTTTATAAGAACTACGATCCGCGCGCGAAGCTGATGCGTGAAACGTGCCATGAAGTGCTCGAAGAGCTGGGTCTGCATGATGACCCGTTGTTCAAGCTGGCAATGGCGCTGGAAAAGATCGCGCTGGAAGACGAGTATTTTGTGTCGCGTAAGCTGTATCCGAATGTTGATTTCTATTCGGGTATTGTGCAGCGCGCGCTGGGTATTCCGACGGCTATGTTTACGTGCGTATTTGCGATGGCACGGACCGTGGGCTGGATCGCGCAGTGGAACGAAATGATCGCTGATCCGGAACAGAAGATTGGCCGTCCGCGTCAGTTGTTTATTGGTGATACGCCGCGCGAAGCGAAGGCGATTGATAAGCGGTAGGTTGCATTTAGTATTGGTTTGAAGAAAGCCCCGGCGGGTGTCTGCCGGGGCTTTTTGCATTCTTGGGCCTGATTGTTTCTCCGCCTGCTGTTTGTTCTTCGTGCTAGTCCCAGACTCAACCTGCCCAAGCCAAAACTCGCGCAAACACGAGCAATATCAACATGCGACTTGTGTAGTAATGCCAAGATATCCAGGCTTACTGACCCTGCGGGCTTGCCCGCAAACCGCACGAGGAGCTACCGATGTTTCCAGAATTTCGCGATCTGATTTCCACGCTCAAGACGGAAGACGCCCACTTCGCTCGATTGTTTCAGCGTCACAACGAACTGGATCATGAGATCAAGAACATGGAGGGTGGGCCGCTACCCGCGGACGGTCGGACTATCGAAACGCTCAAGAAGGAAAAGCTGCTTTTGAAGGACAAGCTCTATGTCGTCTTGAAGAAGGCCGCGACGCCGGCTTAAGCAGGCAGCGCCTCGTTTAACCCTGAGAGGCGGGGCGCCTAGTTATAAGGAAGAGACTTTGACATCACAGCACGAAAAATCCGACGCTCGCCATTCTGCCGTGCGAAGCGTCGCTCGCGGCGACGTCCTGGAGACCGGCACTCCGCGCGCCGCACAGCTCGATGAAACCGGCCGCGCCGTTCAGGCGGCCAACGAGCAAATCACAAGCACTTTGCAGCACGTATTGTCGACGGGTGCCGCGCAGGACCCGGGCACGCTGATGGACACCATCAAGACATTGATGAGCGGCCTCTCCCCCGATGAAACCACCGCTCTTCGCAGCGTCATGCTGGAGGGTGATCCGGCGCTTTGGCATGCTCGCGCTTCGCGGCATCCCGACGACGAACTGTCACGTGACTGGCGTGGCGGCGGGTATCCATATCGGAACCTGATGTCGCGCCATGCGTACGAGAAGCAGAAGTATGCGCTGCAGGTCGAATTGCTGAAATTGCAGGCGTGGGTACGGGAAACCGGCCAGCGTCTGGTGATCCTGTTCGAAGGGCGAGACGCTGCCGGCAAGGGTGGCGCCATCAAGCGCTTTATGGAGCACATGAATCCGCGCGGTGCGCGCGTCGTCGCGCTCGAAAAGCCGACCGAATCCGAGCGCGGCCAATGGTATTTCCAGCGTTACGTGCAACACTTGCCGACATCGGGCGAAATCGTGCTGTTCGATCGCTCCTGGTACAACCGGGCGGGCGTTGAGCGGGTCATGGGGTTTTGTTCGGAACATGAATATAACGACTTCATGCAGCAGGTTCCCGAGTTCGAGCGGCAACTCGTTCGAAGCGGCATGCATGTTGTCAAGTTCTGGTTTTCGGTGAGCCAGGAAGAACAGCGCCGGCGCTTCAAGGAGCGCGAGATTCATCCGCTCAAGCAATGGAAACTCAGTCCGGTGGATCTCGCCTCGCTGGATAAGTGGAACGAATACACGGACGCCAAGGAAGCGATGTTCGCGCAAACGGATACCGCGGATTCCCCATGGGCGGTGGTTCGCTCGGACTGCAAGAAGCGGGCGCGGCTCAACGCAATGCGCCATATCCTGCATAAGCTGCCGTATGCGAACCGGGACGTTCGCGCAATTGGGACGGTCGATCCGTTGATCGTGGGGCGGGCTTTGTAGGCTGGTGTTTGACGGGTTGTTGATACATTCAACGGGTGTAGGTGCAGTCAGCGCTTACACCCATTTTTATGTCCGAAAGTTTGTTCCCTGGGCAAGGTTTCTACACCACGTCACTGAGAACCCCGGATGTGACAGATCTACACGAAGATAAACCAATACGAATGGCGAGCGATGGACCCGGTTTCATCGCAGGCCGCGACCATCCGGCCCATATCCCGCCGCCCATCGAAGAGTTTCCATGGGGCACCGATGCTTCCAACGCGAGCATTGTCGAGCGGTTAGCTGCTCCAGACGCTGCGAATATCGAATTCAAGGCGCCGCGGTCAGGCCGTTTATTCCACCCAGCTGATTTCTCCTGATTTGCTTCATTAACAGGCCGGCCGCGCTGCTAAACGGCTGATCCTTTTCTGCATTCCGGTTGAACAGCCCATCCCGGTACTCCCCATACAGGTAGCCCTACTACCACCCTAACTCACTGTTTTATATCGGTTTTTTCTTGGTTCACTAGCGCAATGCGCCGTCCTGCGTGGCATAATCATCAAACCAAAAAACACCCCCGCAGTCACAACACCTGAAAAGACCATGGCCCAGACCCTGTACGACAAGTTGTGGAATTCGCATGTGATCCACACCGAGGAAGACGGCACGTCCATCCTCTACATCGACCGTCATTTGCTCCACGAAGTGACCAGCCCACAAGCGTTCGAGGGTCTGAAACTGGCCGAGCGGCCAGTGTGGCGGATCAGCGCGAACCTGGCAGTGTCCGACCACAACGTGCCCACGACCGATCGTTCGCACGGCATCGCGGACCCGATCTCGAAGCTGCAAGTCGACACGCTCGACAACAACTGCGACGCCTACGGCATCACGCAGTTCAAGATGAACGACCTGCGACAGGGCATTGTGCATATCATCGGGCCGGAACAGGGCGCTACGCTGCCGGGAATGACAATAGTCTGCGGCGACTCGCATACCTCCACGCACGGCGCGTTCGGCGCGCTGGCGCACGGCATCGGTACGTCGGAAGTCGAGCACGTCCTCGCCACGCAAACGCTGCTGCAAAAGAAGAGCAAGAACTTGCTCGTCAAGGTCGAAGGACCACTGCCGCGCGGCTGTACCGCGAAGGACATCGTGCTGGCGATCATCGGCAAGATCGGTACGGCGGGCGGCAATGGTTACGCCATCGAGTTTGGCGGTTCGACCATCCGGGCGTTGTCCATGGAAGGCCGCATGACGGTCTGCAACATGGCGATCGAAGCGGGCGCGCGGGCAGGCATGGTCGCCGTCGATGAAACCACGATCAACTACCTGAAAGATCGTCCGTACTCGCCGCACGGCGCGGAATTCGAGCAGGCGGCAACCTATTGGCGCACCTTCACGTCCGATCCGGGCGCGAAGTTTGACCGCGTCGTGGAGTTGAATGCGGCTGAAATCGTGCCGCAAGTGACGTGGGGCACGTCGCCGGAAATGGTGACGTCCATCGACGGCCGCGTGCCGGATCCCGAGCGCGAAAAGGACCCGGTCAAGCGCGACGCAATCGAACGCGCGCTGAAGTACATGGCGCTCGAACCGAACACGCCGATGCAATCGATCAAGCCGGACAAGATTTTCATCGGCTCGTGCACGAATGCGCGGATCGAGGACTTGCGTGCCGCGGCGTATGTGGTGAAGACGCTGGGCCGCCGCGTGGCGCCGAACATCCGTCTGGCGATGGTCGTGCCGGGTTCCGGCCTCGTGAAGGCGCAGGCCGAACGCGAAGGGCTCGACAAGGTATTCCTCGACGCCGGTTTCCAGTGGCGCGAACCCGGCTGCTCAATGTGCCTCGCGATGAACGCCGACCGCCTGGAACCGGGCGAGCGCTGCGCATCCACATCGAATCGCAACTTCGAAGGGCGTCAGGGCGCAGGCGGCCGTACGCATCTGGTGAGCCCGGCAATGGCGGCGGCAGCCGCTATTGAAGGCCATTTCGTCGATATCCGCGAACTGGCATGAAGCGCGTCTTTACTCTGCTGGTGTTGATCGCGGTCGTCGCCACTGCTGCGGGCTGCAATACGGTCCACGGCTTTGGCGAGGATCTGCATCACCTCGGCAACTCGATCAGCAACGCGGCCGACAAGTAAGCGGTTTTAAAGAACGGTCAAGCAGACCAAACCGGTGACGGATCATGGAAAAATTCACAGTACATAGCGGGCTCGTGGCGCCGCTGGATCGCGATAACGTCGACACGGACGCGATCATTCCGAAGCAGTTCCTGAAGTCGATCAAGCGCACGGGTTTCGGCCCGAACGCCTTCGACGAATGGCGTTATCTCGATGTCGGCCAGCCGGGCCAGGACAACTCGAACCGGCCGCTGAATCCGGATTTCGTGCTGAACCAGCCGCGCTACAAGGGTGCGTCGATCCTGCTGACGCGCAAGAATTTCGGCTGCGGCAGCTCGCGTGAGCACGCGCCGTGGGCGCTCGACCAGTACGGTTTCCGCGCGATCATCGCGCCGAGTTTCGCCGATATCTTCTACAACAATTGCTTCAAGAACGGGCTGCTGCCAATCGTCCTGACCGAAAGCCAGGTCGACAAGCTGTTCAACGAAACCTACGCGTTTAATGGGTTCAAGCTGACGGTCGATCTGGAGCGGCAGGTTGTGCTGACCGGCGACGGCACGGAATACCCGTTCGAAGTGCCGGGTTTCCGCAAGTTCTGCCTGCTGAATGGTTTCGACGACATCGCGCTCACGCTGCGCCATGCCGACAAGATCCGTCAGTTCGAAAACGAGCGTCTCGTGAAGCAGCCGTGGCTGAATAACCGCCTCGTCGGCTAAGTACGAGCGAGCATAAACGCGTACGAATCAACAAAGAAAAGGAAACACCATGAAGATCGCAGTGCTGCCCGGCGATGGCATCGGTCCGGAGATCATCAAGGAAGCCGTCAAGGTCCTGAACGCGCTTGACGAAAAGTTCGAGCTCGAAGAAGCGCCGGTCGGCGGCGCGGGTTACGAGGCGAGCGGTCATCCGCTGCCGGAAGCGACGCTCGCGCTGGCGAAAGCATCGGATGCAATCCTGTTCGGCGCCGTGGGCGACTGGAAATACGATTCGCTCGAACGCGCGCTGCGTCCGGAGCAGGCCATCCTGGGTCTGCGCAAGCATCTGCAATTGTTCGCGAACTTCCGTCCAGCCATTTGTTATCCGCAATTGACGGCGGCTTCGTCGCTGAAGCCGGAGATCGTGGCTGGGCTGGATATCCTGATCATCCGCGAACTGAATGGCGATATCTATTTCGGCCAGCCGCGCGGCGTGCGTTCATCGCCGGATGGGTTGTTCGAAGGCGCGAAGGAAGGCTTCGACACCATGCGTTATTCCGAGCCGGAAGTACGTCGCATTGCACATGTGGCGTTTCAGGCCGCGCAAAAGCGCGCGAAGAAGCTGACGAGTGTCGATAAAGCCAACGTCCTTGAAACGTCGCAATTCTGGCGCGACGTGATGATCGATGTATCGAAGGAATATGCGGACGTCGAGTTGTCGCACATGTACGTGGACAACGCGGCCATGCAACTGGTGAAGGCGCCGAAGGCGTTCGACGTGGTGGTGACCGGCAATATGTTCGGCGACATTCTCTCCGACGAAGCCGCCATGCTGACGGGTTCCATCGGCATGCTGCCGTCCGCCTCGCTCGATAAAAACAACAAGGGCTTGTACGAGCCGTCGCATGGTTCGGCGCCGGATATCGCGGGCAAGGGCGTGGCGAATCCGCTGGCGACCATCCTCTCGGCCGCCATGATGCTGCGCTACTCGCTCGGTAAGCCGGAGCAGGCTGACCGGATCGAAACGGCGGTGAAGAAGGTGCTCGCGCAGGGTCTGCGTACCCGGGACATCGCGACGCCGGACGGCCGTACGGTCGGCACGCAGGAAATGGGCGATGCGGTTGTCGCGGCGCTTTAAGCTTTAATACTGGCAACGCGCTTTTTCATCGGATGGTTTGGCGAAAAATTCCGATGGAAAAGCGTCTCGCGGCGGACGTTTTTGCCGGATGCCGCCGATCGCGATATTTCATCTCGATTCGTCGCTTTTAGCGCACGAACCACGTCAAAAGGCGTGGAACGCTCGCGCGGAGGGACGAATATGCGGGTTATCGTGTAGACTCTTTTGTTATGGCGAAGATCTCTTCAATCTCTCCGGACTCGATTTCATGCGGCGGCTTTAGCTCAGGCGCCCGCGCGACTCGTCTCGCCATTACGCTTTTGAACACGCTGCCGGGTACGGTTGCGCTGTCCAAACGCATTACGAAAACCATTTCCCTCAAAACGATCACGTTCCGCTGATCGCCTGTCGTGCCCGCCCATCTTCCCCGCGCGGTCACGTCGGCGGAGGGTTTGGCCCAAGCGGGGAAATGTCCACAAAAAAGGTTAGTCATGAACGTAGGTCTCGTTGGTTGGCGCGGCATGGTCGGCAGCGTCCTGATGCAACGCATGCAGCAGGAAGGCGATTTCGACCTGATCGAACCGGTGTTTTTCAGCACCAGCAATGCGGGTGGCAATGCGCCGTCGTTCGCGAAAAACGAGACGAAACTCAAGGATGCAACAAGCATCGACGACCTGAAAAAGTGCGACGTAATCATTACGTGCCAGGGCGGCGATTACACCAACGAGGTGTTCCCGAAGCTGCGCGCGGCCGGCTGGAAGGGTTACTGGATCGACGCGGCTTCGTCGCTGCGCATGAAGGACGACGCGGTCATCATTCTCGACCCGGTGAACCTGAGCGTCATCAAGGATTCGCTTGTTAAGGGCGGCCGGAATTTCATCGGCGGGAACTGCACGGTCAGCCTGATGCTGATGGCGCTCGGCGGTTTGTTTAATCAGAACCTGGTCGAATGGACGACTGCCATGACGTATCAGGCGGCTTCCGGCGCGGGCGCGCAGAACATGCGCGAACTCTTGCAGCAAATGGGCGTGCTGTACGGCGCGGCCAAGGAAGATCTGGCGGACCCGTCGTCGGCTATTCTGGATATCGACAAGCGCGTGCAGGCTGCCATGTCCAGCGATCGTATGCCTATCGATAACTTCGGCGTGCCGCTAGCGGGTTCGCTGATTCCGTGGATCGACAAGGATCTCGGCAACGGGATGTCGAAGGAAGAGTGGAAGGGCGGCGCGGAAACCAACAAGATTTTGGGGTTGCCCGCCATGGGCGAGCCGGGTTCGGTTCCTGTGGACGGCCTATGCGTTCGGATTGGCGCAATGCGTTGCCACTCGCAGGCGCTGACCATCAAGCTCAGGAAGGACGTGCCGCTGGACGAGTTGCACGGCATTTTGGCGTCGGCGAACGACTGGGTGAAGGTTGTTCCGAACGAACGCGAAGCGTCGATGCGCGATTTGTCGCCGGCGGTGGTCACGGGCTCGCTGACGGTGCCGGTCGGCCGCTTGCGTAAGCTCGCCATGGGCGGCGAGTACCTGTCGGCGTTCACGGTCGGTGACCAGTTGCTGTGGGGCGCGGCGGAACCGCTGCGCAGGATGCTGCGCATCCTGCTGGACAAGTAAAGTAAACTACGCGCCACGACGCGCAGCAGTTCACCAAAGCGTCGCGCTTGCGCGGCGCTTTTTCGTTGTGCGGCTGAATGGTTGCTGGCTCGTGCGGCTCGGTTGCCGGTATCGCGCAACCGGTCTGCGGCCAGTTTTTGGATGTTGCCCCGTTTTGTTGGTTTCTTGTTCGCTGTCCACTCGCCTGGAGTATCAATGATCGTTCGTCCGAGTCGGCCGCTTCATTCACCGCTTCGCTTCCTCAGCCGCTCGCGGCGCGCGGCGCTGATCGCGGCAAGCGTCGCGAGTGTGCTGCTCGGAACGTTCGTTTCCTCCGATGCCACCGCCCAGGCCAGCAGCGCGTCGGCCGTTTCGGAGGCTTCGGCGCCGGTGTCGGCGTCGGCACCTGTGGTACCTGTCACGCAGTACAGCGTGAAACCGGGGCAATCGCTCAGCGATATCGCCTCCCAGATCACCGGCTCGAACGACCGCGCCACGCGCGAGAAGATGTCGCGCGCGCTCTTCGATGCGAATCCCAACGCGTTCATGGGCCATGACCCAAGCCGGTTGAAACTCGGATCGGTATTGAACGTGCCGGCGGTTGAGGATGCGGGAGTGGCTGCCGCCGCGTCTGAGGCTTCTGAGGCTTCTGCGCCTGTGGCGGCATCGTCGCCGGCAGTCGAGGCTAGCGGGTCCGTAGGGGCTGCGGCGCCGGTCGAGGGGACATCGAATGCTGCCGGTGCAGTGAGCGGAGCCGCGATGGCGGCGAGCGGCGCGGTCACTGCGGTTGCGCCCGGCGCATCGAGTGAGGCGAACGCGGCGTTGCCGACATCGGAAGCTCAACCTGCGGCGAGTGCCAGCGAGGCTGCGAGTGCGAGTGAAGTGGCGCCTGCATCGGAAGCGGCTCCGGCGTTGAGCGCATCGAGCACACCTGCGGCGACTGTCGCGCCGGTGAGCGCGCCATCAGCGACAGGTTCTACGGCTATGTCGGCGAACGGGCCGATTGGTTGGCTTGTCGGGGCTGTCGTGGTGATCGGCTTGTTGCTGCTCGTTATGCGAAGCGGTAAACGACGCCGTGCTGCAAGCGCCGCCGCTGCGTTGACTGCCGCCGAGCGCGCGCCGCAAGCGCCGCCGGTGGTATCCAAGGCGCCTGAGATAACCGCTGTGCCCCCTCACGATGGATCGACGAGCCACGCGCAAGCTTCCACGGGCGCTGCCGATCTCGACGGTGCATCGGTTCAGCGCGCTCAAGGTGAGCTGAACGTGGTGGCTGCAAGCATGGAAAACTACGATGCCGCGCAGTCCTTCGATACCCCAACCGAAGACAAGCCGTTTCCTCCGGCCGAGAGCAATGCAATAGCCGACGATGCCGACGGCGCGCAAGTAACGCCGGGCGAGAGCCGTGCGCAGGATGCTGCACCGACCCGCGACACGGAGACCAAACGCGCGCCGTTCATGCCCGACGCGCCCTCAGCGCTGCATCGCGATTTCACGCCGCCGCGCCCGGGTGCGATCGAGGCGGCATTGGCGGCGGAACGGGCAGCGGCGGATCGCGCCGAGACATTGCGCGCAGAAATGGAGGCTCGGGAACATGAGCTTCGCGAGGCGGCTGCGTTAGAACAGGCGACGCGCGAGGCCGTGGCGCAGGAAGCTGCGGCGCGTGAGCTTGAGGCGCAAGAGGCGACAGCGCGTGAGTTGGCAGCGCGAGAAGCTGCAGCCCACGAAGCTGCGATGCGTGAAACGGAAGCCCATGAAGTTGCGGCTCGTGAAGCAGCAGCGCGTGAAACGGAAGCTCGCGAAGCCGCAGCCCGCGAAGCTGCCGCTCTCGAAGCGCAAGCCCGTGAAACACAAGCCCGCGAAACCGCCGCTCAAGAAGCCGCGACGCGCGCATCCACCGCTCACGAAAGCGGAGAACACGTGGCATCGGCCCAGTCGGCGATCGCACCCCAATCTGCAACGAACGAGCGAAACGATGCGGAAGACGCGTCCGCCTACGACGACGAACCGTCGCCGGCTTCCCGCTTCCCGCAGCCCAAATTTCCGCAAGAGGCTATCGAAGCCCTCAGCGCGCTCGATTTCGGTTTGCCGCCACGTCAGGAGGCGCCCGCACCCTCGGACGTCCAGCCGCCGGTGCCCGCTGCCTTCGTCGAACCCAGGGCGCAAAACGAAGCCCCCTTGGCGCCCGCCACACCCCAGCCTATCGCCGACCCGGCCGTCTTCGATCGTCAGAACGCGCAGCATAGCCACCCTGAATCAGCCACGACTCCGCCATCCGCGAGCGAGCAAATCGAATCCGGCACGGCTGGCGCGGCATCGGTGGCGGGCCTTGGCGCATCGCGTTTCGGCCCCCTGAGCCTCGACTTCGATTACAACACGCCCGCGAGCCAGAGCGAGCCGCTACCGGCCTTCACGCCCGAACAAATCTCGACGATAGCCCGCAACAAGCTCGAACTGGCCGTCGAATACATTGAGCTTGGCGATTTATCCGGCGCGCGCACGTTGCTGCAGGAAGTGATCGAATCGAACGATCCGGCTACGCGCCAACCGGCCGTCACGCTGTTATCGACGCTGGCGCCGCTGTCCTGAGATGCCTGTGAAACGCATTGCATTAGGCATCCAGTACGATGGTTCGGCGTTCAGCGGCTGGCAGACCCAATCGGACGTCGAGACCGTTCAGGACGTTCTCGAACGCGCGCTGGGGAAGTTCACACAGACGCGCGTGCAGACGGTCGTCGCGGGGCGCACGGATACCGGCGTTCACGCGCTCGGCCAGGTCGTGCATTTCGATACCGAACTCGAGCGCACCGACTTCGCCTGGGTGCGCGGCACGAACGCGTTCTTGCCGCAGAGCGTCGCGGTGCAGTGGGCGCGTCCGATGCCCGATGACTTCCACGCCCGTTTCGGCGCCTATGAACGCACGTATTACTATGCGCTCTACGTCCACCCCGTCCGCTCGCCGATGATCACCGGCCGCGCCGGCTGGTGCTACGCGCCGCTCGATGCCGCCGCGATGCGCGAAGCCGCCGCCAGCCTGATCGGCAAGCACGATTTCACCGCGTTCCGCTCGTCCGAATGCCAGGCGAAGACGCCGGTGAAATACCTGCATCAGATTGATATCGTGGAACAGGGCGATTTCATCCACTTTCGCTTTCGGGCGAACGCGTTCTTGCACCATATGGTGCGCAACCTGATGGGATGTTTCGTCGCGATCGGGCGCGGCAAGCATCCCGCGTCATGGATGGCGGAACTGCTGGAAGCGCGCGACCGCAAACGCGCCGCGCCCACGTTCATGCCCGACGGCCTGTATTTGGCCGAGGTCGGCTATCCTGAGAACTTCGCGGTGCCTGCGCCACGCCTGGGAAGCTATCCGTGGAGCGCGGTCTGGCAGGACAACAAGAACGAGACAAAAGCATGAGTAACGGAATGAGCAGCGATTTGCGTCGGACGAGAATCAAGCTGTGCGGTTTGTCGAAGACGGAAGATGTCGATACCGCCGTCGCACTCGGCGCCGATGCCGTGGGTTTTGTGTTCTATCCGCCCAGCCCGCGTTCGGTGAGCGTGGGGCAGGCGGTTGAGCTAGCGGAGCACGTGCCGCCGCTCGTTTCGGCGGTTGGTTTGTTCGTCAACGCCACGCCGGAATGGATTCGCGAGGTGACATCGAATGTGAGGTTGTCACTGCTGCAATTCCACGGCGATGAAACCCCGGCCCAATGCGCAGCGCTCGCTGAAGTAGCCGGCTTGCCGTGGTGGCGCGCTGTGCGGGTAGGGCCTGATGCCACTGCACGCGATTTGGTAGAATCATCTCTTAATTATTCAGCAGCCAGCGGTTTGCTCCTCGACACCTTCGTCGACGGCTACGGTGGCGGTGGAAAGGTATTCGATTGGTCACTTATCCCAACAGATCTCGGGCATCGGGCCGTTTTGAGTGGTGGGTTGAACGCGCAAAACGTCCTTGACGCCATCCGGCGCGTGCGCCCTTACGCAGTCGATGTCTCCAGCGGCATCGAACTAGCGGGGGCGAAGGGCGTGAAAGATCACGCCCGAATGGCGGCGTTTGTACGCGCGGTGCGCGAAGCAGACGCTGGATGATCAAGATGGGAAACGACGTGGGTAAGCGCAACGCTGCCACGTACCGAGAGAGTGACACATGTACAACTTACCAGACGATCGGGGCCATTTCGGCCCATATGGCGGCACATTCGTATCCGAAACGCTGATTCACGCACTTGATGAACTTCGCGATGCCTACGCGGAATGCAGCAAGGATCCGGCGTTTATCGCGGAATACGAATACGAGCTGAAGCACTACGTTGGCCGTCCGTCGCCGATTTATCACGCCAAACGCTGGAGCAACATGCTCGGCGGCGCGCAAATCTTCCTCAAGCGCGAAGACCTGAATCACACCGGCGCGCACAAAGTTAATAACGTGATTGGCCAGGCGCTGCTCGCGCGCAAGATGGGCAAGCCGCGCGTGATCGCGGAAACCGGTGCGGGACAGCATGGCGTCGCCACGGCGACCATCGCCGCGCGTTTCGGCATGGAATGCGTGGTCTACATGGGCTCGGAAGACGTGCGGCGCCAGGCGGCGAACGTGTACCGCATGAAGTTGCTCGGCGCGACCGTTGTGCCGGTCGAATCCGGCTCCAAGACGCTGAAAGACGCGCTCAATGAAGCCATGCGCGACTGGGTCACGAACGTGGAGAACACGTTCTACATCATCGGTACGGTGGCGGGGCCGCATCCCTACCCCATGATGGTGCGCGACTTCCAGCGGGTGATCGGCGATGAATGCAAGGTCCAGATGCCCGAAATGACCGGCCGTCAGCCGGATGCGGTGATCGCGTGCGTTGGCGGCGGATCGAATGCGATGGGCATCTTTTATCCGTATATCGACGATAAAGAGGTGAAGCTGATCGGCGTTGAAGCGGCCGGCGATGGCATCAGCACCGGGCGTCACGCGGCGTCGCTGATTGGCGGAAGTCCGGGTGTTCTTCACGGCAACCGCACGTATCTGCTTCAGGACGAAAACGGCCAGATCATCGAGACACATTCGGTTTCAGCCGGGCTGGATTATCCCGGCGTCGGACCGGAGCACGCGTGGTTGAAGGACGCAGGCCGTGCCGAGTACGTGGGTATTACCGACGAAGAAGCGCTGAAGGGTTTCCACGATTGCTGCCGGATCGAAGGGATTATTCCGGCGCTGGAATCGAGCCACGCGCTCGCTTACGCCGCGAAGCTCGCGCCCACATTGCCCAAAGACAAGCTTCTGCTGGTCAATCTGTCGGGCCGTGGCGACAAGGACATGCATACGGTCGCCGAGCGCACCGGCATCACGTTCTGAGCCCGCAACCGATGCGCGATGAAGTCGATCATGCAAGTGCGCACGGCGCCGCCGGTGCTGCCGGTAGCGACGTCCACGGCGGCACCACTGACCGCGGTATCCACCTGCATCATCGCGATTTCCTGACCGATGCAGCGAACCTCCCGGACGGCTCGATCGACCTGATCGTGGCCGATCCGCCGTACGGCCTGGGCAAGGATTACGGCAATGACTCGGACATGCGTTCCGGCGATGCCTTCCTCGACTGGACCTACGGCTGGCTTGAACTGGCGATCCCGAAGCTCAAGCCAAGCGGTTCGCTTTATATTTTTTGCACGTGGCAATATGCGCCGGAGATCTTTGTGTTCCTCAAGCGCCGCCTCACGATGGTCAACGAGATCGTGTGGGACCGGCGCGTGCCGAGCATGGGCGGGACGGTGCGCAGATATACGTCAGTGCACGACAACATCGGCTATTTCGCGGTATCGAAGGATTACTTCTTCGATCTCGATCCCATCCGCATCCCCTACGACGCAGTGACGAAGAAGGCGCGTTCGCGCAAATTGTTCGAAGGCAGCAAGTGGCTGGAGCTGGGTTACAACCCGAAGGACGTCTGGTCGGTGTCGCGGTTGCATAGGCAACACGCTGAGCGCGTCGACCATCCGACGCAAAAGCCGCTTGAGATCATTGAGCGCATGGTGCTGGCGAGTTGTCCGCGTGGCGGGCGCGTGCTCGATCCGTTCATGGGTAGCGGCACGACCGCGGTTGCCTGCGCGCGACACGGGCGCGAGTTCGTCGGCTACGAGATCAACGCCGACTATCACGCGATTGCTGAAAAGCGCGTCGCGGAGACGGGTTCCGTCGGAGTCCGGGTTGAACCGAAATCCGAGACCACGGACACCGCCGTCGACCAAGCGAGCGCCGCTTAAGCTGCTGCTAAATCACTGCTAAGTCACTGCTAAAAAACACTAAAAGGCGCAAATTTCGCGCAAAGAGATTAACTCATGTCCCGTATCAAAAGCACATTTGCGGCGTTGGCCGAGCAGGGCAAGAAAGGTCTGATCCCGTTCATCACGGCCGGCGATCCGAACCCCGAGCAAACTGTTGAATTCATGCACGCGCTCGCCAAGGGCGGCGCGGACGTCATCGAACTGGGCGTGCCTTTTTCCGATCCGATGGCCGATGGTCCCGTGATCCAGCGCTCGTCCGAGCGCGCGTTGGCCAAGGGCGTCTCGCTGAAACACGTTCTCGCCGACGTGAAGCGCTTCCGCGAGATCAACACCGCGACGCCGGTGGTCCTGATGGGCTACGCGAATCCGATCGAGCGGATGGGCACGGAAGCCTTCGCCAAAGCGGCGAAGGAAGCGGGCGTGGATGGCGTTCTGGTCGTCGATTACCCGCCGGAAGAGTCGGTGGAATTCAGTGCATCGATGCGCGCTGCGGGTATCGATCCGATCTTCCTGCTCGCGCCCACATCGACCGATGACCGTATTGCCGCAGTCGGCAAAGTGGCGAGCGGATATGTCTATTACGTGTCGCTGAAAGGCGTGACCGGTTCGGCAAATCTGGACGTGGCCAGCATCGCGAGTAAAATCCCGGCCATCAAGGCGCATGTCGCGTTGCCGGTGGGGGTGGGTTTTGGCATCCGCGACGCTGCGTCGGCGAGGCTGGTGGCCGATGTATCGGATGCCGTGGTGATTGGCAGCCGTCTCGTGCAATTGCTCGAAGAAGCGCCGCCGGAGAAGGCGGCGGAGATGCTGACGAGTTTTATCGCCGAAATTCGCTCTGCGCTCGATTCTGCAAAATAACCCGTTATTGCGGCCCAAAAGGGTTCAAACCCGCTCCAAATGGGCCGCAAAACACGTGAAACAGGAAGGACATACGATGAGCTGGCTCGACAAACTGTTACCGCCGAAGATCAAGCAAACCGATCCGAAAAGCCGCAAGGGCATTCCGGAAGGGCTGTGGATCAAGTGTCCGTCGTGTGAGGCGGTGCTGTACCGCAATGACGTCGAGGCGAATCTGCATGTCTGCCCGAAGTGCAGCCATCACATGCGGATTGGCGCGCGCGAACGGCTCGACGGTTTGCTCGATCCGGAAGGCCGTTACGAAATCGGCCAGGAAATCCTGCCGGTTGATGCACTGAAGTTCAAGGATAGCCGGAAGTACCCGGACCGCCTGAAAGAGGCGATGGAAGATACGGACGAAACCGACGCCATGGTCGTCATGGGCGGCGCGATCCACACCATTCCGGTCGTGACTGCGTGCTTCGAGTTCTCGTTCATGGGCGGCTCGATGGGCTCGGTGGTCGGCGAACGTTTTGCCCGCGGCGCGCGCAACGCGCTGGAGCAGCGCACGCCGTTCATCTGTTTTACGGCGTCGGGCGGCGCGCGGATGCAGGAAAGCTTGCTGTCGCTGATGCAGATGGCGAAAACCACGGCCATGCTCACGAAGCTGGCCGAAGCCAAGCTGCCATTCATCTCCGTTCTCACCGATCCGACCATGGGTGGCGTGTCCGCCAGTTTTGCGTTTTTGGGCGATGTGGTGATTGCTGAACCGAAGGCGCTGATCGGCTTTGCGGGCCCGCGCGTGATCGAGCAGACCGTGCGCGAGAAGCTGCCGGAAGGTTTTCAGCGTTCGGAATTCCTGATCCAGAAGGGCGCGATTGACATGATTGTGGATCGCCGGAAGATGCGCGAAGAAATCGCGCGCCTGATTGCACTGCTGACGCTGCAGCCTGCTGACGCAGTAGCCTGAGGGTTTTCGTTCGCACTCGGGGTTTGGGTTTTTCGGGTGCTTTTGGGGTTGGTCGTTGGGGTGCTAGGTTTTGGGGTTAGTGGTCGGGGTTGATGCTGGGTTGGTGCTTTCGGCCGTGGTGGTCTGCGAGAGTCGGATTTTCTCTTTATCACTATTAGCCACTGTGCGTGGCGGCACGTCATTTCTGATATGACTTTCCGTGTCAACAGGTGTTTTTAGCTGTGGTCATCTTTTCTCTTCCTACAATTTCCTGAGGGCGGCGTAGCAGTAACACTCGACGGTGAATCAATCTGATATTCGCGGGTTGGTTACCGCATTACAGTGATCCGTCTCGTGAGCCTGCCGCTAACTTTGTGCGCAAGTCGGCGTGAACCGTTGATAAGCCGTTGCAAAGAAATGCCGCGGGTAACTCTGATGCCGGGCTACGCCGCCTTCAGGAAACTGCCTTTTCGATGATTGCAAAACTGTTTTTTGCTGGTTTAGACAGCCGCTCTGGACTTGTTGATCGCCTGCTCCATGCCCAGACGGGCGATGTCCCAGATAAACCCGGCGAGTTCGCGAGCGATCGCGACGACCGCCACGTTTTTGAGTTTGCCCTTCGCCACCATTCTTCTAAAGCGCCCACACAGACGCAACTGCGCGTCCCAGGCGCGATCGATAATCACCTTGGGCACGCCCTCATGACGCTGCTGAATTTCGGGACTCACGCGGGCCGTATGCCGATAACTCCAGGCGGCCTCGATCAGCAACTTTCGCGCAAGCGAATTGCCCGTCTTGGTGATGCTGCCCTGGCGCCGGCTGCCCCCCGACGAGTATTCTGAAGGCGTTATGCCCAGCCACGCCATCAACTGCCGAGGATGGGCAAAGCGCGTCACATCGACGATCTCCGAGAGCAAGCCAACGGCGGTGGTGAACTTGATGCCGCGCATGGTTTGCAGGGCGAGCACGGCGGGATAAAAGCGCCACTGCGGCACCGCTTCGCGCAAGGCCGACTCAAGCCGCTCGCACTGCGTAAACCGGTCTTCGATCGCGCGGCGCAACTCGGTGAAGGCGAGGTCCTGCCATGCGTTGCCGAACGAGAACTTGCTGATCCAGCGTCGATGCGCCGGCCCCCAGTTCGCCGTGCCCGCGTATCGCACGGCGTGGGCGAGCAGGAACGATTTTAACGCTTGGCGGGCGCGTTTGAGGGCATCGCGCGTACTGGCCCAGACACGCGCAAGATCGCGAAACGCTTCGTCTTCGACGGTGGGCACATGCACTGCGCTGAGGTCGCCCGCGCGCAGTGAGCGCACGAGCTTGAGCGCGTCGCGGCGGTCGGTCTTCACGCGATCGCCGGCTTTGCGCGGGATCAGCGAGGGGGCGCACACCATGCACTCGAAGCCTTTGGCAGCGAGGCGGCGCTGCAGGTCATAGCCCAGAGGACCGGCTTCATAAACGATTTTTACGTGGCGAGCCTTGGATTGAAGCTTTTTGCATAACTGATCAATATCGCGAGAGCGCGTGCCGATCTTGCCGAGCACTTCGACTTCGCCGCTGCCCAGCGCGTAGGCAACTGTAATCGAGTCTTTGTGAACATCCAGTCCGACAAATAACGTGATATCGTTTTGCATGCTGGCCTCCGTGTTGGAAACAAAACCTATGAGTGACGGGTTCGCCCTCACTGTTACGGCTCTGGCGCTATGCTAACCCGCGTGTTTTAGCTCTGTCACGGGGGCCAGCCCTTACTGCTCACGGAAGTCATACTAACTTTGTCCAAAGCGACAAAGAAACGAAGCAAAGAAAGCGCTTTTAAACCACGCTACCCTAAGTGTCCACAGCGTGCAGTTTTGATTCATAGGTGCCCCAAAAGCACGGTGCTCGCCAGAGCGAAGGATGTGTGAACCCCTCCTTCTCGCGAATCCTGACACGAACACGCTTCGCCCCGTACACTCTCGGGCAAGTACCTTTGCCAAGGAACCGGTACGGCCTCACACGTCTTTACTGTCATGTCTTGATGGGTTGCCCGCGTGGTCAGCGCGGCTCGGTGGGCTATACGGCCGACGCATATTTAAAGCTTCTTTTTTTGCAAATTATTTGCGTGGCCTGCGCCTTATTTTCGCCGGTCATGGCCTCACGCATTTTGCGGCCTCGTTTCCAGCAGGGTTGGCGACGTGGTTCGAGGCGCGTACACATTTGGTGGTTGGTCGTCCGCGGATAGCGCGGGGTGCCCCTTGGGCAGGTTCAATCACTGGTGGCGAAGCGTGTGGGTATCGGTGTTCGGAGAAGGAGGGTTTCACACATCCTTCGCTCTGGCGAGCACCGTGCTTTTGGGGCACCTATGAATGAAAACTGCACGCTGTGGACACTTAGGGTAGCGTGGTTGAAAGCGTTTTCTTTGCTTCGTTTCTTTGTCGCTTTGGACAAAGAAATGACGTGCCGCCACGCACAGTGGCTAATAGTGATAAAGAGAAAATCCGACTCTCGCAGACCACCACGGCCGAAAGCACCAACCCAGCATCAACCCCGACCACTAACCCAGAACCGACCAACCCGGCATAAACCCCGACCACTAACCCCGGAACCAGGCCCCCCAGCATCGACCCCGCCCACCAACGCCAAAAGCACCACCGAGCACCAACCCAGCACGACCGAGCACCAACCCCTACTCACGATCATCCATGGCGACTTCATCGTTCACCTTCCCCACCCTCGACGAGTGGCTAATCCACCTGGAATCGGCACATCCGGTCGGCATCGACATGGGTCTGACACGCATCAGCCAAGTACGCAACGCACTAGGACTAACGTTCAAATGCCCCGTGATCACGGTCGGCGGAACGAACGGCAAGGGTTCGACCTGCGCAATTATCGAAACCATCCTGGTGCGCGCGGGGTATCGCGTGGGCTGCCATACATCGCCGCACCTGCTCGACTTCAATGAGCGCGCCCGGATCAATGGCGTCGACGCCACAAACGACGAGCTGCTCGAGCATTTCGAAGCGGTCGAACAGGCGCGCATGAGCCTGGCCGAACCGGTTTCGCTGACCTATTTCGAATTCACCACGCTCGCGATCATGCGGCTGTTCGCATCGCGTGAACTGGACGCTGTGATTCTCGAAGTAGGGTTGGGCGGGCGCCTGGACGCCGTCAATATCATCGATACCGATTGCGCGATCATCACCAGCATCGATATCGACCATACGGAATATCTCGGCGACACACGCGAGAAAATCGGCTTCGAGAAAGCCGGGATTTTCCGCCCGAATACGCCCGCCATTTGCGGCGATCCCTCGCCGCCGCAGTCGTTGATCGACCACGCGAAGGCTATCGGTGCGGATCTGTGGCTGGTCGGCCGCGATTTCCGCTACGAAGCGCAAGGCGGCAACGAGCGCCAGCAGTGGAGTTATATCGGCCGGACGCAGCGGCGCTCAGCGCTTGCTTACCCGGCTTTGCGCGGTGCGAATCAACTGATCAATACATCGGCGGCGCTGGCCGCGCTCGAATCGCTGCGCGAGCGCATTCCCGTGTCTGCGCAGGATATCCGGCTGGGACTCGCGAACGTC
The DNA here is from genome assembly GCF_964253815.1 of Caballeronia sp. LjRoot34. NCBI lineage: Bacteria > Pseudomonadati > Pseudomonadota > Betaproteobacteria > Burkholderiales > Burkholderiaceae > Caballeronia > Caballeronia sp. LjRoot34. The sequence goes on from NZ_CAXUSB020000002.1 coordinate 147,357, forward strand.
GAGTTGCCGGGACGTTTCCAGGTCGTGCCGGGCAAGCCGCAAGTGATCCTCGATGTCGCTCACAATCCCCACGCCGCCGCCGTTTTAGCTCAGAATCTCGGCAACATGGGCTTTTTTCCCTACACCTACGCAATCTTCGGCGCGATGGGCGACAAGGACATCGCCGGGGTCGTCGAGCATTTGAAGGGTGAGATCGATCACTGGAACGTGACGGCCCTGCCGACCCCGCGCGGCGCCTCCGCTGCCATGCTGGAAGGCGTTTTACGCGATGCCGGCGTCAACGACAGTGGCGACAGCAGCGTTACACAATTCAACAGTCCGGCCGACGCTTTTCAAGATGCGTTAAAGCGAGCGTCCGAAAATGATAGAATTTTGGTTTTCGGCAGTTTCCATACGGTGGCCGGTGTAATGGCTTACCGTAAATCGCAGCGTCATTGAACGGACGGCCGGCCAGCCTCTCGCACAAGCCAACCATGTCCTTTTTCTCGTTCGGCAAGAAAGACGACGCGCCCTCGGGTCGCGACGCATACTCCGACTCCCCGCGCGGCTCGCGTCAGACCGTGCGTACCGAACGCCGGACGCGCCGCAGCGACCGTCCTGAAGCCGACGCAATGATGCTCGACCCCACCCTGCCCGAAAAGCAGCGTGCGCGGCGGCGTCTGGTCGGCGCGCTCGCGCTGGTCGCGGCGGCGGTGATCATCCTGCCAATGGTGCTGGATTCACATCCGAAGCCTGTCACCGACGACATCTCCATCGATATCCCTGCACGCCCGGCTGCACCTTTGCCCAAGACGAGTCATAACGACGCGACGGATGCCGGGGCGGTTGATTCGTCAGCGGATACGCAAGCCGGCGTAGCGCCGGACGGTCCTGCAGCGGCTCCGGACAATGCAGCGGCGGTGGCTTCAAAGCCCGGCTCAAAACCTGATTCGAAGCAAGCTTCTAAACCGGTAGAAACGCAAGCGCAGGCCAAGGCCGCCGCGCCGCAGCCCGAAGCGAAGCCAGTGGCGCCGCCGCCGGCAGCAATAGCTGCCAAGCCGCCCGCGGAAGCGCCTGCGGCCACAGCAGCAACCCCGAAACCGAACACGCCGGCCTCCCCGGCGGGAAGCCGTTTTGTGGTCCAGATCGGCACTTTCGACGATGACACCGCAGCCCAGGGCTGGGTGACCAAGTTGAAGGCGGCGGGAGTGCCCGCATATATCGAACATCGGAAACAGGCTGACGGCACCACTCGCACGCTGTTGCGTGCCGGACCGTTCGCCGACCGGGCGGCTGCATCGGCGGCGCTGGTCAAGGTGCGGCAAGCCGGACTGGGCAGCGGCAGCGGTGGCAGCAATAACGCGTCGGCGAACTAGCTGTAGATGTTTACGAGTTTCGACTACGCGGTGATGGCCGTGATCGGCCTCTCCGCGCTGCGCGGCATGTGGCGCGGCCTGCTGGCCGAAGTGTTCGGCCTGATCGGCTGGATCGCGGCGCTGTTGATCGCGGGGCGGTTTGTCGGGGCGGTCGTGCCGTACATTCCGGCGCACTGGCCGGGCGGGGCGCTGACGCAGTGGCTGATTGCATTTTTGCTGATTGTCGCGGGTGTGCTGGTGGTGTCGAGCGTGGCTGGCGCGTTGCTGACGCGCGTGACCGAAGTGGTCGGGCTGCGCGGTATCGACCGGTCGCTTGGACTTTTGTTCGGCCTCGTGAGAGGGGCCATTCTGGTAGTGATCCTGGTCGCCCTCGCGGGCTTGACCGAGCTGCCGCAACACGATTTCTGGCGTAACGCGTTGTTCCGGCCCGCGGCCGAACAGGGCGTGCGAGAACTGAAACCGCTGCTTCCCGATACGCTCGCCGCGTACCTGCGCACCACGCCGGACGGCTCGCAAGATCCGCCCGCCACGCCTGCGCAATGACGTCCTGGCCCGCTACCCGAGAATCCCGCGACGGCTCGGCGCAATACCCTGCAGTCTTTGTCCCCCCGTCAGGGGCTGTCTGCATTCGTTGCACCGATACGCCTTTTGGACCCGTTTCGACTCTTTGAAGGACCATGCCATGTGCGGCATCGTAGGCGTAGTTTCCCAGACTCCCGTTAATCAGTTGATTTATGACAGCTTGCTGCTGCTGCAGCATCGCGGACAAGACGCGGCTGGCATTGCGACGGCTGACGGCAATAACTTCCACATGCATAAGGCCAATGGCATGGTGCGCGACGTGTTCCGCACGCGCAACATGCGCAGCCTGCCGGGTAATGTCGGCATTGGCCAGGTGCGGTATCCGACAGCCGGAAATGCGGCGAGCGAGGAAGAAGCCCAGCCGTTCTACGTGAACGCGCCATTCGGCATCATCCTCGCCCATAACGGCAACCTGACCAACTGGCCGCAGTTGAAGGAAGAGATGTTCCGGATCGATCGCCGGCACATCAACACCGCGTCGGACACCGAAGTCCTGCTCAACGTCTTCGCCCATGAATTGCAGTTGTCCAGCTCCGGCCTGGAACTCGATCCGGCCGCGCTGTTCAAGGCGGTGAGCGGTGTGCATCGGCGGGTGAAGGGTTCGTACGCCATCGTTTCGCTGATCGCGGGTTACGGCCTTGTGGCTTTCCGTGATCCGTTCGGTATCCGTCCGCTGGTGCTCGGCAAGCAGGAAACCGCGACGGGCGTGGAGTGGATGGTGGCGTCGGAATCGGTGGCGGTTGAAGGTATCGGCTTCGAGTTCGTGCGTGATGTAGAGCCGGGCGAAGCCATTTTCATCGATAACGACGGCAACCTGCACAGCCAGCAATGTGCCGAGAACCCGAGCCTGAACCCCTGCATCTTCGAACTCGTGTATCTCGCACGTCCCGATTCGTGCCTCGACGGCGTGCCGGTCTACAACGCGCGCCTGCGCATGGGCGATTACCTCGCCGAGAAGATCAAGCGCGTGCTGCCGGACGTGCCTATCGACGTGGTGATGCCGATTCCGGATTCATCGCGTCCCGCCGCCATGCAAGTGGCCGCGAAACTGGGCGTGGAGTATCGCGAAGGGTTCTTCAAGAATCGCTATGTAGGCCGCACCTTCATCATGCCGGGCCAGGCTGTGCGTAAGAAATCGGTGCGCCAGAAACTCAACGCCATGGCGATCGAGTTCAAAGGCAAGAACGTGCTGATCGTCGATGACTCCATCGTGCGCGGTACGACATCGCATGAAATCGTGCAGATGGCGCGCGATGCAGGCGCCGCCAAGGTGATCTTCGCGTCCGCTGCGCCGCCGGTGAAGTTCCCGAACGTATACGGCATTGACATGCCTACGCGCGGCGAACTGGTCGCGCATGGCCGAACGGACGAGGAAGTGGCGCGCATGATCGGCGCGGATCATCTGGTGTATCAGGATGTGGCCGATCTGAAGCAGGCGATTCGCGACATCAATCCGGCGCTGCGTGAATTCGATGCTTCATGCTTCGATGGCAACTACATCACTGGCGATATTGACTCGGCGTATCTGGATCGGCTGGAGAAGGCACGTCTTGCGCCGCAAGCGCAGTCGGATCGTGATGCAGCGAGCGAAGCGATGGAAGGTGATGTATCGCGCTCGCAGTTGCACTTGCAGTTGTCGGTGGAGTGACCACGCAAGGAAACGCGTGACAGTCGTGATAGGATTGGGTTTGCGTCGATTTGAGATCAGCTTGCGGACGCGGGTTTTGATGAACGGGCCAGATGTCTAGCCTGAGTCGGAACCCGAAACAGCTAAAGCGAACCGGTGGGAATCTGAACCACGCACCGGCGACGCTACAGGCTTTTCCGCACCGAGCCCGCTCATGCTGACGCAGAAGCGGGCTTTTTTGCGTCCCGGTTTCTGGCCGGGTCACCATGAATAGAAGTGAATGGAAAGAATGGAAAACACGAACATGGACGAAAACCTCAACTTCGATACGCTCGCCGTTCGCGCAGGCACGCTGCGCAGTGACTTCAACGAGCACTCAGAAGCGATTTTCCTGACGTCGAGCTTTGTGTTCGAGAGCGCCGCGCATGCCGCGGAGAGCTTCAAGAACTCCGAAGAGGCTTACACGTACTCGCGCTTCACGAACCCGACCGTCGCGATGTTCCAGAACCGCCTGGCGGCACTGGAAGGCGGCGAGGCGTGCATGGCGACGGCGTCAGGCATGGCCGCGATCATGTCGGTGGTGATGTGCTCGATGCAGCAGGGCGACCATCTGGTCAGTTCGAAGAGTTTGTTCGGATCGACGATCGGGATGTTCTCGCAGATTTTCACGAAGTTTGGGATCACGACCACATTCGTCGATGCCACCAATCTTGATGAATGGCGAGCCGCCGTGCGTCCCGAGACGAAGATGTTTTTCCTTGAGACGCCGTCGAATCCGCTGACCGAGATCGCGGACATCGAGGCGATCGGGAAGATTTCGAAGGAAGTGGGGGCGTTGTTTGTCGTCGATAACTGTTTCTGTAGCCCGGCGCTGCAGCAGCCGCTGAAGCTTGGCGCGGATGTCGTGATGCATTCGGCGACCAAGTTCCTCGATGGTCAGGGGCGCGTGCTTGGTGGCGCGCTGGTCGGCTCCAAGCAGTTCATCATGGAGAAAGTGTTTCCGTTCGTGCGCAGTGCAGGGCCGACGTTGTCCGCGTTCAATGCGTGGGTGTTGCTGAAGGGGATGGAGACGCTGTCGTTGCGGGTGGAGAAGCAGTCGGCAAATGCGCTGGAAATCGCCCGCTGGCTCGAGACGCATCCGGCCATCAAGCGCGTGTTTTATCCGGGGCTGGAATCGCATCCGCAATACGCGATTGCGAAGAAGCAGCAGAAGGCGGGTGGGGCGATCGTGTCGTTCGAGCTGAAGGGCGAGACGCGTGAAGAGCAGCGTGCGAATGCGTGGCGCGTGATTGACGCGGTCAAGATCTGTTCGATCACCGGCAATCTTGGGGATACGCGCACGACCATTACCCATCCGTCGACGACCACGCATGGGCGGTTGACGCCGGAGGTGCGGGAAGCAGCGGGGATTCGCGAAGGGTTGATCCGGCTGGCGGTGGGGCTGGAAAATGCTGGGGATATTCGAGGGGATTTGGCGCGCGGGTTAAATAGCCAGTAATTTTCGTTCGCACTCGATTGGACGGTTCTGGGTTAGCGGCCGGGGTGGGGTGGTCGGTTCTGGGCTAGTGGTCGGGGTCTATGCCGGGTTGGTGCTTTTGGCCTTAGTGGTCTGCGAGAGTCGGATATTCTCTTTATCACTATTAGCCACTGTGCGTGGCGGCACGTCATTTCTTTGTCCAAAGCGACAAAGAAACGAAGCAAAGAAAGCGCTTTTAAACCACGCTACCCTAAGTGTCCACAGCGTGCAGTTTCTATTCATGGGTGCCCCAAAAGCACGGTGCTCGCCAGAGCCACGGATGTGTGAAACCCTCCTTCTCCGAACACGGATACCCACACGCTTCGCCACCAGTGATTGAACCTGCCCAAGGGACACCCCGCGCTATCCGCGGACGACCGCCCGCCGAATTTGTGCGCATCTCGAACCACGTAGCCAACCCTCCTGGAAACGAAGCCGCAAAATGCGTGGGGCTATGACCGGCGAAGATAAGGCGCAGGCCACGCAAATAATCTGCAAAAAAGAAGCTTTAAATATGGGTCGGCCGTATAGCCCACCGAGCCGCGCTGACCACGCGGGCAACCCACCAAGACATGACAGTAAAGACGTGTGAGGCCGTACCGGTTCCTTGGCAAAGGTGCTTGCCCGAGAGCGTACGGGGCGAAGCGTGTTCGTGTCAGGATTCGCGAGAAGGAGGGGTTCAAACATCGGTGGTTCTGGCGAGCACCGTGCTTTTGGGGCACCCATGAATGAAAACTGCACGCTGTGGACACTTAGGGTAGCGTGGTTGAAAGCGTTTTCTTTGCTTCGTTTCTTTGTCGCTTTGGACAAAGAAATGACGTGCCGCCACGCACAGTGGCTAATAGTGATAAAGAGAAAATCCGACTCACGCAGACCACTAAGGCCGAAAGCAGCAACCCGGCACTGACCCCGACCACTAACCCCAGAACCTGGCACCCCGGCACACACGTCAACCCCGCCCCAGAACCCCGCCCGCCCCCGCCCAATCGAGTGCGAACGGAATCCCCGCCTTGAATCTTTAAACCTCGAGCAATTCCACTTCAAATACCAGCGTCGCATTCGGCGGAATCACCCCACCGGCGCCGCGCACGCCATAACCGAGTTGCGGCGGAATGGTCAACTTGCGCTTCCCGCCTACCTTCATCCCCTGCACACCTTCATCCCATCCCTTGATGACCATGCCGCCGCCGAGTACAAATGCGAACGGATCATTACGGTCGTGGCTGGAATCGAACTTCTGGCCGTCCGTGAGCCAGCCCGTGTAATGTACGCTCACCGACTTGCCGGCAACAGCTTCAGCGCCTTCGCCTTCCGTCAAATCTTCATACTTGAGCCCTGAGTCGGTCGTCACGATCGCCATGTAACACTCCTTGTAAAGGCCGGCACCGCCGGCGGGATCTAAAACCGGTATTGTAGGGCTTTCGGGTGGCATCGTTACATCCGGCGAAGCATGTACGAGGTTTGCTGCACGACCTGGCCAATATCTCGCAAATGGGAGAGGAGGGGCGGCCAGCCCCAAACGGAAAGCCCGGAAGCACTCTCCTATAATGGCTGGTCATCTCGATAACACCGGGCAAGATACTCGCATTCATCAACGCTCAAGGATTTCCCATCGTGACAACGTCTTTCTCCGGCACGGTCGACACGGGGCGCGTTCCCCGTCCTGAAGCGCCGGTCGCGGGCACGGACGGCGTGCTCGTGCTGGATACCGCGCAGCGCTGTCTGTCAGCCGATACCGTCTTTGCACATCTGTTCGATCTCGACGCGAGCTCAATCGAAGGGCGTGCTCTCGCCGATACCGCCTTACCCAAACCCCTGATCGCCGTGCTCGCCGAAGCTGCCGACGCCGCTCTTGCCGCCGGCAGCGTGCGGCGTGCGAAGGTACGTATTGATGAGGGGGAGAGCGCGCCGTCAAGATTGCGTTCGTTCGCCATCCTCGCGCTGCCCGGCAGCATCGGCCGGGCCGATACGGTGTCGTTGATCGTTTCGCCGTGCAGCCCTGGAATACCAACGGAAACCAAGCCCGGACAAGCCGATGAGCGCACCGCGCATCTGCGTGCCGAAGCAGCGTTGTTCATGCGCGATCACGTGCTCGGGCTTGTGTCGCATGATCTGCGCGGTCCCTTGAACGCCATCCACAGCTGGGGCTACGTGCTGGAGCGCAAAGTCGATACCGCCGATGCCCCTGCCCAACGCGCGCTCACCGGGATTCGCTCCGGCGTGGAGCAGCAGGTGAAGCTGATCGAGCAATTCATCGATACCACCCGCGCCGAGACCAAAACGCTGGCGCTCGACCGCGCACCGTTCGCGCTGCGGCACCTGATGGACGAGAGCGCATCCCAAGCGCGCGCAAGCCTGGCGAGCGCGCGGCAGGTCACGCTGCACGTCGAATCCGCGCTGGTGGAGGAGCAGATCAGCGCCGACGGCGAACGTCTCGCCCAAGCGCTCTGGCTGATGCTTGCGTTCGCCGCCGAGGCAAGTGCGGCGGGATCGAAGGTGGTGTTGAACGGCCTGGCGGAGGGCGGCGCGTTCAGCGCGGTCGCCACGTTCACCGCATCGCAGACAGCGCTTTTGGATCCTGACGTTCCCCACGTGCTTGAGGCGTTTGCCCGCAATCAGGCAACGTTGCCACGGGAAGCCGTGCGGATCGCGTGGGTACTTGCCCTGTGCAAACGCGTGGCTGAAGCGCACGGCGGCACGTTCGAACACGACGATCTCACCGATGGCGCCGCCGTTGCGCTCAGGTTTCGCGTGCCGTTGAGCGCCACCTGATTTAACTTTCGGTCAGCTTGCACCTCTATACTGGCGGTTTCATTTTGTGGAGCAGGTTGCTTTGAATCAGGTTGTCGCGCTAATTGGTGCCTTGTTACTCGTCGCGTTGAACGGGTTTTTCGTCGCGGCCGAGTTCGGACTCGTCAAACTGCGCGCCACGCGCGTTCAGGCAATCGCACGGTCGAACGGTTTGCCCGGCCGCTTGCTGGCCAAGGTCCATGGCAAGCTCGACGCGTATTTGTCGGCGTGTCAGCTCGGCATTACGCTGGCGTCGCTCGGGCTTGGCTGGCTGGGTGAACCGGCATTCGCCGAATTGCTGCACCCGTTGTTCGCGCTTGCGGGTATCGAATCGGTCAAGCTGATTGATGCGGTCTCGCTGTTCTTCGCGTTCTCTTGCATTTCGTTCCTGCATATCGTGGTGGGTGAACTCGCGCCGAAATCGTGGGCAATCCGGCGCGCGGAACAGGTCGGCCTGTGGGTCGCCATGCCGCTCTACGGTTTCTATTGGGCAATGTACCCGTTCATCTGGGTGCTGAATTCGAGCGCGAATTTCGTGTTGCGGTTGTTCGGACTCGGAACCGGACATGGCGACGACGCTCACTATTCCACCGACGAACTCAAGTTGATCCTGCGTGGCCGGCGCCTGAGCGGGGCATCGACGGCTGCGTTGCCAGACACAATCGGGACTGCCGGGTCTGCCTATAACGCCGATGAATGGAACACGATCGCCCATTCGCTCGATTTCAGCCGCATGACGGTCTCGGACCTGATGCGGCCGAACCACGAGATGGTCGGCCTGCGCAACGACCTGCCCATGCGCGACAACATGCAGGTGATCGCGCGCCACCGTTTCAGCCGCTATCCCCTTTTCGCCGATGCCTCCGGCGAACACGTGCTCGGCATGATTCACCTCAAGGACTTGCTGCTCGCACGCAATGGCGCCGGGCGCGGCCTGCTGCAAGGCCTGACGCGGCAGGACACGTTGCAGGACGAACTGGCCAGGCATGTGCGGCCGGTGCAATACGTGGCGGGGAATCTATCGGCGCTTGAACTGTTCCGCCGGTTTCGCAAGGGCGCGCCGCACTTTGCACTGGTCGGGCGCAAGGGGCAAAAACCAATAGGCTTTCTGACGCTGGATAACCTGCTGGGTGCGCTCGTCGGCCAGATTCACGATGAGTTTCGTCAAGGCGACGCAGACTGGTCGCGCATGGACGATGGCACGCTGATGGGCAAGGGCAGCTTGCCGGTGGTGTCGCTGGAACGGGCGTTGGGGATTGATATCGATGAAGGGCAGGCGGAATCTGTCGGCGGACTCGTGATCAACGCGCTGGGCGACCTGCCGAGCGAAGGGCAACGGGTCGGCTTCGATCGATTCGATATCGTGGTGAAGAAGATGAACGGGCCTCGCATCGTGCTTGTGCGCGTGTATCCGCATGAAGAGGTGACGCAGGAAGCGGAGTGATCTTCACCCCGCCTTGGGGCCTTAAGCCACTTCAAACCCGCGGCACCCCTTCCTCCATCAGCAATGCCACAGGCATCGACGCCAGCGCGTCACGCATGAATAAACGCTGGCCATCCGACTTCGGCGCGTTCGGGCTCAGCCAGTCGAACAACGCACGTGAAGCCAGCGCTTCTGGCAACAGGATTGCTGTATCGCCCCAATGTGCAGCATCCACCAGCGGCAGGCCGGTATTATTCTCAGCCAGCAGCGAGTCGGCCAGCCTTGTCGCGATCACCACCGCGTACGCGCTGCCCGCATGCCGCGCAAACGCAATCACGCTGTCCGCGTGCGCGCCTTCCACCTTCAGCGGAACATAAGCGCCCTTCTCGAATAGCGAATGCGCATGCGTCCGCAATGCCAGCGCGCGCCGCACAATACCCAGCTTCACCCGGCCATCGCGCCAGTTCTTCAATTGCTCCGATGGCGCCCCCTCAGCCTCGCCTTCACTTAACCACGCGCGTCGTTGCTCGAAGTCGACCGGCCGTCGGTTATCGGGATCGACGAGACTGAAATCCCATAGTTCGGTCCCCTGATAAAGATCCGGCACGCCCGGCGATGTCAGCCGCAACAACGTCTGCTGGAAACTATTGATCGCGCCGGTCCGCGCGACACGTTCGACGAACGCCGGCAACTCGCCGAGGAAACCATCGCGGCGTTGCGGCGCGAGGATATCGAAGAGAAAATCGCGGCACGCATTCTCGTACGCTTCATCGGGCGCGAACCAGCTCGTGCGTAACTTGGCTTCACGCAGCGCCTTCAACTGCCACGCGCTTACGCGTTCGGCGAGTTCTTTCACGCCGTCCTGGTCGTCGGGAGAGAGCGTCGGCGGCCAGCAGCCGACCAGCGTCTGATACAACATGGCTTCGGCGGCCGCGCCCGGCGCCCAGTCGTGTTCATCGCCGTTCAGCGCTCGTCGATGCGGCGTGTTCAACGTCGACCAGCTTCGCAACGTCGCGGCCCATTCATCGGGAATCTCGCTCAATCCCGCGATCCGCGCGCGCACGTCTTCGCCGCGTTTGTGATCGTGAGTCGCGGTGTTGAGCATCGCGTTCGGGAAGCGTTTGGCACGTTCGAGATTGCCTGCGTGGAACGCGTCGACCGACAACGAGAACTCGCCCGGATCGGCACCCACTTCGTTGCGCGAGATCAGCCGGCCGTATCGATAACACGCGGTGTCTTCAATCGCCTTGGCGGCCACCGGCGAAGTTAGTTGGGAGAACAGAGTTTGTGCGTTTCGTCGATGTGAACCGCTGGAGTTCGAGCCGGCGCTGTTCGCTTGCAGATTCTGGTTAGGTACGCTAGCGGACTGACGATCGCGATCCCGATCCCGGCCGCGATCGAGCAAGCGCTCGCGGTCACGAGGTTTCTCTTCGACGGCATCGTCACCGCCCGGACCGCCGAGCCACTGCGCGACCTGATCGAGGATGACAAAATCGGCGGGCGCCAGCGCGGCTTTGGCGCCTTGATATGCCTGCGAGAAAAAGCGTTCATCTTCCTCGCTGCGCTGACCACCGACGGGATAGATCCGGTACACCGGAAAGTGCACCACGAGTTCAGCCACGACCCGGCGCAACGATGAATACGTGAAGTCGCGGGTGACGGGGGTATCGCGGGCGATCCGATGCAACGCTCGCGCCACGCGGTCGAGTTCGGCGGACAAGTTCTCCGACAGTATCTTGCGCCGCGCGGCTTCGGCTTCAATGGCAAAGTCCGCCGGACGTCCAGACAATTCGGCCCAGCTTTTTGCCAGTGGTTCGGCGCCGCGCGGATCGTGCAGCAACGCGCCGACGTCGTTCATGAAGTCGTAGCCGGTGGTGCCGTCGATACGCCAGTCGTCACGCACGGGTTCGCCGCGTGCGAGGATTTTTTCGACGACGAAATACGTGCGGTCCTGCTTCAGATTCTCCGGCCGATGTTCCGCGAGTTCTTCAAGCCGGCCACGCAAGCGCTGGCAATATTCACGCGGTTCGGCGAGGCCATCGACGTGATCGATCCGCACGCCGTCGATCAGCCCTTCGGTAAACAACCGGAAAATCAGCGCATGCGATGCCTCGAATACTTCGGGGCGCTCGACGCGCATGCCGCCGAGCGTGCTGACGTCGAAGAAACGCCGCCAGTTCACTTCGTCGGCGGCAGTGCGCCACCAGGCGAGCCGGTAATGCTGACGCTCCAGCAGCCGATGCAAACGGTCGCGGCCAGTGGGGTTATCGCCGGAATGGGCTTGCACGGCGGTGTCTACAGCTCGCTTACCCTCAGCCGTTGCCGCGTACTCTTTTAAAGCCGCCCGCGCTTCGTCGGCGCGCGGCTGGTCGCCCGGTTGCGTGGACAGACCCGTGAAGCGCTGCGCCATCTCGGGCGCGTAGTCCTGCAACACCGACGTGTAGTCGAGCGGACTCACCGGAAACGTGTGCGCGTAGTACTCGATCTTGAAGCGGCCCTGGTCGGCGTCGAATACCAGCTTGATCTTGCCGTCCTGCAATTCCTCGCCATACGCCGCGCCCAGGAACGGGGCGAGCACTTTGCCGCGCAACGCGGGATCGGGCGAATGCCAGTCGATGTCGAAATAGCGCGCATGCGCCGCGTGGCGTCCCCATTCCAGGATGTCCATCCACCAGAGGTTTTCCGATCCGCCCACGCCCATGTGATTCGGCACCACGTCCACGATCACCCCCATCTCGTGCGCGCGCAGCTTGTCGACGAAACGCCTCAAGCCTTCTTCACCGCCGAGTTCCGGATTGACGCGAGTGTAGTCCACCGTGTCGTAGCCGTGCGTCGAGCCGCTGGTCGCGGTCGTGATCGGCGATAAATACGCGTGGCTGATTCCGAGCGCAGCCATGTAGTCGACCTGGCGCGCGGCGTCGTCGAAGGTGAAATCCTTGTGTAGCTGCAGCCGGAGCGTGGAGCGTGGAACGGTCATGGTCTCAGTCGGTGGGTGAAGCGTTATGCGTGGCCGCCTTCGTCTGGGCGGATTTTTGCCGGGCCTGATCGACCGCGAGCAGGCGGTCGACGAACGAATCGTCATCGAAGAGTTCGGATACGGGTACAGCCAGCCGCCGGCGCCAGTTCGGATGCTCGTCGATGGAACCGGGCAGGTTCGGCATCTCGGCGAGCGCGAGCAGGTCTTCCAGCGGGTAAATGGCGAGCGGCGCGGGCGTGGACGCCACGAACGCGAGCGCTTCGTCTACGGGTGCGGTTTGCGGGGAAATATCGGCGGCCACGGAGATATCGGGCGCGGCGACACCGGCTTCCTGAAACGCAGACCACAGCAATTTACGATCCTCGCCTCGCTCCACCTGGGCGATCTCGACAGGATCTTGCCCGTCCGCTCGCGCGGCCGTCTGCCCGATCTTCGCGCGCCACACAATGTCCTCGCCGATCCACCAGCCGGTGACCGTCGGCAAGTCGTGGGTGGTGGTGGTTGCGGCCACGTCGTGATCCCAGTCGGCCGGCGCCTTGAAGCCCGGGCCTTTTTCCGCGCGTTCAAACCAGAGCACGCGGATGCCGAGCAGGCCGTGTTCCTGCAAGCGTTCGCGGAAGCCGGGCGGAACCGTGCCGAGATCCTCGCCGATCACGATGGCTTTATGCCGCCACGATTCGAGCGCGATCAGCCGCAACAGGTCGTCGAGCGGATAACGCAGGTAGGCGCCGTTCTTCGCACTTTCGCCGTCGGGCACGAGCCATAGACGCCGCAAGCCGAGAATGTGATCGATACGAATGCCGCCCGCGAGCGTGAACGCGGCACGCAGCATATCGATGAACGCTGAAAAGCCCTGCGTGCGCATGGCGCGCGGGGAAAACGTGGTGAGGCCCCACGATTGACCGGCCTGGTTGAACAGATCGGGCGGCGCGCCGACTGACACGCCTTGCAGCATTTCATCCCGATACGACCACGCGTGGCTGCCCGCGCTGTCGCAGCCCACGGCCAGATCGGCTATCAAGCCAATCGCCATGCCCGAGTCGCGTGCGACGTGTTGCGCATGCGACAAGCCCTTGGCCGCGAGCCATTGCGCGAAGAGGAAAAAATCGACTTCGTCTTTATGCGCGGCGGCGAATTCCGCGACGGCCGCGCTGCGCGGATCGCTTAGTTCACCGGCCCAGTTGCGCCAGTGGCCTTCGTTGGCTTCCTTCAATTGCGTTGCCTGCAGCGCCTCGAAGCGCGCGTGATCTTCCAGCGCGCGTCCGCCGCGTTTCACGAAGCGGGCGAAATCCTTGTGCAACGTGTCGTTTTCGTGAGCACTGAGTTGCGCGTTGAACTGCGCGAACAACGCGCGCAGCACGGCCAGTTTCGCGGTCACCACGCGCGGCCAGTCGATCAGCTGCAGCGCCTCGAGTTCGGCGAATTCATCGGCGACACCGGCTGTTTTTATTGCCGCTTGTGCCGCTTCCACGCCCAGCACCGCTGCCGGATCAATGTGCGCGATGTTCAGAAACAGTCGCGATGAAGGCGAGTACGGGCTGAATTTATTCGGCTCTGCGCTGAACATCGCGTGCATCGGGCTGATCGCGATTGCGTGGCTGCCGCGCTGCGCGCTTTCTGACGCAAGCGTCGCGAGCGCGGAGAAGTCGCCCACACCGCCGTCGCCCACGCGCCGCAAGCCGTACACCTGCGCGGCCATGCCCCACATCGGCGGGGTTGCCTGCATGCTGGGCTGGAGCGCGTGCCAGGCATCGTCGACGGTGTAGCAGCGCGGCGGCGCCACCGCGAGCGTCGTGCGCTGCTCATTGATCACCAGCGTGTGATAGCCCGGCTCGGAGATCGGCGAGAGCAATGCGGTAGCCCCTTTCGGCGACGTAAACCGCCCGTCGATGACCGCGCCGCTTTCCAGTTCGATCCGATACCGCGCGCCGGATTTCACGGCCGCCATCGGCAGAGCAATGGCGCGATCGATCTCCGCGGTCATCAACGGCGGCAACTTGCGCCCGGACAATTCCGCATCGAGCGTCGCTGCGCTCTGCTTGAGTTGCGTGGGATTGTCACAGGGCAGGCCGAGGCGTTCCAGCAGCACTTTCAGCGTCTCTTCCGGCACGCGCTGGATCTGCTTGTGCGCGTCCCGCCACTCGACCTCGAAACCGGCCTTAGTCGCGAGTGCTTCGATAGCGCTGGGGGTTTTATCCGGCGTAGCCGGGGTATTGAGGGTCGTGCTCACGAGGTTTTCCCCGAAGCTTTGACGCGGCGTGCGTCATGATTGAATGCGGCATCGGCGAAATCGCCCGTCAGCCACGCGATAAAAGTCTCTGCACCCAGCTCGCCGCGATCCGCCGCGTCGCGGGCCCGGGCCGGCGTTTCGAATACGACCTTGCCCGGCGGATGGCCGGTGAGTGGCACGGCTTGCTTGCCCAGATTGAGCGCGACGGAATAGGTGCTGCCGTCGCCGAGCCGCCAGTTTGCCAGCACGGCTTTCTCTCCGATCACCTTGGCGCCGAGCGCCTTCGCATTCTTCAGGTGAGGCATCAGCAGCTTGGTGCGCACAGCCAGCGCCGAGCGATAGAAGTGCAGCCAGTCGTTGTGATCGGCGGGTTGCTTGCTTTCATCGGGCGACGACATCCTGAAGGTCTCGATGGCGTTGGGATCGGGAATCTGCGCGCGGCGTTTTTCGTCGGTGAAAGCGGAGAACTTCGCAAATTCCTTACGACGCCCTTCACGCACGGCATCGGCGAGTTCATCGTGGTAATCGGTGAAAAACAGGAATGGCTGCGTGGAACCGTACTGCTCTTCCATGAACAGCATCGGGATTTGCGGTGTGAGAAGCATCAGGCCGGTTGCGGCGTAGAGCGAGTCTTCGCTGCACAACGAGCGCAAGCGCTCGCCCATTGCACGGTTGCCGACCTGATCGTGGTTTTGCAAAAACATCACGAAAGCCGTGGGCGGCAAGCCAGCGCTCGGTTCGCCGCGCGGCCGGCCGTCGTGGATGGGCGAGGGCTCGCCTTGATACACGAAACCCTCGCTCAGCACGCGCGCGAGCTTCTGGATCGGTTGGTCGCTGTAGGCGCTGTAGTAACTTTCGTCCTCGCCGGTTAGCAGGACGTGGAGCGTGTTGTGTGAGTCGTCGCTCCATTGCGCGTTGAAATGCGATTCGAGCAGGTTCGATGTGTTGTGCTCGTTCTCCAGCACCAGATGCACATGTCGGCCCGGTTCCACGGACGAACGTACGCGCTCCGACAGTTCGCGCAACCATTCGTCGTCGTTGATGGCGTGGACGGCGTCGAGGCGCAGGCCATCGAAACGATATTCCTTGAGCCAGTACAGCGCGTTGTCGAAGAAAAAGTCGCGCACTTGCGGACGTTCGAAATCGATCGCCGGACCCCACGGCGTATTCACGCCTTCGCGAAAGAACGGCTTGGCGTAGGTGCTCAGATAGTTGCCGTCCGGTCCGAAATGGTTATAGACCACGTCGAGGAAGACCATCAGGCCGAAGCCATGCGCGGTGTCGATGAGTGTCTTCAGTTCGTCAGGCGTACCGTAGGCCGAATCGGGTGCGTAGGGCAGCACGCCGTCGTAACCCCAATTGCGGCTGCCGCTGAAGTCGTTGAGCGGCATCAGTTCAATGGCCGTCACGCCGAGATGCGCGAACTCCTTCAGGCGGCGCGTCACACCGGCATAACCGCCCAGCGCGCCCACATGGACTTCGTAAAGCACGGTTTCTTCCCACGGCCGGCCATGCCAGTTCGTGTTTTCCCAGCGATACACACGCGGATCGATCACTTCGCTCGGACCATGGACGTCGTCGGGCTGGAAACGGGAGGCCGGATCGGGCACGGCCAGATCCGCATTGATCCGATACCGGTAACGCGTGCCCGCGCCGCCTACGGCCAGCGCTTCGAACCAGCCGTCGGCGGTTGGGGTCATGTCGATGAGCGTGGTGGCCGCGCTCTCTTCATCAGGGTAGAGCTCCAGTTGCACAGCCGTAAGCGAAGGCGCCCAGAAGCGATAACGCGTATGTCCGGCATCGGTGAGATGAGCGCCGAAGGGCAGGCAATAGGCATGGTGACGCTTGTGCGGATCGATCGGGGTTTCGGACATGATGTGTGTGGCCTTCAGTGCGCTTGGTCAGTTACTTGGCTTGGAGCCTGCCCGGCGTTTTGCATGACTTTTGCATGACATCTGCGAACCGTCTTCGAGCCGTTCAATTTTCCTCCTTTGCGGGCGGCGCGTGCTCGGGCACCGGCGTTTTCCACGGTTCCGCTGTCCGTCGCGGTCCGATTGTGCCCGGGTCCGGCGGCAACGCCGTCAAGAGCCGCGGCCCCTCGTGGGCGCCGGCCATCCAGACAGCCTGCCAGTCGGCGTCCCCGGTCGGCTGCGCGAGCAGCACGGCCACGCTGTGCGCCTGTACCTCCAGTTCCCCGCCGATCAGCGGATACTGCAGCGCGTCGGGCACAGCGCTATCCATGAGCACGTTCCATTCCAAGTGCGGTGCTGGGGCGGAGAAGCTCAGCGCCTCCGACGATCCGTTCATCATGATCAGGATGACATCGACTTCCCCGTTCAGGCCGGGCCCCGCGCGACGCAGCGTCAGCGCGCGTCCTTCGGGGTCCTGCCACGCGTCGATAGTCAGCGCCGCGCCGCGTTCGTCGAACCAGCTGACGTCGTAGAGACCCGGCAGCACTTCACGATCGCCGTGGAGAAAGCGCATTTCCCGCAACAGCGGGTAGTTTTTGCGCAGCGCGATGACGCGGGCGACGAAGTCCGTCATCGTGCGGCCGGCGGGCGAATCCGCTTGGCGCCAGTCGATCCACGAAATCTCGTTGTCCTGGCAATACGCGTTGTTGTTGCCGCGTTGCGTGCGGCCGAATTCGTCGCCGGCGAGCAGCATGGGCGTGCCGAGCGACAGCAGGTTCGTCGCGATCAGCGCGCGTGCCACGCGGCCGCGGGTTTCGAGGATAGCGGGGTCATCGGTCGGGCCTTCCTCGCCCCAGTTCGAGCTGCAGTTTTCGTTGTGGCCGTCGTTGTTGCCTTCCTGGTTCGCTTCGTTGTGTTTCTGCTCGTAGGACGTCACGTCCGCGACCGTGAAACCGTCGTGCGAGGCGACAAAATTCACCGATGCCCAGGGCTTGCGCATACGCCGGTGAAACAGCTCGGCGGAGCCGGTGAGACGCGCGGCGAGATCGGGCCGCACGCCGGCGTCGCCGCGCCAGAAGCGGCGTATGCCGTCGCGGAATTTATCGTTCCATTCGGCGAATCCTGGCGGGTGGTTGCCGACCTGATAACCGTCCGGGCCGATATCCCAGGGTTCGGAAATCATCTTGCGCGTGTTGAGGATCGGGTCCTGGCGGATGGCGTCGAAGAAACCGGAACCCGGGTCGAAACCATGGCCTTCGCGGCCTAGCGTCACGCCGAGATCGAACCGGAAGCCATCGATATTGAAGGCCGTTGCCCAGTAGCGCAACGAGTCCATGACCATTTGCAGCACGCGTGGATGCGACAGGTTCACCGTATTGCCGCAACCGGTTTCGTTGATATAGAGCCGTTCGTCGCCGGGGATCAGGCGGTAGTAGCTGGCGTTGTCGAGGCCGCGCCATGACACGGTCGGCCCGAGTTCGTTGCCTTCGCATGTGTGGTTGTAGACCACGTCGAGAATCACTTCGATGCCCGCCGCGTGGAGCCGGCGCACGGCGATGCGCATTTCGTTCAGCCGGTTGGTCGACAGGTATGACGGTTCGGGCGCGAAGAACCCTGCCGTGTTGTAGCCCCAGTAATTCTTGAGACCGCGTTCGACGAGGAAGCGATCGTTGAGGAACGCGTGTACGGGGAGGAATTCGACAGCGGTTATGCCGAGCTTTTGCAAGTGTTCGATGAACCACGGCGACGATAGCGCCGCGAACGAGCCGCGTTCGTGCTGGCGAATGTCCTGGCGCAGCATGGAGGTTCCGCGCACATGTGTTTCGTAGATGACGGTTTCGCCCCAGGGGACGTTCGGGCGTGTGTCGCGGGACCAGTCGAAGGCGTCGTCGGTGACGACGCATTTGGGGGTGGCGGGGGCTGAATCGCGGCGGTCCATCGACAGGTCGAGCCGGTTCGAGTGCACGCGATAGCCGAACAGTGCGTCGGACCAGCGCCATTGGCCGACGAGTTTTTTCGCGTAGGGGTCGAGGAGCAGTTTGTGGGGATTGAAGCGATGGCCGTGGTGCGGCTGATAAGGGCCGTGGGCACGGAAACCGTAGACCGTGCCGGGGTGTGCGCCGGGGAGGTAGCCGTGCCAGATTTCATCGGTGCATTCCGGCAGTTCGAAGCGGGCGAGCTCCTTGCGGCCGGTGGTATCGAAGAGACAGACTTCGATTTTTTGTGCGTTCGCTGAGAACACTGCAAAGTTGACGCCTAAACCGTCCCAGTTGGCTCCGAGCGGGTAAGCCGCGCCCGGGAGTAACTTGTCAGGAAAAGAATTAGCCATGGGGTTTCCGTTCGCACTCGGGTTTTTGGTGGTTTGGTTGGTGGTTCGGGGGTGGTCGGGGTGGTGTTGGGGTGCTAGGTTCCAGGGTTAGCGGTCGGAGTTGATGTCAGGGTGCCAGGTTCCCGCGTTAGCGGTCGGGGTCAGTGCCGGGTTGGTGCTTTCAGCGTTAGCGGTCTGCATGAGTCGGATTTTCTCTTTATCACTGTTAGCCACTGTGCGTGGCGGCACGTCATTTCTTTGTCCAAAGCGACAAAGAAACGAAGCAAAGAAAGCGCTTTAACCGCTCTACCCTAAGTGTCCACAGCGTGCAGTTTTCATTCATGGGTGCCCCAAAAGCACGGTGCTCGCCAGAGCAGAGGATGTGTGAACCCCTCCTTCTCCGAACACGGATACCCACACGCTTTGCCACCAGTGACTGAATCTGCCCAAGGGGCACCTCGCGCTATCCGCGGACGACCACCACCAAATGTGTAAGTGCCTCGAACCACGTAGCCAACCCGCCAAGAAATAAAGTCGCCAAAATGCGTAGGTCCGTAAGCGACTAAAAGCACCGCGCATGTCAAGCAAACACACTAAAAAAGTGACGCAAAAAATAGGCAGACGGTCGTGCGGTCCACTAAGAATAGACTCGCAGATCACTTGCCGAAGACCATCGGCTAACCGATCAAAAAACGAGGCCGCAAAGGCATCCTAGGCGTAGCTCAAGAAAATAAGTGCGCAAACCGGGCGGCAAATCCACTAAGAAACGGAGCAGCAAATACGCGTGAGGCCGGCCGCGCTGATTCGTGGGCAACTCGTGCTTGCCCGAGAGCGTTGGGGGCGAAGCGTGTTCGTGTCAGGATTCGCGAGAAGGAGGGGTTCAAACATCGGTGGTTCTGGCGAGCACCGTGCTTTTGGGGCACCTATGAATCAAAACTGCACGCTGTGGACACTTAGGGTAGAGCGGTTAAAGCGTTTTCTTTGCTTCGTTTCTTTGTCGCTTTGGACAAAGAAATGACGTGCCGCCACGCACAGTGGCTAATAGTGATAAAGAGAAAATCCGACTCTCGCAGACCACTAACACTGAAAGCACCAACCCGGCATTGACTCCGACCACTAACCCCAGAAACTGGCACCCCGGCACTGACTCAGACCGCTAACCCTGGAACCTGGCACCCCGGCATCAACCCCGACTGCTAACCCCTTAAAGCACCCCCGTCACCCAACCTCACCCCCACCACCCAACCTCACCCCCACCCTCTAACTCGCCCCACAACCATCAACCGCCCCACCAAACCCCAACCCGAGTGCGAACGAAAAATCCTCGACCAAGTGCGAACGAAAACCCCCTGTTAATCGGCCCTCAAAACGATGGTCGCCAACGGCGGTAAAGTCAGAGCAGCCGACCACTCCCGCCCATGACTCGAAACATTCTCGGCGTGAATCACGCCCCCATTCCCCATATTCGATCCGCCATACACCGACGCATCCGAATTCACAATCTCACTCCACTTCCCACCCCTCGGCAACCCCACCCGATATCCCAGCCGCGGCACCGGCGTCATATTCGAAATCACCACGCACTCACGACCCTCACCATCCGTGCGCCGGAACGCAAACACACTATTGGCCGCGTCATCGCCGATCAACCAGTCAAACCCGTGTGGATCGCTATCAAGCTTGTACAGCGCCGGCTCCTCGCCATACACCCGGTTCAAATCGCGAACGAGCTTCTGCAAGCCACCATGAAACGCATCGTCAAGCAAATGCCAGTGCGGCGATGCATCGTGATTAAACTCGCCAAACTGACCGAACTCACCACCCATGAACAACAACTTCTTGCCCGGATGCGTCCACATGAATCCCAGATACGCACGCAGATTCGCAAATTTCTGCCAATGATCCCCCGGCATCTTCCCAATCAACGAACCCTTCCCATGAACCACCTCATCATGTGAAAGCGGCAACACAAATCGCTCGGAATACGCATACACCATCCCAAACGTAAACATGTTGTGGTGGTACTTTCGATTGACCGGATCCTCTTCCATGTAGTGCAACGTGTCATGCATCCAGCCCATGTTCCACTTGAAATCGAAACCAAGCCCACCGTGCTCAAGCGATGCCGTCACACCCGGCCACGCTGTCGACTCCTCAGCAATCGTAATCGCACCAGGAATCTGGCGGACTTCGTGGTTAAGGCGCTTGAGAAATGCTATCGACTCCAGATTCTCGCGGCCGCCATACATGTTCGGCACCCACTCGCCCGCCTTGCGCGAATAGTCCCGATACAACATGGAAGCCACCGCGTCCACGCGCAATCCATCGACGTGGTAACGCTTCAACCAAGCCAACCCCGACGCCACGAGGAACGCGCTAACCTCGTTACGGCCGAGGTTGTAGATCATCGTGTTCCAGTCCTGGTGGTATCCCTCTCGCGGGTCCGCATGCTCGTAAAGCGGCGTGCCATCGAACTCGATCAAACCATGCGCGTCGTTCGGGAAATGCGCGGGAACCCAGTCGAGAATGATCCCCAGCTCGGCCTCATGCGCGCGGTTCACGAACTCGGCGAATTGCTCCGGCGTCCCAAACCGCGCCGACGGCGCAAACTGCCCCAACGGCTGATATCCCCACGACCCGCCAAACGGATGCTCCGCAATCGGCATGAACTCCAGATGCGTGAACCCCATGCTCTTCGCGTACGGAATCAGGCGCTCAGCAAGCTCATGCCAGTTCAACCCGCGATTGCCTTCCTCCGGAACCCGCAGCCACGATTCCGCATGAACTTCGTACACGGAAATCGGCGCGTTCACGGTCTGCCGCGGTCCGCGTGAATTCATCCACTCACTGTCGGTCCACGCGTATCCATCGATAGCCTCAGCATCCGCCACCACCGAAGCCGTCGCCGGCGGCAACTCGCTCTGCATCGCGCACGGATCGGCCTTCAGCGGCAACGTGTGGCCTTCTCGCGTGACAATCTCGTACTTGTACCGCGTGCCCGCACCGAGTCCCGGCACGAACAGTTCCCAGACGCCAGCGCCGTGGCGCAGGCGCATGGGATGCCGGCGGCCGTCCCACGAGTTGAAGTCGCCCACCACCGAAACGCGCCGCGCATTCGGCGCCCATACCGCAAAGCGCACACCCGCCACGCCGCCATGCACGACCGGCCGCGAGCCCAGACATTCCATCACCGCGTACGGGTCCCCGCCGGAAATGCGGTTCAACGCTTCATCGTTTAATACGGGGCCGAACGAGTAGGTATCGGCGACTTCCTGCGGCGTGCCGTGCCAATCGATATTGAGCCGATACGCCTGCATCTCATCGATAAACCCAATAAACAACCCCGCCGGATGAACCTGCGTCAGCGTGCCAAGCGGCTTGCTGCTGTCGCGCTCGAGCACCTGCACACCGCTTGCACCGGGCAACAGCACGCGGACCACGGGGCCGGCGTCGGTTTGATGAAGCCCAAGCTTCGAAAACGGATCGGGATGGCGAGCTTCGACGAGCGCGTCGATATCGAGCGGATGCAGACCTTCGGTCAGCAGTTTTTCGTCTGTGCGCTTATTCATGTTCGGTTCCATCAGATGTGTCCTTGAGTGCGGCGTCCACAGGTCGCGTGCCAGGGGCAGCCGGCGCGCCCGTATCGCCAAGCAGGCGGCTCGCGAGCGACGCGAGGCCACGCAACGGCAAGCCAATCCACGTCGGACGGTTCGCCGCTTCGTAGCGGATTTCGTAGGCTGCCTTTTCGATCAGGAAAAGATCGAGCAGGGCGGCGAAGGTGGCTGCATCGCCGGCAATCGGCTGTGGTGAAGCCTCTACCGCCGCGTGATATTCGAGCAGGAAACCTTCCTCGCCATGACCACGCAGGCGCTCGAACAGCGCACGCTTGCGATCGGCGGTCGCTTGTGGCGCGTTGCCGGTCGTCGGTTGCGCAGCGGCGCTGGCATACGACAAGGAACGCAATAAACCGGCCACATCCCGCAACGGACTCGATTTCTTGCGGCGCTCTTCCAGCGGCCGCGCAGGTTCGCCCTCGAAGTCGATCAGGAACGCGTCGCCCTGCGCCATCAGCACCTGACCCAGATGGAAGTCACCGTGAATGCGGATGCGCAGCGCATCAGCGTTTTCAGGCACGAGCTTTTGCACGGCCGCGAGCAGCAAATCACGGCGATCGAGCAGGCTCTGCGCCATCTCGCGGTCGTGCTCGCTGAACTCCAGAAGCTTCGATGCGAGGATATCGAGCGCAGTAACAAGCAGCGTGTGCGTGCCGTCGTTCCAGCCACACACGTCCTTCTTCGATGCCTTCTCCGGCGCAAAAGCGGGGTCATCCGAAGGTTGAGCGAGCGCAACATGCAGTTCGCCCAGCCGCCGTCCGATGATCCCCGTGACTTTCCGATACCCCTCGATCCCGAGCATTTCCTTCTCGCGGTCCACCGAGTGGTCGCCGGTATCCACGGCCAGCGCGAGTTCATCCACGGTCCGGCGCAGGTAATCGAGCACGTAATTCCACGCATCGCCCTGGTTGTCGATAAACCCTTGCAAGATGCACAGCGTATGCGGCACGCCTTCCGGGTCCACCCGCACCACTTCGCCGAACAGCGGTCCCGTATTCTGGTAACCGAGCTTCGTCAGGTGCCGGCTCATTTCGGCTTCCGGATGAATCCCGCCGACAAGCCGGCGCACCAGTTTCAGCACGATCTGATCGCCGATCACGAGCGAGCTGTTGCTCTGCTCCGCCGCCAGCCAGCGAATTTCCGGCGGTGGTTCTCCAGGCTTGAAGTTGGCGGCAAGCGCGTCGAGCCGTTCGGTGGGAATAAAGCGGATCTCACTCTTCTGCACCGTGGGAATGATCGCCCGCTGCAAGAGCTTCTTCAACACGCCGTAGGTGAAGTTCGGGACGGCGAAGGCGTCCGTGATGTGTCCGATATTACGAACCTGGCGCACACGGGCGAGCGCGAGTTGCATATAGAGCGGCGAAGTCGTTTCGGTGCCCCATGCAATGGTGAGCGGCAGCACGTAGCGTTCGACGTGATCGCCGACATCGGCTTCGATCTCCGTGAACGCAAAACCCGCTTCCGGAATGGTCGT
Organism: Caballeronia sp. LjRoot34; assembly: GCF_964253815.1. Classification (NCBI taxonomy): domain Bacteria; kingdom Pseudomonadati; phylum Pseudomonadota; class Betaproteobacteria; order Burkholderiales; family Burkholderiaceae; genus Caballeronia; species Caballeronia sp. LjRoot34. The sequence continues at coordinate 171,163 of NZ_CAXUSB020000002.1, forward strand.
CAATGCCGCCAGACGCACGCCTATCAGCTTCTTGTCCTTCGAAGCAAACCAGCGCCGCTTGCTCAAATAAGACGGCAGCACTTCCGACTCCAGCAAGCGCACGTTTTCCGGTGTTGGGCCGGTCTGGCCGGCGCGGATCACCATTGTCACGAATTCGGGCAATTGCTCGGACGGCGCCTGGCTCCATGCCGGACGCTGATTGCCCGGACACAACTGGAACCACAGGAAACCGTACGGCGGGAAGGTCAGCAAATACGTGAGCTGCCCGATCGGCGGGAACGCGGAATCCGCGGTCATTTCCAGAGGCACCGACCCGGCGTACTCGGACAAATCGAGTTCCACGGCCTGCGGCGCCCGCGACAGATTCGCCACGCACAGGATTGGCGGTTCACCCTCGACCTCACGCAGATACGCCAGGATCTTGCGGTTGTTCGGACGCAGGAAACGAATGGTGCCTCGGCCAAACGCCTGTTTCCCGCGACGCACCGTGAGCATCTTGCGGGTCCAGTTGAGCAGCGAGTGCGGATCGCGGCTTTGCGATTCCACGTTCACGGCGTCATACCCATAGAGCGAACCCATCACAGGCGGCAGCACAAGTTGCTCGGGATCGGCGCGCGAAAACCCGCCGTTTCTATCCGATGACCATTGCATCGGCGTACGCACGCCATCGCGATCGCCCAAGTGGATGTTGTCGCCCATGCCGAGTTCATCGCCGTAATAGATCACGGGTGTACCGGGCATGGAAAGCAGCAGCGAATTGATCAGTTCGATCCGGCGCCGGTCGCGTTCCATCAGCGGAGCGAGACGTCGGCGAATGCCAAGATTCAGCCGTGCGCGCCGATCGCTTGCGTACGTGTTCCACAAATAATCACGCTCGGAATCCGTGACCATTTCCAGCGTGAGTTCGTCGTGATTGCGCAGGAAAATGGCCCACTGGTTGGTTGGCGCGAGATCCGGCGTCTGCCGCATGATGTCCGTGATCGGGAAGCGGTCCTCGCTCGCAATCGACATGTAGATGCGCGGCATCAGCGGGAAGTGGAAGGCCATGTGGCATTCATCTTCGTCGCCGAAATACTCCTTCACGTCTTCCGGCCATTGATTCGCTTCGGCCAGCAACATCCGGTTCGGATATTCCGCGTCGATAGTCGCGCGGATCTTCTTCAAAATCGCGTGTGTTTCCGGCAGGTTTTCGTTGTTCGTACCTTCGCGTTCGACGAGGTACGGCACGGCATCCAGCCGCAAGCCGTCGATCCCCATGTCGAGCCAGAAGCGCATCACCTGCAGCACTTCCTTGAGTACGGCGGGGTTATCGAAATTCAGGTCCGGCTGGTGGTTGAAGAAGCGGTGCCAGTAATACTGGCCGGCGACGGGATCATGCGTCCAGTTGGACGGCTCCGAGTCGATGAAAATAATCCGCGTGTCTTCGTACTTCTTGTCAGTGTCGGACCAGACGTAGTAGTTGCGATGATTCGAGCCCGGCTTCGCGAGGCGCGCGCGCTGGAACCACGGGTGCTGGTCGGACGTATGGTTGATAACGAGTTCGGTGATCACGCGAATGCCGCGCGCGTGCGCTTCCTGGATGAAACGCTTCACGTCGGCGAGCGTGCCGTAATCGGGATGCACGTTGCGGTAATCGGCGATGTCGTAACCATCGTCACGTCGTGGCGACGGATAGAACGGCAGCAGCCAGATCGTATCCACGCCGAGTTCGGAGATGTAGTCGAGCTTCGCCAGCAGGCCGGGGAAATCGCCGATGCCGTCGTTGTTCGCATCGAAGAAAGACTTGATGTGGATCTGATAAATGATCGCGTCTTTGTACCAGAGCGGATCGTTGCTGAGAGTCGAATTCTTGTTACGCTTCACGTGTCGCTCCTTGAGCCGCGACGGTGGTTTGTCCCGGCTGTATGAGTTGTTCTGTGCCACGTCGGCGAGTGCCGTCGTGATGATGACTGTCAGGTGACGCTCAGAGGGGAGTCGGCGCCCGCGGCAAACCCCACGTCGGCGCGATTCTCCAGATCGCGAACGGCCGCGTGTTCGGGTCGAGGCGGATATGCTGCTTTTTGCCGCGCCATTCGAAACGTTCGCCCGTCATCTGGTCCTCCACGGCCAGTGCGTCCCATTCCTGCACACCCCAATTATTCAACGTCTGCCACGGCAGTTCCACGTCCGCGCCTTGTTCGTTGAACGGATCGAGATTGATCGCGACCAGCACGATGTTGTCGCGCGCCGCATTCGCTTTCTCGAAGAACAGGATGTTGTCGTTGTGAGCGGGAAGGAAGTTGACGCCGAGATGTGAATGCAGCGCCGGATTCGCCTTCCTGATCCGGTTCAGCGCCGTGATTTCCCCGACGATATTCCCCGGCCGGTTCCAGTCCCAGGCCCGGATCTGATACTTCTCCGAATCGAGATATTCTTCGCTGTTCGGCAGCGCGGCGGCTTCGCAGAGTTCGAAGCCGCTATACACGCCCCATAGCCCCGACAGCGTCGCAGCGAGCGCGGCGCGGATCACAAAACCGGCGCGGCCTGAGCGTTGCAGGAAACGCGGGTTGATATCGGGCGTATTGACGAAGAAGTTCGGCCGGAAATAGTCCTTCGCGTCCGTCTGCGTCAGGTCATGCATGTATTCCAGGAAATCTTGCTTCGACTCGCGCCACGTGAAGTACGTGTACGACTGCGAGAAACCGAGCTTGGCGAGCCGGTTCATCACGCGCGGACGCGTGAACGCTTCGGCGAGGAACATGGCGTCCGGGTGACGCGAGCGCACGTCGCCGATCACCCATTCCCAGAACGGCATGGGTTTGGTGTGCGGATTGTCGACGCGGAAAATCTTCACGCCTGCCGCGATCCAGAACAGGAACACGTCGCGCAACGCGAGCCAGAGTTCCGGCTTCGCGTCTTGCGCGTAGAAGTCCGGATTCACGATGTCCTGATACTTCTTCGGCGGATTTTCCGCATAACGCAGCGTGCCGTCGGGGCGCCACGCGAACCACGTGGGATGCTCCTTCAGCCACGGATGATCCGGCGCACACTGCACGGCGAAATCGAGTGCAATCTCCAGACCGTGGGCACGCGCGGCTTCCAGCATCTGCTTGAAGTCGTCCAGGTTGCCGAGTTCGGGATGCACGGCGTCATGGCCGCCTTCCTTGCCGCCGATAGCGTAAGGGCTGCCTACGTCGCCGGGTAGGGCCGTCAGTGTATTGTTCTTGCCCTTGCGGTTCGCCACGCCAATGGGGTTGATCGGCGGGAAGTACAGCACGTCGAAGCCCATCTCGCGGATGCGCGGCATCTTGCCGATTACATCGACAAACGTGCCGTGACGATTTTCGTCGTCGCTCATGGAGCGCGGGAAGATTTCGTACCAGCTTGCAAAGCGCGCGGCGGCGCGTTCGGCGTCTATCCGATACGTCACCGGATCACGCGACAGGAACGGCCGGTGCCGCGCCGCCTCGATCGCCAGCGCCGTTTCCGGTGCGAGCGCCAACGTGAGCCGGGTGTCTGCATCGGCCTTGGCGAACTGCTTGACGATCCGTTCCAGCGGTTCCGTCTGCACGCCTTCCGCGGTTTTCACTTCGGCCAGGATCAACGCGAACAAATGGCGCGCTTCCTCCAGTTCGAGTTCAACCGTCTGTTCGGCCTTCAGCTTCTTCTGCATGTGATCGATCAGCGAAGCGAAGTCGTCGCGCCACGCGATCACGGTGAATTCATGACGGCCTAAGCGGTCCAGCGGAATGTGCGTCGTCCACAGATCGTTGCCGCGCGGCAGGACCGGCACCATTGGCGCTTCGTGCCAGTCGGTTTCATCGGCGGCGCGCCATTGCACGGCGGCCGCGATCTTGTCGTGGCCTTCCGCGAAAATCGCCGCCGTGATTTCAACCGCTTCACCTACGATCCGCTTCGCCGGAAAGCGCCCGTGATCGACCGACGGCGTCACGCTTTCGATCGCCACCCGCGGCGCCACCAACGCCTCGTTCACCGACTTCTTGTCAGCTGCCTTGGCGCCGCGCTTGACCTGGGGTTGCGCCAGCAGGATGGGCGGCTCGGCCGCGCCGCGCAGCAGTCGCACTTCGCCAGGTTGCAGCAGGAAAGGCTCGAGCGGCAGCGGCGTTTCCGTCGTGTCCTCGTCAATTGCCCGAAACCGCGTGAAGTTGCCCGGTGCGCCGTCCAGCAAATGACGGGTATCGACATAAACCGGCGTGGTGAGGTCCGGGTTCAGCACGATCAGCGCCGCCTCGGCCGCGACCCGCAGGTCCGGGCCGCTGCCGCGCAGAATGGCCGCGTAAGGCGTGCCCGCGCCGGTCAGCGCGCGCAGTTCGCCCGTGCTCGCCAGCGCCGCCGAGTTGCGTTGCAACGCGTTGGCGTGCGCCACTTCCGCCGATACGTTAAAGCGCGCGCCTTCCCTCGCGCGCCGGAATTCTTCCGCGCTGCCGTGGTTGTAGGTGAGCGGCTGCGTGACGCCGTATTCGAATCCCATGGGCACGAGGAGGCCGGTGCCTATGCCCGCCGCCGTGTACAACGCGCGCCGGTAGGCACGTTCTACCAGCGACGAGTCGCCGGTGTCAGGCAGATCGTGGAGCAGGCGCGAGCCGTAGGGCTCTTCTGGAAACGCAATGGGCGGCGCGATGCGAAATAGCGCGGCGTGTTCATCGAAGAGCCAGTTGCTCTGGAAATCCCACCATCGCGACGATGAAAACACCGAGTCGAAACCGGCATCGGCGAGAGCGGCGAGGTCCTGACGGCTGATGCCGACGGTCCATGCCAGCCATTTCGTTTGCGGATGACGTTCGCGAACGGCCGCACCGAGCCTGCGCCACACGTGGGCCGGCACCTTGTGCGGCGCCTCGAAGCGAAAGCCGCCAATGCCGGCATCGGCCAGCAGCATCAGCTCGCGCGCCCACCATTCGGTGAGCGCCTGGGCCGCTTCGCCATCAGCGAAATTCGCATGCGCCGCGCTTTCTTCATGCGGCGCATGACGCGGATCGAGCCGGGCTTCAGCCGCTTCGAACGGATGGAACCAGTGCCGGTTGTCCCGGAACAAGCCGCCTTCAGCGCTCACCTGGTCGAGGGTGATATCGACCAGCAAGGTCAGGCCGTGCTTGCCCGCCTGACTTGCAAGCAGACGCAGGCCCTCGCTCGCGGGTGCGTCGGATTCGAATACAGAATGGAGTTTGTGATGATCGGCCACGGCCTGTCGATGGCCGTTGCTGCCTGGCTGGAACGGCGCGCCGATCAGGACGTGATCGAAGCCCAGCGCGGCGGCATGTTCGAATTGTGCGGACCACTCGCGCAATGGTCCGACGAGAAGCGGATCGATGAAATAGATTCTTGGTGCGTATGCTTGAAGCATGTGATGGTGTTCCATCGGTCGTCTTTTCCAGTTCGTCCTGCTATGGCGTGGATGCGGGAAAACGCGATCGCGCTCAACCAGGCAATAAACCAAACCGCAAGAACGGCTACGGCAGACGAGCCTCAGACAGTCTTCAAAGCACCAATTCCGGGGTGACGAGTGCGGTGCGTATCGACTATCGACGTCAGGTCATCAGGCGATACGCCGTTCGGTGCGGCGCCAGGGTCGCTTGAAGGACACAGCACGTAGCGTGCCGCGCCTCTTTCGCGTTTCCTGGGGTATGTCGGAGCCTGAGCGTAGCCAATGGTTCGCGACCAGCATGCGGGTTCAGGTCAGACGACATGCGTTCGCGGCGCACTGCAATCCAGTGCGCCGCGAACGGCCAACCCTGTAACCGTACCATCGAAAAGGGGTGTGTGGAACGTCAGGCGCTGCGTGCGACGAATTGCGCCTGTTGTGCCTGTTGCGCTTCACGACGCTCGGCCTCGGCCACCGCCATGACCGGCACTGCCCGAACCCTGCCCGGCACACGGCGCGTGCGCAACGGTGCTTTGGCGGGACGCATATCGGTGAGACTCGCGTATAGCTGGACATACTTCGCTACCGCCTGGTCCCAGCCGTAATCGCGCGCCATCGCGTTGCGTTGAAGCGCGCGCCATTGTTGCGGACGCATGAAGGCGTCGATGGCGCGCGTGGCGGCGACAATCACGTCCTGCACACGGTCGCCATCGAAGAGGAAGCCGGTCGCCGGGCGCGAGGACGTTGCGCCCTCGAAGCCGCCAACGGGAGATGCCTGGAAACCCGTCTGATGCCCCGCAGAGTCGGCTGCGTCGGCAGCATCCACGATCGTATCCGCCAGCCCGCCCACGCGCGATGCCACGGGCAACGTGCCATAACGCATGGCGTAGATTTGCGTGAGGCCGCAAGGCTCGAAGCGGCTGCCATGCAGCAGGATGTCAGCACCGGCATGCAGCACGTGCGCGCGGCGCTCGTCGTAACCTATATAGACACCCACCCGATCCGGCCAGGTCTGCGCCAGCCGCTGGAACGCGGCTTCTATATATGCTTCGCCTTTGCCGAGCACGGCAATCTGCAAACGCGGATAGTGTTCCAGCAGCGCGGGAATGGCTTGCACGGCGACATCGGCCATTTTCTGCGATGTCATCCGGCTGCCGAGCGCGATCACCGGCGCGAAGGGGTCGGTGGGAAGGCCGAACATCTGCTGCAACTCGCGCTTGCAGGCGTGCTTGCCGCGCATATCGTCGAAACAATAATGGCGGGCGATTTGCGGATCGGTCCTCGGGTCCCAGGTATCTACGTCGATACCGTTGATGATCCCCGAGAGCTTGCCGGCGCAACTTTGCAGCACGCCTTCCATCAGGTGGCCGAAGCGCGGCGTGAGGATTTCGCGAGCATACGTTTCGCTGACGGTAGCAACGTGGTCGGCATGGACAATGCCGGCTTTCATCAGACTCAATGCACCATAAAATTCGATGCTCGCAGGTTCGGTCAACGCGGGCACGAGCCATTTGGCAGGCACGCCGAGCGCTGCACCAAGCGAGAGCGAATAGTTGCCCTGGAACGCCAGATTGTGGATCGTGAAAACGCTTTTTGCGTGCACGCCGGCTTGCTTCATCAAGAGCGGTGTGAGTCCAGAATGCCAGTCATGCGCGTGCACGATATCCGGCTTCTTGAACCCTCGAACGCCTTCGGCAATCTTCACCGCCGCCGCCGATAACGACGCGAAACGAATCGCGTTGTCTTCGTAGTCGCGTCCTTTCGCGTCTTGATAGAGGCCTTCGCGTGCGTACAAATGATCCATGCGCAGCAGGATCACGGGCACGCCGGTTTCTGGCATGCGACCACGATACAGCGCGCCGTCCCCACCGGGGAGCCCCGTCACCGAAGCCACCTTCTGTAATCCCGCGACCATCTGCAGCGCTGTCGGATAGGCCGGCATGAGGATCGCGGCATCAACTCCGGCCTCACGCAACGCAACGGCGTACGCGCTGACCATGTCACCCAGTCCGCCAGTTTTGGCTAACGGCACAGCCTCGGAAGCGACAAGCAAGACGTTCAAGGACAAAGCTGACTCCTGGCGTTTGATGGATGAAAAGCGATGGGATGCGCTTGGGGCCAGAAGAATCTGCGGCGCATGCGTCCGGTGCTTTTATCGGAGGGAAGAGAGGGTGCGGGATAGCTAGAGCAAGGCGTGTGCCATGTTCTTAAGAATCTGCTGAAACCGGGGGAAAGAGACGGGCTCTGCTAAGCCCTGAGGTCGATGTCAGGCGAACCTCGGAAGCCGTGTAAAAAAGCACGCGCTGCGGGCGGCGTTTTTACACGGAGAGTTCGGGAATCGTTATACGAAAGACGGGGCTGGCGGTGCGCTTATCCATCGAGATGCAAGAATTGTCAGCCCTCCAGATTAATTTATCCGAGCCGGAAATTACGCCCGAAGGCACTCAGTCGTGACGGCAATATTTGCTTCTTGAATCAGATCAAATCAGCTCAAGGCCCAAGTAAGCTGGCCGCCGTGTTGACACATAATCCGATCACCGCGGCGTTGAAGAAGAACGACAAGACGGATTGCGCGAGCGCCGCTCGCCGGACTTCATTGGAGCAGAGCACGACATCCGAAGTCTGCGACGCCACCGCGATCGTGAATGAGAAATAGAGGAAGTCCCAATAGTCCGGCTTGAGATGGGCATCCGGGAATCTCAGCGATGTCTCGTCGCCCTCTGACTGATAGTAGTGACGTGCGTAGTGGAGTGTGAAGATGGTCGGGATGAGGAACCACGCGCCCAGCATTGTGAATGCAGTCAGCAGATAGTGGAGCACCGCGCCGCGCAAGCCCAGGTTCTTGGCCATGGCGAGCTCGAACACAATGGCGATGAGGCTTGCTATAGCGGCCAGGCTGATGATGAGCAGCACCATGCCTGCATTCTCATCCTCGCGTTCGGCGAGCTTCTGCACTTTGTCTTGACGCGCAAGCGCCATCTGAATCCAGATAAGCACGAGATACAGCCATACAGCACTGTCCCATCCAATGAGGCCGCGCACGATCGGCTTGAAGTCATGTGGAACCAAAAGCGCCACGATCACACCAATCACGAGTGCAATGACTGCCCGCGGGCGATAGCGAAGTACTTGGGGAACGAGATTCATTTTTTATAGCGGTCTGGTTATGGCGGGTTATGGCGGTTATGGCGTTAAGCTGGCACGGAACGGTATCGGGCAAGACACAGCAAGATGCAGTGCTTCACGGTCCTAAAGTGCCGCGATTATTGCCCGTGCGCCTTTCAATTGCCAGCGGCCAACGGCTGGTTGTTATCCGCTTCATCGTGCATGCCTCGGCCGCCGCAAGGCGTGCCTTAAAAAAACTGCTCGGGGGATATCGACAGGTGCAATCGATCATCGCCTCTCTGAACAACGCGAATTGGGACTTCACACCATGACACAACTCGATCACCCCATGGCGCGCGCACAGTCGGCCACACGCCGGCGTTTTGTTCTCGGCGCGTGTGCGTCAGCAGCCGCGCTCGCGTTCACTTCTGTGGGTTTCGGTTTCCCAACATTCTTCACCCGGGCTTTCGCCGATACCCCGCCTGCAGGTCTCGACGGTTTCCTGCTGCTCTCGCGCAAACTGACCGGACGCACCACCTTCGATCCTGCGCTGGCGCAGCGCGTGTATGACGCGCTGTCGAAGTCGGACAGCGAGTTTGTAGGCAACGTGAGCGCCCTGAACGTGTGGCTCGCGGCGCATGGCGGCGTGCCGTCGGATACGGTGACGCAGGCGCTCAAGGTGGATACGCCCAAGCTCGCTGGCACGGTCACCGCGATCATGCGGGCGTGGTATCTCGGTCTTGTCGGCGATGCGCCGCGCGTGAGCGTGGTCGCCTACGAGCGCGCGCTGATGTTCGATCCGGTCAACGACGTGCTGACCATTCCGTCGTATTGCCGCGACGTGCCGTTCTACTGGGCGCAGAAGCCGCCTGGCGCGGCGTGAACCCAACGCATCGAACGTATCAAGAACGCATCAAGCCGGCACGCTGCCTGACGACACCTGCCTGACAACATAATTGACAGCAGGATTGTTGGCACGCTCGACAGCGCGACCGAAGCAAATAAAAATCTACCCTCACAGGACAACAACAAATGGCAAATTCGAATTCGGCCGATGTGGTGGTCGTCGGATCGGGGGTTGCGGGCGGACTCGTTGCGCATCAACTCGCGACCGCGGGCGCATCCGTGATCCTGCTCGAAGCCGGGCCGCGTATTCCGCGCTGGCAGATCGTCGAGAACTTTCGTAACTCGCCGGCCAAAGCCGACTTCGCTACGCCGTATCCGTCGACACCTTACGCGCCGCATCCCGAGTATTCGCCCGAGAATAACTATCTGATCCAGAAGGGCGAGTATCCGTACGCGTCGCAATACTTGCGGCTCGTGGGCGGGACGACCTGGCACTGGGCCGCCGCTGCGTGGCGCTTGCTACCAGCCGATTTCAAGCTGAGGACGCTCTATGGCGTAGGTCGTGACTGGCCGATCCCATACGAAACCCTTGAGCCCTGGTACTTCGCCGCCGAAGTGCAGCTTGGCGTGTCCGGTCCGGGCAATAACGTTGATCTTGGTTCGCCGCGTTCCAAACCGTATCCAATGGACATGCTGCCGCTGTCCTACATGGACCAGCGTTTCTCCGATGTCCTCAACGCGCAGTCTTATCACGTCGTGCCGGAACCGGTCGCGCGCAACAGCCGCCCGTACGATGCCCGTCCAACCTGCTGCGGCAATAACAACTGCATGCCGATCTGCCCGATCGCCGCCATGTATAACGGCATCACGCATGCGGAGAAAGCCGAGCGAGCCGGCGCGAAGCTGATCGCGCAAGCGGTCGTCTACAAGATCGAGAGCGACGACAAAGGGCTGATCACCGCTGTCCATTACAAGGACCCGAACGGCAACAGCACGCGTGTCACCGGCAAGCTCTTCGTGCTCGCGGCTAATGGAATCGAAACGCCGAAGCTGATGTTGCAGTCGGTATCCGACAGATTCAAGAACGGCATTGGCAACAGTTCGGATCAGGTCGGCCGCAACCTGATGGACCACCCGGGCACCGGCGTGACCTTCCTTGCCAACGAACCCGTGTGGCCGGGACGCGGGCCGATGGAAATGAGCTCGGTAGTGAACTTCCGTGACGGCGCTTTCCGCTCGGAATACTCGGCGAAGAAGCTGCATTTGTCGAATGGCGTCCCTACCATGTCGGTCACGGCGGACCTGATCGCCCGAGGCGTGACCGGAGCGGAACTGGACCGCCAGATCCGCGACCGCGTCGCGCGCACGATGAACATCAACAGCTTCCACGAGCATCTGGCCGAGCCGCAGAACCGGGTCGTGCCCTCGTCGGATCACAAGGATTCGCTCGGCATCCCGCAGCCCGAGATCTATTACTCGATCAACGACTACGTGAAGAAAAGCGCGGCGGACACACGCGTCCAATATGCGCGGATTGCGGAGTTGTTCGGCGGCACGGAGATCACCTTCGACGATAAATTCGCCCCGAACAACCACATCATGGGGACGACTGTCATGGGCGCGGACCCGAAGGATTCCGTCGTCGATTCCGAATGCCGCACGCATGATCACGCGAACCTCTTCATTGCCGGCAGCGCGGTGATGCCGACGGCGGCATCGGTGAATTGCACGCTGACGTTGTCCGCGTTGTCGCTGCGTCTCGCCGACAAGCTGAAGAAAGAACTTTGATTGCGCGCCGACGGAGATCCATGATGAAGAACCCCAAACCTCGCGACGCGAAGACCTTCAATAACCTTAGCATTGGCAAGCTTGGCAAGCGCCTGGGCGGCGCGCTCGCCGTTCTTGCGCTTGCCGTCACGGGCGTGAGTTTCCACACGCTGATTCAGTCGGCGCACGCGCAGACTGCCGCGACGGAGCCCACGGTCGTGCAGCGCGACACGCTGGCCGGCGCGGCGCTGATCAAGCGCGGCGAATATCTGGCGCGCGCGGGCGATTGCGTGGCGTGCCATACCGCCGACAAAGGCCGTCCGTTCGCGGGCGGTCTGCCGATCAGCACGCCGTTCGGGACTATCTATACGCCGAATATCACGAGCGATCCGGATACCGGCATTGGCCGCTGGAGCGACGCCGACTTCCTGCGCGCGATGCACGAAGGGATTGGCAAAAGCGGTGAGCGCTTGTACCCGGCTTTCCCTTACGCCGAATATACGAAGGTCACGGGCTCGGACGTTCTCGCGATCCGTGCCTATCTGAATACGCTTGTGCCGATCCACTACACGCCGCCGCGCAATGCGCTGTCGTTTCCGTTCAACCAGCGATGGCTGATGGTGTTCTGGAACATGTTCAATTTCAAGGAAGGGCGTTTCGTGCCCGACCCGCAGCAGAGCGCGGAATGGAATCGGGGCGCTTATCTGGTTGGCGGACTCGCGCATTGCGAGGAATGCCATACGCCTCGCAATGTGATGCAGGGCCTGAAGACGAGCGAGCGCTTCAGCGGCGCCGAGTTGTCCGGCTGGCATGCGTTCAACGTCACGCCTGACAAGACTGCGGGCATTGGCGGATGGACCGACGACGAGCTGACGCAATATCTTGCGACCGGTGTGGCGCATGGCCGGGCGAATGCGGCTGGCCCGATGGCGGATGTGGTGCAAAACAGTACGCAGTACATGACGCCCGAGGATCTGCGTTCGATCGTGGTGTACTTGCGCTCGGTGCCCGCGCAGAGCGGCGGCGACATCCATCCGCGTGATTCCTTTGGCAAGCCGACCAGCGCGGATGTCACGGCAATGCGCGGAACGGCGATCAGCGGGGTGAATGGCGCACAATTGTTTATCGCCAACTGTGCGACCTGTCATAGCTGGACGGGCGAGGGTCGGGGCGGCAACGCGCCGGGGGCATATCCATCGCTGATTCATAACGGCGTGGTGGGGGCATCGGCGGCTAACAATCTGACAATGGTCATATTGCACGGCGTGAGTCGTCAGACGAAAGACGCTACCGCTTTCATGCCCGCATTCGCGGATGAACTCAGCGATGAACAGATTGCCGCCATCGGCAATTATGTGACGAAGACGTTTGGCAATCCGCAATCGACGACGTCCGCCGATCAGGTCGCCAAACTCCGTTCGACACCGCAATAAATACGGTGCGATTCAGCCTGGTGCGGCAATTATTGCCGCGCCAGGCTGATCGTGTTGCGCATTGATGGCGGTCGTTCCAGAATGTGGAGGGATGCGTTGTTGGAAAGCGAGTTGGCGCGCATAACTGTGCGTTTTGGAAGATTAAGATTACTGCCATGACTGCCTCTACTTACCCTGTCGTTTGCTGGCATCCGGCGAACAAAGTTGGCCGTGACCTTGTGGTTGGCGATTTGCACGGTTGCGTCGATGCTCTGCGTTATTTGCTTAGCGAAATTGCTTTCGATGGTTCGCGTGATCGCCTGTTTTCCGTGGGCGATCTGGTCGATCGCGGGAGCGATTCGCTTGGCGGCATCGACTTGCTCGATAAGCCCTGGTTTTACCCTGTGCTCGGCAATCATGAAGACGCGTTGTGCGCGGTTGCGGCGGGCAAGATGCAGCGCCACATGTGGTATTCGATCGGCGGCGCGTGGGCGGCGAACCTGACGGATGAGCAACTGAAGGGGATTGCGACGAAGTTGGCGAGTGTTCCTTTGGTGCGAATTGTCGGCGATGGTCCGACGCGGTTCAACGTGCTGCATGCGGAATTTTTTGGCAGCGACGCTGATCTGGAAGTCGCGTATTTTCCTGACGATGTGCGCCAGCAGTTGTTGTGGGGGAGATCGCTTGCGCTGGGGACGGGGAAGGCTGCCTGGCAGCGGGGGTTATCGCCGACCTATTGTGGGCATACGCCCATGAAGGCGATCAAGCAGATCGGGTCGCAGATTTTTATCGACACAGGCGCTTATACCGATGACGGGCGCCTCACTATTGTCGAGGTGGGGACCGATCAGCGCTGGTCGGTCAAGCAGGGTTGGGCGAGTGCGGAAGGGGCTAGGGAGTTGGCATTACCGTAGGGGGGTCGTTCGCACTCGGGTTTGGGTTGGTGGGGTTTGGGGTTAGTTGGTCGGAGTTTATGCCGGGTTGCTGCTTTCGGCGTTAGTGGTCTGCGAGAGTTGGATTTTCTCTTTATCACTGTTAGCCACTGTGCGTGGCGGCACGTCATTTCTTTGTCCAAAGCGACAAAGAAACGAAGCAAAGAAAGCGCTTTAACCGCTCTACCCTAAGTGTCCACAGCGTGCAGTTTTCATTCATGGGTGCCCCAAAAGCACGGTGCTCGCCAGAGCGAAGGATGTTTGAACCCCTCCTTCTCGCGAATCCTGACACGAACACGCTTCGCCCCGTACGCTCTCGGGCAAGCACACTTGCTAAGGAACCCGCACGGCCTTACAGGTATTTACGGCTGCGGTTTTTTGACAGGTTAGCTACCTGGTCTGTGTGACCGTATTCATAGGTCACAGCTTGATGCGTGTTTGTGGTTACTGCTTCAGTTCTTTGTGAATTGGCTGCGCGTTCTGTACAGCTATTTTCGTCGGTTACGGCCACCCGCATCTTTGCGGCCTCGTTTCTTGGCGGGTTGGCGACGCGGTTCGAGGTGCGTACACATTTGGCGGGAGGTCGTCCGCGGATAGCGCGGGGTGCTCCTTGGGCAGGTTCAATCACTGGTGGCGAAGCGTGTGGGTATCGGTGTTCGGAGAAGGAGGGGTTCACACATCCTTCGCTCTGGCGAGCACCGTGCTTTTGGGGCACCTATGAATGAAAACTGCACGCTGTGGACACTTAGGGTAGCGTGGTTGAAAGCGCTTTCTTTGCTTCGTTTCTTTGTCGCTTTGGACAAAGAAATGACGTGCCGCCACGCACAGTGGCTAATAGTGATAAAGAGAAAATCCGACTCTTGCAGACCACTAAGGCTGAAAGCACCAACCCGGCATAGACCCCAACCGCTAACCCTAGACCCCAACCGCTAACCCAGAACCTTGGCAACCCGGCATAAACTCCGACCACTAACCCTGAACCCTACCAACCCAAACCCAACCCAAAAACCCGAGTGCGAACGAAAACCTAGTGGTATGGGCCTTGCTCGAATCCCGTCTAATCGAACGAGACCCCAGCGAGGCACGCAGTGACATCCCCCCAGCAACCCCAGGACCAACAACCGCAGAGCGAGATCAAGGGCTGCCCGGAAGACCTGCCCCCAGGTCTGCGCTACGTCGATGACTCCCGCCCCGGCTACACTCGCACATGGAAAAACGGCGCCTTCGTCTATTTCAACACCCAGGGCAACCCCCTCTCTGACGACGCCGACATCAAACGGATCAACGCCCTCGCTATCCCGCCCGCTTACACCAACGTCTGGATCTGCCCCGACTCACGAGGCCACCTGCAAGCCACCGGCCGCGATGCCCGCGGCCGCAAGCAATATCGATATCACCCGCATTGGCGCGAAACCCGCGACGCCACCAAGTACGAACGCATGCTGGCGTTCGGCGCCGTATTGCCGAAACTCCGTGCCCGCGTAACCCGGGACCTCGACCTCGAAGGCATGCCCCGCGACAAGGTCCTGGCCACCGTGGTCAAGCTCCTCGACACCACGCTGATCCGCGTAGGCAGCGAAGAATACGCACGCGAAAACAAGTCCTACGGACTCACCACCCTGCGCAAGAAACACCTGAGCGTCAAATCCGGCACGCTACGCTTCCAGTTCCGCGGCAAAAGCGGAATCGAACACGATGTCTCGGTGAGCGACCCGCGCATCGCCAGGATCATAAAACGCTGCATGGACCTGCCCGGCCATGACCTGTTCCAGTACCTCGACGCGAACGGCGAACGCCACACCGTCAGCTCCTCCGATATCAACGACTACCTCCACGACATCACCGGCGCCGACTTCACCGCGAAGGACTACCGGACATGGGCCGGCAGCGTGTTCGCCCTGGCAGCGTTGCGCAAGCTGGCGTGGGAAACCGTGACCGAAGCGCGCAAGCACGTGGTCGGCACGATCAAGGAAGTATCGAAGATATTGCGCAACACACCGGCCGTATGCCGCAAATGCTATGTCCACCCAGCGGTGATCGAAGCGTTCGAAGCCGGTGAACTCACCGACGAACTGCCACCCTCCCGCCGATCCGGCCTGAAAACCGACGAAACCTTGCTCGCCATTTTTCTGGAGAAGGACGCAAAGCGCCGCGCTCGCGAAGCAGCGCGCGGTCGCAAGAATCCCGCAAATGGCGCTGATCCGCAGCTCGCCGGGATGCTCGCCAAGTCCAGTCAAAAAGCGAAAGCGGCTGCGCTAAAGAACTCGTCGAAGGACGTCAGCACGGAGGCGCTGGCGAAGGTGTCGAAGACCGCTGCACCGAAAAATGCATCGGCAACCGCGCGCCCTGCGAGCAAGAAGATCGCGCGCGTACGGTCATCGACGGCGGTGGCCATCCGCTAAATCAGCCAGTTGAGTTGCCCGGCTTGATTGCCCGGCCTAACCGACCTTGCTCATTTCGAAGACGTTGGTCACGGTCTCGCCATTCCATTCGTATTCCAGATAAGCAGCGTGATGGCAATCACGCAGCAACGTAGTGCGGAAAGCGGCGAGGCATTCGCCGCCGTGATCCCGCACCGACGGATACGCGATGCCCGGCGCGCCCGCTTCCCGCGCAGCCCGTCCCAACGCCTGCCCCGCGACGTAACTGGATGGCGAAAGAATCGCGGGATCGAGCGCCGCTTGTTCCAGCCGGCCTTTGCACAGATCGATGACATCGCCGTGCGCCAGCACGGTGTAGAGCCGCATCTGCTGACGCAACGGCGCTTGTTTCGTCTCCGCGAGAAACAGCGCGGAGTGGTAACGCGTTTCCTCAATGGCCGAGCGCCGGTCGCGCGCGCAATAAAACACGCCGTAGCTGCCATCGGAGAATCGGCTGCCGTTCGGGTTCAGATGGGTGAAGGCGGCCATGATCGGACCGTAACCGGCGCCGAACTGACGCTCGGCGAGCGGCACCAGATCCAGGTCGCCCACTTCCGTGCGCAAGCGGTCATTGGTCATGGCCTCGAGCGCGTAAAGGGCATCGAAATCCTGAGGCGATGCAACGCGATCGAACAGGTTCACGGCAGGAAAACGCGTGGGAATCACGCGATAAGCCGGCGACCAATTGAGGTCAGCGTGCGGCCAGTCAGCGTGCCAGTCGTTTTCAGCTTGCGGCAGATTGGATAGATCGCTCACGCCCAACCGCCTCGCATCGCATCGAGATATTGGCGAACCGCCACGAGATCGCTCACGTTGCCCGCGAGCATGCGGTCAAGCGCGCGCCGTCCACCAAACGGCGGCGCGGTATTCGCGCGCTTGATCCAGCCATCCGCGGCTTCGGCTTGTGGCAACAGGATCTGCAACGCCTTGTAAATGCCGAGAATCAGCGAAAGCCGCTCAAGCGTGTCGCGCCCGAGACGCGCCGTTTGCGGCGTGGCTTTCCACTTGAAGAACGTGGATCGTCCGGGGGAGCCGAGCAGGACGATCTGCTCATCGGCTGACAAGGTCCAGTCGCGCGCGATATTGAAAAATGCACGCAAACCTGCTGCGGACATGTCCGCGATCGACGGCTGTGGCGTAGCAATGGGGCCCGGAACGCGTTGAGCGCGTGGCATATAGATGAGTCTCGTTAAGAACTTGATTCGTATATTAGTCTATTTGTGGACTATATCAAGTTTTAACTGCGACCGGGAGCCGCGCCCCAAGTGTATGTCGGTTCGCAGCGGGGCCAAAAAGCGCCGCTGCTGGTGTTTAGCGTGGTATGGGAAGCGTTATTCCTGGACGTTCCCATCTGAATCTGTCGGACCATAGCGCCGCCCCGACACGTGCGCGCGCAATACTTCTGCAATCTCTGATGTAGTGAACTCTGCCGGCACGACGCTGAATTGGCTGCAGGGATCGCTCTTACGCGCCCATTCGACCATTCGATACGCCTTGCCCCACGGTCTTTCCACGGCCTCGGAAAGCCGGCATTCGTGCAGCGGCAGGGCGTGGTCGGTTTTCATCGTGGACTTGATGTTCTGAAACGATGCGCTGGCGGCCATGACGTGTCCTCGCGGTGAAAGCCCTGATTTAAAAGCCGCCGCCGGTGGCGGCGATAAAAGCTGGCGTTTGTAATGTGCCTTCCGACAATTAAGTGCAACTTAAAACCAGACGGGTTTACGTGCACACTGCTCATCGCCGCGCGAATGCTTTTCCGTCGCCCGGCATTACTGTATATTCATACAGGTGAATGCTTTTGCATGGACACGAAACATGAACAGTCATTCCTCTGCTGAAGCCGCTGCGCTCGCCCGTTACGTGCAGGCTACGCGCGCGGTATCGGCCGCTTTTGACGCTACGCGCAGCGAACCGGAACGGGACGCGGACGGCCGCACGGTCGCGCTGGCGCTGCAACGGCTGGACAGCGCGTTGCTTGAACTCGACACATCGCAGCGCTCACTGGACGCTATACTTTTGCGCGCTGGTGGGCACTGAACACTCTGGAGCACTTGCTGTGAGACCTGTTTTATCCACACTTTCTTCGAACGTCGTGCTTGCGCTCCTGGCCGGATTCATGGGTTTGGGCCCGCTCGCCGCCGCTGCGGCACAGCGGTACGTCGAAGTCTGGAATCCGCCCGAAGCGCAAATGCATAAATCGAAGGCCAAACCGCGCTGCGTGCAGTCGGCGCAGGTAAAGAAAAAGCGCAAGAGCGGCCCAGCCGTCAAGCAGGTCGCCGATAAAACCAGCATCGCGCCACCGGCTCTCACGCCTGCCCCGGCGAATCCGGGACACGCGAAAATGGCGCCCAAAGGGACGGACTCAACGCCGCGCCTGCCGCCGCTGATCGGACCGGACGGACGCGTATTGCGCGTGTGATCCTGCGTTCAGGGCATAGATCCAGCGCGGTGTACACCGTTCTAAAAAGCGGACCGCACAACGCCGCCGTCCACCCGCAGCGCAGCGCCATTCGTAGCGGACGACGCTTCCGAGCACACGTACACCACCATATTCGCCACTTCTTCCGTCGTGGCAAAACGCTTCAGCAGCGAACTGGGCCGCGCCGTTTCGAAGAAGCCTTTCTCGAACTCTGCGAACGATTTGTCGCCCATGCCCTTCGCGGCCATTTCGTCGAGACCGTCAGAATGCGTCGGACCGGGTAATACCGCGTTCACCGTCACGCCGGTGCCTGCGCAGTGTTCGGCGAGCCCACGCGACAATCCCAGTTGCGCCGTCTTCGTCACGCCGTAGTGAATCATCTCGACGGGAATCTGTATGCCACTCTCGCTGCTGATGAACACCACGCGGCCCCAGTTCTTCGCTTTCATCTTCGGCAGATAAGCGCGCGCCAGCCGTACGCCTGACATCACGTTGGTATCGAAGAAACGCAACCATTCGTCGTCCGGAATTTCCTCGAACGGCTTTGGATCGAAAATGCCGAGGTTGTTCACGAGCACATCGACAGCCGGATAGCGTGCAACCAGAGAATCGATCTGGCTGGCGTCGGAGAGATCGCCGGCGAAACCTTCCGCATTCGCGCCGGGCACCCGGGCACGTAGTTTCGCCAGGGCTTCATCGACGGATGCCTGTTTGCGCCCGTTCACGATCACACGCGCACCTTCACGCGCCAGTCCGGTGGCAATGGCGAGGCCAATGCCTTTCGTCGATCCCGAGACGAGTGCGAGTTTGCCTTCCAGATGCAGGTCCATGAAATGTGTACTCCTTGATCAGTCAATTTCGAAGAGCGCTCAGAAGCGAATGAAAACCGCCCGCCACAGGGGATGTTCTCCTTCTGGCAGGCGGTAACACAACAGTCTGCAGCAGTTTCACGAAACGCCGCTGCACCTGAGCGCCCTGGCGTTCGCCGTTTATCTTGCATCATCGCCACATAGTGGGGCGGGCGGATGACGCAGCGATTGACTTAAATCTATAGTCGTCCCATGAGCAGCAGCACGATCACAACGATCACGACCACGCCCAGGATCCCACTTGGGCCATACCCCCAGCTACGGCTGTGCGGCCATGAGGGGAAAGCGCCGAGCAGCAGCAGGATCAACACGACAAGCAAGATTGTTCCGATCATTCCACTTCCCCTTAATTATTAAAGTCTGCTGAAGAGTGAATGGCGATGCCGCGTTTGATGCGGCGTGAGTATCGGCGGATTGCTTCTTTACGTGTCCGCTGCGCCAATACCCTCGCGATTACCGCTTTCTTACAGCAAGCGCTGTGCCCGTCGGGAAAAGCATGTGGAGTAAGGCGGGTGGCCGAAGGAGGAACAAACAGCCGTCGGCTATCGGCAAATTCTGCAAGCACGCGAGGGGTTTGAAAAAACCGCTCGCGCTTTAATACGAAGGGGCTTAAAACCGCGTTTGGAAAAGCCCGTCAAGTCTTCCATGTGCCGCTTAGAACAGCCCGCGGAACACCCAGAACAATCCCGCGGCCAGCGCAATCGAAACCGGCAAGGTCAAAATCCAGGCAAGCGCGAGGCTGCGCACGGTGCGCCACTGCAGTCCTGAACCGTTCGCAGCCATAGTCCCCGCGACCCCTGAGGACAGCACGTGGGTCGTACTGACGGGCAAGCCGTAGACGTCTGCCGCGCCAATGGTCACCATCGCGACCAGTTCGGCCGATGCCCCTTGTCCATACGTCAGATGGGTCTTGCCGATCCGTTCGCCCACCGTCACCACGATCCGCTTCCAGCCGACCATCGTGCCCAAGCCGAGCGCCACCGCCACGGCCACTTTCACCCACGTCGGAATGAACTTGGTCGCGTGGTCGAGCTGGCCTTTGAAGTTCTTGAGCACGGCGGCGTCATCGGCGGCGAAAGCAGGGGCGTTTTGCTTGTCCATCAGGCGCAGCGCTTCGGAGGCCACATACATATTGTTGCGCACGTTATTCACGATATTTTGCGGCACAGCCGCCATCGAGGACGCGGGCCCGACTTGTCCGTCGATGATCTCGGTGAGCTGCTCGAGCGCGACAACCGTGTCCGGCGCGACCGTCTTGGTCTGCACGTAGCGCTGCACCGTACCGCGCGGGTCGGCAACGGGGGCGGCGCCGTTGGTGTACTTGCCGAGCACTTCGGAGGCGTGATGTCCGACCGACAGGAAGGTCTGCGTCTCGGCCGGCGTAACGGCCTTGTTCAGCGCGTAGGCGGTCGGCACGGTGCCGATCAGGATCAGCATGATGAGGCCCATGCCTTTCTGGCCATCGTTGGAACCGTGTGCGAACGACACGCCCGTGCAGGTCAGGATCAACAGGCAGCGAATCCAGAACGGCGGCGGCGTGTTTTTCTTCGGCTCTTTATAGAGCGCGGGAACGCGCACCACGAGCTTCATCACGTAGAGCAGCAAACCCGCCAGGATGAAGCCGACCACCGGCGAGAACAGCAGCGACTTGCCCACCGCGAGCGCCTGGCCCCAGTCGACGCCCGATGTTCCCGACGGGCCGTGCATCATCTGGTTCATCAAGCCGACGCCGATCACCGAACCAATCAGCGTATGGGAGCTCGATGAAGGAATGCCCAGCGCCCAGGTGCCGAGATTCCAGATGATCGCGGCGATCAGCAACGCGAAGACCATCGCAAAACCCTGCGATGTCCCCACGCCAAGGATCAGTTCCACCGGCAGCAATTGCAGGATGCCGAACGCCACCGCGCCGCTCGATACCAGCACGCCGAGAAAATTCCACATGCCCGACCAGACGACGGCGAGGTTCGGCGCGAGCGAATTCGTATAGATGACGGTGGCGACGGCGTTTGCCGTATCGTGGAAACCATTTACGAATTCGAACCCAAGCGCGATCATCAAGGCGACGCCGAGCAGGACGTAAGGCAGTATCGAGGACTGTTGGACCGACTCCAGGTCGTGCATCAGGTGCGTCACGCAATAGATAATGCCAACGCCGATCACGACGAGGAATATCGGCATGCTCAGCCTGCGTCCGAGCGAGCGAGGTCCGTTGCTGTCGTTGCTGTCGGGAAGAGTCAAGTCAGGCATGGAACGTCCTTTGGGCTAGAGGCTGCGCGAGTACGGAAGGGAATTCAGGCGTAAGGAAATACCGGCAAGGCGTCGCTTCTGGCGAAATGCGTTGCTCATGGTTGCATAGGCTTTATGTCGGTTTGATGACGCTTGAAACAATGAAATTCGTCTGATCTGACGGTGTGGTTTGCGACTTGCTGCCCGGCAAGGACAGCCGCTCATCATGGGGAAGTTATGTTGCAACTCGTCGAGTTGAGGATGGTTGCTCTGGATGCGCCGAACGGTCCGCCAGCCGAAGCGCTGGCGCGATTGAGCCGGTTCGCAACGGCGCGCCGGACGGATTTCGTGCTGCGATCGCACAAAGCCAGGACGAAGCTGGCTGATTGGGAAGTCGCAATCGAGACTGACGATGACCATCGGGTTTTCGTGGCAAGGCGCCGTGACTGGCCGCTGATCCGGCGAATTGAAACCGAGGCAGGGCCTTTTGACACGCTGCATGCCTGGATCAAGTCGGAGGCAGTGCTAACTGATCTCAAGAACCTTCTCGGCGATACCAGCTTTGCATTGAGCGAAGCCACCGAGACGGCGATCGTCGAGTGGGATACGCCCGGCGAGATGGATACCGGTGTGCACGTGCGCGCCACGCTGCGGCTTGACCCGGATCACCCGGCAATGCTCACGCTAACCGCTGCCCCCGACGCACGCGAGGCGCTGTTCGCGACCGCCCATGAGATCGCGGAGACGCTGTCGTTCCTGATCGTGCCGATCGCTATCGACCGCTCTTCGCGTGAGCCGGTCAGGGCCGGCAAGCTGAAGTTGTCGAAAGACGCCAGTCCGACCGATGCATTCGTCGAGATCGGCAAGTCGGTTGCGGCGCAATGGTTCGGCAACGACGCTGCATCGCGCGGCGGGCTCGAGGTGGAACACGTGCATCAGTTGAGAGTGGCGCAGCGCCGCTTGAAGACGGCGCTCAAGCTTTTCCCCGAATGGATCGACGGCACCTGGACCACCCGGGTCACACCCGATCTGAAATGGTTCGGCGACTTGCTGGGTGATGCCCGCGACTGGGACGTCTTCGCCGACGCTACGCTTGCCGCCTACGCGGCATCGGATGACTCGCAGCATAAGGACACGTGGAAACCGACGCAAAGCGCCGCCGATATCCACCGCATCGCGGCCCGCCAGCGCCTGCAGGACGCGATGAATTCCCCGCGCTACGCTCTTCTCGCGCTGTCGTTTGTCGAGTGGTTCAGCACGCTCGAAGCGCCCCCGAAGCATGCAGACCAGACGCTCGCCGCTTATGCGCAGAAGCGCATCACGAAGCATTATCGGAAGATCGAGCGGGCGCCGGATCTCACCACGCTCGATGCACCCACGCGACACAAAGTGCGGATACACGCCAAGCGCCTGCGTTACGCACTCGAATTTTTCAGCTCGCTGCTGACCCGGAAAACCCGTAAGCAAGTTGAAGACGCATTGGGGAATCTGCAAAGCGTCCTGGGCGATGGCAACGACGCGGCCGTCGCTGCTCAGCGGCTGGCCGATCTGAAAGAAGCCAGCGATTTCCAGAAGGGTTTGGCGAAGGGCTTTGCCGTCAACGCGCAACGGATGAGCGCAATGGAAGGCGAGCGCATTCTGCGCAAGATAAAACCGCCGCGGATCAAGTGAATGCATCGATATAATCTTCCGTACTCTCTTGCCACGCGCCCCGCGCTCGCCCCATGACCGAAGAATCCCGTAGTACACCGCACGATGCTATCGAAGTAGGCGGGTCAGTCTGGCTTCGCAGCGGAGAGGTCACGCTTGGCGGAGCAGCGCGCATCGCGTTGCTCGCGGCCATCCAGCAGACCGGTTCGATCACGGGCGCGGCGAAGGCAGTCGGAATGAGTTACAAAGCGGCGTGGGACGCCATCGACACCATGAACAACCTCGCCGGCACCACGCTCGTCGTCCGTGCCACGGGCGGCAAGGGCGGCGGCGGGACCACGCTGACGGCGCAGGCGCTGAGACTGATCGATACCTATCGGGTTATCGAACGGGAGCATCAGGCGTTTCTCGAACGCGCGGGCGCGGCGATTGAAGGTTTCGCGCAGGACTGGCGGCTTATTGGACGAATCGGTATGAAAACAAGCGCACGCAACCAGCTGTTTGGCACGGTCAGTAAAGTCACGCGCGGTTCCGTCAACGATGAAGTCGAACTCGCGTTGCCCGGCGGCCAATTCATTGTCGCGGTGGTCACGCACGAAAGCACCGCATCCCTCGGTCTCAAGGAAGGCGTTGAGGCGTTTGCGCTTGTGAAGGCGTCGTGGGTAATGCTGATGGTCGATGACGCCGGAGGGTCTTCCGGACCCGTGCGGATCTCGGCGCGAAACCAGTTGCGCGGCAAGGTGTCGAGCGTGACGCCGGGTGCGGTGAACGCGGAGGTTTCTCTCGCACTGGACGACGCTACCACCGTCACGGCAATCATCACCAATGAGAGCGTGACCACGCTCGGCCTCGTGCAAGGTCAGGTTGCCATCGCGGCGTTCAAGGCGTCGAGCGTGATTCTTGGCGTGACGGATTGAGGGTGTCGAGCGCATCGTCCGGCTGCACGATGCCTTCGCGCAAACTCACGACCTGATCGCCGAACATGGCAACGTCGTCTGGATCGTGCGTAATGAGCACCATTGGAATATCCAGGCGGCTTTGAAGATCAGCCAGTTCCTGGCGCATGCGCTGGCGCAAGGTCATGTCGAGCGCTGAAAAAGGCTCGTCGAGCAAGAGCAATTGCGGATGCGGGACCAGTGCGCGCGCCAACGCAACGCGTTGCTTTTGCCCACCCGACAATTGCGCCGGAAACTGCCGGGCAACCTGGGTCAGATCGAACGCGTTCAACCAGTAGTCCACATTGGTGTGCGCAATGTGTTTCGACGGATTCCACCAGCCGCGCTTCAGGCCGAAGGCAATGTTCTGGCGCACGTTCAGGTGCGGGAACAGCGCGTAGTCCTGAAACAGGTACGCGATCCGGCGCGCTTGCGGGCTCAGGTCGATTGCGTTGGCTGTATCCAGCAGCGTGGTTCCATTCAGGACGATTTCGCCTTCATCCGGCTTGATCAGGCCTGCAATGGTTTGCAGCGTCAGGCTTTTGCCTGCGCCCGACGGCCCGAACAGCACGATGCGCTGACTGGTTGAGCGAAACGCGATATCGAGCATGAAATCGCGCTCGGGCGTGATGAAATGCTTGCGCAGGCGGACGGAAAGGGCGGTCATGGCGGTTACGTTTAACGCACCGATGCGGTGGAGCGCTGCGGCAGCAGCCGTCCGGCTGCGAGCAGGATGACCACGCACGTGACCGAGGTCACGATCACGAGGATGTTTGCGGTGCTGTCATCGCCGGCCTGGACTGCGGCATAGACGGCGACCGAGAGCGTCTGGGTCCTGCCCGGCAAGTTCCCCGCGATCATCAGCGTGGCGCCGAACTCCCCCAGCGCACGCGCAAATGCGAGCAGCGCGCCGGCCAGGATGCCGCGGGCGGCGAGCGGCAGCGTCACGCGGAAGAACACGGCGGCTTCGCTGACGCCGAGTGTGCGTGCCGCGCGTTCGAATTGCGGATCGACCGTCTCGAATGCGGTACGCGCCGACTTCAGCACGAGCGGAAACGCGACCACGGCGGACGCGATTACCGCGCCTTGCCAGGTGAATACCAACTGGATGTCGAACTTGTCGAGCCATGCGCCGATCACGCCGCGCCGGCCTAGTAACACGAGCAGGTAATAACCGAGCACGGTCGGTGGCATGACCAGCGGCAGCGTTAGCAACGAGTCGACGAGCTCACGCGCCGACGAACGCCAGCGTGACAAACCGAATGCCACGGCGACGCCGAGCACGACATCGATTGCTGTCGCCCATCCCGCTACTTTCAGCGACAACAGCAATGGAATCCACGCCTGGTCCATGGTTTTGCGTTCTATCTGGGTTCTATCTATATAGCAGCGTTATTTCACTGGCGGTTTGAAGCCGAATTGCGCGAGCGTTTTCTGGCCGTCCGGTGACAATACGTACGCGATGAACTGCTGGGCATCGGCGGCGTGTTTGCTCTGGGCGACCTGGGCGATGGGGTAGGTAATCGATGTTTGTGTCGGCACGTTCAGCGCCACTTTCACGCGATCCGGCATCACGGCGGCGTCGGTGCTGAATACGAAGCCCGCGTCCACTTCGCCGCGCGCCACGTAGTCCAGGCTTTGGCGCACGTTGGCCGCGAGCACGCCCTTGGCGCTGACTGCGTCCCATACGCCGGCTTCCTTCAGCGCGCCTTCCGTATAGCGGCCGACCGGCACCGATGCCGGGTCGCCGTAGGCCACGCGTTTCACGCTGGCGGCCGTGAGATCTTTGACGCTGGCGGGCGCAAACGTGCTGTCTTTCGGGACGATCAGTACGAGCGAGTTCGCGGCAAAGTCGCGACGCGAGTCGGTGTCGATGACCTTTTCGTCGATGGCCTTGTCCATGGCCTTTTGATCGGCGGAGGCGAATACATCGGCGGGAGCGCCTTTCACGATTTGCTGCATCAACACGTCGGAGGCGCCGAAGTTCATCAGGACTTTCGTGCCGGGATGCTGTTTCTCGTAGGCGTCGCCGATGGCTTTGAACGCATTGGTCAGGCTTGCCGCGGCGGAGACGACGATTTCATCGGCGTGGGCGGTGGATTGCAGCGTGAATGTGAAGACAACTGCGATCAGCGAGTGTTTGAGATTGAACACGATGGATAGGTCGAAGGGAATGGAAAGCGTATCGTAATATAGTTGGGGTTATAGCGGGAGGGGGTTTTCGTTCGCACTTGGGGTTTGGGGTGGGGTTGGTCGGTTCTGGGCTAGTGGTTGGGGTCTATGCCGGGGTGGTGCTTTCGGCCGTGGTGGTCTGCCTGACTCGGATATTCTCTTTATCACTATTAGCCACTGTGCGTGGCGGCACGTCATTTCTTTGTCCAAAGCGACAAAGAAACGAAGCAAAGAAAACGCTTTTAAACCACGCTACCCTAAGTGTCCACAGCGTGCAGTTTTCATTCATAGGTGCCCCAAAAGCACGGTGCTCGCCAGAGCGACGGATGTGTGAACCCCTCCTTCTCGCGAATCCTGACATGAACACGCTTCGCCCCGTACGCTCTCGGGCAAGCACAGTTTGCCAAAGGACCTGCACGGCCTCAGGAGGCTTCACTGCTTCATGACTTGCAGGTTGGCGGCGTAGTTAGCGCGGTCGTCTTTGCAGGTTACGGTCGGACGCATATTTACAGCGTCGTTCTTTTTTGATTGCTTGCGTGGCCTGCACCTTATTTTCGCCTACTATGGCCTTGCGCATTTCGATGGCCTCGTTTTTGTGCGAGTTAGTAATATGGTTCGAAGTGCGTACTAATCTGGTGGTGGTTGGTTGTCCGCGGATAGCGCGGGGTGATTGGCGAAGCTGGCCACGGGGGCCCGCCAGCGGAAGCCACTCACCCAACCTACCAAGAAACGAAGCCTTAAATGCGGGTGGGGCCGAGCGGGTTGCCGGGCGAATGGTGCTTGCCCGAGAGCGTACGGGGCGAAGCGTGTTCATGTCAGGATTCGCGAGAAGGAGGGTTTCACACATCGGTGGCTCTGGCGAGCACCGTGCTTTTGGGGCACCTATGAATGAAAACTGCACGCTGTGGACACTTAGGGTAGAGCGGTTAAAGCGTTTTCTTTGCTTCGTTTCTTTGTCGCTTTGGACAAAGAAATGACGTGCCGCCACGCACAGTGGCTAATAGTGATAAAGAGAAAATCCGACTCTCGCAGACCGCTAAGGCTGAAAGCAGCAACCCGGCATAGACCCCGACCACTAACACTGCCAACCCAAACCCCCGCAACCCCCAAACCAAGCGCGAGCGAAAACCCCTTTACGATTCCGACGTCCCCGAAAACCTAACATCGATATGTTGCGCCGGCGGTGCAATGGGCTTGTCATAGCGCCCCGCTTTCCATCGAGCACGAATATAAGGTTGCTCACGGCCTGACAAATGCAGGGCAATATCAGTGATCCAGCGCTGCGAAGGCACCGAAATCCCATAGAGCGTGATGGCCACCATCGCAAGACTCACCACAACCGGCGCCCCTGACAACTTGCCGGGTTCCGCCCGCCACGCGAACACTACGAACACCAGCGCAGCGAGCGCGCCGAGCCCGCATCCTGTCACCACTTCCGACACTGAATGCGCATTCAACAAGATTCGCGACACGCCGACCACAATTCCGATCAACACGCCCACCGACACTCCCGACGCGCGCACCCACCTACGCCCCGGCAAACACGCGACGAACAACGCAACAGGCAACACCGCCGACGACACCATGGCATGACCGCTGATTCCGGTGAAATCCAGATCGCGCACACCGACACCCCATCCTATGAACGCGATTTTCGTCAACGCCACGAGCCCGCTGGCAGCGCCGAGCACACCAAGCCAGCACGCTGCGTAACGCCATGGATAACCAAGCGCCAGCCATGCGGCTACCGCGAGTGCGAGCGGAATCATGACCCCGACGCTGCCGAGCAAAGTAATGGAGAGCCAGAGTGAATGCGGCAAGTCAGGCATGAAGATTGATTCTGCAGAGCAGGGAAAGCCCACAGTATATCTGCCCAAGCGCGCTCCGAAATTTTTAGAGGGAATCTAAAAATAACAATGGATTGAATCAAAGTTCCTGCAACGTACCGTATCAACTGCGTACATGTCGGCAACGTGACGCAATGTGAAATTCAGTGGTACGCGCACGGTCCCGGAATAGATGCTATTGTGCACTGCACAACATTCGTCATTCTCGAACGGGTTTGGCGATCCATTCTTCTGTGCGGACCCTTAATTCGATGCCAAAAAGCCTGACAAAACTCTGGCTACGAGGCTTGAAACGCCTTGTAGCGACTCAGATCGCTCCGCCCCGAGCGCCCAAAACGCGCGCTCCGGCGCGGCCTGTTCGCGCCAAGGCGGCCAAACCGGTCGCGGCGAAACCGAAAATCTCGGCCAAACCACGCGTCACTCGTGAGTCACGGGTGAGGCCACGGGCCTCGGCGTGGGCGGCGGGAAAGTGGAGCCGGTCGTTCCATTCGGCCCCGCCGGCCGCGGGCCGGTTCGTCAATCACCTGGCGTACGCGTTGTATCTGCCGACTGGCGCATCCCTCACGGACATGCCGCTGGTCGTGATGATGCACGGCTGCCAGCAATCGGCCGAAGAGTTTGCGCAGGGCACGCGCATCAATTTGCTGGCGGACCGTTTCGGATTTGCCGTGCTGTACCCCGAGCAATCGAAAACCGCGCACGTGCACCGCTGCTGGCACTGGTACGAAGATTCCGCCAATTCCGGCGGAGGTGAAGCGGCGGCGGTTGTTTCCCTCGTGCGCGAGATTGTTGCGCTTCACCATTTCGACTCCGAACGTATCTATCTGGCCGGTATGTCAGCCGGTGCGGGGCTGGCAGCCATGCTCGCCGTCAAATATCCGTCGCTGTTCGCAGCTGTCGGATTGCACTCAGGCGTGGTTTTCGGCGACGCAAACTCCGCGATTGGTGCAATGGACGCTATGCGGCGCGGCACCCGTAGCGACCCTGTCGGCTTGATCGATGCCGCAGTCGACGTCGCCGATTACCCCGGCATGCCGGCCATCATCGTGCACGGCGAGCTGGATTCGGTCGTATCGAAAATCAATGCCGAGCAACTGACGACGGAATTCCTGCGCCTGAACCGTTTCATCGACGCAAACGGCGCGTGGCGCAACGGCGAACGCCGCGAGGAAACTCAAGCCGACGGCACTGTTGTGACGGACTACGTCAAAGGCGGCCGGCGAGTGATCAAGACGTGCATCGTGCGCGGGTTGGGCCATGCCTGGAGCGGCGGTGACGACACCGTGCAGTTCCATTCGTCCAAAGGCCCGGACGCGTCGGCCATGCTGTGGGAATTCTTCAAATACCAACGCCGCGTGCAATCTGCCGTGCGTGACGAGACCCTGGTTTAGCCCTCAAGTGTTGTAAAAAAGTCTTTCGTATCAACGTGATTCTTTTTTGAGCGCTAGCATTTGCTTAGGGATTACCCTATACTTCGTTCAAAGCACTAGGTAATTACCCTAATCAATCAAGCGAGGTTCACCATGTATCTGCTCAGCCGCCTCTTCCTGTTCCTGACGAAATCCGCCGACCAGCGTGACAAGGAGCGTAACGACGCTTATCTGGCCGAAGCCACTGACATTTACGACCTCGAATACCGCATGCAGAAGCTGGATCGTCGCGCATCGTCGCGTCATCCCTCGTGGCTCGCGCAGTAATTCGTTAGTCAGAGTAGAAGGACAAGCAGGATTCGCCACGCTGAAAACGGCGTTGTCGAAGCAAAAAAATGCCGGCCACGAAGGCCGGCATTTTTGCGTCTGGTGATTGCTGGAGCGACAGGCGCGGACTTTCTATCGCTTAAGTCTCGCCGCGCCTTCGAGCTCAGACCAGCTTGACGCGTACGTCGACGTTATTGCGCGTCGCGTTCGAGTACGGGCACACTTGGTGAGCCGTCTCTACCAGCTTTTGCGCTTCAGCCGCGTCCAGTCCCGGCAGTGAAACCCGCAATTCAACGTCCAGTGCAAAGCCACCCTTGTCGTTCGGGCCCACGCCCACGTCGGCGGTAACTGTGGTGTCGGCGGGAACGGTCTTCTTTTGCTGACCGGCGACAAACTTCATCGCGCTCAGGAAACAGGCCGAATAGCCAGCGGCAAATAGCTGTTCCGGGTTCGTGCCGGCTGCGCCCGAACCGCCTAATTCCTTCGGCGCGCTCAATTTCACATCCAGGTTTTCATCCGACGATACTGCCCGGCCGTCGCGGCCACCCGTGCTCGTTGCGGTTGCTGTGTAAAGGATGCTCATGATGTTCTCCTGTTCAATGGTTGCCGCTCGGCGGCAGAAAGAGGGTACTGCAGGTCTGAATCCGATAACGCGGTGTCAACGGGATTAAATATATCGCGATAATGATTTGTGTGCAAACTAAATTGGCGAATAAGCGATTGGTTGTGACTATCGGAGTTTTTAGGCTTCGTTGTGTTCCATCAGCGACGCGCGTAATCGCATCAGATCGTCGCGCAGCTTGATGAGCCGGTCGGCGTCCGATCCGGCGGCGCAATAGATTTCGCCCGGGATATCGCGGATAGCCTTCTTCAATTCACGACCGGCGTCGGAAAGATGGACATGCACCTGCCGTTCGTCTTCAATACCCCGTACGCGCTTGACGTACCCCTGCGCTTCAAGGCGCTTGAGCAGAGGTGTCATGGTCGCCGAATCGAGGCTTAGCCGTTCGGCCAGCTGCTTGACGGTCAGATTGTCGCTTTGCCACAGGACCAGCATGGTCAGGTACTGCGGATAGGTCAGTCCGACCTTGTCCAGCAGCGGCTTGTACGTCTTGGTCATCGCGAGCGAGGTCGAGTACAGCGCGAAGCAAAGCTGGGCGTCGAGTTCGAGCGGGATTTGCGGGGAAGAGGTCATGGCAGTCGCGCCTGAGTACGCTAAAACGGATATGACGCTAGTGTACGCAAATATTTAGCGCACTAAGCAAGCCGCACGTTCTCGCTTCACGGCAGGCCACAAAACAAAACGTCGATGACTGGATAGTCATCGACGTTCGTTCATCCGGGAGGGCTCACACCGACGGTTCGGACGGATCCGGAATATCCGGTGAATCTTCCGATTGCACACCGAAACAGCCGCGATACGTGGCGTAAAACGAGCAATACAACGCGGTCGTGACGAGGATGGACGCCGGCATCAATACCGCGAGCGCCATTTCCTGCGCGGCGCCGAGCACTTGCATCAACGCGCTGAGTCCGAAGGACACGGCGAGCGCAATGCCAATCCACAACACGCCGTAGATGACAAACGCACCGCGATTACGCCAGCAACTGACGAAGCTGAAAAACAGCGCTTTCACCGGCGGCACGTCGTGCCAGGCGACCAAAATAGGTGCGAACCAGAACAGCATGGCGACCGGCAGGTAACAGACCATGGCGACCAGCACCGCGAGCGGGTTGAAGCTTGCCGCCACGGTTTCCGGATCACCGGCCGGGCCGTTGCCGAGCATCATGTTGAGCAGCAGGCCGTCATCGACCAGCGCGGACGCGGCGAAGATCAGACCCATGGCTGCCACATAAATCACGCCGAGCACAAGCAGGCGGCGTGCGACGATTTGCCCATAGGCACGAAAGCCGTCGACGAGCACCGTAGGCCAGACCGGTTTCTTCGCGATGGTATTGCGGCAAGCCGCCATGAACCCCACGGCCACGCCTGGAATCAGCAGCAGCGGCAGCACGGGACCGATCAGCGGTAGCCGCGAGATTAGCGTCATGGCAAACAGATAGGCGAAGAACACCGTGAGAAACGCGAGCGGATTCCGGCGAAACAGCCAGATACCCTGTCGGAACCACACATAACCGGTTTTGGCGGGGACTTCGATCAATTGCATTGATTAATTACCGTGAACGGAAGGAGGCGCAACGTTGATGCGCTCGCGCAAAATGCGTTCGAAATGGCCGGGATCGTGAGGTTTTAGCATCTCGGCTTCGCGTGGCCGGTAAAAATCATAAAGACGCGACACCCAGAAGCGCAACGCGCCCGCCCGCAGCATGTCGTTCCAGTGATGCGCTTCGGCCGGCGTGAACGGCCGCACCGTCTGATAGGCGCGCAGCAACGCATCGACCCGCGCGATATCCAGCGCGCCGCTTGCCAAATCAATGCACCAGTCGTTCACGCACACGGCGACATCGAAGAGCCATTTGTCGTTGCCGGCGAAATAGAAGTCGAAAAACCCGCCGAGCCGCGTTTCATTCGCCGTCGGATGCGCGAACAGCACGTTGTCGCGGAACAGGTCGCAGTGGCATGGGCCTTCGGGCAGCGACCGATACTCTTCCGATGCAAAAAACGCCGTCTGATAGGCGAGTTCGCTCGCGATCAGCGTGCGCTGTGCGTCGCTCAAATGCGATAACACGGCGGGCACGTTCTCCTGCCACCACGCGAGACTTCGCAAGTTCGGCTGATGCGTGGGGAAATCCCGGCCGGCCAAATGAAGCCGCGCCAGCATCTGGCCCACTTCGATGCAGTGCAAGGGGCCCGGCGCCAGTTCCGGCGCGCCTTCCAGTTTCGTCACGATCGCCGCCGGCTTGCCGTTCAGCGTGCCGAAAAGCGTCCCGTCTCGACGTGGCATGGGGTCCGGTACCGGCACGGCGTGCGACGCCAGATGGCGCATCAAATCGAGATAAAACGGCAATTGCGTGGCCGTGAGGTTCTCGAAGATCGTCAGCACATACGCGCCGCGCGTGGTCGTCAGGAAGAAGTTGCTGTTCTCGATACCGGATGCAATGCCACGGAAATCGACGGCTTCGCCGAGTTCGTACTGTTGCAGCCAGTCGGTGAGCTGGGAATCGGTGACAGCGGTGAATACGGCCATGCGGGAGAGCGTCGGTGAGGTTGAACAAGCAGGATGACCGACAGGCGCGTCAGTCAGGCGTTGCGTGGCCGGGAAGCGGCGGCGCGGCGCAGGGCTCAGCGGATGAAACGGGCAGCGGTCGCGGGTTGTCGAGCACTCAAGCACTCACTCGTTAAGCGCTCGACAACCCTTTACTAAGCGCTCAGTACGTCAGGTTCCACGAAGGCAGGCGCGTGCTGGGCTTGCCATTATCGCGCACGGTCGGCGACGTATCGGCGGGCGCGCTCATCTGATAACGCGTGCCGAAGTTCGAGCGCACGTCGATTTCAACCGGTTTGCCTTTGTCGCGATACTCGGTGATTTCAGTGCCGTTCGTGCTTTCTTCGTGGTAGCTCGGCAGGCGCGGCGGCGAAATTTCGACCTTCGAGGTGACTTGTGCGGCGGGCCGGTTGATGGCCTTCAGGTCCGGCAGTCCGGCATTCTCTTCAGGCGACATGACATGCGCCGGAGGAGCATCCGTCGCGACGGCCGATTGCGCGTAGGCGCCCATGCTGGCTGCGGCGAGAATGGCCGCGATGGCGACAGATTGAAGCGGCTTCATGATGTTTCTCCAGATGAGTGCCCGGATTTTAGCAAAACGCACTCGCTAAAGGGACACTAAAGGGACGTTAAGCCCCTCGCAAAAGTCTTATTTTGCGCTGGTTTCATTGAAAGCGTGTTGGCGCGGTGGAACGTGTTGAAGAAACGCATCGCCGGGAGGGGTGTTCATGGGCGTGTGGTTCTTCCGTGTTAATGTCGATTCATCACAAGAGCGCAGAAGATCATGACAAACGACCGGACTCAAGCAAGCCATTCCACGCCTGCCAACAACTTCCCCACGGAGTCCTTCGACGACCCCGTGGCCGCGGTCGCGCGGGTATCGGCAATCTACGAAGCCAACACCTCTTTCCTGCGCGACGCGTTCGCGCGCTATAGAAAGCATGAACCTTTTTCACATCGCGTGCGGGCGTGTTATCCGTTCGTGCGCGTGCGTACCGAGTTGAATACGCAAATCGATTCACGCCGTTCATATGGCTTTGTCGCGGGGCCGGGCATATTCGAAACCACGCTGACGCGGCCGGATTTATTCGGCCATTATTATCGCGAGCAATTGCGGTTACTTACCAAGAATCATCACGTTGGCATTGAGGTGGGTGTGTCGGCGCAACCCATGCCCATTCACTTCGCGTTTGCGGAAGGCATTCACCTGGAAGGCGACCTGGATCGTGACCGGCTGCTCGCCATGCGCAATATCTTCGATATGCCCGATCTCGCGCTGCTCGACGACCGCATTGTGAACGGCACGTATGAGCCGGCTCCGGGCGAACCGCATCCGCTCGCCTTGTTCACGGCGGCGCGGGTGGATTTCTCTTTGCATCGGCTGAAGCATTACACCGCGACTTCGCCTACGCATTTCCAGAACTATGTGCTTTATACGAATTACCAGTTTTATATCGATGAATTCGTGAAGCTCGGGCGCAAGATCATGTCCCGCGCGGATGATGAAGAAACACGCGCGTATAGAAGCGAATATACGTCGTTCGTGGAACCCGGCGACGTGATCACGGGCAATGAGAACCTTGGTGATTCGCAAGAGGAGCAGCAGGGCGTCGCCCCTCCTCGCTTGCCGCAAATGCCCGCCTATCATCTGAAACGCGCCGATGGCAGCGGCATCACCATGGTCAATATTGGCGTGGGGCCGTCGAATGCGAAGACGATCACAGACCATATCGCGGTACTTCGGCCGCATGCGTGGATCATGCTTGGGCATTGCGCGGGATTAAGGAATACGCAACGTCTGGGCGACTATGTATTGGCGCATGGTTATGTGCGCGAGGACCATGTGCTCGACGCCGACTTGCCGCTCTGGATTCCGATTCCCGCATTGGCTGAAGTTCAGGTCGCGCTGGAGAAAGCGGTCGCGCAAGTGACGAAACTCGAAGGCGTGGATCTGAAGCACGTCATGCGCACGGGAACCGTGGCGAGCGTGGATAACCGTAATTGGGAGTTACGCGATCACCGCGAGCCGGTACAGCGTTTGTCGCAAAGCCGCGCCATTGCGCTCGATATGGAAAGCGCAACCATTGCTGCCAATGGATTTCGGTTTCGCGTGCCTTACGGAACCTTGCTTTGCGTCTCCGATAAACCTTTGCACGGCGAATTGAAATTGCCAGGCATGGCGGATCAGTTTTATCGCGCGCAAGTGGATCAGCATTTGCAGATCGGCGTCATGGCGATGGAGTTGCTGCGAATGAACGGGCTATCGAAACTGCATAGCCGGAAGTTGCGAGGTTTTGCGGAAGTTGCATTCCAGTAACGCATTCCAAGAACGCAAAAAAGCGGCTCCGAAAGGAGCCGCTGATTGAGCGCTTACGTTATCGAATCCGCGATCAAACCATCAAAGATAGAACATCCGGTCTTCGTCCGACTTGCCTTCGGCCGGCTGTTCTTCCGCGGTCTCGCGGTCTTCGTAGAACTGCAGCACCGCTTCCAGCACCTGGTCCGGATCGTCGATCACCTGCATCAGGTCGAGATCCTTCGCGCTGATCACCCCGGTCGGGATCAGCGTGTTGCGGAACCACGAGAGCAAGCCTTCCCAGAACTCGGCGCCGACCAGCACAATGGGCACATGCCGCGACTTCTTGGTCTGGATCAGCGTCAGCACTTCGGCCATTTCATCAAGCGTACCAAAGCCGCCCGGCATGACCACCACCGCGTCCGAGTTCTTCACGAACGTGACCTTGCGCGTGAAGAAATGCCGGAAGCGCAGCGAGATATCCTGCCACTGGTTGCCCGACTGCTCGTGCGGCAACTCTATGTTCAGCCCCACGGACGGCGACTTTCCCGCATGGGCGCCCTTGTTGGCCGCCTCCATGATGCCGGGGCCGCCGCCGGAGATGACGGCGAAGCCGGCGTCAGAGAATTTCTGCGCGATTTCCATGGTGAGCTTGTAATACGGCGACTCCGGTTTCAGGCGCGCCGAACCATAGATGCTGATGGCAGGGCGAATCTCCGACAGGTACTCGGTCGCCTCGATAAACTCTGCCATAATCGTAAACATCTGCCACGATGCGCGGGCCTTCTTGGCCGTCGCGCGCTCTTGATCTGCGAGCGATCGCAGACTCGGAATCACTTTTCTTTTGTTCATAATGCCTGAAGAACTTAATCTTGAAGGTAAGACCCTGCTATTGGTCGACGGATCCAGCTATCTCTATCGGGCCTACCACGCCATGCCGGATTTACGCGGCCCTGACGGCGGTCCAACCGGCGCGTTGTATGGAATGATCAACATGCTGCGGCGGTTGCGAAAAGACATCAACGCAGAGTATAGCGCGTGCGTATTCGACGCCAAAGGCAAGACATTTCGTGACGACTGGTATCCAGATTACAAGGCAAACCGGGCGTCCATGCCCGAGGACCTCTCGAAACAGATAGAGCCCATCCACGTGATCGTGCGAGCGCTCGGCTGGCCGCTGGTGATGATCGAAGGCGTGGAGGCCGACGACGTCATTGGCACGCTTGCGGTTGCCGCCGAAAAGCGCGGCATGAACGTGGTCGTGTCGACCGGGGACAAGGATCTGGCGCAGCTTGTGACGGATCATGTCACCCTCATCAATACGATGTCCAACGAGACGCTCGATCGCGCCGGGGTGCTGAATAAGTTCGGCGTGCCGCCGGGGCGGATCGTCGACTATCTCTCGCTCATCGGCGATACGGTCGATAACGTACCGGGTGTCGAAAAATGCGGGCCGAAGACGGCGTTAAAGTGGCTTGCACAATACGAAACCCTTGATGGCATCGTGGCACACGCGGACGAGATAAAAGGTGCGGTGGGAGACAATCTGCGCAAGGCTTTGCCGTTCCTCCCCATGGCGAAAAAGCTCGTTACCGTACAGACGGAATGCGACCTGACGGAGCAGATCGTGTCGATCGAGGAAACGCTTCCGGCGCGGCCCGAGGCCCGCGACGAATTGCGCGACCTGTTCACGCGCCACGGTTTCAAGACCTGGCTGCGGGAAGTGGAGATTGCGGACGCGGTGGAAGGTCCTGTCGACACGCCACCCGCACCGGCCACGGAAATGGAGCGGCATTACGACACCGTGCAGACGTGGGAGCAATTCGACGAATGGCTCGCGCGCATCAACGCCGCCGAGCTGACTTCCTTCGATACCGAAACGACCGCGCTCGACCCGATGCTCGCGCAACTGGTCGGGTTGTCCGTGTCGGTCGAGCCGGGGCATGCGGCTTATATTCCGGTCGCGCATCGCGGACCGGACGCGCCCCTGCAGTTGCCGCGCGACGAAGTCCTGCAAAAGCTTAAATCGTGGCTTGAGGATCCGTCGAAGAAGAAGGTCGGCCAGCATATGAAATACGACGAGCAGGTGCTGGCGAACTACGGTATTGAATTGAACGGCGTCGAGCACGACACGCTTTTGCAGTCGTATGTGCTGGAGTCGCATCGGCCGCACGACATGGACAATCTCGCGCTGCGGCATCTGGGCGCGAAGACCATCAAGTACGAAGAGGTGGCGGGCAAGGGCGCATCGCAGATCGGCTTCGACGAAGTGGCGCTGGAGCAGGCCGCGCCCTATGCAGCGGAAGACGCCGACATCACGTTGCGGCTGCATCAGGCGCTTTATCCGCAACTCGCCGATGAAGCGCAATTGCTCTACGTGTATCGCGATATTGAAATGCCGACGTCGCGCGTGCTGCGCAAGATGGAGCGCAATGGCGTGCTGATCGACGGCGAATTGCTGCGTGTGCAAAGCGGCCAGATCGCCACGCGTTTGATCCAGCTCGAAGCCGAGGCGTACATGCTCGCGGGCGGCGAATTCAATCTTGGTTCGCCGAAACAGATCGGCCAGATCTTCTTCGAGAAACTGCAATTGCCGGTGGTCAAGAAGACGCCGAGCGGCGCGCCTTCCACCGACGAGGAAGTGCTGCAGAAGCTCGCCGAAGATTATCCGCTGCCGAAGATCTTGTTGGAACATCGCGGGTTATCGAAGCTGAAGTCTACTTACACCGACAAGCTGCCGCGCATGGTCAACGCCAAGACCGGCCGCGTGCATACGAACTATGCGCAGGCGGTGGCGGTGACGGGGCGGTTGTCATCGAATGAGCCGAACTTGCAGAACATCCCTGTGCGGACCGCTGAAGGCCGGCGGATTCGCGAGGCGTTCATTGCGCCGCCGGGAGCCAAGATTGTTTCGGCGGATTACTCGCAGATCGAGTTGCGGATCATGGCGCATATCTCCGGCGATCCGTCGCTCATGCGCTCGTTCGCCGAAGGCGAAGACGTGCATCGGGCGACTGCCTCGGAGATTTTCGGCATCACGCCTATCGAAGTGTCGAACGATCAGCGGCGCATCGCGAAGGTCATCAACTTTGGCTTGATCTATGGCATGAGCGCGTTTGGACTGGCGTCGAATATCGGCATTTCGCGCGATGCGGCGAAGCTTTATATCGACCGGTATTTTCAGCGCTATCCGGGTGTCGCCAGCTACATGGAAGAAACGCGCACGAAGGCGAAGCGCGATGGTTTTGTGGAGACGGTGTTCGGACGGCGCTTGTGGTTGCCCGAGATCAACGGCGGCAGCGGACCGCGCCGGCAAGGCGCCGAGCGTGCCGCTATCAATGCGCCCATGCAAGGCACCGCTGCCGACCTCATCAAGCTGTCCATGATCGCCGTGCAGGACTGGCTGGAAGCATCGAAGAGTCAGACCAAGATGATCATGCAGGTCCACGATGAACTCGTGCTCGAAGTGCCCGAAGGCGAGTTGGCGGAAGTCCGCAAGCGCTTGCCGGAGTTGATGTGCGGCGTTGCCAAACTGAAGGTGCCGCTGGTGGCCGAAGTTGGCGTGGGTAATAACTGGGAAGAGGCGCACTGAGTGTGTCGGGTGGCCCGTCCAGTTAGTTTTGATTGATGTCATAGGGGAGTTTGCATGCACCGTTTCATCATCGTCGGCGGCGGAGCGGGTGGGCTTGAACTGGCCACGCGTCTTGGCGACAAGTTCGGCAGCGCCGACGGCAAACGCGCGCCGCGTGCGCAAGTCACGCTGATCGACCGCAATTCCACGCACATCTGGAAGCCGTTGCTGCACGAGGTCGCGGCCGGCAGCATGGACCCGTTTTCGCAGGAATTGCCGTATGCCGCGCAGGCGCGCTGGCATGGTTTCGAATTCCAGCAGGGCGATCTGCTCGGCATCGACCGGACGGCCAAACGCGTCACGCTCGGCCCCCTTCTCGACGATGAAGCCGGCGAGTTGATGCCGCAGCGCGATCTGGAATACGACACGTTGATTGTGGCGATCGGCAGCACGACGGCTTTTTTCGGCGTTCAGGGCGCGCAAGAAAATTCGCTCGCCCTCGATACCGTCGATCAGGCCGAGTTATTCCGCAAACGGCTGATCGCGGCGTGTATTCGAGCGGAGTATCGGACGCCGGAGCCGGACGCGACCGGCGCTTCCAATGCCGGGCCAAGGCAGCCGCGGATCCAGGTGGCGATTGTCGGCGGCGGGGCGACGGGCGTGGAGTTATCGGCGGAATTGCGCAACACGGCGCAAGTGCTGCACGCTTACGGGCTGCACAAGCTCGATCCGAAACACGATATCGGCATTGTGCTGATCGAAGCCGGGCCGCGCATTCTCCCCGCGTTGCCCGAGCGCGTGTCCACCGCAACCGCCGACTTGCTGGACAAGCTTGGCGTCGCGCTGATGACCAGCGAGACGGTGGCCGAAGTGTCGCGCGGGTTTATCCGCACGGCGAGCGGCAAGACTATCGCGGCGGATCTGACCGTGTGGGCGGCCGGTATTCGCGCGCCGGGCGTGCTCGCGAAACTCGACGGCTTGGCCACCAACCGGATCGGGCAGTTGATCGTGCGCCGCACGCTGCAAACCGAAACCGATGACAACATTTTCGCTCTCGGCGATTGCGCCGCGTGTCCGTGGCCCGGCGGCGAGAAGGAAGGACGTAACGTGCCGCCGCGTGCGCAGGCCGCGCATCAGCAGGCAAGTTTCCTGCTGAAATCGCTGGAGCGCCGGCTTGAAGACAAGCCCTTGCCCGACTACACGTATCGGGACTTTGGATCGCTGGTGTCGCTCGGGCATTTCAGCGCGGTCGGGAGCCTGATGGGCGGGTTGATCGGTGGCAACATGCTGATTGAAGGGCTGTTCGCGCGCTTCATGTATCAGTCGCTGTACCGCATGCATATTGCGGCGCTGCATGGCTGGGCGCGCATGGCGCTTGATACCGTCGCGCACTGGCTGCGGCGCTCCACCGCGCCGCGCGTCAAGCTGCATTGAGGCTGTTTAGAATGGGCAACCACCTTGAAGCGCTGTGCGCGCTTCAAGGTGGTTGCCGTGTAGTGATCGCGTAGTCGTTGCCGTGCTTTCGGCTTGGCGGCCGGTAGCGCGGCGTTCCCGTACCGGACGTCTGGTTCGCTAGCATCGTGTGCCAGTGGTCCTTCGCGGCCCATGCCGCTGGAGCTTTGCATGCTTACGCCTGAAATCGACAGCCTCGTTCCGCATGTCCCGTTCAACCGGCGCACGTTCATCAAGGCCGCGGTCGGCAGCGGTTTTGCCGCCTGCGTGATGCCGGTGTCCGCGCAAACCATCATTACCGATAGCAACGGTCTGGAAGCCGGTCCGGTCGGCTTCAAGGCCGCCGACGGCACGCTCGTGCCCGCGTACCGGGCGCAGCCTGAAGGCAAGACGCACTTGCCGGTGATCATCGTGATTCACGAGATTTTCGGCGTGCACGAGCATATTGCCGATGTCTGCCGGCGCTTCGCCAAACTCGGTTATCTGGCCGTCGCGCCTGATCTTTATGTGCGCGAAGGCGATGCGTCGAAATTCACGTCGATGCAGCAGTTGAACGATCAACTCGTCTCCAAGGTGCCGGATGACCAGGTGCTCTCCGATATCGACTCGACTGTCGCCTGGGCGGGCGAACATGGCGGCGATTTGAATCGGCTGGGGATCACGGGTTTTTGCTGGGGCGGCCGGATCACGTGGCTTTATACCGAGCGTAATCCCCGCCTCAAAGCGGCGGTGGTCTGGTATGGGCGCGTGGTGGGGCCCAAGACGCCGAACAATCCGGCGAATCCGCTCGACCTCGCGTCAAACTTGAAAGCGCCGGTGCTTGGTCTGTTCGGCAAGCTCGATCCAAGCATTCCACAGGACTCGCTCGAGCAGATGAAGCAGGCAATAGCCACGGGGCCGGCGGTCGCGCGCGGCTCGCAAATCGTGGTCTATGACGACGCGCCGCATGCGTTTTTCGCGGATTATCGGCCGAGTTACCGGAAAGCCGATGCGGAAGATGGCTGGAAGCGCGCGCTGGCGTGGTTCAGGGAGCACGGGGTGAAATGAGCGGGAAGGGGGGCGTTGCCGCCGCAATCCTGTCTGTTTCAAACATCGCATGTGAAGTTGGCCACGCCGCCGTTTTGTCCAGCGCGGCGCGTGATTTCTGCAATGGGCGGTGAGGGGCCGCCCATTTATGCCGTTGCGCCTTCCTCCGCTCCTGGCAGAGCAACAGTCCCAAGTTCTTGCGATGAGAGAAGAGCGAGTCTCTGACTCATACCGCTGCGCGTTCTTTCACTCCCGGCAGAGCTAAAATCTTACGCAGCCGCGCCGGCAGCCACCGGTCGCGATGCATCCGCACACCATTCGCTCCACGATCCCCCGTAAAGCGCCGCGCCATGCAGGCCGGCGATTTCCATGGCCAGTGCGTTGTGGCAGGCCGTCACGCCCGAGCCGCATTGCAGCACCACCCGATCCGGCGACGTCGCCCCAAGCAGCCCGCTAAATGCCTCGCGCAGTTCGTGCGCGGTCTTGAAGCGGCCATCGGCGTTCAGGTTGTCCTTGAAAAAGCGATTCAGCGCGCCCGGAATATGGCCGCCGACCGGATCGAGCGTCTCATTCTCTCCGCGATACCGGTCCGCCGAGCGGGCATCGATCAGCACACGCTCGTGCGTGGTCAGGTTGCGCACGACGGCGTCGACATCGAACGTGACGGCCAGCGGCGCGCCGGCCTTGAACGTACCTTCGGACTCGGGCGGGGTGGCTGTATCGAGGGGCTGGCCGGCCGCTTGCCATGCGTTGAGCCCGCCGTCGAGCAGCGCGACGGAATCGTGGCCGAGCCAGCGCAACAGCCACCACAGACGTGCCGCGTACATCCCGCCCTGGGCGTCGTAGGTCACGACTTGCTGGCCTTCTTTCAGGCCCAGGCGCTTGAGCGTGGCGACCAGAGCCGCACGTTCCGGCAACGGATGGCGGCCGTTCTTGCCGGTCTTTGCACCCGACAAATCGCGATCGAGATGCAGATAATGCGCGCCCGGAATATGTCCCGCTGCGTAAGCGGCTTGCCCGGCTTCGGGCGCGGCAAGGTCGAAACGGCAATCGACGATAAGCACGCTGCCGGGCGCGGCGGCGAGGCGTTCGACAAGATTGGTCGCGGAAATAAGCGTGGTGTGGTGCGTGTGCGACATGACAGCTCCCGGGGCGAACGCGCGGCTTGGTGGGCCGAGGGACGGCGCGTTGCGGTAGTTAAGTTTCAAGTCTAAACAAAAAAGACGGACCTAAGCCCGTCTTTCTCATTCAAACCGTATCCCGCTCAAATCTCGCCCAACTGCCGCCGCAAGAACTCATGGAAGTGCTGCATCCCTGACTCCATCGGGCTCTGATACGGCCCGACTTGCGACTCGCCGCGATTCATCAGCGCGCGCCTTCCGGCGTCCATGCGCTCGGCGATCTCATCGTCCTCGCGCGCCGTTTCCATATACGCCGCCCGTTCCGCCTCGATGAAGTCACGCTCGAACAGCGCGATTTCCTCCGGGTAATAGAACTCGACGATATTCGTGGTCTTCTGCGGACCCTGCGGAATCAGCCACGACACCACGAGTACATGCGGATACCACTCGATCATGATGCCCGGGTAATACACCATCCAGATCGCGCCGAATTCGGGCGGTTTGCCGTCGCGAAAACGGAGCACTTCGTCGTGCCACTTGCGGTACGTCGGGCTACCCGGTTTTTCCAGGTTCTTGTGCACGCCAACCGTCTGAACGCTATACCAGTCGCCGAATTCCCACGTCAGGTCATCGCAGGAAACAAAGCTTCCCAGACCCGGATGGAACGGCGCGACGTGATAATCCTCGAGGTACACCTCGATAAAGCTCTTCCAGTTGTAATTGCACTCGTGCACTTCGACGTGATCGAACATGAAGCCCGAGAAGTCGAAATGTTTCGCCGTGCCGAGCTTGGCCAGATCGGCGGCAACGTCGCGTCCGCTGGACTCGAACAGCAGCCCCTGCCAGTTCTGCAAGGGCGATTTGCCGAGGTTCAGGCACGGGTTGTCGGCGAAATGCGGCGCGCCGAGCAACTGGCCGTCGAGGTCGTAGGTCCAGCGGTGCAGCGGACACACAATGTTTTCCGCTGTGCCGCGTCCGTTGAGCATGATGGCCTGACGGTGGCGGCACACGTTCGAGAGCAACTCGATTTCGTCCTGTTTATTACGGACGAGCAGCCGCCCTTCGCCTTCGCCGGGCAAAGCAAAATAACTTCCCGCCTCGGGCACCATGAGTTCATGCCCGATATAGCGAGGACCGCGTTTGAACAGCGTGTCGATTTCGCGCTTGAGAAGCGCTTCGTCAAAGTAAGCCGTGACTGGCAACTGACTGTGAATGGCGTTCAGTTGCAATGCATTGCTCAGATTGGACATTCCCACTCCCGTGAAGACGTGAAAGCAGTGAACAACCCAACCATCGAAAATTCGATTTAGGGAGCCCGCGATTATACCGAAAAGCCTCTCAATGGGGCGCTTAGGGCCTTGATTTGGGTCAATTCCCGCTGAGGAGTTCCGCAAGGCGTTGCGTTTTTCACGGACTTTCGGAGATAGGCGCTGATGGCCTGAGACAGGCCACAGGCATGGTTAAGAGCACGCTGAAGGTCGGAAAAGCAGCTTTTGCCGTAGAATGTCCGACTTGTTTCCAAAAATCCGACACCACACTCACGATTCATGGCGAAGACCGCAACGCAGGAAGGCTCGGCAAGCGCGGACAACGCGCCGCTCCCGGAGAACTACGAAACGGCGCTGGCCGAACTGGAGGGGCTCGTGGCGCGCATGGAGGGCGGCGCGCTGAGCCTTGAAGAATCGCTGGCGGCTTACCGGCGCGGCGCGGCGCTCGTCGGCTTTTGCCAGCAACAACTAGAGAAGGTCGAGCAGCAAGTTCGCGTGCTCGACGGCGACACACTAAAACCGCTGCCCGCCGAGGTCCAGCGCGCCACTCAGGGCGCCGGCACAACGGCAGATAACGGGGACGACTTATGACTTTCGATCAATGGATGCGCGCGAGCCTTGACCGCGTGGAAACGGCGCTGGAGCATTACTTGCCGGGAAC
Source organism: Caballeronia sp. LjRoot34 (assembly GCF_964253815.1). NCBI lineage: Bacteria > Pseudomonadati > Pseudomonadota > Betaproteobacteria > Burkholderiales > Burkholderiaceae > Caballeronia > Caballeronia sp. LjRoot34. The sequence goes on from NZ_CAXUSB020000002.1 coordinate 215,387, forward strand.
GGACATCGCGCCCGCCAAACTGCATGAAGCCATGCGCTACGCGGTGCTTGGCGGCGGCAAGCGGGTTCGCCCGCTGTTGTGCCACGCAGCCGGTGAGTTGACCGGCGCCGGTTCGCAGCAACTGGAAGCGGCGAGCGCGGCGCTCGAGATGATTCACGTGTATTCGCTGGTGCATGACGACATGCCGGCCATGGACGACGACGCCTTGCGTCGCGGAAAACCAACGGTACACGTGCAATATGACGAAGCGACGGCATTATTGGTCGGCGACGCCCTGCAGTCGCAAGCTTTCATTGCGCTGACGGCCGACAACGGCCTGAGCACGGCGCAGCAGGCGTCGCTGACGCGTGAACTGGCGCTGGCAAGCGGTTCGATCGGCATGGCGGGCGGCCAGGCAATCGATCTGGAAAGCGTGGGCCGCAAGCTGTCGCGCCCGGAACTTGAAACCATGCATCGCAAGAAAACCGGCGCGTTGCTGCGCGCGGCCGTGCGAATGGGTGCACTCTGTGGCGAAGCGCCCGATGCAGCCGCCATGAACGCACTGGACGCCTACGCGGCTGCGGTCGGACTCGCGTTTCAGGTGGTGGACGACATTCTCGACGTCACGGCCGACTCCGCCACGCTGGGCAAAACAGCGGGCAAGGACGCGAAGGATGACAAGCCGACCTACGTGTCGATCATCGGGCTCGATGCATCGCGCGAACTGGCGGCGCAACTGGGCCGCGATGCGCACGCCGCGCTCGCGCCCTTTGGCCCGCGTGCCGGTCGGCTCGGGGAATTGGCTGACCTGGTTGTGAACCGGGTGCACTGAAACATACGATAAAACGCGGGACCGGCGGGCGTGCCTGATGCAACTTGCGGCACCTTACGCATGCTGTCTTAAGCAGCGCCGGGTAACAACCGAACGGCTTCCGCCAGTTTTCCTAAATGGGACGACGATGTACGACTTGCTGAAAACCATCGACGATCCGGCCGCCTTGCGCGCCCTGGACCGCCACGAACTAAAACCGCTGGCCGAAGAGCTGCGTGCCTACGTGCTTGACAGCGTGTCGCAGACGGGCGGGCATTTGTCGTCGAATCTCGGAACGGTCGAACTGACGATCGCGCTCCATTACGTCTTCGATACCCCGCACGATCGCATTGTCTGGGACGTGGGTCATCAGACTTATCCGCACAAGATCCTGACCGGCCGTCGCGATCAGATGAAGACGCTGCGCCAGGCCGGCGGCATTTCCGGCTTCCCGCGCCGTAGCGAATCGAAATACGACACCTTCGGCACCGCGCATTCCAGCACGTCCATTTCGGCGGCGCTCGGCATGGCGATCGCCAGCAAACTGCAGGGCGACAACCGTTATTCGATCGCGGTGATCGGCGACGGCGCGATGACCGCCGGCATGGCGTTCGAGGCCATGAACAATGCCGGCGTGGCCGACGACGTGCCGCTGCTAGTGATCCTGAACGACAACGACATGTCGATCTCCCCGCCGGTGGGCGCGTTGAATCGCCATCTGGCACGCTTGATGTCGGGGCGTTTCTATGCTGCCGCGCGCGCCGGTGTGGAACGCGTGCTGCGTGTCGCACCGCCCATGCTGGACCTCGCGCGCAAGCTTGAGGAACACGCGAAAGGCATGATTGTGCCGGCCACGTTGTTCGAGGAATTTGGCTTTAACTACATCGGTCCGATTGATGGACATGATCTGGAATCGCTGATTCCTACGCTGCAAAATATCAAGGAATTGCGCGGTCCGCAGTTCCTGCACGTCGTAACGAAGAAGGGGCAGGGTTACAAGCTTGCCGAAGCCGATCCGGTTCTCTATCACGGTCCCGGCAAGTTCAATCCGGCGGAGGGCATCAAGCCGTCGACGGCGCCATCGAAGAAGACTTATACGCAGGTCTTCGGCGAATGGCTGTGCGACGCCGCCGAGCAGGATTCGCGGGTCGTGGGCATTACGCCGGCCATGCGCGAAGGCTCGGGCATGGTGGAATTCGAGAAGCGTTTCCCGGATCGTTATTTCGATGTGGGTATCGCGGAACAACACGCCGTGACGTTCGCGGGCGGTCTCGCCGCCGACGGCATGCGCCCGGTTGTAGCAATCTATTCCACGTTCTTGCAGCGCGCCTACGACCAGTTGATCCATGACGTCGCGCTGCAGAACCTGCCGGTGGTATTCGCTATCGATCGCGCCGGTCTGGTGGGCGCGGACGGCGCGACGCACGCGGGTAATTATGATCTCGCGTTCCTGCGCTGCATCCCGAACATGACGGTGATGGCGGCTTCAGACGAAAACGAATGCCGTCAAATGCTGTACACCGCTTTGCAGCAGCCCAATCCGTCTGCTGTTCGCTACCCGCGCGGTGCCGGTACGGGCGTGAAGATCGTCAAGAAGATGACCGCGATTCCGCTCGGCAAGGGCGAAATCCGCCGTGAGTCCACGCAGAAAGTGGGTTCCGGCAAGCGCATCGCGATCCTTGCGTTCGGGACCATGGTCGCCCCCGCGCTGGCGGCGGCCGAGGAACTGGACGCCACCGTCGCGAACATGCGCTTCGTGAAGCCGATCGACGCCGAATTGCTGCGTGAACTCGCCGCCACCCACGACGCGCTCGTGACCGTGGAAGAAGGCGCGATCATGGGCGGCGCGGGCTCGGCATGCGTGGAAAGCCTGTTGGCGAGCGCGGTCATCAAGCCCGTGCTGCAACTGGGCTTACCCGATGTATTTATCGATCACGGCGATCCGGTCAAGCTGCTTGTTTCGTGCGGGCTGGATGGCGCTGGCATTGCCAAGTCGATTCGCGAGCGCTTTCTCGATAACGTCAGTAGCGCCACTAGCGCCGTCGAAACCGATGCGGGCAAGCTGACGAAACGCGTCGCCTGACGCGAAGAACGTGTGGTGAAGACGGGCGTCGGGGACGCCTGTCTGGTGGTTTCATCCGTGCGCGTCAAGGTTCGCGCGACGAGATTCACGCCACGGACAAGGAAAAAGAATGAATCAGATGAATCCCGCCTTCGCGATGCCCGATGTCCAGAGTTCGCTCGACGTCCGGCAGATTCCAATCCAGCGCGTGGGCGTAAAAGCGGTTCGATATCCGCTGACCATCCGGACGTCCAGCGGCGAATTGCAGCCGGGCGTTGGCGTGTGGAATCTCGACGTTCATCTTCCCGCCGATCAAAAAGGCACGCACATGTCGCGCTTCGTCGCTTTACTCGACGAACACCGCGCGCCGCTCGACCAGGCTGCATTCCGCACCATGCTCGCGTCGATGCTGGCGAAGCTCGAGGCGCATTCGGGGCGTATCGAGGTGTCGTTTCCGTACTTCGTCATGAAGACCGCGCCGGTGTCCGGCGTGCAAAGCCTGATGGATTACGAGGTTACGTTGACCGGTGAGGTGCGTGACGGCGAGACGCGGATATCGTTGAAAGTGCTCGTACCGGTTACTAGCCTGTGCCCGTGCTCGAAGCAGATTTCGCAGTACGGCGCGCATAACCAGCGCTCGCATGTGACTATCGCGGCGGAGCTGAAGGGCGATGTCGCGATCGAGGACTTGATCCGTATCGCGGAAGAAGAAGCCTCGTGCGAGTTGTGGGGTTTGCTGAAGCGGCCCGACGAGAAATTCGTGACCGAGCGTGCTTACGAGAACCCGAAATTCGTTGAAGACCTGGTTCGCGATGTCGCCACGCGACTGAATGCGGACGAACGAATTGTGGCGTATGTGCTGGAAGCCGAGAACTTCGAGTCGATCCACAATCACAGCGCCTACGCAGTGATCGAGCATGACAAGCGGGTGTCAGGCGCGGCTGTTTGAGCGAGTCGGGTAGCTTTTTAGCGCTTGCAGCTACTTAAGCCTTAAGCCGCCGCCAGCGATGTCAAATCCCAACGCGGTTTCACCGTGAACGCGTAATCGCGTACGGCCTGATCGGGCCAACGCGCGAGACGCAAGGCGCCGGCGAGGGCAATCATCGCGCCGTTATCGGTACATAGCGACAAATCCGGGTAATGCACGTCGAAGCGACGCTTTTTCGCGGCGGCGGACAGTGCCTCGCGCAATTGCCTGTTCGCGCCCACGCCGCCCGCCACGACCAGCCGGTTCAGGCCCGTCTGCTTTAACGCAGCGATCGACTTTGTGGTCAGCACATCGACGGCGGCATCGACGAAACCCCGCGCCAGATCCGCTTTCGATTGCTCGCAGATGTTCGCGCCAAGCTTGCGGCTGTGAGTCAGTACTGCGGTTTTTAACCCGCTGAAGCTGAAATCCAGATCGCCGGAATGCAGCATCGGGCGCGGCAGTTTAACTGCGCCGGATATGCCGAATTCGGCGAGCCGCGAGACTTCCGGGCCGCCCGGATAACCCAGGCCCAGCAATTTCGCGGTTTTGTCGAAGGCTTCGCCGGCGGCGTCGTCCAGCGTCTCGCCGAGCGTTTCATATTCGCCTACGTCGGTCACGCGCATCAATTGCGTATGGCCGCCCGACACCAATAACGCGACGAACGGAAACGGCGGCGGCTCGCTCACCAGCAGCGGCGACAGCAGATGCCCTTCCAGATGATGAATCCCGACGGTCGGCAGGTCCCATGCCATAGCAAGCGCATTGGCGATGCTCGCGCCCACCAGCAGCGCCCCGGCGAGGCCGGGGCCTTGCGTAAATGCAATAGCGTCGATATCCGTTGGCACCGTGCCGGCTTCCGCCATGACTTGTTCGAGAAGAGGCAATGCCCGGCGGATGTGGTCGCGAGAGGCCAGTTCCGGCACGACACCGCCGTATTCCCTGTGCATGGCGATTTGCGAATGCAGCGCGTGCGAAAGCAGGCCGCGCTCGGTGTCGTAGAGCGCAAGGCCGGTTTCGTCGCAGGAACTTTCGATGCCTAGAACAAGCATGGGGCAGAGGTGTTTGGATTAACGGACAAGTATAGCAGTGGGCGGGTTTGGCTTCGTTTCACCTAATGGCGTTGCTTTTGGACGGTAGTCGGGGTGGACGCCTTGGTCCACGCACCGCGACCCGCGCACCGCGGCAAACCATGAACCACGGCCCGCGCTTCACCCGTTAGAACCCAAACACACCAACCGTTACAATGCGCGCCATGGAAACCTACGATATCGCAGTCATCGGCGCGGGCGCGGCGGGCATGATGTGCGCCGCGGTAGCCGCGCAAAACGGCCGCCGGGTGGTCCTGATCGACCATGCCGAACGGCTCGCGGAAAAAATCCGCATCTCGGGCGGCGGCCGCTGCAACTTTACGAATATCAATGCCGGACCGGCTAACTTCCTGTCGGCAAATCCGCATTTTTGCCGCTCTGCGCTTGCTCGCTACACACCGCAGGATTTTCTCGCGCTGCTCAAGCGTCATCGCGTGGATTGGCATGAGAAACATAAAGGCCAGCTTTTCTGCGATGACTCCAGCGAATCGATCATCCAGCTCCTGAAAAGCGAATGCGACGCGGGCGGCGTGACGTGGCGCCGGCCCGTCACCGTCGAGTCGATCCGCCAAGACGGCGCCCGGTTTTTCCTCGACAGCAGCGCCGGCACGATCTCAAGCGCAGCACTCGTCGTAGCAACCGGCGGCCTGTCGATCCCGAAAATCGGCGCGACGGATTTCGCGTATCGGCTGGCGAAGCAATTCGGTCACAAGCTGATTGATACCCGTCCCGCCCTGGTGCCGTTGACCTTCGCGCCTGCCGACTGGGAGCCGTTCGCGGCGTTATCCGGATTGTCCGTGCCCGTGGAGCTCAGCGCAGGCGCTGGCCGCAGCCGTGGGGAATTCAGCGAGGACCTGCTGCTCACGCACCGCGGTTTATCGGGACCTGGCGTGCTGCAGATTTCGAGCTACTGGAACCCGTCGGAGCCTATTTGCATCGACTTGTTGCCCGGCGTCGATGCCACCAGCGAACTGATCGCGGCCAAGCGGGAATCGCGCAAACAGGTCGGCACGTTTCTCGCCGAGCGCGTGCCGGCGAGGCTCGCCCAAACTTGGCTCGACGTGCAGCGCGTGCCCGCCGACGCCCGTCTCGCCGATCTCCCCGACAAAACGCTGCGCCAGATCGGCGAATCCCTGTCCCGCTGGACACTCACGCCGAACGGCACGGAAGGGTACCGGAAGGCTGAGGTCACGCGCGGCGGCGTGGACACCCGCGAGCTTTCATCGACGACCATGATGAGTTCGCGCGTCGCGGGTTTATATTTCATCGGCGAGGCGGTCGATGTCACTGGCTGGCTCGGCGGCTACAACTTCCAGTGGGCATGGGCGTCGGGCGTGGCGGCGGGCAAAGCGGCGGCCGAACTGGTTCGCATCTAGAACCGCAAAGGCACGACCAGTATGGCTTTCACCCGTAAGGGCGGGTATCCGTGCAAGGCCGTTTCCCCCGGGAAATCCTGATTTCGACCTGCTATACTGCTTCGTTCGTAGCGGCAATCGGCACCAAGCGGGCGCGAGCGCAAAATGAGTGAAAACCGGGCGGTGATCCATGAAGATAGAAGACGATCCCTGCCGCGAACGGCCACTCGACCTGTCTCGGGACCCTGCCTCGGCGTCATGCCGGCCGGCTTCAAAGGTACCCGAATCACCCCGTTCATGATCCCGCTTGAGGAAACGTCCCAAGCGGGTTTTTGCTTTAGCGCCATGAACGGCTGACGTCCGCATTCTCTCAACACAGCACCAGCAGAGTTCCCAAGCGATGAGCCTCAAAGACCAGATCACCGACGACATGAAAACCGCGATGCGCGCCCGCGAAACCGATCGCCTCGGCACCATCCGGCTGCTGCTCGCGGCAATCAAGCAGCGCGAAGTCGACGAGCGCGTGACGCTGGACGACGCAGCCATCACGGCGGTCATCGACAAAATGATCAAGCAGCGCAAGGACTCGATCAGCCAGTTCCAGACGGCCGGCCGCGACGACCTCGTGGCGAAGGAGCAAGCCGAGCTGGTCGTTCTGGCAGCCTACATGCCTGAGCAGATGTCCAATGAAGCCATCGACGCCGAGATTCAGGTGGCTGTGGCGGCAACCGGCGCCGCCGGACCACAGGACATGGGCAAGGTGATGGGCGTGCTGAAACCGAAGCTGGCGGGCCGTGCAGATATGACCGCGGTGTCTGGGCTGGTCAAAGCGGCGCTTGCCAAATAAGCTTGCGAAATAAACCTGCAAGATGAGTTTGCCAAATAAGCCTGCTTAAGTACTTAAGAAAGTCTGATCCAGAAAACTCACTAAGTGATTCCGCATTCGTTTCTTCAGGACTTGCTGAACCGCGTCGATATCGTCGACGTGGTGGGCAAGTTCGTCCAGTTGAAGAAGGGCGGCGCGAACTTCATGGGCCTGTGCCCGTTTCATAACGAGAAGAGCCCGTCGTTCACCGTCAGCCCGACGAAGCAGTTCTATCACTGCTTTGGCTGCGGCGCGCACGGCACGGCGATCAGCTTTCTCATGGAGCACACCGGGCTTACGTTCCCCGAAGCAGTCAAGGAACTCGCCCAGTCCTGCGGCCTGACCGTGCCGCAGGAACCGTCGATGCGCGGTGGAGTTGGCGGCGTGTCGGGCGGCGAAGGCTACGCTCCCGCGCCGAGCAAAGCCGTCAGCGTTGCGTTGACCGAAGTCATGCAGACCGCCTGCGAGTTCTATCGCAAGCAGTTACGCGGCGCGCCCAACGCTATCGAATATTTGAAAAAGCGTGGCCTGACGGGCGAAATCGCATTGCGCTTCGGGCTCGGGTACGCGCCGGACGGCTGGCAGAGCCTGGAAGCGGCATTCCCCGATTACAAGAACGACAATCTGGTGGAAGCGGGTCTGGTGATCGTCAGCGAGAAAAGCGACAACCAGGGCCAGTCTCGCCGATACGACCGCTTTCGCGAACGCGTCATGTTCCCTATCCGGAACGTGAAGGGCAATGTGATCGGCTTTGGCGGGCGCGTGCTCGACGGCGGCGAGCCGAAGTACCTGAATTCGCCCGAAACGCCGCTGTTCAGCAAAGGCAGCGAGTTGTACGGCCTTTTCGAAGCGCGGCTGGCCATTCGTGAACTCGGATACGCGCTGGTCGTCGAAGGGTATATGGACGTTGTTGCGCTGGCGCAATTGGGTTTTGCGAACGCGGTTGCTACGCTAGGTACGGCTTGCACGCCGGTTCACGTACAGAAATTGTTTCGTCAGACAGATACCGTCGTGTTCAGTTTCGATGGTGACTCTGCTGGCCGCCGCGCCGCGCGCCGTGCGCTGGATGCCTGCCTGCCGCATGCCGCCGACAACCGCACGATCCGCTTCCTGTTCCTGCCGAAGGAACACGACCCGGACAGTTACGTGCGTGAATTCGGCACTGACGGTTTCGGCGAGCAGGTCGACCGCGCGATGCCGCTGTCGCAATTCCTGTTGAACGAAGTCCTTAACGACAAGGAACTCGACCAGCCGGAAGGCCGCGCCAAGGCGCTTTTCGACGCCAAGCCGCTGCTTCAGGCGTTACCGGCGAACGCGTTGCGCGTGCAGATCCTGCACATGCTGGCCGATCGGCTGAATACACCGTTTGGTGAAATCGCGGCATTGTGTGACATCGACTCGCGAGCTGCCGCCGTTGCCCGCGCGGCGCTGCCGAAGAGCGAGCGTCGTCGCGTAAAGGGCCATGAGCAGCGTGCATTGCGTAATCTGGTGATGTACCCGGCCATTTACGCCACGCTCGATCACGAAAGCGAGCAGACGCTGATCACCATGACCGAGCACGGCGAGTTGTTCAGCGAGGTGATCGGGCATGCGCGGGAACTGGGAGAAACGGCGGAATTCCAGATGCTGTCGGATCTGTTGCGCAATGCCGCAAATGCCCCGACTTACGAGGATATCTTCCAGGAAATTCTCGCCTATGATGAAAATGTACGGGATCTGTTGATGCGCGATCCGGCCGACGAAGGCGCCAACGAACGCGTACAGGAGCAGAAAAAGCTGCTCGCGGAAGAGTTGCATGCAACGGTTGTCAAGCTGCGTCACGACAGCTATAGGAATCGGCTGGATCAACTGGCGCAGCAATCGAGCTTGACTGCGGAAGAAATTGCCGAATTCTCGGATTTATCGGCTAAAGCTGCTCAAATTAAGGCCTTGCGCGGGGTGAGTCGGGACATTTAAGACCTACATGCTACAATTAAAGATTTTCAGCAAGTTGTTTTTTGACTTTTTGTGCTCATTTGCGAAAGAGGTGAGGCACGCATGGTTAAGACTGCTAGCGGGAAGAAAACGACGGTACGCGGCTCAAGCGAGTCGAAACGGGCAGTGGCCCATAGCCGGTCAGTTCCTTCCCCCGGAGTGTCGAAGGCCCGAGCGATCGCCATTCCCTCTCCTCCATCGGGTGCAAGCAAAAGAAACCCGGTTGCGTCGGCAGTGAGTAACGGGTCTAAAGGCCCTAACGGGTCTAAAGGGTCGGCCAGAACGGCGGAAGTCGTGAGGCCGGTGGGCAAGAAGACGCCGGGTCAGTCGAAGGAGCAGGTTGGCCTGATAGCGGGCGAGGCTGGCAGGAGTGGCAAGGCCGGAACTCCGGCCGGCAAGCAAGCGAGTGCAACGGAAGCGGCTGCTAATGCGGGCCGGAAACGCAACACGAAGCAGGGGTCGAAGCTGGCTCGCGTGCGCGTCGTGAAGCGGGGGCCGGCGCAGGACTCGGGGCGACGCACTGCCAAGGGGTCGCAGGACAAGGCAGCGCGCGCATATTCTGTATCTACGGTTCCATCGGCTGTCGTCCAGCAGCCGCGAGTCGAGACTAAAGCCGGTACGGCGAACTCCATGACGAAAAAGCTGAACGAAGTACCCGTCGATGACGACGCAACGCAAAACGTGCAGGCCGACCCGGCCGTGGCCCCCGCTGCGGATGCTGTAGCCGCGCCTCCGGCCAAGGTCGAAAAGGTCAAGGCGCGCGACCGGCGTGCGAAGGAAAAAGCGCTGTTGAAGGACGCGTTCGCCTCGAGCGCGCCCGGTACGGTTGAAGAGCTCGAAGAGCGGCGTGCGAAGCTGCGCGCGCTGATCAAGCTCGGCAAGGAACGCGGCTTCCTGACCTACGCTGAAATCAACGATCACCTGCCCGATAACTTCACGGAAACGGAAGCTATCGAAGGGATCATCAGCACGTTCAACGACATGGGCGTGGCGGTCTACGAGCAAGCGCCCGACGCTGAAACGCTGCTCCTCAACGACAACGCCCCGGCGGCTTCATCGGACGATGAAGTTGAAGAAGAAGCCGAAGTCGCGCTTTCCACTGTCGACTCCGAATTCGGCCGCACGACCGACCCCGTCCGCATGTACATGCGTGAAATGGGTACCGTCGAACTGCTGACGCGCGAAGGCGAAATCGAGATCGCGAAGCGGATTGAAGACGGCCTCAAGCACATGGTCATGGCCATTTCTGCTTGCCCGACGACTATCGCTGACATTCTGGCCATGGCTGAGCGCGTGCAGAACGAAGAAACGCGCGTGGACGAACTGGTCGACGGCCTGATCGACCCGAACGCCGCCGACGCCGACGGTTTCTCCGAGCAGGAAGCGGAAGCTATCGAAAGCGAAGAGGAAGAAGAGGAAGAGGCGAGCGAGGACGAGGAAGAAGTCGACGAAACCACGGCTCAGGCCAACGCCAACGCAGCGCAGCTGGAAGCGCTCAAGCGTGCGTCGCTCGAGAAGTTCTCGCTGATCAGCGAGTGGTTCGACAAGATGCGCCGCGCGTATGAGAAGGAAGGTTATAAGTCGAAGGCTTATTTGAAGGCGCAAGAAGCCATTCAGAGCGAGCTGATGACCATCCGTTTTACCGCGCGGACTGTCGAGCGTCTGTGCGACACGTTGCGTGCGCAAGTGGATGAAGTCCGTCAGGTGGAACGCCAGATCCTGCATACCGTTGTCGATAAATGCGGTATGCCGCGTGCCGAATTCATCGCGCGCTTTCCGGGCAGCGAAACGGATCTCGAGTGGTCGGAGAAGGTCGTTGCCGAGAATCATGGCTATAGCGTGATTCTTGCGCGTAACGTTCCGGCGATTCGCGAACAGCAGCAACGTTTGCTCGACTTGCAGGCGCGTGTTGTGCTGCCGTTGAAGGACCTGAAGGAAACCAACCGCCAGATGGCGGCCGGCGAACTGAAGGCGCGTCAGGCGAAACGTGAAATGACGGAAGCGAACTTGCGTCTTGTGATTTCGATTGCCAAGAAGTACACAAACCGCGGCCTGCAATTTCTGGATCTGATCCAGGAAGGCAACATTGGTTTGATGAAGGCGGTGGACAAGTTCGAATATCGTCGTGGTTATAAGTTCTCGACGTACGCCACGTGGTGGATTCGTCAGGCCATCACGCGTTCGATCGCCGACCAGGCGCGCACCATCCGGATTCCGGTTCACATGATCGAAACGATCAACAAGATGAACCGTATTTCGCGGCAGATCCTGCAGGAAACGGGGCTTGAGCCGGATCCGGCAACGCTTGCTGAAAAGATGGAAATGCCGGAAGACAAGATCCGCAAGATCATGAAGATCGCGAAGGAACCGATCTCCATGGAAACGCCGATCGGTGACGACGATGATTCGCATCTTGGCGACTTTATCGAAGATACGAATACGGTGGCGCCGGCCGACGCCGCGCTGCATGCCAGCATGCGCGACGTGGTGAAGGACGTGCTCGATTCGCTGACGCCACGCGAGGCGAAGGTGTTGCGGATGCGTTTCGGTATTGAGATGAGCACGGACCACACGCTCGAGGAAGTGGGCAAGCAGTTCGATGTGACGCGTGAGCGGATTCGCCAGATCGAGGCGAAGGCGCTGCGCAAGCTTCGTCACCCGAGCCGTTCGGACAAGCTGAAGTCGTTCCTGGAAGGGAATTGATGTCTGGTTGATGAGTCAAGCGCGGCGGGCCGAATGGTCCGCCGCGCTTGTTTTATAGGCCGTTTCAAGGCAAACTCGCAGACCTTCGCGAGTGCAGTCGGATAGAATTCGCTGCGTGCCGGAAGCGTCGCTCGACGTCTTCCTTGAGCGCGTCTACTCGCGGCAGGGCGTTTTCCTGCAAAAGGGCCGGAAGCTTAATTGGTATAAGCTGTCGACTCATAATCGACCGATAGTGGGTTCGAATCCCACCCGGCCCACCAGAATTTTCCGAGTTCACAGTCATTTGCGCGCGCTGCGTCCCCTTGGGGACCGGCTGGGGACAATCACAGTCCAGCAGTGTCCTGAAAACCCGCGTGCAGCGGAGTTTTGCTTTTCAGGACTAGGGCTTCGTGGGGATAACTTCCGATCGTCCGGAATCGATACCCCAGGCTCATTGTCGATTCTGCCCCACCAAAGAGTCCCGCAGCCGGCGCCGCTTAGACCTTCCGCAAGCAACTGGAAGGACCATGGGCGAGCACCTTATTTCGGCCCACTGTGAATTCCCCTATCCGGCAAAGTGAATCCCAATATTTGACGGCTGGCTGTGGAGCGTGCCCGAACCAGTCCGTCTGTTAAACGTTCAACAGGTCTTTCACGGTAGGCTGATTCGCGGATCGCTAGCGGTGTCAGAGCGTCTCTTTTCGGCAATAACCAGTCCTCGCTTTCGAAACGCGAATATCTGAGACGATCGCCCTGCCTACGTCCAGGCCAGCTTGTCGGCTGGGCGCGAGCGCCCGCACCGACCGGCCTTGCATCCAGGGCACGCTCAGCGTAAAATGTGTACACACAGATTCACAATCAGGCGCCATTCGTGGAGGCGAGATCATGGAAACAATCAAGGTTGGTATCCGGGAATTCCGGGCGGATCTGGCAGAGTATATTGCCGCGAGCACGCCGGTGGCTGTCACACGTCACGGGCAGACGGTAGGCTACTTCATTCCGGCACAAGGTCAGAACGAAGGGGATATTGCAGCTCTGAAAAAAGCAGGCAGGACGTTGGATCGGCTTCTTGCAGAGCAGGGCGTTGACGTTGAAGCAATCGTGTCCGATTTCAAGGCAGCTCGCAGGCCCGCCGGCGACCGCAAAAAGGCGCACGCGAAAACTGCATGAGTAACAAGGCGATCGTTCTAGATGCAAATATTTTGATTCGCGCTGTCCTCGGCAAGCGAGTGCGCGAACTTATAGTCGAACACGCTGTTGCAGTCAGATTTTTCGCCCCTGATGTTGCTTATGCTGACGCCAGAAAGTATCTACCCCCACTGCTGAAGAAGCGTGGTATTCCGAGTGAAGCTGCCATGCAGGTACTCGACGATCTGGTTTCAGTCGTTCAGGTCATTGATGCCGACATTTATCTCGACATGAAGCAGAAGGCCCTGCAGCGCATTGAGCGAAGAGACGCCGATGACTGGCCTGTTCTTGCGTGTGCGATGATAATTGGATGCCCTATTTGGACGGAAGATGCTGATTTTTTCGGCACTGGCGTAGCAACCTGGACGACGGACCGCGTCGCGCTGTACTTCGAGTAGTTGAAGCGTTGTCACTCGCGACCATAAACACATACTTCCTTTCGGCCGGGTCGGAGTCGTTCAAAGGCCGACCGACATAGCAGGAAGGTAGGGTGTGTAGGTGAGCGGTGGACATCCAGTCCGAGCCAATGGAAGTCGGGCGAGAGAACGACGATCTGACGCGGCGGCCGTGGTGCACAGCTAGACCGCTCCGGGTTCACAACGGCTGTTTAGTCCGGCCGGGGCTTTCCGTGAGGGTACCCTTCCATGAGTCGGCATTGCAAGAGCGAGCGTATCTAGCGGCGGATGGTCAAACCCCTAGCCGACAAGCTTGCCGGTCGCGAGGGGCACTCAAGGAGCATCAGCAGGGTAGCCCGTCGAGTTCAGCAATCACCTGATTGCGAAGCTTCCTGGACATCATCCATGTAGCGTGAAAGTCTTTTCGATTCGTCCAGCCAGGGCCTGTTCGATGGCTGCAAAATGATCCGTGCGCGCGGTCAGGACGAGAACCTTGCGCCCACGCGAGAATGCATCCGCTCGCGCCTGCGATCACTACTGTCCGCTGCATATCGGCAGCGACCTGGTGGACACGTCCTGAATGCCGGCCTCGGCTGGTAAATGGATGTTGCCCGGGTGCGGTCTCCGCGAGACGCCGTATGTCGGATTGGACCGCACTGTATGAAGTTGATTGGATGCTGGCCGTCCCGCTGAATTAATGTTGCCATTAGTCCCAGCACTCTCCGCAAGTTGCCAACGTCCCGGCCAACCTGAGTCAGACCTTGTCCGTGTGCGCAAGAACCTGATCGACGACCCGTTGATTGGCTAGCGAACTCTCGAGTGAAAATTTAATGGAAGGGCGCTCGCCACGCACCGCCGCGGCGAAGTCTTCGACCATTGTCTGATATTGATCGACTGCGCCGAAGTCGGTGACATCAATGCTTCCCGCCGTGTCCGAACGATGCAAAACCCTGGCTGCGCCATAAACGCCCGGATTGAACGGTGCTTCAACACTGAGCCAGCCTTGGGTGCCGTGAAAAATCATGTGCTGGCGTCGAGCCAACTGTGTCCCACAGTAGAAATGCAGGACGAAACCCGGGAACACGAGGTTGCATACGGCGAGCTTGTCAGTGCCATAGCGCGGATCAATGGTCACATCAGCGGTCACTCGCAGCGGTTCGAGGCCTGTTGCAAGCCGCGTTGTCACGATTGGATAAACGCCGATGTCGCGCACGCCGCCACCGCCTAGCGCAAGATTATTCTTTAGCGCGTTCGGATCGTCGTTGAAGTAGGTGAACGATCCCTCTACAAGCGTAAGTTTTCCAATCGCGTCATTCGCGATGCAATCACGCACGTAGGTCCATTGCGGATGATGCGCGACCATGAACGCCTCGCCACAGATCAGGCCGGTTTCGTCGCACAGGGCGATGAGCGTCTCGACCTGCGAAGCGCTCATTGCGATCGGCTTTTCGCACAGCACATGTTTTCCCGCTAGCAAAGCCTTCTTGCACCATTCGAAATGGCTCGCCGTAGGGAGTGGAATATAGACTGCGTCCACATCGGCGTTATCGATAATCTCTTCGTACGTCGAGCACGCGTGTGCTATCTCGTGCTGCCGCGCGAATACACGCGCACGTTCAATATCGCGGCTGGCAATCGATATCACGCGCCCATTGCTCGATCGTTGAATTGCCGGCACGACGAAATTGCCCGCAATCCTTGCTGCGCCCAATACACCCCAACGAATCATGCGTGTCTCCCGATGTTTCAGCATACGGTCTGCAAACGTTGCGCGCAGATCGCCAGCACTTCGTCCGGATCCCGTTGCCACCAGTTGTGTCGGGAAAATATCTCGACTTCAATGAGGCCGTTATAACCGGTGTCTTCGACGCATCCCCTGATGCCGCGAAGATCTACCACGCCGTCGCCCATCATGCCGCGATCGAGCAACAGGTCGCTCGTGTCACGCAGCCAGTCGCATACATGATGCGCATAGATGCGCCCAGCGCGTCCAGCTGCCTGGATGGATGCTTCCAGATGCGGGTCCCACCAGCAGTGGTAGATGTCGATTGCAACACCAAGAAAGCCCGAGCGTTCCGGGTCTACGTCATCGCAGACCTGCAGGGCTTGCTCTATCGTGCTGAGCACGGAACGGTCGGCGGCGTACATCGGATGCAGCGGTTCCAGAGCAAGCGGCACGCCGGAATCGCGCGCGGCGCCAAGCAATTCTGCTATCCCTTCGCTCACCTGTTCGCGCGCTCCCGCGAGATCCCGGCTGCCTTCGGGCAAACCACCGACCACCATCACGAAACAACGCGCACCGAGTTCGGCGGCATCGAGTAACGCAGCCTTGTTCGATTCGATGTTCGCCGCGAATTGCGCTCGGGTGGCCGCCGGGAGATAAGTCGAGCGACAGTATCCGGTGACCGTGAGACCCAGCGACCTGATTTGCCGCGCGATGTCGCGGACATTCGTGTCTTCAACCTCGCGGCGCCAGGGCGCGATCCCGCCGAAGCCGGCTTTCGCAATGCGATCAATCGTACTGCTGAGTGGTTCTCGATGCCCGAGGGTCGCGGTGTTGATCGAGCACAGATCGAGTCTTCCTTGCAGGGTTCTCATAAATTTCCAGATCGATATCGAAGACTATCAGCCCTTGCACACCGCCATCGAGTGCTTCGATAAGACGCTCCCCGATCGCACGGTGCGTGGGATGTGCGAGATATGAAAAGCACGCGTTGCGGCTCGCAAAGTCCATCATGAAACCATCGGCGAAACCCATCGCATACCCTTCCGGCGAGACATTCGGGCCACCTTGAAAGTTGCTGAATTCGATGCCGGGCACTTCGGTGAGCCGCCGTATCTGCTCGAAGAAAGCCGCCCGACGTTCGGGTGTCACGTCGCGGCTGAACTTGCACAACACCATGTGTCTGACAGGTTGCATCGATTGCGACATGGTCAGTCTCCGCAACCGAGCGACGTCATGGTCCTGCGTATCCGATTCAAAGCGTCCGCAGGATCGCGCAGCAGGCCGGCTTGATCGGCGAGCCGGAAGACATCGGCGAGATAGGCGGGCGGACGCATGCCGTGATGACCGCCCAGCATGAAGAAGTGATCCTGGAAGCCATTGAGGTAAGCGAGGAACACCACGCCCGTCTTGTAGTATTGCGTGGGCGCACGGAAGATATGGCGCGAGAGCGGCACGGTCGGTGCGAGCAGGGCGTCAAAGCGCGCCCGATCGCCGGTGGCCAGCGCCGCGAGTGCTTGCGATGCCGCAGGCGCAATGGCATCGAAGATGCCGAGCAGCGCATGGGAGAAATGCGCGTCATCTCCGGCAATCAACGCTGGATAGTTGAAGTCATCGCCGGTGTACATCTTGACCTGTTGCGGCAGGCGTCGCCGGAACGCGATCTCCTTGTGATCGTCGAGCAACGAGATCTTGATGCCGTCCACTTTCTCCACGTTCTCGCCAATGATGTCGAGGCACACATCGGCCGCTTCTTCGAACGTGGACACGCCCCAGTAACCCGCGAGTTCCGGATCGAACATGTCGCCGAGCCAGTGCAGGATGACGGGCTGGTCGCACATCGCCAGCACCTCGCGATATACACGCCGATAATCCCGTGGCGACTTTGCCACGCGTGCGAGCGCGCGGCTTGCCATGAGGATCACGCGGCCGCCGAGACGCTGCACCGCTTCAAGTTGGTCGGCATACGCGCGGATCACGTCGTCGCAATTTGTGACCGTGTGCAACGTCACGTGATCAGTTCCGCAACCGGAGGCGATCAGCGCATCTGGAATGTCGCGCGTTTCCGCAAGCGTGCGCGTGATGAGTTCAAGCGCGCTGCTCCATGGCAGCCCCATGCCGCGCTGCGCGGTGTCCATTGCCTCGGCAATGCCCAGCCCCTGATTCAACAGGTAACGCCGATAGTCGATGGTACGTGCCCAATCGATCACAGGCGGCGCATTCAACTCACCCGCACGCAAAGGGTCGGCCACGACATGAGCGGCCGAATAAGCGATTCGGTTGAACGGACGCGCGGGCTTGACGATGGAAAGCGGCACGCCCTCCAGGCGATAAGGTTCCATCGTGCCGAGCGCCGTGGGAAGTCTGAGTGTCGAGTTCATGTGCGTATCAGTATTTGTTGACGAGCAGGCCGCCATCGACGCGGATCGCCTGTCCAACGCTATACGGCAAGCCGCCGGTGACGAGTGTCCTGACGGTCGTGGCCACTTCCTGAGGCGTGCCCCAGCGCTTGATGGCCGTCAGCCCTTGTTCCATTTGTGCGTCGTAGCGCGCTCGGGAAGGCGCGGTCATTTCGGTTTCGATCAAGCCCGGCTGGACTTCATACACGCTGATGCCATGCTCAGCGAGCCGCAATGAGAAGAGCGTGCTTGCCATCGACAGCCCCGCCTTCGATACGCAATATTCCGCGCGCAGCGGCGAGGCCGCGACGGCGTTAGACGAAGTGATCGTGACGATGCTTGGATGCGGCGCCACGCTCGGACGACCACGCGCAATGACGTGCCTGGCGAACGTCTGCGTCAGGAAGAACGTGCCGCGCGTATTCACGCCCATGCAACGGTCGAAGCTCTCCGGGCTCACATCGAGCAGATCGCCGCGTGACATCACCGAGACGCCCGCGTTGTTCACGAGGCAATCGATCTGACCACCGAGGCGTTCTTCGATCTCGATCAATGTGGCTTGATGCGTATTGATATCGGCGAGATCGGACGCTACCGCGATAGCGCGAACGCCGGTTTGCTCGACCTCGGCCACCGCGTGATCGAGTTCATCCGACGCAGCCATATCGGTGAGCGCCACATCGAATCCCGCGCGGCCGAGTTCGATCGCAATCGCCCGGCCGATGCCACGCCGGCTTCCTGTCACGAGTGCAATGGGGCGGGCGCTCACAGTTGCGCTCCATTGGCGATGAGATCGCGGGCAATGATCGTGCGCTGGATCTGATTCGTGCCTTCATAGATCTGCGTGATCTTCGCGTCACGATAAAGCCGCTCCACTTCATAGCCGCGAATGTAGCCGCTGCCGCCAAAGATCTGCACCGCGTTGGCGCTGTGCTTGACCGCTGTATCGCCGGCGAAGCACTTGGCCATCGAGCAGGCGATACTTGCCCGGTCGCCCGATTCGAGTCGCGCCGCCGCGTCGTGCACTAGCAGACGTGCCGCCTGAATGTCCTTCGCCATGTCTGCGAGCATCCATTGAATGCCCTGGAACTCTGCGATCCTGCTGCCGAATTGCTTGCGTGTCTGCGCGTAGTCGAGCGCGGCCTCGAGTCCCGCCTGCGCAATGCCCACAGCAAGCGCCGCGATACCTACGCGGCCTTTGTCGAGCACGCTCATCATGATGTGAAAGCCGCGTCCTTCAGCACCGAGCAGGGCATCGCGGGAAAGCTTCACGCGATCGAAATGCAGCTCACCGACTTGCGACGCGCGCTGGCCCATCTTGTGTTCCTTCGGTCCCTTCGATACGCCGGGCAGATGGCAATCGACCACGAAGATGCTCATGCCGCGCTTGCCCGCCGCGGGATCGGTGCGAGCGAGCACGAATGCAAGATCGGCAACCGGCGCGTTGTGAATCCACAGCTTCGCGCCGTTCAGTTCCCAGCCGTCGGCCGTACGCGTCGCGGTGGTGCGAATGCCTGATACGTCGGTGCCGGCATCGGACTCGGTGATGCAGTACGCCGGCCGCAACGCCGCGCTCAACAGCGGCTGCATGTACCGGGCGCGCTGGGCGTCGGTGCCATGCACGCTAAGCAAGGTGCCGACGAGTTCGAGCAGGCCGCATTGATCGGCGACGGATGCGTAACCTCGCGACAATTCTTCCATCACGATCGCATACGCGGTCACATCCAGCCCTGCGCCGCCGAACGCTTCGGGCACCGTGATGCCGAACAGTCCGAGCTCCCCCATCTGCCGGTAAATCTCCGCTGGAAAGCGTTCGTCGCGGTCCAGTTCCTCAACGATCGGACGAATCATCTCTTGCGCAAATCGCCGCGTGGCGTCGCGGATCTGCTCGTGCGTTTCTGAAAGTTTCATGCTGTGTCCCTCTGTTTTGTGGGATCTGCAAAGTGCCGGATCACGCCTCTGCAGGTAAACCCGAGCGCGATGCGACAAGCCTTGAATTACCCGGATCGATGTGCCAACATTGGCAACAAGTAACCATCTGGTTCGTTATTTAAGACCAACGAAGTACCGCTGTCAACGAGCTTTTAGGTCGATCTGAGTGGAGGGTGTGTTGAATAAGTGGATGGATTGCGCAGAGGCGGTCGAGGCAATTTTCGACGGTGCGACGATCGCGCTGGCAGGGTCGGGCGGTGGTTTGCTCGAGCCGGACGCCGTGCTTGAAAAGCTCGAACAGCGCTTTCTCAAGACCGGTCACCCGCGCGACCTGACGGTGGTTCATGCACTGGGTATCGGCGACGGTAAAGGCAGTGGCCTCGGCCGTTTTGCGCATGCGGGCATGGTCAAGCGGGTGATCGGCGGGCACTGGAGCTGGTCGCCGGCCATGCAGCAAATGGCGAAGGACGATGCGTTCGAGGCGTACAGTTTTCCTGCCGGCGCGATCTCCACGTTATTGCGCGAGATTGGCGCGGGTCGTCCCGGGCTGATTACGCATGTGGGGTTGCGCACCTTCGTCGATCCACGCATCGATGGCGGCAAGATCAACGCACGCGCGACCGAAGATCTGGTGGAGTTGATCGAACTCGACGGGCGCGAGTATCTTCGCTACAAGCCCTTCAAGGTGGACTTCGCGATTGTGCGCGGGTCGTCGGCAGATGCGAGCGGCAACGTCACGTTGCGTCGCGAACCGGCGGATCTCGATACCTACGCCGCCGCGCTCGCTGCACACAACAGCGGTGGCCACGTCATCGTGCAGGTGAAGGAGCGTGCGCGCGATGGTTATGTGCCGGCCCGGCTCGTACGCATTCCGGGCATTCTCGTGGACACACTGGTGGAGGTTCCAACCCAGGTGCAGTGCGTTGTGTCGGACTACGATCCGGCGTTGAGCGGCGAGGTGCTGAGCCCGATCGATGACGGGTTTTATGAAGTGCCGACGGGCATCCGTCACATCATCGCTGCGCGCGCGGCGGACGAACTACACGAAGGGCAGTCTGCGAACTTCGGCTTTGGCATTCCCGGCGGCATCCCCGGAATTCTTGCAACGCAAGGACGTCTGGGCACATTCTGGGGGTCGGTCGAACAAGGCATCCACAACGGCGCAATGCTCGACGGTCCCATGTTCGGCACGGCGCGCAACGCCGAAGCCATCCTGTCGAGCGTCGATCAGTTCGACTTCTATAGCGGTGGCGGCGTGGATATCACGTTCCTCGGCATGGGTGAGATGGACGGCGAGGGAAACATCAACGTGTCGAAACTTGGCGCGACGGTGGTGGGTCCGGGTGGTTTCATCGACATCACTCAGGGCGCGCGAAAGATCGTGTTTTGCGGTAGTTTCGAAGCGAAGGGGCTGCAGGTCGAACGTGTGGGAGATGGAGTGAACATCGTCAAGCCGGGAAGCGTTGGCAAGCTGGTCGAACGCGTTCAGCACATTACGTTCAGCGGCGCGCAAGCGCGCATTGCCGGGCAAGAGGTCTTGTACGTGACGGAGCGCGCGGTTTTTCGACTGGAGCCGGAAGGCGTGAGGCTGATTGAAGTAGCGCGAGGCGTGGATCTGGAGCGTGATGTACTGGCGAGAATGGCGTTTCGTCCGCTGGTGGACGACGCGCTTTTGCAGCAGAGCAAGCGCGAGACGGTCGCGTAGAAAACGTGCACGGGGCTTGCCCCGTGCAGCGCGGGCATCAAGGACGCAGCAGTCGAAGCACCGTCTCGACGTTGAAGTCGAGCCTGTTCTTCAAGGCTTCCTTGCTCATGAAGTCGATGTCGAAGATCACGCCGCTGGTGTAGCGGTTAGTGAGGTAGTAGTAGCCGATAGCGGCCATGGTGATATGCAGTTGACGTGCATCGACACCTGGGCGAAAGGTCTTGTCCGCCACGCCGCGATCGAGGATGCGTTGCAGCATGGAGATGAAGCCTTGATGCAGTTCTTTGAAACGTTCGGACTTCTTCACATGGCGCGCTTTATGAAGGTTTTCGCTGTTCACGAGCGTCATGAACTCGGGGTTCTTCAGATAGTAGTTCCAGGTGTGCGTGGAGAGCGCGACGATAGCGTCTTCGGGGGAAAGATGATCGAGGTTGAGTTTCAGTTCGGCAGACCGGATATCGGCATAAGCGTCTTCGAGCACGACCTGGAACAACTCTTCCTTGCTGCCGAAGTAATGGTAAATCATGCGCTTGTTGGCTTTCGCGCGCGTCGCAATAGCCTCTACCCGAGCGCCGGCCAGGCCGAGTTTCGCGAACTCCTTCTTGGCCGCTTCGAGAATGCGTGCGCGGGTTACTTCAGGGTCGCGTTGTCGCGGAGGCTGCTGCGTGCCGGTCGCCGTGGCGGGTTTCGCAGTACGGCTTCTTGGCGTGGTCGCAAGGGTCATGGTGTCGATCTGGATGAGGGGAATGGGCGCGGGTGGTCGCCGCGTCGTTTGAGCGACTATAGACCAAAAAGGCATTGCGATAAAGTAACCGGATGGTGCAGAATGAGCCGCAAAATAGCCCGGGGCGAATGCGCCGATGGGCACGCCGAATGATGCCGCGCTGCCAGCGTGCAGCGTGGAGCAATAAACTGGAGATATCGATGAGCAATCCGAGCAATCTGAGCGAACTCGCATCGCAACTGCGTCTGCCGGCCGAGCCGGTCCGCACGCCGATGTACATCGACGGGAAGGATTATTCCCGCGCCGGCAGCGAGTTTGTCACGCGCAAGAGCCCGGGACATGGCGTGCCGGTGACGGTCACGAGCCGTGCATCGGTGGACGACCTGAACGTTGCGGTAGCCGCTGCTCGCCGCGCATTCGACGACGGCCGCTGGTCGCGTTTATCGGGCGAACAACGCGCCACGGTGCTGCTGAAAACGGCCGTGTTAATCCGTGACAACGTCGAGGTGCTCGCGTATCTGGAAACGCTGGAGAGCGGCAAACCCATTGGGCAGTCGCGGGGCGAAGTGAACGCCGCTGCCGGTATCTGGGAATATGCTGCGGGCCTTGCACGGGTGGCGCATGGCGACTCGCACGACACGCTCGGCGCCGATATGTTCGGACTCGTCGTGCGTCAGCCCGTTGGTGTGGTGGGCATTGTCACGCCGTGGAATTTTCCGTTCTTCATTCTTTCTGAACGTCTTCCGTTCGTGCTCGCGGCCGGTTGCACCGCCGTCATCAAGCCGTCGGAACTGACTTCGACCACCACGCTCAAACTCGCTGCATTGCTCACCGAGGCGGGTCTTCCGGACGGCGTGGTTAATGTAGTGACGGGCTTCGGTTCGGTCGTGGGGCAGGCACTGGCAGAACACATGGACGTCGACATGATCTCGTTCACCGGTTCGACACCCGTCGGCCGCTCGGTGCTCGTTGCAGCGGGTGGCAACATGAAGAAGGTCGGACTTGAACTCGGTGGCAAGAATCCGCAGATCGTGTTCGCGGACGCCGATCTCGACGATGCCGCCGACGCCATCGCGTTCGGTATCTGTTTCAACGCGGGTCAGTGCTGCGTGTCAGGCAGCCGTCTAGTCGTGCATCGCTCGGTTGAGCAGGAGTTAGTCGAGCGTGTGAAGGCGGTGATCGAAAAAGTGCGCGTGGGTGATCCGCTCGATGCCACAAATCATGTGGGCGCGATTGTCGAAGCACGTCAGTTCGACAAGATTCTCGGCTTCATCGAAGCGGGCAAGCGCGACGGTGCGCAGCTCGTTTGCGGTGGCACGGCCACGAGCGAAGGCGAGCGCTTTTTCATCCAGCCGACGGTGTTTCGTAACGTCGATGCCCATAGCGAACTGGCGCAAGAGGAAATCTTCGGTCCCGTGCTTTCCGTCACGTCTTTTGACACCGCGGAGCAGGCGATGCAAATCGCCAACAGCGTGCCGTACGGACTTGCCGCGAGTATCTGGACGCGTGATCTGCAGGGTGCGATTCGCAGCGTGCGCGACGTGCAGGCCGGGCGCATCTGGGTGAACTGCACGATCACCGGCGGCCCGGAATTGCCTATTGGCGGCGTGAAGCAATCGGGTATTGGCCGTGAGACCGGGCGCTACGGAATAGAAGAGTACACCGAACTAAAGTCGGTTCACATCCAGCTCGGTAACCGGCCGCGCTGGATCGCCTGACCGGAATCGCGTGATCCCAAAGCGGCCGGCAAGAGCCGCGTGAACTGGATGCGTTGGCGTGAAGAACAGTATTGGAGACAGCAATGTACGACTATGTGATCGTGGGTGGTGGTGCGGCGGGCTGCGTAATGGCCGCGCGGCTGAGCGAGGATGCGGGCAACCGGGTACTGTTGCTCGAAGCCGGTCCCGCCGATACCGACCCGTACATCCACATGCCCGCCGGTTTCGCCAAGATGACGGGGGGGCCGCTGACCTGGGGTTATCGCACGGCGGCTACCGCCGAAACCCAGCGCCGGGAAATCCCGTTTGCGCAAGGCCGTGTGCTCGGCGGCGGCGGCTCGATCAACGCAATGGTGTACACCCGCGGCCAACCGTCCGATTACGACGGCTGGGAACGCGATGGTTGCGCCGGCTGGGGCTTTCGCGAGGGTGTGCTGCCCTATCTTCGACGCATGGAAGACAACGAGCGCCTTTGCAATGAGTATCACGGAGTTGGCGGCCCGCTTGGTGTGTCCGATCTCATCAGCGTCAACGAACTGACGCGCGCGTTTGTGCTGGCTGGACAGCAGGCCGGCATGCCGCACAACAGTGACTTCAACGGTGCGCAACAGGAAGGGGTGGGCGTCTATCAGGTCACGCAGCGCAACGGCAAGCGTTGCAGCGCGGTGGTGGGTTATCTGCGCGAAGCGCGCTCGCGCAGTAACCTGACGGTCAAGACCGATTGTCTCGTATCACGCGTAGTGATCGAAAACGGCCGCGCGGTCGGCGTGGAATATTCCACGCGCCATGACCGCTCGAATGTGACCCTTGCGCGCGCCGAGCGCGAGGTCATCGTAACGGCTGGTGCGATCGGCTCACCCAAACTCCTGATGCTCTCGGGTATCGGTCGCGCGGCGGATCTAGAACGCGCGGGCGTGAAGCCGCTGCATGCGCTCGACGGCGTCGGACAGAATTTGCAGGACCACTTCGATATCGACATTGTGTACGAGCTCAACGGCCCGTACAGCCTCGACAAGTACGCGAAGAAGCACATGATGCTGCTTGCGGGTATCGAGTACAAACTCTTCAACAAGGGTCCCGTTACCTCGAACATTGCGGAGGGCGGAGCCTTCTGGTACTCGGACCAGAACGTGCCGACGCCTGATCTGCAGTTTCATTTCTTGCCGGGCGCGGGCGTGGAAGCCGGTGTGCCGCCCGTTCCGTCCGGCTCCGGATGTACGTTGAATTCGTATTTTTTGCGCCCTCGCAGTCGCGGCAGCGTGACGCTGCACAGCACTGATCCTGCCGATGCGCCGATTATCGACCCCGCGTATATCCGCGACCCGTACGACCTCAAGGTGGCCGTGGAGGGTATCAGGCAGAGCCGCGAGATCATGAGCCAAAGTGCGTTGAGCAAGTACCTCAAAAGCGAACACTTTCCGGGCACATCGGTCCGTACGCAGGCCGAGTACGAAACCTATGCACAGCAATATGGCCGCACCGGCTATCACCCGGTCGGAACCTGCAAGATGGGTATTGACCCACTGTCGGTCGTCGATCCGCAGTTGCGCGTGCATGGCATTGAAGGGCTACGGGTAGCGGATTCGTCCGTGATGCCGCGCATCGTCAGCTCGAACACCAATGCGCCGACGTTGATGATTGCCGAGAAAGCTTCGGACTTCATCCGCGGCCGCGCCGCGAGTACCGAGCCTGCAAAAAAGCGTTTCGCAACAACGCAGGAGCACGCGGGCCGCGAGGCGACTGCGGTATAGAAGTAGCAGGAAAGCCCGGGTAAAACTGGGTTCTCCCGATATTTTATAAATATCTGGTTATTTATTTATAGCGGCTCGGACCAGCCGCTCATCTTCATACGGAGGAGACACATGTCAGCCAAAGACAATCACTCGGGCGTATCGCGCCGGGACTTCATCAAGCTGGGTGCAGGCGCCGCATTCGCGGTCGCCGGAAGCGCTCTCCCTGGTTTCTCGTCGGGTGCGGACCAGACCACGCTTGCGTGTTCGTTCCGCTCGCTGACCAACCCCTATTACACGTCGTTCAACAAGGGCGCTCAGAACTTCGCGAAGAGTGCCGGGCTGCCGTATGTGCCGCTCACGACCGAAGGCAGTTCGGAGAAAGGTATTGCGGACATTCGCGCGTTGCTTCAGAAAACGGGCGGCAACCTGGTGCTCAACGTGGACCCCAACGACTCGGCCGACGCGCGCGTGATCGTGGAAGCGTGCCAGAAGGCTGGCGCGTTCGTGACCACGATCTGGAACAAGCCGAAGGAGCTGCATCCCTGGGACGTGAACCCGAATTACGTGGCGCATCTTTCCTACGACGGCGTGGAGTACGGCGAAGCCACGGCGACCGAGCTATTCAAGTCGATGGGCGGCAAGGGCGGCATCGTCGCGCTCGGCGGTATCTTCAGCAATGTGCCGGCGATCGAGCGCAAAGCGGGTCTCGACGCGGCATTGAAGAAATTTCCGAACATCCAGTTGCTCGATTTTCAGGTAGCCGACTGGAATTCGCAAAAGGCGTTTCCGATCATGCAGGCGTGGATGACGCGATTCAATTCAAAGGTCAAGGGCGTGTGGGCGGCGAACGACGACATGGCGCTCGGGGCTATCGAAGCACTGCGCGCTGAAGGGCTCGCCGGCCAGATTCCGGTGACGGGCATGGACGGCACGTCACCGGGACTCTCGGCGATCAAGAGTGGCGAACTGGTCGCATCGGTCGATTGGGACCCGTACTGGCTCGGCGGCATTGGTCTTTCCATGGGACTGGAAGCGAAGCAAAAGAAAATCGACGTCGCTACGTTATCGAAGGACAAGCGCGAATCGTTTTGCAAGGCGACCTTTGTGACGAAGGCCAACGTGCAGGACGTGATCAAGCGCGCGGCCGATCCCACGGTTGACTGGAATACGCTCTATGCCCGCGTGGCGGGTCCTGTGGTGTACAGATGAACAAGCTAACCGCAGCGCCTTCCCGGCAGGCCGTGCATGGCACATCGCCCGGGAGCGGGGAGAAGACCGCACTGCACCTGCTGAGAACGCTGCTGCGGCGCTATTCGCCGTTGCTGGTGCTGCTCGCGCTGGGTGCCTGCATCGGCGCGGTCAATCACGATTTCTTCGACCCCATGAACTTCACCCGGATCGCGATCTCGGCCGCGATCCCGCTGACCATCGCGCTCGGCGGAACCTTCGTGATCCAGTTGGGGAGCATCGATTTGTCCGCGGAGGGGATCGTCGCGGTGGCGGCGATCGCTGTTTCGATGCTTGTCGAGAACTCGTACAACGACAATCACTTCGGCCTTTGGGTACTCGCCGTCGCGGTGGGGGCGGGTGTGTTGCTCGGACTTGCGAACGGCGTGCTGCATGTATTCTTGCGTATCCCTTCGTTCATCACCACGCTCGCGATCGGCTTCGTGGCGACGGGTATTGGCACTGCTGTTCTGTCGGGCAATACGATTCGTGTCAGCGATACCGCGCTGCGTTCGATCTCGATCACGCGCTACGCCGGTCTCCCGTTGTCGGTGTGGATTGCATTGCTCGCGCTGGCATTCGCGTGGTTCGTGCATCGCCATACGCTCCTCGGGCGCCACACGCTTGCGATTGGCGGAGGCGAGGATCTGGCGCGTCTGAACGGCGTGCGCGTAGCGCGCATCCGCATCGCGGTATTCGCGCTGGCGGGCGCGTTTTATGGCGTAGCGGGCATCCTCGCGGTCGCGCAGTACGGACAAGGACACGCAATGATCGCGGACGGCCAGTTGTTCGTCGCGATCACGGCGATTGTGGTCGGCGGTACTTCGCTCGCCGGTGGCAACGGCAGTCCGTTCAGTACGCTCATCGGCACGCTGGTGGTCGTGGTGCTCGCGAACGGAATGGTGTTGCTTGGCGTGCCCCCGTACGTGCAGCAGGGCATCCAGGGCGTGTTGATCATCGTGGCAGTGACGCTGGCGCTGAACCGCTCGCGCCGCAGGATCGTCAAGTAGGCGTCAAGCACGCATATCTGCAAGTCATGGCACGCAATAGCCAAGGAGCCACACTTCCATGCTCACACTCAAGAACATCACCAAACGCTTTCCGGGTGTCCTCGCGCTGGACGACGTATCCATTGAAGTCAGGCCGAACGAGATCGTCGGCCTGATCGGTGAGAACGGCGCGGGCAAGTCGACGTTGATGAAACTGCTGACCGGCTCATATCGTCAGGATACCGGCGAGATCACGCTTAACGGCAAGCCGCTTGCCATCAGGAACCCGCGCGATGCGACTTCCAAGGGCATCGCGATGGTGTACCAGGAACAATCGATCCTGCCGAACCTGACGGTTGCGGAGAACCTTTTTCTCGGCCGCGAGCAGGCTTTCGTGACGTTGGGGCGGATCAACTGGACGAAGCTCAAGCGTGCCGCAGTTGCCGAACTTGCGACCGTGCGTTTGGATATCGATCCGCTGACCTACTGCGAAGACCTCTCGTTCGGGCAGCGTCAGATGGTGGAACTTGCCAAGGCGCTGTCACTGGCGAGCCGTGCTGGCAGCATGCCGGTCATTCTTCTCGACGAACCGACTTCAGTACTCGAAGCCGCTGAAATCGAGATCCTTTTCCGGCTCGTGCGCGAGCTTAAGTCGAGGGCGTCGTTCGTGTTCGTATCGCATCGGCTGGATGAATTGCTGTCGCTTAGCGACCGGGTGTATGTGATGAAGGATGGCAAGGTGGTGTCGGAGATGGCGTCGGCCGATGCGTCCGTCGGACGATTGCACGAACTGATGGTCGGCCGCACGATGGACGGTCAGTACTATCGTGAAGCGTTGCAGAAACCTTGCAGCAATACCGTCGCGCTGTCGGTGCGAAATGCATCGCTCGGCTACGCGCTCAAGGACGTTTCATTCGAGGTTCACGCTGGTGAGGTGTTCGGCGTGGCGGGCGTGGTCGGGTCGGGGCGCGAGGAACTATGCCGCGTGCTGGCGGGGCTTGAAAGCCTGGACGCGGGCGAAGTGTGCGTGGGCACGACACGTCTCAAGCCGCAGGCGAACCATGCGGTCGCGCTAGGAATTGGCTACGTGCCGCGCGAGCGGAAGATTGAAGGACTGGTGACGGAGATGACGGTTGCCGAGAACCTGACCTTGCCACGTCTTGGGGCGGTGAGCAGGGCAGGTATCGTGAAAAAAAGCAGGGAGCGCGGATTCGCCAACGACTGGATCGCACGGCTGCACATCAAGACGCCCGGTCCCGATGCGTCTTGCCGCAACCTCTCGGGCGGCAATCAACAGAAGGTCGTGCTGGCGAAGTGGCGTTTTGCAGGCAGCCGGATCCTGGTGCTCGACCACCCCACACGCGGACTCGATGTTGGCGCAAAGGAAGAGGTCTATCAACTCATTCGCGAGTTGACGGCTGAGGGCGTGGCGGTGGTGCTGACCGGTGACACGCTTGAAGAAATCCTCGGTTTGAGTCATCGCGTGATGGTGATGCGCGACGGCCGTGCACAACGCATTCTTCCCTGCGAGGTCGGGCGCAAGCCGTCGCAGATCGAAGTCGTCGAACACATGGTCTGAGGCCGATATGTCATTGATGAACTCTTCTATTAAAGCGAAGCTTGGCGACAACGCGCCCTTCGTCGCGCTCGTCGCGCTGTATTTGCTGATCGAAATCGCGCAGCCCAGCTTTCTCGCGTTGCCCACGCAATTGGGTCTGCTCGCCGACAGCTCCACGCTCTTTATCATGGCGGCCGGTACGACGTTCGTGGTGCTGCTCGGCAGTATCGACTTGTCATTGCAGGCGGTGGCGTCGCTCTCCAGTGTGATTGTCGCCATGCTCCTGCCGCGCTATGGGCCGCTCGCCGCAGTGGTCGCCCTGGCAGCTTCATTCGGCATTGGATTGTTGAGCGGCGTGATCCAGACCGTGCTGCGGATTCCCTCGTTCATCGCGACGCTGGCGGTAGCGGGTATTGCTTCCGCTGCTGCGCTGACGTTGTCGGGAACGCGCTCGATCGCGATCAGCGACGAGACGCGTAACGCGTCGCTTGGCTGGACCACGGGTACGTCGTTCGGCGTTCCGCACGAGATCCTGCTGGCGATCGCGGTGTTCGCATTCTGCCTGTTCCTGCACCGGTCCACGGTGTTCGGGCGGCGTGTCAACGCCATTGGCGCGGGCGAACCGGCGGCGATTGCCTCCGGGGTGCGCGTGTCGGCGACCAAGTGCCTGGTCTTCGCGACCTCGTCATTCTTCGCCGGGCTGGCCGGTGTGATCATGGCAGGCCGCTTAGGCAGTGGATCGCCGACGCTTGCTGATCAGTTCCTTCTGCCGGCGATTGCCGCGGTGATCGTGGGCGGAACCGCATTGACGGGCGGGGCCGGCGGCATTGCGCGGACGCTTGTTGGCGCGTTGCTCGTGTCGGTAGCGCGGGTCGGGATGACGTTCGTTGGGGTTAGCGTGTTTGCACAGCAGATTGTGTTCGGCGTGATCCTGATCGTTGCCGTGACGGTGGCGTTCGATCGCTCGAAAGTGCTCGTCATCAAGTAAGCGACGGCGTTTTCGCGTGCGTAAAACCTTAGCCTCGATGGAGTTGTTTTTAAATGAAAGTGTTAGTAGCGGTCAAACGCGTGGTCGACTACAACGTGAAAGTCCGGGTCAAGCCGGATGGCAGCGCAGTGGACATCGCGAACGTGAAGATGTCGATGAATCCGTTCGATGAAATCGCCGTGGAAGAAGCCGTGCGCCTGCGCGAAGCGGGTGTGGCGACGGAAGTGATCGCCGTGTCCTGTGGCGTGACGCAATGTCAGGAGACGCTGCGCACCGCCATGGCGATCGGTGCGGATCGCGCGATCCTGGTCGAATCGACTGAGGAATTGCAGCCGTTGGCGGTGGCGAAGATTTTGAAGGCGCTGGTCGATAAAGAGCAGCCGCAACTGATCATCCTCGGCAAGCAAGCCATTGACGACGACTCGAATCAGACGGGTCAGATGCTCGCCGCATTGGCCGGTTTGCCGCAAGCGACGTTCGCCTCGAAGGTGACAGTGGCCGACGGTAAAGTCACGGTGGCCCGTGAAGTCGATGGCGGTTCGGAAACGCTTTCCCTGACGTTGCCCGCCGTGATTACCACGGACTTGCGCCTGAACGAGCCGCGCTATGTGACGCTGCCCAACATCATGAAGGCCAAGAAGAAGCCGATGGAAACGCTCAAGCCCGCGGACCTCGGTGTCGACGTGACGCCGCGCCTGAAGACGCTCAAAGTTGCTGAACCGCCGCAACGCTCCGCAGGCGTGAAGGTGCCGGACGTGAAGACGCTGGTCGAGAAATTGAAGACCGAAGCCAAGGTTCTGTGAGGGAGTTTCCAAAGTGACTATTCTTGTAATTGCAGAACACGACAACGAGTCGATCAAATCGGCGACGTTGAACACCGTCGCGGCCGCGCAGAAGATCGGTGGCGATATCCACGTGCTGATCGCAGGTTCGAACGCGCAAGCAGCAGCCGATGCAGCGGCGAAGATTGTGGGCGTATCGAAGGTATTGCTTGCCGACGCACCGCAACTCGCCGACGGCCTGGCCGAGAATATCGACGGAACGGTGGTCCAGATCGCGAAGAACTACTCGCATATCCTGGCGCCGGCGACCCCGTACGGTAAGAACATTGCCCCGCGTATCGCGGCGCATCTTGATGTGGCGCAGATCAGCGACATCACGGCTGTAGATTCGCCGGATACCTTCGAGCGTCCGATCTACGCGGGCAACGCAATCGCCACGGTTCAATCGAGCGATGCAATCAAGGTCATCACGGTGCGCACCACGGGTTTCGATCCGGTGGCGGCAGAAGGCGGCAGTGCTACGGTGGAAAAGATCGAAGCTTCGGCGGACACGGGTATCTCCAAGTTCGTGAGCCGCGAGTTGACGAAGCTGGACCGCCCGGAACTGACGTCGGCGAAGATCATCGTGTCGGGTGGGCGGGGTTTGGGCAGCGGCGAGAACTACACGAAAGTGCTCGAACCGCTGGCGGACAAACTCGGCGCGGCGCTGGGCGCATCGCGTGCGGCAGTCGATGCAGGGTTCGTGCCGAACGACTATCAGGTCGGTCAAACCGGCAAGATCGTGGCGCCTAACTTGTATGTCGCGGTCGGCATCTCGGGCGCAATCCAGCATT
Organism: Caballeronia sp. LjRoot34; assembly: GCF_964253815.1. NCBI lineage: Bacteria > Pseudomonadati > Pseudomonadota > Betaproteobacteria > Burkholderiales > Burkholderiaceae > Caballeronia > Caballeronia sp. LjRoot34. The sequence continues at coordinate 247,067 of NZ_CAXUSB020000002.1, forward strand.
TGGCGGGGATGAAGGACAGCAAGGTCATCGTCGCGATCAACAAGGACGCGGAAGCCCCGATCTTTGGCGTGGCGGATTATGGACTCGTGGGCGATTTGTTCACGGTCGTGCCCGAGTTCACAGAGTCGGTCTGATAAAGCTTCCGCGTCAGTTTCAGGTTAGCGAAAGTACCGAGTCTCCAGGAGATGGCTTTGCGCAAGACACGAATAGCGATTATCGGTGCGGGTCTTGCCGCGACGCCTCACGCATTGGCGCTGAACGAGTTGCGTGACGACGTCGAGGTGGCGTGCGTGACGGCAACAGGCCGGTCGCGCGAGCAGCTCGAGACGTTCGCGCGAACGCATGGCTTCCCGATCGGCTCATCACCAGACGAGGCCTTGAGCGACACGCGTATCGACGCCGTCCTGATACTGACACCGCCCAGCACGCATCTCGAGCTGGTTCAAAAAGCGGTCGCGGCGCACAAGCATGTCCTGCTGGAAAAGCCGTTGGAGATATCGACTGACCGTGCTGAGCGTCTCGTCGCCATGTGTGTCGATTCTCGTGTGAAACTGGGCATCGTATTTCAGAATCGCTTCCGGCCGGCGGTCCGGAAACTGGCCGCAATCATGAAAGCAGGCGAACTGGGCAAGCTCGCTTACGCAGGCGTTGACATGAGATGGTGGCGGCCGCAATCCTACTACGATGAGCCCGGCCGAGGCACCTACGCGCGTGACGGCGGCGGCGTTCTCCTGACTCAGGCAATCCACGCGCTCGATATCCTGATGTGGCTGGCCGGCGACGTGGCCTCGTTTACATCCATGCCCGCTACCACCGTCCTGCACGCAATGGAAGCCGAGGACTTCGTGTCAGCCGGGCTGACCTTTGAAAGCGGCGCGGCAGGGCACGTGCTTGCCACCACGGGGGCGTTCCCAGGCTTTCCCGAACGAATCGAATTCGTGGGGTTGAAGGGGACGGCGGTACTCAACGGCGGTCATCTGCAAGTCTTCTATCAAGACGGCCGGGCCGATGAGTTCAAAGATACCGCCGCCACGGGATTCGGCGCGCGGCCGATGGATTTCTCCCACACAGCGCACCGCGAGTTGTTGCACGATTTCGTGAACGCTATCAGGGAGAATAGAAATCCTTCTGTCACGGGCAATGATGCACTGCGGGTCCAAAAGCTGATCGAGCGGATGTCGCCGCGACCTGAGCGAGTTTGATCGATGACGAGAATCGATGGAGAAACCCAGGTTGTCGCCATACTCGGGGACCCGATCGCCCAGGCAAAATCGCCTGAGCTGTTCAACGCGTTGTTCGCCCGGCACGGCATCAACGCGGTGCTCGTACCCTTTCACGTAGCCCCTGAATGGCTTGGATCCGTGCTGGACGGCATCAGCGGGATCCGCAATCTCGCCGGTGTGGTGGTGACTGTGCCGCACAAGGTCGCGGCCCTGGTGTTCGCCGCCAGGCTGGCAGGCCCGGCGTTGCAGACGGGTGCGGTGAATTGTCTGCGTCGTGAGATGAACGGCGAATGGACCGGCAGTATGTTCGATGGCACTGGCTTCGTGCAGGGCTTGCGCTCACAGGGATGTGAGCCATACGGCAAGCGCGTACTTCTTGCCGGCGCTGGCGGTGCGGGAACCGCTGTCGGACATGCGCTGGTGGAAGCGGGGATTGCGTCGCTGGATATCTTCGATATGAACACCGCGTCGGCCGCCCGTCTTATCGATGCATTGCGTCTTCGGCGCACAGGCGCCGTCATCGGCGAAGGCTGCGCAAACGCTCGCGCATTGCACGATCTGATTATCAACGCGACGTCGTGCGGCATGCGGATGGACGATCCGCTTCCCGTCGACCTGAGCGCGGCGAACAACCATGCCGTTGTCGCCGATCTGATCATGAAGCCTGCTGAAACACGCTTGCTGGGCGAGGCGAAAGCGCGTGGATTGATCACCCATCCGGGCCGACACCTGCTTGAACATTCGATCGAGGCGATCGCCGGATTCTTGAACTTGCTATCTGCGCTGGAAGTCAGGGAAAACCCCCTTTGATACAAGCTCCCATGAGACATAATATCAACCTTAAGTAACTATCCGGTGAGTTACAAAATAGCAGAAACGAGTTCCATAGATGAACCGCACAAGGAGAGGGCGATGGACCCGGCAGCAAAACGAAAATGGCCCCGTTCGGGGCTTGAGACAACGGTGATGGGCTTCGGCGCCGCGCCGATCGGCAACATCTTCAGGCCGATCAGTGAAGAAGATTCCACGGCACTCGTCAAGGCCGCATGGGACGCCGGCGTGCGCTACTTCGACACGGCGCCTATGTATGGACACGGCTTGAGCGAAGCGCGTTGCGGGCAAGCGCTGCGCTGGTATCCGCGTGACCAGTTCGTGCTGTCGACGAAAGTAGGGCGCTTGCTCAAGCCACGCAAGCGCGCCGAAATCAACTTCGCGCCGTGGGTCGACGGACTGCCGTTCGAGCCGCGTTTCGACTACAGCTATGACGGCGCGATGCGTTCGATAGAAGACAGTTTGCAGCGGCTTGGACTGGAGCATGTCGACATCGCGTTGATCCATGACGTGGATGTCTTCACGCACGGCAGCGAACATCAGCCGGCCATCTTCGACGCCGCGATGTCAGGGGCAGCGAAGGCCTTGCTCAAGCTGCGCGATGAAGGCGTGGTCAAGGCGGTGGGAGTCGGGGTGAACGAATGGCAAGTGGCGCACGAAGCGATCAGGCAGCAGGACTTCGATTGCCTGCTGCTGGCCGGACGTTACACCTTGCTCGAACAGGACGCGCTGGACGGCTTCTTGCCGTTGTGCGAAAAGCAGCAAGTCTCCGTGATCCTGGGCGGCGGCTATAACAGCGGCATCCTGGCGACAGGCGCCGTGCCGGGCGCGAAATACAACTACGCGCCGGCGCCTGAAGCGATTCTCGACCGGGTCCGCAAGATCGAAAATGTCTGCCACGACTTCGCGATCCCGCTCAAAGCCGCATCGCTCCAGTTCGTGCTCGGGCATCCTGCAATCCCGACGAATATACCGGGCGTACGCACGGTCGCTCAACTCGACGACAATCTTCAGACTTTCAAGGCAACGATTCCGCCCGAGTTCTGGACCGAACTCAAGCGGCGCGAACTGATCCGGCCGGACGCGCCCACGCCACACCAGGTAGTTGATAAAAACAGATAAGTATCGCTAAACAATTAAGACCCGGCTCCGGTGGGACCTTGACGTCTCGCCGGATGGGTCATGCCGTCCCGACGCTTCAAGTCAGAGAGAACGCTCATGAAAGCAGCCGTGCTCGTCGCACCGAGGCAATTCGAATTACGTGACGTACCCGTGCCCGAATGCGGTACTGGTGATGTGCTGGTCAAGGTCGAGCGTTGCGGCATCTGCGGCACGGACCTGCATATCTATCACGGCAACTATTCGCTCGACAGGTTGCCGCTGATTCCCGGCCACGAGTTCTCGGGAACCATCGCGGAAATGGGCTCATCGGTCAGTGGTTTGCACATTGGCCAGGCCGTTACCGCTGATATCAACCTGGGCTGTCGCAGCTGCTTCTATTGCCGCAAGAACGAGATTCTCAACTGCACGAAAATGGTCCAGATCGGCATTCATGTCGACGGCGGCATGGCCGAGTATGTACGAGTGCCGGCGCATGCAGTCGTGCCGTTACCCGCTGCAATGTCGTTGCAGGAAGGCGCGATGGTCGAACCGCTGTCGTGCATCGTGCGGGCGTTTCGCAAGAGCCAGTTGCGGCTTGCCGAGAGCGTGCTGGTCATCGGCGCGGGACCGATCGGTCAGATGCATTTGCAACTTGCGTTGCGCGCGGGCGCGGCGCCGGTCATCGTCGTCGAACCTAATGTGCAGCGCGCGCAACTGGCGAAAGAGCTTGGCGCCGATGTCGTCATATCCGATGCCTCTCAAGTCGATGCAGCCGTGCGCGCGGCAACCGACGGCCGCGGCGTCGACGTGGCGATCGAAAGCGTGGGTTCTCCCGAGCTTTATGAAAAAGCCTTCACGCTGATTCGCCCCGGTGGCCGCGTGATCGCGTTCGGTCTCGCAAAGCCTGGGCAAACCTTCCGGATCAGTGCGCTCGATTTCGTCCTGCGTGAGCAGGGTCTGCAGGGCAGCGTTGCCGGCATGGGCGACGACATGCGCGAAGCGGCCACGCTGCTCGGCTACAAACGTATTGACGTTGCGCCATTTCTCACCACGATCTACCGGATCGACGATGTCGAACATGCCTTCGCGCGGCTCGCGGAAGACAAGAGCGTGCTGAAGATCCAGTTGCAAGTCGCGTAGATGAAGCGAGGCGCGCGAGCACGTTGCATCCCGTATGTCGACGAGTTACAAGAGGCGGCAATGAATGCTCTGGAAGTGAAGGGAATCAGCAAGGCCTATCCGGGTGTGCGCGCGCTGGACCGGATTGGATTTGCGTGCCGCAAAGGCTCGGTCCACGCGCTCGTGGGCGAGAACGGCGCGGGCAAGTCCACGCTCATCAAGATCCTGAGTGGCGCGAGCGCACCCGACGAAGGCGAGCTGCTGCTCGACGATCAACCCTATTTGCCGGCGTCGCCGAGTGAAGCGGTGGCGTCGGGGGTATCGACGATATACCAGGAGTTCAACCTGATACCCGGCTTGAACGTCGCGGAGAACATCTTTCTCGGACGTGAGCGCATGACAAACGGACTGCTCGACAGTGCTTCGATGCGCAAGGAAGCGCAAGCGTTGCTTGCTCGTATCGGTGCGCCTATCGATGTACGCCGGCGGGTGGGTACGCTATCGGTCGCCGAGCAGCAGCTTGTGGAGATTGCGAAGTCGCTCGCCGTATCCGCTCGGGTGCTGATCATGGATGAACCATCGGCCACCTTGTCCGATCACGAACTCACGTTGCTTTACAACGTGGTGCGAAAGTTATCGGGCGAGGGTGTCACGATCATTTATGTCTCGCATCGGATGGATGAGATTTTCGACCTCTGCGATACCTGCACGGTGATGAAAGACGGCCGATCGGTTTGCACGCGGCCGGTTGCCGAACTCAGCCGGGCCGCCCTGATACAGCTTATGGTTGGCCGCGAAGTGGATACCCGGTTCCCCGATAAGCGGACGGCCGGTTGCGGTGAGATCGTGCTTGAAGTCGACGGCCTGCGCCTCGGCCAGCGCGTGCGCAACGTCAGCTTCAACATTCGCGCAGGTGAGATCGTCGGGCTGGCAGGACTCGTTGGCGCAGGCAGGACGGACGTGGCGCGAGCCATTTTCGGGTTGGAGCACGTCACCGCCGGGCGAATTTCACTTCACGGTCAATGGCATCAGCCTGCGTCGCCGGCGCAAGCGATCGCAGCGGGCGTCGCCCTCGTTCCCGAAGACCGTAAGGCGCAAGGAATCGTACTGGGCCTTAGCATCCGCGAGAACGCGATTCTGCCGACCTTGCGTAGCATTTGCCGGTTCGGTTTCGTCGGACGCCGCAAGGAAAGGGAACGGGTTGCTCGGGTCTGCGAACAACTCGCGGTGTCGGCTTCGAGCATGGAAGTGCCGGTTGCCACGCTCTCCGGCGGCAACCAGCAGAAGGTGGTCTTCGGCAAGTGGATGGCGCATTCATATTCGTTGCTGATCCTTGATGAACCAACACGCGGTGTCGACGTGGGGGCGAAGATCGAGTTTTATCGCCTCATCGATGAAATTGCGCGTTCAGGAAAAGCAGTACTGCTGATTTCTTCAGAACTGCCAGAACTGATCGGCATGGCCGACCGCATTGTAAGCCTGCGCGATGGTGTGGTCACCGGCGAAGTCATGGCGCTCGCCGCCACCGAAGAGTCCGTCCTACAAATGATCGCGAGGTAATCATGGCTGTTGCCGAATCAATATCGAACGCCGCATCGAGCGAGCGGTTTTCCAGCAATGCCTACCGGCGCGTCGAACTGGTTCAGCGCTATGGCATTCTCGTCATCTTCCTTTTGCTGTGTGTCACCGCCGCTTTGTCGTCACCGTTCTTCCTGGCGCCGGAAAACCTGCTTAACGTGGTGCGGCAGGTATCGGTAGTCGGGTTGACCGCGCTCGGCATGACGTTCGTTATCCTGACTGCGGGTATCGACTTGTCGGTCGGGTCGATCCTCGCATTAACGACGCTGGCAGTGGCAGGATTGAAGCCCTATGGACCGGTGGCATCGCTCGCAGGAGGACTCGCTGTTGCGCTCGCTTGCGGCTGGCTCAACGGTTTCATCACCACCAAAGGGCGCATTCAGCCGTTCATTGTCACGCTCGGCATGATGACAGCGCTGGTGGGCGTGGGCCTCGCTTATTCCGATGGCCAGCCGGTGATTGGCGTGCCCGCGTCCCTTGCGTGGATCGGCCGCGGCAGGCTCGGCGGCGTGCCGGTACAGGCAATTCTCTTCGTCGCGATGGCGGTGGCGTCGGCCGCCGTCCTGAAGATGACACGCTATGGCCGGCATGTCTATGCGGTCGGCGGCAACGCCGAGGCGGCGCGCTTGTCGGGCGTCGCAGTCGACCGGGTCCGCGTGATTGCGTACTGCCTGTCAGGGTTATTCGCAGGACTGGGCGGCATCGTCATGGCGGCGCAACTGAATATTGGCGAGGCGAACCTTGGGAAGGGTCTCGAGCTCGATGCGATCGCGGCCGTCGTGGTCGGCGGCACCAGTCTTTCGGGCGGCGCGGGCGGCATTGGCGGAACCATCATTGGCGTACTGCTGATCGGCGTGCTCAACAACCTGCTCAACCTTCTCAACATTCCCGCTTATACGCAACTGATCGTGAAGGGCGCCATCATCGTGATAGCTGTCTTGATTCACGCGCAGCTAAGCCGTTCCCGGGGTCGATAAGGATTCCGACATAAAGGAGACGAAAATGAATCAATCGAAAATCATGCTGGCCGTCATGACTGCGGCCCTGACACTCGGTGGTGCAGCAACGGCCTGGGCCGCGCCCGAGACAATCGGGCTGTCGCAGGAAAGTCTCGACCATCCGTGGCTCGCGACCCAGCGCAGGCAGATCGATGCGGCTTCAAAGGTGGCGGGCGTAAGGCTGCTTGCCACTGACGGCCAGGGCAATGTCGCCACCCAGATTGCGGGCATCGAGGACATGCAGTCGAAGGGCATACAACTGTTGATGGTGCAGGCGGGCAAGGCCGAAGGATTACGCCAGGAACTGCAGAGCCTGAAAGAGCGCGGCATTCCCTACATGTTCGTGGGCAAGCCGATCGAGAACGCGGGCGCAATCACAATGGTCTCCGGCGACAACCGCGCGCTCGGTGTGGACGCGGGCCAGTTTATCGTCGATACCTTGACTCAGAAGAACGGAGCGCCCAAGGGTAACATCGTGTTCATTGAAGGGATTCCTGGCGACGAGACGTCGCTCAATCGTGTTGGCGGAGCGACCTCGGTCACCAGCAAGTATCCCGGCATCAAGGTCGTGGCAACTCAACCGGGCGATTATCGGAGGCCCAAGGCGTATGCCGTGATGCAGAATATCCTGCAGGCGCATCCGCCGGGCACGCTCGACATGGTGTTCGCGGCCAACGGCGAGATGGCGCTCGGCGTGATCCAGGCGGTCAAGGAGAGTGGCCGGTCGAAGGAAATAAAGGTGATTGGACTCGACGGGCAAAAGGAAGAGTTCGATGCAATCCGCGCCGGCGACGAAGCGGCCACCTGGCTCTATCCACCCGCCGGCACCGAAGGCATGGCCGTCGCACTGAAGATCTTGAAGGGCGAAAGGGTGCCGCCGAGGATTGTGCTGCCGACGGTACGCGTGACGAAGGAAAACGTCGATGCGGTCCAGCCGGCATTTTAGTTCCACATAGCCCGCAACCGCGATTAATTCGGCATGTTTATGGATCGGCCAACCCTGCGACAACATGAGGAGAACGCCTGGTGAAACTCTATGGCATGGAGAAGGTACGCCGGACGCAGTGGAGGGTATTGCTGCGTTTCGTGATAAATGTCCCCCGGTGTTAAAAAGGATGGAAAAACGAGAACCGGACTGGCGAACACGTGGCTGGCACCGCTGCTGCCGGCTATGGCGAAGAACATCGAGGTCTTTGAAGGAGCAGCGTCATGGGTGGCAATTTTTATTTGAACATTGGCGAAGAAGTCGTCCTGAAGAAAGAAGTGACGGCTAGCGCCATAGATGAGTTCGCCCGTTTGAGCGGTGACTTCTCTCCTGCCCACATGAACATGGAAATCATGTCGCAATCGCCTTATAAGACGCGTATTGCGCACGGTGCCCTGCTCGTTGCGTGGATGTCGCATTGTTCGACCGAGGTGGTAGAGCGGCTCCCGGATTTGCGCAGTGCAGGTGAGACTCCTGTTTCGCTTGGTTATGACCGGATTCGCTTTCTCAGGGCCGCGCTTATCGGTGAGACGCTGACTTATACCTATCGAGTACATGCTGTTGACCTGGAGAAGCGGCGCGCCGTGTCGAAGCTGGAGGTGGTGAATCAAGAGAACGAACTGGTTTGCGTGGCCGAACACATCCTCAAGTTCATACCATTGGCCGGCTGGTGAACCGGATCCGTTTTCGATGCTTTTGCAGGACATGGCGTTGTTTCATCTGGTCGTCGTGCGATCCGGTCGGCCTGAGAAATCGCATGTCAGGAGGTTTACGGGCGCTCCCGGGTTGCGTCATCTTTGTGCCTGTTCAGTAATGCAAACCGTTTCTTCAGATGATGCAGGGGAGAGCGCCGGAACATCTCGCGCCGCTCCTCTTCCTCGAAGAACGCGAGCGACGGCTTCACGAGGTCGCTACGGCTTATCAAGCCGACTAGACGACGCGACTGCGCGTCCGACACCACCGGCAACCGCTCGAGTCCATGCACCGCCAGCCGGTTGGACACGATCCGGCAAGTTTCCTCGGGAAATGCCATGATCGGTATGTTTGCGCCGAACAGGTCGCTCATGACCTGGATGGCTGGATTGCCGGTGCGCGAGATCAATCCTTCACGCTCGATCATTCCCACCAGCGCGCCGTCTCGCGTCACCGGAAACGCGCGATGGTTTTGTTTTTCACCAAAGTATTTCGCCATCACCTCGGCGACCGGCAGCTCTGCATCGATCGTCTGGACCTTGCGCGTCATGACTTCCTCGACGAAATGGCGTTCGAGAGGATCGATGCCGTACTCCCGATAGATGTGGTAACCACGCCGTGCGATCTTCTCGGTCAGGATGGAGCGCCGCATCAGCAGCACCGTGAATCCGTAGGCAACAGCCGAAGCCATGAGCAGGGGCAACAGTACGTTGGCGTCATGGGTGAGTTCGAACGCGAATACGGTTGCCATGATCGGTGCGCGCATCATTCCGCCGAGCGTCGCCGCCATGAAGACCAGCGGCCATACTGCCGGCTCCCCGCCAGGCAGGAACGGTCCGACGATGGTTCCCATGGCCGCACCCATCATCAGCAGCGGAGCGAGTACGCCTCCAGACGTGCCGGAGCCGAGGGCGATGACCCAGATGATCGCCTTCACCAGTATCAAGCCGGCCACGACGCTGATAGCAAGATGGTTGTGCAGCAAATCGCCGATGACGTCATACCCTACGCCGAGCGCGCGTGGCTCGACATATCCGCCGATGCCCACGGCAATGCCGCCAAGCGCCGGCCACCACATCCAGTGGATCGGCAATTTGCCGAAGAGGTCCTCGACCTTGTACAGCGCCGATGACAGGCCCCAGGACATCGCGCCGGCCATGAGACCCGCAACCACGCATGAAACGAGGCCGAGCGGACCCAGTGCGATGGTTTGCAACGGGAAGAGGGCGCCGCTGCCGATCAGAAGGGGCCGGGTGAAACCGGCCACCGCACACGCGACGGCAACGGGCAGCAGGCTACGCGGGCGCAGTTCGAACAGCAACAGTTCGACCGCGAGCAGGACGGCGGCTACAGGCGTACCGAAAACCGCGGTCATGCCGGCGACGGCGCCGGCAACGAGCAGCGTCTTGCGTTCACCCGCTGTCAAATGGAAATACTGCGCGAGCAGCGACCCCAGTGCGCCGCCTGTCATGATGATTGGCCCTTCCGCACCGAACGGGCCGCCGCTGCCGATGGCGATGGCGGAGGAAAGAGGCTTGAGCACGGCGACCTTCGGCGACATCTTGCTCTTGCCGAACAGGATGGCTTCGATCGCTTCCGGAATGCCATGCCCGCGGATGGCTTCGCTGCCATAGCGCGCGATCAGTCCAATCACGAGTCCGCCGATTACGGGAATCACGATCACCCACAGACCGAGAGTATTTCCGGCGGGCGAGCGACCGTCGAACGATAGCGACTGGAAGAAGAAAAGGTTGGTGAAAAAATTGATCAGGTGGAGCAGGACATAGGCCGTGACCGTGCTCAACGCGCCGATCACTACTGCAATGGCCGTGATGCGCAACAGGTGAGCATTCGCTGCAAAATCCCCTCTTGAAGCGTTTTCGTGCACATTAACTCCTCATCAATTCAGATTGCGTTGCATCGGTTGCCGGAACGGCGTGACCTTGCTGAAATTGAAATGCCAGCAAAGGTGGGCAGTGTCGGTATGCCCGATCTAAAGGTCGATCTGCGGAACGCGGAAGGTGCCCGCGAGGGACTTCAGTTCTGCCCGATGCAATTGGGCGAGCCGCGAGAGGATCTTCTCTCCGGGTTTCAGCAAATGAACCTCGACCTGACGGCGATCGATTTCGCTGGGCTTTCTCTTGACCAAGTCCAGCGCCTCGCATCGCGACACGAGCGAAACCACTCCGTGGTGATGCGCCTGAAGCCGTTCAGCCAGTTCGCCGACAGTTGCCCAATCCCGGTCCGGGTAGCCCTTGATATGCAACAACAGCAAATACTGCAGCGGAGTAATGCCTTCGTCCTGAGCAGCCTGCTCGGAGAACCGCTCGAACCGCCGCATCTGGTAACGAAATTCGGACAGCTGTTCAAAGTCTTCTTTTCTCAAGGTGCGAAAGGTTTCTTTCATGGGGATAGTCCAGTCAGGATCCTGGGTTAAAATAATATCACATCATGATATATATGGGCGCGTGCTGAATGTGCAGGGCCGGGAGGCCTTGGCGTGACGAGCGCTTGGCTGATGGGCGGCAGCGCAAGCAGTGAGCGCGGCCACGCACGTCAGTGATAGCAACTATATGGGCTGCGGTGACTGCTTGGAAATTTGGAGTACGAACGAATTGTCAGGGGCGCGCAAGTCCCGTAGATTCCCTATTCCCTTTTGCGTGCACGGAGGGGGGCGACGCACCCCCAAGCCAGAACATGAGGCGGACCAGAAGCGGCGTTCCACGCAAGATCGGGACAACCATGCCGATCGCGCTTTTCAATAACCATTCCGGGGGCCGCCGCCCTGCCCCTTAAACCACTCCAAGCAACTCTTTCAATTGCGCGGTTCTCGACCGGCTAACCGGAACCTGCGTCTGATCGGCGTCGTCCATTACAAGGTTGACGCTCTCCTCCGACTTGACCAGTTCGACCGCATACGGAAGGCTCACGATATGACTGCGGTGCACGCGCAAATAGATGCTGTCGTCGAGTCGCAGTTCCAGATCCGCTAGCGAAAGATTGGAAAGATACCGATCATCCCGGGTGACAATTGTCGTGTAATGTCCGTCTCCCTGAAAGCGGACGATGTCCTTGAGATCGATCAGGATCACGCGGTTCTTCCGGTAGACGGGAATCTTGAACAGCCTGCGCGGCAGTGCAGCATTGCCGCCGGATTGCTGCCCCGACGGTTCGGTCGTGAGATCGGTGACATCGTAGAAAATCATGCAGGTGCCGCAAGCACCCTGGGCGCCGCTCATTTTCGACACCTTGATCATCAGGATCCGGTCGGGGATGTTGATCATCATCGCTACCGGCGGCGGCGACTTGATCGGGCAGCCGCCCGCGTCCTTCGATTGCAGCAGGAAGCGCAGCTTGTCGCGGCTCTTCTCCGGGTGCAGTTGCACCACGTCGATGCCGAACAGCTTGTCCTGGCTGACCCCCAGCGACTGCTCGCCGGCCGGCCCGAGGATCTGCAGTGCGACGTCGTTAAAAGCCGTCACGTGCCCTTGCTCGTCGAGCCAGACCATCCCCGGATTGAACTGCTCCAGCTTGTGCTGGAATGTCTCGTTGCGACGATGTTCCGACGTCGGCGGCCCGGCGTGTTCAAACGGTTTCATCCAAGGCCTCCTGCCCTGAAAAGCGGTCGCCGCTCTCTGGCGGCTGTTCTTCGTTGTATGTCTTTTCCGAAATTCGCGCAAGTTTTCGAGCCGTTCACGCAGGTAAACCCGCCATTCAGGAAATCCGCTTGAACTGCTGCGCTGTGTCGTGAAATCGTGATTTCTCGGGCCGGGCGGGCGAAGCGTCGCGCATGGCGGGGTCACTCGGCCCGTCTCGGGTTTCATGCCCGTTTTCCGTTAATTGGCGCAAGCGAACTGCCGTTCGGGAAATCGCGTTGAATGGCGGCGCCAGAATGTGAAATGCTCATCAAAGGCTAATACAAAGCGCTTCATTTACGCTTCAGTTCGCCGGCGGATGAAAACCAAAGGAGGCCAGTGTGATCCCCCGTCCATTCGACTATTACGCTCCGCGTACCTTGCCCGAGGCTGTCGCTCTGCTGAGCGAGCATGGCGACACTGCCAAGCTGCTTGCCGGCGGCCACAGCCTGCTGCCAATGATGAAGCTGCGCATGGCCGAACCAGGTCAACTGATTGACCTGGGCAAGCTTGCGGAGCTAAAGGGCATCCGCGAGGCTGGCAACGAAATTCGCATTGGCGCGATGACCACCGAGAACGAACTGATCTGGTCCAGGTTGCTGCAGACTCAATGCCCGCTGATCGTGGAGGGCGCGCGCCAGATTTCGGATCCGCAAGTCCGCTACCGGGGTACGCTGGGCGGCGACATTTCGCACGGCGATCCAGGCAACGATCACCCGGCGCTGATGTTGGCGCTCGATGCATCGTTCGTGCTCGTGGGGACAAGCGGCGAACGTGTCGTGCCCGCCGATGGGTTCTTTCTCGGCACTTATATGACGCTGCTCGAACCCGGCGAGATCCTGACAGAGATCCGCATACCCATTCCCGCCGCGGGAAGTGGCTATTGCTACGCGAAGCTCAAGCGCAAGACCGGTGACTTCGCGACCGCGGCCGCGGCAGTGACGCTGCACATGAGCGGCGGCACTGTGGCCGACGTGCGCATTGCTCTGACGAATGTCGCGGAAATCGCCTTCCGGGCGACCGGTGCGGAGCAGTCGCTGCTAGGCAAGCCCATCGATGAACAAACGATAGCCGAAGCCGCGCGTCAGGCGATGGCCGCTTGCGCACCGGTTGCGGATCTGCGCGGCGACATCGAATACAAGACGGCGATGGCGGGCGAAATGACGCGACGGGCTCTCGCCACCGCCTTTTCGCGCGCAGTTCACTGAGCATTGGGTAATTGAGTATCGAGCGCGATTTCCTGGAGATCGAGACATGAACAAGAAAGTCATGGTGTCGTTCAAGCTGAACGGCAAGGAAACCGATGTGGTGACCGAGCCGCGCGAATTGCTGATTCATACGCTGCGCGAAAAGTGCCTTCACACCGGGCCGCATATCGGTTGCGAGACTTCGCATTGCGGCGCATGTACGGTCGATTTCGACGGCATGTCGGTGAAATCCTGCACAGTGCTGACCGTGCAGGCCGAAGGCGCGCAGGTGCTGACCGTCGAAGGCCTTGCGCAGGGCGGTGAACTTCATGCACTGCAGGAAGGGTTCATGCAGGAGCACGGTCTTCAATGCGGCTTCTGTACGCCGGGCATGCTGATGCGTGCCTATCGGTTATTGCAGGAAAACCCCGACCCGAGTGAAGAGGAGATCCGTTACTGGATGGCGGGCAACCTGTGCCGCTGCACAGGTTATCAGAACATCGTGAAGGCCGTGCAATACGCCGCGCGCAAGCTGCGCGGCGAACCGGTCGAGACCTCGCATCCGCTGATGGCAGCGCACGCGCACTGACGACCGCAAGCAGCTTGCATGGGACCGGAGTAGGCGCTGAAGCGCTAACTCCGGTCGACAGGAGAACCGTGATGGGAAACATTGACACCAATCTCGATCGTCTTGCCGCGCTGGAAGGCATGGGCTGCTCGCGCAAACGCCGCGAGGATCCGCGCTTCATTCAGGGCAAAGGCACTTACGTCGACGACATCAAGATGCCGGGCATGCTGTTTGGAATAATGGTTCGTAGTCCATACGCTCATGCGCGAATCAAGAAAATCGACAAATCGCGCGCGCTCGCCCATCCTGGCGTGCATGCGGTACTGACCGCCGACGACCTGAAGCCGCTAAAGCTCCACTGGATGCCGACACTCGCGGGCGATGTGCAGGCGGTGCTCGCTGACGAAAAGGTCTGCTTCCAGAACCAGGAGGTGGCATTCGTCGTGGCTGATGATCGTTATGTCGCCGCCGATGCCGCGGAACTGGTGGAAGTGGAGTACGAGGAACTGCCGGCGGTAGTCGATCCGTTCGCCGCCCTTGCCCCGGATGCGCCAGTGATCCGCGAGGACATCCGCGACAAGCAGACTGGCGCGCACGGCGCACGCACGCATCCGAATCATATTTTCACGTGGAATATCGGCGACAAGGACAAGACTGATCGCGTATTCGACAACGCGGACGTCACCGTTGTGCAGGACATGCTGTATCCGCGCGTGCATCCGTGTCCGCTGGAGACCTGCGGTTGCGTTGCATCGTTCGATAAGGCGCGAGGCGATCTGACGGTCTACATCACGTCACAGGCGCCGCATGTCGTGCGCACGGTGGTGGGCTTGCTGTCGTCCATTCCGGAGTCGAAGATTCGCATCATCTCGCCGGATATTGGCGGCGGTTTCGGCAACAAGGTCGGCGTGTATCCCGGCTATGTTGTATCGATTGTCGCGTCGATCGTGCTCGGGCGGCCGGTCAAGTGGATCGAGTCGCGTATCGAGAACCTGAGCTCGACGGCTTTCGCACGCGACTATCACATGACGGGCGAACTGGCCGCTGACAGCGACGGCCGGATCAAGGCGCTGCGGGTGCACGTCACGGCGGATCATGGTGCGTTCGATGCCTGTGCCGATCCCACCAAGTGGCCCGCCGGCATGTTCCACGTCTGCACCGGTTCCTACGCAATCCCCAACGCGTTTGTCTCGGTCACTGGCGTTTATACGAACAAGTTTCCAGGCGGCGTTGCTTATCGATGCTCGTTCAGGGTGACGGAGGCGGTCTATCTGATTGAGCGGATGGTCGACGTGCTGGCGCAGAAACTCGGTATCGACAAGGCCGAAATACGCTTGCGCAATTTCATCCACAGGGAGCAGTTCCCGTACACCACGCCGCTCGGACTTGAATACGACTCCGGCGACTACGAGCCGGCGTTCAAGAAGGTGCTCGCGGCTGTCGACTACCCCGCGTTGCGCGCCGAGCAGGCCGCGCGCCGTGCCGATCCGCACGCCGAGTGGCTGATGGGTATCGGCATGGTGAACTTCACTGAGATCGTGGGCGCGGGGCCGTCGAAGATGTGCGACATTCTGGGCGTCGGCATGTTCGATTCCTGCGAGATACGGGTACATCCGGACGGCTCGGCGATTGCGCGCATGGGCACGATCACGCAAGGGCAGGGCCATCAGACCACCTATGCGCAGATCATTGCTTCAGAGGCCGGGATTCCTGCCTCGGTGATTACGGTCGAGGAGGGCGATACCTCCACGGCGCCCTACGGGCTCGGCACTTATGGCTCGCGCTCGACCCCCGTGGCGGGAGCGGCAATCGCGCGAGCGTCGCGCAAGATCCGCGAGAAGGCCCGGCAGATTGCCGCGCATTTGCTGGAAGCCAGTCCGAACGACGTCGAGTTTGATCTCGATCGTTTCGTGCTCAAGGGCTCGCCGGAGCAGTTCAAGACCATCAAGCAAGTGGCCTGGGCCGCGTATAACAACGTCCCCAATGGTATGGAGATGGGGCTCGAGGCAGTGGACTACTACGACCCGCCCAATTTCACATTCCCGTTCGGCGCGTATGTCTGTGTGCTCGACGTGAATCGCTACACGGGTGAAACACGCGTGCGCCGCTTCTATGCGCTCGACGATTGCGGCACGCGGATCAATCCGATGATCATCGAAGGGCAGATCCACGGTGGCTTGACGGAAGGGTTCGCGGTAGCGATGGGACAGGAAATGCCCTACGACGAAGCGGGCAATCTGCTGGGCGCAACGTTGCTGGATTATTTCATACCGACTTCCGTGGAGACGCCCCATTGGGAAACCGATTTCACCGTGACGCCGTCGCCGCATCATCCGATTGGCGCGAAGGGTGTGGCTGAATCGCCGCACGTTGGATCGATTCCGTGTTTTACGTCGGCCATGGTCGATGCGTTCGCGCATCTCGGTGTGACGCACATGAATATGCCGCACAACGCGTATCGAGTGTGGCAGCAGTGCCATTCGTTGGGCCTGACCAGGCAATAGTGATCCGGTTGCGGCGAAACTCGATTATGCAAAGGGTGATGGAATGAAAGTCGTACTCGAAAAGGTGTTTCCACTAGACGCTTCGTCGGATAGCGCCTGGCAATTGCTGCAGGACATTGAGACGGTGGCCGGATGCATGCCCGGCGCGAAGATCACGGAACGCGTGGACGCGACCCATTACAAAGGCACGATCACCGTTCGGCTCGGTCCGGCAACGATGTCGTTCAAAGGCGATATCGAGGTGTTGAATCTCGACACGGCGGCGCGCAGTCTGCATCTGGTGGGTAAGGGAACGGACGCCACGGGCAGCTCGGCGGCATCGATGGATCTGGTCGCGAGCGTCCAGGCCACCGGCAATACGTGCGAGCTGACGGGCAGGAGCGAGGTGACGATGAGCGGCAAGGCCGCCGCGCTCGGAAGCCGGCTGATGGGTCCGGTCGCTGACCAGATGCTCAAGCAGTTCGTCGCCAACTTTGCGGCGCGGCTTCAGGCCTCTGCGACCCCGCAGGTGACGCCTGCGGCATCGGAAGCATCCGGGAGCGTGCCCCAATCCGTCATGTCCGTCGCGCCGGAAGCCGCTCACGTCCCGCCCTCCGAGCTCAATGGCCTCGCGTTGGCGTGGGCGGTCATGCGCGAGTGGTTCCGTGGGCTTTTCGCCCGCAAGTCGGTCTGAGAGCGGACAGAGGCAGTCATGGTGACCGACCGGATGAACGATGTCGTGAGCCTGCAACACAGGCTGGAGGGTCATGGTTTTATCGCCGAGCGCAGCTTTGCGGCGACCCTCCTGCTGACGATGGAAATGCGCCGGCCCCTGTTGCTGGAGGGTGAGGCCGGTGTTGGCAAGACCGAGGTGGCGAAAGCGCTTGCGCGGCTTCTCGATACGCGGCTGATCCGACTGCAATGCTACGAAGGCCTTGATGCGCACTCCGCGCTGTACGAGTGGAATTACCAGCATCAACTGCTCGCGATCAAGTTGTTTGAACAGGACGAGCGATCGGTTCTCGACAAGGAGCAGGATATTTTCTCCGAACGCTATCTGCTCAAGCGGCCGCTGCTCGAAGCGATCACGACGACGCCGGCGCCTGTCCTGCTGATCGACGAGATCGACCGCACCGATGAAGCGTTCGAAGCCTATTTGCTGGAGTTGCTGTCCGACTTCCAGATGTCGATTCCCGAGCTTGGTGTGATACGCGCCACAGAAAAGCCTTTCGTTATCCTGACTTCAAACGGAACGCGCGAGATTTCCGATGCGTTGCGCCGCCGCTGCCTGTATCAGTACATCGACTATCCGGGCTTCGAAAAGGAGTTGCTGATCGTGCGTACCCAGATTCCGGAAGTGCCGGAGAAACTGGCTCGGCAGATGGTGGAGTTCGTGCAGTCGGTCAGGCAGATGGATTTGCAGAAAAAGCCCGGCCTGGCCGAGACACTCGACTGGGTATCTGCGTTGCTTCGTCTGGGGGTGAGCGTGATTGATACGGATGGCGTGGAGCAGATCATGGATTCGCTGTCCGCGCTCGTCAAGACGCGCGAGGATCAGGCCGGCCTGACACGGCCGGTCGTCGAGAAACTGGTGGCCGCATGTTGAGCGTGAATACTCGCACCGATGATCGTGCGCCTCCGTCGGGCGTTGAGGAGGTTTTGGTCGCCCGCTACACCGGGTTTGCCGGGTGGCTGCGCGCGAACGACTTTCGCGTGACGACCAGCGACATCGCGACATCA
Organism: Caballeronia sp. LjRoot34; assembly: GCF_964253815.1. Lineage (NCBI taxonomy): Bacteria > Pseudomonadati > Pseudomonadota > Betaproteobacteria > Burkholderiales > Burkholderiaceae > Caballeronia > Caballeronia sp. LjRoot34. Next base: position 265,208 of record NZ_CAXUSB020000002.1, read on the forward strand.
ATGGAAGTCGCCCAACTCGCGGGCCAGACCAACAGCCAGATCTTGCGCTGGAGCCTGCGTGCCGTGCTGTGCTCGCGCGCCGAAGAATGGCGGCGCTTCGATGACCTGTTCGACGCTTACTTCCTGATGCCGAATCGGCCAGCGCTGGTTGAAGTGCGTGCTGGCGGCACCGGCCGGATCGAGCGGGATAACGAGCGCGACAAGAACGCTGGCCAGCGCGACGGCAGCGAAGGTTTGCCGTTGTCCCTGGCCGGAAGCGGCGCGGACCCGGAGCATGCAGACGGCAGCACAGCCGACCAGGGCGCCTCAGGCGAAACTCCGCTCTCCCATGCGGACTTTCGCCACCTCAACGAGCCGGACGAACTGTTTGCAATCGACGAGGCAATCCGGCGTTTCGCGCTTCGGCTGCGAGGCATCCAGATTCGCCGTGAACGCCGCGCGAACGCCGGCCGTGTGATCGATATGGCGTGGACGATCCGTCGCAGCGTCTCACGCGGCGGGCTGCCGCTCGATCTCGGCTGGCGCAGGAAGCGGCGTCTGCGTCCACGCATCGTGCTGTTGCTGGACGTCAGCCGTTCCATGAGCCTGTACAGCTTTTTCTATCTGAGGTTGGCGCGCGTGCTGAGCGCCCGGGTGACCGATGTCCATAGCTTCATCTTCCACACGCGGCTCGTGAGTGTCGCGCAAGCGTTGCGGGACCCCGACCCGCGACGCTCGCAGGAGCGCCTGCACATGTTGTCGGCCGGGTGGGCGGGAGGCACGCGCATTGGAGAGAGTCTCGATGAATTCATCCAGCAGCACGCGACCCGGCTGCTGCACTCGCGCACTGCGGTCGTGATCGTCAGCGATGGCTACGATGCAGGTGAGCCCGACAGCCTGCAGCAGGCGCTCGCGAAAATCCGGCGGCGTTGCCGCCGTCTGGTCTGGCTTAATCCTCTCGCGGACCGCGCTGACTTCACGCCATCGAGCGTCGGCATGCAGGCTGCGATGCCTTATATCGATTTACTGGCAGGCGCACGCGATCTGGCGAGTCTCGAGCGTGTGCTGCCCCAAGTGCTGTCCACCCTGCAATGAGCACCGATACCCTCCTGCAACTCGAACAACGGCTGATTGAAGAGGCGCAGCCGTTTGCCGTGGCCACTGTTATTCGGGCCGGCCCGCCAACGTCTACCTGGGTCGGTGCGCAGGCGCTGATAGACAGTGAGGGCGCGCTGCACGGCTGGATTGGTGGCGGCTGCTCGCGAGCGATCGTGATCCAGGCGGCGCTGGCAGCGATCCGCTCGGGGCAGGCCAAACGCATTCGCATCAGCAACGAGCCGGCGACGCAAGACGCGGACGTTGAACTCCACACCATGCCTTGCGCGAGCAACGGCACGATCGAACTTTTCATCCAGCCGACAGTGCCCGCGCCATTGGTGCTCGTGCTGGGCTCGACACCGACCGCGCTCGAAGCATGCGTGCTCGCGCAACGCATGGGGCTGCGCGTGTGCGCTGCGGCGAACGTGAGCGCACCGTTTGCCGCTCTCGGCCTGACGCGCGTCATTCAAGGTTTCGATGCCGATGCCCTGGGCCAGATCAAGCCGCAACTGATTCTGGTTGCTACGCAAGGCGACTGCGACGAGGACGCGCTTGAGGCGGCATTGCGCACGTCGGCGGCGGCTGTGTTGCTTGTGGCGAGCGAGCGCAAGGCGGACAAGTTGCGCGACACCATGCGTTTGCGCGGTATTGCGCAGGAGCGCATGGCCGCGCTGCATGCGCCCGCCGGCCCTCATATCCACGCGCATACACCGCAGGAGATCGCGCTTGGCGCCGTCGCCGGGTTGGTGACGCAGTGGCGCGAACTCGAACTGGCAGCGGCCGATGCCGGTGCGCCGCGTATCACCGGCGACGACGCGGTGCCGAGCGTGCCGCCATGCGAATCGATGGCATCGGTTGAGCCCGCGGTGGCGCGCTATGTCAATCCGGTGTGCGGCATGCCAGTCGATATCGCGTCGGCGAAACATGTTGTCGACTGCGGCGGACAGCGTGTCTATTTTTGCTGTGACGGTTGCAAGATCGAGTTCGAACATTCGCCCGATAAATATCTTGCGATTGCGCAAGGCAGGCGGGAACGGGAGAAGACATGAACGATGCGCGGAACATGACGGGGCCGGCGTTTTCGGTCGTGGTGCTGGCAGCGGGCTTGTCATCGAGGATGCAGGGACGGCACAAGCTGCTGCTGCCCGTTGATGGGCAGCCCGCAGTCAGGCGCACCGTGAGCGCCTTGGCTGCTGCAGGTCCCGAGGAAATCGTGGTGGTGACGGGCTTCAAGGGGCGCGCCGTCATGGAGGCGCTGGACGGCTTGCCGGTCATCTTTCAGTGCAACCCGCGCTATGAGGATGGGCAGATGACGTCGGTCGCCGCGGGTGTTGCCGCGCTCCGGTCGCCGTGCAGCATTGTGCTGGTCTGCCTTGCAGATCAGGTGCTGCTGGAGGCCGCCGACTATCGCGAACTTGTCGACGCTTTCGCCGCCATGCCGCGCGGGTCGATCCTGATTCCCATGTTCAACGGACTGCGTGGTAACCCCGTGGCCTTTTCCGCCAGCTATGCAGCCGAGGTCATCAGCGGACACGTCAATCCAGGATGCCGCAAGCTGATCGCCGAGCATCCGGATGAGGTGTTCATTCATGAAGCCGCGCATGATCGCTTTGTCGTCGATATGGACACGCCGGAGGACTACGCGGGCATTCTGGCGCGCGTGGCGCAGATGTCCGCCGAAACGGCCGGTCCAGCTTGTAGGGCTTGACGACTGGCAGCACGAACTCGAGCGTTCCGGCAAGCACGCCAGCGGCACATGCACGACCAACTGCCTGAACGTGACGCTCGCAACGTCACGTGCCCGCAAACCCGCTACGCCGAGCGCGGGTTTAAAGACCCAATGCCTGGCCGTCGCTACGCGGATCGTGAGCCCCTGACAGCGCACCGTCCGATTCAATTCGAATCACCCCCGGATGACCCGCAAGCGGACTTTGCGCTGCAATAGCGCTCACCTCATGCCCGCGCGCCGCCAGCGCGGCGAACACATCGGCACCGGCGTCTTCCTCCAGTTTCAGCGCATCGCGGGTATCCGAGAAGGTCTTGCCTAGCAGAAAACGTGGACGAGCCAGCGCGCTCAACGGGTCCATCCCGTAGTCGATCAGTCGCGTCAACACCGCTGCCAGCGTCTGCGGCTGACCGTCCGCGCCCTGCGTGCCGAACAGCAGATGCGGCCGCCCATCCTTCAGGTACATGCCGGGATTGAGCGTATGAAATGGCCGCTTGCCCGGCCGCACGGCATTGTGATGCGCGGGGTCCACGCTGAACGACGCGCCGCGGTTATGCCAGAGGATGCCGGTGTCGCCCGCTACAACACCGCTGCCCCAATCGAAGTAGACCGTCTGCAACATGCTGACGCTGCGGCCTTGCCCGTCCGATGCACCGATGAACACCGTATCGCCCGGACGAAATACATGCGGCCAGGCCCGCGCTTTATGAAGGCTGATCGAGCGCGCGTGGGCGTCGAGCGTGTCGGCCGAGAGCATGTCACCGACAGGAACGTGATTGAACTCGGGGTCAGAGACCCAACGGTCCCGATCGACGAACGCGCATTTCACGGCCTCCACCAGCAAGTGATAATAGTCGGCGCTGCCCTCGGCAATAGACGACAGATCGAAGCGTGCCAGCGTGCCCATGATCTGCAGCGTGGTGACGCCCTGCGTTGGCGGTTGCAGGCTCACGAGTTCCCCGCCGCGATACGCTATGCGCAGCGGTGCTTCGTCGCGTGCGCGGGTGTTTGCAAGGTCGGTTTGTGTCAGCGGCGAGGCGGCCTGCTGCAGGCCGCGTGCAATGCGCTCCGCGAGTTCTCCTTCGTAGAATTCGCGCGCGCCATAGGTCGCGATGCGTTCAAGACTGCGCGCGAGCGCCGGTTGAACGAAGCACTCGCCAATCTCGGGAATGTGGCCGTCGGGTGCAAATACCGCGGAAAAACCCGGCATTGCGCGCAATTCATCGGCGCGAAACTGCTGCCAGAAATGTTGCGACGGCGTGACCGGAAATCCCTCCGACGCATAGCCGATAGCGCGATCGAACAGAGACGACCACGTGTGTTGGCCGCCCCATGACGTCTGGCTGATTGCGTACGCCTGGTGCCAGGTATCGACCGTTGCCGCCGTGGTCAGCGTCGAACCGGCGCCGCGCAACGGAATGGCCGCAGAGAACGAAGGCAGCGTCTGCGCCGCCTGCCCGATGCCCGATAACGTACGCAACATTCCCGTCCGGTCACCGATGACGCAGAATGCATCGCCGCCAAGACCGGTGAAATGCGGGTAGGTCACGCTCAGCGCGGCGCCAATCGCGATGGCCGCTTCAATCGCGTTGCCGCCCGCGCGCAGCACCTCGAGTCCTGCTTCGCTCGCAAGGGTGTGCGGGCTGGTGACTATGCCTTCGGTGGACGTGGCGAGGGTTGTGTTGTGCATGGTTTACGTCGCCGGTCAGCCGAGCGTGAAGCGCTCGCGGGTGGTCACATAGTCGCTCGCGCCGAACCGTCCGACCGGGAAGTAATGCTGAAGCCGCACGCGCCATGTTTCTGTATCGATCAGTTCGTCGCGTGCATGCAGCCTGTGGACGCAGCCAATGAAGATCTGCCGGCTCGTGGTTTCCAGCGTCTCCCACAACGTGCATTCGAACGCCACCGGCGCTTCCGCGATCCGTGGCGGCGCGACCCGTGAACTTGCAATCGGCGTCAGTCCGACCTTCTCGAGCTCGCTGACATCGGGCGGCAGACGTTCCCCGCACCGATGCATTTTTTCGGCCATCGCTTCGTCGCAAAGATGCACGACGAACTCGCGGCTGCGTGCAATATTCACGGCCGTGTCCTTGAGCGAGCCATCGTCGAGACGGTTGATGCTGATCATCACAATGGGCGGTTCTTCGCCCAGCATATTGAACATCGAGAAGGGCGCGGCGTTGATCGTGCCGCTCGCGCTCATGGTTGTCACCAGCGCGATCGGACGCGGCACGATCAGGCTCGCCATGAGCTTGTATCGCTGATATTCGGTGATGGCTTCGAAGTCTATTTCCATGATGGCGGGAATCTGTGAGCTTAGGTTTGACGTTCGGATTCAACTCATGCCGAGCAGTTGCCCGAGGCTCTTCTCGCCCAGCATGCGCGAGGTCTCAATGCGCTCTTCCAGTTCGCGTAGATGCGCTTCCATGCGCGCAATGGCGCCGGCCGCATCGCGCGCTTCGATGCAGTCGACAATCGCCGCATGTTCCTCGTGCTCGCAGGGGGCGTGGCCCGGCGGCTCGTAGACGCCCACGATCAGCGAGCATCGCGACACCAGTTCCGTCAGGTAGCGTTGCAGGATCGAATTGCCGCCAAGCGCCGCGATACGCAAGTGGAAGTCGCTGGCTAGTCGCGCCCACGAAGGCTGGTCGAAGCGATGCATGGCTTCGTGCTCATCGGCTAGTTGACGGCGCAGTTCCTTGATGTCGCGTGCGGTCGCCCGTTGCACGGCGAGTTCTACCAGCACGCGCTCCATCGAGCGGCGCGCTTCAAAAATCTCGCGCGTTTCCTCGGGCGTCGGCTCGGCGATCACCGCGCCCTTGTTTGGCCGCAATGCAACGATGCCGTCGTACGCGAGCTTTTCCAACACGCGTCGCACGACCGCGCGACCGACGCCGAACAACTGGCACAACTCTGGCTCTGGAAGTTTGGTGCCGGGCGTCAGGCGATGGTTGAGCACACCGTCGAAGATGGCCTGGTAGAGGCGGGCGTCGGCGTCCTGCGCTGTATCGGGCACGGTTTTTTGGGGCGGCTTTGCAGCCACTTTCAATGCGGGTTTCGGAGTCATTTTTCTGCGGGAAGGAGGGTCTGTTTCTTCGTGCCGACGAGACCCATGCGTTCCATCTCGTCCATATGGCGAGCGATTGCGCCGGGTGTTGTCATCCACACGTCGCCGTTCGCGCGGGCGGCGGCAATGTGCTGCAATGCACGACGCAAATGGCGCAACCGGTAGGGCTGTCCGACGAGGTAGGGATGCAGCGCGACGCCCATCACGAGCGCCTGCGGATGGCGGCTGCGGTTCGCCTGTTCGAGCATCTCGTCGAACTGGTCGATGATCATGTCGGCGAAGTCGCGCGCGTCGAGATGACGGCCGACCATCATCGGCAAGTCGTTGAGTTCTTGCGGGTAGGGGATGGACCACAACGAACCGGCGCGGGTTGCCATGCGCACCGGGCGGTCGTCGTGGCACCAGTTGAGCGTGTAGCCGTAGCCGGTTTCCGCGAGCAGGTCGGGCGTGACGCGGGACTCGGAGATCCATGGCGAGAGCCAGCCCGAAGGCGGCGTGCCGGCATGCGCGGTGATGCGCTCGCGGCAGTGCAGCAACAACGCGTGTTCGCTGTTTTCGTCCAGGTCGCTCTGGCGGTGCGCATTCGTATGGCCGTGTGCGATCAGTTCGTCGCCGCGTGCGAGACAGGCGTCGATGACCTCCGGGCAATGGTCATACAGCGATGTATTGATCAGCGTGCCCGACGGCAGTTCAAGCTGATCGAAGAGTTCGATACAGCGCCATACGCCCACGCGGTTGCCATATTCGCGCCAGCTGTAATTGAGCACATCGGGCTGCGGCGAGACCGGGCCGAGGGCCGCGCCAAGTCCCTCACCGAACGCAAAATGTTCGATGTTAAAGCCGAGATAGACCGCGAGGCCAGTGTCGCCCGGCCAACGAAACGCGTCGGTATCGGTGATCGGCCGGTATGGAAAACGGCCATGCGTGGTGAGCGGACCGAACGCAGGATCGTGCGACGCGCAAGCGTGGCGGATAGTGTCCATGTACAAAAAGCCCTGAGTGACAAACGTGCTGACAACGTGCCGCGCGTGAACCTTTTTGGGGGATCGCGCCCCGTGGCGGACCCGCGGCGCACCGCGATTGTGCGAATTAGCGGGTTTGATCGCCGACAGTTCGATTTCGAATTGTGTGCAATTTACACGCCATATCGTCTACGTTCAATAGAGGTGATGGTTTGCAATAAAGTTATCAATATGCGGACAAAGTGGCATATGTCTTGCATTCGGGGTCTCGCAGAGATCTTGCCTCCGCCGCTGATTGCGCCTGATTGCCGCTCGCCGGCGCTCTTATTGAGGAAATGCCCTGCATGAGCTCGTACTTATGAGTCAGCCCACTTCAGCCGTGCTTAAGACCGAGCCCGCCGATATCGAACTGGTGCATGTATCGAAGCAATATGGCGATTCGCTCGCCGTCGATTCGATCGACTTGCGGATTCCCGGCGGCCAGTACTGCTGCCTGCTCGGGCCGTCGGGCTGCGGCAAGACGTCGACGTTGCGGATGATCGCCGGCCATGAGTCGATCAGCGACGGCGACATCCTCATCGGCCAGCGCAACGTGACGCGCGCGCAACCCGCCACGCGCGGCACCGCGATGGTCTTCCAGAGTTATGCGTTGTTCCCGCATCTGTCCGCGCTCGACAACGTCGCGTTCAGCCTGAAGATGCGCGGCGTAGCCAAGGATGTACGCCGCCGGCGGGCGGGTGAACTGCTGGAACTTGTCGCGATGAGCGCCTATGCCGAACGCAAGCCGTCGCAACTGTCGGGTGGCCAGCAGCAGCGTGTCGCACTCGCCCGCGCGCTGCTCAATGAGCCGCGCTGCCTGCTGCTCGACGAACCCTTGTCCGCACTCGACCCGTTCCTGCGCGTGCAGATGCGTGCCGAACTCAAGCGCTGGCAGAAGGAGCTGGGCATCACGTTCGTGCATGTAACGCACTCGCAGGAAGAGGCGCTGGCGCTTGCGGATATGGTTGTTGTGATGAGCCACGGGCGCATTGAGCAAAGCGGTTCGCCCTACGAAGTATTCAACCGGCCGCGCACCGAATTTGTCGCGCGTTTCCTCGGCGGACATAACGTGCTCGGCGCCAACGGCCGCGCGTTTACCGTACGCGCCGATCATCTGCGGATTGCACCGCATGGGTTCACGCCGGTCCAGTCGCCCACGAGCGAAACCGGCTTCAGCCGTATCGGCGGCATTCCTTGCACGGTCCGCGAAACCGAATATCAGGGTACCCACTTGCGCATGACGCTCGCACCGCTCGACGGTTCGCCCGACCTGGTTTCACTGCTCCCCGATAACGAATACGACCCGCAGCGCCTGGGACCCGATGCGCGTGTCGTGGTCTGGTGGAACGAGCAGGACGCCCATGCGTTGGCCGCATAAGAGACCGCTTTGCGTTGTACGTTGCAGCAAACGACAATTTCAACCAAGGGAGATGGCCATGACCGAGCGTTACGAACACCCGTCCGAACCGACCACGAGCGAGACACCTGCAAGTGCCGCCACGACGGAAACCAGGGGTATGTCGCGCCGCACCTTGCTCAAAGGCGCGGTAGCCGCGGCGGGAATTGCCGGGTTTCCGTACGTGCATGCGCAGGAAAAGATCACGCTTCGCTACCTTGGCACGGCGGTGAACCAGAGTTCGGACATCGCGAAAAAATTCCAGGAAGATACCGGCATCCAGATCCAGTACATCCCGGTGACCACCGACGACGTCGCCAAGCGGATCATCACGCAGCCGAATTCATTCGATATTGTCGACACCGAATACTTCTCGCTGAAGAAGCTGATCCCCGCCGGCACGCTGGCCGGCATGGACGTAAAAAAGATCAAGCTCGCCGACAAGATCACGCCGGTGCTTACCCGTGGCGAGGTCGACGGCAAGAAGATCGGCGACCAGGGTACGGCGCCGAAGAAGGTAATGTTCCTGACGGGTGCGCGCTCGACTGAGTTCTCCGCGACGCCCACCGAATGGATGACGCTGATTCCCACCACCTACAACGCCGATACGCTCGGCATCCGTCCCGACCTGATCAAGCGCCCGATCACTAGCTGGGCCGAGTTGCTTAACCCAGAATTCAAGGGACGTGCCGCACTCCTGAATATTCCCGCAATCGGCATTATGGATTCGGCCATGGCGATCGAGGCAATGGGTCATGTCAAGTACGGCGACAAGGGCAACATGACCAAGGCCGAGATCGACCAGACCATCAAGATCCTGATCGAGGCGAAGCGCGCGGGCCAGTTCCGCGCGTTCTGGAAGGACTTCAACGAGAGCGTGAACCTGATGGCGTCCGGCGAAGTCGTGATCCAGTCGATGTGGTCGCCCGCTGTTACGAAGGTCCGCACGATGGGCATTGCATGCAAGTTCCAGCCGCTGAAGGAAGGGTATCGCTCGTGGGCGTCGGGCTTCGGGCTGCCGCGCTCATTGCAGGGCCGCAAGCTCGACGCTGCCTATGAGTTCATCAACTGGTTCCAGGACGGCTGGGCCGGGGCATACCTCATGCGCCAGGGCTATTACGCGGGTGTGCTCGAGACCGCCAAGACCCATATGCAGCCGTATGAATGGGACTACTGGATCGAAGGCAAGCCGGCCGCGCAGGACATCAAGGCGCCCGACGGCCAGTTGCTCGAAAAGGTCGGCACGGTGCGCGACGGTGGTTCGTACAACCAGCGCATGGGGGCAATCGCGTGCTGGAACGCGGTGATGGACGAGAACATCTACATGGTCCAGAAGTGGAACGAGTTCATCGCGGCTTAGTGTGATTTAGCGCATGGCCGGCGTGCATGTCGCGTGCTTCATGCACGCCGGCCACCTCTGTTTATCCAATAGGTAAAACCGCGATGGCATCGATCGAGCTTCCCATCCAGCCGCTGGAGGCGACCGTCAAACACCGGCGTGCAGCCGCATGGCTCCAGGCGACGCCGCTCGCGTTGACCTTCGTCCTGTTCTTTCTCGTGCCGCTGGTTATCACGCTGATCGTGAGTTTCTGGGACTTCAACGAATACCAGATCATCCCCGCGTTCACGTTCAAGAACTATGCGGCGATCTTCGACGGCTGTTCTTCGATGACCGATGTCTGCGTGACCTTCAAGACCTACTGGTCGACGATAAAATTCTGCGCGATCGTCTGGGCGGTGACGCTCGTGATCGGTTTTACGATCGCCTACTTCCTGTCATTTCACGTTCGTTCATCAGGTATGCAGACGGTATTGTTCCTCGTTTGCACAATTCCGTTCTGGACCTCGAACGTGATCCGGATGATCTCGTGGATACCGCTGCTCGGCCGCAACGGGCTCGTGAACCAGGCGCTGCTTTCATCGCATATGATCGACAAGCCGCTCGAATGGCTGCTCTATTCGAACTTCTCGGTCGTGCTCGCCTTCGTGCATCTCTATACGTTCTTCATGATCGTGCCGATCTTCAACGCCATGATGCGCATCGACCGGTCGCTGCTCGAAGCCGCGCGCGACGCGGGCGCGAGCGGCTGGCAAGTGATCCGCGAAGTGGTGTTGCCGCTGTCGAAGACGGGGATTGTGATCGGCTCGATCTTCGTGATCACCATCGTCATGGGCGATTTCCTGACGGTCGGCGTGATGGGTGGGCAGCAGATTGCGTCGGTCGGAAAAATCATCCAGGTGCAGACCGGCTACCTGCAGTTTCCTGCCGCCGCGGCCAACGCGATCATCCTGCTGGCCGTCGTGCTGATGATTGTCTGGGCGCTGACGCGGGTAGTCGATATCCGCAAGGAGCTTTGACATGGCCGCGACTCGTCTGAATCTGAAACACCGCGAGCGGCGTCCCGCCAGTTTCTACTGGCTCGCGCTGGTGTTCGGGCTGTTCGTGCTGTTCCTCTACGGCCCGATCATTACTATCTTCATCCTGTCGTTCCAGGGACCGGAAGGCGGTCTCACGTTCCCCATGCGCGGTGTTTCGCTGCACTGGTTCGCAGTATTGCGTCAAGGCGTGGGCGACATCGACATCTGGGCCGCGTTCGGACGCTCGGTGCGTCTTGCCGCAGTCGTCACGGTGTTGACGGCGCTGTTCTCGGTCGCGGCAGGGCTCGCGTTTCGCAAGCGTTTTCGCGGCGACACCGCCGTGTTCTATGTGTCCGTCGCGAGCCTGATCATGCCGTCGATCATCGTGTCGCTGGGAATCGGGCTCACGTTCCGGCTGCTCGATAACGGCGTCAAGTATCTTGCCGGCGCGTGGGGCCATCAATCGTTCGTCGACAACTACACCACGTCGATGGGCCTTTATACCTCGGCGCTCGGCGCACATTTGACGTGGACGCTGCCCTTCGGATTACTCGTGATGTTTGCTGTTTTCAACCGCTTCAACCCGGCGTATGAAGAGGCGGCCCGCGACCTTGGCGCGTCGCCCTGGCAGAGCTTTCGCCATGTAGTGTTGCCGATCATCGGGCCGTCGGTGATTGGGGTCGGGATGTTCGGCTTCACGCTGTCGTGGGATGAGATCGCGCGCACGTCGCAGGCGATCGGCGACCAGAACACGCTGCCGCTGGAACTTCAGGGGCTGACGACTTCCGTCACCACGCCCGTGATCTACGCGCTCGGCACGATGACCACGATGCTGTCGCTGACAGTGATGGTGGTGGGGCTTCTGACGGTTCAGTGGCTGAGCCGCCGACGGTCGAGGGCGCTTGCAGGCTGACGGTCGAAAGCTCCGTTGCGGATCACGCCGCCGATAACGACCGTTCCAGCGCGGCCACGCCGGCGGGAAGATCCACTGGCACGCCGAGGTCGATCATCGTCCGGCCGAGTGCATGGATGGTCCTGAAGAGATGATGCTCGCGGCATTGCTCGCCCATCTGACCGATCCGTACGATCGGTGCGCCGAACGAACCTGCAATCTCGACATGATGATGGCGCGAGATATGGGCGCACACATCAGAACCGCTGACGCCTTGCGGCAACGCGATACCCACGACCGAATTTAGCCGGCTCGGCTTCGGAACATAGAGCTTCAGCGCCAACGCTTCAACGCCCGCTTGCAGCGCGTTCGAACATCGCAGATGGCGCGCGAACCGGCGCTCGAGCGTCTCGGCGCAAACCAGCCGCAGCGCCTCATGGAGCGCGAGCACGCCCGACACTGGCGCCGTGTAATGGTAGGACGCGTTGTGCCAGAAGTTCGTTGCCAGCGCCGCGTCGAGGCACCAATGCGTGGGTGGGACGGGACGCGACATGATGCGTTGCCAGGCCGCTTCAGAGAACGCGAGCAGCGAGACGCCCGGGATCGATGACAACCCTTTCTGGCCCCCGGTGATCACGGCGTCGATACCCCATGCGTCCATCGGCAGCGGCATGGTGCTCAGCGTGCAGACCGCGTCGACAATCACCAGCGCGCCGGCGGCGCGGGCGACCGAGGCGATCGATTCGAGGCTGCGATTCCAGACGGTGTTGGACGTCTCGCCATGTACGATCGTCACGATCTCCGGGCGAAACCGGTCGATAGCGTCCGCCGCTTGCTGCGTGTCCGCCGCGGTACCGTCGACCACGTTCAGCGTTTCCACTTCAGCGCCGGTTCGCCTCGCCATCTCCGCCATGCGTTCGCTGAAGAAGCCGTTGCAGATGCAGAGTACGCGCGAGCCTTTCCACGCGAGATTCGTGATCGCCATTTCCATGGCAGCCGATCCCGGTCCCGCCACGCCCATCACCCATTTCGATTCGGTCTGGAACACATACCGGGCCATCGTCTTGACCTGGCCGATAACCGCGGCCATGGTCGATCCAAGATGGTTGATCACGACGCCGTTGGCTTTCGCCACGGCGTCGGGGATGGGTACGGGGCCGGCGCCCATCATCAGCAGAGGTTCTTCGGGAAGAATTGAAGAGAGCGGCAGGACCGTCGGACACGCGATGCTGAACGTATCCGGCGTGCCGGAATCTGCGGAAAGGGGGTATCGGTCGTTCATCAGGTTTCGTTTAATAAAGGCGTTGTCGGATGGCTAAGCGGCGGGCCGCGGCCGCGATCCGTTCACATTGCCCGCGTCCTGCGCTGGCCGAAGCGGATCAGCAACCAGTAGAAAGCGAATCGCCGAGTGGGTGAGAATACCGGCGCCGAGGCCAAAACGAAACGGCTATTCGGCTCGGATGTGCTGATCCAGACCTTCGAACGCGGCGCAAGCTCAAGCGTTTCGCCTTCCCGCAGCCACCAGTCTTCCGACTCGCCTTCAATGGTCAGCCACACCGTACCCCGGCAAACCGTCAGGGTATGAGGCCGATCGATGAGCCAGCAGGCTGGCGCATCATGGGGTTCCTGCTCCAAGGTCCGGATTTCACGCATGTCCCTCTCCCAACACGGCCGCTCACAGAGAGACGGCCTCTTGACTGCATTATTTATTTAAACTCCAATCTTAGGAATGTACAGTCGCGAACAGTTGTGCCGTACTGTTCAGTGATTTTCCCTGCACACTTGAAGAGATCACGCACGCGATGAACCTCGTCATCGATCCGCATAATGGTGTTCCCATGACCGATCAGCTTGTGACCGGCATTTCGGGCCTGATTCGCTCGCGGCAGCTTTTGGCCGGCGTGAAGCTGCCGTCCATCCGGGCGCTCGCGGCTACCCAGCGGATCAGCCGCTTCCCGGTTATCGAGGCATATGACCGGCTTTCGTCACTGGGGTTGATTGTGCCGAAGCATGGTTCGGGCTTCTACGTGGCGAATCACGTGGGGGGCGAGAGCGGCGCGTCGGGCGGTTCGGACCCTCGTCTTGCCGAGGAAGAATCGCATCAGATTCTGCAGCAGTTCAACTATCCCGGCGAGACCTTGAAGCTGAGTAGCGGCTTCGTGCCCGAAGCGTGGCGAGACATCGAGGGCATTGCCCAGACTGTGCGTCAGGTCATGCGGATGGACCCGAGCTGCGTGATCGACTACGCCATGCCGCATGGCGATGCGAACCTGAGGCACCAGATCCAGATGCGTCTCTCGATAGTCGGCATTGAGGCGGACATCTCGAACGTCATTGTCACGAGCGGTGCGAGCCAGGCGCTCGATCTGATTGTCCGCTTCATGCTGAAGCCGGGCGATACCGTGTTCGTTGAAGACCCTGGCTACTACAACTTGTTCGGACTGCTCAAGCTGCAGGGCGTCAGGATTGTCGGCGTTCCACGTCTGGCGAGCGGGCCGGATGTTGATGTTGCCGAGCATTTGCTCAAGACCATCAAGCCGAAACTGTTCTTCATCAACACCGTGTTTCATAACCCGACCGCGACGAATGTCGCGCCGCAAGTCGCATTCAAGTTGCTGCAACTCGCGCAGCAGCACGACTTCATGATCGTGGAAGATGACATCTATGCAGACTTCCAGGCAACGCCGACTCAACGGCTTGCATCGCTGGATCAGCTCGATCATGTGATTTACGTGGGCGGGTTGTCGAAGACGTTGTCGTCGTCGTTGCGGATCGGTTATCTGGCGGCCAAGCGCGAGCTGATCAAGGATCTGGTCGATGTGAAGGTGCTCACCAGTCTGGGCGGTTCGCGCTTTAGCGAGTGCGTGGTGGCGGCGTTGCTTGAGCGCGGCACGTACCGCAAGTATCTCGAGCGTTTGCGGCGGCGCATTCACGACACACTGTCAACGGCTGTTCAGCGTCTTGAGGAGAACGGCTGGGAAGTTTTCGATGAACCCAGCGGTGGCAATTTTGTGTGGACGCGTGTGCCCGGAATAGAGGACTCGATGGTCCTGGTCGAGCACGCGTTGAAATTTGGTATCACGCTTGCGCCGGGGAGCTACTACCGTCCGAATGGTGAGGTGTCGGCGTGGGTGCGGATCAATACGGCTCATACCGACGATGCGCGTGCGATCCGGTTTTTTGAGTTTATGGGGGGAGGTTGATGTTCTCGCGCCGGTGGACGGGGGTTTTTAGGTTCTGGGGTTAGCGGTTCTGGTGCTATGGCGGGGGGTGATTTTGGGGTTCGTGGTCGGGGTCTATGCCGGGTTGGTGCTTTCGGTGTTAGTGGTCTGCGAGAGTCGGATTTTCTCTTTATCACTATTAGCCACTGTGCGTGGCGGCACGTCATTTCTTTGTCCAAAGCGACAAAGAAACGAAGCAAAGAAAACGCTTTCAACCACGCTACCCTAAGTGTCCACAGCGTGCAGTTTTGATTCATAGGTGCCCCAAAAGCACGGTGCTCGCCAGAGCCACGGATGTGTGAACCCCTCCTTCTCGCGAATCCTGACACGAACACGCTTCGCCCCGTACGCTCTCGGGCAAGCACAATTGCTAAGGAACCCACACGGCCTCACGCAGTCTTCACTGCGTCATGGCTTGGCAGGTTGGCGGCGTAGTTGGCGCGGTCGTCTTTGCAGGTTACGGTCGGACGCATATTTAAAGCTTCGTTCTTTTTGGATTGCTTGCGCGGCCTGCACCTTATTTTCGCCTACTATGGCCTCGCGCATTTCGATGGCCTCGTTTTTGTGCGGGTTAGTAATATGGTTCGAAGTGCGTACTAATCTGGTGGTTGGTTGTCCGCGGATAGCGCGGGGTGATTGGCGAAGCTGGCCACGGGGGCCCTCCAGCGCAAGCCACTCACCCAACCTACCAAGAAACGAAGCCTTAAATGCGGGTGGGCCGAGCGGGTTGCCGGGCGAATTGTGCTTGCCCGAGAGCGTACGGGGCGAAGCGTGTTCGTGTCAAGATTCGCGAGAAGGAGGGGTTCACACATCCTCCGCTCTGGCGAGCACCGTGCTTTTGGGGCACCTATGAATGAAAACTGCACGCTGTGGACACTTAGGGTAGCGTGGTTGAAAGCGTTTTCTTTGCTTCGTTTCTTTGTCGCTTTGGACAAAGAAATGACGTGCCGCCACGCACAGTGGCTAATAGTGATAAAGAGAAAATCCGACTCTCGCAGACCACTAGCACTGAAAGCACCAACCCGGCATAGACCCCGACCACTAACCCCAGAACCGACCACCCCGACCGCCATCCCCAACCCCACCAGCCCCCCAAACCCCGTCCACCGGCGCGAGCACCCGCCCCCCCCAATCACGTCTCCACGTCTTCCAGGCTGAACAGCTCGGTCTGGTCGTTGTACGAAAACACCTCGCCATAACGCCCCCAATTGATCACCGAATCTAGCGTATCTTCCGCGGCGCCATCGGTCAGGAAATCCTCCAGCTCCTGTTCAAAGCGCACCCGCGGAGCCCGATGTCCCGGTCGCTCGTTCAACACCTTCTTGATGCGCGCGGCCAGCGGCACGTGCTTCAACAAATGCTCGGCGAACATCATCTTGCGTTCATGAGTACCCAGGTCGGCGAACACATGAGCCGAAGGCGTCAGATAAATATCCCCTTCGCGCAGTTCGGCGAAACCCAGGTGCTGCAACATTTCCGCGATCGGGAACAGGTCATCAACTTCCAGGTGCAGCGAACGTGCGATCACCGGCATGTCCGCGCGCCCGTTATACGGCGCCGCCGCGAGCGTTTCAATCAGGCCGGCCAGCAGGTTGGTCGACACATGCGGTAACCGGCTGCCGAACTCAAGCGTCTGCTTGGTCGCCTCGCCGGATTGCCGCGCGGTCATCTTGGCGTAGATCTCGTCGACGAGGGATCTGAACGCCGTGTCCAGCCGATTGCGAGGATGCTTGAACGGCACCTGGATCTCGGCGATCACCCGGCCCGGATTCGACGACAACACCATGATCCGGTCGCACATGAACACCGCTTCTTCAATGTTGTGCGTCACGATCAGCACCGACTTGATCGGCATCTTGCCCTGCGTCCAGAGGTCAAGCAGATCGGTACGCAAGTTCTCGGCCGTCAGCACGTCGAGCGCGGAGAAGGGCTCATCCATCAGCAACAACGTCGGGTCGACGACCAACGCGCGCGCAAATCCCACCCGCTGACGCATCCCGCCCGACAGTTCACGAGGATACGCGTTCTCGAAACCGTCCAGCCCGATCAGATCGATTGCGGCAAGCGCTCTCGCACGTCGAGGCGCAGCGCCCACTCCCTGCGCCTCCAGCCCCGCTTCCACGTTCTGAAGCACTGTCAGCCACGGGAATAGCGCGAAGGTCTGGAATACCATCGCGACGCCGTCGGCGGGACCTTCGAGCGGCTTGCCTTTATAAGTGACGTCGCCGGTGGTCGGCTCGATCAAGCCCGCAATGATCCGCAATAGCGTTGACTTGCCCGAGCCCGAGCGCCCGAGCAAGCCGACGATTTCACCCTCGCGCAGGGAGAGATTGACGTCGTCGAGCACGAGCAGGTCGCCCTGGCTTTTCTTGAAACCCCGGGACACGCCCTTGACGCTCAGGATCTCTTGGGCCGCACGGGGAGCAGGGCTTGTCGGCGTAGCGGGGGAGGCCACGTTGAAGTCTGAATTTGGCATGGAATGGATCCTCAATCGACTCGAAGCCTGGCTTCGGCAAAGGTGAACATGGGGCGCCACAGCAGGCGGTTGAAAAGCGTGACGAACAACGACATGACGGCGATGCCCAGGATGATCTTCGGATAGTCGCCCGCGGCGGTGGTCTGCGCGATGTAAGCGCCGAGGCCATGCGCGGCCACCTTGGTGTCGCCCCACTGCACGAACTCGGCGACGATACTGGCGTTCCACGCACCGCCTGAAGCGGTGATCGCACCCGTCACGTAATACGGGAAGATGCCCGGCAGCATGGCCTGCCGCCACCATTGCCAGCCGCGAATCCGGAAGTTGGCCGCCACCTCGCGGTAATCGTTCGGGTAAGCCGTCGCGCCCGCGATCACGTTGAACAGGATGTACCACTGCGTACCGAGCACGATGAGCGGCGACAACCAGATATCGGGGTTCAGGTGAAAGCGGACAATCACGATCACGAAGATGGGAAACAACAGGTTCGCCGGAAACGCCGCCAGGAATTGTGCGAGCGGTTGCACTTTCTCGGCGAGCGCGGGACGCAATCCGATCATCACGCCAAGCGGGACCCAGATCACCGACGATATCGCGATGAGGATCGCCACACGTAGCAGCGTAATCAGGCCGAGGACCAGCACGTGGCCGACTTCATCGAGATCCACGCCGGTGCGCACGTAGCTGACCACGCGCCAGACCACATAAAGCGTGACCGCGATAACCACGACGCTCCAGATGATGTCGCCGAAGCGCGACGGCGCCCGGCGCTTCGTCACACGCAAATTCGCGCGATCGAACGAGGGCATGCGCAGCGGGACGCGGGCGGCGGTGGCGAAGACCCAGCCGGCCGGCACGAGCAAGCGGTGAATCAGATGTGTGCGTCGAACCAGGCCAAGCACCCACGACTCCGGGGCGACACCGGAACTGGTTGTTTCCATGCGGAACTTGTCGGCCCAGGCAACGAGCGGACGAAACAGCAGCTGGTCGTAGCCCAGGATCACGACGGTCATCGTGAGGATGACCCAGCCTACCGCGCCCATGTCCTTTTCGGTGATCGCCTGCGCGAGGTACGCACCTATGCCCGGCAGCGTAATCGTATTGTTGCCGACCGTGATGGCCTCAGAGGCAACCACGAAGAACCAGCCGCCGGACATCGACATCATCATGTTCCAGATGAGACCTGGCATCGAGAAGGGAACTTCCAGTTTCCAGAATCGTTGCCATGCGGTCAGGTGGAAGCTGCGAGCGACTTCCTCCAGATCTCGCGGCGTCGTGCGCAACGACTGGTAGAAACTGAACGTCATGTTCCACGCCTGGCTCGTGAAGATCGCGAAGATCGCCGCGCATTCGGCACCCGCCACGCGCGTTGGAAACAGCGCGATGAAGAACGTGACCGTGAACGAGATATAGCCCAGGACCGGAACCGACTGAAGGATGTCCAGGATCGGAACCAGCACTTTTTCCGCCCGGCGGCTCTTGGCCGCGAGGGTGCCGTAGATAAGCGTGAAGACCAGCGAAGCGATCATGGCGGCGAGCATACGCAAGGTCGTGCGCAGCGCGTATTCAGGCAGGTTCGATGGCGCGAGCGAGATCGCCTGGGCCTTAAGCGTGGCGATAGGCGCCATGGTCTGATGGAAGCCGATAGCCGCCATCGCAATCAGGCAGATGATCAGGGGGAAGGCGACGAAGTCCCATCGATTAGGCAAGAGCCGCCAGGCAGACGCGTTAGCCGTGCGGTTCAGGTTGAATCCGAAGTCCATATATTCTCCGAACAGCGATGCTTGAAACATGACGACGTGCTCTTCGAACTTCGAGCCTTGAATGCCGCCATGCATTGATTCACCAATGCATACGCATACGTAAATAAGAAGGCATTGGCATGCGACCAGGCCACGATAAAAACGTGAACTGTAAGCTTCGATCGTTAAGAAATGCGGCTAAGCGACAGCGTGCGCGCGACTTGTCCGGACATGATTTGTCCGGGTAATTTCGACCGTTCTTTCTGGACGGCCCGACACTACTACAAACCGTGTTTCAGGCACAACCTCGGAGGCGTAACTTGTCCATTTTTGCCGGGCGGGCTGCGGTTAAAACGATCGTCTGTCAAGGATCACGCGCATGTGAGCGCCGCAACGGAGTGCGTGGAGTCGGGTCAGCGTCTGCTTAATGCGTGTGTGCATGAGGGTGCTTGTCGGCTGTTTGAAGGCTGAGGCGCAACGGGAGTATTTCGTTTCCCTTACGGATACCTGGAGAATGGGATGAATGCGGTTTTGCCGGCTTGGCGGTGATATCAGCGTTCACGCTGCCGTAGTGCGATGGCAAGGGTCGTCTTGGTTTTACTCAGTGCATGGTTTGGTTCGTGCCGTGTCGATTTAAGAAATTTAGTTATGCTTTATTATTCGGAGCCTTCATTTCAATCGTCAAGGCATATAAAAACGCGCTGATTTCCACCACTTGTGGTGGAAATCAGCGCGGTGAAGCCGGGGATGTTCCTGCCTACGGTCAGGCGCTCATGTGCAGATCGCCATTGACACCCGCCGGGAAGAATCCGCCCTGCGTGACCGCCGCATTCGTCAGATAGACGATGTTCAGGACATTCGGGTAATTGCGGCTGAACGCGAGGCCGTTGGAATCGAGCGGTACGATGTTCGAGCTGCCTGCCGTTGCTCCGGAAATGCCTTGGTCATCGTTGCCCACGTTGTCGAGCGCGTCGCGTGCAGCGGAGATTGCATTAGCCGACGCGATGAGGCCGAGCGCCGGGTTAGCAATACCTTTTGAATAAAGCACCGTGCGCACAAGACCGGCGTGATACGCCTCCGCTGCCAGAATGCCGGCGGCTGCTTCCAGATAGGTCTTGTTCGTGATCAGCGGCGCGGCGCCTTTATAGGCCGTTACGCCGACGTCTTCAAAAATGAAGGCGGCGAGCAGGAAGGTCTCGTCGTTCAGATAAGGGTCGAAGGCCGTGCCCGCGGGAACCAGCCCGGCCGCTTGCGCCGCTTTGGAGAACGCCCCGTTCGGACTTTGATAGCCGACGTCGAGGGCCGGCATGGCGACCGCCGACGCACCGAGCGCCGTGCGCAGGAACGTGACATGTTCGAGTTCGTCTTTGGCGATCTCGTTTGCATACGCCTGGACCACCGGGTCGGAGAAGGTCACTGCATGGCCCGGGATGACCGTTCCAGGCGTGCCCGCACCGCTCACCAGGCTCGCTGGCAGGCCCGCGCCGGTAGTCGCGTACGCATAGAAGGTTGCTTCGAGATATTCGAGGTTCAGTGCGAAGTTGAGTATTTCCGGATCGGTCGGGCCGCTACTTTGCGCCGATGCACCCGAGGAGCCGCCGCCACATGCGCCAAGGATCGTGCCGCCGATAAGTCCAAGCCCGACGCCCCCTGCGCTTCTAAAGAACTGTCTGCGTCTTGCCAGCTTGTCGGCGCGCTGCACGAGCACATCCATGACCTTTGAATCTTCTGACATGATATCTCCTTGAACCGTTCTGTGAACTAACCAATACGGCGACTGCGTCCGATGAAAGCCCGAGACGGAAAGAGCAGCGGACAGCAGACGACGAGGCGCCAGGCGAGCTGCCTGTGTCAAACGTGAATCACGAACGCGTGACGAAGCACGACGCGGAGCAGCAGAGCTGATCCGGCGCCTCTCATGTCACGTACGGGTGGATACGCACGCTGACCGCGAGACGGATGCGTGCGCGATCAAAAATATTTCGAGTGATTACCCGGCGAACGACGATGAATTTTTTCAGATGATCGTTTTGACGGAACGCAAAGATGTGTCCGGCATTCAATACCGACGTCCATGCCAAAGAGGTATGTGGCACTGCAAGCAGTACGGGATTGACGCGGATGCCTATTGCGAGAAAAAGCTCAGGCCAGCGCCGAGTACGCCGGCCGCGGACACCAGCGTGGCAATGCCGCATACAAGCCATAGGTAAACGCCGCGAGGCCGGTGCTGAGGTGGCAGCGCGGTCACGCTGAGCGCGATCAGCAAACCCACTACCAGCGGCAACATCAGCGCGTTGACCACCTGGGCGGCCACGTTCAGCGAAATGAGGTTGGGCGCAAGCCACACGACGGTCGCGCTGCCAACGACCGAGGCCACATACACCCCATAGAACCAGGGCGCACTCCCGGGCCGGTCTTCAAGTGAGCGCTTGTATCCCGCCACCTCGCCCAGCCCCCACGCGAGCGACAGCGAGCAGACAATGGCCGCCACCATCGATGCCCCGAGGACACCCGCGCCAAACAGAAAACGTCCGACGTGCGGTCCCACTGCTGTCGCGAGGACATCGCTGATTTCTCCCACGCTTTGAAAAGCGTGTCGCTGACCGTCTCTCGACAGCGTTGCCGCGACCGCGACCAGTACCGCTGCTGTGAGCAACTGCGTGAGAACCGCACCGGCGGCAGTTTCGATTCGGGCCGCGGAATAGTCCTGGGCGCCCAGCTTTTTATCGGCCACTGCGGCCTGCTGATAGAAGATCATCCAGGGATTGAAGGTCGCGCCAATCAATGCAGCCGCGAGATAACCGTAATGATGATCGGAGAGCGGAAGCTGGGTCATCTGGCGAAACATGCCGGGGATGTCCGGGTGGGCGTGCCAGGCGACCGCAAAGAAGGACAGTTCGAAAGCGCCAATGACGATGGCGAACTTGTCCACGCGTTTATGCGAGCCGGTGAACACAATGCCCACCAGGAACGCGGCGGCGAGCGGCAACGTGACGGACCGCGAGACGCCGACCATCTCTCCTATGCCGGCGACCCCGGTGAACTCGGTCACCAGCGAGCCGAGCACGGCGATGCCTAACCCGACGGCCGAGACCCATGCCCAACCAGGACCGAAGTTCGCGCGAACCAGCTCTCCATGACCCATCCCGGTAAAGATACCCAGCCGCACGGTGAGTTCCTGGACCATGTAAAGCAGGGGGATGAGTGCCAGCAAGACCAGTAGTAGCTGAGGGCCCCATTGCGCGCCGCTCTGCGCCGCTGTCACCACATTACCGGCGTCGCAGTCGGCGAGCATGACGAGCAGGCCGGGTCCCCACAGGGTGAGCCAACGCAGACTGGGTGAAACCTTCGGTTTGAGCAGCGAGGAACCAGTCATGCGTTTTGAAAGGAAACGAAGCGTGTAGAGGGTGACCGATTGTATCGAGATTTCGGTTTTCCCAAGCCGGCACATCGTGTCCTTCACGTGTTCTTCGGCGGTCCTGGTTCGTGCCGGAGCTTCAGCTACTCCTGATACTTTTGACGAAGGCCGCGATCGCGGCATCGAGCATGGCGGGGCACTGACGGTGTGGAGAATGTCCGCAAGCCGGGAGCTTGGCGAGCTGTGCCTGCGGCACATGCGACCCGATGGCGTCGATCTGCGCCATGGTTGCGTACTCGTCGTCGTGTCCTTGTACGGCGAGCAGAGGGCACCGGATGGAAGACAGCCGGTCCGTGATGTTCCAGTGCCTGAATTCGGGATTCAGCCAGATATCGTTCCATCCGTAGAAAGCTGAATCGACATCGGCGTGATAACGCGACAGCCTGGCGCGCAAATCGCCTTGCGTGTACAGGGCGGTTGCCTCCGAGATCGCCTTGACCGACACATCTTCAACGAATACATGCGGCGCAATCGCAATCACGCCACCTGGCGCGTCAGGGAAAGCCGCCGCATAAAGCAACGCGATAGAACCGCCGTCGCTATGACCGATGACCCACATCCGGGTGCGTTCGGCGCTGTCTATGCCGAGGACGTCGAGCAATGCGGGCAGGACGTCATGAGCCTGCCGTTGCATGAAATCGACCGGCCATTTAACGTCCGGTGCGCGTGGGGTCGAGCCGCCATAACCCGGTCGCGAATAGACGAGGCCACGCAACCCCAGTTGTTCGCATAGCTTCTGCGGCCAGTCCTTCCACATGGAAATGGAGCCGAGCCCTTCGTGCAAGAAGACGGCGACAGGAGCACCGGGCTGGCCGGCATTCAACCATTGATACTCGAGACGAAGCGATTCCCGGTCGCCCGTTGCGGGCAGATCGGCCAGGCGGATTGCAGGGATGTGCTGATCTAATCGGTCCATGACTCGCAGCCAGGCAATGGAGAGGGCGGAGAGGGGCATTCAGGCATCAAGGGCCGGCTCGCGTGATTTAAACCTCTGGATTTTATCAGTCGCGGTTTTCGGCAGGTCTTCGGCGACCAGGATCTCGCAGCGCCGCAGTACTGGCCGTATCGGCGATGTCGGTCCCCTGCGCTTACGCGCAGAGCAGCGTTACGCTGGTCGGCATTATCGACGCTGGTATCACGTACTTCAGCAATTTGAATGGGCACGGGACCTTCGTGGCGAACGACGGCTCGATCCAGTCGAATCGCTGGGGTGGTCAGGCAGCGAAGATCCTGGCGGCGGTATCGGGCGGCGCGGCGGCTGTGTCTCTCGGCGGTGCCCCGGCACCCGTATTTTCCAACGGGCTATATGTCGGATCGGGAGATTCGTCGACGGCAATCCAGATCGGCATGCGCACGAGGCCTGAAGCCGATGCAATAAAGCTCGCGCATTGAAGCCGGCGCAGCAAAGCGCTTCAAGGAAGGGGCTTTCGTCAAATCGATGATTCTCGATCAACGAAGGCCCTTGGATTTTTCCGGGTCAGTCGGCCGGCCGTCTGTCGGCGAGCGCGCGCTTGCATTCATCGAGGACGCGCAACACCAGCTCCGATTGATAATTGAGGTCGTCGCTGTCCAGAATCTCTTCCACGGCATCGCGGGCCCAGTCGGCATCCACGAGTTCCGAGTGGCGCTGGGCGAGGTCGGCTGCAATGGCTGACAGCTTCGCGATGGCGAGCCATTCAGCCTGGCGCTTATGCCTGTCCAGCCACTTGTGAGCCGCTTGTACGTGAAAAGCCGCAGTGGGCCAGGAGCCGTTCAGATAATAAGCGCCGAGGCTTCCGCAGGTAAGCCAGCAGAGCAATTCCACGCGGTCGGTCGGGCTGAGATTGTGGCGTACATCGTTCATGGCGGAGCTCACGAAGATGATTGACGTGTGCCGGACGTTCTGATTCCGGCATGAAAACGATAGCACGCTACGGTGCAATGCGGAATCCTCCATTTCCGCCGGGCGTTCGCCGGCGAACAGGCGCGGCAGCGAGCTTGCTCCCGGCCGAGGGGGCGCCGAGCCATCTCAGCCGGCTTTTGCGTGGCGGTGCCGGGAAAGGTGCTTGAGCGGGGCGCCTTCGTCGACGCATGGAGGATCGTGTCTCCACTCCCCCGGTCATACGCCTGTTCTTGCCGATGTAACGTCCGCAAGCAACGCCGGGCGACGCTTCAGGATGCCATCGCCGCAGTCATTTCTCCATAGGACGACTGCAGCCGGTCGATCTTTTCCCGCAGGTCGTCGAGCCGGTACGTGGCTTTGTTGGCCAGTTCCCGTACGCTTTCCAATAGATGCTCGCACAAGGCGGAATGCCGGGCCGCCATTGAATCGAACATCAGTGCCTCCACGCCTTCTGATTGACCCGCTGCCGTCGTGACGTGGACCGGAAGCGCCACTCTCTGGGCCGTCCTCATACGTTCGGTCACGGCGGCGAATTTCTCGACGGGACCGATGGCCGTGAGAAGGGAGGCATCGACTTCATCGAGCGCCGCTTTCAGGTCGAGCGCGTTCTCTTCTATCGAGAGGGTTAGTCCTTCCACCTTTTGCGGCGTCATATAACCTCGCCTGGCGAGGGTTTCACTTGCATTGACAATCGCGGCTGTAATTGCCGATACCGCCACTCGCTCCGTCTCAACACGGCTTTTGAGGTCGGTGCATTCCGCAATGACCTCATGGAAGGCATTAAGGTGTGTTTCGATCACTGGAGTAGTTAGCATAGTGATAATCAAAAGTGGACAAAAAATGACAAAAAACTGTTTCATGCGCCAAGGTAAGCATGCAACGTGCCAATCACGACAGTGAGATTTATCGAGAGCCGTTGCTAGATTCGACGCTATCGCGCAGAGGCAGGCAGGAGAAGGAAACAATGCGTCTGAATAGATACCATTTCGGACGATCCGATAATTTCGGTCAATTTTGCTTATTCGGGAGCCTGTAGCTTCCATCGAAACGAGAAAATTTCCGGTCCGATTGGCAGTAACGTTTACTGCGTCGAAATAGATTTTTTATGCGTTGCAGTTTATAAACTGCCTGCGCTCACGGCCGGATACGGGATTTGATAATCCTCAAGCCGGGTTCGAGAAAAGAAACCGATATCTGGATTTTGAAAGTGCGTAAATTATTCACAGATGCCATGAAGGTTCTTCAAAATGGAAACAATTAAAACGTTTGCATGTTTTCGACAGGTATTTCGTCTAATGACCAGAAGAATCAAACCGGCAAGTTATCCCAGACCGTCGCGCATTTTGACCCATCTCGAGAAATGGTGCAGGGATCGCTATGGATTGGCCGGCACCTGCTACGCCGGCGGGGATATGCATTCGCGGTTGAAAAAGGCCGCACGAAGCGGTCTTCACGGATTTTAACGCGCGGCGGTATATGTCGTGATTTAAGCCCGATCGGTATATTAGTACACATATTGTGAAACGCGGCGCAATCCATGGCATGGGTCGTCCTCTCGTGTAATGAGGCCTGTGTGAAAAACTGTTGATTAAAAATAGAAATTTGAAACAATACCGTGAATTGATAATGTGCCCGGAAGCCGTGTTTAAAACGTTTAGATAATCAACGTGTTCTGTTTAGCGTCACAATTACGTTATCCGTGATGAATGGCCGCTTGAGCCGCATGCTGGAGAATTAGTTTTTGGACCGCGCTGGCTTGCAAGCAGCTCGTCGATGAATGCAGCAGATCGCCCAGCCTGCGTTCGACGCGCCAGCCCGTTCTGTTCTATCTTGTGTGACGTTGTTCAAGCCGCCGGTAGCCTGAGCGTTATCCATGAGAGATCTCCAAACGCTTGCGCGACCAACGTGAATTGCGCAAGGATTATTCTCTTGAGGTCTAACTCGTGCGGGCGCCCCTGCCTTCCACTCTATCGACCTCACCCAAGGAGCGAAAAATCAGCTATTCGAGCATGTGCCGGGTGAACCCATGACGCAGCGCGTGCGCGCAATCTGGCGCCTCGCGACGCTGTTCGTGCGGGAAAGCCGCGCAAAGTCCGCCGCCGATGCCCCTATCCATCGCGTCTTGCGCTCGTTTGCCGCCGGCGTGCGTAGCCGTGGCGCCACCAGTCTGGCCCAGCGGGTGCCGGTGCTGCAGAACCTGTCCGGTGTGCTGACCATGGCGTCGGGCCTGCTGGCGCAACATCCGGGGTTGGCCGAGACGGCGGTGCGCGTCGCGCTCGCCGAACTGGATACTCTCAAGGCGCCGCTGAAAGACGCGCCGCTGCGCCGGGCTCTGGAGTCTGCGTTGCCGCCCGGACGGGCTGCCGCATTGATCGATGTGGACGCCGAGCCTGAACGCTGTGGAATAGCGCAGCAGACGCATCGTGCGCTGATCATGCTGGATGCGCCCCCTCGCATCAACACGAGCGCACCGCCGGTGGCCGTACGCGTCACGTTGATCCGTATCGATACACGCGCTGAACTGGTGCAAGACCTGGATGTGGCGAACTCGGCGGCGCGTTTGGCCGGGCGTTTTTCACGTGAGGTTCGGGAGCAGAACGTGGGCGCGCTGATCGCACGCCTGACGGAGTCGGTGACCGGGA
This sequence comes from Caballeronia sp. LjRoot34, assembly GCF_964253815.1. Taxonomy (NCBI): domain Bacteria; kingdom Pseudomonadati; phylum Pseudomonadota; class Betaproteobacteria; order Burkholderiales; family Burkholderiaceae; genus Caballeronia; species Caballeronia sp. LjRoot34. Next base: position 292,106 of record NZ_CAXUSB020000002.1, read on the forward strand.
TGCTCGATTTGCGCCAGCGCGCGGCCGATCAAAGCTTTCTCCGCTACCGGTTGCGTGAGGTGAACAACGACTCGCGCGTCGTCGTGCCCGAAGTACTCTGGGATTTTTGCAGCGACACGGCGCTCGTCACGCGCGCCGTGCGCAGCGTGCCGCTTTCGGACGCCGATGCGCTGCGCACCCACGGCCTGGACCCGGCCCAATTGATTGCCACGTGGATCGAGGTTTTTTTCGAGACGGCGCTCAGCGAGGGCGTGTTCCATGCCGGTCTGGAAGCGGCGGGTGCCGCGGTCAGCATCGAACCGGAAACCTTTGGGGCGCTCGTGCTTGACGGAGATTCGCCCCTCACGTTTTTCGCCGCGCACGAGCGCAGTTTCCTCGTTGCCGGGTCGAACGCGTTGTTGCACGGCGATCACAAGGCGGCTGCGCGTGAACACATGCGGCATGGCCGGCCCGACGAACACGAGACGCAGCATGCGGTGCGTGTGGAAGCGACGTATCGGCGGGAGGCGGAGCGTTTTGCCGGCGATGCCCATCGGCATCGGACAGCCGCCGATCTTTTCACCGCGCTGGGCAAAGGACCGCTGGAACACGCCTTTGGCGACGCCCATACGGGCATCGCGTCCCGGGCGGCGTTGCTTGCGCGCTCGGCGCAGAGCATCGAGGAAATGGCGCGGCGGATTGCTCCGGATATCGACGTATGGCCGATCGCGCGCAAAGTGATCATGCGTCTGGCGCTGGATCAGTTCAGTTCGCACGGCCTCGTCGCGCAACTGGCGAAGGAAGCCGTGCACTGGCCGCACGCGTTGCCGCGCGTGCCGAATCTGCTGGCGGATTGGGTGACGCGACAAAACCGCCGCAATGCGGATTCGCGTTCCGAGCGGTAGCTGTGCTTTGATATTCCGGTCGCTCGGAGCGGATAAAAAGCTGGAGAAGCATCACAAGGAACGTCTGTTGCTCGACTGATGGGACCTCAAACCATCAGGATAGGAGCACACAATGACCACGACACAACCGACCACTACGCAACGCGACCTCGATAACAGCAAACCGCTTGAGGACTCCGGCACTGGTGGTGACACACACCAGGCAACGAGGCCATCGAGCGCGAAAGCAGAGCCCGGCGAGCCTGATGGCCGCAATCTCACGCAGGACCCAAAGCAGACTGCCGAAGTCCCGCTCGGCAGCGGCAACACACCCGAAGCGAGTGGCCGCGGTGGGTTCGGATCGCACAGTTCAGAGCCGGAAGGGGTTTCGAAACAGACGTCGGTCGATCCCATGCCCGCGACCAATGACAAGGACGACAAGCCGCCGAAATAACGGAACCGCGCCCGATCCCTGGAGCTGGTCTGAAAATGAGCCGGTCAGGACACAAAAAAACCGGCCGCACTTTTCAGCACGGCCAGCCGTTTTTCACCCAACCTATGGCGCCCAACTTACCGTTGCCGTGCCCAGATCGCGCCGAGCACGAATCCGATTGCACCTGCTACGAGCACGCCATTGATCGGCTTTGCGATGACCGCCTCACGGACTTGGTCGATGGTTTCGCCGTAGTTAAGCTGAATCTTGCCGAGCACCTGGCGCGCTTTGCCTTCAGCCTGCGTCGCCGTGTCGCCGGTCAAACCGCCGACCGCATCCTGCACCTTGCCCACGACGGTTTGCGCCGCGCCTTCTACCTGATCCTGCACCATGGTGCCTCCCGTTCTAGTTGAAGCGGTTTATCGAAGAATCCGGCTAACCGGAGCGTTTGGTTGAGCAGGGATCGTGCCCAGGCGCCGCGCCTCCCTACGCGGATTGCCCTCAGGCCGTGCCGATCAGCCGCGCGACGATTTCGACGAGTTCATCGATGGAAAGCGGCTTCCGATGGAATTCGAGGTGCGGGTGCGTGACCGCCGGCGTGCGCGCGGCGGCGCTGGATAGCACGACGGGAATCTGCGCGAGGGTGTCGTCGGCGGCGAGTGCGTGACATAACGCGACGCCGTCCATGGTCGGCATCATCCAGTCCGTGATGATCAGGTCGGGAGGATTGGCACGCACTGACTCGAGCGCCAACAAGCCGTTTGATGCCGTACTGACCTCGTATCCTTCCATCTGAAGCACAAGCCGCCAGGTGGTCAGCAGGTCAAATTCATCGTCTACGACGAGGATCTTTTTCATGTCCGCGTGCCGGAGTCCGGGTCGGATGGCGTGAACGGGATCGTGCCGCGCGCCGATAACAATGTGGTCTTGCCGATGAAACCGTCCGTGAGACGCAAGCCATTTTCATCGATGACGAAGCGGCGAATGGACGAATCGTGGGCGCTTTCGCGCTGCTTGATAACAGAGATGATCCGGTACAGCGACGTGGTTGTCTCCACGTATCGCATCAACACGATGTTCTCCGTCATCGCCGACGCGCGGATCGAGCCCCCATGCGCCATATCGGCATAAAGCGGCAGCTCCTCGGTGAGCAGCGTCGTGATGCTTTCCTGGCGCAGCCGGTGCGTCAATGCGTTCAGGAACAGCCCGAAACGCTCCATGCGGTTCGCCGAATCGTGGAATCCCTCAATCCCGTCCACCACCAGCCGCGACGCGCCCGCACGCTTCACTACCGCAATCAGCTCGGCCGCCAGTTCGTCGATGGCGAGTTCCACCGACGGCCGCCATTCGACGATCAGACGGCCGTCGGCGACTGCATCGGCAAGATGGATGGACACGGATTCCGCCTTGGCGACCAGCCGCTCCGGCGACTCGTAAAAGCCGAAATACACGCAGCGCTCGCCGTTAGCTACGCCGGCTTCCAGAAATTTCAGCGACAGCAGCGTCTTGCCGATCCCCGATGGCCCGATCAGCGTCGTAGTCGAGCCGTTCACCACGCCGCCGCCGAGCATGGCGTCGAAGTCGGGGAAGCCGAACGCCAGCTTCGACTTCAGGTCCGGCGCTCCTTCAAGCAGCTTCGCGCGTGCTTCCAGGCGTGGGAACGTGACGAGGCCGTCGGCGGTGATCTTGAAGAAGTGGCGTCCCAGCAGATGATCGCGGCCGCGCAATTTATGCACTTCCACTTCGCGCGCGCGCCGCATGCCGGTGGCGAAACGGTTGAGTTCGACCAGGCCGTCCACGAGCGTATGTTCCGGATGCGGCTCGTTGCCCGACAGCGGCGCGAGGATCAGCGTGGTGCAGCCCGCGGCCGTCACGAACGCGCTCAATTCGTGAATGAACTGCGACAATTCCAGCTCGGTGGAACTGAATTCGCGGGCGCTGCGAAAACCGTCGATCACCATGAAACGCGGGCGGCTTGTCTTGATGGTCGACGCGATCAAGGCGAGGAAACCGTTCAGGCCGTCGCGCATCAGTTCGTGGTAGCCGGAGACGAACAGCATTTTGTCCGAGATAGCGTCGGCGTTATAGAACGACAGTCCTTTCAGATGCGACAGCAGCTTCGAATGCGACTCCGCGATCAGCGTGATGTACAGCACCGGGTCACCCTCGGCCACGCGATGAAAACCGATCTGCGTGGACAAGATGGTCTTGCCCGCTCCCGCCATGCCTTCGATCAGATACAACCCGCCCTTGATCAGGCCGCCGCCGAGTATGTCGTCAAGGCCGGGCACGCCGGTTGTCACGGTGTTCCGGTCGGAATCGGTCTGGCTGGATGGAGTGGCTTGGTCGGTCATGGAGATCTCGTGTGCCGTCGCTCGGCTCGTTCGTATGTCGCGTAGAAACGGATTATCGCCGAGATGGCGGGCGATGTCGGAATTTGTAAATTTTCATGGAGGCGTCGATTGAATCGACCGGATTAAATCGACCGGAATCGGGAGTTGAGAGCTTGATCCGAGCCCGTGCCGCATCAGCCTGATTGCGCGCACTTTTCGCGCCCGGTCGCGTTTGTCGAGTTGTGTCGCGCCACCGGCTGGTGATTTGCACTGGCGTGTTCGGGGTGCTATCTGCACGCACGAGCCTCGACGTTTTACGTATCGAAGAGCCCGATGTGCGAGGGTTTGCGCCTGGCGTGGCATCGCATGGCATAGGGACAGCGCGCGTTTTCCAGGTCAGCGACGAAACGGGCGCATTCGCCGGCCTCAGCATGGGCTTGAACGGATTGTTCACGGCATTCGTGATGCCGGTCTTGTTGCCGATGGTTTTGCGCTGGATCAACTGACCCGCGGAGAATTGAAACGATCAAGGCCGTATAGGAGAAATTCGGAACTTCCTCATGGTTCGGACGGCGCGGAGATGGTCTCATCTTGGCTGGTCGCGAGCGCTGTTATCAGGCGCACGCGAGTTCCTCTCCTGTCTCACGCCTGTCACGAGTACGCGGTTCAGCGGTTGTTCGCGCGCAGGCATTTTTTGCGCGAGTCTTTCTCATGTCCTTGCATGTCTGTTCATTTCATTCACATTCATTCCGTTCAGTTTTCACGACTGCCAGCCTGGTCGCGTTGGGTGTTTTGTTCCAGGTCTCGCCGAGCATGGCGGCAAGGTCCGTCGATCCACGCATCTACTCGGGCGCGCCGTTCGCTTTCAAAGCGGATCGAGGAATCTTTTCCGCAGTGCCGACACACCCGGTCGATGCGCGCATCTTCTCGCCCATCAGTTCAGCCGGCGACCAGTACGCTCGAACGGCCGTTCAGGAGCACGCACGCCTGCGTCACGATATATAAAACACGGCGGGAATTCCGCAATGCTTATGCAATGCCCCGTTACATGAATCGCTTCATGAATCGTTTCAAACCGGTAAGTGTTTTCAGGCGATGATGAGACTTTAAAAAGCCTCTTCATGCATTTTCCGCTTTAGCTTTTCTATCTGCCATAATTCCGGTGCTTTCGCATTCTTAATTGCGTTCAACCCGGAAATTCCATGAACTCCAACACTACAACGAGAGGCGGGGCACTGGTCTTGGCATGGTTCGTCCTGTGCGGCGCAGCGTGTGCTGCCGGGCCCGCAGCGCCCATGCTAGGCAATGCCCCGGCGGCCGATGCACTCGGGGACTCAAGCGCGCGCCGCAGTCTTCTGACCAACGGCGCGGCCGACGAACCGCAGGCAACAGTGAATGGCAACATCGCGGAACTGCAGCAAATGATTCGCGACGGAAAGGTGACGGAATTGCGCACCACGTATAACGGCAGCTATGGCGCGAGCATGCTGTTTTACCCCGATGAAATGACGTTTTATATTGCATTGTTTCAGCAAAAGAAATTCTGGCGCGTGGTCAAGACTCAAGTGGATTCGCGTGCGGAAACAATATATGCGGACTTTGCCAAGAACAGCGCGGCGCTCGCCGATACCGAGATCCGCCGGACCAAGCTCGAAGCCGAAAAGAACTTTGCTGACCGGCTGATCGCAGTTCAACAAGGGCGCGCGAATCGTCTGCAGGCGGACCTCGATGTCGCCCGGGCGCAGCAAAGCCAGGTCGCCGATCGGCAGGCCGAGCAACAGGAAGCGATCCGTTCGCTGCGGGCGCAACAGGATGCCGCGCAAGCGCAATTGCGTGCATTGCAAACCAAGGTGCAGGATCTTCAACGCCAGTCGGATGTCGACCTGATGCCGTTGCCAAAGTGAAGCGTGCCTGACGGATCAGGCTTCCTTATCTTGCCTTTTCTGCCTGCGCTTCGATAGCTTGCAGCGCATTTCAAACTGTGAAAAAGCGGCCGCATTCGCGGCCGCTTTTCATTCCCCGCGCAGTAATGATGCGTCAAAAGTTTTCTGATTGTTCACGTTTATGGGTTGTTTCCGAAATCGCTCGAAAGTGTTTCATTAATTAGGAATTATCCAGTTAGGAATGCTAGTTTCTGCGTGCTAACATGCCGCGCGATTTCGGATTCCAGATCATTTTCAAGATCCAGGTCGAAGGCTTGAGGCGAATAAGGTGGCTGTGAAAATCGGGTAACTGTCTGATGGCCCATCCAGTACGCATTTGTCTCGATATTTCAGTCACACGTCAATTTAAGAATGGTAAACAAGATGTCCAATAAACTAATCGCTGCAGGTCTGTTGTCAATCGGCGCGCTCGCTGGCTGCTCTACTGCTTCGGGCCCGACTTTCAACGCCAACGAGATCCAGACGGCCAATGGCGCGCAGGTTTATCGCGTTGAATGTCATGGTTTGTTCGAAGGCGTGGCAGCATGCGTGAAGCAGGCGCAGAAAATTTGCGGCGACAAGCCCGCGTACAAGCTCGAAACCATGGAACGCCTGCGTGCCGCCCCGTCTGAAGACGCGGCCGATCCGCGTATCCTGACGTTCCAGTGTGGCGCGCCCGCGCAGCCGGAAGTCGCACCGGCGCCCGCACCGGCTCCGGTGCCGCAGGCCGCGCCGGAAATGCCCCGCCAGATCGATTTGAGCGGCGACGCGAATTTCGCTACCGACAGCGCCACGCTGACGGAAAAGGCGAGCAACACGCTCGACGAGTTCGTGTCTGCTGCCCAGGGCGTGACGTTGCGCCAGGTCGCAGTGGCGGGCTACACGGATTCGACGGGTTCGGCAACGCATAACCGTCAGTTGTCGCAACGCCGTGCGGAATCGGTGATGCAGTATTTGAAGAGCCATGGCCTGCGTTCGCAAAACTACACGGCGCAAGGGTTTGGCGCGGCGAATCCGGTCGCATCGAACTCGACCGTCGCTGGCCGTGCAAAGAATCGCCGCGTCGAAATTCGCGTCAGCACGCAGCAATAATCGTGTAGCTGTTTCAACGCCCCGGACGCTGTTTCCAGGCGTCCAGAAGCGTAAAACCCCCGCAGGCGCGTTGCGCCTGCGGGGGTTTTTTTGATGCCCATATTCGATCTATCGGTTGCGTTTCAGAACAGGGTGAGTTGCGCGCGTCCCGGGCCGCCTTCAAGGGTCAGCAGATGTTGCTTGCGCTCGACGCCGCCCGCGTAGCCGGTCAGCTCTCCATCGGCGCCTATCACGCGATGACACGGCACGATGATCCCCACGGGATTGCGCCCGTTCGCTCCGCCCACGGCTCGCGACGCCCCCGCGGCCACGCCCATCCGGCGCGCAAGATCTCCATAGGTCCAGGAGGTGCCGAACGGGATCTCTTGCAATGCCGCCCATACACGCTGCTGGAACTCGGTGCCATTGAGCCGCAACGGTACGGAAAACACCGTGCGCTCACCGGCGAAGTACTCGGCGACCTGTTCCTTCGCCGCCATGATCGCGCGTGACTTCGGCGTTCCCGTATCGATGAGACCGGCGGGGAAGTGCTTCTGGCCGACGAAGAACAATCCCGTCAGGCAGTCGTCCTCCGCGCGATACGCGAGGTGGCCCAGCGGACTCGGTGCAATGTGGCATTCGATCAAGATACGTCTCCGGCCAATTTTCTTAACACTCAGATGAACGGATTATCCGTCTTGCCCGCTGGCTTTGGCGGTTCATCGGCGAGTTTCACGGGTAAGCCTGCGTCATTCTGCAAGGCATCGACGATAGCGTTCACCGCCTTTTGCAGCGCAAGCGCGGTACTCAAGCCGGTCTTGTCGCGTGCGATTTCCAGGTCGCCGGAAATGGAGAGGCGCGCGGTGTCGTTGGCTATCACGAGCGCGTCGCCGTTGATGTTGAGCGTATCGGTATCGTTGGCAAATGGCTTAAACACCTTTCAGTCCTCCAATGCGTTGGTCTTTCAGCGTGTCCGGAATGCCTGGAAATTGCAGCCCGCTCATGGCTTCAAGTTCATGGACCGTCTTGACCGTGTATTCGTTCGTCGGCGTGTTGTCGACCACCACGGCGAACGCCAGGTCGCGGCCCGGTAGATACACTACCTTATACAACTGCGTGGGCACGAGCACGTGCGACTCACCAATAGTCTGCAACTGCCGTCCGGAAAACAGGGGCCCTGTGACCACGTAGGCATCGCCGGATTGCTCTACCAGGCGCCGCACGGACTGTTCTATGCGCGACCAGATGCGCCGGTTGTTCGACGGATTTTGCGGGACGACGTTCGCGAGCGAAAACGATTCCGCCATGCTTTGCTTATTCCAGCGATCACCGGCCGGGCTCATGTGGCCGCGATCGTAGCCGCTCTTCTTGTAGTCCGAGAGCGTGGCGCTGTTGCCGGGCGGCAGTTTTTTATCGACGAAAAAACGGTTGGTCCGGGTGTTGTCACGGGCATCGTCCATGTGCTCCGCCGTCAAGTGTTCCGCCGACCACAACGGCCCGTGTGTCACGCCGGAATGCAGGACAGCGAAGTCGGAATAACAGAGTTGCTGCGTCGAGACGCGCATCTTCGCATTGGCGACAATGGGCGCGCGGCCACCGGGGCTGAACTGGGAACAGTCGTTGGCCGCGAAGGCGTTGAGGGACAAGGTAGCGCCGAGCGCGGCCAGTAATGGTGCAACATACGGTGCAAAAAGCGTGAAGCGGATTTTCATGCGGCGTGCGGGGGTTGGGTTTCGTCGAGGCGGGAGTATAAGGCGCTGGGGACCATCACGCGACGATGAGATGGGTGGTATCGACGGTATCCATGCTGTCGGCGGCCAAGACACGCAAAACGCGCACGCGATAAAATTCCCCCGCCGTCGCCGCGCGCATGCGTGCATCGTGGGGCCGCGACGGTCCCATCCGACTTTGCTGGTTTTTCCCTTGTTTTCCATTTGCGAGCTTCCGCGCCCATGACTTCGATTAGCCGCATGCTTTGTGCTGTTTTAGCTTTAGCCGTATCGATTGCATCGCCCGCTTTCGCCGATGACCCCGCGTCCTCGCCATCGGTCGCTTCATCTCCGGCACCGTCCGACAACGACGGGCCTGCGTACGGCCCCGAACTCCAGGGCTTCGACTATCCGTATCCGGTCGGCCGGTTCGCGATTTCATCGCAGCGGCAAATCGTACGCATGGCGTATATGGACGTCGCGTCCAAGCGTCCTAACGGACGGACCGTCGTCCTCCTGCACGGCAAGAACTTTTGCGCGGCGACGTGGAAGGAGAGCATCGATGTGCTCACCGAAGCGGGGTATCGCGTGATTGCGCCGGACCAGATCGGCTTTTGCAAGTCGACCAAGCCGGTGCGGTATCAGTACACGTTCCAGCAACTGGCGCGCAATACGCACGCGTTGCTTGCGGCGCTTGGCGTGAAGAAAGCGACGCTCGTCGCGCATTCCACGGGCGGCATGATTGCGGTGCGATATGCGCTGATGTATCCGCAAGAGACCGAGCAGCTTGTGCTGGTGAATCCGATCGGGCTGGAGGACTGGAAGGCGAAGGGCGTGCCGTCCATTTCGATTGATGACTGGTACGCACGCGAGTTGAAGACCAGCGCAGACAGCATTCGCAAATACGAGCAAGCCACGTATTACGCAGGTCACTGGGACGCACGTTACGAGCCGTGGGTGCAGATGCTGGCGGGAATGTATCGCGGGCCGGGCAAGGACGTGGTCGCCTGGAATTCGGCCTTGCTCTACGACATGATTTATACGCAGCCGGTCGTGTATGAATTCGGGCAGATCAGGACGCCGACGTTATTGCTGATCGGCGATAAGGACACAACCGCGATTGGCAAGGATCTCGCGCCGCCGGAGATCCGGCCGACGCTCGGGCGTTATCCGGAGCTGGCTAAACGCGCGGTGGAGGCGATTCCCGGTGCGAAGCTGGTCGAGTTTGCGGAGTTGGGGCATGCGCCACAGATGCAGGACCCGCGCGCGTTTCATCAGGCGTTGCTCGCCGGGCTGGCTGCGCTTGGTGAGAATGGCAATTGAGCGGGTGCTGATAGAAACCCTCTGTCAATCCCTCATGCACACGAAACCATGAAGACGTTCCTGCTGTATGTCGTGACCGCCATCGCCGAGATAGTGGGCTGCTATTTCCCTTACCGATGGTTGAAGGAGGGCGGTTCGCCCTGGCTTCTTGTCCCCGGTGCGCTGGCGCTCGCACTCTTCGCATGGTTGCTTACCCTGCATGCGAGCGCCGCCGGCCGCGTGTATGCCGCGTACGGCGGCGTGTATATCGCCGTGGCGATCATGTGGCTATGGATCGTCGAACGGATTCGCCCGACAAGCTGGGATCTTGCCGGCGTCGCGATCGCGCTGGCCGGCATGAGCGTGATCGCGTTTCAGCCGCGCGGGTGAGGTCGGGGGCCGGAGCGACGCTAGGCGTCGAACCGGTCAGGCCTCCAGCGCCAGCAACGCAAACGTCGCGAGCCAGTGCTCGCCCATGTAGTCACCCGCCACATGCGCCAGGCCTTCTGCAAGGTGAGCGTTCGCTGTGGCGTCAAGCAAGCCGATACGCACGTCGCCCGCCGGCAGCCCACGTGCGAGTGAACGCTGGCACCACGCGCGGCTGAGATTCAGGCCGTCGAGGTGGGCGAGCTTGCCGTCGCTGCGATCGGTCACGGTGGCCGGCACGAACAACGTCGCGGGTTCGCTCGCATCCAACCGGGGCAGGAAGCGGTCGAACCAGCCGGCGAATTCGGCTGCGGGCAACACTCGGTGCATCAATTCAGCCTCCATCAGCGACGACGATAAAAACTCATCGCCGCCCGGTTCCCACGCCTGACAACCCGCATCGTTCAGATACCAGCGGCGCGCGGTATCGGCGATCAGCGTTTCGAACGCCGTGTCACCCACCTGACGTGCGTAACCGATAGCCAGCGTCAGCGCGAACGCCGTATTGAAATGCGTGCCCACCCGCAGCGGATACGTCAATTTCGGCAGGTACTCCGTGAAACGTTCGACAAACGCGTGCGCAAGCGGCGCCAATGCCACGGACCAGCGTTGGCCTTCTGCTGACTGCATCGAGTGAAGCTGGCCAGCAAGCGAGAGCAGCCACGCCCAGCCGTACGGACGCTCGAAACCACGTGCCTCCGGACGCTGCAAGTACGCGACTTCGGCGGCGACGTTGGTAGCGGTGAAATGCGAGTCGATCAACGCGCGAATTTCCGGTGCTTCCGGTAACGCGGGGAAGCGGTCGACGAGCCGCGCGATCAACCAGTATCCGTGCACGCACGAGTGCCAGTCGAAGCTGCCGTAGAAGATCGGATGGAGGGCGCGCGGGCCTTGTGCATCGGCGGCGCTGCCCATCACGTGGTCGAGCTTGTTCGGGTATTCGCGGGTGAGGTGGCCCAGTGCGAGCCGGGCGAATTTCGATGCCAGGGCGGCATCGAGCGTGTGCTGCGTTTGATGGGACTGCGGGTTCATGCGGTTCTCCAGAAAAACCAGGCGTCCGCAATTATGGCAAAGACTTCGGCTCAGGGGCCGCATGAATGGAGAGCCGCCACACGGTGCCAGGGCACTGTTTTCGGTTACTTAGGGTAATGAATAAATTCTTTCAATTTTGAAAATTGTAAGGTTCGTTCTGAACGTTTCATGCTTCCCATTGGCTGCAAACCGTTGATCCAATGGGAATTCAAAGCTGAAAAAGGTTTTGCGAAATTTCGCTCAATTCGTTTTCTGACAAAAACTTGTTCACCGATGTGCGGTGGGCTTCGTTGGAACGCTCAGGCAACTAACCTGGCTGGCATCGCGTCGAGTGCGGCCACGGTCCTGCGCAGTCCCTCGAAGATACGGTCCGCGACCTTGGCCGGAAAACCCTGCGGCAGCTCAGCCGACACACGCTCGATAACACCGGGCGTCTGTGCAATCAGCCGCTCGATGATCGGCTCCGCATCCTGTCCATACGAGCATCGCGGCGCCATTGCGTTGAAGTGGCGGCGCTGGATATCGCGAAAAGCGTAGTGGCGGTTCTTGCCCGACACAGCCATGGCAAGCCGGGCCCTGAACCACGACCACTGGTTCGCTCCCTTCCCCTCGACCGGCCAGATGGACATGACGTCATAAAGCGGAGTCAGTCGATACCGTCCGCCCGCGAGAAGCCGGATGCTGAAGTTCTTCGCGTGCCCGTCCGGGGCCGCCAGCAGCCAGAAGAGGATCTGCGTGGTCAGCAGCGTTTCAACGTCCTTCCTAGCCGTCTCGGACTGCTGGAGCACTTGCGCCAGATCGATCACGCCCGGGCCGCCTTCGTTCTCATACTTCTTGTGCGAGGGCAGCCCCATCACCTGGCAAAAGTCCTCTTGCGGCAACCTCAAGATCCACTTGCCGCTTGAGTGCATCTGGCGGTCGAAGCGTTTTACGCACAGCACGCGTTGCTTGCCGAAGGTCTTGATCTCCGTTTCAGCGACCGGTACGCCGTAGGCCTGCAGGAGATGCATGCACAGCCATTCGTTTTCCACCGATGTGGTGAGGTCCGCGCGCCGGTTGCCCACCAGGCCGAGTGGAAGCTTCAGGATATGCGTGGTAGGCGTGGCGCCGTGGGGTTTCATCCACTGGCCCTCGTGCCAGAGAAGCGCCGTCTTTTCCTGCGCGCCGGCGAGGGAAATCCGGAAGTCGTCTTCGTCGTCCTGGGGGCCAAAGGTGCCGCTGCCCGCAGTCTGGTTCAGGAGTGTCTCGATTTCCCCTTCACTGAGCGGGGTGCCATCGATCTGTTCGACACCGGTGGGCTGCTCGTCGATGCCCAAAAGCTGGACCGCGCCGACGCAGTCCCGGCCAATGGCCTGCAACAGATCAAATGCATCCAGCGTATCCGTCCGGAATCGCTGGCCGATTCGCTTTCGAATGGCTTCGCTGTCCGGCAGCAGGTTGTCGAAGTAGTTAAGTACGCGCTCGCCTTTGAGCGGGGCGTTATCGAGCGGGATGGGGAGCGACAGCGAAAGGGGGCGGCCAATGTCGGAGGCGGCCCACGCGGGGTTATAGGCGAGTTCCATCGGGCCGCGAGTGGGGATGCGCCAGATGCCCATCCGTACGCCGTTGACCCATACCGAGAGTGCTCGGGAATGTGGCTTGCGTCCTGCCATTACCACTCCAGCGCAGGCGCGGGGGAGGGTGGAGCGGAGGAATCCTTGTCCAGAACGAGGAGTTGCAGCTCGTATGCACCAAAAAGCGTCAGCAACTGATTGAGTGTCAGCGCGCCGGAATCGGTCTCGAGCGTTGATATGCGACTTTGGCTGATGCCAAGCCTCGCGGCCGCTTCGGCTTGGGTGAGGCCCGCGCGCCGGCGGCCAGCCGCGAGAATCTGACCCATCTGATAAGGCGTTGCGATGGTCTGTTGCATGACAATTATCTCTCACACGAATAAACGCAATTTATTCGTTTGGCAGATATTTGTCAATTATTCGTGTGGAAGATATTCGGCAATTATCTGTCACACGCATAATTGTCATTTATTCGTGTGAGAGATATTTTTCACAAGCCGCTCCGACATCGCACGATGCCGAGTGTTGAGCAGACTGAGTGGATCTAGCTTCCGCTTCCTGAGTCCTCAATTCCGCGCACTTCTTTTCACGCGGGGTTGCCCTTAAACCACGCGTTTTGTGTCGATTCTGCGGGTTTTTACCGCCTGCATAGACAAAACGCGCATTATTGAGATAACGGTAAGATTGCGGTCAGATGCCCACCTAGGCGACGCCCCTGATCACGATCCGGCTCGTCGCCGTGATGACGGGCTCGCCAGGACCTAAGCGTCAAGCGCATGTGACCCGCTGCGCGGCGTTTGCGAGTCCGTCTGCTTGGAGACTAGCCCATGGAAGATTTCGATGAAACGCTGTACCTCGTGTGGCAAGCCAACCTGAATGTGCTTGCAGGCTCGCCGGCTGGCGGCGCGAGGATTGCCCGCATGATGAGTTTTTCCCCGTCGTACATGAAACTGATCCTGGCCGGAAGGCGTGATTTCAGTGAGGAGTTCGTGCGCGGGGTGGAAACCGTCACCGGCTTGCCGCCGCGCTGGCTGGACGAGCGCCGCGACCGGCGCGACATTCCGCCCGAGACCCAGCGCGCAATGGATGAGGAAACGCCCGCTGCCGTTTTTCGCGGCAATGCGCACCCGGCGCCCAAGCGGCCCGTCCTGCGTGGGCCGGAGCCGCTCCTCTCTCAGATGGAGGCGACCCGGCGCATCGCCGACCAGGCGCTCCAGCAAGTGGAGACGCATCGGCGGGACCAGATGTTCCGGCGCAACCGCGACCTGTTATTGGCCGACCTGCGGCGCGTGGAGCGACAGCTTTCGATGGTCCAGCTCGATGGCATCAATGCGAAGGCGGAGGATTTGCGCGTGTCGGGAAAACTGGACGACCCGGTGAAGGCCGATCTTGCCGGACGGATCGAGCAGATCGACAAACACCGGGCAATGCTGATGCAGCATGTGGAGAAGCTGGCCCTGCTACTGACCGGTCTGGACGACTAGAGCGGCTAACGCGTCCGCTTGCCGTGGCTGTCGTGATCGTTGCGAGGCTTCGGCTCGGGCGCAGGTTCATGGTCGACCGAGATCGCGACCGGATCACTTGCGGGAAAACTCTCGTCCAGCGCTTCGTCCAGGGCGGCCTCGCGATGATTTGCGTCTACCGGCGCTTCCGGCTTGCTGTGCGGTGGTGTTTTCGCTTGCGGCATGGCAACACTCCTTCAATGGACCGGCAAATTTCACTATAGCAGCGCGACGGTGTGTGCGTTGTCATGCACTGGCGTCGACGCCGGTACGCATGCCGCGATATGCCGCCGGCCGCACCCCCGTCCACTTCCTGAATGCGCGATGAAATGCGCTGGGTTCTGCGAACCCGAGCGCATGCGCGATCTCCCCGATAGTCTGCGTCGTGTCGGCAAGCCGCGCGATGGCGAGATCGCGCCGCAACGCATCGCGGATCGACTGATAGGTCTCGCCCTCTTGTTTCAGGCGGCGTCTCAACGTGGCTTCGGCCATGTTCAGCGCCGCCGCAATGCCTTCGCTATCCGGCCAGTCGATGGGCGGCGCCGACCGCAATTTGCGGCGAATCCGCGCGGCGAGCGAATCGGGATTGCGATATTTCACGATGAAATTGGCCGGCGCCTCGCGCAGGAAAACCTTCAGCGTGGCGGCCGTCTGAACGACTGGCAACATGACGCAGTCCGGCGCGAGATCGACATACGACGCGGGTTGGTCGAAGAACATTGCATCGCAGAACATCAGCCGGTATTCGGCGGCTGCCGCCGGTTCCGGGCAGCGCAGATGCGCGGCCAGCACCGGGATGCGACGGCCGGCCAGCCAGCACAACAAACCATAGATCATGATGAACGCGGTTGCGTAAGCGAACATCGGGCGCGGTGAGCGGGTTTCAATGCCGGTGTCGACGAGGCGAATTCTTACGCGCGTGGGGCCGGTGTCGATTTCGCATCGCAGGTCGTCCAGCACGAGCCGCAGGAAACCCGCGATGCGGGTCAGCGCCTGCCCAGCGTCGCGCGAACCCAGCGCCGCATGACAAAGCAGCGCGAAGCTGCCACGGCGCATCGGATGGCTGTCCTGGCCGAAGAATTCATCGTCGAGCACGTCTGCGACGGCGCTCCACAAGCGGCCGTATTGCGCCGCCGATACGCGGGCGAGCGGTGCCGCGAGCGTGGCGGGGTTGATGCCCGCTCGCTCCAGTAACGCGACGCGTGCCACGCCACGGCGCTCGGCGCACCGCAGCGCTTCTTCGACGAAATCTCCCGCTATGGTTCCGCGTTCGTTGCCTTGGCCGCGTGGCGTCCTGGGAGCGGGCGGAGCCGCGGTCACGGCCGGCCGGGGCCGTTGAACATGCGGGCTTTTCTGTGTTGGGGTAGTCGTTGGGGTAGTCACTAGGTGGCGCATTCGCTCAGGAAGCTTGATCGTTTCAGGCATCGGCAGACGGGCGCGTCGCGCCTAGAATCTGGCGTGAGGCTATTTGCCATCGCTTCACGCTTAAGCGCAGCAGTGTAAGCCCAGTGCGTTTCCCTGTATTTCACACGAGCCAGACCATCATGATCGACAGCTTCCTGACCGATGACCAACGCATGATCCGTGACGCCGCACGCGACTTCGCCACCGAAGTGCTGGCGCCGCACGCGGGCCAGTGGGACCGCGATGCCGCTTTGCCGGACGAAGTGGTGCGGCAACTCGGCGAGCTCGGCTTGCTTGGCATGATCGTGCCCGCGGAGTGGGGCGGTACGTTCACTGATTACGTGGCCTATGCGTTGGCTATCGAAGAAATCGCGGCGGGTTGTGCCTCGTGTTCCACGCTGATGGCCGTGCACAATTCTGTCGGCTGCGGACCGATTCTCGCGTTCGGCACTGAAGCGCAAAAAGCTGAATATCTGCCGAAACTGGCAACCGGCGAGATGATCGGCGCGTTTTGCCTGACCGAGCCGCAAGCCGGATCGGAGGCTAATAATTTGAAGACGCGCGCTATCGAACGCGACGGCCAGTGGGTGCTTTCCGGCGCGAAGCAGTTCACGACGAACGGCGCGCGCGCGGGCATGGCGATCGTGTTCGCCGTTACCGATCCGGAGCTTGGGAAAAAGGGTTTGTCGGCATTCATCGTACCGACGAATACACCGGGCTTTAACGTCGGGCGACCCGAGCACAAGATGGGCATCCGCGCCTCGGACACCTGCCCGATTTCACTCGAGGACTGTACGATTCCTGCGGCCAACCTGCTGGGCGCGCGCGGCGAAGGGTTGAAGATCGCGTTGGCTAATCTCGAGGGTGGGCGAATTGGTATCGCAGCGCAGGCGGTGGGCATTGCGCGCGCGGCCTTCGACGCGGCGCGCGCTTATTCGCATGAGCGCGTGCAGTTCGGCAAGCCGATCAAGGAGCATCAGTCGGTAGCCAACCTTCTCGCCGATATGCAGACCAGCCTGAACGCGGCGCGTCTGCTTGTGTTGCACGCCGCGCGCATGCGCACCGAAGGTTTGCCGTGCCTGAGCGAAGCGTCGCAGGCGAAGCTGTTTGCATCGGAGATGGCGGAGCGGGTTTGCTCGCAGGCTATCCAGATTCACGGCGGTTATGGGTATCTGGAAGACTATCCAGTCGAGCGTCATTATCGCGATGCTCGCATCACGCAGATCTACGAAGGCACGAGCGAAGTGCAGCGCATGGTGATCGCGCGGCAGCTTTAGAGTGCACGGAGATTCAGTGTGACGATGTCCAAACCACGCTGATTGACGCGGTCAGTTCGGACGGTTCGAAAGCGGCGAAGCCTTGTATGAAGGCTTCGCCGCTTTTTATTGCTCCCGGATAGGCTCACCGCTCGCATCCTGCAGGTTCTCACCGGTCGTCGTATTTCGATCCTGGAAAGAAAACGAATGCCCGGGGAGTCGATGATCAAATCCAGAACGAGGATATTTATAAGGATAGCTATCTATTTAACAATCGCCCGCACAATGAAAGAGGCAATCTGTTTCTCGTGACAGCCGGCGGCTGATTTCTTCAGGCTTCGTCCGGAATTGTTCAGACCAGAAGGCGTGAGTGGGAGCAGATTTCTAGGTGTATACCCCAAATCTATTGCATTCAAGTTATCGATATACCGATAATGTTGTCATGGATGTGAAAACTGCAGTGCGCGTCTTTGACGTGATCAACCTGTTTGCCGAAGTCCGGCAGCCGATGATCTACAGCGAGATTGCGCGTCGAACCGAAATCCCTTTGTCGAGTTGTCATGCGCTTTTGCAGACGATGGTGGCGAAGGGTTATCTCTACGCGCCGGGCGTAAAAGCAGGTTATTACCCGACGCAGCGCTTGTTGCATGTCGCCCGCGACATTTGCAGCGAGGACCCGCTGACGCTGCTGTTCCAGCCGTTGCTGACAGCATTGCGTGACGCGACGGGCGAAACAGCTGCGCTCGCGACGCTCGCGGGCACTCGGGTTGTCTATCTCGACGTCATGGAATCACGCCAGAAGATTCGCTACAGCGACGAACCTGGCGGCTTCATGTACGTCCACGCCAGCGCGGCAGGCAAGGCGCTGCTCGGCGCGTTGCCGGTGGATGCACGCCGGCGCCTGCTTGACAATTGCGAGCCGCTGAGCGCATCGACGGACGGTTCGGTGATCGATCGCGCGGCGCTGGAGGTTGAAGTGGAACAGGGCGTGACGCTTGGCTGGCATCGTTCGACCGGGGAGAACGTCGAGGACGTTGCAGGCCTGGCGAAGGGATTCTCGATCCACGGCGAAGCGTTCGCGCTTGTTATCGGCGGCCCGAAGGCGCGCTTGCTGAAGAACCAGGAGCACGCGGTCACGGCGCTCCTCGATATTTTCGACCGGATACCGCAGACGTTGATCGGCTAGCGGCTGTGATGATGTTGGTCGCGCCGACGGCTCAAGACGTCGTGCAAGGAGAAGAACATGCAGGATCAGAGGCGCTGGAAGAACCGGCCTGACGGTTCAAACTGGGGCGATTTCGGCCCCGACGATCAACTCGGACGACCGAACCTGATCACCACGGAACAAGTGCTGAAAGGTGCGCGCGAGATTCGTGCGGGCCTGAGTTTCTGCCTGTCGCTGCCGCTCGATTATCCGGGCGACAGCAAGCTGAATGTGCGTCGCCATCCTCCGGTTTTGCGGCCCACGACCAAGGATGGCCTGTCCTATGTGAACTTTCCGTTCGCGCGCCTGGAGGAGCAGGCGACCGACGTGGTCAGCGACGATCAAGTCCTGATGAGCCTGCAATATTCCACCCAATGGGACTCGCTTGCGCATGTGGGCGCGCTCTTCGACGCCGACGGCGACGGCGTGGCGGAAAGCGTCTACTACAACGGCTACAAGGCGAACACGGACATAGTCGGGCCAATGGAATACCGTCGCGACGACGCGTTTGCGCCGCACGTCTGTGGCAACGAACATAGCCACGCAGAAGCGCTCGGTATTGAAAATCTCGCGGTGAAGGGCATGCAGGGACGCGGCGTTCTTGTCGATCTGGTGGCGCATTACGGGCGCGAGCATCGTACCGTGGGTTACGACGACCTGATGTTCGCCATTGACGCAGACAAGGTACAGATCGATCGCGGCGATATGCTGCTGCTGCGCACCGGGTTCGCTGAACTGGTTCTGGAAATGAACCGTCATCCCGATGAAGCCGTGCTCAACAGTCAGTGCTGCGCACTCGACGGCCGCGACCAGCGGCTGTTGCAGTGGCTGACCGATTCGGGCATTGCCGCGCTGGTGGCGGATAACTATGCGGTCGAACGTTATCCGGCGCGTCCGGCGGAAGGTCACTATCCGCTGATGCCGCTGCATCATCATTGTTTGTTCAAGCTCGGCTTACCGCTCGGCGAGCTCTGGTATTTGCGCGATCTGGCGGCATGGTTGCGTGCCAACGCTCGTTCACACTTCATGCTCACGGCGCCGCCGCTGCGTCTGCCGGGCGCAATGGGTTCGCCCGTGACGCCGATCGCAACCGTCTGATTTCATAAAGCACACGATATGACACGAGAACGAGTTTTGATTACCGGCGGCGCGGCCGGAATCGGTGCGGCCTGCGCCGAACGCTGTGAAGCAGACGGCTTCGAAGCCGTTGTGATTGACCGGGTGGGCAGCGGGTTTATCGCTGATCTTTCGGATACCGAAGCAACCGCGAAGGCACTCGATCAGGCGCTCGCGGGAGGCCCGATCACGCGGTTGGTCAACAATGTCGGCGTGGTGGTACCGGCCGGCGCAGGTGAGCAAAGTCTCGAAGAACTCGAGCTCGCGTGGTCCCTGAACGTGCGTTGCGCCATGCAGTGCATGCAGGCGCTGCTGCCGGGCATGCAGGCCGCGGGTTTTGGCCGTATCGTGAACATGTCTTCGCGCGCGGCGCTGGGCAAGGAACTACGCACTGCATACTCGGCGACCAAGGCCGCGTTGATCGGCATGACACGCGTATGGGCCCTCGAACTCGGCCGTCATGGCATCACGGCGAACGCGATTGGCCCTGGCCCGATCCGCACTGAGCTCTTCGATCGCGCGAACCCGCCGGACAGTCCCCGTACGCGGGCGATTGTGGAAAGCGTGCCGGTGAAACGCGTGGGCACGCCGGAAGATATCGCGCATGCCGTGTCCTATTTCCTCGATGCCCGCAGCGGTTTTGTCACCGGCCAGGTGCTCTATGTATGTGGCGGAATGACGGTCGGCGTGGCGGGAGTCTGAGATGAGCACGGCTGATATCCGGCGTGTGGCGATCGTGGGGGCGGGGAGCATTGGCGTTGCGTTCGCCGTGGTGTTTGCGCGCGCGGGATGGCCCGTTCGCCTGTTCGATCCAGAGGTGTCGCGCCGCGATGCTGCACCGGGAGAGATCGGGCAGCGCCTGAATGAACTAGCGCGTTTTGGATTGCTCGACGAGGCCGCTGACACGGTGGCGGCGCGGGTCCAGATGGCAGCGTCCATAGAAATAGCGGTTGCCGACGCGGATTTCGTGCAGGAGTGCGCACCCGAGCGGGTGGACATCAAGCGTGCGCTGTTTGCGCAACTCGATGCTGCCGCGCCCGCGAAGGCGATCTTCGCCAGCGCTTCATCGGCGTTAACGGCATCCACCTTTGTTGATGACTTGGCCGGCAGGCATCGTTGCCTGATTGCGCATCCGGGCAATCCACCCTACTTGATTCCCGTGATCGAGATTGTGCCCGCGCCTTTTACCGCGCCTGACGTCACGACACGCACGCTGCAGCTTTTCCGCGATGCCGGCCTGCAACCCGTGCTGGTATCGAAAGAAGTCGAGGGGTTCGTCTTCAACCGGCTGCAGGGCGCCGTGCTGCGCGAAGCGTATTGCCTCGTGCGCGACGGCGTTGCGACCGTCGAGGACATCGACACGGTCATGCGTGACGGCCTCGGCTTGCGGTGGTCTGTGATCGGACCATTCGAAACGGTGGACCTGAATACGCGCGGCGGCATCAGTTCGCACGCGCAGAAGATGGGGCCAGCATACGAACGGATGGGCGCGGAACGCGGCCAACACGATCCGTGGACACCGGAGCTGGTCGAGAAGGTGGCTGCGGCAAGGCGCGCAGCGGTGCCGCTTGAACAATGGGAAGAACGCGTGGCATGGCGCGACCGCGCATTGATGGCGCTGGCCCGCCACCGGCGGTTGGCGGCTTCAGGCAACGATACCTGAGAGCCGGGCTACCGGCCTCTTTGCGGCGAGAACGTGACTAAAAATTTCGCTTAACTAAATAATACGATAGAGACATTGCAATGCAGAAAATAACGGGATTCTTCACTGAACTGATGCGCAAGTATTTGCCAGATCCGTTTGTATTTGCGATCGGGCTGACCCTTCTCACCATGATCCTTGCCGTATTGGTGCAGGGTCAGGGCATCGTGGCGCTGACAACAAGCTGGGGCAAGGGCTTCTGGACGTTGCTCGCGTTCACCACGCAAATGGCCGTGATCCTGGCGATGGGTTACGTGCTCGCGACCGCACCGCTGACTGAGCGATTCCTCGATCGCATCGTGATGCGAGTGCATGATCCGCGTATGGCGATCATTGTTGCCACGCTGGTGGGCGGCATCGGCAGTTATCTCAACTGGGGCTTCGGGCTGGTGATCGGCGGCATTGTCGCGCGCAAGCTGGCGCTCAGTGTGAAGGGCGTGCATTACCCTTTGATCATTGCGTCGGCCTATAGCGGTTTCACGCTTTACGGTCTCGGATTATCGGCAAGCATTCCCGTGCTCATCTCAACCAAAGGTCACCCGATGGAAGCGCAGATGGGCGTGATTCCGCTCTCGGAAACCATCTTTTCTCCGACCATGCTCGTGACCAGCTTGGTCGTGCTGATCACGCTGCCCTTGCTCAATGCATGGCTGCATCCGAAGCCGGGCCAGCCTGTGACCGAGATTGACCGCACGCTTGAGGAGCGCACGCGAGCAGCCCAAGCGGCTGTTCCCGCCGACGCCGGCGACGAACACACGTTCGCCAGCCGCCTGAACAACAGCCGCTTGCTGAGCGGCTTGATTGGATTGATCGGCGTGGTCTACGTGGTGCTGTATTTCCACGGCGGCGGCACGATGGATCTGAACCTGATCAACTTCATCATCCTGTTTCTCGGCATCATCTTGCTGGGCACGCCGATCCGTTACGTGGAGAAACTCAACGAAGGCATTCGTACGATCAGCGGCATCATCCTGCAATATCCGTTTTACGCGGGCATCATGGCGATCATGGCGTCGTCGGGACTGGTCAACACGTTTTCGGAGTTCTTCGTCAAGATCGCGACGCCGCATACGTTGCCGTTCTGGGGCCTCATCAGCTCGTTCTTCATCAATTTCTGGATCGTCGGGGGAATCTGTGGGTGAAATCGATGGATTCAGGCGGCGTTGAGGAAACAACATAGCTTTCGGCAGGTGGCATCGAAGAGGCCTTGCTCGCGCTCAGAGCGGTCATCCAGGAGTGGGCCACCGTCTTGCTCGTCGATATACCGTAACAGTATTGAGCGGGCGTCCAGCCTCCTGAGTTCGCGGTAAAGCTGCCGCTCTTCAACGAGACGACCACCGAGCATCCAGATGAAGTCCCGATGCTGGTGCAGGGTTTTTCGGCTGTAACCGCTGTCCAGAAGATGCAGGAGATACGGTGTGAATATCTTGACGAGATCCTGTCCGAACGGAATGTCCTGTTGCTCAAAGCTCCAAGACTTGGGCCAGTTTTGCAGGTCGGGAACGAGTCGTTCAAGAGCGCTTGATTCGGGTGTGACAATGGCGGTATTACCGACGATTTTTCGCTTGCTAGCCATGCTTTTGACCCGCTTGCTCAATTCCTGTCATCATTTCCCCGGTTTCGTTTATGAAGGGGCGCGGCTGTGCGACAGGACGCAGACCATTGAGATTGACGTGCGCCCACGTAAGGGATCCAAACCAGTTTGTTCGTGCTGCAACGAGCGCGCAAGCGGCTACGATACGCTCGGAGAACGTCGCTTCGAGTTCATCCCAATCTGGGGTTTTGCCGTCATTCTGCTGTATTCGATGCGTCGTGTCGATTGCCGTCGGTGTGGCGTAAAGGTTGAGACGGTACCGTGGGCTATCGGCAAGCATACGTTGACCAAGGCATACATGCTTTTTCTGGCCCAGTGGGCTCGTAAGCTGTCGTGGAAAGAAACCGCGCTGAGTTTCCGCACCAGCTGGGAGAAGGTCTTCAATGCCGTGGAATGGGTAGTCGACTGGGGGCTGAATCATCGTGAGCTCGGGACGATTCGCGCTTTCGGCGTTGACGAGATCCAGTATGGCCGAGGGCACCAGTACCTCACGCTCGTCTACCAGATCGAGGCCGGCCGCACGCGACTGCTCTGGGTCGGACAGGAACGTACTAAGGAGAGCTTCGCGAAGTTCTTTGCGATGATCGGCAAGCCGCTGTGCGAGAAGGTCGAATTCGTGTGTTCCGACATGTGGAAGCCCTATCTCGAAATGATAGCGCGTCATTGCCCGAACGCCCTGAATATCCTCGACCGTTTCCACATCGTTGCCAAGATGAACAAAGCGATCGATGAGGTGCGAGCCGATGAGGCCAGGCGCATGTCGCGTGATGGCTATGAGCCTGTTCTCAAAAAATCCCGCTGGTGCCTGCTTGCGCGACGCGAGAACCTTACTGGCAAACAACGCGTTCGCCTGCGTGACCTACTCCAGTACAACTTACGTAGCGTACGTGCCTATCTGCTCAAAGAAGAATTCCAGCAACTCTGGGACTACATCTCTCCTGTCTGGGCGGGCAAGTTCCTCGACCAGTGGTGCAAGCAGGTGATGCGCTCACGCATCGAGCCGATGAAGAAGTTTGCCCGGACCGTGCGCTCGCACCGGGATCTGATCCTCAACTACTTCCGTGCCAGAAAGCAGTTCTCCAGCGGCGTTATCGAGGGGCTGAACAATAAGGCCAAAGTCACTATGAGAAAAGCGTACGGCTTCCGAACCTTCCGAGCCACAGAAATCGCGCTCTATCATGCACTTGGCAAGCTTCCCGAGCCTCCATCCACCCACACTTTTTACTGACGAACCCAATTTCTTCGCACCTTCAGGCGGCGGTCACTGGGTCATCCAGGGGCCGTTCATGATCGAGGCGGCGAAGGCGATTGGCGCGTCCGTGGGGCATACGGCCACTGCGGTCATGCTCGGCAACGCCTGGAACGACCTGATCCAGCCGTTCTGGATCCTGCCGGCGCTCGCGTTGTCGAAGCTCAAGCTGAAGGACATCATGGGTTATACCGTCATCATGATGTTCTGGATCGGTATTGTTTATACCGTCGCGATTCTTTCGTGGGGCTAGGCGGTTCAATCATCTTCCGGAGGTCCGATCATGTTGTTCCTGGTTCATATGGTGGTACAGATTCCCCTCGATGCCGACACCGAGCTCATCGATAGCCTGAAGGCCGACGAGAAAGCGTTCTCGCAAAAACTGCAGCACGAAGGAAAGTGGCGTCACTTGTGGCGCGTGGCTGGGCAGTACGCGAACTACAGCGTCCTCGACGTCGGGTCCAACGACGAGCTCCATACGTTGCTTAGCTCGCTGCCGCTCTTTCCTTACATGGCGATCCAGGTCACGCCGCTTGCGCAGCATCCGTCGGCTATCGCGCAGAACTAGAACCGAGTTCGATAAAAGGAGTGTCATGGCGTTCATTATCGAAACGTGGGACAAGCCCGGTCACGCATCGGTGCGCATTCAAGAGCGCGACGTGCACCTGGCCTATCTCGAAGCGAACAAGGCACTGTTGCTTGCGTGCGGCGCGAAACTCCAGGACGACGGCAGTAACGCGGGCGGCGGCTTGTATGTAGTCGACCTCGAGACGCGTGAGGAAGTCGAACGTTTCATCGCGAACGACCCGTTCGCGCTTGCCGGTTTATTCGAGCGCGTGACGATTACACGCTGGCGCAAGGCCTATGTAGACGGCAAGGGTTATTTATAGGCCGTGCTGCATTGCTTTCATGCGGCTCGCCATGGTTCGACCCGGCAAGCGGCGTGACGCTCGGCAAGTCAAACAATTCTTTCAACATCATTTCTGCTGGCTGACTGTTCCGCGCGTGTTCCCGCCGCTGCGGCTTATCTGTTTCTTGACGCAAGCATCCTGTCCTGGCGGCCGATCTGCCAAGGCGGTGGTACCGACGCGCACACACGCGGGGTGCACGGCAAGAAACCGCGCTTTCCGATACCCTGCAGTATTCGCAGGTAACGACTATCTCACTTCGCTGAGTCCGTTCACCCTTGCTTCAAGGAGCACGAAGCCATGCAGACCAAAACAGTCAGGATTCCCGGCCCCGATCACCCCATCACGATCGAGCCCAACCCGGCGCGCATCACCGTCACGATCGGCGGGCGTGTCGTTGCAGATACCCGCGAGGCACTGACGTTGCGCGAAGCGTCGTACCCGGCGGTTCAGTACATTCCGCGTAAGGACGTCGACATGTCGCTGTTGCAGCGCACCGACCACGCGACCTATTGCCCGTACAAAGGGGACTGCTCGTACTACAGCATCCCGCTGGGTGGCGAACGTTCCGTGAACGCGGTATGGACCTATGAAGACACCTATCCCGCGGTCGCCCAGATCAAGGACCATCTGGCTTTCTATACGGATCGGGTAGACAAGTTCGACGTGCAACCGGCCGGCTGACACAGGCATGCGGCGTCGCCCGCGCGGCCGCATGCATCGGCGATGCCACGCGCCTTCAAAAGGACGAACGACTCACCAAGCCGTCCTTGATTGATAGCCGTTCGTGCACGCTTTTGCCATTCGACGTATTTTATCGATGACGCCACGAGCGCAGCGTTTGCCTTGGCCGTCGAGGCACTCCTATCAACGCTGGAACGAAAATCCCATGACCACGCAACGTCGCTTGCGCCTGGGCGCTTTCATGCGCCCGGCCACCATTCATACTGGAGCCTGGCGCTACCCCGGTGCATTCCCGGACGCCAACTTCAATTTCGCACATCTCAAGCGTTTTGCGCAGACGCTGGAGCGTGGTCGTTTCGACGCCTTCTTCATGGCAGACCACCTAGCCGTGCTCAACATGTCTAGCCAGGCGTTGAGGCGAAGTCACACAGCCACATCGTTCGAGCCGCTGACATTGTTGTCGGCGCTTGCGGCGGTGACCGAGCGCATCGGCCTGATCGCGACAGCGTCCACCACGTTCGACGAGCCTTACCACGTCGCGCGCCGCTTTGCCTCGCTCGACCACTTGAGCGGTGGGCGCGCTGGCTGGAACCTGGTCACCACGGCCAACCCGGACGCAGCGCTCAACTTCGGTCTGGAAGAACATGTGGAGCACGGCGAGCGATATCGGCGGGGCCGGGAGTTCTTCGATGTCGTGACCGGTCTCTGGGATAGCTGGGCTGACGACGCCTTCATTCGCGACGTCGAAAGCGGCATGTTCTTCGACCCCGCCAAGATGCATGTGCTGAACCACAAGGGCGAGAACCTGTCGGTGCGTGGGCCGCTCAATATTGCGCGACCCGTGCAGGGCTGGCCGGTCATCGTGCAGGCGGGGTCGTCGGAAGCGGGGCGGCAGATCGCGGCCGAGACGGCGGAAGCCGTATTTACCGCGCAGACCACGCTGGCAGACGGTCAGCGGTTTTACGCCGATATCAAAGGACGGATGGCGAAACTCGGGAGAAATCCCGAACATCTCAAGATTTTACCGGCGGCGTTCGTCGTGGTCGGTGACTCGTTGGACGAAGCACTAGAAAAGCGGGCGCGCCTCGATAGCCTTGTTCATTACGACAGCGGCATCGCCTCGCTCTCGATCATGCTTGGTCACGATGTCTCAGGCTTCGATCCGGACGGGCCGTTGCCCGAGATACCTGAAACCAATGCAAGCAAAAGTGCCCGTGAGCGCGTGATCGACTGGGCCAGCCGCGACAATCTCACGATCCGCCAGCTTGCGCAGCGGGTCGGCGGTTATTCGGGGCTTGAAATGGTCGGCACGCCCAGGATGATTGCGGACCAGATGGAGCAATGGCTCGTGGAGGACGGATCGGATGGTTTCAACGTGATGTTCCCCTATCTGCCGGGCGGACTCGACGATTTCGTCGACAAGGTCGTGCCCGAACTGCAGGCAAGAGACATCTTTCGACGTGAATATGAAGGCGTCACCCTGCGAGAGAATCTTGGATTACCGAGGCCCGAGAACCGCTTTTTCAAGGCATGAAGAACAGATGACGCTGTCTGGCTGAGGCGTCATCGGGAAACAAACGTTTCTTTTCGCCAATTGTTTCGCATGCCTGAATATGATTCCATCGTACGGTGGAAAATGACGCGAACAGGCAGCGGCGATGAATACTGCGTCGAGCCCGACCGGGCCTGTGCCATTCCAGTTCTGCATTAAGATTGATGTCCCGGGGGTGCCTGTAGGGTGCCTATAGTCACCCCATCACAGGACAAACGAAGGTCATGGGACATTCACAGGCAGAGAAGGCGGCTACGCATCAGCGAATCGTCGATGTGGCGGCACGACGCTTCCGGGAACTTGGGCTGGACGGCATTGGCGTTGCCGACGTCATGAAGGAAGCCGGCATGACAGTCGGCGGTTTCTACAAGCATTTTGAATCGCGCGACGAACTCGTGACCGAGGCGCTCGAGGTTGCATTCAAAAGCCTGGACGTATGGGAAGCACGTGCAGAAAACCTCGCGCAGGCGGTACGCGATTACCTGAGCGAGGCGC
Organism: Caballeronia sp. LjRoot34; assembly: GCF_964253815.1. NCBI lineage: Bacteria > Pseudomonadati > Pseudomonadota > Betaproteobacteria > Burkholderiales > Burkholderiaceae > Caballeronia > Caballeronia sp. LjRoot34. Next base: position 319,413 of record NZ_CAXUSB020000002.1, read on the forward strand.
ATCGGGATGCCCCTGGCCAAGGCTGTGCGCTGGGCGCGTTGCTGGGTGATGTCGGGCGCAGCAATGACGCCACGCGTGAGGTATTCACTGAAAGGGTCAAGCACAATCTCGCATTCTCCGAGGGTTTGCTCGATATCGCGGACCCGGCCGAGCGCCGCGCCCGCGCAATGCTGCAGTTGAGCGCCTGTCTCGGCGCGATCGGGTTGGCGAGAGCGGTCTCTGACCCGGCTTTGTCGAAGGAGATCCTGGACAGCGTCGCAGGGCAACTGATGCCCTTGTTGCCAGGGCCGCCGGCTTGAAGGACACGCGTCGACGCGCGTAGCGCTACAGAAGGGCGTATACCGGTTTAATGGAAACAATTCTTGAAGCGGTGCGTGCATTACATTACATTCGACCCGTTGTCTGCCGGTCGGTCATCGAACATGGATCCGGGTGGCCGGCAATCGAATGCTGAATCGTGCTCTTTGGAGATTGACGATGAAAGTGCTTAACCTGATTTGCGTATCCGCAATCTTGCTTGGCGCGTCCGGCATGGCCGCGGCGCAGGGCAACGGCAACGGTGGTTCAGGCGGCGGCAACGCGCATGGCGCTGCAACGGCCGGTCCGACCACCGGGGGTGACAATAGCTCCACGCCGGGAAGTTCGAGAGGCAAGCCCCACCTCTTCAAGCACAAGAAGAAGCCGGTAACCCCCGCTCAATAACGCCGGACGCTGGAATCCAGGCACCACCCGTGTTAGCCGGTGGCGAACGCAAAAGGCTGTTGCGACTCGGGAAACCGGGCGTGATGGCCTTTTTTAACCTCTTGCGCCGTTCGAATGGCGGATTGCCCGGGAACGCGCGCTCCAGTCGACCGCATGTTCGATGCAGCTCAGCCTGCAGGACTTTTCAGCAATCATCTGCAAGTTGGCCGATGTTGCCCGTCGCACTGCGCGGCGCCGGCCGGCGATAGTTTGTCCGGTTTTGATCTTGTTCGTCTTCAACGGCCACGCCCACTCGATATTCCAGTGGGTTAGTATCGGACATACGAGTGTGGGCGCTTTTATCGGGCTTGCGAATATTCGGAAACTGATTTTTCGTGCGAAATTTGAACTCCCGGGAGCGGCGTTGCTCGAATGGGGGCAAACGGTGCGCGGCGCCGCCCTCTGGCATCATGGTGTTACCGAGCGGCGAGAAACGGTAGCATTCGGTCAGCGCAAGTTGTTTCTCCGGGACTCAATGTGAGTCCGACGGCTGCGCACTGTGTAATGCATCAAGATTCCGGCGGATATCTGCCGGAACAGTCTGAAATACTAACGTCAGGTCGAAAGAGAATGGCTACAGAACCCCAGCAGCAAAGTCAGAGCGACGTGCTTAACGCCGCCCGCAAAGAGCGCAAGCGTGTCGCAATTTTTCTCGTGAACGGGGTACGGCTGGTTGGCCACATCGAATCGTTCGACCAGTATCTGGTCATGCTGAGTTCAGCCGCCGGTATCCAGGCGGTGTACAAGCACTCGATTTCGACCATCCAGGAAGACACCGGCAAAGCATTCACTGCGGGTGCGCCACGCACGGGCGCTCCGCGGGACGCGGACTCAAAGCGTCCCGTCGCTATTTCCCATAAACGGCGCTTGCCGACGAATATGGGCGGCGAATGAAATGCCCGGTTCATGCGCCAGGACGAAACCGGCGTGTGAACCACGGTTGCTACGTAAAAGGCCGGTTCAGGTTCGCTGGACCGGCGGACCGGTGAAGGCTTGGGAAGGATGCACAGGAACGCGGCGAACATTGCTGCGCCGGCCCGAATTTACCGCAGAACATGAAAAAGGCGAAGCCCAATTGGGCTTCGCCTTTTTTCGATTGATTGTCACCATTTTGTCGCCATCTGGCGTGCCGCCCGATGGCGCTTACCTGGTCCGCTCGGACGTTCTCATCGCCCCGAGGACGTTTTCTTGCGCATCACCAGCACTGCACGCCGCCCGGTATGTACGATGTCTTCGCGCTGCTTCTCTTCAGGAGCTGGCCGCGTAGCGAGATCGAGCGCGTTGACAACCGATTCCAGCCGCGTGTCAGCAGCAACTTCAGCGTCGTCCACCTTCGCCCCGGCATCTGCGGCCAGCGCATGCCGCACGTCAACGGTACGGCACCGGACGTCAAAACCGCTCGCGCGGATAAGCGTCTCGCGCGTCTTCCAGAAAACCTCGGCGGAGCGGGTCATCGGTCGCATGGCGACGTATTCAATAATCACGGGATAACCCCGCACCCGCGGGTAAGCCGAGAGTAACTGGCCCGAACGGATGTACTGCGTGTAACGATCGATTTTTTTGGTCAGCAGCGCAAAATGCGTTGCTTCGTCGTCCCAGTCGAGGTCGTCGAAAATGCCGACGTACACGCGCTTGAACAAAATGTTCACGCCGACGTAATCGATAGTGTCCACGTCGAGAAGAGACATGGTATTTCCCCAGCGCCCGATGCCGGGCAAAGATTGCAGGTGCCTATTGTAATGGACTGCGTCATCCTAAATAAGTACGCGGAGCATGATTGCAACAGTGTACGACCTTCAGGCCTGACGACTTCCAACAAGCTCCGAAATTGAGTGTTTTGGTACGCAGATCAAACTCCGATCTTGAAATAGGAGGATACCTAAAAAGAAGTCGGATTGATTGACAGGTCAGGGCAATTGCACTAAAGGTTAAATTTCTATTCATGCCAGCCGAGGAGTTGAGCGAGATAGCGGTCGTTCGCACACGCTTTCAGACGGCGAATCTTCAGCCCCACCTTGGAAGTCGTATCGCGCTTGAGCAGGTTCATCACGATGCGCCGAAGGACAGCGAAGTTCTGCGCGGCGTTGTCCACCCGTACGCGGCACTGATCTTCGCCAAAGGCCATATCCAATACCCAGTGCATCGAATTTTCTATGCGCCAGTGGGAACGTACGGCCTGAGCGATCGTGAGTGCGTTAGGCGGGAGGCTGCTGATGTAATAACGGCGCTCGGTTGAAACGGCACCGTTGATCTCACGCGTGGCCTCGACCATCGCCACTGACCGCAGCTTCGGCCAGCGAGACAGGGCGTCCAGTGCGCAAGGCGTGTACGACAGCGCCACGCAGCGGCGTGTTTCGATGCGCCCGTGATCCTTGCCAATCTCCACATGTTCGTCGCACTCGTAGGCACCCGGCCAGCGCTCCAATGCTGCAAAGGCCTCATGGACCCGGTCCTTGAGTTTGCCCTGGTTTCCCTTGACGGCCAGCACGTAGTCAGCCTCGCCGTCCACGATCTTCTGCGCAATGCGCTGCTGACACCCCATGGCATCGATGGTGACAATCGCACCCTTAAGTAGCAGGGCGTCGAGTAGTTCCGGAATCGCCGTGATTTCGTTACTTTTGTCGGCCGTACGAACCTGCCCGAGCACCACGCCCAGTCCACAACCGTACGCTGATACCAGGTGAATCGCACGCTCACCTGCCCGATGCGAGCCACGCACGGTCTTGCCGTCGATCGCCACGACCTGATCGACAAGCGCCGGACACAGGTGGCTCATCCAGCGGATAAAGCAGGCTTCGAACTGCTTGGAATTAAGCGACGCAAACACCCGCCCGAAGGTGTCGTGAGAGGCAATGCCGTGCTCCAGCGGCACATAGCGGCGCAGCCAGTCCAGTTTTTCTGTGCCCCAAGTCTGGATCGCGACCCAGCTGTCTGCCCCGCTGAGGATCGCACACACCGCAACCATAAGCATCCCGCTCAGATCGTGAGCCGGCGTGCGCCTGCGAGGGTCTTTCAAATCACCAAACGCATCTTCAATACTCAGTGCTTCATCGTGCATCGTTTCGACCTGAAAAAGACGAAAGTAAACGCCTTTCCCGTCGAGTTAACAACCCTCTTTTTCTAACCCTTTGATTGTTAACGAGCCTTCATGCAATCGCCCTGATTGACAGGTCCCATCTCGAAAAACAAACTGGGTTCACTTTATTTAAATAGTTTGTGCGATTAGATCGGGCAGCGCACGAGCGGAACCTTATTTGTCCGGCAGGAGTAACAACATGAAATCGAAGTCAACTAAGTCCCTTTGGTCAATCAAGTCCGCATTGATCGCGGCCGCATCGTCAATGGTAATGATAACGGCAGGCGCGTTTGCCACGACTATCGACGGCACCACGTCAGTGCGTGTTGGCGGGCGCGTACAGTCGGTGGATATGGTTACGCACCAAGTTACGGTCATTAACGCGCAGGGCGGCACGGAAGCGTTCCAGGTCGGCAACAACGTGCCGAACCTCGACAAACTGAAAGCCGGCACGAACGTGGTAGGTTCGGCACAGCGCGCGGTCAGGCTGACAGTGCTTGATGCATCATCGTTGGCGGCCGTGCCTTCGCCGGACGGTAGCCGGGTCGTGGCCAGCGTGGCACGCGTCGACGGCGGGTTGATGACGCTCAAGGACACGCAAGGCGACGTACTGACGGTGCAGGCAAATTCGCCAGCGGCTGCCGCCACGGTTGTTCCGGGTACGCGTGTGCTGGTCGATCTATCGAACCCGAATTCGCTGGGTTCAGGAAAAGCGCTTAACTGAAGCAGTCGGATTCCTCCGATAGCCGGCAATTCGTCGAAACTTCATCATGTGCACTTCGTTGGTGATTCAGATCCCCGCTGGATGACGAACGGCGAATCGCCCGGGTAAAACCGGTTGATTTCGAGCTTCTACGGAAGCGCGGTAACGCGGCAATCAAGGTACCTCCGCGACCACGCGTTATCGCTAAAAAATCCATTCGGCGCAAGCCGGATGGATTTTTTTTAAGCATTGCGCGTAGCCTGCCTCTTGTTTAAAGGGCGTTGCCCAACGATAACCCTTCCATCGAAAGTTATCCTGTCAGCTATGTGGACGATCCCCACAAGATCTCCCGCAACGACAACTTTGTCTCGGTCAACTCGACCATCGAAATGGACCTCTACATGCTGCGCGCGGTGCTGAACGGCAGCGCCGATGAAGTCGTCGAACTCGCGAACACACGCTTCAGGCGAGCACGCCGGGCGCGTTCGGCCGGGGCGCGATAAAGTAACCGGCGAACGCTTGGGCGCAGGCACAGTGCGCTTAAGGCATGTAATCCCGAGACGAGGGCTTTAATGAATAACGACGATGCAACCGGCACTGTGACCGTGATGCAGGCGCTGATGTCGCGCCGCTCCATTCGCGCGTTCCTGCCTGACGTGGTCGACGAAGCCACCCTGCGCCAGATCTTTGATCATGCCCGGCGTGCGCCGTCGGGCAGCAATACACAGCCGTGGAAGGCTTATGTGCTGACCTGCGATGCGCGCGATGCGCTCTCGCGAAAGATCCTTGCCGTGTACAACGATCCCGAGGCGGACAAGCTGCACGAGGAAGAATTCGCTTACTACCCGCGCAAGTGGACCTCGCCGTTTATCGACAGAAGGCGCGAACTCGGCTGGTCGTTGTACTCGCTGCTCGGAATAACGCGCGAGGATAAAACCCGCATGAAGGCCCAGCTTGGCCGCAATTTCGAATTCTTCGGCGCGCCGGTCGGCGTGATTTTCGTCACGGATCGCAGCATGGAGCAGGGTTCATGGCTCGACTACGGCATGTTCCTGCAGAGCGTCATGCTGATGGCGCGCGCGTTCGGGCTGGATACTTGTCCGCAGGCCGCGTTCAACCGCTATCACCGGATCATCGCGGAACATCTGGCACTGCCTGACAACGAGATCGTGGTGTGCGGCATGAGCATCGGTTACGCAGATCTGTCGCAACCTGAGAATGCGCTCGTCAGCAGACGCGAAGAGGTCGACGACTTCGTGCGGTTTTTGACGTAACGGCATGACCGGTATCGAAAAAAACAGGGGTTTTGTGATTTAGTTCTTACGGATGTGCTACACGTTTTTACAAAGAGTTGGTTAAGATATCCACGCGTGTCCGATGGCTCGCGAACAAGGTCGTAAGTGTGGGAATATCTGGCACGTAGCGAAGCATGCAGGTCCAGCACGACAAACGCGGTGGACGCCCATGGCGCTGCCGCACCAAAAAAACCGCTTTTCGTGGAGAATCTCGTTATGTACCGAATCCGCATGGCTGCAATGGCTCTCGTCGTATCAGTATCAATTGCCGGGTTGACCGCCCCCGTCGCGATGGCGCAAACCGCCACTACCGACACGGGTGCTTCCACACCTAAGCAGGTGCAGAAGGCGCAACGCAAGGCTGCCCGCAAGGCCGCCCGCGCCAAGAAGAACGCCGAACTGAAGGATCTGGAAAAGAACGGCTACCAGCCAGGCGGTGACCAGACCAACTATCCGCAAAATATCCAGAATGCGGAGAAAAAGTCGGCGGCTGAGAAAGCCAAGGCAGCTTCTGCGCCCTGAACGCCAAGCTTTGGACGTACTGTGATCGCATGAAAATAACCCGCTGAAAGCGGGTTATTTTTTCCAATGCGTCGAATTCGCGGCACTTCAATTCGTCCGCGTGGGGTTCCTGGCAAAGCGCAGATTCTTTTGCGGTTCCATGCAGTGGCTTGTCATGCTTGCCGCTGTGTTCACGAAGTGCGAGCCTTGCGAATCCTTTATGGCATGCACGTTGCGAGCCTTTTGGCAGCGGCTACGCACCGGCAGATTTTTTGCTGAACCGGTAGAATCGGATGCCGCTTCGGGCCGGGCTTGTTGACGGACGCTCAGACGGTCAAACGTATCGACGTAGCGGGTCGCCGGTCTCAATCTCGGTTCAACCTACCGGCTTTATCTTCCACCAGGCGGTCTATGCGACGTTCCGCGTTTTTTATCCGCGTCATCGGTATCGGGATTCTGTTTCACGTATATATCGGCGTGCGCCTGATTCCGGTTGCACCCGTTGGCGCGCCGCTGCGATGGCTCGCAGTGCTCGCACTCGTAGCTTCCTGCTTGCTGATTCCGCTCGGCATGGCTGCGCGTAATATCAGTCAGCAACCGCTGTCCGATCGTCTGGCGTGGATCGGCCTGCTCACCATGGGGTTCTTCTCCTCACTGTTGGGGCTGACTTTTCTCCGCGATATCGTATTGCTGGTCCTGCACCTGATCAGCAGCGTGCAAAAGGATACGAGCGGCTGGCCTGGTTTCATCGCCTGGAGCGCGCTTGGCGTGCCGCTGCTCGCCGTGCTGGTGACCCTGTTCGGCATCTACAGCGCGCGGCGGCGTGCCGGGGTGAAGAACGTCGATGTGCCTATTGAGAACCTGGCTCCCGCGTTGAATGGCTTCACCATCGTGCAGATCAGCGATATCCACGTGGGCCCGACCATCAAGCGTCATTACGTCGAAAAGATCGTGGCTGCGGTCAATGCGTTGTCGCCAGACCTAATCGCGGTAACAGGCGACGTGGTCGATGGTTCGGTGCCGCATCTTGCCGCGCATACGCGGCCACTTTCCGACCTGAAGGCGCGGCATGGCGCGTTCCTGGTCACCGGCAATCACGAGTATTACGCCGGCGCGGACAAGTGGATTGCTGAATTCCGCCGCCTTGGGCTGAAAGTGCTGCTTAACGAACACGTGATTGTTGATCACGACGGTGCGCGTGCAGTCGTGGCCGGCGTGACCGACTACGGCGCGGGCAGTTTCGACCCGGCCCACAAAAGCGATCCGGCTAAAGCCATGTTCGGCGCACCAGCCGACATCGCGTTTCGTCTGCTGCTGGCCCATCAGCCTCGTAGCGCACCGGCGGCATCGAAGGCAGGGTTTACGCTGCAATTGTCCGGCCACACGCATGGCGGTCAGTTTCTGCCCTGGAATTTCTTCGTCCGGTTACAGCAGCCTTTCGTTGCCGGACTCGAAAAGCTCAACGACTTGTGGGTGTATACCAGCCGCGGCACGGGGTATTGGGGACCGCCAATACGCATTGGCGCCCCGTCTGAAATTACCCGTTTGCGTTTGGTGAACGTGAGTGGCGCGCGTCCTGCCTAAGTCCTGATTACCAGCCAGCTTCAAAGATTCAGGTTTTGCCCGGTGTCCTGAAAAGGACGCGGGTTTTGCATGGAATTCCTGTTGAATTGAAGTGATTGTGATAAAAATTAAAATTAATCCGATCTATTAAATGCTTCACCCGATTACTTGATAATCAGTAATTAATGCGGTTTCGTGGACAGAACTCCGGTGTGCGCGGTATAAATAGCGCTCGCAAATTAATGCGCTGGCGCTTCCAAATAGAATTAATCGTTCGATTCGGTGCGCGATTTAATTTTCCTTCGCCCGGAGAAACTGCATGACCGCAAAATGGACTGTGGCTTTATCGTTTGCCTTATTAACGGTGACAGCGCAGGTTGGCGCGCAAACCGATCAGCAACTTTCCAGTGCCGCAATTCAATCCGCGCTGAATGCCCCGCCAAAGCAGCTTCACGCGCAGATTGTCGGTATCGACGCGGGTGCCAGGACCTTGACGCTAAAAGGCGCGAAGGGCCGGGTGCTACCGGTGGCGGTCGGCAAGGAGGTGACGAACTTCGATGCCTTGAAGATTGGCGATCGTGTGGATGTGCAGGTCAGGGACGCGATGCTGATCAGGGCAACGAAAGCGTCAGCGAAGGGTGACGAATTGCGAAAACGTGTCGATACCGAGGTTTATGCGCCCGCATCCGGTTCTCAGGGTTTCGGCGCAGTCCACGAAACCGAGATTGTCGCAACAGTGCAGAGTGTCAATAGCAAGAATAAAACAATCACCCTGCGTGGCCCATGGCATACAGAGACGTTCGATTTAAGTTCTGAAATAGCCGCATATAAATTGAAGCCGGGCGACACCGTTCACGCCGTATTAATTTCAGCCACGGCTGTGGAGGTCACGCCCACGGCGAAATAATGCGTGGACGTGGTTGAGAATTCGCACTCCACCGTTTAAATGCGGATCAAAACCGCGCCGGCCGTGACGAGTGCACACGCCAGCACGCGCCGCGCGGTCAGCTTTTCTCGCATGAACAGCCAGCCGATCAGAACGGCGAAGATCGAACTAAGCTCGCGCAACGCTGAGACCATCGCAATGGGCAGATAGCGAAAGGCAATGATCACAATGGTGTACGCGACCATTGCGATCGCTCCACCGCTTAAGGCTTGCAGCGAGCGTCGCGGGTCGTCGAGGAACAGGCGGCGCGGGCCGCCGTATCGATAAAAAGCCATCGCGGCGAGGGGCAGGTTGAAGAGGATGTACGCCCACGCGATATATCCGAAGCCGCTACCGGCTACGCGCACGCCGATGCCGTCCACGATTGTGTAAGCGGAGATGAACGCGCCCGTCACGAGCGCGGCCGGCACACTTGCAGTGGCGAAACGGCGCTTGCGGAATGCCAGAGAAATGATACCGATCGACACGAGCGCGACGCCCGCCAGCGCGAGCGGCCGAAGATGTTCGCCCGCGAAGACGAACGCGCCAGCGAACACCAGCAGCGGCGAGAGGCCGCGCGCAATGGGATAAATTTGCCCGAAGTCACCCGCCTTGTAGGCCTTCGCCAACGCCACGCAATAACCGAGCTGCAAAGCCGCCGATGCCGCGATGTACGGCCAGCTTGCACGCGCCGGCGCGGGCACGAACAGCAACACGATCGCCGAACACACGAGGTAGGGGAAAGACATCATGCCGAACTGCCATACACGGTCGCCGCTGGTGTGCAGGAAGGCGTTCCAGGTGGCGTGCAGCAGCGCGGAGAACAGGACGAGCAAGACGATGAAAGGCTGCATCAGGACCGCGGGAAGGGTGCTGGCATGGTGCCGGCGTACGTGGCAATGAAAGGCGTTTGGTGGCGAAAAGTGGCAAACGGCGAAACGCCATTATGTCAGAGAACGCGCGCTGCCGCTGGCCGGACGAGCCGCCCTGTCATGACAGTACCGCTTGACCACCGCCTGCGCGCATTGCGTTCGACCGCGCGGCGCTTTTCTCACCTACCCGTAGCGATGCGAAACCCATGCGCATAGGTCTTGCAGCAGACTGATTACATCACAGCCGGTCAGTGCCTGATTTACCAGAAGCCGTTTGTTTCAATCGTTGCCTCAGTCTTTCAATGAAAATTCAGACAAGGGCCGTAGGGGCGCTTTCGCGTCTCACGCAACGGCTCCTCGCCAGGAAATTGATTCGATTTCGCTTCAGTCCGACAGGGTTTTCCTAATAAACCGCCGCCCATGTCTAGCGTGTTTCGACCGCTGACTCCGCTGCATGGCTGTTGCCGCGAATGTAGTGTTCCAATTGGTGGATCGTGAATTGTTGCTCGACGATCAGGTTCCTGACGAGATCGCCGATTGATACCATGCCGATCAGCAGGCCGCCGTCGATCACCGGAAGATGACGTATGCGGTTTTCAGTCATGATCGTCATGCATTCGTCTGTCGTTTGATTGAGACGAACGTATCGGATGGCTTTCGACATGACATCGCCCACGGGCGTCTCTTTTGACAACCGGTCATGCAGCACGATTTTCCGGGCATAGTCGCGCTCTGTCACGATGCCGGTGATGTGCTCTCCGGACGTGACCACGAGTGCGCCAATCTGTTTATGTGCCATCAGCTTGATGGCGTCGAAGACACTCGCCGACGCCTCAATCGTGTGAAAGGACTGATCTGTTTTTGAACTCAGCAATTGTGCGACTGTTGCCATCATGTGCCTCGATTAAGAAATAGGTTTGAGCTGTTACTCGTGTTGCGCGCATATCCGCGCTTTTCAGCCGACGTTGTCAGCCGAAGTCGAACAGGTCACCGAGAAGCGACTTCTTCTTTTTGTACGGATAACGCCGGTCGCGATACTCATCGTCGCCGTAACCGTGGCGGCGATCGCGGTCGTTGTAATGACGGCCTTCGTCATGCCGGCGCGCGACCGGGGTACTTGCCGCTGCCGCTGCCGCTTGCGCTTGCGGGACAGATTCGTCAGCGGCTCGCCCGATCAGTTTGTCGAGCTCACCCCGATCCAGCCACACGCCGCGACATGTCGGGCAATAATCGACTTCGATTCCCTGGCGGTCCGCCATCAGCAGATCCGGCGTCTTGCACACTGGACATTTCATTACCTTGGCTCCTTCATCAAAACCCTAACGAAGCCTCAATGTAGCGGATGAAAGCGTAATGTAAAATTCGTATTTTTGGCGTCGATACTTCGAGAAAACCGATGTATCCCAGCATCGCCATGGAGGCATGAATGAACTTCAAGCATTTGTATTATTTCTGGGCCGCGGCGCATGCGGGCGGCATTGCGCGTGCCGGCACGCAGTTGCACATCACGCCTCAGACGCTGAGTGGCCAGATCAAACTGCTTGAGGACGCGCTCAATAAAAAGCTCTTTAAAAAGAGCGGCCGCAACCTTGAACTGACCGATGCGGGCCGGCTTGCACTCGATTACGCCGATGAGATCTTCTCGCTCGGCGCCGAGCTGGAAAGCGCGGTCAGGCAGGAGAAGGAAGCCGCGCGGGCGCAACTGCGCGTGGGCGTGGCGGATTCGGTTCCGAAGACGGTGGCTTATCGTCTACTCGAGCCGGCATTGAACCTGTCGGACTCACTGCGGTTGATCTGTCACGAAGGCAAGCTGCATGCGCTGCTTTCGCAATTAGCCGTGCATAAGCTGGACCTGATCATTGCCGACGCCCCTATCCCGCCCGATGTGAACGTCAAGGCGTTCAACCATTCGCTCGGCCGTTCGACGCTGAGTTGCTTCGCATCCAAATCCTTGGCGGCACGCGCCGCAAAGGCTTTCCCCGCATCGCTGAGCGACATGCCGGTGCTGTTGCCCGGCACTGAGTCAGCAGTCCGAAGGAAACTCGATCACTGGCTGAAGTCGCGCACGATCTCGCCGCGCATTGTAGGAGAGTTCGACGACAGCGCGCTGACGCTCGCGTTTGGCCGCGAGGGAAGGGGTGTGCTGTTTGCACCGACGGTGCTGGCGGCACAACTTAAACGAGAGCACGGCTTGATTGCGGTTGGACACATCGAAACAATTGTTGAAGAGTTCTTCGCCATCTCCATTGAACGGCGGATCAGCCATCCCGCCATATCGTCGATCATGAGCGCGGCGCGCAGCAAGCTGTTCAATGCGTAGGTCGTGCCCGAGTCGCATGGGCGCGTCCTCCGCCGACGGACATTTCCATTTCATGGATAAAAATCTCCAACATTACATTTAACCTTCCACTATAACTGTCATACGTGTGGTCTGAAAACCCTCGCGCGCGAGCATTTCGATGAAATCGTCGCGTTCCATGATCGTTCCCCTTCTAGCGGGTCTTGGGTCACCTACTAATATAAGTTGAAACGACGCGGTGCAGGCGAGGATGCTTAGCGCCGCGTTGTGCGGCGAACGTGGTCCTCCGAGCCCCTGGTATGTGAGCGAATTTGAAATTCGCGTAAAATATGAGGATGTACTCATATTTTACGCGTTACCTTCTGTCACGCGTGCCTACAATGATGGAAGCCACTATGCCAAGTCTCGATTTGAACCCTGAACATACCGCGCTTATCTCGATCGATCTGCAAACCAGCAATCTCGCGCGTCAGCTCGCGCCGCATTCCGCCGCCGACGTGCTCGGCAAGACCGTTCAACTTGCCAATGCATTGCGTGCGAAGGGCGGCACGATCGTCTGGGTGCGCGTGGATGTAACGGCATTGCTGAGCCTTCCCGCCGACGCGCCGCTGACGCGTCCGCCGGGTTCGCCGCCACCGCCCGCGAATGCATCGGAGTTGTCGCCGGATCTGGGCGTGCAGAGCGGTGACGTCGTCGTGACCAAGCGTCAATGGGGCGCGTTTTATGGCACGAATCTCGAACAGCAACTGCGCCGCAAGGGTATTCGAACGATCGTCATGAGCGGCATCGCGACGAATTTCGGCGTGGAGTCGACGGCGCGTGCCGCGTTTGATCGCGGTTATGAACTGGTGTTCGCGGAGGACGCCATGACGTCGCTGACAGGCGATGCACACACGTTCGTGACGCGGGAAATTTTCACGCGCATGGGGCGCGTGCGGTCCACGGATGAGGTGGTGACGGGGCTGCAGGAGGGGTAATTGAAATACAGCGAAGGAGGCGACGCATCGCATCGCCCCCAATCAAACTCAGCTCTCCAGCCGCGAACCTTTCGCCAACGCCATCGCTTCAAGATCACGCGTCGATCCTTTCGCCGGCCGCCCGGCCCAGTACCCTGCCAGCAAGGATCCCGACAAGTTGTGCCAAACCGAAAACAGCGCACCCGGGAGCGCTGCGATCGGCGTGAAATACAGCTTGCCCAGCGTGGCAGCGAGTCCCGAGTTTTGCATGCCGACTTCGATTGCCAGCGTGCGGCACACGGCTTCATCGAAACCCAGCAGACGGCCGCCCCAATATCCGCCAAGCAAGCCGATACCGTTATGCAGGATCACGCCCAACATCACCAGCAAGCCGACCGACGCAATACTCTTCTGCGTCCCTGCAACCACGGCCGAGATAATCAGCAGGATTGCGATCATCGAAATGATCGGCAACGCGGGCTCGATTGCGCGCACGGTCTTGTTGAACAACTGATTGATGATCAGCCCCGCCACGATAGGCAATGCGACGATCTGGAGAATGCTCATCAGCATGCCGTGGACATCGACGGCAATCGACGCATCCACGTAAAGGCGCGTCAACAGCGGTGTGGCGAACACGCCGACCAGCGTGGACAGGGCACTGATGGTGACGGACAGCGCCACGTCGCCGCGCGCGAGATAGATCATCACGTTCGACGCCGTGCCGCTGGCAACGCTGCCGACCAGCACCATGCCTGCGGTCAGGTCGGGCGGCATGCGCAGCAATTTGGCGATGCCCCAGGCTGCGAGCGGCATCACCAGATAATGCAAACCGATCCCCGCTATGACCGGCGCCGGCCGGGTGAAAACGCGCCGGAAGTCGGCGAACGAAAGCGTTACGCCCATCGCGAACATGATGATGGTGAGTAGCGTGGTGACGTGCGGCGCAATGCCTGTGAACGTTGCCGGCGAAAAGTACGCGACGACCGAAATGAGAACGGCCCAAAGAGGGAACAAGCGGGTGACGCGCGAAAGCATGGAGAGACGATCCTGGCTGATTGATAGGGGCGTCGCCCGGAGCGCCGGGTGCATCGGGCGCGGGCGATCAGTCACGAAGCAACGAAACGAAAAGAAGGGTGTTCCAGGCTTGACCGACGGTGCTGTCGATAAATGCGGCCGGTGACGCAAGCCGTCACGGGTCCTTGTGGGACCGGCGGGCGGCGAATATGCGTCGACGCGAATTGTAACGTTTCGTCGGAAGAAACCCGCTGGAGCAGATTTCCCGCTTACCTCAGGCGCGCGACCGTCCCTGCGTCCGGCTCGCCGCCGAAATAGGTATTCAGCGCCAGTTCGAACGGCATTTTGTCGGTGGCGGCGTGGGCGAAGAGGGTCATCGACGAATGGAATTTCAGGTCGTCGGGGTAACCGAAAATTTGCTCCACCGAGCGCCCGTCGAGCGCGTTCACGATTTGCGTGAGAATCAGCAGCCGCTCGCCGAGCACGGGATGAGCGAGGTAGGCCCGCGCCTCGTCCACCGATGAAATCGCGTAGCGGCGCGCCATTTCGCTATGACCCAGTCCCTGGATCTGCGGAAACACGAACCACATCCAGTGCGTGCGTTTCTTGCCGGCCTCGAGCTCGGCCGTGATCGTCTGGAACAGCGGATCCTGCGCATCGATAAAACGCTGCAAGTCAAAAGGATCTGGATCGGTCATGCGAGCCTCCGGGGTCTTCCTGGGATATTGCCGCAAACCACGTTCCCGGCGTTTTTCGTGGCTAGACGACCACGCGGCCTCAGATCTAATCCCGGTCATCTGCGAACGATATTCCGCTTTCTGATATCTTCACGGCCATGCAAAACATCATCGAAATTTCGAATCTGTCGAAGAGCTATGCCTCCGGCTTCAAGGCGCTGAAAAACGTCACGCTGAATATCCGCCGTGGCGAAATCTTCGCATTGCTGGGGCCGAACGGCGCCGGTAAAACCACCCTGATCAGCATTGTGTGCGGCATCGTGAATGCCACGGAAGGCACGATCCGGGTCAACGGTCACGGCATTATCTCCGACTACCGCGCCTCCCGCGCGATGATCGGCCTCGTGCCGCAGGAGTTGACCACTGACGCCTTCGAGTCCGTCTGGGCGACTGTTTCATTCAGCCGCGGCCTGTTCGGCAAGCCGCCGAATCCGGCGCACATAGAAAAGGTGCTGAAGTCGCTGTCGCTCTGGGACAAGAAGGACAACAAGCTGGTCACGCTGTCCGGCGGCATGAAACGCCGCGTGCTGATTGCGAAGGCGCTCTCGCACGAACCGGAAATCCTGTTCCTGGACGAGCCGACCGCAGGCGTTGACGTCGAACTGCGCCGCGATATGTGGAATCTCGTGCGCGGCCTGAAGGCGAGCGGCGTAACGATCATCCTGACGACGCACTACATTGACGAAGCCGAGGAAATGGCCGACCGGATTGGTGTGATCAACGGCGGCGAGATCATCCTGGTCGAGGAAAAGGCCGAACTGATGCGCAAGCTCGGCCAGAAGAAACTCGCGCTGCAACTGGAAGACGAGATCGAGCACATTCCCGCCGGCCTGAGTGATTACCGGCTCCACCTGTCGGCCGACGGGAGTGAGCTGACCTACACCTACGACGCGCAGGATGAACCGGGCCGCATCATTGCGCTGCTGAAAGACCTCGCCGATAACGGCGTCAAGTTCAAGGACCTGCAAACGACGCAAAGCTCGCTGGAAGATATTTTCGTGAGCCTGGTCGGAGAGAAAAAATGAATATTCATGCAGTCCGCGCAATCTATCTATTCGAAATGGCGCGCACCTGGCGCACCATCATGGGCAGTATCATCTCGCCGGTGATTTCCACCTCGCTCTATTTCGTCGTGTTCGGCGCCGCGATCGGTTCACGCATTCCCGAAGTGAACGGCGTGAGTTACGGCGCGTTCATCGTGCCGGGGCTCGTCATGTTGTCGTTGCTCACGCAGAGCGTGTCCAACGCGTCGTTCGGCATCTATTTCCCCAGGTTTACGGGGACTATCTACGAACTGCTGTCGGCGCCGGTTTCGTATATGGAGATCGTGCTGAGCTACGTTGGCGCGGCCGCCACCAAGTCGATCATCCTTGGCCTCATCATTCTTGCGACCGCGCGGCTGTTCGTGCCGTTGCACGTCGATCACCCGTTCTGGATGATCGTATTCCTGCTGCTGACGGCGGTGACGTTCAGCTTGCTGGGATTCATCATTGGCATCTGGGCGGACGGGTTCGAGAAGCTGCAGGTGATTCCGCTGCTGATCATCACGCCGCTGACTTTCCTGGGCGGGAGTTTTTATTCCATCGATATCCTGCCGCCGTTCTGGAAAGCCGTCGCGTTGTTCAATCCGGTGGTGTACCTGATCAGCGGGTTTCGCTGGAGTTTCTACGGCACCGCCGATGTCGGCGTCGAGATCAGCCTTATCATGACGCTGGTGTTCCTCGCGGTGTTTATCGGCGTGGTCGCATGGATCTTCAAGACGGGTTACAGGCTGAAATCATAGGGAGCGTGGCTGATGCGTGACGTGCTGATCGAACGGTTCGGGCTCCAGCCGCACCCTGAGGGCGGGTATTTTCGCGAGACATTTCGCGGCGCGGACAGGGTAGCGCGCGAGCTCACGCGTGATGTTGCGCCCGGCGAGACGCGCTCCGCGTCGACGGCGATCTACTACATGCTTTGCGATGGCGCGCATTCGGCGTGGCATCGAATCCGCTCGGACGAGGTGTGGCACTTTTATGCAGGAGAGCCAATCAACGTTCATGTCATCGATACCGCGGGGCAGTTGCTCACGCATCGCCTGGGTAACGCGCTGACGCATGACGACGCTGTATTCCAGGCGGTCGTTCCGGCGGGGCAGTGGTTTGCGGCGGAGTTATGTGACCCGACGGCGTTCGCGCTGGTGGGCTGCACGGTAGCGCCGGGTTTCGAGTTCAGCGAGTTCGAACTTGCCGATATAACCGCTTTGACAAAAGCGTATCCGCAGCACGAGGCCGTGATCGGAAGGTTGGGTCCGGCGGTAGGGGCGAAGCGCTGAGCGCATGCCGGTGCATGCCACACACTGCATACAACCCATACTTGGGAACAACGTAAAAGCAGAACGAAAAAAAGCGGCGCGCTCATTTCTGAGGCGCCGCTTTTTCATGTTTCTATTATAGATTGGCCCTGACTGCGTCGCGGACGGCATCCATCATGCCGCCGTGATTCAGCGGTATGTCGAGTGAATCACCATAGACGTCCTGATCCGCTTGTGCACGTGCTTCCTGCGATTCGCGGCGTACCGGCGATTCGTAAGCTGTGTCACCTGAACGAATAGTGTCTCTGGCTTCGACGCGCTGCGCTTGATAACTCTTCACGATGAACTCCTTGCAGTGATGGAGCGGCGGGAGACTGCGATCCTACGGAACTGCCATGACAGATTTACGACTCTTGACGCTTTTCGGTGCACGACTGTAACGGCGGCGGACCGCTTGCCTCTGGCCGTGTTGCGCACCCTGCAATGAAAGCGCGGCTCTACAGTTTAATGGCGTTGCGTTACGGGATTCGTACTTCTGGCTTATGAAACGATGGCTGCACTATCAGCGTGCAGCCGCGAGTTTGGGCTTGAAACTTGCGAATGACGCAAGCGTTTGCGGGGAGGCAGGAACACACCGGAGCGGTCGATAAACGTGTCAGGCAGACAGTACGAACCAACCCGGTACTGCATTTATCCGCGTGTGTATTACCGTCGAGGGAAACAGTTAAAGCTGTTTCTCAGAACCGGCGTGTCCGGTGCACGTGTTTCACATAGCGAAAAGCACAACCGCATGATGCAGTCGTGCTTTCGTGCCATTTAACCGGGCTCCGTGGCGCGTTCAGGCGTGCTGGTCCTGCAAATCGGCGTCGCTGGTCTCGTCCTGTGGCATGGAAGCCGCAAGAATCATCGCCGATGCGTTCTGTGGTTTCGGGTCGCGCTGTGACGGCCGGTACACCGAATCGCCTCGATGAATGAGTGCGCCGGTCAGTGCGCAGGCGCCGTCAGACGTGGCCGTGGTCACGCGCCATCCCTGGTAGCCATAGTGGCAGGTTGCCGCGTCGGACCAGTAGACGATCGCCGTCGCGCTGCTCGGCCGCTCGATCACGCGCACCACAGCCTCAGGGAACGGCCGTGGCGATTGCGGCGATGCCGACACAACCCGCGGATGATCACGCTCCCACGCTCGCGTGAGCCGCTCTAGAAACGGGTGCGCGGCCTTTTGCTGCGGGGCAGGTGCTGCCGCGCGGTTGTGGGTCGCTGTCAATGAGCGGACCGTTTGCAGCCACGGGTCCGCGCTTCTCGCTAACGCTGTCATGGTTCGTTCCTGGCATGGTTCAGGGTCGAACTTACGCAATCAGCCTGCCCGGATAAATACCCTTAAGGTGAATACACTGTCTTGTTAGCGCGAATAATCGCAACAACGCTTTATGCAATAAGGCTTTGCCCGGTATCGCAATGCGGCAGAAACGCTGTGTGCGCTTCATTGAACGTTTTAATGGGTTCGATAGTGGGCCCATTTAGCGAGAGCCTCGCGTGCGGAGCGATTCTGATTTGTATGGATTACGTAAGGTGTCAAGTTTCGCCGCATGCCGTGGAATGCGACTTGCTTAGGCCATACTAGCTGTGTACTTACAACGTTGAACGAGGTGTTCGTGAAGAAAGGTCATATTGCTGCTGCAGTACTGTTTGCAAGCCTGGGTCTGACAGCCACGGCGTTTGCCCAAAGCGGCCCCGGCGGCCCGGGTAATCAAGATCGACCGCAAGAGCGTCCGGGTAGCCCCGCTATGCAAGGCCACAACGGCGGCGGTTATCAGAACCAAAGTCAAAACCACGGCCCACAAGGTGGCCCTGGTGCCCAGAACCACAACAACGGCCGTCCGCCCGTGCCCATGCATGCTGACAATGGCCCGGGACGCGCCGGTCCTGGCGGTCCGCGTGCAGAAGGCCCGCGTGATTGGCACAGCGGGGACCGCTTGCCGAGCGACTATCGTGATCGCCAATATGTGGTCGACGATTATCGCGGTTATGGATTGCGTCAGCCCCCGCGCGGTTACCACTGGGTGGGCGTGAACGGCGATTACGTGCTTGCCGCGATCGCGACCGGCGTGATAGCGCAGATCGTGCTGAGCAACGGGCACTAAGCGCTTACTCGCGGTCTTACTTGCGCCCCGCTGCCGTAGCGGACGTATCCGCGAGTCAAATTAACAAGGCCGGTCCAAACTCGCGTTTTGGACCGGCCTTGTTTCATGCCCGCGGCGTGAGCTCTCCACCGCCACCGTTGCGCTACATCCTGGCGGTATCGGTGATCGCTTTCACCACGCGCGCCAGCGACTTCAACGCTACGTCAGGCGATTCTTCAAATTGCGCACCGACTATGGCGCCATCCACCGCCATGGCCAATGCACGCGCGTCGGCCTTCGCGGTTCTCGACGATGCCGGCAAGAGCGTCCTGATAACCGCGGCCATGTCCAGCTTGTGACGCCGTGAAATATCGACCGCTTCGGGCAGGGTCCCGCCCACTTCCACCACCGCGTTGATGAACGCACAGCCGCGATACACATCGCTCTCGAACCATTCCGCCAGCGCCGGCACCAGCGCATCCGCATCTGCGCCGTGACGCTTCACGGCGTCTTCGAACCAGGTCATCCAGTTGCGATGCCTATACTCCAGGAACGCAACGATCAGATCGTTTTTCGCCGGATAGTAGCGATAAAACGTCTTCTTCGCGACGCCCGATTCCGCGATCACACGGTCGATTCCGGTCGCGCGAATGCCATCCCGATAGAACAGCGCGTGGGCCGTGACAAGAATGCGCTCTGCCGGTGACAGCTCGGCCAAAGGCTCTGTATTTGATGAATGATTGTTCATGGCGAGTCATTGTAGACAGGTCTGTCTCCTTGCGCTAGAGTGAAGGTGTAGACAGACCTGTCTACTGCCAGATCATGCTGTCGACCGACAACACAATCGACATTACATCATTCGCCGATCAACTCCCCACGATCAAAAGGAAACGCCATGGAAAGCAAACCGCCGTTCCCGCCATTCGATGCCGACACCGCCCGGCAAAAGGTCCGTCTCGCGGAAGACGGCTGGAATTCCCGCGACCCGAAGCGGGTTGCCCTCGCCTATAGCGAAGACACACGCTGGCGCAACCGCGCAGAATTTGTGTCGGGACGTGCTGAGGTGGAGGCGTTCCTGGCGCGCAAATGGGCGCGTGAACTGGACTATCGGTTGATCAAGGAATTGTGGGCGTTCACCGGATCACGGATTGCGGTGCGCTTTGCTTACGAATGGCACGATGATTCCAAAAACTGGTTCCGGAGCTACGGCAATGAGAACTGGGAGTTCAACGAAGCTGGCTTGATGACGCATCGGCACGCGTGTATCAACGACTTGCCGATCAAGGAGTCCGAGCGCAAATATCACTGGCCGCTCGGCCGCCGTCCCGACGATCATCCTGGCTTGAGCGACCTGGGGTTCTGATCGAAGCTCGGCCGGCAGTCTCTTCGATCATCGATTGCATCGACTGACTGCCGGCATGCTAGCGGCCTCGCCGCCGGTAAAAGGCCCACCATCCCGCCAGAACGGTGAAGGTCGCAACGATCGCCACCATCAGCCAGAACCCGTGTTTGTTGTCGGCCAGCGGCACTCCGCCAACATTCATGCCGAAAATCCCCGCAACTATGTTGATCGGCAGCGCCAGCACGGTAACCAGCGTCAGCGTGAAAAGCGTGCGGTTGCTTTGCTCGTCCGTGCGCGCGGCGATCTCTTCCTGCAGCAGCTTGATGCGTTCTACCAGCCCCGCAAGATCGCCCAACACCAGCGAAAATTCCTCGGTGGCATCGCGAAGATCCTGAAGGTCGAGCGTTTGCAGCCAGCGTGGCGGCCGTGCCAGCAGCCGGAAAATCGATCCCGGTTCAGGCGCGAGCAAACGCTGCAACCTGACGAGCACGCGTCGGGACGCGCCGAGTTCGGAGCGGGTGGCGGGGGACCGCATGGAAAGAAACCGGTCTTCTATCTGGTCGATGTCAATGCTCGTGCGCCGGACGATTTGTACCAGCAGATCGGCCTGGTCGCGCAACAGATGAATGAGCAGTTCGGCCGTCGACCGGAAGACCTCGCCGTTGCGTACCGATTCCCGCAGTGTATCGATGGAACGCAGCGGTTTCAGCCGCGCGGTGATGAGCAGCTTTTCGCGCGTGTAGACCCATAACGTTGCGATTTCGGAGGGTGTTACGTCGAAGTTGAACATCACGTCGTTGATGACGGCGAGCAGCGCGCCCTCCTGATGTTCTATCCGCGTGGAATGCGAGCCGTCGCGCAGGTTCTCGAAGAAGGCGTCGGGAAGCTCGAGCTGCGTGCGCATCCAGCGTTCGCTTGCGCTGTTCGCGAGGTCGAAGTGCAGCCAGACGAAGTCGTTCGAAGCGCGTTCGGCGCTGGATTGCGCCAGCCACTCGAGCGCCCCGGCGGAGTCGATAGCCACGCCCGCCGCGTCCGGGGCGAAACGAAAGCCGCACACGATGCCGGAGAAATCGGAGGCGTAGGGTAGGGCGGTAGTCATGGTGAGTCGGTCATCAGCAACGGCAATTGGAAGGGACTGCGGATTTCGATTGTCCCTGCCGTGCAATTCGAATCAAGCAACGTCCGCCTCGATTTGCGTTATTGTTGGTCAAATGCCGCGTGACACAGAAAGTACTTATGGTTGTCACGCCCTATGGGTAGACTCGCGCGGTGCAAGAGGGCCGTCGGGCGCAGCCCGACCCTTTAAGCTTCATCGGGGAAACACAAATGGAAGATCGCGTCGAGCAGGACGAACCTACGCAAACCACGGCAGACGGACTGACGCGGCTCGCGACGAGCATCGTCGAATTGCTGGGCGAGCAGGCCATCGACAGCCGTCTGGGAGCCAAATTGCTCAAGCGGCTGGAAAAGGAAGCGAAGCTGGTGGAGGAATCGGGGCCGCAGCCGCTGAACAAGGCTCAAAAACGCAGTTTGCGCGACGCGCTGGACGGACTCGAACATGCAGTGCGTCAGGTCGATGCAAACCTGTTGGTATCGGCGAACGCAAAACTACGCTCCACCGACGAATCTTCCAGCAAAAAGGCCAAAACAAAATCCTGAAGCCGCGCCGGCGTCGCCCTGCGAAGCCGGCGCGCCGCCGGTTTTAAGCGCATCCGGCTTTATCGGACAAGCGATCTGGCGGTTTTTTCATCACGTCGACACAAACCGCTTGCAGCAAACGAGCAAGTTGGCGCGGAAAATGCTGCGTTTGCTGCACATGCATAAATCTGAGCGGTCATGGTTTCAGTCTCTTCTACCCCAAGCTGCGTGTTATGGACCGACCGGAACGTCGACGCGGACGCCGGTCGTTGGCGCATTCTGGTTGTCGACGATAACGCCGCCAGCGCCGAGGGCCTCGCTGCGGCGCTGAGCGCGGATGGTTGTGATGCGCGGTATGTGTTGAGCGGCGTTGACGCGCTGCAGGCTATTGACGGCTGGGTGCCGCACATTGTGGTGCTCGACATCAGCATGCCGGAGCACGACGGTTTTGCGACCGCGCGCGTGCTGCGCCGGATTTCCCCCACCCGGAACGCCGGGATCATCGCCTTTACGGCGCTCGGCGAGGATTACGTGCGCTCGAAAGGCCTCCACGCGGGGTTCGACGGCTATTGTCAGAAGGGCAACGCGCCCGGTGTCCTGGTCAGCCTGATCAGCCGGCTGGTCCAGGTTCACTGAACAGTCCCTGAGAATTCAGTGGGGCGATGAGCGTCCGATTTGAATTTTTTTGATTTCGTCGGGTCAGGCCCTCTAAAATCCTGCTTACCGCGACTTCCGGGTGAGCCTTTTACAGGCTCGCCCGCAGCGATTTTCCCCGATTTGGACGTCCTCCCATTATTGGTTTATCCCGAAAAGTGTATTGAACTTTATGGGGATAAAAAGCCGATAGTAGGGGTATACACTGCATTTCATTGACGAAGCAGCTACCGAAATAAGTTTGACCGCTGCGACGCCTTCTGAACCAGTCGAAGTCCAACGTATATCGGAGCTCAGCATGAAAAAGAATCTTCTCGCATCGTTACTCGTCGCCGTTACGGCTTCTATCGCTGTTCCGGCGTTTGCCAGCGGCTACGGCCCGGCACCTTCGTATCGTCCGTCGGTGGGTGCTCCGGCTTCGCAACAAGGCATGAACTTGCAAACCATCGCTGCGCAAAACAACGCTGATGCGAACGGCTACGGTGGCGCACGCACCTCGGTGTCGCAATCGGGCTCGAGCCGCGATCGTACGAACAACGCGCAACCTGTTTTCTCCGGTCAATAATCTCCGGGCTCCTACGTGCACGGCCGGCGCTACCCGCGCCGCCGTGATCGCGCCAAGCCTGATGGCCATGTAGTACAGAAACGCACAAACGCCCGTTGAACGAAAGTTCTGCGGGCGTTTGTGTTTGTGCGTGAAGAACGACCGCTTCAGGTGCCTGTCATTTTGAGCGCATCGCGCATCACCGCCGCCAGTTCTCCCGCGGCAAACTTGGCCACATAAGCGTTCGCGCCTACTTTGCGCACATGCTCCTCGTTCGCCGACCCCGACAGCGACGAGTGGATCACGACCGGAATGGCCTGCATGCCGGCGTTTGCCTTGATACGGCGTGTCAGCGTGAATCCGTCCATTTCCGGCATTTCGAGGTCGGTCAGGACGAGCGCAATTTCGTCCGCGGCGCAACGGCCATGCTTTTCCGCCTTGCTCTGCAAGTCTTCCAGCACGTTCCACGCTTCCTGGCCGCTCTTGGTCATGATGAACGACACGCCCATCGCGGTCAGGCTTTGTTCGATCAGGCTGCGCGCGACGCCGGAGTCGTCGGCGGCGAGCACTTTGGTACCCGGTTTCAGGACCAGCCGGCCAGTGCTTGATTCATTGATCTCCACTTCCGTCGATGGCAGCACGTCGCGCAGAATCTGTTCGACATCCAGTACTTGCGCGAGTCGCGAGCCGTCCACGTTGCCGTCGAGGCGCGCGAAGCTGGTCACCGTTCGTCCGCCCGAATGCGATTCCGCAGACAAAACCTGATTCCATTCCAGCCGCACGATGTCATCGACTTCCTCGACGGCAAAACCTTGCGTCGTGCGTGCGAATTCGGTGACCAGGAGGATCTTGAGACCGTTCTTCGGCCGGCAGCCCGTGACCTGCGCCAGATCGATCACGGGGATGATCTGGCCGCGGATATCGGCTACGCCAAGAATCTCCGGGTTTGCGCCGGCGACCACGGTGATCGGCGGCATGGCGAGGATCTCGCGCACCTTGAACACGTTAATGCCATATAGCTCGCGTTGTTCGGAGTCCGGCGCTTCGCCCAGGCGAAACAGGAGCAGTTCGAACATGTTGTTGCCGGCGAGCCGAACCCGCTGTTCGATATCGTGTTGTGAACTGCTCAAGGTGGTTCTCCTGATTGATTTATGCCGGGCTTCTAATTAGCCGGTTCTTGATTAGCGGCGCAGAGGGGGGAAACTGAAGCACTTTTCGGCGTGTTGTCGCGGGAACGTTTCATGCAGGTCGAGTCGCGCGCGCGGCAGTATCGGGATAGACCCTTGGACGCATAAAAAGCAGTGTTTTCCAGCGTTCACGCGGCAGGTGTCTGGCCTATACTTTTTGAATGGGCTGGGTAATCTGGATGTAAGGCGCTGGATGTACGGCGAATGATTCAACGCGGTGGCTGGGGAGTGTCAGCCGACGTGCCGCGCTCTAAACGCCGGCTATCCAACCATGTGGAACGCCCGCTATCCGGCGGGCGGCGCGCGGTTCAACGGAGGCGTTCGATGGCAACAGTCGCACAAGTTCTTAATTCGAAATCCGATCACACCATCTTCACGATCGCCGATACGGCATCGGTCTACGAGGCCATTGCGATGATGGCGGAGAAGCACATTGGCGCGTTGATCGTGACCCACGGTGAAGCGATCGTCGGCATCATGACCGAGCGTGACTATGCCCGCAAAGTGGTGCTGATGGATCGTGTCTCGCGACAAACTCCCGTGCGCGAGATCATGACCTCGCAAGTGCGTTTCGTGCGTCCCGACCAGACCACGGACGACTGCATGGCCTTGATGACCGAGCGCCGCATGCGGCATTTGCCGGTGATCGATGGCGAAAAGCTGGTGGGCATGATTTCAATCGGCGATCTGGTGGCGAATATTATCTCCGAGCAGCAACTGACGATTCATCAGCTCGAGGGGTATATACGAGGCGAGCACATGTAGCTTGCCGGGGAGGATGCAGCGCGGCGTGAAGACGCCGCGCTGTGTTTTATTTGTTGCCGCTGCGTGGGTATCGTGCTCATGCAGTTCGTGTCATCTCGCGTAGGCCGCCTCCTTCCTTACGTCAAGACTCCCTGCGGCGGTTTCGTTCAACTAATTGTGTTGTAAGCAAGTTGTGAAAATTGTCAGGTGCTGCGCATAGGCCTGATGTTGACGCGTCCAATCCACCGCCGGGTTCTTCCTGGCCCTGAGCTGAAAGGAGCGCTGTTCATAACGTTGCCTGAACTTTCTACGTCACCTTAGGTTATCGGTTCCACTGGCCATGCGCCGCGTGTCATTGCTGCGGGTGCGCCGTTAACTTGGCCTCACGCTGCGGGGCGCGGCAGGCCGGATCAGCGACGCGGACAACGTGATCAGTTTCGCATTCAGGCGCATCACGGTCACTCATCCCTCTAAACGTCAACAGCCTGTGAAAGTTGCGACCCATGGCAAGATAAACTCGATCACCACGCCGCTCGAATTTCGCGTCGCCCCGGAGCCGCTATTCCTGCTCAAGCCCGAGGCGGGCGTGGCCAATGTTAATCGCTCATGACCCTGCTGCTCCAGATTTCAGATCCTCACTTTGGCACCGAACAACCACCGGTCGCTGCAGCGTTGCTACGTCTCGCCAATACGTTGCAACCCGATCTCGTTGTCATGTCCGGCGACATTACGCAGCGCGCCAGGCGTGCGCAATTCAGCGCCGCGCGGGCGTTCGTCGATACGTTCGGTGCAACGCCTTTTGTTGTCGTGCCGGGCAATCATGACATTCCGCTGTTCAACATATTCGCGCGCGTTGCACACCCCTATGCCAATTATCAGCGCGTGTTTGGAGACGATCTCGAACCTGTCTTCGAATCGGCGGAACTGTTGGTAATTGGCGTGAATACTACGCGGGCGTATCGTCGTAAGGATGGCGAAGTATCGGCTCAGCAAGTGGAGCGCGTGGTCCGCCGATTCGAACAAGCGACGGCACGGCAATTGCGGGTTGTCGTTACACATCAGCCTGTTGTGGCTGCGCGTGCCAAAGACATCAGGAACCTGTTGCACGGCCGCGAACATGCGATTGAACGCTGGTCGCAAGCGGGCGTGGATCTGATCCTGGGCGGTCATATCCATCTTCCGTATGTGGTGCCGCTGCATGTTGCGAACAAGGACTTGCCGCATCCGATGTGGGCCGTGCAAGCGGGAACCTCGTTGTCTTCGCGCGTGCGCGGGAACGTGCCCAATTCGGTGAACGTGATTGACTACGATGCGTCGCATACGGGCGCACGCCGTGCGATTGTTGCGCGCTGGGATTTCAATCAGGCGAGCGCATCGTTTGAACCCATCATGCAGCACGAACTCGACCTGGATAGCGAGTCGCTCAAGACTCCATTAGCGACGCTTTTATGAAATAGATCGAAGTGCGGTACACCCGCTTGTTTGAGGAATCGCACGTGGCCGGTGACCATGCACTGATGTTGTTCGTGGCGTCTCTCGTTCTTGCAATGGTCGTGGTATGGGGTGCAGGGTAGCTTGTACAACGCCACAGCTTATTGTTGTCACGACCGCAAGCAGCCGCGTGTTCCTGCGCGTACATGTCGCGGGTATTCGGAATAAGGTGTGGAAACGGGTTCTACTGTGAGGTCTCGGTTCAGGTCCCCACGGCTGACCAAAGCCGGAAATTAGGGTGACGGGAAAGGGGATTCAGCCGCGTCATTACGCTGCCCGTCCACTTGCCTTGATTGTTTCGAAAACCAGCGGCTTTCTGATGCACCTCCGCGGCCTCTACCCGCGAGCGCGTTCTTCAATGACATTCGCTCGTTGACCTTAAGCCGTGCTGCGAACGAAGGCAAGCAGCAACGTGTAGTCACCTTTGTCCGCGGCACGCAGTGCAGTTAGATATAGCGCGCGAGCGTTGTCGGCATTGACGAGCGTGCCTCCACCACCCCACGGAAAATGAGGCTCTTTCATGCTGCGCAAAAGTGCATCAGCCATCATCCGTGAGTGTCGGCCATTGCCGTTTGGAAAGGGGTGAATCCAGACCAGCTCACGGTGAAATCGGGCCGCTATTTCATCCGGCGGGAAGATTTTATTCTCAATCCAGTAGCGCACATTGTCGAAAAGATTTCGCAGCTTGACACTCACCTGCGTCCAATCACATCCGATGTTTTTATCGGACTTCCGGAATGTGCCGGCCCAGGCCCAGGTCTTGTCGAACATTTTTTTGTGCAGGGTGCGGCAGAAATCCTCACTGAGCACGTCTGGCTGACGGGCACGGCGAAGCCATGTCACCGACGCCAGGATGTTCTCCTGCTCCCAGTCGTTAAGCTCACCCTTTGTGGTCAGGTGCGTTGGCTTTAATCCGGCGATTTCGTCGGGGTCGAGAGGCGTTTGCCCCTCCTGTTCATCAAAATCTATCGCCATAGTGCAGACCATCGACCCCGAAGCAACTCTTCGGCTCGCTGCTCAACCTGTTTGCGAAGGCGGGCTGTAGTCGGGCGCTGGTCCTCCAAACTCATGGTGTGCGCTACCCCGCCGACCTCTTGCAGCGCAATGGCGCGCGCCCGCTCCGCGACCACTTGCGTGAGTGGCTTCCGGGGCACTAAAGCATAGACCATCTCGCAGTCCAGCCCCTCTGCCAGCTTACGCAATTGCCCAAGCGTGATTCGTTCATCCGCTTCCGCTTGCTCTGACTTGTGCAAAGTCGGCGCAGAGATACCCAGGCGCTCGGCCTGCTGCCGCTCAGTCAGCCCCAATGATTCTCGAATGAGCTTCAACCAGCCCCGAGGCGGCGCGCGGCGCTTCGCCAGATCCGCATACGCTTCGACCGATGTCTGGACTTGTTCAAGCCTGAGTTGGTTCATTCTCGAATTCATTTGTTTGCCTATAGGCTAACTAAAAACCTTGAAATGATAGCTCATAGGCAAGCATATTGAAAATATTAGATAGCTTATAGTGCAGCTATAGCCAGTTTTTTGCTGCCCTATGACGCATCAAATAATTTCAATATGATAGCCTATAAGCAATCATTTATTCTGAACTTGCTGCACTATAAGCTATTGAAAAAAGCAAAAAAACAGCCCTCTTCGGAGGGCTGTTGAGTATTGGTGACGGCGTAACGATGTGGGTATCCGGAACTTGAAAGTGGGACCCGTTTCCACGCATTATCCCGGATACCCCATTTCGCAAGCGATGTGCTGGCAGGCTTTACGCTGGGAACAGTCAGGCTGGTGACGTGTAACTTGAGCATCGAATTGGCGCGCCGGTATTGGCCGGGGCCAGGGCCGTCGCGACATCAGTCCTGAGGGTGTATCGATAGTTCGGGAAAGCCGGTACGCGGATCCAGATCGCGTGAGAAGCGGACGCCGTCCAAACAAACGATCAGGATTTCCGCCGTCGTCCGCACTATGCATCCCGCCGATACATGGCCGCCGACCACGCGGCCTTCGGCGTTCGAGACCGCCATGTGAAGATGCGCGCCGTCGGCTGAAAGTGAGCCGGCCAGCGTCAGGATTTCGAGGTCACCGGTGAGCCGGGTCGGCTGGTCGATGCCCGAGTAACGCAAGTTCGCCACGCTCAGGCTGCCGATGCCCTGCATCACGAACGCGGCGCCGATGGCCTGGTCCCGCGCGATTGTTTCAAGCGCAACACGCAGGTCGTCGCCGGGCATAAGGCGCACCGGAAGTGTTTGCATGAGTGAAGTCCCAAGGCTACGCGGTGTATCAATGATGGCATGATGATTCCGGCTTCGCACATCGCTTCCCAATCAAACTGACATTTCCCATGACAACCGAACTTCATATACTCGCCTGGACACTTGTCCTTGCCCTTATCCAGGTGCTGCTGCCGTCGGTGGTGCGCAGCCGCGAAACGGGCCTGGGACATAACGGCGGACCGCGTGACCAGCCGGGACCGCCCGTCGGCAAGGTGACTGGCCGTTTGATGCGTGCCCAGAACAACCTGTTCGAGACCTTGCCCGTATTCGCCATCGCCATCCTGATCGCGCATACGGCCGGCCGCGAAGGCACGCTGACGTTGTGGGGCGCGTGGTTGTACATCGTCGCGCGCGTGGTCTACCTGCCCTTGTATGCGGCTGGAGTTCCATTTCTGCGCTCGCTTGTATGGCTCGTTTCGCTTTTCGGCATCATCCTTGTTCTCGTCCCTATTATCTAAAACCATCTGAAACCGGAGTCCAGTCAATGACCGCTTTGCTCACCACCATCGACGTGGAAACCGCGCCGAATCCCGAGTTCGCCGTGATCCTGATGCACGGCCTGGGCGCCGATGCCAACGACTTCATCCCGCTGGTGCCCGAGCTGCGCCTGGGCGATCTGCCCGCTGTGCGTTTCGTCTTTCCGAACGCCACCGAAATGCCGGTTACCGGCAACAACGGTTATGTGATGCGGGCGTGGTACGACATTTTGTCGTTCGAAGGCGTGAACCGCCGGGTCGATGAAGCTGGCCTGAAGGCGTCGTGCGAACGGATTCGCGAACTGATCACGCGTGAGAACGAGCGCGGTATTCCGACTTCGAAGATCTTCCTGGCAGGTTTTTCGCAAGGCGGAGCAATGACCTATACGGCGGGGCTCACGCATCCCGAGAAACTCGCGGGACTGATCGTGCTGTCCGGTTACGTGCCGTCGCCTGGTTTGATTGATGCGGCGTTCAGCGAGGCGAATCGCGACACGCCTATCTTCGCCGCACATGGCACGCAAGACCCTGTGCTGCCGATCGAGTTGGCTATTCAAGGCCGCGACTTCGCGCTCGCGCATGGTTGCAAGCTGGAATGGCATACCTACCCGATGCAGCATTCGGTCTGTGCTGAAGAAGTCGAGGCCTTGCGCGCGTGGCTAGGTGCAAGACTGGGCGGCTAAAGCGCCTTGAACAAGGTGTTTTTATACAACTCGAGCATGCCGGCTGCGTCCACGCCAATGCAGACCGACTGCGCCGGACGGTCATCCCAGTCCGGCGCGGGCACGCGCATGGTCGACGGTTTCTGTATCGTCTGACCGGTCGCGATACCGCTGGTGAGCACACGCACGGGACCCTTGCGCACCGTATAGAGATGCGGAGCCAGCACGTACGCCACCGCCGATGAATCGTGGACATAGATGCCTTCGAGTCCGGCGCTGTCCTGGTGGAACTGCGCGTAATGCCGCGATACGTCCCACACAAAACGGCCGGCCTCGCCTGCGCCATCGCGAATCGATGCAAGCCATGGGTTCGGCATGATCGTGTTTTGCGTGACGTCGAGACCGACGAGCGTGACCGGCCACGCCGCGCCGAGCACGAGATCCGCTGCATCGGGGTCGCACAGGATGTTGGCTTCGGCTGCTGGCGACACGTTGCCAAGCACGCCGGCCGTACCGAACGCGCCGCCCATGATGACAACCTGCTTCACCAGCCCGGCGATACCCGGGTCGGCTTTCAGCGCGTGCGCCAGATTCGTCAAAGGACCGACCGCGATCAGCGTCACTTCACCGGGAAACGCGCGAACCGTATCGATCATGAACTGATGCGCGGGGCGCGCGTCGAGCGTTGTATCGGCGGGCTGGCCCAGTTCGATATTGCCAAGACCGTTGTCGCCGTGAATCCAGCCGAGCGGCGCAGGTGGCAGGCGATGCAACGGCGCCGCCGCGCCGCGCGCCACCGGCACGCCGGGTGCAAAACGCGAGCGCAGGTAGAGCGCGTTAGCCGTGGTCGTTTCTATGGTCGCGTTGCCGAACACGCTCGTGATGCCAAGCAGTTCGATCTCGGGATGCAGCGCCTGGAACACGAGCGCCATGGCGTCGTCGACACCCGGATCGGTGTCGTAGATGACCTTGTGGATTGTCATAGGTAGAACGCGTCGGGCAGTTGTTCGCGGGCGGTAGTGTCGCGGATCGCGCCATTGAGATTGCCGAGGCGAATGCTCAACTCGGGGCCGCCCAGTTCAATGATCACCTGACGGCACGCGCCGCAGGGCGCAATGGGCCCGTCCGTGTCGCCGATGACGGCGAGCGCTGCAAATTGATCACGCGCGTAACCTGCGGCAATCGCGCTGAAAAACGCCGTACGTTCCGCACAATTGCACAGTCCATACGATGCATTCTCGACGTTGCAGCCATCGAATACGCTGCCGTCTTTTGTGAGCAAGGCTGCGCCGACCTTGAACCTTGAATAGGGTGCGTAAGCGCGTTCGCGCGCGTTCTTCGCGCGCTCGAGCAACTCGTCCATTGTCATGATTTTCTCCTTAGTTCAGCGTCAGGAACATGCCTGCGATCGTCGCGCTCATCAGGTTCGAGAGTGTGGCGGCGAGCACGACGCGCAGGCCGTAGCGTGCCACTTCCGCGCGGCGTTCCGGCGCAACCGCGCTGAAGCTGCCGGTGAGCACGGCGATCGACGAGAAGTTCGCGAAGCCGCACAGCGCGAAAGACAAGATCGCTATGGTACGCGGATCGAGCACCTGCAATCCAGCCGCGGCGACGCTGGCGGAGTCCTTCAAATACGGAGACAGCGACGCGTAGGCCACGAACTCGTTGAGAATGAGTTTCTGACCGAGGAAGTTGCCCGCGAGCGCGGCCTGATCCCAGGGCACGCCGATCAGATACGCGAGCGGCGAGAACACGGCGCCGAGCACGGATTGCATCGATACATTGGGGTCGCCGAACCAGCCGCCGATGCCACCCACAATCCCGTTGAGCAACGCGATCAGGCCGACGAACGCAATCAGCATGGCGCCGACCATGACCGCGATCTTCAGGCCGACGGTTGCACCGGAACTGGCCGCTTCGATCACGTTTGCCGGGCGTTTTTCGTCGAAGCTTAGGTTCTCGA
Organism: Caballeronia sp. LjRoot34; assembly: GCF_964253815.1. Classification (NCBI taxonomy): domain Bacteria; kingdom Pseudomonadati; phylum Pseudomonadota; class Betaproteobacteria; order Burkholderiales; family Burkholderiaceae; genus Caballeronia; species Caballeronia sp. LjRoot34. The sequence goes on from NZ_CAXUSB020000002.1 coordinate 351,478, forward strand.
GCGTGACGCGACTGGCTTCGCTCGTGGGGTGGATGATCTTGGCGAACAGCAGTCCGCCCGGCACAGCCATGAATGATGCAGCGAGCAGGTATTCGACCTTCACGCCAAGGCCCGCATATCCCGCGAGCACCGAACCGGCGACTGCCGCCATACCGCTCGACATCACGGCGAACAGTTCCGCGTTGGTCATGTCGCGCACGAACGGCTTTACGACTGCCGGCATTTCGCTTTGACCCAGGAAGATGGTGGTGACGGCCGAGAACGATTCGATCTTCGACACCCCGAGCAGCTTCTGGAAGATCGTGCCGAGCACGATCACGATCCAGCGCATGATGCCGAGGTAATAGAGCACCGAGATCAATGCGGTCACGAAGATGATGGCGGGCAGCACGCGAACGGCGAAGACGAAACCGCCGTTGCCGAAGAGTTCGAACATCTTCGATTGAACGAGACCGCCGAACAGGAATTCGATGCCTGCGTTGCCGTAGGCGAGTACGTGGTTGACTCCTGCTGCCGCAGCGGAGAGCACGCTTTTGCCGAAGGGCACGAACAGGATGAACGCGCCGATGCCGACTTGCGCCAGCAACGCGGGCACGACGGTGCGCAGGCGAATGCCGCGGCGATTGGTGGAGAAGATGAAAGCGATGAGCAGCAGTACGGCGATGCCAAGCAGATTGCGCGCGATCAGGGCCATGTCTCGTTGTTTATGTTTGTCGGAGGAATGGGCGGATGCTACGCCATGTGTGGGGTTTGGAGAATAGGGCGGGAGGGTTTGCTGGCGCGGGTGGGGCTTGGGGCGGGGTTGGGTTTAGGCGGTTAAGTGGTCGGGGTTTATGCCGGGGTGCCTGGTTCCGGCGTTAGCGGTCGGGGTCAATGCCGGGTTGGTGCTTTCGGCGTTAGTGGTCTGCGAGAGTCGGATATTCTCTTTATCACTATTAGCCACTGTGCGTGGCGGCACGTCATTTCTTTGTCCAAAGCGACAAAGAAACGAAGCAAAGAAAACGCTTTCAAACCACGCTACCCTAAGTGTCCACAGCGTGCAGTTTTGATTCATAGGTGCCCCAAAAGCACGGTGCTCGCCAGAGCCACGGATGTGTGAACCCCTCCTTCTCGCGAATCCTGACACGAACACGCTTCGCCCCGTACGCTCTCGGGCAAGCACATTTGCCGAGGGACCAGCACGGCCTCACGCGTATTCGCTGCCGCCTTTCTTGGAGCGTTGGTCAAGCGTGCGCTGTTTTTTTGGTGGGCTATACGGCCGAACGCATACTTACGGCTTCATGTTTGGTGGGCTATTGCGCAGCATGCACATTTCTTTTCGCCGGCTACGGCCTCATGCATCCGCGCGGCTCTGTTTCTTGGTGGATTAGCGATGTGGTTCGTTATGCGCACAAAGTTGGAGGGAGGTTATCCGCGGATAGCGCGGGGTGCTCCTTGGGCAGGTTCAATCACTGGTGGCGAAGCGTGTGGGTATCGGTGTTCGGAGAAGGAGGGTTTCACACATCCGTGGCTCTGGCGAGCACCGTGCTTTTGGGGCACCCATGAATCAAAACTGCACGCTGTGGACACTTAGGGTAGAGCGGTTAAAGCGCTTTCTTTGCTTCGTTTCTTTGTCGCTTTGGACAAAGAAATGACGTGCCGCCACGCACAGTGGCTAACAGTGATAAAGAGAAAATCCGACTCTCGCAGACCACTAAGGCCGAAAGCACCAACCCGGCATCAACCCCGACCGCTAACCCTAGAACCTGACCCTGACCAACCCCCCGCAAACCCAACCCCGCCCCCCCGAGTGCGAACGAAAACCAAACCCCTAAGTGAATAACTCCATGACCGGCCAGTTGCGCTCTGCAGCAATCACCCGCAATTTCGCATCGGGATTGGTTGCGACCGGATGGGTGACACGCTCCATCAACGGCACGTCATTGACAGAATCGCTATAGAAATAGCTCGCTTCGAAATCCGCCAGTTTCAATCCCTGGGACGCCAACCATTGCTCGGTGCGAACAATCTTGCCTTCACGGAAAGTCACCACCCCCACCGAGCGACCGGTGTAACGCCCGAGCGGATCATCACCTTCAGTGCCGAGGTCGATTGCCAGCAAATGTTCAACGCCCAGCGCCTTCGCGATGGGTGCAGTAATGAACGCATTGGTCGCGGTAACGATGCAGCACAAGTGCCCCGCGTCAAGATGACGGCGCAGCAACGCAAGCGCTTCAGGGCGGATGGCCGGTTCGATCACCGTCTTCATGAAGGTTGCATGCCACGCGTCAAGTTGCGCTCGCGGATGACGGGCGAGCGGGGCGAGCGTCAGGCCCAGATACTCGTCCATGTCGAGCGTGCCGGCGACGTATTGCTGATAGTACGCGTCGATTTCCTCCGCATGGTCGGCACTGCCCTCGAAACCCAGCGTGGCGTAGAAGCGTGCCCACGACTGATCGCTATCCAGCGGCAGCAACGTGTGATCCAGATCGAACAGCGCCAGAGTACGACTCATCCCACAGCCCTCGATTAAACCCTTGATTACCGGTAGAAAGTGCGCCAGACCATACCCGTCCGGTGCAGGTCACCCAACACGATTCGATCGTAACTTTAAATACCCAAAACTACAACAAAGCAAAATTGTACAACTCATTTGCGTGGCATCATGGCACGAATGGCAGTACAGTCGGAACGAACAACGGACGTAGCCTCATGTTGATTCTCTTGAATATTCTGTCGGGCGTGGCGTTGCTGGTATGGGGCACGCACATTGTCCGGACCGGCATCCTGCGGGTCTTCGGCGCCGAGCTGAGGCGCGTGCTGGGACGCAGTGCGAACAGCCGTTTTCGGGCGTTCGGCGCGGGCTTGTGCGTAACAAGCCTGGTCCAGAGCAGCAACGCGACCGCGGTGCTGGCTTCGTCGTTCGCGGCGCAAGGCCTGCTGCCGCTCGCACCGGGACTGGCGATCATGCTCGGCGCGGACGTCGGCACGGCGCTGATGTCGCGCGTGCTCACACTCGATCTCTCGTGGCTGTCCCCTATCCTGTTGCTCGGCGGCGTGATCGCGTTCCTGTCGTTCAAACAGACACGCACGGGCCAGGTGGGGCGCACGGTCATCGGGCTGGGGCTGATCCTGCTGGCTCTGCACCTGATTGTGGAGGCCGCCCAGCCCGTGATGCAGGGCGAGGGTGTGAAGATCATGTTCGGTGCGCTGACGGGCGACTCCATGCTCGACACGCTGGTCGGCGCGGCCTTCGCCATGATTTCCTACTCCAGTCTTGCAGCGGTCCTGCTGACTGCGACGCTGGCGTCGTCGGGCGTGATTTCGCTGAAGGTGGCGGTGTGTCTCGTGATCGGTGCGAACCTGGGCAGCGGTCTGCTTGCGGTGATTGGCACACTGGGACAAAACCCCGCCGGCCGGCGCCTCTCGCTCGGCAGTGTGCTTTTCAAGCTGGCCGGCGCGTTGATCGTGCTGCCGTTCGCCCCGTGGATCGCGCAGGGAATTGGCGCAGTGATCCCGTATCCGCGCGAGGCAGTGATCACATTCCATCTCGTCTACAACATGGTGCGCTGTGTCTCGTGCATGCCGCTGATCGATCCGGTCTCGCGCCTGTGTTACCGGCTGCTGCCGGACCGGCCCGAAGCGAACCCGGAACTGCGGCCGTTGTATCTCGATCCCGTCGCGCTCTCCACGCCCACGCTCGCGCTGGCGAATGCCGCGCGCGAAGCGCTGAGGATCGGCGACATCATCCGCACCATGCTCGACAACCTGCTCGACCTGATGCGGGCCAACGACCCGGTCAAGGCCCGCTCGACCATCCGCATGGACGACGACGTCGATCAGCTCTATGCGGCGGTAAAGACCTATCTGGCGCGCATCTCACGCGAGCAACTCGACGAAGCGGATAGCCGCCGCTGGACCGACATCATTACGTTGACGATCAACCTGGAACATGCGGGCGACATCATCGAGCGCGTGGTGACCAACATCCAGGAGAAGAAGATCATGCACCGGCTGGCGTTTTCGCCGGAGGGCTTAAGCGAACTGGAGGACCTGCACGCGCGCCTGATCCTCAATCTTCAACTGGGCCTGAGCGTGTTTCTCAATAGCGACTTGCGCAGCGCCGAGCGCTTGCTGGCAGAGAAAGAACGGTTCCGTGATCTCGAACGCAGTTATTCGTACGCGCACCTGGACCGGCTTGCCGGGCAGAGCGCGCGCAGCATCGAGACCAGCGCGCTGCATCTCGACATCATCAGCGACCTCAAGCGCCTCAACTCGCTGTTTTGCTCGACGGCCTACCCGGTACTCGACGCTGCCGGTGCATTGCGCGACACACGGCTGCGCCGCCGCGTGCTCGACGCAACCTACGGTAACGACAGCGTTTAAAACGCTAGGCGAGAATGACTTGCGGCAGCTTCTTGCGCAATGAAAGCAGCGCCGGACCTTCGGCGCCTTTCTTGTTGGTGATCAGCGTATCCACGCGATTGATCGGGCAGAACGCGATTCTGCTGCACTGTCCGATCTTGCTGTAGTCAGCGAGGATCACTACCCGGTCGGCATGCGCGACCATGGCACGGGCCACCTCGGTTTCAGCGTGATCGAAGTTGGTTGCGCCATGCCGGTGGTCGATGGCGACGGGCGAGAGCAGGGCCACGTCGGCGCGGTACCTGAGAATTTCGGAGACAGTCGTGCCGCCCACTGTGGCGAATGCCCGGTCGCTGATCGAGCCGCCGAGCAGGATGATCTCGTTACTTGACTCGGTCTTTTCGCCGGTTGCCCGCATCTTCTGGGCGACGTCTATCGAGTTCGTGATGATGGTCAGGTTGGCCAGCTTGGCGAGTTCTTCGGCTAGGATGGCGGTGGTCGTGCCGGCATCGATGAACAGGGTTTGTCCACTGCTGACCAAGGCGGTCGCTGCGCGTGCAATGGCGTTCTTCGACTTGACGTGCGTGTGGCTGCGCTCGGCGATCGGTGCTTCGTCTGCCGGGCGCGTCACGCCGCCATGCACGCGCCGCAGTTCACCTAGTGCTTCCAGATCTACCAGATCGCGCCGGACCGTCTCGCGCGACACACCGAGTTCGGCCATGATGCGTTCGGTCGACACGCGTTCAAGCGTGGCAAGCAGCGCGCGAATTCTCTGATGCCGATCTTCCTGCCACATGCTGTATTCCTGAGCGTTGAAGTCGAGTGGGTACTGGTGAAAACGAATAGAAAATGACTAGAAGCAACATGGCCGCCGATCCAGTTCAGCAGCCTTAAGTCTTGTGAACGGACTATGTGTCGCCCGTGTGTCGCCAATATTAATTAGTTGTCGAGCGCCACGTGTTACCCGAAAACCCAGTTGAAAGATTAACAAGAACTGGCGCTGCCGAGGTTGCATTTTTTTGGATACTTGCGAATTTGGGTATTTGAACTTAGTCTCTCCGTCACACTCGCGGATAGTTCCCTTGGGTCTTCCGCAGTGCCTGAAAACAGTCCTGGATTGCTGTCTTTTTCACCGTCGTCATTGTTCTTAAACATTTGGCCGCCAGAGTCGCGTGCGCGCCAGATGTGAGTGCGCACTAAAAACAAGTTTCGGACTATGCAGCATGCACGCAGCACGCAACTTTCCAAAAACGTAAGCACGCAGGCAGAGGATGGAAACACCATGAATCAAGACGGGTTGCGAGTGACCACCACATTTCGCCGCTTGAGCGGCAAGGCATCCATTACGGCAGCTATCGCCGCGCTGACCGCGGTCGCGGGGCAGGCCGTGGCGGCGCCGCCGGCATCGCTCATCGCTGCTGCGAAGAAGGAAGGCCAGTTGACCACGATCGCATTGCCGCACGACTGGTGCGGTTATGGCGCGCTGATCGAGGGCTTCAAGGCGAAATACGGCATCACGGTGAACGAGCTGAATCCGGATGCTGGTTCGGGTGACGAAGTCGAAGCCATCAAGGCGAACAAGGGCAATACGGGACCGCAGGCACCGGACGTGATCGACGTCGGTTTGTCGTTTGGACCGACGGCGCAGGCCGCCGGCTTGCTGCAGCCTTACAAGGTGTCGACCTGGGCGTCGATTCCGGATTCGGCCAAGGAGAAGGATGGCTATTGGTACGGCGATTACTACGGCGTGCTGTCGTTTGAAGTGAACACCGACATGATCGACAAGGTCCCGACCGACTGGCCCGATCTGCTCAAGCCCGACTACAAGAACGCCGTTGCACTCGCGGGTGATCCGCGCTCGGCTAACCAGGCCATTCAAGCCGTCTACGCAGCCGGGTTGTCGCAAAGCAAGGGCGATGCATCGAAGGCCGGCGCTGCGGGCCTGAGCTTCTTCAGCACGCTGAACAAGAACGGCAACTTCGTGCCGGTGATCGGCAAGGCGGCGTCGTTGGCGCAAGGCACCACGCCGATCATCGTGCGCTGGGACTACAACGCGCTGGCGGATCGCGATACGCTGAAGGGTAATCCGAAGGTGGCGGTGGTCGTGCCGAAGACCGGCGTCGTGGCCGGCGTCTACGTGCAGGGCATCAGCGCTTACGCTCCGCACCCGAACGCGGCCAAGCTGTGGATGGAATATCTGTATTCGGACGAAGGCCAGATTGGCTGGCTCACCGGCTACTGCCATCCTATCCGCTTCAAGGACCTCGAAGCGAACAAGAAGATCCCGGCAGCGCTGCTCGCCAAGCTGCCGCCGCCATCGGCCTACAAGAACGTGGTGTTCCCGACGCTCGACGAACAAAACGCTTCGAAGGCGCTCATCACGAAGCAATGGGATCAGGTAGTCGGCGCCAACGTGAAGTAACTGCTTGAATTAGTCACATGCAGTAGTCGTACGAAGTAACGTAGTGCACGGGTAGCCGGACCTGAGGTCCGGCTACCCTTCCGGCTCGCGCTTTGTGCCTGGTCCCCAGCGCGGCCTGTCAGTCGAGAGCGACATCATGAGCACTTCATCGAAGATCGCCACGCCCATGTCCGGACATGAGGAGCGCGCGGAACAGTCGAACCCGTCGCTCGGCCCCGGCATGAAGGCGGCGCGACGCGTGTCGCCCGCGTGGAATTATCTCGGCGTCTTACCGTTTTTCGCGTTTGCCGTCTTGTTCCTGCTGCTGCCCACCGCGTGGCTGATGGTCGGCGCGTTCCAGGACCCGCAAGGCCATTTCACGCTTGAGAATTTCCGCCAGTTGCTGCAGCCCAGCGTGCTCGACGCGTACTGGATCAGCTTCAAGGTCAGCGCGGCGTCGGCACTGGGCGGCGGCGTGCTCGGGCTCCTGCTGGCGTGGGCCGCCGTGCAGGGCAAGCTGCCTGTATGGATTCGCCCGACCCTGATGACGTTCTCCGGCGTGGCGTCGAACTTCGCGGGCGTGCCGCTCGCGTTTGCGTTTATCTGCACGCTCGGGCGCGTCGGGCTCGTTACGGTGCTGCTGAAGAAGTATGTGGGCATCAACCTGTATTCCACGGGCTTCAGCATCCTGAGCTTCACGGGGCTGACGCTGACCTACCTGTACTTCCAGATTCCACTGATGGTTCTCATCATCACGCCGGCGCTCGACGGCCTGAAGCGCGAATGGCGTGAAGCCTGCGATTGTCTTGGTGGCAGCGCGTACCACTACTGGATGTTCGTCGCGTTGCCGGTGCTCTGGCCGAGCGTGCTCGGCGCCACGCTGCTGCTCTTCGCCAATGCGTTCGGCGCGGTGGCGACGGCTTATGCGCTTACCGGCAGCTCGCTCAATATCGTGCCGATCGTGCTGTACGCGCAGATTCGCGGCGACGTGCTGCACAACGAAAATCTTGGTTATGCGCTCGCGCTCGGCATGGTCCTCGTGACCGGCTTGTCCAACGGCGGTTATATCTGGTTGCGCTCACGCGCTGAAAGGGGTCGTCGATGAGCACCGTCACCACAGTCACTCCGGTACCGGCCAACAAGGTTCGGGCCCAGACGCGGGCGGGCGCGTGGATCGCGATGGTCATCGGCGCGCTGTACTTCCTGCTGCCGCTGGCGGCAACGGTGGAGTTCAGTCTGAAGATGCGTCGCGATGAATACAGCTTCGATGCCTACCGCGTCGTCCTCTCCGATCCGCATTTCCAGGCGTCGTTCGGCTACTCCATCATGATGGGCGTGTTCGCTATCGTGCTTGGGGTGCTGCTGGTTGTGCCGACCGCCTACTGGGTGCAGTTGCGCTTGCCGAAGCTGCGTCCGCTGATCGAATTCATCACGCTGCTGCCGCTGGTGATACCGGCTATCGTGATCGTGTTCGGCTATCTGCATATCTACAACAGCAGTTCGTTCCTGCCGCTTACCGGCAACGAGCGCGCGACCGACTTCCTGCTGATCTGCGGTTATGTCACGCTGTGTTTGCCCTACATGTACCGCTCGGTCGATGCCGGCCTGCGCGCCGTCGATGTCCGCTCGCTGACCGAAGCGGCCGAATGCCTGGGCGCGAACTGGCCGACCATCCTCTTCAAGATCATCTTTCCGAACGTGCGTTCCGGGATCCTGTCGGGCGCGTTCCTGACGTTCGCGGTGGTGATCGGCGAATTCACGCTGGCGAGCTTGCTCAACCGTCCCGCGTTCGGGCCGTATCTGCAGTTGATTGGCGCGAACCGGGCGTATGAACCTTCGGCGCTTGCAATCATCGCGTTCGCTATTACGTGGGCCTCGATGGGGCTTATTCAGGTCTTCGGCTCGGCGCGCGCTCTCGCCGGACAAAAAATTTAAAGGGCAGGCTTGTCATGGCACTTCTCGAGATCGAAAACCTTTCCAAGACGTTCGGCACCAACACCGTGCTGCATCAGTTCGATATGCAAATCGAGCGCGGCGAATTCATCACCTTCCTTGGACCCTCGGGTTGCGGCAAGACGACGGTGCTGCGAATGATCGCCGGCTTCGAAACGCCCACGCGCGGCACGATCAAGCTCGCCGGTCGCGACGTCACCCATGTGCGCACGCGGCAACGCAAGGTCGGCATGGTATTCCAGTCATACGCGCTGTTTCCGAACATGACGGTGGCGGATAACATCGGCTTCGGGTTGAAGGTGTTGGGGCGCCCGCAGGCCGAGATCAAGGCGCGGGTGAAGGAAATGCTCGAGCTGATCAAGCTGCCTCAGCTTGCCGACCGGTATCCGTGGCAGATGTCCGGTGGTCAGCAGCAACGGGTGGCGCTCGCACGGGCGTTGGCCAATAAACCGCAGGTACTGTTGCTCGACGAACCCCTGTCCGCTCTCGATGCCAAGATTCGCGTCTCGTTGCGTGAGGACATTCGCAGCTTGCAGCGCGAGCTCGGCATTACTTCGATTTTCGTGACGCACGATCAGGAGGAGGCGCTGTCGATTTCCGACCGTATCGTGGTGATGAACGAGGGGCGCGTGGAGCAGATCGGCACGCCGTCGGAGATTTATAACTTTCCGCGTACGCGTTTCGTGGCGTCGTTTGTCGGAACGTTGAACCTGCTGTCGGGACAGGTGGTGGATCCGGCGAGCGGGAAGATCGTGGTCGGCGGCCAGGAATTGCGGACCTCGCACGCGCTCAATTCCGCCGATGCCGGCAAGCAGCGCATGCTCGCGGTCCGGCCCGAGGCAATCGTGCTGGAAGCGCCGGCGAACGGGCGCAATACGCTTGCGGCGACGGTGGAGGAGGTCAATTTCCTCGGCGCGGTGGTGCGGATCAGGACACGCGTGGATCAGTCCGTGATTTCACTCGATGTATTCAACGACCCGAACCGGCGCTTGCCGGAACGCGGACAACCCGTGGCGCTCGGGTTCTCGCATGAGAATTTGCTGGTGCTGGAGGAGGGGGTTTGACCGTTGGCTAGCTGAAGCACTTGATGTAACTGAAGCAACTGACGACAGACGCTGGTTTAAAAGGCCGCTTCGCATCGCGCAGGCGGCCTTTTTGTTGTGCGAACCGGGGCGATTCCATATTTCCGCACCGGTACGACCTCCGTTTTTCCCAACGCCGTCGCCATTCGCTCATCTTTCCCAAAAGCGACGCAATCTCCGCCTCCGTCTCAAAATGTTAAGGTAGGGCTCGGTTTATTTTGAGACGGACAGCAAAAGCGTGATTTTTACCACCCATCTGAAGGTTCTAGGCGTTTCCCTCGCCGCATCGATTCTCGTTCTTGGCGCCTGCGCGCCCCTGCCTCCCGCTGGCGGCGCCACCAGCGCACTGCCGCCACCACCCACCGCGCAGGTCGCCGCCGCCAAACCGCAACCCGCCCCGAGACGTTCCGCACAGGTCGATTCTTCCGGCGCTCCAGGCGCACAACGGATTCAGGTTGGCGGTCCCAGCGGCTACCGGACCGAAGTCTCCATTACGCCACCCCGGCAGGTCTGCGATCTCGACGCCTTCGCCGACGGTGTCCAGTACGGTTATGCCTACACGTGGAATCGCCTCGTGATGGAACAGGCGCGCGACGGCGGCAAGACCACCGGTGCGCCGCAGCCTCAGTTCGATCCCTCAGCCATCCGTTTGCAGGACGAGCAGTACAAGATCGTATGGAACGGCGACCAGCGGGTGAATGCGTGCGCGTCGGATGGTTATCTGATTGGGCGCATCGTGGGTACGCACCAGGCTTACACCGATCTCAAGGGCGGTGCGGGCTGATCGTACTGTGCGTCGTTTAGTCGCACTTGTGGGCGTCGGCCACGTACGCCGACGCGCTGACGATATCGCCGTAAATCGTATATCCCGTGCCGTTCCCCGACGGTTCCGCGTCGATCAGCAACATGGTCTGCCCGTTCGCGCCGTGTACGGTGATCACGTCGCCGTCCGCGTTCGGCGAGTATTCGCCGATCTTCAGCGGCCGCGTGGCCCATTTCGCCTTCACGCATGCAACGAACGGCAGCGTGGCGAGATGCGACGTTCCTGAGCCGACGGGCACCGTCTTGATCAGCGAATCGTATTGGGTCGCGCAGGCACTCAGGGCGAAGGCGGCGACGGAGAGAACCACGGCGGCGGCGAGGCGTTGCGTTTTCATGCGGTAGAACCTTTTTATCGATGATAAATGCGGCGCCCGAAGGCGAGCATCGGAGCCAAGATGCTAACCGCTCGCCCGATCAGGTGTGAAGAAAACCGCCGGAACGCGCACAAAACCGCTGCCGGACTCGTCCGAACGGCATAGACTCCCACACTTTTCTTAAGTCCCGTCAACCTACGCCGTTATACAACCGTTGCTAACCGTAACGTTCTATTCAGGATTTTGAAATCTGAACGAGCGCCGGATAGACGTGCAACGGTCCGGCATCTGCCGATCAGAACCAAGAACCAACAAAACGCCAACAAGCCGCGAGGCCAGAAGGCGTTGGAGCAAGTCCGGTAATCCGCATGTCTCGCAGAAATAGTGTCAGTTCAGTCCCTTTGCTGGAATCGCTGCTTCGTTTGCCCAAAGCGTGGCGGTTGCAGCGTTTCACCGCGCCAGTTCTCGCGTTGGTCGTATGCGCACTGCTGCTGGTGGTTTTCGAGCATCTGTCGCACGCCGTCGACTATAAAACGGTCGTTCACCACTTGCGCGTGCTCCGCTTCGAGGCGTGGGCCGGGGCGCTCGCCGCCACCGTGCTGAGCTACGTGGCGCTGGTCGGCCGCGACGCCGTTGGCCTTCGATACCTCGACACCAAAGTGCCCCGTTCCGTGCTGTGGGTGGGTGCGACGGTCGCATCCGCGCTCGGCAACGCGACCGGTTTTGGTGCGCTGACCGGCGGCGCCGTACGCTGTCGCGTGTATGGCGTCGCGGGTGTCACGCCCGCGCAGGTTGGCCGCCTGACGGTGTTCACGAGCGTCACGCTGGCGCTCGCGCTGGCGTTGATGACGGCGATCGGCATGGTGTGCGCTGCCGATACCCTCGCCGCCATGCTGCATGTATCGCCGGATATCCTGCGATTCATCGGCGGCGCGGTCCTGATCGGATTCGCGGTGATGATCGTGCTGTGCCGCACCGTCCCTCGAACCCTGCAAACGCGCTGGAGCTGGCTCGCCGTCACCATTCCGGCGCGCCGCGACCTGGTTGCGCAACTCCTGCTCGCCACGCTCGACGTATCCGCCGCCGCGCTCGCGCTGTGGGCCGTGCTGCCGCATGCCCAGGTGGGTTTCGGCGAATTCCTCACGGTGTTTTCCGCCGCCATGCTGCTCGGCATGATCGGCCATACGCCCGGTGGAGTCGGCGTGTTCGAGGCCGCGATGGTATTTGCGCTAGGCGCCAGCGTGAAGACACCTGAGATGCTGGCTGCGCTGCTGGCGTATCGCGCGATCTATTTCGGCCTGCCGCTGATCGCGGCCACATTCGTTCTGGCGGCGTTCGAAGGCCGGGCGCTCAAGGGACGCTTCGCGTTTTTGAATCCATCGAATGTGTCGCAGCTCGCACCCGTGTTCCTGAGCGTCGTGACCTTCGTGGTCGGCGGCATGCTCGTGATTTCCGGCGCCACGCCCGCGTTCGGCAAACGCATCGAGGTGCTGCAAGCCGTATTGCCGTTGTGGGTGCTCGAAAGCTCGCAACTGCTGGGAAGCGTGCTGGGCGTGGTTTTGCTCTTCGTTGCGCGCGGTTTGCTGCGCCGGCTTGACGCCGCCTGGTGGCTCGCCATCACGCTCGCGGTGGCCAACCTGGCGCTGTCGATGGCGAAGGGGCTGGCGTTTGTCGAAACGGGCGTGCTCGCGCTGCTGATCGCGTTGCTGCTGGCGACCCGCGACCGCTTTAACCGGCGCTCGTCGCTGCTGGCTGAGCGGTTCACGGCGAGCTGGCTGGTGTCGGTGGCGATCGTGATCGGGCTGGCGGTCTGGATCATGTTGTTCGCCTTCCGCGATGTCAATTACAGCCGCGACCTCTGGTGGCAATTCGCCTTCGACGAACGCGCGCCGCGCGCATTGCGCGCGACGCTCGCGGCGGGCTTGTCCGCCGCGCTGTTCGCCGTGTGGCAATTGCTGCGGCCGGCGGCCGGGCGGTTCGAGAAACCCGCGCCGCAGGATCTGCTCGATGCTGCGCGCATTTTCCGCGCGCAGGAGCGCAGCGACGCCGGCCTCGCGATGATGGGCGACAAGAGTTTCCTGTTCTCGACCTCGCGCGAGGCGTTCCTGATGTACGCGAAACACGGCCGGACCTGGGCGGCGCTGCACGACCCGGTCGGGCCGCGCCGCGAATGGGCGGAACTGATCCGCCGGTTCGTGGAAATGGCGCACGCGCACAGCGGCCGCGCCGCGTTCTACCAGGTTCGCGCTGACGCACTGCCGCTGTATCTCGATGCCGGTCTCACGCTGATGAAACTCGGTGAGGAAGCGCATGTGGTGCTGGAGGATTTCGACCTGAAGGGATCGCATCGCGCCCATTTGCGATACGCGCTGAAGCGCGGTGAACGCGATGGTTTCGACGTAGAAGTCATCGATTCCCGGCAGGTTCCTGAACATATGCCGATCCTGCGCGAGATTTCCGATGCATGGCTTGGAAGCCGCGAGGCGCGCGAAAAGAGTTTCTCGGTCGCGGCCTTCACCGACGATTACCTCGCCGCGCAGTCCGTGTTGCTGGTACGCCAGGAAGGCAAGCCGGTGGCGTTCGTCACGTTCATGACGACCGATCTGAACACCGAGGCCACGGTCGGCGTGATGCGGCATCAGCCTGACGCGTCACCGTACGCAATGGAATATCTGTTCACGAAGCTCGCGCTCCATTTGAAGCAGGCCGGGTTCCAGACCTTGAGCCTGGGCATTGCGCCTTTGTCCGGCATGCAGCCGACACCGCTTGCTTCGCCGTGGCATCGGCTGGCTGGGTTGGTCTGGCGGTTCGGAGGGCGTTTCTATAATTTCCGGGGCTTGCGCGGTTTCAAGAGCAAGTTCCAGCCGCGTTGGGAACCGCGTTATCTCGCGGCATCCGGCTCGGTCGGCGTGTTTTTCACGCTTGCAGATCTCTCGTTGCTGGCGGGAGGCTGGCGTTCATGACATTTTTCAAGAAATTCGCGGTTGTTTCCCTGCTGTCTGCGTTGTCAGTTTCAATGGCCCATGCCGGCACCTTGGCCGGCGGTCGTTATGGCGACGTGACGTTCACGAAACCCGCCGGCCCGATGCGCGGTTTTGTCGTGCTGTTCTCCGATAAAAACTGGACCCCTGCCGACACCCAGACCGCCGATGCGTTAGCCAAAAACGGCGCAATGGTGGTGGGCGTGGACACGGCGCGTTACGCGGCGAAATTGCCGGCGGAGAAGGAGACTTGCCACAACCTGGTCGGCGATGCCGAGTCTGTGAGCCATCAACTTGAACGCGAGGTGCAATCAAGCCGTTATTTCGCGCCGATCCTGATGGGCACGGGGCAGGGCGGTGTGCTGGCCACGAAAATCCTTGCCCAGGCGCCGGACAATACGGTCGCGGGTGCGCTCGCGCTGAATCCCGATCCCCAACTGGACGCGCGTTTCAACCTGTGCCCGCCCGATCCGACCATCACGCACGCGAAGGGCCTGCCCGGTTTCTTCGATAAGACCACGCAGCCCGCCAGCGACTCGCAGGCCGATGCGCTGCTCGCGCTCGCCACGCCGCATCTGAAGGTCGAGCAAATGCGCGACGAAGACGTATCGGATTTGCCGCTCATCGAACTGCCCGCTTCGCGTCCGACGAACCTGCTTGCCATTGTGATTTCCGGCGACGGCGGTTGGCGCGATCTCGACAAAACCGTCGCGGAGTCTTTGCAGAAGGATGGGGTGTCGGTGATCGGCATCGACAGCCTGCGTTACTTCTGGAGCGCTAAAACGCCCGAACAGACGAGCCACGACCTCGCGCGCGTGATCCAGGCTTACAGTGCGCGCTGGCATTCGGAGCACGTCGCGCTGATCGGCTATTCGTTCGGCGCGGACGTGATGCCGTTCGCCTATAACCGGTTGCCGGATTCGGTGCGCGCGAAGGTGTCGTTTGTATCGCTGATGGGCTTTGCGCCCGACGCCGATTTCCAGATTCGCGTCACGGGCTGGCTCGGCATGCCGGCGAGCAAGAATGCGTTGAACGTGCGGCCGGAACTGGCGAAACTGCCGCCGTCGATCGTGCAATGCATCTACGGCGCGGCCGAGAAAGATACGCTGTGTCCCGCGCTGACGCAGACCGGAATAGAAGTGGTGAAGACCACGGGAGATCACCACTTCGGCGGCGATTACAACGTGCTCGCGCGACGCATCCTGGCTAGCTGGCAGAAGCAGATCGCCGCGCGGACCTGAGCCGGGCGGTGGTTGTCTTTCAGCATGTGTCGCGAGTCAGGAGCCGGACGTCACGCCGGCTGGATCGGCCCGAGAAAATCGAGCTTTCCTACCGGCACGCCGAGGTGCCGGAGGATGTCGTAAGCCGTGACAATATGGAAATAGAAGTTCGGCAGCCCGAACTGGAACAAATACTCTGCGCCGCTGAATTTCAGCTCGGTGTCCTTTTGCTTGATGGTTACAACACGCGTGTCACCCCCTTCGAACGTCCCGGCATCAATCCCTTTCAGATAGGCCGTCGTCTTCGCGATGCGCTCCCGCAGTTCCGCGAAGGTCGTTTCGGTATCGTCGAAACGGGGCGCGGCAACGCCTGACAAACGTTCCGCCGATGCCTTCGATGTATCGCTTGCGCGCTGGATCTGAGCCGCGAACGGCAGCATGTCCTCGGCTAGCCGTGCGCTCGTTACGTCGGTGTCGCTCAAGCCCTTTTCTTTTGCGTGGGCGGCGGCTTTATCGAGCAGGGAAACGAGCACGTCGAGGCTACGGACGAAAACCGGAACGGTCGCGCGATATATTGAAACGGACATGATGAGGCTCCTGATTGATCGGGCCACAAGCATACCGGGACGTCGTTGATAGCGCTTTTTCCGCCGCTCGAGCGGCGCGTTCTTTCGGCACTCGCGTGCCATTTTCAAGTTTGCGAAATGGCTGTCGTGCTCGCTGCCAAAGGCGAAAAGACGCGCCGCCGACATTCGGCTCGTGAGAAACTGTGAATTCGAGTTAACGCTAAACACAGCTATCATTGATATTTAAACGGCCGGGACGCCCGTCATGATCTCAGACGACCTTACTCAAGAAAAACAACACATCGACCAAATCGACCGTCAGGCACTGCGCGAATTCATCGACCGGAAGTGGGACGACGAAATTCTCCCCGCGCTCACCGACTACATTGCGGTGCCCGCCAAAAGCCCGATGTTCGACCTCGACTGGGCGCGCAACGGATTCATCGAACGCGTTATTGCGGACGCCGCGCAATGGGCCGAACGACAGCCCGTGCGTGGCCTTAAAGTCGAGATCATCCGTTTGCCCAATCGCACGCCCGTGATCTTTTTCGAAGCACCGGCTACGCGTTCGAACAGCAGCGACACCATCGTCCTGTACGGCCATCTCGACAAACAGCCCGAGTTCGACGGCTGGCGTCGTGATCTTGGGCCGTGGTCACCCAAATACGAAGACGGCAAGCTCTACGGACGCGGCGGCGCGGACGACGGATACGCTACGTACTCGTCGATCAGCGCGATCGCCGCGCTGGACGCGCAAGGCGTCGAACGGCCGCGCTGTGTCGGCATTATCGAAACGTGTGAAGAATCGGGCAGCTATGACTTGCTGCCGTACGTTGATGCGCTGCGTGATCGGCTCGGCAAGGTGAGCCTCGTGATCTGCCTCGATTCCGGTGCGGGTAACTACGATCAGCTCTGGCTGACGACGTCGCTGCGCGGTCTGGTTGCCGGCGACCTGGAAGTGCAGGTGCTCGACGAAGGCATTCACTCGGGCACGAACGGCGGCATTGCGCCGTCCACGTTCCGGATCATGCGCCGCCTGCTGGAACGGCTGGAAGATTCGAGCACGGGCAACCTGCTGCCGAAGGGTTTTCATTGCGATATCCCACCGCGCCGGCTGAGCGAAGCGGAAGCAACGGCACGCATTCTCGGCGATGACGTATGGAAGAAGCTCCCGTGGACCTGCGGCCAGAATGGCGGCACGGTGCTTCCCGTCACAACGGACCCGCGTGAAGCGCTGCTCGATTCCACCTGGCGGCCGTCGCTGGCGGTGACCGGGGCGGAAGGGCTACCATCGCTGATCAATGCGGGCAACGTGCTGCGTCCGCGCACCGCGTTCAAGTTGTCGCTGCGTCTGCCGCCGCTGGTCGAGGCCACGAAGGCGCTTGCGGAACTCAAGGCCATGCTCGAAGACGATCCTCCCTACAACGCGAAGGTCACGTTCAAGCCCGAGCGCGGCGAAGCGACCGGCTGGAGTGCGCCCGAACTATCGCCGTGGCTGGGCGATGCGCTGAACGACGCCTCGCGCCGGCATTTCGGCGCCGATGTCGCGTTTCTTGGTCAGGGCGGTACCATTCCATTGATGAGCACGTTGCAAGAAGGCTTTCCGCGTTCGCAGTTCATGGTGTGCGGCGTACTGGGACCGAGGTCGAACGCGCACGGGCCGAATGAGTTCCTGCATGTGCCTTTCGCGAAGAAACTCACGGCGACGGTAGCCGAGGTGATCGCGGCGACGCCTTGATGGCGGGTGGTCGACATTGACTTTCAGACGGCGCGCAACTTTTGCGCGCCGTTTTATTTGCACGGCGCGGTGATGAACCGGCATGTCGTTAAATTTGGTTGAATTTGATTTAATTGGGTTGAATTTGAAGCGCAGTCCTTTTCCTATCAGGAGACGCAGTCGCATGAGCACTGAAACCACGCGCGAATCGCGCATCGCCCCGGATACCTTGCACGCCTTCGTCAGCGCGATCTGGACCCACGCCGGCAGTACGCCGCGTGAAGCTCAACTGGTGGCCGATCATCTGGTGATGGCGAATCTGTCGGGACACGATTCGCATGGCGTCGGCATGATTCCGCGTTATATGGCGTCGCTCGCGGACGGCCAATTGCAGCTCAATACGCACGCTGAAATTGTCCGCGATGTCGGCGCGGTGCTGACTATCGAAGGCGCCAAGGGTTTCGGCCAGGTCGTGGCGTACGAAGCGATGGAGCACGGCATCGCGCGGGCGAAAAAGCTTGGCGTGTGTGCGGTTGGCTTGCGCAACGCGCATCACATTGGGCGCATCGGGCATTGGGCCGAACAATGTGCGGCGGCCGGCCTGGTGTCGTTTCACTTCGTCAACGTGGCGGGGGACCCGCTGGTTGCGCCGTTTGGTGGTATCGACCGGCGCTTCGGCACGAACCCGTTCTGCGCTGCGTTTCCGCGCGAAGGTAACACGCCGCTGGTGCTCGATTTTGCGACGGCGGGGATTGCCTACGGCAAGACGCGCGTGGCCTATAACAAGGGCGTGAAGGTCGCGCCCGGTTACCTGATCGACCACGCGGGCGTGCCGACCATCGAACCGAAGGTGATGCACGAAGCACCGTTCGGTTCGCTGACGGCGATGGGCGCGCACAAAGGATACGGCCTCGCCGCCATGTGCGAGATTTTCGGCGGCGCGCTGTCGGGCGGCTTCACCACGCACGCGGACACCTTGGACACGACCAACGCGATCATCAATTGCATGACATCGGTGATCGTGGACCCGAATGCCTTCGATGCCCCCAACGCTCAGGCCGAAGCCGATGCGTTCGTCGAGTGGGTGAAGGCGTCGCCGCTCGCGGCCGGTACGGACAAGATCATGGTGCCGGGTGAACCGGAACAGGCGCGGCGGGCCGATCTCAACTTGAACGGCATTCCCATCGATCCCACCACGTGGCAGCAAATCCGCGATGCCGCCGTGCAATCGGGCATGCCGGCGGGCGCGATCGAGGAGTTTGTGCAAGCGTTGAAGTGAGCTTCGGGTGTCGTTTTGCGTGAGGCGCGCAGGCTTCAGAATCGCCGCGCGAGCGAGGGTGCATGTGCAGCCCCGCCCGCGCGGTGTAACGCCAGCGCGTTGTAAAACATGCCCGCTAGCGTGTTCGCTTCCAAAGCACCCGGGTTACTTAGTCTGCAGCATTTCGTTGCTGATCCAGTCGGTCACCGACGTCCGCTTCGGCTCCCAGCCCAGCAATTCCCGCGCGTGTTTGCCGCGCACCCGGCTATTCGATCCCAGCCCGTAAGACGCCATTTCGTAGCCCCATTCCTTCTTGGCTTCTTCGAGCGGCCAGTCTTGCGGCGCACCGAGGCCGAGGGCTTTAGCCATTGCCGTCGTCATATCGCGGAAGGCCGCTTCGCCGCTTTCGACGAAATAGAACGTACCAGCCGGGGATTTTTCGAGCGCACGCGCGTACAAGTCGGCGACATCGTCGATATGCACGTTCGACCAGATATTGCGTCCCGGTCCCACGTGCCGCACGATGCCGCTCTTTTTCGCCTGAGCCAGCAAGCGCGGCAACTGCACGCTTTTCGCGTTCGCCATGGCGCCGTGGCCGTAGATCAGCGTGTTGCAGAACACGGAAGCGCGCACGCCGCGTTTGGCTGCGCCGAGCACGAGGTTGTCGATGGCTACGCGCGGTGCTTTATCGGCGGTCGGTTCGGGCAGCTTGTCCTCGTAGTAGATCGTGTCTGTTCCTTCGCCGCCGGATGCATCGCCGACAATGCTCGATCCGCTCGTGTGCAACAGCGGTTTGTTCGAGCCCGCAAGCCCTTCGATCAACGCCTCGACCGCGCCGCGATGGTCGCTGCTGGCGGCGTTGATGACGCCATCGGCTGCTTTTGCCTGCGCGATCAGCAACGCCCGGTCGTCGAGGCTGCCGATCACGGGTTCAATGCCCAATGCCTTGAGTTCGTCCGCCTGTTCCGGGCGACGGATGAGGCCGCTGACCTGATGGCCGTCGCGAACCAGACGCGCCGCAATCGAACCGCCGATAAAACCGCCTGCGCCAGTCAAAAAAATCTTCATGGTTGTTCTCCGTTAAATCGTGTGTTGGCCGGAGTTAAAGCAGAGCGGTTTACTCCGGTCCCATTGAGTCGATGCATGCAGTATCCCCGTCTTCGACTTTCGCAAAAACAGTGTTAGTCTCAAATCAATCTTGATTCCAGGTCAACAATGGATAGATGAAAACGACCATTGAAGAACTGCTGGCGTTCGTGACCGTGATCGACAGCGGCTCGATCACGGCGGCCGCCGAGACATTGCAGCAAACCGTTTCCGGCGTGAGCCGGGCGTTGACGCGGCTGGAGCGCAAGCTCGACGCCACGCTGGTGCGGCGGACTACGCGCCGCTTGCAACTCACCGACGAAGGCGAGCTTTTCCTCGTGCGCGCCCGCGCCATCCTCGCCGCGATGGAAGATGCGGAGGAGTCGATCGCCCGGCAACGCGAGCGGCCGGCGGGGCGGTTGCGCGTAGATGCGGCGTCGCCGTTCATGCTGCATTGCATCGTGC
Source organism: Caballeronia sp. LjRoot34 (assembly GCF_964253815.1). Lineage (NCBI taxonomy): Bacteria > Pseudomonadati > Pseudomonadota > Betaproteobacteria > Burkholderiales > Burkholderiaceae > Caballeronia > Caballeronia sp. LjRoot34. The sequence goes on from NZ_CAXUSB020000002.1 coordinate 371,687, forward strand.
CGCACGTGCAAGCGTTCGCCGCGGCGTATCCGGAGATCGTGCTGGAACTGAGCAGCAATGAGCGGATTGTCGACTTGATGGAACAGCGCGTGGATATCGCGATCCGGATCGGTGCGCTGCAGGATTCCACGCTGCACGCGCGTTCGCTCGGCAGCAGCCGGCTGCGCATCCTGGCGAGTCCCGCGTATCTCGCGCAACGCGGGGAGCCGCGTACGGTAGCGGAATTGCGTCGGCATCGCCTGATCGGTTTTACAGCGCCTGAGAGCCTGAACGACTGGCCGTTGATCGATGACGATTCAGCAAACCGGGATACGGGCGCGCGCTTTCGGATCGTGCCGGAGATCGCTGCATCGAGTGGCGAGACCATGCGGCAACTTGCGCTGGCGGGCGGCGGAATCGTCTGCCTTGCCGCGTACATGACCAGCGCCGACGTGGCCAGTGGACGCCTGCAAACCGTGATGGAGCCCGTTCTGCTCGATGTCCGGCAACCGATCAGCGCGGTGTTTTACCAGAGCGCATCGATGGCGGGACGGGCGAGAGCCTTCCTCGATTTCCTCGCCGGACGGTTGGTGCTTTAAAGCGCCCGACGTATGCTGCCGGTTTCCCTTTTCCGATTCGTGAACCATTCGTCAATATTCATATGCCCATTGAACCCATCAACGCGCCAGGTCTTCCGGTTCCAGCAGGCCACTACAGCCACGCCACCCGCGCGGGTAATCTCGTTTGCGTGTCGGGCCAGCTGCCGATGCGTCCCGACGGCACGCATACCGGCGACTTGCCGTTCGAACAACAGGCCCAGCAGGCGCTGGACAATGTCAGCACCGTGCTGGCGGCGGCCGGCGCGGGGTTGAAGGACGTGATCGAAGTGACGGTTTACCTGGTCGGCGTGGATCACTGGAAAACTTTCAACGAGATCTACGCGTGCCATTTCGGTGACTGGAAACCCGCGCGGGCAGTCGTTCCCGTGGGCGCGCTGCATTATGGTTATCTGCTGGAAATCGCGGCGCGGGCCTGGGTGGAACCGGCTTGAGTTGTTGTTTGAGTGAGTGGTAAGTATGGATCGGGGCGGGCGCACAGGCGTTCGAATCCGGTTGGAGTAATGCGGCAGCGCTTTTATCATGGCGAGGTCGTGTCCTCACAGGTGACCTCATGATCCAACTCGTGCTGCTTCTGCTGGGCGTGGACTACCTGCGCCGCCGTTGGCTTACGCTGGCCCTGGCGGGCGGCATCTGGCTGGTGATCGGGGTGTCGGTGTTTATCGACGCTCTCGACGGCGTCCTGTATTTTCCTATCCACGTCTTCGCCTGGCTGCTTCTCGTCGAAGGTCTTGCGACCCTTGCTGTTGCGGGCATTGGCGTGGGCGGCCAGCGCACGCTGCGTTACGTGAAAGGTGGCGCGTTCACCCTCGCTGCGCTGCTGATCATGGCGGGCAATCATCACGGCAACTTCGTTCTGTCGATGATCTTCGGCACGCTTTTTCTCGCCGATGGCTTGCTGCAGAGCGTGTCGGCTGTCGTGGTGCGCTATAGCCGATGGAGGATCGTGCTGGCGCTGGCTATTGTCGAAATCCTGCTCGCGATCTTTTTCTTCGAACCGTATCCGACCCATTATGTTGGCACAGCGCCTTACGCGATCGGGCTCGGACTCGCATTCGGCGGTTGGAACATCCTGTGGATCGCGTTTCGCGTACGCCGTATGGAAAGCCTGCCGCCTGAAAACGAGAAGGCGCTGGCGCTTTCCGATGACGTAATCGCCGACTCCACCCTCGCTGAAAAGTCCGCTACGGCAAAGGCCGCTGCGGGCGCGGCGGCGACCGAGGCCGACGGCCCGTTCGAATGGGACGGTCCCCCCTCCGCCGATGAAAAAGCGCTCACCGTGCATGTGTGGACGCCCGTCGGGTCCGCGCGGGCGCAGGCCAACCGGCGCCTGATCGTGGACCGCTACATTGCCGCCATCGACGCGAACGGCGTCATCTCGACGGGCCACGCAGCGCTCGAGTCACCCGAGGGCATTTACATCAGTCTGTATCCGGGTGTGGAAATCGACCGTTCGCCGGACGAGTTCGGGCGCATCTTGCGTGCGACCCGCGAGAACAACGTGCCGGGCACTTTCCAGCCGGATTACGTGACGGAATCGAAGGCGTGGTGCGAATCCACGACCCGCGTGCGTATTCGTAATTACCGGCCGGATCGGTTGCAGGCATTCTGGGAGAAATATCGGCAGGATCAGACGTATAACCTGACCTACCGGAATTGTTCCAGCACTGTTTCCAAGGCGCTGGAAGCAGCGCTCGAAGGGTCAGTGGGCACCTTTCATGGCCACGATACGGGTTGGCGCGCGTTCCTGCGCCTGATCGTCACGCCGGAGCTATGGGTGGCCGCGCAGATCCGCAAACGCGCGGCCACCATGGCCTGGACTCCGGGCCTGACGCTCGACTACGCGCGGGCGCTCAGCATGCTGGCCGACCCCAGGCCGTTTGGTTATCTCAAGATGGCGCGGCTCGCGGTGCGCAAGATGCTGCGCTCGCGGCGCGAATGGCGACAGGAAGCGTCCGATGCCGCCGACGCCCGCGCAGGCCGGATGGACGGCTCGAGCGTTTCATAGGTGGCGTGAGGTAGCGCGGTGCGACTCATCGGTGCGCCGCGGTCGTCCATTCGCCAGTTGTTTCGCCCGTTGTTGTTGGCAGCTCAGGCGTTGGCAACCCAAGCGTCCGCAGTTCGGGCACTTGCAACTCAAGCGTGTGCAACTCATGCGAGATCGAGCGTCCCCGTCATGTCCCCTAGCGGCGCTTCGCCGTTTGCCGCGAATGCCCGGTCGCGCGCGACCACGCCGTCAAGCGGCACCAGGTCGTGGACGCGCGTGATGAAACGCAGGATGGAGTTCGTGTCGTAGACCGTATGGTCGACGAGCCCCTTCTTCGCGAACGGCGCAATCACCAGGGCTGGAATGCGCGACCCGGGTCCCCATCGATCTCCTTTCGGCGGCGGCACGTGATCCCACCAACCACCGTTCTCGTCGTGCGTGATGATGACGACCGTGCTTTCCCATTGGGGGCCGCGCTGGATTCGCTCGACTATGTTGGCGAGATGCCGGTCACCCGATTCGACATCCGCATAACCCGCATGCATATTCAGATTGCCTTGCGGTTTGTAGAACGTCACAGTCGGCAGTTGGCCCGCGTCAATGTCCGCAATGAGTTTGTTGGTTGACGCATCGTCGCCCAGACCGGCGTCGCGCAAGTGTTGCGTGCGAGCTTGCGTGCCGGGCGCAAAGCTGCGGAAATAATTGAACGGCTGGTGGTGATACTGGAAATCGGGAACCATGCCCGTGTCGCGATGCGTGAGCGCATAGTCCCAGCCGCCGCTATACCACGCCCAGTCCACGCCTTTGTCCGATAACCGGTCGCCGATGGTGGCGTAACTCTGCGGCGGCAGCACGCGATAATTCGACGGGTCCGCCAGCGCCGGATCGCCGCCTTCCGCCGGGCGGACGTTACTCGGCTGATACGGCGGCGCCATTGTGTTGACCGCGTAGCCGTCGGCTGTAAGCGCGCCGTCGTTGACGTAGGACGGGGGGCCATCGAGGGCCGATGCCGGTGAATCGGCCGCGAGTTTCAGGCGCGTGCCCAGCGGATCGTCTCCATCCAGGACAGACAAGAGCTTTTTCGCCGGACCGTTATGTGCATCCGGATAAAACGGAGCCTGTGCCGAAATCAGATAAATATGATTGAGCCAGGAACCCCCGAATGCGGCCATGAAGAAGTTGTCACACAGCACGTTTTGCCGGGCGACGTTCCATAGTTTCAGCGAGTCCGCCGAATTGCGGTAATGCCCCATGACCAGGCCGCCGGAATCGCCCCATGCGGCGAACTGGTTATTGCGGCCCGCGTTGATCTGCATCTGGTTCTGATAGAAACGGTGCACGAGGTCGCGCGTGATGACGCCGTTCGGCAGCGGTTGCCCCTGCGCGTCGACAAGATGGAACGGTCCGTTCGGCACGCCGTCGATCTGCTTTTCCGAAATCATGTAGCGCTTGCCATCCACTTCCTGCGCTTGCGGCACGAGGCCGCCCCAGATTTTCGGCAGCACAGGCATGGGCGTGCGCCCGTCGCGGTCCAGCTGGACGTAGCGCGACGCAGGCACGGCTTCCAGGGGATATTGCACGCCGGGATAGTTACCCCAGAGGTTGCTGAAGCTTCGATTCTCCGCGTAGATCACGACAATATGACGGACCTGTGCTTGCAGCGTTTTGTCGAGCGCAATATCAGCGGCCGTCTTGGGCGTAGCCGGGCGCGAGTCAAAGAGATTGCAGCCGCTCAACGACAATCCGGTAAGGCTGGCCAGGCCGACCCCAGCCGCAAGCAGGCGGCGGCGCACGGGATCGTGGGGCAGGTCGGACGCGGGTTGCTCGTCGCGGGGATCGTCAGTGTGGCTCATCGCTGCTCCTGGATGTCTAGCGGCTCATCAATGTGCTTATTGATGTAGCTAAATAATGTGACTCAATGATGTAGCTAAATAATGTGGCTCGTCAAAGTGATCCAATCTTGAGGCTGACTATTCTGAATCAAAGCATTGAATCAAAGCATTGAATCAAACCCGCGATTCAAGGCAATGCCCGAGCACAGGACGGCTACCCGGCCACATATGGCGAAGAGCGCCTGCGCGTTGTTTCATCGCCCTTCGTCTATCTGAATCTTGCCCGGAAATGCACGGTTGCCGATAGCTGACCGAACGGCCTATGCGCCCAAAGAATAGGTCGGCCCAGACGTCATAGGCCGTTCGGCCGACTGGAAAGCGTCACGCTGGGCGACTACTATCGTTCGAACTGCCCGGGAATCAACTGAGTACCAGTTTCACGCCGACAATCACCAGCGTGGCGGCCAGCACGTTGCGCAGCAGCACCTCCGGCGCCCGGGAGGAAAGCATGCTGCCCAGCACGATCCCTGGCAGCGAACCCACGAGCAGGGACAGCAGCAGGTCCCAGTTGACGGAACCGAGCAGCCAGTGGCCGGTCCCCGCAATTAGCGTAAGCGGAACCGCGTGCGCAATATCCGACCCGACTATTCGCGCAGTCGGCAAACGCGGGTAGAGGAGCAACAGGACGGTCACGCCAATGGCGCCCGCGCCGACCGAGGTGATCGACACCAGCACGCCCAGGATTGCGCCGGTCAGCACGGTCCAGGCCACGGTGCGGGTTTCACGGCTCGCCGCTCCTGATTTTCCGCTTGCCTCGCGGGCCATCCCGGTCTTGTAGGCCAGGCGCGCGAGTTGTGGGCGGAACACGAGCGAGACAGCGGTAACAAGTAGCGCGGAGCCCAGCACGAGCTGGATCACCCGGGCGGCGGCGGGGGTGTTCAAACCGTATCGGTTGAGCAGGACCAGGGTGATCGCCGCTGCAGGGATGCTTCCCGCCGCAAGCCGGCCGGTGATACGCCAGTCCACGGACCCCCTGATGCCGTGGACCAGGGTGCCGGCTGTCTTGGTCGCGGCCGCGTAGAGCAGGTCCGTGCCGACCGCGGTGGCCGGGTGGATGCCGAACAGGAGCACCAGCAGCGGCGTCATCAGAGAGCCGCCGCCCACGCCGGTCAGGCCCACGAGGAAGCCGACAGCCAGGCCGGATGCTGAATACAGTAAGTCGATGTGCGGAAAAGACATGCGGCGGGGAGAACCGGTTGAATGAGCGTCGGTCGAAAAACGGTCGATGATAGCGGGTCCACGGTGTGCTTGCCTCCGGTCCGCGAAAATTGATTCGCAGGCTCCGGCCGTACAATCGGCCGGGTGTCCAGGCAACTCTTTCAGGAAGGTGTAATGGAAACGAAGGAACAACAGCAAGCAAAGCAGGCGCTCAGCGACCGGCACGCCAGTGATATCGCTCGCGACCCTGCCCATGACGCCGCTCATGACGACATGCCCGACCCGATCCGCAGTACGGCCGGCGTTCGCGAGGTTCCTCCGTCGACGCCCGTCGACAACACGGACGGCGCATTTATCGCGACCGAACATACGAACTACGCGAACGAGCGCCAGTTCGTGCTCAAGGCCGGCAACACCTTCGTGGTCAACGACGCAAACGGCGACATCCGCGGCAATGACGACGGTCTTTTCGTGAACGACACCCGCGTGTTGTCGCAGTTGCGCCTGACCTTCGGCGGACGCTCGCCGTCGCTCCTGTCCGGCAGTGTGTCCAGCGACAACGCCGTCTTTACCGCGCATCTGACCAACCGGCCGCTGCCGCCTATCGGCGGGGCGACCACGCCCGAGGGCGTGATCCACGTCGAGCGCCGCCGGGTGTTGTCGCGGCACGTGCTGCACGAAGCCATTGTGTTGACCAACTACGGAACCGAACCGGCCACCGTGCCGCTTTCGATCAATTTCGCCGCCGACTTCCACGACATGTTCGAGGTGCGCGGATCCACGCGCCCGAAACGAGGGGCAATGCGCGAGCCGTGCATCGAAGATGGCGAAGTCGTGTTGCGCTATACGGGTCTGGATGAAGTCGAGCGGACCGCGCGCATCCAGTTTTCGCCTGCACCGCATTCGCTCTCGGTCAATCGTGCGGATTACGTGCTGCGGATACAGTCGGAAACGGCCATGTCGATCTACTTGTCGATCACGGCCGTTACGCACGCGTTGAGCGACGCGAGCGCGGAGAGCAAGAAGATCGCAGAGGAAGGCGCTGAATGCGCGCCGGAATCGGGGCGCCCGGCCATTCGCGAGGCACTTGTCGATGCCCATCGGCGCATGCGCGAACGGCGGCGTTCGGTGGCGCGCGTGCGTTCGAGCAATCCATTGTTCAGCGAATGGATCGATCGTTCGCTCGCCGATCTCGGTTTGCTGACGACTGATCTCGAAACCGGACCGTATCCGTACGCAGGCATTCCATGGTTTTCCACGGCTTTCGGCCGCGACGCCATCATTACTTCGCTGCAGATGTTATGGATCGATCCGTCGCTTGCCCGTGGCGTGCTGCGGTTTCTCGCGGCACATCAGGCCCGCGAAGACTCCGCATTTCGCGATGCGGAAGTGGGCAAGATCATGCACGAGACCCGCAATAGCGAAATGGCTGCTACGGGCGAAGTGCCGTTTGCGATGTACTACGGCGGGGTCGACAGCACGCCGCTGTTCGTCGCGCTGGCCGGCGCATACGCCGAGCGAACGGGCGACACGGCGCTGATCGACGAATTGTGGCCCGCGTTGCAGCTCGCCGCGCAATGGATCGCACGTCATTGCGACAAGAACGAATTCGGCTTGTTGAGCTACCAGCGCGCAACGGAAGCGGGGCTCGCCAACCAGGGCTGGAAAGATAGCGGCGACTCCGTGTTCCACGCTGACGGCAGTTTCCCGGTCGGACCGATCTCGCTGGTTGAAGTCCAGGCTTACGCATCCACCGCGTTTGCCACCATGGCCCGCTTCGCGAGGCAGCGCAACGCACCGGACCAGGCATCGGACTTCGAGCAGCGCGCGCAAAACATCCGCGAACGCGTGGAGACAATGTTCTGGATGCCCGAGTCGGAGTTCTACGGTATCGCGCTCGACGGTAAGGGGGAACTGTGCAAGGTGTTGGCGTCGAATGCGGGACACTTGCTCGCCTTTGACCTGGTCGAACGCAGCCGCGGCGAAGCCGTCGCGCGCCAGCTTGAGTCGACCTTGTTCAACACCGGCTGGGGCGTCCGCACGCTGGCAGCAGGCCAGCCACGCTTCAATCCCATGTCGTATCACAACGGCTCCGTGTGGCCGCATGACAGCGCCATGTGCGCTCGCGGGCTCGCTCGCTACGGTGACCGCGGCGGTGCAGTGCGCCTGTTGCAGGCACTGTTCGAAGCGGCCGTCACGTTCGATATGCGCCTGCCCGAGCTGTTCTGCGGCTTCACCCGGCAACGTGGCGAACGGCCGATCGGCTATCCGGTCGCGTGCTTGCCGCAAGCCTGGGCGGCCGGATCGCCGTTCATGATCCTGGAGGCCTGTCTCGGGGTCACGATCGACGCCGAGCACGAGGAGGTGCGTATCGACCGGCCGCAGTTGCCTGATGGCATCGATTGGCTGGAGATTGGCGAACTGAGGGTCGGGAACAAAACCGTGTCTATAACCTTTCGGCGAGTTGGAGGGCAAGTCGTGCCGTCTATCGAAGGCGATATCCGGGTGGTCGCGGTGCTTTAACCGCACCGCGAACGCTTGACCATCGCTTAGCCGCTTAGCGCACTGGCGAGGTATCGCGCAAAGGCTATATCTGGAATGGGGATAAAGGTCCTGGGCGGCCCTGTCCACTTCCAGGCGAGACCGTTCGCCCGGTGAACGCGTTCGTGCCGGACGGTACTGCCGGCGGAATTGCCCTAAAGCGGCAGCCTACCCACATGCGCCGCTAGCCGGAGCCAACGATCATCCACCGCTCTCCTGGGTCCGTTGCTTGCTGAAACCCGGTCTTCCATCATCGTTTTTAGGGAGACCGCACATGGCCCAGATTTCATATCCCAAACCACCCTTCCCGGAACAGCACCAGGACTGGCAACCCGGCCACAGCGCGCCGATGAATCCCCCGCCCGATTACGGCGAGAAAACCTATAAGGGCTCGGGCAAGCTTGCCGGCAAAATCGCCCTGATCACGGGTGCGGACAGCGGCATTGGCCGCGCGGTGGCAATCGCGTTTGCTCGTGAAGGCGCGGACGTCGCAATCGTCTACCTGAACGAGCACGAGGACGCGAAGGAAACGGCGCGCTGGGTCGAGGAAGCGGGCCGGAAATCGCTGCTGCTGCCCGGCGATATCACCGACCCCTCGTTTTGCCGCGAACTGGTCGCGAAGACAGTGGAGTCGTTCGGGCGCGTCGATGTGCTCGTCAACAATGCCGCTTACCAGATGGTCTACGACAGTCTTGAGGACATCAGCGACGAAGAATGGGACAAGACCTTTTCGACGAACATCGGCGCGATGTTCCGGATCACGAAGGCCGCCGTGCCGCACATGAAACCGGGCAGTGCGCTCGTCAACACGACGTCGGTGAACGCGGACAGCCCGAATCCCGGGTTGATCGCGTATGCGGCCACGAAAGGCGCCATCCAGAACTTCACCGGCGGCCTCGCGCAGTTGCTGGCTGAGAAGGGCATTCGCGCAAACGGCGTGGCGCCGGGGCCGATCTGGACGCCGCTGATTCCATCGACGATGAAGCCGGAGCAGGTCAGGAATTTCGGCTCGCAAGTGCCGATGAAACGTCCCGGGCAACCAGCCGAACTGGCTGCGGCGTATGTGATGCTGGCGTCCGATGAAGCGAGTTATATCTCCGGCGCGACCATCGCGGTGACGGGCGGCAAGCCGATCATCTAGACGCGAGGCTTGGGGCAAACGGGGCTTGGAGCGGACGCGCCGTGCGTGCGAAACTGGCGCTTTAACGCCAGCAATCACGACGCGCCGCTCAAGGTACCCACGCTCATGCCCATGCCATTCACCATCCGCCGTCTGACTGCCGCCGACGCCAGTGCGTATCGCGATATCAGGCTCGAAGGGCTCGCCCGACACCCCGATGGTTTCGGCTCGGCGTGGGAAGATGAAGCTGAACAGCCGCTCGCGTGGTTCGAACAACGGATCGTGAATGCTGCCGTGTTCGGCGGGGTCTTAAACAACGAAAGCGAGTTGGCGGGCGTGGCCGGCCTGATGGTGCCGCAAGCCGCGAAACAGCGGCACAAGGGCGCGCTGGTGGGCATGTACGTCCGCCCGGCCGCTCGCGGAACGGGATTGGGGCTTGCCCTCTTGCAAGCCGTCCTGAGTCACGCGCGCACCGTGGTGGAAGAGGTCCAGCTGACGGTTGCGCCGCATAACGAAGCGGCGCAACGGCTGTATCGCTCGGTCGGATTCGTTGAGTACGCGCGTGAACCGCGGTCGCTGAAGATAAACGGCAAGTATCAGGAGTCGGTACTCATGACCTTGCCGTTTCAAACCATCGTTAGCTAACCGGCCAACTAACAACTAACAACCAACTAACAACTAGCCGCCGCTCGATTCCCGCAGCTGATTCAAGCGATATTCGCCCTGGCGAGCAAACATCCAGCCCGGATATTCGCTAGCGAGTTGGCTGACTTCATCGAGTGCGGCGAGTTCGTCGTCGTTCAGTTTGACTTGCGTCGCCGCAATGTTGTCGTCGAGTTGCTCGACCCGTTTCGCGCCGATAATCACGCTCGTCACCGCCTTCTGGTGCAACAGCCACGCCAGCGCGATTTGCGCCACGGTGACGCCCTTGGCTTCGGCCATCTGGGTCATGGCGTCGATGCAATCGAACGCGCGATCCATGTTCACCGGCGGAAACGAGAAGTTCGTGCGCCGGCCCGGTTCCGTCGAACTGCCGTCGCGCTTGTACTTGCCGCTCAGCAAACCGCCCGCGAGTGGACTCCACACCATCAGGCCCAAGTTTTCGCTTTTGAGCATCGGGACGATTTCACGTTCGAGGTCGCGCCCGGCAATCGTGTAATACGCCTGCAACGACTCGAAACGCGCGAGGCCGAGCCGCTCCGAAATGCCAAGCGCCTTGGCGATCTGCCACGCCGCCCAGTTCGATACGCCGATATAGCGGACATGGCCATGCTGCACGAGGTTGTCGAGTGCGCGTAGCGCTTCTTCGATTGGCGTGGCGGTATCGAACCCATGCAGCTGATACAAATCGATGTGATCGAGTTGCAGGCGTTTCAAGCTCGCCTTCACGCCGTCAATGATGTGATACCGCGACGCGCCGCGTGAATTGATGCCTTTCGTGCCGGTTTCGCCGTGGATTTTGGTGGCGACCACCACGTTTTCGCGAGGCACCTTCAGGTTCTTGAGCGCCTGGCCGGTGATGACCTCCGACGTGCCGTCGGCGTAGACGTCGGCGGTATCGATGAAATTGATGCCCGCATCCAGCGCCCGGCCGACGAGTTTGTCCGCGTCCGCCTGTTGCAGGCCGCCAATATTGGTCCACATGCCGCCTTCGCCGAAGGTCATGGTACCGAGGCACAATTCCGAAACGAACAAGCCGGTATTGCCGAATTTTTTGTTACGCATGCTGGGTTCCTTAGAATTCGTCCTTGGACTGGCGGCCTCTAGACTTCACCGTCGGCCGCTTCACGGCGGAACGACCGAACGCCCGTTCGGTGTTTCAGCAACGCCGCGATTCAAGCAGTATCTGCCTATGCCGCTGCGCCCGGCTAGCCTGATCCTGTCGGATCATTGCCCGATCCTGCAAAGGCCGCGCATGGCTCTGGGCGAAAATATGCAGGCGCGAGTAAGCTGAGTGCCATACGTCGGCAGCGTGCGGTTACGTGTAATTGCGTGTAGTTGATCGCGATTGGCATCTGGCTGACGGCAACCCTTCTCCATCCTTGCAAGACTGTGACCGTTCCTGGGCAGCAGCCGCGCAAACTCACCCACTGCGAATCATGGCCCTGAATGAGACGGCGGATTCCGCCATCGACCCTTTGAACCACGCTGACCACGCTATCAACGGCGGTGCGCCTGCACCGCTTGATCCGGGCCTCGATCACGCCCGGCTCGATCTCGTCGCGTTGCTGGACCGCTTCACCGCTGACACTACTGGCACGTGCCAGACAGCGGTGCACGGTTTGTTCCTGCATCGCGTCGTGCATTGCGGCGGCCCAAGCCATGGCATCCAGACGCCGGCGCTTGGCGTGATCGCGCAAGGGTCGAAGCGGATCATGGTAGGGGACGAACTGTATGTGTACGACCCCATGCACTATCTGGTTTCATCGGTGGATTTGCCGGTGATGGGGCAGGTGACAGGCGCGACCGAGGACAAACCGTATCTGGGCATGCGGCTTGACCTCGATGTCGAGGAAATCACCAAATTGATCGGCGATGAAAGCCTGCCGCCGTCGACGCCCGCGGACGCCTCGCGCGGTCTCTATGTCAACCGGCTCGGCACGTCTATGCTGGACGCCGTATTGCGTTTGCTGCGCTTGCTCGATACACCCGAGGACATTCCGATTCTCGCGCCGCTGGTCAAGCGCGAGATCTTGTATCGGTTGTTAATGAACGGTCCTGGCGCCCGCTTGCGCCAGATCGCGCTGCAGGACAGCCAGACACAGCGCATTGCGAAGGCGATCATGCTGCTGCGCCAGCACTTCGATCAGCCGCTGCGCGTAGAGTCGATCGCCCGCGACGTGCATATGAGCGTCTCGTCATTGCACCATCATTTCAAGGCCGTCACGGCGATGAGCCCGCTGCAATACCAGAAGCAGTTGAGGCTTCAGGAAGCGCGGCGCCTGATGCTGATCGACATGACCGATGCAGCGACAGCGGCGCATCGCGTGGGATACGAGAGCGCATCGCAATTCAGCCGCGAGTACAGCCGCCTGTTTGGTGCGCCGCCGTTGCGCGATACCCGCAAATGGCGCGAAACTGCGGGCGCTTGATCAAGGTTCGGCGCGCCGCATTCACGCGGCTGAAAACGGAAAAAGCCAGGGACGTCCCTGGCTTTTTCGTCTTTAACGCCTGCGCGACCGGTCAATAGTAACGATTCGGAGGGCCGTAGTAACGCGGCGCGTGATGGCGTTCCCACTCGCGCCTTTCCCAGTAGCGATGCCCGTCGTAATACCGGTCGCCGTGCCAGCCGCGGCTGTCGACATGAACGTAACCGGGGTGGAAGTGGTCGTCGGCGGACGCGGTGTTCGTGAAGCCGAGACTCGTTGCTGCCGCCACCGCGAGCGATGCAGCTGCCAGGCCTTTTCTGACTGTCAACATGATGGTTTCCTTCGCGCTTGTTGTTCGGCGTGTTCCGCGGTTTAGTAGCGGCCGTAGTAGTCGTGATGGTGGTATCCGCCATCCGGCACGACGATACAACCACCCAGGGTGCTGCCGAGGAGTACTGCGAGCGTGACTAGAATCGCTAATCGTTTCATGGGTTTCTCCAAATGAAATCCGTGAAATCAATGTAGCGATTAGCTAAATGACAAGCCGTTTGCGTTTGTAAGGAAAAGTGTGGCTGGAAATATTCGGGAGAGGCAGCGAAGGCCTGATCCCTTAGCGCTGTTACCGAACGATCCTGGGCCTTACATTTGGGGTGAGCGAAACACCGACCACACGGCCGTCGCGCACGCCGCAGCTGCTGTCAACGCGCGTCCATTGCGACTTTCCGCGAATTTTGGCGAACGCGCGCATGGCGATTACTTCGTCTACGGGAATGGGATTGTCCGCGCTGAAGATAGGGGTGTCGTTATCGATCTTCGCACGCAGTACACGCCGGTCGGGGACCATGAACGTGTCGTACCTGGGCGTCAACGCCACCCATCGATCGAACGCCGCCACGCAGCGGATCACCGGTTCAGGGACGTGCATGCGGGTCAGGTAAGCGTAGTCTTCCTGCGGGGAGGCAGGCGATTCCTGAGCGTGACTGAGTTGACTGAATGGACCGAATTGACACAGCGACGCGCAGAGGATCAAGCCGAAAACAAGAGGTAAAGATTTCATGCGGGGAAAGGTAAAGGTACGGGCACGGGGCGGTTGACGGGTAACGTTGAAAGACGGCATCGGACCGTGGCTCGAAGTGTACCGCGTGAGCGGTCGCACGATGCGTTTCAATATTGACGCGGACTACGCGCCGTGGTCACCAGAATGGCGGGTTGATCGCGATTGCCACTTCCGGACGCGACAACCACCATAATATCGGTCACACGCAACTTTGCCGGATAACCGCGAATGACTGACATCAAGCTGAATGCAACCCCGTCGCCCCGATTGACCAGCCTGTCCCACGGCGGCGGCTGTGGCTGCAAGATCGCGCCGGGCGTCCTTGCCGACCTGTTGAAACGCAGCGTGCCATTGCCGTTCTTTCCCGACTTGCTGGTCGGTAACGACACCGCCGACGACGCGGCGGTTTATCGTTTGAACGACGAGCAGGCGATTGTTGCAACCACCGACTTCTTCATGCCGATCGTCGATGACCCGTTCGACTTCGGCCGTATCGCGGCGGCCAACGCACTCTCCGATGTCTACGCCATGGGCGGCAAACCGATCCTCGCGCTCGCGCTCGTCGGCATGCCGATCAACGTGCTGCCGCACGAGGTGATCGCGGCCGTGCTGAAGGGCGGCGAGTCGATCTGCGCCGAAGCGGGCATCCCCGTCGCGGGTGGTCATTCCATTGATTCCGTGGAGCCTATTTATGGCCTGGCGGCAATCGGCATCGTGCATCCGAAGCGCGTGAAACGTAACGCGTCGGCTCGCCCCGGCGACGTGCTGATCCTCGGCAAGCCGCTCGGCGTGGGCGTGTTGTCGGCGGCGCTGAAAAAGGATCAACTCGATGCCGCCGGCTACGCCGCGATGATCGCCGCCACGACCAAGCTGAACCGCCCGGGCGCGGATCTGGCCGCACTCGACGCCGTACACGCGCTCACCGACGTAACCGGCTTCGGCCTGCTGGGCCACACGCTGGAACTCAGCCGTGGCGCCGGGCTGACGGCACGCCTGCGATACGCCGACTTGCCATGGCTGCCCGGCGTGGAGGCATTCGCGAAAGCGGGCGTGGTCACGGGGGCATCGGGCCGCAACTGGACCGCCTACGGGCAGCACGTCACGCTGGCGTCGTCATTGCACGATGTGGCACGAAGCCTGCTCACCGACCCGCAGACTTCAGGCGGCTTGCTGGTGTCATGCGCGCCGGAGGCGGTTGACGAAGTGCTCGCCATCTTCCGTGCGGACGGCTTCGATCAGGCGGCGGTGATCGGAGAAATGATCGATGGCGAAAGCCGCGTGGAAGTCGTTTAGCGCATTTGTGGTTGGTTCATTGTTGATGTCCGTAGAGCGTCCCTGACCCGCTTCCGACTTCCGCCAGGAGCACGATGAAAGAAGAATCGCCGAAAGCCATTTTCTACGCGCTCGCCGCCAACTTTGGCATCGCCGTCTGCAAGTTCGGGGCGGCTGCGTTCACCGGCTCCGGCTCCATGTTTGCCGAAGCCATCCACTCCACCGCCGATTGCGGCAACCAACTGTTGTTGCTGGTGGGACTCAAGCGTTCACAAGCCCCCGCCGACGTGTTGCATCCGCTCGGCTCGGGCCGCGAGATTTACTTCTATTCCATGCTCGTCGCGCTGCTGCTGTTTTTCGTCGGCGGCGCGTTTTCCGTGTACGAAGGTGTGCATCGGATCGCCCGGCATGAAGTGGTGAGTAACCCCATTGTCGCGCTTGTCGTGCTGGGGATATCGGTCGTGCTCGAGTCGTTTTCTCTGGCCGGCGCGTTGCGCGGGATCCGCAAGACATCGGGGAAAAAGTCTCTCTGGCGATGGTTTCGCGAGACGCGCGAGTCCGAACTGATCGTGGTCACAGGCGAAGATGTCGCAGCCCTGGCGGGTCTTGCCATTGCGTTTTGCGCCGTGCTCATGACCATGATCACCGGCAATCCCGTCTACGACGCAGCGGGGTCGATCGGCGTCGGCCTGCTGCTCATGGTGATCGCGTACCTGGTCGCCCGTGAAGTGAAGTCGATGATCGTCGGGGAATCGGCGAGTCCGGAAGTGCGCCGGGCTATCGATGCGCACTTGCGCGCGCGCCCGGAAATTGTCCGCGTGATCAACCTGATTACGCTGCAGTGGGGCAAGCAGATCGTGGTGGCCGTGCAAGCGGAGATGGTGGACTACGACAGCGGCCGCGCAATGGTCGATGCCATCAATGTGATTGAAGCGGACCTGCAGCGCGCGTTTCCCCAGGCACGCTGGGTCTTCTTCGAGCCGGATATTCCCCGCGTGGCCGAGGCGCGTGCTTGAGCGCCGGTGAGCGTCGCGATAAGCCGTCCAACCATGGTTCCACTAAACTGCACGACGTCGCACAGAATCCTTGCATCACGGCAAATGAGCGGGTGGCCGATCATAGTGCGGTCGCGGGGTATCGGGTGTCGCGGGAAGCTGGGTGTCGCCGCTGGCGGGAAGTTGCGTGGTGCCTTCGTCCGGCGGCGCGACGCTGTCTACGTGCTTGGTAACCTTCGCAGCCGAGGGCGGGATGGGCTTCGCGGCGCGCTCAAGGTTGGCGTGTTCAGCGGCGCATACCCGCCCGGGCGCAAGAAGTGCTAACAGCAGTCCGGTCGCCGACAGCAACATGGCGGCGCCGGACAGGGCAACTCGCAAGGATCGCGTAATTTGGACGTGCATGCCCATATCCCGTAGTTTTGATCTGATGTTTGTTGCACGAACCATTCCAGCTTGAGAGTGAACACCGCAGGTTCAATCGCGCCGCAGGCCGGGCGCATCCGTGGCGGTTTCCCTAACCGAGTTCGTCATCCTCGCCTATGCGCAAAATTGTTCTCGTCGTCTTTCTTTTTGTCCTGAGCGTTCTGAGCGGCACGCTTGCATCTGCCGCGAATGCGGCCGCCGGCGCGGCCAGTCCAGCCCTTGGCTCATCGGGCGTCACCCTGACGCCCGAACAGGCGCGTGCCGCTCTGGCGGTCCTCAACGACCCTGCACGCCGCAGCCAGGTCGAGGACACGCTACGGGCCGTCGCGGCTGCCGGAGCGCTCTCTACGCCTGTGCAGGCCGCCTCAGGCAGCTCGGCCCCGGCGGCGGCCGCTTCGGCTGCGAGCGGTGCATCGGGCGCGGCGAGCGTGCTGGCCAAGTCGCTGACGAGCAACGGGCTGGCATCGCAGATCTCGCATGAGGCGGGTTACTGGCTCGTGGAGCTCAGCAGCGGCCTGCGCCGTTCCGTAACCGCGCTGCTCGACTACGGCTCGGTCATGCAGTGGTGGCACGAGCGCGCCGCCACTGCCAGCGGCCGCGATCTGATCGGCCAGGTGATCTGGTCGATCTCGATCTCGTTGTTGCCCGCACTCTTGCTGGAATACCTGAGCTCGCGATGGCTGCGCCGGCCGCGCGAGCGGATCGCTGCCCGCGGGATCGTGGATGTCGATGCAGCCCAGCCGGAACTGGCGAAGGAAGAGCAGGCGGCAGTGCACGCCGAAGCCGTGGCCGAGCGTTCGGGCAACGAGGCGGCTATCGAGGTCGCCGAGCACAAGACCGATACCGCCCGCGGCGTGCGTCATGCAGCGCGGCACTGGACTTTGTTGCAACGGCTGCCAAGCGCCATTCTTCATAGCTTGCTCACGTTGCTGCCGCTGCTCGTATTCGTGATCGCCACGACTGTGCTGATGTCTGTTTTCATCGACGACAGCACGCCGCAAGGCCGTTCCGTCGGCGCGCTGATCGACGCGTACCTGGTGTGCCGCGGCATTGTGATCGCGTGCGGGTTCTTCATCGCGCCTCGCGCGCCGGGCCTGCGCCTGATCCAGATCAGCGACGACGCCGCCCGCTTCGCACAACGCTGGCTGGTGCGGCTTGTGTGGGTGGCGGGAGCGGGCTCGGCGTTCGCTGAGGCGGCGGCGCCGCTGGGCATGACCGACACCGCTCATGACTCGATCCTGAAGGTGGTCGCGCTGGTCGTCCACGTGCTAATCGCTATCGTGATCCTCAAATGCCGCGTGCCGGTTGCGGTCTGGATTCGCGAGAGCGTCAAGGGACGTCGATCATTCGTACTGCTGGGCAATTGGATTGCTGATGCCTGGGCCGGGCTCGCGGTATTTTTCGTGCTGGCGCTGTGGTTCGTCTGGGCGCTCGATGTACGCAACGGGTATCGCACATTGTTTCATCTGTTCGGCATCTCGGTGCTCGTGCTGGTCGCGGCGCGCGTGGTCGCAATTGTTGCGTTCGGTGCGCTCGGCCGTATTTTCCATACGGCCGGCGGCGAGGAGGACCTGTCGAACAAGTCGATCGTGCATCGGCACGCTTACCGCTATTACCCGCTGCTGCGGCGTGTCGTGCGGACGGTTATCGTCGTGGTTACCTTGCTGACGCTGCTGCAGGTCTGGGGGCTTCACGTCCTGACGCTGTTCTCGTCGGGCGGGGTGGGCCATCGGCTTGCATCCGCGCTGATTACCATCGGGGTCGCCGCGGCGTTCGCCGTCATCGTGTGGGAAGGCGCGAACGTGATGGTCGAGCAACGTCTGGAAACGTGGACCACGAGTGGCGACAGCTTGCGGGCCGCGCGTCTTCGAACGCTGCTGCCAATGATGCGCAGCGCGCTCTTTATCGTGATCGCGATGGTCGTCGTGATGACGGGATTAAGCGAGATCGGTGTCAACACCGCGCCGCTGCTCGCGAGCGCGAGCATCTTCGGCGTGGCGCTTGGTTTCGGTTCGCAAAAGCTCGTGCAGGATCTGATCACCGGCATCTTCCTGTTGATGGAGAACGCGATGCAGGTCGGCGACTCGGTCACGCTCGCGGGGGTCTCCGGGACAGTCGAGTATCTGTCGATCCGCACGGTGCGTTTGCGAGGCAGCGACGGCTCGCTGTTCACGGTGCCGTTCAGTTCGGTATCGACGGTGAACAACACGAATCGCGGCATTGGCAACGCCGCGGTACGCGTGAGCATCGCGCTTGGACAGGACGTGAACCTGGCGGCGGATACGCTTAACGAGATCGGGGCGTCGCTGCGTGAAGATGATGCGTTCAAGGACGGCATTCTCTCCGACTTCAGCCTGTGGGGTGTAGATGCGGTAGATGGGTCGAGCGTCACGCTCGCCGGTCAGATCCAATGCCGCGACAGCGCACGCTGGGGCGTGCAGCGTGAATTCAACCGGCGCATTGTGGACCGCTTCACGGAACGGGGCATTGAGATAGCGAATCCGCAGCGCAATTTCGTGATCGTGAAGGGCGGCGATGCGGGTGAACTGGCTGCAGCCTTCAAGGGAGATCAGCGTGGCGATTGCTCAACCGATACAACCGATACGGCTGTGAACGTGAATGCGAACGCCAATGGCGATCAACGCGGCGAGCGCACCATCACCGGCGAGCCTTCGAACTTGCCGCCCGAGCGTTCGAAGCCCGACCGGCCATAAAATGCTTCGAGCGCGGCGCTGTCGGGTGCGGCGTGATCGATGGAAGGCGCGGCGGGGCCTTCTCCTTTCTGCGTGAGTGGCCGTGGCACGAGTGAAAGCATGACCCCGTGTCTATCCGCCAGCGCGACCAGTCGGTCCATGGCCACGCGTGCATGTCCCCGATGGTGTTCTCCTTCGGACCACAGGGCCTCTAGCGCGACGGCGCAGTCGCCGGTAGCCTCGAGCCACATCTCGACGTGCTGGCGGTCCTCGACATGGCTGGCGTGAAATGCATCGATCATTCGTGAAGCGGCGGTGTCGGACATGGGCGCCTTGCAGGGAAGTGGACTCAACAACGAGCAAGCGAAACAGCAAGACGAGTGCTTGATGGCCGTTACCGGAACATTTTATGCTGCTTACAACGGCGTCCTTCGTCCTTCTATAATGCGCTCAACACACGCACGCACGGTCGTCCGGCGGTGGCACGGACGAGACGGGCGTGTTGTCCCGTCCGGCATCTTGCCCGTGTGTTTCACCTCGCGTCCTCCTTCCACTTACGGTGCCGCCCAGATGAAATCGATCGTCCGTTCCACGCTCGGCCTGCTCCTTCGTTCTACCCGTAGCCGTACTCGCACCGTTACTCAGATTCCTACTCAGATCCCCTCACGAATCCCCGCGTTGAGCTTGATGGCCGCGATGGCTACGCTCTTGTTCAGCGCGTGTGAGCCAACGTTTGCGCAGGGCCCGGATAGCTCCCAACGTAGCGCCAATGGCAGTGGCCGCGGCCAGCCCGTCAAGGTCATGATCATTTCCATGTTCGGCCCTGAGGCCCAGGTCTGGCTCGACAAGCTCGGGCCCTGGAAGGCCATTCGCGTGGCTGGTCTGTCTCCGGACTATCCCGTTGTGAACTGCAACCGCCAGGAGGTCTGCGTGATGACCACCGGCATGGGGCATGCGAACGCGGCTGCTTCGCTGATGGCGCTCACGTTCTCCGACAGATTAGATCTGCGCCGCACCTATTTCATGATCGCGGGAATCGCGGGCATCGACCCGATGCAAGGCACGCTCGGGTCCGCCGCGTGGGCGAAGTATCTCGTCGACTTCGGTATCCAATGGGAGCTCGATGCGCGCGAAAAACCCGATAGCTGGCCGAGCGGTTATCTCGGCATCAATACGAAAAGCCCGGCCGATAACCCCCCGCTTGATTACAAGACCGAGGTGTTCCGGCTGAATCCGGATCTGGCCGATGCGGCCTATGCGTTGTCGAAGAACGTGGTGATGTCCGACAACCCCGAAGCGCAGGCCGCGCGCGCCAGGTTCAGCTATGCGCCGGCGAACCAGCCGCCCAAGGTGATCCAGTGCGACACGCTGGCGAGTGATACGTGGTGGTCGGGCAAGGTCATCGGCGAGCGGGCGCGCGACTGGACGAAGCTCGTGACTGACGGCCAGGGCGTGTATTGCACGACGCAGCAGGAGGACAACGCGACTTACGAGGCACTGTCGCGTGCGGCGAGCGTGCATCGCGTGGATTTGAACCGGGTCGCGGCCCTACGTTCAGGCTCGGATTTTGATCGGCCCCATGACGGGCAATCCGCCTCCGATAATCTCCTCAATTACGCCGCCCAGGGCGGTTTCGCGCCGGCTATCGACAATTTGTATCGGGCGGGGAATCCGCTGGTACAGGAGATTGCAACGCACTGGGCCGAATGGCGCGACGGCGTACCGCAACACTAGCGGCGCGAAACCCGCAGCCCACCGCCCGTCCTCCGCATCAGCGCTCTACGGGACGAGCGGCGGCACGGAAGAAGGATTTTCTATCGATACACTTGCCTTCATAGCTTCCGCAGACGCTGTTACAACTCGGTGCAACATATTCCTTCCGGCGGTCATTCGGACGTTCCGTTAGTCAAATTTCCGCATCAAAAATGTAAGCAGGGTGACAGTTTTTATCCAAGGGTTTTCCTGCGCCGCAATTCCGGAGGTTCACTGACCGGCTGTTACAACTCCGCCATTCCTCGCAATCCGGTTAATTCATCGGGCATATCAACCGACTATTCCGCGCATCCGTTTTTTCCCCACGAAATCAATCGTCAAGAAAACCCTCTGTCAATTGATCCGGCCCATTTCGCTTCAAAATAGTTGCCATGAACCGGTCACATTTTCCTGTTACATCCTCGGGAAAAAATTACCGTTTCTCTTTG
Source organism: Caballeronia sp. LjRoot34 (assembly GCF_964253815.1). Lineage (NCBI taxonomy): Bacteria > Pseudomonadati > Pseudomonadota > Betaproteobacteria > Burkholderiales > Burkholderiaceae > Caballeronia > Caballeronia sp. LjRoot34. The sequence continues at coordinate 392,711 of NZ_CAXUSB020000002.1, forward strand.
TTGTTTTATGGAAATTTATTATTGAGATGTTCTTGATTTCCCGCAGCGTGGTACTTACAATCCGTTTCACAGTGTTGTTACAAGATGTAACTCAGTGAAACAAAGTTTAAACGTAGCCCGACAGAACAAACGTTTGGCTAGGCAAAAAAGATAGCCGGCAAGAATGCCGGCAGGGTGCTCGGGGTTTATATCGAACGCAGGAAAATCATGAACGGTCGCGAAACGCTGGACTCGATTCGAGAAATCAACTTGTCGTACATCATGCTCGCGCAGCGCATGCTGCGAGAGGACCGTGCCATCGGGATGTTTCGACTGGGTTTGTCTAAGGAACTCGCCGACCTTCTGTCCGGGCTGACGCTCGCGCAGGTTGTCAAACTGGCGGCTTCAGACCAGTTGCTGTGTTTTTTCCGTTTCAACGATCACACCATGCTGGCTGCACTCACGTCGCCCGCGAAGCATGCGGATATCGCGCCGACGCACGCAGCCATCTTGCTGGCCGGCCAGCCAGCAGAACAGTTCCTCTAAGCACGAGAGCGCGCCATGCTTAAGAAGAGCCTCACCGAAGATGCACTGGAAGTTTTCCGCGCGATCGCATTGATCGAACTCGGGGCGCGGATGCAGGTGCTCGAAAGTGAACTGACACTGTCGCGTGACCGGATGATCCGGTTGTATCGCGAGGTGAAGGGCGTATCGCCACCGAAGGGCATGCTGCCTTTCTCGGCTGACTGGTATATGACGTGGCTCGCGAACATCCACGCTTCGCTCTTCTACAACACGTATGCGTTCCTGAAGAAAGAAGCAGGTTGCTCGCACCTCGATGCTCTGACGAAGGGGTATCGGTTGTATCTCGAACATTGCAGGAATAGCGATGTCGAGGCGGTACTTGATTTAACGCGGGCCTGGACCCTTGTGCGCTTTTTCGATGCGGGCATGCTGCAGCTCACGAAATGCTGCCGCTGCACTGGAAAGTTCATTGCGCACAAACATGATTTGCAAGAAAACGTGGTGTGCGGGGCCTGCCAGCCGCCGTCACGCGCGGGGAAGACCAAGAAAGCGGCGGCCGCCCGTCAGGCGAGCCTTGAGACCGCGCTGGTGGAGTTGAGTAGGGTATCGACTAACGAAGTGCCGGAACCGACGGTGCTCGAACACGTGGCGATGTTACAGCCGCGCACAGAAAGCCTGATTGCACAGGCTGCTTAGGCGGTAGTGGACCGGTGGCCCCGAGGACCATCATTCGATGGGGTGGCCGCAGGACCCGCTGCTGTTTTTTAAGGTTTTAAAGGGGTGTTGGATTTTTTGGGGCTACCGAGGTTGGTAGCCCTTTTACTTTTCCAGGGGACGCGGTGCGCTCCAACCCCTATGCCGACAACAACGACCCTGTCCTGTATGCAGTCGCACTGGCGACGCGAGCCACCTCCATCCCCGCGGTAGCAAACCGTGCAATCTGCCGCGCATACAACATGCCGGAGGTCGTGCAATTCAAAGGCGTAACGGTATCGGTCAGCGGATCGACTACATCGGCAATTGCATCGCCGGCCTTGACCAATGCCCCGACCTTCGCGCGAAACACCAGCACGCCGCTCACAGGCGCAACAATAGGTTCGGCGCCGGCAAGCGGCGTAGCCGGATAGGAAAGCGCCGGCATGGCGGGCGCAGCCGCATCGATCACGCCACGATGCATCAGGTAGTTGATGATGCCCTGCGCGTCAGCATCGGCGAATTCATACGACACGTCGTGCTGGCTGCGCAGTTCCACCGTCACCGAAATGCCGCCATTGGGCACCGGGAAACGATCGCCAAACCTGGCTCGCAGGTCCGACCAGCAGAAACTGTGAATCTCGTCGAACGGGTTACCCACCGAATTCAACGCCAGCAGCGACGCCTTCGAATCCAGATATCGCGCAAGCGGCTCGACTTCGTCCCAGATATCGGGGTTGGTGTAGAGGTGGAGCGCCGCGTCGAGGTCACAATGCAGGTCGAGCACGACATCGGCATCGTAAGAGAGCTTTTGCAACGCAAGGCGTTGCGACTCGAGCTCGGTTTGCGGTTTTTGCTCGTCCAATGCATCACGCATCGCGCGGCGCACAGCAAGCTTGTTGGCATTGCTGTCCCCAGACAGCCGGCCTTCTATACGCGGTGCGATCAGCGCGGCCAGGTCGTGGAAATTGCGGTTGAAGTTGTGGCCGCTGTTCAGCTCGAAACGCCCGAGCAACGTGCCATGCATGTTCTGGTTCAACCCGATCGGGTTCGATACCGGCACGATCACCACTTCGCCGTGCAGCTTGCCTGCCGCTTCGAACTCGGCCAGAAGGCGCCGCAGACGCCAGGCGACCAGCATGCCGGGAAGTTCGTCGGCATGCAGCGAGGACTGGATATAGATCTTTTCGCCGCCGCCCGGGCCGTAGTGAAAGCTCAGGATATTGCGGGTGGTGCCGATAGACGGCGAAATCAGGGTGTGCGTTTTGGTTTGCATGATTGTCGGTGCACGGCGCTCGGATACGCGTCGCGCTTGGGAAAAGTGTCGGCGTGTTCAGGAGAGCGGGGCGGAACGTTCGCGACGGCCACCGGGTTTTGCTGCGCGCCCGTGGCGCCGGTTATTACCTGCGAGTAGCTGCGGCGCCGCCTGCCCCAGACGCACGATCTTAGCTGAAAACGACAGCATTGCCGCGCCAGGAGAAAAAGACGCCGAAAACAAAACGGGCTCCGCGTTTGTCGCGGAGCCCGTTTTCTCAAGCGCTCAACCTGTGTCCGGAACGCGTTCCGGACACAGGTTCAGGGACTGCTTAGCTGCCGTACACGTCGAAGTCGAAGTACTTCTTCTCAAGCTTCTTGTACGTGCCGTCCTTGATGATCGAGGCAATTGCCTTGTCGATCTGTGCCTTCAGGTCGGTGTCTTCCTTGCGCAGGCCGATACCCGCGCCGTTGCCAAGGATGGTCGGATCGACCAGATCCTTGCCCACGAACTCGTAACCCGTACCGCGCGGCGTCTTCAGGAAGCCAACTTCAGCTTGCACGGCGTCTTGCAGCGCTGCATCGAGGCGTCCAGCTTGCAAGTCGGCGTAGACGCCATCCTGGTTCTGGTACGGCGTAACCGTTACACCCTTCGGCGCCCAGTAGGTCTTGGCGTAGGTTTCCTGGATCGTGCCTTGTTCCACACCGACCGTCTTGCCCTTCAGGCCATCGGCTGTCGGCAGGATGCCGCTGCCCTTCTTGGCGATCAGGCGGGTCGGCGTGTTGAACAGCTTGCTCGAGAACGCAATCTGTTCGGCGCGTTGCGGCGTCATGGACATCGACGACAGCACGCCGTCGAACTTCTTCGCCTTCAAGGCCGGGATCATGCCGTCGAAATCGTTTTCCACCCATACGCACTTCGCATGCAGGCGCGCGCAGATTTCATTGCCGAGGTCGATATCGAAGCCGACCAGCTTGCCATCCGGACCTTTCGATTCGAACGGGGCGTAAGAGGCATCGACGCCGAAACGGATGGTCGAGTAATCCTTCGCATTGGCGGTGACGGAAGTGATCGATGTGACGGCGAGCAAGGAAATCGTCAAAGCCGCGAGCAGTTTTTTCACTGTTTTTACTCCATAGGTGGTCAGTACATCCCGGATAGGTCAGTACCCGGGTTCGTCCGGCGTGAGGCCCCTCGGCACCGGACAGCGAGCATTCCGCGGATTGTGTCCGCAATAGAACCGCAGCAGGTTACCAAGCCAAAAAAATAAGGGAGTTGGTGAAAATCCCGATAGCTAATCTTGCAACCCTTGTGCGGTCAGGCATTTGAGCCTGTGCAGGCAATTGAATCAATTTTCGTGCAACGCGATTGTAAGTCCGATTCGTGAATCAGATGATGAGTCTCGTCATGAAACGTGCGTAGCGCATCTAGTGCGAGTGCGGTGGGCAAGGCATCGCAAGCCCTTTGCTTGAGCGACACCTCGTACGCCAGGCTGCTACGAGGTCAGGTCTTCTATCGGCGTGCCCGTCAATGAAACGATGAAGTCGAAAAACGCCCTCACTTTGGCCGGCAGATGATGGCGCGACGGATAGGCAGCATAGAGAGGAAAGGTCTCGTCGGGCCAATCGGGAAACAGGTCCACCAACCGGCCGCTGGCCAGCAATTGCTCGGCGCCAAGCGCGAGGACTTGCGCGACCCCGTGTCCTGCGAGACAAACGCCGTGCATTGTCCCGACGTCGTTCGCGCTCAGGCGTCCCCGGGCGGCAATAAGGACTTTCTTCTTGCCGCGATGAAATTCCCACTGGAAGGGGCGCCCGGTTTCGGGATCGCGGAAATGGATGCACGTATGCGGCTCGCGTTCGAGATCGGCCGGGACGAGCGGGCGGCCATGTTTCTTGATGTACCCCGGCGACGCCACGGTAATGACGCGTGTATCCAGCAACTTGCGCGCGATCAGCGTGGATTCACGCGGCTGGCCAAAGCGAACGGCGAGGTCGAAACCGTCCGCGACCATGTCGCCAAGCTGATCGCGCGTGATCAGGTCGAGTTGCAGTTCGGGGTATTTTTCGACGAACGCACCAAGCCGAGGCCCAAGGAACAGACGCGAAAAGAACGGATCGATATTCACGCGCAAGCGTCCGCGCACCGCGGTCGCTCCTTGCGACGCGGACGCCGCCGCTTCTTCAAGTCCGCTTAGCAGCGGCACGATCTGCTCGTAGAAACGCCGCCCTTCGTCCGTGAGCTTGACTGAGCGCGTAGTACGGTCGAATAGCCGGATACCCAGCCGGGCTTCGAGTCGCGCCACCGAGCGGCTCACGCCGGATTGCGACATATCCAGCGCTTCGCTGGCGGCGGCAAAACTGCCGCTGTCGACGATCGCACTCAACACGCCCATGCCGTTCAGCATCCGTTCGTCGAAGCTCATGCACATGCTCTCCTGTCATTAATCGGCTGGAGCTCATGCTATCGTGAAATGAGTGCAATGGTGACGGAGTGGGCGATCGGACACGCAGCGTAGTCGACGAGTCACATGCCTGCCGACAGTCAAACCTTTTCGGGAACCTTGGTCTGCCTAAGCAAGGTTCCTGGACTCGACATATCGCTCGAACGGAAACGCTGCCGGTATTCCATCGGGCTGATATGAAGACGCTTGCTAAAGGTTCGCCTGAGCGTGTCGGCGCTTTCGAATCCACATCGGCGCGCGATGCTTGAAACCGGATGGTCGGTGCTTTCCAGATATCGCCGGGCGGCATCGATGCGTGCGTCATTGAGAAAGGTCATCAGGCTGACGCCGCACTCCTTGCTAAAGACACGGGACAGGTTGCGCGCGCTCATGTTCAGCCGCTGCGCAAGAGACGCCACGGTGTGCGGCCGATGGAGATTATCGAGCAGGTACTGCTGAACCGGCTGGATCTGTGAATCGGCGGCAGCCTGCGTTTCCAGGAGCGGACTGAATTGCGATTGCCCACCCGCGCGCCGCACATACACAATCAGGTACTTCGCTACGTCCAGCGCCATCTTCCTGCCGAAATCTTCCTCGATCATGACAAGTGCGAGGTCGATGCCCGCCGTCACGCCGGCGGTCGTGTAAAGACCGCCGTCTTTCACATAGATCTGATCCGGTTCGACTTTCGCTTTCGGAAACATGGCGGCGAGTCTTGCCGCATCCATCCAGTGGGTCGTCACGGTCTTGTGATCGATCATGCCGGCCGAACCGAAGGCGAATACTCCGTTGCAAATGGCGGCAATACGACGGCTGATGCGACGTTGCTTCAGCAGCCATTCGCTGAGCGTGGAGTCTTCCAGGACCTCAAAAATGCCGAGACCGCCCGGGATGATCACTGTATCGAATTCAGGGCAGGGGTCGAAGATCGTCCTGTCCGGCACGACCGTCAAACCGCTGGACGAGAGCACGGATCCGCGCGTCGTGCCAACGGTCAGCATTTCGTACTCACACTGCCCCTGGCTCAGGATACGGACCTCGGCGAACGCATCTTTCGGCCCGGCGATATCGAGCAACTGGAAGCCGGGAAACAACACCATGGCGACGGTGATCTTGCGCATATGCGGGTCCGATGAATTCGGGGTCCGGGCAGGCGGAGCTTGGCGCCGGCGCGGCACCCGTTCACGCGATGAAACCACGCCGGAAATCAGGCTGACCCCGGGCGACGCCAGGAACAATTATTCTAAGTTGGCAAAATTTCGATGACCAGCGGGACGTGACGCCAATTGATCAGCACGGACCCGGCGCACTTGGATTGCGCCGTGCCGCGCTGTTTTAACAAAGTGCTTAGACAGCTTGGTGAAGTGAACGCCCATTCGCCGTTCGGGAACGGGCATGCAGGCTACGCTGTGCCAGGTTGCCGAACAGCAAACCCAACGTGGTCCACATGATCACTTGCATGCCGATGGCAGCAACCCGGAATTTCCAGAGCAGCACGGCAGGAAAAGCGGCTGGGACCTCGTTGATCGCCGGCATGCCAATCTGCACGGCGGCAATGATCACGACAAACACCGCTGCGCCGGCAATGGACGCATTCCATGATCCGACGTAGGCAATTGCCGCCCGGCGAATCTTTAGCGAAAACACCATGGTGGCTAGCGAGATCACGATCATCAGAAAATACAGGCCGGTGCGATAGCCTATGGTCGCCGGGTCTCCAACCGAAGGTGGATTGGCGGGGTACTTGAGGTTCGGCACGATCACTAAAGCAATGAATCCCGCAATGGCCAGCCACGCCGACAAAGCATTGGCGCTGAGCTTGCCGACCCGGCCGACCATTGCCGAGAAGGTCAGTGCGAACAGGCCGCCGATAGCCGCGCTGTAAGCCATTACGCCCGTGAGCAAGCCGAGCCCTGCCTGCGTGTGACGGCTGACGAGTTCCGGTTCGGGCACTTCGCCTTTTGCCGCATCCGCCTTTTCCTCGAACGAAATCGCCTGATCGACTCGAGGCTCGCCGACTATTTTCGCAAAACTGAACGTGAGCAGTCCGGCTGCAATGCCCGCGAGCATGCCGCGCACCAATAATTTGCCGACCATGGGAGTCTCCGGATCAATGGCAAGGGAAGCCGAGCAGGTGCCGGCCATCGTGTACAAATTCATGCACGTACATGCCGGGAATCAGCGATGTCGCGCCTTCTTCCGCACCCACGAAATAGATCGCGAGCAGCATCAGCAAGCCACCGAAAATCATCCACGGCATAAGCTCGCGAACGGGAAGCGGTAACGGCATGACGGTTGAATCCAGAACAGCGTCGATCATAAGGATCTCCAAAGGGCGTTAGCCCGGACAGGTGGACATTGAGAAAAATACGACCCGGTTCAAGCGTGAGCGGTGACGGCTACAGCGTCGATAGCGGCTATTTCCGCCGCCGACAGCACGCCGGCTTCGACCAGGGTCTTCTTGAGCGCGAGAAAGAAACGTTCGTAATAGTCCCAGCGCGGTTGGCCCGCGCAATAGCCGTCCTCCCATTCGGCAATCGATTCGATCAGGTTCTGCCGGAAGGCTTCCCATTCGAAATATCCGGCCTTCGATAACGACAGCGCGAGGCCGAAGACATCGCGTTCCCAAGGTTTGTCGAAGAGAAATTTGCCTTGGCTGCGCGGCGGTGAATCGGGTTGACCCAGCATGCTTGATGCAGCGTATTCCTCGAAGCGCGTGAACATGATCAGCCCGCGGCGAGTGATGTGGGTGATGCCGGTGACATCGATGATGGCGGGGGCACCAGCGCAACGCCCATCATCGCCTCTGGCGTGATGAGTGCGGCCAGTGCCTCTTCGCTCATGCCGTCCGTTCCCGCTGGACGTTCCGGTACGACGAACCACCGAATCTGCGCACTGCTGTCCCACACCTTGACCTCGGTGTCAGCCGTTACAGGCACGCCGAATTCGCGCAGCACCGCACGCGGTTCACGCACGCCGCGCGCGCGAAATACGGGGTCTTTGTACCAATACGGCGGCAGACCGAGTACCGGCCATGGATAACACGAGCACAGCGTACAGATGATCAGGTTATGCACACCGTCGCCGTTCGCGACTGCGGCCATGTGTTCGCCTTCCGCGCCGTCCATGCCTTGCGGCAAGTCCATTGTCGCGATGGCTCTGGGCGTGTCTTCGATCAAAAGCTGCTTGAACGCGGGATCGACCCACGCGCGCGCGACAATGCGCGCGCCGTTGAACGGGCCCGCCACAGTTTCGAAATGGCCGAGCACGGTATCCACCGAGTCGCTGCCCAGCACGCCTTTCTCGATCAACAGCGCTTCCAGAGCGCGTACTTTTGCGGCGCTGGCCGCTTCGCGCTCATCGTCGTATTTAAATAGGTCGCTCATGGTCGTGGTTCCTGGCATGGATCAGTTGGCTGCAAGCAGATAGGTGTCGAAGAGATCGGCGTAGACGGTCGTATTGGGCTCGCTCTTCTCCTCGCCCCAGATGTCGGCGGCATTGAACGCCACGCGATACACGGGCATGGCCTGACCGATGCCATCAGGTCCCGTCGAAACGAAATATGAAAATGCACCGGGATAAACAAGGTCCACCGTGCCGCGTTTGTTACGAAGATATCCGGGCAAGCGCGTGTGCTCGACAGCATCGGGGTCCGCCACGCACACTGGCGCGCCCTTCGAAAAACGCGGCGCCTGTTCGAATGCGTGAAAGCCGGAATCGCCGTTGACCAGGTACGCGTTGATCTGCGCGGCAACCACGGGATTAGGCATGGCTGGAAGCGCCGCTTGCGGATCAGCGCGGTAATGGCGGGTCTTTTCGTCGAGCTCATCAGCCGACAGATATCCCTCGTCGATAAAGAACTGCGAGATGCCCATCAACCATTTTTCGTAATAGCGGTACTTGAAATACTCGAACGGCTGCATGCCTTCGGCACCCGTGCGCAACGACGCCCAGGTCCATGTATTCCTGAATGTAGTGGGCAGGTCGGCCATGGGATAACGCGGCAATGCATCGGCCAGATGCGTGCTCTCGGCCATCATCACCGTATGGATGCCGAAGATGCGTTTCTCCCACGGCTCGACGAACACTTGCGTGTCCACATTTACCGGACCGAGATTTTCCAGTCCACCCAAGTTGTGCTGTAGTTTCATTCGATGTTCCCGGACGAAAGTGAGTTGAGGTTCAGTTGAAGTTCAGTTGAAGTTCAGTTGAGCTGCGGCTCGGGTTTGCGGGTCAGGGCGTCGCCGAGGACTTCGGACACGATCCCAAACAGCGCGCCCGTGATCAGCGCCGCCGCTGCAACGAGTGCGGGGTTATGAATGCCGGCCGTGGTGATGGCTCGGCCGGTGGCCACCGTCGTACCCACGGTCGACGCAAAACCCCACACGACCGCCGGCAGCACGTTCAGCAACTTGACCTTCGACGCCTGCACCATTGCCGCACTGCCGACGCCCACGCAAATTGCCGCGATGGCGGGCGTCTGCGCCGAACTTGCAATGGCCAGCAACGACAGCGACGCAATCACCAGGCCCGTGAGATTCGAGGCAACGCTTTGCACGAATCCGGCCGAGCCGCCACCGACCACGAAGAACGATGCCCATGCGATAAATGTCACCCAGACGGGGACGGGAAATACCGTGGCGGTGATGTAGGTATCGACTACGGCCAACACACCGATGCTGAGGGTAAAGGCTTCAGACTTTTTCATTGCAGGCTCCTTGAGGGTGGGGATTCAGGGCTGATGCAGGCAATCGAGGAAAGCTTCGCGCAGGCGCGGTATGTCGAGGTCGCGGCCGATGAATACGAACTTGCTGTCACGTGTTTCATCGGTGCGCCACGCGCGTCCGGGACGTGCTTCGAGCAGCATGTGGACGCTATGAAAATGGAACTGCCGCGGCTCGGACTGGAAGTGCAGCACGCCCTTCATCCGCATGAGTTGCGGGCCGGACTGCTGCACCAGCTGGTTGATCCAGCGATTGAAGCGATTCGGATCGAGGGCGCCGCTTTCGACCAGCGCACACGATTGAATCGATGAATCGTGCTCGTGGTCATGGGCATTTTCATCGAGCAGATCGGGCTCGATTTCAAGCAGCGCGGGCAACGAAAAACGCCGTACGCCAAGCAGCGAATCGGCTGGGACTCGCGAATGGCTCGCAGTGGTGATGGCCGCGGTCCGGTTCAGTGCACGCACCTGCGTTTCGAGCTGATCCAGCGCGTGAGCGTCGATGAGATCGACCTTGTTGATGACGACGATATCAGCGAACGCTACCTGCTCGCGCACGATCTCGTCCTGGAGTTGTTGAGCGAAATGATGTGCATCGACAACGGTCACCACGGCTTCGAGTTCGACCGCTGCGCGCAAATCCGGGTCCGCAAGGAAGGTCTGCAACACCGGCGCAGGATCGGCGAGTCCGGATGTCTCGACGATCAGGCGATCAAGCCTTTCGTGCGTGCTGCCTTGCGTGCGCGTCAGCAATTCCTTGACGCTCGCCACCAGGTCGGCGCGCACCGTGCAGCACACACAACCGTTGTTGATTTCGATCAATGCCTCTGCTTCGGCGACGATCAACTGGCCGTCGATACCGACCTCGCCGAACTCGTTCACGACAACGCCGATGCGCCCGGCCGTGCTGTGCTGCATCAGGTGATTGACCAGCGTGGTCTTGCCGGCGCCTAGAAAGCCTGAAATCACGGTGACGGGAATCTTGCGTCGCGGATTGGATTGAGCTTGGTGCATGGCTGATCTCGACAAAGGCGTGATGGATTTGGCCTTGTAAAGAGCGAGTACCAGGCCCGGTTTTGCCAGACGGCTTGAGTGAAACGCGCTCTGTCTCGATTGCCCCGCTCTTATGGCCGTATTGGTATAAGCGGTCGATAACGGACAAAATTCAGATATGACCGGCTTTAGGCTCAAGACGGGAAATGGTGCAGCCACGGGCAGGCGTGCTCACATTGGGTGCGCGATGTGCTTTGATTAGTGGAGCTGGGTTTGAGAGAAGAGCGACGAGCGATGATTCAAGCCGCTGCGCACTAGGCGACCATTCAGCGCGTAGGGGTGAACAATCGCAAGAACAGACGTCAGCGATAATGCGTGAAGCGACGCCGCCTTCCCGCGCGTCGACCTATGAAGGAGTGACGGCGTGGTCGATTCATCCGCAGTCCTGGCTGTTTTGTCTGTCTATATTGCGGGCGTGGTTATTCCCGGACCGAACTTTGTCGCGGTTGCGCACAAGGCGGCTTCGTCGACGCGTTCCGAGGCCCTGGCGGTCGTCGCGGGCATTGTCCTGGTCAGCCTGTTCTGGGCGACGTGCGCCATTCTCGGCGTCGGAATTGTGTTCGCTGCGTTCCCGTGGATGGCGCTGGTCGTCAAGATTGGCGGCGCGGCGTATCTCATGTGGTTCGGCTGCCGGCTGATCTTCAAGGCGCGAGCCGGCGAGTCGGGCATGGCTGCGGCGAGCGTGTCTGGCGGATTGCGCAAGGCATTCGTGCAAGGCTTCGCGACCAATATCACGAACCCGAAGTCGGTAGCGTTTTTCGCCGCCATCTTTGCTTCCGCCACGCCCGCGCATATGTCGCCGGTCACCTTCGCGGCCATGCTTGCGATGGTCGCTCTGGTTGCAACGACGTGGTACGGCTTCGTCGCACTCGTCCTCTCACACGCGGGGATTGCGTCAGGCTACCGTGGGTATCGGGCATGGATCGACCGGGTCTGCGGCGGGTTGATCGTGGCGCTGGGCGTTCGCCAGCTACTGACTCGATGAAACCCGCTTGACGAAGAAGACGGCGGCGACGGGCGGCGACGGACGCTACGGAGGCTCTTCGCTTACGGATGCGAATACGCACCCTTGTCGGCAGTATGTCGCGTCTGCTTGTGCTTCTTATGTTTGGGCGGCGGCGCGTGCCGCGAAGCACCGCCGGATCCCGACACCGACGACTGTCCCTCGCCGAAGTGATAAGTCTCCGCCAATGCGGCGGTCGAGATAAAAGCAAAGGCGCTGAGGGTCGAGGCGATCACTATGTGCGTAAGCTTCATTGCGTGGACGTTCCAAAGTTAAAGTGCGTCAGCTTAAACCAAAGCGCCGCTGCCGCACTTCATTCCCCCCGTCCTCGCCCTTACTTGCGAAGCGGCTGGTCCTGCATCAACCAGGACAACGCGAACGCAAGCAGGACGACCGAACCTGCCACAAGAAACACGAGATGCATCGATCCCGAGAACGCGTTGAGATAGGTATCGCGCAAAGCGGCGGGAAGATGCTGGACCATCGTGGGTCCCATCGATCGCGGTAACTCCGCACCCGGCGGCATGGCATCTGCCAGACGCGAATGCAGACTGTTCGTAAAGATTGCACCGAACGTGGCTACCCCCACCGAACCGCCAATCGACCTGAATAGTGTCGCGCCGGATGTCGCCACGCCCACGTTCTTGAACGGCACCGCATTTTGCACGGCGAGCACCAGCACCTGCATGACCATGCCGAGTCCAAGTCCCAGCAGCAGCATGAACAGGTACATGGTGCGAAGCGGGGTATCCAGTTGCAGCGTGGACAGCAGGAACATGCCGCAGGCCACGAGCGCGGTACCGCAGATCGGGAACCAGCGATATTTGCCGATTCTGCTGATCAAGCGGCCGCTGATGATGGAGGTGGACAGTATGCCGGCCATCATCGGCAAGATTTGCAGGCCGGCTTGCGAGGGTGTTGAACCCTTCGCCACTTGCAGGTACAGCGGCAGGAACGTGATCGCGCCGAACAGCGAAAATCCGATGATGAAACCGATCAGCCCGCTCAGCACGAACGTGCGCTCCCTGAAAAGCTCGAGCGGCATAATCGGTTCATCCGCGAGCCGTTCTTCGTAGATAAAGCCGCCCAGCGTAATAAGTCCGAGCGCCAGTGTGAACCAAAGCTGCGGCGAACTCCACGGCAGCAGCGTGCCGCCCTGGCTGGTAAAAAGGATGATACAAGTGAGCGAAGCGGCTAAAAACGCGGCGCCCATGTAATCGATTTTATGTTTTACATGCGCCACATGCGGTTTGAACACGAGTCCGATCACGATCAACGCCAGCACGCCCAGCGGCACGTTGATATAGAAGATCCAGCGCCACGAAAGATGCTCGACGATAAACCCGCCCAGTAGTGGTCCGACCACCGTCGCGAGTCCGAATACGCCGCCGAACAAGCCCTGGTAGCGGCCGCGTTCGGCGGGCGGAATGACGTCGGCGATGGCGGCCATGGTCACGACCATCAAGCCGCCGCCGCCGAGCCCCTGCAACGCGCGTAACACGATCAACTGGGTCATGTCCTGCGCGACGCCGCACAGGATCGAGCCGGCGAGAAAAATGAGGATTGACGCCTGGATGACGACTTTGCGGCCGAACAGATCGCCGAATTTGCCGTACAGCGGCACCACGATAGTCGACGTCAGCAGGTATGACGTCACGACCCACGACAGGCTTTCGAGCCCGCCCAGCTCGCCCACGATAGTGGGCAGCGCCGTCGAAACGATGGTCTGGTCGAGCGCGCCGAGCAGCATCACGAGCAGCAGCGCCGTGAAAAGCAGCCGGATTGGAGGTCGCTCTTCAATGGTGGGAAGTGCGACAGAGGGTTGCAGGGATTCCATTCAGCCGCCCGATGAGATAAATTAATGTTGGAGTTAATATTAGGCGACACCGTCCCCGGGGTCAATTGCGACTATGACTAAAAATGTAACCGCTCCATCCGACCATTCTGTTCCTTCCGTCCCCGCCGAGCCGCCAAAGGCTGGGCGCCGGCCCGGGCGGCCGACTGGCGCGCAACACGGCGAGCCGCGGGCGTTGCTGCTGGATGTTGCGCTGGTTTTATTTGCGCGCCAGGGAATCATGGAGACCACGCTCGGCGCGATCGCGCGCGAGGCGGGCGTGACGCCGGCCATGGTCCATTACTATTTCAAGACGCGCGATCAACTGCTGGACGTGTTAATCGATGAGCGATTTGTGCCGTTGCGTGCCGAGCTTGGCCGCGCGTTCGCGGACTCGGATGCGGAACCGGCGGATGCGTTGCGCGCGTTCGCGGAGGGTCTCGTCGCGGTGGCGGAGCGGCATCCGTGGTTTGCGACGCTGTGGGTTCGCGAGGTCATCAGTGAAGGGGGGTTGCTGCGCCAGCGTATTGCCGAGCGTTTCGGCGATGCGAATAAGAAGGCATCGATTGCACGCATCGCGCAATGGCAGAAGGAGGGCAAGCTCAACCCGCACCTGGAGCCATCGCTCTTGTTTGTGTCGTTGTTCGGATTGACGTTGTTGCCGTTGGCGGTGACTTATACGTGGGCTGAGGAGAGCGGGGGCCGTGCGCCCAGGCGGGATCAGATTGCGCGGCACGCGGTGGCGTTGCTGATGCACGGGGTTGGACCGTTGGTTGGGCCGTTTTGAGCGGTTGATTTTCGCTCGCGCCGGTGGACGGGGTTTGGGGTGGAGTGGTCGGGGGCAGTGCTGGGTTGGTCGGTTCTGGGGGGGCGGTCAGGGTTAGTGCAGGGTTGGTCGGTTCTGGGGTTAGCGGTCGGAGTCTATGCCGGGTTGGTGCTTTCAGCGTTAGTGGTCTGCGAGAGTCGGATATTCTCTTTATCACTATTAGCCACTGTGCGTGGCGGCACGTCATTTCTTTGTCCAAAGCGACAAAGAAACGAAGCAAAGAAAACGCTTTAACCGCTCTACCCTAAGTGTCCACAGCGTGCAGTTTTGATTCATAGGTGCCCCAAAAGCACGGTGCTCGCCAGAGCGAAGGATGTGTGAAACCCTCCTTCTCCGAACACCGATACCCACACGCTTCGCCACCAGTGATTGAACCTGCCCAAGGGGCACCCCGCGCTATCCGCGGACGACCGACCACCAATTTGTATGCACGACCAACTACCTTGCCAACCTACGTTGAAACGAGGCCGCGGGATGCGTGAGGCCGTAACCGACGAATTCCATGCAACCGACCAGCCGACTCGCCAAAGGTTGAAGCGGTAAATACACATCAGGCTGTGATTGGCGAAGCTGGTCACGGGGGCCCTCCAGCGCAAGCCATTCACCCAACCTACCAAGAAACGAAGCCTTAAATGCGGGTGGGGTCGAGCGGGTTGCCGGGCGAATGGTGCTTGCCCGAGAGCGTACGGGGCGAAGCGTGTTCGTGTCAGGATTCGCGAGAAGGAGGGGTTCAAACATCCGTGGTTCTGGCGAGCACCGTGCTTTTGGGGCACCCATGAATGAAAACTGCACGCTGTGGACACTTAGGGTAGCGTGGTTTAAAAGCGTTTTCTTTGCTTCGTTTCTTTGTCGCTTTGGACAAAGAAATGACGTGCCGCCACGCACAGTGGCTAATAGTGGTAAAGAAAAAATCCGACTCTCGCAGACCACTAACGCTGAAAGCAGCAACCCGGCATAGACTCCGACCGCTAACCTCCGAGCCTAGCAACCCGGCATCGACCCCGACCGCTAACCCCAGAACCGACCAAACCCAGCATCGACCCCGCCCGCTACCCCCACCCCCCAAAAAAAGCATCTCAAACCGGCACCACGACGGGCGCGTAATCCCGTCCCCCATCGAGCATACGAACAGCAAACCCATAACACCGCTCGATCAAATCGGGCCGCATCACCTCCCGTGATGCACCTTGCGCGATGATCGCGCCGTCAGCCAGCAGGGCAATGGTATCGGCGTGCCGCCCGGCGAGATTCGGATCATGCACGATAGCCAGCGCGCCGATATGCCAGTTCCGCGTCAAGTCGCGCACCGTCATCAGCAGCCGGTGCTGATGCGCAAGATCGAGCGCGGCGGTTGGTTCATCGAGCAGAAGGTAACGCGGCGTTGCATGGGTCGAACCATTCGCGTTGGCCGCGTCGGGCCATAGCTGCGCCAGCACCCGTGCGAACTGCACGCGCGCAAGCTCACCGCCCGAAAGCGTCGTGATCTCGCGGCCCGCAAGGTCATTGGCGCCGGCCAGCATCAAGGCATCGGCGACAATGCCCCGGTCATGGCGCGACGGCACACCACCACGCAGATGCGGATATCGCCCGAGCAGCACGATTTCCTCCACGCTGAATGGAAACGCCGCTTGCGACGCTTGCGGAAGCACCGCGCGCAGCAGCGCAAGCCGCCGTGGCGAGATCGTATCCAGCGGCTCGCCGTTGAGCGTGGTCGTGCCGCAATGACGCGCCCCCCGCGCTGGTCCGCTGGTTTGGAAATCCCCGGCCAGCGCCTTGAGCAAGGTGCTCTTACCCGCACCGTTGCGCCCCAGCAGCGCGGTCAGCGTCCCCGGTTTTATGGTCAATGAGAGGTCGCGCAAAATCGGTGTCGCGCCATGTGCCACGCAGAGGTTGCTCGTCATCAGCATCGGTTGGTGCTCTCCATCGATATCAAACGCTTACAGGCCGAGCTGGCTGCGACTTCGCCACAACAGCATCAGGAAAATCGGCGCGCCGAGCAGCGCGGTCAGGATGCCGAGCGGCACTTCGGCGGGCGAGGCCACGGTCCGCGCGGCAAGATCAGCGAGTACGGTAAGGACGGCTCCCAGCAGCATCGCGCCGGGCATCACCACGCGTTGATCCGAACCGCACGCAAGCCGCACGCAATGCGGGGCGACCAGCCCGATAAAGCCAATCACGCCCGTGCAAGACACCAACGCGCCCACGCTCAGCGCTGACGCAACCAGCATGGTGCGTTTGACCGCTTGCGTGGGCACGCCGAGATGCTGTGCTTCGGTTTCGCCCAGTTGCAGAGCATTTAACGCGTGCGAATGGCGCGCGATCAGCACGACGCCCAGCAACACGAACGGCAGCACCGCGCCGAGCACGGGCCACTGCGCACCGCCAAGACTGCCGAGGCTCCAGAACGTGAGCGAGCGCAATTGCGCGTCGTCGGCTATGTAGGTCAGCAGACCGATCGCCGCGCCCACGAGCGCATTGATCGCGATGCCCGCCAGCAGCAGAAGCGGCAACGCGAGCCGCCCGCGTGCCGCCGCGAGCCGATAGACCAGCGCGGATACCGCCAGTGCACCGGCGAACGCGGCTATCGGCAGGAAGTAGAGGTTCACCATTCCGACGGACCCGCCCAACAACGGCCCAAGCACGATCAGCGTCGATGCACCGAGTGCCGCACCGCTCGAGATGCCGATCAGGCCCGGATCGGCGAGCGGGTTGCGAAATAGCGCCTGCAATGCGCTGCCCGCCGCGCCGAACCCCGCGCCCACTAGCAGCGCCAGCAACACACGCGGCAGCCGTATGTTAAGGAGTACAGCATGAGCCTGCTGGAGGGCGGGATCGGATGCGATCAAGTCACCATTTGCGCTCAGCGCCGACCAGACCAATGACGGTGTCATGCGGTAAGCACCCACGCAGATCGCAACCAACGTCGCCAGGAAGAGGGCTACTGCCAGCCCCGCTAGCATCAGCGTTGCTACGCGACGTCTGCGATCGACCATCTCCATGGGTGCGACCGACGCTGCGGCAGAGGTGTTCATCAGACCTGCCCCAGACGCTGGTTGAGTGCCGTCACGGCAGCTGGCAGACGCGGTCCGAACCCGAGCAGGAATAGCGCGTCGAGCGAGACCACGCGCTTCGCGCGGCCAGCGGGCGTGGCACCAAAACCCGGGCTCGCGAGCAGCGCGGCTGGGCCGCCGACTGCGCTCAAACCTTCATCGGTAATCAACACGATGTCAGGCGCAGCGCTGACCAACGCTTCCGCCGACAACGGCCGATAACCGTTGAATCCCTGCATCGCGTTCCGTGCGCCGGCATAAGCGAGCATGGCGTCGGCCGCCGTGTTCTGACCCGCGGCCAGCGCCTGATTACCCGTGTGATTCAGCACGAACAGGATGCGCGGCGGCGACCCGCTTCGACCGAGCGCCGACGCCTCCACCGCTCGACGTGCGCTCTGCCATTCGTTATCGAATTGCGCCCGAAGCGCATTGCCGGCAGTGGTTGCATCGAGTGCACCGGCAATGCCCGTGATCTTGCCGCGCACGGTGTCCACGTCGTGACGCTCCGGAAATGAGACCACTTCCACGCCCGCTTTCTGCACCTGACTCAGCACGCCCGGTGGCCCGGCTTCGGCGGACGCGAGAATCAGGTCGGGTCGCAACGACAACAAGCCTTCAGCCGAAAGCGCACGTTGATAACCGACCTTCGGCAACTCGCGCGCGGCGGCGGGATAGGTACAGGTGGTATCGGTTGCAACCAGTGTTCCGTGCGCACCGGCTTGCGCGCCGAGCGCATACACGACTTCCGCGAGCGCACCGCCAACGACGATCACCCGTCGTTGCGGCTGCGCCAGCGCACGGCCCTGCAGCACGCCCGTTACCAGCATTGCACCGCCGCCTATGAGAAGCTTTCGACGCTGGCCGTTGAAGCGTTCACGGTTCATGCCGAAACCTCATTTTGCAACGGAGCGATGCCTGCAATCAGTTCACGCCAGCCCTCGAGTTCCGGCGTGCCGGGTTTGCGCGCACCGAACAGCATCGCGATGTTTTCACCATCGGCATCGAACAATTCAAGCGATGTGACGATACCGTCGCTCGTCGGCTTGCGCACGACCCATGCGTTGGCGATGAGATCCGCGCGCAAATGCAGGTTGAAATCCGGATCGAGCACGTTGAGCCACGGCCCCATCGCGCGAATGGTCTTGACCGGTCCCGTATGGATCTGGATCATGCCGCGGTTTCCCACGAATACCATGATCGGCAATTCGGTCTCTGCGGCCCTTTCCAGCAGGCCCTGCAGTGCGTCTACCCCGACCGGTTGCGCATAACGCCGGTCGGCCAGCCGCAACGCCTGCGTCCGCGCAAGGCTGAACTTACGCAGGATACCGAAGAACTGATGCGTGTCGGTCATCGCATTCCATGCAGTGTGGAAGGCCGGTACGTCGATGTCACTGTCCGGCAGCACCGCGGGCGGCGGCGCGATCTCGCCGAGCGTCAGGCCAGGTATCTGGTCGCGCATCTGCCAGCGTTCGACCAAGGCATCGAACGCTGCGTGATTGCTATGCTCGCGCAGAAATACCTTATGCACGGCATGACCTTGCGGATCGAAGAATTGCAGGCTCTTTTGCAGGCCGTGCGATGTTTCTTCACGCACGGCAAAACCCGACGCCCAGTTCCGATAGAACACGCGCAGGTCAATCTTGCTGCCCAGCACTAGGCCGACGGAACCGTCATGGCTCATGTCTTCGAACGTGCCGTCTTTCTCATGGACAGCGGCTTCGTTGCGAGTCAGTACCATGACGGCACCGAGTTGCGGCATCTGCTCGAACAACTCGACAAAGCTCGGTTCCAGCCGCACCACATGTTCACCGGTGAACGCGGCCAGCGCTTCGCCCTCGCTGATACCGAGTGCATGCGCCGCTTCGCGGTTGCGCAGTTTTTGCGTGGTCTTGAGAGTAAGAAAGTCATGGCGCAATTGATGCAGCTTCGCAGCGTCCGGGCGGGTGGTATTCAACATGTCGCGGGTCCTCTAAATGCTGTGTGGCGGGTGGAAAATAGTCAGCATCAGAAATCAACCTTCATGCTGACCGAGACGTTTCTTCCGGGCGCGGTGTACGCGTCCTTGATCGGCGATGAATCGGCAATGCCGCGCACGTCCGACCAGTTCCAGTATTTGCGATCGAAGAGATTGAACACGCCGAGATACGCGACGACGT
This sequence comes from Caballeronia sp. LjRoot34, assembly GCF_964253815.1. Classification (NCBI taxonomy): domain Bacteria; kingdom Pseudomonadati; phylum Pseudomonadota; class Betaproteobacteria; order Burkholderiales; family Burkholderiaceae; genus Caballeronia; species Caballeronia sp. LjRoot34. The sequence continues at coordinate 412,251 of NZ_CAXUSB020000002.1, forward strand.
GCTTGTTGAAGCGATACCCGCCGCGTAGATCGACGACAAACGACGAGGGCGGCGCAAAGCAGGTCGCCGAGGTGCAGCTCTTGGGCGTGATATCGCTGGATTTCTTCGCAGCCTGGAACAGCAGGTCGGCTTGCGCGAACCAGCGTTCGCTAGGCTCGTAACGCACGCCGAACACGGCCGAGAACGGATTGATCGTGTCGAGCGGCTGGCTGGCGCTGCCGTTGTTGTCGACGCTGCCTTTTGTGAACGCCATCGCCGTCTTCAATGAAAAGCCGGCCGGAAGGAACCATTCCGCACGTCCTTCGAAGCCGTGGATATAAGCCTTCGAATAGTTGACGTACTGGAACACGAGCGGATCGGTGGGACGTCCGGTGCCGCCCACTGTCTGCTGTGAAATAAAGTCCCGATACCGTCCGGCAAATGCCGCCGCGCTATAAGTCAGCGGACCAAGGCCCGTGCCAAGCTTGCCGCGCAAACCGGCTTCTATGGTGTCGCTGGTCTCCGGCTTAAGATTAGGATTGCCAATCGACGTATAGCCGTAAAGCGGGTTAGCAAAGCTGTTGTTCACCTGATCCGGCGATGGCGCGCGGAATCCGTGCGCATATTGCGTATAGGGAATCAAGGCGGGCGATATCTCGTACAGCACCGCCAGGCGCGGCGAGAGCGCGTTATCGCTCGATGAAACCGGCGTGCCGGTGTACTGCGGATCACCGGTCTTCGCACTCAGCCTGTATGTATCGAAGCGCAGGCCGGGCGTGACGGTCAGCTTGCCGTAGCTGATCTGATCCTGTACGAAGGCCCCGAGCAGCGTGTAGTCGGTGTCCGGGAATGCCTTGTTCGGGAATGGCGATTCACCGGTCCCCGGGATCGTGCCGTTGCGCAGGTTCGTGATGTGATCGATGCTGCCGTCGCCGCCATAGAGCAGCTTGTGCGTCAGGATGCCGGTGTGGAAGGTGCTTTCCGCAAACGCCGATCCGCCGATCATGCGCTCGCCATAACTGCTGTCGCGGGTGCGCGAGGGTTGCGAACCGCGCGTTTCGTACGAGTACTGATCCTGTGACGAATCCTGGTAATAAACCTGCACGTGCGCGGTCTGGAAGAAACGCGCGGCTTCATTGCTGAAGTCGTAATCGAGGCTGTAGCGATTGCGTTCCAGCCGGTCGTTACCCGTCAACCCCAACGTGGTGGGCGGATTGATCGCGGAAAGCACATTCGTATCGATGCGCTGACGCACCGTTTCGGCAGTGAACTTGAACGTGTCGTGCGCGGTTGGTTTCACAACGAGCTTGCCCAACAGCGTCTCGGAGTACGTGTCCTGCGGGTTCGGTGTCGTGCGGTTTGTGCCGGACGAATCGTTCGAGCCTTTGTTGTCGAGTTCGTGGCCGCGCCGGCCGTCGGCTATCACCATGCCCTGGATCATGTCGTTGCCGCCGGCGGCCTGCACCGTCGCGCCAAAACTGCGATCCGTGGAGTCATAGCTCGGGCGCAGCGAGAAATACGTCTTCTTGCCATAGATATCGAGGAGGTCCTGCGGGTCCTTCGTGATGAAGTTGACCGCGCCGGTGAGTCCGTCGCTGCCGTACAGCGCCGAGGCCGGTCCGCGCAAGACCTCGATGCGCTTCAGCGTGCCGAGGTCCGCATAGTCGCCGCGTCCCGCTTCAAGTGGTCCGAACGAGAACGAGTTGGGCAAGCGGATACCGTCTTCCATCAACAGGATGCGGTTCCCTTCGAGGCCGCGAATATTGATGCTCGAGTCGCCGTCGCGGCCGCCTCCCATCGCGGCTGACGACGGCCGGTACGGCGCTCGGCGTACGGTGACGCCGGGTTCGTATCGAAGCGCGTCCTTGATGTTTTCTGCTTGCTGCTCTTCCAGGTCCTCGGCCGTGATGACCGAGACGCTGGCCGCCGTATGGCTCGCGGCGGTGGCGGTGCGCGTGGCCGTGACGGTGATGGGGTCCAGCAGGTTGGAGGTGGTGCGTGGTTCCGCGTGTTGCGCAGCGCTGTCCTGAGGCGGCACGACGGGTGTGTCGGCTGCTGCGCGGACTTCGGTGGTCCAGAGTCCGGCAACCCCGAAGATGCCGGCCAGCATGGCGGACAGCGGACGTCGCGCCAGATGAATGTGATGCACGTGAGTTCTCCCGATCAAACAAGCCCGTAAGCTGGCTGGGTGACTGAGAGCACCTGGCTGGCAGCACGCATCGATGTGCGGACTGTGTGTTGGTTAAGTTAAGTGATGGTTATGATTGTTAGCTTCGGTAACACGACTGTAAGCTTGATGAATTTATTGTAAATAAGAATCATTGTCAATGATGATCGGGAAGAATGTTCCGATGTCTGCAACAAATTTGCAGATACGCCGTTAAAATGCGCGCCGGGCAAGCTGCCCGGGCGCTCGACAAAATGGCGCGTTACTGGCGGGAAAACAGGCCCCGACAAGGAGACATAAATCGATGACAACCGCTCAGGACCCAGCGCTTTCCCGATCTGATCACGACCATGCATCGGACGCGGCATCGGACGTATTAAGCGCGGGCACGATCTCCGCACGGCTCGATCGCCTGCCTGCGACCCGCTCGATGTGGGTACTCGTCGTCTTGCTGAGCCTCGGGTTCTTCTTCGAACTCTACGATTTGCTGTACTCCGGCTACGTTGCGCCGGGGCTGGTCAGGAGCGGCATTCTCACGTCTACCACCGTCGGCCTGTTCGGCATGACGGGCGTCGCGAGTTTTATCGCGTCGCTGTTCCTTGGCTTGTTCATCGGCACGATTGCTTGCGGTTTTCTCGCCGATCGTTTCGGGCGCCGCGCGATCTTCACTTACTCGCTGCTCTGGTACACGGCCGCGAACGTGATCATGGCTTTCCAGGACACAGCCGGCGGCCTCAACTTCTGGCGCTTCATGGCGGGGTTGGGCATTGGCGTGGAACTGGTGACGATCGGCACGTACATCTCCGAACTGGTGCCCAAACACATTCGAGGCCGCGCCTTCGCGTGCGAGCAAGCGGTGGGTTTCGCAGCCGTGCCGGTGGTCGCATTCCTCTCGTACGCGCTGGTGCCGAACAAGCCCTTCGGTTTCGATGGCTGGCGCTGGGTCGTATTGATCGGTGCACATGGCGCGCTGTTCGTGTGGTTCATCCGGCGCGCGTTGCCTGAGAGCCCGCGCTGGCTGGCGCAAAAAGGGCGCCTCGCGGAAGCGGACGCGGTGATGACGGCGCTGGAAGCGAAGGTCGAGAAAGAATATGGGCGGCCGTTGCCGCCGCCCGCCGCGCCGGAACCCGTCAGCACGCGCGGAAGCTTCCGCGACATGTGGGTCGCGCCGTACGGCAAACGCGCGACCATGATGATCATCTTCAACGTCTTCCAGACGGTCGGTTTCTACGGCTTCGCCAACTGGGTGCCGACCCTCCTGATTCATCAGGGCATCACGATCACGACGAGCCTGATGTACTCGACGATCATTGCAATTGCCGCGCCGGTCGGGCCGATCATCGGCTTGTTCATCGCCGATAAATTCGAGCGCAAGAGCGTGATTGTCGTGATGGCGGGCTTGATCGTGGTCTGCGGGCTGGTCTTCAGCCAGGTCTCGGGCGCGGCCCTTTTGGTCTGCATGGGCGTAGGGCTCACGCTCGCCAGCAACATCATGTCGTATAGCTTCCACGCGTATCAGACCGAGCTTTTCCCCACCAGCATCCGGGCGCGCGCGGTCGGCTTCGTGTATTCGTGGAGCCGCTTTTCGGCCATTTTCACGTCGTTCTTTATCGCGGGCGTGTTGAAGGCGTTCGGCACGACCGGGGTATTTATGTTTATCGCCGGGGCGATGGTGGTGGTGATGCTGGCTATTGGACTGATGGGGCCGAAGACGCGGGACCTGGCGCTGGAACAAATCTCGCATTGAGTTTTCAATCACGCCTGTGAGCGTGATTTCGCCGTGATCTCGTCGCGATTTCGTCGTTATAGGACGCTATACGGCCTGGCGGCTGCGGCGGGCCAACGCGGCAGAAGCACGCGCGTTATGCCAAAATCTGCATAACGCGATTAATTCTCCCGTTACGCCATGTCCGACACGCTCACGCCTGCCGAAGCCGACTACGCGATGCGTCACTGGACGTATCGATCCACCGGCCAGATCAAGATTGGCTCCGCACAACATAAACGCATGTTCTGCGAGATGCTGCTCACTACTCACAACCCCTACAAACCCGCGGTCATCGACTGGCCGATGCTCGCGCCCGCCGTGCTCAAACGCGTCACGTCGCTGCCTATCTGGGATATTGCGGTGCAGACCGAAGGCCGCGCGTCGATTCGCGTGTCGACCTATGCGCGCGGTATCGAAGACCCGCTGCTGCGTGAAGCCGTCACCATGAACGGCGCCGAGGAGGCGCGTCACAAGATCGTACTGTCCCGGCTGGTCCAGGCATATGGCATCGAACTCTCGCCCGAACCGCCGTATCCCGCCCCGAAGGACGCGTTGCGCGCGTGGATGCTCACGGGTTACAGCGAATGCATCGATAGTTTCTTCGCCTTCGGTTTGTTCGAAGCTGCGCGCCAGTCGGGTTATTTCCCCGAAGAACTGGTTGAAACCTTCGAGCCGGTGATTCAGGAAGAAGCGCGCCATATCCTGTTCTTCGCGAACTGGGTGGCGTGGTACCGGCGCAGCCTGCCGTGGTACCGGCGGCCCTGGTTCTTCATGAAGACCGCCGGCGTTTGGTTCTCGCTGATTCGCGACCGGATATCGCTGGCACGCGGAATTGACACCAGCGGCGCCGCGCAGGACATGAATTTTCCCGCGAATGTGGGTGATTCGGTGGGCGGCGGGGTATCGGCGAGGGCGCTGATCGATTTGTGCCTGACCGAAAACGAGCGCCGCATGGGCGGTTACGACGTCCGCCTTTTGCGGCCCGTGACAGTGCCCTGGCTCGCTCGGATAGCGCGGCGGTTCATTAAATAGCAACTAACTGTCTGCCGGTTTCTGCCCCGTGGATTGGCGGGGCTTATGATTGGTTTTTTTACGTGGATTTGCAACTAACTGTCGGCCGTACTCGCGTCCGCGAGTTTCCGCCACTTCACTTCTCCCGGCTCGCCGCTGCTTCGAACCGTCGCGATGCTTCTTCCACGTCCCGTCTGAACTGCGCAAGCGCAGTCAGGCTGGCAGCGGGGGGCTGTAGCGCGGTCCACAGCACGTCGATGAGTTCATCGGCGGTCGTATCGATCTGAGCCTGACTCAGATGCCGCTTCGCAAGCGCCGCGTCCCACAGCACGTGCTCCATTGGCCCGAAGACCAGCGAGCGCATCAGCCGCAACGGCAAGTCGGCTCGCACCTGGCCGACTGTCTGGCCATGAGCGAGCACGTTCATCAGCGGCGCGGTATAGCGGCGTTGAAGGTCGGTGAGCGTGTCGCTGAGGTCATGATGTTTCGAGCGCCCCTCCGATAAAACCAGCGCACACAGCCCCGTCCCGTTCACCAGCATCAGCCGCAAATGCGTCCTGACGATAAACGCAAACTGCTGGCGCACGCTGCCGTCGCGAGGCAATCCGGATTCGAATGCATCGATGATCTCGTCATACCAATCCGAGATCACGCGCGCGCACAACTCCCGCTTGCCACTGAAATAGCTGAACACGGTTGCCTCTGAAATCCCGGCACGCTGGGCGATTTCGGCGCTCGTGGCGGCGTCGTAGCCTTTCTCGGCGAAGACTTCACGCCCGGCCTGAAGAATGTCCTTCACGCGCTGCTGCGACTTGACCCCGGCGGGCGTGCGGCGATTTCCGATGACAGGGGGAGAGGACATAGAAGGCGTACGCGATGATGAACCAGATGTGAGCGTAGCTCAAATCCCTATTGACGGGAAGTGGTCTTCGGCGTGAAACTGCCGTCCATCATGGAAATTACTGAGTGTGAGTGCGACTCATAGTTGGGTCGATCATTTGATCCTGCAAGCACCACGCTGCCGACCTCGAGCCGATACACCGAAGAAGGAGACCCGCATGAACGACGTACCTGGTCTGAATTTCGCCTTGGGCGAAGACATCGACATGTTGCGCGACTCGCTCGCCAATTTCGCCGCGAAGGAGATTGCGCCGCGCGCCGCTGAAATCGATAAAACCGATCAGTTCCCAATGGACCTCTGGAAGAAATTCGGCGATCTGGGCGTGCTCGGCATGACGGTGTCGGAAGAGTACGGCGGCGCGAACATGGGCTACACGGCGCACATGGTCGCGATGGAGGAGATTTCGCGGGCGTCGGCGTCGGTGGGCTTGTCGTATGGCGCGCATTCCAACTTGTGCGTGAACCAGATTCATCGCAACGGCACAGAAGCGCAGAAGCGCAAATATCTGCCGGGGCTCGTCTCGGGCGAGCATATTGGCGCGCTGGCAATGAGCGAGCCGAACGCTGGATCGGACGTGGTGAGCATGAAGCTGCGCGCCGATGAAAAAGGCGATCACTACGTCCTCAACGGCACGAAGATGTGGATCACCAACGGGCCGGATTGCGACACGCTCGTGGTGTACGCGAAGACGGATATTGAAGCCGGCGCGAAGGGCATTACGGCGTTTATCGTCGAGAAGGGCATGAAGGGGTTTTCTGTCGCGCAGAAGCTCGACAAGCTCGGCATGCGCGGCTCGCATACTGGCGAACTCGTGTTCGAGAACGTGGAAGTGCCCAAGGAAAATATCCTTGGGGCATTGAACGGCGGCGTGAAGGTGCTGATGAGCGGCCTCGACTATGAACGCGCGGTGTTGGCGGGCGGCCCGACGGGCATCATGGTCGCGTGCATGGACGCGGTCGTGCCGTACATCCACGACCGCAAGCAGTTCGGTCAGGCGATCGGCGAATTCCAGTTGATTCAAGGCAAGGTCGCCGATCTTTATACGACCTTGCAGGCGTGCCGCGCGTATCTCTACGCAGTGGGACGTCAACTCGATACGCTCGGTGCCGGTCATGGCCGCCAGGTCCGCAAGGATTGCGCGGGCGTGATTCTTTACACGGCCGAAAAAGCGACGTGGATGGCTGGCGAAGCGATCCAGATTCTCGGTGGTAACGGCTATATCAACGAGTATCCGGTGGGCCGCCTGTGGCGCGATGCTAAGCTCTACGAAATCGGTGCAGGCACCAGTGAAATTCGGCGCATGTTGATCGGCCGCGAACTGTTCGCTGAAACAGCTTGAGCGAGCGAACAAATCTATGCCGATCATCGAATCGAAACTGAATCCACGCAGCGACGAATTTCGCGCCAACGCGGCGGCGCTCGAAGCGCTCGTCGCCGATCTGAAGGAAAAGGTCGCGAAGATCGCGCTAGGCGGCGGACAAGCGGCTCGCGACAAACACGTGTCGCGCGGCAAGCTGCTGCCGCGCGATCGCATCGCGCAATTGCTTGATCCGGGCACGCCATTTCTCGAGTTGTCGCAACTGGCCGCGTACGGCATGTATAACGACGACGCCCCCGGCGCCGGCGTGATCACGGGCATCGGCAGGATTGCGGGCCAAGAGTGCGTGATCGTCTGTAACGACGCAACCGTGAAGGGCGGCACGTACTATCCGGTGACGGTGAAGAAGCATCTTCGGGCGCAAGAGATTGCGGAAGAGAACCGCTTGCCGTGCGTGTATCTCGTCGATTCCGGGGGGGCGAATCTCCCCAATCAGGACGATGTATTTCCCGATCGCGATCACTTCGGCCGCATCTTTTATAACCAGGCGAACATGTCGGCGAAGGGCATCTCGCAGATCGCCGTGGTGATGGGATCGTGCACCGCAGGCGGTGCGTATGTGCCTGCAATGAGCGATGAATCGATCATCGTGAAGAATCAGGGCACGATTTTTCTGGGCGGTCCGCCGCTGGTGAAAGCTGCAACAGGCGAAGAAGTCAGCGCTGAGGATCTGGGCGGTGGTGACGTACATACGCGCTTGTCAGGCGTTGTCGATCACCTCGCCCAAAACGACGCCCACGCGCTGGGAATTGCGCGCAGCATTGTCGGCAATCTGAATCGCGTGAAGGTCTCGCCGCTGGCGCTTAAAGAACCGCTGCCGCCGCGTCATGATCCGCATAGCTTGTACGGCGTGATTCCGTCGGACACCCGCAAGCCGTTCGACATCCGCGAAGTGATCGCGCGCATTGTCGACGACTCCGCTTTCGATGAATTCAAGGCCCGTTATGGCACGACGCTCGTATGCGGTTTTGCGCATATCTGGGGCCATCCGGTCGGCATCATTGCGAACAACGGCATCCTGTTTTCGGAGTCGGCGTTAAAGGGCGCCCACTTCATTGAACTGTGTTGCCAGCGCAAGATTCCGCTCGTGTTCCTGCAGAACATCACGGGCTTCATGGTCGGGCGCAAGTATGAAAACGAAGGCATTGCGCGTAATGGCGCAAAGATGGTGACGGCCGTTGCAACGGCGAAGGTGCCGAAGTTCACGGTGATTATCGGCGGCTCGTTTGGCGCGGGAAATTACGGCATGTGCGGCCGCGCTTATTCACCCCGTTTCCTTTGGATGTGGCCGAATGCGCGCATCTCCGTGATGGGTGGCGAGCAGGCCGCGTCCGTGCTCGCGACCGTGCGCCGCGATGGCATAGAGGGCAAGGGCGGTACGTGGTCGAAGGAAGAAGAAGAAGCCTTCAAGTCGCCGATTCGCGAGCAGTACGAAATACAGGGGCATCCGTATTACGCGAGTGCACGCCTGTGGGACGACGGCGTGATAGACCCGGCGCAGACGCGCGATGTGTTGGGGCTTGGGTTGGCGGCTTCCATGAATGCGCCTATCGAGGACACGCGTTTCGGCGTGTTCCGGATGTGACGGCAGCACTTAGCGCTTTAGCGCTTAGTGCTGCCCCATGCTTCGCGGACGGCAGGACTTGGCGCTTTAGCGCTTAGTCCCCGTCCCCTGCAAAGCTGACCTCTTCCTACCAGGCTTCGTCATGTTCAACAAAATACTGATTGCGAATCGCGGCGAGATTGCGTGCCGGGTGGCTGCAACCTGCAAACGATTAGGCGTGGGCAGCGTGGCGGTCTATTCGGACGCAGACGCCCAGGCGAAGCACGTTGCCGTCTGCGATGAAGCCGTGCACGTAGGCGGCGCGGCTGCGTCCGAGAGTTATCTTCGGATCGAAAAGATCATCAACGCTGCGTTGGAAACCGGTGCGCAGGCCGTGCATCCGGGGTATGGGTTCTTATCGGAGAACGAGGACTTTGCGCGGGCTTGCGAGAAGGTTGGGCTAGTGTTCATAGGGCCGCCCGTCGAGGCCATCTCCGCGATGGGATCGAAGGCGGCGGCCAAGGCGCTGATGCAATCGGCGTCGGTGCCATCGGTGCCGGGGTATCACGGCGACAGCCAGGACCCCGCGTTGTTGCAAAAGGAAGCGGATGGAATCGGCTACCCCGTGCTGCTGAAAGCAAGCGCGGGTGGCGGGGGCAAGGGCATGCGCGTGGTCGAGAAAAGCGCGGATTTTGCGTCGGCGCTGTTGTCATGCAAGCGTGAAGCCGCGAGCAGTTTTGGCAACGATCGTGTGCTGATCGAAAAATATTTGCAGCGTCCGCGGCATGTGGAGGTCCAGGTATTCGCAGATCAGCATGGCAACGCCGTGTATCTTTTCGATCGCGATTGCTCGGTGCAGCGCCGCCATCAAAAGGTGTTGGAAGAGGCACCGGCTCCTGGCCTCTCGGATGAGGTGCGTAAAGCCATGGGCGAAGCCGCGGTCGCGGCCGCGCGCGCGGTGAATTACGTTGGGGCAGGCACGGTCGAGTTCATCATGACCGGTGACGGCCAGTTCTATTTCATGGAGATGAACACGCGGCTACAAGTCGAACATCCGGTGACTGAAATGGTGACGGGCCTCGACTTGGTCGAGTGGCAACTACGCGTGGCGAGTGGTGAACCGTTGCCGTTGTTGCAGGATCAGTTGAAGGTGAACGGTCACGCGATCGAAGCGCGTATCTACGCGGAGAATCCATCGCGCGGATTCTTGCCGTCGACGGGAACGCTGAAGCATTTGCGTCTGCCTGACGCGGTCGAGTTCCAGTTGAACGGCAACGTGCGCATTGATAGCGGCGTGCGTGAAGGCGATACCATCACCCCGTTTTACGATCCGATGATCGCCAAGCTGATTGTGCATGGCCGCGATCGTAACGATGCGCTGCTGCGCATGGCGCTTGCATTGAAACAATGCGAGGTGGTGGGGCCGTCGACGAATATCGAGTTCCTGCATCGGATTGTGGTTAGCGTTCCCTTCTCGGCGGCCGATCTCGATACGGGTCTGATCGAGCGTCATCACGATACATTGTTCGCGCCATCGACAGTGCCAAAAACGCACGCGCTCGCGTTGGCTTGCGCTGCGTTGCTCGCGCGTGAAGGCGGCGAGGCGCATGGCGTGTCGCCGTGGGATGCGTTGTCCCACTGGCGGATGAGCGGTGGCTACACGCAGGCGTTGAACTGGCGCCTCGCGGGTTCGGACGATGAAATCCTGGCCGTCTTTACACGCGATTCAACATCAGGCCGTGCCGATAACAAACAACTCGAACTGCTCGGCGAAACGCTCACGTTCGACTGGTCGCATGGGGATGAGCCACATGCGTTCGTAGTGCTGATCGACGATAAGCGGATCAAGGGCCGTGTGTTTATCGACGGCGATGTGTTCCATGTGTTCTACGCCGGTGCGTCGCTGGCGTTCGAATGGCAGAACCTGCTGGCGCATGCCGCCGATGCCGAGCATGGCGAGGGCCGCTTGACGGCGCCGATGCCGGGCAAGGTGATTGCGGTGCTGGTGGAGGCGGGCGCGGTGGTCGAGAAGGGTGCGCCGCTGCTGGTAATGGAAGCCATGAAAATGGAGCACACCATTGTTGCGCCAGCGGGCGGCACGGTGGGCGAGATTTTGTTCAGCGTGGGCGATCAGGTTACCGATGGCGCCCAGCTATTGGTGATGGAAGTGCAGCCCGCGAAATGACGCGAAGCGTCATTTCGTCTTGAAGCTCCCCAATAGCGTTTCTTCAGTTTCCGTCTTCACGATAATCTCCACGCGCCGGTTCAACGCGCGCCCTTCGGGCGTGTCGTTGGTCGCGATCGGTTCCAGGAATGCGATCCCTTTTGTCTTGATGCGCGCAGCAGGAACGCCGCGTGCGACTAGCGCATCGCCCACGGCATTGGCACGCGCCGTGGACAGCGCCTGGTTGTAGTCGAACGCGCCGACGTTGTCCGTGTGTCCTTCGACCATGATCGGGCGCGTGCTGCGCTTGAGGAGCACGGCTGCACGATTGAGCACGGCGATGCTTTCGGGGCGCATCGAGGCTTCGTCGAAGTCGAATAGCGCCGATTCCTGAAGACGCAGCTCCACGCCCTCGCGCACCGGATGGACGACGATGCCGACCTTCTGGTTGAGCGCTTCTTCCTTCGACCGGTTCAGACCGGAAGCGCAGCCAGCGAGCAAGGCCGTGGTTGCGCACGCGTTCACAATCGTTTGAATGGCTTTCACTGCATGTCTCTTGAACGGATGCCGGGACGGGGGTTCCGATTATAGGGAAACGAAAATGGCCAAGTGTGAAATTAGAACAACATCCGGAAAGCCCGTTGAAAGCGCTCCGGCCTTGATTCTGGCCGATACCGGCCCGACTTACAATGCAGGGTTGGTACTCAGTTGGAAGTCTCCGTGAGACAGGGTTTGAAGCGGTTTGCGGGCTTTCACCCAAAGAAGAAATAACAAGGGCGTTTTATATGATTCCACGCGATCAAACCTCTGCGGACGAAAAGGACCGCACGCGGCGTCTGCAACGAACCGCGTCGGGGTTGCTGTACGCGGTGCTCGTCGCCGTTGCGATCTGGATGATCCGCGACTTCATTCCTGCTGTGGTGTGGGCAACGGTCATCGCCATTGCGTTATGGCCGTTGCTGACCTGGCTCGAACAGCGGCCGATGTTCAGGGAGCACCGAACTTGGCTTGCGGTGGGATTGACCGTCGTGATCGGGCTGGTGTTCGTAGTGCCCTTTATTCTGGTCGCGGCGCAGGCGGGAAGCGAAGCCCGTGACTTGATGCGCTGGTTCCATGAATCGCTGAGCACGGGTATTCCCATGCCTGATCTCGTCAACCATCTGCCTGCGGGGTCGAAACAGATATCGGCGTGGTGGCAGGAGAATCTTGCTACGCCGCTGGGTTCATCGCCGGCCGTGAAGCACTTTCATAGTGCGACGGTGGTTGCCATGACGCGGCACTTCGGCGGTCGGGTGGCGCACGGGCTGGTCGTGTTCGGCTTCATGCTCGTTACGCTGTTTTTCCTGTTCAAGGCGGGGTCGAAACTCGGGGAGCAGTTGCTTGAAGCGTCGAGGCGCGGGTTCGGTTCGGATGGCGCATCGCTCGTGCGGCGTATGGCCGACTCGGTTCGCAGCACGGTGACCGGACTGGTGGTGGTGGGGCTGGGCGAGGGTGCACTGCTTGGCGTGGCTTATGTCGTGACTGGCGTGCCGCACGCCACGTTGCTCGGCATGCTGACCGCCATCGCCGCGATGTTGCCGTTCTGTGCACCAATTGTCTTCATTGGCGCGGCATTGTGGCTGCTTGCTCAGGGCTCAATGGTGGCGGCGGTCTGTGTCGCGGTGTTCGGGTTTATTGTTGTGTTCGTGGCCGAGCACGCTGTGCGGCCAGTGCTGATCGGCGGCGCGGCGAGGTTGCCGTTTTTGCTGGTGCTGTTCGGGATTCTGGGTGGAGCGGAAACGTTCGGTCTGGTGGGGCTGTTTATCGGGCCGGCATTGATGACGATCCTGGTCGTGCTTTGGAATGACTGGGTGCATTGATGGGGGGTGTTGAGGAATGCGGAAGAACATGCAATGCTTATTCGTCGACGCAATGAGCCATGCAGCGTTTATTGAAGGCCGTTCCATCAACTCGCGTTGGAACGGCCTTCTCTCACGACAGGCTAGCGCGTCCTGCCTTGCTCAAATCACGTACAAATCTACATATTCATTGACCGGCATTGCTTCGAGCGTTGCCTGATCCAGCGATACCGCGAGGATTGCCTCTTGCTGCTTGGCTGGGAAACGCCGTGCGAGGTTGGTCCTGAACTTCTCGACCAGAAGGGGGATGCCGTCTTCCCGGCGACGCTTGTGTCCAATCGGATATTCGACGACCACCTCGTCGAATTTCGAGCCGTCGTTAAACTCGACCGTGAGCGCGTTAGCGATCGAACGTTTCTCCGGATCGTGATAATCCTTCGTGAATTGCGGGTCTTCCACGCATTCCATCTTCGCGCGCAAGGTGTCGATACGTTGATCCTTCGCTATGCCGTCCTCGTAATCCGAAGCGGTCAGGCGACCATGGATCAACGGCACGGCGATCATGTATTGAATGCAGTGATCGCGGTCGGCGGGGTTATCGAGCGGACCCTTTTTATCGATGATACGAATCGCCGCTTCATGCGTGCGGATCGTGATCTTCTTGATGTCTTCAACTTTTTTGCGGGTTTCCGCGAGCTTGGCGTGCAAGGTCATTGCCGCTTCCACCGCCGTTTGCGAGTGGAATTCAGCCGGGAATGAGATCTTGAACAGCACGTTCTCCATCACGTACGAGCCGTATGGACGCTGGAATTTGAACTCGTTGCCCTTGAAGAGCACGTCGTAAAAACCCCATGTTTTAGCGGTCAGAACCGATGGATATCCCATCTCGCCCGTCTTCGCGATCAACGCGAGACGCACGGCGCGCGAGGTCGCATCGCCGGCGGCCCACGACTTGCGCGAGCCCGTGTTCGGCGCATGACGATACGTGCGCAGCGAATGACCATCCACAAAAGCCAGCGATACCGCATTGATCAACTCATCGCGCGTGAGGCCGATCATCTGACCGACCACTGCAGTGGATGCCAGTTTCACCAATAAAACGTGATCAAGCCCAACCTTGTTGAACGAGTTTTCCAGCGCGATACAGCCTTGAATTTCGTGCGCCTTGATCATCGCGATCAGGACGTCTTTCATCGACAGAGGCTTCTTGCCGGTAGCCACCGCGTTACGCGAAAGCCAGTCGGCCGTTGCCAGGATGCCGCCGAGATTGTCCGACGGATGGCCCCATTCGGCAGCGAGCCATGTGTCGTTGAAGTCGAGCCAGCGGATCATCGCGCCAATGTTGAACGCTGCCTGAACCGGGTCGAGCTGGAAAGAGGTGCCGGGCACCTTGGCGCCGTTGGGGACAATCGTGCCGGGCACGATGGGTCCCATCAGCTTGGTGCAGGCAGGATAGGTCAGTGCTTCGAGTCCGCAGCCGAGCGTGTCGATCAGGCAGTTGCGCGCGGTGTCGAGCGCGAGCGTGCTGTCGACTTGAAAGTTGAGAACGTAGTCGACGATATCGACTAATACTCGATCCGGCTCGGGCCGGACGTTGGAAATATGGCTCATGTGTTTAACAGGTCTCCGTAATTTATTTGCGTTTGTTCAACGGCTCGAACTTCAGGTCGTCCGGGCCCGTGTAATTTGCACTCGGCCGAATGATCTTGTTGTCGATACGCTGTTCGATGATGTGAGCGCTCCAGCCCGAGGTCCGCGAGATCACGAACAACGGCGTGAACATGGCCGTGGGCACGCCCATCGCGTGATATGAAACGGCGCTGAACCAGTCCAGGTTCGGGAACATCTTCTTTGCGTCCCACATCGTTGTTTCCAGGCGCTCGGCGATGTCGTAGAGCTTCGTGTCGCCGGCTTCCTTGGAAAGCTTTTTCGCGATTTCCTTGATCACCTTGTTGCGCGGATCGGAGATCGTATACACCGGATGACCGAAGCCGATTACGACTTCCTTCGCTTCCACGCGACGACGGATATCGGCTTCCGCTTCGTCGGGCGTCTGATAACGCGATTGGATATCGAACGCGGCTTCATTCGCGCCGCCATGCTTCGGACCACGCAACGCGCCAATGCCACCGGTAATGGCCGAGTACATGTCCGAGCCCGTGCCGGCAATCACGCGACAGGTGAACGTCGATGCATTGAATTCATGCTCGGCGTACAAGATCAGCGACGCGTGCATCGCATCGACCCATGACTTCGACGGCGGAACACCATGCAGCAAATGCAGGAAATGCCCGCCGATGGAATCGTCATCGGTCTCGGTTTCAATGCGCCGGCCGTTATGAGAATAGTGGTACCAGTACAGCAGAATCGAGCCGAGCGAGGCCATCAGGCGGTCGGCAATATCCTTGGCGCCGGAGATGTTGTGGTCTTCCTTCTCGGGCAGCACGGTGCCAAGCACGGAGACGCCGGTGCGCATCACGTCCATTGGGTGAGCGGATGCGGGAATCCATTCCAGCGCGGCTTTCAGGTTCGCGGGCAAGCCACGCAAACCCTTGAGCTTGGCCTTGTAGGTCTTGAGTTCAGCGACGGTCGGCAGCTTGCCATGCACGAGCAGATACGCGATCTCCTCGAACTCGGACGTCCCGGCAATATCGAGGATGTCGTAGCCGCGATAATGCAAGTCATTGCCCGTCTTGCCGACGGTGCACAGCGCGGTATTGCCCGCCGTCACGCCTGACAGTGCGACCGATTTCTTCGGTTTGAAGCCGCCGGTGGCGGGTGCTTCTTTCGCTAACGTATCGCTCATTTGTGTCTCTCTCCTGATAGGGTTGACGCGTTACTTCGCCTGATTGAACAGGGCGTCGAGCTTGTCTTCGAACTCGTGATAACCAATGCTCGCGTACAGTTCCTCGCGCGTCTGCATGGTGTCGAGCACGTTGCTTTGCGTGCCGTCGGTGCGGATCGCGCGATACACGTTCTCCGCGGCCTTGTTCATCGCGCGGAACGCTGAAAGCGGATACAGCACGATCGATACATCCACGCTGCGCAGTTCTTCAACGGTGAAAAGCGGCGTTGATCCGAACTCCGTAATGTTCGCGAGGACCGGCACCTTCACGGCATCGACGAATTGCTTGTACATCTTCAGGTCCGTCATGGCTTCCGGGAAAATCATGTCGGCGCCAGCTTCGACGCAAGCACGTGCCCGTTCAATCGCCGCTTCCAGACCTTCCACCGCCAGCGCATCCGTGCGTGCCATCACGACAAAATTCTCGTCGGTGCGGGCATCGACTGCGGCCTTCACGCGATCCGCCATTTCCTGCTGCGAGACGATCGCCTTGCCCGGCCGATGTCCACAACGCTTGGCGCCCACCTGATCTTCGATATGCATCGCGCCCGCACCCGCCTTGATCAGCGACTTCACCGTGCGTGCAATGTTGAAGGCGCTCGGACCGAAGCCCGTATCGACATCGACCATCAGTGGCAGATCGCAGACATCGGTGATGCGGCGAACGTCGGTCAGGACGTCGTCGAGTGTGGAAATGCCGAGGTCGGGCAAGCCCAGCGAGCCCGCGGACACGCCGCCGCCCGACAGGTAGATCGCCTTGAAGCCGGCACGTTTGGCGAGCAGCGCGTGATTCGCATTGATCGCGCCGACAAGCTGAAGGGGCTTTTCAGCCGCGACCGCGGCGCGAAATTTCGCGCCGGCGCTGAGTGTTGCAGTTGAGCTCATAGATGTGTCTCCGTTGACCCGTCGATACAGCGCAAGTTGCCTGCCAGATTCCAAGGTTCTGATTTTTAAGAGATTAGACCTTCTTCACAGCACCACGAAATTTCATTAATGAAATCGTGGATTGCAAAAATGGCGTTAAACTTCACAATCCCTCGTTCAGCCATAAGTCATGAATCCTCCTCCACGCATCTGGGCAGTCGGTATCAGCAAGTTGCGCGACCTGTATCGCGACATAGCGGCGGAGTACGACGGCATTGCGGATCTGCGCATCGTGCCGCTGGGGTATGAGGACGCAGTGCACGAGGTCGAGAACGCAGGCGATGCGCGTCCAGACGTGGTTGTTTCGGCGGGATCGAACGGGAGCTACCTGAAGGCGCGGATCAGCGTGCCGGTCGTACTCGTGAATCCGACCGGCTTCGACGTGATGCATGCGTTGGCGCGGGCGCGTCGTGAGGGCGACTCGGTCGGTCTCGTGATGCACGGCGAGACGCCGTCCGAGCTCAAACGGTTCTTCCGGGCCTTTGGTGTTGCGGTGGAATGCGCTTCGTATCTGTCGGCGGAAGACGCGGAGGCCTGCGTGCTCGATCTGCGCGACCGGGGTGTGCAAGCCATTGTGGGGCCGGGGCTCGTGACGGAACTGGCCGAGAAGGCGGGCATGAAGTCGGTGTTTTTATACTCGCGTGCGTCGGTTCAGGGCGCCTTCGAAAACGCGCTGGAAGTCGCACGTGCCACGCTCGCGGAAACGCAGCGTCGTCGACGGCTGGATCAAGTCCTGCAGCATCTGCGTGACGGCGTGATCGCGCTGACCGCCGATGGCCGCATAGAAGCGCTGAGCGGCAAGATGGCCGACATGCTGCGGCTTGCGCCATCGCAAGCAGTGGGCAAGCGGTTGGCCGATCTCGCGCCGGAGGTGGCCAGCGCGGTGCCGAAGGAGCCGGGTGAATCGCTGGAGACGGTACGCGGGGCGAGTTATGTGGTGCATCGGAATGCATGGGGCGATGCGTCGACGTCGGCGGCTTCCGGTTCCATCATCACCTTCCAGGAGTCGGTGGCGTTGCAGCGCATGGACCGCTCCGTGCGGGCGCGGCAACGTGCGCCGCAACTGGTGGCGCGGTATCGGATTGAGGATCTGAGCGGGACGAGCGAGGCGATAGAACAAGTGCGGCAGCGCGCCCGGCGTTATGCGCGAACGGACGCCACCGTGCTTATCCGGGGCGAAAGCGGCACGGGCAAGGAACTGGTTGCGCAAGGCATCCATACCGAGAGCGCGCGACGCGAATTCGCGTTCGTCGCCCTCAATTGCGGCGCGTTCCCGGAGACCTTGCTGGAAAGCGAATTGTTCGGCTACGAGGAAGGCGCGTTCACTGGCGCGCGACGTGGGGGGAAAGCGGGACTGATTGAATCGGCGCATCGCGGCACGCTTTTCCTCGATGAAATCGGCGAGATGCCGATGCCCTTGCAAAGCCGTTTGCTGCGCGTGTTGCAGGAGCGTGAAGTGGTGCGTTTGGGTTCGACGGAACCACTGCAGGTCGATGTGCGCGTGGTCGCTGCGACGCATCGCGGGCTGAGCGAGCGCGTGAAGGCGGGGCAGTTTCGGGCTGATCTTTATTATCGGCTGAATATCTTGAATCTTGCTTTGCCGCCGCTGCGGGAGCGGTCATCCGATATTGCCGGGCTTGCCGCGCGGTTGCTGTGGCAGACGGGGCGCGTTGGGTCGGTCGATGCGGCGCACGGGGTGCTTGAACCGGCCATGCCATTGCTGGCGGCGTACCGATGGCCCGGGAACGTGCGCGAATTGCAGAACGTGATTGAACGGATTGCGGTGGAGCTGGACGAGATGCCGGGGATGCGAGTCACGCCTGAATTACTGAAGTCGATCGCGCCGGAACTTCAGGAAGACGAAACCGCTTCGGGCCCGGAAACGCTGAAGCAGCGCAGCCGCAAAGTCGAAGCCGATGAGATCCGCGCGATGCTGGATTCGTTCGGGGGAAATCGCGAGGAGGTCGCCCGGGCGCTTGGCATCAGCAAGACTACGCTTTGGCGGAAGTTGGCGGGGCGGTGAAGGGGCCTCAGCGAACCCTCACCCACGCTCCTGCACACAAACCCACGGCGACACCACCACAGCCCACAGTTCGGGATTCCGCGCAGCAAGATCCTCCGCCACCGGAGGCTCGACGCGCTCGAGCAATCCTGCCGACAACCACTCGGCGACCTGCTTCGCATCGTCACTGGCGACGGCTTCGGCCACACTCACCAGATCGATATCGCGAGCCACTTTCAACAACACGCCGCGCGCAAAAAACCGCTGCAGTTCAGACCATTCGATCTGCGCGGTTTCGGCGAAAAGTTTGAGATACAACGGACTGGCGGACTGAGCGTTTTTCATAGGGGAATCACAGGCAAGTTCGAGCGACCGACATCATAAACCATCGCGCCGGACGCTCTGCCTGGCTGCCAGCGACGGCTCAAAGATCGAAGAAAACCGTTTCCTTGGGTCCTTGCAAATGAATATCGAAGCGATAAATCGTATTCGATGTACCCGCTTCGCGTTGGGCGATCAGCGTGCTGCGCCGCTCCGCAGGAACGAGTGCAAGGACGTCATCGCGTGCATTGGCTGCGGTTTCATCGTCGAAATAAATGCGCGTATAGGCGTGCAGCAACATGCCGCGCATCAACACGATCACATCGATATGCGGCGCCGAATCACTTCCCGTACTACCCGGTTTGACCGTGTCCACGACAAAGCGCAACGCCGGGTCCGTCCCCGTGCCCACCCGTGCGAAACCACGAAAACCCGACTCGCGCGTCTCGGCCAGCGTGCTCACATAGCGGCCGGTGGAATCGGCCTGAGTCATTTCGATCACGGCGTCGCCGACTACTTTCCCGTCACCGTCGAACACTTGCCCCACGATGCTGATGTGCGTTCCCGCCGATTCCCGATCCGCGATCGACGGCGTGAACAAGCTCTTCAGGTCGAAGTTGTATTGCTCGGGACACAGGCCATAAGCGAAATACGGTCCGACTGTTTGCGACGGCGTTTGTTTGTAGATGGTCATGTTCAAGCCTCCGTCGGGGTCTGGTTCGCGCCGCGCAGCACGATGTCGAACTCATAACCGAGCGCATACCCTTCCTCGGTCGTATCGATGGAAAAGCGCGAAATCAACCGGTTGCGCGCACGTTCCGGCGTGCCCTGGAAGATCGGATCGAGATCGAGCAGCGGGTCGCCGGGGAAATACATCTGCGTGACAAGGCGCGAGCCGAAGTAGTCGCCGAACAGCGAGAAGTGGATGTGATTGGGACGCCACGCGTTCGAATGATTGCCCCACGGGTAAGCACCCGGCTTGATCGTGAGAAATCGATACCGTCCTTCGTTATCGGTCAGGCAACGGCCCGCGCCCAAGAAGTTCGGATCGAGCGGCGCCGCGTGCTGATCGGCTTTGTGAACGTAACGCCCGGCGGCGTTCGCCTGCCAGATCTCCACCAGCGTATTGCGCACCGGCCGGCCGCTTTCGTCGAGCACGCGCCCCGTCACGATAATGCGTTCGCCCAGCGGCTCGCCATTCTTTGCGGCGTTGCGCGTGAGGTCATGATCGAGTTTGCCGAGGTCGTCGGCGCCATACACGGGCACGCGCCGGTCCTTCAGGTTCTCTTTCAGCGGGATCAGCGGGCGCGACGGGCTACGCAGCACGGAGGACTTGTAGCCCGGATGGCAATAAGGCGGGTGGGAATCCCAGTCGCGCGGCGTCAGGATGAGGGAGGGGGCAGTCATTTTTTTCTGTCTCGGATTTTTAAAATGTGAATCAACACTTTATCGAAGCCGTGAAGTTATGGAAAATGACGTTTTATGCATTCAGACATAACTGATCGTCATGGATACCGACCCCACATTGCCCGGCGCACCTGTCCCGGCGGGTGCGCTAAATAAGCCGACCAAGCTGGGTAAACCCGTCACGCCGCTCGCCAACCTGACTAGCGGCCGGATCAAGTTCCGGCACCTGCAGTGTTTCCTGGCGGTGACGCAATTCGGCAGCGTGCAACGCGCCGCCGATAGCCTCTCGATCACGCAACCGGCGGTATCGAAGACGATTGGCGAGCTGGAATCCATTCTGGGCGTCCGGCTGTTCGAACGGGGCCGCCGAGGCGCCGCGCCCACGCGCGAGGGCCGACTGTTTGCGCCGCACGCCGCAGCCTGCGTAGGGGCTTTGCGGGAAGGCGTGGATGAGTTGTCGCGGCACGGTATCGAGATGCCCGGTACGGTCGCGCTAGGCGTCCTGCCCACCGTCGCGCCTGCGTTGCTGCCGCCCACGCTTGCCGCGTTTCGGGCGCATTGGCCGGATGTCTCCGTGCGAGTATGGACCGGGTCGAACTCACAGTTGCTCGAACGCCTGAAATCTGCCGATACCGACCTGGTCATCGGCCGTCTGTCCGAACCTGAAGGCATGGTGGGGATGACCTTCGAGCAGTTGTACCGTGAGCCATTGACGGTCGTCGTGCGCCGTGATCATCCACTCGCGTACGAAAGCAATATCACGGCGTCGGTGCTTGCCCGTTTTCCGGTAGTCGTGCCGCCGTTTGGAACACTGATCCGCCAGTCCGCCGAAAGCGTGTTGACGGCGTTCGGCGCACAGGCGCTGAGTTCGCTGATTGAAACCTTGTCGGTGTCGCTGGGGCGCGCTCTTGCATTGCACAACGACGCGGTATGGTTCGTCCCGTCGAGCGTGGTGGAACATGACATCGAATTGAAGCTGCTTGCCCGCTTGCCCATGCCCTTCGCGAGCACCGATGAACCCATCGGCCTGATACTCCGCCATGACCGCGTCCGCTCGCCTGCGCTGGACAGCCTGATCGATGCAATCCGGGAAGCGGGGAGGCAGCGGGAGGCGGTTCGTATCGGTATGAAATAGCTTGGAGAGAGGCTTGCCGCAGGCACTTGTTACCGCAAATGCGGGATGGGCAAAACCCCATTAGCATACGTTCGATAAAAGCTATATAAGTGGGCCAGACGGCGGGCTAGGCAGTGTTCAAGGCACGTGCAATGCTGCCACCCAAAGCAGGCTCGAAGCGGACTCCGCGAGCAGCGGATGAGCACTGCAAACAACCGTACTGTAAGCAAGCGCAACAGAATTTGCGTGCAACCAAAGTTCGCTCTGTGCTGTCTGACTCCGCAGCTCTTCCATCACCGGGATACCCATCAAAGCCGCCAGCAAGATGAAAACCGTATTGCTCGTCGACGACGACCCCGCCACCCTCGAAGCCTGGACCTTGTGCATGCAGTCACCGGACTGCACGGTGCTGTCCGCGTTCGACGGTAACGGCGCGCTTGTATTATTGGGCGAGCACAGCGTGGATATCGTGGTGTCCGACTGGATGATGCCGGGGCTCGGCGGCGCGCTGTTATGCCAGACGATGAAGACCAACTCGGCCTTTGCACACATTCCCTTCCTGATGATCTCGGGCCATCCGCACCCGCCGGCTTTCGTTCACTACGACGGCTACTTACAGAAGCCCGTCGCGACGGAAGCGTTGTTGTCGGCGGTGGACCGGTTGTGCGCAGCGAAGCGCCGCCGGCCGTTCTGAACCTGCGCACCGCGGTTTCATTTACCCCGTGCTACCGTGCTTATTGCGCGTAGCCGCGCGCGGTTCAGGCGAGCCGCGCCAGCTCCTTCTCCATCCGGTCTTGCGCAAGCCGGTTCAACTCTTGAGGCACCACGCAATCGGCCGGCAGGGGCGGCAGCACGATCACGCGGATATGCCCGGGCTGATCGGGCCAGCCTTTTGCCGGCCAGTATTTGCCGGCGTTATGCACGACCGGCACGGCGGGCACTTGCGTCGAACACGCAAGCCTCACGCCGCCCGATGCAAGCTTGAGCGGGGCATCGTGCGCCACTCGCGTGCCTTCGGGAAAGATCACCACCACGTCGCCCAGTGCGAGCTTTTCCGCGCATTCGCGAGTAACAGCCTGATGCGCCTGACGAGGCGAACCGCGATCCAGGCTGACCATGTCCAGGCCCTTCAGCACCCAACCGAAGAACGGGATGCGCTTGAGGTCGCTCTTGAATACGAAGCTGATACGACGCGGAAACAGCGCCATGAACGCGAGTGTTTCCCATGTCGACTCGTGCCGGCACAGCATGATGAACGGCTCGTTCGGCAGGTTCTCCAGTCCTTCGACCGAACACGATACGCCCGTGATCACGCGCATCATCCTGACCATCGCGCGGCACCATTGTTTGGCGAGCCAATAACGGCCGCTGCGGCCGACGAACGGAAACAGCGGCAGAATCAGGATCGACCACACCGTACCGCTGCCAAGCAGGTAGGTCGCGAACAGCCACTTGACGAAGGTTCGATGCATTAAGAAATGGACGGTGGTAAAAAGGTGCGAAAGGAGTGCGGCGGGTTGCAAGGCGTCCAGGGGTACGGTGACCCCCCGACGTTTGAGCCCGGCGAGCGAAACCCGAAGGATAGCGTGTGCGGCGGCGCATGTCCCAAACCCGATGCTGGGTGCGCGCACGCTGCCCGCCCGATGACAGTCAGGGAGACACCGGTCTCTCTTAAACGGAGTTGCAATGACGGACGAAGCAAACAGCGAAGTGAAGGGCGAGTTGACGAACGACAAAACCGCCAGGCAAGCCGGCGAGCCGACGCCGGCTTTCGACGATGGTCTGCTGGATGTCGGCGATGGCCACGCCGTTTACTGGCGTGCGCAAGGACCCAAGGACGCCCCCGTGATGCTGATTGTCCACGGCGGCCCCGGCGGCGCGATGAATCTCAAATGGGCGGATGTGCTCGATTCATCGAAGTGGCGCATGGTCTTCTTCGATCAACGCGGCTGCGGCAAATCCACGCCCTTCGGCAAGCTGGAGCACAACGGCACGAATGATCTTATCGGCGATATGGAGAAGCTGCGGGTGGCCCTCGGCATCGAGAAGTGGGCGCTGTTCGGCGGTTCGTGGGGCACGACGCTCGCGCTCAGCTATGGCGTGACGCATCCCGAGCGCTGTCTCGGCTTTTTGCTGCGCGGGATTTTCCTCGCGCGCAAGGAGGACATCGACTGGTTCCTGTGGGACGTGCAGCGCGTGTTTCCGGATGCGCACCGGGCGTTTCTGGATGCCATCGAGACCGCGAGCGGCCAGCGTCCGCGCAATGCCGCCGAGATCCTGACGCTCACCGGCGCGCCGCTGGCCCGTTTCGATGACGCCGGCATCAAGCTCGCCCGTGCATGGTCGGGCTTTGAGGCGACGTTATCGGTGGTGAACAAGCCCGCGCCGAAGAAGGGTGCCGACCAGGCGCAGAAGGACGAATCGAAAGGAGAGGCTTCGACCTTGGCGGCTCAAACCGATGCCGCGCAAGCCACCGCCGCGCTGCCCGAAGCGCCCCAGGCTGATCCAGCTCAAGCTGAGCCGGCATCCCCCGAAGCGACCCGCGAGGCCAACGCCGCTGCGATCTCGATGTCGCTGCTGGAGCATCACTACATGGCGCATGAGTTGCCGCCGGAGCCGTTGTTGCCGCGTATCGGCAGGATCGCGCATCTGCCGTGCGTGCTCGTGCACGGCCGCTTCGACATGGTGTGTCCCGCCGATCAGGTGCAGGCTCTCGCCGACGTTTGGCCGGGCGCGCAGCTATCCATCGTCGATGCGGCGGGCCACTGGACCTTCGAACCCGGCAACGTGACAGCGTTGAAAGCCGGCGGTGAGTATCTTGCGCGAACGCTGGCCGCGAAGCCAACGCCGACCTCAACGTCAACGCTAGCCTGAAGGCGGCAGCAACCCGGCCGCCGACACGGCGAGACGCTCCCAGTTGAGATCCGTGCCGAACACGAGAGGATCGCCACGATAGTTGATGAAGATGGACAGCGTCACGCTGAGTCCGGTGCCGGTCGCCGATAAATACGGAGCGCTTACCATCAGCCGCTGCGGATGCGCGAGGGCGTCGACGAAATACGGCCGGTTGTCCCAGCGGCCGATCGACGGCTTGCTCAGCGGCGCGAGGCGAGGAGCGATCGGGGCCGTGCCGGCGCCGTCGATCATTGGGATACATTCGCGGCCGCCCTGATCGAGGAAAAAGCAACCTACCGTGCACGGCAGCGCCCGCAGATCCTCGCAGGCCCGCTCCGGCAATGCGCCGGCGCACATTCGCTCGGCCGCCTCCGCGAAGCGCGTCCGATACGGCATCAGCAGCAAATCGATGCCAAGCTCGCGGGTCTGGCGCGTGTGGGCGAGGGTATCGAAGACGGTTTCGATTTGCTGCGTCGCGGCTTCCTCGGGCGACTCCCCGGGACCCGGCTGGCCAAACAGGAAGCCCTGCACGAAGTCCACCCCCGAGCGCGCCGCCAGCAGCAAGTCCTCCTCGGTCTCGATCCCTTCGGCCACCACCAGCATGCCTGCCTCGTGCAACAGGCTCACCAGCTTCGGCATGACCGACTCGCGCAAGTCTGGCTGATGCGCATGGATGAGGCTGCGATCCAGTTTCACGATGTCCGGCCGCAGGGTCAGCAACCGGTCCAGATTCGAGTGCCCGGCGCCGAAGTCGTCCACCGCGACCAGAAAGCCTTGCGACCGGAACGCCTGAGTTGCGTGGGCGAACGCGCAGACGTCGTTGCCGCCCGATTCCAGCAACTCGATCACGATTTCTTCCGGCAGGACACCCGATTCCCGCGCGATGTCGGCGAGTTGCCGCGCATAACCCGGATCGATGAAGCTTGCCGGCGTCACGTTCAGGAACAGCCAGGTCTGGCCGGGCAGCCATCTGGCGGCGTTGTGCAAATGAGTGACATGACTCAGGCGGTCGAGTGCGCCGGTCGAGCTCTCCACAATCGCCTTTGCGAACAGTTCGAACGGCTCCAGCAAACCGCCCGTTGATGCAACGCCGCGCAACAAGGCCTCGTAACCGACCTGGCGCTGATGGGCCAGACTGTAGATCGGCTGGAAGTGCGAGCAGAGCACGATGCCGTCGAACGTGGCAGGCGGGTGAGGTTTCCCGAGTTTCCCGAGCGTGCGCCGCATCAGGAAGCTGCTGCCTGGAGACGGGCATTGCCGGTCGGCGCAGCCATGCCGGCTACTGCAACACATCTTGCGACGAATAGTGAAAAGGCGCGCAGGATGGACAGCGTCAACCGTGCGGGCAGCGATGTCAGCTCCGCCGTGCCACGACGGCGAACTCGCCCGGTCAGATCGGCTGCACAAACGCGAGCCAGGAACAGTTCGAACATGATGTTGGTCTGCGCGGGTGGTGAATAGGACGGTAGGACTGTAGGACGAATGCGACGAGTGGGCCGCGGCTCGGCAACGCTTGAGGACGGACAACATCTTATCGGATCAAATGGCGGCCGACTTGAGCGTGAAGCCATCATGCCACGCGTTGGCGAGACGCCGGCAGCTTTGATGGGCGGGCGTTTGCGGGATGCTAAAAATTCCGTGGAAGGCCTGTCGGACGGTAAATTTGGGACAGGAATGGTACGATCGCGCCTTGCAAGCCGGCGCGCGATGCTCGTCGAATAGTGAATCAAGTTACGGAGGCGAACCGATGGCCCAACAGAAAACCAACCCGAAGCTGGAGCAGGCGCTGACGCGCGGCGACCTCGCGATTCGCCAGGCCAACTCCGGCCGCGCAACGGCCGTGCTGCGCGCGCTTGGCAAGATGATTGTGGAGGCTTCGGCGACCATTGGTGTGGAAGCGTTTGTCGTGATTCATGACGGCGACAAGATCTACGATCCCGCCGACGGCATGTGGCCGCAACAACTGCTGGTGTCGCTCGATGGCCCGGTGGAAGACGCGGACCCGGACGAACTGCGCACCGTGACCTTGATGGCCGACACTCCCGCAACCGTGTTTCGATGCGAATGGCAACGTGCGGACGGCAAGATCGGCCGTCAGGAAGGGCGTCCGCTCGCAATGGTGGCGTTCATCACCGACGTGGACATTCCCTGGCTCGACGACGAAGACTGAAGAGCCCCGGCCTTATTCTGAAAAAACCGGCGGATGCGCCTTGCATCCGCTGTCCCCGGGCTTCTTCATCCGGTACGGCCGGCACCTGGTTTGCGCTTCAGGCGGAATTCTCTTCTTTTCCTAAAGCGCAAACGCGTAGCGCCCTCGAATTGCTTCTGCTTTACATATCGAATTCCATAGTGCCCCAAGGGCTTATTCGCAGCAGACTCTATTCATCAGTTTAATAGGTCTCACTTATTGTGAGCGGGTCATTTTTTCCGCTTCGCCAATCCAGCCGTTTCGTTTGCCCGCTATTCACCCTCGATATAAAGTCGGCGACAGAAAATCCGTTATATAAGCATGAGCACCCGAACGGTGCAGCACCGGAGATAGCGGAGGCCAAAACATGGCTTTAGAATATTTCTAACCATAATTAATGGCAAAAAAGAGTCGCGCTTCACGTGTACGACACATACTTGCCTCCGCATAATTTTTCATGATACGAAATGCGGGGAGATGATTTGAGGCGTCGAACACGAAAAGCGCTGAAAATGCATATTTTTTTTAAATTTCTCTAAAGATTTATTTGGTAGCGCGCACCTCATCAATTGCCTTTGGGCGAGACTAAATCCGTCGTGTGATTCGTTTGCGTGAAGTCAAACGTTCCGCGGCGTCCTCCTTCTCGCCAAAAATGGGGTAGCACAAATGGAACAGCTTAATAACGCAGGTCAAAGCAGCGTTTTTCGCAACGGACATATTGAACACGGTGAACGTGCAGGGCGGCTCGAGCGGGCGGTTGTCCAGGCTCAGGAGAAGCGCGAGTCCATGCCGTTCACGATCCGTATTGTTCGCGAAAACGCCGACCTTGAAAAAGTCGTTGAGATGCGGCGCATGGCTTATGGTCGGCATTTGCCGGTTTTTGCCCAGAAACTGGGCATTGAGGAATGCGATCGGGACCCGGGTGTGGCAGTGCTGCTTGCGGAATCGAAGCTGGATGGCGCGCCGCTGGGTACTATGCGTATTCAAACCAATGAATATGCGCCGCTGGCAGTGGAACAAT
This sequence comes from Caballeronia sp. LjRoot34, assembly GCF_964253815.1. Taxonomy (NCBI): domain Bacteria; kingdom Pseudomonadati; phylum Pseudomonadota; class Betaproteobacteria; order Burkholderiales; family Burkholderiaceae; genus Caballeronia; species Caballeronia sp. LjRoot34. The sequence goes on from NZ_CAXUSB020000002.1 coordinate 439,717, forward strand.
CGGTGCGCCTGCCTGACTGGCTGGCCAGCAGCCGTTTGGCGGAAGCCACCCGGCTGGGTGTGGCGGGCGGTGGCGTGGGCCGTGTCGTCAAGGTAATGCTTTGCAAGGCCCTGTGGCTTTATTGCGAGCAGCAACTGGTCGACTATATGGTTATTACCGCGCGTGCGCCGCTCGACCGGGAATATGAAGGCATGTTGTTCGAAGATGTATTTGAAGAAAGAGAATTCCTGCCGATGGCTCATGTTGGCGGATTGCCGCACCGGGTACTTGCAAAAGACGTGATGGCGGCTCGGCGCCGCTGGGAGGAAGCGAAGCATCCGTTATTCCAGTTCATGGTGCATACGCATCATCCGGATCTGGATTTACGGACGTCTGATTTATCTTTCCAGCAGGAACCGGTACGATGCCCGGAGGTACCGCAAGTTGCTTACGGCAGGTAATAAAAGATAGCCCGGCCGTTCATTGACCGAGGCCACAAAAAGACGGTGGCGATTCACTGGGGTTTCGCCACCGTCGGCGCGACATCTGTCGTGCATCACGGGGGATTAAAAGGTATGGCGTCGGTTGCCTTATTTTCGCGGGCGAAGTCCGGATATACCGGGTCGAATATGGACCGGTTTCTGTACGCGTTCGCCGTTTATATCGTCCCGACACTGATTGCTCTCGGCACCCTTGCCACCCTGGTGTGGGGAACGCCCCAATTCGATTCGAGGGGCGGTCTCACCCTGCCCCTCCACGTCCTGAAAGACCCGTCTGGAACGCTCGATCCTGCTACCGCGCTTGAGCGGATGCCTACGGCTGTCTTGTCGAACCGGTTCAACACGCAGCTCGCCGAAACGCCATTCTGGTTCGAATTCGCCGTGCCCAACATGAGTCAGGAGCAATCGACTTACGCCGAATTACCGTCGCGTCACGCGCAAACGCTTTCGTGCTGGATTGCGTCAACCATGCAGCCGCTCGGCAGCGCCGATCGCCTGACCACGACCAACGAATTTACCCCCATCAAGGCGGGTTTCGCGCTCCAACTCGGCCACCTCGCGGAGCCGGTCAATGTGCTGTGCCGCGGCACGTTTTCCGGCCCGGCACAAATTACCGCGCTCGGTTGGAGCGGTCCGATGTTGCAAAAAAGCGCGCTCGACTTCCAGGAGAGTTCGGGGTTGATCGCGGGCGGATTGTTGACACTGGCCGTCTTTGTTTTCGTCACGGCAATGATCAACCGCGAGTGGACCTATGTGATCTTCGCGGTCTGGCTTGTCGGCAACCTGCGGTTGTGCGCGAACGCCATGGGCTGGGACATGGAGTGGCTTGGTCGCGTGATCCCGCCGGATTACCTGCAGATCATCCGGCAACTGACGTTCGCAGCCTATTACCTTTTGACGGCCGCTTTGTTCAGTTCGCTGTTCCGGCGCGAGCTGAAGGTCATTGGTTATAAATGGCTCCTGAGGATCGTGCATTACGTCGGCCTCGTGCTGTTTGGCGCGGCGATCGTGTTGCCCTATGCACGCTTTATCCCGACGCTCTGGGTAACCACCGGGTTCGGCGTGTTCGTGCTGATCTTCCTGCTGGCTCGTCTCGTCTGGATGACCCGCTCGCGCACGGTGATGTGGTATGTGGGCTCGCTGGCAATCGTGCTGTTCGCGACATTTTCTGAAGTCATGGGCGCAGCGTTCGGCATCAAGCTGCTGGTCGGCGGCGTCAATACGGTGATGGCCGCATTGTCGTCGAGCATGATGGCCGCCTTCGCTATTGCCGAACAGATGCGTGCCGAACGTGAGCACCGGCGGCAGGCCCAAACCGAATTGCGCAACACGTATGACGTGACACCCATTGGCCTGTTCACGCTCGACAGCGCCGGTCATTTCGTGCGCGCGAATCCCGCGTTGCGGACCATGCTGTCGCTGCAGAAAACCGAGTACAGGGTGCGGCACTGGAACGACTACTTCGAATCGGGCGCCTGGGGCGCTTTGCAGGCGCTGGCATCGAAGGGAAGTGAAGGCGAACTGGAGATGGGGGGCGCGGCATCGCGGGGCAATGGCGAGCGCCGTTTCCTGCTCAAGGCTACGCGCTCGAACGGCTGGATCGAGGGCTCGCTGCAGGATGTGACCGAACGTTCGAAAGCCATAGAACGACTGCGGTTCCTGGCTGAACACGACCCGCTCACAGGGTCGCTCAACCGGCGCGGCGTGGAAAAGGCTATAGCGGCACAAAGCGAAGAAGGGACGTCCTGGGCGCTCGCGTACGTGGATCTGGATCGCTTCAAGCTCGTCAACGATCTGTTCGGCCATCGTGCCGGCGACGAAGTCCTGAAGCAGGTCGCCACGCGCACGCGGGCGTTATTTTCAGCCGGGTTTCCGTTCGGGCGGATTGGCGGTGACGAGTTCGTCTGCGTGATGGGTGGCATGTCCATAGACGAAGCCATCGACTGTTGTCATCACCTGATCAGTGCGTTGAGTGATGCGCCGTATCAGGTCGGCAACCGTGCGTTCCAGGTGAAGGCATCGGTAGGGCTGGTGGAGTGTTCGCACGGCGTGCGTGTGCAGGATGCGCTCTCGCATGCGGACCGTGCGTGCCGTGAGGCCAAGAAGAGTTCGAATGCGCGGATGGTGACGTATCGCAAGGGTGCGGCGGCGTTCGAGGAGCGGGCAGAGGAATTGAAGCTGGTTGAAACGCTGGGCCGCAATCGATTGCCTCCGGGTCTTTTTCTTGTGATGCAGCCGATCATGTCGCTGTCTGCGCCCACAGAGTCGCTTAATTTCGAGGTGCTGCTGCGCATGCGCGCGCCCGATGGTGCAACGCTGCCTGCCGGCAAGGTGATTGTGGCGGCGGAGGAATCCGGCAACATTGCGGCTATCGATAAATGGGTGATTACCACGTTGCTTGAGTGGATCGAGAAACATCAGGCGTCGCTCACGAATACGCGTTTTATTTGCGTCAATCTCAGTGGGGGTTCGTTGAATGACGAGCAGTTCATGGAAGACGTCTTTGCGTTGTTCGCGCGTTTCCGGCATATCGTTCCTTATCTTTGTCTTGAGATTACCGAGAGCGTCGCGTTGCATGATCTTGGCAATACGCAACGCTTTATTGCACGGGTTCATGAGATGGGTGGCAAGATCGCACTTGATGATTTTGGTGCGGGGTATACATCGTTTAAATATCTCAAGGATCTTTCCGCCGATGCACTCAAGATTGACGGCGAGTTTATTCGGACGATGTGTGCGCATCCGGCTGATATAGCCATTGTTGAAGCTATTGTTGCGCTCGCTCGCAATCTTGGAATGCGTAGTGTTGCCGAGTGGGTTGAGGATGTGGGGACGCTGCGCGCGCTGAAGGAAATTGGCGTGGATTACGTGCAGGGATATCTTATTGCCAAGCCGCAGGAAAGCGGTGCGATTCTTGCCGCTTCGTCGGCGGCGAGTTTTGTGAAGGATTTAGAGGTGGTGCAGTTTATTGATAGTATTGTTGTGCAGGATAAGGCTCTTGCCTTTACTTTCGATGTGGCGGCTAAAGCTGGTTTGCACTGAGAGAGGCGGGGGCGGTGTTATGCGGGGTTGGTCGGTTTTGAGGTTAGCGGTCGGGGTTGATGCCGGGTTGCTGCTTTCGGCCGTGGTGGTCTGCGAGAGTTGGATATTCTCTTTATCACTATTAGCCACTGTGCGTGGCGGCACGTCATTTCTTTGTCCAAAGCGACAAAGAAACGAAGCAAAGAAAACGCTTTAACCGCTCTACCCTAAGTGTCCACAGCGTGCAGTTTTGATTCATAGGTGCCCCAAAAGCACGGTGCTCGCCAGAACCACCGATGTTTGAACCCCTCCTTCTCGCGAATCCTGACACGAACACGCTTCGCCCCGTACGCTCTCGGGCAAGCACACTTGCTAAGGAACCCGCACGGCCTTACAGGTATTTACGGCTGCGGTTTTTTGACAGGTTAGCTACCTGGTCTGTGTGACCGTATTCATAGGTCACAGCTTGATGCGTGTTTGTGGTTACTGCTTCAGTTCTTTGTGAATTGGCTGCGCGTTCTGTACAGCTATTTTCGTCGGTTACGGCCACCCGCATCTTCGCGGCCTCGTTTCTCGGCGGGTTGGCGACGAGGTTCGAGGCGCGTACACATTGGTGGTTGGTGTCCGCGGATAGCGCGGGGTGCCCCTTTGGGGCAGGTTCAATCACGGGTGGCGAAGCGTGTGGCCGTGCGGGTCCCTTGGCGAACTGTGCTTGCCCGAGAGCGTACGGGGCGAAGCGTGTTCGTGTCAGGATTCGCGAGAAGGAGGGGTTCAAACATCGGTGGTTCTGGCGAGCACCGTGCTTTTGGGGCACCTATGAATGAAAACTGCACGCTGTGGACACTTAGGGTAGCGTGGTTTAAAAGCGCTTTCTTTGCTTCGTTTCTTTGTCGCTTTGGACAAAGAAATGACGTGCCGCCACGCACAGTGGCTAATAGTGATAAAGAGAATATCCAACTCTTGCAGACCACTAACGCTGAAAGCAGCAACCCAGCATTGACCCCGACCACTAACCCCAGAACCTAGCAACCCCGAGCACTGACCCCACCCGAGCCCACCAAAACCGGTCCACCGGCGCGAGCGAAACCCTTACACCCTAAGTTGTTTTCATCCCGTTCAGGATCTTTGTCGCGGCAATCGGAATACGCGTGTCATCCCATTGCGCCAGCCATTGCACTTCCTTCGTCGTGAAAAACCCAGGCTGGTTACGCAATGCAAACTGCAACGAATCCACAATGTGATCTCGGATGATCTGGGGCGAATCTTCGTCGGTGACGATCGCGTGAAGGGCTTCGAGTGCGCTCATGGTGCAGGAGACCAAAATGGTAGGTTGGCAAGAATGCTGGTAAACCATAACCCGATAAAAATCCGGAAAACAATTCAATTCAACGCTTTTTTAAACCCCTTTCCCACCCGTTAGTGTTTTTACGTAGACGCGACGCAACAATCGCTGCTTGCATAACCTGATTGATCTTCAAAGCGATCTAATCGACCTCGTGCTGCGCTGCACCGTTTGTATGTCATTCCATTTTCTTGACTTGTCTCCATGTCGCTGTTGTACTAAATAAAGTCAATTGATTTAGTCGGCGAACGCGTCCGGTGCGCTTCATCTTCTCGAAGTCGCGGGCGAATAAAAATCTATGGAGCGAGACATGAAAAATCTTCGGCGTGCTGTCGCACGTGCGTCCTTCCTCGGACTTGCAGTTGCGTCGCTGATGAGTTCAGGCGCGGCAACGGCGGCTGACCAGATCGCGATCGGCCTGATTACCAAGACCGACACCAATCCGTTCTTCGTCAAGATGAAACAGGGCGCCGAAGAAGCCGCCTCGAAAGGCGGTGTCAAACTGATCACAGCAGCCGGCAAGTTCGACGGCGACAACGCAACCCAGGTGACGGCGGTCGAGAACATGATGACGGCCGGTGTGAAAGCCATCCTCATCACGCCGAGCGATACCAAGGCCATCGTGCCGACGCTCAAGAAAGCACGCGCGGCGGGCATTCTCGTGATCGCGCTCGACACGCCGACCGATCCGCAAGATGCCACCGACGCGCTGTTCGCCACCGATAACTTCAAGGCCGGCGTGCTGATCGGCGAATACGCAAAAGCCTCGTTTGCCGGCAAGCCCGCGAAGATCGCTACGCTCGACCTCGCGCCCGGCGTGACCGTCGGTGTCCTGCGTCATAACGGCTTCCTGCAGGGCTTCGGCGTGAAAGAGGGCGACCCGTCCGTGGTATGCAGCCAGGACACTCGCGGTGACCAGTCGAAGGGCCAGACGGCGATGGAAAACTGCCTGCAGAAGGAGCCGGGCATCAACCTCGTTTATACGATCAACGAACCCGCGGCGGCCGGTGCGTATCGTGCGCTCAAAGCAGCGGGCAAGGATAAGGACGTGATGATCGTGTCCATCGACGGCGGCTGTGAAGGCGTGCGCAACGTGAAGGCGGGCAGTTTCGCCGCCACCTCGCAGCAGTACCCGTTGCTGATGGCGCAGCAAGGTGTGCAGGCGGGGATCGAATACGCGAAGACGGGCAAGAAGGCGACCGGCTATCACGACACCGGCGTCACGCTCATCACCGATAAACCCGTGTCCGGCGTCGCGGCCAAGGACACGAAGTTCGGGCTGGATAACTGTTGGGGCAACAAGTAAGCCGTCGCGCCGCATTTGAACCCGCGGCCCGGGCTTGAGCCTCAAGGCGTTTCAAGCCCGGGTTGCGCGAGCGGCGCATTTTTTCGATGTTGCTGTCGAGGTCCCGAGTCATGACGCAATCCACCTCTCCCACGGCCGGCCGCGCGACGTTCTCTGATCGTCTGCCATCGCTTGCCGATATCGGTCCGCTAGTGGCGCTCGTGATCGCATGCGCTTTCTTCATCTGGCAAAGCGACCGGTTTTTATCGATACAAAATCTCTCGCTGATTCTTCAGCAGACCATGGTCGTAGCGGTGATCGCGATCGGCCAGACGCTGATCGTGATCACCGGCGGAATCGATTTGTCGTGCGGCATGCTCATGGCATTCGGTTCCATCGTGATGACGAAGTTCGCCGTCACGCTGGGCGTACCCCCCGTGATTGCCATTGTATGTGGCGTGGCGGCAAGCACATTGTTCGGATTACTGAACGGTACGCTAATCACGAAGATCAAGTTGCCCGCGTTCATCGTCACGCTGGGGACGCTGAACATAGCGTTCGCGCTGACGCAGGTGTACTCGAATGCCGAGAGCATCTCGAACCTGCCGGACGCCATGATGTTCTTCGGCAACACCTTCCATCTCGGCGGCGCGGAGGTCACGTATGGCACCGTGCTGACCTTGTTGATGTACCTCGTGGTCTGGTTCGTGTTGCGCGATACGGTGCCCGGCCGCCATCTCTACGCACTCGGGAACAATGCCGAAGCTGCGCGGCTGATGGGACTTTCGTCGCAGAAAATCCTGATCACCGTGTATACGCTCGCGGGATTTTTCTATGGCATTGCGGCGCTGCTGTCGGTGGCGCGAACCGGTGTGGGCGATCCACAGGCGGGCCAGACCGAGAACCTCGACAGCATTACGGCCGTCGTGCTCGGCGGCACGAGTCTCTTCGGCGGACGCGGCACGATTGTCGGGACCTTGCTGGGCGCTTTGATTGTCGGCGTGTTTCGCAACGGCCTGACGCTGATCGGGGTGTCGTCGGTTTATCAGATTCTGATCACCGGCATCCTGGTGATTCTCGCGGTCGCCGCCGATAAACTCGCGCGTCCCCGCGCCTGAGGAGCCAAGCTTATGAACGACACACTCAAACCCGTTCTGGAAGCGCGCGGCGTCAGCAAGCGCTACGGTTCCGTGACCGCACTCGATGGCGTCGATTTCGAACTGTTGCCCGGCGAGATCATGGCGGTCATCGGCGATAACGGGGCAGGCAAATCGTCGCTGATCAAGGCGCTTTCCGGTGCGCTGGTGCCCGACGAAGGGCAGATCCTGCTGGACGGAAAACCCGTGCATTTTCGCAGTCCGCTCGATGCACGCTCGCAAGGCATTGAAACCGTCTATCAGGACCTCGCGGTCGCGCCGGCGATGAGCATCGCGGAGAACCTTTTTCTCGGGCGTGAGTTGCGGCGTCCCGGCATCCTCGGCTCCGTGTTCATGATGATCGACAAGCGGCGCATGCTGCAGGAAGCCATCGCGCATATGGAGGGATTGCAGATCGGCATCCGTTCGATGAAGCAGGCGGTCGAAACGCTTTCCGGCGGTCAGCGACAGGGCGTGGCGGTGGCGCGCAGCGCGGCGTTCGCGCGACATGTGGTGATCCTCGATGAACCCACCGCCGCGCTCGGCGTGAAGGAATCGAACATGGTGCTGGAGTTGATCCGGCGCGTGCGTGATCGCGGGTTGCCCGTGATTCTCATCAGCCACAACATGCCGCATGTGTTCGAGATTGCGGACCGCATTCATATCCAGCGGCTTGGGCGACGCGCGGCGCTGGTCAATACGAAGGACATCCATATGTCGGAAGCCGTGGCCATCATGACCGGTGCAAAGCAGGCCGACGTGCAGGCGATCGCCTGATCCCATATGACGCCTTCAATGTCCGCAAGCACGGCAACGCCGAAGCCGGCCGGCATGCGGCAGATGAACGAGCGCATTGTGCTACAGGCGGTGCGTGTCCACGGTCCGCTGCCAAAGTCCGAGATCGCGCGCCTGACGCATTTGAGCACGCAGACGACGTCGCTGATCGTGGATCGTCTGATAGACGATGGCTTGCTCGCCCGCGAGGCCAGGACGCGCGTGCGGGGACGCATGGGGCAGCCGTCGGTGCCGATCTCGCTGCGGGCGGATGGGGCGTTTTCCATCGGCGTGAAAGTGGGGCGCCGGAGTCTTGATGTGCTGACCATGGATTTCGCGGGGCAGGTGCATGCGCGTGATGTGATCGAGTATGCGTATCCCGATCCGCGTACGGTGTTCGCTTTGCTGAGCGGGAAGATTGACCAGATGATGGTCGCGCTCGGCAATGACGCTACGAAGGTGGTTGGAATTGGCGTGGCGGCGCCGTTGTGGCTTGGTGGCTGGCGCAATTTCTTCGATACTCCGCCGGACGTTTTCGCCGCGTGGAACGAGATCGATATCAGCGCGCGAGTCCAGGCGCTGACCACGTTGCCGGTGGAGTTCGCGAAGGACACCACCGCTGCGTGCGCTGCTGAATTGCTGATGGGGCAAGGGCGCGGATTGAGCGATTTTCTTTATGTGTTTATCGGCACGTTCATTGGCGGCGGGCTGGTCATTGATGGACGGCTGCATGCCGGGCCGAAGGGGAATGCCGGTGCTATCGGGTCGTTTCCGCTGATGAGCGAAGGCACGCCGCAGTTGCTCAATGTGGCGTCAGTGTATGTGCTGGAAAAGCGCTTCATCGATGCCGGTTTTCCTGCTGCTGCTGCTCACGATCAACGGGCGCTGTCGGCGCAATTGTGGCCTTTGTGCGAGGCGTGGCTCGAAGCCGCGTGCCCGGCGCTCGCCACGGCTATTGCAACGGCGGCGGCGCTGGTCGACGTCGACGCGATCGTGATCGATGGGGAACTGGATCGCCAGTTGTTGCGGGAGGTGTTGAGCCGGACCAATTCGGCGCTCGATGCCTTCGACTGGCAGGGGATGGTGCGGCCGAGACTGGTTGAAGGGGAGATAGGCGCTGATGCCCGGGCAATGGGGGGGGCAATCCTGCCGTTGTATGCGCATTTCGCGCCCCGTTATGTGTTGTTTCTGAAGTCGGGGTTGAGTGGGTGATTGGGGGAGGGGTTACTAGGTTTTTTGGGGGGGGTGGTCGGTCGGGGTCTATGCCGGGTTGGTCGGTTTTGGGGTTAGTGGTCGGGGTCAATGCCGGGTTGGTGCTTTCGGCCGTGGTGGTCTGCGAGAGTCGGATTTTCTCTTTATCACTATTAGCCACTGTGCGTGGCGGCACGTCATTTCTTTGTCCAAAGCGACAAAGAAACGAAGCAAAGAAAACGCTTTAACCGCTCTACCCTAAGTGTCCACAGCGTGCAGTTTCTATTCATAGGTGCCCCAAAAGCACGGTGCTCGCCAGAGCCACGGATGTGTGAAACCCTCCTTCTCCGAACACCGATACCCACACGCTTCGCCACCAGTGATTGAACCTGCCCAAGGGGCACCCCGCGCTATCCGCGGACGACCACCCTCCAAATGTGTACGCACCTTGAACCTCGTCGCCAACCCTGCTGGAAACGAGGCCGCAACGGTGCATGGGGCCGTAGCTGGTGAAAAGAATCGTGCGGGCCGCGCAACGACCCACCAAACATGAAGCCGTAAATATGCGTTCGGCCGTGTAGCCCACCCAAAAAAAGCAGCGCACGCTCGGCCAACGCACCAAGAAACGCGGCAGCGAATGCGCGTGAGGCCGTGCTCATTCGTGGGCGTTCGTGCTTGCCCGAGAGCGTACGGGGCGAAGCGTGTTCGTGTCAGGATTCGCGAGAAGGAGGGTTTCACACATCCGTGGTTCTGGCGAGCACCGTGCTTTTGGGGCACCCATGAATGAAAACTGCACGCTGTGGACACTTAGGGTAGCGTGGTTTGAAAGCGTTTTCTTTGCTTCGTTTCTTTGTCGCTTTGGACGTAACTAGTCAGCACTTGTAAACTGCTGCGAAGCTCGGCATGATTCGGAGATGACATTAGTGCCTAACCTTAAAAATCTAACGGACGAGCAGAAGGACGCACTCATCATTGAGTTGGTGAGACGTCTGAATGAGATTGAAGCGAAGCTGGAGAAGGACAGCCACAACTCAAGCAAGCCACCGTCCTCGGATGGCTTGAAGCGCAAACCCAAACCCAAGTCGCAGCGCACGGTGAGCGGAGCCGCGCCAGGCGCTCAGCCAGGTCATGAGGGCAAGACACTCAAACGCGTGGCGCAGCCAGATCACGTTGAGATTCATCGCGTGAGTCGGGTATGTGATAACTGCGGGAAAGAAATCATGCCCGATCGCATTTCAGTGCTGGCCGAAGAGCGCCAGGTCATCGATTTGCCGGTGATCCGGTTTGAGGTGACAGCCCATCGCGTGGAGCGGGCGCAATGCGGCTGCGGCCAATTACATCGGGCCGAGTTTCCCAAAGGCGTAAGCCAGGCGGTGCAGTACGGCAGCCAGATCCAGGCGGCGGCGGTCTATCTGACGCAATATCAGCAGTTGCCCCTGGAGCGTACCTCGCAGGCGTTGCGCGACCTGTTTGGCCTGAGCATGAGTTCGGGCACGGTGCAAAACTGCATCACGCAAGCGGCACGGATGTTGAGTCCGGCCGTTGAACTCATTGGGCAAGCGCTGCAAAGCGCGCCGGTCGTGCATTTCGATGAAACCGGCATGCGCGTGGGACGTACCCTGCACTGGCTGCACACGGCCTCGACCCAGGCGCTGACGTGGTATGGCTCGCACCGCACGCGTGGGCGCGAAGCACTGGACAGTTTCGGTATCCTACCCTCATTTACCGGGATCGCAGTGCACGATGGCTGGGTGCCTTACTCCTACTATGAGTGCGAGCATGCGTTATGCAATGCGCATCATCTGCGCGAGTTGATCGGGGTGTGGGAGTCGACCCAGCAGCCCTGGGCCGAACACATGCTCAAGCTGCTGCGCCAGGCCAAGCGCGAGGTCGATGACAGCATTGCCTGCGGCCGTACGGGCTTGAGCCGCACGCGCACCAACTACTATCGGCGACGCAGCCGCGCCCTGATCAGAGAAGGCCGCAAGCTCAACCCGCAGCAAGCGCGCGACCCCACGCGTGAAGATGTGCGCGGCAGAATCAAACAAAGCGAAGCCTACAATCTGCTGGGGCGCCTGGAGCGTCATACCGCGCAAGTGTGGCGTTTCGTGGCCGACCATCGCGTGCCGTTCGACAATAACCAGGCCGAACGCGATATCCGCATGCCCAAGCTCAAACAAAAAGTCTCGGGATGCTTCCGCACAGCGAGCGGACTTCAGGCGTTTTGCACCATCCGATCGTATCTGGCTACCCTGCGCAAACAACGCCGCCCACTCATGGCCGCGCTCGCTCTTAGCTTCGCTGGCCACGTCCCTTCGCCTTTAGCGGCTGACTAGTTACCTTTGGACAAAGAAATGACGTGCCGCCACGCACAGTGGCTAATAGTGATAAAGAGAAAATCCGACTCTCGCAGACCACTAAGGCCGAAAGCACCAACCCGGCATCAACCCCGAACCGCTAACCCCGGAACCCCAGCATCGCCCCCCCACCAACCCCACCAAAACCCCGTCCACCGGCGCGAGCGAACTTCTCAATCACGACTAGCTTCAATCAGGGCTTTCAGCCTGGCGCGTTCTTCCGCCACACCCTGCGGCGTTTGCGGCCAATCGAGAACAACGCCGCTGTTCATCGCTTCCCGCGTGAGGGCGGCATAACGTGATTTGCTGATCTTGTCTTCTTTCATCGACTCGCTCAGTTCGTGCTTGATGCCCTGCGGGAATTGCGGATAAGCCTCGGCGAGAGACGCATATTGGCGCGCATCGATCTCGGTCGATTCTTTCGTGATCGCCCACGAGGCAACGAGCACGATCGCCACGAACGGGACCAGGGTGTATCGGAGGAAAAATTGGATTGGCTTCATGGTTGCGGCTGATTCGTCAGCCGTTATTGTAGAGCGTCGCGGTTTTTTTACCTGTGTCACTCCTCCGCCGGACAAAATGAAAAGGCTGTTCCAACTTTCGTTGGAACAGCCTTTTCATTCAACCCGCAAGCTTCATACGCGCAAATCGGGTCTCACATGTTTCAGACCCGGCGGCGCACGACCAGCCCCCAGACGAACAGCAGGACGATAGCGCCGACCACAGAGGCAATCCACCCCGCAGCCTGTCCTTCGTGATACCAGCCGAGTGCGCGGCCGGCATAGCCCGCCACGAGCGAGCCGGCAATGCCCAGCAGAATGGTCATGATCCAGCCGATGCTGTTGTCGCCCGGTTTGATTGCCCGGGCGATCAAACCAATAATGCCGCCGATGATGATGGTGCCGATAAGTGAAAGCATGAAGATTCCTTCGTAGTGTTGGCAAAACGCCCGGCATTCCGGGCGCGCGCCGGCGCACCCTTTGCACGCGACACTTCTGTAACAAAAAGACGGGCGGTGCGCAAAGTGCCCGTCGAGTAGACCGATCAGCCAGCGTGTGGGCATTTTCGACGATGCCGGGGCTTCATGCAGGTTAAAATTCGTCGCTTAAGCACGGTGCAACACCCGCGCGCTTCCACACCGTTTCATGCAACTCGAGCTTCTTATCCCCATGACCGATTCAGACCCCGATCTCCAACCCGCCGAAGACACCACGCTCCACGAAGACCGCCTCTGGCGTGACGACGGCTGGACCGCAAGGGTGATCAAGAACGAGGATGACGACGGCTGGGCGGTCCAGATGATCAAGGACGGCGAAGCCGAACCTGCACTCACCGGCCCCTGGACCATGGGCCGTGACAAGAAGAACCCCAAGCCGCTCGATCCGAACGCGTTCCGCACGCTGGTCAAGACGGCGTCCGAAGTATTGCGTCGGCACGAGCAACAGCGCCACGCCATGCTTCACAAGGATTTTACGGTTCGCACGGACGGCGAGGATGTGACGGTGTCGCTGGATATCGTCCCAGACGAGGACGATCCCTACGCAGACCTGAAAGCGCTCGATTCGTTCGGTGCGCTGCTTGCCCACGTGCGGGTGTCCGCGGGATTCAAGCTCAGCAAGACCAGCGCGCAGGCCTGGGTGGACAACGACTTCCGCAAGCCGGACTGATCGCGGTACGCGCTGACATTGATACTGAGACTGACACGCCTGGGCGGCGTGCAGCACAGGTTCAATAGACGCCGGCTACACCCTCCGGCCGGTGCTTGAAGCGGCGATGCACCCAGTAGTATTGCTCCGGAAAACGCACTATTTGCGATTCCAGGAACTCGTTCATCCGGCGGGCATCGGTTTCGTCGCTTTGCGAGGGAAAGTCGGCGAGCGGCTCGAAAATCGTCATCTTGTAGCCCTTGTAATCGGGCAGCACTTCGGTCACGAACGGCACCACGCGCGCGCCCCCAAGGCGCGCCAGCCGCGACACCGACGTCAGCGTGCAAGCCTGTACGCCGAAGAACGGCACGAATACCGAGTTTTCGATGCCGTGATCCATGTCGGCGGCCAACATCACCGAACCGCCCTTGCGCAGCAGCTTCAGAATGCGACGGGCACTGTCGGCGCGCATCACCATGTCGGCGCCGAAACGGCCTCGCTGCTCCACGGCGAGCGTGTTGAGCCGCTTGCTGGACATCGGCGTATAAAGCGCGGTGATGGGCAGCTTCATGGAGTACAGCATGCAGCCCACTTCAATGGCGACAAAGTGGAAGCCCATGAAAATGGTGGGCGGTGAGTTTTCGTCGTCGAGATCGATACGGCTTTCGAGCTGCACCAGTTTTTCGATAGCGGGAGCCGAACCGAACCACTGCACGCCGCGCTCTACATAACTGCGCACGACGTGACGAAAATGCGAACGTCCGAGCAATTCGTATTCAGCGGCGGTCTTTCCGGGAAAACATAATTGCAGATTGACCTGCACAATATGTTTTCGACGGCTCGGAATGCAATAAAGCAGTGCGCCAAGGCCGCTGCCGAATCGCGCGACCAGGCCATAAGGCAGGCGCGCGAGCGAGCGGAGCAGCGCTACGACGAGCGCGAAACCGATGTTATTCAAACTTGCCCCTTGAAACGGGCGGCGAAATGCGTATGACGAGCGCCGAGTGAATTTAAGCTTCAACGATTGGCGCGCAGCCGGATGTTGAAGAGGAGTAACGGCGAAACCCAGGCGCGGCGAGAGTGATTAACCCTTCAGCCGGGGAACCAAGAGGCGAAAAAGCCGCGGAACAGGCATGTTCCGGAGAGCGTCCGACGCTGCAGGAATCTTGAGCGTTGCGGGTAATTCGCGAACCTGCGCCAAGGTAAAAGTCGAAAGTGCCGCCATGATCGCACACACGGACTCCGGCATACAGTTTTGGCGTGCCTACCAAGTCTTACATGCAAGCCTTACACGCATGTCATATATGCGCTTATTACAATGTGGCACGATGATTCGATTGAGACGCGCACAGCCTCGCCTACAACGGAGACAAAGTTATGCACTTTCTATTGATGTACGAACTGAGCACCGATTATCTCGAACGCCGGGCGGCGCTTCGTGACCGCCATCTGGCGGCGGCCTGGGCATCGGCGGAACGCGGAGAATTATTGCTGGGCGGGGCGCTGGAGGCGCCCATCGACCGGGCGATACTGCTGTTCGAGGCGGATTCGTCCGCCGTGCCGGAGGCGTTCGCGCGGGCCGATCCGTATGTGACCGAAGGGTTGGTCACGCGCTGGGAGGTACGCAAGTGGAATACGGTGGCGGGCGAGGGGGCCACTCAGCCGGTCAGGCCGGCGTGAGTGTTCATGGCGGCGTCACGTAGGGTCATGACTCGCTGGTGGTTTCCTCGTGCGCGTCCTCATCGCGGGCGGTAGCAGCTCTTGATGCCGTCGCCTTCGCGGCAGAGGAAACCGGGCGGCGAGCCGTGCTGAACAGGCGCGTGAGCGTATCGTCCATTTCCTGCGAGCGCTCAAACAATTCCGCCAGCCAGTCCACGAATGCGCTGACCCTCGGCGCGGCTTGCCGGCTCTTGACGAATGCGACCGACACATTCATCGGCATCGACTTCCATTGTGGCAGCACCTCGCGCAGTTCCCCGGAACGCAGGTACGGCAAAGCGGCAATGCGCGGCGGCTGGATCAGCCCAAGTCCTTGCAGGCCGCACGCGAGATACGCGTGTTCGTCGGTGACTTGTACAAACCCCGCCATTTTCACAGCCACTGCTTCGCCATCGACTTCGAAGTCGAAATCACACGGCCGGCCGGTACGAGCCGACACGCAGTTCACCGCGACGTGCTGCGCGAGTTCATCGAGTGTCTTGGGTGTGCCGTGCGCCTCCAGATACGCGGGCGTGGCGCACGTCACGTGCTCAAAGCTGCCGAGCCGTCGTGCGATCAGCCCGGAATCGGGCAGTTCGCCGAGTTGCACGCTGCAATCCACGCCTTCGCCGACCAGATCGACGGCGCGATTGCAAATGCCGATCGACAACTCGATATGCGGATAACGCGCGTGGAAATCGGGCAGCGCGGGTACGACCAAGGCGGTAGCGACCGTATCGGGCAACTCGATGCGCAGACGCCCGCGAAGACGCTCGTCGCGGCCATGAAAGCCTGCTTCCAGGTCGTCGATATCCGCAAGAATGCGCACGCAGCGCTCGTAACACTCGGCCCCTTCGGCCGTGAGATTGAGGCGCCGCGTCGTGCGTGCGAGCAGTTGCACGCCGAGCAGCGCCTCGAGTTGTTGAATGGTCGTCGATACGCTTGCACGCGGCATGCCGAGAGATTCGGCGGCGCGCGAGAAGCTGTTGGTATCGACGACGCGGATGAAAACACGCATGGCATGAACGCGATCGGTCACGGGAGTTTTCCTGTAGAAGCGATAAATGCGATGACCGGCGGGCACCTTCGGGTGATGCAGAAGGAATGCCGGCAAGGTTCACACTTTAGGCATCAGGAAGGTTCGCGTGAATACATAAAAGTCGCAGATTCTTGCCTGCTTCTCCAGCTAGAGCGTGGGCAATTCGCCGCGCAAACGGCCGCTTTCCGCGCTGCCAATGGTGTTTGAGCTGCTTGCGCCGCCGATCCGCCCGCTCACCAGTCCGCTCATGTCGGCACCGGACGGCGCTTGATAGAGCCGCAGGCCCATCTCCGGCAGGATGGACAGCAGGTGGTCGAACACGTCGCCCTGGATGCGCTCGTATTGTGTCCATGCGGTGACGGCGGTGAAACAATACACCTCGACGGGAATGCCTTCCGATTGCGGTTCCATCATCCGCACCATCATCGACATGTCCTGTCTGATCTCCGGATGCCGTTGCAGATACGCGAGCCCATACGCGCGGAAGGTGCCGATATTCGTCAGCCGCCGCCGGTTGGCCGGCTCGCTGGCGAGCGCGCCGAGATTCTTGTTGGCCTGGTCGACTTCGATCTGCTTTTCTTCCAGATAATCGTGCAGCAAGCGGAATTGCTTGAGGCGCGCGGTTTCTTCATCGGTGAGAAAACGCACACAGGTGGCATCTATTCTCAACGTGCGCTTGATGCGTCGCCCGCCCGATTCGAACATTTGCCGATAGTTTCTATAACTCTCCGAGAACAGCTTGTAGGTGGGCACGGTAGTCACCGTGTTGTCCCAGTTCTGCACCTTCACGGTATGCAGCGCGATGTCCTTCACGAAACCATCGGCGTTGGATTGCGGCATCTCGATCCAGTCGCCTATGCGCAGCATGTCATTCGATGTGAGCTGCGTGCTCGCCACCAGCGACAACAACGTGTCCTTGAACACGAGCAGCAGGACGGCGGACAATGCGCCGAGCCCGGACAGCATCCAGAGCGGCGAGCGGTCGATCACAATGGACAGCACCAGCACGCCGCATATCAACGCGAGCGCGAGCTTGCCGATCTGGATGTAGCCTTTGATCGAGCGTGTCTGCGCCTGCATGCTGGCGGCGTAGACGTCCTGCCATGCGCTGAGCGCGCCGCCCATCGCGAAGAAGACGCAGATCCATGCGCCCGCATGCGCTAGCCGCTCGATCACGTCCGCCGCGTGACCAATGTGCGGCACATCGCCTATACCGAGCGCCACCGTCGCGAACGGCACGGCATACCAAAGCTGGTGATACGCGCGATGCCGGGCGAGGGCCTTGTCCCACGCTTCGCGTTCGGTCAGCACGAGCAGGCGGTGCGCGAAATACAGCACGATGCGCGCAACGACCCACTGCGCGAACAGCGCCGCCAGAACGAGCATCAGCAGACCGAGCGCGAATTGCGCCCAGTGGTGGGTGGGGTAGTGCTGTTGCACGGTATCTGCAACAGTGTCTATCAGATTGTCCAAATTCAAAATCATGCGGGCCGGGTGAAACATGAAAAGGCGAACTCGACTACAACAAACGAAGCGACCCGTATTGTGCATGAAAGGCGGCTTTACGCTCTCAGTGCTTTCTCGCATTCTGTATTGGGTTCGTCACGCACTCCATTATGATTACGCCTTTATGCATTCCCGCGCGCGAGCGCAACGCCCATGCGAACCGTCAAGCTGGAACATAACGACGACACCGTTCTCGATCCCGCCGATCCTCAACTGGTCAAACGCGGCTCCCTGCTGCTGGACGGCCATGAATGCGGCGGCTGGGAACAGCGGCGCGACGGCACGTGGATTGCGCGGCTTACAAGGTCCGGCGAGATGGTCGTCGCGGCGAGCCGTGAGCAGCTCATCGAGCGTCTAACGCTCATTCCTCTCTGATCTTCTGCCTTCGCTCATGTATCTGTCGATTCTGGCTGTAGGTATTGGCGGCGCGCTCGGTTCCCTGTTTCGATGGGTCCTCGGCCTGCGCCTGAACGCGTTGTTCCCCAATCTGCCGCTTGGGACGCTCGCGGCGAACGTCATCGCAGGCTATGTGATTGGCGTGGCGGTGGCGTGGTTCGCGCGTTTCCCCGGGGTATCGATGGAATGGCGGCTATTCGTCATTACCGGCTTGATGGGCGGCCTGTCCACCTTCTCGACGTTCTCGGCCGAAGTCGTCGCGCATCTGCAGCAAGGACGCTACGGCTGGGCGGCGGGCGAGATCGCGATTCACGTGACGGCGTCGGTCGTGATGACCATTTTGGGTATCGCGACGGTGTCGCTGACGCGCTAAAGAACCCGTGCATTCGTCGATGCAACCCGTCATCCGGCGTTATGAAGCCGCCGATCTGGACGCGGTTATCAGTGTGTTTCTGCGCTCGGTGCGGGGAGTGGCGTCTCGTGATTACGATGCCGGCCAGATCGCGGCGTGGGCGCAGGTGGACCGCGATGTGTGGTCGCGTCGCCGGCTTGACCGGCCTACGTGGGTTGGGTTGATCGATGGTGTTATTGCGGGTTTCATCGATCTGGAAAGCAGCGGACACATCGACATGTTGTTCGTTGATCCGGCCAGCCAGCGTAGAGGCGTGGCTAGCGCGCTGCTTGATGCGGTGGAAAACGCGGCTCGTATGCAAAGGCTCGCGGTCCTCGATACCGACGCGAGCATTACCGCGCGGCCGTTCTTCGAAAGGCATGGTTTTCGGGTCATCCGCTCGCAAGATGTAGTGCTGCGCGGCCAGTGGTTGACGAACTTCCGGATGGAAAAGCAACTTCTCGCTGTATAGACAACCGACCGAAAAAATAACCGGACGGATCCCTGAAAACGCCAATTAGGTGTTTTCAGGCCTTGTTTTGGGGGATTTGTTTGTTTAGACTGGGCCGAAACTTGTATAGACAGGACTTGCGATGATCGAATTGACCCCCGGCCACCTCACGCTGGCGCACTTGCGCCAGATCGCCCGCGGCTCTGACGCCTTAACCCTCGATCCGGCCAGCTTCGCCGCCATCGACGCTTCCGCGCAAACCGTTGCCGACATCGCCGCCAAGGGCGAGCCGGCCTACGGCATCAACACGGGTTTCGGCCGTCTGGCGAGCACCCACATTCCCGCGGATCAGCTCGAACTGTTGCAGCGCAATCTGGTGTTGTCGCACGCGGTGGGTGTCGGCGAACCCATGTCGCGCCCGGTCGTGCGGCTGCTGATCGCGTTGAAGGTGTCGAGCCTGGGACGCGGACATTCGGGCATCCGCCGTGAGGTGATCAATGCGCTGATCACCCTTTTCAACGCCGATGTCCTGCCGGTAATCCCTGTCAAGGGGTCAGTTGGCGCATCGGGTGATCTGGCGCCGCTTGCGCATATGTCGACGGCGTTGCTCGGTATCGGCGAAGTCACCATCCGTGGCGAGCGCGCGAGTGCGCTGGACGGGTTGCGCGTGGCCGGTCTTGAACCGCTGACATTGCAGGCTAAAGAAGGGCTTGCGCTGCTTAACGGCACGCAGGCTTCCACGGCGCTCGCGTTGTACAACATGTTCGCGATCGAAGACCTGTATCGCACGGGGCTGGTGTCGGGCGCGCTGTCGGTGGACGCCGCGATGGGTTCCGTCGTTCCCTTCGATGCCCGCATTCACACGCTGCGCGGTCACGCCGGACAGATCGATGCCGCTGCGGCGTATCGCACGTTGCTGGAAGGCTCCGCGATCAACTTGTCGCATCAGGATTGCGACAAGGTGCAGGACCCGTACAGCCTGCGTTGCCAGCCGCAAGTCATGGGCGCGTGCCTCGACCAGATGCGTCATGCAGCCAATGTATTGCTGATCGAAGCGAATGCGGTATCGGACAATCCGCTGATTTTCCCGGACACCGGCGAAGTACTGTCGGGCGGTAATTTCCACGCGGAACCCGTTGCGTTCGCCGCCGATAACCTCGCCATTGCCGCTGCGGAAATCGGTGCGTTAGCGGAGCGCCGGATTGCGTTGTTGATCGATGCGACGCTCTCCGGTTTGCCACCGTTTCTCGTTCGCGATGGCGGCGTGAATTCGGGTTTCATGATCGCGCATGTGACGGCGGCGGCGCTGGCGTCGGAGAACAAGACCTACGCGCATCCGGCATCGGTTGACTCGTTGCCGACATCGGCGAATCAGGAAGATCACGTCTCCATGGCGACGTTCGCGGCCCGCAAGCTTGGATATATTGCGGAGAACGTCGCGCATATTCTCGCTATCGAGTTGCTGGCGGCGGCGCAAGGCGTGGACCTGCGCGCGCCGCATCAAACCAGCCCGCGGCTCGCCGAAGTGATGAAGACGCTGCGCTCGGAAGTCGCGCATTACGATCTCGATCATTATTTCGCACCGGATATCGCGGCGATCGCGAAGCAGGTGGTCAGCGGTGAAATTGCGAAACATTGCCCGCTTTCGTTTGTTTCAGAAGTTCAATCCCACGTTCAACCGGACGCCACACGCCCAGCATGAGCACGCCCGCGTATCAGGAAATCAAGGATCACATTCTCACGCGCATTCATGCCGGGGAGTGGAAGGAAGGCGATCAGGTGCCTTCCGAAAACGAACTGGCGCGTGAGTTCAAGGTCGCGCGCATGACGGTCAATCGCGCGTTGCGCGAACTGACCGCCGAGCAGATCCTGACACGCGTGCAGGGCGCGGGCACGTTCGTGGCGCAACCGAAATACGCATCGACGCTCGTGGAAATCCGCAGTATCTCCGACGAAATCACCGGACGCGGTCATGTGCATCGGGCAGAAGTGATGCACTTGGGCGCATCCGTACTGGACGAACGCCTCGCGCTGGAAATGCAACTCACCGAGGGCAGTCCGGTGTTTCATTCGAGGGTGCTGCACTTCGAAAACGACTTGCCGATCCAGTTGGAAGAGCGCTGGGTCAATCCCGCGCTTGCGCCGGAATATGCGCGCCAGGATTTCACCAGGATCACGCCGAATCAATACCTGATGGTCGCCGCGCCTTTGCAGCGCGTTGAATACAGGATTGAAGCAGCGCTTCCCGATGAAAGCACGGGCCTCGCGCTCTCCATGAAAGCGGGTGAGCCGTGCCTCATGCTGCATCGGCGGACGTGGTCGCGCGACGCGGTGGCTTCAGTGGTGAACCTCTGGCATCCCGGCGATCGATATCAATTCACGGGTCATTTCTAGGCCCCGTATCTCGCCGAACCCATGCCGCGGTTCGGCGGGATTATTGTGGAAGCCGCAATATAGTTCACCGTACGCGGGTTATTCTTCAAATTTAGCCGCGTTCTCCGTCTTTTTTCAGCAATAAATCCCGAAATACCTCCTCCAATTCCGCTTGCGTGGCCATTTCCATTCGATTGTTGCGATCTCAACAATGATGTTTCGCGTAAATAAGGGTTTTCCCTCAGAGTATCGAAGCATAGACTCCTTACATCCGAAACAAATTCAGAAAACGCTTATGTCCCTCTGAGATTGTTTCGAGACCACATACAAAATACTGGAGGTTTTCCCATGTTCAAGTCACTTATTCCCGCTGTGGTTATCGTGTCGGCATTGGCAGCTCCGACGTTCGTGTTTGCGCAGAGCGCTGACAACAATGGTCCGCTGACGCGTGCTGAAGTCAAGGCGCAACTGGTTCGACTGGAAAAGGCTGGGTACAACCCCGCTGGCGACGACGTAGACTACCCGGCGAACATCCAGGCCGCTGAGGCTCGTGTGGCTGCACAAAACGCTCAGGCAGCAACGGCGTATGGTCCTTCGACCAGCGGCACCTCGGCAACGGGCGTGCGTAGCTCGGCTGCAGCGGCGCAAAACGGTGCCGATTAAGCGTCCTTCTGTTGCTAATTCGACGTTGTGAAGATTTGAAGTGGACTTGGCTGGATCAGGTCCGGTGCAAGACTCGATTGGGTGTTAATCGTCCTTTTTGGGTGTTGTGCTAAATGAAAAACTCGCCATTCGTGTTTAAGCGGAGGGCGAGTTTTTTTTCGCTCGCGCCGGTGGACGGGTTTGGGGTTTTTGGCGGGCTTGGAGTCGCGGGGGGGGGGGTATGCTGGGGTGGTGGTTTCCCGGGGGGCGGTCGGTCGGGGTCAATGCCGGGGTGGTCGGTTCTGGGGTTAGTGGTCGGAGTTAATGCCGGGTTGGTGCTTTCAGTGTTAGCGGTCTGCGAGAGTCGGATTTTCTCTTTATCACTATTAGCCACTGTGCGTGGCGGCACGTCATTTCTTTGTCCAAAGCGACAAAGAAACGAAGCAAAGAAAACGCTTTTAAACCACGCTACCCTAAGTGTCCACAGCGTGCAGTTTTGATTCATAGGTGCCCCAAAAGCACGGTGCTCGCCAGAGCGAAGGATGTTTGAACCCCTCCTTCTCGCGAATCCTGACACGAACACGCTTCGCCCCGTACGCTCTCGGGCAAGCACCATTGCCAATGAACCCGCACGGCCTTACGGGTATTTACGGTTGTGGTTCTTCGCTGGTTAGTGGCTAATAGTGATAAAGAGAAAATCCGACTCATGCAGACCACTAACACTGAAAGCAGCAACCCGGCATCAACCCCGACCACTAACCCCAAAACCGACCAACCCAGCATCGACCCCTGACCACCAAGCGCCAGCAGACCTCATCCACCCCGAGTGCGAACGAAAACCAATTTCCTAGCAACCTCTAAGGAAAAGTGGCAGCGGCTCAATGACCAGCCGCCCGACGTGGAACCGCGCTTAGTTTTCTTTGGAAGTCGGCGCGGCAAACGCAGCACTCAGGCGATCCTTGTTATCGACCGGCCTCGAAATGGCCGAGAATCGCGCCCGGATGCGCTTGCGAAGGGGCTCTTCGTAAAACGTGAAGATCAGCAGGCTCGCCACGACGGCGAACACCATCGCGATCCAGCCATTCGATTGCCTGAACCCCGCTATGTACGCGAGATAGGCAATCGGCACGTGAATCAGATACAGCGAATAACTTGCCTCACCCAGCTTGATAAATGCCCGCCGGTTCAAGACATTGATCACCGGCCGCTCAAGTAGCGCGAGCCCCAGGATCAACGCGGCGAACCACGGCGAGGCGAGATAGAACGCAGGAGAAACCGGCCGCCAGAGCCCAAGAACCGTTAGCGCGATCAACGCGATGCCGACGAGCTTGATGCCCAACGCGTGGCGGCTCACGCCTTGTTCGCGCAACTGGTGAAACAGAATGGCGGCGTAGATGCCAAGGACGAATTCGAACAGGCGCGTCAGCGGCAGGCCAACGACAAGAAAGCCGCTGCGCGATAGCGGCAGGAAGGTTTGCAGGAACACGATCCAGAGCCCCTGCATCAGGAAGAAGCCGATGCAAGCGATTGTCAGCCACGCCAAACGCATGGACATCATTTTTCGCAGCATGAGCGGAAACATCAGATAGAAAAACGCTTCGCATGAAACGCTGTCGGATGGTCCGTTCCAGGGCTGGTTGACCGCAGCAAACGGGAACCACGCATTCAGCAACAATAACTGGCACGCGAGACTCACGCCGAGCGACAGGTACACGTGGTTCTTCAGCGCATACCATCGCGTGAGCAAGGTCGGATCGTTGCCGTTCAGCAGGTACAGCGTGGTCGGCACGCACAACGCCAGGCCAAGCAATATGCCTGGATAGATACGTGCAAACCGCGCCTGATAGAAGGGCCGCGGGCCCTTGACCGGCAGTTGATCGCGGTAGGTAAAGGTGAGAATAAATCCGGATAGCACGAAGAACAGGGAAACGGCGGGACGACCCCCATCGACGAAATCGAAGATCTGCGACGGGAGAGGGAGCAGACCAAGTTCTGAGTAATGCGAAACAACTACCGTGATTGCCGCAAGAAAACGGACGCTGGTCAGCGCAGGTAGAGAACCGCCAGACTGGTTTATCGGCGCATGCAAAGTGTTCTCCCGTTTCCCCGCTGTTTTAGCACTTCGGCAGGTTATCACCGTGCGGGCGGGATCAATGTCCGGGAACGCTCACACAGCGAAATTGGCGGACCATTGCGTAACTTTGGCGGCATTCAACGCCATCATGGTGCCCGGCGAACGAGCACTCGAACAGGGCTATGATTGTCCTCGGATAATTCGATTGCAGCATGACCGCTGCATTACTCGCCGGTCCGGCGCATCGCCATCACGATGGCGACAGGCAACGTCCCGGCGTCGGCGCAGCTTGACCGATCAACCCGAAGATGGCGTCACGGGTCGTGTGTGGCGCTAAAAAGGAGACCCTGCAATGAGCAGCATGGATGTTGTACAGACAGAGCGTGCGAGCGAAATAGCCAAGCGTGTGGAAGAGTTCGTGCGCACGGTAGTGGTTCCATACGAACGCGATCCGCGTTGCGGCAGTCACGGCCCGAGCGAGGAACTGGTGCGCGAACTGCGCGGCAAGGCGCGCGCTGCGGGCGTTCTCACGCCGCATATCCTCGCCGGAGGCGATCATCTCACGCAGCTCGAAACCGCAACCGTCCTGAAACGCTCAGGCTTGTCGCCGCTTGGCCCGGTCGCTGTAAATACCGCAGCGCCGGACGAAGGCAACATGTACCTGATCGGCAAGATCGGCACCGCGGCGCAGAAAGAACGGTTTCTCGCGCCGCTTGTAGCGGGCGATGCACGCTCCGCTTTCTTCATGACGGAACCCGCATCCGATGGCGGCGCGGGCTCCGATCCCTCCATGCTTCAGACCACGGCCAGACACGACGGCGAGCACTGGGTTATCGACGGTACGAAGGCCTTCATTACCGGTGCCGAAGGGGCATCGGTCGGCATTGTGATGGCGCGCAGCAACACGGGCGAAGACGGAGACCAGAAGGACGGCAAGGTCAGGGCGACCATGTTTCTTGTCGACTTGCCGCATCCCGCCGTTCACCTTGAGCGAATTCTCGACACCATCGACAGTTCAATGCCCGGCGGCCACGCGGTGGTCCGTATCAACGGGTTGCGCGTGCCCGAGAGTCAGGTGCTGGGTGAAGTGCACGAAGGCTTTAAATATGCGCAGATCAGGCTGTCGCCCTCGCGGCTGTCGCATTGCATGCGCTGGCATGGCGCGACCACGCGCGCGCATGAGATCGCGACACACTACGCCTGCACGCGCCGCGCATTCGGCAAGTTGCTGATCGATCACGAAGGCGTGGGGTTCATGCTCGCGGAGAACGTGATCGATTTGCAGCAGGCGGAACTGATGATCGACTGGTGCGCGGCGGTACTCGATGGCGGCTCGCTAGGCACATCCGAAAGTTCGATGGCAAAGGTCGCCGTGGCCGACGCGCTGTTCCGCGTGGCCGACCGCTGCGTGCAGGTCATGGGCGGCACCGGCGTGTCGCGAGACACGGTAGTCGAGCAAGTGTTCCGTGAGATTCGCGCGTTTCGTATCTACGATGGCCCCACGGAAGTACACAAATGGTCGATCGCCAAGAAGATCAAACGCGACACCCTTTCAGGGCTTAACAGGACGCTTAACAGGACTTAAGGAAACTAACATGCGCTGAAATCGCCATGAGTCTGCCGCCGCCCAAGCAGGGTGTCCATGCCCGCGCCAGATCAGCCGAACAACGCGCGCGCCTGCGAATAGCCGAGCGCGCGATGCGACTCCCACTGGACATCGTCGAAGAACTGGTCAGCGGTTGTTTCATGCGGGAAGTCGGGACTGGTGTTCTTATATTGACGTACGTCGTGAGGGGCGGCCGCGGTCAGGCGGGGTTTGATCGCGACGATCTGACCGGTGCGCCCGTCCGGAAACGCAACCATCAGGCGAATCGCGAGATAGTCGGGACCTTTTGCAAAAGCATCAAACGATTTGGCAATCAGGCTCGTGTTCAGCCGCAGGCCGTCGGGCGAAGAGATCTTGCACGATGACTCGAAAATTTCGATGCCGAAGTCGACGCGAACACGCCGCATCAGGTTGGCCAGGTCGTCGAACACATAATCCGGATCGCACCCGTTGTCGAAGATGACAATGAACGCCAACTGGCGGCGCAGCAATTCGTATGCGCCGGTGTTCTCGAAATGGCCGCCGTCGGTCAGATACCAGCGCCGGCCTCGCGGCCCGTCGAACTGCCCGAGCAGTTCGCTGGTCAGGCAGAACTGCGTGCCGAATACCTTCTCGCGAAAAATACGCTTTGGGTCCTTGTCGTCCGGAAGCGGTACACGTGCGCGCGGGCTGCTTTTCGTGCCGTGGCGAAACGGCGCAGAGTACGTGTCCCACCAGTAACCAAGGCGAATGTTGGCAATGCCCAGCAGCAGCGAATAACCCGGACGCGTCATTTGTCCAAGTCCGGTGCTCACCGCCGCGCCCGAGATCGCGATCCAGTCGCCCAGCGTCAGCGACTCGAGCCAGATGTCCGGCGTCGGGTGGCCGGACAGGATGTGCGTAGCGCGCGTGGAGATGTCGTTCGCGTGGTCCCATTCGCATTTCAACACGCCTAGTTTTGCGCCCACGGTCATGCCGGCTGGCCCGATGCTCATGATCATGCCGCGCGCGCCGCGCTGCACCAGCGACGAATTCCAGTCGATGGTCTTGTTGATCGTCGTGTTGATCAGATGCACCGGCGCGCAACTCTCGCCGTGGTAATAGTGGCCCATCGCAATGTTGTCGCCGGGGACGAGTGACGTGACGTCGCGGCGGTTCGCATGATCGAGCCGGACGCGGTTCGTCGCGCCAATAAACGCGCGCGTCAGGCGCGTGCTATAGAAGCGCTGGTAGGTCGAGAGATTGAGAAACTGGATGCAAAGGCCATCGACGACTGCGAGTATCAGGATGACGAAACAGGTAAGTCCAAGGAATAGCAGGCCGCCGTGATTGGCATCCCGCCAAGTGCCCGATAAGCCGTCGAGGAGCGCGGTCTTGCTCGCATAGTGCCTTAACGCGGTGTCGGCGGCGCGCGCGGCGATCGACCAGAATGTCAGCGTAATCAACGCGGCAAGTATGGCGGCGACCGAGGCGAGCACGATCTTCGGCACCCTCATGATCTGATCCTTGACGGTGCTGCCCTCGGACAAAAGGAACTTGGCCGCCGCCCAGATCGCCGCGCCGGAACCCGCCAGCACGCCGAGCGAAGCGGGCACGGAAGAGGTATCGGCAGAGGCGGCGGCAGAGGTGGCGGCGGTGGCTGCGGCATCGTTCGATGCCAAGAGCATGCACATGTGGCCGGAAAGGACCGGCGCGCATGCATAGCCTATTTGACCGAGAGCATCGATCGCCGCGATGGCGGCAGCCCAGATCATGACCTGGACGGGACCGGAGAAGAATCGATGCCGGCCGATGCGAAGCGGCGTGGTGTACGCGTTCGTCAATGCGTTGCGCAAGCGGTCCGCGAACGCGCGGCTATCGAGGCGGGATGCGGGGCTCGCTCTCGGACCGGCGCGCCACGCAATGCCCGACGTGCCCGGCGAGGCATTGCGGTTCACAAAGGCCCATGCAATAGCGAATGCGATGACGGCAAGAATCTCGGTCAGGATAACGAACCATGAGCCTATTCCAACAAACGAGTAATTAATCGGGGACGATGAGACAGTCGTGGAATGCACCGGAAAAATTGTCCCCGGACGATTGATTTCCACGCTGATCACCGCGATCAAGGTCACCAGGATCAGCGAGGCGGCCGGCAATACTTTGTAGGCCGAGCGGGTTCCCTGGGCGAGATTTTGCGTGAGCCAGTATGCGCGGCTCAAAGGTGAAATGAGCAAGATGGAAATGCCTATTGCGAGGAGGCCCGGAACGGATTTGAGCAACGGATGCCAATGGTAGGCGAAGCGTGCGAAATGAAAGATCGTTTGATTCGCGAGACTGATCCACAGCAGGACGGTCAGCAGCGATACACCAATGACGTATTGCAACGCGAACCAGTTGCGCAGCGAGAACGCAACGGATTGCAGCAGGTCGCTCATACCGTTCGGCACGAGGTAGTTGCAGTTATCGCGCAGGTACCCAATCGGCGTGACCGAGGCGGGCGTGGCCGGGCCTGTCTTTGGGGCGAGCGTAGCGGCTGCCCTCTGTGCGCGCGTTTCGAACTCGCTAGCGGGTGTTTGCGCTTCGCCGCTGCGCAACGTATCGGGAACAAAGAGGCTGCCATAGAACGCGCCGATGTAGCTGCCGCCCGATACCGTCGATACATAGCCGAAGTGCTTCAGCACTTGTTGATCCGCCATGGCTTGAAGGAGGCCGAGCGAGAAGACCGCGCTGCGAATACCGCCGCCCGAGATGGCGAGGCCGGGTATGCCGGCGGCATCGTGCGAGTTGTCGGGATGGTCGTGAGGCAACGGGTCGAGCCCGACCGCTCGCCGATGACGCCGCGCTTGCGCAATTTCGATGCCAATGAAGTCCCGCGGCAGCGTGGAGGACGTATCGTTTTCGGCGTTAGCGGCAGAGGGTGCCGATGCAAGCAAGGCCCGGCGCTTTGCAAGCAGGTGGCGTCCGAACAAACAGGCGATGAGCTTCAGCATGGCGGATTTTCCCGAAAAACTTTCGTGAGTCGGACGCTCTAATGCTTTGACGTGTATTCGGTGTTCGTACGGCGCAGACAGGTAAACCGTTGCCATGGCGCGCAATTGTCTGAACAATAACCAGGCTGTTTGCTGTTATTGCGGCGCTTGTCGAATGTACTGCAAAGTGTTTTACGTGGGAAAGGTTTCACGATGACGCGGTAGTACGTCAATCGATATTGAGCGAATAGCGAGGGGTGATGGCGAGGTTTGGTTCAAGCCAGGACTCGCCGCCGCGAGCCGGAGCTTGAACCTTGGTTGAAGCTGTACCGTTCTAGCCGTTCTGCGTGCTGCTTTTGTAGCTTCCCGTGCTGGCGAATCCCTTGAGGATCAGCATCAGGTGGAAGTAGAGCCGTTTGCTGAGCCCGTGGTTGTACGCGTACAGATGCGCAAGGGCGATGCTCAGGGCCTGCATGGGTTGATGGTTGCGTGCATACACCGACACGACAATTGGCACGATCCGCTTGAGCGCCAGTTCACGCGCCGGCTCAAGGCTGCTGTCAAGCTTCAGCGACTTAAGAAAGTCGTACGCCAATACAGCCGCGGCGGTGGTCGAGCGCGCCGTGGTCTTGGACATGGATACGTCGGTCTTTCGATAAAACGACACGTACTCCTTGAGGTAATACACCTTCCGGGCTGCAATGCAAATCTGCGCGCCGAACACGAATTCACAGCCGATGCCGTATTGTTTCCTATAGCTGATTTTCTTGACCAGATCCGCATTGGCGAGCCAGCCATTGTTCGGCATCATCTGGATCAGGCCAGTGCGTCCGGGATTGGCTTGCAGGCCAACCACGGCTTCCGTGCGGTGGTAATCCGTATTGAGCTTACGGCTGGCTTCCAGGTCGACGTGGCCGTTATCGTCCATTTGATATTGATCGCCGAATGCAATTTCCAGATCCGGATAGAGGTTCCAGACCGACAGCAGACGTTCTATGCAATCGGGAGCGAGGGCATCGTCATCGTGAATCAGGAGGATTTTATCGCCCGTCGCCCGTTCGAAAAGGCTGGCGATATTGTCCGCCTGCCCGAGCGGTGGTTCATTCTTGACGTAGGAGATGCGCATTTCGTGCAAATACGTTGTATCGATCAGGTTACGCGTGCGGTTATCGCTGGAATCATCACCAATGACTATTTCAATGCTCGCGTGGGTTTGAGCAAGACACGAGGTCAGCGATTCCATCAGCAGTTCGGGGCGGTTGCACGTTGGCAGGCAAATCGAGATTTTGGTCTGTCGCATGATGTCTTCACCGTGGGCTGAATGATTGGATCGACCGGGCGCATTCGGGCTAAGCTAAACCAGGAATAGCGGCGTCGGATGATGGAAAGACTGCGCAAGGACGGGCGGCGTTGATGGTTTTATACGGTTGCGCATTTATTTCGTCAACGCGATTAAATGGCGATAAAACCCGGACTGATTTATTTTTATTTTTTTACCCAACAAACGCTTAAAAATCTTTCATATTTTCTCGTACACGTGAATGAGCGCTCGAACGGAGGAGCATTCGAGCGTCCGTGCCGGCGCGATGGCGTTTATTCGCCTTCCAGGTTGTAACCGCTGAACCCCATCAGCGCGGACAAGCGTCCGGTCATCTCGCCGACCATCCTGCAGACCTCGTCGAACTCGGGATTGATCTTTTTATCGATACGTTCGAGATACGGCACGTTGACCGCTGCCACGGCGTCGCCGGCGCTTCCGATCACCGGGAATGCCACGTTGGTCACGCCGCGCATTTGCCGGCTGGGCACGATCTCATGTCCGGCTGCGCGAATCTCGTCGAGCAATGCCAGCAAGACTGCCGGTTCCACGTCGTTTTCGCCTTCCACGCGGGTATGCGCGGCAAGCATTCGCTCCCGCTCGGCGAGATCGCGGAAAGCGAGCAGCACGTGGCCTGACGAGGTATCGGTGAGGCCCATCACCGCGCCGACTTTCAAGCCGAAGGACCATCGCTCGGGACTATCGACTTGCGCGATAACCGCTACGCGGCCGCTGTGATAGATCGACAAATGACACGACTGCCGCGTCACGTTCGCCAGATCGCGTAACAGCGGCAGCGCCATGGCGGTCAGCGATCGAATCGGCTGTTGCCGGTGCGCCATCTCGAACAGCTTGAGTGTCAGCGTATAGCGGTCGTTACGATCACCTTGCACATAACCGCGGCGCTCGAGCGTCACGACCATGCGAAAGATTTCACTCACGGTGCGGCCGAGTTTCACGGACAGTTCGTTGAGCGTGTAACCCTCGGCGGTGTCCACGAGCACGTCGAGAATATCGAGTCCTTTTTCGAGGGCGGGCGCGGCGTAGCGCGGGCCGTCGGTGCTCTCGTCGGACGCGTTCCGGGAAGGTTTTAGAACTGTATTCATGGCAATGTCTTGAGCGAAAGGGAGCGCATCGTCATCAAGCTGAGTGAGATCATCAAAGCGCTTGATCGCGGTTGGCAATACGAGCGGGCAAGCCGAACAGGATCAGCAGGGCCGCGAGGATCAGGACCGCCGCGATAGCGTACAGGCCGCCTGACGGTACGCCTGTCATATCCACCACCTTGCCGACCAGATACGGGCTGATGATGCCGCCCAGATTGCCAATGGAATTGATCAGCGCAATCCCGCCGGCCGCTGCCGTGCCGCTCAGGAACGCAGGCGGCAAGGTCCAGAACACCGGAAGGCAACCGATCGCACCCACTGCGGCAATCACGAGCGAGATCATGGCAAGCGTGGTGTCATGGGCGAAATACGCACTCAGCATGTAACCGATGCCGCCCACGCCGACCGCCAGCCCGAGGTGCCAGCGGCGCTCGCCATGCCGGTCCGAACTCCTGCCGAGCGCCACCATGCCAATGCCCGCTGCCGCATACGGAATCGCGGTCAGCAAACCGATGGTCATCGGACTGGTGATGCCGGTGTTCTTGATCAGTTGCGGCATCCAGAACGTCAGCCCATAGAGTCCCATCAGCATGAAGAGATAGATCAGCGAGAGCAGCAGCGTGCCGGGCTGGCGCATGGCGTCGATGAATTTGTGCGACGTGCCGTGGTCCTCGCGATCCAGATTGGCTTGCAGTACAGCCTTCTCTTCAGCGCTGAGCCACTTCGCGCTGGCAATGCGGTCATCGAGAATGGCCAGCACCAGCAAGCCGAGCAGGGCGGTCGGCAAACCTTCGAGCAGGAACAGCCACTGCCAGCCCGCCAATCCGCCGAGTCCGGCAAAACGGGTCATGATGAAGCCCGACAACGGGCCGCCGATCACGCCCGAGATGGAGATCGACGTCATGAAAAGCGCATTGATACGCGCTCGCCGCTTGGCGGGGAACCAGTACGTGAAGTACAGGATGATGCCCGGCAGAAACCCTGCTTCGGTCGCGCCAATCACGAAGCGCAGCACGTAGAACCACGTTTCCGATGTCACGAACATCATCGCGGCCGAGGCGATGCCCCACGAGATCATGATGCGCGCGATCCAGACGCGCGCGCCTACCCGGCTCAGGATCAGGTTGCTGGGAATCTCGAAGATGAAATAGCCCACGAAGAAGATGCTGGCGCCAAAACCGTACGCCGCGTTCGAGAGGCCCAGGTCGCCCTGCATCTGCAGCTTGGCGAAGCTGATGTTGACGCGATCGAAGTAGGCAAAGATGAAGCAGACGATCAGCAACGGCACGATCCGCCACACCGCCTTGCGATACGCATTTTCTTCAAGCGCAGCGGCGGTTTCCGGGCTCGCCGCCAGCGGAATAGATCCTGACATGAAGGCCTTCTCTTTTTATATTGATAAGCTATACGAATCAATCAGGCTTAATTCGACCAGCCGCCGTCGATCATGTGAATCGTACCGGTGGTGAAGGCGGATTCATCGGAGGCGAGGTAGGTCACCAGCGCCGCGACTTCTTCCGCTCGCCCAACCCGTCCAATAGGCTGACGTGCGACGAACGCAGCGCGGACCTGCTCCTCGTCCAGATGCGACGCCGCCGCCTGACTCGCGATCCGGCCTCGCAGCGACGGCGACTCGATGGTGCCGGGACAAATCGCGTTGCAACGAATGGCCTGGCCGACGAAATCGGCGGCCACGGACTTGGTCAAACCGATCACGGCTGCTTTCGATGCGCCATAAACGAAGCGATTCGGCACGCCTTTCACGCTCGACGCCGCCGAGGCCATGTTGATGATCGATGCCCCCTTGCCTGCGTCGATCATGGCCGGGAGGAACGCGCGAATGGTCCGGTACATGGCTTTGACGTTCAGGTCGAAGCTGAAATCCCAGTCCTTGTCCTCGCACTTGAGGATGTTGCCGTCGTGGACGTAGCCGGCGCAGTTGAACAGTACGTCGAGCGGACCGGTTGTCGCGGCGAACGCCTCGACATCGGCGGAATCCAGCACGTTCAGGCGCGCGGTGCGCAACGTGGAGCCAGCGCCCGCGTCGCGAGCGAGTTCGGCGAGGGCGTTTTCGTCGATATCGGTCGCCCAGACATGGGCGCCTTCGGCGGCGAGCATGAGCGCGGAAGCTCGTCCGATGCCTTTGCCGGCAGCCGTCACCACGATGTTTTTGCCTTCGACACGCTTGACCATTGATGCTCCTTTTTCGGTGGTTGGTCCCGTCGATGCGGTTTCCCGCATGGGTTTCGTGTCCAATTTTCACATATGAAAAGAATTTTTATAAGTGAAGGTAAACGCGGAGAGTTATTGCAGGAGGGGGTTTTCCGCCTGGGCCGGCAGACGGGATAGGGCGTTCAGCCGATGCGGGCAACAAGCGGCGCCAACGAAAACGACCGCGCGTGATACCGTTCCCCTTTTTCCAGCCAGGAGACGGCCATGCCGACCGGACGAGTAAAGTGGTTCAGCGATGCAAAGGGTTTTGGTTTCATCACGCCGGACGATGGCAGCGAAGAGTTGTTCGCCCATTTCTCGGAGATCAAGACTGAAGGTTTCAAGTCATTGCTCGAGAACCAGAAAGTAAGTTTCGATATTGGCCAGGGCCCAAAGGGCAAGCAGGCGTCGAACATTCAGCCTGCCTGAAACTTCTTGAAGCCCCTTGGAACTCTGCTGAATCCGCCGGCGCGGCTGTTCAGCGTCGTGCCGAGCTGCTAGCTCAACCGACGCCGCACGCTTATCCTGCGTGCCGCTCCGGATGCCGCAGCCGCGAGTTATTGCGTCCATATGAGAAGTAGATCACGAGCCCGATCACCAGCCAGACCACTAGCCGCATCCACGTGACGAGTGGCAAGCCGGTCATGAGCAGCACGCAAAAGAGGATGCCGAGAATCGGTACGACCGGCACGCCTGGCACGCGAAACGGCCGGTTCGCGCCGGAGTCGCTGCGCCGCAGATAGATCACCGCGCCGCACACCAGGACAAAGGCGAACAGCGTGCCGATGCTCACCATTTCACCCAGCACGCTGATTGGCGTGAACGCCGCGACGATCGCAACAACAGCACCAATCATGGTCTGGCTGAGGTGGGGCGTCTTCAAACGCGGATGAACCCGAGCGAACAATCCCGGCAGCAAGCCATCCTGCGACATCGTGAAGAAGATGCGGCTTTGCCCATACAACAGCACTAGGATCACGGTCGTCAAACCGGTCAGCGCGCCGATCTTGATGAGGATGGAAAACCAGGTAAGGCCAATCACGTCCACGCCCTTCGCAATGGGATCGGGCACGTTCAATTCGCCATAAGGCACGAGTCCGGTGAGCACCCCCGCCACCGCTATATACAGGATCGTGCAGATCACCAGTGACCCGAGAATGCCGACCGGCATGTCGCGCTGCGGTCTTTTGGCTTCCTGAGCGCAGGTAGACACCGCATCGAAACCGATGAACGCAAAGAACACGACCGCGGAGCCGCGCAGGATTCCGCTCATGCCGAAGTTGCCGAACTCGCCGGTGTTCGCCGGAATGAATGGATGCCAGTTCCCGGGATGCACGAAGAACACGCCCAGCGCGAGAAACGCCACCACGACAACCAGCTTGATCGCGACCATGATGTTGTTGAGCCGCGCTGACTCCTTGGTCCCCATCACCAGCATGAGCGTAAGGGCGGCGACGATGAAGACGGCCGGCAGATTAACCATTCCCGCCACCGACGTGCCGTTGGCAAGCTTCACCATGGTGCCGGGAGCAGCTGCCAGTTGGGGTGGAAAGGCAATCCCCACGTTACGCAGGAGGCTGACGATATAACCCGACCATCCGACCGCGACGGTGGCCGCGCCCATTGCATATTCGAGGATCAGGTCCCAGCCTATGATCCACGCAAACACTTCGCCCAGCGTGGCATACGTGTAGGTGTAGCTGCTGCCGCAGACGGGCAGCATGGCCGCAAGTTCGGAATAACACAGGCCGACAAACGCGCACGCAATACCGCCCAGTATGAATGACAGGATGATGGCTGGTCCCGCGAACTGCGCGGCGGCCGTGCCTGTCAGCACGAAGATGCCGGCGCCGATGATGGCGCCAATGCCCATTGCCGTGATGCTGAGTGCGCCCAGTGTCTTCGCTAGCGGGCGCTCGCCGCCGTCAGCACTCTTGACGATATCGGCAACGGATTTACGCGCCATGTAACTCGTGTCAGCCATGATGTGTCGCCTCGGTCGTACGTTGGTGGGCACGAATTGAACGGGACGCATTGCCCGGATCAACTTGCGGATCACTACGAAAAACGCTTGATGCAAGACGACTCGCGACCCTCACTGCAATGAGTGAATGACGCTGACGGATTAAGTCTATGCCTAATGAAATTTAATGTGAAGCAACGCAATAACCCTATCTTGCACGGGTGAGGGTGCAAGACAGGTGTGGCATGCGCAGTGCTACGCGGGAGAGTTGGTCATCGCGTGAGCACGCGATGTGTTTGCGGCAACGCAGCGTTCCACGAAGCCAGGGGAGCTTCGTGGTGAGTCCGTATCAGTGCTTGCGGCGCTCACGTACTGCAGCAGCGAGCGTTTGCAATACCGGTTCGGTTTGCGTCCAGGCGAGGCATGCATCGGTAATGGAGACACCGCGGCGCAGCGGTACACCCGGTTTCAGATCTTGCCGGCCTTCTTCCAGGTGGCTTTCGATCATCACGCCAATAATGCGCTTGTCACCGCCGTTCAGTTGCCGCGCGATGTCCTGACCTACCTCGATCTGGCGAAGATGCGACTTGCCCGAATTCGCATGCGAGCAATCGATCATCACCTGCTCGCGAAGTCCGACTTCCTTGAGTGCGGCACAGGCGGCAGCGACCCCTTCGCTATCGTAGTTCGGTCCCGTC
Source organism: Caballeronia sp. LjRoot34 (assembly GCF_964253815.1). Lineage (NCBI taxonomy): Bacteria > Pseudomonadati > Pseudomonadota > Betaproteobacteria > Burkholderiales > Burkholderiaceae > Caballeronia > Caballeronia sp. LjRoot34. The sequence continues at coordinate 475,350 of NZ_CAXUSB020000002.1, forward strand.
TTGCCGCCGCGCAGGATCACGTGCGCGTCCGCGTTGCCGCGGGTTTCGAAGATGGCAGCCATGCCCATCTTGGTCATGCCCATGAACGCATGGCTCGCATGGGCCGCAACAATGGCGTCTGCCGCGATCTGCACGCCGCCGTCGGTGCCGTTCTTGAAACCGATCGGGCAGCTTAGTCCCGAAGCCAGTTGCCGATGGCTCTGGCTCTCCGTCGTCCGCGCGCCAATAGCGCCCCAGGCAATCAGGTCCGCAATGTACTGCGGGCTTAGCAAGTCGAGAAACTCGGTGCCCGTTGGCAAGCCGATGCCGCTGATGTCGAGCAGCAACTGGCGTGCGCGTCGCAGGCCTTCGTTGATACGAAACGTGCCGTCCAGAAGCGGGTCGTTGATGTAACCCTTCCAGCCCACCGTGGTACGTGGTTTTTCGAAGTACACGCGCATTACGATCAGCAGGTCGTCGCGCAGTTCGTCAGCGGTGGCCTTCAGCAAGTGCGCGTATTCAAGCGCCTGGTCATGGTCGTGAATCGAGCACGGTCCGACGACAACGACCAGCCTGTCGTCGCGGCCTTGAATAACGTCGGCAATTTCAACGCGGCTTTTTTCAACCAGCGTCTGCACTGAAAGTGGTACAGGCAGGTCGTCTTGCAGCAGCGCAGGGGAAATCAGCGGACGGACGGCGCCGATGCGGACGTCGTCGATGCGGGTCGTATCTTGCGTCGAGTCGGCACGGCCGGCCTCCTGGTCGTGAAACGGGTTGTCGAGGCGGCTCATGGGATGGTTCTCCGGAAACAGGGTGACAGCCCGGGATTATCGCATTCGGGCCGCGCTTTGGGCGGCAGCCAGGACTGGAACAGTGGCTCGTGCGAGGGGTCGGACTTGCTGAAATCTGGTATGTCCGTGAGCGCGAGTGAAATAATCGGCTGGCTGGATCCTGATTCCGTCCAGACCTGTTTCGATAACAACCTCGCAGGTTTACCCTCAATTTAGTCATACTATTTGGAGCTTTTTGCCCTCGTGCTTATGCTATGCGTACGTCGGCCGAGACCGAGGCATCTTTCACTGAACATGGACTATCGACATCTCCAGCAAGGCAAAAGCATGCACGGGCGCATCGTGCAGAACCTCGGCATGGATATCGTCGGCGGCAAGGTTGCGCCCGGCGAACGCCTGCCCGCCGAAGTGCTGCTGTGCGAAACCTATGGCGTGAGCCGCCCGGTCTTGAGGGAAGCAACGCGTGTGCTTGTGGCAAAGGGACTGGTGGTGTCGAAGCCGCGGGTAGGCAGTGTCGTCAGGCCACGGGCCGACTGGCACATGCTTGATCCCGACGTGCTCTACTGGACGCTCAGCAGCGTGCCCGAAGGTGAGTTCTTCCGGTCGCTGCTCACCGTGCGGCGGATCATCGAACCGGCTGCTGCGGCGCTCGCGGCGACAAGCGGCAGCGGCGAGGATCTCGCCCGGATCGAAGCCGCTTACATGCGCATGGAAGCGGCCGCGACCGCGCCCGAATTGCTCGAACCGGATCTGGAGTTTCATCGCGCGATCATGGCCGCCACGCACAACGACATGCTGGCGTACATCGGCAATATGTTGTCGCTTGCCTTGTCCGAATCCATTCGCCTGACCAGCCGTCATCCCGATACTCACGCGCTCTCCTTGCCGCGGCACAAGGCGATTCTCACGGCCATTCAAAGCCGCGATCCGCTGGGCGCGCGTCAGGCGAGTCTGGTGCAACTCGAAAGCGCGCGGGTCGATGCGGACAGCGTGCTTGAAGAGGGCGGTACACGCCGGGCTTGAGTCGTTGCGTCAGTCGTCATTGCGTCAGTCTCCATTTAGTGGGAAATATAGTAAGACTATTTAACGGCCGGCCCGGGTTTACTCCGCTGCCTCCCGGAATCGTTGCGAAATATAGTGTGACTATTAAAAACCCCTAAAAAGGGCGTCCATTCGACGGCGCCCATTGGCATAGACGAGGAGACGGATGTGGCTGACAAGCTCGTATCCCCCGCTGAAGTTGCAACCGGCACCGGCATGAATTTTCGCTGGACCGTGCTGATATGGCTGGTGGCGGGCGGCATCATCAATTACATCGATCGCGCCAGTCTCTCCATCGCGGCGCCGGAAATGATTCGCGAACTCGGGTTGTCGCGAACGCAGATCGGTTTGCTCGGCACCGTGTTCGCATGGACCTACGCTGTGATGCAATTGCCGGCGGGATGGGTGATCGACCGCTTCGGCGCGAAGAAGGCCTACGCCGTCGCCATGATCTGGTGGAGTGTCGCGACCTACATGACCGGCGTGGTCGGATCGGTCAGCGCGCTGCTCGTGATGCGCGCGCTGCTCGCCGTCGGCGAAGCGCCGTGCTGGCCAACCTCGGCGAAGATCACAGCCGCGTGGTTCCCGACCAAGGAGCGCGGGTTCGCGACGGGCATCTGGGATTCGTCATCGAAATGGGGCCCCGCGCTTGCGCCCGCTGTGCTCGTTGCGTTGATGGTTGCGTTTGGATGGCGTTCGCTATTTCATGTGGCGGGGTTTGTCGGCATCGCGTTCGCCATTGTGTTTCTCTTTCTTTATCGAAATCCCGAGCAGAGCAAGCGGCTTTCGAAGGAAGAGTTTGCTTATATAGAAGCGGGCGGAGGCGGCCGTGAGCGGTCGATCAGCAATTCAACCCACGAGTGGCGCGGACTGTTCACGCACCGCAGCGTGTGGGGCATGATCCTCGGCTACTTCTGCGCGATCTGGCTGTGGAACCTGTTCCTCGTGTTCCTGCCGCTGTATTTGCTTGATCGCTTTCACATATCGTTCGTACAACTGGGTATCTACGCGAGCATTCCGTGGATCGGCGGCGCGCTGGGCGAGATTATCGTGGGGTATCTGACGAAGAAGATGGTTGATCGCGGAATGGCGACGCCCATTGATGCCAAACGCATGTGGATCGTGATCTGCGCGATCGGCGCGGCGGTTTCGGCGGTGGCGATTCCTTTCGTTGACTCATTGGGTGTCACCATCACGCTGATGACGCTGGGCCTGGCGTTCCTCGCGGCGATTATTGGCGCTGCATGGGCGCTGGCGTCGGACGTTGCGCCCAAGTCGATGGTCGCGTCCGTCAGCGCGATCCAGAATTTCGGCGGGTATTTCGGCGGCGCGTTCTCGCCGGTGGTGGCAGGGTTTATCGTCGATAAAACCGGCTCGTATTCGAGCGCGTTGATTTCAGGCGGGTTGATTGCGGGATGCTCGGCGCTGTTTTACTGGTTCATGGTGCGGCGGGTGGTGCCGGAGCGGGGAATGGTTGTTTAACGACGCGGACGAGCCTTCTGATTGCCTGCAATTGTGAATCGCGGCCGAGGTATGTCTTGGCTTAGATGCTGAGTAATCTCAGGTTGAGGGTCTCCTCCAGATCCTGGGTTTGTCCGCAGATCACATGGATAAATATCTGATCGCCTGCAATTTCGTAAATGATGCGTTGCTGATTGGTCAAGACTTGTCTGTATCGATCTGGATAGCCGAGCAGTTCCGGAGGACATGCGCCCGACAAGGGGAAATCTTCAATCTGGAAAATTTTGCTTTGGAGTTGGGTCTTGATCTCGCTCCAGGTTCCCTTCGGTTTGTGTCTGGCGATGTAATCCCGCAGATCAGCCAAGTCTCTTTTGGCCGAGTCGAGGATGGTGAGATTCATTCCCTATCCTTTTCGTCAAGGCAATCCAGCTCGGCAAAAACATCAGTTGCAGATGAAAACTTACCCTCAGCAATCTCTTTTTGGCCCAATGCCAAGATGCGAAGCAGGGCGTTCGTTTGCCGCTGTCGCTCGAATGTATGGATGTCTTGCACCACCAGTTTCGCTTCCCCATTTTGAGTAATGATCAAAGGCTCATGTGTTTCCATAAGTTCCGTCACAATCCTCGCCGCATCACTCTTGAGGTAACTGATGGGTTTGATATTCGAGAGCTTCATATTGGGTCTCAACGATTTTTGCATGAGTCTAAATATAGACTAAATTTAGTCTCATGTTGATCGGTCTTCGCTAAACGCATTGCCCGACAAGCTGTTTTGTCCTCGATTGATCACGCAAGAAGGCAGTCTCAACGCAGATTGAGACTGCCTTCGCTCTTGCTTCGCTTAAGGCATGCGCTGCAAGGGAGAGAGACTTGATCACGCTCACTGCAACGGCTTTTAGGGGAGCCTACGCGGTCCGCAGCGTACCGGATTTTCCCTGATCACGAGCGCCGCGCTGTTAGACCCTCAAACCGCCGTCGCTTTCCCCGATCCAAGATCGGCGCCGGTCGTCGGATCCGAACTCTTGTCCGATGCCGTGCGCGTGGCCATTGCCTGTAAAACATCCACCTCTTCCGCTGACACTCCCACGGTCGCGAGTCCATCTCCGCCATCCACGGCGGGTTGCGGATCTTCCACGAACCTCCAGTCGCCGCCTTCGTTCCACGGTCCGCGCACTGCCGACTCGTTGCCTTGCGACATGTTGTAGTAGACGCTTGTAAATTCCGGCACCCCCGGTAATTTGCCTTGCGGGAAATTCGGCTGGATGGAATGCAGCGCTTTCTCGAACGACTTCTGATGCGCAATTTCACGCGTCATGAGGAACCCGAGCGCTTCCTGGATACCAGGGTCGTCGGTGACATTGATCAGGCGCTCGTACACGATCTTGGCGCGCGCTTCGGCTGCAATATTGGAGCGCAGGTCGGCAGTCGGCTCGCCAATGGTGTCAATATAGGCCGCCGTCCACGGCACGCCTGCCGAATTCGTGAGCGCAGGACCACCGCCGTAGAGAAGGGCGGTGGTGTGAGAGTCGTTGCCGCCAGAAGTCATCGACCGATACAACTCCGCCTCCTGCTCGACCGCTTCGGCTAGTTGACCCTTTGCGCCTTTGTTCAGCATAGCGACGATTGAACCGATGATTTCCAGATGGCTCAGCTCCTCCGTGGCGATATCGAACAACATGTCCTTGCGGCCCGGATCGTCTTCCCCTACGGCTTGGGTGAAGTAGCGACAGGCTGCGGCGAGCTCGCCCTGCGGGCCGCCGAACTGTTCGAGCAGCAGGTTGGCGAGACCCGGATTCGGCGCGGCGACACGGACGGTGTATTGCAGGCGTTTGTTATGGACAAACATAGGTAGTACTCCTTTAATAGTTTATCGTTCGGATTTTTTTAAGCGCGCAAAAGGCGTGCAGAAGCACGCGAAATCGTCGCGATAAAAACAGAACGAAGGTGGCGAATTGCTCCGGACAGCAACGCGATACAAAAACCGCGTCACACCCAACCCTGGGCGCCCGGGTCTCAGAGCGGCGAAATGCTCTGGCGTACAAGCGGCAATTTCGCCGCGAGGGAAAAGGGACTGCGATGACAACTTCAGCATGGCCCGTTCCTGAGGCGCCGCGGCCCGATTTCCGGCTTCTCCAGACCATGGTGAGTTGGCTAAAAACCTTGACGCACTGCAAAAACCAGCCTATAACCATCTCATTGGATGGTAATGGGATGTTTTTGATGATTCAAAAAATTGAAGTGCTCAGGCCGAAGGGCGGTGAGACGGAAAAAATCACGATCAACCTGGGCCCTGTGGATCTAGGGCAGATCGACCTGCTGGTGGAAGAGGGTTTTTATTCCAACCGCACGGACCTGATTCGCACGGCTATCCGGAATCAACTGGCGACGCACTCTCAGGTGGTGAACGAAACGGTGACACGGCGCGCGCTGGTGCTGGGCATGCAGCATTTTTCCAGGCGCGATCTTGAAGCGGCGCGCGCGGCGGGCGAACGGTTCGACATTCAAGTGCTGGGACTCGCGAGCATTGCTGCCGACGTGTCCGCTGAACTGGCGCTCGAAACCATCGCATCGATCGTCGTGCTCGGCGCCTTTCATGCCTCGCCTGCGGTGAAAACGGCGCTGGCCGGCCGGATTGCCTAGTGATGCGGGTAGGGCGTAATAGCAGGGAACAACGGGAAAGATAATGAAAATCAACGAAGCATTCCTGCATTCGATGCAGGATGCAATGAAGCTGCTGCGCGCACGCGGCCCGAAGGAAGCGACGGCGGCGCTGCAGCGTGCACTTGGGGCGCACGCTCAGCCAACGCCTCAATCGAATACAGACGTCCCGGCTGTCAAGTATCCGGGAACGTTCACGACTCATACGTTCGCGAACGCCGCAGGTCATCGGAACTACAAGCTCTATGTGCCGAAGCAGCACAGCGGCCAGCCGCTGCCGCTGGTGGTGATGCTGCATGGCTGCACGCAGGACGCCGACGACTTCGCTGCCGGCACGCAAATGAACGCGCTGGCGGAGCGGGACAGATGCATCGTGGTGTATCCGGTGCAGCCGCAGGGGGCGAACGCATCGAAGTGCTGGAACTGGTTCAAGCCCGCCGATCAACGGCGCGACAGCGGCGAGCCGGCACTGATTGCAGGCATCACGCGCGAAGTGATGTCAAAGCACGCCGTGGATTCGTCGCGCGTATTCGTGGCGGGTTTATCGGCGGGTGGGGCGATGGCCGCCGTCATGATCCAGGCGTATCCGGATCTTTATGCCGCTGCGTGCGTGCATTCGGGGCTGGCAGTCGGGGCGGCCCATGATTTGCAATCGGCGCTGGCGGCCATGCGAGGCGGAAAGTCATCGGGCGCTCGTCGCGCGGCGGCACCGAAGCGACCGCTGATCGTGTTTCACGGCGATGCCGACACAACCGTGCATCCATCAAACGCGGCTGATTTGTTGCGCGGCTTCAGCGCTCAGGCCGTTGTCTTCGACGAGACTTCCCATGTAGAAGCGGGCAAGCGTACGAGCACGGTGGAACGGCTGAAATCAGTGGATGGAGTTGACGCCGAGTTGTGGCTCATTCATGGCGCGCCGCACGCCTGGGCAGGTGGGAGTGGAAATGGTTCGTACACCGATGCAACGGGTCCGGATGCGAGCACGATCATGATGCGATTTTTCCTCGATCATCCATTTAAAATTTGACCGTAGCATCTTTTAAAAAAGGGGGAACGAGAGCATGCACGAACACGCAAGCGAACGCGATATGGCGCTGTTGCGCGAGGTTATCGCGTTATCGGAGAAGTCAAAACGCGATGGACGGCATCCGTTCGCCGCGCTGATAGCCGATGAAAACGGCCACGTAGTTGCAAGCGCAGGAAACAATTCGATGCCCCCGCTCGGCGATCCGACCCAGCACGCCGAACTGCGCGCCGCGGCTCAGGCAGCGAAAGATCTGACGCCGGAGCAATTGCTGACGTGCACGCTTTATACGAATGCCGAGCCGTGTTGCATGTGCTCGGGCGCGATCTATTGGTGCAACATCGGGCGCGTGGTGTATGCCATGTCCGAGCGGCGCTTGCTGGAGATCACCGGCGATCACCCCGAGAACCCGACGTTCTCGTTACCTTGCCGCGAAGTTTTTGCGCGAGGGCAGAGGACGGTGAGTGTGGTTGGACCGCTTATTGAAGATGAAGCGGCGGTCGTGCACGAGGGATTCTGGACGCGCGAATGACGTGCAATCAGAAACGCGTGCAATAGAAAAGTCTTGTTGATGCAAGACGAAAGGGCCATGCGAATGGCCCTTTCGTTCATTTGCAAAACTCAACCCGGCAGCGAAAAGCTCCCGATCGCTTCACGCAGCACATCGACCTGATCCTTCAGCGAATGCGCCGCTGCCGCCGCTTCTTCCACCAGCGCCGCGTTCTGCTGCGTCACCTGATCCATTTCACCCACTGCGCGATTCACCTGTTCAATGCCCGCGCTTTGCTCATTCGAAGCGTGGCTGATTTCATCGAGGATCTCGTTCACGCGGCGTACCGAACTCACGATCTCGCCCATCGTCGCGCCTGCGTTCGACACCAGCGACGCACCTTCCTTCACCGTCTCCGTCGATGTTCCGATCAGCGCCTTGATCTCCTTCGCCGCCGTGGCCGAGCGCTGTGCGAGACTGCGCACTTCCGCCGCCACCACGGCAAACCCACGTCCCTGTTCGCCGGCACGCGCAGCTTCCACGGCGGCGTTCAGCGCCAGGATGTTGGTCTGGAACGCGATGCCATCAATCACGCCGATGATGTCGCCAATCTGCTTCGAGCTTTCCGTAATGCGCGTCATGGTGTGAATGACTTGCTCGACTACACCGCTGCCCCGTTGGGCCACGTCGGCGGCTTCGCCGGCCAGCTTGGCGGCTTGCGTCGCGCTGTTGGCGTTCTGCTTCACGTTCGCTGTCATCTCGTCCATGCTCGACGCGGTCTGTACCAAGGCGGCGGCCTGCTGCTCGGTGCGTTGTGACAGGTCGGTATTGCCCGCTGCAATCTCCGATGCCCCCACGTTGATGTTCTCGGTCCCGGTGCGCACCCGCGTGACGGTTTCCACCAGGCCGCTTTGCATCTCGCTCAGCGCGAACATCAGGCTATGCGAATCGCCGATGGCAAGCGGCACGTGCGTGGTCAGGTCGCCGCGCGCAATGCGCTGCGCCGCGCCGACAGCAATCGACGGATCACCGCCGAGTTCACGCTTGATGCTGCGCAACACCAGCAGCATGGCCAGCGAAGCGAGCACGCCGAGCACGGCGGTAATCGCGAACCAGCGCAATGCGCTGGCGTAGAACGCGGCCTCGATGTCGTCGGTGTACATGCCGGTCACGATGTACCAGTCCCACGGGACAAAGTGCTGGGAGAAGCTGAGCTTGGGCACGGGTTTGTCGCTGCCGGGCTTCGACCACAGATAGCTGACAAAGCCACCCTCGGGCGTCGAATTACCGGCGCTCACAATATCGACGAAAAGTCTGTTGCCCGCCGGGTCGGTAAACCCCGCCATGTTCTGGCCATTCATGGACTTCTTGATCGGATGCATGATCATCACCGGGCGCGAGTCGTTGACCGAGATGTATCCGTCTGTACCGTAGCGCATGGCGGCAAGTACTTCCAGCGCCCGCGTTTTGGCTTCTTCTTCCGTGATCGTTTTAGCCGCGGCGAGGCTCTGGAAATGGGCCGTCATGCTCGCGCCCTGGGCAACCAGGGCTTTCAATTGATCACGACGATCGTCCATAGTCGATGAACGGCTTTGCCATGCCCCTATAAATCCGATCGCGACCAGTCCGAGCCATAGCACGGCGATCATCGATCCGAGCTTCTGATTCAATGTCATCTTCTTCATGTTTCCGCCGTTGCCTAGTGTTGAGCCGTCTGATTGAATTTGCGGCGTCGGGCGTTGCCGAACGCTATGCCTGACTTCTTTACGGCAAAGCGGTGGCGGAATGTAGGGGTGGGATAACCCGTACCAAGAGAAATAATCGGTCTGTTCTGGACGTGTGCGCGTCAGGTTATTCATCAGACAATAAGCATCGTGCGGCGCGTTTAGTCGCGTGTCCGGTCGCACGGCCTCATCAAGCAACCGGACACGTATCGTCTTAACGCTCAGTGGTCAGACGTCGAATCAAAAACTGCTGCGAATCCCCACTCGGCCAACCGCCTGCTTCTGATTGCTTGAAGGATTGAAGCCTGCGATCTGAGCGGCCTGTGCGTCGCCGGCAGCTTTCTGGAATACGCCCAGCGCATACACCGACGTCCGCTTCGACAACGCATACTCGGCCGTCAGGTTGAACTGGTTGTATTTGGGCTGTGCGCCGGTCGCGTGGTCGCGGCCGGTGGTGTAGGTGTAACCCGCGCCTACCGTCACGTCCGGGGTTGGATTAAACAGGCCCGACAACTCGTAGTTCTGGAACGTCGCATCATGTCCGGCGCTGCCTTGCTGGAAAATCGTGTTCGTAAAATCGGCAAGCACGCGCAGCGACGCCAGCACCTGATACGAAGCCCCTACGCCCAGTACCTTCTGCGCCCGCGCTGCGGCGAGGAAGTCGCCATAGACCGCGTTCGTGAAGCCCGGATAGTTCTGGTAGCCCTGTGTGGAGACACCCGGATCGTTGATGCGCAGATATCCCACGCCCGCGCTGACCGGTCCAGCGGCATAGGTCGCTCCCGCGCTGAACGTGGCGTTGTTCGAGAACTGCCCAGCGATGCCGCCTAGTGAATACAGTCCACCGAACGTGAACCCGGCAAAGGTGGGGCTGCGATATTTGATCGCGTTCGAGATAGGGAAACCGTTGTCGGTGTTGTCCATGTCGTTCGGGTGGGCGAAATAATAACCGCCGACGTTGCCGTTGAGCGTATACGGCTCGACGAAATCCACAACGGAGTCCCATTGGCGTCCGAGCGTCACCGTACCGGCCTGTTCGCTCTGAAGACCCACATAAGCATTGCGTGAGAACGCGAGACCGCTGCCAAGGCGTCCCGAGTTGAGGTTGAAGCCGCTTTCAAGGCGGAAGAGGGTTGAAAGGCCGCCACCCAGATCCTCGGTGCCGCGCACGCCCCAGCGGCTGCCTGCGGTCACACCGGATGCAAGCTGGACGAGATGGCTACCCTGCACGTTGCTGACGATATCGATACCGTCCTCCACGATCCCGTATAACGTGACCGAACTCTGTGCGTGCGCCACGGAGGCAGTGGCCATGATCGGGATGATTGCGGCAAGTTTTTTAATCATATGAACGCCCGTTTATAAAGTTCGACGATGGATTTATTTCGAGGGCATACACTTAGTACAACAAATCTGAAAAAGCGAGCGAATGGCGTGTCAAATTTCGTCCATTCGTTAATTCAAGAGTTGCGTGTTAAGATCGCGAAATTTTATTTCGGATAACTTATGTACTGGGGTATAAGAAAACTCTGAGTTTCCGCTCGACGTTCTTTTGTGAGCGCTCAAACGTGTTCCATCACCAGGCTAGACGCGGCAAACCTCGCGAACACCGGCAATGCCCCGTTGCAGTCCTGCATCGGTCAGCGCGAGCGTCGCGCCAACGCAGGCGCCGAGCGTGGTGCTCGCAACGTGACGGGTATTACGAATGTGGCGAATGGCTGGGAGCTCACGCTTGCGGTTTCATCGACCTGGCGAGCCATTCCCGGCCCTTCAACATGCCGTTCCAGTAGAGCCATGGAAAGACGGCAGTTTTCAGGTACCACGCGAGGGCACGTGGCACGGTCGGGTCGAGCGGGAAGGTCGGCAGCAGCTTGCCGCCATAGCCGAATTCCGCCAGTACAACCTTGCCTTTTTCAACCGTCAGCGGACATGCGCCGTAGCCGTCGTAGTGGGCGGGTAGAGGCTTTTGCTCCCGCGCGGCCAGCAGGTTTTCCGCCACCACGACAATCTGCTTGCGAACGGCCGCGGCCGTTTTTGCGTTAGGCGCTGAACAGGCGTCGCCGAGCGCAAAGATGTCCGGATAACGGGGGGTGAATGAGCGTGGCGTGATCGACTTCGCACCAGCCGGCCTTGTCGGCGAGCACGCTCTTGCTGATTACGTCCGGCGGAAGCTGGGGCGGGACGACGTGCAGCATGTCGAACGGTTTGTCGATACGAACTACGTTGCCGGCATTGTCTTTGACGTTGAACGAAGCGACCCGGCGAGCGCCGTCGACGCTCACCAGGTTCGATCCGAACGCAAGCGACGCGCGATACCGCTCGACATATTTCATCAACGACGGCACGAACGCAGCGACCCCGAAAAGGACATCGCCGGCAAGGTTGAACTCGACATCGATATGATCGAGCACGCCTTGCTTGAGCCAGTTATCGCAAGACAGGTACAGCGCTTTTTGTGGCGCACCGGCGCATTTGATCGGCATGGCCGGCTGCGTAAAGAGCGCCTTGCCACGCTTGAGTTCATTGACCAGCTTCCACGTGTACGGCGCAAGATCGAATCGATAATTCGACGTCACGCCGTTCTTGCCCAGTGTGTCTTCCAGACCTTCAATTTTCTCCCATGCGAGCCGCAAGCCGGGACAGACGATCAGGTGCCGATAACTGGCGGTTTGCCCATTGTCGAGTCGGACAAGATGCTGCTCGGGCTCAATCGCGCTCGCACTGGCCCGCAGCCAGTGCGCTTTCTTCGGCATGACCGACGACGTCAGCCGCATGGTGTCGTCTATGTTGAAAGCGCCGCCGCCGACCAGCGTCCACGCGGGCTGATAGAAATGCCGGTCACTCGGCTCGATGACCGCGATGCGAAGATCGGGCCGTCGGCGCAGCAAGCTCGCCGTCACGCCGATACCCGCAGCGCCGCCGCCAATGACCACCACGTCGAAGGTCTCTGTGTTGCCTGAAGATGCTGCATTCGTGCTCATTGCGGTATTCCTGCTTCCAAGTTCATTTTCTTACCCTGCCCGACTGCCTTAAAACGTGTTCAGCGGAAATTTCAGATAACTTACGCCGTTGGATTCGGCCGGCGGAAAAGCACCCGCGCGGATGTTCAGTTGAATCGAGGGGATGATCAGCGCCGGTGGACCAAGCGTCGCGTCGCGGGCCGTGCGCATGGCGACGAATTCGCTGACAGTGATGCCATCGCGGACGTGGATGTTTGCTGCGCGCTGATCAGCGACCGTGGTTTCCCAGCGCGTTTCACGGCCATCGGGCGGATAGTCATGGCATGCAAACAGACGCGTTTGTGGCGGCAAGCCAAGCAGTTTCCCGATTGATTCGTATAACGTGCCGGCGTCGCCACCGGGAAAATCGCAGCGCGCCGTGCCGACGTCCGGCATGAACAAGGTGTCGCCCATGAACGCCATGTTGTCGAACACGTAGGCGACATCGGCCGGCGTGTGACCGGGAACGTGCATCACACGGCCGGTCAGCGCGCCGACCTGGAACGTGTCGCCGTCAGCAAACAAGTGGTCGAAAGGCGCGGGGCCGGGCGATATTGACGACATCGGCGGCTCAAGGTTAAAAAGCCGTTCGAACACGACCTGCACCGACCGGATATGTTCGCCGATGGCAATGGCGCCACCCAGTTGTTTCCGGAGATATGCCGCAGCCGAAATGTGGTCGGCATGGGCGTGCGTCTCGAGCAGCCATTGCACCTGCAGGTCCTGCTCGTTCACGAAACGGATCACGCGATCCGCCGAATGTGTCGAAGTGCGGCCGGATTGCGGTTCATAGTCGAGCACCGCGTCGATGATCGCGCAGGGTGAACCGGCTGCCTCATACACCACGTAGGTGATGGTTGAGGTCACCGGGTCCGGGAATGCTTCAACGCATGGCGTCATGACATGCTCCAAAAATTAACAAAAATCGGCCGGGTAACTGTGCAGCAAGGTCGCCGCCGCCCGGAAATCCGGCGTCAGCGGCGGGTCGCGATCGAAGAACGCAAGCTTTCCGGGCAGCGCAATGTAGAGGCCCGCAGTGGCCGGCGACAGCGTGAAGACCGGTTGCTGCTGGCGGCGCAAATCGATGGCCTGGTCCGCGTGAATCCGCTCGATATCCAGCAGCGTGAACCGGTTGTCGATCTGCTGTCGCACCCGTTCCACCACACGCAACGCATTGGCCACCATGTTCTCGATGTCACCCGCCGCCGGCAGGTAGTCCACGGATACCGGCATGGCCAGTTCCTTGTTTTCCATGGCCAGCGCGACCGGCGATTTTTCCATCGCGCCGAACGCGTGCCGGGTTTGATCGATGCCGAGGAAGCGCGACAAGCCGGTCATATGCGGATCGTTCAGCTTGATGATACGTTGCGCCGACGCCAACGAGTTATGAGCAAGGACAAGGCCCGTCTCTTCGAACGACGATACCCACGGCAACGGCTCGAAATTCGCGCTGGGCAGCGCCGCCCTGGTTACGCCAATGACCCTCACATAGCCGCGCGATTCCTGTGCACGTGCCGAAGTGCGGCGTGACGCCTAGGGCGACGCCGGGGGTGTGGGCTGACGAGTTGAGTTGGACGTCGAGCAGCGTAGGCGATGCCACGCGCGTTTTTGTATCAAACCATTCGCGAGCTGGATGCAGTGCCGGCGCGTGCCCGGACGATAACAAGCGGGCATGAGCCCGTAGCGTTCACCAACTGTGAATCCCGCCGCCGCGAGTGTGCTCCTTGAGCGGCATCTGCCAACTGTTTCTCTGGCCGAATCCTTCGGATGCGCGAAGACAAACACCCGGCTCCCGAGTAATCCGGCGGGAGCCATTGGCGTATTGGAAAACCGTTTTTAACTCTGTCGCCGCTGCCGTCACAGCGTAATGTCACGCCACTTCGCCGATACTGGCTGACCGTTGCCTACACGGCGGCCTCACCCATCTGAAAAACGTCCGCGGCATCGATCGCCGACACTCAAGTCCGAATCCCCCTGTGCCGATAAACAAACATGGCAAGCCGTCGCCGATTTAAACAGCCATTGCAAAGCCATGGCGATCAATCCGGCGCTTTCCCCTTTGCGACAAAGTGTTGCGATTTTGCCGACAACCCGCCCAAACGGGCGATCCAGGCATACAGTTAAAGTGTTTTATCAAGTTCAGGTTGCAGTGCGGGAGGTGTGCCATGAAGCGCAGGACAGCTAGACAACTTGTTGCTCAACTTGCAGATTTAAGGTATTCCGCGCGGTGCAGCGCACTGAGAGCGGCGGCGCTCAGCAGGACGATAGCTCAAAGCCCGGATGAAGAAATGGGGCGGAAAGCGGACAGCGTCAAGCAGGAATCGTTTGCCGGAGCAGCACATGAAATCCACGCATGAATATTCGCTACGTACTCAGGTCGACAAATGGCTGGCTCCCGGCCTTTCGACACCGGTTCGTGTCACTGAGTTCAGCCGCACGCGCTTGGGTGGAAGGCGGTATGTCTGCGTAGAAACCGCATTGCCGCCTGGATCGCGCGCGCTGCTTTTCTTTCGACACGACGATGGCTGCTGGTGCGTATTCCCACCGGCGTTGGATAGGCCTAATATGAGTATGGGACGTTTCATAGAACATTGACCGGCGTTGCAGAGATTGAGGGGCGCCAATAGTTCGGGATGCTTATTTCGTTAGACCGTTGGTATAGAGATCGTTGGCCACCAGACGGTGGCAACTAACCGGCTAACTGGCTAACAAAGCGAAAGGCTGATAAGCGGAAAGAAGGAGGATTATGCAGAAACGACAACAACTATATACGCCAACCCCCTTAATTAGCGGAAGCGAATAAGCCCATGTCGCCGCGCGAATGCGCGTTCGAACCCCGAGCTGCCGACTTTCCGTGAACTCAAAAGTCCAACGTTGGGAGAGTCACCATGTACATCGGGCTGCTGGTCTCGCAGGTTCGGCAGGTTCAGGAAGTTCACTACCATCCTGACGAAGCATTGTTGATCGATGTCCCGCCCCCGCACCGGCTCGCGTTCTGGCAAAGAATCAGACGTTTGTTCGCGTGAAGCTTGTCTGCGGGAGCGTCATCTAACGAGTACTAAAGCGTCGCAGCGATGCTTGCAAAAGCCGTTTCAGCCACCGGGAAGAAACGCATTCGCTGCGGCGTTCGGTTGCGGCGTCCGGTTTACCGGGCCAAGTTCCACGTTCGAAGTTTTCATTTCAACCCCCGCCAGCGCATTGACGTACGAAACAGTCAGCGAGTCGCCAGAAACACGCAGGGTTGGCGACGCAAGAGATTCGGCATGGTCCGGTCGACCGCAAAAACGCGCGACGCCGGATTAGCGGACGTCTCCATTGGAGATGGGTTCGACAATCGATCGATCCGCCGCCTTGCGCTCGCCATTGGCGGCCGGCGATTGCTGCGGGTGGTCCCGTTCATATTTCTCGTTCTGTTGAACCACGCGGTCCAGCGCTCTTGGGCCGTCGGCTTGGGCGGCAAACGATACAGCGGGCAGAATCACGACCGAAGCGGCGATGACCACGGACATAAGCTGTTTCATGATGGGCTCCCGGACCGCGCGTTTCATGCAAAGCGTTGCACGAGTCGATAACGACCCGGCCACTCTCGCACTTCCAACCTATACAAGAGAAATAGCCATTCAGAACATTGAGCGATCTCATTGTTCACGATGACGTCTGTGTACGGCTGTTATGACAAGAGTAGACGGAAATACTTAAAAAACCTTGCAAATATCCGGTGAGTCGAACGAATGCGCCGCTCGTGAATGGACAAGCTGCCGGGCTGGTTATCCGGCGTTCTCGGCATTCTCGGCGAGCTCAGGCCGCAGCATGGCGCGGCCCAGTAGCTTGCGGGCCTGATCGGTCTGGACATGCTCAAAGGCATCCTCGAAGTCATCGAGCTCCTGAGCGCCAAGTCCGACGTCCGGCGTAACGGCCACTTGCCGCCAGTCCATTACCGCGTCCAGGACTTCCCCAAGGATCCCCTTGGCCTGAGCGTCGGTCAGCGAAAAGTAGGCGCACGTATCCAGAAGCATCTGGACCGATTCAATGGGGCCCGCATCTTCAGTGAGCCACGTCTTGGACTCTCGTACCTTGCCGGGCATCGGGTTCACGTCGAACGCCGGTGAGATGCGCCACAGGCCGTTGCCGTCGTATAGAAAACCGAGGTTCTGCAGATGGTCGTCGGTGTTCGTGATGAGCAGGTTGAACATCAGGCGACGCCATAACTCTCGCGCGTCGTCGTCCGGATGCGAGCACTTTTGCTGCATGACATCGACGATCTCGGTGTACGCGTGGACATTCTGCCGCGAGGCCTGAAGCATGGACGCAGCCGAGAGATAAGGGACGCGCAGGTCGCCGTCCTCCCGGTCAAATCGTTCGATGATCGCGACTGGCGTGTCATTGAGGGTGACGCACCGGGCGTTGGCCGTCGTAATGCCGGCCTGGCGCGCGAGCTTGAGCGCCAGCACTTCGGCCCGCGTGACATTGATGGTGTCATTGACGCTTGGAAACTTGCCGATGGCGAGCTTGCCGTTTTTATCCAGTACGGTGCATTTGGGCCGCATCCCGCCGAGCGAGGTGCCTTTGCCTTGCAAGTAGCGCAGGTCCTCGGTGGTTTCCCTGGTCGTCTCGACGGCGCGCGTGGCCTTGTACATGCGTTCGAGCTCGATCATTGGCGGCGTTGTGCGCCGGCCTTCATCAACTGTCCTCAGATAGATCCCTTCCTTGCAAAGGCGAAGCGCGCCGATGCGGCTGAAATCGTCCACTGCACACAGGTAGTCGAGTTCGTTCAGGGGGAGCAGGCGAGGATTGTCCTTGCGGGCCCGCGCGTGGATCCGGTTGATGACACGACGCCCCCATGCGTCAGGCGCCGTGTCGGCCAGTGCGAAGTGAAACACCGAGTCCACGGGGTTGGGCGCTCGACGTGGCTGATAGCCAGGTTCGAGAGGCAGGTCGGGCGAAACGTCAAACCGGTCGGGGTTGGTCAGCCACGTCTCGTCATAAGCAAACTGCGACACTTCGCGCCGCCCCTGGCTTACGTAGTTCAGATGGCCGACAAGCGTACCTGTGGCCCCGAGGTGAACCTCCAGGGCGGTACTGATTCCGGGCTTGCCGGACCTGGAAGGTTTGGTTTTCATTCACTTATGCCGTTAGAACGCTTTGGTGGTTTTCTTGGCGGTTCGTACCCGCTGCGGTAGCTTTTCATCCATCAATGCGAGACCGATATCATCCTGGCCGCTGTCGAGGAGGTCATTGAGCCGCTGCAGCTCACCGAAAAAATGGAGCGCTCGCACGAGGAAATGCAACTGCACGTGCGGATCACCGTTCTCCATGCGCTTGACGGTATTGAGTCCCGCACCGATGCGCGCGGCGAGCGCTTGCTGCGTCAGCCCTCTGCGGCGGCGCGCTCGATTGAGGTCTTCGCCCAGCTTTGCGAGTGACCGCTGCACTGGAATGGGAAGCGGTTTACCGGCTTTACGGACTCCAGCAGGGCTTTTAAGAGGTTTAGTAGACTCCATGTGGGCCATTATAGCAATTTAAAGTGAGTGTCATGAGATCTTGCGTTTAAAGAACCCCACATGGGCTTTTAAAGGATTTTGTGGCCCTTATGAGGGTCTTTATAGGGATTCTGGTACTTGGCAGCAAGTTCTTCGTTTCCGGTGGTTTTCTCACCGTTTCGACACGCCCAGGCAGAGGAGATCAGACTCTCGCATTCGCCTCCATCGGCCCGTTGGCACAGACACGCCAACGCCTTGCACGATTGCAGGCGCTTGCGAACGATCCGCTCTCGTTGCTAATCGCCAGATCGGTTTCGTTTATCCCGGAAGAGGTTTCGTTAGTCTGCAACCAAAAGAAAACGTCATTGAAAAAAACGTGAGCGCGTGTTTAAGTGCCCGCTGAACGTCGTTTTTCTCGCTCGCCACGAGCGTCACGCGACGGACCTTGGCCGCCAACGTGAATTTCAATGAACGCCGTATTCAAGACTTTTCTCGCGCTGATCCGTCTTCCCGGTTATCCCGGCATTTCCCTCGCAATGTTCCTGTCAGGCATCGCGTCCTCATTCGCGGTGCCGTACACGTCGCTGTTCGGCGCGACCGAGGCGCACATGACGCCGGTTCGGCTAGGCATCTTCATGACGCTGACCGCGGTGAGCAGTGTGCTCGTGAGTACCTATCTCGGACGTATCGCCGATCGCCGGACCGATAAAAAACGCATTGTGTTGCTATCCATCGCGGGGTCGGCGCTGGGTTACGCATTGCTGTGCGTCACACGCAACTACGTGTTGCTGACGATCTTCGGCTGTGTATTCCTGAGCATCGGCGCGGCGGTGTTCCCGCAACTTTTCACGTTCGGCAAAGCGAGGCTGCACGCGGAAGGCATCGAACATACCGAACTGCCGATGGCCACCTTGCGCACCACACTGTCCTGCGCGTGGGTGTTCGGCCCGGCGGTGGGCGCGATCGTACTGGGGGTGTCGGGATTTAACGGACTGTTCTTGTCGGCGGCGGGCGCGTTCGCGGTGGCTGGTTTCATCGTGCTGTGCATGCGTGAACCCAAGGCCTATGACACCTTTGAAGCCGCCGATAAAACCACCAGCGAAATTCCGCCGCAAGCCAAAAACGCACATGTATATGCAGCGCTGGTGAGTTTTACGCTGATCGGCATGGGCTCGGCGATCGCGACCATCATGCTGCCGGTGCTGATTGTCGATCAGTTGCACGGCACGACCGCGCACGTCGCGCAGATGGTCGGCCTTGGCGCGTTCGCCGAGATTCCGATGATGCTTTTTCTCGGCGGCGCGTCCCGACGCATCAACAAGGCGAACATGATCGCGTTCGCGTCGCTGTCGCATATCGTGTATTTCGCGGGCATCGCGCTCGCGCCCAACCTGTGGGTGCTCGTGCCGCTACAGATTCTTAACGCCGTCGTGGTCGCGGTGACGTCATGTCTTGGCATGTCGTATTTTCAGGAACTGATGCCTGGCGCGCTGGCCCGGGCGACCACGCTGTTTTTCAACACCATGCGCACCGGCTCCGTGCTGGCGGGCGTTGCGTCGGGATTCGTGGCAGCAACGTGGGGTTATCGCGCGGTGTTCATGTTTTGCGTGTTGCTGGCATCTACCGCGTCGATTGTGCTGTTCATTTTTAACTATCAACGCGGTGCGAAGATTTTCTTCAATCCCACCCGGGAATCTGCCGCCGAAGGCAACGCGGTCACCTCGGTGGTCGCCGTCGGCGACCAAAACGGAAGCCGCGTCATAACAATGGTAGATAACGAGTCTATTTAGATAGGATGCCCATCCGGTGGCGCGTCGGGATGCTGTGGCTCATCAGGCCGATGTCCGGGCGATGGCGGCGACAGCGGGTCTGCCTCGGGATCGCGGTTTGGATCGGCGAGCGGGTCGGGGATCGGGTTGGTCTGCATGTCGTATCTCGGGTACTGGAAGTTGTTCACGTGGTTCATGAGTGGGCCTCGGTTTGTTCTGTCGTCGATAGTGAATGCCGTGTCCTCCAGCATAGACGCATGCGGACTGAAAGGCAGGTCCGCAAATTCCGGCCTTGCACGTTAAACACGGCCGGGCACCATGCGGGCAACGGTTCACGCCTGATGGCTCGCGTCCCGCAGCCCGATGACAATTAAAGGAGTGCCGCTTTCATCCCCGGGACGTCCCTCTAGCTACTACCTTCAGGCCGCCATTTTCCGCAGGCGCACAGGGATCGCCTTGGCCGCCGGCACCTTGCTGCGTTTCGCGTGATGCGACACCGGTATCAGACGATTGCACTCCGGGTAATAGCCCATCACGCAGCCGGCGGGGATGTCGAACGCATGCACGCGCAGACCGCCCAGCTCGCGCAATACCTCATCCTGCGCGACTGTGATTGCCGTGACCGCGTCGTTTTCAGCGAAGCCGAGCCGGGTCATATCGGCTTGGTTCATCAGCAGCACGTCACGCGTGTCATACACGCCGCGGAAACGGTCGTCGAGTGAATACACAGTCGTATTGAACTGGCTGTCGCCGCGTGTGGTCATCAGGCGCAGCGTGCGTTCGCCGTCGAATTCCATGTCCGGGTCTTCACCGAAACCATCCGGCACGATGAAATTCGCCTTGCCGGTTTTTGTTTTCCACTCGCGTTTCGCAGCCGGCAACGGCCGATGAAAACCGCCAGGCTGCGTCATGCGCCGGTTGAAATCCTTGAACTGCTCGGGGTAGGTGCGCTCGATGGCATCACGAACCAGCCCGTAATTGCCTACCCACGCATCCCAGTCGACATTCGGATTCGGCGGCAGGATCGCCTTCGCCATCCCGGCGACAATAGCCGGCTCCGACAGCAAGTGTTCACTCGCCGGCTCAGCCATTCCCTTCGATGCGTGAATGCACGCCGTGCTGTCCTCCACGGTCACCGTCTGCTCGCCGCTCGCCTGCCGGTCCACCTCGATCCGGCCAATACACGGCAGCAAATATGCCGCGCGCCCGTGCACGATATGGCTGCGGTTCAGCTTGGTCGCGATCTGCACGGTGAGCGGCAGTCGCATCCACGCCGGCTCCATTACGCCCTGATCGGGAGTTGCGCGCGCGAAATTGCCACCGAGCCCGATAAACGCGTCGAGATTGCCGTCCCTGACGGCCTCGCAGGTATCCACGGTGGTCAAGCCGGTTTCCTGGGGCGGCTCGAATTGATACAGCTCCCTGAGCTTGTCCATGGGGACGAGCTCAGGTTTTTCGGTGATACCAACGGTTCGCTGCCCCTGCACGTTCGAGTGGCCGCGAATCGGGCAGATCCCGGCTCCCTTCTTGCCGATATTGCCGCCAAGCAGCATCAGGTTCGTGAGCATCTGCACGGCAAGCACGCCTTCCCGATGCTGTGTGATGCCCATGCCGTACAAGATGATCACGGCCTTCGCGCGCGCATATTCGGCCGCGGCCGCTTCGAGTGCGGAGCGGGTTAGCGCTGACATCGACTCGATCTCTTTCCAGTCGGCGGCCCGCATGGCGTCGGCGAACGCGTCGAAACCGTGCGTATGTTCCGCGATGAAACCCGCATCCAGCACGCGCGGTTCGTCGGCTGCACGGGCTTGGTCGTCGGCTTCTATCAACGACTTGCAAATGCCCGTGATCGCCGCTATGTCGCCGCCGATCTTCACCTGATGGTATTGCGTGCTGATGCAGGTTTGCTCGGTCGAGAGCATTTCCTTTGGCGACTGCGGGTTCGCGAAGCTCACCAGCCCGCGCTCGCGCAATGGATTGAACGTGATGATCTGCGCATTGCGTTTTCGCGCTTCTTGCAGCGGATGCAGCATGCGAGGCGCGTTTGTGCCGGTGTTGTGGCCGAAGAAAAACAGGCAGTCAGTGTGCTCGAAGTCTTCGAGCGTCACTGTTCCAACCGGCACGCCGATGGTGTCGGGCAACGCCACCGACGTACTCTCGTGGCACATGTTCGAACTGTCCGGCAGGTTATTGCAACCGTATAAACGGGCAAGCAGTGCGTACATGTAGGAGGTTTCCAACGACGCGCGGCCCGATGCGTAGAAAACCACGCGGTTCGGATCGAAGCTGCGAAGCTTTTCGCCGATCTCATCGAAGGCTTGTTGCCACGGGATGGGCTGATAGCGATCGGTCGCGGCGTCGTAGCGCATGGGGTGGGTCAGCCGGCCTTGCGACTCGAGCTCGAAATCGCTCCAGGTTTCCAGCGCGGCCAAGGTGTGGTGGTCGAAGAACTCGGGCGTCGCGCGTTTGGTCGTGATTTCCCAGGCGGTGGCTTTTGCGCCGTTTTCGCAGAACTCGAACAGATGCGGATCGGCTGGTTTAGCCCACGAGCAACTCACGCACGCAAAACCGTCCGGCTTGTTCTGCTTGAATAGCACCCGCGTGCCGTTCACGGCGACGTGCTCTCGCATAAGTATCGATGAAACGGCTTTGACCGAGCCCCAGCCGCCGGCCGGATGGTCGTATTGCTCGATGCGAGGTTGTTTGCTCATGGCTGTGTCGCTCCGCGGGTGAACAGGGCGAACGACGGGAATGCGTTCGCGGACGCAATTCATCCAGCAAAAAACAGACTCGGCGCGCGAACATAAAAATGAAAGCCGCCGGCCCGCGAATGCGGGGCGGCGGCTTTCAAATTCGTTCACATCCGGATTTTCACCCGGTAAACGGTGATTTTTTTGCGATGTCCTTCGCCGCGGTTTATCCGGCGAAACGCGCGACGATCAGCTTTCTGCCGGTTCCAGACCTTCGGCTTGCGGTTTGAATGCATCGGCGCGACGGCGAATTTCTTCCGCTTCCACGGTCACGAACGTCCGGTTGTCGGCGGCGAGGGCGTTTTGATACGAGACGCCTTCCGGGACACGATGCAGCAGCGCGCGCAGTTCACCCTGGGTGGTCTGTTCGACGGGTTCGTAGTTGTAGAGCCGCAGCGTGAGTTCCGTGCGCTCATGCAGCAGGAACAGGCACGCCGCAAACACCGCCGCGCCGACCACTTCCTGGGCACCGAAACTGAAGTCGTCGGGGATGGACGAGAACGGCAGCATGGCGACGACGATCACACCCAAGATAGCCAGCGCGATGGTCGCATGGAGGAAAAACTGCGCGCGCCCGACGATGCGGTCGTGTTCCGCCTTGAGTTGCCCGGCGGATCTCGGAACGAGCGCCGCGTGGCCTTGTTTTTGTCGACGTTGCTGGAGGGCTGAAAGCGGAAGGGCGGCCATGGAGTCGGTTGCCTTGAAAATCGTCGCCAGGATTGGCGCTGTCCACGGGTTAACGCCAAGCTTTCAGGAAAGTTGACTCTGGTTACGTGTTGTTTCAGTTGGATCTCAAAATGTTTCGGGCGGTTTTACTCGTTAGCCATTCGGACAGCTATCAGAGGTCGACTGCTCGTGTGTAATATTTACCACGTCGGGATGCTTATTTCGCCGATAGTTGTTAGCAACCTTCGCGCAAACAAGGGAGAATAAAATCGATGAAAGTGGGTCAATATAAGGGGAGGCGAATCGCTGTGCTCACAAGAGACGAGCATTGTCCGCCGCATGTGCATCTGGATGGCGGCGACTGGTCCGCACGGTTTGAATTTTCGTTCTGGCACAACGGGGTGAGTCTGTTGGACGTCATTCCGGATACCGCCAGGGTGCCTTCTCAAGTGAAAAGTGACGTCATCGCCATTGTCAAAGGTCGCTTGCCCGTGGCCAGGGAAAGTTGGATGGAAGCTATAAAAAACACCTGCCTGGAAAATCAGGCGTGGGACGACGCAAAACAGTACGTTGTGAAGCCGAATCTGGCGGGAAGGACGCTGGTCAACATCCAGGCGGGAACGTACGATCCCGCCGAGCGTCTGACCGTGCTGCACTTGGCAGACCGCACGCAAGTAGGGATCAAGTTATGAAAATCATCAACGCGCCTGACGAGAAACCTGTCGATCTCGACGAGGGAAGCAACACGCTTTTCGTTTTGGAGCGTCGCCCGGTTGGCGCAGTGTTCAAGCTCAACGCTGCTTTGGAGACCATCCAGAGCGCCTTGCATGGCGCTCGTTCCGGTGCTTTCCCTAGTATTGCGGACGGTGTGAAATATCTCCCGGAGCAGGCCGTGATCATGATCCATTTCCCGCGTGGAAAGAGTGTCGTGATCCCGGTGAACCAGATATCAGAACTGGATAACGTCCCGGCTGACGCGCTCTCGTCACTTGCACTGTCCTTTGCTGGTACGGCGCTCACCCTGATAGATCACAATATCGACATATCCGTACAGGGGCTAATGAAGTCCCGTCAAGGTACGGATGGCTCAGGATTGCCGGAAGATCGGTTCAATGGAAACGCCGCTAAGCACTTCGGTTGAGGCGCAAGCCTGCAAACCTCGGCGGCAGTAGCAACATGGTAAAAGTCCAAAGTCGAATGCTTCCACGGTGGTTAGGGTCGAGCTAAGGGCTGCCAACAAGTTTCACGATCAAATGGCCGATTGAGCCGCCCGATGCTGTTTTCTGCGAAAACGGCCTTCTCGTGGAACAGGCGAAGCCGGCCCACTCGCTGCTTTGTTTTCCGAGTGCGTGTGTACTCCAGGCACGCCTGTGCCATCCCATCCCAGTATTGTCCGCGATTCAAACGTCTACCCCTTCCAATGTTCGCTTGCCCACATTTCGCCTGGGTGCCGGCAGACCTTTCAATTCACTGGGAATAGCCATTGCTGTGTCCTTCGGCAACCGTGTCCGGGCAATCTGGACGCCAAAAATGCGAAGGGAGAAAACAACATGCTTGGCATCGTCATTCCCGCTCATAACGAAGGGGCACATATCGGGGCGTGCGTAAGCGCGGCAAAACGCGCGGCGAATCATCATGAATTGCTGGGGGAGGACGTGCGCGTGATCGTGGTCGTCGATCATTGCACCGACGATACCGCCGCTATCGCTGCCTCGCTGGGGGCCGACGTGCTCAGTGTGAGCGCGCGCAATGTAGGCGTGGCGCGGGCGGAGGGGGCGCACCGTGCGTTGTCGCTGGGCGCGCGCTGGCTGGCGTTCACCGATGCAGACAGCGTCGTCGCCGATGACTGGCTGGTGCGGCAACTCGATTGCCGCGCCGATGCGGTGTGCGGTGTGATCGCCGTCCACGACTGGTCGCCGCATCTGGCGGCCGTGCGGGAGCATTTCGCGCGCACTTATACCGATGCCGACGGTCATCGGCACATTCATGGCGCGAACATGGGGGTATCGGCGGAAGCGTATGTGCGGGTAGGCGGCTTCGCGCCGCTCGAGCACAGCGAGGACGTGGCGCTGGTGGAAGCGTTGATTGCGGACGGGGCATCGATCGCATGGAGCGCTTTACCGAGAGTGGTCACGAGTGCGCGCACGGATTTCCGCGCGCTGAAGGGGTTTGGCGCGACGCTGGTGGATGTGAGTCGGCGATGTTTTTTGGCGGAGACAGACGAGGATGGGGCGTTGGCGGCTTGAGAGATTGGGGATCGGATGCGCGAGTCAATGTGATTCGCGTCTTGCCGACAGCGTGACTGTTGCGGCATTTTTATCGCAATGGAGCAATCGGATCTCCCGTGAAGTCCGGTTCCGCGTGCTATATGAACGGATAGCGCCCGATCGCTTCAACATCTCAATGCAACTGCAAATCCTCCGGTAAATCCACATCGCGCAAAATGTTCGCGTCTTCAACGTCGATACGCTGAACCGCTTCCGACATAAACAACGCCCTCGCGCCGGCATCGCCGTCGAGCGCGCTGAGCGCGTCAAGATGCATGGCGCCAAATCCCGCCGGATGTCCCCTTTGCCCGCGATAAAACGGCGCAACAATCGAGGCCCCCGCGTCCAGCGATCGCGCCACCGCCTCGACCGTCCCGGGCTCGATCCACGGCATATCGCCAAGCGTGACCAGCCAGCCGTCCGCGTCCTGCGTCGCGCGGACCGCAGCGGCAAGGGTCGCGCCCATGCCGCGCTCGGCATCGATGGAAAACATCACGTCGCAGCCCGCTTCGTTCAACACCTCCGCCAGCTTCTCCGACCCCGGCCGAACCACTGCTACCACCCGCGACACCGCCGACAGCAACCGTCGAGCGGACTGAAATACAACCGGCGTGCCGTCCGGAAGCGTGGCGAGAAGTTTGTTGTGAAGACCGCTTGGATCGAAGCGGGAACCGTAACCGGCTGCAAGCAGAATGCCGGTCGCACTCGATGAATAACTCATGGCCGGCTTCCTGATAGTAAGAAGCGTCGATTTTGACAAGCACCACGATACACCGCAAGCACGAAAAAAAGCCGCGCGGCAAGCGCCGGAGCACAGCCGCGCGGTTTTCCCGGCAAAAACGTCACACCGTTGTTTTCGGCATCACCTTGTCGAGCGTGATCGGCAAATCGCGCACCCGCACGCCAGTCGCGTGATACACGGCATTTGCTATCGATCCCGCCGCCCCTGTAATACCGATCTCGCCAATCCCGCGCGCGCCGAGCGGGTTGATATGCGGATCGGATTTGCCCAGCAAGGTGATGTCGAGCAACCCGATATCGGCGTTCACCGGCACGTGATACTCGGCAAGGTTGGCATTGGTGTAGCGGCCATAGCGCGTATCGAGTTCGCTCTTCTCGGTCAACGCCGAGCCGATGCCCCACACGAGACCGCCCATCAACTGGCTATGAGCGGTCTTTTCGTTGAGCAGGCTGCCGACGTCGTACACCGCCACAATGCGCGGCACGCGGATCGTGCCCAGGTCTGCATCGACGTGAACTTCCGTGAACACTGCGCCGAACGAGTGAAACGCGAACTGCTGTTTCTCATCGCCGGGCTTGGTGGTCGCCAAGGCTTCGATCGGTTTGCCGCCGTTGCGTGCGATCACCGCGGCAGCCGGATCACGCTTCGATGGATCGGCGCGACTGATGACCCAGCCGTTGTTGATGGTGACGTCGTCGATGGAACCTCCGCTCAGTGGCGACCCTGAATCCGCTATTGCCATGGCAATCAACTTGGCGCGTGCCTGCGACGCCGCTTCACGTACCGCGGGCGACACGCTCGCCGCCGACTGCGAACCGCCCGACACCGGCGCGTGCGGCAGCGACGAATCGCCGAGCGCGAAGTTGACCTTGTCTACCGGAAAGCCTAATGCGTCGGCGGCGACTTGCGTCATCACGGTATAGGTGCCGGTGCCGAGATCCTGCGTACCCGACGCGACCATCGCCGTGCCGTCCGGCAAGATGCGCGCAATAGCGGATGCCTCGCTGCGGTTCGCCGGATACGTTGCGGTCGCCATGCCGAAACCGATCAGCGTGTTGCCGTCGCGCATGGAACGCGGCTTGGGATTACGCCGCGACCAGCCGAATTTATCGGCGCCGATTTGATAACACTCGCGCAGTGATTTCTCCGACCACGGCTTCTTTTCCTGCGGTTCCATCTCGGCATAGTTCTTCAGCCGGAATGCGAGCGGGTCCATGTTCAGCTGGTAGGCCATTTCGTCCATCGCGGATTCGAGCGCGAATGAGCCGCTCGTTTCGCCGGGCGCGCGCATGAACGTCGGTGTGCCGACATCGAGTTTCACCAGTTTGTGCGTGGTCGCCTGGTTCGGCACGGCATACAGCATGCGCGTGAGGATGGCCGAGCTTTCGTTCCAGTCTTCAAACGTCGATGTGGTCGAGATCACATCATGGCGCATGCCGGTGAGCGTGCCGTCGTCGCGGGCCGAGAGCTGGATGTGCTGATCGGTGAACGGCCGGTTGCCGACCATGCCGAACATTTGCGGACGCTCCAGCACGAGCCGAACCGGGCGGCCGGCTTGCTTCGCGGCCATGGCGGCAAGCACGACGTGCGACCACGCCGAGCCCTTGCATCCAAAACCGCCACCAACGAACGGGCAGAGCACCCGCACGTTTTCTTCCTTGATGCCGAGCGTTTTCGCCACCGCGCCGCGTGCGCCGGAGACGCCTTGGGTTGCATCGTAGAGGGTGAGGTTTGGGCCATCCCAGCGGGCAAGCGTGGCGTGCGGCTCCATCGGATTATGGTGTTCGTTCGGCGTGGTGTAGACCACGTCGAGGCTCGTCGTGCCCTGACGCAGGCCGGCTGCGACATCGCCGCGCTGGGTGTTGATCGGCCGCCCCATCATTTTTTCCGGCTGGTAAGCGGTGCCTTTCGCGCGCTGATAGTCCGCGTTGGGCGTCGCGGCTTCGTATCGAATCGATGCCTGGAGTTTGCGGGCGCCATCGGTTGCGCGTTCCAGCGTATCAGCAACGACTACGGCCACCGGCTCGTTGCTGTAGCGCACTTCGTCGGTTTGCAGGAGCGACAACCGGCGCACGGCCGGCGGCTCGGCATTCGGTTTGCCGCCATTGGGCAGGCGCATGGCGGTTTCGTGCGTCATCACGAGCAGCACGCCGGGCATGGCCTGTATGCGCACGGTATCCATTGAAGCCACCCTGCCATGCGCGATCGTGCTTGTCACCAGCACCGCATGCGCGAGCTTGGCTTCTGGGTTATCGGCGGCATATTTTGCCTGGCCCGTGACTTTCAGAAGACCGTCGGTGCGGTCGAGCGGTTGTCCAAGAACACTCATGCCACACCTCCTGCAGTCGACACCGCGCGGATAATCGCGCGCTGCGCCAGTTCGATCTTGAAGCCATTCTCGCGATAACTCCGCGCGTCGCGAACGGCAAGCGCCGCGGCGCTACGCAACGTGTCGCGTGATAACGGCTGGCCAGTGAGCGCTTGCTCGGTCGCCGTGGCACGCCACGGTTTGTGCGCGACGCCGCCCAGCGCGATACGCGCTGTCCTCACTGTGTTGCCGTCCATCTGCAACGCGGCGGCCACCGACACAAGCGCGAATGCGTAGCTCGCGCGGTCGCGTACCTTCAGATAATGCGAGTGCTGTGCAAAGAGCGGCGGTGGCAGATCGACGGACGTGATCAGTTCGCCGGGTTGCAGCGTGGTATCGACTTCAGGATGATCGCCCGGCAAACGATGAAACTCTGCGAACGCAATCGTGCGTTCACCCTGGGGACCGTTCACGTGCACCAGGGCATCGAGTGCGGCGAGCGCCACGTTCATATCGGATGGGTTCGTCGCAATGCATTGCGCGCTCGCACCCAAAATTGCGTGGATGCGGCTGTTGCCTTCTATCGCCGCACAGCCGCTTCCGGGCGTGCGTTTGTTGCATTGGGGAAAGCCGGTGTCGTAGAAGTAATAACAGCGTGTGCGTTGCATCAGGTTGCCGCCGACGGTGGCCATGTTGCGCAACTGCGCCGATGCACCCGCGAGGAACGCCTGCGACAGCAGCGGATAACGCCCGCGAATCCATGCATGATTCGCGGCGTCGCTGTTGCGGACCAGCGCACCGATCCGCAGGCCGCCGTCGGGCAGTTCGCTCACCGTGTTCAAGCCGGCTATATGGGTGATGTCGACAAGCTTCATTGGCCTTGCGACGCCGCCTTTCATCAGGTCGAGCAGATTCGTTCCGCCGCCGATAAACGCGACACCCGGCTGCTGCGCTGCCTTGATCGCCGCGCTTACGTCAGTGGCGCGTTCGTAGGAAATAGCATCCATTTTGCGCTCCTAAGCTTTATTGATCGCGACGGTTTTCACCGCCGCGACAATGTTCGGATACGCACCACAGCGACAGATATTGCCGCTCATGCGTTCGCGGATTTCATCGTCGGAGAGTTGGGGCGGACGGTAGCGGACATCGGCGGTCGCGGCGCTGGCGTCGCCGGCCCGGAATTCATCGATCAGCGCGGTGGCCGAACACAGTTGGCCGGGCGTACAGAAACCGCACTGGAAGGCGTCGTGATCGATGAAAGCCTTTTGTATCGGACTGAGACTGAGCGTTTGCGCGTTGGCGAGTCCTTCCACGGTCACGATCGATTCCCCCTCGTGCATGACGGCGAGCGTCAGGCACGAGTTGATGCGGCGGCCGTTCGCGATGACCGTGCACGCGCCGCACTGGCCCCGGTCGCAGCCTTTCTTCGTGCCGGTGAGGCTCGCGTATTCGCGCAATGCGTCGAGCAGGGTCGTGCGTGCTTCGAGTTGCATTTCGTAAGCATGGCCGTTGATGGTCAGCTTCACGGGCATGAGCGGCGCGGCGGTGGTGGGCGTTGGCGGCGGTGGTGCGGAAGTCGCCGCCGGTTGCTGCGCATGGGCGAGCGGCGCGGCGGTGACGGCTGCCGCGGCTGCTGCGGCTGCTGCGGATTGCAGGAACCTGCGCCGGGACGGTTTTATTGCTTCGGATGATTCGGGGTCCGCGTTGCTGTTACGGGGGACGTTGATGTGGCGCATGGCGATATGAAGCTCCTCGCTCGGTCGAGTTGGCGCTGCGTTGGCTGGACGCGTCTGGGGTGGCGGCGTGTCTGGCTGGAAAAGAAACTGACGACATTCGCGTCAATGATGCAGGACGCAATACGATGACGCGAATGAAGATGAACGGCAGCCAGCAAATCCAGTGCCATCGACGCGCGCCGCGCCCCTACGGTGTTTGCCGTTCAGGATTGCAGGTAAGGGCTACATTCATCGGTAAATCGCGAAGCGGGAAAGATTGGGGTTCTCTGCGCTTACTGTGCGTTGGCAGGTTCGATGTCCGTTTCCCGGTTCCATCCGATCACTCATTTGATGGCGCGAAAGTGACCTGGAAGTGCCGCAGAAGTGGCGCCTTTGTCATATCGGAAAATCGGCCAACACACCCTTGCAATCAAAATAACCAAATAGGTTATTTTGATTGCAAGGAAAAAGGCGTCCCGCACTGCAAACTGTCTCTCATTATCGCCTTGATCGAAGCGGGTAAAGTCCGCTCAACTTTGTCGGCACTCGCCGGCGGAGCTGCGCTGGGCTTTGACTTCGAGGGAGTCATCGGCGTAGTCAAAGCGCTGGTCTCAACCGACTTTTACAAAAGCATGACCACGCACGCCGATCACCGTGTCTGGCAGGACGTGTATCAACCGACTACGCCCGCAGGACCGGTCTATCTGAAATTGACGGTCATTGATGACGTGCTCGTCGTGTCCTTCAAGGAGCTATGAACATGAAGTGTCCAATTTGCGCGGCGGCAGAGCTGGTGCATGACACGCGCGACGTGCCATACACATACAAGGGCGAGTCGACCGTCATTCCAGATGTGACCGGTGATTTCTGCCCCGCATGTAGCGAGGCTATTTTTGATTTATCCGAGTCGACGCGCGTCAGCGCGGCAATGCTTGAATTCAACAAACAAGTGAATGCATCGATTGTCGATCCGGCTTTTATTGCAGGCGTCCGTAAGAAGCTTGCACTGGATCAACGCGAAGCTGCTGAAATATTCGGCGGTGGCGTCAACGCGTTTTCGCGCTACGAGAACGGTAAGACCAAACCGCCGTTGGCCTTGGTCAAGCTATTGAAGATACTGGATCACCACCCTGATTTGCTCGACGAGGTAAGGGCGGCTTAAAGTTGATCTCGGTACCACCACAACCAGAAATGCAAACTGCCACCTCGCGGTGGCAGTTTCACATCGACAACACTGAGCTTGCTTACAAATCGCTCGGATACGGCGCTTTGAGCCACTTCGTCGAGAGCTTGTTCAGCGTGCCGTCGTTCTTCGCTTTCAGCACAGCCCCATCCACTTCCTTCAGCAGGCGTGTCTCGCCTTTGTTCACGGCAACATGGTCGGGTGAACTAAAAAGCTGGAATTTCTGCTCGGGCGCGATCGGCGGATTACGCGCGATGATCGTTGCGCCGACGTCGTTACCCACCACCAACAACTGAACCTGCCCCGACAGAAACGCCGAAATGGCGCCATTGGGATCGTCGAAACGCTTGATGGTCGCGTCCGGCGGCGCGACCTTCGTCACGCTCAAATCTTCCAGCGTGCCGCGCGCCACCGAGATCGTCTTGCCTGCGAGATCCTTTTCGCTTTTCACCGGCAACGACTTCGGTCCGAACACCGCGAGATAGTACGGCGCATACGGCCGCGAAAAATCGAGCACCTTGTCGCGCTCCGGCGTCTGGCCCACGCTCAACAGCACGTCGGCCTTGCCGGTGGCGAGATAGGCAATGCGGTTTTCGCCGGTGATGGGTACAAGGTCGACCTTAACCTTCATCGTCTTGGCCAGATAGTCGGCCATCTCGATGTCATAACCCTGGGGTTTCATGTCCGGACCGATAGAGCCGAACGGCGGATAGTCCATGAATACGCCAACCCGGAGCACGCCGTTTTTCTGGACGGTATCGAGGGCATCCGCGTGGGCGAAGGTGGCCGTGGCCGCCAAGGGCACGGCGAAAGCCGCAGCCACGAAGAGGCGCCGGGCGAGGCGGGAAAGGCGAGTCGTCATGATGGTGGCCTTGGGCAGAAAAGTCGGAGAGCGGGAAATCGGCATCTACTCGCGGTATTGACTCGCAGTATCCACTCGACATCCCGGAGCGCTACGTGACCGTACGCGTGCAAGCACTCTAGGCAGGCCAAAAACCCGCAACAATCGAAATCTGCTCATGCCAGCCATGACTGGCGTGCATGGCTCGCGGCGCATTTCCCGATGCTATTTGATCAGCGCCAATGCGTCCTTGAAACGCGGATGCCGGCAGCTTCCCAACCAGCCGAAGATCGCGGTTTCCGTGGTGGTAGGAAGCGCGCCCTCGCGCTGCGCTCGAGCCAGCGCGATTGCCTTATTCTCCGGGGCGCGTGAGCCGACCGCATCGGCGATCAGTTCCACCGTATAGCCCAGTTTCAGCAAGCCGGTCACGGTCAGCAACACGCACACATGCGCTTCGCAACCGGCCACGAACAGCACAGTTTCCTTCGACGGCAACGCTGCCACGAAGTCCGGGCACAGCGTGGCGTCGAAGGTGTCCTTCTCGATCGCGCGCTGCCGCTCGCCAATCAGGCCATCGACGCACGCGCCAAGGCGGAGCGGATTCTGCTCGGTGACAAGGACCGGGATATCGAGCAAACCGGCTGCTTTCACGAGCGTTAAACAACGCTTCAGCACAGCCGCGCCGTTATCGATATGCGGCAACAATTTCGCCTGCATATCGATGACAACAAGCACCGGATCAGGCTTCACTTTCCATGATCCGGTCGATCAGCCGCGCGTTTTCCCCCGCCGACCCAATGCCTTCGTGCTTGGCCATCGGGATGAAAAAATGCATCTTTACGTTCGGCAGGTTTGCATGATCCAGCCATTGCGTCAGATGCCGGGTGAGCCTTTGCGCGGGCGCGTCGACCTCGGCGCGCAATGCGGGCGGCAACTGACTGAGATAACGCGCCTCGGTCTGATAGGGCTCGGGCGCGACGCATAACGCATCGGGACGCCCATCGGGGTCTGCCGGCAGGCGTTGCAACGCCTCACGCAGCAACGCGACCCCCAAGCCCTGGCCGCGCCACGGTTTCCTCACTTCCCACGTGCTGATATACACCACCCGATGCGTATTGAACACGCTGCACAGGCGCTCGGCCCCAAGCGCTTCGGTGGCGGCGAGCGCGAGAGACAGCATCTCGCCGGAGTAGGTATCGAGGACATAAACGAGGTCCGCGCTGCTCTGGATGGGCGGCACTTTTACGAGTTTCAGCTCGAGCGCCGCCGCGACGATATCCGTGCCCGCCTCGTGAAACACCGCGAACGCGGTGCCGAGTCGTTCGTCGTCCACCTGCGGATATTCATGCCGATAGGTCATGGTCAACAGGAACGGGCCGATCTTTTCACCGGCTTTTTCACCGGCTTTTTCACGATACGCCAACGGCTTGTCGACGTCGTAATCGCTTGTGCCCTGCAGCCCGTAGGGGTCGTAGTCCTGCGTGGCCGATGCCGGCGCCAGATCCGCAGCCGCTTTCAGCACCACGGCCGGCCGGCGCGACTTGGGCACCAGGTCTTCCGGCAAACCTTCCCAGCTCATGCGAAGAAATTCGCGAGCGCCGCGATAGTGCGTTTCGAATAACGACGCAACCGGCGCCGCTTCGAACGGCGCAAGAATGCGTTCCGCGGATTCGAGCGCACGGTCCATCAATTGATCGGCTTCTGCGGGATCGGGTACGTGCCGCGTGTCATCGCTGTCTGCGCCACCATTGGCCGCATGCTGTTCGCGCGCGAGTTCGAGCCATTCGTCGGCGGCCCGTTCAGCGAGAAATCCGGCCGCAAGCTGGTAACCCGACAGCACGATCGACTTGCCGGTTTCTCCGAGCGGGAACACGTATTCGTCGGTCAAGACATCCGCGACGTGCACGTTTTTGTAATCCTTGCGCGCAGACGGCGCGTTAACGGCCGCGTCATAGCGTTCGTGCGACAGCACGTAGGCCGCGAGATCGGACGCGGCCGGTGTCGCGTACGGCCCGCTCGCTGCGGTAACCGTTGCGCCGGAGGGGAGCAGAGCCAGCAGGGATACGTGCTTCATGAGTGCCATCTCCGTCTCGTGGGGTGTCATCGTAGCAAAACCGCACTTTTTTGCACGTCGCAAAGCCGATGCGGCGCGCAGGTTGCTACCACGCGGATTGCTACTAAGATTGTTGCCATGGCCGCCGCTGCCAGCGGTGTCAGGGTCCTGCATGCCAGTAGATAACAGATACCAGATTATAGGGAGGCTGCGATGAACGACATGATTCAGAACACGGATCAGGAAGTTCGACATGAAGGGGGCTGCGCGTGCGGTGCGTGGCGTTTTACGGCGACGGCCGCGCCGGATCGCGTCGGACTTTGCCATTGCATGACATGCCGACGCGTGCATGGTTCGGCGTTTGGCGCGTACGCGGTGTATGCGGAGGAGCAGGTCACCATGTCGGGTGTGACCAAAGCCTGGCAAAGCTCCGCCGATGCCCGCCGTCACTTCTGTCCGGTATGCGGGTCGGTCGCCTACATGGCGTATGTCAACAATGACGAAATCGACTTGCCGATTGGCGCCTTCGACGAAACCGGTTTTCTCGACCCGTCCTATGAACTCTGGTGCATCCGTCGCGAGCCGTGGCTGTCCGGCGGTGGACGGCGGGAATATCTGGAAGACCGGTCCTGACGGGTGCATTGGATGGCCGGACCAATCGACCGCCAGATGAACGGGCCTTTTTTCACCATTGGTCATTCGACGCGTCCGCTGGCGGAATTTACTGCCTTGCTGAAAGAAAGCGAGATTGAAATGCTGGTCGATATCCGCAGCATTCCGAGATCGCGGACCAATCCGCAATTCAACCTGGACACGCTGCCGGCTTCGCTCCGTGCAGAGGGTGTTGCCTACGTGCATATGACAGCGCTGGGCGGCCGGCGCAGCAAGCGCGACACGGACCAACCGTCGCCGAACACCTACTGGACCCATCCGGCGTTCCGCAATTACGCCGACTACGCACTGGGCGACCCTTTCCGCGAAGCGCTGGAAGAATTGCTAGACCTTGGCCACGCGCGGCGGTGCGCGGTCATGTGCTCGGAAGCCGTGTGGTGGCGGTGTCATCGGCGGATTGTGGCGGATTATCTGCTTGCGCGAGGCGAGACCGTGCTGCACATCATGGGCCCTCATCAGGTCAGGCCCGCGACGCTTACGCCGCAGGCTTTACCCCAGCCCGACGGCACCGTGATCTACCCCGAATCAAGCGCAAAACCGGGGGCGACGCCGAATTGACAGTCTCCCTGCAACCGATGCATAAGCAGAAGGCAATCGTTTGCGTATGCTGGAACTGCGCCCGTCGCGCCGTGTCGGATAACAGGCTGAAGCAGGCAAAGATCACCTGGAATCGAGGCGATCGCTGGCAAGTCATCTCGAACTCCGAATCCGCGCGACATGAATTTTTCCGTACCAGCAAGGAGCCACAAGCCATGAGCAAGCATCCGATAACCGGTAGTGACAAGTCGCAACCCGAAGGCGCACGTTGCATCGGCGCATGCAATCCGGACGAAAAAATCGAAGTAGTAGTGATGCTTCGGCGGCAAAACGAGGACGCGTTCCGACAGTTGATGCAAAAGATCAATACGGGCGCCGCCGACGCCGTGCCGGTTTCCCGGGAGGAGTTCGGCAAACGTTTCGGGGCATCGGCTACCGATGTGGCCAAGACGGAAGCCTTCGCGAAGGCGCATGGCCTGAGCGTGGTCCGCTCCGATGCAGGCTCGCGCAGCGTGGTGCTGTCAGGCACCATCGCCCAGTTCAGCGCGGCCTTCGGCGTGAAGCTGGAGCGCTTCGAACATCACGCGATCGGCGAGTATCGCGGGCGCACGGGACCGGTGAACGTGCCGGACGACATGAAGGACATGGTGACCGCGGTGCTGGGTCTCGACAGCCGTCCGCAGGCGCGCCCGCATTTCCGCTTCCGGCCGCCGTTCAAGACAGCGCGCAGCGAATCCAGCACGTCGTACACGCCGCTCGATCTCGCGCGGCTCTACGACTTCCCGAGCGGCGATGGCAGCGGCCAGTGCGTCGGCATTATCGAACTGGGCGGGGGATATAGCGAAAGCGACCTGAGCGCCTATTTTTCGCAACTGGGCGTGGCGCAGCCGACGGTGGTTGCGGTTGGCGTCGACCAGGCCAAAAACGCGCCAACGGGTAACCCGAACGGGCCCGACGGCGAGGTGGCGCTGGACATCGAAATTGTCGGCGCGATTGTTCCGGGCGCGCGCATCGCGGTGTATTTCACGGCCAACAGCGACGCGGGTTTTATCGACGCCGTCAACCGCGCGATTCACGACGATACCAACAAGCCATCGGTCATCTCGATCAGTTGGGGCGGACCGGAAACCAACTGGACGTCGCAATCGCAAAACGCCTTCGACGAAGTCCTGCAATCGGCCGCGGCACTGGGCGTGACCGTGTGCGTGGCCTCCGGCGACAGCGGGTCCAGCGACGGCGCCACGGACGGGCAAGATCACGTCGATTTCCCGGCGTCGAGCCCATACGTGCTCGCGTGCGGTGGAACGCAACTGCGGGCATCGGCGAAAGGGATCAGCAGCGAAGTGGTATGGAACGACGGCGAGCAGGGCGGCGCGGGCGGGGGCGGCGTGAGCGCCGTGTTTGCGTTGCCGGTCTGGCAGGAAGGCTTGAGCGTCACGCGGGTCAGCGGCGGCAAGTCGGCGCTGACCAAGCGCGGCGTGCCCGATGTCGCAGGCGACGCGTCGCCGGTCACGGGCTACGATGTGATTATCGGCGGGACACAGACGGTCGTGGGTGGCACGAGTGCGGTGGCGCCGCTATGGGCGGGGCTGATCGCCCGGATCAACGCGGCGGCCGGCAAGCCGGTGGGTTTCCTCAACCCGAAGCTGTATGGTGCGAAGACTGCGGGCCACGACATCACGCAGGGCAACAACGGCAGCTTCGAGGCGACGGCGGGATGGGACGCGTGTACAGGGCTGGGTAGCCCGGACGGCGTGAAAGTCGCGGCTGCGCTGAAGTAAAGTTTTAGTTGATTGGTTCAGTTTTGATAGTGCTATGACGATGGGCCAGGCAAGAACTCCAACAACACCGGCAAGGGAGCAATCATGACGAACTCCAGTTCAGCGGCGAAAAAATCTTCAACGGGGGATCAGCCTTACTTCGATCCCACCGCTTACGGCAACGGTCCCGACGATTCCATCGACGCGACCCAGACCGACGAAAACGCCGCCATCACGCATCACTCGGCCGTCATAGGCGGCAAGACGATCGACTACACGGCGACGGCCGGGCATCTTGTGATCGTCGATCCAAGCAGTTCCAAGCCCGACGCGAAGCTGTTCTACGTCGCGTTCACGCAGGATCATCAAACTGAAGAATCGCGCCCGGTCACGTTTTTCTATAACGGCGGACCGGGATCGTCGTCAGTATTCGTGCTGCTCGGATCTTTCGCTCCGCAACGGATCAAGACCTCCACGCCCGCGTTCACGCCGCCCGCGCCCTACCAGATGGAGGACAACCCGGACAGCTTGCTCGACAAGAGCGATCTCGTGTTCATCAACCCGGTCGGCACGGGTTATTCGGCGGCCATCGCGCCGAACAAGAACCGCGATTTCTGGGGCGTCGACCAGGACGCGAATTCCCTTAAGCAATTCATCAAGCGCTTCCTGACGAAAAACAATCGCTGGAATTCGCCGAAATTTCTATATGGCGAGTCGTATGGCACGGCGCGCAGTTGCGTGCTCGCGTACCTCTTGCACGAGGACGGCGTGGACCTGAACGGCATCACGCTGCAGTCGTCCATTCTCGACTACACGCAATCCGGCAATCCGGTCGGCGCGCTGCCGACCGCCGCCGCCGATGCCTGGTTTCATCGCAAGCTGGGGGTGCATCCGCGGCCCACGGATCTGCTGACGTTCGCCGAGGAAATCGCGCAATTCGCGCGCACGGATTACCTCGCGGCGCTGCGTAAATTTCCGCAGACGGACAACGACACCGTGGAGAAACTATCCGAATACACGGGCATCGACAAAGCCACGCTGATCGCGTGGAGTCTCGACGTCGCTTCCTACGACAGCCGCGGCAACTCGCTCTTTCTCACCACGCTGCTCAAGTCCAAAGGCGTGGCGCTAGGTTCCTACGACGGCCGCGTGACCGCTATTTCGACGGGTATCGCGGGCAAGATCGATCCGAACTCCGGCGGCAACGATCCCACCATGACAGCCGTGACCGGGGCTTACACGGCGATGTGGAACGAGTACCTGAACGAGCAGTTGAAGTTCACGTCCACGTCGTCGTTTACGGACCTCAACGACCAGGCTTTCGCCAACTGGGACTTCCATCACACGGACCCGACGGGCGCCCAGAAGGGCGTGGACGCGAAGGGTAACGTCATTCTCTATACGGCCGGTGATCTGGCTGCGGTGATGGCGCTCAACATCGACTTGAAGGTGTTGTCGGCGAATGGTTTCTACGACTTCGTGACGCCGTTCTACCAGACGGTGATCGACCTGCAGCAAATGCCGCTCATCGATAAAACCGTGCGGGAGAATTTAACGGCGAAGTTCTACCCGTCGGGCCACATGATTTATCTCGACGGCGGTTCGCGCACGCAACTGAAGGCGGATCTCGCCAAGATGTATCAGGCCGCGACGACCGATCATGAAGCCATGGGCCGGATTCGCGCACTGCAGCAACGCAAGGTTGAAGTGAAATAGCGGGCAATCAGCGGGCAATTGCCAAGGGTTTGACGAGGGTTTGAATCGGCGTCGGCGGGAACACAAGTTGCGAACGGACGAACGAGCGCATGTCGAATGCGCCACTTCAACTGCACACTGGAGTCCTCCCGATGCCGACCTCGAAGAAGAATGCTGGCGCGTCCGCGCCCTCAAAAAACACCAGCGCAGTTGCGCGCACCCCCTCACAAAACAACACCAATCCCAAGCTCGACAGTCTTGAGCCGTTTCGCTCGGACGCGACGGATCAAGCCCTGACGACCAACCAGGGCATCAAGGTTTCTGATAACCAGAACACCCTGAAAGCGGGTCCTCGCGGACCCTCGCTGCTCGAAGATTTCATCATGCGTGAAAAAATCACGCACTTCGATCACGAGCGGATTCCCGAGCGCATCGTCCATGCACGCGGGTCAGCCGCGCATGGCGTGTTCAAGCCGTACAAGGCGCATACGGACCTGACGAAAGCGGCATTCCTGCTGGACCCGAACAAGGAAACGCCGGTGTACGTACGATTCTCGACGGTGCAGGGCTCACGTGGTTCGGCGGACACCGTGCGCGACGTGCGGGGGTTTGCCGTCAAGTTCTACACCGAAGAAGGCAACTTCGACCTGGTCGGCAACAACATGCCCGTCTTTTTCATCCAGGACGCAATCAAGTTCCCGGACTTCGTTCATGCAGTCAAACCGGAACCGCATAACGAAATGCCGCAGGGCGGCTCAGCACACGATACGTTCTGGGACTTTGTCTCGCTCGTGCCGGAGTCCGCGCACATGGTGTTGTGGACCATGTCGGACCGCGCCATTCCGCGCAGCCTGCGGACCATGGAAGGATTCGGTATCCATACGTTTCGTCTGGTGAATGCCGAGGGCAAGGGCAGGTTCGTTAAATTCCACTGGCGCCCGACTATTGGTTCGGCCTCGCTCTTATGGGACGAAGCGCAGAAGCTGGCCGGCAAGGATGCGGATTTTCATCGGCGCGATCTGTGGGAAGCGATCGACATGGGCGACTACCCGGAATGGGAGCTGGGCGTACAGATCGTGGAGGAGGACGACGAGCATTCGTTCGACTTCGATCTGCTCGATCCGACCAAGATCATTCCGGAGGAAATCGTGCCAATCACGATGCTCGGCAAACTCACGCTGAATCGCAATCCGGATAATTTTTTCGCTGAAACGGAGCAGGTGGCGTTCTGTCCCGGGCACATTGTGCCGGGCATCGACTTTTCGAATGATCCGCTGCTTCAGGGCCGTCTGTTTTCGTATACGGACACGCAGATCAGCCGCCTCGGTGGCCCGAACTTTCACGAGATCCCGATCAACCGCACCATCGCGCCGATGCACAACAACCAGCGTGACGCGAAACACCGGATGACGGTGAATCGCGGGCAAGCTTCGTACGAACCCAATTCCATCGATAGTGGCTGGCCAAAGGAAACTGAACCCGCCGCAATTGGCGGCGGGTTCGAGACCTATCCGGAACGCGTGGATGCCGTGAAGATCCGCCAGCGCAGCGAGTCCTTCGCCGATCATTATTCGCAAGCCACGCTGTTCTGGAACAGCATGACGAAGCCGGAGAAAGATCACATCGTAGGCGCGTATTCCTTTGAGCTGAGCAAGGTCGAGCGCAAGCTCATCCGTGAACGGCAACTTGGAATCCTGGCGAATATCGACAGTGAACTGTGTGCGCGTGTCGCCGATAACCTCGGTCTGCCGGCGCCGAAAGCGAGCGCCAGCACGGAGGAATTGGGCAAGTCATCGCTGGCTGAGTCGCCGGCGTTGAGCATTGTTGCGAAGACCAAGCCGTCGGTGAAGACACGCAAGGTCGCCATTCTCGCCGCGAAGGGCGCGGATATTGCCACCATCAAGGCGATCAAGGATGCGCTGACGGCGGAAGGTGCGCATGCGAAGGTGGTCGCGCCGCAGTTGGGCACGTTAGGCGACGGCGTGGAAGTCGATGCAACCATTCTCGGTTTGCCATCGATCATGTTCGACGGCGTGGTGGTAGCCGGCGGCGCGGCGAGCGCGAAGCTCTTGTCGGAATCCGGCGATGCCCGCCACTTCGTACTCGAATCGTTCAAGCACCTCAAGGCGATCGGCGCGGTGGGTGACGGCGAGGACGTGCTGGCCGCCGCCCATCTGCCGACCGGTGACGAGGGCATCAGCGTAGGCAGCGACGCGAACAAGGTGATGAAGGCGTTTATTGCGGCGTTGTCGAAACATCGCGTATGGGCGCGGGCGGAAAAGGCAGAAAGCGTACCGGCGTGATGGGCGCTGAGCGCATGGGTATGTGAAAGGAACCTGCGGCGCCCAGTCGCGGGTTCCTTTTCAATGCAGTTCTTGCAGAGCCTGCCACGCTTTTACAGGTAAGCACCGGCACGCAGGCGGCGCTCGTCTTATGATCGATGAACGCGTTCCCAAACGGCAGACGCGATTCCACGGAGGATGACATGGTCAAGACAGCATTGTGGGTCCGGTTGGAAGCAAAACCCGGCAAGGAGAAAGATGTCGAGGCGTTCTTGCTGGGCGGCCTCGCGCTGGTCGAACAGGAGCCGGCCACGACCGCGTGGTTCGCGCTGCAGTTGAACGCAAGCACGTTCGGAATCTTCGATGCCTTCCCCGACGAAGCCGGTCGCGACGCGCATCTTTCCGGCAAGGTCGCCGAAGCGCTGATGGCGAAGGCGGGCGAACTGTTCGCCTCGCCCCCGCAGATCATGAAGATCGATGTACTGGCAGCAAAGCTGCCGGGCTGAATTCACGCTATACGTGGGTCATTTGCTGCGGCGTTCAGCGCCAGCCGCAGCAAACCTCACATCATTTCAATGATGGTCGTTCGTGAAGGCCGCGCGGGTCTTCGGCGTGGCGGGCATCTTCGCGTATTCAAATTCCGGCAGCGCCTTGATCGCCGCCTTCGTCGCGCCCGCCAATACGATCTTGCCGCCGACTATATCGAGTTGCTCAATGGGAATGGCAACGTCGTGATGCGAGACGCCTGCGAACTGGCTGGCTGCGACGATCGCAAACGACACCGCCTTGTCCGGCGCCACGATGATGTCGTGAATCACGCCGACCCGATCACCGTTCTCGTTGACAACCGGCTTGTTCAGGATGGATTTCTTGATGCTCCACCCGTCCAGGATGGCCGTGGATTCTTCCACGCTGATGCCGATTGTCTGCGAGCCGGCAACTTGCGCCTGCGAAGGAAGGGCGACTTGGGCTAGCGCTGCTGCGAGTAGCGCTGCGATGAGTTTCGTCTTCATGTGTGTCCTCTTGCGCGAGTGAATGAGCAGGCAGGCGGCGTGCGCATGCACGGCTACGGGCTGGAAGACCGGAGACACGCCTGCACCGACCGCCGGAAAAACCATCGGCTGAGAGTCGATAGCTGATGGTCATGGGTGGAGCGTGATACGAACGACTACGCGACGATTGCCAGACGGACAGCTTGGTACGAGCAACACGAAACGCATTGGGGAAAGCGAACGAGCATGGTCACGCCGACAATGAACGTTGACGCTTGGCCGGTCAGGTTGAATGTTGCGTGGCCCGGATGGCTCGTTTGAGCGATGTGTCATGTATCGGCACGAGCGAGCTGATTGGATACGGCAACAAAACCTTGCTGAATGGTAGCGGTGAAATCAGTTTCTGTCAGAAACCTGCTAGCGGGGGGCTAAGAGAGGGGGCGGCCTGGGATAGAGAAGACTATTCGTAAAGTACGATCGAGATATTTGTAAGGTTAAAACGAAGAAAGCCACTAACTAGATAGCGGCTTAGCGGCTCTCTTCATCGACTCAATTTAACTAAGGCGTTAATTTTACTCGATGGCAGTCCGGTCATTAATGTCGAACTTAGTGCCCGACGTACATCGAACGTGTTCCGTCGAGGTGCGCCGTCGAGGTGCGCATGCCGGCCCTGGAATAACCGGACGCAGCGCCCGTCCTGCATGCTCAATGTGACTGTGTCATTTAGGTTAACTGACCGTTTCAATTTCCCCAATTGGCGCGGCCGCTCGTATTTGCGACACTGGCGCTCTTTTCAGGAACGCGTGTCTAGCGCTGTGCGCAGGCAATCACCCAATGAGTTCGCTAAGGACACACGTGGCGATACAAAGCATCAGGGCGTTGCATCAGGCAATAGCGTTCGCCTGTCTGCTGGCACTTTCCGTTGCAGTCAATGCCGCAACGCCCAAGCCGTTTATCGTGGGCGCGGTCCCGGGCGCGTTGCCGCCCATGGAAATGAATGATCCGGATGAATCCGGTCCGGGAGTCAGCGGCGTCTCTGCCGATTTCGCGCAACGCGTGGCTATCGCGTTGCAAAGGCCGCTTGAATGGCGGACCTTTTCTGATCGTCCTGCCATGATGGACGCGCTGCGCCACCATCGCATCGATGCCGCGACCAGTGCGACCGGCAATGACGCAGGACCGGCGCTGCGTTACAGCCGGCCTTATGTTGCGACCAAGCAAGTCTTCGTTGAGCGGCGTGTTGCGGGCGGTCGCACGGGACGTCTTGCTTATGTCGAGCAGCAAACGTCGGCGCAACGGTTGCACGACGCTTATCCCGCGCTGCGACCGGTCGGCTATCGCGATACGTTGAGTGCGCTGCTGGCTGTGTCGCTAGGCGATGCGGACGCGTTTGTGGGCGACCTGGCCACGGCAGGTTACACAATCGATCACCTGGACCTGGTGAGCCTCACCATCTCGGGCTTTGCGGCATTCGATGAAGCCGGCTACAGCTTCGCCTTTGCCGGTGACGCCGCAGGAGATGTCCAGCGTCAACGCGTGGATGCGGCGCTTGCCGCGCTGCCACCCCGCTTTCTGCTCGAAGTGCGTGCGCGATGGGCCGCTGCCGCCGCGGTGACGTTCACCCGGCCGCTGACGTTAAGCGATGCGCAACGTGCCTGGATAACCGCGCATCCGGTGATCGACTACTCCATGTATGCCGACGCCGCGCCCATGACGTTCCGTGATTCAAGCGGCAAGCCCGCGGGTCTGGCCATCGATATGCTTGCGGCTATCGGCGCCCTCACGGGCCTTAGCTTCGAAGGCCGGCTGCGCGGTTCGACGGAGCGGGTGACCGATGACCTGGGCGACGGCCGCGCGAGCCTGATCGCCTACGGGCTGAGCGCGGGACAGATCCCGCTGCAATTCGCGCCGAGCAAACCGTATGGCGAAGGCGTGCTTGTCATCCTCACGCGCGCGGGCGCGGAGCCGCTGCGCGATGCGCAAGCGCTTGCTGGAAAACGCGTTGCGCTGTGGCGCAACCATGCGCTCATGAACATGTTGCGCGAGCGCATGCCTTCGGTGCGTATCGTGGAGACATCGCCGATCAATGGCCAGTTCGATGCCGTGGTGAACGGCCAAGCCGACGCCACCATCATTGACATGACCTTCGCCAACTATGCTGTCGGCAATCCGTATCGCAACAAGCTCGTCATCACGGGCGCGTTCTCGGATCAGCCCGTGCAGCACGGTTTTCTCGTGGCGCGTAACCAGCCCATGCTGCTGTCGATCATGAACCGCGCGATCGAACACATGCAGCCCGGCGAACTTGATGCCATCCGCCGCCGCTGGATGCTTATCGAACATCCGGAAAGCCAGTGGGAACGGCGGCGTCCGCAAGTCATTTTCGGCGCGCTGCTGGGTGCGGCGCTGCTGGCGCTGTTGATCGGCTGGGCGGTGTCGTTGAAAGCGCAGATCGCGCGCCGGCGGGCGGCCGAACATGCGATGCGCTTGGCAAAGGAAGAAGCCGAAACCGCGAACCGCGCGAAGTCGACGTTCCTCGCCACCATGAGCCACGAAATCCGTACGCCGATGAACGCCGTGCTCGGACTTCTCGAACTCGAATTGCGCAGTCCGGGGGACCGCGCATCGACGGAGCGGGCGTTGGGCACGGCGCATCAGGCAGCGCATGATCTGCTTGGAATGATCGACGATATCCTCGACATGGCGAAGATCGAAGCAGGCCGGCTCGTGTTGACCTCTGCACCGCTGGAATTGGGCGAATGGGTGAAAAGCGTGGTGGCGATCTATGAGCCGGCGGCGCGCAGCAAAGGCGTCGCGCTGGTTGTGCGTATGCGTGGCCGTCAAGAGCACGAACTCGAGCACGAGCGCGCATGGGTGATGGCCGACGCGCTGCGCCTGAGGCAAGTGCTGGGCAACCTGTTGTCGAATGCGATCAAGTTCACGGATGCGGGACACGTGACGCTCGAGTATGCGATCGGGGCGGTGAGGAAGGGCCACGCGCATAGCCCTCTAGGTGACGATGCACGCATCGCGCGTCGCGAACTGTTGCTGGCAGTCTCCGACAGCGGCATCGGTATCCCGGCGGATCAGCAAGCGTTG
Source organism: Caballeronia sp. LjRoot34 (assembly GCF_964253815.1). NCBI lineage: Bacteria > Pseudomonadati > Pseudomonadota > Betaproteobacteria > Burkholderiales > Burkholderiaceae > Caballeronia > Caballeronia sp. LjRoot34. Next base: position 520,327 of record NZ_CAXUSB020000002.1, read on the forward strand.
CTGTTCGCGCCGTTCGTGCAGGCGCGACAGGAGCGCCCCGGCCGCTTTGGCGGCACGGGTCTCGGCCTCACCATCTGCCGGCGCTTGATGGACATGATGGGCGGCACGATCCGGTTGTCCAGCAAACCCGGGCAGGGAAGCCGCTTCACCGTGCGGGTCCGCTTGCCTGTAGCCCGGCCGCCGCTGGACACGCTTGCGGCCGCACACACGCCGGAACTCGATACACATGACGTGCTCGGCCTGCATGTACTCGTTGTCGACGATCATCCGGCCAATCGCATCCTGCTGGCGAGCCAGTTGACTACGCTCCGCTGCGTGATTGAAACCGCGAATGACGGCGGGGCTGCTTTTGCGCGTTGGGAACAGCAGCGGCAAGAAGGCGCTCCGTTCGATTTGATCCTGACCGATTGTTCGATGCCCACGATGAGCGGCGAGGACCTTGCGCGTGCAATTCGCGCGCGCGAACTGGCGCTGACGCGTGCGAACGCCGATCCGAAGCTGACGCCTATCGTAGGCGTGACCGCGAACGCGCAGCCCGAGGCGCTGACTCAAGCGCTCGACGCAGGCATGACGCTGTGCCTCGTCAAGCCGCTGGGGCTCGATGCGCTACACCGCGCGCTGGTACTTGCCATGCAGGATCAGCGGGCGTCCAAGGTCGCCGCGCCGGGCGCCGTCTTGCCGGTTGCCGCTCGCGCTGAGCATCCGACGCCGCCATCGGATTCCAGGTCCTTCTTCGATCGCGTATTGGGCGTCGCTGCGCCCATGCATGTGTCGACCGCATCGATTGGTTCTGCCAGGTCCTTCGCGTCAGGCCGTGCGCACGCCGATACCTATGGCCCCACGCAAAACTTCCCGGCGAACAGGGCCGTCGGCAGCGGCGTTTCAGCTGCGCTCAGTATGTCCGTTTCCTATCCGGGGCAATTGAACAGCGCGTTCGACGGCCCCTCGGATATCACGCACGAACCTGCTCAACCTGTCGATCACGCCGTTGCGGAACCCGGCACCGCCGTTTTCCCATCCACGGTCCCGCGTTTTAACGTGGACCGGCTCAACGGCTTCGGGGACCAGGCCGCCGCCCTGGTCGATGCATTGCAGTCGGAGAACCGGCAGGATCTCGATGAGGCGCGCCGGGCGTTCGCATCGGCGGACTTCCATCGTCTGCTTGAACTGGCGCATCGGATGAAGGGCGCGGCGTTCGTGGTCGGCGCCACCTCTTTCTCCGATGCCTGCCTGGACCTGCAGCACGCATGCGCGATAGCGCCAGGACAAGGCTACGACACCGCGGCGATCCGCGCGGCCTATGCACGTTTTTACGACGAAGCAATAGCGCTCCATACGGCGCTCGAGCAGCACGCGGTCTAAACGCTCCAGCACGATTTACTCTCGATCGGCGTCGTTCGGCGCAGGTCATTTCACGTTCGTGATTAATGTCCGATTCCGTTCCCGGAACGCGCATGTGTTTTAATTAGCCCCTCCTCTCGCTCCGACACATGGCCGTTGCGTCTCCGGCGCGGCCCGATCGCCGAATGAATAGAAGGTTTTTTTCGCGTCACCGTCACCGCCGGCATGGTCGCCGGCGTGTTGCCATCGTGTGGTTCCTGCTTGCGCTTTCGGCCGGCGGTGTGCCGGTTCACGCGCAAAAAGCGGAACTGCTTGACCCGCGCGTGACCCAGTCGAGCATTGTGGACACGATCTGCCGCCCCGGTTATGCCGACGATGTCCTGCCTCCCTTCGACACCTTGCAGCGCCAGAAGGAGCAACTGCTGAGTCAACGCCATGTGAACCCGCAGAATGCTTCGGACTACGCGCTCGATCACCGCATGCCGATCCTGCTGGGCGGCTCCCCGACCGCTGAGGCGAACCTCGATATCCGCCGCTGGGACGGGCGTGCAGGGCAGCGCCGCAAGGAACGGCTGGTGGTGTTTCTGAAGCGCTGCGTGTGCACGGGGGATGTGCCGCTGGCAGCGGCACAGGAGGCGATATCGGGGGATTGGCCGAACCGTTTCCGCAATCTGTCGAGCCCTACTTGCAACGGAGGGTGAGTGGACGGTCGTTCTCCTCGGGCCGTTAGCGGCTAGTAGCACCCCCAAACCCCGGTCGAGTGCGAACGACGGCTTATTCCATTGTGAACGTATCGAGGGGCTGGTTTGCCTGCGCCTCGCTCGCGAAGCGTCTCGCAAGCTGGTCGTGGAGACGGCGGGCTTCGTCGAGCGTCAGATCGATCCAGTACGGGTCTCCCGCGCCGTCATTCAGACGCTCGGGCGGAAACTGGATCTCCAGAACAATGCCTTTCTTGTAGCTCATCGATCAACACTCCGCGCGGTCGCAGAAAAGAACAGGCGTCGAGTTTACCGGTCGGGGGTGCTTTCATTGCCGTGCAGCGAGGAAATAGACTCTTGCCGCTGGCTTAATGACGCTGCTTAGTGATATCGCTAATGATGCCGCCTGGTGCTATAGCCTCATGACGACCAGCCGCGCCGCCAAGGTGCCGCGTCTGCGACAAGTTGTCACGCTGTGGGCAGCGCCGCCCCGTCAATCAGATGACTGACTACGCGTTCTCCCAGCGCCGGCCCGACGCTCATGCCCACGCCGCTATGCATGTACACGCCGGTCACATTCGGCGCGGCCCGCAGGACAGAAAACGGCGCGCCCGACATCCCGGTGCGCGCGCCATACACGCCCTGCCACCGTTCGATGACCCGCAACGTACCGCCGAGCGTGTCCTCAGCCAGACCGAGCAGGATTTCATCGATAGCCTGCGAATTGAACGGTGACGGATCGTCACCATAATCGTGCGAGTCACCCACGATCAGATCACCCCCAGGCGTCGGGCTCGCCAGCAGATGAATACCGTGCTCGATTAACGCGGATTCCCGCGCAGCCACTTCCGCTTGCAGCGCGGCGGCTTCGGGAAGGTCCGAGAACGCGCCGTAATGCAGGCAGCTCAACCCGGTCAGCACGGCATGATCGAGGGCGAAAGGCGTGGTTGGCCGCACGCGCAACATCTGCAACCGGCACACCCGCGGTTCCAATGCAGCGAGTTGCGGCGCGAGCAGCGAAAGATAATCATGTCCCGCGCAAACCACAACATGCTCCGCCCGCCACTGGCCTGCAGTTGTCTCGACCCGTCCGCCATCCACATCCTGCACGAGCGTCCCGAAGCGGAATTCCACGTTGAACTCACGCCGCAAATAGTCGATGAGCGCAGGCACCGCCTCGCGCGAAAACACCTGCAAATCGGCACGCCCATGCAGTGCAGCGCGATGTTTCCGGAAGCGGCCATCGTAGAGATCATCGAGCGCGGCGCGTGAAAGCAACGCGGCGTCGTAGCCCGCCGACTCGGCGCGCGTTGCCGCGAACGCCTCCATTACCTGAGCTTCGGCTGCGCTGCGGGCGAACATCAGCGAGCCGGAACGCCTGACATGCAGCGCCGCGCCGGACGCCCAGTCGAGCCATATTTTCCGCGATGCCTGCGCAAGCGCATGCATCGCGCCCGGCGGCTGGCCGGTCACCAGCACCATGCCAAAATTTCTGATGGACGCACCGACCGGCGTGCCGCTGCGCTCGAATACGGTCACGCGCAAGCCGCGTTTAGCGAACGCATAGGCATGCGCCAGGCCGAGAATACCCGCGCCGATAATCGCAACGTCGGTGCGATGGGGAGTAAGTGTCGTTGTCATGGTCATCCGTGTAGCGGCCCGTCGCGTACTACAATACGCGCGGTCCCGGGTTTATCTTCGGGGCTATCCTGTCTATCCATTCGCTAGTTCATTCATTGCCGGCATGCCCGGCCGCACTCGATGCTTGCCGAACAACGTCATCAATACATCCTGTCGGAGTTGTCGAAGAACGGCGCGTTGTCGGTCGCCGAACTCGTGCGCGCACTCGACGTGTCGCGCGAGACTATCCGTCGCGACCTCAATGCTCTCGCTGAACGCGGCCTGATCGCGACCACCCACGGCGGCGCGCTGTCCAATGATCGCCGGGAGCCGGACCTCGACGTGCGGGAAGCCGCGAACGCCGCCGCCAAGCGCGCGATCGGCGAGCGTGCCGCGCAACTCGTCCCCGACGGCGCGTCGGTGATCATCGACTCGGGCAGCACGACCCAGGCCGTCGCCCGCGCACTCGGCGACCGGCACCGCTTGGCGGTCTATACCAACGACTGGCGCATCGCGCTTCTGCTTGGGCGCCGCAACGACAACAAGGTCACGCTGTTCGGCGGTGAACTCTCGGACCACGAGGACGCGGTATTCGGGCTGGATACCGTGCAGCAACTCTCGCAATATCACGTGGATTTCGCGTTTGTCGGCGCGGGCGCGATCACGCCCGAAGGCTTCCTGACCGACTATTCGCGCCTGGCCGCCGAAGTGCGCAGCCGCATGATCCTGGCGGCGAGCGCGGCGGCTATCGTCGCGGACAACTCGAAGTTCGGCAACGTCACGCCCGTGCGTATCCGCGACTTCGAGAAGGCGCGTTACCTGATTACCGAAGTCGCGCCCGACAAAGCCATGCGCCGCGCAATCGCCGCGCGCGGGCCGGAGCTGGTGATCGCCTGAATGCCCGGGCTTCACGCTGATCTCACGCTGCCGTCAAGTCTGCCGGCAGCACGTGCAGCGTGCCCAGCGCCCGCCCGATGGCCGCTACCGCGTTAAACATTTCGTTCGTATCGATTGCGCCGATGCACCCCACGCGGAACGTCTCCACTTCCGTCAGCTTGCCCGGATAGAGCACGTAACCCGTATCGCGGACGGCTTCATAAAAGCGCTTGAAATCGTAGGCCGGATCGTGCGGCGCGTGGAACGTAACGATCACCGGCGCCTGCACAGCGGCATCCAGGAACGGCTTGAAACCCAGCGCCGCCATACCCTCGATCAATGCCGCGCAATGGCGGCGATAGCGCGCGCCACGTGCCGGCTGCCCCCCTTCCGCGATGAACTGGTCAAGCGCCGCGCGCAACGCGGCGACCACATGCGTAGGCGGTGTAAAGCGCCATTGCGTGGTCTTCATCATGTACGCGTATTGATCGTGGAGATCCAGCGCGAGCGAGCGCGAGTTGCCCGCCGACGCTTCCAGCAGCGTGCGTCGCACGATCACGAAACCCATCCCCGGCACGCCTTCGAGACACTTGCCGCTGGCGGAAATCACCGCGTCGATACCGCCCTTCGATACATCGATAGGCAATGCGCCGAACGAACTCATTGCATCGACGATCAGGCTCTTGCCGTGTCGCTTGCACAACGCCGCGATGTCGTCGAGCGGGTTCAGCAAACCCGCGCTCGTCTCCAGATGCACCTGCGCCACATGCGTGATGCGCGGCTCGTGGCGAAACATGTCCTCGATCCGCGCGACGCTCGCCGGCTCATCATCGCGAAACGTCAGTTCGACCGACGTCACGCCCAGCCGCTCCAGTATTTTCAGCAAGCGTGTGCAATACGCGCCGTTGTTCGGCACGAGCACCACGGCGTCGCGCGGCACGAGCGAACCGAGCGCGGCTTCCACGGAAAACGTGCCGCTGCCTTGCATGGGAACGCACACAAAATCTTTTTGGCCGGACACGATCGCAAGCAGGTCGCGGCAGATATCGCTTGTCATGCGGTTGAAAGCCGCGTCCCAGGAACCCCAGTCGCGCAGCATCGCCTGGCGGGTGGCAGGCGATGTAGTCAGTGGGCCAGGGGTCAGCAAAATCGGGTCACTTCCGTTGATCACGTTTTCCTCCATTCATGGCAACAGGCGCCGCTCGACGGTGGGGTTGAGGCTTTGGTCGACAACTCGGCATCGTTCGGCAGGCATGAAATAGTCTAAGCGGAATTTTGGCGAAATGTGTTCTTTGTTGGAAAAATGTGGCATCGTCACGTCGCTGTCACGAAGTTCTGTGATGCTTCGTTCGGGTTGCTCGCGCACTGAAATTCAGGACGCTGCGCCAATGAATCATCCGACGCATCGGACCCAAAAGAATCCAGCCGATGCCTGGAAAAATGTGTGTCTACCTTCACGCCACCTGGTTGTATCCGCCTTCCCGGAGAAACAAGCACCATGACAAAAAATCGCTTTCCCGCTTCCCGTTTCGTCGCGCAGCGCGTGCTGCCGGCGCTGGCCGTGGCTGCGTTTGCCGGTGCCGTGCCGGCGCCGGCTTTTGCTGCCGATGCAGTCGTGCTGTACAGCGCCGATGGTCTGGAAAACCTGTACAAGGATGTATTGCCGGCCTTTGAAAAGAAGGAAGGCGTGAAGGTCAATATCGTGATTGCGGGTAGCGGGGAAGTCGTGAATCGCGCGACGGTGGAGAAGGATTCGCCGAAAGCGGACGTGCTCGTCACGCTGCCGCCATTCATTCAGCAAGCGTCGCAAAGCGGCTTGCTGCAGCCGTACCAGAGCGTCAACTACAAGAACGTACCGGCAATCGCCAAAGCCTCGGACGGTTCCTGGGCGACCTTCGTGAACAACTATTTCTCGTTCGCGATCAACCCGGAAATCACGAAGACCGCTCCGAAGACGTTTGGTGACCTGCTGCATCCCGACTTCAGCGGCAAGATCGCCTATTCGAATCCCGCCACCGCCGGCGACGGCATGGCCGTGATCATCCTGACGAGCGCGCTGATGGGCGAAGACAAGGCGTTCGACTACCTGAAGGATCTGGAAAAGAGCGCGAAATTCCACACCAAGGGCACGGGGTATCTCGATGTCCTGCTCTCACGCAACGAGATCGCGTTCGCCAATGGCGACCTGCAGATGGACCTGGACGACTCAACCAACGGCGGCCTGTCGCTCAAGCCGATCTTCCTCTCGGCCAAGCCCGGCGACGCACCGACCACGTTCCAGTTGCCCTACGCAATCGGCCTGATCAAGGGCGGCCCGAACCAGGCGGAAGGCAAGAAGCTGGTGGACTACCTGATGTCGAAGGAAGTGCAGTCGAAGGTGCCGGATATCTACGGCATTCCGGGACGTACCGACGTACCGCTCGCGGGTAAGAACGGCGAGACGGTCAAGCAGGCCATTGCGGGCGTGAAGCTGATTCCGGTCGACTGGAACCAGGTGATGGAAAAGAAGGCCGCATGGACCACGCGCTGGAAAAACGACGTGATCGGCAACTCCGACAAACAGCTCGAGGTCGTCAAGCCGAAGTCCTGAGCGTCTGAGCTTTAACCTGCTTTGATCTTCGGGCTCGTCCTGTTTTCCCCAAGCTCTCAAGGATGCGAATCGTGAACACTTTGACGCTGGCTCCGGCCGCTCGCGACGCCGCCGCCGTGGATTCAAATCAGCTCGCGCACGGCGGCGTGCGTATTGACCGCCTGAGCGTGCGCTTTGGCACACGCACTGTGCTCGATGACCTGTCGCTGACCATCGAGCGCGGGGAACTGCTCACCGTGCTTGGCCGTAGCGGATGCGGCAAAACCACATTGCTGCGGTTTATCGCGGGCTTTATCGAGGCGGACGGGCTGGCGGGGACGTTGACGGTGGCCGGGCGCGATCTCACGCATGTGCCGCCGTTCAAGCGCAATCTCGGCTTGCTGTTTCAAAGTTATGCGCTGTTTCCGCATCTGTCGGTGTATGACAACGTCGCGTTCGGTCTGCGGGCGCGGCGTCTGAAAGCAGGGGAGATCGCACGGCGCGTAGCCGATGCGCTCAAGCTCGTGCAACTCGGCGACGCGGGGCACGTGATGCCCGCGCAGTTGTCGGGCGGCATGCAGCAGCGCGTGGCGTTGGCGCGGGCGCTGGTGATCGAGCCGGACGTGCTGCTGCTGGACGAGCCGCTGTCCGCACTCGATGCCAACCTGCGCGCCTCCGTGCGTACCGAACTCAAGGCGTTGCATGAGCGTTTGCCGAACCTGACCATCGTGTGCGTCACGCACGATCAGGACGACGCGCTCGTGCTCTCCGACCGCACGTTGCTGATGCGCGATGGCCGCATTGCGCAACTCGGCACGCCGCGCGAACTCTACGACAACCCGAAGGATGCATTCGTCGCGCGCTATCTCGGCGCGGCCAACCTGTTGCCGCCGTCCATCATGTTCCCCATCGGCGATCCTCGTCACGACGATCGCGACCATGTTGCATGCGTGCGTCCCGAGTGCCTTTCGATCGTACCGCTGGGCGATGCCCAACTGCATGGCACCATCGCTTCGGTGGAGTGGTACGGCGCAGCCTTGTCGGTATCGGTGATGCTCGACGCGCTGCCCGATCAACCCGTGCTCGTCACCATGCAGCGTGCCCACGGCCCGATGCCCGTCAAGGGCGCGCGCGTTTCCCTACGCCATGAGGTTGACGATGTCGTCCTTATCAGTGAGTGAGCACGTAGTCGACGACGTTGCGCATACCGCCGCCAAGCGGCGTCGCGAACGGCTGGCGCAGTGGCATTTGTGGTTCATTCTCGTGGTGGTGCTGGGTCCGCTGGTCATCTATCCGCTGGTGCAGCTCCTGCGGCTGAGCGTGGCCGGCGCGCACGGCCTGAGCTTGCATGCGTACACCGCGTTTTTCACCAATCCCGAGACGAGCGGCGTGATCGGCACGACGCTCGGCATCTTGTTCGGCAGTGCGACACTCGCTTCAGTGCTCGGCGTGCTGCTCGCGGCCATGCTGTTTTTCAAGCCATTCCCCGGGGCGAAGCTTGTCACCCGGTTCCTCGAATTGTTCGTCGCATTCCCGTCGTTTCTGGTCGCGTTCACGCTGATCTTTTTGTATGGTTCGCAAGGCTCGGTGAGCATTGGATTGCAGCGGCTTTTCAACCTGCAGGACCCGCCGCTCAACTTCCTGTTCGGTATCGGCGGCGTGATTTTGGCGGAGGTCGTGTTCTACGCGCCGTTCGTCGTACGGCCCACGCTCGCGTCGTTCGCTACGCTCGACATGCGCCTGATCGAAGCCGCCAAGAGTCTTGGCGCGAGCGGCTGGATGGTCGCGTTCAAGGTCATCTTGCCGCTCGCGTGGCCCGGCATTGCAGCGGGCACGATCCTGTGTTTCCTGCTGACGCTCAATGAATTCGGCATCTTGCTGGTGCTCGGCAGTGCGCATCTGATCACGTTGCCGATGGCGATCTACAGTTCGGCCACGGTCGATCTCGACTTGCCGACGGCAGCCGCCGGCGCCGTCGTGATGCTGGCGATGTCGCTCTCGCTGTACGCGCTGTATAGACGAGTCAATCGACGCACGGGAGGCCGCAATGGCAACTGAGTTCACGCTGCCCGTAACGACGTCGAAGCCGCATTCGCTGAAGCGGATCGGCGCATGGGCATTCACGGCTTTTGCCGCGCTGCTGTGCTTCTGGCTGTTCGTGTTGCCGGTGATCGTGGTGGCGTTGTCCAGCGTGGCGTCACACTGGTCCGGAACTATTTTCCCCGATGGTTTCAGCATGCGCTGGTTCGAACGTTTGGGCTCCAGCGACTTCGATGCGTTGACTACAAGCTTGGAAGTCGGCTTCGGCGTCGCGGTGCTGGGTACCGTGCTTGGCCTCTGGCTTGCACTGGCGCTGGAAGGCCGCGACCGCCGCGGCGTGGGCGCGTGGGTCGACACCATCGCGATGATGCCCAACGGCGTGCCGAGCGTCGTGCTCGGGCTGTCGGTGCTGATCGCGTATCACAAGAAACCGCTGGATATCTCGGGCTCGGCGGCAATCGTGGTGCTGGTTCAACTCGCGCTCGTGCTGCCCTTTTGTTATCGATGTGCAGCCGCCGCGCTGCGCCCCGAACTCACGATCTTGCGTGAAGCGGCCGCGAGTCTCGGCGCGCCGCCTTCGATGGTCCTCTCGCGTGTTGTCCTGCCGCAGCTTGTCCCCGCGATCCGCGCGAGCCTCGCACTGGGGTTTGCCTTATCGCTGGGCGAACTGGGCGCGACATTGACCGTCTATCCGCCGGGTTTTGCGACCGTGCCAATTGTGGTCGTCGGGCAGGTGAATCGCGGTTATTACTTGCCGGCGTCGGCGCTTTCGCTGATCTTGCTGGCCGTTTCACTCGCTGCATTGTTGCTGATCGCGGCAAAAGTGCCACGGCGGCGAATGGCCTGATCCAGCCTGGTTCTCCCGGAAATCTCATTTTTCGGGACTTTTTTGCGCCGAAAAATGTGGCAAATATTGGCGTTGTGCATCAAAATATGGAATCACACGCTTAGCCCTGATGGCAACGAAACGGGCTGGCAAACCGCTGGTTCATCACGGAAAGGAAGCTCATGTCCACGTCCACCGAAATGCTCATGGAAGTTAATGGCCGCGCTTATGGTCCGGCGCGCGCGCTGACTGTTGTCGTCTGCGTCGACGGTTGCGAATACGATTACCTTGAAGCGGCCGTTGCGGCGGGTGTCGCACCGTTTATCGGCACGATGCTGCGTGGCGGGTCCGCTTTCCGAGCCGACTGCGTGATTCCATCGTTCACCAACCCGAACAACTTGTCGATCGTGACGGGCGTGCCGCCTTCGGTGCACGGCATTTGCGGCAACTATTTCTTCGACCCGCAAGCGAACGGCGGCAAGGGTGCCGAAGTCATGATGAACGACCCGGCCTACCTTCGCGCCGGCACGATCCTCGCGGCTGCTGCGCGGCGCGGCGAGAAGGTGGCAGTGGTCACGGCGAAGGACAAGCTGCGCCGACTGCTCGGCTGGCAACTCGACGGCATCTGTTTCTCGGCGGAGAAGGCGGACACGGTGACGCTCGCGGAGAACGGCATCGAGAACGTACTTGAACTGGTTGGCAAGCCCGTGCCGGACGTGTACAGCGCGGGCCTTTCCGAGTTCGTGTTCGCGGCTGGCGTGCGGCTTGCCGAGACCCGCAAGCTTGACCTCATGTACCTCTCGACGACCGACTACGTGCAGCATAAATGCGCGCCCGGCACGGACGGCGCGAACGCGTTCTACGCGATGATGGACGGTTACCTTGCGCGCCTGAACGAACTTGGCGCGGTGATCGGCCTCACCGCCGACCACGGCATGAACGCGAAGCACGACGCCGCAACGGGCGAGCCGAACGTGGTGTACCTGCAAGACTGGCTGGATGAAACGCTGGACGCTCCGAATGCGCGTGTGATCCTGCCGATTACCGATCCCTATGTGGTCCACCACGGGGCGCTTGGTTCGTTCGCGACCATCTACCTGCCGGTTTCCGTCGATGCGAAAGCGTTGGCGGCGCGCATTGCTGAGTTGCCGGGCGTGGATATCGTGCTCGACAACGCGGCTGCATGTGAGCGCTTTGAATTGCCCAACGATCGCGTGGGGGATCTCGTGGTCGTGAGCGGACGCAACACGGCGCTCGGCACCCGGCGCGCGGAGCATGACCTGTCGGGATTGACCGTGCCGTTGCGCTCGCATGGCGGCGTGTCCGAGCAGGAAGTGCCCTTGTTGTTCAATCGTCCGACCGATGGTTTCGAGCCGAAGCAGGACGGGAAACGCTTGCGCAACTTCGACGTCTTCAACATCGCATTGAACCACCTGGAGCTTGCATCATGAGCGCCGTTCTCGCGGTTGAGCAGCATGCGCTGCGGGTCGAAAAACTGCGCCTCAAAGGTGAGCGCGTGGCGCGTGCACGCACGATCGATGTTTTCGATCCTTACACGAATACCCGCGTTGGCACCGTGCCGATGGCAAGCGTTGATGACGTGCGCGACGCATTCGAGTACGCGGTGAACTACCGCTCGACGCTTACACGTTATGAACGCTCGCAGATTCTCGAACGTGCTGCCGGGTTACTGCGTGAGCGCACGGAAGAAGCGTCGGATCTTATTTCGCTTGAATCGGGTTTGTCGAAACAGGATTCGCGTTATGAAATTGGCCGCGTGGCGGACGTGCTCAAATTCGCAGCGATGGAAGCGTTGCGTGACGACGGCCAGAGTTTTTCCTGCGACCTTACCCCGCACGGCAAGGCCCGCCGCGTGTTCTCGCAACGCGAGCCGCTGGCCGGTGTGATCGTCGCGATCACGCCGTTCAATCATCCGATGAATCAGGTCGCGCATAAACTTGCACCGGCTATTGCAACGAACAATCGCGTGATCCTGAAGCCGTCGGAGAAGGTGCCGTTGTCGGCCTACTACTTGGCCGACGTGTTGTACGAAGCCGGTTTGCCCGCGCCCATGCTGCAGGTTTTAACGGGCGACCCGCGCGAGATCGCCGAAGAACTCGTGACGAACCGGCACGCTGACCTCGTCACTTTTACCGGTGGCGTGGCAATCGGCAAGGAGATTGCGGCGAGGGCGGGGTATCGGCGCGTGGTGCTGGAGCTCGGCGGCAACGATCCGCTGATCGTGCTCGACGACGCCGATCTGGAACGCGCGGCAACGCTGGCTGTGCAGGGCTCATACAAGAATTCCGGGCAACGCTGCACGGCGGTCAAACGCATGCTCGTGCAAAAGGGCGTCGCCGCCCGGTTCACGGAACTCGTGGTGGAAAAAACGCTTGCGTGGAGTCACGGCGATCCCTTCGATCCCGCGAACCAGATGGGCACCGTGATCGACGCGGCCGCCGCTGAGTTGTTCGAAGCGCGCGTAAACGAAGCAGTATTGAAGGGTGCGCGGCTGCTCTGCGGCAATCATCGCAATGGCGCGCTGTATTCGCCCACGGTGCTTGATCGTGTTGATCCGTCCATGACGCTGGTGCGCGAGGAAACCTTTGGGCCGGTGTCTCCGATCATCGAATTCGATACCATCGATGATGCCATTCGTATCAGCAACGGGACGGCGTTTGGTTTGTCGTCCGGCGTATGTACAGACAGGGCGGACCTGATCACGCGCTTCGTGAACGAACTGCGCGTGGGCACCGTGAATGTGTGGGAAGTGCCGGGTTACCGGATCGAGTTGACGCCGTTCGGTGGCATCAAGGACTCGGGCCTGGGTTACAAGGAAGGCGTGCAGGAAGCGATGAAAAGCTTCACCAACCTCAAGACTTTTTCTCTACCCTGGGCATGAATCATGGCGCTCACGCTTACTGATATCCGGTATCTCTTCGATACCTACGGCGCCATTGCCTATAGCGGTGAACCCGTCACGCAACTCCAGCACGCGTTGCAGACGGCGGCACTGGCCGAGGAAGCGGGCGCTGACGAAACACTCGTTGGCGCGGCGTTTTTGCACGACCTGGGCCACTTGCTCAATGTCCAAGGCGAGACGCCGACCGAGCGGGGTATCGACGACTTGCACCAGTATTTCGCGCTGCCCTTCCTGCGGCCGCTGTTCGGCGATGCCGTGCTCGAGCCGATCCGCCTGCACGTGGATGCGAAACGCTGTCTATGTGCAATCGATACCGATTATTTTTCGACACTATCAGCGGATTCAGTCCGTAGCCTGAAACTGCAAGGCGGCATTTTCAGCAAGGAAGAAGCAGATGATTTCATGCGCAAGCCCTTCGCGCAGGACGCGCTTTCATTGCGCCGCTGGGATGATCTTGCCAAGCGCCCGGCGCGCGTTACGCCGCCGATCGACCACTATATTCAGCTAATCGAAAGGCTTGCGGAAGGGCACAGCGCGGTGTCATCAAATCGCGCTTAAACACGACCATGATCAGGAAACCAAAGTAATTAACAATTCTGTTTCCGGATCAGTCACGCTGTTCCCGATGACGGAAATGCGACAAAAGGACGGACCGCCGGCGGATGTCGTGCCGATTCCACGGCCGCCGGGGCCAATACCCAAAAAAATAAAAATAGCGTAACCTGCCTGTTCACCCGGCCCCGTCCCGCTTGACAGAACGCGGCTCGTACCTAGCGCGTTGTCCAGCAATGCATTTCTGGAGAGTTCGATGACATCCGTCGACCTGGAATTCGAACAGCTGAACAGCACCGTCGATGCGCTCAGGCGCTCCATTTCCAACCGTCTCATGTACGGAGTCGGCAAGGACGCCGTCACCGCGCAGCCGCGCGACTGGCTCCATGCGGCCGAACTGGCGGTCCGCGACCGGCTGGTGGCGCGCTGGATGAAAACCACGCGCCAGCAGTACGAGCAGGATGTAAAGCGTGTCTACTACCTGTCGATGGAATTCCTGATTGGCAGGACTTTTACCAACGCGTTGCTTGCGCTCGGCATTCACGACGAAGTCCGGGACGCGCTCGCCGGCCTTGGGATCGACCTCAATACGTTAGAAAACCTGGAGCCGGATGCGGCGCTTGGCAACGGTGGCCTTGGCCGCCTTGCCGCGTGTTTTCTCGACTCCATGGCGACCGTCGGCATTCCCGGTTTTGGCTATGGCATCCGCTATGAATACGGCATGTTCCGGCAGACCATTGTTGACGGCAATCAGGTCGAAACGCCCGATTACTGGCTGCGCGCGGGTAATCCGTGGGAGTTTCCGCGGCCGGAAGTGAACTATGTGATCCATTTCGGCGGCCGCACGATACGTCATGGCGACCGGACCGAATGGATAGACACGGAACACGTGAACGCCATGGCGTACGACACCGTGATCCCCGGTTTTGCCACGACCGCGACCAATACGTTGCGCCTCTGGTCGGCGCGGGCGACCGATGAATTCGACTTGTCCGCGTTCAACCAAGGCGATTATCGCCGCTCGGTGGAAGCGAAGAACACCTCCGAACATGTGTCGCGTCTGCTGTATCCGGACGACTCCACGCAGGCCGGCCGCGAACTGCGTTTGCGCCAGGAATACTTCTTTGTTTCCGCGACGATGCAGGATCTGATCCGCCGATATCAACGCACGCACACGCATTTTGGGCGGCTGGCGGAGAAGGTGGCGGTGCATCTGAACGACACCCATCCGGTGCTGGCTATTCCCGAGCTGATGCGTTTGCTGGTCGATACGCATCATTTGCCGTGGGACAAGGCGTGGAAGCTGATTCAGCAAATGTTCTCGTACACGAACCACACCTTGATGCCCGAGGCGCTGGAAACCTGGGACGTGGAAATGCTGTCGCGACTGTTGCCGCGCCACCTTGAGATCATCTTCGACATCAACGCGGATTTTCTCAAGCAGGTGGGTGAGAAGTTCGGGCGCGACATGGACCTGATCCGCCGTATTTCTCTCGTCGATGAATATGGTCAGCGGCGTGTTCGCATGGCGCACTTGGCCATTGTTGCCAGCCACACGGTAAATGGTGTGTCGAAGCTGCATTCGCAGTTGATGACGCAAAATATTTTCGCCGATTTCGCGCGCATGTACCCTGAACGTTTCACGAACGTGACGAACGGCATTACGCCGCGGCGGTGGTTGTCGCAGGCGAGTCCGAAGCTGTCGTCGTTGATCGATGAACGGCTTGGACCGCGCTGGCGGACTGATTTGTTCGAGCTGGCCCGGCTGCGTGAATGGCGCGATGACCCTGAATTCACCAAAGCCTTTCACGATGCGAAGTTCGCGAGCAAGGTACGGCTCGCCGCGCGTGCGAAGCTGGAGACGGGGGCGATTATCGACCCGAATGCGCTGTTCGATTTGCAGGTCAAGCGCATTCACGAATACAAGCGGCAGTTGCTTAACATCCTGCATGTGATTGTGCGGTACAACCGGATTCGCGAGCAGCCGGAGAAGGCGTGGACACCGCGTGTGGTGATGTTCGCTGGCAAGGCGGCGTCGGCGTACAAGATGGCCAAGACGATCATCAAGTTGATCAACGACGTGGCGGAGAAGGTTAACAACGATCCGTTGATTGGTGACCGGTTGAAGGTCGGTTTCATTCCGAACTATGGTGTGAGCGTGGCGGAACTGATCATTCCGGCAGCGGATTTATCGCAGCAGATTTCGATGGCGGGGACTGAAGCGTCGGGTACGGGCAATATGAAGCTCGCGTTGAACGGGGCATTGACCATTGGCACGCTGGATGGCGCGAACATTGAGATTTGCGACGCCGTTGGGCGCGAGAACATGTTTATCTTTGGGCACTCGACTGAAGAGATTGATGCGTTGCGGGCGACGGGATACCGGCCGCGGCATATTTACGAGGAGAATCCTGAACTGAAGTTGGCGCTCGATCAGATTCGCCTTGGGCATTTTTCGCCGGACCAGCCGCATCGGTTCTATGACATTTTTCATACGCTGGTGGATTGGGGCGACCATTACATGGTGTTGGCGGATTTTGAGAGTTTCGACAAAGCTCAGGCGGACGTCGATGCGAAATTCCTCGATAAGGAAGCGTGGACGCGCAGTGCGATTGAAAATGTCGCGGGGATGGGGATTTTTTCGTCAGACCGGACGATTGCGGAGTATGCCAGGCATATTTGGCATGTTGAGCCTTTAGTTGTTTAGTTTTTGCTCGCGCCGGTGGACGGGTTTTGGGGGGGATGGTGCGAGGGGGGCTCGGTTGTCAGGGGTTGGTGCTTTCGGCGTTAGTGGTCGGGGTCAGTGCCGGGGTGGTCGGTTCTGGGGTTAGTGGTTGGGGTCAGTGCCGGGTTGGTCGGTTCTGGGGTTAGTGGTCAGGGTCTATGCCGGGTTGGTGCTTTCGGCCGTGGTGGTCTGCGAGAGTCGGATATTCTCTTTATCACTATTAGCCACTGTGCGTGGCGGCACGTCATTTCTTTGTCCAAAGCGACAAAGAAACGAAGCAAAGAAAGCGCTTTCAACCACGCTACCCTAAGTGTCCACAGCGTGCAGTTTTGATTCATAGGTGCCCCAAAAGCACGGTGCTCGCCAGAGCGAAGGATGTGTGAACCCCTCCTTCTCCGAACACCGATACCAACACGCTTCGCCACCAGTGATTGAACCTGCCCAAGGAGCACTCCGCGCTATCCGCGGATAACCTCCCTCCAAATCAGTATGCGTCTCGAACCACGTCGCCAACCCTGCTGGAAACGAGGCCGCAAAGATGCGGGCGGGCATAACCGACGAAAATAGCTGTACAGAACGCGCAGCCAAATTCACAAAAACTGAAGCAGTAAACACAAACACGCATCAAGCTGTGGCGAATGAATACGGTCGCACAGAACTGGTAGCTAATTCGTCAGAACCGTAGCCGTAAATACCTGTAAGGCCGTGCGGGTTCCTTAGCAAATGTGCTTGCCCGAGAGCGTACGGGGCGAAGCGTGTTCGTGTCAGGATTCGCGAGAAGGAGGGGTTCAAACATCCGTGGCTCTGGCGAGCACCGTGCTTTTGGGGCACCTATGAATGAAAACTGCACGCTGTGGACACTTAGGGTAGAGCGGTTAAAGCGTTTTCTTTGCTTCGTTTCTTTGTCGCTTTGGACGTAACTAGTCAGCACTTGTAAACTGCTGCGAAGCTCGGCATGATTCGGAGATGACATTAGTGCCCAACCTTAAAAATCTAACGGACGAGCAGAAAGACGCGCTCATCATTGAGTTGGTGAGGCGTCTGAATGAGATTGAAGCGAAGCTGGAGAAGGACAGCCACAACTCAAGCAAGCCACCGTCCTCGGATGGCTTGAAGCGCAAACCCAAACCCAAGTCGCAGCGCACGGCGAGCGGCGCCATGCCAGGCGCTCAGCCAGGTCATGAGGGCAAGACACTCAAACGCGTGGCGCAGCCAGATCACGTTGAGATTCATCGCGTGAGTCGGGTATGTGATAACTGCGGGAAAGAAATCATGCCCGATCGCATTTCAGTGCTGGCCGAAGAGCGCCAGGTCATCGATTTGCCGGTGATCCGGTTTGAGGTGACAGCCCATCGCGTGGAGCGGGCGCAATGCGGCTGCGGCCAATTACATCGGGCCGAGTTTCCCAAAGGCGTAAGCCAGGCGGTGCAGTACGGCAGCCAGATCCAGGCGGCGGCGGTCTATCTGACGCAATATCAGCAGTTGCCCCTGGAGCGTACCTCGCAGGCGTTGCGCGACCTGTTTGGCCTGAGCATGAGTTCGGGCACGGTGCAAAACTGCATCACGCAAGCGGCACGGATGTTGAGTCCGGCCGTTGAACTCATTGGGCAAGCGCTGCAAAGCGCGCCGGTCGTGCATTTCGATGAAACCGGCATGCGCGTGGGACGTACCCTGCACTGGCTGCACACGGCCTCGACCCAGGCGCTGACGTGGTATGGCTCGCACCGCACGCGTGGGCGCGAAGCACTGGACAGTTTCGGTATCCTGCCCTCATTTACCGGGATCGCAGTGCACGATGGCTGGGTGCCTTACTCCTACTACGAGTGCGAGCATGCGTTATGCAACGCGCATCATCTGCGCGAGTTGATCGGGGTGTGGGAATCCACCCAGCAGCCCTGGGCCGAACACATGCTCAAGCTGCTGCGCCAGGCCAAGCGCGAGGTCGATGACAGCATTGCCTGCGGCCGCACGGGCTTGAGCCGCACGCGCACCAACTACTATCGGCGACGCAGCCGCGCCCTGATCAGAGAAGGCCGCAAGCTCAACCCGCAACAAGCGCGCGACCCCACGCGTGAAGATGTGCGCGGCAGAATCAAACAAAGCGAAGCCTACAATCTGCTGGGGCGCCTGGAGCGTCATACCGCGCAAGTGTGGCGTTTCGTGGCCGACCATCGCGTGCCGTTCGACAATAACCAGGCCGAACGCGATATCCGCATGCCCAAGCTCAAACAAAAAGTCTCGGGATGCTTCCGCACAGCGAGCGGACTTCAGGCGTTTTGCACCATCCGATCGTATCTGGCTACCCTGCGCAAACAACGCCGCCCACTCATGGCCGCGCTCGCTCTTAGCTTCGCTGGCCACGTCCCTTCGCCTTTAGCGGCTGACTAGTTACCTTTGGACAAAGAAATGACGTGCCGCCACGCACAGTGGCTAATAGTGATAAAGAGAAAATCCGACTCAGGCAGACCACTAAGGCCGAAAGCACCAACCCGGCATTGACTCCGACCGCTAACCCCAGAACCTAGCAACCTGGCACTGACCCCACCCACTAACCCTGGAACCTGGAAATCCAGCGCCAACCCTGACCGCTAACCTTAAGAACCAGCGCACCGGGCCCCTCAAAACCCCGTCCACCGGCGCGAGCAAAGCCAACCCTGGCGCGAGCGAAACCAACCACTTTATTGCCGCAGCGTGAACGTCGTCGCATGCCCCAAGGTCGCCTGCTCAAACCGGGAAGTCACCACCCCAATCACATCATTCAACGTCCGCGAAGGCACTTCAACGTGCAACGTGACGCATTCATGCCGGCGATCGGTCGCCACCACCTGCATGCGAGCCTCACCCCCCAGCGCCTTCTGCAAAACGCGGCGTGGCCCGCTAGAGTCAAGCCCCGGCAGGATGAGATCGAACGCGACTACCGTGTGAAACTTTCGCGTGGCCCGCACGAACGGCTTGGCCACAGGAACAGAAGAGGAACGGACCGGGGAAACAACGCTTGCCTGAAGCATCGGATGTTGCACCGTCTCGCGACGGGCGGTGGTGGGAACAGCACCACTTTAGCGAGCCACGCATTAACAACGGGCATGGATCGCCGCGGTCCGCGTAAAGAAACCGTTAAATAGGCGCCGACGTGGCTACCGCCGGAATGCCCTCGCGCACCAGCTTCGCCACGCGCTGCGCAAACTCCTCGTCCTTCGTCGTGAACACCTCACGTTCGCCTGCCGGCGTCGTGACGTACATCCTGTAGATCACATCCTGCGTAATCCACGACAAATATCCCACTACCGCAATCATCACGCCCAGCAGCAACGCCGGCCCTGAACCGAGAATTCCACCCGTCACCGCGACGATCAAACCGATCACACCCAGCGTAATCGGCAAGGGCTTCTGCCGCGGCACCATCACCACCGTTGCCCCGAGTAAATCGCGTAGCGGAAACAACTGACCCGACGCACTCAGGCCAGCGCGGGCAAACGTAATACCTCGTTCGTTGAAAGGGAGATCCTGTTGCATGGTTCGAAGTCTTGTCGGCGGAAAGAAAGGCGCAGATTAACAGACACGCCCCCCTCCGGGCATCCCGCACATCGCCGCATGAGAGTTCGCCCCGGCGCAAAGCGGGTCATGCACTCCAATCCCATTCGTTACATTTCGATACTTTTTTGCACCCGCTTTCCGTCGATTTCGACCCTGCTCATGCGTCTACAGGGTGAAGCCACCCCTAAGCGGAGACATCGATGAAATTCCTGTGCCTCATTGTCTTTGACGAACGCGTGCTCGACGATCTGTCGAAACGCCAGTACGACGCGCTAGTCGATGAATCCCTGGCATACGATGAGCGTCTGCGCGAAACCCGCCAGCTCATTGCGGCGCAGGCGCTGCACTCCGCCAGGGAAGCGGTCACGCTCAGGGTCCGTGGCGAGGATGTTTCGATTACGGACGGTCCGTTCGCGGAGACCAAGGAGCAGGTAGGTGGTTTCGTCCTGATTGAGGCACGTGACATGAATGAAGCGATGCGCATCGCGTCAGGATTCCCCGTCGTTCGCTTGGGCGGGGTGGAAGTGCGGCCGGTCAGGGAATTGCGCGCGTCGTGGCCGGACGCATGACTTGCACAAACTGAAAGGAGCAAACAATGCAAACGCTATTGAAAGACAGCCCGGCGTTCAGCGGCTTCGCGGTGAAGGATCTCGCTGAAGCGAAGGCGTTTTACAGCGAGACATTGGGCATCGAAGTGACGAGCGATCCCATGGGCATTCTCAAGCTGCATCTGGCGGGCGGCAACAACGTACTGGTCTATCCCAAGCCCGATCATGCGCCGGCGACATACACCGTACTGAACTTCCCGGTCGATAGCGTGGACCACGCAGTCGACACACTGAGCGCGCGCGGCGTGAAGTTCGAACACTACGACATGCCGAGTCTCAAGACCGATGCCAAAGGGATCTGCCGCGGCCCCGAAGGCCCGGTGATTGCCTGGTTCAAGGACCCGGCGGGCAATATTCTCTCGGTGCTTGAAGAGCGGTAAAGAAGGGCCGGGGTCATGCTCGCGCCTCCATCGTCGACTCGCTGGAGACGAGCCGCAATTCGTCGGCGATGATTGCAATCAGCGCTTCGGCAGCCGCGCTCAATGGGCGCCGTGGATGGCTGATCCGCACAATATGGCGCACGATTCTCGGCGCGAGAATGGGATAGGCGCGCAGCGTGCCGAGCCGCACCGCGCGCTCCACCACGATGCGCGGAAGGATCGTCGCAAAGCGCGTGCTTTCGACCAGCCTGACGATCGTGCTCAGCACATCGATCTCGAAACGTGGTGCGAGTAGTACGTCTTCGTGCTGGGCGGCGGTATCGAGTACGCCGCGCAAGCCATGGCGCTTCGTGGGCAACACCAGTTCGAGTTCAGGAAGCTGCGCAAGATCGATGGCATGCGGCAGGTCAGGACCATGCACGGCACTGGTGACGAGCACCATCTCTTCATCGAGCAAGGGCTGCGAGTCGAGTGACAGGCGCGCCCGAGGTTTGTTGATCAGCGCGGCATCGAGTTGTCCGCCCGATACCCAGTCGATAAACGTCGCGCTGTAACCGTCGGACACGGTGACTTCCACATGCGGATAACGAGCGTGAAACCGCGACAATGAATCCGCCAGCACGCTCTCCGTCACCGACGCAATCAAGCCGATCGATACGTGCCCCGTCACCACTTCGTCACGCTGCACCAGTTGCTGGCGCGCGTGTGCGAGGTCCCGCACGATCGGCAGGAAGAGGCGGTACATCAGGCGTCCCGCCGCGGTGGGCGCCATGCCGTGTGCCCCGCGTTCAAAGAGCTGTTGATGCAGTTCGTCCTCCAGCTTGGCGATCTGCATGCTCAAGGCGGGTTGCACGATGTTCAGCCGCTTGGCTGCGCGCGTGACGGAGCCGTCCTCGAACAGGGCGATGAAATACTGAATCTGCTTCAGGTCCATGCAGGTCGGCTCGTAAAGAGAATGGCCCGGCGGCCAGGCTATCAATAGATCTAATGAAGCAGCCGCTATTTATCACACGTGCGGTCAGAGGGTACCGCGCCCAAGTCCTATGGTATTGATAATCCACTAACGAAAGACTTACATCAGGGCAAATACGGATATCACGACCACTGATCGAGAACATCAAAAAACAGTATTAGAAGTTATATCGCGTTGTCGCTACGCTTCATTTCAGAAATGATGGAGACGCAGATGAACCAACGTGACGCCGCGACGAACGGCCCAGCAACAACCCCACTTGCCCGCCAATCCTTCGACGTATTGTCGCTGCGTGGCTGGCTCGCCCACCTCTCCGCCACAGGACGCGTCGCGACCATCGCCAAACCGGTCGCGCTGAAACACGAGCTCGCGGCCGTGGCGAAGCGGCTCGACGGCAAGCAAGCGGCAGTATTCCTCGCCCCCGGTGGACACGACATGCCGGTGGTCAGCGGCTTTATGTCCAGGCGCGCGTGGATTGCCGAGGCCATGGGCGTGGCCGAAAAAGATCTGTTGCAACGTTTCCGCGATGCAGCGGATCATCCACTGCCATGGAAAGAAGTGCCCGCCGCGCAAGCCGCTTGCCAGCAAGTCGTGCATACCAGCGGTATCGACCTTCACGCGCTGCTGCCGATCCCCACCCATAGCGAACATGACAACGGTCCGTACATCACCGCAGGTCTCGTGATTGCACGAAACCCCCGCACTGGCGTACAGAACGTTTCGATCAATCGTATCCAGGTTCACGCCCGCGACCGCATGGCGATCCTGCTGCTGCCGCGCCATCTTCATGCGTTCCAGAAGGCAGCCGAAGCCGCTGGCGATGCGCTCGATATTGCTGTCGCAATCGGCGTTGATCCGCTGACCATGCTCGCGTCCCAGGCCATTTCTCCGATCGATTTCGACGAGCTGGAGATTGCCGGCGCATTACACGGCACGCCCTTGCCGGTCGTTAAATGCGTGACGAACGAAGTGCGCGTACCGGCGTTCGCGGAGATCGTGATCGAAGGCCGCATCCTGCCGGACGTGCGCGAAGCGGAAGGTCCGTTCGGTGAGTTTCCGAAGTATTACAGCGCGCGGGAAGCGCGTGAAGTGATCGAGGTGACGGCGGTTACGCATAGGCAGAAGCCGGTCTATCACACCATCGTGCCAGCCGAAATGGAGCACTTGTTGCTCGGCGGGATTCCGCGCGAGGCGACGCTTTTATCGCACCTTCAACGCAGTCATCCGGGTGTGACCGACGTGCATCTTTCAGTGGGTGGCGTATGTCGATATCACCTGTGGGTGCAGCTCGCGAAGAAGCGCGAGGGCGAAGCGAAGAACGTGATCCTGTGTGCATTCGGCGCGCATTACGACATCAAGCAGGTCGTGGTGGTGGACACCGACGTGGACATTCATGATCCCGCCGAAATTGAATGGGCGATCGCCACGCGTTTCCAGGCGGACCACGATCTTGTGTTGATCGAAGGCGCGCAAGGGTCGCCGCTGGACCCGTCGACGACCGTGGGTCATCCCGACGATGCCCCCCCGCATCTGCAGGGCATCAGCGCGAAGATGGGTCTCGACGCCACGCGGCCGGTGGTCTATTCGGGCCATGTGTTCACCCGCGTGCGGATTCCCGGCTACGACGCGGTCGATCTCGACGCGCTCGTTGCTCCCGATAACGACGGCTTCGACACCTACCTGAGCGCGAAGTAATGAGCGCCGATCAAAAACCGCGTCTGGTCGTCGGCATCTCGGGGGCGAGCGGCGCTGTGATCGGCGTGCGGTTGCTTGCCGCGTTGCGCCGGATCGGCACGCACGAGACGCATCTGATCGTGTCGGCGTCGGGTGCGGTGACGGCGGCGCAGGAGCTCGGGCTTACGCGCCATGATCTCGATGGGCTGGCCGATGTCGTGCATAACGTTCGTGATGTCGGCGCGTCGATTGCGAGCGGTTCGTTCGTGACCAGCGGCATGGTCGTGGCTCCCTGTTCGATGAAAACGCTGGCCGCAGTGGCGAATGGTTTTGCCGATAACCTGCTCACGCGCGCAGCCGACGTCATGCTGAAAGAGCGCCGCCGTCTTGTGCTGGTGGCGCGCGAAACACCGCTCAATCTCGCGCACTTGCGCAACATGACGATGGCGACCGAGATGGGCGCGATCGTCATGCCGCCGGTCCCGGCGTTCTACGCGCATCCCAAGACTATCGAAGACGTCGTTGACCATACCGTCGGCCGGATTCTCGATCTGTTCAGCATCGAGCACCGTGAAATAGCCCGGCGATGGAGTGGTCTTGCCGATGAGTTCGGCGCGCGACGCGACGAAGGAGCAGACGAATGAACCAGCGCGAACCAACCGGTTTCGCCGGTATCGACGCGCGCGCGTCTGAGGCGGTCGAAATAGCGCACGAGGTGCAAGATGCACCCGTGGTGCAAGAGGCGCTGGCGCAGCCGGTGAAGCCCAAAACAAAACATGTTGGGAAGTCGTACGAACGTTTCGAAGACCCCGCCATCCTGACTGGCCGCGGCCGATATGGCGACGACCTGGGTATCAAGCCAGGAACGCTGCACGCGGCCGTCCTGCGCTCACCGCATGCTCATGCCGAACTGATTTTCATCGATACCACCGCTGCGCTCGCATGCGAAGGCGTGCGGGCGGTACTGACGCGTGACGACCTCGCTGCGTGGTCGCGCCCGTTCGTGGTCGGCGTGAAGTCGAAGATGGAGCAGTGGGCGCTTGCGACCGATCGCGTGCGCTATGTCGGCGAACCGGTTGCGGTCGTGATGGCAGAAACGCGTGCGCTGGCCGAGGACGCACTCGACCTGATCAAGGTGGAATACAAGACGCTCGACCCCGTGACATCGATAGAAGGCGCGCTCAAAAGCGATGCGCCGGTGCTGCATCCGAACGTCCAGACCAACGTGATCAGCGACCGCAGTTTTCGCTACGGCGAGCCCGAAGCGGCATTCAGGAACGCGCCGCATCGCGTGAAGCTGGAAGCGCACTATCCGCGCAATACCTGTGCGCCGATCGAATGCGCCGTGGTCGTGGCCGAGTACCTTTCCGGCGACGAAGGTTATGAGGTTACCTCGAACTTCATGGGGCCGTTCTCGCTGCACGCAGTGATGGCGCTCGCGCTGAACGTGCCGGCTAACCGTTTGCGTCACAAGGCGCCGCGCGATTCGGGCGGCAGCTTCGGCGTGAAGCAGGCCGTGTTCCCGTACGTGGTGCTGATGTGCCTGGCCTCGCGCAAGGCGAACGCGCCGGTGAAATACGTGGAAGACCGGCTTGAACACCTGAGCGCGGCGACCTCGGCCACGGCGCGGCTGACCACGCTCGAAGCGGCCGTGGAAAACGATGGCCGGATCACCGCGCTCAACTACGACCAGATCGAGGATTGCGGCGGTTATCTGCGCGCGCCTGAGCCTGCCACGTTTTATCGCATGCACGGCTGTTTAACGGGCGCCTACGCCATTCCCGGGCTGCTGGTGCGGAATAGGGTTGTGCTGACCAACAAGACGCCTACGGGACTCGTACGCGGTTTCGGCGGTCCTCAGGTTTATTTCGCGCTCGAGCGCCTGATGCAACGCATCGCGATCGAGCTGAAGCAGGATGTGCTGGACGTGTACCGGCGCAATTTTGTTCCCGCCGATGCCTTCCCTTATCGTGCCGCGGCCGGCGCATTACTGGACTCGGGCAATTATCAGGAAGCGTTGAAACGCTCGCTCGCGGAGGGCGGTTACGACGAGCTCAAGGCACGCCGGGAAGCTGCGCGCAAGGAAGGCCGTTTGTACGGCATCGGCTTTGCGGCGATCGTTGAGCCGTCGGTATCGAACATGGGTTACATCACGACGGTGATGCCCGCCGAAGCACGCAAGAAGGCAGGACCTAAGAGCGGTGCGATTGCGAGCGCGACAGTCAGCGTCGACCTGCTTGGCGGCGTGGTGGTGACAGTGGCGTCGACGCCGGCGGGGCAGGGGCACATGACCGTGTGCGCGCAAGTGGTGGCGGACGTGCTCGGGCTCGCGCCGCACGAGATCGTGGTGAACGTGGAGTTCGATACCTACAAGGACGCGTGGTCGGTGGCGGCGGGAAATTATTCAAGCCGCTTTGCGGGAGCTGTCGCCGGCACGGTACATCTCGCGGCCATGCGCGTTCGCGACAAGCTGGCGCGGATTGTTTCAGCGCAGCTTAAATGCAAGCCGGACGATATCCGTTTCGAAGGCGGACGCATCTACAAAGCAGGCGACGAAACCCGCGCAATGCCCTTCGGCCGCGTGGCCAGCAACGCCCCGCATTGGGCGCCTGCGTTGCTGCCTGAAGGCGAAGAACCAGGTCTGCGCGAGACGGTGTTCTGGACGCCGGAAAACATGGACGCGCCCGACGAGCAGGACCGCATCAATACATCGGCGGCCTATGGTTTTGCCTTCGATATGTGCGGCGTGGAAGTGGAGCGTGCAACCGGGCGCGTGCGGATCGACCGCTATGTGACCGCACACGATGCCGGCACGTTGCTGAATCCCGCACTCGCCGACGGCCAGATTCGCGGCGCGTTCGCGCAGGGGCTCGGTGCGGCGCTGATGGAAGAGTTTCGTTACGGTTCCGACGGCAGTTTTCAGTCAGGCACGCTAGCCGATTACCTGATGCCGACCACCTGCGAAGTGCCCGATCCGATGATCATTCATCTGGAGACGCCATCGCCTTTCACGCCTCTTGGCGCCAAGGGGCTGGGCGAAGGCAACAACATGAGCACGCCGCCGTGCGTGGCGAATGCAGTGGCCGACGCGCTCGGTGTAGATGACATCCGTTTGCCGCTCACGCCTTCGAAGGTGATGGCGCTGGTCGGTATCGATGACCCGGAGCCATCGCGGCCCGAGTTCCGGGAGACGCAGCAGAAGAAGCCGGTCTTGCCCGGCGGCAAGGCACTGACCGCGCAAGGCAGCGTGGATCTTGCCGCATCGCCGGAAGCGATCTTCGCGGTACTGCTCGATCCGAACGCGCTCGCCAAGGTGATCCCCGGTTGTCATGCGCTCGAAGCGAAGGGCGAGAACGCGTATCGCGCCGATGTAACCGTGGGCGTCGGGATGATCAAGGCGCGCTTCGAAGCGGAGATCACGCTGTCCGATCTCGATCCGCCGCACCGGTTGCGTCTCGCAGGCGCGGGCATGTCGTCGCTTGGCAGCGCGCGCGGCAATGGTCTCGTGGAACTCACGCCCGTTGGTACCGGCACGCGGCTCACCTACGACTACGAGGCACAGGTATCGGGCAAGGTCGCAGCGGTAGGCGGACGGATGCTTGAAGGCGCGGCGAAGGTCGTGTTGCGCCAACTGTTTGAATCGCTGGGACGTCAGGCGGCGGGCAAGCCCGTGAAGAGTGGCGCTTCGTGGCTCGGCAGGCTCGTTGCGCGCTTCAGGAGGAAGTCATGAAGCCGGCGCCATTCGATTATCTGCGCGCCTTTTCCACGCACGACGCGCTCGAGGCCCTAGCGCAAACCGGCGAAGAAGCACGCATTCTCGCAGGCGGTCAGTCGCTGATGGCCGTACTGAACATGCGGCTTGCACAACCGCGGGTACTGGTCGATATCTCGCGCACCGAGGAACTCGACCGCGTGAGCATTGACCACGATTCTCTTGTAGTGAACGCTGCCGCCACGCAAGGCAGCGTGGAATGGCGGCCGTCGCTGCAGAACGAAGTCCCCTTGCTCGCGCTCGCGTTCCCGCACATCTCGCATTTTCAGATCCGCAATCGCGGCACCGTATGCGGTTCGATCGCTCATGCCGACCCCAGCGCGGAGTTGCCGCTGGTGCTCTCGGTGCTCGGCGGCAACGTCATGTTGCGATCGAAGAAACGCAAGCGCGTGCTCAAGGCGGAAGATTTTTTCCAGGGCATGTTGATGACCGCGCGTGAACCCGACGAACTGGTTGAAGGTGTGCGGTTCCCGCTGAAGCGAGCCGGCGAGCGATATGCGTTTACCGAATTCTCTGCCCGCCACGGCGACTTCGCGATGGTCGCGTGCGCCGCCGTGGTCACTGATACATCGATCAGGATCGCCGTGGGCGGCGTAGCGGACCGGCCGGTGGTCGAGCAATGGCCAAGGCTGCACGGCGATGACTTGCGTGGCGCGCTGAACGACTTGAGCTGGAAGCTGAATGCGCAGGACGACACCCATGTCAGCGCAACGTATAGACGCCATCTGGTGCGGCAACTTGGATGGCGCGTGATAGAGGAGGCGAAGTGAGCAAGACATTATCGACCACGCTTGCGCGGGGCGAGCGCAGGCGTATCACCTTGACGCTCAACGGACGAGAGCGTACGGGCTATTGCGAATCGCGCGACCTGTTGTCCGATTTCGTGCGTCATGAACTGGGCGCGACCGGCACGCACGTGGGATGTGAACATGGCGTATGCGGTGCGTGCACTGTGCAAGTGGACGGCGTGGCGGCCCGGTCGTGCCTGATGCTCGCGGTGCAGGTGGAGGGCCGCCGTGTGGACACGGTTGAAGGTCTCGCGCCCGACCAGACGCTGGGCGATCTGCAACGGGCGTTCCAGCGTCATCACGCATTGCAGTGCGGCTTTTGCACGGCGGGCATTCTCATGTCGTGCGCGGACTATCTGAAGCGTGTACCCGACCCGACCGAAACGCAAGTACGCGAGATGCTGTCGGGCCATCTGTGCCGGTGTACGGGCTACACGCCGATCGTGGCGGCAGTGCTTGATGTGGCAGCTTTGCGTAACCAGAAGAACGAGCGCAGCAAGAAGGAGCCGGAACATGCTTGATCTCGGCCGGACTTTTTTGCAAAGCGTTGAACGCAGCCCCAACACGCTTGCCCTCGTGGATGGCGACATCAGGCTGACTTACGCGCAGTGGCACGACACCATCCTCAAGGCGGCCGGTGGTTTGCGCGAGCTGGGTCTCGCACGCGGCGACCGCTTGCTCGTAGTGCTGCAAAACCGCTGGGAAATGGCGACCTTGCATTGGGCCTGCCAGTTTGCTGGCATTGTCATGACGCCATTGAACTGGCGCGCGAAGCCCGACGAACTCGACTATTGCGTGACCGATGCGGGCGCGAAAGCGGTCGTGTTCGAACCGGTTTCCGCCGATGCGGTTTATGCAAGCGAGGCGGCGCAGAGGCTGCCGCGTATCGCACTGGACGATGCACGCGGCACGATTTCGTTCGATGCGTTGCTGAGCGGACAGGCAGCGAGCGTCACGACAGAAGCCACAGCCGACGACATCTCGCTGATCCTCTATACCTCCGGGACGACGGGCAAGGCAAAGGGCGTGCCGCGCCGCCACCGGCATGAGCGCGCTGCAGCGCTAGCGCACGTCGCACAGAACCTGTACCGCTACGGCGAGCGCACGCTCGGCGTCATGCCGCTGTATCACACGATGGGCGTGCGTTCGCTGCTCGCCATGGCGCTGGTCGACGGCCTGTTCGTTTGCGTGCGGCGCTGGAACGCCGCACTGGCGCTGGAATCGATTGGCGCGTTCGAGCTCACGTGTCTGTATCTCGTGCCCACGCTTTATCACGACCTGCTGGCCGCGCCCGGCTTTGCAAATGCAAGCATAGGTTCGGTGACGAAGCTTGGTTTCGCGGGCGCACCCATGAGCGATGGCCTGCTGAAGCGTCTGTCCGCCGCATTCAAGCCCGAACTGTTCGTGAACCACTATGGTTCTTCCGAGGTGTACACGTTCAGCATCGACCAGGACGCCACGCGCAAACCGGGCAGCGCAGGCCGTGCGGGCATCAACACGCGGCTGCGCGTGGTGAAGTTGGATGCCGCCTCGCCGAGCGATTTCGCGGCCGTGCACGAGGAAGGCCAGATCATTGCGGACCTGCTTGGCGACGAAGCATTTGAAGGTTATTGGAATCGTCCGGACGCGAATGCGAAGTCCCTGCGCGATGGCTGGTACTTCACCGGCGACACCGGTTTTTTCGATCAGGACGGTGACCTCTTCGTGAGCGGCCGGGTGGACGACATGATCATCAGCGGCGGAGAAAACATCTCGCCAGTGGATATTGAATCAGTGTTGTCGCTGCATCCCGCCGTGGACGAAGTGGCGGTCGCGGGCGTGAAGGACGAGCGCTGGGGACAGCGCGTGGTCGCGTTCATCAAGCGCCGTGATTACATCGATTCCGGTGCGCTCGATGCCTGGTGCCGCGAGTCGGATCTCGTGAATTTCAAGCGTCCGCGCGACTACGTTTTCGTCGACGACATTCCGAAGTCGCCCGTCGGCAAGATCCTGCGCCGCAAATTGTCTGCCGGTGAATATGACATCGACACCACGAACAACCCTACCGAAACAACGAAGGAGTAACCGATGACCGACTTGACCCATCGCGGCCAGACGCTGTTGCAGGACCTGGACGGCTTCTCGATCGAAATCGATGAAAAACGCGAGCGCGCCGACATCATTTTGCATCGTCCGCCGTTCAACGTCATTTCGATGCACGCACGCGACCAGTTGCGCGCGGCGTTCGAAGCACTCGACGAAGATGACCGCGTGCGTGTGATCGTGGTTCGCGCCAACGGCGAGCATTTTTCGAGCGGCGGCGACATCAAGGGTTTCCTTGAAGCATCGCCGGAACATGTGTCGAAACTGGCGTGGAATATCGCGGCGCCCGCTCGCTGCTCGAAGCCGGTGATTGCGGCGAATCGCGGCTTCTGCTTCGGCGTGGGCTTCGAGTTGTCGCTCGCTTGCGACTTCCGCATTGCGACCGACACGACTTTCTACGCGCTGCCGGAGCA
This sequence comes from Caballeronia sp. LjRoot34, assembly GCF_964253815.1. Classification (NCBI taxonomy): domain Bacteria; kingdom Pseudomonadati; phylum Pseudomonadota; class Betaproteobacteria; order Burkholderiales; family Burkholderiaceae; genus Caballeronia; species Caballeronia sp. LjRoot34. Next base: position 550,721 of record NZ_CAXUSB020000002.1, read on the forward strand.
GAAGCTCGGCCAGATCCCCGGATCGGGTGGATCGGCGCGTCTGCAGCAAATGGTGGGCATTGGCAGGACCAAGGACATTGTGATGCGCTCGCGCCGGATTCCCGGCAAGCAGGCGTATGAGTGGGGTATCGCGGTGGAGTGCGTAGCGGATGCGCAGCTGGAAGCCACGACTGATTCACTCGTCGATGAACTGCGCGCGTTCTCACCGCTCGCACAACGCACAGCCAAGAAACTGCTCAACGACACGGAAGATGCACCGCTCTCGATCGCTATCGAACTCGAAGGGCACAGCTATAGCCGGCTGCGCACATCGGACGATTTTCGTGAAGGTGTGGAAGCGTTTCATGGCAAACGCAAGCCGATGTTTCGCGGTAGCTGAGGGTGGCGACGGTTGCATTGCACTATAAGCAACCGTCTTGCATGAGACCAGAGTGAGGCGCTAAAGCACGAGCACCCGATGCTGAGCATGCAAGTCAGTTCCGATGCAGGCGTACAGCACCGGCATTCAATACACCCGACGATTTCGTAAACGCCAACGAGAGCACGACAGTTCGATGTGCCAAAAACACGGTGCCATTCGAGAGAGGGCACCGCGACCTTCAAGGAGATAACATGTCCGTAGCAGCACAGGAAAGCGCCGCCATGCCCGAAGTAAACACGCGACAGGTGATGGGCGCAGTCGTGGCCTCATGCCTGGGCTGGGCACTCGATCTATTCGATCTGTTCGTGCTGTTATATGTGGCTCCCGTGGTTGGCCGGCTGTTCTTTCCGTCCCAACATGCGATGCTTTCGCTGGCTGCGGTCTATGCGTCATTCGCCGTGACCCTGCTGATGCGCCCGCTCGGCTCCGCGTGGTTCGGTTCCTACGCGGACCGGCACGGCCGCAAGGGCGCGATGATTCTCGCGGTCGTTGGCGTGGGGATATCGACGGCTCTTTTCGGTATCCTGCCTACCGTTGCGCAAGTCGGCCTGGCAGCGCCAATCCTGTTCCTCGCACTGCGCCTGGTGCAGGGCGTGTTCGTGGGCGGCGTGGTAGCGTCCACGCATACCATCGGCACGGAATCGGTTGCGCCGAAGTATCGCGGCGCGGTGTCCGGGCTGATCGGCGGCGGCGGTGCGGGCCTGGGCGCCTTGCTCGCTTCTATCGTCTACCTGACCATGTCGTCGATCTTTCCGGGTGAGCTCTTCGACGTCTGGGGCTGGCGTTGCATGTTCTTCACCGGGATTATCAGTTCAGCGCTTGGGCTGTTCGTGTTCAATAGCCTCGAAGAGTCGCCGTTGTGGAAAAAGCTGGCGGAGGAGAAGGCCGCAAAGGCTGCGGCACGCGACATCTCCGCGCCGGTGGAAATCATCCGGTCGCCGATCAAGACACTGTTTTCGCGGGACTATCGCGGCATTCTGTTCGTCAACCTGCTGCTCACGATCGGTGGCGGCAGCGGTTATTACCTGACCTCGGGTTACCTGCCGACTTTCCTCAAAGTGGTCAGCCACGTGCCTAACGGCGCGGCCGCTGGCATCCTGATGATTGCGAGCGTTGGGGTACTCATCGCGTCGGTGGCGGCGGGGCACCTGAGCACGTTCATCGGCCGCAAGGGGGCGTTTATCTGGCTCGGACTGGTGCGCCTGGTCGCGCTGCCCGCGCTGTTCCTGCTGTTGCCCACCGCACAAAGCATCACGATGATCTGTGTCTATGCGGTCGTGTTGAGCGCACTCGGCAGCGCGGGGTATGCGCCTATCCTGATCTTCCTGAACGAGCGCTTCCCGACCGCCATCCGTGCAACCGGAACGGGGCTGTCCTGGAATATCGGCTTTGCGATCGGCGGCATGATGCCCACCGCCGTCTCGCTGGTGGCGAAGGACCCGGGCGAATTGCCGATGACGCTGGCGATTTTCGTCGGCGTGATCAGCGTGATCTTTCTTGGCGGTGCGTTCATCGTGCCGGAGACACTGGGCAAGCTCGAGAATCGTTCGGCGCAGGTGGGCTGACGTTTTCGAGCCCGCCCCCGAATCAAGCGGATGTGGCGGTCGTGGTCACGCGGCGGATGTTGTCGGTGATGATTTCAATGAGCGCGTTCGTCGCGGCGCCGATTGGCCGCTTCGGATGACTCACGCACACGATATGCCGCACGATCCCCGGCGACGCAATGCGGTAAGCGCGCAGCAGACCGTCGTCCACTTTCCGCTGGACGACGACGCGCGGCAGGATGGTGGCCACGTTGCTCTGTTCGACGAACTGCACGATTGTATTCAGCAGATCGATTTCAAACTTCGGCTGGATGACTATATCCGCGTTGAGAAGCGCAGCATCCAGCACGCCGCGCAGGCCGTTGCGGCGGGTGGGCAGCACGAGTTCCAGATCACCGAGTTCAGCCAGGTCGATGGCCTCGGGCATCGGCCGTCCATGAGTGGCGCTGGTGACCAGCACCATCTCTTCGTCGAGCAAGGAACGCGTGTCGAGTGACAGGCGCCCGCGCGGCTTGTTGATGACCGCGGCATCCAGGCGCCCGGCCTCGACCGCATCGATCAATTGCGCGCTGAAGCCGTCCGCCACCGACACTTCCATTTGCGGAAACAGCGCGTTGAAGGTCGCGAGCGATTCGGGCAGCACGCTCTCCGCTTCGGACGACACCATGCCGAGCGCCACGCGCCCGGTGACGATCACGTCGCTGCGGCTGAGTTGCTCGCGGGCGTGTTCGATATCGCGAATGATCGGTACGTATAGCCGATACATCAGGCGCGCGGCTTCGGTCGGCGTCATGCCATGCGGTCCGCGCTCGAACAACGGCTGGTGAAGCTCTGCTTCAAGCTTCGATATCTGCATGCTGAGCGCCGGCTGCACAATGTTGAGCCGCTTCGCCGCGCGCGTGACCGAGCCGTCTTCGAACAGCGCGATGAAATAGTGAATCTGCTTCAGGTCCATGAATGGCGGCGCGTTGTCCGTGCGATCCAAAGGACGAATGAAACCACAAGCATCTCTTCGGCGCCAGCGTGTTCTGGCTTTCAGGAAGGTTCCGTCCTGCTTTTTTCGGCAGGTGGCGCGGAACACTACTTGCTGCATTGCTCGGTTCCCCCAACGTCCAAACCAACGCCCATGAAGCCCTATATCGTTTGCCACATGATGTCTTCCGTCGATGGCCGCAGTCTCACCGACGGCTGGCATCTCGACTTTGCGTCCGATCTCTACGAGAACACGGCCGGCACCTTTGAAGCCGACGGCTGGATTTGCGGCCGCGTTACGATGCAGGAAATCGCCCACGGAGAGGGTTATCCGAAGGGCCTCGCGAAGCAGCCGGTTCCTCGCACGAATCACTTCGCCGAACGCGGCGCGGACCAGTACGCCATTTCCATCGACCCGAAGGGACTGGTTGAATGGAAATCGAATACCGCGTTGAAGTCGCACGTGGTGGAAGTGGTGACGGAACAGGTCTCCGACGACTTCATCGCCTATCTTCAGTCGATTGGTGTGTCATACGTTTTCGGTGGCAAGACCGACATCGATCTGGCTGCAGTAGTCAATACGCTTGAACGCGAGCTGGGTGTGAAGAAGCTGATCGTGGAAGGTGGCTCGCACGTGAGCGGTGCGTTTGTGAATGCCGGTCTGGTGGATGAAGTAAGCGTGCTGATCATGCCGCTCGTGGACGGCCGCAGCGAACATCCGTCCTCATTCGAGGTGGCGATGGACGCATGGAAAAGTCCCGCGTATCTGGCCCTTACATCAGTTGAGCAGGTCGCTCACGACGCCGTCTGGTTGCGTTATACGCGCAAAACGACCTGACGGGGAACGGCCAAGCGGCGAGATTCGGGATTACCCCTATCGGCTATACTGGATTGCTTGTATATCGGATTTTTACGAAATATACTTCGTTTCATCGCGATTCTACTTAAGCCGTTTTTCCATGGATATCGACGCCATTCACAAGGCCCTGGCTAACCCGGTCCGCCGCGAGATTCTCGTGTGGCTCAAGGAGCCCGAAGCCTACTTCCCCGAGCAGGAGTTTCCGCTCGCGAATGGCGTGTGCGCCGGGCAGATCGACGCACGTTGCGATATGTCTCAATCCACGGTGTCGGCTCACCTGGCCACGCTTCACAAAGCGGGCCTGGTGACCTCCAGGCGGGTTGGGCAGTGGATATTTTTCAAGCGCGACGAAGCGGTCATTCAGGCGTTTCTCGATCAGCTTCGCAACGGCCTTTGACGCATTCAACTTGGTCCCCCGTGTTCTGGTTGCCGGATATCATTCCACCCTATTTAGGAATACTTTCAAAATGCCAAATCTTTTCGACCCGCTCAAGGCCGGTGCCTTTAATCTTCGTAACCGCATCATCATGGCGCCGCTCACGCGTCAGCGCGCAGGTGTTGAACGTGTGCCCAACGCGTTGATGGCGCAGTACTATGCCGATCGTGCCGCAGCCGGCATGATCCTGAGCGAAGCGACGTCGGTTACGCCCCAAGGCGTGGGTTACGCCGAAACGCCGGGGATCTGGTCGGACGAGCAGGTTGAAGGCTGGAAGCTCGTGACGAAGGCGGTCCACGACGCAGGCGGCACGATCCTGCTGCAACTGTGGCACGTCGGCCGGATCTCGGACCCGATCTTCCTCAACGGTGACTTGCCGGTGGCGCCTAGCGCGATTGCGGCGCAAGGCCATGTGAGCCTGGTGCGTCCGCAGCGCGAATATGTGACGCCGCGCGCGCTCGAACTCGACGAGATCCAAGGGGTGGTTGCGGCGTTCCGCAAGGGTGCCGAGAACGCGAAGCTTGCCGGTTTCGACGGCGTTGAGGTGCACGGCGCGAACGGTTATCTGCTCGACCAGTTCCTGCAGGACAGCACGAACAAACGCACGGACATCTACGGCGGCCCGATTGAAAATCGCGCACGCCTGATGCTCGAAGTGGTCGACGCGTGCATTGAAGTGTGGGGCGCTGACCGGGTTGGCATGCATCTCGCACCACGCGCCGATTCGCACACCATGGGCGACAGCGATCGCGCCGCCACCTTCGGTTACGTGGCACGTGAGTTGGGCAAGCGCAAGATCGCTTTCATCGCAGCACGTGAACGCGTTGGCGAAGACTCGATCGGACCGCAGTTGAAGCGAGCCTTTGGCGGCGTTTATATTGCCAACGAGAAGTTCACCAAGGAAAGCGCTCAGGCAGCGCTCGACCGGGGTGACGCCGACGCCGTCGCGTGGGGGCAGTTGTTCATCGCCAACCCGGATCTCGTGAAACGCTTCGAAAGCGACGCCGCGTTGAATGCGCCCATCCCCGAGACGTTCTATGCTCGCGGCACTGAAGGGTACACGGACTATCCGACGCTCGAGACGATGGACTAAGTGGACTAAGCGTTCCGGTTTTGGTGTACAGCAGTCGGTGGCTCCATAGGGAGTCACCGGCTGTTTTGTTTCCAGGCTTTCGCTCACTTGCTCAGTCGAAACCTCAGGGCAGGCAGGCCTTTAGATACCTCGACGTATAGCTGCTGGTTTTCCCCCGCTTCACTACGTCTTCCGGCGTGCCGCTGACCACCATCTTTCCGCCTTCCTCTCCTGCGCCCGGTCCCATGTCGATGACCCAGTCGCTTTGGGCCGCCACGCGCATGTCGTGCTCTACCACGATCACTGTGTTGCCCGCATCGACCAGACCCTGCAATTGAATCAACAAGCGGTCGCTGTCCGTGGAATGCAGTCCGGTCGTGGGTTCATCCAGGATGTAAAGGGTCTCGCCCCGCTGCGCTCGCTGAAGTTCGGTCGCCAGCTTGATCCGCTGCGCCTCGCCGCCGGACAGTTCGGTGGCCGGTTGACCCAGGCGCAGATAACCCAGTCCAATGTCCTTTAGCACGGTGAGCGCGCGCATGATCTGCGGTTCTTCGACAAAGAATGCACATGCAGTGTCCACGGTCATCTGCAGCACGTCCGCAATGTTCTTTTCCTTCCATTCGATCTCCAGCGTTTCCGGGTTGTAGCGCGTTCCTTCGCACGTTGAACACGGTGCATATACGCTCGGCATGAACAGCAATTCGACACTCACGAATCCTTCTCCCTCGCACGTCGGGCAGCGGCCCTTCGCAACGTTGAACGAGAACCGGCCCGCGTCATAGCGGCGTTGGCGCGCTGTAGGCGTCTCCGCGAACAATTTGCGCACGTGATCGAAGAGGCCGGTGTAGGTCGCTAGGTTCGAACGCGGCGTGCGCCCGATCGGCTTCTGGTCGACCCGTACCAGTCGCCGGATTCGCTCCATGCCGGCCGTTATTTCGCCACCGGTCGGAATGTCCTCGACATCCAGCAACGGATCGCGCTCTTCATCCGTTTCTGCTGTGATCGGCCGGCCAAGCCGGTCCGCGACCAATTCCGGCAGCGCCTGACTGACAAGGCTTGATTTGCCCGAGCCCGAGATACCCGTGACGGTCGTGAAGCAGCCGAGCGGAAAAGCGATCTCCAGGTCGTGCAAGTTGTTACGCGTCACCTTCTCAAGCCGCAACCAGGCGGTCGGCGTGCGTTTCGAACGCGGGGTTGGCCGGTAATCGCCAAACAGATGCAGCCGCGTTTGTGATTCCTCGATGTCCGCCAATCCCGCCGGTGGCCCGCTATATACGATCTGGCCGCCTGCCGCGCCCGCGGCCGGACCCACATCCACCAGCCAGTCCGCCCGGCGCATCATCTCCAGATCATGCTCGACCACGAACAGTGAATTGCCTGCGGCCTTCAGGCGCAGTAACGCGCTGAACAACGCTTCGCCGTCGGCGGGGTGAAGACCGGCGGAGGGTTCATCGAGGACATAGATCACGCCGAACAACTGCGATGCGAGCTGCGTCGCAAGCCGCAGCCGCTGCAACTCGCCCGACGATAAAGTCGGCGTGCCCCGATCCAGCGCCAGATAACCCAGGCCGAGATCGATCAGCGTGGTCAGGCGTTCGAGCAACTCGCTCGCAATCCGTTGCGCCGCAACCTGCTTCTCCCTGGATTGATTCGTAGTCCGTCTGATATCGGGAGAGGCCTTGTGTTCCGATCCGCCGGATGCGACCCGTTGTGCGACGGCTGCGCGCATCTCGTCTTTGCTCAATATTTCACCGGCGGATGCCGATATAGTTGCGCCCCCTGGCGCCTCACCGCGAGCAACAGGGCGCAATACATCGGCAACACGGGCAAGCGGCATCTGCGATAACTCGCCTATATCAAGTCCCGCGAATGTCACGGACAGCGCCTCGGGCTTCAATCGCTTGCCATGGCACGACGGACACGCGCTGCTCACCATGAAACGCGACACGCGCTTCTTCATCAATGCGCTTTGCGTATTGGCGAAGGTGTGCAGCACATATCGTCGCGCGCCTGTAAACGTGCCCTGGTAGCTCGGTTCCGCGTGGCGCTTGAGCGCCGCGCGCGTCTCTTTCGGCGTCATGCCGGCATACACGGGAACGGTCGGCGTCTCGTCCGTGAACAGGATCCAGTCGCGGTCTTTCTTCGGCAAGTCGCGCCACGGCGTATCGACATCAAACCCCAGCGTGACCAGGATGTCGCGCAGGTTCTGACCATGCCACGCCGGCGGCCACGCAGCGATTGCGCGCTCGCGGATAGTCAGCGAGTCGTCGGGGACCATCGATTGCTCGGTCACTTCATAGACACGCCCCAGACCGTGACACGTGGGACACGCCCCTTGTACCGTGTTCGGCGAGAAATCCTCGGCGAACAACATAGGTTGCTTCGCCGGGTAGGTACCGGTGCGCGAGTACAGCATGCGCACGAGGCTGGACAGTGTGGTCACGCTGCCCACCGACGAGCGTGCGTTGGGCGTACCGCGTTGCTGCTGCAGAGCGACAGCGGGCGGCAAGCCCTCGATGGAATCCACTTCCGGAACACCGACCTGATCGATGAGGCGACGCGCATAGGGCGCCACGGATTCGAAATAACGGCGCTGCGCTTCGGCATAGAGCGTGCCGAAGGCCAGCGACGACTTGCCCGAGCCCGAGACGCCGGTAAAGACGACGAGCGCGTCGCGCGGAATGTCGACATCGATGTTGCGCAGGTTGTGCTCGCGCGCGCCCCGCACCCGCACGAAGCCGGTCCGGGATGGATGGGGTGGTGTGTGTTCGGGCTTCTTGTTTCGAGTTGGCATGCGCTTGACGCTGTTGTGTGGTTCGGTTTGCCTGCACGGTAGCAAGGACGTGTCTGAATACGATGAAGCAGTCGCGCGACACCTGGCCTGGCGGATTGCAGACAGTTTAAGTGGCTTGCGAAATTGCTGTCGATCCGGCATTGGCATTGGGCGCACGGCGCGTGCCCGAATACTTGCGTTCTGATATCCGGGATATACCAGGGGTTTTCGGAAGGTTTTAAGCAACCCGATCAAATCGGCTAATTAGTCTGTTATGTTTCTGTTCAACACGTAATCTCCTTCATGCGCGAGTCTGTCCATCATTGCAATCGGTAATACGGTCGAATATCAGGCACGCTTGGGCATCAAGCGCTTTAAACGCTGTTTGATTGCTTGCGCGCGATGGCCTTTGCCAGCAAAGGCCATCGCGCGCAAGCCCCATGAGAAAACATAAAGCGATTGCGTTTGAAGTTTTCTCCCCTAGACTATTAACTCGCAAGCCTGCGGACGGTATCTTGATTATTTCATTGCCCAAAATTATCGTGATCATAATGCATAAACAATCTGTGTATTGATTTGCGGAATTGTTGCGAAGTTCAGTTGAAAAGGAGTGGTGTAGTGCCCGGTTAATGAGCTGCAATCGGGCTGCAATCAAAGACGCAAAACCTGAAAATTCATTGCCGCTTTTCTCCCAAAGGGACTGACGTTTACCCGAGAACGTCGTTCTTTCAAGCAGTCGATCATTTCTGGAGGTGTTGGATGGCAAAATCTACAAAGGCGGGCTCGCAGGAACAATCCAAGATCGCGGCGCTCAGCCCGTTCGAACTCAAGGATGAATTGATCAAGGCCGCCGGCGGCGGCGCGGTCGAGCGTCCCGCCAACGCGGCCATGCTGAACGCAGGCCGGGGCAATCCGAACTTCCTCGCCACCATTCCGCGCCACGGCTTCTGGCAACTCGGCCTTTTTGCCATGCGCGAGTCGGAACGATCGTTCGCGCACATGCCTGAAGGGTTGGGCGGCTTTCCGAAACACGAAGGACTGGAAGAGCGCTTTGAAATTTTTGCACGCGACAACAAAGGCGTTGCCGGCATCGACTTCCTGCGCGGCGTGCTGTCATATGTGCGCGACCAGCTTGGTCTTGACGGCGGCGAGTTCCTGTACGAAATGTGCGAGGGGATTCTCGCGTCGAATTATCCGGTGCCGGACCGGATGCTGAAGTTGTCGGAGGTGATTGTTGCGCAGTATCTGAAGAAAGAAATGATCGGCAAACACCCGTTCGTTGGCGACTTCGATATCTTCGCGACCGAAGGCGGCACCGCCGCCATGACCTACATCTTCAACACGATGCGCGAGAATCACCTGATCAAACCAGGCGACACCATCGCGCTAGGCTCGCCCATCTTCACGCCGTACATAGAAATCCCGACGCTTAACGATTACCAGTTGAACGTGGTCAACCTGGACGCCGATGTGGAACTCGGCTGGCAATATTCGAAGAAGGAACTCGACAAGCTGCGCGATCCGAAGGTGAAGGCGTTCTTCCTCGTGAATCCGAGCAATCCGCCTTCCGTCAAGATGGATACCGAGAGCCTGGAGTACATCGCGGAGATCGTGAAAGAGCGGCCGGACCTGATTCTGCTGACCGACGACGTATACGGCACCTTCGCCGATGACTTCGTCTCGCTGTTCGCGCTCTGTCCGAAGAACACCATCCTCGTGTATTCGTATTCGAAGTACTTCGGCGCGACTGGCTGGCGGCTCGGCACGATCGCCATGCATCGCGAGAACGTGATCGACGAACTGATCCGCAAGCTGCCGAAGGAGCAGCGCAAGGAATTGCATGAGCGGTATGAGTCGATCACCACTGAACCGGAGAACCTGAAGTTCATCGACCGCCTGGTGGCCGACAGCCGTACCGTCGCGCTGAACCACACCGCAGGGCTCTCCACGCCGCAGCAGGTGCAGATGGTGCTGTTCTCGCTCTTCGCGCTGATGGATACGCCTGAGGCTTACAAGAACGCGCTCAAGCGCCTGATTCGCGGCCGCAAAGAGGCGTTGTACAGGGAGATAGGGATTTCGTTTGACGACAGCGATGTGAACCAGGTCGATTACTACACCATCATCGACCTCGAATTCCTTGGCAATCGTGCCTATGGGCCGGAGTTCGTCACGTGGCTCTTCGAGAACACCGAGCCCTCCGAACTGCTGTTCCGGCTCGCGAAGGAAGCACGCGTGGTGCTCTTGCCGGGACGTGGCTTCGGCACGCAACACCCATCGGGCCGCGTGTCGCTCGCCAACCTCAACGAGAGTGACTACAAGGCAATCGGCCGTGCGATGCGCAAGCTGATGGTGGAGTATGTCGAGCGCTATAACGCCGCAACGGGCAAGTCGCTCGATAAGAACAAGGTGCTTTGAGGCAGCAACGGCGCTTCGAGAGAAGCGTCTGAACGAGCATCAAACGAAAAACGGGCCGCTGGGGGAAAAGTAACCCCAGTGGCCCGTTTTGTCGTCAAACGCCTGCTTTAGAACTTGTGGCGAATACCCACGCGTGCAGCGACCTGATTAGTCGTACCCTTGCCCGAGTTGCCGAAGTAGCTCGTGCTTGAACCTATTTGAGCCTGCACAGGTGTGCCCGCATTCGAACCCGACGCGTCTTGATAGATAGCCAGCGCGTACACATCGGTACGCTTGCTCAACGCATAGTCCACGCTTGCATCGACCTGTTGCCACTTGCCTGTCGCCGCATCGGTCAGCTTCATGTACGTGTAGCCGAGGCCGCCGGTAAGGGCCGGCGTGAATGCATACTTGCCGCCGATTTCATAGACGTTGAACTTCGACGTCGCGCCCGTGATGGACTCAAAGCGCGTGTTGGTCCACAGACCGAACACCGTGGCAGCAGCGAACTTGTAGCTGGCGCCAATACCGAACGTGCGCAGATCCTTCGAACCACCCGTCGAGACGTTCGCAATGCTGGTGCTGAACGTCGGCGTCGATGAACCCGGGTAGTGGATGTCCGTGTAAGCTGCGCCGATACTGAACGGGCCGGTCGCGTAGTTCGCCCCGAAGCTATAAGCGCGCGACGAACCTTGCGTCGTGACGCCGGCGGTTGTAGTGGTGGGCGAACCCGAGAATGCGCCAGCCTGGTTCGAGAAGCCGTACAAGCCACCAAACGTCACGCCGTGGAAGTTCGCGCTGCTGAACTTGATCGCGTTGTTGATACGGCTCGACGTGAGCTGGTCGACGTCGTTGATGTGGTACGCATAGTTGCCTGCAACCGTCTGGCCGCCGATGGAATACGAACCGCCGAGGTAATCGGTCGAGAACGAGTATTGCCGGCCGAGGGTCACCGAGCCGACATCCGACTTCGAAATCCCGACGAACGCTTGCCGGCCGAATTCCGCGCCGCCCTGGCCGAGCGTGCCGTTGCCGCTGTTAAAGCCGTTCTCCAACGTGAAGATCGCCTTCAGGCCACCGCCCAGGTCTTCAGCGCCGCGCAGGCCCCAACGGCTGCCTTGCGCCACGCCATCGTCATACTTGAAGTTCTTCGAGCTGCCGGTCGTACCGACGGCGCTGTGGTTCACATAGCTGATACCGGCGTCAACAAGGCCGTACAGCGTGACGCTGCTTTGAGCCTGAGCGGAAGTAGCCGATGCAGCGAATGCCGCCATTGCAGCAGTGGCGAGCAGTGTTTTACGGTTCAAAACGTTCTCCCTAAGCGTGGGTGTGAGTAAGTGACGTGAGTAAGTGACGCAACTAAGCGGTTCAAGTAACTGATGCAAACAAGTGATGCACGGCATCGGACTCTGACGGTCCGTAGCTCGCGACGGGCGGACTTTAGCGAATGTATATGTAAGGTATATGACAGTTGTTTTTAAGCTACGGCCAGAGAAAAAAATACTTCCGGCAAGCCTCTGGACCGGTTATTTGGCGAGCACTTAGCCGACAAATCAGCCAACGAATCGACCCATGCAAAGCTGCTCGTCGAGCGGCTTGGTCCGGTATCGAAAGAGGGCGCGAAAGCGCGCTTTCGCCAGTCGTTGCGCTATGCTGGCGGCTCATCTTCAAACCAGGGACAAAGCGATGACCGAGAGCGTGATTGCGGAACTGGAAGGGCGCTTGCGGGACGCCATGCTCGCATCGGACGTGGATGTGCTGGATACGCTGCTCGCCGACGACCTCACGTTCGTCGACGCAACAGGCAAGGTGTGGAGCAAGGCTGACGACCTGAACGCGCATCGCTACGGGATACAGCGGATCGAGCGGCTGGAGATCAAGGAACAGACAGTGCGCGTGTACGACAAGAGCGCCGTGACGCTCACGCATGCGGCGCTAAGCGGCCAATTCGGCGGCGTGCCGCTCTCGGCCAATCTTTGCTACACGCGCATGTGGGTGGAGACGGAGTGCGGCTGGCGGATCGCCGCCGCTCACTGCAGCGTGCTAGCTTTTTAAGGCTGGCCCGGCGCTTGCCGACACAGCACGCGGCTTGGCCAGTTGCTCCTCCACTACCGCCTGAATCACAGCGCTTGCGGGCTGTGCCCCGACGGCTGCCGGGATCATCGAGCTGGCCGGCCGCGACTCATCCACGGCGGTGCGCCCGCCGTCCGCAAAGAACGTTTGTTCGGCGGCCTTATTCAAAACCAGGATGCTGATGCGCCGGTTAGTGGGTTCGTCGGCGACTGCCTTGTTGAGCGGCAATACATTGGCTAGTCCGCGCACTTGCAGGATCTTGCCTTCGTTCATGCCGCCGGCGATCAGCGCGCGGCGTGCGGCGTTCGCCCGTTCGCTCGATAACTCCCAGTTCGAATAACCTGCTTCACCGCCCGAGTACGGCACGGCGTCCGTGTGTCCGGCGATCGACACTCGGTTATCCACGTCGTTGAGCGAGGCGCCGATCTGCGAGAGGATGGTCACCACGTACGATTCCAGCTTCGCGCTGCCTGAGGGGAACATAGGCCGCTTGAGTGAATCGACGATCTCTATGCGCAATCCTTCGCTTGTGATGTCAATACGAATCTGATCCTTGTACGCGGCCAATGCGGGCGTGTGTTCGATCAACGCGCTGAGCTTCTGCTTGAGTTGCTGCAAGCGCTGCGCGTCGTCCTTGGCTGCGGCAGCCGCAGTCGCGCTCGCGCTCTCGGCCGCACGTTGGGCCGTCGTCGGCAACGGCTGGGGCTGGCTCTTGGTCGCCTCTCCCGGCCGTGAACTGGAGAGATCGCGTCCACCGCCTTCGATCACGCTCGTGCGTGCGGCGCCGCTGCCGTCCTTGCCGCCGAAGACCGCTGAAAGCGGCGTGTTGAAATAGTCTTCAATACCCTGCTTGTCGTACTTCGAGGTCGAGCCGAGCAGCCACATGAGCAGGAAGAACGCCATCATGGCCGTCACGAAATCCGCGTAGGCGATCTTCCATGCACCGCCATGATGGCCAGCATGCCTGGACTTCCTCTTGCGTCGCACTACAACGGTCGGCGCCAGCACCGATTGCATGGGCTCGCGGGAGGGGATGTCAGCCATGAGCGAACCTCTTGGTGATCTGCGTGGTGCGGCTAATGTGCGCCGGGCAGGACAGGCTCGTCACGCCGACTTCGGTTGCTTGGTGGCGCGCACGGCGTCGTCGAGTTCCTTGAAGGTCGGACGATCCGCGGTGAACAGCACCTTGCGCCCGAACTCGACGGCAATCGCCGGTGCATAGCCGTTCATCGACGCGAGCAGCACGGACTTCACGCACTGGAACGGCTTGGCTTCGGCCTGTCCTTTTGCCGCCAGCAGATCGGCCAGCGGCCCAAAGAAACCATACGAGAGCAGGATGCCGAGGAACGTGCCGACCAGCGCGCCCGCGATCATTTCGCCGAGTATCGCGGGCGCGGCGCCCACCGAGCCCATGGTATGCACGACACCCATCACGGCCGCGACAATGCCGAACGCGGGCAGGCCGTCGGCCATCTTCTGGATTGCATCGGCCGCCAGCGATGTTTCCGCATGATGCGTCTCGAGTTCTTCGTCCATCAGGTCCTGCATCTCGAGCGCGTTGATGTTGCCGCTCGACATCATGCGCAGGTAGTCGACAATGAATTCCAGCAGATTGTGATCGTTCAGCACGTGTTCGTACTTCTTGAACGTCGGACTGTTTTGCGGCGCTTCCACGTCGGCTTCGAGCGCCATCATGCCTTCCTTGCGCGCCTTCTGAAGCAGCTCGTACAGCAGCGCGATGAGCTGCACGTACTTTTCCTTCGAGTAGCCTCCCGCCTTGAACGCGCTGGGGAGGACCTTGAGGGTCTTCTTGAGCGTCGTAACCGGATTCGATACGACGAACGCACCCATTGCCCCGCCGAAGATGCACAACAGCTCGAAGGGCTGGAACAGTGCGACCAGATGGCCGCCTACGCCTACAAAACTGCCAATCACCGACCCGATGACGACGACCCAGCCAATAACGACGAACATGCTCTCTCCGCTTGATTTTTTATGCTTCGTTTGAATGAAGCTGTCCTAGACCTTAACGGCAAGCGGGCCAGCAGATTTAGGGTGGAGCGGAGGTATCTTTTTCCTGATGTCGGAGGAGCACGGCAAAAAGGTCTGCCTGAGTAGCGGTCGAAACAGCTTTGCCTAATCTTCAGATGATTGTGTTCGACGGACAACCAGGATCGCGGCGCGCCTTGGTTCATCGCCATTTTTTGAACCTGCGTCGCGCTGGATGCTCAATAGATAACAGGGACGAACAGGGTGCGGAACGTTTTATGCGTGCTTGGCCCGATACCCATTTACTACAGGCGAACCCTAGCGATGATTCAAACTTTCGAGCAAACCATCGACGGCAAGTCGGTGCAGTTCTGTGCAAGCATCGCAGACGGCGGCAGTCCGCAGCGCGTCATCATCAGCCGGGCGGATTCGGCGAAGTCATTGGTCATCGTCGAGGCGTCGGGGATCATTGGCGCGATCAAAGCAGAAGTCGAAGCGCCGGAAACGTTTGTCGCCGAAGCCGTGCGCAAGGCGCAGCAGGAAGGGCTTATCGAGCGAGCGCTCGCATCGGGCGAAATCCTGACGACGACGCTTTAATTTGTACAGCATTGGCCAGGAGAAATACCCGCCTGCCTGAACGCAGGCGGGTATTTTTTGGGCTGTTCCGCAGCTGCAAAATCAAAGACGCGGCGTACCGTTGTTCGGATCTGCCGGAACCACTGGCGTCGCGGAATCCGGACCATCGGGTGAGTCGGGGTCGTCCGGGGGCGGTGGTGAATCGGGGTCGAGCAGTTCGTCGGGATCGGGTTCGATCGGCAAGTAGGTCGGGTCCGGCGGCGGCGTGGACATGTCCAGTTCCTCATTAGCGGCCTGCGGACCGCGCGTTGCACGACAAGTGCATATAGAAGCATATGTCACACCGGACGCAACGAGCGTTCCCGGCGTGGTCCAGTCGCCCTTAGCGTGCCGGCATGATGCTCAATGGCGAGTTCCCGTACCGCATTTAACCGATACCGTCTCAGTCGCCTTATCTTCCTTATTGCCCTTGGCCCGTTTGCTCTCGACCACCCGCCATGCGAGGATTGCGGCGAATAAAAGCAACGCCACCGATACCCCCGCCGACACCCTTACGCCCATCACGATCTGCGCGCTTTCCGCCATGGCCGAATGACTCGCCAGCGCGCCGAACGCGGCGACGCCTATTGCGCCAGCCGCTTGCCGCGCCGTGTTCAGAACCGCCGACGCCGTGCCCGCCCGATCGGGCGCAACCGTGCCCAATACGGCGGTTGTCATCGCGGGGACGGCGAGTCCCATGCCCGTCGGAATCAGCAAGAAGGGCAACAGCAATGCAACCACGGGCGTAGACGCGTTGACGAAAAGGAGCGCGGCAAAACCAGTTGCATCGATCAATGCGCCAACGATCATCGGCAAGCGCGAGCCGAAGCGCGCGACGACCACGCCACTCGCAAGATTCGATAACAGGAACCCCCCGGTGAGCGGCAGGAATGCGAGCCCGGCTTCCAAAGGTGTATGGCCCAGCACGCGCTGCAGGTACAGGCTCAGCACGAACACCATGCCGTAATATGTGAGGTTCACGCAGATGCCAAACACGGTGGCCGAATTAAACGTCGGGTCCCGAAACAGCGCAGGCGGCAGCATGGGCGCTGACGCGCGCCGCTCGACCAGCACAAGTCCCACGGCCGCGAGAAGCGCCACGGCAATGCCGCCGATCACCAGCGGGTGCGTCAGCCCCAACGGCCGGAGCTCGATCATCGCGCCGACGAAGGCGGTCAGCGCAACGGTCGCGAGCACTTGCCCGGGCAAATCGATACCGCGCGCTTGCTGCTCGGGCTTTTTATCGGCGATCCACACGTAGGTCGCCGCGATGCCTGCTGCGCATAACGGCACGTTGACCCAGAAAATGCTGCGCCAGCCGAACGCGGCGATCAGCAGGCCGCCTACGATCGGCCCGGCGGCAATAGCCACTGCGCCCGCTGCCGTCCACAAGCCCACGGCACGCGCCCGCAGCCCGCCGTCGTGACCGCAAGCCTGGTTGAGCAGCACCAGGGAGTTGGGCAGCATCGCGGCCGCGCCTATGCCCTGCAATGCGCGTGCAGCGACCAGTTGGGTCGCGTCCGTTGCAAAGCCGCAAGCGGCGGAAGCCACCCCGAACAGCATCAGGCCCGCGACGAACAAGCGTCGTGCGCCGAAGCGGTCGCCGAGCACGCCTGCCGAGAGCATCAGCGCGGCGAAGGCGAGCGCGTAGGCGTCGACGGTCCATTGCAGGCCCGCCACGCCCGCGTGCAGATCGCCTCCGATGCTCGCAAGCGCCACATTGACGATGGTGACATCGAGTTGAGAGACCACGAAACCCATGCTGGCCGTGGTGACGATCAGCGCCTGGCGTGTGCTCAGCCCGGTGCGCGAGGAGATAAGGTTCGAGTTCATGGAGACCAGCTTATCGACCCGGAGCGTCCGACGTTTCCGTGATTCGTGAAATATGCATGCACGACTTTTCGGGAGCCGTGTGCGCCCTTGTGCACCCGCTTAAAACACCTGAAATGGCTTCCGGGCAACACTTGTTCGAAAATGCCTGACTCCGTTACGTGTCGGCACAAACAGTGACTTCGCGAGACATATTGAAAGCATTTGTGACGATCCGGCGACCGAGATTAAGAGTTTTCCGATGGATCAACCCGGTACCGCTCTGCAGAATTCGCGCGTCTAAAGCGGTCTCGTGGAGCCTCATGAGGCCCTCTTTGGTGTCTTCAATAACGTTATTTCAGTACGTCTCGAAGTCACCGTTTGCAGGTTCACGGGTCTCGCTATCATGCGCATCGCAATTCTTCAATCCGATCCACAGCACCGCTTCGTCGTCGGCGGAATCATCGAACGGCTCAACCATGTCTGCATTCCGTTCAGCGACGGTTTGTCGATGTCGAAAGCGCTGTCCCGTTCCACGGTCGACATGCTGATCCTCGACTGGCATTCCAGCGGCTTGTCCGGGCTCGACCTCCTGAAGTCGATGCGCTCGGGCATCGGCGAGCGCGTGCCGGTCATGTTCGTCTCGGCGGATGGCGGCGAGAGCAACGTGGTGCGTGCGCTGACCGCGGGCGCCGACGACTTCGTCACTCATCCCGTGCGTTCCGCCGAGTTCGGGGCACGCGTACAAGCGCTGCTGCGGCGGGCGTATCCGGCGAACACTGCCGCCATCACGGAACTGGGCCCGTATCGCTTCGGTATGAGCCAAGTCATGAGCGCCTTATTTGACGGGCCTCCGCGAACGCGTTCAAAGTTGATCCAAAATTATTCCAAATCAATGTGTGCCGGTTTTCACCTCGATCCACTGTTGGCCTCGCACGTCGGTGTAGAGTTCGGTCATCGCGGCAGTGCTGTGTCCAAGGATCGCTTGTGCGAAGTCGGCGCCGTTTTGCTCTTTGTGCAGGCGCGCGGAGAGAGATCGAATCTCGTGGAACGATGTTGGCTCCAATCCTTCCGAAGGCACGTATTCCGAAGCGGCTCGCGCGCGTCGCAGCGCATTCCCGATTGATTTTTGGGAAACTTGCGCGCCACGCTTTGTCTGGAAACCTTCGATCGAAAAATGGACGAGATACTGGCTGGCGGCGCGATCGCGGCAGCGCGCGACGATCGTCCCGAGCGTGGTGCCGTTCAGCATTACGCTTAACGGAATCTTTAGGCGTTTGCCGCCTTTCTTCTGCTCGACCCATAGGAAGCCGTCGCGAGCGTCATCGAAGCGCATCTTCTGAACATCACTGATTCGCTGGCCGGTGATAAGCGCAAGCATCATGGCGTTTTGCAGCGGTGTTTCAGCATGCTTTAGGAACAAAGCAAAGTCTGCCTCGGTCATCCGTGCGCGTTTCACTCGAGTCTTAGGCTTGAGTACGGAGGCAACTGGATTCTGTCCAACTTTGATCAGGCCATGCTGAATAGCATCGCGGAACACATCCTCCAGGCGCCGCCGCATGACCTTCGCGCTCCACGGTCCGCGCTCCTTCACGGCAGCCTTTATCATGTCGGCCGCGTCCTTTGGCGTGAACTGATCAAGTGCCTTCTCAGATCTCTCATCAGCGCGTATAGCGTTCAGCGAAGACTTTATGGCGTTCAGTGTGTTTTTCTTGCCTTCCGACGCGTAGTCTTTCTCATAGTCGCTACAGAATGACCGCAGTGTTTTTTTGCTCTCGCTGGTCGCGGCGACCAGGTCACGATCTTCACGCCGACGCGCCATTTCTAGATTCGCCAGCTTTACTTGACGCTTCGCCTTCTCCAACTCGTAGCCTAGGCCTACCGTCTTTCCGTTTTCTGGGTTGCGAAACCAGAAATACCCCTTGGTGTTCTGGTAGAGGTTCGTCGGCCAACTACGGCGCGCGGCCTGTCGTCTACGTGCGTTCAAAGCATCCTCTCAAGCAAGTCGGCTGTAGCGTCGAAATATTCAGCGCTTGGCTCGACAAAGTATGTGCGCCCGACCTTCTTTGGATGCGGACGGATGCGCCCACCATGGATCCAGCGAAGCAGGGTGTTGGCGTGTGGCCTATGCTTTTCGCCGAACATCTCGACGGCCCACTCAGATACTGGTATCAACCTCGCCATGCTTCACCCCGAGATATGTTGCTGTGATGCGCAATAGCGCGTCTATGTGCTGCGTCATTGCGCATCTACTTCTAGCCAAGCGCCTTTGATTCGAAAACCTTGATTGCGCCAATGTTTAAAGTCGTGGTACTTGCCTGTCTTCCCGTCGCGCCAAAGCGCAGTGATGCCCTTACAGCCTTCTTGCGAAAAACGGAACGTCTCGGGCATCGCACGGCCGTTGAAAACTAAAATGAAGCCCCGCATCTCTCCCCCTCCCCGCTAGTAGCGGGAGTTACTCAACAATTGCAGCTATACGTTCGAAATAGAACTCGACCGGCTTTTTCGTCTCTGAGATCAACCCATATTTCTTGGCGAGTCGATAGGTAGGCTGGTTCCGGTCAAGCACTGCGACATGTCCTGCAATGATCAATCGCCACTGGTCGATGCTGAACGTGGCCTTGCTGATGTTGCACGGCGCGCAGGCGGGCATCATGTTGTCGATGCGATGGTTCTCCATCCTGGCAGCCGGTAACCCAGACCAGTACGAACCAACCCCGCGCATGACAGGCTCAACGTGGTCTGCGTGCCAGCGATCCGCCAAAGGCTCGCCGCAGTATGCGCACCGACCATCGAACATCTGCCGGATCGTCGCTCGCTCGGCTTTCGTCAACCGTTTCACGATCCATCCCCGCTTCGTTGCGACTCGATCGCCGAGTCGATTGCTTCACGCAGAGTTCGAACCAGTGCGCCAGGCCTCAGGCCAAGGCCGGTGCGACCTCTCTCACTCCCGTCATGCAGAAGGACGCCGCCGGGCTGATTTGCCATTGCCTCAAGAGCGTCGATCCGTATGGCGTCGGTTATTACGGTCGCGCTTCGTTGCGACTCCATAGCCCGCAGTCGTTCAAGCGCGGCGTCGATTGCCAGAGTCCCGTTTCCGTGTTCGATCTGATGCTCAACCGTACGCTGCAATTCACGCAATGCTTCGAGTTCGGCGCTATCCGAGATCTGTTCCGCATTCTTTTGTGGTGCTTGTGGTGCAGACGAAAGCATTGCGGCGTAGCAAACTTTCGCGGAAGCTGCTGCACGCTGACACCCACTCATCGCATGAAATTCGTCGGTGTCGTTGAATTCGGAAACTGCTTCGAATCCGTCAATCACCATGTTAGAAGTCGGCTCAATCGGGACAAGCTTCCAACCTTCCGGCGCGCTCTGTTCCACAGTCGCGCGGGCTGCTTTCAGCTCGTCGCACTTGTTCTTGTGGTCAAGGTAGTGGCGATACGCGCCCTCGATGAAACCTTGCTCGATCATTGCCTCGATGCGCTTGGCGCGTTCAGCCTCGCTAGGCACTGAGGCGATACGCGCGGACATAGCGCCAAGGCGAATCTCAGCGGCCCATATCGCTGCGAAGGTTTCGAGGGCGGAAAGCGCCTTGTTTAAGGCTCGCCGCTGATTCGGGGTCATCTGTTCGAGTTCGTCAACCATCGAAGTCTCCATTGCATCGGCCGATTTCTATTTCCCGTCTAACCAACTCCTCGGCTTCGTCGCGTGATGCACAAGCTTCGAGGCAATCGCCTTCCGGCCCAAACACCGCGTGTTTGCCTGTGTCGTGCTCGAAGGTGATGACGAACGGCCAAGGGAATCGCAACCGCCTGTTCATGATGTCGTTTCCCTCTGCGCACTAGCAGCGATCAAACTGTCCTGCATCGCCAATCCGAACTTAGTGAACTCGTACACGCTTCCGCGTACCTTCCTGATAAGCCCAATATCCGCAAGGCGCTCCATTTTTTCTTTTGGCACGTCGTAGCCTTCGCCGTCCTCCATCGTGGAGTACAGGCGAGCGAACGCTGCGCAGTCGGTCGACGTGATGCCAAACTCGTGGTGGGTAATAGGCGCACCGCTTGGTGCGGCGTCGCGGGTGGCGAGCAAGCGCTTGGCTTCAGAAGATAGCCAATTCCCCTTTACCATCTTCCCGTGGAAGGTCGCGCACTCCTCCATTAATGCCAGCCACTCTGGTGGGATGATTGCTACCGGCGCGCTTCCAGTGGTCGGAGCGGTGGATTCGGGCAATGGCGAATGCTTGGGCTTGGCGGCTTGCTTGGCGCGGATCTTTTCGACCTTTGTCCAGATGCGCGCTAACTCGGTTTCGCCAGCAGCGTGCATGTCTTCGTCGCTCGCTAGACACAGCGCTGCAAGTGTGACCATTACGCCGCCGATCTCCTGATGCAGTTCGCCAATAGGACGATCGAACGTGTAGTCGACAAGTTGATGCGCCTCGCTGCGCGTCATGCCGTTGGCCTGCACAGCTTCAGTTGCTTCCTCGAAGAATCGATGATTGCGCTCGATCCTATCGTTTGCGATTTCCAATCCGAAGCACGCCAGCATCCAAGGCTGAACGCGGCGCTGAAAGGGCTCGCCTGCCGCTTGATCCGAGATCGGTGAGGGGGTGGTCATTTCGTTGCTCCTGTTCGTGTTATCTGTCCGTCGCCAACCCGCATCGTCACCACTAGACCGGATCGGGCTGCAACCAGGCTCATGACCGTTTCAAACACGGCGTGCTCAAGCTGCGCGCTTGGTTTTGCGGACGAGCAATACGCATCTATCGCGCGGTGAGCGGCGCGGCCTAGTGGATCGGCGGTCATTTACAAAAGCTCCATTTGTTCGAACGGCATGCCGGGCCAGAAGAACCAGCCTTTGATTGCGTTCTCGCGCCATGGGATAACCTGAAAATTGTGCGGCGCGTGCAGCCCGCAAACGATCTTTCCGTCAAGCGGCACGATGTGATCGACGACATGCAACACCCCCGTTTCGCGCGTAAGGCGCTTTGCTTCGCGATAGAACGGGCGAATGTCAGCCAAGCGCACCCACGGCGGCATCGCACGCCGCTCACGCATTCGCCGGCGGCGCCCGGCCGTCTTGCCGGAAACAATCAGCGGAGCGCGGCGCTTTACAGGCACGAACAACGGTCCGGCGTGGTGGCCGCCGATCAGATCGAGATCCATGAATGCTTCCATTGCACGCACCCCTAGAACGGCAGGTCGATGTCTTCGAACGCGGATTCAAGCGGCGGCAGCTCCCTGAGCTTCGGCACGGCTTTCACGCGGATTCGAATCAGGTCTTTACCGCTCATGTCGCTGACGTCGGAAAGGTCGCGGAACGCTTTGTAGCGAGCCTTACTACGCGTGCTGGCTGTCACGGTGAACCACGCTTCGTATTCCCATTCGTCGCGCCACGGCGCCAGGCAGCGCCACTCGCGGAGTGCCGGCACATCAACGATCTCTCCATACACGACCTTGTCGGTGGGGTGATAGCGTCGCTCTTCCTCGCTCGTGTCGCTATCGATCACGACGCACAGGTAGTGACCGTCCGCACCGACTACTACGCCGCGCTCGCCATAGCAGGTAACCGCTCGACCGCGTTCGGCCGGGACACCGTAGTACTTCCGGATATAGTCGAAACTCATTTCGAGTTATCCACAGGTAGCGGGCGCACGTGCCCGGTTTTCAGGTTCACGAATGCTCCGCACCAACTGAGACGGCCGTGGCGGAAAAACTCCCACAGGATCCCGAGCGCCGGCGTCACGATCGCCTGATTGATGAAAAGCTCTTGGCGCTCGAGCGCTTCGGCTAGTCCGCAACTCGGCGTGTCATCCTCGGGCGCCCACTCGTCGACCAGCTCGGGCAGAACGTCATATGGCCAGCGAAGCTGAGCGCCAGTGCCCTCGACATCGCGCGCCGTGCCGAAAACGACCTGACCATCGCTGGCCCGGTTGCCGAGATCCATCAAATATCCTGATGTTTGATGCAGCGCTCGCGCGAGCTTTGCGCGCGCAGCCGCACTGTCGACGCACATGATTGCGATGCCGGCCCCGACGTGGATCATTTCCTGCGTCGTCGCGTGAGATGCCCGCGCAGTCCAGTCGAGGCCGAAGAAAGCGTTCAGCCGGTGTACAAGCACGACGCTCTTGTACTGGCCGACGTCGGCCGGACTGAACATCTGCCGACCGATGTTCGCCTCGCTGACCGTGTCGCCGTCGAACGCCGTCACGTGCAGCCCGGGATGCCCGAGTGCGGTAAGCGCGTGATTGAGACGCGCGAGGCCCGTGAGCATCTGCGAGCCGTTGCCGCCGCACCCGATCAGCGCGATGTTCACGCGTCGATCGAGGAAATGCGCGGGCGTTATGTGCGTCATGCCGGCTCCGGAACCTTGAAGACTGCGGCTGCAGGCACTTTCAACGGAATGAACATGCCGAGCACGCAAAGGCGGAATGCGACGCTCGGTGTGCCATCGGCATCGAGGCCGCCGAGCACCGCGGAGATCTTCACTTCGCCGGCGTCATCCGTGTCGTCTTGCGGACTGAAGTAAGCCATTCCAGCGCCGTGACTGTGAATGTCGATCGCAAGCGACTCATTCGGCGCGAGCACTGGCCGATCGAACGTGATCGCGCCCGGGGTCGCTTCCGACACGTGAAGCGCCTTGTACGCGAGTTCTTGCTTGTCGTGATCCCATACGATCCACGCCGCGTGCTCATTCGGCAGCGCGCTGCGCGCTTCCTCAGCGAACGCTTGGACGAAGGGAAGCGCGACGCCGAGTCGGCCGAAAGCCAGTTCGATCTTCGGCTCAATGTCGCCATACGGCGGCCGCGGGCTTGCGCCGGCATGAGCAGATAAGCGCTGGATGACGTGCAGCCACGGCCGCCGCACCTCGACAAAGACACCTTCGGCTGTCATCAAAAAGCGATGGCCGACTTCGAGCAGCGGCGCGAACTTGGCGTGTTTCGGCACGGCAACGGTCGGGGCGCTGTCGAACAACGCGATGTCGAGCGGCAGCGATTCGTCGTCCTCGGCAGCTGCGATCGCCCGCGGCTTTGCGCGCGCCAGCTCGTCGGCGACGCCAGACGAAAATTGATCGAGCGCGGTTGCGATGTCCCGCAATCCGGCTTGCGTGGCGTTCTGAAATGAAGCGAGTAGCTTGTCCATCGTGTCAGTCCTCATTGGTGCTGGAGCCGATCGCTTTCGCGAGGGTTTGTTTCGCGTCGATCAAGCGGTCAAGTGGGAATTCGGCGCCGTCGAGCAAATCCAGCCACAGACGTTCAGCGCCCCCGCGCCTGTGGATAAGTCGGTCATTGTTCGTGTGAGTGAAGCGACTGCGAAAGAACGCGTCTTCATATGGCTTGATGCTGTCCGTATTGATTGCGTCAGGCGTTTGCACGTTGCCCACGCAGATCTCGCCACCTTCCCAAACGTTGTAATACGGCGCCGTGTAGAGCTTTGTTGCCTGGCCAGGCCGCGTGTTATCGCGCAATGCGAACACGGACCAGCTTGTGCGGTTGACGATGAACACGAGCGGCGGGTGGGCGGCGCCGCCGGCACGTTCGCCGATCTTGTCCTTGGTGTTGAACCACACGCGCCGCGTGCATGCGGGCACCCACCAGGCGAGCTGGTTCGGCGCGAGATACACAACTCGGTCGTGGATAAATCCGCGATAACTCGTTTTCCGGGCCGCAAGGTCGGCGATGTCCGCCAGCTGGTCGAGCGTGATCGGCACGCCGGCCAGCAGCGTCGGCTTGCCGTCGACCACGCGCGCGCTATGTTGAGTCGCGTAAATGAGGTGTGTGCCCTGCGCACGGTAGAAAAGGAGCGCGCTATCCAGTGCGAGCTCAACATCGTTTTCGTGGGCAATCGAGACGGTGCTCATACCCGCACCTGCACGCGAGCAGGCGGCGATTGGAATTCATCCCTGTCGAAAATCGAAAGGACGTGCTCGACCGCCTTTGCGAGCAGCGCCGTCGATTCCATGCGCTTCAACCAATCGGCAATGTCGGCGCCGACGATCTTCAGCGGAGTAACTGAAGACGCGATCACGTATTCGCCTTCCGACGCTTGGTGCAAATAGTCATCGACAACGCGACCGACGATGTCGTCTCCACTCCATCGGACGATCAGGCCGAAATCAATTAGGTCAGCGCCAACGTCTTCCGAGCGCACGTCGGCGAATGGGCCATAGAACCGGGCGATGTTCCAAACCGTGTTCATCGCATCGACCACTTCGCGGGCGAACGGATCACGGCCGGCAGCGAGTACGATTTGACGGCGGGTAAGTACGCGACGTGGCGCAGCTGCCCACTCAGGCATGCCGTCGAAAAACTGCGCTCTTGTGAAGAAGTCGTTCGATTCGAGCATCTCTTCGACACTGTCGTACCCATGCAATTCTGCCGCCTGCGTCATCGCCTCTTGTTCGTCCGTTTCTCCGTACCAGTAGAGGTATTCCGCGAGGCTCAAGGTGAAGCTTGGAGTGCAAACGGACGGCAGCATGCCAAATGCGTCCTGAAGCGTCGCGAGCACCGTTTGACCAAGGCCAGCACGGATAGCTTCCAGCTTTTCCATACCGCGCCCGATCAGGATCTCTCGACATGACACCGGGCCGTTTGCCGTCTGAATCAGCGCCCAAAGGTGTTCTTCCCTGTGCTGCGGGAAACCGTGCTCCGGTGCCTGCTCGATCCGCAGGTGCCAGTCGAAGAGGTTCATCCCTTCAGTGATTTGCTCCCACCGGCGCGAAAGCGCCGTCTGTATCAGCGCGATTGCAGACTTCGGCCGCTGGCGAACATCGCTTTCCGCGATGACGCCCGAGTCGAGCAGCGAAAGCGCGAGCGGATGCGAAAACGATTCGGCCGACCGGATCGTATAAACAGCGGGCACATCAGCGAGTGACGGCAGCGCGAGAGGAGCAAAGGTCATGGCAACACCGGCATATGAGAAACAGGTAACTGCAGACGCACGCCGGCGGCACGCTTCGTCGCCACTGCATGGAGCTTCTCGGCAACGTGATCGTTCACCAGCTGCATATCGACGCAATGGGTCGTCGAAGGTGAGAGCGGACCGCGTTCGAGCTCGGCGCGAATCTGATCGAGTGTCACAGCGCCATCCCTTTCGTTCCAACGGCCCGGCGGAACGTGTACACGTTCTTGTTGCCGACGACATCGGGACCTTCAATTTCGGCGTTGACGATTTCCGGATACGTGTTGCCGTAGAAATCGCGAACCTGCTGCAGGGAGAAACCCGGTGACGGATCGGTGAGCTTCGCGCCGTTGTAGCGAAACTCGCGAGCGAGTGTTTCGGTTTTCACTGTGTGGGTCCTTAGAGAAGGTCGACGCCGTCGTCTTCGGCGGCGGGCTGCGCGTTGCTGGAATCCTGCTCACCGGTTACTGCAGGCGTTTCGGACGTGGCGGGCTCGGCGTCGGCATCGATCCCGGGAATTTGGGTTTGACGCGGATCGACCGGCAGTTCGTCGGCACCGCTAGCGTTGCCGCTCGAATCAGTCGGCGCCGGCGTTTCGGTGGCACGCTTGGGGCCGCGCTTGCCCTTCGGCGCAGGAGCAGGAAGTGCAGTGGGCGTCGACGCGTTTCCATTTGCGGCGCTAGCGGCGCGCGCCTGGTCGAGCACAGACAACGTGCTCGGTTCATAAATCTCGACTGCCGCTGCAAAGTCGCGGTCCAACTCGTCGGGCTTGGCGAGGATGGAAAGCGGGTAGAGCGTTTTTTCGCCCTTGGCGTCGTCATTGGCGCGCGGGGTTACGTTCACGCGCAATTGATCGCCTTCGGCAGTGATCAAAAGCGTGAGCGTGGTCTTTTGCGCCAGCGGATAAAGTGATGCGAACAGGGACATGGTCACCTCGTGTTGTGCTGCGTTGAATCAGGCCGCAAGGCCGTCATAATTGCGATCAGCGAAATCAGCATCGCCGGGGTATCGATCAGACCCATCGGCGCGATGCCAGCAAAACAAGCTTCCACGGCGGTGCATGAAATGGTAGCCTGCGCACGTGCATCCCATAGCGCGCGTGTCGCGCTTCATCATCCATGCGTCAATGCGAAAGCTGGAAGAACCGCAGTCATGGCATCGCGGAGGCCGGGTATGTTCTTCGGGCTTCAGCCGCAGCACCTTTCGCTTTTCGCACTTGCGGCATCGACAGTGATAGCGCGACACATCAAATCCCTTTTGGTTATTTGATTGAGATGTCCGGGGCAATCACCGAAGGCTTGAAGACCACCTTGTAGTGGTAGACGCTCACGTCAGCCGGATCCATCTGCTCGACGAAGTACGTGACGTTGTCCGACAGGCCGAGGAAATGTTTTTTGTAGCTGTTCGCGCCCGTTTTGCAGGTGATCGTGACTTCCTTGGGCTTGTCCGCATTACCCAGCGAACACAGCCCTTCGATGGTCAGCGTGTACTCGCCGTTGATGCCGTTGTAGAACACGACACGGCGTTCGATCTGGAAGTTGTCAGCGGCTTGCGACAGGTTGCGCGAGGCCACGTCGGCATCGTTGCAGCCAGCCAGGACCGTTAGAAATGCGCATACGAGAATCAGTTTTTTCATTTCGTGCTTAGTAGTTAGCGCGATGTGCGGCACGCGTGTTGTTTGTTGCCGTCTCTCCGAGCTGTCACGCCTAGATCCGCCGCGGCGTTCCGTACAGGGGCGTTCTTTCAGTGCGAAACAGGCCACTGGATATTGCGTTCCGCCTCTTTGATCTGCTTCAACTCTTCACGCTCGTTGATCGCACCGCCGCGAACCAGCCAGCACGCTGCCAAGCAAAACAGAAACGGGAGAGCACTAAGGACTGCTATCAGGTTTGCGTGCATGGTGAGCCTCAAAGGTGAGCTTTTACAGGGAGCGAGCTGAAACTGCAGTGCGCACTGCATCAGCGTCGAAATCGTTCTGCTGAAGAGCAAGCAAAGCCAATGCAACGAAGAACGCAGCTATCCACATCAGTAGGATTTTGATGAGTTCGATCACAGCGCCCCCGACGCGTAGGCGAGCACGCCATAAAACCAGGCAGCAAGAGCCATTCCGATTGCACATGCGCCGCAGAACTTCAAGAGCTTTGCGTGAATGAGATCGCATGAGTGCAGTAGGGCGCTGTCGCAGGGAGCGCGGTTCATGCGACACCCGCTGCAACCAGAACTTCTAAACGCTCGTTAGCGCGCGTCGTGCCTTCGCCGGCGACGCCGTCACGCTCGTTCAGCAGCGCCCATTCGATTTTTTGCTCTGCCGACATCAGGCTAAGCGCGTTGCTGATAATCCGATGTGCCGCCAGAAGCTCGGTCACCGCGTCCTTCTCGGCCATCATTCATCCCCTTGATTCGAATCTCGCCGTGTTCGTTGAGTGCATGGGATAAATATTACCCATAGGTAAATAATATTTCAATACCTTTGGGTAAATTATTTAAAGAAGGCCAAAAAAAGCCCGCGCGAACGGCGGGCAGTTTGGAAAACGGACATCTGGGTTATTTGAATCCGTCGAGCCCCGCTTTGAAATTCACTGCCATGCGCTGGGCGGCAGAGTTGGTCCACACGCCAATCATAGTTGCGTCTGGTGTGCGGCAATCTGCGGCCGTGTGAGCGATCACGTACGGGTCTGTTGTCATGCCGTTGGCATCGGTGACAATGCCGCGGTCCACGGTGCCCACGAGATACGAAAACGCTACGGCCGTCGCATTGGATTCAGCCTGAGCCAAGCCATCTGCTGCGGTATGCCCCGGCGGGAAATCGCACGTTGGAAGCGGGCTCAGGATAAAAGTATTCTTCGCCGCGAGATCCATCTGAAAGATGAACGTTGTGAGATCGGATTGGAACTGCTCGAGCGCAGCCACTTGGGCCGGATCGTCGCGGCTCGTCACCATATCATCGAGCTGGAAGTTCACGACCGCGTAGCCAGTCGGCTGCACGGTCAACTGATCATTTGTCGGTCGTACACCGCCATTCACACTCATGACGAGGTCGTGCAACGCAGTCGCGGACATGGTGACGGGTGTCACCGTCGCAGTGACCCCCTGTGCGGCCAGTGCTTGGGTCAATGCGGTAACTGTCTCGGCTGCGCCACCGTCCGACGCGGCGTGCGCAATCGCTGCTTTTGCTGTGCCGCCGCCGCTGGCCTGGTGGGGCATCGGGCCACCGTAGTAAGCGATCGACATCACCGGTGCGTCCTTGGCTGGACCGTCTCCACCGCCGCCGCATGCAGCCAGCGTCAAAGCCGCGAATAGCGGAAGGATTGCTTTTTTCATTCTGATGGCCCCTGAAAGATTTTGTAATTAAGCTTTCAAGTTAACATCAGAAGATTACGCGTGCAACGTTCGAATTCGGTACGAACGTCACATCCTCGCCTGACCGCGCCCCATTTACTTGGAGGTTAACGACCGTCGCGAACGGAAGAGCGGCCGACAGGCACATCGGCGCCGATTGCGACTTTGGATTCGTTAGCGGCCTTGTCGCGGTCCAGGAGCACGAGCGCGGCATCCGCCCGCCGGAACTGTGCCTGTGAGAGATGATTCGCGTTGATCAGTGCGTATATCCTGGCGCGCCAATGGGAGGGCGGCAGCACAGTACTTGATTCAATCTCGGCTTTCCAGTGCCTAACGATCCTCTCGAAATGCGCAAGCTCCTTGTCGATCGGATCGTACATGGACATCCCCCGGACACAGTTTTTGTATGATTATTACGTTTATGTAATTATACGAAACGCAGTAGGGATTTACCATGCTGTTTGGACCGGCAACGCCGTGGTTGTTAAAAGTGCAGGGCGATTAGGGCGTGACAAGCCTATCTGCCTTTGGCCGTGCGCCCTTTCTGCCATCCGCCTCCCATTTGCCGAACTCGATCGCAAATCGGCAAGCCTTCTGCTCAGTATTGAAATGGCCAAGGACGCCTTACGCCCATTGACCGCCCGACGGTTTCGTCACAATCACCATCGATGCGTAGCTACCGGCTGCGCCGATCGCAAGTGGCTTCAAGATGTAGTCGTTATAAGGGAAAGGGATGGCGTGGATTGGAGCCTCCTATAAAATCGAAATTGAAAGATTGTGTAGAAGCAAAATGCGATGCGTCAGGAATTGAAAAGTAGCGAAAGCACTAACGGCCACGCCCATACCATAAATGGGTAAGATCACTGCGAATCGCATGCGCACTCGAGTGACCAGCGCGGTTAATAAAAAGCACAAGTCCAATTAGACGGCAGTGCGGTATGCGCAAGGAATAGTTGTTACTGCTGCCAAAAATAATGTCAAAACGCTGGCTGAAGCACCCAAATCAGCACGATCATTACCACCGCCGCCGCAGCAATCAAGGCGAACCCGGCGCCGATAACGAAATCAAGCGTGGAAAACCGCTGCTCTCGAAGCTTCATCTCATGGAGTAAGGGATTGAGTGTTTTTTCCATGAAACGTACGCCGTGAGTAGTTTTTTTCGGCGAACTCATGTGGCTTCGCCGTGCGACGTGCAGCTTAGTATTTCGCTCAAGCATTGCATTTTGGCGTTTAACGCTAGGTACGTTTAAACCTACAAATACGCAAGTTCTGGACCGACCATTCCATTCTTCTTAAAAACCCCTTTTGTTATGGGGGCGGCGCCATATTTTCTAACCAGTGCAGACTTAGCCGGGTCGAGGGTCGAATCCCCCAAAATCACATCAAACCCAACCAGGCTGCCGGACCTGAAGGTCAGCAGGAAGTCGAATGACCGGGGTAGGGTGGACCACGCAGAAAAAAGCCCGCAGCGAGGCGGGCAAAGGAGGAGATCACCAACGAAAACCCGCCGTCAACAGCGGGTGCATTGATTATGGGGCAGCCATTTAAATAGTGCAGGACACCAACGACCGGCGGCCTTGCGCACCGAGTCACCCAATCGCGAGCAAGGCGAGGCACGTGACCGCGAGGAGTACCAAAGTGATTCCGATCACGATGTCATATGAGCGCATATATGTAACTAAACGTAACCTACAGAGCACGATCATAGGCCTAATCTGCCATTACGAAGGTCAATAACTGCAAAATGTTCAGATGAAAAAAAGCCTGCGCGAAGCAGGCTTAACGTTCGGCAAAGTCTTTGAATTCACGACCTGGTGCGCTCGGTACTATTTTTTATTGGCCGGCGCTTTGCCCTCGGAAGGCAAGCAAATAGTAAGCGTCGCGGAACGTCACGCATACGCCTACATGCACCTATTCAGGATTCGCGGAAAGGCGCCGTTATCCGTCGAACTAGAAAAGCCCGTTGGTAGCGGGAGAAGGGGGTTACAGATGAAAAGGCCGGATAGTGCGCCCAAAGTCCTCGTCAATTAGACGAATCTGCTATCGTTTCCAGCCTGCGCGAACGCGCACGTCTGGTCGAAGCGATCAAGAATCGCGAGCAAGGCATGCGCTCGTTGCAGTTGGGATGGGGAGAGGTGATTCAAGCCCATTAGCAAGAAAATGCGCTCGCGCCAATAATTTGATGTCAGCACCGGATTGGTCTCTATCTCCGGGAGCCACGTGCCAAGGATCGCCTCGATATGGGCCAGCTCGTCGTCAACAAGGTTGTCCATGGAATTCCCCGGCGTTTGTTGCTTTTGTATGTTTATTATGTTTAGAAAATCAAACGAAACACAATAGGGACTTGTGCCTTATGGGGCGAACGGTAGTACTGCTGCAACGGCCGACCACGGACAATCGATAGGCCAAAAAAGAGCCCGCACAAGGCGGGCCAATGTTGGACACTGCGCCGCGCTGAGACGCGGCAAATCAATTATATGTCTGGGCAGCCGGCGCAAGATCGGGATAAATGAAAATCTGCTTTGGGCGGGACTTATAGGGAATCAGTAGCAGCTCAACGGCAGCGGTTCTGCCAATGGCCGTGGACCTTCACCTTATGGCACACGCGATGGTGGGGCGCTGCGACAGCCGGGGCGATGGAACCGAGGGTGACCGCGGCAACCGCGAGAGCGAGGACTGCTTTTTTCATGGATTTATCACTTGGGATGAAAAGGGGAGCGCAAATCCTAGCAGCGCCAGATTACAGTGTCCGTAATAAAAAGCCCCGCTCGGGGCGGGGCTTCAGTGAATTGTTGGGCGGAAGTCTCACTTCTGAGGCGGCGGAATCGGCGCGGCCGGCGTTTGGATCGGCGGGGACGACTGTGCCGGCACTTGGATGATGATTGGCGGTGCGCTCGGTTGGGTAGGTGCCGCAGGCGGCGCGATAAATTTACTGCCGAGGCCGGTGGCCACGACGGCGCCCACTACCCAGAGAATGATTTTGGTTTCAGTCTTCGACAGGCGCGCGTCTACTCCGTCATTCGTGGCGAGATCAGGGAGCTTCGCTTCAATGACGGCGACAGCGTGTTCAAGTTGCTTCAGGCGATCGTCCATGCCGCCATGATCGCCGCTGCCGCCACCACCGTCAACGGCCGACCACGGACAATCGAAAGGCGAAAAAGAGCCCGCACAGGGCGGCCAAACACGCTGCTACTTGCACGAATGACGGAATAGAGGTTTGTCGATGTTGCGCAAAGCATCCGCTAGGCTTTTACTGCCTCAACCTTACCCGTTGGGAAATTATCTTGGTAATTTGCGAATGCCTGCTCTAACGCCTTGCGGTGCTCTGGGTTGTCCAAGGTTTTCCCGATCTCACGCGCCAGATGGTGTAGCGCTGCGGTTGGCATCACTATTGTCAAGCCCGGCTCAATCTGGGGTTTGTGGCCGGTCCCTTGCAACTGCTGGACACCGAGCACAATACGCGAGACAAAGGGGCCGAACGCTAGTCCCGCGACCGAATCGAAGTACATTAGCGGGATTTGTTGCTTGCTTTCGACAACGGAGTCAGTACTGGTATCCGGAATCGATTCTGGTGAATTTTGCTTCGACTTCGAAAGGCGTTGCATAGAGTGCCTCTGGACTTAGATCCTCGCTTTCGAGGGCGAGTTGGGAATATGGAACAAATCTGACCGACAAGGCGCAGTCGAAAGCGTTCGCAATTTTTACGAGTGTGTCCAAAGAATGCTTTCCATATTCTGGGTCTTCGAACCGGGAGATGCCAGCTTGAGATGTCCCGATTGCCTCGCCTAGCGCTTGTTGTGTGACGCCGCGGTGCTCACGATTCGCCCTGATTTGCCAAGCCAATCCTTCTTCAATGGACGCTTCCATGTATCCTTGGCGAAACTCTTTTTCGGCCCATTCTGGTCGGCTTTTCAGCGCCTCTTGGGGGTGTAGGTACGTCCGCTGGTGCTCCCAGCCGCGGACCTCCACCACTATTGTCGAAGCATGCGCAGGTTCTGTTAGCGAAGTCGTTATCACATACTGACTTAAACGATTTGCCGTCGGTTCGATAGGTCGTAGGATAGTAGGTGTCATCTTTCTCGTAGCCAGTTAGGGTCATGACGAAAGCGCTTTTCGGATCATGAAAGTGGCCGAACACACGATGTTGCGTTGAATTCTCGTCCGTGAAGCGTATCACATATATGTGATGCCCGACATTACTTGCGGGGTTGGGCTTGCTCCACCTTTGTTTAGGCTGGTCGCGCAGTTGGTCCCTTGATCGCGAAAACCTCCCGCGCGCCTTCGGAGAAAGCTTGTTGTGCCATGGGTCAATGACGTCGTTACCCTTGTGATCTTTGAAACAAAACCACTTCCATCGACGTCCAAGTACCACTACTTCAGCGGCCTCGGAAGACTCAGCTTGTGTCGCTCCAGCCCGCGGCGTTTGATTTTTAGTCTTCTTCATGAGGATGTTTAAGTTTCGGATCACTTATTTCGAATGCCAAACTTGGGCTGCAAAATTGCAAGCGCTGCAACGGTCCACATCTCATGTCAACGAGTTCGGTGCTTGGCCGGTAGCGTCCAAATCAACACCCCTACGGCCACAATCGCTAACAAAAACGGCTGCCGATCCAGCACCCACCAAGACGTTGAATATCGAATCACGTCGACCTTCGACATCCAGCGAGTTTAGAAGTGGACTATTATTTTCCTCTACCAAGTGCACACTGGTGGTGCGCCTACCTCTACGTCTCATGCTTCGCCGCCGCTGTGATCTTGGAGTGCTCCTGCGCTCCATGGTGGGTCTCGGCTCGGGACTTAGATCGCTATTATTCCGCGAGGCATGCGAATCACTTCACCCTCTGTCCCACTTTCCGCCATATGGCCCTTGCCGCGTATGGCTCCGCGACTGCTTCCCGCCTGTCAGCGCTTGATGAAAACGCTGTCTTGAAGCTGGCCGGCATGCTCTTTCACCTGGCGCCAATGTCGGGCGTTAGGTTTTTGAAACGGCAAATCAAAGGCGACGTGGGAGGTCGGTCAATCTCTTGCTTACCCATCTAAGCCGCACTCATGGTTTAGTTTTTCCATGTTCGCCTTTCTCTGAACCAGCGCGCGCCCGATGCGGTCCATTTCGTTTCCGCACTTCTCGATCACCACTTCCGCATCGTGAGCAGCGCGGTAGTTACGAATCGACTCATGAATATTGAGACTCGACTGCGATTGGTTGATGGCCTCAAGCTTTTTCGCGTCATCGCCTTGGGTTGCTGCTTTCTTCACCTCTAATCCTTCGTCGCAATAGGCGGACTCAAGGTCATCGCTCGTCATCGCCCTCAATTCGCTGCGGTGATAATGCTGGCAGGCAGCGGAGGCGAGAAGTGGAACGGACAAGCCGCAAACGGCAAGTGCTTTAGTTAGGTTTCCTCGCATGACTCGTTTCATACGCGCGGTGGCATAGTCATTTGGATTTAGCCTCGGAATACGATCGCTTCATTGAGGGCCATCACAATCTCACGAACCAGCCCCGGGTCGGTCGATCCGAAGGCGCGTACCTCGCCGGAAGATGTCTGCAGCATCACGTCGTACTTGCCCTTTGCCTTCCACAGGACACCGGCGCCACCGGCGATGAGCAACAGGCCGAGCACCCAGATTTTCCCGAAGCAGAAGACGGCACCGCCAATGATCAGGAGCCATCCCGGCAGTTTCGATGGGGGTGTCTCAACGTGTTTGATCGACGTCACGTTACTCATGGCGTAGGTCTGGCCCGGCACGATGAAGCGTGCGTTCGTGACCGACACGTTGCCGCGCTGGAAGAAAACGGTCTCATTGGGCTGGGCCACGTTGCTAGCAGCGCTATTCATAATTCCCCCGGTTTATTTCTGATGGGTTATTGCTTCGCCTGCAGAAAATGAACGCGTGCAATATCTCGATTTGGCTATCTGCGGATGCACTGTGCGCGACAGTCCAGCTATCAAACCAGCTGGCCTGGTAGCAGCGACTCCTTCACTCGTCTAGATGGCAATCCTTCCAGATCTTCTAAATGTTGATAAAAACGCTAAGGCCGCCATGAAGACGGCCTGCAAATCGCTCTCACGAAATGTATTTTTTCGATCTCGGCGTCTGCAAATGCCATAGGGGCGTGTGCAGTATTGACGGAAATGACATGTGTACGGCCGCCACGCTTGTAAAGAAAGCGCTTGATCATCACGCGACCATCCATCGATTTCAGGAGAACATCATCGCCGGGTTCGTATGGATGACTGGGCTCAATCACGACAAATTCACCTGCCTGGATACGAGGCAGCATTGAGTCGCCCTCGCATTTCAGAGCATATGCGTGCGGATCGCGAGTCGGAAAGTCAACATAACCCTCGCCAACTCCCACGGGATATTCCAAATCGGCCCAATGACCGTTGTCTCCAAGCTGCGCCATTCCTACCACCGGGATCGATTTCCAGACGGTAATCGGGATGGGGTCGAATTTATCGTTATAGCGAACAGCTACGCCTGGCTTACCTTTGCCTTTTGTGAGCCAAACGACGTTCACGCCGTAGGTGTTCTGTATAGCGACAGCTTGTTCGAGGCTGATTTCCGGCCCATGTCCCGACAACCATTGTGAAGCGGTATCGACGCCGGTTTTCGCGACACTTGCCAGCTCGGCCGGCGCGATGCCCGTTATGCCAAGCGACGCCCTGAGGCGTTGCGGCGAGGTTAGCGCTGCGGCGTCAACGTCAGACGACAGCGTAGACGAATTTTCCGGACCTTGCGAATTAATGACAGGCCCTTTCTGACCTGTAATCGCGGGATTGACGGGTTTGCTGTTCTGTGCTGATGAGTCGCGCACAGTGGCTTCGCCCACTGCCTGTAGCAGTTGTTCGAGAGTGAGGAAATCGAAGGTACCGCGAGATAGAGAAAAGGCTTCTTCAAGCACCGTGATCGAATCATCGCCTATTCGTTTATGCCCCTTTTTGTCCTCGGTATACAACATCCGCGACACGTATGAGTCGGACTTTCCTATCTTGCGCGCTAGCGCCGCGTTCGACCCATTAAAGGCTCGATCGCGGATCGCTAGAAGCTTCGCTCGCCGATCGTCATATTTATCCATGGTCGAATTAAATAACACGGTTACTCATAGGTAAATTCCCTGTGGGTATTGACATAGTATTTACCTGTGGGTAAATTAGTGATATGGACAAGCTACGCGCATACCTCAATTCGATGACTCCCGATAAGCAGGAGGAGTTTGCTCGCCTGTGCGGCACGACCATCGGCTACTTGCGAAAAGCAATCAGCACCGGTCAGCAGCTCGGCGAATCCTTGTGCATCAACATCGACCGCGAGAGCGCCGGGGGCATCCGGTGCGAAGAGTTGGCGCGAAGTGTCGATTGGGCATACCTGCGCGGCACGGGTTCCTCGGTTCACGCAACGGAGGCGGCTTGATATGACTGAAAACAAAGGCGGCTCCTTGGTAACGATCGATGTGAACGGCTCGGGCTTTGGCAAGGTTTCCGTCGAGGGCACGGAGCTCAAATCGGTGCAGTCGATTTCGGTTGCCATTGAGGCTAGCGCCGCTCCCGCAGTGAATCTGCGCCTCGCGATGCGCGAAGGGGTCCGGCTTCGTTGTGAGGACGCCGTGCTCGTCATTGACGACGTCGTGATGCCGACAAGCGTCGAACTGGCCCTCTGGCGCTATCTCAGCGGCAAATATGAAAAAGAGATCGATGTGACGACTTTGAGTTCGACGGCGCGCGAGTGGGCTCTCCGGAATAACTAGATGAG
The DNA here is from genome assembly GCF_964253815.1 of Caballeronia sp. LjRoot34. Taxonomy (NCBI): domain Bacteria; kingdom Pseudomonadati; phylum Pseudomonadota; class Betaproteobacteria; order Burkholderiales; family Burkholderiaceae; genus Caballeronia; species Caballeronia sp. LjRoot34. The sequence continues at coordinate 587,669 of NZ_CAXUSB020000002.1, forward strand.
CGTGATCACCACACCAGTCTGGACGATTTTGAATATGCGATTGCCGTCCGCCGCGGGCGTGAGCTGCCGGCCATCTGCAAGACGGAAGTCGGGGAGGCCGTAAAGCGGCGGGTTTCCGTCGTGAATCACCATGCGATAGGCGACAACTTGGTAGGCGTTGCCGGCCTCGTCGGTTCCTTTGAAGTGCTCTGTTTTCATGGGTATCCCCGTAGATATTGATTGTGTGAGAGCTTTCAATTCTACAGTCGAAAGACGGGATACCCGCCCCATTAAGCATCACTCTGGAGGTAGAGAGTATGGCGCTCACCGCCACGGAACAGAAAGAGATTCGCGCTGTGCTGTGCGAAATGGCGGCCCGAGGCTGCATCGGCGCTCAGATGGAGCGAGCCAAGAAGGATTTGATTGATCAGTTTCTTGCGTTGAAAGCGGCGACAGCGAAGCCAGCAGCAATAGCGAAGTAATCGACGAAGGTCCTTCGGCCGGGTTCACCCGATCTTCTGAAGGACTACTAAGTCGCCGCACGTGCGGTCCGAGGTTTCCGTTTTTCATTTCTGTTTTACCCCGTGTTGTTTTTGTTGTTGACCGAAATATATCCGTGTCAACCCATAGACAAAACGTTCGATTGGAGCCGCAGTGAACATTACCGATGCAGCGTACGCAGTAGTCCACGATTACCCGGGCGGTTCCGAGTCGCTCGCGCCACGAGTAGGAATGTCGTCGGCGATGTTGCGGAACAAGGTCAACCCGAACAACACCACGCATCACCTGACGCTTGCCGAAGCGCTGCGCATGTCCCAGATCACCTGTGATGTGCGGATTGCCGAAGCGATTGCCAATGAGCTTGGCTACGCGCTTGTCCAGACACCGCGCATCGATGAGTGCAATGACGCTGCGATCGTCGAGCTGATGGGCGAGGCGTGGAGCACGCACGGCGACGTCGGCAAGGAGATCTGCAAAACCCTCGAGGACGGCCGCGTCGAAGTGAAAGAGGTCGATCGCGTCGAATCCCGAATTTTCAAGCACGCCCAGGTGCTTTTCAACATCGCTGCACGCTTGCGCGGCATGGCGGAGTGATCATGCCGGCCGCCATTCCTGTCATCGATCGCGCCGTGCTGGATTCACTGTGCCGCAGCAATTTCTTCCTTGGCCCGATCGCGCGCGCTGTCATCCGTGAAGTTGCGACCGACGTGCTGAAACGTCACCCGAACTATCCGCGGATCTGCCTTTCGTGTGGCGCCCTTGAATCACTCGACGGCTCGCTGCCGTGCGACCACTGAGGAAACAATGAGAACAGCCCAAACCCAAATCGACGCGTTCCACGCCATGCCCGGCCGTCAGTTGAGCGCCCAGAAACAGATGATCGTCGACCTGTTCGATGGCTATCCGCCGACTCTTACCCTGACGCGTCAAGACATCGTCGACCGCACGAATATGCGGATGGCGAGCGTTTGCGGCCGCGTGCGCGAGCTGCTCGACGCGGAGATCCTCGCGGTGCGCGGCAAGCGTGAATGCCTGGAAACCGGCGTGATGGTTGAGACGGTTGGCCTGCCGGCGGCGGAGGTCCGATGAGTCTCAAACTTGTAACGATCGCGTGGCGCCAGCACTTGCCGCCGACAGCCAAATTGATCCTGCTCGCTCTTTCGGACATGGCCTCGGACGACGGAGCGTGCCATCCAACTATCGACCGGCTCGCGGATGTTTGTGGGGTGGTTCGGTTAACTGTGTTGAACAATCTCAAGGCGCTTGAAAACGCCGGTGTGATCGTCATTGAGCGCCGGCCGGGGCGCTGCAGCGGATACCGCATAACGCTCGGGGGAATTGCGTGAGTGTCAAGCTGATGACCGCAGTCTTTGACCGGTATCCCGAGGGCGGCGGCGAGATGTTGGTTGCGCTGAAGTTGGCTGACCATGCCGACGATGACGGCTCGCACATCTATCCGTCGATCAAATATATCGCCGAGAAAACGCGCCAGTCACCGCGCGCGGTTCAGTACCAGATTCGCCGCATGGAGAAGACCGGCTTCCTCATTCTGGTTGCTCACGCTGGCGGCGGTCGTGGCAAAGCGCGCGAGTATCGGATCAACCCGGCATGGATAAACGGTGCAGAACTTGCACCCATTTCGGATGGTTTAAAGGGTGCAGAAAATGCACCCAATGGAAAGGGCGCAATTCCAGCAGGAAAGGGTGCAACTGACGACGAAAAGGGTGCAAACCAGAGCGCTAAAGGGCGCAATAGCTTTGCACCCGAATCATCAGGAACCACCACTGAATCATCAGGGAACCATCAACCTGCGCGGCGTGCGCCGCGAGTTGCGTTGCATGCCGAGCTTTTGAACCTTGAACTTCCCGAAGCCATTCCCTTCGACGTCTGGGACATGTGGTGCGAACACCGGGAAGCAAAAGCGAAAGACGGTGATGCGCCATGGACACGACCGGCTGCGAAAGTCTCGATCAAGCGTCTTGTGAAGCTTTTTGCAGACGGCCAAAGCCCCGAAGCCACGATCGAAGAGGCGGTGCTTCGGGGCTGGACCGGTCTGTTCCCGGTAAAGGTTCAGACCGTCGGCGCGCCGGGCACCGCTTCAGCTCCGGACAACTGGTGGAAGACGGAAAGCGGTTATCTGGCGCGCGGACAGCAACTCGGTATCGATCGCTCGAAATTCAAATTCTTTGAGCAGTTCAAAGCGAAGGTGTGCAAGGCGTCCGGCCCGGGCGAATGGATGGAAGACCTGTTGCGCACGGTGAGCCGCGAAAGCGAGGAACGGTACGAGGCCATGTACGCGTACTTCAACGACATCCCGCGCGAGAAAGCGCCTGCGGTGGCCGCATGAGCGCCGATCGAGAAACACCGTTTGAGAAAAAAGTGCTCGATCCGTGTTGCGGAAGCCGAATGATGTGGCTTGACCGGCAGCATCCGGATGTGATCTTTGGCGATCGACGCAGCGAGGTATTGACCGTCAACGATCGCTCACACGGCAATCTCGGCGGCATGCGCACTCTTTGCATTGAGCCTGACGTGATGCTGGATTTTCGCGCACTGCCGTACCAAGACGACGTCTTCAAGTTGGTGTCATTCGACCCGCCGCACTTGGTGCGCGCCGGACCTAAGAGCTGGCTGGCTGCCAAATACGGGAAGCTTGGACCCGATTGGCGCGATGACTTGCGCCGCGGATTCGCCGAGTGCTTCCGAGTGCTTGCGCCGGACGGCGTTCTGGTCTTCAAGTGGAACGAGACGCAGGTCAAGGTCAGCGAAGTTCTTGCGCTGACCGATGTCCGCCCGCTGTTCGGGCATCTGTCCGGCCGCCAAGGGCTCACGCATTGGCTGGTTTTCATGAAGCCTGCCAGCGATGCCAGGTGTTGCGTATGAGCCATGTTCCACCCGATCAACGGGATAGCAGCATGAACACCTGCCGCACATGCCAGCACACCACCACGAAGCCCGGCCACACCGGCATTTACAACCGCGGCTTTCGCAACTGTGCGCACTTGCCGACGTACCAGTACGTCTCGGGAAGCGCCGAGTGCCGTCTCAATCCGCCGAAATGGGAACAGAAGAAATGACCAAGCGAGCACCTTGGCCGATGGTGGTTCCGGCTGGCACGAAGAACGTCGGCACGGCGACTATCCGCGAGGATTTCAATCTCGCCATGCCCACAGCACAGCGCCTTCTGTACCAGAAAACCGGCGTGCCGCCGCAATCGAGCGCACTCGACGATCCGACTGACCCATTCGACCCGTCGCTGATTCGTCAGCACCCGGTCGCGCTGGCCGCGAAGAAGCCGGCGAAGTATCGCAACACGAAATGCGAGCATCAGGGCATCAAGTTCGACAGCCAGAAAGAGCGATCGCGCTGGTTTCACCTGATCCAGCAGCAGGCGGCCGGATTGATCAGCGACTTGAGGCTGCAAGTACGTTTCCTGTTGACGCCGCGCAAGCAGCGCGACGACGGGACGTGGGAGCGGAAAGAAACCTATGTTGCCGATTTCACCTACATGCAGGACGGAAAGCTCGTCGTGGAAGACGTGAAATCCGAAGCCACACGGAAGAACCGCGCATACATCGGCAAGCGCAAACGGATGCTTGCAGTGCACGACATATCGGTCAAGGAAATCTGATGAGCCGCTCGCAGAAACCGCGCAAGGCATACCGACCGCGCGTCGTCAATCGTACAGCCGGCATCGACGTGCTCGAGCGCCGCACGCCGATGGCCGTGTCGCAAACCCTTGATCTCGGCATCGCGTACCACGTCGCGCTCGACGAGATGCTGCACGGCCGCGGCACCGAAGAGCATTGGTCGACGGTCGTGTGCGCTCTGAACATCGCGCTCGTTCTGGCCGAGATGGGATTCGGCGTCGAACAGGTCCAGATCATGAATTCCGCGCTCGACGGCGCCGTACGAGCCCGTGACCGCGCGCGCCAGGTCGGGACTTGGGCCTTCGACGGCGACGCTGTCTTGGCTGTCCGGCTCGCGATGGAAACGCACGATCAACAGATGGAGATCGTCACCAAGGCAACCATTCTTGCGGCGATCGCTGAAGTGCATCGTCGCATCGACACAGGCAACGCATTTCAGGAGGCCGCGTAATGAGCCGCAATTGGACAAAAGATGAGATCGAGACGATGCGCAATATCGTCATGTCAGGGAAGAGCCTGAAGCGGAATATGCATCTGCTGCCAGGCCGATCCTATGTAGCGGCGTCGACGCGATGCCTTTCCGCTGGCATCAGGTTTCCGAAGGTGATCGAGCGCATTTTGATGTTGATGAGCGATGAGGTGCCTCGCACCGCCGTGGAAATCTCGAAACTTCTCGGCTTGCCACGGAAGTCGGTGTCGGATGCACTGCGGCATGCGGTGCATCCGGACGATCTTCAATCGATGCACGTATGTGGTCTGTCCGTCGAGCGGAAATACCTACTCTACGTGATTGGCGAAGGCACGAACGTTAACTGGAAGCCGTCCAAAACCGAGAACCGGGTCATCAGCGATCGTGAGCGGGAGATGGATCAACGGTATCGAGCTAAAGCCATGTGGTGGCCGCGCGCCGATCCTGTCGTGGTCGCTTCCATCAATGCAATGGTGCATGCGGGGAGGGCGTCAGCATGAGCCTAGCCGAACGCATCATTGCTCGCGTCACCCGCCGCGCACCAAATTTCGTGATTGGCCAAGCGGACAACCCGTACCTGATTCGGTGGTGGGTTATCCCGCGCAACAAGTTCTTCAACATTTACCTGCACCGCTTCATGCGCAGCGACGACGACCGCGCATTGCATGATCATCCGTGGTCGAACATATCGATTTTGCTGCGCGGTAGGTACACCGAGCACACCATCGATGCCGGCGGCGTCAACGTGCGCACGGAACGCATGGCCGGTCAGTGGAAGGTGAGGTTGTTCGGGACTCTCGCCCATCGCATCGAGCTGACGCATGGCGAGTGCTGGACGATTTTCATCACAGGCCCGCGCTATCGCGAGTGGGGATTCCATTGCACCGAGCGCGGCTGGGTTCACTGGAAGAAATTCACCGCCTCGAGCAATGCTGGCGAAGTCGGCAAGGGGTGTGATTCGTGATCAACAGCACGTTCAAGCGCAAACCCGGCTCGCCATTCAGCAGCTTCGCCACTCCGAAGACGCGCATGAAGCGCACGGAGATGAAGAAGCGCGCGAAGCGTAAGCCGACGGTCGCGGAAGGCTTGAGGTACATCGATGCGTGCCGCGGCGAGGAGTGCTATCTCCGCGTGCCCGGCGTGTGCGTCAGTCGTGGTTGGTCGCACGACACGGTTGTCGATTGCCATTCGAACCAATCGCGTCATGGCAAAGCTGGCGGTCGCAGAGCAGACAACATTTATACGGTGCCTGGTTGCGGCCCGTGCCACGCGTGGATCGATCAGAACCGCGTCGGCACGCCGAGGCAGGTGAAGTTCGATGCGTGGGACGCAGCTTATGAGGAATGGCGTTTCGTACGCGCCAAGAAGATGGGAATGGTTGAGGAGGTCGAATGCACAGAATGAAATTAGAGGTCAGCGTATTGCTGCCGAGTCCTGTCTATAGGTCTCGCTCACGGTTCTTGTGGAGCCTGAAGCAAAGCGGCCGAGAGGCAATGTTTCAGATCACGCCGTCGAAGCTAATCGGCCCAGTCCGCTATCCGGGACGCAATCAGCCTGCTGAGATTTGGGCCGTTGCGCAGCTGCCCGATCGATATATCGATTTCGCGCCGGCGCTTACGAAGCTGGATGACGGCAATTACCGTTTTCGCGTTGTCGTGAACCACAACCGAACCACATTGCGGCCGATTCTGGATAGCGGTTTGCTCGAAACCGGATCTATGGAGGTGATTCTGTGAGCGCGATCAATCTCAATACCAGCCGGACCGACACCACGACGCACCGAGCGATTATCGGCGCAGACGAGCTCAAGCGCATCGTAATTGAACACGTTGCCGCGGCTGCGGGCGTTGATCCCGGCGCCCAACACGTACGCGTCAGTTGCAACCTTTCGTCCCGAATGGGCAACTACGGGTCTATTGATGAGGCGATTGTGAGTATCACAGTCGATCACGAAAAGCAGGCTCGCGCTCCGGAGGTGGAGTCGTGAACTGCAAACCCGGAATTCTCGCGTTCATCGTAGTGCCGCCAGATTGGCCACGCAAAACGCTCGACAACAAGGTTGTGGAGGTCGTGTATTTGCGACCGACGTTCGCCCATCCGGCGAAGGATCAACGCCCGACATGGTGGTGCAGGTTTCCGACACCTTGGCTTCACAATGGAAAGCCCGTGCACGAGTGTTACATGCTCGATTCATGGCTTCGCCCGATCAGCGGCGTACCGGTCGACGACGAAACGCCTGTCGCAACCAACGTTCCGGAGGCGCTGCGTCTCGCGCTTGCCATTGAATCGCGGTGGTCAGCTTGAGCGCTTTCGCTTGCATCCAGATCACCGACATTCCCCGGCCGCTGATCGATACCGCGGCGCGGCGCATCGACGGCGACACGCGCGCCAAGCTGATCGCATTCATCGGTTGCCCGCTGGTGGGCGTCGAGAGTGACGACGAGGTCGAATTTCCTTTTCCTCGCTCAGTCGAGATCCGGGAAGCGCTCGTCTCGTGGCTTGTGCATTGGGGAATCTGCTTTCGGGTAATGCTGTAACGCGGTAGTTCGCCGGCGGCAATAAACAGAATCACGATCATCAAAGGATGAACATGGAATCGGTCAAGCACGAAGGGATTTTCAGAAGCGCACACGAGGCTGTCGTGTTCGCGTGCAACTATGCCGCCCAACAATACGCCATGTCGCCAATGGCAAAGCTTCTGCAGCGCGGATCGAGCGGCAGCGGCCGCGGGTTGATCGGGCTTGATGGCGCCGCACAGTCGGGCATGGTGCTGGCCGAGCTTGGCAATATCGATTACGTACAGATGCTGGTGCTTGTCGCGCGTTGCGCGCCGAGAAAAGAGCGCTGCGAATGCAACCATAGTTGTTGCGGCGGATGGAAGCCGAACCCGCTGTATCGCGATGCAGTGAGTCAATTAGCTGACTTGGTCGTACCGGCGCTCGGCGGAGTCTTCACGCTTCGTCGTTTCCGCCTGGCCGCGATTGAGAAGTTTTTTGGCGAGAAGCTAAAAATGAAAGACGTTGCAGCCGACCTGAATATTCCGCCACGCACTGCCGAGCGGCATGCGTCGATCATCAATGCCTATCTGAAGGACACTGAGAAGACCGCGTGGACGGAATGGTATGGGCAACTCGACTACGCTGGCATGCTGTTTTCACAAAACAGTTGACTGGCGGAAAACACCGCCATATCATCCGTTTCCATATACCGTACCCTTGGTGCGAATGAAGCCCGCTAGGTGAAAACCTCGTGGGCTTTTTGCATTTAAACCCTTTCGGGCCGAGAGCGAAGGTTTTCTTCTCCGAGCATTCTGCCGCCGAGTTTCCCGGAACTTCCGGACCCGAACGACTGACTGGCTCGACCAGCGACCTTCCGCTTCTGAACCTTGCGGCGCACCGTTTAATCGGGCAAGACCTCACGGCCGGGCCCGGTGTGGGGGAATAAAACTCTTGCACTCCGTCACACCGGAGACCCGATTCAGCGTTTGCTCTCGTTGCTTCCCTACTGGTCAAGCGCTCACTGGTTGCCCCCAGTGTCGGCGATAGGGAATACCAAAAATTGGGACATAAAAGTCTCCTCTTTTTGACCGCTCTGGATTCGAGCAACACGATTGTGAAGTAAGACTCGTCGATTTTCAACAGTGGTTGCAAGCCACCGGCAAGCATTCTGGTTCGTAACCTAGAAGAAAAACCCGGCCGGTTCGCGCCGACTGGGCTTTTTCAATTTCATGAAAGATTGTTTCTCAAATAATCTGAGCAGTTTTGATCGAAGCCATACCATGCGCCTGAGGGGCGTGATGGTGTGAGTACTAAGAGCTTGTCTTTGGTGCCGATGTAGTTTTTTAAGAAATCGCGGACCTGCGCCTCTGTGAGTGCTGTCGTCACAAGCCACGTAGAGTCTAAGCAGTGCCACCAATTACCCAAGCCCTTAATTGCTTCTTCTAGCTTCGCGTAGTCCATCCCATCTGCACGCTTTAGGTCGTAGCCAATCAGCATTGTTGTCAACGTCATCTCCTTTTTTGCCGGCCCTTCCGGCGCAACGATTCTACAGCCGGTAAAGCCATGACCCTGAAAACCATCATCGCGAAGGTTGTCTCGTGGTTCAGAGGCGAGGCAAAAACCGTTGAGCAAAAGGCAGAAGCGATCGCGTCGGACGTCAAGATCGACGCGGAGGCCGATGCCAGTGCAGTACTCGCGCATCTCGCGAAGCAGATTGTTTCCCCAAAACCAGCAGCAGACCTCTCAGGAACATTTATGAGCACGCCCGCCGCAACACCGGCCACCACGGCCAGCAACGTCAACGCCGCCATCCAGATCGCGCTTGCACTGAAGGCGATCGATGCATCGCTGTCGGTCGACGCTGTCCAGGCCGCCACGAACGCAGCGCTCGCTGCGCTGTATCCAGTCGCCTGATTGCCATGATGCAGCCCATTCGCACCGATGCGTGCAACACGCAGCTCGGCGCACCGCGCGACTGGGACGAATCGAAGGATGGCGAATGTTGCGCGCTGCCGATCCATCGTGACGCGGCGCGCCAGGTGATGCATTCGTTCTGGCAGCCGAGCGAGCAGGACATCGCGAACATCATTGCCGGCGTGCCGATCCGGTTGACGGTCATCGGCACTGGTCATCCGCCCGTTGCGATCAACGTCACCCGCGGCATTGAGGACTGATGCCTGTTCGGCCCATGCGTCCGTGCAAGCATCGCGGGTGCGGCGCGCTCGTGCCAGGCGGCAACACGTATTGCCCGGCGCACGCGAGCGAAGAGGTCAAGTGGAAGCCGGATGCAGTGCGCGGAAATCGTCACGAGCGTGGCTACGGCAACGCGTGGACGAAGCGCCGCGACCGCATCCTGCGTCGTGACTGCGGCTTGTGTCAGGTCTGCAAGCGCGCAGGACGTGTGACGATCGCGACAGAAGTCGATCATCGCGTGCCGAAGTCTCAAGGCGGACTCGATGACGACGACAACTTGCAGTCCATCTGCAAGCCGTGCCACAAGACAAAGACCGGCACCGAAAAAGCGGGCCGCTGAGCGGTTCCCGTCTCGGTTGTCGATCTGCGTCGTGACGCCTCGCGCGAGCCTCTAGGCGGCCTGTCGGGCGGCCGTGAGGGCCACTCAAACGGGGTGGGGTGGGTCGAATCTTGGGGTCAAAACGGCTTGGGACCGACCGTTCCGTCAAATTTTCAGCGCCGCGTAATATAAAAATCCAAGGTCCGCGCGAACAGCACGGCGCCGAGTAAATTTTACAACGCCAAAATGGCGAAAATGGTTGAAAAAGGGGCAAGAAAATGGCCGGCGTTAAAGGCCGCTCCGGTCGCCGAGCCAAGCCCACGGCCTTAAAGGAACTTGCAGGCAATCCCGGCAAGCGCGCGCTAAATAAGGACGAGCCAGACTTCGGACTGGCGACGAATATCGAGTGCCCGGTCTGGCTAACGGGCTATGCACAGGAAATGTGGGACCGCGTCGCGCCGGCGTTGTGCACGGCCAAGGTCATGCAAGTGACCGATCTGCATAACCTCGAGGTTTTTTGTATGGCGTACAACCGGTTGCGCCAGGCGGAAGACGATATTCGATCGAACGGCATTGTCGTGGCAGGCGCGACCGGCGGCCCGATGAAAAATCCGGCGGCGACGATCGCGAATGAGGCAGCGCGGCAGATGGCGACGTTCGGCGGGCTGCTCGGCCTGGACCCAGCGAGCCGTCAGACCATGACCGGCGGCAAGAAAAAAGACACCGGCAACCCATTCGCGGCATTGCTCGGCAACTGACCAGATGGCGACAACGTATTCGCGAGCGGAGTTAGGCCTCCAGTTCGCGCGTGATGTCGTGCGCGGGAAGATCCCGGCGGGTCGGCTCGTCGTGCTCCCATGTCAACGGCATCTCGACGAGCTCGCGGCGAGCCGGAAGAAAGAGTTCAAGTGGAAGTTTGATCCAGCGGCGGCAGAACGCAAGATCGCGCTGATTGAGTTGATGCCGCATGTGAAAGGCGAGTGGGGATTTAAGCGCCAGCTCGTGACGCTCGAACCGTGGCAGATATTCGGGCTGATGGTGACGTTCGGGTGGTTGAACAAGCGCACCGGGAAACGGCGCTTCCGCGAAAGTTACTGGGAAGTGCCACGGAAGAACGGGAAATCGGTGATCGCGGCCGGCGTCGGGCTCGGCATGTTCCTGATGGACGACGAATTCGGCGCGGAAGTGTATGCCGGCGCCACCACCGAGAAGCAGGCTTGGGAGGTTTTCAGGCCCGCGCGCTTGATGGTCAAACGCTCGCCGATGCTGATTGAGGCCGCGGGAATCGAGGTGAACGCCTCGAATTTGAATAAGCCAGCAGATGGCAGTCGATTCGAGCCGTTGATCGGCAATCCGGGCGATGGATCATCGCCGTCTTGCTCGATCGTTGACGAATACCACGAGCACGACAGCGCTGCGCTGTACGAAACGATGTTGACCGGTATGGGTGCACGGCGGCAGCCGTTGATGTTCATCATCACGACCGCCGGCGCGAACATCGAAGGGCCGTGTTACGACAAGCGGCGACAAGTCATTGAGATGCTCGAAGGCACGGTGCCTGACGACGAGTTGTTCGGTTGGATCTGGACTATCGATGAGGGCGACGAGTGGACTGATCCGCGCGTGCTCGCGAAAGCGAATCCTAATATCGGTGTTTCCGTCTATCAGGACTATTTAGAGAGCCAGCAGAAGCGCGCGATCAACTCTGCGCGGTTCACCAACACGTTCAAAACGAAACATTTGAACGTGTGGACGTCCGCAAAAACGGGGTTTTTTAACCTTGAAACGTGGCGCAATTGTGAGGATGCGTCGCTTAAGTTGGAACAATTCGAAGGCCAGGATTGCATTTTGTCCTTGGACTTGGCGCGAAAACTCGACTTGAACAGCATGGCACGGCTGTTTTGGCGCGACGTGGACGGCCGGCGGCACTACTTCAGCATCGCGCCCCGGTTTTGGGTTCCGGAAGAAACGGTGAAGAACACCGAGAACCGCCGGATGGCCGAGCGGTATCAGAAGTGGGTCAACACGGGGCATCTGCTCGAGACGGCCGGCGCGGAGATTGATTACCGCGACATCCAGCACGAGGCTACTGAGGCGAACCATGTTTGCCCGGTGCTGTGCGTACCGATGGACCCGCACGGGGCGACGAACCTGGCGCACCACTTGGAAGATGAAGGGCTGACGCCCGTCACGATCATCCAGAACTACACGAACATGTCCGACCCGATGAAAGAACTTGAGGCCGCAGTTACGTCGGGCCGGTTTCATCACGACGGCAACCCGATCATGACCTGGTGCGTGAGCAACGTGGTCGGGAAGAATCTGCCGGGCAATGACGATGTCGTTCGTCCGATAAAGCAGGGCAACGACAACAAGATTGACGGTGCTGTAGCGCTAATTATGGCAATCGGCCGGGCCATGCTCGAAGGGCAAACCGGATCCAACAGCGATTTCTGGACGAACCCCATCATCGTATGAGTGAAAGCAAGCAAAAGTCGCCAGGTCGCTTCAAGACGGGCGTCCTGAAGTGGCTTGGCGTGCCAATCTCGCTCGGCGACGGCGCATTCTGGGGCGCGTGGAGTGGCACGGGTTCAACGGCCGGCGAAGAGGTCTCGGTGCACACGGCGCTGCAGCTCTCGGCGGTATGGGCATGCGTGCGGCTGATCGCCGAGACGATCGCGACGCTTCCGCTCAATCTGTATTTGACGATGCCCGACGGCACACGGGCTATCGCGAAGGATCACCCGCTTTATGCGGTGCTGCACACCCAGCCGAACGCCGAGAACACGGCGGTCGAGTTCTGGGAGGTGATCGTCGCGAGCATGCTGCTGACGGGCAACGGATATGCGCGAAAACTGATGTCCGGGCCGGTCGTCATCGGCCTCGAATTGATGCTGCCGCACCGTACGCAGGTGAAGCGCATGCCCGACGGCACGCTCCAGTACACGTACAACGGCATCAACGGACCGACTTATAAGCTGACCGAAGCGGATGTGCTTCACATCCGCGGTTTCAGCATCGACGGATTGATGGGCATGACCCCGATTCGATATGCGCGCGAGGTCATGGGCGGCGCGATCGCGGCCAACAAGGCCAGCGCGAGCATGTTTCGGAACGGCATGCGCCCGGCCGGCGTACTGTCCACCGACCAGGTGCTGCCGAAAGATCGGCGTACCGAAATTCGCACGGATCTCACTGAGCAATTCGGCGGCGCGATGGCGGCAGGCAAGACGATGGTGCTCGAAGCAGGCATGAAATATAACGCCATCACGATGAATCCGGAGGACGTGCAGCTATTGGAGACGCGGTCCTTCAATATCGAAGAGATTTGTCGCTGGTACGGCGTTCCTCCGTTCATGGTTGGCCATAGCGAGAAATCCACCAGTTGGGGAACCGGCCTCGAGCAGCAGACGATGGGGTTTCTCACATTTTCGCTGCGCCCGTGGCTTACCCGAATCGAGCAGGCATGCCGAAAGTCGCTGCTCTCACCCGTTGAACGTCTCAAATACCACGCTGAATTCTCGGTCGAAGGGCTTCTGCGCGCCGACAGCGCCGGCCGGGCGGCATTTTATTCGTCGATGACCCAGAACGGAATCATGACGCGCGACGAATGCCGAGTGAAGGAAAACCTGCAGCCGATGGGCGGGAATGCGGCTGTTTTGACTGTGCAGTCGGCGTTGCTGCCGATCGACAAACTCGGCGAAAAAACGCCCGCTGCGACGGCGCAGGATGCGCTTAAAGCGTGGCTTCAACCGACGGAGATCAAAGATGAATCGTAAGAACGGCAGACTCGCCGGATATAAGGTCCGCGCGTTCGATCTCGACGTGAAGTCAGTCGACGAAACGGGGCAGTTTTCGGGCTACGGCTCTGTCTTTGGTGTTGTCGACACCTATAACGAGATCGTTGCGCCCGGCGCGTTCGCGAATAGCTTGTCTGCTTTGCAGAAAAGCGGCCGTGCGCTGCCGGTATTGTGGCAGCACGACTCGGCCACACCGATTGGCTCGTGGCTGGCTCTGTCCGAGGATGATAAGGGCCTGCTGGGCGACGGAGATCTCTGGCTTGACGATGCCCCGAACGCGAAGATCGCGTATCGCGGCATGAAGGCCAAGGCGATCACCGGCTTGTCGATCGGCTACTACACCATCTCGTCCGACTACAACGAGAAGACCGGCGTTGTCACGCTGAACGAGCTCGACCTCGTTGAAATCAGCATTGTCACGAACCCCGCGAATTCGAGCGCACGCGTCGAAGCCGTGAAATCGGTCATTGCGCACGGCGGCGTGCCGTCCCTTTCGGAATTCGAGCGGTTCCTGCGTGAGGCAGGCTTCTCGAAATCTCAAGCCGCGGTAATCGCGAGTCGCGGCTTGAAACACCTGCTCCAGAGTGATTCTGGCAGCGACGCGAGCGATGCAAATCGGCTGCTGGACAGCCTCAAATCACTCACTTTTTAAGGAAGCAAAATGAAACGCAATTTTATTACCACCGTGTTTTCGGTGATCGGCGCGATGCTCGCGCTGTCGTTAGCCATCGATGCGCATGCCGCATCTCTGGTGGCGTCGCAGGTCCTGAAGCATGGGGACATTCTGGGTGCGCTGGGCAATCATGCCTGGGCGATCGCTGGTGTCGGCTCCATCGCGGCCGCGCGCGAGTTCGGCCGGAAGAGCGGCGGCAACCCCGAGCAGGTGATGGAGCAAGTCACCGCCGAGCTGAAGCGCATCGGCGACGAGGTGAAGCAGTCGGGTGAGTTGGCATTGAAGCAAGCCAAGTCCGCCGGCGATATGAGCCTCGAAACGAAGGGCAAAGTGGACGAGTTGCTGTTGAAGCAAGGCGAGCTGCAGGCGCGACTTCAGGAAGCTGAGCAAAAGCTTGCGCGTCGCGGTGATCCGGACGAACCACAATCGGTGAAGTCGATCGGCCAGATGATCGTCGAATCGGAAGAGTTCAAGAGCGCTCGCTCTGAGGGCAAGAGCTCGGTGCGCGTGAAGTTGGACCGCAAGGACATCATGAATGTCCCGGCGACCGTCGGCGCAGGCGTCAGCGCGAGCAATTCGCTCGTAGTGGCCGATCGCCAGGCCGGCGTCATTGCGCCGCCGCAGCGCACGATGACGATTCGCAACCTGCTGATGCCCGGGCAGACGAGTTCCAACGCGATCGAGTATGCGGTGGAAACCGGCTTCACGAACGCCGCGGCGCCCACTGCCGAAGGCGGCGCAAAGCCCCAGTCGAGCATCACGTTCAATCTGAAGAGCCAGCCCGTGCGCACGATTCCGCATATCTTCCGGGCTTCGCGTCAGATCCTGGACGATGCGCCGATGCTGGCCAGCTACATCGATGGCCGTGCGCGTTATGGCCTTCAACTGGTCGAAGAGGCTCAGCTGCTGAGCGGCGACGGCACAGGCGCGAACATCCTCGGCATTCTGCCGCAGGCCAGCGCGTTCGCGCCGGCGATCACGCCCGCCAATGCAACGGCAATCGACCGGCTGCGTCTTGCGATTCTGCAATCGCTGCTGGCCGAGTTCCCGGCGTCGGGCATTGTGCTTAATCCGATCGACTGGGCCACCATCGAACTGACGAAGGACGCGCAAGGGCGCTACATCATCGGCAATCCGATGGACGGCACCACGCCGCGCCTCTGGAATCTCCCGGTGGTCGAGACGCAATCCATGGCCGCGAACACGTTCCTGACCGGCGCGTTCGCGATGGGCGCGCAGATCTTCGATCGCATGGAAATCGAGGTGCTTATTTCGCTCGAGGACGCGGACAACTTCACCAAAAACATGGTGACGATCCGTGCTGAAGAGCGCTTGGCACTTGCCGTGTACCGACCGGAAGCGTTCGTGACCGGCCTGGTCACTCCCGCGGCCGACTGATCGACGAGCATAAGCCTCGGTTGAGGGCTATCTAGGAGGGCGTCTTCGGACGCCCTTCTGCATTCTGGGGATGAAAAATGGACAGCAACAATCCGAATCACGTGCTTGTACAGCCGATTCGTAGTTTTCAAGGTGCCGAGGGGTTCAAGCATCCGTCGAGCCCGGCCTTTCCGGTGTCGCGTGGCCGCGCAGCCGAACTGAAGGCGAACGGCCTGGTTCGCGAGGCCGATGGGGTTAGCGCGCCTAAGGCTGCGGCCGAGCCGGTGGCGAAGAAGGCGCCCGAACCGCAAAACAAGATGACGCCCGATCCCCAGAACAAGAGCAAGCAGAAATAAATGGCCGATTCGCTGATCGCGACCGAGATCGCGCTTGCGCATCTGCGCGAAGACGCCGGCGTTGCCGATGACCTCATCGCCTTGTACATCGATGCAGCGGTGCAGTCGGCTCTCAACTATATGGATCGCAAGGTCTATGCGACAGATGCCGATATGGCGGCCGCCGTGCTCGCGGGAACGGCCGGTTCAGATCCGATCGTGATCGATGGTGCGATTAAGGCAGCGATTCTGCTCATTCTCGGAAAGCTGTACGCGTATCGCGAGGACCTGGTGGTCGGAACCGCCTCGACGGTCATGGAGCTGCCAGCAGGTTCGAAGCAGTTGCTTTATCCGTACCGGATTGGAGTCGGCGCATGAGAGCTGGTGCGCTCAATCGCCGTGTGCGCATCGATCAGCGCACTGGCACCGGCACATTGAACGATCCGCTCGGCTGGGCGCCGCTCGCGACCGTCTGGTGCAGTGTCCTGCTCCTCAGCGGCAAGGAAACACTGGTTGCAGATAGCGACGTCGGCAGCGCCTCGGCGAGCATCCGGATTCGGTACCGCACGGACATCACGAACGGTATGCGCGCTGTCCTGCTCAAGTTCGTCAATGGCGTTCCTGTTGACGATGTTGTTTTCAACATCCTGGCACCGCTCCCGAATCTCGGCAGCCGGGAGTACACGGATTTGGTGTGCAACACAGGGGCGAATGATGGTTGAGAAAGTCTGTACGCCAATGGATGGCAAAGGGAAGGTTCTCGCCAATCTGCTGATGGAGCAACTTTGCATCCCGAAGAACTGCACGGGCTTCGATGTCTCGTTCAACGCGGGCGAAGTCATCACCGTAACGATCCGCACGTATGCACGCGAGTCCGAGGGCGGCGAACTGACAGATGTGACGCCGCTCACCAGTGACGTGCGTATTTTCAAGTTGGTCGAGCAAGAAAATGGCGACTGCTGAATCGATCGTCGATGCGACGCTCGCGCCGTTCGCGGGCGGCCGGATCTTTCCGGACGTTGCGCCCACGGGCTCAGCAAGACCGTACATTGTCTATCAGTCGGTCGGCGGTCCCGACGAGACCACACTCGACGGCTTGAATGAGCTGCAGAACAGCCGTATGCAGATCGTCGCGTGGGGCGAAGACCGGTTATCGGTCGCACTTCTCATGCAACAGATTCTCCGGGCGCTGACTGCCGCGCCCGTCCTGGGTACGCCCATCGGTGCGCCGGTGAGCGTGTACGAGGATGACACGAGGCTTTTCGGCAGTCGCACCGACGTTTCTATTTGGTTCAACATCTGAGGACATCATGTCAAGCACCGCAATTAGCGCGCAGGGTTCCACCTTCTCGATCAACGACACCGGCACCGACTTGGTTCCGGTGTGGCTCAAGGTTTCCAACGTCAAATCGTTCACCGGCTTCGACGGTTCGGCAACCGAGCTCGACGCCACCGATCTCGATTCGGTCGCTAAAGAGAAGCTGCTCGGGCTCATCGATGAAGGTTCATTCTCCATCGACATCAACGTGAACATGGCCGACCCCGGCCAACTGGCTATGAAGGCATCGCAGAAGGCCAGCACGAAGAAGATGTACAAGCTGACGCTGCCGGACGGCACCGCGTCAACGTTCGATGCGTTCGTGAAGACGTTCCCGCTGTCGGGCGGCGTCGATGCGATTCTCGCCACGACCGTGGCAATGACGATCACGGGTCCGGTCACTGAAATTCCGGCCGGCGGCGGGGCTTAATCGCGTCGTCACTTGTAGGCGTAGAGCAAGCCGCGGTATATCCGCGGCCATGCCGCGTACGCCCAATAACGATAGTCCACCGCATCAGGAAAACACAAAGGAAAGCCGTATGTCAGTTCTCACGAAAGAATCTAAGGCCGCCATTCTCGCGACGGCCCATCTGAAAACCGAATCCGTCGAGGTGCCTGAGTGGGGAGACGGCGTGACGGTACTGGTTTCCGAAATGTCGGGCATCGCCCGCGACGCGTTCTTCCTTAAAAAAGGTGCCGGCAAGGTGCCTATCAGCGAGTCGCAAGCCGATCTGCTGCTCGCAACTGTCGTTGACGAATCCGGAGCGCTTGTGCTGGATGAATCCGACGTCGCCGGACTGCGCGCCCAGGGCGCCATTGCGATGGATCGAATTGCAGCGGTTGCAGTGCGATTGAATGGCATGGGTCCGACCGCAGTGGAGGACGCAGTAAAAAACTCCGCAGCCGCCCCGAGCGGCGATTTGCCCTCCGACTCAGCGTCGACTTCGGAATCCCAATAAGGGAACTGCTGGAGCGCATCACCAGCGCGGAGCTCGTCGAATACATGGCGTCGTACGAGCTGGACCGGCGCGGATCGCACTACGACGACCTTCGTGCCGGCACGATTGCATCGACGGTCGCAAACGTGAACCGGAATAGCAAAGTGCGCAAGGAACCGTTTGGACCGCTCGAATTCATGACGTGGAACGAGTTGAGCCGCGCGCAAGAGGTCGAGTCCGAGCCGATCTTGCTCGACGATCCCAAGGCGCAATCCAACCTGCTGAAGTTAATGATATTCCCGAGGCGCAATGGCTAAAAACTTCAGCGTCGAAAACATGCAGGCCATGACGGACGTGCTGCGCGGACTTGAGAACATTGCGAGCGAGTCGGTGTTACGACAGGCGGCGGTCGCCGGCGCTCGGGTCTACCTAGCTGAAATGAAGTTGCGGGTGCCGGTTGGCGTTGTCACTTACGAGCGTAAGGGAACCAAGATTTACCCGGGCTTCCTGCGCGACAACCTGCTGATTGCATACGACGCCGATGTATCCGTACCGGGGAAGTTAGCGTCCTACATCGCGACGTGGAGCAAGGATGCTTTCTATGGGCGATTCGTAGAGCACGGACGTTCAAAGATGGCTGCGCAGCCGTTCCTTCGTCCATCGTACGAGGCAAAGAAGACAGCGGCAGCCGAAGCAGTTGATGCTGTAATTAAATCTAAAGTGGCGGAATTGATGCATGTCTAACGAGACCGTCGTTCGCGTCAGCGTTGACGCCACTGGGTATGAGGCCGGCA
Organism: Caballeronia sp. LjRoot34; assembly: GCF_964253815.1. NCBI lineage: Bacteria > Pseudomonadati > Pseudomonadota > Betaproteobacteria > Burkholderiales > Burkholderiaceae > Caballeronia > Caballeronia sp. LjRoot34. Next base: position 606,513 of record NZ_CAXUSB020000002.1, read on the forward strand.
CGGAGCGCGCCCGGCGAAGCGCCGAAGCTTTTGCGGCATCTCAGGAGGATCTAGCAAGGCGCACTCAGGTTTCGCAAGCTGCTGTTGTCGAAGCTACCGCGAACGGCAGTACCGCGTCGGTACGCAACATCAACGCCCTTGTTCAGCAAGCGGCGAAGATGTCGGACACGTATGGGATGAACTCTCGACAGCTCCTCGCGTACAAGGCGTCCATCATGGGCGTCTCTGACGCGATAGCGCCATATCTTGAGAAGATGGACGCGATTGATGCCGCGAACGGTCGCGCGGCCGCTTCGACCGTAGTAGTGGGCGAAAGCAGTGAGGCCGCTGCAACTCGTATCGCTGCCATGGTGGAGGCTTCTCTTGAGGCATCTGTCGCGTTGAATAGTTCGACCGTATCGGCAGACCGGTACGCCGCGAGCGTGGAAGCGATGGCAGCGTCGGCTACCGTCGCGGAGAAGGCCAACTCTGGAATCGCGTCATCGGCTGCCGCGGCAGCGACTGCGCAGGCTGAGGCATCAGTCCAATTCGTTGCCGCTTCGACCGCGGTGAGCGCGGGTGCGGAGAGGGTCGCCGAGTCGCTTGGCCGTCAACTTACGGCGCTTACTGCATCCAAAGCGCAAATGGTCGAGTACGACGCGCAGATGGCGGGTTTCACGGCCGCCGAGACCGAGCAACTGGCGGCGATCGCCAAAGAAATCGATTTGCGCAAGCAGCAGATTGTCCTTGGCGAGCAGATGGCTGCAACTTACGTTGCAACCGCGGCGGGCGCACATGGCGCGTCGGGCGCGACGAAGGGGGTCACGGCCGAGATTGGAGTGCTTGGGCGTGAGGCCATGAGCGGCAATTTCTCGCGACTCGCCAGTTCGTTTACGCGCTTGCTATCGCTTGCCGGCGCGCTTGAGTTGCTGCTGAATCCGCTTTCGCTGTCAGTGGCCGCGGTTGGCTACGCCATGTACACCGTGGCCGCTCAGAACGAAAAAATGAACGAAGCGCTCGTCATGACCGGCGGCTATGCCGGCGTGACGGCGGACCAGTTGCGCGACATGGCGACCGCGGCGACCGCCGGGGGCGCCACGTTCAACACGGCTGCCGACGCCGTGACTGCTCTTGCGGCTACGGGCAGACTGACCGGCGAAGAAATTGCGAACCTTGGCAAGAGCGCCGCTGATGCCGCGACCTACACGAGCGTGTCGGTTAAGCAGATGGTCGATGATTTCACCAAGCTCGCGGACGAGCCGCTACAAGCGTCCGTCAAGCTTAATGATCAATACCACTACCTGACGGTAGCGACTTACGACCAGATCGCCGCGCTGGAGAAGCAGGGAGATGCGACCGGCGCCGCGAAGGTTGCAGTCGAGGCATTCTCGACCGCAATGGATGAACGCACCAAGGACATCGCGGCAAACGAGGGCGTTATCCTGGCGGGCTGGCGTGACATTAAGGCGATGATCAATGGCGCAATTGAGGCCGTTGGATCGTTCGGTGCGGCATCAGCGCCGGGCCAAATTGTGGCGCGCCTACAGGACAACAAAACAGCGCGTGCGCCCATCGGGCAGTGGTCGCCGGAAGATGAGGCCGAGCTTCAAAAGGCGATCGCCACGCGCGATGCAGCGGTTAAAGCAGCCCAGGACAAGGCTAGGGCGGATCGTCAGAATCAGGAAGTGATCGACGCCAAGCACTCGTATGACACTTGGAACTCTCAGTTCGCGTCGCCTGCGGAGCGACGTGAGAAAGAGATTCAAAAATACATCGATACCATCGCCACGCCACTGAATCTCAGCCCAGAGCAGCAGCTCACGGACGAGGCGCAGATAAACGCGAAGTACCCGGACAAGAAAGCCCCGAAGACACCGCGTGCAAAGGCTGTTACGGACGATGCCGGTACTCGCATGCTGCAACAGCTCCGGGATCAACAGGCGGCGATGGATGCGCAGTTGGCCACGACCGGGAAGATGACGACCGCTGAGAGTGACCTGGCGAAATTTAACCAGGAAATTAGCGACTGGAAAACCAAGACGCTTACGCCTCAGCAGCAAAGCCTTGTGAATGACCAGGACGCGATTCGTGCGGCGTTGCAAACCAATGTCGAGCTCGAGAAACAGGTCAAATACAAAGAGGCGCTGGCAACATTGGCCGAGCGCTCGGCGCAGATCGACTCGTCGATGGCTAATTACCAGCAAAACCAAACTGACCAGTACAGCCGGGAGCTTGACGCTTTTGGCATGGGCTCGGATGCGCTGAAAAATGCACAGGCGGTCAAGTCGATATACGCAGAGTATCAGCGGGAGCAGGATCAGCTTGCCAAGTCAGCCAAGGATGGCACGATTGACAGCCCTCAGTACGCCGCCGATTCCGCGAAGATCAAAGCCGGGCTCGATCAGTCGCTTGCGAATTACGACGCCTATTATTCGTCACTGAAGACCAAGCAAGCGGACTGGACGAACGGCGCAACCGCTGCGCTCGCGAACTCTATGGATTCCGCGAACAATATGGCGGCGCAAACCGAATCAGTAGTGACCAACATGGCGAAGGGCATGGAGGATGCGTTCGTGTCGTTTGCGACGACTGGCAAGCTGAATTTCAAGAGCCTTGCTGACAGCGTCATCAGCGACATCATTCGGATGCAGGCGCGTGCGGCCATTTCTGGTTTGTTCAATTTTGCTATCGGCGCGGTTGGCAGCTACTTTGGAAATAGCGGCGCCACATTTGCCGCTAATGCCCAAGGCGGCAATACGCTCGATAATTTGGTTTCAGACACGGGCGGATGGGGAACGATCCCGGCTCGTGCCGGCGGTGGCCCGGTCAGTGCGGGAACGACATATCTCGTCGGTGAGAAGGGCCCAGAATTATTCAACCCAGGTGCATCGGGGACGATCACGCCGAACCATGCAATTAGCAGCAGCCTCGGTGGGGACATCAACATCAGCGCGCCCGTGACGGTCGACGGCGGCACGAACGCGGCGGCCAATCAGAGTAACGGCGCAGACCTGAATAAGAAGATCACGGCGGCCGTGCGCGCTGTCGTCGTGAACGAGCGCAAGCAGGGCGGTGCGCTCTGGAAAATGGCTAACAACATTGCTTAATCAATGCCCGGCGCATATCGCCGGGCATACGAGGAATAAAAATGAAACCATCCATTAAAGAATCGGCTTCCCGGCATCAAGGTCTGCTTGTTTCTGCTCAAGAAACTCGCGTCCGGCGAGATGAAGCAATTGCTCGAATCGCTCCTCCTTTGTCAGAAAGTTTCCGAGTTGCGCTAGGTAGAAGCGGCCAGGTGCTTGGGTTTCAGATGACTGGTGAGCCAGCCATTCAGCAAGGTTGACGCGCTGCTCGGGAGTCAATATCCGTTCCACGAGGTAAGTCGTAACACTCGCCGTACCGGCCAACATATCGTATAGACCGGCGACATTAATTTGTAACTGCTGGATTTTCGTATCGACGTCCATCGCGGCCTCAAGAGTTTGTGGGATCCTGTAAACATAGCAGATTGGACAAATCACTTAAATTTACCAGCGAGGCGCTTCATTTCTCGAGAATATCTGATGGCCGATACATTCCTCTGGGTGCCGACAGTCGCAAACCTTTCGGGCACCGCGACGCTGCTCGTCCGTAAAGCGCAGTTCGGCGACGGGTATGCACAGCGCGTCGCCGACGGTATCAATAACCGGTCGTCGTCATTCAATCTGGCATTCATCGGCGACGCCACTAAGATCTCTGCAATCCTCGCTTTTCTTGACGCGCATCTCGGCTCGACAGGCTTTCTCTGGACGCCGCCGCTTCGCCCGCAACTGATGTTCACCTGCGAGACATATTCCGAGCCGACGAAAGACGGCAACGTGTACAGCATGTCCGCGACGTTTGATCAAACCTTCGCACCATAAATATGAACCTCCAAAAAGTAGAGCTGGGCACTCCTCCGACTGGAGTAGGTGGTGACGACGTGCGTACGTCGAATACCAAGACGAACGCGAATGTCGATGTATTGAACTTACAAGCAACGCTTACCTCTGGCCCATCCGTTACAACAGGGCAAGACCTTCAACAGATTCATGTGGGTAAGAGGGTCAATTTCAATATTCCCGCAGGCCAAAGTATTGGGCTTGCGCCTGCAGACCAGGCCGGCGCTGACGCGTTAATCTATCTGCGCAATGCTGGAGCCGCTGTAACTCCAATTTGGCCAGGCGGTGCTAATCAAGGTCAGCCTCAACAGGCGTTCGCTCAAATGGCACCGGGCGAAGCGTGCATTTTTGTAACCGATGGCGTAGGTTGGTCTGTCTACATGCGTGGCCGCACGTGGGGCTATGATGAGCAGGTCTACGGCAGTTTGACAGTTGGAAATGAGCTGCACGTCAACGGTCCTGCAAATTTCCAAAATGGAATAAGCATTCCTGGCGGACAGATTCTTGCACCGGAAGGAACGCAAGCAGCCCCGGGCATCTCGTTCCAAAACGATGGGGCGCCCGACACTGGTTTTTGGCACATAGCCGACGGAAAATTCGCCACTGTAGCCAACACAATCGTCCTAACTACGCACCAGACATCTGGCGTTGACTACGTTGTCCCGCTTACACAAAACGGAAAACAGGTCTGGCACGCTGGAAATCTAGGAAATCCAGTTTCAAGTGGAACCGGAAATAAGGTGTACTTATCGTATAGCAGCGGAACTCTACAGTTAACCATTGATTCAACCGGCTTCGGCGCGTTTGCGATGGTTAGCCAAAACAATACGTTCACTAACGTAAACACGTTTTCAAGTTGGACGTATTTGTTAGGGAACCTTCCGCAAAACACGATAATTAAGTCGAATCAAACGTCGTCTTACCTAACGTTTGTTACGGCGAACGGCGCGGCGGGGAATGTCCGATACGATAATACGACGTTTGGGTTCGGTATGGTGAACGCAGATGCGAGTAATTGGGCGGCCCTTACGGTGCTAACACTTACTCAGGCGTCGGACCTCGATTTAAAAACCAACATAAAGCCTGTTCGTGCGGTGTTGCCGTTGCTTAAAACAAAACGAGTTGTTAGTTACCAGTTCAAAGTTCCGCAATCGGAAGGTGGCGGATTAGCGTCGCCTAGTATTGGTGTCATCGCGCAAGAATGGCAAGATGATTTCCCGGAACTCATTGCAGTAACTGGAACTGATATTGACGCAGATGGCGATGCCATTGCACATCAATACGACAAGGACGGCGTTGAGATTTATGGCCCCAAGGGCAAGCCCGCTAGTCGTAAGGCGCTTGGTTTCAACTACGGGAACGCGGCGGCGGTTGCGTTGCAAGGTGTTATTGAATTGCAAGAAGCGCTTAGCGCAGCACTTGATCGGATTGCAGCGCTTGAGGCGAAGTCAACATGAGCATCACCGCAGACATCCAGGGGCTTGAGCCAGGCGCGCTGATCGAACTATTTGAGGTCGATTGCACGGCGATCGGCGGAGACATGCTGCGCTTTCACGGGCATCTTCAATCGACCTCGATTTTCTGGCAGGGCAACGAATATAAGCCATGGTCGATCCAGGGCAGTGGCTTCGAGCACACGTCCGACGCACAACAGCCGGAGCCGACACTCACGGTCGGAAACGTGAACGGCACGATCTCGGCGCTGTGCGTATTCCTCGCTGACATGGTCGGAGCGCGTGTCACTCGGCATCGAACGCTTTCGAAGTATCTCGATGCCGCCAACTTCCCGCGTAACAATTTTCTTCTTTGGTCGGAGGCATTCGAACAGGATTCTTGGCAGCTTATCAACAGCGTTGCGTCCAAAGTTGCTACGTTGGACCCCAACGGGAATCAGGAAGGACGTCGCATTAGTCGCGTCACGGCCGGCAATAACTACATTGTGCAGTACGTCCCAAATATTCAGTCGAGCGTTGGCTTTAACGGTTCTATATATCTTCGGGCCGACGAAACACAGGACATTGGACCGCTTGTGTTGCGCCTGAGGGATTCCAACAACGTTGAGTACGTGAACAAGGCTGTCAGGCCCGTTGCCGGCGCATGGAGCAGGTTTGACATTTCAGCGGTGTTTCCGCCTGACGCTGCCCCGGGAGTGCTCTTCTTTGTTGATCCGGGCAGCGATGGTGAAGCAGCAGGTGACAGCTTTTTGGCCTATGGCGCGCAGCTTGTTAGCGGGTTAGCGGTTCAGCCTTACGTGTTCACAGATGCACAAACTGGTTATAACCCCAGCGCAGACCCCGGTGAGGAAATGGCGGTCGAGCTCTGGTACATCGAGCAGAAGACCAGCGAAACAAACGTTCAGGTTGAATTCACGCTGTCGTCGGCGCTCGACTTCGGCGGGCAGCAGGTGCCGGCGCGCCAGATCGCATCCGCGTGCCAATGGAAATACCGTGACGCAAATTGCGGCTACACGGGCTCAGCGTATTTCACGATCAAAGACGTTGCGACCGATGATCCTGCGCTCGATCGTTGCAGCATGAAAATCAGCGGCTGCGAATGCCGTTTCGGTGTCAATGAGCCGTTGCCGTTCGGCGGCTTCCTAAGCGACAACCTTTCGTAACAAATCCATGAACGAAACGACAAAGAACGCGATCGCGGTTCACGCGCTCGCGGAGTACCCGCGCGAGTGCTGCGGGTTGGTAGTCGCGCGCGCCGGCGAAGAGGCCTACGTGCAGTGCCGGAATCTCGCCGAGAAACCGACCCAGCATTTCGTCATGTCGCCGCAGGACTATGCGGCCGCGGAAGACCTCGGGCAGGTTTTGGCCATCGTGCATTCGCATCCGGGCGCTGCGGCGCGGCCGAGCATGACTGATAAGGCCATGTGCGAAGTAAGTGGCGTCGAGACTTGGATCATTGTCGCGCTCGGTGTGCAGGGCGATGGGTCAATTGCGGTCGATGACTGGTGCGAGTTTGGCCCTTCCGGATATATCCCGCCGCTGCTCGGTCGCGAGTTCTCGCACGGCACTTTGGATTGCTTTTCACTCTGTCGTGACTGGTACCGAATTGAGCGCGGGATCACCGTAGCTGATTTTCCGCGCACGGATAAGTGGTGGGAAGACGGCACTTCAAACCTGTACATCGATAACTACGAGAAGGCCGGTTTCACCAATCTCGGTCCTGACGTTGAGCCACAAATCGGCGACGTCTTACTGATGCAGATCCGCAGCAAAAACGGCGTGCCGAATCACGCTGGCCTGTATCTGGGCCACGGCGTCTTCATCCATCACATGCACGGGCAATTGTCAGGTCGCGCGGTCTGGGGCGGCATGTGGGCGCAGTGCCTGCGCGGTGTGCTTCGATACGTAGGAGAAAAGGCGTGAACGAAAAGCTTCGAACCATCCGTCTCTATGGAATCGTCGGCGCTAAGTTCGGTCGCGTGCATCGGCTTGCAGTCGGGTCGACAGCCGAGGCCATGCGCGCGTTGCGCGTGCTTTTGCCGGGCTTCGAAAAATTCATGATGAACGCCCGCGATAACGGACTGACGTTTGCGGTCTTCAACGGCAAGCGCAATCTGGGTGAAAACGAGTTGGCGCATCCGGTCGGCAATGACGACATTCGCGTAGCCCCGGTCATGATCGGCAGCAAGAACAGCGGATTGTTCACGACCATCTTAGGCACTGCGCTGGCTGTTGTCGGCGTCGTGACAAGCGAGTTCGGCGGCGGCTTCCTGATTGGCATCGGCGCGTCTATGGCACTTGGTGGAGTCGTGCAGATGTTGAGCCCGCAGCAGAGCGGCCTTGCCTCTAATAGCGGCCCTGACAATGGCACGTCCTACTATTTCAACGGTGCCGTGAACAGTGCGTCGCAGGGCGACTGCGTCCCCATCGGTTACGGGCGCATGCGCGTCGGCTCCAAGGTCGGCAGTTCGGCGATCGTTGCTGAGGATCAAACCTGATGCGTCAAATTTCAGGGGCGAAGGGCAGCGATTCGTCGAGCAGCCCGACGGAGTCTCCGGATAGCCTACATTCTGTCGCCACTGCTCGAATCCTTGACATTGTTTCCGAGGGACCGATTCAAGGCCTGGTCAATGGTCTGCAATCGGTTTATCTCGACGACACGCCGATTCAGAACTCGGACGGCTCGACGAACTTCACAAACTACACGGTCGACTATCGACTTGGCACGCAGGACCAGACGTTTATGTCTGGCTTTCCAGCGGTCGAGAATGAGATTGCTGTTAGCGTCGCGCTCACCTCGGACACGCCTTGGGTGCGTCAGGTCGAGAACACGCAGCTTACTGCCGTGCGCGTCCGGATCGGGGTGCCGGCGTTACAGCAGTCGGACGCGACCACGGGTGATGTCAACGGTTACCGCATCGAATATGCGGTTGATCTTGCGACCGATGGCGGCTCATATTCCCAGGTGCTGACGGGCGCGTTCGACGGCAAGACGACATCGCTGTACGAGCGCACGATCCGTATCGAGTTGCCTGCGGCATCTACGGGATGGCTGGTGCGCGTGCGCCGGTTGACTACCAATGCTCACAGCGCATTGATCGCCGACACGACAACCATCGAGGCGATCACAGAGGTTATCGACCGGAAGTTACGGTACCCGATGAGTGCAGTTTTTGGCCTGTCATTCGACGCCCAATCTTTCAGTTCGGTCCCGACACGAGCCTACGATCTGTATTTGCGCATCATCAGCGTTCCGTCGAACTATGATCCGATCGCACGCACCTATTCCGGCACATGGGACGGGACCTTTAAGCAAGCGTGGTCCGATAGCCCACCGTGGATTTTCTACGATCTCGTCCTCAACCCGGTGTACGGGCTGGGTAAGCGTATCGATGCATCGATGATCGATAAATGGGGGCTCTACGACATCGGCCGCTACTGCGATGTGATGGTGTCTGACGGGAAGGGCGGGCAAGAGCCGCGCTTTACGTGCAACGCCTATATCCAGTCTCAGGCAGACGCATACAAGGTGCTGCAGGATCTCGCGTCGGTGTTTCGTGGCATCTCTTACTGGGGTCCCGGTTCCGTCGTTGCATGCGCAGATATGCCGTCCGATCCGGTCTACGTGTACACCGCTGCCAACCGTTGCGCCGATGGCCCGTTCACGTATGTCGGTTCAGCGCTGAAGACGCGCTACACCGTCGCGCTCGTGAGCTGGAACGATCCGGCGAACGGCTATCAGCAGGCTGCCGAGTATGTGTCTGACGATGATGGTATTTCGCGCTACGGCGTGACCAAGGCGCAGATCACTGCATTCGGCACGACGTCGCAAGGTCAGGCGCACAGGCTTGGTCTGTGGACGCTGCTCACGAGCCGGTACGAGACGAACACGGTTTCTTTCTCGGTTGGCCTCGACGGCACGCGCTGCGCGCCCGGCCAGATCATTGCGGTTGCAGATCCGGACAAGGCAGGTCGGCGGATCGGGGGTCGCGTGCGCACGGTCGCTGGGGCGAATATCACGCTCGACAAAGCGCCGGCCGCTGCAGCGGGCGACATCCTCACGGCTATCCTGCCGTCCGGCATTGCGCAGGCGCGCACGGTGCAGTCAATCGCGGGCGACACCATCACCCTGGCTGCCGCGTACGACACGGCGCCTGTGAACGGCGCGGTCTGGATGTTGGAAAGCGCCGACCTTGCTTCGCAGTTGTTTCGCGTGGTTAGCGTGCAGGAAAACTCCGACGATGGCCAGATCACCTACGTGGTGAACGCAACGCAGTACGAGCCCGGAAAATATGCGGCGATCGATGACGGCGCGGCCATTCAGGTGCGGCCGGTCACCGTAATTCCGCCATCCGTGCAGCCGCCGCCGACGAATGTGCGGTTGTCGTCGTACTCCGTGATCGACCAGGGCATTTCGAAGACCACGATGGTGATCGCGTGGGACTCGGCCGACAAGGCGGTTTCCTACATTCCAGAGTGGCAGAAGGACAACGGCGAGTGGATTTCCATGAACGCCGTGGGTGGCCTGCAGGCGGAGGTGCCCGGCATTTATCAGGGCGGCTACGTGGCGCGAGTGCGCGCCGTGAATGGCATGGGCGTCACATCGATTCCGGCGTACGGCGTTCTCACCCAGCTCACCGGCAAAACCAGCCCGCCGCCTTCAGTTGCTTCATTGACCACCGTTTCGCAGATTTTCGGGATCGACGTGATCTGGACGTACCCGGCGGATGGGTCTGCCGGCGATACGCAGCGCACGGAGCTTTGGTATAGCCGCACGCCGGCGCGTGCCGATGCCGTGAAGCAATCTGATTATGCGTATCCGCAGGCGAAGGCCAGCCTAATGGGTCTTGCGGCAGGGCAGACGTTCTACTTTTGGGCGCGCCTTGTCGATACTTCCGGGAACATCGGGGCGTGGTTTCCAATCGGTGATCCGGGCGTCCAAGGTTCGAGCAGCGCAGATGCGACCGCGTACAACGAGTATTTCGCAGGGCTCATCACAAAATCGGCGCTCGGACAGGACCTGCTTGCGCCGATCGATGCCATTCCTGGCATGCAGACGGACTTGGCAGCGAACGCCGCGGCGATCACCAAGGAGGTCACGGACCGAAGCAGTGCGATCGCTAGTGAGTCGGACGCCCGCGCTGCCGCTATTGAGCTGGAAGCAATAGCCCGCGCGCAAAGCGACGCGGCCGAGGCGCTGGCGCGCGGGACGGCAATTACGACCGAGCAACAATCACGAGAGGATGCGGACGGTGCCCTGTCGACGCGAATCGACGCCGTATCAGCAACGACTGGAGGGAACGCAGCGGCCATTACGCAGGAAATAACCGCACGCACTGATGCCGATAGCGCCCTTGGTTCAAGGATCGACACCGTCGTCAGCGCCACCAGCGGGAACACAGCGGCGATCACCGGCGAGGCGACCACCCGCGCGGACGCAGATAGCGCGCTCAGCTCACGTATCGATACCGTTGTATCCAACGTTGGCGCGAACACCTCCGCAATCCAGAATGAGGCGACCACCCGCGCGGACGCAGATTCGGCGCTTTCGACTCGCATAGATACGGTTACGGCGTCTACTGCGGCAAATGCATCGGCAATCTCGCAGGAAGCAACGGCGCGCGCTGATGCGGATTCGACGCAGGCACAGCTTACGACGGCGCTCACTGCGCGCGTTGGCGGGCTGGAAAACCCAGGCGCTAACTTGTTGCCGAACTCCAGCGCAGCAAGCGGAACAGCACATTGGAATCAGGGAGGATTTCCAGGGCTCGCGTGGCAACAGGCAGGCGATGGAAACGTGTTTTTCATACCCGCTAACGGTACTCCGACGACAGGTTATGCCATCGCTGACAGCGTGGCGGTATGGGGCGGTTCACCTTATGCAATTTCAGCAGACATATATGTGGATGCTGCGGCAACTGGAGTGTATTACTTCGATGTCCAGTATTACGACGCAGACGGTAACAGTGTTCTGGATGGGTCTAATTCATCGGGTACGCAACTTGGGGCATGGACCAGGGTCTTTACAACGGATACGGCTCCTGCAACCGCGACGCAAGCACGGGTTCGCATGGTCGCGCAGGATGCAACTTGGAACATTCTGGATTTCAAGCTCGTTAAGTTTGAACGCTTGCTAACAACGACGTCCTTACCGACTCCGTATTCGAACGAAGGCGATGTAGCATCCTCGTATTCGGCAATCGTGAGTGAGTCGACAGCTCGCGCCACTGGGGACTCAGCGCTAAGCACGCGCATCGATTCGCTTACATCTACGGTCGGCGATGCGAATGCGGCAATCACATCCGAGGCGCAGACCCGAGCGGCGGCCGATAGCGCGCTTTCATCGCGCGTCGATTCCATCTCGGCCGAGATCGTCATCCCAAACATGGCCGGTAGCACTGGCGACTATGCCGGATCGACGCAGATCTACGCCGGTGTCTACACAGAGATTTCAGCGCGTGCCGAAGCAGATCTTGCGCTCGCTGTAAAAACCGACACGATCGCGGCTCAAAGCCAATCGGCCACGAGCAACCTTACCGCTGCTGTGCGCACGGAGACCACTGCGCGCGTCGACGCAGACTCGGCACTGGCGTCGCAGGTTACGACGGTTCAAGCCAACGTAGACGCGAACACCGCGCTGATCCAGAACGAGGCCACGGCGCGTGCAGACGCTGACAGCGCGCAAGCGACACAGATTTCCACTGTGCAGGCCAGCGTTACCGGTTTGAGCGCAGCAGTTCAGACCAATGCGAATTCTTACGCTGATTTGAGCGGCAAGGTTAGCGCTTCTTACTCGATCAAAACCCAGATCACCGCAAACGGCCGCACGTATATCGCCGGTATCGGGGTAGGGACGGACAACAACGGCGGCATCATCGAATCGCAGGTGCTTTTCTCTGCGAGCCGCGTTGCGATTATCGACCCGAACGGGAGCGCGGTCACGGCGCCTTTCGTCGTCCAAGGCGGCCAGGTGTTCATGAGTCAAGCGCTGATCGGTACGGGCTGGATCACCAACCTGATGATCGGAGACATCATTCAATCGACAGCGCTCGGCGCGAACGGGCAGCCGCTGTGGATCTTGAATAAGAATTCCGGAATCACCTTCAACGGCGCGAACATTGGCAGCGGCTACGCGGTGAGCGACAACACCGGCGGCCGGGCCTACGACAACAATGGCACGTTGCGTGTCCGTTGGGGAGTTTGGGCGTAATGCCGGCCGGTCTTCAAGTATGGGATGCGTCAGGGAATCTGGTCGTGGACATCACGTCCAGGCTTCAGCGGTTCGTGGGTTCGGCGCCGGTTGGTGGCTCGAATCCCAGTAGCGTTACGAATGCCAATTTGTCGGCCGGGACAGTCTGGTTTGCCTTTCAGCCGTCTCAGATATGGGGGTTTCAGAACATGGATGTAAGTCGTCCAATCTTTTCCGTATCGGGCAACACGATCAGTTGGGTGTATTCGGCCGGAGCGACAACGCGCAACATCCAAATCCAAGGCACGTTGTTTTTCGGGGTTTACTAATGCCGGTCGGATTTCAGTGTTTCGCACAGGACGGGTCTAACGTCGCACAGATCGATAGCGACCTCGGTCTAGGCAACATGCAGTTGCGCCAGAAAATAACCCAGACGATGGCCTGGGCCGGGTTTCCCGTCTACACGATTTCAGACGGCAGTCGGTACAGTTCGCAGGGTAACCAGACGACTTTCACGTTCGCAGCGACCAACCCGTTTGTGGTGTTCGAGTGTTCGAGCGGCTATTGCGTTCCGATGACGTGGACGAAGTCCGGAGGCAATTGGTCCGTGGTGATTGTCGGTGATAGCGCGGTACCGGTAACCGCCTACATTTTCGACGAGGTGAGCTCGATCGGTAGTGGTGGCAATTTCGGGCTTCAGGTGTTCAACGCCGCCGGCGTTCTTGTTGCTGACGTGACGAAGCCGTTCGCGCGCCCCGTTGGCTCGAACCAGGGTAACCCGAAATACGCTTACGGCTCGACGGGCTACACCACCGACAGCGGTACGTGGTCCGCAGCCCAGGGTTCCAAGGCATTCCCGGTCGCGCAGCGCGTGGGTATCGCGTGCGTGCAGCCTGCGTTTGGAACAGGCGGCACGTCCGGCGGCGCAAGCAATGCTGGCGTCGTTATGTCCTGCTTCAACACATCGGGCGGCACCGTCAGCACGAACATGGTGATGTTCGGCGATACCAGCAATTTCAATAACTACACCGGGTTCAAAGAGTCCATCAGTTGGTCGTATCTGGCGGTCGACATTTCTTTTCTGTAGGAGCAAGCATGCCCATCGCAGTCAACTACGTGACGCCGAACACCGGCGCCGCGGCGACTTATCACGTCGTCCAGCAAATCACGCTCGATTATGTGTCGTCGATCACGAATTCAACTGTCTCGTCGTACCTGTCAAAAGATGCCAAAGACGCAGGCAAGTTTCCGATGTACACGCAACAGATTCCGGTCGACGGTCTCCCGGCTGCCGCACAGGATGCCCGCGCGTATGCCGAGGGCCGAATCGTCGAGTCGACGCCCGATGGAACCACGGTTGTTCCGTACGCGAACCGCTACGCATTCGCCGGCGGGACGATCGTCGAGTAATAGCAACACACGCAATGCAGGCCGCCCACAAGGCGGCTTTTTTTATGTCCGCGTGACGCGGCTCTTAGGAGGGTAAGGCGTGGAAAACGAACTGCAACCGACGGTAGGCGCGCAGGAGAACGGACGGCCGTGGACGTTCGACAGGTCAGTGAATCTGCCGACGCTTCTCACGTTGGTGGCAATGCTGGTCGCGACGCTCGGATCCGGCTTCGGCATCTATCTGAATTTTGATCGGCGCATCAGCCGCCTCGAGGATCGAACCGATCATGTGGAAAAGACGCAGGACGAACAGAAGGCCGACAACAAGGAGCAGCTCACGCGCATCAACGAAAAGCTCGATCGCTTGCTATATGACCGCGCCGGCGTGCGCCCCGAAACCCGAGGATGGACAAAATGAAATTCAAACTCTCGCTGGCCGACGGCTGGCAGCAACTGCACAAGAAGGGCGTAGTGATTCTATCGAGCACGCTCGCTACGGTCTCAGCATTCGGCCCGGTGATCCGTGACGCCTGGCACAACGTGCCCGACGATCTCAAGGCCATCATCCCGGCGCACACGCAACAGGCCATCGCATACGCGATCCTGTTCGCTTCGATCGTCGCGGTGCGGTACACCGCCGTGCGTCGCGTTCCTTCGGATGCCGGGGGTGTGCGATGAGTTGGTTCGGCGCGATCTTGGGCATGTTTCAGCGTTCGGCGCTGGCCGTTCCAGGCGCACCCAGTGTCAACGTGCCTTCCACTTCGGCCGGTAAGCCCAGTGTTCCAGATGTTCCAGCCGTTGTACCAGCAGGATCCGATTGGCAGGTTGTCGATGGCCCGTCATGGCTCGACCTCGTGCGGCCGCTTGTGCAGTTCTTCGAGAGCTGCCGCCTGGTCGCCTACTGGGATGCAACCGGCAAGGTCTGGACGTGCGGCTGGGGATCCACGGGCGCGGACGTTGTTGAAGGAACTGTCTGGACGCAGGCCTACGCCGATGCTCGACTCGATGCCGGTTTGAACACGGCCGGCGGGCAGGCCGATGCCGCGGTTCGCGTGAAGCTATCACCGCAACAGAAGGCGGCAATCGTCAGCATCCTTTACAACGTCGGCGCTGGGCGCGCCGCGAAGGGCGGCGACCCGGGCCGCGATGGCATCGTCGTACTCGCCAACGGCCAGCCGTCCACGCTTCTGCGCAATCTCAACGACCTCGTATTTGCGACCGCAGCAGATCAGTTCCTTGTGTGGAACAAGTCGGGCGGCCAGATCCTAAATGGGCTGGTGAAGCGCCGTACTGCCGAGCGCAGCCTCTTTCTCACAGGGACATGGAAATGACAGCACTCCTCGCATCGATCTGGCCGTACATCTTCAGCGGCGTGCTTGCGGCCGGCGGCATCTTGTTTGGCTGGCTGAAAACAAAGCAGGCCCAGACGACCGTCGCGCAGGCTGGGCAGAAGGTAGCCGAAGCGCAGACCAGCGCGGCCCAGGCGCAAACCCAAACCGCCGAGGTGCGTGATGCCGAAGCACAGGCAAACGCCGCGGCTTCCGCCGCCGGCGTACAAGCAATCAAGGAGAGAACAAATGCGGAAAATGACGTCACTGCTTTGCCTGTTGGTGCCGCTGATCAGCAGTTGCGGGACGATTGGTCAAGAGCCGGTGAAGACGCCGGCCACGGCGCCGGAGGTGCAGGTAAAGACCCGAATCGTTGATACCGGGTGTGATTGGACGAAGGCTATCTACGTGAGCAAGGGCGATGTGTTGAGCGACGAGACCGCGAAAGCGATCCTCGCGCACAACCTGGCTGGCGCGAAGAATTGCGGATGGAAGCCATCCAAAGGAACATCTCAATGACCAGGCTGTATTCCCCGGGTACGTCGCTTTCATTCATCGAAACCGATGCTCTTGCAAAGACCTATATCGTAGTTCCCACTGACGGCACGCAACATTACGCCCGTAACTATGAGGCGGACAAACGTATGATGTTTTGACGGATGGCGACATCCGTGCGGTGAAATAATTAAGCAGATGCTGCACTAAAGGACTAATCGAGTCTTTTAGTCATGCGGCTTCGAATTCTAACCGGCGTATGGAAATGCAATGCTAACTGCGGTCATGTTTATAGCGGCGGCCTTCATAGCCGCCTACATCATCGTCTCTTTCATGTCTGCGATTCGCATGCAATTTGTTCATGGTGTGTACGCGCATATTGAATACAACACGGCCAAGTGGAGTAAGTTTGGGGCTTGGGCACCCAAGCGAGTAGCCCTGCTTTTGCGGTTACGTCGACTAGCGATATTGGCGATCGTCGTAATTTCAGCTTCTACGATGATTCCACTGTTTGTCGGCGATTCCTCACAATCGAACGCTGACGCGAGCACCAAGTAGGGGGGGCTGCGAGCGATTCGGAAGCATACGGCGAGCGGTCGTCCTGAGCGGGTTGAAATACGCTGAGCGGAACGGGGCATCCGGGCGAGTACCTTCTTGCATTGCTGGATCAACGTCCATGGCCACCACCATGGCCGCCGCCGTGACCTCCACCGTGGCCACCTCCATTCCAATGACCGCCACCGCCGTGGGGGTGTCCGCCTCCGCCCCAATAACCTCCGCGATGACCACGGTAGTAACCACCACCACCGCCGCTCCAAATATTCACGGTTCCGTACGTTGGTGCGTAATAACCCGGCGCATAGCCGTAGCCGCCATCGTCGTAGGGTCCATATCCGTAACCAGGGGCCACTACGCATCCACCCAAAGCCGCCGCTGCTGCGAGAACTGCAACTATCTTTAGCATCATTCCTCCTGCATGTAAGTGTCAGAAAGGAATGTGGGGATGAAGTTCTTGCTTAATTGTGTCCTGGGATTACAGGGGCGCCGTTTAGTGCACTTTCGCCCTCTCGTCTTGCAGCCTACGCGATCGGTCTAATCGAGTTCATATGAATGACGGACCGTACCGTCGTCCCACAACAACTTGCCTTCAACCTCGCCTCCGAATACCGAAGCCACATAGCAAAGCATTGCCGCATCGAGTTCGGTAGCTTCCGGCCAGACGCGACCTGCATCGAGAAAAGAGGTCACGACAGCGTCGGGACGATAAGCAATAAAGATCGTCTCTCGGAAAGGATCGCCGGCCTGTTCCACTTTGATATTTTCGCGTTCGATGATCGGTCGCGCCAGGTCCACATCGGCTGTGAACTTTTGGCAATGGGTAAGACGGGCGAGGTCGTTCGCGGATGCCGTTGGATTTAAGCGCAGTAACTCGGCACGCTCAACCCAGCAATCTAGCGTCGCAGCAGGCAGGTCTGTCGTGTTCATGGCGACTCTCCCGAAAGGGCTCAGACTCCGCGCTATCATGCTCTTTGGAGGTGATCCATGTGTGCAAACTACGATCCAACCGCAGAGATTGATTTCGAGGCGTTCTCTCAGTTCCCCAAGCCGAACTTCGATTACCCGATCGAAACATGGAAAGATTACGCCGCGCCGATCCTGCGGAAAAGTGCCGACGAATATCTGACCGATCCCGCCACATTTGGAATGGTGCCGTGCAAGCACATTCCATCCGGGGTGAAATTGTTTGACACCATGAATGCGCGTGCTGAGTCGGTAGGCGAGAAACGAAGCTTTTCCGGAGCGTGGAAGAAGCTGCAGCTTTGCTTAATCCCGTGTCGCAGTTTCTACGAGCCAAGTTACGAGAGCGGGTCTGCTGTGCGCTGGCGTATCGGCCTGGAGTCGGGCGCGCCGCTTGCCATCGCGGGGCTATGGCGTGCGTGGGCCGAGCCCGAAGGCGCGGCGCTGTCGTTCACGATGTTGACCGTCAACGCCGAGGGCCACCCGCTCATGCATCGCTTCCACAAGCCGGGTGCTGAGAAGCGATCGGTGGTGATCCTCCGTCCCGAGCAATACGATGATTGGCTCGTGTGCCGCACGACGGACGAGGCGAGATCCTTCCTCAATCTGTTCCCTGTCGATGAAATGACATCCGCGCCGGCCCCGATCCCGCCACGCCGGCGCAAACCAAAAGCCGAGGATTCGGAAACGCTCTTATAGGGCGTGGTTCGCTCATTTGGAATATCGCGGCCAGCCCTTCTTCGTCTTGCCGTCATCTTCATCGTCCGTGCCAGTCGCACGCACCCAAAATGCACATCCGGTTTGGGGACTCTGCACGATGGAAATGCCAGGTCCTCGCACACAAACCGCGTAGGAACCCGACGAATCCCATCCGCCCCAATGCTCACATTCCCAGCAGGGGCGACTCCCGCCGTGTGGATGGAAGTGAAGCATGATCCCACCAATAGACTGTATGGATATACAGTATAAAGTGATTTATGGACGTTGCGAGCGCGGCGTCTTTGCCAAATTTCGCAGCGGCGGAAGCTATAATTGCCCTACATAGTGTTATATTTCCCCAACTTTACAGCGACGGGGATATAAATGTCTTTGGACGACGGGCACGCGAGATTTTTGAAATCACTGGAAGTAAGCAAAGTTTTTACCCCGACCGCCCCCGTGGACGGTAAGGCACTGTTTGCCGGCAGGCACGACCAACTCCGACAAGTGATCGACGCGGTCAACCAAAAAGGGCAGCATGCGATAATTTTTGGGGAGCGCGGAGTTGGGAAAACTTCGCTAGTAAATGTCTTGGCCGAATTTTTGCCCATGATGGGGGCGAGGCCTGCGATAACTCCTCGTGTTAATTGTGATTCGTCGGATACATTCGAGTCAGTATTCGAAAAAGCTTTCCGTGAGATTTCTTTAGTTCAACAAACTCAACGAACCATTGGATTCACCAGTCCTCAGAATCCGCCGCAGCAGATCGACGGCCGCTCGCTGGTTGATGGGAAATTCACCCCTGACAATGTGCGGCGAGCGTTGTCGATTATTTCGACAATTTATATACCAATAATTATCTTGGACGAGTTCGACCGATTGTCTGACACCGTTAAGCACTCCGTTGCAGACACGGTCAAGACACTTTCCGATCACGGAGTTGACGCCACAATAATCATGGTTGGGGTGGCAGACACAGTGAGTGAGCTCATCCGCGAGCACGCGTCAGTTGAGCGTGCGATGGTCCAAGTGCCAATGCCCCGTATGTCGGTTGGCGAAATTGCCGAAATTATCACCAAAGGAAATCATCGGCTCAATCTCACCGTTAGCGAAGCGGCAGATAAAACTATCCGTATGCTTTCTCAAGGTCTTCCGCATTACACACACTTGGTTTGCTTGTATGCGGCCCGAAAGACGATTGAGGCCGGAGAATCAGAGGTTGGCGTGATGGCCGTGGAGCAAGCAATTGATCAAGCCGTAGGAAACGCCCAGCAGTCTATTCAAAGTGCATATCATTTGGCAACCATGAGCCCGCGTAAGGATAACCTTTTCGCGGATGTGCTTTTGGCGTGCGCGTTGGCACCGGTTGACCAGATGGGATATTTTGCAGCGCAGGACATCCGAGAACCGATGCAAGATATTACAGGCAGGGACTACCAGATCCCTAGCTTCTCTCAGCATCTAAATGAGTTTTCCGAGGACAAGCGTGGCCCGATTCTCAAAAAAATCGGGACCGCGCGTCGCTTTCGATTTCGCTTTATCAATCCGCTGTTGCAGCCCTACGTGGTAATGCAAGGTTGCTTGAGCGGTAAGGTCGCCATAACCTGAGGAAGCGGATTGTCGAAAACCCCCGCGACCATCTTGCGGGTTTTGGTTCGACCAGAGTGAGAGGATCGAACCTCTCACGAGGTTTCTAAGTTACTCGTTTGCGAAAATCCGCGGCACAGGCAGAAAAACACACACCCTCACGTATGCGAATCCTAGGTGCGTGGCTCGGATGTATATCTGGTGCTGGTAGCGGGGACCGGACTTGAACCGGCAAGCCGTTAGGCGGCGGATTTTAAGTACGACATTGACGCCTTGCGCTCAAAAAACGATCCAAAATGGCGCTGTATGTCATTGATTGTAAAGTGTCCAATAGTGTGTTTCGGTGGTCTCATACAGACGTCGAGAACCTGCTCTCAGCACCGCCCAGCAAAGTCCTGCAAAGAACTGATGGTTGTATCGCTTCGATTCACGCCAGCAGAGCGTGACTGTACGGGGTCAACCCGTGCAATTGAGCGGCACGCAATTCCGGCTGGCGTTGCTGTTTTTCTCGAACATCGGGCGCGTCCTGTCGCGCGATCACATCTTCGCGATGGTCTGGGGACGCGAGTTTCGCGAGTCCACACGGACCATCGACAGCCACGTGTCACGCTTGAGGCTCGCGCTGATGATCGAGCCGATCAATCACTTCCGCTTGCAACCCGTGTACAAGAGCGGCTATAGGCTGTTGCATCTTTATGGCGACACCGTCGATGAAACGCACATGCATGAGGAAGCCGCTGCTTGCACCGCGTGATACATGCGTGGTGTCTGAAAATGAACAAGCCGTCGCTGGACGGCTTGTTCTTGTGTACCTGATGCCTCAGCCCGTCAAATGGACCAGATAGTTAATTTATCGATGTCCACCGAGAACCGATGTGTTGTGCCGGTCTTCAGGCGAGCGTCATCGCTGGGAATATCGAACGTCACACCACAGACTTTCAGCCGTGCATAACGGTCTCCGCGCCGCAGTTCGATACCTTCGACCGTACCCTCGAACTTACCTTCGTCACCTTCCTCAGACGGCATGATCGCAAGCGCGGGCAGTCGCCACATCACAGTTTGTCCCACGGGGATCGCGCTATTACCCGCAATGTCCAGGCGTAACTCACCGCCCAGTTCGACCGTGTTTGCTTCAAGCATGCGTCCTTGCCCGACATTGTGAAGCCCAAGCAATTCCGCCACGCGCATTGAAGCGGGGCGTTCGAAGACATCGCTCACCGGTCCCGCCTGAAGCACACGGCCGTGCTCGATCAGCAATACTTCGTCGGCGAGCAGCGCAGCTTCATCGGGATCATGAGTGACGATCACCGTGACCGCCGATATCTCACGCTGCAGTGCCCGCAACGATTGCTGCAGACGCCGCCGCCGCGGGGTGTCGAGTGCGGCGAAGGGTTCGTCGAAGAGCAGTAACTGGCTATGCTGCGTGAGTGCACGAGCAAGCGCCACGCGCTGACGCTGACCGAATGAAAGTTCACGCGGCAAGCGGTTAAGCAGCGTTGAAAGACCCAGTTGATCGACCCATTGGCGTGCGCTCGCGGCATCCGCAGTCAGAGGGAACGCCAGTTGTCGCGCGACCGTCATGTGCGGGAACAGACCGTAGTCCTGCGGCATATAACCGATCCTGCGCTCTTCGGGCGGCAGGGCATCGAGAGGACTTCCACCCAGCGTCACGGTAGCCGTCTGTCCGTCTTCAAGCCCCGCGATCAGGCGCAACGTCAGCGACTTGCCCGACCCCGACGTGCCGATGATCGCAAGCCGCCGTGTCTGCGGCGCCCACGCAATGTCGAGATCGAAGCTGCCAAGACGCTTTTTCAACACGATGCTCAGGCGGCGATCGTCTTTATCCGGGACCGGATGTGCGGGGACGGTGTCGTCGGCCTCATCGCCATTGAGAAGTTCCGGGCTCAACGAAGCGCGCCCTTTGCGGCTGTAGATGGACAACGCTGCACACGCAATGGCAATGGCGAGCGTAGGCAACAGCAAGGGCATCATGGCCGGCAAGCCCTGGCCGCCGAACACCACATACGTATAAACCGGCAGCGAGTACGGGTGATACGCGACCATGACGGTCGCACCGAACTCGCCGAATGCACGCAGCCACGCCAGCGCCAGTCCGGCGCTGATTGCAGGCCATGCAACCGGCAGCGTGACGCGAAAGAAGCGGCTGCCGGCACGATGTCCCAGCGTGGCGGCCACGTCCTCGAACATGGGGTCGACGGCCGCGAACGCGGAGCGCGCCGCGATGATCAGGAACGGCGCCGCGACAAACGTTTCAGCCAGCACGATGCCGGTGAACGAATCGGTCAGTGCGCCGCCGGTCAGTTGTCCGACCCAGCTATAGGGGCCGAGAAGAAACAGCAGCAAGACGCCGCTGGTGAGCGGCGGCAAGGCGAGCGGCAATTGCACGACAAAGCCCAGCAACGCCGCCTTGCGCGAATTTGACCGGGCGAGCAGGTAACCCAGCGGCACGCCGCCCAGCAAGATGACGAGCGACGCCACGCTCGCGCTGCCCGCCGATACCGCCACCGCCGACAGCGTACTGGTCCAGTCGACCCCGTGCCAGTCCGCTGCGCCGACCTGCGGGATGCTCGCGAGGAAGGGCGCGCATAAGTAGACTGCGAGCAGCGCTGCAAGCCACAGCAGTGGACGCGCAGCGGTGCGTTTCATCGAGTCGCGTCGATCACAGCCTGGAGGGACGGCGGCATGGCCTGGGCGTTACCGGTGATCGCGGGTTTGATGACGTCGACACCGTGTTCCTTAAGCAACTCGCGGCCCTTCTCGCTGAGCAGGAAGTCGACAAAGCGCGTGGCGCCCGCCGAGTTCGGCGCGTCACCGAGAATGGTCAGCGTATAGCTCGCCTTGGCTTGCAATTCGGGTGCGGGACGCAGGAACGGAATCTTCAGGTCCGAGGTCTCGGTTGAATAGAAGAAGCCGGCGTCGAGTTGTCCGGATTGCAAGCGACCGACCAAGGTTTCTTCAGGCAGGACCTGATCGGGATTATCGGCGGTACCCAGCGTCTTTTCGACCAGATCCGGCTGGTGATAAAGCTCGGCGGCCTTGTTCACCATCTCGACGGTGAACGCGCCCTTCGGGTCCAGTTTGGGATCGGTCCGGCCAATGCGAATACCCGGCTCCTGCAAGACCTTGTCCCAGCGCTTGGTCTTGAAGTCGGCGGCAAATTTGCTGCGCGGGTTATAGCCGATCATCAGCGGCGATTCGGCGAACGTGACATACCACGTCACGTGGTCGCCGTTGGCCGCACCCATCAGGCTCGTGTTGACCTTCGGGCTCGCGCTGATGAACACGTCGCCGCGACGCAGTTTGCCCTTGATCTCGTTGGCGATCTTGTTCGAACCCGCCGCATAGCCCTGGAAATGCAGGCCGGTTTCCTTTTCAAAAGCGGGGCCGACACTGCGCTCCATCAAATTGACGAGCGACCCGGCATACAACACGTTTACGGCGTTTTCATCCGCCACGGCGGCATGGCTCAAGAGCGCGCTGGCCATGACCGCAACCGACACCATCACCTTACGGATCATTTGATTCTCCACGTTGATAAAGGGCGTAATAAAGGGCGCTATATTACGCCGAGACTTAACTTGTTCGCTAACTTCATCGACAGACATGGACATGTTTTGCGCGGCGATTCGTCCCAAGCGGGGCGGCGTGGTGCGGTTACACTTGTGGCCTGCAATGCAGATGACCATAGCAACATGTGCGTCCTGAGATCCGGGTGATCCACGCCTTCGAAGGACGCCGCAACCGGAGATGAATATGCGAACAAGTGCCCGAAATCAATTTGTCGGTGAAGTGGTGGACGTCAAGCATGGCGCGGTCAATGACGAGATCTTGCTGCGCGCCAATGACGGTCTGGAGATTGTCGCGGTGATCACGCATGGCAGCGCAGCATCGCTTGGACTGGCCGCCGGCAAGGCTGCGTTCGCGCTGGTCAAGGCATCGTCCGTCATTGTGATGGTCGATGTGGCGGATAGCCAGGTATCGGCGAGGAACCGCTTTGCCGGGACGGTGTCGGCAGTGACCACGGGCGCCGTGAACAGCGAAGTCATTATTACTGTCGCGGGCGGCGCGCAAATTGCCGCTATCGTCACGAACGAAAGCGCGCAACGGCTGGCGCTCGCCAACGGGAAAGCGGCCACGGCGATCTTCAAGGCGTCGAGCGTGATTATCGGCGTGGATGACTAACCTTCTCGCTAATCCGTGCTGCGTCAGTTCAATGGAATAACCCGCAGGGTACTGGTGCTGTCAGCGGATTTCGGCCGGTCTATGACGTACAACATGTGATGCGCCGGGTCGATAGCGACGCCGCGCGCATCCTCGAAATCGTTTGCGATGACGGCAACCGATTCATCGGGGCTTATCCGGCAAACCGCCGTCGAATTGCATTTTGTATAGAGCGTGCCGTTTGAATCGATGGTCAACAGGTCGGGTCCGTTGATCTTGATCACCTTTGTGCTCAGGCCGCCGCCTTGAGCATGGTTGATCAGTCTGGACAGGCTGGTCTTCAGGATCATGTTGTCAGTCTGATCCGATATAAAAACGGTGTCGCCTTGTACGGCTATGCCAACGGGCTTGGCCAATCCAGTCAACAGGTTGTGTTCGGACGCGGCGTGGGTTGAAACATCGTAAGTGATCAGGCTGAGGCCGCCCGTTGCCGGGCTATTGCCGTTCTTGACGAACCAGGTCGAGAGTATTTTTCCCGTACCAATTGCCGCCAGTCCCAGCCTTCGCCGCATTGGATCGGTGCCGGACAGGGGCGAGACGGACTTGTTTGCTTCAATGTCGAACACGGCGCCTGCTGTGCCGAATCCGAATCGTCCGACCAGTAGCGAACCGGTATCCGCGATGCTCACCTGGCTTAGCGCATTTCCTTGTCCGGTGACCACGGGAATGGCGGCAAACGGTTTGAATGTCTTGCCGTCGGCCGATGAAAGCACGCTATTGGTCTTATCGTCAGTGATGAAGATCGTGCCATCGGCTGGGCGGATCGCAATGCCATTTGCCCGTGCATCCAGGGTGACGCGTTGTGGCGCACTTACGATTTGCGCCGAGCTGCAACCGGATAGCGCGACGACCGCAGCGGCGGTCAGGGTGCTTGCGAGCGTTAGGACGTAGCGGGTGAGACGCTGGGACATCGTATTTTCCTTGGCCTGTGCGTGGGTCTGAGACCATCAATATATCGCTTCAGGCGGGCAGGGTTGGTACTGGGCCGATTCAAGGTTAGTGGCCGGGGTTTTTAATGCCAGGCGCTAACCCTGAAACTGCCAATACCCCGCAATAGACCCCTTTCAACGATCGCCAGAACTCAAAACCCGCCCACCGGCGCGAATGAAAAATCAATCGCCTGATTTGGCAACGTGCCATCCTGGCGCGCATATGCGCGAATTTATATGTTGCCTATTGTTCGCGCACTGACTTGCCGACCGTGACAGCAGCGTAATATTCACGTGGATATAATGCAGGACAAGCCGCCTGCAACCGGCCCCTGGAGGATGAGAAATGAGTGATGCGAGTGATGCCCATTCCCACGCAGTCGCGCTCGAAACCACTGCGAAAGCCGTCATATCGCTTGAAGGGGATTTTCTGCGGCCATTGACCGTCGATCTTGCGGAATTCAGGGAGCAACCCAATGTAGTTGCCGATCCGTTCGATTTGCGCTGTTATACGACGAACCGGTTTATCCGCAGCGTCGACACCTATCGGGGGGTGTTGCTGAAAGACCTGATCATGAAAGCTGGACTGCGGCCCGAGCCCAAGGGCGAGTTCAAGCGCACAGTGTTCATTGCGGTCGCGCACGATGGCTACGCGGTCACCTTCTCATGGCACGAACTGTTCAATACGCCCGTGGGTGAGCGTGTCATCGTCGCGCATGAATGTGGAGGCCGCTCGCTCAGCACCGAGGATGGCGTACCCATTCTGTTTTCAGGCGCGGATATTCTTCCCGCACCTCGTCACGTGAAGCGGCTTGTGCGGATCGTGGCGCGAGTCTTGACGGCCTGAGTTGATGGTCTGATACGGGTAACCTCTGAAGCCCGGTGGCCGGCAAGCGCCTTTTTGCAGCGCTTGCCGGCCACCGGAAATAACGAATCAGAACTTGTGACGCAAGCCGATGCGGGCTGCAACCTGATTGTTCGCGCCGGTACCCGAGTTACCGATGAAGCTCGAGCTCGATCCAATTTCAGCCTGGACCGGAACGTCGCGGCCATTGATCGTATTGCTGCCCAAAGCCTTCTGGTAAATCACGAGTGCGTAGACGTCGGTGCGCTTGGATAGCGCATAGTCGAGCATGCTGCTGACCTGGTGCCATTTGCCCTCGAAATGATCGTCAAGCTTCGAGAATGTGTAGCCCAAGCCTGCGCTCAAGGCCGGTGTAAACGCATACTTGCCGCCAAGTTCGTAGTTGTTCAGCCTGGACTCGGCGCCCGTGATCGGATCGAACGTCGTGTGAGTCCAGTTGCCCCAGATCGTGCCCGCGCCAATGGCATAACGCGCGCCCACGCCGAAGGTTTCCAGGTCGCGCAGTCCGCCGGTATTCACGTTCGCGATGCTGACGCTGAACGCGGGCGTCGCGCCATTGGGGAAGCGAATATTGGTGTAAGCAGTGCCAATACTGAACGGCCCTTGCGCGTAATTCACACCGGCGCTGATCGTGCTCGACGACCCTTGCGTGGTCGTGGTGCCGGCGGTGGTGGTAGGCGAACCGGCGAACGAACCGGCTTGATTCGAGAAGCCGTACATCGCGCCAAAGGTCAGGCCCGAGAAATTGGCGCTGCTGAACTTGACGGCGTTGTTGATACGGCTGGACGTCAGTTGATCCAGGTCGTTGATGTGGAACGCGTAGTTGCCGGCGGGCGTTTGGCCGCCCATCGTATAGTTGCCGCCGAGATAGTCGGTCGAGAACGAGTACTGGCGGCCGAGCGTGACCGAGCCCAGGCCTTTCCTCGCAATACCCACATACGCCTGGCGGCCGAACAATGCGCCGCCTTGTCCGAGCGTACCATCGCCTGAACTGAAGCCGCTCTCGAGGGTGAAGATGGCTTGCAGGCCGCCACCCAGGTCTTCTACGCCGCGCAGGCCCCAACGGCTGCCTTGGGCTACGCCGTCGCCGTATTTGACCAACTGGCCATGTCCGGCCGGGGACGCGGCGTTACTGACGTAAGTCACGCCGGCGTCGATCAAGCCGTATAGCGTCACGCTGCTTTGTGCATGTGCAATTACCCCGAAACTGCTCAATGCAGCTGCCGCCACGATCTTCCTTTTCATCGCTATTCCTGTCTTTAGTTTGAGTTGCCGCCGTTTGTAATTGACGCCACGCCCACGTGTTGCTCGAGGCGAAATGAGCCTTACAATCAGTCTTTCGAAATATCGGCAGGAATATAACGGTATGTCACAATTTGGTAAACTAAATATGGGTTGTTTGTATGGTTGACGAGACACTGGCTTGACTCCGGGCTGCGCGTGGCATACTCGTTTTGAGTCAGGGCTTGCCGTGACACCCCGCAATCGGCTGTATCCCCGCTACCCGGCAATGACACATTCGCTCGTGACGCGCGCCCAATTGTTGGCCGCTTCGGCCTCTCCCGATGCTCCCGGCACCGCTTTGTTCGCCACCTTGCTTGCCGCGCACGATGACCCTTCTCTGCTTGGGTTATCGCCGGAACAATTCGCCTTGCTGTATGGCCGGCACTTTGGCGCAATGCGACCGCCGAGGGCGGGTTGGTTATCCATTCGGAAGAGCAGGCCGGGTTCGTCAGCGCGCTTGTGGTCTTCCTGCTGAGTCATGTCCGGGCGGGTGGCGCCGTCGACATGGCCGATGCGGACTGTCTCGCATCGATCATTGCCCATGCGTGCTTGCGGCCGGACCATCTGTGGCGCGATCTCGGGCTAAGCGGGCGCGACGAAGTCACTGACATGCTTAGCCGGTATTTCCCGGTACTGGTGGCGCGTAATGTTGACGGAATGCGCTGGAAAAAATTCCTCGCGCGAGAACTTGCTTTGTCGCTTGGACTGGTGCCGCAGCCCGCGCCAGGATGTCCGGGCTGCGAAGATTTCGGGTTTTGTTTCGGCGATAAAGGTGGTAAATAGAGGCGGTAAATCGTGAGCGCTGCGCCTGACCACTGGCCTGAGCGCCGCTGCTTCCTGATGCAGGGGTAATGTCGTGGATGCATGGGCCAGTCGGCCTCGTGTATGCTTTCGCGCATGGCCAAATCCGTGAAAGATCCAGCGACTCCTTCCTTGTCCCCTCAGCCCGAGGTGCGTTTTCGCATGCGCATTCGCCAGGCGGACGCCGTGGCAATTGGCCCTGGGAAAATTGATTTGCTCGAGGCCGTGCATGAGCATGGTTCGATCTCGGCTGCCGCGCGCAGCCTGGGCATGTCGTACAGGCGGGCGTGGTTGCTCATCGACGAACTGAACCGTACGCTCAAGGCGCCGGCAACGTCTTCGGAAACGGGTGGCTCGGCGGGTGGTGGTTGCGTGTTGACGCCGGTTGGTGAAAAGATCGTGCGGCTTTATCGGGAGATTGAAGTGGAAGCGGCCAGGACCTGCGCGCCGCAGATTTCCGCGTTGACCAGGCTTATGAAGCGTTGATGATGAGAGGGGGCTTTCGTTCGCACTTGGTCGGGGGCGGCAGTGCCGGGTTGGTCGGTTCTGGGGTTAGTGGTCGGGGTCTATGCCGGGGTGGTGCTTTCGGCCGTGGTGGTCTGCAAGAGTCGGATTTTCTCTTTATCACTATTAGCCACTGTGCGTGGCGGCACGTCATTTCTTTGTCCAAAGCGACAAAGAAACGAAGCAAAGAAAACGCTTTCAACCACGCTACCCTAAGTGTCCACAGCGTGCAGTTTCTATTCATAGGTGCCCCAAAAGCACGGTGCTCGCCAGAGCGGAGGATGTGTGAACCCCTCCTTCTCGCGAATCCTGACATGAACACGCTTCGCCCCGTACGCTCTCGGGCAAGCACGGTTCGCCAAGGGACCCGCACGGCCTCACGCGTCTTCACTGCGTCATGGCTTGGCAGGCTGGCGGCGTAGTTTGCGCCGTCGTCTTCGCGGCTTACGGTCGACGCATATTTAAAGCCTCGCTCTTTTTGGATTGCTTGCGTGGCCTGCACCTTATTTTCGCCTACTATGGCCTCGCGCATTTCGATGGCCTCGTTTCTGCGCGGGTTAGCGATATGGTTCGAAGTGCGTACTAATCTGGTGATTGGTTATCCGCGGATAGCGCGGGGTGCTCCTCGGGCAGGTTCAATCACTGGTGGCGAAGCGTGTGGGTATCCGTGTTCGGAGAAAGAGGGGTTCACACATCGGTGGCTCTGGCGAGCACCGTGCTTTTGGGGCACCTATGAATCAAAACTGCACGCTGTGGACACTTAGGGTAGAGCGGTTAAAGCGTTTTCTTTGCTTCGTTTCTTTGTCGCTTTGGACAAAGAAATGACGTGCCGCCACGCACAGTGGCTAATAGTGATAAAGAGAAAATCCGACTCTCGCAGACCACCACGGCCGAAAGCACCAACCCGGCATAGACCCCGACCACTAACCCCAGAACCTAGCAACCCCGCCCCCCGACCGAGTGCGAACGAAACCCAATTCCACATTAACCCTTTAGCAATCGCGATGCACAATGAGTTAGCCGTGCCGCAGACAAAACCGCGACGCCGGCGGCGTATTACCGGATTTACCCGATTGCAGCGACGCTCGGCCCAACCGTGTCATCAATTCCACAAAACTCGCCACGCTCGCAGTTCTTAGCGGGTGATAATCGACCTGATGGCGGTCGCATACGCGCTTGAGCAGATTCATGGAGTCATGGTCTATACAGTCGACCGGAAACACCACAATGTCCGCTCGCGGGAGCGCGGCGGCGAACATGCCCTTGCGGTCTTCTATGCCGCCATCATGGACGATAAAATCGCCTCCCGCCGATTCGACCAGTTGCTTTAACGCGGCGTTCGAACCGGGGCGGCCGCCAACGTACACCACGCGCTTGCCGCTCAGGTTAGTGAGCTCCTCGGCCTTTGACCCAGCCTCGCTGCCCTGAGCCACCAGCGCCCGTTCCAGCGCGTTGCATTCAGCCTGGACCACGTTGAGCATCGCAATGGTATCGTCCAGCCGCTGGCTCAAGCCGTGCGCATGGCGCTGCTCGTCGAGCGCGCGTTGCTCAGCGGTTTCCCGGCGGCTAGTGTGAATCGCAAGACGTTCGTCGCGTGCAGCCAGCGCCTCACGCAGCGCCTGGACTTCAGCCGCGAGACCTGCTTCGGACGTATCTGGCATGCGCTCCGCCTTCGCGGACAACTCGGCCACTTGCGCGTTGAGCTGGCGCAGTGACGCGTCGCGTTCCGTAGTCAATTCGTGCAGCTTGTCCTGCTGCCGCTCGATCTTGTCCTTGAGTGCCGCATTTTCTTCTTCAAGTGCAACCAGGCGGCGGATGTCAGCCCGGTTGGCCGCGCCCACCAGATGGGACAACATATGCAGGTCGCCGAACGCCGCCTGACGCACGCCCATGATGGCTTCTGGATGCGTCATCAACGCCCAGTAAGCTGGCGGAATATCGCCGCTCTTGAGTGCTTCTTTCCAGAGCGCCAGCAGGGCTTCCGGATTTTTTGCCGCTTCGAAGCGGCGCACGGCGCCCGAATAACGTGCATCAAGTGCCTTCTGTAATGCCTTGGCGCCCGCGCCGCCCTCTATGGCGAGCTCCACCGCCGCGTGATGAATCTCCAGATCCGTCGCATGTTGCCGGTCGAGATCTGTAAACTTCGGCACGAGTTTTCTAAGCTCATTCGTGCTCAGGCATGTGCCGATGACCGAGCAATGCAAATGCGAATCCAGATCCGACAGCCGCGCCCGGCGGTGCGGACTGCGAAGCTCTGCGTCGGTAGGCGCGCAGCAGGCATCCGCCGCGCCGGTGTGAGTGCCGGCATAAGCACCCGCAGCGCTGGTCGATTCAGCGGACGGCGTGCGGGCAAGGCGGAAGGGAGGGGCGGGTTGCACATTCACCTCGAATCGATCTGGATGTCAAACTGGATGTCAAACGGCTGAACAGACAACGGCCTTTAGCCTGCTCGATGAACGGATATCGAAATATACCATCGAATATAACGGTGCGAATCCGGACGGGTGCTTCGACGCAATCAACGCCGGGCGCTTCCGGCGTACAGGACGTCGACGTTCAGACAGACATGTCGCTGCTCGCACGGTCTCGATAGTGCCGCTCAAGCACGTGCTCGACGCATAAGCCCACGAAGGTGGCGTCCAGGCGTTCGAGACTCCGCGCAACCTGCTGAAGACCGGCCGTGCCGCTGCCAGGTGCGGCCAGGAATACCTGATCCCGCTGCTGCTCAGCCGTTCGGGCGGTTTCGATGGCAAACGTCAGGTCGTCGAGGCGGCCGAAGTCGAGCGCGCGAGCGTGATCTTCAAGGGAAAACAAAAGGTCGCCGAGCGGCTGGCCGGTCGTGGATTCGAGGGAGCGGGCGTTACCGCGGATGTCCTCGAGCATGAGGACAAAACGGGCGACGCTTGCGCGCAGGTTCCGGAATGCATCGACCACTTCCCTGATCGCTTCTGTGCGCTCAGGATTGCGCGCCGAGTTGAGCGGCGTGATCGCGACCGACAGGTCGTGGCGCAGCGTGACGGAAGCGGGAGCGCGGGGTATTGATGCCTTTTGCCCGGACATGGGTAAATCCTCGAGATGCATGATTGGATAGGTTTCCTTGCGCCGGCAAGATGAATAATCGGGAGCAAAAGAATAGTACCGTGATATTCCGTAGAATATAACGAATGACTATTTTTTGTCTTGGAGGTTAGAGGGAGAGGTTAGAGGGAACCTAGCCGGTTTTGAGGCTTTGGAGCGTTCGCAGACGGGCTGCCTTTTGTTCAGGCGGCCGCGCGGTCATTGACGGGAACGGAGCCAGGACAGGCTCGTTTTTACGGCTGGAGGATCAGGAGGGGCGGGATCGATCAGGAATAAAACTGCGGCGGCTACCGACTTGTTTCAATGAGAACAAGCCGAAGCCGCCGCGGGAAAACTCAATTTAGAGCGTCGGCAAAACCGGCCGGGTTTCAATCGAACGCTTGATCAACGCTTCGACCGCGAGGCGTTCGTCGCCGGCCAGTGGCAAGCGCGGCGGCCGGACCGGTTCGGTGCCAAGGCCGACCATGGCCTCGGCCAGCTTGATGTTCTGCACCAGCTTGGCCGAGACGTCGAGCGCCAGCAGCGGCGCAAACCAGCGATAGATCGTGCGGGCTTCTTCCAGGCGGCCGGCCTTGAGCAGCTTGAAGATTGCCACGGTCTCTTCAGGGAACGCGCAAACCAGCCCCGCAACCCAGCCATGCGCGCCCATCAGGCAGGCTTCCATCGCGAGGTTGTCGACGCCGCAAAAGAGTGCGTAGCGCTCGCCGACCGCATTGATGAGATCCGTGAAGCGGCGTACATCGCCGGCCGATTCCTTGATGGCAACGAGCTTCTTTTCATCGGCGAGTTCGGCGAACATTTCTGGTGTCACATCAACGCCGTACGCGAGCGGGTTGTTGTAGACCATGATCGGCAAGGGACTCGCACTGGCGACCACGCGGAAGTGGTTGAGCGTTTCGCGGCGGTCCGACAAATAACGCAAACCCGGCAGCACCATGTAACCGGCAGCGCCGTGCTTGACGCCGAGTTCAGCCTGGCGGCAACCATCGAGCGTGCTGTTTTCCGCAATCGTCAGCAATACGGGCACGCGTCCCTGGGCTGCATCGACGGCGATATCCAGCACGTCCAGCTTTTCGTCGAGCGAGAGCGTCGACGCTTCGCCAAGCGATCCGCAGACGATGATGCCGTCCACCCCGGCCGCGATCTGCGCCTCGATATTCTTCTTCGTCCAAGCGCGATCTATGCTGAAATCCGCATTGAACTTGGTCGTGACGGCGGGCATTACGCCTTCCCAGATATGCGCCATGGCGGCTCTCCTAAAAGTGATCGGTTGAGTGCAGTCTAAGCATTGCAGAATGAGCCGTCTTGCACGTTGCGCGCAATTACGATGCCGATTTCGGCACAACGATGATTCCCTGGCCTACTTGACCGAAGGGCTTGAGCGCAGCGGAATCGGCCCGTGAACAGGGGTTATACGAGGGCTTCGGGCTTAGGTAGATCTGCTCCATCTATGCCGAAATCGGCATCAAATCCGCTGAGCGGCACCAAGACGGACCCGGCCCGAATTTCTACGATGTCAGCATGAAAATCCTACACTTCATCGATTCACATACGGGCGGGGAACCCACCCGTCTCGTCACGTCGGGTGGGCCTGATCTGGGCGGCGGCAGCTTGGCCGAACGCCTGGAAAACCTTCGCACGAAACACGACGACTGGCGGGCGGGCGTGGCCACAGAACCACGCGGCTCGGACGTGATCGTGGGGGCGTTATTGTGCGAACCGGACGATCCGGGATGCGCGGCTGCTGTCATCTTCTTCAATAACGTCGGATATCTCGGCATGTGCGGCCACGGCACGATCGGCCTGATCGTGTCCCTTGCTTACCTCGGGAAGATTCAGCCCGGCTCGCACCGGATCCAGACGCCCGCGGGAGTTGTCGAAGCCACATTGCATCAGGACGGCAGCGTGAGCGTGCGCAATGTACCGTCGTATCGATACCGGCAAGCGGTCCGTGTGGATGTGGACGGTTATGGGCCGCTGACGGGCGATATCGCGTGGGGCGGCAACTGGTTTTTTCTCGTGGCCGATCACGGGCAGGATCTCGTTGCAACGAACCTGACCCGGCTGACAGCGGTAACAGACGCCATTCGTGAGGCATTGCAGGCACAAGGCATTACCGGCGCGGAGGGAGCGCTCATCGACCACATTGAATTGTTCGCGGACTCGCCGCGTGCCGGTATCGATAGCCGCAATTTCGTGCTGTGTCCCGGCAGCGCCTATGACCGTTCGCCGTGCGGCACAGGCACAAGCGCGAAAGTCGCTTGTCTTGCCGCCGACAATAAACTGGCCGAAGGCGAGGTGTGGCGGCAGGAAAGCATTATTGGCAGCGTGTTCGAGGCAAGCTACCGGCACTCCGGCGAACTCGCGGGCCAGGCGGTGATCCCGACCATCACCGGGCATGCGCACATCATGGCCGAAGGCCGACTCTGCTTCGACAGTACGGACCCGTTCGCCTGGGGTATCCCGGCGGCGTGAGCGTGGGACCGGCGGAACGGGCGTCCATGCGGCGAGTTCGCCGGGCGTTTCGTGGTCCTGTCGTGGTCGCGTCGGAACGACTGCTTTGATCCGTCCGACCATCCAAACCAGAGAGGTAAACCCATAACGCGGAGAAAAGTTCACGCCTTCATGTATGTGTCAGGCTTTGCAAATCCTTGATATTCGCTGGTTTATTTACCATCGAACTCGTGATTTAGGCATTGCTCATATTCACGACTGCGTGATTCAAATTCAGTCGGTGGGTGGCGTATGCTGCCGTCCATCGCCTATGTGTTTTGCCTGTGCACGAGAAATCATTTCCCTGACTTCTTGGCTCATGTTGATAGGCATTAAGCTTATTTCCGGATGCGCATTTGCGAATACTCGGAATATCTGATCGGCAAAAGCCTGACCGATCTGATCAACGTTCTTGAAATCAAAAACAACCCGCTTAAACAGCTCTACCCGTGCAAGCAATCGCTTCGCCTGGGACCGGGAAATTAATTCATCGACTTCATATTTTGCCAAATCAACTGGAACGACAGTTTTATCGAATGCATAGTCGTCTCCCTCCGAGTATTCATCAAAAATCTTCTTTGTCGTCCGTGCTGTATGATTATTTAGCTCCATAAAAACAGTTGTTCCGGACTGAGCTTTTGATCGCTCGAGCAGCCAGTCTTGAGGTTTACCTCTTTCGTGAGCGAAATAAAGGCCACCAGACAGGATCTCGAACTTGTCGAACATTCTTGACGTAAAAAAGATTCCTTCGCCTGAGTGATTTCGAGGGTCTGTTGTTAATTTTCCTTTTGCCAGCTCAAAAATAGCATGACGCTCGTCAAGCAAATCAAATTCGGACTGGATTTTCTTGAAAATTCCTACGCCATCGTCTGAAATCATGACTTCTGTAGATACGGCGGTTTTATTTATTGTTACATAGACTGAACTGCCGCCGGAATGATCTATGGCGTTATTGAGCATTTCCGTAAATCCATGATGCCATATATTCAGAACGTTATCAGGGAGAGGTTTAATGGTTTCCCTGATGTCTGTACGCCAAATTACGTCCTCTTGCAACTCGGTCGCTAATTGATAGTTAAATCTTTTTGCGAACAAAGGTGCAAGTTTGTAAATCGGTGCGCGGGCACTGCCTTCCTTTGTTATCGTTCCTTGCTCGCGCAATTTGAGTAAATGTTTATTTACCGCCTGTCGGCTGATGGCAAATTTTTCAGCAGCGAGCGCCGCTATATCGCCATTATGCGACTCGATATTAGCGAGTATAAAACTGCGCACCAATTCACCCTTTTGTCGCACCTTGCTAGACATGCTCGTTCCTTTGTCAACTTATCTATGCTGAATTGTCAACCTTAAGAGTTGATTCGTCAACCTTGAACATGGCTTTGTTTTCACCTGCTGTGGTGAAAGCTGATCGCTGCTGGAGCAGCTTCGATCGCTTGCGAAGGGTCCATCTAAACGGTGGATTCTCTGACTGGCTCAAAGATAAATTCATTTTGTGCGGCTGGTCTAAGGCACTTCATTGACCGCTGCCGAGCACCGCGCCACTGCATTGGTCGGCAGCCGATCCCCATTCGGCCCCAAGCCTCCCTGTCGTCAGCCCCAATTTTGACGGACGCTTCTCGCCTCTATAATCGGGCGCAGCGCGGTGCGCGCCTATCCACGCGGCATACGTGGCATGTGCGGCACTTGCGGACCCCGACGACGCCAGCGAGATGCGAATGACCACTACGACGGACCGTCCGGCGCAGGCTGAGCCCGACCACGGCGCCGCGCCACCCGGCTTGCACGCCACGCTGCAGGCCCCTGCGGGCGCCGCGACGCTCGAGGCCATGCTGCAGCATTTCAGGCTGCTGGAACCGGTCTTCGACGCGATGCCCGATATCGTTTTCTTCGTGAAGGACGCGCAGGCGCGTTACGCCCTGGTGAACCGCGCGCTGGCTTCGCGCTGCGGCCTGAAGGACAAGCTGGGACTGCTTGGCAAGACGGCGGAAGAAGTCTTCCCGCAACGCTTTGGCCGCATTTATACGGCGCAGGATCAGTCGATCATCGCGCAGGGCAGCCCGATGATCGACCAGCTCGAACTGCATCTCTACCCGGCGCGCCAACCGGGCTGGTGCATGACGTCCAAGCAGCCGCTCCACGATGCACACGGCACGGTCGTTGGCCTGGCCGGCATCTCGCGCGACCTGCAGGCGGACGAAGGGACGCATCCGGCTTACAGCCGGCTCGCGGCCGTCGTCCAGCATATCCAGAGCAACTTCGTGCAGCCGCTGAACATGCCGCATCTGGCGGCGATGGCGAACATGTCGATTGCCCAGCTCGAGCGTTATTTCCACAAGGTCTTTCATCTGACACCGCGTCAGGTGTTGCTCAAGACGCGGCTCGATGCGGCTACCGCGCTGCTTGTCACGCACGACAAGGTAACCGACGTAGCGGCGTTATGCGGCTACACCGACCACAGTGCGTTCACGCGACAGTTCAAGGCGACCGTGGGCCTGACGCCGACCGAATATCGCGCGCTGTTGCGCTCGCATCATGTGGTGACGCATCCCGCGACACATGCCGCAGCAAAGCTTTCATTGTGATTATCAGAGTCGATAAGTCTGAACTTTCAAAACGGCACGGCGGATAAAAAATTACCCGCGCGGTGGCAAATGCGGGCCGGC
Source organism: Caballeronia sp. LjRoot34 (assembly GCF_964253815.1). Classification (NCBI taxonomy): domain Bacteria; kingdom Pseudomonadati; phylum Pseudomonadota; class Betaproteobacteria; order Burkholderiales; family Burkholderiaceae; genus Caballeronia; species Caballeronia sp. LjRoot34. The sequence continues at coordinate 642,933 of NZ_CAXUSB020000002.1, forward strand.
GCGTGCCTTCGCGCAGAGCTGGCGCGAACACCTTAGGGTTCGCGCAAAGCCCCGCGCAGAGGAGCTTCCGCCGTGGTTCCTCATGCAGTTTCTGCGCTCGGTCTATTTTTTGCTGCAAGCTTGGTCGACTACGCAATGAGGCATACTGCGCCCGTTGAATTTTTAATCCGCGCGACGTTCGACACCGGCGCGCGCGGCCGCTCACACGGTGCCGCATGGATCTCATGCCGTCGTGCCGCAAGGTCCGCAGTGAGTGAGACGCGAGAGCCGCGACATTGGCACTGGAATCCTGTTCGGGCTGTTAGAAAAGATAATGATGAATGAAGTAGCGAGACTGGGACATACCAGGATTGTGCTGATCGAAGATGACCTGGAAAGCCGCGAGTCACTGCGAATGCTGCTGGAGGAGGAAGGCGCGGAAGTCGTCGCCGTGGAGGACGCCGAAGAGGGCGCCGAGACGGTCATCCGGGAGTTGCCCGACGCGGTTATCTGCGACATCGATCTGCCGATGATGGATGGCTTTTACCTGATCCAGCGCCTGCGCGACCATGAGATTCGAGGCAACCTGACGCCATCGATAGCGATTGCCCTGACAGGGCACGACGGAGACGAATATCGCTTGCGAAGCATCGGCGAAGGGTTCCAGCACTTCATGACGAAGCCTGTGCATCCCGATGTGCTGGTGAGGCTAATACAGCAGTCGCTTAGTACGCGCGTGCTGTCCTAGCGTTCTATCCGCCGCTCGCGGTCGAAACGTGCAGGACGGGCTTGTCCTGCGCGCTGAAGCCCCTTTGATGGCGGTCCTATGACCGGTCGCGGTTGCGCGCGCGGGTGGCGCCGGTAATCACCGCGATGCCCAGCAAGATCACGTCGACAATCATGATGGTGTGTTGCGACACATGCATGGCGACCAGCGCCCATGACACGCCGCCGATCAGTATCAGCCAGCCCAACAGATAAATAACCAGGGTCATTGAATTGTCCTTTTGCGTTGTTTTGATCCGGGAAAGCGCGCGTTCGATCATTAGCCCTTGCACAAAGCGGGCCGCACCCCATCAATCCGGCACTTAACCGAAGATAACCTCGGTGCGCATACCGAACGCGAACGCCCGTACACAGCCATGTTGTATTCTTGGCGCGTTTGCGCCCGGACTTCAACCCTAACGGCAATCCTCCATGCTCATAGTTCATCACCTCAACAATTCCCGTTCACAACGCGTGCTCTGGATGCTGGAAGAATTGGGCGTCGATTATGAAATCAAGCGTTATCAGCGCGATCCCAACACCATGCTCGCGCCGCCCGAGTTGCGCGCTGTGCATCCGCTCGGAAAGTCGCCTGTCATCACGGACGACGGCCAGACGATCGCCGAGTCGGGCGCGATCATCGAGTACCTGAACGAGCGTTATGGACAAGGGCGTTTCGCACCCCCGCACGGGACCACGCCGGAACGCCTTCGCTATAACTACTGGATGCACTATGCCGAAGGCTCCGCCATGCCGCCGCTGTTGCTGAAACTGGTGGCGCTGCGCATCGCCAGCGCGCCCATGCCGTTTTTCGTCAAGCCTATCGCGCGGCGCATCGCGCAGACCATGCAGGACAGTTTCATCGACCCGCAATTGAAACTGCACTTCGGCTTCATAGAGAGCGAGTTGTCGAAGTCCGAATGGTTTGCCGGCGATTCCTTCAGCGCCGCCGACGTGCAAATGAGCTTCCCGCTCGAAGCCGGAACCCAGCGCGCGGGCGCGAAGAAGCTTCCCCACGTAGCGGCTTTCGTAAAGCGGATTCACGAGCGTCCGGCCTATCAGCGAGCGTTGCAGCGTGGCGGCAAATACGATTTTGCGGACTGACCCGGGACGGCCGCGCGGCTTGCGTACAATGGCCGCTGGCTCCCTGGATTCACCTCGAATCAGGCACTTTCCGGCACTCATACGCACTTAGGCGCGAAGGCGAAGCATGGCTCGAATCGTCCCCGACGACTGGAAGAATATGGAAGCGACCGGCGCTGCCGTGCGTGAACTCGACACGCTGGCGCTGCTCGCAAAACTCCCCGACGACTACACCGTGTATCACGGTGTTCACTGGACCCGCATCAACGAAGGTTTTTCGGTGTTCGGCGAAGCGGACTTCGTGGTGGTCGCGCCGTCGGGCCGGGTGCTGGTCATCGAACAGAAGGCGGGGTTCCTGCGCGAAACGCCCGCGGGCCTGATGAAGGTCTACATGCAGAAAGAGCGCAACGTCGCCATCCAGCTTGCACGGACGCTCGAGAACCTGCACCGGCGCTTCACAGCCGCGTTCGGCGCGGGCACCTACCGGATTGAAGAGCTGCTGTATTGCCCGGACTACACGGTGAAGGACGCGTCCATTGCAGGCGTGCCCGAAGCACGCATTGTCGATGCCAGCCGCCGGGCGAAGCTGCCGTCCGTCGTGCTCGATATCCTGCCGCCCAATGAGCCGCGTTTCGAAGCGTCCGCCCGAATCCATCACTTTCTCTCCGACGAACTCGCCCTCACACCCGATACCAACGCGCTGGTCGGCCAGGCCGACATGCTTGTCACCCGGCTCTCGGGAGGCCTCGCCACATGGGCGCGCCGGCTCGAATTCCAGCCGTTCAGGCTGCGCGTGATCGGTACGGCCGGCTCGGGCAAGACGCAACTGGCGGTGCAGGTCATGCGCGATTCAGTGGCGAAGGGCCGCAGCGTGCTGTACGTGTGCTTCAACAGGCCGCTCGCCGATCACATCCGCCTGGTCGCGCCTCCCGAAGCACGCATTGCCAACTATCACCAGCTCAGCGCAAGCGTGACGCGCGATGCCGGTACCCCGCCGGATTTCAGCCAGCCGAACGTATTCGCTACGCTGGAGGAGCGTTTCGCCAACGTCGAGATTGCGGAGCACTGGAAGTTCGACGTATTGATTGTCGATGAAGGCCAGGATTTTCAGGCCCCCTGGGTGGACGCGCTGGCCCGTTTGCTGAAGCCGGACGGCGCATGGTGGTGGCTCGAAGATCCAATGCAGAACCTGTATTTCCGCGACCCCGTGCCGCTGCCCGGCTGGACCACGTTGCGCGAGACCACGAACTATCGCAGTCCGCGTGACTTGCTCGCGTACATCCGGCGGATCGTCGGACGCGAGGTGCAGCTCGACGCGGGCAGTCCGTTTGACGGTTCCGAAGTCAGTCTCTCCACCTACGAAAATGGCCATCCCGACGAAGTGATCGAGGCGACCAAGCGGGCGATCACCCAGGCGCTGGCGCTCGGCTACCGGAAGCAGGACATCGCGGTATTGTCCTTTCGCGGACGCGAAGGCTCGGTGCTGACTTCGGTCGACCAGCTCGGGCCGCATCGCTTGCGCAGCTTCACGGGCAGTTACGATTTGTTCGGGAATCCAGAATATCGGGAAGGTGACGTGCTGCTCGAATCGATCTACCGGTTCAAGGGCCAGTCGGCGCCCTGCGTGATTTTGACTGAAGTCGATTTCGACACCTTCGACGAACAGGTCGCGCGCAAGTTCTTTGTGGGTGCGACGCGTGCCACCATGAAGTTGATCGTGGTGGCGTCCGAACGTGCGGCGCTGGCCTTCGACGAACAGCATTGAGCGCCGCCATGAGACAGCAGTCAGTGTTGAGATTTCTTGCGGCCTCGTTGCTCGCTTCGTGGCTCGTCTCGTTGCCGTTTGCCGCGAGCGCGGCGCCGTTGGCGCTGGACGTGCAGGGAATGATCGGGCGCACCAACGATGCAAGCCATAGCGTCTATCACATCAGCGAAGCCGACCTGCTGAAACTGCCGGTCCATACGATCACGACCTCGACCACCTGGACGCCAAAGTCCACCTTCGCCGGGCCGCTGCTGGGTGACGTGCTGAAGCTCGTGGATGCACGCGCCGACGGTATCGAACTGCGCACGATCGACGACTATTCATACACGGTGAGCGCCAGGGAAGCCGAGCGCTACGGCGCAATTCTGGCCTACAGCAGGAATGGCGTGCGCCTCACCGTCAGCAACTTTGGTCCATTGTTCCTGATCTATCCACGCGACGCCTATCCGTCCGAGTTGAGTGGTTCGGCCGCGGAGGCAAAGTTCGTGTGGCAGATCAAAGGGATGGTCGTGAAATGATGCGTGCGCCGCTTCGCCGTTTCAAGGTGGCGATGCTGGTGGCGGCAGCCATTGCGCCGCCGCTTGGCGGCGTGGGTTACGTGCTGTATTCCGTCCTGCTGGCGAACCAGACCACGCAGCAACTCACCCTGCCGTACGACGGTTTCTACTGGGACGGCGCGCAATTCCAGATTGCGTACGGCCGCTTTGCGAACCAGGTTCTGTTGTATCGCAGCGGGATCGACGCCGATACCGACGAGATCCGGCTCCGGTTCGAGGTGCTTGAATCGAAGCTCGCCATTGTCACTGCTTCCACCGCGATGCTCTCCGATCGAGGCACCTTGCGAAACCGCCAGCAGGAGATCCTGCGGCAACTGGACGCGGCGCTCGGGTCTATCGACCCGGATATTGGTTTGTTGAGCAAGGACCCTGGGCGCACGCTGAAGATCATTGGCGTATTGCGGCAGAACCAGGATGCCGTCAACGAACTGGCGAACGGACGCCGCGTGGTCGACGTGGCGGAGCGCGACTACATTGCGCGCGATTTCGTTTCGAAGCGGCGTTATCTGTTCGCAGCGGGCATGCTGCTCGCGCTGCTCTCCATGGTCGCCACCGCCATGCTGCTGCTCAACGGCTACCGGCGTTCGCGGCTGATTCACCAGCAACGCGCGGCGCTCGAAGCACAACACCAGGCAACCCGCGCTGCACGCGAAGCATCGCAGGCGAAGGACGCGTTCCTCGGCATGATCAGCCATGAATTGCGCACGCCGTTGCATGCCATTGTGTCGTCGGTGGAACTGCTCGAACTGAACCTGCATAGCGAAAGCGATCGCAAGATCATCCAGCGGCTCGAGACCGGTGCACGCCATCTTGAGGCACAGATGCGCGACTTGACCGACTTCGCGAGGATCGGCGCCGGCAAGCTTGAATTGCGGCTGACTGTATTCGATCCAATGGAACTGCTCGACTCCATCGTGGACGCGAATACACCGGCGGCCGTGGCGAAGGGTCTGGCGTTGCGCGGGCAGTTTGCGGGCGAGGCGGGTCTGGTGGAATCGGACCAGCACCGGCTGCGCCAGATCGTGACCAACCTGGTGACGAACGCTATCAAGTACACCGACTCCGGCTCGATCGATGTGCGTTTCGAACGCTCGCTCGAACGGCTTGATATCTCTGTCATTGATACCGGTCCCGGGATTGCGCGCGAACAGTTGCCGCTGATCTTCAAGGAATTCACGCAACTCGATTCATCGAGCACGCGGCGTTTCGATGGCGCCGGCATGGGGCTCGCGGTCGTGCGCGGGCTGGTCGAATTGTTGGGCGGCGTGGTCAACGTGTCGAGTGACGTCGGTCAGGGCGCCGCGTTTCGCGTGAGTTTGCCCGCTGCATCGGTGGCGCGAATGCCCGAGCGCGAGCGTGCGCCCGCTGACTTGCCGCCGTTGAAGAAAGCACGCGTGCTGGTGATAGACGACCATGATTCCATCCGCGAGTCGCTGACTGAAATGCTGGCGCACCTCGGTTATGCGAGCGTGGCAATGCCCGACGTGGACAGTGCGCTCGCGTGGCTCGAGAACAATCAGGCCGATGTGATCCTCGCCGACCTCCACATGCCAGGCAAGGACGGGTACTCGTTCGTGAATGAGTACCGCGCAAGGCGGGCAGCGGGCGCGAGCTTGCCTGTGATAGCGGTGAGTGCCTACGCGCCGGATCTGGTCGACCCCAGCGCCGCCATCCTGTTTTTCGATTACCTGCTCAAGCCCGTGCGCTACGAAGTGCTGAAAAGCGCCTTGGCGCGGGCGTTATCGGCGGCAAGGCGGATACGTTGAGCGGTGCGCGCTAACGTTCGGGATCAGGTTCGCTGCAAGCGCTTCGACAAGTCGGCCACAAGGATCGCCATGCGCGCCGGTTTCTCGAAGCATGTGACGTTGTAGCGCTGGATGATGTCGCTGATTTCCGACTCGCTTGCCTTGCCGGTCGTCAGTTCGCCCGTCAATACGAAGATGGGCGCATCCGGGTTGTCGGAATTGCGCACGGCACTGATAGCCTCGGCCGAGGTGTGCGCGCCGAACAGCCAGTCGATCACCACCGCGTCGAACACTTGCGTCTGCAGCGCTTGCGAGAACCCTTCCAGACCATACAGAGCGACCGCTGTGAAGCCGCTGCGCTCGAGATAATCGTGCAGGTTGTCGGCGGAGGTCTGATCGTCGTCCACGACCGCGATCAGCGGTTTGTCCATGTCCGTGCGGCGCGGCTGAATCTCGATCTTGTGGACATCGTGAGCGGCGTGCAGCAGCACGCCTTCGTGCGTTGTCACAAGCCAGCGGCCGTTCATGTTTTGCGCAATGAAATCCGGGCGGCTGCCCGGTTCGAGCGCTTCGCCAATCCACGCAACGCAGGGAATCTCGATAGCGCCAAGCATAAGAACGACATCCTGGGCGGTGCCTTCGGTGTCGTCCACGTCGGCGTTCTTCGCGTCGAATAGCTGCAAGGCGGGCTCGCCGAACGCGTCGGCCACGCGGCGGATTTGCGCAAGCGTCCATGGACTGTTGCCACGTAGCTTTCGATGTCCTTGCGAGAAGCTGAGATCGAGAATGCGGCAAAGCTCGGCTGTCTGCTGCCGCTTGCCAATGCCATGGCGATTCATCAGGTCGCGTACGCGCTGGGCGACTGCGAGGGAATCGGAGGATGAGGTTTCAGTGACCATGCTGCTATAGACCGGTAAAAGCGCGTGGCGGGTTTGAAGACGGTGAGGCGGATTCGGGATGGACCGGGAGGTATTGTAGGCGTAAGACAGGGCTAGTTCGAAAAACTCTTGCGAAGATAACCGCCTGTCGTACAAGGGACGGCGAGGTTGTTACCGGTTGCGGACACATGATCCCATTCGAACCGGAAATTGATTCGCGGCTGGCAAACGTTCTCGTGCACCAGATAGCGGTATGAAGCCGCCCGAAGCAATATAAAACGGTCGATCGGACACTCGGGATGTTTGACCACCCGTGTCAATCATCATTCCTTTGGACGCGGGGCTTCCTATAACTTCAACAAGCACTGCTCGTTCGATACCCAGCATGCTTATTAATGCGGTGCTCAAAGCGGGTCGCGCTGACAACCCAATCAACACCGGGCACTGTGAGCCGCGGCACCAGGATCAAACTCAATCCGGTCATCTTGTTTGTTTCCGTCGGATATCGGTTCTGATCGGGGTTTACGCCGGTTTTCGCCACCGTTGCATTCCGACATTTCTTCCGAATCCGGGACACTGTACGCCTGATTCGGCCAATTCTGCCGGTAGCCGGCCCCGCCATCTCATCATTAGCCCGAGTTCCACGGGCACATACTACTTCCCGCTTTGTCTTCGGAGCACTATGCTTTCTACGGCAAAGAGATATGAACATTCGACACACGATGGACGTTTAAAACTCTGACTTGGGGGAAGACTAGTGGAACTCGAAACCCGCACTTTGGGACGCGTGACGAAGAGACTCGTCCCGTTCCTGATTCTCTGTTATTTCATAGCGTACCTGGACCGCGTCAACGTCGGTTTCGCCGCGTTGCAGATGAACAAAGACCTTGGACTGTCCTCGAGCGCCTTCGGCTTCGGCGCGGGGATTTTCTTCATCGCTTATTTCTTTTTCGAGGTTCCGTCCAACCTGCTGCTGGAGAAGTTCGGTGCGCGCCGATGGATCGCCCGGATCATGTTCACCTGGGGCATCCTTGCCGGCGCCATGGCGTTCATTCCCGGGATCTCGCGGTTGACAGGACTCTCGCCCGCACACGTGTTCTATACCTTGCGGGTGTTGCTCGGGATCGCGGAAGCGGGATTCTTCCCGGGCATCATCTTCCTGCTGACGCTGTGGTTTCCGGCAGCGTACCGGGCACGCGTGGTTGGCTATTTCATGGTGGCCATCCCGCTGTCCACCGTGATCGGCGCCCCTATCTCCGGTGCGCTGCTCAACCTCGATAAACTCGCGAGCCTCGCCGGCTGGCAGTGGGTCTATCTGGTTGAAGCATTGCCGGCCCTGCTCCTGTCGTTCGTAGTCCTGTTTTATCTCACCGACAAACCGGCGGACGCAACCTGGCTTGCAGCCGATGAGCGCGACTGGCTCGTGGGCCGGCAAGCCCAGGAACGCGCGCAGCGTGAGGCCGTGCGCGCCTTCAGCGTGCGCGAAGCCTTGTTCAATCCGCGGGTTCTCGCCGTCGCGCTCATCTACTTCGGCGCCAACGCGACCAACTACGGCCTGAGTTTCTTCCTGCCGCAAATCGTCAAAGGGTTCGGCCTCGGTAATGTCCAGACGGGCCTTGTGACGTCGTTGCCGTACATTGTCGGCGCGTTCAGCATGATCTTGTGGGGACGCCGCTCTGACCGCAAGCTCGAGCGCAAGTGGCATGTGGCCATCCCGCTGCTGGTGGCTGCCGGTGGAATTGCGGCATCGACGGCACTGGATGATCCCGTGCTGAAAATGATCGCGCTGTCCATTGCCGGCTTTGGCATATTCGGCTGCCTGCCGGTGATCTGGACGCTACCCGCCGCTTTCCTTTCGGGGGCGGCCGCAGCGGGCGGCATTGCCGCGGTGAATTCGCTCGGCAATCTGGCCGGGTTCTTCGGACCCTACGCGATGGGGTGGATCAAGGACAGTACCGGCAGTTTTGCCGCTGGCTTGCTCTGTCTGGCCGGGGCCGGGCTGGTCGCCGTGGCAGCGGTCCTCCTGCTTCGTCACGATAGCGCTTTGGAGAACGCGCCCGGGCCTCTTGTTGAAGAAAGCTCGCGGCACGCTTAAGGGCTCGTCTTAATGTATTGACGAGATTCTGGGGAAATTGTTCGGCCCGTTCCCTATCGCGGCGAACGGGCAGGATCCCGTCAGACTTGGCGCGGGTCTATGGCGGCTCGACCGGCAGCAGCTTCAATTCGAGCTGGACGGCAGGCTTCGTCTTGCCGACTGCCTGGCGACGCAAGGGCATCGACGCCATAGCCGAGATGCTCGTGCGGAGTGCCAAGACCACCAGCACGCACAAGATGCGCCTCATGCAAAAGTTCGGCATTGAAAACGATGCCGAACTGATCTGCTATGCGATCAAACATGGTTTGATTTCCGGGCGCGATCGCTCGTAGGGATATTCCGACAAGAAAACCAGCCCCGTCTGAAGCCACAATCGACCGTCTCCGACAGATAAGGACTTATGGCGCTCCTAGCATGGTTTTATGGGGTGGATAGCAAACCACGGAGAATCCTTATGGTTGCGTCAGAGCAGTCTTTGCGCGTACTGGTTGAAAAATGGCTGGGCGTGGGGAGCACCGGGCATTTGCAGGTGCGCTCCATTCATCGTATTCGTGCAGGGCGCCGCCGGTGCGTCTGCATTGAAGTGGAGCGGGCCGCTGGCGCCACATTCAGATCCGCCTTCAGTCCTTTCGCGCTCTTCTTTTTCCGCCACGATGACGGCGCCTGGCATATCTATCCGCCGGAGACCGTACGCCCTGCGATGAGTCCCGACCGGCTGGCCGCTTGAGCAGGGACGGATAGCTCATCTCCGCCAAAATCTAGCAAAGACGCACACCCCGGCGAGTGACGCGGCACGTGCGCACTTCAATACGGCACGCCGATAAACATCTCAAGCGGGCTGCATCAACCGTCCACAGGTCTTGATCTCTCAACCGTTTCACCGGTCCAACGTCCTTGGCCGTGACATCGCCGCGCGTCGAAAATGGGACGTCGTTGTGATGTTGTCTGAGGAAATGGAGTTGATTAAATGTTCCGCGAAATGTGCGCGCCTGCATATAGGAAATGCTTTTGCTCCCCGAAGCTTGGCGGGCATCACGATGGCGAGATTGAGATCCAGCTTGCCCGCATAGGATCCCGCGGCCCAACACCTGAAACCCATTCCTGTGAGAGATCATCCGATGAAAACAGACTTCACCCGTACCGGCGAACTCAAGAATATTGCGAGTTATCCGCAATGGCTCCAAGACGTAGTCAAGGATTGCGAAGAAGCGAAGCGAAAGGTTGTCTATCACCCGTTGTGCAAGGCCATGAAGGACGCGACGCTCGACATCGAGAGCACGCATCGTTTCCTGATTGGTTTCTTTCCTGTCATCGAGCAGTTTCCGCAGTTCATGGCGTCGAACCTCATGAAGGCACGGTTCGGCCATTCGCATGGTGAAGGGATGGCACGGTCCTACCTCATCCAGAATATCCGGGTCGAGAACATGCACGCCAAGCACTGGCTGCAGTGGGCAGGGGCGAGCGGCCTGGGGCTTGATGACTTGTTGTTGCAAGAGGTGCCGAGCGAGATGCATGCGCTCGCACACTGGTGCGGACATGTCAGCCTCACCGACGAGCTGGCGGTCGCGGTGGCGGCAACGAACTACGCAGTGGAAGGCGCAACGGGTGACTTCTCGTGCTTTGTCTGCTCCGAAGAAACGTATGCGCTGACCTTTCCGGAACCGATTCGCAAGTCGGCAATGCGTTGGCTCAAAGTACATGCGCATTACGATGACGAGCACCCGTGGATGGCGTTGGAAATCGTGGCCACGTTGCTGGGTACCAATCCGCCGGTGGAGTCCATCAACAAGATCCGCACGGCCATTCGCAAGAGCTACGACTATATGCGCATGACGCTTGATTACGCGTACGGAACGCCCCCGGAGCCGTTGGCGGTACGCGCAGTGGAGGAGGAGCCGGTGGCGGCCTGAGCGAGCCCGGTTTGGGTCATTGAAAGCGGCGCCTGTTATTGGATAACAGGCGCCGTTATTCATCTTTGGGCTGAAATTCGTCGCAATTTATGGGCGACAAACCGGTATGTTGCCGGCGTCTGCAGGACGTGTGTTGCTCTTGAAGGCGAGCGCCTGCAATGCTTAAGCGCCCTTACGCTCGCGTGATTCGGTGCCTGACGTTAGCGGCGTCGGTCCCTTGCTGAACAGCGCTGTCAGCAGCCCGGCCAGAGGCACGCAGAAAACGAGTGCTGTTGTCATCAGGCTGTTTGCCGAGCCCTGCGTGAAGAGCGGCATGATGATCGCGACTGCCGGCCCCAAGGGCAGCATGACAAGGAGATACGCACTCCAGCTCAGACCCCTCTTGCCGGCAATCGCGGCGACTATTGCCGCGCTCACGCCGTACAGCACGAAGCCCGTTATGGGTTGCATCTTCTTCCCCGGTTTTACGATTTAGCCAAAGTGTATCGGCGCCGAATACGGGGACCAACGAGAAAACCTCCGGCTGTGTGCGCTACATCACAACCATAAGCAGGCTATTGAAACGGGGTGCGTCAGCACACATAAAACGGCACCCCAATGGGGCTTGAAAGGCCGCGTCACGGTCATGTTTCTTTAACGGAACGCTGTCGGGTTCTTACTTGCCCTCATGGGCGCTTATGCTCTTTCTTACCGATTACGTGCTGGTGTCGAATTGACTCAGGAACGCGTTCTAGCGCCGGTAGCAACCAGTTGCCATATGAATAGCATGTCGGACCCCGCATGCGCCTCGGCCGTGCGCTGTGCAACCTGCAAGCCGATGCCTTGGGCGAAGCGGGTCAGCAAGAACGCGTCCGCGTGTGTCGTCAATCCCGCGATCGTGTTTCCAGGCGAACTGGCCAGAGGCATCAAGCGTTCAAACCACAGCATGCCGATATCGTTTCCTAGTGGCACTATGCGTGCGCCCGTCGTGCGCGATCTGACGGCAAAAGCGCGGCTGTCCGCCAGGTGTTCGTCGAAGACGATGGTGAGCGTGTGGCCAAGCGCCACTTGCTCGCTTGGTAGCATCCGCGACCGCAACATCGCCTGCGTGGGCCATGACACGCGCATGCATGCGCCCGCCATCGAAGCGGTTGCAAGGAACCCGCGCCGGCCAGTTTTCATCAGTCGCGCTCCTTGATCTTCCTGGGCCAGATACCTTGTTTTCCTGGCGACAGAATGCCGTTCGGATCGAGCGCTTCCTTGATGCTCTCGCTCATGCGCATCAATGCATGATTGTTGAAATCATACTGGGATGCGGCAAGATCCATGAAGGCGAGATGGGTCCTGTATTGACCATAACCCGCCGCGCCGAAGTCGTTGATCAACGTCTTCAGCAGCTCACCTGCGGCGCGCGCTTGCATAGGGTCGTCACGATTGAAAATAGCGGCAAAGATGTGATGCATGGTGCGCGGGCCAACTGTAAAACCGCCGTAGTAGTCGAAGCCATAATGCGCCGCCCGGTCCGTGATCATTCGATATTGCCGGACCGCGTCGCGGCCGAGCGGCGCACAGACAGGCGAGAAATCGATGTGCGCGCCGGCGCCGCCGGGCCAGTTCAGCAAGTTGAATGCGTCGAGATTGGGAATGCCGACCTGGCTGCGATCGCCGCCGCCTTTGGGTTCAACGTCGGCATGGGTATAGGGCGACTCGATCAACCCCGCGTCGGCGATGGATGAGAAACGCCGGTGTATTACATCGCGACGCGCCTTCACCAGCGCTTCGGGGCCATACAGGCAGAAGCGAAGATTCCAGCGGCCTATGCCGAGCTTGCGCGCCATGGTCTCTATGGCCACATCGGGCATGGCGCCCGGGCCGTCATACCACTGCTTGCGCGTCGACACGCCGGCGGCCCATCGCACCGCGCTTTCGATGACGGCGTTGCTTTGTATCGTGTCGTCGAGTTTCAACGGGCGCAGCGTCTCGACAATGCTCTCGAGATCGGCGTCGTGCCGGAACGTATAACGGCACAGCATGTAGCCTTCGGGCTTCGGCATCAGCCAGATGCCGAGCTTGGTGACAATGCCGAAATTCGACTGCATGAACATGGCATCGTAGGAGGGACCGAAACCCGCCTTGAATACTTGCCAGTCCTGATTATTGTTCATTGCACCCATGCCGGTGCGTACGATCTCGCCGTTCGCCAGCATCACTTCCATCCCGCATTGCATGGCCGCGTGATCCCCGTATGGGGTCGTGCCGAAGCCGCGCTCCAGTGTATTGCCGACCACGCTGCCCCATCCGGCGGCCGGCGGATCGAGCCACAACCTGACGCCTCGCGCTTGAAGTGCCTGATAAAGATCGTAGTAGCTGACACCCGGTTCGACCAGCGCATAACCGAGCGTCTCATTGATCTCGATGATGCGGTTCATGCGCTGCAAGTCCAGCACGACGGAGCCTTTAAGCCTGGGTGCCGCGCCGCCATAAGCGAAGTTGCGTCCGGTCGATACGCTCCACAACGGGACGCCGTAGCGGTTCGCCACGACGAGCACGGCGCGAAGCTGCTCGACATCCGAGACCATCACAACGGCTGACGCTTCATAAACATGTGCGTCACCCGGCGCGAACGGATCCAGATATGGCTGCGCCTCACCGTCTCCCGCAAGAACGGCGTTCTGACCCGCAATCGCCCTGAATGCAGTCAGCACCTGCTGGAAATCAGACTCCTGCATTCCCGGGGGACGCGGCGGACCCTTCACGGTCCCAGCATCCGGAACACGTTTATCAACGCGATTGTTTTAATCGGTTTCAACCGAGTCAACTCAATACCCGCCGCTGCTGCTCCCGCCCGAGCTCGATCCTGACGCTGAACCGTCGGTTTGGCATCCGGCAAGGGAGACTGCAAGCGAGACGGTCAGGACAGCCAGCAACGTCGATGCAACGCGTTTGAAGTTCATTTGTTTTCCCCATGGATTTTGGACGAGCGCGCAGCAACCGCCAGCGCGATGTGCGGCACTCTTGAGTTAAACGAACCGACGCGGCAGATTATTCCCGTATGTTTGATATTGTGCGTTCGCAGGCCGCTTCAATGAGCGGACCCGTCAGGATGGATTCATCGGGAGATCGAGCGTGCGCTGACCGCCGGGATCGTTGGGCGCGAAGGTTGCCGCGCCACGCTTTTGCCCCGTTAGCAAGCCGCTTAATCGAGCCAGCCGCCGGGTAACCGCCCGCACGGTTTTTTTGCTGCGAAACGCGAGCACGCCCCAGCGCGAACTGGCAATCTGCGCGCTCCACGCTCCGGTAATGTTATTGCGGCTCCAATAGGCTTTGAAGCGTTCGGCGCCCACGCCGAAATCTACATTCAGGCGTTGATCGAATGCCCATTTGACGACGTGTTCAACGACGATCGAACCGGGACCGAACTTGGCAAACCGGGCGTCGAAACTCGCAATCAGGCCGTCGACGCAGGTCGTGCCCACACCCACCACCGTGGCCGCGACGGGCGCGCCGTCCAGCGTGACCACGAACAGACGGGCCATGGCGCGTTCGTTCGCCGGGCAGAGTAGATTGACGAGAAAGTCCCGGTAATGCGACGAATCGAGCCACTCGCCTCTCTTACCGACCCGATCGCCCCATGCGCGTTTGCGCGCCAGGATCCAGTCGACCAGCGCCGCGTTTTCGCTGGCGTTGCCGGGCTCCGTGAGGCGCACTTCAAGCTGACCTTCCTTCGACAAGCGGCGTTCGAGCGCACCGGGTTTTTTCCCGCTCATCGTGCCCAGCGTCTTGCAAAACGTGTCCCATTCAGTTTCGTCGCGGAGCTTCGCAAACGCGGCGACGGTGCGTGCAGCGATCATCACATGGCGTTCGCGCGAGGCGATCGCGTGCAGTTCGGAGCCTTCATCCACATACGGAAGCTTGATGAAATCGGCGCCGCAACGCTTCAGCGCCGTCCGCCATGCGCCCGCAATCAGAGCCGGGGCAGCGGGGCTATTGGTGACGAGCACTCTCGTGTAATCGCCGGCTTCGGGGCTCAGGGGGCAAAGATAAGTCCACAGGAGCCGCCGGTACGTCACGAGTGGCCAGACCATAACAAGTCGCCCGTTCTCGCGATGCACGATGCAGCAGAGGCGTCTGCCACGCGGCTTGGCGACATGTTGCCAGGCCAGCCAGCACACGCTGAACGACTGGCCATATTGACCGTGCGCGCTCGACCAGAGGCCGTCCCATTCGGGCTGTAAAGCGCGAAAGCCGTCTTCATCGCTCACAATCTCAAACTGACAATCAGCCTGGTTCATAGTGTCTCGAGTAATAAACGCCGCTGTCCGGCGGTCGCCCTGCGGGCTCACGCGCTCGGTCTGGCAAGAACAAGTGATCGGAAGTAAAACGAAGGGCAGAGCATCCACGGATACGCTCCATGGTGCCGGTTGCGGGCATGACGCGATGTTCGGCAGCACACAATCGTATGAGGAAATATGCGGACAGGTCGGGCCTGGATTCATCGGAGCCCAGGCACCAGAGAATATTCCGGCGAGACGGATCGGCTTTCCCTTCCCGCCCTCAGCGCTCCAAATGACCCTTCAACGTATCGCGGAATTTCCGGATCAAAGCTTCCTTTGAACGCCCGCGCCTCACGATCAACGCGAACGGCGCCTGATAGCCAAACCCTGCCGGTGCGAGTGCACGCAGTTGGCCCTTGTCGACCCAGGCCTGCGCGTAATGCTCCGGCAGGAAGCCAATAAACGCGCCGGACAAGATCAGGATCAGTTGCCCTTCCATACTGTCCACCGTCGCTTCGCTACGCTTGAATCCATGCCGCGCCAGCTCTGTCTGACTCCAGTACGTCCGCCCGACCATCCGCTGCTGACTGATCGTTTCCTGCGGGATGTGACGCTCATTGAAAAGCGGGTGGGTGTCGCTGCAATACAACCAGTGCTGCTCGCAATAAAGCGAATGGTAGATCAGCCCGTTCATGCGCAACTGAAACGCGCCGATTGCCAGGTCAAGGCGGTTTCCCAGCACGCTAAGCTGCAATTCATAAGGGCTTTGCACATGCAAATGCAAATGCAGCGCCAGATGCTCGCGCGTAAATGCACCAATGATCTCGGCGAGCGGCAACGCTTTATCGCTGACTGTGGAATCGAGTACGCCAAGCTTGATACTGCCGCGCAATTCTCCGCGCAGCCCGGCGGCGTAACGCTCGAAACCGTCGACCTCGCCAAGCAGCCGCAACGCTTCCTGATGGAACTCCTCGCCCTTCGGTGTCAGACTGAAACCGCCGCGCCCGCGATGACACAGCACCACGCCCACCAGCGATTCCAGCTGACTCATATAGGTGCTGATGGCCGACGTCGACAGGTTGAGTTCCTGTTGCGCCGCAGCGAAACCCTGGTGTCGGATCACGCAGATAAAAATGCGCAGCAGGCGTGCTTCAGGCAAAACAGTGGCCACATCAAACTCCATCGAATACGGTAAATGCGGCAAGCAAACTGTCCGGTGGAAACGCGGCCAAGCAATGCCCCCGGGCCGGACGTGCCGATACTTTAGAAATAACTGAACTAAATATTTCGTACCAGCACTTTGTCAGTGTGCCGGTTAGCGCCAGAATTCAATGCAGACAGTTCGACGAATGAATGCGAGGACGCGCCATGGAAAAGATCTTTCACCAACCGCTCGGCGGTAATGAAATGCCGCGCTTTGGCGGCATTGCCACCATGATGCGCTTGCCGCATCTCACCTCGGCTGCGGGCCTGGACGCTGCGTTTATCGGCGTGCCGCTGGACATTGGCGCGTCCTTGCGTGCCGGTACCCGGTTCGGCCCGCGCGGAATTCGCGCCGAGTCCGTCTTGATCCGGCCTTACAACATGGCGACCGGCGCCGCTCCGTTCGACTCGCTTTCGGTAGCCGACATTGGCGATGTGGCCATCAACACCTTCAATCTGCTGGACGCGGTGCGGATCATTGAAGAGTCGTATGACCGGATCCTCGAACACGAAGTGGTGCCGCTGACCCTGGGCGGCGATCACACCATTACCCTGCCGATCCTGCGCGCGTTGCATCGCAAGCATGGCAAGATCGGCCTCGTACATGTCGATGCTCATGCCGACGTCAACGACCACATGTTCGGCGAGAAGATCGCCCACGGCACGACCTTCCGGCGCGCGGTGGAGGAGGGCCTGCTCGATTGCGAGCGTGTGGTACAAATCGGATTGCGTGCTCAGGGTTATACCGCCGACGACTTCAACTGGAGCCGCCGCCAAGGCTTTCGCGTGGTGCAGGCGGAAGAGTGCTGGCACAAGTCGCTCGAGCCCCTGATGGCCGAAGTCCGGGCCAAGGTGGCGGGCGGTCCGGTGTACCTGAGCTTCGACATCGACGGTATCGATCCAGCGTGGGCACCAGGCACGGGCACGCCCGAGATTGGCGGGCTGACGACGATCCAAGGCATCGAGATCATCCGGGGTTGCCATGGGCTGGATCTGGTCGGATGCGATCTGGTCGAAGTGTCGCCGCCCTACGATACGAGCGGGAACACGTCGCTGCTGGGAGCGAACCTGCTTTATGAAATGCTGTGCGTGCTACCGGGCGTAAAACGTCGCTAAGGCGCCATCAAGCTTCGTTGTTCAAGCCTAAAGCTGCGTCATCAGGAGGAAGGAACACGTTATGGAAACGACGACTACGAGCATTGTGGCGGCGGAACAAAAGGTCCGCGAGGATCTGGCGGCGTTGTATCGGCTGATGGCGCATTTCCGCATGACGGACATGATCGACACGCACATTACCGCGCGTTTGCCGGGCCCGAAACCCGCGTTCCTGATCAACCGCTACGGCGTGTTGTTCCACGAAATGCGCGCTTCGGACCTTGTAAAGATCGACTACGAGGGCAAGGTGATCGACGAGCGTGCACGCGATACGCCCGAACTCTTTATCGTCAATGAGGCCGGTTTTACGATCCACTCGGCGGTTCACATGGCGCGGGAGGACATCGCTTTCGTCGTACATACGCATACGGCAGCGGGGACCGCTGTGTCGGCGCAAGAGCAAGGGCTTTTGCCTATCAGCCAGCATGCGCTGAAGTTCTACGGCAAGCTGGGTTACCACGACTATGAAGGCATTGCGCTTGACCTGGGTGAGCGTGAACGCCTGGTTGCCGATCTCGGCCCGCACAAGGCGATGATCCTGCGCAATCACGGCCTGCTCGCTGGCGGTGCGACCGCTGCGCACGCGTTTCACGAGATCTACTTTCTCGAGCGCGCTTGCCAGGCGCAGGTGCAGGCGCTGGCCGGAGGCGTGCCATTGCGGATACCGCCAGAGCGTGTTCGCGAACTCACCGCGCGGCAGTTCGACTCGGAAAACGCGGACGCCATCATCGAATTGGCGTGGCAAGCGGCGCTGCGCCTGATAACTGGCAGCCTGCCCGACTATCGGTCCTGATCCGTCGGCCGGCTGCATGATTATCACGTCGTGCGCCGGTGTCTCTTGATAAGCCCGACGGCTCGGACGATAAAGCGCATGGCTATGCTGGTTCGTCGAAAGAGGTCTAGACCCACGTATTCGCGCGCCTCATTCAGCCGAGAAACCGGAGCCGGGTGCAGCGGGGCTGTGAGCCCGCGCTGCATGCATGAAGGCGTTGCCCTCTCTCCTGAACTCATTCTCTAGCTGATACGTTTCCAGCCGCGAACGCCACCATGCCCCGCGTTGTGGCTCACTTCCACAACGCGCAACGCGATATGGCTTTGGACCCGAAAGCCTGCTCGCCGGGTATGGTCGCAGTGATCGTATAGAAATCCCACGGCTCCTTCGACTCCGAGGGTTTCTTCACCTGCATCAGGTACATGTCGTGAATCATGGTGCCGTCGGGCCGGATATAACCCTTGGCGTACATGTCATCGATCTTCATCTTGTGCAGTTGCTCCATCACCTTCGTGCTGTCGGTTGACCCCGCCGCCTGCACCGCCTTCAGGTAGGTGGTCGCGGCCGAATAGTCCGCGGCCTGGAGGCTGGTCGGCATCTTCTTCATCTTGGCGAAGTAGCGCTGCGCCCATTTGCGGGTCTCGGCATCCTTGTTCCAGTACCAGCTATCGGTCGCTAGAAGACCTTGGGCGGTCTCAAGCCCTAGGCTATGGATGTCGGTGAGAAAGATCAGCAGGGCGGCAATTTTCATCGACTTGGTCAGGCCGAATTCCTTTGCGGCCTTGATCGAGTTGATGGTGTCGCCGCCCGCGTTTGCAAGGCCCAGGACCTGTGCCTTCGACGCTTGCGCCTGCAACAGGAACGACGAGAAATCCGACGCCGATAACGGATGCCGCACAGCGCCCAGCACCTGCCCGCCATTCGCCTTCACGACCTCCGACGTGTTCTTTTCCAGCGCCTTGCCAAACGCATAGTCGGCGGTCAGGAAGTACCAGGTCTTGCCGCCTTGCTTCGTCACAGCCTGGCCGGTGCCGTTGGCGAGCGCGACGGTATCGTAGGCGTAGTGGACCGTGTAGGGCGTGCATTGCTCGTTGGTCAGGGCATCGACACCCGCGCCCACGTTGATGTACGGAATCTTCTTTTCAGCGGCAATCTGGTTGGTCGCGAGTGCGGTGGCCGAATTCGTGCCGCCGATGATCCCGCTGACGCCGTCGCGGTCGATCCACTCGCGCGCTTTCGATGCCGCAATGTCCGCCTTGTTCTGGTGATCGCCATAGAGCAGTTCGATGGGCTTGCCGTTCACCTTGCCGCCGAAGTCATCGATCGCCATGCGGATGGCTTCGAGACCTCCCTGGCCATCGGAGTCGGAGTAGAGCCCTGAAAGGTCTGTAATGAAGCCGAGCTTGACTGAGTCGGCTGCTGCATGCGCCGCGCTCGCGGTGACGCTCAGGATGGCTGCGGTAATGAGGCCGCACGCAGAGCGTCGGGCGAGTGTGTTGTTCATTCCTGTCTCCATCGGTTTTTATGGGCGGCGCAAAGGCCACTGTGTATTGCTGCGTATCGTTGTGTATTCTCGATATCTCGAAGGGCGGCTCGTGCGAGCAATCCGTCAGGATCGAAAATAGCCGCTTGGGAGGAATTAAGTCAAGACTTACGAGACGGATGTTGCGATGAAGCTTGAACCTGCCGCCTGGAATCATTGCGCATAACAACCGCTGCCAGCGATGTAACCCCACCCATCCATGCTTTCTTGCGCTCGTCGTAGCGATCAGGCCAGGTAGTGAACCTGGCCTCGCTCCGTGACATCCACCACGCGGACGGGTTCATCCGAGGCTGGCAGAAAACGATCCTTGCACCATGACCGGCGACAGGTTCCCGATGCTCGGCATAGGTATCCACTCGCAATCGGTTCGGCAATGTCAAATAATACGGATTCCTGATTATATCAATATATCCGCTTCCTCCTGCCAAAAAATGCGCCTTCCCCGCTGAACAGCCTTTATCGAGCTTCCGGCAGAATCTCCAAAAGCAGTTCGGCCGGCCGGCATAAACGCGTGCCTGCTTGCGTGACCACGAACGGGCGATTGATGAGGACGGGGTGCGCCAGCATGGCGTCAAGCAACTGTTTGTCCGTCAGCGTTGCATCGGCGAGACCAAGTTCCGCGAACAGCTTCTCTTTCTCCCTGATCGCTTGCCGGACGCTTAGTCCTGCATCTTCGATCATCCTGGATAGCGTGCCGCGACTGGGCGGCGTCTTGAGGTACTCGATCACTTCCGGTTCAACGCCCGCATTGCGGATCAGCGCCAGGGTAGTGCGCGACGTACCGCAAGCGGGATTATGGTAAATCGTAATGGCCATGCCATGAGTCTCCATGAATCGTTAAAGAGTGGCTTGCTGTTTTATCGACACCGTGCTCGCCGAACACGCGCCGCCTTCGCAGCAGTTTTTGGTAAGGAAGCCGATGAGTCCGCTCGTGGTGTCGAAGTTCGCTGAGTAGAAAATGAAGCGCCCATCCTGACGCGCATCGACCAGCCCGGCGTGTGAGAGGTCTTTCAGATGAAACGACAGACCCGATGGTGAGACACCGAGTTGCTGAGCAATCTCACCGGCCGCCAGACCCTCGGGTCCCGCTACTACCAGCGCCCGAAAGATTGCCAGCCGAGACTCGTGCGCGAGCGCGCCCAAGGCACGGACTACGGTTTCTGATTTCATGAGGTAAAGCGTACAAGAAACATTTCCTCATTTCAATATTTATTGAAATGTAAGCCGATTCAGCTTACGCATTCGCTCAAGTGACGCCGGTGTTTGCCGTTAAAGGGTATGGGCCGGATGACACAGTCGGCCTCGGTGGCGTTCGCAGGCATCAACGCACGCGACCGCTTGGTATCGATGTGAGATATAAAAAAAGTGAGACAAACATGTTTTCGACGATTAAAGGCCGCCTGGGCATTGCCATGGCGCTTCTGGGTCTGTTGCTGATCGTGATCGGAGGACTGGGGCTTTGGGGAATGAGCCGCGGTAACGACACGACTCGTGGCCTCTTCATGAACCAGATGCCTAGCGCTGTCGCGGCCGGCAACGCGGAAATGTTTACCGCCCGCGAGCGGCTCAGCTTCGATCGTGCGGCCTTGCTCGTTGGCAAGCCCGGCGCGGAAACGGCCATTGGACGTGGGGCGTTGATGCGCACGCGGGCCGACAAGGAGTGGGCGACCTACGCCGCATTGCCGCAGGGTCCGGGCGAACACAAACTGGCCGAGGACTTCGAAGCCAAGCGCCTTGAACTCCAGAAGCTGGTGGACGACGGTTACGCCAATATCAGGGCGAACGACGCAGACAAGATTGTCGCTTCCGCGGAAGCCATGCAGGTTGCGTTCAACCAGTTGGCCGCGTTTGGTGAAGCGCTTCGCAAGTATCAATTCGACTCTGCCAGGACCGACTACGACAACTCGCAGGAAGCATTCGGCGACTTCCGTCTTGTCAGCATCGCTTCCATTCTGGCCGGCCTTGCGGCGGCTATTTTCTCGTGGGTGTCGCTGCGTCGTTCGATCGGGCGTCCGCTCGACGAAGCGCTTGCGCAATTCGATGCAATCGCCGCAGGGGACCTGCGCCGCGAGTTGATCGTCACTTCGCGCGACGAGATGGGGCAACTGTTATCAGGTCTCGCGAAGATGCAGGCCAGCCTCGTCAACACGGTACGTACGGTGCGCTCGGGCAGTGAATCCATTGCATCGGCGACCAAGCAGATTGCGGCGGGCAATATCGATCTGTCATCGCGTACGGAAGAGCAGGCGTCGGCGTTGCAGGAAACGGCATCGAGCATGGACGAGTTGACCGGCACCGTGAAGCAGAATGCGGAAAACGCGCGTCAGGCGAGCTCGTTGGCCGCCAACGCGTCGGACATTGCGAACAAGGGCAGCACGGTTGTGGCGCAAGTGGTTGTCACCATGGGCGACATCAACCAGAGTTCGACGAAGATCGCCGACATCATCACGATCATCGAAGGCATTGCGTTCCAGACCAACATTCTCGCGCTGAACGCAGCCGTGGAAGCGGCGCGTGCCGGTGAACAGGGACGGGGTTTCGCGGTCGTGGCGGCAGAAGTTCGCAGCCTTGCGCAACGGTCATCGGCGGCAGCGAAGGAGATCAAGGAGCTGATCAACACGTCGGTCTCGCGCGTCCAGACGGGCACGACGCTGGTGGGCGATGCCGGCCGCACGATGTCGGAAATCATCGGCGCGGTGCAGCGTGTGACGGACATCATGGGCGAGATCGCGGCGGCGTCCGAAGAGCAGAGCAGCGGCATTGAACAAGTGGCGCGCGCGGTCACGCAAATGGATGAAGTGACCCAGCAAAATGCAGCTCTGGTGGAGGAAGCCGCGGCCGCGGCGCAATCGCTGGAGGATCAGGCGGGCGCGTTGAAAGCGGCCGTATCGGTGTTCCAGTTGAACGACAGCGGTCTGGATATCGGCAAGACCGTGCTCAGCGCGAAACCGGCGCGTGGCGCGGCGCATCGCGCGTTGGCGGTACCCAAGAAACGCGCTGTTGCTGTGAGTTCGAACCCGAGGCCGGCTATTGCAGCGGCTACACGTCTCAAGACACCGGCGCTGATCAAGGAGAAGTCGAGGCCCGTTGCATTGGCCGGCGCTGCCGATTGGGAGGCGTTTTAACTAGCGGTGTGTCTTGGCTAGCGGTCAAAGGGAGGCGGTGAAAGTCAGCGCCTCTCTGCTGCATTGTCTTCCGTGAAGTTGCGACTACATTCGTCACATACTCGAACGCCTGGCGAACATATTGCCAGTCTCACTTCGCGGGCAAGGGTGCCGCGTTCATTCGCTTGATGCGCCTTCTCTCCAGGAAGGTCCACAACGTCAATCCTCCGTATGTCGCGTACTGCAGAAAGGTAGAAACGCTGGCAATCCACGCTGCGTCTTCCCATTCGATATTAAGCAACAGCCGCACGGCATTCTCGATCGTCAGACCCAGTCCCCACACAAGTGTCATCTTTCGAATGACCGCTACAAGGCCCGGATTGTCGCGCCACCACTGCTCGAACTGAGCAGTTCCTCCGTCCTGCTCGCGGGCGACGGTGGACCGCCCGAGATAAAACACGAGCGGCCGTGGAAAAGCGAGTGAAATCAAAAACACGATGCCGATCAAACCGGAGATGACGGGCGCTTCAAAAAGGCGCGTACGCGGGTTGTCGATAAAATATGAAACCGCCATTGAGAATAACGTGCCGGCCAGTACGATTGCGCTTAGTGCATCAAAGTGGCGGAAGCGTAAAAGGTCCCAGGTCATCCAGGCTATCAGCGGCAGCGTGGAGGCGGCCAGTGCTCCAAGGTGGCCCCACTGCGGATACGCAAGGTGATAGGCGAGCCACGGGAACAGCACGTTGATGCAGATCGCGGTTAAATAGCGGGGCCGGTTGTTCATACGAATCGCCTGAGTGCCGAAGTTCAGAGCTGCCGAATTGCCGAGTACCGAGTTGCCGGCGCGGGACAAACAAAAATACCACGGTGCGTTTCAGGTGTCTCACACGTTTCATGGTTCGGATGACACGAGCCGCAAACACGACGGCGGTTATCGATGAAACGATAAGAACGCCTGCAAATCCTCGGCGCCCCCTCTTAGAGGTTAAAACAAGGAGTACTGCTGAGGTCCTAGCGCTGCTTGAGCTTTGCAGCATCAAAGCATCGAAACGCGAGGCTGATGCGTGGCCCGTCAACACCGCTCATCTTCGGTATGCCGTGGTTGTGCGTAAATTGCGATGCATAACTCATCACGATCACACTGCCCGCATGCAGGTCCACATTGAGCGTGCGGCCCTTGCCCGACTTCGCGCGGATGGTCATGCGACGGGTCGCGCCCAGCGAAAGGATTGCTATTGGCTCTTTCTGCACTAACCCTTGCGTCTTGTCGTTATGGGGCGCAACGCTGTCGTTGCCATCGCGATACAGATTCAAGCCGACGCTGTTGAATTGCGCGCCGGCAATCGCGCGCACTTGTACCGCAGCCTCCATCAGAGGCGCCGGCAAATCCGCTGCGTCCAGCGAGAAATGCGCCATCAGGCGTGGCACATCGACCTCGCGTTCGTACATCAGGCGGCGCTGATTGCCCCAAGTCACTTGACCAAGCGTCTGCTCAAACCACGCGTGCGCAGTGGCTTGCGGGACCACGTCGGGCAGGTAACGAATCCCGCTTTCGGCGTCTTCTACAAGGTCGAGCGGCACGGCATTGAACAGATCGCTTTGAAACACGACGATTCCTTTCCTGGCTTTCCTGGATTTTGCTAATTAATCCGCCGCGAACGGCAATTCACCCTGAACCGCTTGCGGCTCAGCAACATACGATCCCACCGGCAGCAACGCCGTTACCCGTACCCCGAGCAAACGCAGCCGCCGGTCCAGCGGTACGCGTTTCAGGCACTCCGTTGCGGCTCGACGGATCTCCGTTGCATCGGCCGTTGGAAACGGCACCGTCAGGTCACGCGTGACCGTGCTGAAGTCGTTGTAACGCAGCTTGATGCCGACCGTGCGGCCCTCGTATCCCTTGCGCCGCAGGTCGTCGCCCACGCGCGTACACAGGTCGGTAAACGCCGCCGAGAGTTCCGCGCGATCGTGGCGCGCATGCAGGTCGCGCTCGAAGGTGGTTTCGCGGCTCATCGATTTCGGCTCGGAGCTGACCACAACGGGCCGCTCGTCGAACCCCTGCGCCACTTCCAGAAGCCATGCCGAGTAAGTCCGGCCAAAGCGGGCCTGCAGTATCTCGGGGTCCGCGCGCGCGAGATCACCGACGGTCTCAATGCCGATAGCCGCCAGTTTTTCATTCGCCTTCGGCCCGATGCCGTTCACCTTGCGTACGGGCAGCGGCCAGATTCGCAAGGGGATGTCGGCGGGGGTGAGGATGGTCAGGCCGTCGGGTTTATCCAGTTCCGAGCCGATCTTCGCCAGCAGCTTGTTCGGCGCGACGCTGATCGAACACGACAGGGCGGTTGCATCGCGCACGGCCTGCTTGATGCGTGCGGCGGTCTCGGCGGGGTCGCCCGGCAGGTCAGTCAGGTCGATGTAGATTTCATCGATACCGCGGTTCTCGATCTGCGTGGTGAACGCGGCGACCGCCTCCTTGAAGAGGCGCGAGTAATGCCGGTATGAATCGAAGTCGGTGGGCAGCAGGATGGCGTCGGGCGCGAGCTGCGCGGCTTTCATCATGCCCATGGCGGAAAACACACCGAGCGCGCGTGCTTCATAGGTCGAGGTGGTGACAACGCCACGGCCCGCGTAATCACGCAGCCGTTTAAAGCTCCGGGTGCCATCAGCCAGTGTTTCGGGCGTGGCGTTCCTGCCGCCGCCGATCACCACCGGCTGGCCGCGCAATTCGGGATACCGCAGCAGTTCAACGGACGCATAAAAGGCGTCCATGTCGAGGTGCGCGATGTGCCGCATGGCTGTCACCGCTGCGCTCCAGCACGCGAGAGGCTCAACGCGATTGATGCGTAAGAACCGGATGTGCCGATATTGCCATTGGGAACGGACATGACCTGAATAACTGTATGGATGTACAGTATTTTACATCAAAAGTGCTGGGCGCAATACCGTGGGGAAGAGGAATTAGTTGGGACGGGGGCATTAAAAATCAAAGGCTTGCCAACAAATTCAGTCACGCGCCAGATGACGCGGGACCGAATGAATTGGACTTGCTGAATGTGTGACGCGAATTTGCTGGATTTGCTGGAGTGTGAGAGCAGCCCGCGTTGCGCTGGTTGTGGAAGGCTGCGTGCGGCCACAACCGGCCCTTCGACACATAGGTGACGATCCACGGGTTCACCGTGGCGCCTGGTCTCGAAAAACGGGGGGCGAATGGACTATAAAAGTCGTCGCTCGATGTGCGACTTCAGTGCCTGCTGACGGACAGATTCGTGACGGGCGCATCTGTGGCGTACGTGCGGAAAGACTCGATAGAGGTGGCCGTCGCGAGCCGCCTTGGGGACTTTGTAATGACAGTCCGTTTAAGCTCAGGCGATGAGCATTTTCCACTCGTCACTGCCGGACGTATTCAGTCTGTACGTCTGACGTCGCTGACGATGATCGCGACGCTCAACCAGCTCCCCGTCCGTGGTTTTGCTGACAGGAGATGCCTCCATGCTTTCCAGGAAATCCCGTCAGAGACGAGAACGTGCCGCTTATGCGCTGGTCGAAAGCAGGCCCGTTGTCTGACCGCTGGCCAACATCAACTGGGCTAGGGCACCTTGCGCGCTCTGCAACTGAGTCGCGATCTGGCTGACCTCGCTGGTATTCGAACTCTGCGCCGCCGCGCTCAACGCGCTCTGCGCACTTTGCAACTGGGCCATGATCTCGTTGATCTGGCTACTGTTAGCGCCACCCGCCGCGCTGCCGGTGCTAGACGATACCTGCGCGAGCTGGCCTTCGAGGGACGCGACCAGTGCATTCATCTCGTCGAGTTCGGTCGTCGAGGAACTGCTGGAAGAGGCTGATGCACCACCGCCACCGCCACCACCACCGCCTGCGGGGCGCGAACCCGAAGTGGAGGTGGAGGGTGTCGAGCCGGACGAAGCTCCGCCCGTCGCTCCGCTCGACGACGTACCGCCGGTCGCCCCTCCAGTCGAGGCGGGCGGGCCGGTGGACGCTCCACTCGTCGCGGACGACGCGCCGGTGCTGCCGGCCTTCGAAACGGACGACCCGCTGGCACCCAAGGCGGTCTCGGTTGCCGTAGCAGCGGTTGCTGACAGGATCTGCATGGAAGGTCTCGGTTGGCTCGAAACGGTAGATTTCGGTTTGGGGCTCGCAGCCAATCGCCAGGAAGTGCCCCATTACCGCCCTATCTTCTCAATAACGGCAGGCTGAATGGTTTCTTGAGCAGATTTTTCAATGTTTCGGTATCGAGATCCGGCGCGGGACAGCTGCTAATGCTGCGACGCCGAGCCGCCGAGCTGCCCTGGACTGCCTTGCTTGCGAACGCATGGTCGGATTCCGGCCCAGGAAGCAGCCGTTCAATTCGCGGTTTTGAACGTTGCTTGTTCCGCCGAAGTGGCCATGCGCGGAGATTGACCACGAGTCACGGCTGACGTCCGCTCCTAAACCGTTATTATCGGTATTCGCCCTAAAGGAGAATAGCCGATGAGCCGACCGGATTTCATCAAACACTGGACTGAACTAGAAGAATCGAATGTGCATTCGTATCGCGGCGATACCGAGCCAATGGCGCTAGACGCGCCGCTTTCCGCAGCACTCGGCATCACACGTATTGGCATTCATCATGTGAGGCTTCTGCCCGGCCGGCGGACGTCATATCCGCACGCCGAAAGTACCGAGCAAGAGTTTGTGTACGTGCTCGAGGGCAGGCCCGATGTCTGGATCGACGGCGTGCTGCATCCCATTGCTGAAGGCGATTGCGTCGCGTTTCCGGCAGGCACCGGAATCTGCCATACCTTCATTAACAATACGAAGGACGAAGTCAGGCTGATGGTGATCGGCGAACGTCCGCGCGACGACAACCGTATTCGTTACCCGCTCAACGAAGCGCACGAACTTACCCGCCCTGACCGCTGGGTGGACTGGCCCGCTAGACCGCTTGGGGAGCATAACGGGATGCCGGACTGAGTAAGTGGATGACCGCAATGGCCGATGACAGCGCGCAAACTTCGCCCGACGAACACCCGCTTCGATTTGCGAAGAGCCATTGATGCTTCGACATATCGGAATTCCACTTGGGGTCGTTAAGCCCCTCTCGCTCTCTCTGAACTAAGCCTCATCGGCAAGTTGCCTGGAGCCGACTGCGGCACGCGGTGGTCCTTCGAATTCCGTGCTGGTCCAACGAACTCCGTTTCCCGACAATACCGTAATCGCTTGCGGTGCCGCGTGGCGGTCCGAAGCCTTAGAGATCAACGCACGCTCCGCAGGAAAGTAACGCGGTTCATACGTCGCCTTGAGAGGCACTTAACGCTCCGGCATCCACCTCAATCAACCGATGCTTCACGAAGCCGCCGGTATCTTCGCCGCGCGCACGAATTCGATGAAACGCGTAACGATCGCGTTATCGCGGCTCGCCTGCCACGCCAGCCCGACTTGCCAACGGGCGGCCGCATCGCGCAAGGCCAACACCCTGGCATCCCGCAAAAGATACTTCGCCCTGGACGGCAAAAATGCAGCGCCGACGCCAGCGGCGACAGCGGCAAGAACTGACTGAATATCGTCAGTCTGCTGAATCACCCGGGGCACGAAATCGTGCTCACTACACCAATGATCTATTTGTGCTGCCAGCCCGGGGCCACGGCTGCGCGCGAGCGCGATCAAGCCAAGTTCGTTGAGATCATTCAGATCAGACGGAAGACGCTTCCATTTTGCGTGCTGTGGCACGGCCAGCGCCAACGCCTCGCTGAGCAACGGCACACACGATAACCCGCTATCGGCCGGCATACGAAGGAAGCCCACATCAAGCTTCCCTGCGAGAAGCTGGCGGGTTTGCTCGGCTGAAGAAAGATCATTGAGCGACACGCCGACGTTCGGATTCAGTCTTCGAAATTCCGCGATCAGTTGCGGGGCCAGGGTCAAGGTCGTGAGCCCGAGCCCTACGCGCAGATATCCACGTTTTCCACTGCTCGCTTCGCGGGCGCGTGCGACGAGTTCGTCTGCATCGCGTACCAGCGTTTGCGCGCCAGCAAAGAACTCGGCGCCGAATGCAGTCAGTTCGGCGCCATGCCTGCCGCGTTCAAAAAGCCGCGCACCCAAGGAGTATTCCAAAGCCGCTACCTGTTTGCTGAGGGCGGGTTGAGTGACATTAAGCGCTTCGGCGGCGCGGCCGAAATGGTGGAGTTCCGTCACGGTCAGGAAGGCGCGTAGAAGTTTGAGTTCCATTCCATGAAGTAATTGAATGTATCGGATGATTCATTTTACTTATTGAATGCCGGGCAGTCCAATGGACTCTTCATGAGCTCTTCAGTCAGGCGGAAAACAAATGTCTCTATCCTCGCCCCCTCCATTCAAGGTTGCGACGGTCCCGCTGATCTCTTTGCGCGGAAATGCATCGCACAACGTTGCGAACGTTTCAGCATGGCTCGCCGATGCCGCGCTTCAAGGAATCTCGCTGGTTGTTTTTCCTGAGGCCAACCTGGCCGGATACGGCGATACCCTGAACCTTCGTCGCCGCGAGCTTGTAACGCTCGCCGAGCCGCTCGACGGTCGCTCGATCGATGAAGTCGCCAATGCGGTGGAGCGCACCGGCGTGGCGGCGGGTGTGGGATTCATCGAGCGTGCGCGGGATGGGAGATTGTTCAACAGCTTTGTGATTTGTATGCCGGGAGGCGTGCGTTGTTGTCATCGAAAACTGCACGTGGTCGAACACCCCGGTATAGAACGGGGCGAGCAGTACACCGTCCTCGATACGACGTGGGGCGTCCGTATCGGCATTCTGATTGGCGCAGATAATTATCTGGTCGAGAACGTTCGCATGACGGCGCTGATGGGCGCGACGTTGCTCGTTGCGCCGCATCGGACATATGGTTCTGACGGACATGGAGAGGCCGCGTTACAGCGGCTTTCTTCAGCGCAGCGAACTCGGCCGCACGTCGCGCATCGCACGGTCGCAGCAGAAAGCGCTGGTGCAGCGGGCTGGCTGCGGCGGTCGTTGATCGCGCGAGCGTCAGATAACGGAATGTTCGTAGTCTTTAGCAATGGATCGGAGAAAGGCAGCAACCAAGGCGGCATGATCATCGACCCTTTGGGGCGAGTGCTGGCCGAACACGGATCGTCGTCCAGCCCGATGATTTCCGCAGAAGTGAACCCCGACCTGATAGCTGGGAGCGTCGGCCAGCAATGCCTGACGGCCGGTCGCTCTGACAGTGACGGGCCGCTCGTCCGTTCGATGCTGCCACGCGATAACGTGTTTGCGCAGCGCAGCGGAACCACATCAAGAGGTGCAATTGCGCTGAGCTTCGCTCAGGTCAGCCGCATCCGCCAGACCTAGCGTTTCACGCGTTCAGTGTTCCCCATTGGCTGCGCCGATCGCATCAAGTTCAGCGAGCACCGCGTCCGATAAACTCAACTGTGCCGCCTGCAAGTTTTCCCGCAGATGCGCGAGCGACGACGTGCCCGGAATCAGCAGAATGTTGGGCGCGCGATGCAGGAGCCAGGCGAGCGCCACCTGCATGGGTGTTGCGCTTATCGTTTCGGCGACCGTGGACAGCACGGACGATTGGATCGGCGTGAACCCGCCAAGCGGGAAGAAAGGCACATACGCAATGCCCTTGCTCGCCAGTTCGTCGATCAGCGTGTCGTCCTCCCGCTGAACCAGGTTGTAGTGGTTCTGAACGCAGACAATCTCCGCAATGCCTTGCGCCTCGGCGATCTGGGTCGCGGTCACATTGCTCAGTCCAATATGGCGCACAAGGCCCTCGCGCTGGAGTTCGGCAAGCGCAGTGACCTGCTTTTCGATCGACCCTTCCGCTGGGGAGTGGATGTTCCCCATGATCCGCACATTAACCACGTCGAGCACGTCCAGACCGAGATTGCGCAGGTTGTCATGGGCGCCGCGCCGGAGGTCTTCCGGTTCCAGCGCCGGCAGCCACGCGCCGCCTTCACCGCGGACGGCGCCAAGCTTCGTGACGATCACGAGATCATCCCGGTACGGATGAAGCGCTTCGCGAATGAGCTGGTTGGTGATGTGCGGCCCATAGAAGTCGCTCGTATCGATGTGATCGACGCCCGACGCCACCGCTTCGCGCAAAACGGCTATGGCCGCGTCGTGATCCTTCGGCGGCCCGAACACGCCGGGTCCGGCCAGCTGCATCGCGCCATAGCCCAGACGATGCACCGGACGTCGGCCAAGCTCAAAAGTGCTAACGGGCGTGAAATTCGGCATGACGTGCTCCTTGATGAATGTGGAGCCAGTATGGAGGCGATTGCGCTGTTCGATAATCCGGTCTAAATTGCACGGGTTGTTTAAAAATGTGAACAGTGACCATGGAATTGAATGATCTTGCCGCGTTCGTTTCAGTCGCTCGCGCCGGCGGTTTTCGCGACGCAGCCCGGATCAGCGGCGTCTCCGCCTCGAGCCTGAGCATTGCCGTGCGCCGGCTTGAAGCGAAGCTCGGCCTGCGTTTGCTCAACCGGACCACTCGCAGCGTGGCTCCGACCGAACCGGGGTTGCGCCTTATCGAAAAGCTGGCGCCGTTGTTCAGCGAGATGGAAGCCGCGCTGGATGTCTTGAACGGGTTCAGGGACAAGCCAAGCGGTACGCTGAAACTCAACGTGCCGTCGAGCACCGCGCGGATCGTGTTGCCAACCGTCCTCGCGTCGTTCCTGAAGGCTTATCCCGACATCCGCGTGGAAGTCGTGGTCGAGGATGGTTTCGTCGATGTGCTGTCGATCGGCTGCGACGCGGGCATTCGTTACGACGAGCGGCTTGAGCAGGACATGATCGCCATTCCGATCGGACCACGCGTGCAGCGCTTCGCGACCGCTGCGGCACCGGAATATCTCGATACGCACGGCAGACCCGAGCACCCCCGCGAGTTGCTTTCGCATGCGTGCCTGCGCGGCCAATTTGCCGGCGGTGCGAAGCCTACGTGGGATTTCGAGCGGGACGGGGAGGTGGTGCGGCTGGACCCTACGGGGCCGCTCCTGGTCAGGCCCGGCGCCGCAATGGAACTTGCAATCAGTATGGCCGTGGCAGGCGTGGGCGTGATTCACCTGTTCGAGGGAATGCTGCGCCCGTACCTCGATAGCGGCGCGTTGGAGCCGATTCTTGAACCGTGGTGGCCGAGCTTTTCCGGGCCATTTCTCTACTATCCGGGGCGTCGTCACTTGCCTGCGCCGTTGCGGGTTTTTATCGATTTCGTGAAGGCGGGTAATTCGTCATTGGATCCGCTGGCCCTTTGATCTACTGATCTACGCCTCTTCTTGCGTTTGCGGCACGATCGAACTCAACCAGTCCGAGAGCGCGACGAACGGCTCGTCGTGGGCGATTTCATCGGGTGCGACGAGGTAATAACCGGACTTGCCGGACATCGGTTTATTCAGCGGCACGACCAGCCGGCCGGACGACAATTCGTCCGCGAGCAATATCTCCGGCAGCAACGCGACGCCCAAGCCCGCCTGAGCGGCACTGGTGAGCATCGTGAACAATTCATAGCGCGCGCCGCGTACCGCTCGCACATCGTGCTCAAGCCCGTTCAGACGAAACCAGGTGCGCCAGGCGTCAGGCCGTGTCGATAAATGCAGCAGCGGCAAATCAGCAAGCTGTTCGAGCGATATCGGTTCACCGGGCGCATTCCCGGCGAGCAAGGACGGGCTGCACACCGGCACGACCTTGCCCTCGCGGAACAGCAGCTTTCCCTGCGTTCCTGGCCAGACCGAATCGCCGAAATAAAGCGCGGCGTCGAAGGGCGAATCGCTGAACAGGAAAGGCTCGGTGCGTATCGACAGATTCACGGTGATGTCCGGCCGCAGCGCGCGGAATTGCGGCAGGCGTGGGATCAGCCATTGGCTCGCGAGCGTTGGAACGACCGCTATCTCCAGAATCCGCCCGACACCGCGCTGCGCCATCAATTCGAGCGTATCGCGCTCAATCCGGTCGAGATTCTTGCGCACGAGCGCCGCGTAATCACGGCCGTGCGTGGTCAGTACAATGCGCTTCTTGATGCGCAGGAACAAAGCCACGCCCAACCGGCTTTCCAGTCCCGCCACCTGGCGGCATACCGCGCTTTGCGTGAGCGAAAGCTCATTGGCGGCTCGGGTGAAGCTCTCGTGGCGCGCGGCGGCCTCGAAGATCTGCAACGCGACCAGATTGGGAATACCTTTTCTCATGTTTTACCGGTACTGTTTGACGAGTCGTGTGTCGAGGTGATTCGGTGACTTGGTTCTTTTTGAGAATGAACTCATGAGTTTATATCAATTGCGCGGCTTTTTGCCGCCCTCCAGAATCGACTTCCAGTGAATCGCCGAACCGGGCCCTGGGCTCGCGCCACGCTAGATCAGCCGGAACTGGACAAATGAACTCAAATCTCGCCGCATTGCTTGCTGTTGCCCTTCCGGAATCGGATGTAACCGGGTTAGTGCGATTGATGAACTTGCCATCCGTGCTTGCCAATACCTCGCCGGGCACGGTCAGCCGTGCGGAACTGGCCCAGGCGATGAACATGGTGCTGTTCGCAGGCCTGCTCGAGCGCGTGCCAACGGGCCGCGCTTACACCGACGACCTCCAGCACACGCAAACCCGCGTTCAGTTCGACCACGGCGCGCTGCGCACCGTGCGCTGGGCTGAATCCGGCGCGTTGCCGCCGGGCGAAGCCGCGTTCACGCGCATTCTGAAGCCGCTGGGTTTTGTGCTGAACGGTACGTATCCGCTCGATCGCATCAAGATGACGGGGCGCTCGTACATGCACGCCGATGCCCCCGATGAAATCGCGCAGTATTTCGTGAGCGAACTGCATCCCGAGCGTTTCAGTCCCGAGTTCCAGGAAGCCGTAACGAACGTGATTGGCGAGAGTGTCGATCCGCTGACGCCGCAAGCGGTTGCGTCGCTGGCAGAGCTGGAGCGCGATCACTCGCTGCCACTGACTATTGCCCTCGACTTGCTGCCCGTGCTCGTGCGCTGTTTCGAGCGTCAGCACCCCGTACCGCGCCTGACGGACTATGAAACGCTGCGTGCCGAATCGGCGGAAATGGCGTGGATCGCGACCGAAGGCAACGCGTTCAATCACGCGACCGATCGTGTGGATGACGTCTTCGCCGTCGCCGATGCCCAGCGCGCGCTCGGCCGTCCGATCAAGGACAGCGTTGAGATTTCGAAGTCGGGCCGGGTGCGTCAGACTGCATTTCGCGCCGGTCCCGTGCGCCGGGTTTTCATCGGCGCCGACGGTGCGACGATCGCACGCGATGTGCCGGGTTCGTTCTACGAATTCATTAGCCGCGATGCAGTCATGGACGAGACCACTGGGCGAGCCAAGCTCGATCTTGGTTTCGATGCCGGCAACGCCACGGGCATCTTCAAGATGACGGCGGCCGCGTGAACTCCGCCGCCGAATCTGCCAATCCTGCCGCCAACCCCGCCGCCAACCTGTACGATTTCACGGAACCGTTCAAGGCGCCGCAAGGCTCGGCGATCCGCGAGCTTTTCAAGTACCTCGGCCGGCCGGGCATGATTTCGTTCGCGGGCG
Organism: Caballeronia sp. LjRoot34; assembly: GCF_964253815.1. Lineage (NCBI taxonomy): Bacteria > Pseudomonadati > Pseudomonadota > Betaproteobacteria > Burkholderiales > Burkholderiaceae > Caballeronia > Caballeronia sp. LjRoot34. Next base: position 677,262 of record NZ_CAXUSB020000002.1, read on the forward strand.
GGTATCCGTCGAAGGATCTCTTTGACCGGGCGGGTATCGGCCAGGCGCTGGAAGATGCCTATTCGTCCGATCCGATTGCGTGCCTGCAATACGGTGACACAGCCGGCTCGCCCGCTCTGCGCCGCGCGATCCTGCGATTAATGAGTGATCGCGGAGTGACGCGCGATGTGGACGACGTGATCGTGACCACGGGCTCGCAGCAAGGTCTCGACCTGCTGATCAAGATCCTGGTCGCACCGGGCGACGCTGTGCTGATCGAGGAGCCGGCATATCCGGCTGCGATCCAGGCGTTGCGGCTCGCGGGCGCGCAGCTAATTCCGGTGCGCACTGACGCGCAGGGTATCGACGTGGACGCGCTCACCGTTCAACTCGAAGCGCTCGATCCATCCACGCGGCCGAAGCTGCTCTACACGGTGCCGACCTTCGCGAACCCGACCGGCGCAACCTTGCCGGCGGCGCGTCGCGAAGCGCTCGCGCGGCTTGCAATGCGGTTTCGTTTCGTGCTGGTCGAGGACGATCCTTATGGCGAGCTGCGTTTCTCCGGCGAACCGGTCAAACCGATAATCACATTCGCCGATGCCATCCCGGGCGCGAGCGACTGGGTCGTGTATTTCGGCAGCCTATCGAAGATCGTGGCGCCGGGCTTGCGCATCGGCTGGTCGATTGCGCCGCCTGCCATCACTCGACGCATGCTTGTGGCAAAACAGACGAGCGATCTCTGCACTTCGCCGCTCGCGCAGGAAACGGCGCGTCACTATCTGGAGCGTGGGCGTCTGGCCGAACATGTGCAGACCATTGCGCAGGCTTATCGCAAGCGTTGCGAGGCGTTGGCGAGTGCGTTGCGCCAGTTTGTGCCCGATGAGATTGAATACGTGATGCCGGAAGGCGGCATGTTTATCTGGGCGCGCCTGAAGGGCGGCCGTCAGTCGGCTGCGTTGCTCAAGCGCGCGATCGAGCAGAACGTGATGTATGTGCCTGGGCCGGCGTTTTACGCGCGTGATCCGGACGAATCGAGCATGCGGTTTTCGTTCGCGGCCGCGCCGGGCGAGGCTGAAGTGTTCGAAGGCGTACGGCGGCTCAAGCTCGCGCTGGCGAGCCGGTAGGAGTGCGCAAACCAGGACCAGCCCGCCGTATGGTTCCACCAAGGCTCGCCAGATACGGTGAAACGCGTTCTAATCGCGTAACCTGAACGCAGATGGACGCTCGGCTAGGTGTAGTTGGTTCCAGTTGTTTCCTCCAGCGCACCAAGTCGTGCCGATTAATCAATTGCAGCGGTTTTTTTAAGCCCTGAAACTCTGTTCCGACGAATGCATGCATTTACTCGCCGGAGCCGGTTCCAGAGCGGCGCTGACGGATCGTGGCCTCGGGCCGCGCCGCAGTGCCCGGCAGCCACCCGACATAGAGAGGAAGTGATGAAACTGAACGATATTCTTGGTGCACTCGGTGTAGACCTCGACCAGTGGAAGGGCGATGCCCTCACGGCGCGTTCGCCGCTCGACGGCGCGACGCTGGCTGGATTGGCCGTTGATACCCCCGCCGATGCCGCTCGCAAGATCGACGCTGCCCACGCCGCTTTCCTCAAATGGCGCACTGTGCCCGCGCCGCAACGCGGCGAACTCGTGCGCGTTTTCGGTAATGTGCTGCGCGAACACAAAGCCGCGCTCGGCAGCCTCGTCACGCTGGAAGCCGGCAAGGTCACGTCCGAAGGCCTGGGCGAAGTGCAGGAAATGATCGACATCTGCGACTTCGCCGTTGGCCTGTCGCGCCAGCTCTACGGCCTGACGATCGCCTCGGAGCGTCCAGGTCATCGAATGATGGAAACGTGGCATCCGCTGGGTGTGGTGGGTGTGATCTCCGCGTTCAACTTCCCCGTCGCGGTGTGGTCGTGGAATGCGGCGCTGGCGTTTGTCTGCGGTGATGCAGTGGTCTGGAAGCCATCGGAGAAAACGCCGTTGACGGCTATCGCCTGTCACGCGCTGTTCGAAAAGGCGCTGCGCGAATTCGACAAGACCCATCCGGGTCTCGCGCCCGAAGGCCTGAGCCAGTTGCTGCTCGGCGCACGCGATGTCGGCCAGGTGCTGACCGAGTCGCCGAAGGTGCCGCTCGTCAGCGCGACCGGCAGCGTGCGCATGGGTATTGAAGTGGCGCAAGTGCTGGCAAAGCGGCTGGGTCGCAGCATCCTCGAGCTGGGCGGCAACAACGCAATGATCGTGGCGCCCAGCGCCGACCTCGATCTGGTCGTGCGCGGCGTGACCTTCTCGGCAGTCGGCACGGCGGGACAGCGTTGCACGACGCTGCGTCGCCTGATCGTGCATACCAGCGTGGTCGACCAGTTGCTGCCGCGTCTGGAAAAAGCGTTTGCATCGGTGAAAGTGGGCAGCCCGCTTGAGTCAGACACGCTTGTCGGTCCGCTGATCGACCGTGCTGCGTTCGACGGCATGCAGAAGGCATTAGGCGATGCCCGCGAGCAAGGCGGCAATGTCAAGGGCGGCGAGCGCGTGGAAGTAGGCGGTCACGCCGATGCTTACTACGTGCGTCCGGCATTCGTACGTATGCCTGCACAAACGGCTGTGGTCGAACGCGAGACCTTCGCGCCGATCCTCTACGTGATGACCTACGACGACTTCGCTGAAGCATTGCAACTGCAAAACGGCGTGCCGCAGGGTTTGTCGTCGGCGATCTTCACGAACGACATTCGCGAAGCCGAGCAGTTCATGTCGGCGGCAGGCAGCGATTGCGGCATTGTGAACGTGAACATCGGCACGAGCGGCGCAGAGATTGGCGGCGCGTTCGGCGGTGAAAAAGAAACCGGCGGCGGCCGTGAATCGGGTTCCGATGCGTGGAAGGGTTATATGCGCCGCGCGACCAACACGATCAACTACAGCCGTGAATTGCCGCTTGCGCAAGGCGTGAAGTTCGACGTTTGATCCGGACTTGAAGAAGAATCAAAAAGAGATTTAAACCAGGCGTCCCACCCCGACGCCGACTCCTTTCATCCGCTTGCGCACGCCAACCGCGGCGTGCCTGAGCGGACGTCAGGCTTCCGCGGTCATCCCCGGTTGTTTCGCTCGAATCCGTCCTATGGCGCGCCTCTGCATGGAGGCACGTTCCGCCTGTCTACGCGTTGCTATTGCGTAAATACCCGCGTCTGTTCAACTGTTTTTCGCTAGACCCTGGAGGCCACCGTGTCGTTTCTCGTGCTGGACAAACTGACCAAAGCCTACGGCGACCTGAACGCCGTGAGCGACGTGAGCCTCTCGGTTGAAAAAGGCGAATTCGTCTCGCTGCTGGGGCCTTCGGGCTGCGGCAAGACGACGACGCTGCAAATGATCGCTGGTTTTATCGATGTAACGCGCGGGCGGATTTCGCTCGATGGCAAGGACATTACGCACGTACGGCCGAACAAGCGCGGCTTAGGCGTGGTGTTCCAGAGTTATGCGCTGTTTCCGCACATGACGGTTGCGCAGAATGTTGGCTTCGGACTCGAAATGCGCGGCGTCGGCAAGGCCGAATGCGCGGAGCGGATTCGCGAGACGTTGGCGCTCGTGCGGCTCGATGCGCTGGCGGCGCGGTATCCGCGTGAACTGTCGGGTGGTCAGCGGCAACGGGTTGCCATTGCGCGTGCGTTGGTGATCAAGCCGCCGGTACTGCTGCTCGATGAACCCATGTCCAATCTCGACGCCAAGCTGCGCGAAGAGATGCAGTTCGAGTTGCGCGGCATTCAGCGCAAGGTCGGCACCACCACGGTGATGGTCACGCACGATCAGTCGGAGGCGCTGTCCATCAGTGACCGCGTGGTCGTGATGGAAGCGGGGCGCGTGACGCAGGTCGACTCGCCGTATCGCGCGTATGAGCGGCCGGAGAATCGCTTTGTCTCGCAGTTTATCGGCAAGGCGAACATGCTGGAGGGGACCGTGACCGAGGCGTACCACGACGAAGTCCACGTGGATCTCGGACATCAACTGACTGGCATTGCCTGCATTGAGGCGGGCACGGTGTGGCGCGAAGGCGATACGGTGACCTTGTGCATCCGTCCGGAAAAACTGCACTTGTGCGAGGTGGGAACGGGGCGCTTGTCGGCGACCGTTACCAGCCGTTTTTTCCTCGGCAGCCAATGGCTTTATCGCGTCGATACCGCCATTGGCGAAGTGCTCGTCTGCAGCCAGAACGAAGGTACCGAACCGGTAGCCGAAGGCGCGATGGTCGGCATCGACTGGCATCGTGACGCCGTGCGCGTGATTCAGGAAGCGAGTCATGGCTAGTACTCTCGACTCGACTGGATCGGACAATAGCGGTGCGCTGAAGAATGACCGCGCGCCGTGGCACGCGTTCGTGCCGCCCTGGCTGATGAGCTTGCCTGCGTTCATCCTCTTCGCGGTGCTCGTGCTGACGCCGCTCGCGATGACCGTTGTGCTGACGTTTTATCGCTTCGATCCGGCCAGTGGTCCGATCGCGGCGTTCCAGTTCGGCAACTATGTTGAAGTGCTGACGGACAGCTACTACCAGACCATTTTTGCGCGGACCTTCGGCATCGCGATCCTGACGACCGTGCTGTGCGTTGCGATCGGTGCGCCTGAAGCGTATGTGCTCTACCGGATGCGTGATCCGTGGCGCTCGATGTTCCTGCTCGTGATCCTCGCGCCGTTGCTCGTGTCAGTGGTGGTGCGCGCGTTCGGCTGGAGCATGTTGCTCAACACTGGCGGTATCGTGAATCAGTTCTTCGGCCTCTTTGGGCTGGGTCCGTACAAGCTGGAGTACACCACCTTCGCGATAGTGATTGCGCTCGTTCACGTCATGCTGCCGTTCATGGTGATCCCCGTCTGGACCTCGTTGCAGAAGCTTGATCCGCAGGTTGAAAACGCGGCGCTCTCGCTGATGGCGTCACCGTCAACCACGTTGCGGCGCATCGTGTTGCCGCAGATTGCACCGGGAATATTGTCGGGCAGCTTGATGGTGTTTGGTTTGTCGGCGAGCGCGTTTGCGATTCCCGGCCTGCTCGGCGGCCGTCGTTTGAAAGTAGCGGCCACCGCCGTCTACGATGAATTCCTCGGTTCGCTCAACTGGCCGCTCGGCGCGACCATCGCGATCCTGTTGCTGATCGCGAACCTCGTGATCATGATCACGTACTACCGGGTTCTGGAGCGTCGTTACTCCAGAAGCCTCGGTTAAGGAGAGCGCTGCGATGCGAAAGAACGGCCTCGTTGCCCTGAGTTTCCACACGCTAGTGATCCTGTTCGTGCTGGCGCCGCTAGTGATCATCGTGCTGGTTGCGTTCACGCCGGACCAGACGCTGACGCTGCCCACGCACGGCTTTTCGTTGCGCTGGTTCCGCGCGATTCTCGATTACCCGGATTTCATCTCGGCGTTTTTCAACAGCATCAAGCTGGCGTTTGCATCGGCTACGCTGTCGCTCGCGCTGGCCTTGCCGGCGGCGCTTGCTATCGGACGCGAACGGTTTCCGGGGCGCGAATTCCTCAATGGTTTGTTCCTCTCGCCGCTGGTGATTCCCAGTCTCGTGCTTGGCATCGCGTTCCTGCGTTTCTTCGCGATGATCGGCGCAACCGGCACGTTCACGTGGCTCGTCGCGGCGCACATGATCATCATCACGCCGTTCGTGATGCGGCTGGTGCTGGCCTCGGTGAGCGGCATGGATCGAAGTATCGAGCATGCGGCGCAGTCTTTGGGAGCGGATCGATGGACGTCGTTTCGACGCATCACGCTGCCGATGATCCTGCCCGGCATCACGGGCGGCTGGCTGCTTGCGTTCATCAACAGCTTCGATGAACTAACCATGTCGATCTTCGTAACCTCGCCGCAGACCATTACGTTGCCGGTGCGCATGTACATGTACGCGACCGAATCGATCGACCCGATGATGGCGTCCGTATCCGCGCTCGTGATCTTCATTACGGCCGGTGCGATGGTCGTGCTCGACCGCGCGTATGGACTGAACCGGATACTGATTGGTTCGCATTGATTCGTACAGGCCCCACGACTTCTATCTACGCGATACGCGATGACAAATCTCCCCAGCGCAACATCCGCCGGCCAGTCGCACACCACGGTCGGCGATGCGCCGCAATTCGTGCGTCTGACGGAAGCGCATCGCAAGCAGGTGACGTTGACGCTGGACGGCGTCGCCATCACGGCCCTGACCGGCGATACCGTATTGAGCGCTGTCCTGCTGCACACACGGCGGGTGCGTGACACCGAGTTCAGCGGTGAACCACGCGCAGGATTCTGCCTGATGGGCGCATGTCAGGATTGCTGGGTACAACTGGAAGAGGGCACCCGGATTAGAGCATGTTCGACCTTCGTCAAGGACGGCATGCGTATCCTGACCCGGCCTGCAGGAGTGGTAAGAACGTGAGCGCGGTTATCGATAAAAACAGCATGCGCCGGGTCGTCATTGTCGGTGCGGGACCGGCTGGCGTGCGCGCGGCTGAGACGTTGGTGGCCGCGGGCATTGTGCCGGTCGTGATCGACGAAGCGCCGCGCGCTGGTGGGCAGATCTATCGGCAGCCGCCAGCGGATGCGGGTTTTGCCCGCAGCAAACGGTCGCTGTATGGCCTGGAAGCAGGCAAGGCCGACGCGGTGCACTCAACCATGGCTGCCCTGCTTTCAAAGCTCGACTATCGGCCTGACACGCTGGTGTGGGGATGCGGCGCCGCGCAACTCGATACGCTGCATGACGGACGCCAGCGCACGGTGCCTTATTCGCACTTGTTGATTGCGACCGGCGCGACAGATCGCGTGTTGCCGTTTCCGGGCTGGACGCTGCCGGGCGTCTACACCCTCGGCGCGGCGCAGATTGCGCTGAAATCGCAGGGCTGCGCGATCGGACGCCGCGTGGTGTTCGCGGGAACCGGGCCGCTGCTTTACCTCGTGGCGTATCAATACGCGAAGGCCGGCGCGCAGGTGGAGGCGGTGCTCGACACCAATCCGTTCTCACGCCAGTTCGCCGCGACGCCGCGTTTGTTGCGGCAGCCGTCCACCTTTGCGAAGGGACTCTACTACGTCGGCTGGCTGGCGGCGCATGGGGTTCGTATCGAACGTGGCGTGACGCTTGTGCGCGCGACGGGCGATAAAGCGGTGCAGGCCATGACCTATCGCGATGGTGATGGCGAGCAAGAGTTGACCATTCCCTGCGATGCGGTTGGGTTTGGTTATGGCCTGCGATCCGAAACGCAGCTTGCGGACCTGGCAGGTTGCCGCTTCCGCTTCGATCCGCTCAATCGCGCGTGGCTGCCGGAGCGCGATGCGGCCGGTCGCAGTTCGGTGCCGGGCGTTTATCTCGCCGGCGATGGCGCGGGTATCGCGGGTGCGGATGCTGCGGAACTGGCTGGCCGTCGTGCGGCGCTGGCGATGCTCGAAGACCTTGGGCATCGGGCTGTGAACGCTAACGTTCAGGCTCAGGTCACGAAGCTGGACCGGCAACTGGCGAACATCGCCGAATTTCGTATTGGGCTGGAGCAGGCGTTTGCGCTGCCTTCCGATTGCGCGTCGTACTGGCCGGACGACATGACGGTGTGCCGTTGTGAGGAGATCGATGCCGGCGCGCTGCGCCGCTGCATTCGTGCGGGCGAAGCGAACGAGATCAATCGGCTGAAGGCGTTGACGCGCGTGGGCATGGGTCGTTGCCAGGGGCGCATGTGCGGCGCGGCGGCGGCAGAATTGCTGAGCGCGGAGACGGGCAGACCTATCGCTGATGCCGGACGTTTGCGCGGACAGGCGCCGATCAAACCTGTGCCTTTATCAATAGCGATGATGGACGAAGCTCCCGAAGCGAATCATCTGGCCGCCATTGCGGAGCACGCCCGCGATGAATGAGACTTTGCGGTTCGACGTGCTGGTGGTGGGCGGGGGTTTGGTGGGGTCATCGACGGCCTTGATGCTTGCAAAGCGCGGGCTGAAGGTGGGGCTGTTCGAACGCCGTTATTGCGGCGCGCAGGCGAGCGGTGTGAACTACGGCGGCGTGCGCCGCCAAGGGCGGCCGGCCGAACAATTGCCGCTGGCGGTGCGTGCGCGCTCGATCTGGGACCGGTTGCCGGAACTTGTGGGCACGGATGGAGAGTTCGTTGTTTCGGGGCATTTGCGGTTGGCTCGCAGCGAAGCGGATCTTGCGGCGCTTGAAGCGTACGCGCAGCTTGCCAACCCGTTTGGTCTCGATTTGCAGTTGATGAGCGGACCTGCGTTCAGGCGCCGTTACCCGTGGCTTGGGGCGGCCGCGGTGGGTGGTTCATTGTGTCCCGGTGACGGTCACGCGAATCCGCGCGTGGTGTCGCCTGCGTTCGCGCGCGCGGCGCGTGCAGCCGGTGCGGATGTCCGTGAGCAGACTGCGGTGACGAACATCGTGCGTGATGGGGAACGGTTTGTTGTCGAGGCGCGGCATGACTCGGGTGCTGTGATCGAGGTTCAGAGTGACTGGCTGGTCAATGCTGCTGGCGCTTGGGGCAACACGGTGGCTGGGTACTTTGGCGAGACCATTCCGATGGAGCCGATCTATCCGAACATGTGGGTGACCGAGCCGCTGCCGTATTTCATCGATCATAATCTTGGGGTGTATGGCGGCGGCATTTATGCTCGTCAGGTGGCGCGCGGCAATGTGGTGATTGGCGGGGGGCGTGGGTTGGGGGATGGCGAGTACGCACAGCCGCTCACGGAGACTACGCGGACGGTGATGAGGGCTGCGTGCGCGCTTTTGCCGGCGTTGAAAGATGCGTTGTTGTTGCGGACCTGGACAGGGGTTGAAGGCCGTACGCCAGATGACAATCCGGTGATTGGTTTTAGCCGGACTACGCCAAGATTGCTGCATGCGTTTGGATTTTCGGGTGGGGGGTTTTTGCTTGCGCCGGGGGTTGGGGAGGTGCTTTCCGATCTCATTGTTGAGGGGGGATCGGGGACGCCGATCGAGGCGTTTTCTATTGGGCGGTTTGGTCGGGGGGGATAGGTTTTGGGGGGAGTGGTCAGGGGTCAATGCCGGGGTGGTGCTTTCGGGGTTAGTGGTCGGGGTCAATGCCGGGTTGGTGCTTTCGGCCGTGGTGGTCTGCGAGAGTTGGATTTTCTTTTTATCACTATTAGCCACTGTGCGTGGCGGCACGTCATTTCTTTGTCCAAAGCGACAAAGAAACGAAGCAAAGAAAGCGCTTTTAAAACACGCTACCCTAAGTGTCCACAGCGTGCAGTTTCTATTCATAGGTGCCCCAAAAGCACGGTGCTCGCCAGAGCGGAGGATGTTTGAACCCCTCCTTCTCGCGAATCCTGACACGAACACGCTTCGCCCCGTACGCTCTCGGGCAAGCACAATTGCTAAGGAACCCGCACCGCCTTACGGGTATTTACGGCTGCGGTTTTTTGACAGGTTAGCTACCTGGTCTGTGCGACCGTATTCATAGGCCACAGCTTCTTGCATGTTTGTGTTTACTGCTTCAGTTTTTGTGAATTGGCTGCGCATTCTGTACAGCTATTTTCGCCGGTTACGGCCCCCCGCATCTTCGCGACCTCGTTTTCAGCAGGGTTGGCGACGTGGTTCGAGGTGCGTACACATTTGGAGGGAGGTCGTCCGCGGATAGCGCGGGGTGCCCCTTGGGCAGGTTCAATCACTGGTGGCGAAGCGTGTGGGTATCCGTGTTCGGAGAAGGAGGGTTTCACACATCCTCCGCTCTGGCGAGCACCGTGCTTTTGGGGCACCTATGAATGAAAACTGCACGCTGTGGACACTTAGGGTAGAGCGGTTAAAGCGTTTTCTTTGCTTCGTTTCTTTGTCGCTTTGGACAAAGAAATGACGTGCCGCCACGCACAGTGGCTAATAGTGATAAAGAGAAAATCCGACTCACGCAGACCGCTAACACTGAAAGCAGCAACCCGGCACCAACCCCGACCGCTAACCCCGGAACCGACCACCCCAGCACCAACCCCGACCGCTAACCCCAGAACCGACCACCCCGGCACTGACCCCGAGCACCCCGGCATAGCCCCCGAGCACCCTAGAATCCAACCCCGTCCCTCGAACAGAATATTTTCAAGAAGTGCGAACGAACCCCCTCAAACCACCCTGTCTAAAGGAGATCAATAAATGAAAGCGTTTCATACAGTAGCCAGCGTGAGCATTACCGCCTTGTGCGCAGCAGCCCTCTCCACGTCAGCGCAAGCGGATACCAAAACCATCTACATCGGCATGAATGGCGGCCCGATGGAAAAGGCCTACACCAGCGAAGTCCTACCCGAATTCGAAAAGGCCAACAACGTAAAAGTGGTAGTCGTACCCGGCACGTCCTCCGACATTCTCGCCAAGCTACTGGCGAACAAAGCCAAACCACAAATCCACGTAGTGTTCCTCGACGATGGCGTGATGGCTCGCGCAGTCAGCATGGGCGTCTGCCAAAAACTCGACGACAGCCCTGAACTCAAGCAACTGTATCCGTTCGCGCGCATGAAGGACGACATCGGCGCGGGCGTACAACTCGGCATGACCGGTATCGCCTACAACACGAAACTCTTCACGGCAAACGGCTGGGCGCCGCCAACATCGTGGCTCGATTTCGCCGACCCGAAATACAAGGACAAAGTGGTGTTCCAGTCGGCATCGAGCAGCACGTTCGGCTTGCACGGTTTCCTGATGATCAACCGCCTCGAAGGCGGCTCCGAGAAGAATGTGGAACCCGGCTTCACGAAATGGCAAAGCACCGTGGGCAGGAACGTGATCGAGTACATCCCGAACTCGGCGAAAATCTCGGAGATGGTCCAGACCGGTCAAGCCGGCCTGTTCCCGCTCACGCCGACCGCAGTGGGTGACCTGCAGGCGAAGGGCATTCCCGTGGCCTACGTGAACCCGAAGGAAGGGCCGGTGCTGTTGCTCGTCGATGAATGCGTCGTTGCAAACAACCCCGATCCGGTACTCGCGCAAAAGCTTGCGGCATTCATGATCTCGGCGTCGGCACAAAGCAAGGCAGCAAGCGCCGGCCGCCAGATCCCGACGAACCGCCAGGCGAAGATGCCCGATTCGATGCAGCAGCAACTGGGTAACCTCGACGACCTGGTGAAGAAGGTCAACGTGGTGGACTGGGATGTGATCAACGCAAATCGCCCGCAATGGGACGCGCGCTGGAATCGTCAGGTCGAACGGTAATCTGAAGCGGAATTAGAACGGGCGTTGTCAGGGAGTGCCCTGACAACGCCCGTTCCCGTATACGGGTTCATCAAACGTATAACCGGCGCCTTCTTACTCCTGCGAATTGATAATGACCTTCGACACCGCATGCTCCTGCAAGCCCCATTTCTTCAGGATCTTTGCGTAGGTGCCGTCAGCGATCAGCTTGCCGAATGCCTGGCTCAGCGCATCAGTTAAAGCCGGGCTGTTCTTTGCCATGCCAATCGCCGAGTATTGCGACAGGAACGGCTGGCCGATCGGCGCGTACGCATCTTTCTCCAGGGTGTTCTGATACGGCAGCGTTTCACCGCCTTGCACGGCAGCATCAATCCGTCCCTGACGCAACTGCAGGCGGGCATCGGCTGAACCATCGGTACCCACCACCAGCACAGCCGGTTTTCCCGCCTTGACGCAGTGCTCGTCGCTCCACGTCTTGATGTCGTCGGGCCACGACGTGCGGCGGCTCGCGCCCACGTGCTTGCCGCACACTGATTCGATCGATGTGAAGTCGCCACCGCGCGCCTTCAGCGTGTAAAACTGCGGCCCGGACTTGATGTAGTCAAGAAAGTTGATGGCCTCGCGGCGGGTCGGCAAGTCGGTCATACCCGACAGGATCACGTCCACGCGATGCGTGGTCAGTGCGCTCATCATCTGGTCGAAGTTGGTCTCTTCCCACTTCAGTTTCACCCCCATCTTCGCGGCCAGCGCGGCACCGAGATCGACGTCGAAGCCGGTCAGTTCATCGGTTGCCGGGTCCTTGTATTCGAATGGCGGATAGTTCGGCACGATAGCGGCCGTGAGCGTGCCATTGCCCGCCACGGGCGTCTGGGCGTGAGCCAGCGATGCAACAAGCGAAACCGCGCCAAACGCGAGGCTGACAAGGGTTCGCCGGAACAAGGAATCGATCATGAAAAGTTGCCTGAACAAAGGTTGACGGAAAATTGAAAAGCAGTATTAAAAGCCGTGTCCACGCGCGCCGTAACGCTAGGAAAGCACGGCCGAAATGAACTCTTGTGTACGAGGTTGTTGCGGTCGCGACAGCACCTGTTCCGGCGTGCCGCTTTCGACTACCTTGCCCTGGTCCATGAAGACCACGCGGTTCGCCACTTCGCGCGCGAAGCCGAGTTCGTGCGTGACGACGATCATCGTCATGCCGCTCTTGGCCAGGTCGCGCATCACGCTCAGTACTTCGCCAACCAGTTCGGGGTCGAGGGCGGAGGTGGGTTCGTCGAAGAGCATGAGTTGAGGATGCATGGCAAGCGCCCGTGCAATGGCGACACGTTGCTGCTGGCCGCCGGACAACTCGACCGGAAACGCATCGCACTTGTGACCAAGCCCGACCCGCGTAAGCAACGCGCGCGCTTCTTCAACGGCCTCGGACTTTTTCTTCTTCAGCACCTGGACCGGCCCTTCGATCACATTTTCCAGTGCGGTCATGTGAGGAAAAAGATTGAAGCGCTGGAACACCATGCCGGTCGCAAGACGTTGCCGCGCCATCTGCTTTTCAGACAACGGATAAAGCTTGTTTTCGACGCGCCGGTATCCCACCAGTTCACCGTTCACCCACAGCGCGCCGCCGGTAATGGTTTCGAGTTGATTGATACAGCGCAGGAAGGTGCTTTTGCCCGAGCCGGATGGCCCGATGATGCACAGCACTTCGCCCTTCGCGACGTCGAGATGGATGCCGTGCAGCGCCTGGAACTCGCCATAGGACTTGCGCAGGTCGACCGCTTTGACTAGTGGGTTCATGGTTGCCTGGGTTCGCGTTCAAGTGGATTTACTGTTTCGCGGAAGGACGGCCCGCCCCTCGCGCGAAACGCAGTTCGACCCGCGACTGCAGCAAGGAAAGAACCGTGACGATGACCAGATACCAGACGCCGGCGACCATCAGCAATTCGATCACGCGAGCATTCGCATAGTAGATGTTCTCGGCGTTATGCAGCATTTCCGCGTACTGGATCACGCTTGCCAATGAGGTCAGCTTCACCATGCCGATCAGCTCGTTGCCTATAGGCGGCACGATCACGCGCATGGCCTGCGGCAGGATCACGCGGCGCAGCGCCTGGAGTCTCGGCATGCCGATCGACTTCGCGGCTTCGTACTGGCCGGTGTCCACCGAGAGCAACCCCGCACGCACGACTTCCGATGTGTAGGCACCCTGATTAATTCCGAGTCCGAGCAGGGCGGCGAGGAATGGCGTCATGATGTCGACCGTGTGAAATTCGAACAGGCCGGGAATGCCCATGACCGGAAACACCAGCGCGAGGTTGAACCACAGCAACAATTGCAGGATTACCGGCGTGCCGCGAAACAGCCACACGTAGCCATGCGCGACCGCGCGCATCACCGGATTGGTCGAGAGCCGCATGATAGCCACGATCACCCCAAGCACGATGCCCAGCGCCATCGCGAGGATCGTCATGACGATGGTATTGCCGAGGCCCTTGAGGATCGACTTGGCCGTGAGGAAACGCCCGACGACGGTCCAGTCGATCTGCCCACGCGCAAACGCCACGACGATATAGACCACGATCGCCAGGATCACCACCGAGGCGAGATAACGCCCGTAATAGCGCCGCGGTACGTGCTTGAAGTGCGAGATATCGGTGAAGGTGTCGGCGTTGCCGGACGCCGATGCACGGTCGTTCGATGCGCTCAGCATGAAGGTCCTTTGTAGTAAGCCGCCCATGCGACCTGTTCTTCAATAGCGCTGCGCAGGCGCGCGATCTGTTCGGCCACGCGTGCCGGCGCCGTGCCGCCATAACCGCTGCGCGCCGCGACGGCGGCGTCCAGCGTGACGTGATCGAGGACGCCGGGTTCAAGTCTCGCATCCACCCCGGCAAGCGTTGCCACCGACACGTCGCCCAGTTCAATGCCCTGCTGTTCGCAGGCCCGCACCAGCGCGCCGGTGATCTCGTGCGCTTCGCTGAACGGCACGCCGCGCAGCGCGAGCCAGTCGGCGACTTCGGTAGCGAGCGTAAACCCGAGCGGCGCCTGACGCCGCATTTCATCCACGTTCACATGCATGGTGCGGATCATACCGGCCATTGCAGGCAGTACAAGTTCGAGCGTGTCGATACTATCGAACGCGGCGATCTTGTCTTCCGCGAGATCACGGTTATAGGCAAGCGGCAGCGACTTGAGCGTGGCGAGCAAGCCGCTCAGGTTGCCGATCAATCGGCCCGCCTTGCCACGTGTCAGCTCCGCTATATCCGAGTTTTTCTTCTGCGGCATGATCGAGCTGCCGGTTGCATAAGCATCGTCGAGTTCGACCCAGCGAAACTGCCGCGAGGTCCACAGGATCACTTCTTCCGAAAGCCGCGACAGGTTGACCGCCAGCATGCTCGTGATGAACGTGAACTCGGCAACGTGGTCGCGCGAGGCGACGGCGTCGATGGAGTTCTCGCACGGGCCGTCGTAGCCGAGTTCCTGCGCGGACAGATCGGCCCGCAAGCAGATCGCGGAACCCGCCAGCGCCGCGGCGCCGAGCGGCGAACGTGCGCTGCGCCGGTCCCAGTCCACGAGCCTGTCGACATCGCGATAAATCGACTGCGCGTGCGCAAGCAACTGATGCGCGAACACGATCGGCTGTGCCGGTTGCAAATGCGTGAAGCCGGCGGTGACGGTTTGTACGTGGGCCTCGGCCTGTTCAACCAGTGCGTGCTGCAATTCGATCACGGCCAGCGCCAGCTTGCGAGCCTTGTCACGCAGATATAAACGCAAGTCGTTCGCCGCCTGATCGTTGCGCGAACGGCCCGCGCGCAGCTTCCCGCCGATCGCTTTGAGCCGCTGCGTCAGTTCGCGTTCGAGGAAGGTGTGGACGTCTTCGTCGGCAAGGATAGGGGCGAGGTCGCCCGCAACGAACTCGGTCTCTATTTGCTGCATCGCGTCGAGCAGTTGTTGAAGTTCGTCGGCGCTCAGGATCCCGGCTCGCTTCAGTTCGTTTGCATGGGCGCGCGAACCGGCGAGATCGTAGGGCGCAAGGCGGAAGAAGCTGGGGTCCGAACGGGACAGGTTTTCCAGCGCCAGCGACGGCCCTGATTTGAAGCGGCCGCCCCAGAGGCGTTCGGTTGTGTCGGTAGTGTTCATGCGTTTGCCCGGAAGTGTTTCAGAACGAACCTTAGCTTACGCAAAGAAATTTTTTGCTTGTAGAGAGAATTAAATTCGCCTTAAATCAAATTTTTCTCAGCATCTTTCGTTTTTCTACGTTCATAAGACTTGCCCATGCGCCATCGGCTGCCCCCACTCAATCCCTTGCGTGCATTCGAAGCCACCGCGCGCCACGGGACGGTTGCAAGCGCGGCCGAGGAACTTAACGTCACGGCAAGCGCGGTCAGCCATCAGGTGCGTGTGCTGGAGAGCACCCTTGGCGTGGCGTTGTTTATTCGCTCGAAGGCGCGGGTGAAACTGACGCCTGCCGGCGAAGCGCTGCTGCAGCCGGTCAAGAACGCGTTCGACATGATCGCGACAGCAGTCGTCAGGCTGGATTCGCCCGTCATTGCGGGAGACCTGGTGGTATCGGCGCCGATGTTGTTCACTTCACGGTGGCTCGCGCGGCACATTGGTGACTTCCTCGATCAATTCCCCGCAGTCAACTTAAAACTGATCCCGTCCAACGACGACAAGGAAATCTATTCATCCGACGTCGATCTCTGTGTCCGATACGGCGAGGGCCGCTGGCGTGATCGCGATGTCAAGCTGATCATGCATCCGGTGTTGTTCCCCGTCGTGAGTCCATCGCTCATGAACGGGCCACGTGCCCTTCGCACCGTGCAGGACCTGGCCAACCGGACCTTGTTCTGCGAGCACGCCGGGTCGTGGATGCGATGGCTGGCAGAGGCGTCGGCGGACAAGCTTGAAGGTTTGCGCATTCTAGAAATTGGCATTGCGCATGTGGGTATCGAAGCCGCTGTGCGGGGACAAGGCGTAGCATTGGGCGATAGCTTTTCCGTCCGCGACGATCTCGCCGATGGCACGCTCGTTCGTCCCTTTCGTATCACCGTGCCGGGCAAGCATGCGTATTACTGGGTGCGTCGGCACGAGTTGAAGGAGGCGCCGCTGGTGGCGGCGTTTGTGTCATGGGTGGATTCGAAATTAGCGTGAAGCGTTCTATTTTTATCGGGTATGAAAAGCAGCCCGAATGCGCGAAAACGTTTGCCGCTGGAAAATCTGCGACAGCTTCCGCTTCCTGACATTTCTGCCATTTTGGCGCCATGTAGGCGTTGGTACCCTCCCGTTAAGATCGGGGCGTGAGTTGCCTATCAGCTATTAGTTGTCTGAAAGGCTGCACGGCTTCGGGCCGCAATCAATCCGGCTCGCTGTGTGCAAACAAACCTATGCTGAACGGCGTCGTTGCATTCCAGCGGTTCATTTTTCTTTCCTGCTTTTTTCGAGCGCGTCTCAATGTGGATTGTCAACGTTGCGCTGAAGCGGCCCTACACGTTTATCGTGATGGCCATCCTGATCCTGTTGGCGACGCCGTTTGCGCTCCTGACAACCCCGGTCGACGTCCTGCCGGAAATCAACATTCCTGTCGTCAGCATTATCTGGACGTACACGGGCCTGTCAGCCGAGGACGTGGCCGACCGAATAACGCAGGTCAATGAGCGCAGCCTGACCACCACCGTCAACGACATCGAACACATCGAGTCGCAGTCGCTGCCGGGCATCGCCATCCTGAAGGTGTTCCTGCAACCTACCGCGAACATCCAGACCGCCATTGCTCAAACGGTGGCCGTGGAACAGGCGCAGTTGAAGCAGATGCCGCCGGGCGCCACGCCGCCGCTCGTGATCAGTTATTCGGCCTCCAGTATCCCGGTGATCCAGTTGGGCTTGTCCAGCCCCACGCTCTCCGAGCAGGACCTGAACGACACCGCCCTGAACTTCCTGCGGCCGCAACTGGTGACCATTCCCGGTGCGGCCGTGCCGTATCCGTATGGCGGTAAAAGCCGCCTGGTGTCGGTCGACCTGGATACCCGCGCGCTGCTGGCGAAAGGCCTGACGCCGTCGGACGTGGTGAACGCCTTCAATACGCAGAACCTGATCTTGCCCACCGGTACGGCCAAGATCGGGATGAAGGAGTACACGATCAACATGAATGGTTCGCCGGCCACTATCGCCGCGCTGAACGACATTCCGGTACGCACGCTCAATGGTGCAACCACTTACCTGAGAGAGGTCGCCCATGTGCGTGACGGCTTCTCTCCGCAAACGAATATCGTGCGCCAGGACGGACACCGCGGTGTGCTGATCTCGGTGCTCAAGAACGGTAGTGCGTCGACGCTGTCCATTGTCAATTCCCTCTATGCGCTGTTACCGGACGCCCGGGCTTCGCTGCCGCAGGATCTGAAAATCACGCCGCTTTTCGATCAATCGGTGTTCGTCAAGGCGGCCGTGCAGGGCGTGATTCGCGAAGCGCTGATCGCTGCCGCACTGACCGCCGCGATGATCCTGCTGTTCCTCGGCAACTGGCGCAGCACCTGCATCATCGCGGTCTCCATTCCGTTGTCGATCCTCTCGTCCTTGCTGGTGCTGCACGCGCTCGGCCAGACCATCAACATCATGACGCTGGGCGGGCTCGCGCTCGCAGTGGGTATCCTGGTTGACGATGCAACGGTGACCATCGAGAACATCGAGCGGCACTTGCACATGGGCACGGACCTGCACGAGGCAATTCTGGAAGGGGCGGGTGAAATCGCGGTTCCCGCACTGGTTTCCACGCTGTGTATCTGTATCGTTTTCGTGCCGATGTTCTTCCTGACGGGCGTGGCGAAATTCCTGTTCGTGCCGCTCGCCGAAGCCGTGGTGTTCGCGATGCTCGCGTCGTACATCTTGTCGCGTACGCTCGTGCCAACACTCGCGATGCTGCTGATGGGCCACGCGCACAAGCCGAAGAGTGGATCGAAGCCGAATGTGTTCATGCGGCTGTATCACCGTTTCGACGCCGGGTTCGAGCGCATGCGCGCCACTTACATCGTGATCCTGAGTACGTTGCTTGTGCGGCGCCGGGTGTTCGCTGCGGCGTTCCTGGGCTTTTGCGTGCTGTCGGTAGGATTGGTATTCGCGCTGGGAGAGGACTTCTTCCCCACCGTCGACTCCGGCGACATTCGCCTGCATATGCGTGCGCCGACCGGCACGCGGATCGAGGAAACCGCGCGGCTCGCGGACGATGTGGAAAGAGTGGTGCGGGAGATCGTGCCGGCCGATCAGCTCGTCACGGTCCTCGATAACCTCGGCTTGCCGTATAGCGGCATCAACTTGTCATACAGCAACGCGGGCACGATCGGCACCCTCGACGGTGAGATTCAGGTTGCGCTGACGGCGGATCACGACCCCACGCAGAAATTCGTGGACAAGTTGCGCGCCGAGCTGCCGAAGCGTTTTCCGGGCGTCGAATTTTTCTTCCAGCCCGCGGACATCGTTACGCAGATTCTTAACTTTGGTTTGCCGGCCGCGGTCGACGTACAGATTTCCGGTGCGGATCAGCAAGGTAACTTCCAGGTCGCGGCGAAGCTGATGAAGGCGATCCGCCAGATTCCGGGCACGGTCGATACCCACATCCAGCAGAAGCTCGACGAACCCGCGCTGAACCTGCAAATGGATCGTACCCGGCTTCAGCAGCTCAACCTGACGGCGAACAACGTCGCCCAGAACGTGCTGGTCTCGCTGTCGGGCAGCTCGCAAACCGCCCCGGGTTTCTGGTTCAACAACAAGAATGGCGTGGAGTATTCGGTCGCGGTGCAGACTCCTCAGTATCAGGTTTCATCAATCGACGAACTCTTGCGCACGCCCGTTTCCGGCAGCGCCACGGGACCCACGCAACTGCTCGGCAACCTCGTGCAGGTCACGCCGCAAAACCAGTTCGCGGTGGTGTCGCGCTATAACATCCGCCCGGTCATCGACGTGTTCGTAAGCGTGGAAGGACGCGACCTCGGCAGTATCGCGAGGCAGGTCGACAAGCTCGTGAATCAGGCCCGTGCCACCTTGCCGCGCGGCAGCCAGATCGTCGTGCGCGGCCAGGTCGCGACCATGCGCTCGTCGTTCTTTGGCCTGGGTATCGGCGTGGCGATGGCAATCGTGCTGGTGTACCTGCTGATCGTGGTGAATTTCCAGTCGTGGATCGACCCGCTGATCATTGTCAGCGCGTTGCCGGCGGCGCTGGCCGGCATCGTCTGGATGCTGTTCCTCACCGGCACGCACCTGAGCGTTCCGGCGCTCACCGGCGCCATCATGACAATGGGCGTCGCGACCGCGAACAGTATTTTGATGGTGTCCTTCGCGCGCCAGCGGCTGCAGGCCGGCGCACCGCCGCTGACCGCGGCGCTGGAAGCCGGCGCGAGCCGTATCCGGCCGGTGCTGATGACGGCCTTCGCCATGATCATCGGTATGATTCCGATGGCGCTTGGTCTCGGCGAAGGCGCCGAACAAAACGCGCCACTCGGCCGTGCGGTGATCGGCGGATTGCTCTTCGCTACTGTTTCCACACTCTTTTTCGTGCCGCTCGTGTTTGCGGGTATTCACAGCCGGCTGGCCCGGCGGCATGATCGTTCGGCGGGTGACCAGGACGATCATGGCGGTGGTTCAGGCGGCAACCCAGGCCACGGCGGCCCTGACCATGGCGCCGGCGAGCATGCTCCAAGTTAAATATGGCTGACTGATATGACAGAAAAAACTCATGCTTCGCTAGCGATTCCCGCCAGGGAGACCGAGGACGGGCACGCGTTGCCGCCTCGAGGC
This sequence comes from Caballeronia sp. LjRoot34, assembly GCF_964253815.1. Lineage (NCBI taxonomy): Bacteria > Pseudomonadati > Pseudomonadota > Betaproteobacteria > Burkholderiales > Burkholderiaceae > Caballeronia > Caballeronia sp. LjRoot34. The sequence continues at coordinate 697,147 of NZ_CAXUSB020000002.1, forward strand.
CGTGAATGGAAACGGGCGAAGATCGCCATCATCGTGGTGCTGGTCCTGCTCGTGCTGGGCGCCGGCCGCACGGTGGTGTCGGACGTGATGCAAAGCCGCTCGGCGGCCGCGACCTCGCAGCAAAACGCAAAGGTCTACGTGAACGTCGTCTTGCCCAAGCAGGCGGCGGGCGGCGGCAACACCTTGCTGCCGGGCACCTTGCGCGGCTACGTGGAGTCGCCTATCTACGCACGCGCCACGGGTTATCTGCTGCACTGGTATGCGGATATTGGCACGCGGGTGAAGCAAGGCCAGTTGCTCGCCGATCTCGATACGCCTGAGATCGACCAGGAACTGAAGCAGGCCGTTGCGCAACGCGACCAGAGCTCGTCCAGTCTCGTGCTCGCGAAAAGTTCGTTCGAGCGCTGGCAGCAACTGCGCCAGCGCGATGCGGTTTCTCAACAGGAACTCGACGAGCGTCAGAGCACGTATAACCAGGACGTCGCGAATCTCGCGGCCGCCAATGCGAACGTGCAGCGCCTGATGCAGCTCGAATCGTTCAAGCGCATCGTGGCTCCGTTCACAGGCGTGGTGACGCAGCGCAATGTGGACGTGGGTGACCTGATCGATGCGGGCAGCGGCGCCCCCCGCGCACTCTTCGCGATGGCGCAGTCCGACCCGCTGCGGGTCTATGTGCAGCTTCCGCAGGCTTATGCTCAGAACGTGACGCAAGGGCAGGATGTCATCGTCACGCAGGCGGAGTTGCCGGGCCAGCAGTTCCACGGATCAATTGCCCATATCTCCGGCGCAATCGATGTCCCCACCCGTTCGCTGCAGATCGAAGTGCGCCTGCCTAATCCCGATAACAAGCTGCGCCCGGGTGCGTACGTCCAGGTGGCGCTGCCGGCCACCGTGCGGGCGCCCTTGCTGGTGCCGGGCAATGCGCTGCTGTTCCGCTCCGAAGGGCCGCGGGTTGCGGTGGTCGACCAGAACGGCAATGTCGATCTGCACAAGATCGTGATTGCGCAGGACCTGGGGCAGTCGCTGGAAATTGAAAGCGGCATTGAAGCGACCGACAAGATCATCATCAATCCGAGCGATTCCATTGCGGACGGCGATCATGTCCTGATCGCCCCGCAGCAGCCCGCCAAGAAGAAGGGGACGTCGTGAAGCGCGCGCGCCAGTGGCCGGCTCAGTGGCCGATTCTGCCGGCACGGCTCAAGGCCCTCAAGATCCTGACCCTGATGACCACCACGACCGTGATGGCATCCGGAGCGGTTCTGCTGTCCGCCTGCACGGTCGGGCCGGACTACAAACAGCCTCACGCCGATACCCCGCCCGCGTGGCACACCGACTCGTACTGGCGTCTCGCCGAGCCGTCGCATGCGCCGCTGGTGCCGGAATGGTGGGCCAGTTTCGGCGATGAATCGTTGAATGGATTCGAGCAGCAAGCGCTCGCGCAGAACCAGACACTCGCCGCCGCGAGCGCGCATTACGCGCAGGCGCGGGCGACTCTCGCGAACAACAAGGCGCAGCTGGTGCCAGAGGTGGACCTTGGCGCCACCGGGTCGCGTGCCCGGATATCGCAGAACCGGCCGCTGACCAACTACGCCACGCCGACCCAGTCGACGGTGCAGAACAACATCAGTGTCGGTCCGACCATTGACTACGACACCGACCTGTTTGGCCGGATTCGCCGCGAAGTCGAGGGCGCGAGGGCGTCCGCCGAACAATCGCGCGACGATCTCGCCAACGCGCGGCTCGTGCTGACCACGGACCTGGCCAGCGATTATTTTTCGATGCGCGAACTCGATGCCGAGATCGACGTGCTGAACCGGTCCGTCGTCCTGCAGCAGAAGGCGCTGGATTACGTGACCACCGAGCATGACCTGGGTTCGGTGTCCGGGCTCGACGTGCTGCAGCAGAAATCCGAACTCGACTCCACGCGCGTCCAGGCTCGCCTGCTGCTCAATCAACGCGCCCAGTTCGAGCATGCAATCGCTGCGCTGATTGGCATTCCCGCACCGCAATTCGCGATTGCGCCGAAGGTGATCAATACGTCCGTCCCCGCGATACCGCTCGGACTGCCAAGTGATTTGCTGCAGCGGCGTCCCGACATTGCGTCGGCGGAACGCGCGATGGCTGCGGCGAACGCGCAGATCGGCGTGGCGAAAGCCGCGTTTTTCCCGAGCCTTTCGCTGATGCCGGGTATCGGCTGGGAAAGCACGCAGTTCGCCAGCCTGCTGAGCGCACCGACGCTCATGTGGACGCTTGGCGCCACACTCGGACAAGTTGTCTTCGATGGCGGGCGACGTGCCGCCAACGTTGATTTTGCGAGCGCCGGTTATCAGGCGGCCGAGGCGAACTATCGCCAGACGGTGCTCAATGCGTTCCAGCAGGTGCAGGACGGCGTGACCGGGTTGTCGGTGCTCGATGCGGCATCGAAGGAGTCGCAGGAAGCCGTCACTGACGCGCAGCGTTTGCTTTCGCTCGCCAACGATCGTTATTCGGGCGGCCTGGTCGCCTTCCTCGATGTGATCACCGCCCAGCAGTCACTGCTCACAAGTGAGCGTCAGGATGTGCAGATTCATGGCCAGCAATGGACGACGTCGGTGTCGCTGGTGAAGGCGCTGGGCGGCGGCTGGGACGTCAACGCGGCGGCTCCGGAGAAAACGGCGGCAGCCAGCCCGCCAAACTGACGAATGCGGATTAATGCGCGAGTGACGTGAACGCGCCCGGGCGCTGCCGGCCCGGGTCGTGCAGACCGGGTTTCGCCACTTGCCGCAGGGGGAGACACAACGGTTTCCTATAATGGGAATACGTACATAAGAAGGCGCGCATGAAACTGCTCATCGTGGAAGACGAACACAAGGTGGTTGACTATCTGCGCTCCGGCTTGACAGAGCAGGGGTGGATAGTCGACGTGGCCCTTGACGGCGAGGAAGGCACGCATCTCGCGATCGAATTCGACTACGACGTGATCGTGCTCGACGTGATGCTGCCCAAACGCGATGGCTTCAGCGTGCTGAAGGCGCTGCGCGCGCATAAGGCGACCCCCGTCATCATGCTGACCGCGCGCGACCAGATCAACGACCGCGTGCGGGGCCTGCGCGAAGGCGCCGACGACTACCTGACCAAGCCGTTCTCCTTTCTGGAACTGGTTGAGCGGCTGCACGCGCTGGCGCGGCGCACTCGCGTGCAGGAGTCGACGCTGATCTCGCTGGGCGACCTGTATGTCGATCTGATCGGCCGGCGCGCCACGCGCGATGGCATACGGCTGGACCTGACCGCCAAGGAATTTCAGTTGCTGAGCGTGCTGGCGCGCCGGCAAGGCGATATTCTGTCGAAGACGGCGATCACCGAACTGGTCTGGGACGTCAACTTTGACAGCCATACCAATGTGGTGGAAACCGCGATCAAGCGCCTGCGGGCCAAGCTGGACGGCCCATTTCCAACCAAGTTGCTGCACACGGTGCGCGGCATGGGCTACGTGCTGGAGGTCCGCGAAGAAGCGGGAACATCATGAATCGATCTATCGCCCGGCGTCTGGCCTTCATGTTCGCGGCCGTCGCGCTGTTTGTTTTCACGCTGGTCGGAACCGGGCTGTTCCTGGTGTTGCGCACGCAACTCGAAGTGCATTTGCGCGAGTCGCTCGATGACCGCACGCAGATCGCGCGGATCATCGTTTATCACGCGGTCACGCCTGAAAAATGGAAAATGGCGCGTGAAAAGCTCACCGACATGACGCCGCGCGACGGCGTTACGCTGTATTCGGTGCGGAGCGCAGATTCGTCGTACCAGTTCGGCCAGCCGGTCACCGGACAGGTCATGAAAACCTGGGCGGGTGGTTATGCACGGGTGCGAACCGGATCCGGCAGCGAAAACGACATGCTGACCAGCACCGTCGAACTCCCCGCTTATGCCCAGCGGCCGGCCGTGATGCTGCAGGTCGCGGCCGGTTATTCGGCGAACGCGCGGACCATGCGCGCATTCGGCTTTGCGCTCGCCGCGTTGTCCGCCCTGGGCAGTCTCGGGGTGCTGCTGCTGAGTTATTCGGTTACCCGGATCGGGCTTGCGCCGCTCACGCGGCTGACCCGGGACGCGTCGGCGGTGAGCCCGAACAATCGCTCGCAGCGGCTGAATACGCGCTCGCTGCCGCTGGAACTCAACGATCTCGCCAATTCATTCAACGGGGCGCTTGAGCGTCTTGACGGCGCTTACGGGCGGCTCGAGTCGTTCAATGCCGATGTCGCGCACGAGTTGCGCACGCCCGTCACCATCCTGATCGGGCAGACCGAAGTGGCGCTGACCCGTAACCGTTCCGTCGACGACCTGCGTCACACGCTGCAGTCGAATCTGGAAGAGTTCGAGCGCATGCGGGCGATCATCAACGACATGCTGTTCCTCGCGCGAGCCGATCAGGGCGAACGCGCGACGGGGCTGGTCGATACATCGCTTGCAGCGGAAGTTGCCCATACGCTGGAGTTTTTGGAGATTCCGCTGGAGGAAGCGCAGGTGCGCGCGGTGTACACGGGTGACGCGCTCGTGCGCGTGAACAAGTCGCTGTTCGGCCGCGCGTGTATCAATCTCCTGATGAACGCGATCCAGCATTGCGCGCAAGGATCGACCATCAAGGTTTCGATCACGCGTGAAGGCGACCAGGTCCGCGTGGCCGTCGCCAATCCGGGGGACCCTATTGAGCCCGCCGTGCTCGATCATTTGTTCGACCGGTTTTATCGTGCCGAGGTCTCACGGACCAACAGCCGTGAGAACCACGGACTGGGCCTGGCGATCGTCAAGGCAACGGCGGAAATGCATGGCGGCAAGGTTTCTGTTACCAGCGCCGGGGGCATTAATACATTTGCGTTCTCGGTCGCCGCGTCGCGCAGCGAGCAGGAGAGTGCGCCTGGAACGCTGGTAGCCAATGCGCCGGCTGATGCGTCGTCCGGTGTCCCGATGCAGCCCGCCTCGGCAAGTCACTGAGACCTGCGGCAGGTAGCAAAAGCTTGCCCGGCGCCCAGCGCGCCGGGGAGCGGCCCTTTCGGGCAATCATTCCTTCATTCGGTTTTTCTGCCTGACTAAACGTGGTGTCTCCCCGCGTATTCAAAAGATAGGTTGTCGTACAACATGACCGATGATCCTCACGCCCCTATCCGCTACCACGCCGCCTTTAAATCGATCTGATTCCGCTGCGGTTCAAATCGTGGGAATGACTATCTGTAAGGGTTAGGGCGCTATCCATTCGACCTTTGTCGGGAGGCCGAAGGCATCGTAATTACGGGTTTACGGTGATAGAAAGCGCGCTCCGTCACAGTTATGTTCTCATACGACAACATACATCGATAAATGCGCCGCGCCGCTGACCTTTGGCTGCGGTCCATTTGTGTCGCGTGGCGGCATCGGCTTTGATCGATCCGCAATAAAATCCATACAAAGAGCGAGGAGACGAAATGACTATGTCCGGCCGTTTGTCGGTGAAGCTGGGGGTGCTGCGCATGGCGTTGAGCACCGTGGCGGCAGTCACCGCGGTTATCGCAGTGTCAATTGTCACCGCACCTGCTGCGCACGCGGCGGACCCGGTGTCGATCAACATCGTGGACGTGGCGGGCAATTTGCAACTGACGCAGAAGGCGTTCGAGGCCTTCAAGGCGAAGTACCCGCAACTCGTTTCCAACATCACGTTCACCAATGCGCCCGCGCCGCAGTTGCCCGGCAAGATCAAGGCGATGCAGGCAGCCGGCCGCTCGGACATCGACCTCGTGCTGACCGGCACGGACGCGCTTGCCGCGGGTATCGAACAAAAGCTCTGGATGAAACTGCTGCCGGATCAGGCCACGGCGTTCCCCGGCGTACTCGATAAATACGCGCCCGGTCCCCGCAAGATGCAGGACCTCGCGCAAGGCTACGGGATTGAAGTGACGTACATGCCGGCAGGTCCGCTGATCGAATACAACCCCGCCAAAGTGACCGATCCGCCGAAAACGCCTGCCCAATTGCTCGCGTGGTGCAAGGCGCATCCGGACAAGCTGATCTATGCACGCCCGGCCAATTCCGGTCCCGGCCGTACCTTCCTGATGGGCTTGCCGTATGTGCTCGGCGACAAGAACCCGCAAGACCCGATCAACGGCTGGGACAAGACCTGGGCCTTTCTCAAGCAATTGAACGATTGCATTCCTTACTACCCGGGCGGTACATCGGCGGTGATGAAGGAACTGGGCGAAGGCTCGCGCGACATGACGGTGACGGTCACCGGCTGGGACATCAACCCGCGCGCGCTTGGCCTCGTGCCGGCTGAATACAAGGTCCAGGCCTTCGACAACATGACGTGGGTCGACGACGCCCACTACATGGTGATCCCGAACGGCGTGCCGAAGGAAAAGCTCGACGTGCTCTACAAGATGATGAACTTCATGCTTGAACCCGCACAGCAGGCAATGACCTTTGACGACGGTTATTTCTATCCGGGTCCGGCAGTGAAGGGCGTGACGATCGATCAAGCTCCGGCGAAGAGCCAGGACGTCATCAAGAAGTACGGCCGGCCGGAATACGCACAGCTGCTGGCGGACCGTCCGCATGTGGTGCCGCTGAGCGCCACTGCGATGGTCGCCGCGTTCCAGAAGTGGGACCGCGAGATCGGATCGCAGAAGTCGAAGTAATTTTCGACGTTTCGGACGTCGAAGTAACTTTAAAGGCCGTGCGGCGGCTTGATGATCGCTTTAAGCGATGAAGTCAAGTTCGTCGCACGGTGTCGTTCTTAGCCTCAGGAACCTGCCATGAAGCATCAGTTTGATGAGTTGCGTCTTGATTCGGTCAGCCGCAGTTTCATGAACGCCGAAGGTCAGGCGGTCGCGGCGCTCCGTGGTCTTGCCTTGAACATCCAGCGCGGCGAATTCATCGCGTTGCTCGGGCCGTCCGGATGCGGTAAGTCGACGGCGCTCAATTGCATCGCCGGCTTGCAACCGCTGACCGGCGGACAGATCTGGCTAGACGACCAGCGTATCGACGTCCTGCCGCCGGAGAAACGCGGCTTCGGCATGGTGTTCCAGAACTACGCGTTGTTCCCGCATATGTCCGTACTCGACAACGTCGGTTTCGGCCTCAAGATGCGCGGCGTCGCGAAGAGCGAAGCCGCGCGTCGCGCCTATGAAGCGCTGCAGATGGTGCAGCTTGTCGGCCAGGAGAAGAAGCTGCCGGGGCAGTTGTCCGGCGGCCAGCAGCAGCGTGTTGCTATCGCCCGCGCGATCGTGATCGAACCGTCGCTCGTGCTGATGGACGAGCCGCTGTCGAATCTCGATACCAAGCTGCGCATTGAAATGCGTGCCGAGATCCGGCGCATCCACTGCCAGCTTGGCCGCGCAACGATCTACGTGACCCACGACCAGGACGAAGCATTGTCGATGGCCGACCGCATTGTCGTGATGCGGGAAGGCACCGTGCAGCAGGTCGCGTCGCCAAAGGAAATCTATGAACGGCCCGGCAACCTGCATGTCGCGCGCTTCATGGGGTATCGGAACGTAGCTCAATTTACGCTCGAAGGCATGCAGGGCGAAGGGGTTGCCGTGAGCTCGGATGGCGTGCGGCTGATCGGCATGCCGATGGCCGGTTTCGACAGCAAGCGCGTGAGTGTCGCGATGCGTCCCGAAGACCTGGAACGCGCCGCGCCCGGCGCCGAGAATGCGTTCAATGCAGAGGTGCTGACGGTGGAATACGGCGGCCACGATTCGCTGATCCGCGTGAAGGCCGCGTTCGGCAATCTGTGGGCGCGCGTGACGGGTGACGTAGCGGTGGGTGAACCCATTTGCCTGCGCGTTCCGCCAGCACGCACACTGGTGTATGACGGGGAAACGCCATGAACTCGCCAACCGTTCCGCTCCCTTCAGCAGTCCCACGCGACGCAAAGGCGTGGCTGGTTTCTCCCGCGCTGATCTTCATCCTCGCGCTGTTTGTTTATCCGTTCGTGTACGGCCTTGTGCTGTCGTTCCAGCCGATGAACGGCGGCTCTGCGTTCGCCAACTACATCGCCTTTTTCACCGATACCGCGATGTGGCCCACGATCATCGTGACCTTGAAGCTCGCGGTGCCGGCGACGATCATCAACGTGGGTCTGTCGGTTCCGGTCGCCTTCGCTTTGCGCCGGAATTCGCCGTATCAGAAGTTCGTGACCACGTTGCTGGTGATTCCGGTGACATTGGGCACGGTGCTGATCGCCGATGGCATGCTGACCTATTTCGGTCCGAACGGCTGGTTCTCGCAGGCGGTGCATGGACTGCATTTATATAGCGATGAAGTGCGTCTCACGCATAACTATTGGGGCGTGTTGATATCGCTGATCGTGTCGGGTTTTCCGTTTGCCTTTCTGCTGACGCTCTCGTATGTGACCGGCATCGACCCGACGCTTGCGCGCGCTGCGGCCACCTTAGGCGCAAGTCCCTGGGAGCAGTTTCGACAGATCTACCTGCCGCTGCTGATGCCCGGGCTGACCATGGCCGCGTGTTTGTCGTTCGTGCAGGCGTTCTCGGTGTTTCCATCGGCAGTGCTGCTCGGCGCTCCGGCCGGACCCACGCGGGTGATCTCGATCGCCGCCGCCGAAGCCGCGTTCGAAAGCTACGATTATTCCCTCGCCTCCGCGATAGCGATGGTGATGGGCTTTGTGCAGTTGCTGGTAGTGGCAGGCATGCTGAGCGCGCGCCGCTTCTTCTACACGGGTCCGGTGACCGGAGGTAAAGGCTGATGGCAACCGATAATCATGCACCTGCCTGGACCGCTTCCACTCATGCCTCGGCTCCTCGCGACAGCCGCAACGACGGTGCGCAACCGGCCAAGCCGATGAAACCGCGCTTAAGCCTTGGGGACCGGCTCTGGAAGATGTTCGTCTGGGGCGCGATGGCGTTCTTCCTGTTCAACGTCCTGTTGCTGATTGCGACCGTGGCCGTCAACTCCGTCGCGACGCGCTGGTTCGGCACGTTGTTGCCGCCGGGATTCACGCTGCACTGGTACGCGCAGGCATGGAGCGACTTCCAGCTTGCGAGCGTATTGTGGGTGACGATCGAGGTGGTTGGCGCAGTGGTGATTCTGTCGATCGCACTGGGCGTGCCGGCCGCCTATGCGCTCGCCCGTGTGCAATTTCGAGGCAAGCGTTTCGCGATGCTGGTGTTCCTGCTGCCGCTGATGGTCCCGCCCGTCACCTACGGCATTCCGATGGCAACCGTCATGTACAAGGTCGGTCTTGCCGGAACATTGAGCGGCGTGATCCTGGCGAACATGGTGCCCGCGCTGCCGTTCGTCATTCTCGTGATGACGCCGTTCATCGAACAGATCGATCCGAATCTTGAAGCAGCCGCACGTATCTTCGGGGCGAACACGGCGAAGTATTTCCGCTATGTACTGTTGCCGCTGCTGATGCCGGGCATGTTGGCTGCGGGCTTGTTGGTGCTCGTTCGCACTATCGGCATGTTCGAACTGACGTTCTTTACCGCCGGGCCGACCACGCAGACACTGGTGGTCGCGCTGTACTACGCGGTCTTTTCGACGGGTGTGCGTGCGCCTCAATCCATCGATGCTATGGCGATGATCTACATGGCGATCACCCTGGTATGGGTACTGATCGCGCTGCAGTTCGTGAGCCCGACGCAACTCGTTTCACGCGTCAAGGAACAGCGGCAGTGATGGGCGAGTAGTCGCGAGCAGTCATCTTAAGGTTCGATTGAAATGGAACAGTCTCCTCTCTACATTCGTGTTCATCCTCAGGACAATGTGGCGATCGTCGTCAACGACGGCGGCTTGCCTGAAGGCGCCATGTTCGCCGATGGTCTCGTGTTGCGCGAGCGTGTACCGCAAGGCCATAAAGTGGCGCTCGCCGATCTGGCCGAGAACGAAGCCGTGGTGCGCTATAACGTGGTGATCGGGTACGCATTGAAGGACTTGCCCAAAGGAAGCTGGATCAACGAACACGTGATCCAGATGCCGGAACCGCCCGGTCTGGAGGACCTTCCGATCGCAACGCGCGCGGCCCCCGAAATGCCGGCGCTGGAAGGGTTCACGTTCGAGGGGTATCGAAACGCCGACGGGTCGGTGGGGTCGCGCAACATCCTCGCTATCACCACGACCGTGCAATGCGTGTCGGGCGTGGTCGAGCATGCGGTCGCGCGGATCAAGGCTGAGTTGCTGCCGCGATATCCGAACGTCGATGATGTTGTCGGGCTCGAACATACCTACGGTTGCGGTGTTGCTATCGATGCACCCGATGCCATGGTGCCTATTCGCACCGTGCGCAACATCAGCCTGAATCCGAACTTTGGCGGCGAAGTGATGATCGTGAGCCTCGGGTGCGAAAAGCTGCAGCCTGAACGCTTGATGCCCGTCGGCACGATTCCGATTGCGACTGCGGGGGACGATTCGAATGGCGATGTTGTCGTGCTGCAGGACAACGCGCATGTTGGTTTCCAGTCGATGATCGATTCCATCATGCGTACTGCTACGCGTCATCTCGAACGGCTGAACCAGCGGCGGCGCGAAACGTGTCCTGCCTCTGACCTCGTGATCGGCGTGCAGTGCGGCGGCAGCGATGCGTTCTCCGGACTCACGGCGAATCCCGCGGTCGGCTTCGCCACCGATCTGCTGGTGCGTGCGGGCGCGACGGTGATGTTTTCTGAAGTGACCGAAGTCCGCGATGGCGTCGACCAATTGACGAGCCGTGCCGCCAACGCCGAGGTTGCGCAGGCGATCATCCGCGAGATGCAGTGGTACGACACATATCTGAAGCGTGGCGGCGCGGACCGCAGCGCGAACACGACGCCCGGAAACAAGAAAGGCGGGTTGTCGAATATTGTCGAGAAGGCGATGGGTTCGATCATCAAGTCCGGCAACTCGGCTATCTCGGGTGTGTTGTCGCCCGGCGAGAAGGTGAAGCAGAAGGGCCTGATCTTCGCGGCAACGCCCGCGAGCGATTTCATCTGCGGCACGCTGCAGGTCGCCGCCGGTATCAATCTGCATGTGTTCACCACGGGGCGAGGCACGCCGTATAGCCTGGCGGAGGTGCCTGTTATCAAGGTCGCGACACGCTCCGATCTGGCACGCCGCTGGCATGATTTGATGGATGTCGATGCGGGTCGCATTGCAACCGGCGACGCGACGATTGAAGACGTAGGTTGGGAGCTGTTCCGCTTGATGCTGGACGTGGCGAGCGGACGGAAGGAGACGTGTGCCGAGCATTTGAAGTTGCATAACGCGCTTACTTTGTTTAATCCCGCGCCGGTGACGTGATCGGCTGGCTATTGAAAATAGCTGCGGAGTTGCTTACATGACCGCTGCCAGCCGATGAATATATCGGCTGGCAGCGGTGGTCTCTTTCTCCCTCGATTTATCCATTCTTCGTTTCATTTCCTCAGAAGCAATCACACTGGTGTTTCGATACCCGTTGCATCGGCCTTTGAACTACAACTGTTTCGTATAACTTATAAATTCACGTACAGCAGGCGCACGTTCATGCCGGCGAAATGCCATGGCGACTTCCGATACGATCGGTTTTCCAGTAATCGCCTTATAAACCACGCCTGGAAGTGAAACACAATCGCTGAGCGTGCGCGGCACTACCGCGACATTTCCCCCTAGCGAGACACAAGCCAGTACTGCGGCCAACGGTCCTGGCCTCTGGCCCAACTGCGGTTGAAAACGCCCCCTGCGCCCGACCTCGAACGTCCCGAAGTCCTGCTCAGGCAACGCAAAAACACAGTCACGCAATTGGGCGGGAGAAATGCTTGCCGATTTCGCCAGCAGCGAGTCTTCAGGAATGGCCAGAATGAAATGATCGCAATACAGCGTGATCGCCTGGATTCCCTCTGGATAATGCATGGGCGGCCTGACATACGCGACGTCGATAAGACCTTCAGCGAGCATGGCCGGCACGCGGTCCATCGCAAGTTCGCTAAGGACTATCTCTATGCGGGGGTTGTCACGGCGAAATCCCCTAATGGTGTTTTGAAGCACACCCGCAAATGCCGCCGACGCGACGTATCCCACCTCGATCCGGCCCAGCTCTCCGCGCTCGGCAAGCGCGGCAAGTTCCTGCCCGCGTGACAAGTGGGCAAGGGCGGCCAGCGCTTCGGGCAAGTAAGCCTCTCCTGCCGCAGTCAACGCAACGCTGCGTTTGGTCCGATGAAACAGACGCACGTTCAATAGCCGCTCGGTTTCCTGAATCTGCTTGGTGAGCGAGGGCGGTGCAATGTCCAGTTCCTCAGCCGCGCGGGCGAAGTGGAGGTGCCTGGCAACACAAACAAAGCATCGGATATGACGAAGTTCGAGTTTCACTGTATTAACATTTTTGCGAATAATTCTGTGATTTTACGTTAGTGACGGTTAATACGGTTATAGATAGTATGACGACCATCAATTTCCTCTCGATGGTGGTTTCCATGTTTCGAAGAAGTCCGCTCATAAATCATGAGCAGCCTCCAGATGGTCCTTCGCCTGCGGACAACGAGCGTTCACAGGACACGGATTTCAGCCCGGCGTTGAGCAGGCGGGCAGCGCGATTCGTTTTGGGCACCGCCTCGGCAACCTGCGCGCTGATCGTTCTCGATACCAACGTGGTCGCCGTTTCCCTGCCCTCGATCGCGCGATCGTTCCACGTGGGTTTTGCTGACGTGGAATGGGTCGTGAGTGCGTACATGGTCGCCTTTGCATCGTGCTTGCTGGCCGCCGGCGGTATAGCCGATCGCTTCGGGCGAAAGAAACTGATGATGATCGGCCTGGGTGTCTTCTGCCTGGCATCGCTCGGATGCGGGCTTGCACCCACCGCGCTTTTCCTGAATCTCGCGCGTGCGATAAAAGGCGTGGGCGCGTCGATGTTGCTGACCGCCGCGCTCGCGGTGATAGCTAATTCCTTCCAGGAAGGACCCGCTCGCGCGCGCGCCTGGGCCGTATGGGGTATGTGCATGGGGCTGGCGACTACGGTCGCGCCGTTAGTCGGCGGCGTGATTACGCAGTGGCTCGGGTGGCGGTGGATCTTCCTCCTGAACTTGCCTGTCTGCTCGGTGCTCGCCTGGTGCGTGCACCGCTCTATCCGCGAGTCACGCAACCCCCAAGCCGGGGCAATCGACGTAATGGGGAGCCTGTTGTTCGGTGCCTCTTTGGCACTTGGCATCTGGGCGCTGATCGGAACACAAACGGACGGTTGGCAAAGTCTGCCCACAATAGCCAGGTTCTCAGGATGCGTAGGATTGCTTATCGCATTTCTGAAACTGGAAAAGAACCGCCCTCACGCCATGATCGACTTGTCGCTGTTTCGTCAGGCGCGTTTTGTTGCCGCTGTGCTTGGCATGTTCGGCTATGCAGCCTGTGCTCAGGTCATGATGACGTTCCTGCCACTGTATCTGCAGAACGCATTCGGATGGCCGGCCGTTAGCGCGGGCATCGGCATGCTTCCGTTTGCCACTGCCATGATCGCGGGTCCCTACATAGGGGCGTGGCTTGCGGACCGGTTTTCCAGCGTCACGCTGCTGACGGTCGGGCTTGGCCTGATCGGCGCGGGGAATTTATTGACCGCGTCAGTTGCAATGGATCAAAGATACTGGCTGGTCGCACTCGGCATGATCGTCACGGGTTGTGGTGCCGGCATACTGAACGGGGATACGCAGAAGGCGATCATGGCGTGCGTTCCGCCCAATCGAACCGGCATGGCTTCCGGCATCAGCACGACCACGCGGTTTACCGCGATCGTCATGTCAGTAGGGGTGCTTGGCGCCGTGCTTGCCTCGCGGACTCAGACGGCACTCGACTTAGCCTTGGTTAATGCTCCCGCAGTAAGGAATTCGCTTGGTGCCGACTTCATGTCCAGATTGCTGGCCGGCGACGCGGTTCACGCGACCGAGCATTTAGCACCAGCCGCAAAGATGTTCCTGGCAGCTGCGGCCCCGGCAAGTTTCGCTAGTGGCTTCGCCTCGGCGCTGTATGTTGCGGGCGTGCTCGCCCTGGTTATTGCTGCGATTGTATGGAGTTTGGCTGGCCGACGCATGCGTCCTGCGACGCAACCGCTCAGACAGGGATGAAGGCAGGTCCCTTGTGCTTAGCACATCGGGGGCTGATTCAGCTTCCAGGCGGAAATCCTTGGGGCCGGGCAAACGCCCGGCTTAGCCGTTTGTGCTTCAAGACAGTCCGGCCACAGGGAGTTGGGTAGATACGCGCCCCTTTGCCATTATTGTCTCGGAGCAAGTGGCTGGCATACTAAGGCATTAGCGCGCTTAGGCCACGGAACACGCGGAACACACACCGGGATTATTCACGAGATGACTGAACCAGCAAACGCACTTACCCTGCTCGACATTCGCCGTGCTGTCGAGAGCGGTGTTCTGACAATCCAGCAAAGCATTGAAGCCGCCGATAAGGCCGCCCGACAAACCCAACCGTGGTTGCACGCATTCAGTTATCTGCCGGACGCGCCGGTGGTCAATCAAGCCGACATAGGGTTGCCGCTCGCGGGTGTTCCCATCGGCATAAAAGATCTCATCGACACGGCGGACATGCCGACCGAGTACAACTCGCCGGCGTACGCGGGCCGCACGCCCGAGTTTGATGCGGTACTTGTGGCGCGCTTGCGGCAAGCAGGTGGAACCATCGTAGGAAAGACGGTGACAACAGAGTTCGCCTGGCGCCACCCGGGTCCGACGGTCAATCCATGGAATGAAAAGCATACGCCCGGCGGCTCGTCCAGCGGCTCTGCCGCGGCTGTGTCAGCGGGGATTGTTCCTCTTGCATTCGGGACGCAGACGTTTGGTTCCGTTATTCGCCCCGCGGCGTATTGCGGTGTAGTGGGGTTCAAACCGACCTATGGGAGCATTGCCAGAACCGGTGTGTTGCCGCTGGCGCCATCGCTGGATCACATCGGAATGTTCACTGCCAACGTCGCGGATGCGGCGTACGCTTTTAAAGTCGTAGCGGGTTCCGACGACCAGGACTTTCACTTTGCCCACGTACGCAGCAAGAACAAAAGCCGGGGCAACGACGGCGGTGCGGTCATCCGTATCGGCATGCTGCGCAGGCAAGTCGGCACCGCGATGGAACCAGCTCAGGACAACGCGTTGGCGCGACTGGCGGCACAACTGAAAGCCGATGGAGCGGACGTCGTCACGGTCGATTTGCCGGCGGAACTGGAGGACATGGGGGCGCTGGTATCGGCGATATTGGCGGTCGAAGCGGCGGTGGTGCATGGCGCGCTTCTGGACCGGTCGCCCGGCCTCATCAGTTCGGTCATGACGTCGTTGATCAACGAGGGCCGCGGCGTATCGAGTGTCGACTATGCGCGAGCGAGGGCTGCGCAGGTGCGACTGGCCCATCTCTTTGACCGCTGGTTGCTGGAAGACATGCGTCTGGATGCACTTCTCGTCGCGCCGGCCACAGGGGAAGCGCCCGCCGGACTCGGCTATACCGGCGACGCTTCGATGTGCGCTCCATGGACATTCCTGGGCGTTCCCGCCATCAGTCTACCGATCGCCCTCGGGCACGCCGGTCTTCCGCTGGGTGCTCAACTGATCGGCGCGGCGCAACACGACGAGCGTTTGCTCGCGGTTGCAGAATGGGTGGAAGCGCGAGCGGGCTGGAAGGCTGTAAAGCTGCGGGCAAACGGCAGTCCAGACAGCGCCTGACTGTTTAGAGTCCGGCCGCCTGCAGGGCGTATGACGGATCAAGACGACTCTCGTGCTCTCGCCCAAATCCGTGCATCTGCATCGTGCACGTTGTGAACGCCGGACGCACGACACGTTCTACGGATAAGAGCCGGAAACCGTAGAATGCGAATGCATTCGGACAAAACATCCGTGACTGTACGCAGCCGTTCGTTGCGCAGCAACACGGGAGGTCCTCCATGTCGGGAGCAGTCCTGTGAAAGATCCGCTGGTTCTTGGCTTCGTGTTGGTCATGGTGGACGTCGTGCTCTGGCGCGCAGCGTTTCCACGCAACGACACCATCCGCTTGCTGCTCAGACTGGTGATTTTCGCGCTGTTGAGCGCGCTGTTGTTCGGATCGGCGCTGAGTCCCTTCACGCCGGCGCCGTGGCCTGAATCTGCAGGCCGTCATCTTGCGGCCCAGATCCTCGAGGTTTCGTGGTGGCTGATCGGCGCGCGTCTTCTCACGTTGTCGCTGGACGCAGCGTTCCGATCGCGCCATTGGCACAGGGAACGCCTTTTCCAGGACGTGCTGGGTGCGCTGGTTTTTCTTGCAGCCGTCGTCGCCTCGCTTGCATTCGTGCTGGGGCTGCCGGTGACCGGGCTGGTCGCCACCTCCGGTGCACTGGCAATCGTGCTGGGTCTCGCCATACAAAGCACGCTTAGCGATGTGTTCGCCGGGATCGTGCTGAACACAACCGAGCCGTATCACATTGGGGACTGGGTCTCGGTTGATGGCGTGGAGGGCAAGGTGCTGGAGATGAACTGGCGTGCGACCCACCTGCTCACGTCCCAGGGCAATGTCGTCATCGTCCCCAACAGTGTGGCGGCCAAGGCGAAAATCACCAACAGCAGCCGTCCCGTTGCGCTTCACGGCGTGTCCATCGCGCTGCAGATTTCACCGGAAGAACGTCCGGCCACCGTCCTTGGCGCGTTGGAGCGTGCGGTCCTGGGAAGTAGTCTGGTGTTGCAAACGCCGGCGCCCTATACGCTTATCAAGAACGCCTCGATCAACTCGATTGAATACGCAGTCACGGTTTATATCGATGACATGGGCAAGTCCGTGGTCGTGACGAACCAGCTTTACGACCTGTGCCATCGTCATCTCGCCGCTGCGGGAATCGAACTCCGGCCATTGAGCGTTCCAAGGCCACCACGCCACGACGCCGCTGACAGCCGGCAACGGCTCCTGTCACACGTCGATCTCTTCCGTGCCTTGCAGGGTGAAGAAATCGAAGCGCTGTCGAGGAGATTGTCCCGTCACGAATACGAAGCAAATCAGATGGTCGTCAAGTCGGACGAGGTGACGGACTACCTGACGATCGTGCAGTCGGGTGTCATGTCGGTGATGGTGACGGGACCCTCCGGTCCGGTCGAATCCGCGCGGCTGGGACCTGGCGACTCCATCGGCGAGGCGGGCGTCCTGGCGGGTTTGCCGGTTCAAGCGCAAGTCACGGCTTTGACGCGGGCCGTAGTCTATCGGCTGGACAAGGCGGACCTGACGCCCTTGTTAAAGAGCCGGCCGGAAATAGGTCAGCAGATGTGCCACCTGCTTTCGCAACGGCAAGACTCTCTGCGCAAGCTGAACGCCGAGATACCCGTGCCGGTAGACACCGAACGCTCGCTGCTGGACTGGCTGCGCGATGGCATGCAGAAGCTACATGAATTGACCACTTAGCGAATCCGCGAAGCGAGCCGTAGAACAGGGTTCCATTGGTATGCGTGCAACTGTTGGCGGCATAAAACCATCTTTAAGCTGTCACGCCGCGGACTTAAAAAGAGGGCCTTATGTGTCGACACAAGCATTAATAAAGTCATCGCTATAAAAACGTCTGGTTTACTGAATGGTACGAAAAGCGTATTAGTCGTGAGGGAGGGGCTGATTTTCCGCTAGCCTGAGCGCCTGCCTACCAGGTTGCTTACATTGCGCCGCTCGCCTATTTTTCTAACGAAACACATCAAGAATTTCGATGGGTCGAATCGAAATTTTTCAATCTTTCCTTCGTGTCCGTGCCGTAAGATCTGCCAACTGAATCGCTTAGCGCAGTGACCCGTTTTTTCATCCATCACCCTTCGGAATCGAGCGTGCGATGGTCCGGATCGGGCAACTTCTCATCTCCCTCGAAAGCAGGGAAATCCAGCTTAACAGCGAGTCGCTGCGCATCGGCAGCCGCGCATTCGACATTCTCGAGCTGTTGATCCGCGCGCAGGGAACGCTGGTCTCGAAGGACGAGATCATGCGTCGCGTATGGCCCGACACGGTGGTCGAGGAAAACAATCTGCAGGTTCATATTGCTGCTTTGCGCAAGGCGCTCGGCGCGGATCGCGATTTGATCAAGACGGTGCCGGGCCGCGGTTATCGGCTGATACCGGCGCATGAAGAGCCACCCTCGCAGCGTGAGGACGCCGCAGTTTTGTTGCCCTGCACTTCGACCGTGCTTACTGCCGGCGTATCGGCTTTGATCGGGCGGCAACAACTGGTTGCGCAAGTGCTGGACGCACTGAATGCCGCGCGGGTCTTCACGCTGGTTGGCGCGGGCGGTATCGGCAAGACGCGGGTTGCGCTGGAGGTTGCCGCTCAGTCCGCCATGCGTTTTCCGGACGGCGTGGTGTTCGTGCCGCTTGCTTCGGTGTCGAATGCGCGTTTCGCGCTGGAAGCACTCGCCGGTGCACTTGGCATGAAGTTGCCTGCCGGGCGCTTGTCGCCCGATCTGATCGGAGCGGAAACAGCCGGCCGCCGCATGCTGATCGTGCTGGACAATTGCGAACATGTGATCGACGCGGCTGCGGAGATAGCGCGCGCCATGACGGCCGCGAACCCCGCGTTATGTGTGCTGGCGACCAGCCGCGAGGCACTTCGCATTCAGGACGAGGTGCTGTATCACGTGCCGTCGCTCGATGTGCCCCAGGATGCAAGCCTTAGCGACGAGATCCTTCAGACAAGTGCGGTGCAGCTATTCCTTGCCCGCGCCCGCACGATCGATCCGTGCTTTTCTTCTGATGAACGCAGCATCTTTCTCACCGGCCTTGTATGCCGCCGGCTCGACGGCATACCGCTTGCAATCGAACTCGCGGCGGCGCGCGCGGCCGTGCTTGGCATTGAAGTGCTGGCCGACCATCTCGATGAGCGCTTTCGTATCCTGACGGGCGGCTTCAGGGGCGTCTTGCCACGCCATCAGACGTTGAAGGCCATGCTCGACTGGAGCTATCGTCTTCTCGACGATACCGAGCGCACTTTGCTGCGTTGGCTTGGTGTATTCCTGAACGGATTTTCCTTCGATGCAGCCTGTCACATGGTGGCTGCCCACGGTTTTTCGCAAACCGAAATCCTCGATGCACTTGGGGGCCTGGTTTCCAAGTCGCTCGTGATTCACGATAGCGGGGCCGTGCCGTCGCGCTATCGCCTGCTTGCAACCACGAGGGCCTACGCGTTGCAGCAACTTGAAGACAACGGCGAGCGCAAGGCTGCCGCGCTGGCGCACGCGACCTGGGTGCGTACAGTATTCGATCGTGCTGCGTACCACCTCACAGAACGTCCGCCCGGCGAATGGCTGTCCGAGTTCCGCCAGGAAGTGGGCAACCTGCGTACCGCGCTTGACTGGGCATTTTCTCCCGGTGGGGACCGGTCGGTCGGCATCGAGCTCTCTGCGATGGCTGTGCCGTTTCTCTTCGATGTCTCGCTCGTGGACGAGTGCTGCGAGCGGGCTCGCATGGCGATCGATGCCGCCAGCCATGCCGATACCGCGAGCGTGTCCGTCAGCACGAAGCTGCGGCTCCTGGCAGCCTATGCAGCGGGACTGGTATACACGGAGGGGCCGACAGCGGCGCTCCGCGATGTCTGGTCCGAGGTGCTGTCGCTCGCTGTGGCTGCGAGCGATACCGAGTTCGAATCCCGCGCCCTGTGGGGTTTGTGGAACGCCTACCAGTACGGCGGCGAAGCACGGGCGGCGCTGTTGCTCGCGCGCCGCTTCGGCGCGCTTGCACAGCAGTCCGAGAACCGGACTCAGTGTGTCATCGGCTGCCGGATCGAAGGCATTGCGCTGCACTATGCAGGCGAGCCGTCCGCTGCCCGCGAGCAGCTCGAGGCAATGCTTAACGCGTACGTGCATGGCTGGCATCGCTGGAACACGGTCGGCTTTCGGATCGATCACGGTATTGTCGCGCGCGCTACGCTTGCGCGTGTGTCATGGGTTCAGGGTGAAACACAAGAAGCGTTGAAGCTCGCACACCATGCGCTCGATGCCGCGCTTGAATACGAGCACGACATGGTGACATGTTATGTCCTCGTCGAGGCGTTCATACCGGTCGCATTGCTGACGTTTGACCAAGCCGTTGCCGAGGCTGGTATCGCGATGTTGAGAACCCGCGCGTCGCACGCGGGGTTCGCGATCTGGGCGACTTGCTGCGACTGCTATGAGGAATACCTGCAATCGATGTCCGGCGAAGGCCAGTGCCGGTTGCCACAGTTCCGCGCGTCGCTCGACGCATTGCGCAAGAGCGGTTTTCTTGCACCGCTCACGCTGCTGCTTGCGCAGTTCGCACGGGCTTCGCTGGCTGCCGGCCGACGTGACGACGCGGCGACCGCGATCAACGAAGCGTTTCGTCATTGCGAGGAAACGGGCGAACGCTGGTACTACCCGGAACTGTGCGGGGTGAGGGGTGAGATCGCGCTTGCTGCGCGCCAGACGACGGACGCCGAATCGTGGTTCGTCTCCGCACGCGATCACGCGGCGCGCCAAGGTGCGGGTGAACTCGAACGCCGTGCAGCCGCAAGCCTCGGTGAACTTCAAAAAAGGCTGGGCGATGCAAGCGAAATGCAGTTGCCTCATCCGTTACCTGACGTACCTATGCCTGAGCACAGCGATGGCATTGCTGCGCCCGGCTATATCGTCCCGCCGCTGAACGGTTCCCCCGCGTCGTCCTCCGAACGCGACCTTGCTGCGCGTCCACGCACGAGCGGCTCGATCCTTTAAGAAGGATTCAGGTCGTCCTCAGGACTTTAATACTTCTTCTCTGTAGCCTCGAACCGGAATCGAGATGCGGCTCATGTGCGTCATGTGCGCCTCATGCCTGCCATCCCGGTTACCGACATTTCCCACGGTGGCGTGCGTCGCCGTCCCGATTCAGTCTGAGGCCAGACCAAGGAGCATTCCATGCCGCATGAATTACTCACCCCCGACACTTGTGCTCTCGCGTTGATCGACTATCAGCCGCAGATGTTCTTCGGCACGCATTCGCACGATCGTACGACCATCGTGCATAACGTGCAGGTCCTCGCGAAAACCGCCAAGCTGTTCAAGGTTCCCACGATCCTCACGACCATCGCCGCACAGACTTTCAGCGGCGAGTTCATCCCGGAACCTCAGGCCGTCTTTCCCGAACAAAAGCCGATTGACCGTACCTCGATGAATTCCTGGGAAGACGTGAACTTCCGCAACGCCATTGAAGCGACCGGGCGCAAGAAGATCGTGATCGCCGGCTTGTGGACCGAAGTCTGCGTGACGTTTCCGACCGTGCAGATGCTGGCCGCTGGCTACGAGATCTACGTCCCGACCGACGCTTGCGGCGACATCACGGAAGAAGCACATGAGCGTGCCGTGCAACGCATTATCCAGGCGGGCGCTGTACCCATGACCTCATTGCAATTCATGTGCGAGCTGCAACGTGACTGGGCTCGCGGCGAGACTTACGACGGCTGCATGGATATCTTCAAGGCACATAGCGCCTACGGTATTGGCGTGCGTTACGCGAAGCAGATCCTCGGCGAGCACGCGAGCGAAGCGGGCGGCTGAAGGCAGGATGCCGAAGCACATCGAAGAAGCACATCGAAGAAGTACATCGAACCAGCACGTCAACACGCGGCCGCGATCGGTGATTCCCACCTTCCGGTGGAACCCGCTCGCCGCCGTTGCGCACTCTAAAGCATGAGGACGACGATGACAGCGCCAACCCCTGCCGCCGCGTCCGCGGATGCCATCTTTTTCAACGGCAAGATCGCTACCCAGGATGACAAGCGATCTTTCGCGACGGCACTCGCGGTCAAGGACGGAAAAATTCTCGCCACCGGCACCGACGCTCACGCGATGCAATTTGCCCACGCCGGCACTCAACGCGTCGACCTGAAAGGGCGCACGGTAATTCCGGGGCTTAACGACTCGCATCTGCACGTGATACGAGGCGGCCTGAACTTCAATATGGAATTGCGCTGGGACGGCGTGCCGTCGCTTGGCGATGCGCTCGACATGTTGCGCCGGCAAGTGGCGCGCACGCCGGCGCCGCAGTGGGTACGCGTGATCGGTGGCTGGAACGAACTACAGTTCGCCGAACGCCGCGGTCCGACGCTGGACGAGATCAACGCCATTGCGCCAGACACGCCGGTGTTCATCCTGCATCTCTATGACAGCGCATTGCTGAATGCGGCGGCGCTGCGTGCAGTGGGATATACCAAGGACACGGCTGACCCGCCGGGCGGCGAGATCCAGCGCGACAAGCGCGGCAATCCAACCGGCATGTTGATAGCGCGCCCCAACGCGGGTTTGCTGTACGCGACGCTGGCGAAGGGACCCAAGCTTGCCTACGACGACCAGGTGAATTCGACGCGGCATTTCATGCGCGAACTCAACCGTCTCGGCGTCACAAGCGCAATCGATGCGGGCGGTGGATATCAGGCCTATCCCGACGACTATGCCGTGATCATGGCGCTGGCTAAACGCGGCGAGCTGACCCTGCGCATTGCCTATAACCTCTTCACGCAGAACGCGAAGAAGGAGATCGAGGACTTCGCGCGCTGGGTGAAGATGACCAAGCCAGGTGAAGGCGATGACTTCCTGCGGATGAACGGCGCAGGTGAAATGCTGGTCTTTTCGGCGGCCGATTTCGAGGACTTTCTCGAGCCGCGTCCTGATTTGCCGGAGACGCTTGAAGCGGAACTGGAAGCCGTCGTTCGGCTGCTTGTCCAGAACCGCTGGCCGTTCCGTCTGCACGCAACGTATGACGAGTCCGTCGACCGCTTCCTGAACGTGTTCGAACGTGTCAACCAGGACACGCCGTTCAACGGCCTGCGCTGGTTCTTCGACCATTGCGAAACCATTTCACAGCGCAACATCGACCGTATCGCGGCGCTTGGCGGCGGCATCGCCATCCAGCATCGCATGGCGTTTCAGGGCGAGTATTTTGTCCATCGCTATGGGGCGCAGGCGGCCGCCAGAACGCCACCAATCCAGCAGATGCTGGCAGCAGGCCTGCCTGTAGGCGCAGGTACCGACGCCACGCGCGTGGCAAGTTTCAATCCGTTTGTTTCGCTGTACTGGATGGTGTCGGGCTGCACGGTCGGTGGCATGCAGATGTATGCACCGCAGGACCGCCTGGACCGTATGGAAGCGCTGCGCCGCTACACGGTTGGCAGTAGCTGGTTCTCGGGCGAAGACGACCGCAAGGGCGCGCTGGTGCCTGGACAGTTCGCGGACTTCGCCGCACTCACCGACGACTATTTCACGGTCGATGAAACGCGCATCAAGTACCTGTCGTCGGTGCTGACCGTGGTCAATGGCAAGGTCGTCCATGCGGACGCCGAGTTCAGCGCGCTCGGACCGCCGCCGTTGCCGGTCAGTCCGTCGTGGTCGCCGGTGGCGGAGTTCGGCGGTTATAGCCGATACCAGCCCGTCACGATCGTCCAGCAGGCGTGCGCCGACAGTTGCGCCAACCTGTGCGGCATTCATGCTCATGGTCACATGTGGGCATGGCAAAAACAGGTGCCGGTCAGCGATCCAAACGGCTTCTGGGGTGCGCTCGGCTGCAGTTGTTTCGCGTTCTGATGCGTCAAGGCGGATTAAGGACGATTCAGGTTGCTTGAGGGCGCATGAGGAGACGTATCGTGCAGGCCGGGGCAAGGAGAGGGCGATGACGATGACAAAGCGCATCGCGGGAATCACGATTCCAGACAGCGAGATGGCGTGTGCGGCGGCTGCCGCCGCGCGCGCGATTGAGCCGGATATCCTCTATCGCCATTCATCGCGGGTGTTCCTGTTCGCGTCGCTGATCGGCGTTCGCAGGCAGCTCGTCTTCAATGCCGAGTTGCTGTACGTCGCCGCGCTTTTCCATGACATGGGCCTGACCACGCTCTACCGCGATTCCCAGATACGCTTCGAGGTGGACGGTGCGAACGCGGTCAGGGATTTTCTGCGCGGTTATGGCGTACCCGATGACGATATCGCCGACGTCTGGAATGCCATCGCCTTGCACACCACGTTCGGCATCTGTTCGCACGTGTCCGAGTTGACCGGGCTGGTTGCAGCCGGGGTCGAAACGGATCTGCTCGGCATGCATTTCGATGAAGTCGGCCGCCTGGAGCGCAACGCGGTGCTGGTCGAATATCCGCGCGGCACGGGCTTCAAGGAACAGATCATCGATGTGTTCGCGCAGGCGATGGCGAACCGTCCCGCAACAACATTCGGTACGGTCTACGCCGACGTGCTCGAGCGCTGCGATCCCAACTATCGGCGTATGAATTTCTGCGGCTTGATCCTGGGCTCCGACTGGAAAGAGTAGCGTTCCCCGCTTTATTGGCTTGGGTAGCTTTTGGAAAAGAGGCTTGACGATGCCCTATCTTATTTCGCTTGCGGCAGGCTTCGTGGTCGGCCTGCTGTATTGCCTGGTGCGCGTGCAATCACCCGCACCGCCGTTGATCGCGCTCGTAGGATTGCTGGGGATCGTGCTAGGGGAACATACGATACCGATGGTGCGCGCGCACCTGTTCCCGGACAGTGTTCAGGTCCAGCAACTGGAGACGCCCGCAGCCGCGAAACCGGCGCCGGGCGCTGACCCGGGACGCACCAAGTGAATTAAAAAGCACTCTGCTTTTTAGCGCTGTCTTATCTCCCTTTATACCGAATAGAAACAGGAGCTTTTCATGTCGCGCATTCCCGTCTCTCGGCTTGCCGCCGCAGTCGCCTTTGCCTGCGTGTTGCTCGGCACAGCGAGCGCGCCCGGTGTTGCCCAGGCCGCAGCCGAACTCAAGCCCGCGTCGGCGAGCACGAACGTATCCGTCGGTCCTCAGTATGATACGACTCACGTGTATGTGTCCAACGAAGATATCGATGCATTCGTCAACAGCTTCCTGGCGACCTTCGGCGGCAAGGCATCACCGCGTGCGGTCTTCACCGTGACGCCGACGCCGAGCAAGACCGCGTCGCAATACGTGCAGACGCCCGTCGGCATGTTGTCCGTGTTTGCGTTCCAGACGCCGATCCCGTATCCGTTCGGCGACGAGCGCACCGGCTATCTCGTGACCGACATGGACCAGGCCGTGCACGCGGCCCGTGCCGCGGGCGCGGATGTGACCGTCGAGCCATTTGACGACCCGATTGGCAAGGATGCGCTGATCCGCTGGCCCGGCGGCTTGAACATGCAGTTGTATTGGCATACGAAAGCGCCGTCGTACGGGCCGCTTGAATCGGTGCCGGACAATCGCGTGTACATGTCCCGTTTTGCCGTCGATGGCTTCGTGCGCCGGTTCGTGCGGTTCTCGCAAGGCAAGGTGGTCTCCGACGACCGGCATGCGGACGCCGGTGTCATCGGTCGTCCGGGCGAGACCATGCGCTGCATCCGGATTGAATCGGGCTTCGGCAAGATGATGGTGTTCGTCACCGACGGCAAGCTCCCGTATCCGTTCGGGCGCGAGACGACCGGCTACCAGGTGACCGACCTCGCGGCGACGCTGGCGAAGGCCGAGGCGGCGGGCGCCAAGGTGTTGTTTGCGCCGTACCAGACCGGCAAGGGCAAGACCTCGATTGTCGAATTCCCGGGGGGGTATATCGCCGAGATCCACGACACAGCCGCTCAATGATCCAGACGCGACGTTCGCGGTGTTCGGGCCGTTCGCGGCGATTAATGGCGCTTTCCGGCTTCACGCTGGCGGTGAGTACGAGCGTCGCGGCAATGGACGCTCGCGCTGCATCGGATGCCGGCGATGCACAGCCGCCTGCGTCCGCGCCAGTGACGACTTGCGACGTTAAACGCCCCACTGTCTTGTTCAATCGATGGCAAGAGGACTGGTCGGTGCTCGCGAATCCGTGCGTGCCGCGCGAGCCGCTGGATGGCCTCAAGTACATGCCGCTGGTTGGCGATCCGGCCTCGTACCTGTCGCTCGGTGCGAACCTGCGCGAGCGGCTGGAGGTGAACAACGCCGCGTTGTTCGGGGTCGGCGGGAACCACGGCGATACGTACCTGCTGCAGCGCGCCGAAGTACACGCCGACATCCACCTCGGCGACCACTTGCAGATCTTTACGCAGATCGAAGATGCTCAGCCGTACGGCAAGGATTCGGTGACACCGGTCGACAAGAACCCGCTTGATCTTGAGCAGGCGTTCATCACCTACGTCGGAGCGCTGGGTGGCGGCACGTTCAAGTTCAGGCTCGGGCGTCAGGAGATGGCGTTCGATTTGCAGCGTTTCATTTCGGTCCGTGACGGCCCGAACGTCCGGCAGGCATTCGATGGGCTCTGGACCGACTGGGAGATCCAGCGCTGGCGTTTTATCGCCTATGCCACGCAGCCTGTGCAGAACCGGGACGTCAGCAACTTCGATGACGTCTCGAACCGGCACCTGACATTCAGCGGCGTGCGCTTTGAGCGTCAGGGTGTGGGACCGGGTGACCTGTCGGGATACTACTCGCGCTATAACCGCGACAACGCGCACTTTATTGATGCGACGGGCGATGAGCATCGTGATGTATTCGACCTGCGTTACACCGGCAAGGCTGGACGGGTGGACTGGGATGTCGAGACCATGCTGCAAAGCGGGCACGTGGGCAACGACACCATTGGTGCGTGGGCGCTCGGGTCGCTGGCCGGTTATACCTTCAGCGACGTTCCTGGGACGCCGCGTGCGGGCATTCAGATCGATGCGGCGTCCGGTGACCGTCATCCGGGTGATGGCCGGATCGGGACGTTCAATCCGTTGTTCCCGAATGGATACTATTTCACGCTTGCCGGTTATACCGGTTACAGCAATCTGATTCACGTCAAGCCGAGTATCACGTTGAAGCCGGCTAGCAATTTGTCTTTGCTGGCAGCTGTCGGATTTCAGTGGCGCGCGACCACGGCCGATGCTGTGTATGCGCAAGGTTCCGTGCCGGTGCCGGGGACGGCTGGTCATGGGAGCTTGTGGACGGGCATGTATGTGCAGTTGCGCGCGGACTGGACTATTGCGGCGAATCTGATCGGCTCGGTCGAGGCGGTGCATTTCCAGGTCGGCGATGCGATCCGCGAGGTGGGTGGCAGTAATGCCGATTATGTTGGGGTGGAGATTAAATATGGGTGGTAGGGGTGGGGGGAGTGCGAGGGTTTTGGGTTAGTGGTTGGTCAGTGCTGGGGTGGTCGGTTCTGGGGTTAGCGGTCGGTCGGGGTCTATGCCGGGTTGGTCGGTTCTGGGGTTAGCGGTCGGAGTCAATGCCGGGTTGGTGCTTTCGGTGTTAGTGGTCTGCGAGAGTCGGATTTTCTCTTTATCACTATTAGCCACTGTGCGTGGCGGCACGTCATTTCTGATATGACTTTCCGTGTCAACAGGTGTTTTTAGCTGTGGTCATCTTTTCTCTTCCTACAATTTCCTGAGGGCGGCGTAGCAGTAACACTCGACGGTGAATCAATCTGATATTCGCGGGTTGGTTACCGCATTACAGTGATCCGTCTCGTGAGCCTGCCGCTAACTTTGTGCGCAAGTCGGCGTGAACCGTTGATAAGCCGTTGCAAAGAAATGCCGCGGGTAACTCTGATGCCGGGCTACGCCGCCTTCAGGAAACTGCCTTTTCGATGATTGCAAAACTGTTTTTTGCTGGTTTAGACAGCCGCTCTGGAGTTGTTGATCGCCTGCTCCATGCCCAGACGGGCGATGTCCCAGATAAACCCGGCGAGTTCGCGAGCGATCGCGACGACCGCCACGTTTTTGAGTTTGCCCTTCGCCACCATTCTTCTAAAGCGCCCACACAGACGCAACTGCGCGTCCCAGGCGCGATCGATAATCACCTTGGGCACGCCCTCATGACGCTGCTGAATCTCGGGACTCACCCGGGCCGTATGCCGATAACTCCAGGCGGCCTCGATCAGCAACTTTCGCGCAAGCGAATTGCCCGTCTTGGTGATGCTGCCCTGGCGCCGGCTGCCCCCCGACGAGTATTCTGAAGGCGTTATGCCCAGCCACGCCATCAACTGCCGAGGATGGGCAAAGCGCGTCACATCGACGATCTCCGAGAGCAAGCCAACGGCGGTGGTGAACTTGATGCCGCGCATGGTTTGCAGGGCGAGCACGGCGGGATAAAAGCGCCACTGCGGCACCGCTTCGCGCAAGGCCGACTCAAGCCGCTCGCACTGCGCAAACCGGTCTTCGATCGCGCGGCGCAACTCGGTGAAGGCGAGGTCCTGCCATGCGTTGCCGAACGAGAACTTGCTGATCCAGCGTCGATGCGCCGGTCCCCAGTTCGCCGTGCCCGCGTATCGCACGGCGTGGGCGAGCAGGAACGATTTTAACGCTTGGCGGGCGCGTTTGAGGGCATCGCGCGTACTGGCCCAGACACGCGCAAGATCGCGAAATGCTTCGTCTTCGACGGTGGGCACATGCACGGCGCTGAGGTCGCCCGCGCGCAGTGAGCGCACGAGCTTGAGCGCGTCGCGGCGGTCGGTCTTCACGCGATCGCCGGCTTTGCGCGGGATCAGCGAGGGGGCGCACACCATGCACTCGAAGCCTTTGGCAGCGAGGCGGCGCTGCAGGTCATAGCCCAGAGGACCGGCTTCATAAACGATTTTTACGTGGCGAGCCTTGGATTGAAGCTTTTTGCATAACTGATCAATATCGCGAGAGCGCGTGCCGATCTTGCCGAGCACTTCGACTTCGCCGCTGCCCAGCGCGTAGGCAACTGTAATCGAGTCTTTGTGAACATCCAGTCCGACAAATAACGTGATATCGTTTTGCATGCTGGCCTCCGGGTTGGAAACAAAACCTATGAGTGACGGGTTCGCCCTCACTGTTACGGCTCTGGCACTATGCTAACCCGCGTGTTTTAGCTCTGCCACGGGGGCCAGCCCTTACTGCTCACGGAAGTCATACTAACTTTGTCCAAAGCGACAAAGAAACGAAGCAAAGAAAACGCTTTCAAACCACGCTACCCTAAGTGTCCACAGCGTGCAGTTTCTATTCATAGGTGCCCCAAAAGCACGGTGCTCGCCAGAGCGGAGGATGTGTGAACCCCTCCTTCTCCGAACACCGATACCCACACGCTTCGCCACCAGTGATTGAACCTGCCCAAGGACCACCCCGCGCTATCCGCGGATAACCCCCCTCCGAATATGTACGCGCCTCGAACCACGTCGCCAACCCTGCTGGAAAACGAGGTCGCGAAGATGCGGGTGGCCGTAACCGACGAAAATAGCCGTACAGAACGCGCAGCCAATTCACAAAAACTGAAGCAGTAAACACAAACACGCATGAAGCTGTGGCCTATGAATACGGTCGCACAGACCAGGTAGCTAACCTGTCAAAAAACCGCAGCCGTAAATACCTGTAAGGCCGTGCGGGTTCCTTAGCAATGGTGCTTGCCCGAGAGCGTACGGGGCGAAGCGTGTTCGTGTCAGGATTCGCGAGAAGGAGGGGTTCACACATCCTCCGCTCTGGCGAGCACCGTGCTTTTGGGGCACCTATGAATCAAAACTGCACGCTGTGGACACTTAGGGTAGCGCGGTTTGAAAGCGTTTTCTTTGCTTCGTTTCTTTGTCGCTTTGGACAAAGAAATGACGTGCCGCCACGCACAGTGGCTAACAGTGATAAAGAGAAAATCCGACTCTCGCAGACCACTAACGCTCAAAGCAGCAACCCGGCATAGACCCCGACCGCTAACCCCAGAACCGACCACCCCGGCATCAACCCCAACCGCTAACCCCAAGAACCTGGCCCCCCAAAACCCACCCCCAATCGCGAGCGAAAACCAACCCCGTCATATGCGCGCTATGAATCGATCGATCAGATCAGGCTGATCCAATTGCTCGACCCACCAGCGCAGCGCTCGCCCGGTTTCATCGTCGCGCCATGCAAGATAACAATCGGTGACTTCTCGCATGCCCGTCACGCGCTTAGGCACGAGCTTACCCTCGGCGATCGGTTTCGCAGCAAGACACTCCGGGATGGTACCCACCGCCAAACCCTCGCACTGTGCGGCGAGCTTGGCGCTAAGCGTGGGCAGCGCAATGCATTCCTGCGTGGTCCCGGTCGCGACCGAACGCGGCCTCAACTCCCGCGAGGTATCGCTGATCACAGCGCCGCGATAACGCATGACGGTATCTATTCCAAGCGGCTCGGGCAGGTCCGCAAGCGGATGATCAGGCGCGACCACGAACACATGCCGCAGCGACCCAACCGGGCGTGCCACGAGATGCGGAAGATGCGGCGGCTCGCCGGCCGCGCCGACCACAAGATCCGCGCGCCGCGTAACCAGCGCGTCCCAGGTGCCACCGAGCACTTCTCTCGACAGACGCAGCCGCGTATCCATTTTCAGGTCGTAGAACGCGTGGACATAGGGCCAGAAAGCATCGAGCGGCAGGATCTCGTCGATACAGATTCGCAGCTCCGCCTCCCAGCCTTCCTGAATGCGTTGCGCCCGCTGTTCCAGTTGTTCGGCTGCGAGCAACAGCCGCCTGCCATCCTCGACCACGACACGTCCCGCGTGCGTGAGCCTCGCGCGCCTGCCAGTGCGATCGAACAACGCAACGTCGAGATCGCTTTCGAGCTTCTGGACGAGATAACTCAGGGACGAGGGCACCCGGTGCAGCAATTCGGCCGCTTCAGCAAACGTGCCGGTGCGATCGATTGCGTCCAGCGCTTCGAGGACTTCGAATGACAGCTTCATTTCAGCTTTCCATTTTGTAATCTGACCGAGGATGCGCTTCACGCGTTGTCTGGCGTGTCTGGTGTGTCGATGTGAACCGATCGTGTATCGACTGTGTATGTAACCGGAATGGGGCCTCTTGTGCGGTGCGTTTCAGATCAATTCAGGCCGCGTCCGTGCCCGAAGCGCGTTATTTCGCGAACACGGTATGCCGAAGCCGATAGTCGCGCCAGCGCCAGGCGTGTGTTCGAAGTAGGTGAGTCGTATTATCGCGGCTGTGTCCAGTTCGTCAATAAAGTCCACGAACCGGCTGGACGTTGATGCGCCCGGAAATCGGCCAGAAAGAAACGCATGCAGACGTCACATGGGACGTTGCCACGCAGACCGCTTGAACTGCGATATAAGGTGCCGCAGTTCAAGCGCGTGGCATTGGAGGCTATCTATGGAGGACGGTGTGGACCGTGTCGTGAAGCGAGTCTGACGTCGGCAGCAGTGGTCCGCATTGAGGGTGGAAGAATGCTCGTTGATGAACGAGATCCTTGTTAGTGGTAAAGAGAACGCCGGCTGTCACTCATGTGATGTAACGAATGATCCGGCCGCTTCGCCACGCTTGAACGCCTCGATGTCCCTATACCTCGCACCGGGATGCCCGGCCGGCAACAAGCGTCCCTTGCCGAACAGTTTTTCGCGCAGCGTGCCGGGCGTATATTCCTTGCGATAAACGTCGCGCCGTTGTAACTCCGGCACCAGATAATTGACGACGTCTTCGAAGGTCTCGTGAGCGACCGCATACGCAAGATTAAAGCCGTCGACGCCGGTTTCTTCCACCCAGGTTTGCAGAATATCCGCAACGGTTGCCGCCGAACCCACGAAGACCGGCCCCATGCCGCCGATACCACCCCATGCCGCGAGTTCATCGATGGTCCAGGACTTCGCACCGCCCGCCAGATGTTCGATGGCGGAGACAATAGCGTTGGTTTCCACTTTCCTGACCAGATCAGTCGGCGCGTACTGACCGAAATCAAC
This sequence comes from Caballeronia sp. LjRoot34, assembly GCF_964253815.1. Lineage (NCBI taxonomy): Bacteria > Pseudomonadati > Pseudomonadota > Betaproteobacteria > Burkholderiales > Burkholderiaceae > Caballeronia > Caballeronia sp. LjRoot34. Next base: position 728,677 of record NZ_CAXUSB020000002.1, read on the forward strand.
GCCCGTCCAACCCGACATGAACACGAGCGAGCCATCGTACGAGGTGTAACGGCGGTACTCCTCGAACTTTGCTTGCGCCTTGGCATCCGTCTCATCCACGATGACCGTGACCAGGTTGTAGATCAGCAATCCGCCCGGTTCACGTCCCGCTTGCGCAGCTTGTTCGCGGACATCAGCAACATAAGCCTTCAACACTTCTTTTGTGGGCGCAGCGACGAATACGCATTCGGCGTGCTGGGCGGCGAACGCCTTGCCCGCACCCGACGCACCGGCCTGATAGAGCACAGGTGTGCGTTGAGGTGAGGGTTCGCAAAGATGGTAGCCGGACACGTCGAAGTATTTGCCGTGGTGACCTATCTCATGGACCTTCTCGGGATGCGTAAAGACCCGGTTGTGACGGTCGCGTACCACGGCATCTTCTTCCCAGCTTCCCTCGAAAAGTTTGTACAGCACTTCAATATATTCCGCTGCCACTTCGTAACGATTCGCGTGTTTGCGCAAGCCCCCTTCACTGATATTCTTCGCACCGCTTTCCAGATACGACGTCACGATATTCCATCCTACACGGCCTTTAGTGTGGTGGTCTGCCGTTGATAGGCGGCGGGCGAAGGTGTACGGATGCTCGAAGGTCGTCGACGCCGTGATGCCTATGCCCAGATGCTCGGTCACCATGGCGATAGGCGCTGCAAGCTGCAGCGGATCGTTGACGGGGATCTGCGCGGCCTGATGGATCGCGTGATAGTTACTGCCCTTATAGACGTCGTAATAACCGATCACGTCGGCTATGAAGATGCCATCGAAGAAACCCTTTTCGAGGATTTTTGCGAGATCCGTCCAGTACTCGAGGTCCTTGTATTGCGATGAGCGGTCGCGTGGATGAGACCACAGGCCCGGCGACTGATGGCCGACGCAGTTCATCTCGAACGCATTGAAATGGATTGTTTTGCTCATGGAGGCCGGCTTCTCGATTTTCGCTTTAACAACCGGACAATCTAGTCCCCGAATAGACGGTGCGCTCTAACGATTTCAGCTTTGCATATGCGCATGGCTGTAAAGGCAAGCGCTTCAATCCAGCGCATGCGGGCGACCATTAAGGCTTGCCATCACGCGGTTCATATCGAAAGAAAAACTCGTTCTTTGCGTGACGCGATAGCTATCCGTATAAAGCTTCTTTGCCCTGCAACCCGCAAGCCCAAGGAGCCGTATCTTGAGCACAGTCGACATTGAAACCGTCCTGCCTGCATCATTGCCGATCGGATCGGCCAGCGACGTATCGCGCCTGATCAACACGAGCGTCTCTAAGAACAATCACGCGCGCGTGATTGTCTTGCTCGCGCTAGGCGGCGTGTTTCTAGACGCTTACGATCTCACGACACTGTCATATGGCATTCAGGACGTCACGCGTGAATTCAATCTGACCCCTGCGTTAAGCGGCTTTGTCAGTTCGTCGATCATGATCGGCACGATTCTCGGTAGCCTCGTCGGCGGATGGCTCACCGACAAGATCGGTCGTTACCAGGTCTTCATGGCCGACATGCTGTTCTTCGTTGTCGCGGCCATTGCGGCCGGCCTCGCACCGAATGTCTGGGTGTTGATCGCGGCGAGATTCGTGATGGGACTCGGTGTAGGGATCGACCTTCCCGTGGCGATGGCGTTTCTCTCGGAGTTTTCGAAATTCAATGGACGCGGCAATAAAGCGTCGCGGCTCGCGGCGTGGTGCCCGATGTGGTACGCGGCGTCATCGGTGTGTTTCCTGATCGTGTTCGCGCTGTACTTCTTCTTGCCGGCTCAGCATGCCGACTGGCTCTGGCGAGCATCGCTGATCTTCGGGGCCGTACCGGCGCTGATCATCATCATGGTGCGCAGCAAGTTCATGAACGAGTCGCCACTTTGGGCCGCGAATCAGGGCAATCTGAAAGAAGCGGTGCGAATCTTGCGGGAGTCGTATGGCATTCACGCGCATGCCGTGGACGACACACGAGAGCGGAAAGCGTCGAAGCAGCCACCGGTCAAATTTCGCGTGCTGTTCCAGCGGCCTTATCTGCAGCGAACGCTTGTTGCCAGTGTGATGAATCTCTGCATCCCGTTCGAATATACGGCGATCGCCTTCTTCCTGCCGTCCATCCTGTCGCAATTCCTGGGTGCTGGCGTGTTTGAAACGATCGCGGCATCGCTAGGGCTTAACGTGCTGTTTGCTTTGACAGGTGGTTTGCTCGGCATGCGGCTAGCTTATAAATTCCCCTCGCGTCACGTAGCAATCGCGGGCTTTGCATTGCAGTTCGTTTCGTTGATTGCGCTCGCGTTGATCGGACATCCGCAGGCGGCGCTAGGTATTGGTGTTGCCGTGCTGATGTTGGGTACGTGGTTGTTCGCTGAAGGTTTCGGCCCGGGCGCGCAGATGATGATCTACCCGGCCTTGTCTTATCCGACTTCCATTCGCGGCACCGGCGTGGGTTTCGGCCGGTCGCTCGCTGGCATTGGAAGTGCACTCGCGTTGTTCGTCTTGCCGATCCTCAAGGCCCGGTTTGGCACCGATATGTTCTGGATAGTTGCGTTGGCCGCCGTGATTCCGATCGCATTCCTGGTGCTGATCCGCTACGAGCCGACCGAGCATGATATTGACGACGAAGACGCGCCCACACCGGCGAAAACGTGACAGCCGGCCTGCCCGTGATAGTCGCGAGGTCGGTGTCGAAACGCTTCGGCCCGACTGTCGCGCTCGATCGATTCGATCTCTCTGTTGCTGCGGGCGAGGTCGTGGCGCTAATGGGCGCCAACGGGGCGGGCAAGTCCACGATCGTCAAGATACTGAGCGGTGTTTATCCCGGCGATGGCGGGGCTCTTGAACTGCATGGCAAGCCGTACGCGCCGGCCTCGCCGCAAGAAGCGAAGGCGTTGGGTGTAGCAACAATGCATCAGTCGATCGCTGATACGGTCGTGCCCACCCTCTCGGTCGCGGACAACCTCCTGCTCGATCGTTTCAACAATTCGGCCACGCCATGGTTTATCAGGCCCGCGGCGCGGCTTGAGGAGGCCCGTTCCATTGCTGAGCTGGTTGGCCTTGACGTTGACCTGCGTGCGCCGCTGTTCACGCTGCCGCTTGCAACGAGGCAGCTCGTCACGCTGGCCCGGGCGCTGGCCGTCAAGCCTGCAGTCCTCATACTCGATGAACCGACGGCAAGCCTCTCGGCCGCCGAAGCCGAACGTCTTTTTACCGCACTCGACATGTTGCGCAAGCGCGGTGTCGCGATGCTGCTGGTTTCGCATCGACTAGGTGATCTCAAGCGAATGGCGGACAGGGTGGTGATTGTCCGCGACGGCCGGCTGGTAGCCAATCTGAAAACGCCGATCGATTTCGACGATGCCACTGAAACGATGATCGGCCGCGCGTTGCCGAAGACGCGTGAACGAAAAGCGGTGCGTTCGACGGCGAATCAGGGGCTTCAGGTCCAGGGCTTGAAATTGTTCCCAAGCGCCGATAGCCCGGCACTCGACTTCGACGCTGCTCGTGGCGAGATCGTCGCGTTTGCGGGTCCCTTGGGAGGGGGCAAGTCGCGGTTAGCCCGGACGTTGTTTGGTATCGAGCGAGTGGTCGACGGCACGATGACACTCGATGGCCAGCCATGGCAGCCGCGCTCTGCCGCCGAGGCTATCCGCCGTGGCGTCTTCCTTGTAGGCGAGGACCGCTGGAGTTCGTCGCTCTTTCCGGACAGCGTGCCGTTCGCGTCGATTGAAGGCACATTGAGTTTCCCGTTCCTGTCGAACTGGTTCAGGGGCGGGTGGATCAACAGGTCGCGCGAACGTCGCGAGGCTGCGTCCGCCATCGAACGTTTCTCCATTCGATGCAACGGCCCGGCAGATCGGGTGGTCAACCTCTCCGGCGGCAATCAGCAAAAAGTCGTACTTGCGCGCTCGCATGCAGAACCCGCCCGCATGCTGTTGCTTGACGAGCCGTTTCAGGGTGTCGACGCCGGCGCTCGCGCGGACATTGCCGATGTGTTGCGAGCGAATGCGGCGGGGCGGGTGACGTTGGTGTTCGTCAGCGCTATCGAGGAGGCGTTCGAGGTCGCGGATCGCGTGCTGCACTTCGATCGTTCTATCATTGGAACAAACATTGAAGATCTTGCCGGAGCCTGACGCATGAAACCTGGCGCTTCTACCGAAGCAAGCTCCGTTGTTCGAACGGAGTTCAGACATACCAGCATCAGGACGAAGCTGGAACGCAGCGGCATCTTGTTGCTGCTCGTCGCGATGGGTGCGGTATTTACATGGCGTGAGCCGGCATTCTTGAGCGTGGACAATCTGTTCAGCATTTTGCAGGCTGCGTCGATTGTCGCGCTTCTGGCCGTGGGGGTCAGCATTACGCTGGCGGTGGGCGGCTTCGATTTGTCGGTCGGCAGCACGGCTGCAACGGCGCAGATGGCCGCGAGCTACGTGCTGGTTGTGTGGCATGGCAATGCGCTCACCGCGGTTGCGGCGTGCCTTGTGTTGGGTGTCGGTGCGGGACTTTTCAATGGCTTGCTGATCACGCGTCTTCGCGTCCCGGACCAGCTCGCGACGCTCGGAACCTTGTTCCTGCTAGCGGGACTGCAGTTGATTCCGACGGGTGGGCGCTCGCTCGCGACTGGCACGATCTTGCCGGATGGTACGGAGGCTACGGGATCGTTTCCGGCGGCCTTCCTGGCATTGGGCCGGGCTCGCTGGCTGGATGTCGTGCCGGTGCCGGTCATCGTGCTCGCGGTGGTGACGCTGGTCGCGGTGCTCGTGATGGAATTTACACGATGGGGGCGTGTGCTCTATGCGACCGGCGGGAACGAGACGGCTGCGCGGCTGGCGGGTGCGCCGACGGCGCGTTATCGTGTGGCGGCGTATGTCGCGTCGGGTGTGATTGCTTCGCTGGGCGGCGCGTTGATTGCCGCTCGCGTTGGGCGGGGTGATGTTGGCGCCGGTAATTCGCTGCTTCTGGATGCGGTTGCCGCCGCGCTTATTGGTTATGCGGTGTGGGGGGCTAAGCGTCCTAATGTATTGGGCTCGGCCGTCGGTGCGGTGTTTGTTGGCGTGTTGCTCAACGGATTGACCATGCTCAATGCGCCTTATTACATGCAGGATTTTATCAAGGGCGCATTGCTCGTTGGGGCGCTTGCTTTTACGTTTAGCATTGGTCGGCAAGGGGGGAGGTGAATTGGTTTTTTGGCGTGGAGGGATGGTTGATTAGGAATGCTGGGGTATTGGGTTAGTGGTCGGGGTCAATGCCGGGTTGGTGCTTTCGGCGTTAGTGGTCTGCGAGAGTCGGATTTTCTCTTTATCACTATTAGCCACTGTGCGTGGCGGCACGTCATTTCTTTGTCCAAAGCGACAAAGAAACGAAGCAAAGAAAGCGCTTTCAACCACGCTACCCTAAGTGTCCACAGCGTGCAGTTTCTATTCATAGGTGCCCCAAAAGCACGGTGCTCGCCAGAGCGGAGGATGTGTGAAACCCTCCTTCTCCGAACACCGATACCCACACGCTTCGCCACCAGTGATTGAACCTGCCCAAGGAGCACCCCGCGCTATCCGCGGACAACCTCCCTCCAAATCAGTACGCGCCTCGAACCACGTCGCCAACCCGCCGAGAAACGAGGCCGCAAAGATGCGGGTGGCCGTAATCGACGAAAATAGTTGTACAGCGCGCGCAGCCAATTCACAAAAACTGAAGCAGTAACCACAAACACGCATCAAGCTGTGGCCGTATGAATACGGTCGCACGGACCAGGTGGCTAACCTGTCAAAAAACCGCAGCCGTAAATACCCGTAAGGCCGTGGGGATTCCTTAGCAATAGTGCTTGCCCGAGAGCGTACGGGGCGAAGCGTGTTAGTGTCAGGATTCGCGAGAAGGAGGGGTTCAAACATCGGTGGCTCTGGCGAGCACCGTGCTTTTGGGGCACCTATGAATCAAAACTGCACGCTGTGGACACTTAGGGTAGAGCGGTTAAAGCGTTTTCTTTGCTTCGTTTCTTTGTCGCTTTGGACAAAGAAATGACGTGCCGCCACGCACAGTGGCTAATAGTGATAAAGAGAAAATCCGACTCTCGCAGACCACTAACACCGAAAGCAGCAACCCGGCATAGACTCCGACCGCTAACCCCAGAACCGACCAACCCAGCATAGACCCCGCCCGCCCCAACCCCAAAAAACCGTCCACCGGCGCGAGCGAAAACCACATCCTCAAGTCACCGCCGCCGCAATGCGCTGTCTCATCGATTGATCCGGATAACTACCAAATCCCGCACGCACATTATCCCGCATGTACTCCGGCCGCCCGGTGCCGGGAATCACGCAGGTCACCGCCGGATGCGCGAGCACAAACTTGAGCAGCAATTGCGCCCAGGTCGCGCACCCGATCTCCTTGCTCCACTCGGGCACCGGCTGTCCCTTCAGCTTGCCCAGCAAACCACCGCCACCAAACGGCTGATTCACGATCACGCCAATCCCGCGTTCCCTCGCAAGCGGCAGCAAGCGTTCTTCAGCGGCGCGGTCATCGGCAGCATAGTTGATCTGGACAAAGTCGAGTGTTTCCGAGCGCATCACGGCTTCCACGTCGGCAAACGCGCCCGACGTGTAATGCGTAACGCCGAGATAGCGAATCCGGCCCTGCGCTTTCCATTCACGCAGCGTAGCCAACTGCGTGCGCCAGTCGAGCAGATTGTGAACCTGCATCAGATCGATGCGCGGTTGCTGAAGACGCCGCATCGACTCTTCCATTTGTGCGATACCCGCTTCACGGCCTTCAGTCCATACCTTGGTCGCGACAAACGCACTGCCATGCCCGCCGATGCGCGTCAGCACCGCCCCGGCAACTGCCTCCGAAGACCCATACATCGGCGATGAATCGATGACCGAGCCGCCGTTGTCGAACAGAATGCGCAGCACCTCGCCGAGCGCGGCTTGCGCTTGTAGATTGTCGCCGACATCGAAGGTGCGCCAGGTACCGCAACCGATCACCGGCAGCGCTTCGCCCGTGGACGGGATAGGGCGCGTGTTCATGTGCGGCAGCGGCACGCCGGTGGCGGGCGGCGTTTGCGCGAAGCTCGCAGGCACGCATAAAGGCAGGCTCAAAGGCAGCAGCGCGCTGCCGGCGGCAAGGATGAGGTGCCGACGGCGGGCGTCGGCGGAAGTGGGGCGCATGGGCAGTCTCGCCGTGACGGATCAGACCACAGGATAGGCGAAGTCACGAAGGTGCGTGGTGAGCACACCACTCGGCGATCATGCCCTCAAGGCTCTTGAGCAGCACCTGCCAGGCGCGGCGCGAGGGTGGTCAGCAAGAGCTCGTCCAGCGGCATCGGCCGGGCGAAATGATACCCCTGCGCCTGCGCGGCACCCATCTCCCGCAGCTCCGCGAGCGTGGCGGCGTCTTCCACGCCTTCCGCCACGAGCGTCAGGTCCAGCGACTCCGCCATCCGCACGATTGCCCGCACGATTGCGCGGCTGCGCGGGCTGGTAGTCAGTTCGAAGATAAACGACCGGTCGATTTTCAGGCCGCTGAAGCGGTACTGATGCACATAACTCAGCGACGAAAATCCAGCGCCGAAGTCATCGAGCACCACCGACATGCCGTGATCGGCGAGACGTTGCATTGAATGCCTGGCCAGATCGGGCTCGGCAACCAGCGCGCCTTCCGTGAGTTCGAGACAAATCCGCGACGGCGCGACGCCGTAGCGCGCGAGCAGGGCGAGGACGTCGTCGGCGAAGTCCGGGCGCGTCATGCTGTAGCTCGAACAGTTCACATGCACCGGCGGCCAGTCGGCGTGTTGCGGCTTCGCGAGGATCACCGCGACGCGCGTGAGCATGTAGAGATCGAGCCGTCCGATCAGGCGCAAGCCTTCCATCGCCGGAAGAAATTCGCCCGGCGTGATGACGCGGCCATCGGGTTGGCGCCATCGGATCAACGCTTCCAGCGCTACGAGCTGGCCGCTCTTCACGCAAACAATAGGCTGAAAATACGGCACCAGTTCGTCGTCGCGCTTGAGCGCATTGCGCAACGCCCCTTCGCGCGCGACCTGATCGGACACCTCGCAGCGCAGCGCATGGTTGAACACGACGAAGCTATCGCGGCCGCCATTCTTCACGCGATACATGGCGGTATCGGCATCGCGCAGCAGATCGGCCGGCTCGCTGTGAAACTGGCTGTCGGGACTGACAATACCAATGCTGCACGACGAGAACACCACGTGGTCATCGATATGAAACGGCAGGTCGAACGCCGCCAGGATCCGTTCCGCAATCGCCACGGCAGTATCCAGCGGCGCACCCGGCGACAGCACCGCGAACTCGTCGCCGCCGAGGCGCGCGAGCAGGTCGTTGTCGCGCAGGCAGCTGCGCAAGCGGGCCGCTGCCTGCACCAGCAGCAGGTCGCCGAAATGATGGCCAAGACTGTCGTTCACCACCTTGAAACGGTCGAGGTCGATAAACATCACGGCCAGTTGCTCACCTTCGCCATGATGATCGAGCCACGCCTCCCCCAGCCGCTGCAGCAAGTGACTGCGGTTCGGCAGTCCGGTCAGCGCGTCGTGCGAGTTTTCGTATTGCAGCCGGGCGTTGGCGAGATCAAGCTCGCGCGTGCGGTTCTTCACGCGCTCTTCGAGCTCATGGTTGGCCGCATGGAGGGCTTCGGCGGCGCTGCGTCGCGAGAGGGCGGTATCGATATGGCGCGAGACGAACGTCAGCAGTTCCTGGTCGCGCAGCGAATAATGCACGCGCGTGGAATAGCTTTGCACGGCGAGCACGCCGCGCACGATGTCGCCGTCGAACAACGGAATGCCCAGCCACGAACGCAGCTTGATGCCCTCGGCCGAGCGTTCTATTTCATTGCTGTCAATGAGCCGCATGGCTTCAGCGAGGTCGATCAGGCAGGGGCGGCGTTGCCTGATCACATACTCGGTCAGGCCGCGCCGGTTACGTCGTGGCGTGGGATGGTCGTTCAGCAGTTCATCGACATGATAGGGGAAGGACACGGTCGCAGTCGACCTGTCCACCAGCGCGACGTAGAAGTTTCGCGCATACAGCAACTCGCCGACAATCCCGTGCAGGCTCTGGAAAAACGCCATCATGTCGCCGTGCCGGCTCGACAATTCGGCGATCTGGAACAACGCCCCTTGCAAGTGTTCAGCGCGTTTGCGTTCTGCGATCTCCTGCCTCAACGCATGGTTTAATTCGGATAACTCAGCAGTCCGGCGCGATACCGTTTCTTCCAAATCGTTGCGATGCAGGATCCGGTCGAGCGCCATCGCCACGTGCCGGGCGACGACCAGGAAAAGCGCGCGGTCCTCCACGCTGTAGATTCGGGCGACGTCGTACACCTGCATGGCGATCATGCCGAAGACTTCGTCGGAGGCGTTCTTGAGCGGCGCGCCCATCCAGAATTCGGGGCGATCTCCCACGCAAAAGAAGCGGCCTTCCTGCTCGGCGGCGCGGATTCCGGCGGCGTCGATCAGAAGCGGCTGGCCTGAACTCAGCACTTGGCCCGTGAGCGACAGGCGTGATGGATCGAGCGTGTCGTAGGTCGCGCATTCAAGCGCGCAGGTATCGATCACATCGACGTAATACGGGTAGGTGATCCCGCCGCTCGACGAGTCGTAAAGCGCGAGATAGAAATTTTCCGCGTCGATCAGCGTGGCGAGTTGGCGGTGCACGCCGAGCAGGAACGCCGATCGTTCGCGCATGGAGCTCGCGAGATAGGCGATTTCGTAGAGTACGCGCTGGGTGTTTTGCGCGCGTGCCAGCGCGTCGGTCTGCAGGGCTTCACCCAGGCTGCGGGCAAGGTTGCACAGCGTGGGACTTCCCGCATGGCTGGCAGGCGCGAGCAGCCAGCCGAGGATGTTTTCGCCGCTGCCCGTTGGCCAGAGACACAGACGCCGGGCCGTGCAAAAGGCGTGGAAGGTATCGGCCGTGAGAAGGCTGGGCCACTCTTGCGCGGCATCGCCCTGGTCCGCGAGATGCAGGTTTTCGTCAACCTGATACCACGCCCAGTCGATGGTATCGACTCGAGCGCGGGCACTGCGCAACAGTACATCGACCGAGCTGTCCGAGCGGGGCCACCGCGCCGGGTCAACGATCGCGCGAGCGACATCCGCGGCGGAGTCGTCGCTGCTGTCGTCGGCCATCGGCGTGGCAGGGTTCGCGGGAAAGACGGTCATCGGCGCTCCGAGCCGAAGGCTGCCCCGGCTCCTGATTCAATCTCGTTCGATGTCGATGTTATCTACTTTTCATCCGGACACTGGAAGGATTGAAAACGCCCGCTCCTTCGTTTGTGCGCACACGCACCTGATTACTATAACGGCAGTACAACTTGAGGCTTGAGGGTTTTCGTAAGGATCAACCGGTCCTGTTCCTTGCTTTGCTCCCAGGTGAGCGTTCAATACGGCGCATTGCAAGTACGCGTCATGCGCCCGACGAACCGCAGACCGTCGCAGGACGGGACGTCAATGAGCGCCGCTCCACCGCTACGGAAACACCCAGCAGCACGATTCCGCCGCAGGCGAGCAGCGCACCGGTCCAGCCCGTGGCCTCCAGTCCGAAACCCATCGCGACCACTACGCCGCCTGCCCACGCCCCCAGCGCATTCGCAATGTTGAAGGCCGAATGATTGAGCGCGGCCGCGACGGTCTGCGCATCGCCGGCCACGTCCATCAGGCGCGTCTGCACGGCGGGGACCACGGCTATGCCGAGTCCCATTGCGAACAGGTTGAGCGTGGCGGTCCATTCGTTGGCCGAAGAATACGCGAAAGCGGCCAGCGCGGCGGCGTTCCAGATCAGCATGCCGAAGATGGTCCAGAGCCGCGACTTGTCGGCCAGGACGCCGCCAATCAGGCTGCCTGCCGTCATGCCGACGCCCAGCGCGCCGAGCAGCAGCGGCACGCGCCAGGGCGCCACGTGGGTCACGTTCAGCAGTGTTGGCGTGATGTAGGTGTACACCGCAAACAGCCCGCCGAAGCCGACCGCGATCACCGACAGCGTCAGCCAGACTTGCAGGCGCCTGAACACGCCAAGCTCCCGGCGCGGCGTAGCGCCGCCCGCGTGAATGGGCGGCAGAAAGATGCGCACACCAATCATCGTAAGAATGCCGAGCATGCCGACAAGCAAGAAATCCGCGCGCCAGCCAAGCCATTGACCAAGCCAGGTCGCGAGCGGCACGCCGAAAATATTGGCGATCGTCAGGCCCAGCATCACGCGTCCGACTGCTCGCGCGCGCCGCTCGGGCGGTACGAGCGAGGCCGCCGTCAACGCCGCTACGCCGAAATACGCGCCATGCGGCACGCCGGAAATGAAGCGCGCGATCAGCAGCAGCGGGTAATTCGGTGCGAGCGCGCTGAGCAGATTGCCGAACGCGAACATCAGCATCAGGCCGATCAACATGGCGCGGCGTGGGAGCTTCGCGAAGAAAATAGTGATGAGCGGTGCGCCGATCACCACGCCCAATGCATACGCGCTGATGATGTGGCCGGTGGTGGGCAGCGACGTACCGAGGCCATTCGCGATGATCGGCAGGATGGTCATGGACGCGAACTCACCCGTGCCGATAGCCAGGCCCCCGACGGCGAGTGCGAGTTCGGCGGGACCCGCGCCATAGGGCGGGATCACGCGCGTGAGCGGGTCGTTGGGGACATCGATAATGGACATTGAGAAAAAATTGTGAGTGGTGAGCGAGGCGCAATGCAGCATTATCGCGAAAGAATAAATCTTCCGCATCCGCGAAGGTGCGAACGGCCGTGCGGATGGACGACGCTGCGCTGCCGTAGGCGCTAGCCCTGCGTGAACTTCGCTGGGCGTGACTCGTGTGCGTCCTCGCCGTCGCCGCCTGCGGAGAAGCGTTCACGGTAAGCCTGCGGTGTGACACCCATTGAACGCAGGAAGCTGCGACGCATGGTTTCCTCCGATCCAAACCCGCAGCGCGCGGCCACGCGTTTCACCGGAAATGAGGTATCGCCAAGCAGGCGACGTGCAGCTTCCAGACGTAATTGATCGATGGCGCGTGCCGGCGTGATCCCCGTTTGCGCCCGATAGTGGCGCACGAAGCTGCGCTCGCTCATGCCCGTGCGTTCGGCCAGCGTCGCGATCGACAGGTCTGCTGCCATGTTTTCGGCTATCCATGCATGCAGGTCGCCGAAGCGGTCGCCGGTTTTTTGCAACGACAACGTCGTGCTGAACTGCGCCTGGCCGCCCGGCCGCTTGAGGAACACCACCAGTTCGCGTGCTACATCGAGCGCGAGTGCGCTCCCGAGATCGTCCTCGATCAATGCAAGCGCGAGATCGATGCCGGCTGTCACACCCGCCGATGTCCAGACCGCGCCGTCGCGGATAAAAATGGGCGCAGGGTCCACGCGGACAGTCGGATAACGCTGCCCGAGATCCTCGCAATGCGCCCAGTGCGTGACCGCACGGCGCTCGTCGAGCAAGCCGGCGGCCGCCAGCAAAAACGCGCCCGTGCATACCGACGCAACGCGCCGGCACTGTGCCGCGCGGTCCCTGACCCAGGCCACCTGCGCGGGATCTTTCGATGCCGCATGCACGCCGCGTCCGCCCGCGACGATCAGCGTGTCTGTCGTTTGTTGAGCGGTGGGCAAGGACTGGGCGAGCAGGCCGAGACCCGCGGTGCTTTGAACCTCCCCCGCGGCGGTGGCGACAACACGCGCACTGTAGGGTGCGCCGGCTCCGCGTGCCAGCGAGAGTTCGTTGGCGGAGGTGAAAGCCTGGAGCGGTCCGGCGACGTCGAGCAACTGGACGTCTGCAAACGCGAGGATGTCGATACGGCGCGCAGCGTTGTTCATGGTTTGAAACCGGGTTGGCGTGAAACGAGGGTTAATTGACAATTTCGCCAAATCGTAGCGAGGTATTGTGAGTGCGTCTACTTCCATTTAAAGGTTCATCGCCATGGCGTTGCATATTGGCTTCCTCGTCTTTCCGCGCGTTCAGCAACTCGACCTGACCGGCCCGCATGACGTATTCGCGTCGGTGCCGGACGCGACTGTCCACCTGATTGGAAAAACGCTTGATCCGGTCACCGCGAACAGTGGTCTCGTGCTGACGCCTACTATTACGTACGCTGACTGCCCTTCGCTCGATGTCTTGTGCGTGCCGGGTGGAGTGGGTGTCGGCAAGTTGATGGAGGACGACATCACGCTCGATTTCATCAGGCGGCAGGCGGCGCAGGCCCGCTTCGTCACGTCGGTGTGTACCGGTGCGCTGGTCCTGGGAGCGGCCGGTTTGTTGCGCGGACGGCGCGCGACCACGCACTGGGCGGCTCATCATTTCCTGGAGAGCTTCGGCGCCATTCCCGTGAAAGAGCGCGTTGTCCAGGATGGCAATCTGATGACGGGCGGTGGGGTGACAGCGGGCATCGATTTTGCGTTGACGCTTCTTATCGGCTTGATCGGCGAAACCGAGGCTCAGGCAATTCAGCTTCAATTGGAATATGCGCCCGCGCCGCCTTTTAATTCAGGTACGCCCGACACAGCGCCGAAGGCGGTGGTGGATCTTGTGTGGAGTCGGGGCGAAGTGGAGCGTGCTCAGCGCACTGCAATCGTTGAACGCGCAGCGGCGCGATTGAATGGGTAGCAGGCCCGGCGTAGTACCGATGGCGGTAACTCGGTTCGACGGGCATGCTTTTGACAGGAGGCGGATGCCATGCCACGCGTACAGGTTGCTTCAATCACGGTTCTCGCCTCGCTCGGCATAGTGCTGGGCGCGACGCCCGGCGCATTTGCCCAGGGCGCCGATGCAACACCGGCCGAGCCATCGCCGGCGTCGCCCACACCCAGGCAGGCACAGAAAGCGCAACGCAAAGCCGATAGAAAAGCGGCATGGGCGAAGAATTCGGCGGAACTGAGTAAGCTGGAAAAGAACGGCTATAACCCGGCCGATGATCGTAGCGACTACCAGGACAATTTGCGCCGCGCGGAGAACAAAGCGAACGGGCAATGAGTCCGGCAGGGTTACAGCTCTATGCTGTCGTTGTTCCAGGCATGCCGATGCCGTGCAAGTAACGACGCCTTGGAAGACGACCATGTCGAAATTTCACTTTGTGCGGGTGGCCTTTGCATCCGCGACCATTTCTATAGCTTTCCCGAGCGTGGCTTTTGCCCAGATCGTTGCTACCGGGTCTACCGCGCAACCGGAGCTGCTAACACGAAGACGCCCACGAGCCCGGACGACTGATTGACTCCTTCATTGATGCTTGCGTTTCTCCGCTCAGAATTGCCCGCCCAGAAAGCGGATCGGAAGGGAACGGAAGTTGCGAGCGCCGCCGTTGGCTAGGCAGCAGCCTGCTGCCCGCACTACCTAACCAATGGTCATCGTGAATGAGACGAAAAGCCCTGCTGTCCGCTGTATTGTGTGTTTGTGTTGCCGCCAGTGGCTGCACCACTATCGGTGCAAACCGTCTCAAGGCCGATCAGGTTGATTACGCGAGAGCGCTGGGTGAAGCCAAGAAGCGCGAAATACTCGCAGCTATAGTAGGCATCCGGTTTGCCGATTCGCCTGCGTTCCTGAGCGTCAGCCAGATCATTGCCGCTTATACCTTCGATGCCACCGCCGGTTCCACCCTCAGCGCCGGCGACACCACGCAGAATTTCGCCGCCGCCAACGGCAGCGTTTCATACTCCAACCATCCCACGTTCACGTTCACGCCGACCACGGGGCAGGCGTTCGCGACAGCTTATATTCGCCCGCTTGCGCCCGCGCTGGTGTTGCCGCTCGCCGAGAGCGCGATCCCCATCGACTTGCTGTTGCGCATCACCGCGCAGTCGATAGGAGGCATGCAGAACGCGAACGCGCTGGGCGGCCCGAATGGGAACGGCAGCGTTGAATTCTTCGAACTGATCCAGGCGTTGCGACGCCTTCAACTAGCGGGGCAACTCAACGTGGAGTCGCGCGACGAGGATCATGGCGGGCGCGTCTACTTCACGCTTGGCGCGACCACGAGCGGCGAGACCGGACAGACGACAGCCGATCTTGCGCTGGTCCGCAGGCTGCTCAAGCTTTCGCCGAAGACCAAGACCTATGAGGTCGTCTATGGGCAATCGGCCGAGCGTGGCGAGCGGATTCCCATGGTCACGCGTTCCGTGCTTGGGATTCTGACAGACCTGGGCGCGCAGGTCAGGGTGCCCGAGGAGCTGGTGAATCGCGGGTCGACCAAGCCGACTATCGGATTGATCGGCGTGGAGACGCGGCCTACGATCATTGTCAATGTGGGCAAGAAAGCGCCGGAAGATGCCTATATCGACATTCAGTATGGGCCGTCGCAATACTGGATTGACCGACGTGACTTCGACTCGAAGTACGCATTCACGGTCGTGCAGATGTTGATGGCTCTGGCAGAAACCAATCAGGACGCGAAGACGCCGATCGTGACCATTCCAGCGGGATAGGCAGGCGTGATGTGCAGCGAGGCGTCGACGCGGAGTGGCCTCCGGTCGAACGAACCTCGATGCGCTTCAATGCGCTTCGCCGCGACCGGGCGGGCGAATGGGTGCGCCGTTGTCTGGAGGCTTTGACTCTGACGGTTCCGTGTCCGCATTCCGAACCGGCTGGAATGCCACGACAGGTTCACGTACTTCCTGCTGTACATGCGTCTCGCGCGCCTCATGCATTATGTGAGTTTCGCGCGGCGCACGCGTGGTGGCCGGGTTCGCGAACAGGTGCGGCGCGCCGGTAGTGGTCGGAGCGCTGCTCGTGCTCGCAATCGCAGCCGTGCGCGGGATGGCGACGGCCTCGCGGATCGGTGCCGGATGCATCGGCCCGCGTTGTGCGATGGCGGCTGCCTGAATCGCCGCGTCTTCGGCAGCTTTCTTCGCTTCGGCAATCTTGATGGCCACATGCCTGAGGAAGACGCGCGAGCCGGTGTAGCTCGAGTCGATAGCAAGCGCGTCCTTTGCATAACGCCGTGCGCATCGCCATGAAGCCGATTGGTCGCATGCGCGGGCGTGCCGCATGGCGGTGTCGCGGGCCGCTTCACGTTGGGCGAGGTCATCGCGGACCCGCTGGACGTCGGGGCTATTGAGCTGGTTCTCGGGCACGTTGGCGAGGTTCTTTCGCGCCGCGTTCAGGTCGTTGGTGACTAGTGCGAGGCGGGCGAAGTAGAGGCTTTCGCCGGGGCTGCCCAACGGCGGACGCTCAGTGGCGATGACCGGCGAGACGGGGGGCAACGACAGCTTCGGCAGTTCCTGTTCCTTTGGCGTGGACGGCTGAGGCGCATGGCTGGCGATGGGGACATCGGCGACGGCGCCAGGGCTGGGCACGGGCGGTAAGGCGGCAAGCGGCGCCGCAGCGGTGATGACAGGCGCTGGGTTCGATGTGTTTGTCGAACTCGTCAACGGCGGTGTAGCCGTGTTTTGCGCGAGCGTGACGGGCGCTGGAGGGGCTGCTGGAGGCGGTGAGTCATCCGGCGTGAGCGTGGCCACTGCCGCGTTGGTCGGACTCTTCGATGCGGTTGCCGCCACCGGGACTGGCGCGTGCGTCTCGTTCGCCGTTGCGGTTGTCGTGGCCGGTGCGCTCGGTGTCGCTCTTGTAGCGGGTCCCGTCACCGGGCTCATCGCGAGCGTCGAAATCTCCGCCCGCAAGGCCGCAACGGCAGTTGTCACCTTGTTCCTGATCGACGCGATCATCTCGGTCGCTGGATTCGGTGCCGGTGCGAGCGTCGGGGTAGGCGCTGGAGTTTGCGTCGGGGTTTGCGTCGGTGCGGGGGCCGCCGCATAGGTCGCTACAGGTAGCGTAGCCGGGTTCACCGCCGGGGTCCTGGCAGCGGTCACCGAGACCGGGTTCGCCGGCTTTGCTGCCGCAACGACCGTCGTTGTGCTTGCCGGTGCGGCGGCTTTCTGTGCATTGTCAGTTGCTATCGGAACGAACGCGGGTGTCCTCGCCGGTTCCGGCAGTGCAGCAAGCCGTTGAACCACAGGCGATCTCAGGCCGGGCGCGTAAGTCAGCGCCAGCGCGACGGCGAGCAGTCCGCCGCTCGCCACACCGAACGCCACGCGGCGGACGACGCGGGCGCGTTGCCGCGCGATATTCATTGCCGCGTCGACTTCCTCGGGCACGCTCGGATACGGCACGAGCATGCGGCCGGGCATCATCATGACGTTGCTGTTGTTGAAGTCGACGGAGTTCGGTGCACGCAAGGCCCGGGACTGATTCGTGCCGCAATGCGGGCATTCATCTTCTCCGTGCGTCAGCGCGTTGCCGCAGCGATGACAAGCCGCGTAAAGGACAGGCGTGCGAAAAGATAACAGGTTCATGCCGAACCCCTCGGGCAGGTGTCGACGCCGGCTCGTGATGCGGCCGGATCGTTCGTATAAGAATAGTGCAATTAATTCATAAGTTAGTACCCCGGTATGTTTTGTAGGCCGCATTGATGCATATCGGCGACACTTCTCCGCGCCCGTGTCACGCTACATGGGGCTTTGTTCGTTGTACTTGTCCGAATCTGACTTGGATGTGGCGGATAACAGCGGAGATCAAGATCGCACGCTGGAATGGCATGTATAAGCCACGGTCAGGTTGAACTGGCAATACGACGCCGCGCCCGGACGGTAACCAGTCACGCCAATAGCGCCTGCTGCAAAGTTCGAATCTGGGCCCGTGTGTTGGGAGTAGAGGTCCGTCGCGAGCTTCCGATAATTCCAGGCCACGTCCGTGTTGGCCTTCCAGGGCGGGAAGCTTGCGCCGAAGGGCTGGAATACAGTGCCATTGTCGCCGGCATGATCCTGCTTGGTCGAGCGGATCGGATGTACATCCTCAACATCGAGATCGGCGGGTAACGGAAGCGCGAAGCACCGCTTAAATAAATTAGTAATCTTAACGAATGTCTGGCCGATCATCTGGTCGCGGATGATAGGTATGTTGACCTGTCGGTAGGTCGCCGCGATATTGCGTTCACCGGCCACCTGTTACAACGCAGCCGGTCAAATGAGCCCATCAGGTTCCCGGTCCCCGCGTCCGCAAGCTGATGGCCGTAGCAGGTGACATGCAGACTGGCCAGTAGACAACCGGAAGTCTCAAGCGGTTTCATTCAGATAACAGAAGTTTCCCATTCAACATGGCTTAACTTCCAATACCCAGGAAGTGCGGATTTATTATGCTATATAACAGGATGTTATGAGACACAAAATATAAACTCCAGAAGAGTGCGGATTTATTATGCGCTATAACAAGATGTTATGTATTAGCTCACGTTAGTTCCATGAGAACTAATTACCGAGCGTCCTGCAAACTAAAGCAGACTATTATCAACCTCGTTGGCTATATGTAATAATTTAGAATGTTTTTGTAATTTAATAAATGACGTAATTCAAATACGCATTTAGAGTGTCGTAAATACCGCTAAATATTGTCAAAAATTGTCTCTCTTCATTTTTATTTTCTCGTTTTGACCGTTAGCCTCTAGTCAGCGCTCGATCATCACGTTAGACGTACCGTTCGCGATTCGCCCCCCGGGTGCCGCGAAATGGTCGCGAAGGCCCGCCCAGCGGGCTTTTGCGCCATGCGCTATTCACTATCCGTCGACAGTTCATGGCGTGTTATGGAAAGCCGCAATGGCGGCTGCATCCCAATTAGCGAGCCGCCAAACGCGCGCTTGTATCCGTTCAAACATTCGCTTCTTCTTTTAAAGCGGCGCAAGTGCAGCGCGAGGCCAGCATTAGTTAGAGTGTTTTCTCTAAACTTGGTCTGCTGTCATCAAATAAAGTTTGACCGTGCATTTTTTGTCCTGTTATCTTCGCATCCCATGAAACGCCGGTGACAATCAACGCGCGGTGACAATCGCGCAAAAAGTTCAGAAGCCGTAGCGCGCTTCGTTCAAGTTCTCTCCAGGTGTTAATGCCAGACCGAAAAGAGCGAGTCGAATTTTATTTGTCGTAGTTCCAGTTTGATGATCGCCCAGCGGGAATGAAATTCCGGGGCATCTCACAGCCGTATCCGTGTCAACGCATCAGATTTGACCGCTGTAGCATAAATTCGGACTGCAAATCAAGGGTCGGAGCGAAGGAAGCGGTTGTCCGAGGTGGACGTTGGTTGTCGTATGTAAGCGCACTGCAGTTACAGAAATGGACGGTTCACGCCGGAGGAGTAAAGGTGGGTACGAAAGTCGAAGGGCAATTTCCGGCAGCAGCGGCCCGTATGGAGAGGCCAGGACGCCCACGTGAGTTTGGGCGCAAGCAGCAAAACCCAGTACGCCGCTTCGGCGGAATCGCAGTTGTTCTGCTCCTGCACGTCGTGTTGATCTATGCACTCATCAACGGCCTTGCCACCAAGGTCGTACAGGTCATCCAGCATCCTATCGAGACGAAAATCATCGAGCCGGTGAAGCCGCCGCCTCCGCCGCCGTTGCCTACGGTGCAATTGCCGCCGCCGAAGTTTGCGCCGCCGCCGCCGCCGTTCGTGCCGCCGCCGGAAGTGCAAGTGCAAACGCCGCCCCAGCCGACCATCACGCACCAGGCCGCGCCGGTCGTGTCGGCACCCGCCGTGGCGCCGCCCGCACCGCCGGCGCCGCCCGCGCCGAGCAAGCCCGTGAGCGTTGAAGTCGGGGTCGTCTGCCCGAATTCGGATCAGATTCGTTCGTCGATTCGTTACCCGAAGGAAGCGCAGGAGAACAACGTGACGGGTGATGTGCTGATTGAATTCGTAGTCGACGCGCAGGGCCATATTACGAATGAACGTGTTGCCAAGTCTGCGGAAGATTCCTCACTCGATCGCGCAGCCTTCAACGCAGTCAAGCAGTTTACGTGCGTTTCCCAAGGCCAACCTGTCCGTGTGCAAGTTCCGTTCTCGTTTAACCTGAACTGAAACCCACAGACTGTTCGGTACCGGCAGCGATTTATCAGTCTTGGTTTAGAAGTTGTACTAATGAACTTGGAGCAGGCATGAAAAAGCGTACTCTCGCCGCATTGGCGGCAACCCTGTTGTTCGCCGTAACCACGGTGGATACCTTTGTGGCACCGCATATGGCACACGCGCAGGCTAGCGACGCGACCGCGTCGGCCACCGCCACCGCCACCGCAGCACCGCAAACGGCCGGCTCGGCCACGGACGACGCCGTGCCGCCGCCGCAGCCGGCTACGTCTGAAACAGTCAACAACCCATATGGCCTCGGCGCGCTCTGGAAGAACGGTGACTTCGTTGCACGCTTCGTGCTGATTCTGCTGGTGCTCATGTCAATGGGCAGCTGGTACATCATGGTCACCAAGTTCGTCGAACAGTTTCGTGCAAACCGTCGTGCGAAGAGCGCCGACGAACAGCTGTGGACCGCGCCGTCGCTAGCCGAAGGCGCGAAGCTGCTCGACGAAGCTTCGCCTTTCCGCTTCATCGCGGAAACGGCCATCGAGGCGGGTGAACACCATAACGAAGCGCTGCTCGAAGCCGTCGACCGCAACACGTGGATCGACGCCTCGGTTGACCGTGCCATCACCAACGTATCGAATCGTCTGCAAGACGGTCTGGCTTTCCTCGGCACAGTCGGCTCGACAGCGCCGTTCGTCGGTCTGTTCGGAACGGTGTGGGGGATTTATCACGCGCTGACGGCAATCGGTATCGCCGGCCAGGCTTCGATCGACAAGGTCGCGGGCCCGGTGGGTGAAGCGCTGATCATGACTGCGATCGGTCTCGCCGTGGCCGTGCCGGCCGTGCTCGGCTACAACTTCCTGGTTCGCCGCAACAAGTCGGTGATGGAGCGGGTTCGTGCGTTCGGCGTACAACTGCACACCGTCCTGCTCGCTGGCAGCCGCCGCTCGGCGCGTGCTACGGCTCGCGAAGCAGCGCTGGCCCAATAAGCGGAGTTCGTCATGGCTATGAGCGTTGGGCAAGATGATGACGACGAGGTCATCTCAAGTATCAACACCACACCGCTCGTCGATGTGATGCTGGTCCTGCTGATCATCTTTCTGATCACGATTCCGGTGGTGACGCATACGATACCTTTGCAATTGCCGAAGGAGACGATCCAGCCGCTGCAGACCACGCCTAAAAGTATCGTCATTGCGGTCAACCGCGACGGCGATTTCTTCTGGAACGAGAAGCAGGTGGATGGGCCGACGCTGCTGGCACGTCTGAAGACCGTGTCGGTCATGACGCCGCAACCGGAAGTGCACGTTCGTGGTGACCAGAGCGCGCGTTATGAATTCATCGGCCGGGTCATTACCGAGTGCGAACGCGCCGGTATTGCCAAGGTGTCGTTTATTACTGAGCCGCCTGCGCGCGGCGGCTAGCTTTGCACGGGACTGGACTAAGCGCTAAAGCACAAAGTCCGGTCGACAGCCTTGCATGGGATCGGAGTAAGGCGCTAAAGCGCCAACTCCGATCGACACCGGAGAAGACCATGGGAATGAACGTATCGTCGGGCGGTGGCAACGCTGAGCCGGAAGTGATGGTCGATATCAACACCACGCCACTGATCGACGTGATGCTGGTGTTGCTGATCATGCTGATCATCACGATCCCGATCCAGACGCACGCCATCAAGATGAACTTGCCGATCGGCAATCCGCCGCCGCCAATCACGCAGCCGGAAGTGGTGCAGATCGATATCGACTTCGACGGCACCACGACCTGGAACGGCCAGCCGGTGCCGGATCGTGCTGCACTCGAATCCAGGCTCGCACAGGTGGCCGCTGAACCGGTGCAGGCGGAAATCCATCTGCGGCCTAACAAGCTGGTGCCGTATAAGGACGTCGCGGCGGTGATGGCGTCCGCTCAACGACTGGGCGCGACGAAGATCGGCCTCATCGGCAATGAGCAGTACATGCAATAGGGAAGTGGAATGCTAACGATCCATCAACGCTTCAAACGCGCCGTCATGGCGGCCGCTATTGGAGGACTGTCCGCGCTTGTCGTGCTGCCGGTCACGTCTCATGCCGCGGACACCTTGCGCCCGGATGTGTCGAAGCCGCTGAATGCCGCACAAGACCTGTATCGCGCGCACAAGTACAAGGACGCATTGACGAAGATCGATCAGGCGGCTGCCGTGCCGGGCAAGACGCCGTACGAAAGCTATATGGTCGAAGAGATGCGCGGCGCGGCTGCTGCGGCGGCAGGCGACAATGGTGTAGCGGCTCAAGCCTACGAAACGTTGCTGAGTTCAGGGCGCCTCACCGGTGCCGACGAACAACGCACCACGGCGGCGCTTGCAGGCATCTACTTCGAGCAAAAGAACTACGCACAGGCTATCAAGGTCGCGCAGCGCTATCAGAAGTCGGGCGGCAACGATCCCGATATGCGCACTCTGCTCGTCCAGTCCTACTACCTGTCGAACGATTGCGGCAATGTGGTGAGCCTGCTCAAACCTGGGGTCGATGCACAAGTGCGTGCCGGCCATGCGCCCGACGAGTCGCAACTGCAACTGCTCGGCACGTGCGCGCAGCGTGTAAAAGATGACACCACATATCGCAACACGCTCGAAAAACTGGTCGCCTATCACCCGAAGCAGTCTTACTGGGATGACCTGTTTCAATCGATCCGCGCGAAGCCGGGCTATTCGTCGGCGCTCGATGTCGACACGTATCGGCTGCGTCGCGCGACCGGATCACTCACTACCGCCGACGATTACATGGAGATGACCCAACTCGCGATCGTGGCGGGTACCACGGCCGAGGGCAAGCAGGTGATCGATCAGGGCTTCGCCTCGGGCGTTCTGGGCCACGATGCACAAGCGGATCGCGAAAAGCGGTTGCAAGCACTCGCCGCGAAGCGGGCACAAGCGCCGGCTGATGCGGCGAACCCTGTAGCGCCGGTCGACGTCGGTTTCAACCAGGTATTCGCAGGGCAAACCAAGCAGGGTCTTGCAGCAATGGAGGCGGCGATCGCGAAGGGCGGGATCGATCACCCTGACCAGGCGCAGCTGCATCTCGGCGTGGCCTACTACGTCGCAGGCGACAAAGCCCGCGCAGTGCAAACCTTCCGTGCGGTGAAAGGCTCCGACGGTTCGGCCGACCTCGCCCGATTGTGGGTGCTGGTGGCGTCGAAGTAACGGTATCCCGGTTCCAACATGTCCCATCGCGTGAGGTGTCGCCGGGCTATCCGTGCGCTGACCCGCGCGGGACATGCTCGCCGTATGGAACGCAGGTCCTTGACAGGAGAAGTAGAGGAAGTTGGTTGCGTATGCAACCAACTTCCGGTTTTAGGCAAGTGCGAAGTGTCCCGATGATCGCATTGATTGCACCACGCATCGCGGCAGCTAACCGGGCATATGGCGCATGTCTTAGGGAGGATGTTGCGTCCGATAAAACATAGTTTGGTATACAAACTAATTTTGACCACGGGATTCTGTCTTGCTATGGTTTTGCCACTCGATAACAAGGCACAGATCGCAGTTTCCATAGGTAGCAAAATTCGCGCGCTTCGCCAACGGTTCAAGCGCACGCTGGATGAAGTGGCGACGAGTGCGGGGATTTCCAAGCCCTTTTTATCGCAGGTGGAACGAGGTCATGCAACGCCTTCTATCACATCGCTGGTTGGCATTGCGCGAGCGCTAGGCGTCACAGTGCAGTACTTCGTTGACACGCCAACCGAAGACAAGTCGGTGCGTAGAGGGAGTGAGCTGGAATACTTCGGGTTCGACGGAACTGCGAATCTTTTTGGACGGCTGACCAACTTGTCGGTCGGCGGCATGCTGGAAGCGATTCTCGTCAGGATGCCGGTGGGACAGAACCCATCGGAAGTCACGACACATGCAGGGGAAGAGTTCTTGTACGTGATGAGCGGCCAGATATCGCTCACGTTAGAAGGTACAACGTTCGTATTGCAGGCAGGTGACACCGCGCATTACGAGTCTACCGTGCCTCACGCCTGGTGCAATACGGCTCGCGAAGAAGCGGTGATTGTATGGGTGGGAACGCCAAGATTGTTCTAGGTGATTCTGTTCCGTGCTTTCGTTAAAAGCACTCGCGAATGTGTTAGTAAGGATTGCGAATGGTTTTATGTAAGGTTGACCTGATGAAAGGGCGTTGCCCGGTCTATCACGCAAAGTAGTCGAAGTTAAAAAAATTAGAAAGCGCTGCGCATGTCGTTTTGCAGTAGATAAGTAGTCCGATATTGAAGCATTTGAAGTGTCCCGTCTTTCTGTCTGTATTTGCAATTTGGTGCGTTTTTGGCCGTTTGCCGGACAGTGGAAGCGCGGGTCAGCTTTAACGGAGCGCGGCGCAAGAACGCCGTATATCGAGTGGAGAGGTCCACAAGACCTCTCTTCACACACAGCTGTGCCTTACTGACGAGCGAGAAGGGGAAAAATGAAACAACGGGCATTGGCGCTGGCCATCAAAAGAATAGTCTGGGCTGAGCTAGCATTGTCAGCCGCAATCGCCGTACCTGCGTTTGCGCAAAGCCAGCCGGCCACCGCGGGTACGGCTGCTGGCGCAACGACAACGGAAAGCACGCCGGCGGTAGCGGCGGCGCCCGCATCGGGCACCGCTGCAACACCGTCCGCGGACAACAACACCGCGACACCGACTGCTGACAAGGGTGTCCAGCAAATCAAGAAATTCGAAGTGACCGGGTCGCTGATCCGCAGCGCCGACAAGGTCGGCTTCAATGCGGTTCAGACGGTAACGCAGAAAGACATCCAGAACAGCGGCGCCACGACCGTCGCCGATTATCTGCGCACGACTTCAGCTAACTCGGCCAATAGCTGGGGCGAAGGCCAGTCCGGCAACTTTGCCGCAGGCGCTGCGGGTATTGCTCTGCGCGGCCTCAGCGAAAAGTACACGCTCGTGTTGGTGGATGGACAGCGTGTTGCGCCTTTCGCGTTCTTCTCGAACAGCGTCGACTCGTTCTTCGACTTGAATACGCTGCCGTTGAACTCCATTGACCGCATCGAAATCGTGAAGACAGGTGCCGTGTCGCAATACGGTTCAGACGCCATCGCGGGCGTGGTCAACATCATCACGAAGCATGACTTCCAGGGCCTGCAACTCGACGGCAGCTACGGGAGCGCCATCAGCCAGGGCGGTGGCGCGGGCACGACCAAATTCGGCGTGCTCGCCGGCTTTGGCGATCTCAACGCCGATCGCTTCAACGTGACGGCAGCGGCAAGTTACTACAAGTCGAACGGCTTCACGCTGGCCGACCGCGATGCGACGAGCAGTCAGGATTTCACCAATAATCCGGGCGGCCATTCGTTGCTCGCGCCGTCCTACTGGAATATGCCCGACGGCAGCGCGCAGGCATTGAGCGGCTGTGCGAACGGCGGTGCGGTGCATCCCGCAGGCACCAACTCGCTGACGGCAGGTTTGCCGGGCACGATCTGCGGCTACAACTCCGCAGAAAGCACGTCTATCGCGCCGATGACCGAGCGTTTGAACGCGAAGCTTCACGCTGATTTCAAGATCAACGATGAGACGACGGCGTTTGGCGACTTCCTGATCAGCAGCAACAAGACCACGACGAATGATGGTCTATGGGGCAACGTTATCGGCAATCCGCAGGTCCCCGCGCTCGTGTGGAATCCGCAGACCAAGCTGCTTTCGCCGTTCAACTTCACTGTGCCGGCGAGCAATCCGTACAACCCGTTCGGGGCAGCCACGCCGCTCACGTATGCGTTCCCGGGCGCAGTAGCGGAAGACACGTATTCGACCTACTGGCGCGCCTCCACGGGCATCAAGGGCTCGTTCAACCTGCCGAACGGCGAGTGGGATTGGGCGACGTCGGTCAGTCACTCGCAAAGCACGGTTTCGAACACTTATACGAACCAGCTCAACACTGCGGCACTGACCAATATTTACCAGAACGGGACGTTCGATTTCTCGAATCCCGCGGCTACGCCGAACGGCCTCAACGGGCTGTACCAGGATGCGAACAACCTGGCTATCTCCAAGCTCGATACCGTTGACGCGACATTGTCCACGCCACACCTCTTCAGTCTGCCGGCGGGTGATGTAGGTCTCGGCTTCGGTGCACAGTTCACTCACCAGAGTGAAGTGATGAACCCGGGTGCGGCATTCGAGCAGGGCCAGGTCATCAGCCCGAATCTCCAGACCGTGAACGGCCAGCGCAACGTGGCTGCCGTGTACTACCAGGTGGACATTCCTATTGTCCGCGCGCTGACGTTCAGCCAGTCGGGCCGTTACGACCACTACAGCGATGTCGGTGGTGCGTTCTCGCCGCGTTTCGCGTTGCGCTATCAGCCGGTTCAGGCACTCACGATGTACACCTCGTACAACCGTGGCTTCCGTGCGCCGACGTTCGTTGAGAACAGCAACTCGCAAACCTTGGGTATTCAGGTCGACCAGACCACCGGCCAGAACTACACGTCGATCACGGAGGGTAATCCGGACCTGAAGGCGGAGCGTACGAAAAACCTCAGCATTGGCTTCCAGCTGTCGCCCACCCGTACGACCGATATCGGCCTGGATTGGTACAAGATTCGTGTCGATAACGTGATCGGTCAGGGCTCGCCTTCACAGGTTGTCACCGACCCGGTCACGGGCGATCTCCTGTACAAGGTCATCCCGTACCAGAACCTCGGCTATCTGGATACGAACGGTTTCGAAGGCACGTTCCGCCAGTCGCTGCCGACGAAGACCGGCACGTTCACCCTGTCTGCTGACTGGGCATACGTGAACAGCTTCAAGCTCGGCTCGCCGGGTCAGGCGCCGGTGAATGGTGCGGGTAACGACTACACCCTCACACAGCCGTTCGGCGGCAGCTTCCCGCGCTGGAAAGGCAACACCACCCTGGACTGGGCGTACAACAAGTTTGACGCAGCGTTGACGTGGCAGTTCACGGGCCCGTATGCGCAGAATCTGGTCGCCGCCGGGCCATCCCACGTGGGATCGTACAGCCAGTTCAACCTGATGATGACGTACACGGGCTTCAAGCACTGGACGGTCTTCGGCGGCATCGACAACATCTTCAACCGTGCGCCGCCGTACGATCCGATCTTTGCAAATGGCACGCTGGATCAGAATGGCTATGACCAGTCGATATACACGAACATTGGCCGCTTCGCGCAAGTCGGCGCAACGTACAAGTTCTGATGTCGCTGTAGTTTATTTGACTGATGGAATGGTTGCTCCGGCGCGTGTCATGCGGCGCTGGAGCAACCTCGTTTTCGGAATCCCGGACCATTCGGTTCAAACATCGTGATTCAAACATTGCGATTCAAACATCGATCGTTCGACGCCTCATCGCATGACGTGCTCAAGGCCGCAGTCAAAGCCGAGCGCGGAAGTCACGAATACCAGGAGTTTCCAGATGTTTTTCGCGCCACGTCCTTATCCTTCAATCCGTCTTCGCTGTGCATCCGCGGCACTTGTTCTGGGCGGCTTCATGCTCGCCGGCGCCGCGCAGGCAGCGATCATTCCTCCTGGCGTGCAACTCGCCGCGAAGCAGGAACTGGTGCGCAACAACGGCACGGAAGTGGAGACGCTTGATCCGAACGTGGCGGAATCGGTGCCGGCCAATACCGTCGCGCGCGATCTGTTTGAA
Source organism: Caballeronia sp. LjRoot34 (assembly GCF_964253815.1). Lineage (NCBI taxonomy): Bacteria > Pseudomonadati > Pseudomonadota > Betaproteobacteria > Burkholderiales > Burkholderiaceae > Caballeronia > Caballeronia sp. LjRoot34. Next base: position 756,115 of record NZ_CAXUSB020000002.1, read on the forward strand.
GGGTTAACCGCGACGCGCGCAGACGGTGAGACCGTCCCCGGCGTCGCGGAAAAGTGGGAAATGAAGGACCCCACTACGTGGGTCTTTCATCTGCGAAGGAATGCGAAGTGGTCCAACGGCGACCCGGTTGTCGCCGCTGACTTTGTCTACGGATGCCAGCGTCTCGTCGATCCAAAAACGGCTTCGCCGTACGCGACCACCTACGGCATGTTCCTCCTTAACGGAACAGACATTGTCGCGGGCAAGAAACCGGTGGCGTCGCTTGGCGTGAGCGCACCCGACCCGTACACGGTCGAAATCAGGACGCCCTATCCAGTGCCGTTCCTGCCTGACCTGATGTCGAATACGAACCTTGGGCCGGTAAACAAGGCGGCCGTCGAAAAGTACGGCCGCGACTGGACCAAACCCGGCAAGCTGGTCAGCAATGGCGCGTTCATGCTGAAGGACTGGCAGGTGAACAACCGCCTTGTGCTGCAAAAAAACCCGCAGTACTGGAATGCTGCTTACGTGCAATTGAACCAGGTCACATACCTGCCGGTGGAGGACGAAAACACGGACGTGGATCTGTACAAGTCCGGCGGTGACGACTGGGTGAACCAGCTTCCCTCAGGCACCTATGCTCGCTACAAAGAGCAGTACCCGAACGAGATGCGTGCGGCGCCCATGCTCGGTTTGCGCTATTACTCGTTCAACAACAAAGACCCGCTCCTGAAAGACGTACGTGTGCGCCAGGCGCTGTCCATGGTCATCGACCGGGACATTCTCGCGCAGCGTGTGACCGCTGACGGCCAGATCCCGGCGTATGGCGTGATCGTGAAGGGCGTGAAGGGCGCCGACGTCAGCGCGTACGACTGGGCCTCGTGGCCCATGGCGAAGCGCGTGGACGAAGCAAAAAAGCTGCTGGCTGAGGCGGGCGTGAAACCTGGCACCAAGTTGCAGTTCGTCACCAACACGAGTGAGTATCACAAGAAGATGGCGATCTTCGCGGCTTCCGAATGGAAGACTAAACTAGGCCTCGATACTGAAATCCAGGCGATGGAATTCAAGGTGTTGCTCAAGAAGCGGCACGACGGCGACTACCAGATCGCACGCAATGGCTGGGTGGCGGATTACAACGACGCAAGCACCTTCCTCACGCTGGTTCAATGCGGTTCCGAGCAGAACGACAACCAGGCGTGCAACCCCAAAGCCGATGCGCTGATGCACGAGGCGTCCAACTCCACCGACCCGGCCACGCGCCAGCGGTTGCAGACCGAAGCGGCCAAGGTGGCAATGGAAGATTATCCGATGCTGCCGCTGCTGCAATACACGCTGGTGCGGTTGGTCAAGAGTTACGTGGGCGGCTATTCCACGAAAAACCCGATGGATCACTACCGCAGCGAAGACATGTACATCATCAAGCATTGAGCGCGGTGCGGTGCTTGCGCCGGCCGCTCGGCTTGCGCGCGGCAAGGGTCACACGGCGCGTTTTCATCCGGACGCACGCGCCTATTTCATTCTCCAGGCTTGTTATGAACGAACCGTATCATCCCCTGAAAGGCGCGCTGTGGGCGCCGGTACATTCGGAACATCGGCCAACGCCGATAGGCGTGTTTATCGCAGCAGGCAACGGATATAAAGGCGAGAAGAACCCGCAGCCGAATATGGGTGACTCGCAGTTCCCGGTCAAGACAGCGGCGGCAAGGGACGATGAATAGAGGCTGCATCAGAAACTGCGCCACGCTGGGGTTTGCGGCACTGCTCGTTGCATCGCAAGCGTTCGCGAGGCCGTCGATCGCGCAATACGATGAACCGAAGTATCCGGCGAACTTCACGCACTTCGATTATGCGGACCCGGACGCGCCGGCTAACGGCGACATGAATTTCCAGAACTACGATGAACTGCAAAGCTACGATTCGATGAATCCCTTCCTGGTCCGCGGCGCACCGGCGCCCGACCTGAAGAACCTGATGTTCGACACGCTGATGCAGCGAAGCTGGGACGAACTGGCGTCGGAATATCCATTGATCGCGGACGACGTGGAGGTGGCTCCGGACGGCAAGTCGGCCACGTTCCATATCAATCCGAAGGCGCGTTTTTCCAATGGCGACCCGATCACCGCCGCCGATGTGAAGTATTCATACGACACATTGGCCGGCCATCAGGTCTCGCCGATCTACAACTCGCAGTTCGCCAACATCAGCCGCGCGACCGTGGTCGATCGCTTGACGGTGCGCTTCGACTTCAGGGAAGCGCGCCGCGATGCGCCGCTGATCGCAGGCGACCTGCCGGTTTTCTCGCCGAAGTGGGGTATGAAAGCGGACGGCACGCGTCCGCCGTTCGATCAGATATCGGATGTGCCACCGGTGGCAAGCGGTCCTTACCTGATCGAACAGCGCAAGAACGACAAGCAGATCACTTACAGGCGCAACCCGGATTACTGGGCCGCCGACCTGCCGTCGCGACGCGGCATGTACCGCTTCCAGCGCATCACGTTCCGGCTGTTCACCGATCACTACACGTCGCTGGAAGATTTCAAGGCGGGCCACACCGATCTGCGTGCAGAGTATTCATCATCGACCTGGGCGCGCAAGTACGTCGGCAAGAACTTCAGCAATGGGTCGCTCAAAAAAGGCGAGTTCCCCGATGGCCCGGCGCAGATGCAGGGCCTGATTTTCAATACCCGCAAGCCGCTGTTCTCGGACGCTCGCGTGCGTCGGGCGCTGACGCTCGCTTTTGACTACGACTGGCTGAACCGTCTGGCGTTCTATGGTCAATATCGTCGCACGGGAAGTTACTTCCAGGACTCCCCATTCGGTGCGACCGGCGTGCCGGATGCGAAAGAGTTGAAGTTGCTCGAACCCTACCGGGCGACGCTTCCCGCCTCCGTGTTCGGTCCGATGCTGAAGCAGCCGGACACCGTGCCACCGCATTCGTTGCGTGCCAATTTAAGGGAAGCCCAGGCGCTGCTGAACGAAGCAGGCTGGCAGTACCGTGACGGGGCATTGCGCAACGCCAGCGGCACGCCGATGACCATCGAGATCATGGACGACCAACCCGGCATGGACGGGGTCGTCTTGCCCTACATCCAGCAGTTGCAGACACTCGGTGTGCAGGCGCATCTGCGAGAACTCGACAGCGCGTTGTACGAGAAACGCATGGACGCGTTCGACTTCGACATGACTACGTATATCTACGCACCGGTCACTATTCCGGGCGGCGAATTGACGCGCCGTTTCGGCAGCGCGGCAGCCTCGCAGCCGGGCTCGGAGAACTTCCCGGGGGTCCGTTCGAAAGCCGCCGACGCAATGATCGACGCTGCGTTAAAAGCGCAGACACTCGGCGATCTGGAGACCGCCACGCGCGCGCTCGATCGGATCCTGATCAACGGGTACTACATGGTGCCGGAGTACTACTCGCCGAATACGCGGGTGGGGTACAGGGCGCGAATGGGCTTCCCCCGGGTCTCGCCGCTTTCGTACCTTGCTGAGGACTGGCTGGTCGACTACTGGTTCGTGAAGGCGCCGTCCGGTGCCACTACGGCTGCTTCAACACACTGAGATTGCCATGGCCGCTTATATCCTCAGACGCCTGTTGCTGATGATCCCCACGCTGATCGGCGTGGTCACGCTGACGTTCTTCGTGACGCAGTTCGTGCCAGGTGGACCGGTCGAGCAGATTCTGACCCAGATGCGCCATGGCGGGAGCCGCGGCGAGGCGGGCGGGGCCGGCGGCTATCACGGCAGCCAGGGTGTCGACCCGCAGCAGGTCGAGCAACTCAAGAAGCAGTTCGGCTTCGACAAGCCGCCGCTCGTGCGCTACGCGAGCATGCTCAGGAACTACGCGAGTTTCGATCTTGGTCAGTCGTACTACCAGCATCAAAGCGTCTGGGCGGTGATCCGTTCCAAGCTGCCGGTGTCCATCACGCTGGGACTCTGGACCGTGCTGCTGACCTACCTTATTGCGGTGCCGCTGGGGATTTCGAAGGCTGTTCGAAACGGCTCTCGCTTCGATACCGCCACGAGCGTGCTGGTGCTGACCGGTTACGCCATTCCCGGTTTCGTGCTGGGCGTGCTGCTGCTGATGTTGTTTGGCGGCGGTACGTTGTGGCAGGTGTTCCCCATGCGCGGCCTTACCTCCGACGACTTCGACCAGCTCAGCGTTGCGGGAAAGGTACTTGATTATCTGTGGCACATCGCGTTGCCGGTGACCGCTGCGGTGGTCGGCAACTTTGCGATTATCACGATCCTCACGAAGAACACGTTCCTCGAAGAGATCAGCCGGCAATACGTGCTGACCGCGCGCGCGAAGGGCGCGCCGCAACGTGACGTCTTGTGGAAACACGTACTGCGCAACGCGATGATTCCGCTCCTGACCGGACTGCCGGCAGCGTTTGTCGGTGCGTTCCTCAATGGCAACCTGCTCATCGAGACATTGTTTTCACTCGATGGCATGGGCCAGCTTTCCTACGACTCGGTGATCCGGCGCGACTATCCCGTCGTACTCGGTTCGCTTTACCTGTTCACCCTGATTGGTCTTGTGACCAAGCTTATTGCGGACGTTTGTTATGTCCTCGTCGACCCCCGTATCCAGTTCGACCGGCTGGACCGGTGAGAGCATGAACGTCTGCGCGAATCCGATCATGGGCGAAGCCGCTATAGCAACACCCCCGCCGTCCGAGTCGCCCGGCCGTCGCGTATGGCTGCGTTTCAAGGCGCAGCGCCTGGGCTACTGGAGCACGATTGTTTTCGTGGCGTTGTTTGTCATCAGCCTGCTGGGCGAAGTGCTGGCGAACGACAAGCCGCTATTGATCCGCTACGAGGGACACTACTATTTCCCGATTGTTAAGGACTATTCGGAGAAAGTATTCGGCGGCGATTTCCCGGCGCGGGCGAACTATCTCGACCCGTATATTCGCGACCGGCTGGAATCGAAGGGTAATTTCGCGATCTATCCGCTTAATCATTTTCACTACGACACCGTCGACTATTTCGCGACCACGCCGAACCCCGCGCCGCCCTCGGCCGCCAACTGGATCGGGACGGACCAGTTCGGCCGCGACGTCCTTTCGCGGCTGCTGTACGGCTTCCGGCTCTCTGTGCTCATGGCGCTCGCACTTACCGTCTCGGGCGTCTTCCTGGGCGTCCTGACGGGCGCAGTGCAGGGTTTTTACGGTGGACGCACCGACTTGATCGGCCAGCGCCTGATCGAGATCTGGAGTTCGATGCCCGACCTGTACCTGCTGATCATTTTCGCGTCGATCTTCGAGCCGACCTTGTGGCTGCTGTTCATCCTGCTCTCGGCGTTCGGATGGCTCACGCTGTCGGACTACGTGCGCGCCGAATTCCTGCGCAACCGTTCGCTCGACTACGTTCGCGCGGCTCGCACCATGGGGTTGTCGAACTGGCAGATCATGTGGCGTCACGTGTTGCCCAACAGCCTGACTCCCGTGATCACCTTCCTGCCGTTTCGCATGAGCGCGGCGATTCTCGCGCTGACCAGCCTCGACTTCCTGGGGCTTGGCGTGCCCGCCCCGACACCTAGCCTGGGCGAGTTGCTTGCCGAAGGAAAAAATAATCTCGATGCATGGTGGATCTCCGGCGCGGCGTTCGGCGGCCTTGTCGTCACCTTGCTGCTGCTGACCTTCATGGGCGACGCATTGCGCAACGCGCTCGATACCCGTACGCGCGGTTCCGCATTCGGAGGGGCACAGAAGTGAGCGTCCCTCTGTTGCAACTCGACGGTTTATCCATCGGTTTCGGCGACAAGACCGTCGTACGCGACCTGAATCTTTCTATCGGGCGTGGCGAACGCGTGGCGCTGGTGGGCGAATCGGGATCGGGCAAGAGCGTCACGGCACTGTCCATTCTGGGTCTTGCGGACAACGCTCGCCAGACGGGGCGCATCCTGCTGGACGGCGACGATCTCCTGCAAAAGACCGAGCAAGAAATGCGCGGCATTCGCGGCCGCGACGTCGCCATGGTCTTCCAGGAACCGATGACCGCGCTCAATCCGTTGTTCACTATCGGCAAGCAGATCGCGGAAAGCCTGCGTCTGCACGAAGGTTTGCGTCCCAACGCGGCCCGCGAGCGCGGGATTGAGTTGTTGCGGCGCACCGGTATTCCCGAACCGGAACGGCGTATCGACAGCTTCCCGCATCAGCTCTCCGGCGGTCAGCGGCAACGCGCGATGATCGCGATGGCGCTCGCATGCCGCCCGCGCTTGCTGCTCGCCGATGAACCCACCACGGCCCTCGACGTGACCGTGCGCCAGCAGATAGTGGAACTGCTGATTGGCTTGCAGGAGCAGGAGGCGGCCGAGCGCGGCATGGCGGTGCTGCTGATCACGCACGACCTGAACCTGGTGAAGCGCTTTGCGCAACGCGTGGCGGTGATGGAGAAGGGCGTGCTGGTGGAAACCAATTCGACCGCTGAACTGTTTGCCAATCCGCAGCACCCATACACGCGCCGACTGCTCAACAGCGAGCCTGAACGCGCGATCGATCCGATCGCCTCGAACGCGCGGCGGCTGCTCGAAGTGCAGGGCTTGTCGGTGGACTACCGGATTTCGATGAAAGGCTGGCGGGCCACCTTTTCGAAGTCTTCATTCCGCGCTTTGCAGGACGTCGGCATCACATTGAGACGCGGCGAAACGCTCGGGATAGTGGGCGAATCCGGATCAGGAAAGTCCACGCTTGCCGCTGCCATCCTGGGTCTTCAGCGGCCGACCGAAGGGCTGATCCATATCGATGGACAGGCCTTGTCCACGCTCAAGAGCATGAACTCGCGGCGCAGCGTATCGGCGCGGCTGCAAGTAGTATTTCAGGATCCCTACGGATCATTGTCGCCGCGCATGACGATCGAGCAGATCGTGGGTGAGGGGATTGCATTGCATCGGCCGGAGGTGACGGCCACGGCGCGGCGCCAACGCGTGGTGGCGTTGCTCGACGAAGTGGGAATGCCCGCCGATGTCCTGCCGCGTTATCCCCACGAATTTTCCGGTGGTCAGCGCCAACGTATAGCCATTGCCCGGGCGCTGGCGGTCGAGCCGGAACTGCTGGTGCTCGATGAACCCACGAGCGCGCTCGATGTATCGATACAGCAGCAGGTGCTTAACCTGCTCACGCGGCTGCAGAAAAAATACACGCTGAGTTATCTGTTCATCACGCATGACCTTGCCGTGATGCGCGCGATGGCGCACAGGGTGGCGGTCATGAAGGCAGGGCGGATTGTGGAGATGGGCGACACAATGGACGTTCTGCAAGCGCCCGTGCATCCCTATACGCAGGCGCTGCTTGCGGCATCGATCGTAGCGGGCGCGGCGGCTTGAAATTGACGGCCGGGGCAAGCGTTTGCCTCTTACGCCATTACGTTAGTCAACTCAGGACACGGGCTCGTCGCTCTTTTCGTTCAGGCGGCGCTTTACGCGCAGCGCGCTGAACGGACCGGGCTCCGGCGAGTCCGGCCCGGAATTCGGTGCGGCAGCCGGTTCGTCACCTGACGACGCCGGCTTGCCCGGCACGATCATCTTGCGCAGTTGCGGCGCGATCGAGGTCGCCTCAAAACACAACTTGATGCCAAAGCGCGCGCGATTGAGAAGATGTGCCGTCGTCACCGTCCGCCAGAAGCGATTAGGGTCAAAGCCGGGATAACGCGCCTCGCGTTCGATCAACGCCTTGCCATCGGGCAAATGGACGAAGCAGCAATGCTGGAACCATCGAAGGTCGCGATGCGTGTTGCCGGTCCAGTGCCGGCCGATCGCCTGGTACGCCCCCAGTTCCACGATCTGCTGCCCTTCGTCGGCAAGAGTATTGAGCGCGGCGGAGACAAACGACTCATCGCCATGATGCTGCAGGCGCTCGATCTCCCCCACATACCGTTCACAGTGCGCGCGAGCACGAGGCACCAACTCCCTTAAGAACGCGCTCGTGCTGAGCAGGAACTCCCCGCCATACCAACGCGGATTGAGCAGATGCCGGCCGGCCACGATCTCGAGATCTTTAATGACGTTGGCGCTTCCATAAGCTGGGAACACTTGGTCCGATATGTCGAACGCGCCGACTCCTGCATCGGCACAGAGTTGAAGCAACTCATCGCCCAAGGGACGGATGGCGACAATGTCCGAATCGAGCAGCAACAGCAACATATCGGGTGCGAGCAGGCCGGCCACCTGTTCAAGCAGGTCGAGCTTGAAGTGCGCCGCGTAGAACTCCGTGTTCCTTGGAACGTTGACGCTGGTGATCAGTTCGTGCACAAGCGGACGCCGCTCTTCCGGCACAAGGGAAAAGCATGCGTTGACCGCGTCCGGTGCATTCGTGAAGACATTAAGCCTGGGCATGCCTGCATGAAGCAGGGTCTTGTTTAAACAAAGTGCCTGACGGGCGTAGGACAGCGGATCTTTACTCGTGCTATTGGGACTGGCGGTTGCGTCGACATCGACGAAGACCAGGGTACAAGGAAAAATTTCCATTGTTGAGTTATCCAATTCCTTAATCGAGAATTTGTTGCTGATTTGAATCGGGTCATTTGAATAACCCGCTGTTATAAGCATCGTGGAAGATACAAATACTATGTGTCCGCCAAAATGCCGGACACGTGAGACATATAGACAGGAATTAGCAGGATTCGGATTACCGCCAATGACGCACAGGGGTTCTCATTGAGCATGCTCGCAAAAGCGTAACGGACGGCAGTCGAGGCTCAGCGGGCGATGAGATCTAATGCGGTTTGAAAAATCCATTATCAAACGGCAAGAGCTACCGTGGTTTCGCAATAACAGTAAGCTTGACCGTCCTGTTTATGATCAGGACGTGTATGCTTTTCGGCAAGCCTATCGGCATTGAGATAGGGACGGAATAGCGGCTGTCACCGAACCTTGAATGCTTCAATATTACCGATGCCTTTCGAGCCAAGGAACTGCACCTTTGGAGGGCGCTTGTTAATTTCGCCACGGCAGAAAAACGGGGTATTAACGCACAAAAGAAATGCCTCGGAGAGGGGTTTCAGTGCATCGGTTCCTTATGGATTTCTGCGCGTTGGTAAAGTCGACATGCAGGCCGGTCCTGGACCAAACTAATGAACTAAATCAGATTCGACCTTGACCGGCTTCGATGCCCGGCTATAACCAGGACTCAAGCTGTTGCCGCCAGCAGAATCAGGCAATCGAAAGTAACGACACCCACCGCGCCAACACAGCGGCGTCGTGCCGCGTTTGCGGATCGCGAGTAAGCTCTAGCGGGGATTTCTGCGCGGGTATGGTTCTGGCGACGCATCCTCACGCTTCGGCCCGAACGATCCCCCTCATTCCGATGCACCAATACACCCGACTTTCCGATCTATAAACAGGAGCTTTCCATGATGAATCGAGACAATCCCGTATGGCTCATCACCGGCTGCTCGACCGGCTTCGGCCGTGAGCTGGCAAAACTTGTGCTGGAACGCGGATGGCGCGCCGTGGTGACGGCACGGGACCCGTCCAGGCTCGCGGATCTGGCCGAAGGCCATGGGGACCGCGCGCTGGTGCTGCAACTTGACGTGACCGACCGCAAGCAGATCGCCGATGTCGTCGCAAAGTCGCAGAAACATTTCGGCCGTATCGATGCGCTGGTGAATAACGCGGGCTACGGTTATCTGGCAGCGATTGAAGAAGGCGAAGACGACGCCGTACGCGCCATGTTCGAGACCAACGTATTCGGTCTGGTCGACATGACGAAGGCCGTGCTGCCCATCATGCGTGCCCAAAAAAGCGGCCTCATCGTCAACATTTCGTCGATAGGCGGGATCACGAGTTTCGCGGCCACGGGCTACTACCACGGCACCAAATACGCGGTGGAAGGCATCTCGGAGTCGTTGGCGATCGAAGTGAAACCGCTGGGCATTGACGTGCTGGTGGTTGAGCCCGGACCATTCCGTACCAACTGGGCCGGGCCGTCGATCAAGCAGTCGGCTACGCGTATTGATGACTATGCCGCTACAGCAGGCGAACGGCGCAAGCAGACCGAAGCGCGCAGCGGTAATCAGGCGGGCGATCCGGTGCGCGCGGCACAGGCGATCATTGACGCAGCACTCTCCGACACCCCGCCGCTGCGCCTGTTGCTCGGCAAAGCCGCGCTTGAACTGGCACGCAAGAAAGTCGCTTCGCTGACTCAAGACTTCGACGCGTGGGAAAAGACGACTATTGGCGCCGACTTTCCGGAAGGCGCGAGCTAAGCCGGAGCATCGCGGGGCGCATGCCGGGTATTTAGCATTGGGCTGTCATGTGCCGCGCAAGGGTCTGATCCCTTGCTGCGCGTTGTAACCGAGGCGCACGCTTCTTTGGTTTTCCCTGACTGAAACGCGTGCGCCCTGACCGTTGGACACCGCCAAACGATAAAGCGCGCCTGGCGCATCTCACCCATACCCTGACTTCCGTCACGCGAGATAAGAGCGCTAACTCTTATGCTGCATGAACTCGTGTGTTACCGCGATCCTGGAAACACCGCTTCCGTAGAAATTTTGCATAAGGCAAACTTATGGACATCGACGGAAAACACTGCAGCTTCGCACGGCCCTTGGCAGCACGGGCATCCTGTCATCCTTGTTAAGCTGGCGCCGCGCCAAACCGGAGCGCCCATGAGACGACCGCGTCACCCCATCGACCTGCGCGCGCTGCAGGCGTTCGTTGCCGTCTGCGATACAGGCTCGATGACCGCCGCTGCCAGGCAGCTCGGCGTGAGCCAGAGCGCGATCAGCCAGGCTGTATCCGCGCTCGAACGCGAGCAGGGTACAAGCCTGTTCGACCGGGACAGCCGGCCGCCGCGTGCCAACAGCGCAGGGCGAGCCTTGCTTGAACTGGCCACGCCCTTGCTCGATCACGCGCAACGTGTGAGTGCCCGCATCGACGAGGTATCGGACGCAGGCAACGCTTCGGTTCGGCTTGGTTGTGTGGACTCGTTCGCGGCCACCATCGGTCCGGAACTGATTCGCGCACTCTCGGGTTCGTCGCGGCAGATTGCGTTGTGGTCGGGACTGACGCCGGGGCTGACCAGGCAGTTGCACGATCGCGAGATCGATCTGACCGTATGCACCCAGACTGTCATTTCGGACCCGCGTATTGTGGAGATTCCGTTGTTCTCCGAGGCGTTCGTGGCGGTTGCGTCGCGGCGCTTCCTCGCGTCGCGACCCGCGGCGGACTGGCGTATGCTCGCCGGCAATCTGCCTTTGATCCGTTATACGGGGCGCTCGGTAATCGGCCAGCAGGTCGAGCGTTTTGCGCGGCACCTCGGTATCGACAGCCCGCGGCGTTATGAATTCGATGCCACCGATCCCCTGCTCAGCCTCGTTGCCGCGGGTCTCGGTTTCGCCATCTCCACGCCGCTTTGCTTGTGGCAGGCGCGTCATTATCTGGACGAAATCGATGTCTTGCCGCTGCCACCGGGCGGTCTTGCTCGCCGCGATTTTTTCCTGCTGCATCGTGAGAGCGAATGGGATGGTTTTGCGGCCGAACTGATCTCGTTGACGCGTGGCGTGCTCGACCAGCGCATTCGCCCGGCGCTTCAGCAAGCGCTACCCAACCTGCCGGACGACGCGATCCGATAACCGCTTATCGACTTCTTTCCACCCCTCTTTCTTACGCTTACTTCGCCCGGAATCCATCATGACCGATCTCTACACCTTGCATCGCGGCGACGCGCCGCTGCTTATTTCCATCCCGCACCTGGGCACTGAAATTCCCGAGAGCTTGCGGCCGCTGTACACGGACATAGCGCTAACCGTTGCGGACACCGACTGGCATCTCGACCGCCTGTATGACTTCGCCCGCGAGATGGGCGCGACGATTCTTGGCGCGCGCATCTCGCGTTATGTGATTGACCTGAACCGTCCATCGAACGATGAAAGCCTCTATCCGGGCCAGACGACAACGGGCCTGTGCCCAGGCGAAACCTTCCGTGGCATGCCGCTGTATCGCGATGGCGCGGGACCCGACGCTGCCGAGAAAGCGCGGCGCGTGGTGACTTACTGGCAGCCGTATCACGATGTGCTTGAGGCCGAACTGGCGCGGTTGCGTGCGGCGCATCCGAACGTGTTGTTGTGGGAAGCGCATTCCATTGCAAGCGTGTTGCCGCGCTTGTTCGAGGGCAAGCTTCCCGATCTGAACCTTGGTACGCAGGATGGACGCACGGCCGCGCCGGGCGCCTTGCAAGCCGTCACGAATGCCGCTGCGCGGAGCGCTTATACGTGGATTGCCAACGGCCGTTTCAAGGGCGGTTACAACACGCGTCACTTTGGAACACCCGAGACCGGCATTCACGCGATACAACTGGAAATGTGCCAGTCGACTTACATGGATGAGACGGAACCGTTCGACTACGCGCCCGAAGCAGCCGGTCAGGTTCAGGTGGTGGTGAAGGACATGGTGGGCGCGGCGCTGGATGTGATCCGGGCGCTGTAATCGCTTTAGCGTCGCTCTAGCGTAAGCGTCTGAGTGCAGGACGGCTGCCGCCGCCAGCATCCAAGCGCGCTTTTCGACGATCTCTTAACATGGCTGATGCATTCATGAAGCTGCCTGCGTCGCCGGCGCGGTAGCAGCTCATTGGCTTTCAATGGAAAGGAGTGGACATGGAATATCGCTTACTGGGCGAAACGGGTTTCAAGGTGCCCGTGCTGAGTCTGGGCACCGCCACGTTCGGCGGCAGCAATGATTTCTTCAAGGCGTGGGGCAGCACTGATGCCGACGGCGCGCGCAGCCTGGTCGACATTGCGCTGGAGGCGGGCGTCTCGATGTTCGACAGCGCCGACGTCTATTCCGACGGCATGGCGGAGGAGATCCTCGGCAAGGCCATTGCCGGACGCCGCTCGAAGGTGATCGTGTCGACGAAAGGAACGTTTCAGTTCGGCTCGGACGTGAACAGCGTTGGCTCGACCCGGCATCACTTGACGGAAGCCATCAATGGCAGCCTGAAGCGCCTGAACACAGACTACATCGATATCTATCAACTGCATGGTTTCGACGCACTGACACGCGTGGAAGAAACCTTGCGCACGCTCGACGACTTCGTGCGCGCGGGCAAGATCCGCGTGATCGGCTGCTCGAATTTTTCGGGCTGGCACTTGATGAAATCGCTGGCGGTGTCGGACCGTGAAGGGCTTGCGCGGCATTCAGTGCATCAGGCGTATTACTCGCTGATTGGCCGCGATTTCGAGCATGAACTCATGCCGCTGGGGCTGGACCAGAAGGTCTCGACCATTGTGTGGAGTCCGTTGGGGTGGGGGCGTTTGACAGGCAAGATCCGTCGCGGTAGCCCGTTGCCGGAGAACAGCCGCTTGCACAAGACGGCGGACATGGGACCGCCGGTTGCCGATGAATACGTCTATGGCATTGTGGATGCGCTGGACGCCGTGGCCAAGGAAACGGGAAAAAGCGTGCCGCAGATTGCGTTGAACTGGCTGCTGCAGCGGCCCACCGTTGCCAACGTGATCGTGGGTGCTCGCGACGAGAAGCAGTTCCGCGAGAATCTGGGCAGCGTAGGGTGGTCGTTGAGCGCGGAGCAGATTGCGGCTCTGGATAAAGCTAGCACGTTGCCGCTGCCGTATCCGTACTGGCATCAACGTGGGTTCGCGGATCGCAATCCGTCGCCGGTGTAGGGAGGGGGCGGGTGGTGGACGTACTCGCCGATTTTGTTGTGCGGGTTGCGCGTGCCACCCGCAGTTATTTCCCGGCTTAACGCAGCGAAGCGATTGATTCGTTTGCTGCACCGTTGCGCCTGATTTGCATAAGCCGATCGCCGAGTTTTTCGCGCGCCTGTTCGGTATCGTAATGCGTTTGGAGGTTCATCCAGCTTTGCGGATCGACGCCAAAAAATGCACCGAGACGAACAGCCGTGTCGGCGGTGATGGCGCGTTTGCCTTGCACGATTTCATTGATGCGACGTGCCGGTACATCGATTGCTTTTGCGAGCGCGTACTGAGTGATGCCCATTGGGGCGAGCCATTCTTCCGCGAGGATATCGCCGGGTGTATCAAGTGGAATTTCGAGAGTCATAAGTAATCCTGGTGGTAGTCGCAGATTTCGACCTGCGTGGCGCTGCGCAATTCCAAGCAGAAGCAAAGAGGGTTGCGATCTGCTGCCTAAAGCAGCACCATCTTCAGCCTCACCGGTCCTCTACCGTATCCCCACGTTCTGCAATAATCCGTCCCAACTCCCGCGTTGACGGCACGCGGCGCATTGGATTCGTGGACCCCAGTTCATCGTCGGCCAGGTTTTCAATCAGCGCCAGCAACACCTTCCGCGCGATCTTGATGTCGTGTTCGCTCAGGCCCACCACGCTGACCTCATTGACTTCCTCGGCGAGCGGAACGAGCTTCTCTTTCAGCGCCCGGCCCTCGGCGGTCAGGAACACGTGCACGTTTTTCTTGTTGTCCGGCATCTGCTGGCGCTCGACATAACCCAGCGCTTCCATGGCCTTGACGGCGGCAAAGGTCGTGGGCTCCATCACCCCCGCCTGCGTGCTCAGCTCACGCTGCGTCAAGCCATCCGTCTCCCACAGGATCCGCAGGAACGTCCAGTGCCCGTAGGACACGGTGTGCTCGGTAAGGCGCATCTGCATCGCGCGCACGAGCGAACGCGCGGCGTCTTTCACGAGGTGGGCGAGCCGGTCGTTGGGCACGGCATCGTGCCAGTGACGCAGGATTGCAGCCGTTTCGCGAGGTGCGCTGTCCGCAGGTTTCTTTCGTGTCATCACCGTGTTTCCCAAAGCTCGAGATGTTGCCCAAGCCAACATGATAGCCGCTCGGAACGAACCTGAAGAACGGCGCCGCGCGGTCCGGGCGTAAGGGTGACTCAAGTGTCAAAGTGTCATGGATCACACGCCTCGCCTGTCACAGCGGTCGAGGGCAGCATCCTCGCGAACGACACAGCCATGGACGCCAGCTCCTGCGCGACCGGCGTCAACGGCACGCCTGCACGGCGCAGCAGACACACGCGCGTACTCAACGCCTGCTCTTTGATCGGGACAATAGCCACATGGTCCCTGAAGAACGGATGTGCCGCGAGACGCACGGGTTCGAGCGATAGATAATCGCTGTTCGCCACGCAATGCAGCGTATCGAACACAGCTTCGGTCGTGGCCGCGATACGCGGCGGTTCAAGCCCCGCGTCCTCGAACAAAGTGGACAAGCGGTTCGCGACATCGCCCGCATGGCGCGGCCGGGTGCTGACCCACTCGCAATCTTGCAGCGCCCGCAGCGATCGCGCGCGGCCTAGCGGATGACCACGCGGCGCGATGATGGCGACGGGCGATTCAAACAGCGTGGTCGCCTCGAGATCATGGATATCCGCTTCATTCGATACCAGCGCCAAGGCGAAGTCCAGGCTGCCGTCGCGCACCCAGGCCGTCAGGACCCGCGACGTGGCGCTGGTCAGGTGAACATCTATACGCGGGCAGCGCTCGCGAAAACTTGCCAGCAGCGCGGGAAATAATCGCATCATGGCCTCAGCCGCGACGCCGAGCGAAACCTGGCCGGTCAACTCGCCGCGCAACTGGCGCATTTCGTTTTCGGTTCGCATGCACTCGCCAAGAATCACGTCGGCGCGAATCCGCAATCGCTCACCAACCGAGGTCAGGCGCGCGCCGCGATGCCCGCGCTCGAACAAGGGCCCGCCCGCGCCGGTCTCGAGTTTCCTCAACTGTTGCGTCACGCCGCTTTGTGCAATGCCGAGCCTGCGCGCCGCCGCCCTGAGACTACCGGCTTCAGCGACAGCGACGAACACGCGAAGTTGCGTCAAGGTCAGGTCCACGATGTCAGGTCCATAATTTCCGCCGGCTGATAAGTAAAAGTGATCATGATAAGTAAATCGGCCCTGTTTGGTGGCATTTTGCACTCGTACCATGCAGGCGTGTTATCCCCATCACTGCCTTGACCACTGAGTAAGCGCCGATGAAACCCCTCTCTTCGTTGCTGGCCGCCGCCGTGATTGCGGCCGTGACCCTCTCCACGCCAGCCTTCGCGAAAGACGCGAACGTACTGCGCCTGGGCATTGATCCGACGTATCCGCCCATGGACGTAAAAATGCCGGACGGCCACGTGACCGGCTTCGACGTCGATCTCGCCAACGAGATCTGCCGCCGCATCGCGATGCATTGCGAATGGGTCGAGATGGAGTTTTCCGGCATGATCCCGGCGCTGCAGGCACGCAAGATCGACGCGATCATCTCGTCGATGGCAATCACCGAAAAGCGCATGCAGCAGATCGCGTTTTCGACCAAGCTGTTCCAGTTCAAGTCCCGTTTGATCACGAAGACCGGTGCTCCGCTGACGGTCAGCGCAGAGGGTCTGCGCGGCAAGCGCATTGGCGTGCAGAGCGGCACGCAGTTCGAAACGTATGCGCAGAAGAACTGGCAGCCGGGCGGTGTGGAAGTGGTCGCGTATCAAAGCCAGGAGGGCGTCTTTGAAGACCTGACGGCCGGCCGGCTGGATGCGGCACTGCTGGGGTCGGTGGAAGCGGATAACGGTTTCCTGAAGACACCCAGAGGCAAGGGTTTCGGTTTCGTCGGCGGGCCGCTTGAGATGGGTGATCATGGCACGGGCATTGGCTTACGCAAGGACGACGTTGCGCTCAAGGCCAGCATCGATAGCGCGATAGCCGGCATGCGTGCCGACGGCACTTACCAAAAGATCGCCCGCAAATACTTCGACTTCGACGTCTACGGCAACTAACAGATTTTCAGGAGCATTCGATGCGCATCCAAAGCACGCCGCTGGTTTCCACGTCCATCGGCACACGCCGTGAGTTCGTCAGCTTTCACTTCGGTACACCGGGTACGGGCGAGAAGATCTACGTGCAGGCGTCGCTGCACGCAGACGAAATACCCGCAATGCTGACCGCCTGGCGTCTTAAGCAACGCCTGATCGAACTGGAAAACACGGGTCGCATTTGCGGCGAGGTGATCCTGGTGCCGGTCGCAAACCCGATCGGACTCTCGCAGCATGTGCTCGGACAGTTCCTTGGGCGCTTCGAGTTGAATAGCGGCCACAACTTCAATCGCAGCTTTCCGCTGCCTGCCGCCGCTGCCTTGGTCGAGCGCATTGGCAGCCAGTGGACGCAGGACGCTGACAGCAACACGCGCTTATTGCGGCGGGCGGTATGCGACATGCTCGCCGAGGTGAAGCCGAAGAACGAGTTCGAGTCCTTGCGCCGCGAGATGCTGATCATGGCAGCCGATGCCGATGTCATCCTCGACCTGCATTGTTCGCTCGAAGCCACCATGCACGTGTACACGAGCCCCGCGAGCTGGCCGGCGGTTGAACCGCTCGCGCGCTATCTGGGCGCAAGCGGTGTATTGCTCTGTGCGGATTCGGGCGGACAGTCGTTCGATGAAATCTATGCGCCGCTGTGGAACGACGTTCGTGCGCTTCTGGGCGAGGGCACGCCGCTCGCCGCGCCTAACATTGCACTGACGGTCGAGCATCGCGGCCAGCGCGACGTGTCCTATGAGTTTGCCGAGCAGGACTCCGAAGCAATTGTCGATTACCTGACGTATCGAGGGGTGATCGACGGTGAGGCGCGTGAACTGCCGCCGCTCAACCACCCCGCAACGCCGCTGGCCGGCAGCGAGCAGTTCATTGCGCCCGCAAGCGGCGTGGTGGTGTATCGCGCGCAGGTTGGGGCCCATCTGAAAGCGGGTGATCCGGTCTTCGATATCATCGATCCGATCACGGATGAAGTGACCACGCTCACGACAAAAAACGACGGCATCTTTTATATGCGCCGGGCGATTCGCTTTGTGATCGCCGGCGCACCGATGGGCCGCGTAACGGGCGCAGTCCCGTTCAGGACCGGGGTGCTGATCGGTGCGTAAATAGCGTTCGTCACTTGACCTCTTCCGCGCGGCCCCGTGCGGACGCTCGCGAAGCAGAAATCCCGGCCCCTGCTTCAGCGGGCATCCGCAGGAACATCGGATAAGAAGTCATAACCACGAGCGCGGTAACAATGAACGCAGAGGCCAATTGCCATCGTTCGGCATGCGCGCCGGGGGCCACGATCATGGTGACTTGAATGGTCCCCGCCGCGACCGTCACACCGACCGCCTTCATCAATTGCTGAGCAGTGCCCTGGAATGACGTGGCGGCAGCAAGCCTGGTCTTGGGCACATCGGCGAAAGCGAGCGCGCCCATGGTGGCGAAGCTGAGCGAGCGTGACAAGCCGCCCACAAGCAGCAACAGGAAGATGGCGCCAGCGGGCCAGTTCTGCGACATGAACGAGCACACCACGAGCACGGCAGCAAACGACACACTGCCCGCGCACAGGACGGTCCGGACAGAGAAGCGCCTAAGTGCAAGCGATGTCATGGGGCGCATGCAAAATGATCCTAGCGCGCTAGCAAATGTGACGAGGCCGCTAGCGGAAGCGCTATAGCCGAACCCGGTTTGCAACGTCAGCGGCACGAGAAAAGGCAGCGCGCCGGCACCGGCACGAAACAGACTTCCCGCAATAGTCGCCGCATGAAAAGTCGGAATCGCGAGCAGCGAGAAATCGACGGCAGGGTTGTCCACGCGGCGACAGTGCCTGACGGCCATCCAGAACGTCAGCACGCCGGCAGCGACGCACGCAGGCGCCGCAAACGGCGGCAAGACCCCACGTCCTGCACATTCAATGCCGATCATGAACAGCGTCAACGACCCGCCTATCAACATCATTCCACGCACGTCGGGCGGCGCATGATGTTCGGGAGGCGCGGCCGGCAGCAAGCGCCACGTCAGCAGCAAACCCACGATGCCTACCGGGACGTTGACCCAGAAGATACTGCGCCACGAGAGGGTATCGGTGAGAAAACCACCTAATGGCGGACCCATCAAGGGGCCGATAAGAGCCGGCATGGTGAGCCAGGTGGTGGCCTGCAACAACTCCTCGCGTTTGACGCCACGAAACAGGATCAGGCGTCCGACCGGCACCATCATGGCTCCGCCGATTCCCTGCACGATGCGCGCAGCAATCAACTGCGGAAGGTTCGCGGCCGCCGCGCACGCGAGCGAAGCCAGCGTGAAGGTTGCGATCGCCCACATGAAGACGCGCTTCGCACCGAAGCGATCAGCCACCCATCCGCTAGCCGGAATGAACACCGTCAGCGCAACCAGATAAGCGGTAATGGCGCTGCTCAAATGCACGGGGTCGACGCCAAGATCGCGGGCCATGGCAGGCAGGGCCGTCGCGACGATCGTACCGTCCATGTTTTGCATAAAAAGCGCGCTGGCTACAACGGCGGCGGTGATGCGGAAGTTGGCAGGTTTCACGAGGCGGTGAGCGTATTTCTGGTAGACCCAACGACGCACCTGCAAGCAAGGTGCCGAGGGTTCGATCGATTGCGTGGCACCAGAGTCTACTTGAACCGGGGGATACGATGCGAGAGCATTGCCGCGCCGAGTTCATTACAAAAGCCGTACAGGCACGGGGTGGGCGTGAAGCTTCAGTGCCTGTTAGCGGCGCGTTGCCACTCGATGAGAACCGATGAGACCGTTAGCCACTAGCGGCAATTGCTCGCTGGTTTACTTAGTGCTGGAACGTTAAACCCGGCGCAGGGAGTGCCAAGTCAGGGTAATTACTATGAATAACACCGTCGCGCGCGTCACGCTAATAGGACTAGGATGGCGTATGAAACTCAATTTTCCGAACCCAAGCCGTTCCTACGACGACTCCAGGCACTGCGTGTGCTTCTGGGGATATGACGGTTCACGCGAGATCTCATTCCAGATAGACGATGCGGCCCTCTCGAGTTTCAATCCGCAAATGGGGTCGGGCGAATCCGCCGTGCTCGCCGCCTTCGACCTGTATCGCGAACGCATTCTCCTGAAAGCCGAGGGGCTGTACGTACGCGGTTCGCAAAACATCTTCAAGATATCCTGAGCTTGATTGCAGGTGCTTGCTCCAGCTAGTTGCCGCGCGCTTTGGACCTGCGCTCTGCAGCTCTGTCTTGTCGCGTATAAAATCGCGGCATGTCCAAGCCGATTTCCTCGCAGCCTGAAAGCCGCACCCACCGCCAGATGCAAAGCCCGCCACAAGCGGGGGCAGAGCACGCGTTGCCTTTGCATACGCCGGGAACGGCGTCGTTATTGCTGGCCGCGTGCATTGCCGCAATAGCGTGGCTGGCGCTCGCTGCGCAAACCGATATCACGGTCCATCGAATGCTGGCCAGGGGCTTTAGCGTATTCGATGGATTTGAGCGCCTCAGCAGTTATCTGACGAACCTGACAGTATTTGCTGTTGCCCTTTGTTTTTCGTTTGTCGCTGCGCTTGGCCGCTCGCCGCTCGGGCGATTTTTTCGCAAGCCGCCGGTGGTGACAGCGGTCGTGGTGTACATCGTGTTTGTCGGACTGGCTTATAACCTGTTGTTGCGTTACCTGTGGACCCCGTCGGGGTATCGGGCGGTGCTCAACGAATGCCTGCACAGCATCATTCCGGTGTTGTCGGCACTCTACTGGGTGCTGTTCGTGCCGCGCTTTCATCTGACTCTGCGGCAATGCCTGCTGTGGCTGATCTATCCGCTAGGTTATCTTTGCATCACGCTTTGGCGCGGCAGCACGTCGGACTTTTATCCCTATCCGTTCATTGATGTCGGCGAACTTGGCTACCCGCATGTGCTGCTCAACGCGACCTTGCTCGTGCTGGCGTTTGTCACGCTGATGGGCGTGTTCATCGCGTTGAATCACAGGCGTGCGCATTAGCGCCGGACCGGATCGCCGCCGCTCGCCTATGGGCATGAACGACGGGTGTCTCCGGTGTCCCAGCGGTATCTCGTTACGTATGCGCGGCGACTACTTCGGCGCGTACTGCATGTCGCCATTGCCGAACGACCAGTCCTCGCGATTCACCTCGACCAGGCTGATCCAGACATCTTCCTTTCGTACGCCCGCCTTTGCGTGTACGCCGTCCGCCACCGCGCGGTAAAACGCTTTTTTCATCTCGATCGTGCGGCCGGTGTTCCATGTCACCTGGATAAATACGATCCCCGGCGTGTAGGTCACGCCCAGGTATCCCTGCGCCGGATAGATCAATTCGTCAGGGGCATGGCGCGTGATGATCTGAAACTTGTCGTGCTCGGGCACTTTGACTACATCGATCATTGCGTCGTACACGACGTCGCTGATTGCCTGAACGACTTCCGGCGACGCAGTCTGCGCGAGATTGATTCGAACGAGTGGCATGGCTTTGACCTCTGCTTAAGTGGGGAATAAGGGAATAGGGATGCGCTCGCCACGACATACGTGACGTGTTGTCGTGGTGAGAATGTGCGCACCGCGTTAAAAGACATCGCAGTCGCGTAGTTCGCCATTGAAGATTAGACTAGGTGGAAACTTGCATCAAGCGCATAGTTTTCATATGAACCATGAGAGTCAAGCATGTTATTCGAAGACCTTAGAACCTTGGTCGCGGTGCTCGACCATAACTCGTTGACGCGGGCGGCGGATGCACTGTCGCTGACGCAATCGGCTATATCGCGGCGGATTCAGCATCTTGAAGCTGTTCTTGGCGCGGAACTTCTGGACCGCAACAGCAAGCCTCCTCAAGCAACCGCGCTTGCGCGCCGGATCTACGAACATGCGGTCCCGCTGATGCGCAGCGTGAATCAACTGCTTGAGATTCCCCGGGAAGAGGCCATGCCGAGCGGGACGTTTCGCTTAGGCCTTTCGCAGGTCATCGCGGAGATTGTCCTGTTCGACGCGGTGATGCGTCTGAAAGCGGCGTTTCCGGCGCTGGAGGTTCAGTCGCATACCGAATGGAGCACGGGGTTGTTTCAGCAGGTCAGCCTTGGGAAACTGGACGCAGCAACGTTGCTGCTGCCATCTCCCAGCACGCTGCCGGCCAACGTGGCGGGCAGGCTTATCACGACGCTGGAAGTGCTGGTGGTCCAGAGCAAACGGCGGCCGGTGGTTGAGCGGCGCTCGACCATCAAGGCGCTGGCGGAGCAGGAGTGGATCCTCAACCCGCTGGGTTGCGGTTACCGCGCCGCACTGGAACGGGCGATGCAAGGGGCGGGGCGCGAACTCAGGTTAAGCGTGGATACACACGGCACCGAGATGCAACTGAAGTTGATTGCTGCGGGACTCGGTTTGGGACTTGTGCCGCGCACCTTGCTTCGCCAGAGTGTTTCGTATGCCGAACTATCTGTTGTTGACGTGAAAGACTTTTCACTCAGCCTTGATATCTGGCTGATCCATGCCGTCCAGCTGGGCAATTTAAAGGGGGCAGCCAGTGTGTTCGGGGATGCCGTAGCCGAGGGGTTCGCGAATGCCGCCGCTGGTCGCAGCCGTTAGGAAGCTGCGACCTTGCCATCGGGCATGCTTGCCGACGGCTTGACGAAACCTAAGGCTTGACGAAACGCAGCGTCATCCGGTCCGACTCGCCAATGGCGGCAAAGCGGGCGCGGTCAGTATCGCCGCCTCGATAGGTCGGCGGCAAGGACCACACGCCGTGCGGATAGTCCTTCGTATCGCGGGGATTGCTGTTGATCTCGCTGCGCGCGGCAAGCCTGAAGCCCGCTGCCTGTGCATGCTCGATCACATAGGCTTCAGTCAGGTAGCCGGTATCGATCATTTGCTGAACCGATGTACCCGGCACAGCGCGGTGCTCTTCCACGCCGAGCACGCCGCCCGGTTTCAGCACCGAATAGAACGCACGCAGGTTGGCATCGACCTGACCGTCTTCTATCCAGTTATGAATATTACGGAACGTCAGCACGCGATCAACCTGCAGTCCTGCGGGCAAGCCGCTGAACTGCCCCGATTGCAACGTGCCGACCACAACCGTTCCGTAGATGTCAGGCGCAGCAGCGAGCTTGCGCTCGAACGCGGCGTTACCCTTCGCTTCGCCAGCAGGGAGCGCCCCTTGCGGCGGCAGATACTGCGCTTCGTAAAGCGTGCCACGCCCCCGCAGATACGGCGCGAGGATGTCCGTGTACCAGCCGCCGCCCGGCGCGATTTCCAGCACGCTCTGGTTCGGTGCGAGGCCAAAGAATTCCAGCGTGTCTTTAGGGTGCCGGTAGACGTCGCGCGCTTGCGCCTTGTCTCCCCGATACGGCGCGGCAATGGCGGTATCGAGTGATGTCGATGCGGTGGGTGTTGCGCACGACGCTAGCAGCAGGGCTACGGGCAGCGCCAGAAAAGCGCGCCGCATGAGACGGGGGGTAGGGAGCATTTTCATGCGGGTCATTATCGGGCAAAGCGCGCCGTTTGTCAGAGCGCGTCTGTTTTACCTCGCGCATATGGCCGGCTCGATATGAACCACGCAATCAAATGCTCAGAGCAACGTCCTGACGTGCCATAACTCGGGAAACAGCACGACATCCAGCATCTTTCGCAAATACAACGCGCCGCTGGTTCCGCCCGTGCCTTGCTTAAAGCCGATAATCCGCTCAACGGTGGTGACGTGGCGAAAGCGCCATTGCCGGAAAGAGTCTTCAAGATCGACAAGCTCTTCCGCCATCTCGTAGAGTTCCCAATGCTGCGTCGGCTCGCGATACACCGTGAGCCACGCCGCTTCCACGCTGGCGTCGTGGGTGGTCGGCTGAGTCCAGTCGCGCTCAAGCCTTTCCGGCGCAATCGGGAAACCGCGGCGCGCAAGCAGGCGGATGACTTCATCGTAGAACGAGGGGGCGTCAAGCGTCGCCTTGACCTCGGCGAGCACGGTCGGCCTGTGCGCATGCGGCTTGAGCATTTGCACATTTTTGTTGCCAAGCAGGAACTCGATCTGCCGGTACTGATGCGACTGGAATCCGGACGATGCGCCCAGATAAGGCCGCATTGCCGTGTATTCAGACGGCGTCATGGTCGCGAGAACGCTCCACGCCTGGACCAGCTGATCGAGTATGCGCGAGACACGCGCGAGCATCTTGAACGCGGGCGGCAGGTCATCGCGACGCACGGCAACGAGCGCTGCGTGCAGCTCATACAGCGCGAGCTTCATCCATAACTCGCTCGTCTGATGCTGCACGATGAACAGCATTTCGTTGTGGTCGGGCGAGAGCGGGTGCTGCGCCGAAAGGAGCGTATCGAGCGAGAGATAATCGCCATAGCTCATCGAACCGGAGAAGTCGAGCTGCGCGTCATGCCAGCCTTCGGGCTTCGGCTCAGCGTTACCGGCCGACCCGTAACCCATGGGACAGCCGCCCGTGCCTTCGCTTTCATGTGATTGTGTCATCGCGCGTTCTCCGCTTGCTCTACACTCGGGTCAGGTAACGGCGCCACGTTCGGCGAACTCGGGTGCACGCCATGCTTCGGTCGCAAGCACGTCGCGCAATGTTTCAACGGCATCCCATACATCTACATAACGTGTGTAAAGCGGCGTGAAGCCGAAGCGCAAAATGCGCGGCTCGCGGTAATCGCCGATCACGTTGCGCGCGATCAGCGCCTGCATGACCTCATAACCATGCGGATGTTCAAAGCTTGCTTGCGATCCGCGTTCGGCATGTGCCCGAGGAGTGACGAGTTGCAACGGGAAATTGCCGCAGCGTGTCTCGACCAGTTCAATGAACAAGTCGCTCAGTGCCAGCGACTTGCGGCGCAACGTTGCCATATCGGTCTGCCCGAACACGTCGAGGCCGCATTCGATCATCGACATGGAGACAATAGGTTGCGTGCCGCACAAGAACCGTCCGATACCGTCATCGGGACGATACTCGGGGCTCATTTCAAAGGGTTTTTTATGGCCCCACCAGCCGGACAGCGGTTGCGAGAATACGTTCTGTAGCCGCTTCGGCACCCAGATGAACGCGGGGGAACCCGGTCCGCCATTCAGGTACTTGTAGGTGCAACCGACGGCGTAATCCGCGCCGGCGCCGTTCAGATCGACGGGAACCGCGCCTGCCGAATGCGCCAGATCCCACACGGCAAGCGCGCCCGCCTGATGGATCACGCGGGTCAACGCGGCCATGTCGTGCATGGCGCCCGTGCGATAGTTCACGTGCGTGATCATGGCGACGGCCGTGTTCTCGTCAATAGCGGTGGCGAGCTCGGATGCGTGATCCACGAGACGCAGTTCATATCCGCGATCCAGTTGTTCGATCAGGCCTTGAGCAATGTATAGATCGGTCGGGAAATTCGAGCGTTCGGAGACAATGACACGACGCTTCGGGTCACGCTCATTGGCTACTCGCAGCGCCGCCGACAGGATCTTGAAGAGATTGCTGGAAATGGTGTCGGTGACAACCACTTCGTCCTCGGCCGCGCCAATCAACGAAGCCAACTGGTTGCCAAGCCGCTTGGGCAACGCGAACCATCCCGCCGTATTCCATGAGCGGATCAAACCGTCGCCCCACTCGCCCGTTATGACGGCGGCGGCGCGCGAGGCGGCGGCCTTGGGCGGCACGCCAAGCGAGTTGCCGTCCAGATAGATTGTGTCCTGGCCGAGCGCGAACTGGTCGCGCAAACTGGCTAGCGGATCGTCGCGGTCGAGTGCCGCAGCATCGTTTCTATGGTTCATTGAAGCGCATTCCGGTGAGTTATTGTGTCCGTGCCTGACGGAAATCCGCGTCTCGCCGCCGTCTGGCGGAGCGCGCGTCCATGCCTGAAAGCTTAGCCGAGAACGGTCTTTAATTGATTGCGAAACAAACGCGGTGTATGAGTCCCGATGCAATTTTCTTCGATGAAAACTGCGCTTAAGCGCGATAAATTGATTGCCATCTGTTATGGGCGGCATTCGGGTGCGCTCACCAAGCCGCGCGCCGGGTCCGCTAAGCTGACGCCAGCTCGCCTGCAGCCGCGTTACTCGTTACCATGCTGCCAACCCTCAGCTTATTTACTTAGCTTAGTTATTTAGATCAAACCACCGCCCATGACTCACCACGTCCTTGCCTCGACCCTGACTGCCTGCGTCGACCATCACTTTGATCAAGAGGTCCAGTTCCTTTCCGCGCTCGTGCAAAAACCGTCGGACAATCCGCCGGGCGATTGCGCGGGGCACGCGGAGATGGCGGCGCAATGGCTTGAAAGGATCGGCTTCACGGTCGAACGCCACGTAGTGGCGGCCGACGATGTCACACGTGCCGGCATGATCAGCGCGACGAACCTGGTGGTTCGCCATCGCTTTGGAGCGGGGCCGGTGATCGCGCTGAACGCGCACGGCGACGTGGTGCCGCCGGGTGACGGCTGGACCGCCGACCCGTACGGCGCCGAGATTCGCGATGGTTTCATGATCGGGCGCGGCGCGGCGGTATCGAAGTCGGACTTCGCCACCTATGCGTTCGCGTTGAAAGCGTTGATCGAAAGCGGCGCGACGCTCGGCGGGACGGTGGAGCTGCACCTGACTTATGACGAAGAAACCGGCGGCCTGATCGGGCCGGGGTGGTTGTTGAAGCAGGGCATCGTGAAGCCCGACTACGCCATCTGCGCGGGTTTTTCTTATTCGATCACGACCGCGCACAATGGCGCGATCCACCTGGAAGTCACGGTGCGGGGCAAGTCGGCGCACGCGGCGCGGCCCGATACCGGGCATGACGCGCTGGAGGCCGCTACGGCCGTGCTGAATGCGCTGTACGCGCATCGGGCAGCATTGCGCGAGATCCACTCGCAGACGCCGGGAATCGATCATCCTACTTTGGTGGTGGGTCTGATCAAAGGCGGCATCAACACGAACGTGGTGCCTGACAAGGTGAGTTTGCGACTCGACCGGCGTGTGGTGCCGGAGGAGAATCCGCAAGACGTGCTCAAGCAATTGAAAACGCTGATCACGGCGTCAGTGAAAGGCTTGGCCGGTATTAGCGTGGAGATAGAAGAGGTGCTGGTGACGTCGCCGTTGCGCTCGCTTGACGGCGCAGAGCGCTTGTCGCAAGCGTTGCAACGCGCGGCCCGGGTTACGTTGCAACGTGACATTCCTACCGAAGGCGTGCCTCTTTATACCGATGCCCGCTTGTACTGCGAAGCGGGCGTACCGACCGTCATTTACGGCGCCGGACCGCGGACGCTGCTTGAGGCTAACGGACATCGGGCCGACGAGCGCGTTGCGCTTGAAGACTTGAAGGTCGCGACGAAAACAGTTGCGATTGCGCTTGCCGATTTGCTTGGGCAAAAACCCTAGGTGTTTCTATGCTCGTTCCTTTTCCGGCTAGCAAAGGAACGAAGCCTGTAGTGGTCATATCCCGCACTGGCGCGGATAAAGGCCAAAGACGTATCGCGCTTTGGAAGCCAATCGCTAGCCTCGGTCTCCCCGATCGACCGGTATTCCAGGCGTCTCCCGCTTGAGTATTCAGCACGTCTTTAAAAACTCGAACATAATTCGCGGTGTCCTTATTTCGAGCTTCGCTACGCCGCCCGGCCGTCGCGAAGTGAGACGGGCCGAACCTCAATCTCGAATCAAACCACTATGAAAACATCCGAAGAGACAACGCATTCCTGGCTTTGGCTGGTCTTGCTCATTCCGTACATCGCCTTGCTCTGGCTGCCATTTTATAACGATACCCGCCCGTCTTTTGCAGGCTTCCCATTCTTCTACTGGTATCAGTTCCTTTGGGTACCGCTGACTTCGCTCATCATTTACATCGTGTATAGAGGTGTCAAATGAGCGATATCGTTCCGGTCAATCCGGTAGCCATGACGGTTTTCATCGCCTTCTTCCTGCTGGTAACGGTAGTGGGATTTTTCGCGGCGCGCTGGAAACGCGGCGACCTGACGCAACTGCATGAATGGGGTTTGGGCGGCCGCCAGTTCGGCACTGTAATTTCATGGTTCCTGGTAGGAGGCGATTTCTACACCGCCTATACCGTCATTGCCGTACCCGCCCTGGTCTATTCAGTGGGCGCATATGGTTTCTTCGCGCTGCCTTACACCATCATTGTTTATCCGTTTGTTTTTGCCGTCATGCCGAAGCTATGGAAGATCGCTCATGCGAAGAACCATATTACGGCAGCCGATTACGTGCAGGGCGAGTATGGCGGCAAGTGGTTCCCGGCGGCCGTGGCGGTCACCGGCATTGTCGCGACCATGCCATACATTGCCTTGCAACTGGTGGGCATGCAGGTCGTGATCAAGGGTCTGGGCGTGAGCGGCGAGTTGCCGCTGATTGTTGCGTTCGTGATCCTCGCGCTCTACACGTACACCAGCGGCTTGCGCGCGCCAGCCATGATCGCGTTCGTGAAGGACATCATGATTTATATCGTGGTGATCGCAGCGGTCTGGCTGATTCCATCGAAACTAGGCGGCTATGCGCACGTGTTCGATGCCGCCGACCAGTTCTTCAAAGCCAAGGGCGGTGCGACCGGCATCATCCTCAAGCCGACGCAATTCACCGCCTATGCATCGCTTGCGTTGGGTTCGGCGCTTGCCGCGTTCATGTATCCGCATACCATGACCGCGGTATTGTCGTCGTCGTCGGCTGCGACCGTGCGCAAGAACGCAATCTTCCTGCCCGCCTACACGCTGCTGCTCGGCCTGATTGCGTTACTCGGTTATATGGCGATTGCTGCAGGCATCAAGGTGCAATCCGCGTCCGACGTCGTGCCCGCGTTGTTCGGTCAGTTGTTCCCTTCGTGGTTCGTCGGCTTCGCGGCCGCGGCCATTGCGATCAGCGCGCTCGTGCCGGCGGCGATCATGTCGATCGGCGCAGCGAACCTGTTCACGCGTAACCTGTGGCCGCTGATGGCGCGTGACATCACGCCCGAGAAGGAAGCGAAGACAGCTAAGCTGGTGTCGCTGGTTGTGAAGTTCGGCGCGCTGCTGTTCATTGTGTTCCTGCCAACCCAATATGCAATCGATCTGCAATTGCTCGGCGGCGTGTGGATCCTGCAGATATTCCCGGCCATTGTGTTCTCGCTATACACACGTCGCCTGAACACGCCGGGCTTGTTCCTTGGCTGGCTGGCCGGGATCGTGCTCGGAACCGGCATGGCGATCGTACAGGGTTTGAAGCCGGTGTTCGCGCTGCATGTAGGGGGCGCGACGTATCCGCTGTATATCGGGCTGATCGCGCTGGCATTGAATATTGTGGTGGCGTTTGTTGTATCGACGCTCACGCCGAGCCGCGCACACGTTCAGCAGGCGACGTAAGAAGAGGGCAAGCGCGCCATCGCGCAGGTCGATGCGTCAAGATTTTTTGCGCGTCGGCCGAGCCATCTTTACGGCGCTGGCGCGCGTGGTTTGTGCTTTCCGTGTCGGGCCTGTAAGCTTCGGCGACGAGCACTCCGTGCTCGTCGCTCATCCCTGTGATTCGCAACACCTCCGCAACGCTTTCCTCCGTTTTCAATCCGATGCAACATTCAATCGTTTACTCCCCGCGCCGCCGATCATTGCTGACGGCTGCTGCCATGCTCCCCTTTGTCGGCGCATGTACGTCCTGGCGTGCGACCACCGCCAGCTCATTCGCCGAAGACCAGTTGAAACAACTGGAAAGCACTGCTGGAGGGCGCCTTGGCGTAGCTGCGCTGAACACCGCCGATGGCAAGCAGGTGAACTATCGCGCGAACGAGCGTTTCCCGCTTTGCAGCACGTTCAAACTAGTGCTGGTGTCCGCGGTTCTCGAACAAAGCGCGCTTCAAAAGGGCTTGCTTGAGCGCCGGATCCGCTACACGCAGAGCGAACTCCTGTCGTGGGCGCCCATCACCAAAAAACAGATCGCTACGGGCATGACCGTCGCGGAACTCTGCGCCGCCGCGCTGCAATATAGCGACAACACGGCAGCCAACCTGTTGATGAAACTGGTCGGCGGCCCGGAAACGGTGACTGCGTTCGCCCGCTCGATCGGCGATAACCAGTTCCACCTGGATCGCTGGGAGCCTGAACTGAATACGGCGATACCCGGCGATCCGCGCGACACATCCACACCGGCAGCAATGGCGCAAAGCCTGCAACGCGTAACATTAGGCGATGCGCTAGGCGCTTCGCAACGCGGGCAACTGCAAACATGGCTGCTAGGCAATACCACCGGCGCTGACAAAATCGCTGCCGCTTTGCCGGCGCATTGGGTGATCGGCGACAAGACCGGTTCGGGCGACTACGGTACGACGAACGATATCGGCGTGCTGTGGCCACCCGGAAAACCACCAGTTATCCTGACCATCTACCTCACTCAACGAGAGCAGGATGCAAAGGCGCGTAATGACGTGGTGGCGTCGGCGGCGCGGATCGTCGTGGGCGTGCTTGCGTGAGGGGTGTCTGCCGCACCTCGTCCTGACCTTTCCCTGACCTTTCGATGACATCTTTGTCATCAAGCTTCCACACGTCTCCGGGCGCGCTAACATGACGCAAGAGGACGACGCTTAGGCTCCCGGCAGCCAAACGCCTGGCGGGCGTCTAAGCGTCGTCCTGAAACCCGGAGGCTCTCCATGATTTCCACGAAGCAAAATCCTGCCACGTTCCTGCGCTCACGCGGCGCGGCGCTGTTGGCAGCTATCGGCCTGGGCGTCGGTATCCTGTTCGCATCCATGCATCCGGCGCATTCTTCCGAAGCCGCGGTCGTCATTGCCCCGCCCGCGCTCGACGAACCCGCGAACGGCGCACACCAGGAAACCGCCGTGTTGGCAGGGGGCTGTTTTTGGGGCGTTCAAGGCGTGTTCCAGCACGTGAGCGGCGTGACGAAGGTTGTGTCGGGCTACTCTGGCGGTCAGCCCCAGACCGCGCAATATGAAACCGTCAGCGGGGGCCAGACAGGTCACGCTGAGTCCGTGCAGATCACTTATGACCCGACGAAAATCACCTACGGCAAGTTGCTGCAGATCTATTTCTCGGTCGCTCACGACCCGACGGAATTGAACCGGCAAGGCCCGGACAGCGGAACGCAATATCGTTCGGCAATCTTTCCGGCCAACGACACGCAAAAACGCATTGCGCAAAGCTATATCGCGCAACTCGACAAAGCGCATGTTTTCTCCTCGCCGATCGTGACGAAGACAGATCCTCTCAAGGGTTTTTATCCTGCCGAGTCTTATCACCAGAACTATTGGATCGTCGGGGGAATCTGTGGGTGAAATCGATGGATTCAGGCGGCGTTGAGGAAACAACATAGCTTTCGGCAGGTGGCATCGAAGAGGCCTTGCTCGCGCTCAGAGCGGTCATCCAGGAGTGGGCCACCGTCTTGCTCGTCGATATACCGTAACAGTATTGAGCGGGCGTCCAGCCTCCTGAGTTCGCGGTAAAGCTGCCGCTCTTCAACGAGACGACCACCGAGCATCCAGATGAAGTCCCGATGCTGGTGCAGGGTTTTTCGGCTGTAACCGCTGTCCAGAAGATGCAGGAGATACGGTGTGAATATCTTGACGAGATCCTGTCCGAACGGAATGTCCTGTTGCTCAAAGCTCCAAGACTTGGGCCAGTTTTGCAGGTCGGGAACGAGTCGTTCAAGAGCGCTTGATTCGGGTGTGACAATGGCGGTATTACCGACGATTTTTCGCTTGCTAGCCATGCTTTTGACCCGCTTGCTCAATTCCTGTCATCATTTCCCCGGTTTCGTTTATGAAGGGGCGCGGCTGTGCGACAGGACGCAGACCATTGAGATTGACGTGCGCCCACGTAAGGGATCCAAACCAGTTTGTTCGTGCTGCAACGAGCGCGCAAGCGGCTACGATACGCTCGGAGAACGTCGCTTCGAGTTCATCCCAATCTGGGGTTTTGCCGTCATTCTGCTGTATTCGATGCGTCGTGTCGATTGCCGTCGGTGTGGCGTAAAGGTTGAGACGGTACCGTGGGCTATCGGCAAGCATACGTTGACCAAGGCATACATGCTTTTTCTGGCCCAGTGGGCTCGTAAGCTGTCGTGGAAAGAAACCGCGCTGAGTTTCCGCACCAGCTGGGAGAAGGTCTTCAATGCCGTGGAATGGGTAGTCGACTGGGGGCTGAATCATCGTGAGCTCGGGACGATTCGCGCTTTCGGCGTTGACGAGATCCAGTATGGCCGAGGGCACCAGTACCTCACGCTCGTCTACCAGATCGAGGCCGGCCGCACGCGACTGCTCTGGGTCGGACAGGAACGTACTAAGGAGAGCTTCGCGAAGTTCTTTGCGATGATCGGCAAGCCGCTGTGCGAGAAGGTCGAATTCGTGTGTTCCGACATGTGGAAGCCCTATCTCGAAATGATAGCGCGTCATTGCCCGAACGCCCTGAATATCCTCGACCGTTTCCACATCGTTGCCAAGATGAACAAAGCGATCGATGAGGTGCGAGCCGATGAGGCCAGGCGCATGTCGCGTGATGGCTATGAGCCTGTTCTCAAAAAATCCCGCTGGTGCCTGCTTGCGCGACGCGAGAACCTTACTGGCAAACAACGCGTTCGCCTGCGTGACCTACTCCAGTACAACTTACGTAGCGTACGTGCCTATCTGCTCAAAGAAGAATTCCAGCAACTCTGGGACTACATCTCTCCTGTCTGGGCGGGCAAGTTCCTCGACCAGTGGTGCAAGCAGGTGATGCGCTCACGCATCGAGCCGATGAAGAAGTTTGCCCGGACCGTGCGCTCGCACCGGGATCTGATCCTCAACTACTTCCGTGCCAGAAAGCAGTTCTCCAGCGGCGTTATCGAGGGGCTGAACAATAAGGCCAAAGTCACTATGAGAAAAGCGTACGGCTTCCGAACCTTCCGAGCCACAGAAATCGCGCTCTATCATGCACTTGGCAAGCTTCCCGAGCCTCCATCCACCCACACTTTTTACTGACGAACCGAACTATTTGACGCTGCATCCGGATGCACCGTATATCGCGATCAACGACCTGCCGAAGGTCGAGAACCTGAAGCGCTTGTATCCGACGCTTTATCGCGACAAACCGGTGCTGCTGAGCGTGGCATCGCAGTAATAGACAAGCATAGACCAGGCGGCGGACTTAAAATCCACCGCCTGACGGCTTGCGGGGTCGAGTCGGATCTCCGTTACCAGCGTCCATAGGGCTTCTGGAGAACGGATGCAATTCCTCGGAAAACAGCGGTGTCTTTTGCCACCGCAGTGAGTGGCGGGGAGTTGCATCTAGTACCGGCCGATCACCCAATCGACGTCACTACTCAGCCGTTGTCAATCAGCTTGTCGACGAGCTCGCGCCCCGCATGATAGGCCGCATCCAGCGCCTTGGCTTCAGTCTCAAAGACGTTGCCGAGTTCATAAAATTGCGTGCGTTGCCCGGCATGACGCAGGTCCGCGCCTGGTCGACATACGTACCCGTTGTAGTGGTAAGGGGTATCTGGCGTGGGAGGTCCGTATGCAAGGATCGGCAGCACCCAGATCTCAAAGCCTTTGTAATCTATTCTTTCCCACATGGAAACCTCCACCATCAGGAGCCGGCGTTAAAGAGTGAGCGCTAGACCGCTCCGCCCAGAACGCGAGCGACGAAGTGTCTACCCCATGCCTCGCCGTGAGCAATGGCGTCCGCCACCGTGACGTAGGGCCCGTGATTACCGGTCAATTCTCCAGAATCTTCCGCGTGCTTCGAACCTCGAACCGGCGTTCCATCATGGCGAGTCACGATCACGCGGACGTTAAAACCAATAATTTTTTCTGCGTCGGGCGGGTCGTATTTCGGCTCGACGTTTATGGTCAGAAGATAGTCGCCAACTTCAACGTCTTGATGCATGGCAGTCTCCCTGTTCGTCCAGGAATGTCATTATGATCGCGAACGCCTTCCTGACCGTGAGTTTGCGCACAGCGGCGGCGGACTTGAAAATCCGCCGCCGCTTTTGCCAAGACCAATACAGACTTACTGCGATGCCTGTGTGCTCTTGCGCAGCTTGGCAACATCAGCCGCCCCGACCGCGGGCGCACCGTTGTTCCATCCAGCGCGAATGAACGTGAGCACGTCGGCGATCTGCTGATCATTGAGCACCGGCGCGTACTTAGGCATTGGGTACGCGGCGGGAATGCCCTGTATCACGAGGTCGTGGGTACCGTTCAGCGTGACGTTGATCAACGACGACGCGTCCTTCTCCATCACGTTTGGATTGCCCGCCAACGGCGCGAGCAGTGGTGCGAACGCACGGCCATCCACACCGTGGCAATGCATGCAGTACGCGGTATACACCTTTGCGCCCGCGTCATTGGCCGGATGCTGAAGCAGCGACGCGGTAGCTTTCGGATCATAGGCATAGGCCGGTGCGTTTGTCCCCCCCGCCGCCGGCAACGACTTCAGATACGCCGACATGGCAGCCAGATCCTGATCGTTCATACCCTGTGTACTGTGGTTGATCACATCCGTCATGGACCCGAACGCCGACGCGTGCGCGTTCGCTCCGGTCTTCAGGAACGTGGTCAAGTCCGCATCCGACCAGCGGCCCAGTCCGACGTTCTGCTCGCCCGTCAGGTTGGACGCAAACCAGCCGTCTAGCACACCGCCCGTGAGCCACGCGTTGCCGCTTTCATCGAGTGCTTCTTCCTGGAACGCAATGCCGCGAGGCGTGTGGCATGCGCTGCAATGGCCCAGGCCCTGGATCAGGTAGGCACCGCGATTCCACGCTACATCCTTACCGTCCTTGTCGCGATAAACGCCTTTGTCGAGGAACACCATGTTCCAGAACTTGAGCGGCCAGCGCATGTTCAGCGGGAACGGAATATCGGATGGACGGTTTGCCTGGTTCACGGGTGCGACTCCCTTCATGAAGTACGCATAGAGCGCCTTCACGTCGTCGTCGCGGACCTTTACATAGGATGTATAGGGCATTGCCGGATAGAGGTTGTGACCGTCCTTCGCCACGCCCTGGCGCAACGCTTTTTCGAAGTCTTCCTCGCTCCATTTACCAATACCTGTATCGGGGTCGGGCGTGATGTTGGTCGTGTAGATCTTGCCCATGGGTGTGGTCATCGGCAGGCCGCCGGCGAACGGCTTGCCCTTGGGCGCGGAATGACAGGCCACGCAATCGCCCACCTTCGCGAGATAGGCGCCACGCGCAACCAGCGGATCGTCGTTCGCAGCAGCATGAGCCAGCAGGGGCAGGCTGAGCGTGAGCGCAACAGAGGCAACAAGATGTTTGATCATTATGTGTGCCCTCATGCGCTTTGCAGTTGACGGCCGACGGGCAACTGCCGCAAGCGCTTGCCGGTAGCGGCAAAAATCGCGTTGGTCAGCGCGGGCGCGAGTGCTGCCGTACCCGGTTCGCCAATGCCTCCGGGCGCCTCACTGCTCTTCACGATATGTACCTCGATAGGCGGCGTCTGATCAATCCGCAGCATCCGGTAATCCGTGAAGTTGGATTGTTCGACGCGGCCGTCCTTGATCGTGATCTCGCTATAAAGCGCTGCCGTGATGCCGAAGATAATGCCTCCCTGGATCTGCGCCTCGATGGTGTTCGGGTTGACCACCACGCCGCAATCCACCGCGCAGACCACTCGATTCACGGCCACTTCGCCGTCGCCGTTCACGGTCACATCCACCACCATGCCGAAGAAGCTGCCGAACGCGTGCATCACCGATACCCCGCGCCCCTGACCCTTCGGAGGCGTGTTGCCCCAGCCGGCTTCACGGGCGGCGACGTCGAGCACGTTCTGCGCGCGGGGTGTCTTGCCGAGCAGGTCGTGGCGATATTTCACCGGATCGACTTTCGCTTGCGCGGCCAGTTCGTCCATGAAGCTCTCGACCACGAAGGTGCCACGGGTCGGTCCCACGCCGCGCCAGAACGCGGTAGGCACGTCCATGGGTTCCTGGCGCACATAGTCGATGAACTGGTTCGGGAGGTCGTAGGGAAGGTCGGCAGAAACTTCCACTGCATCCGGATCAAGGCCGTTCTTGAATGCCGGCGGAGCGAATCGGGCCATCACGGACGACCCCACTATGCGATGTTGCCACGCGACCGGCTTGCCATTCGCATCGAGGCCGGCGGAGATGACGTCGTAGTAATACGGGCGATACATGTCGTGCTGGACATCCTCCTCGCGCGTCCACGTGACCTTCACTGGCGTGCCGACCTGCTTGCCGACCTTCAGCGCCTGGCCGATGAAATCGGTTTCCAACCGGCGTCCGAAGCCGCCGCCGAGCAAGTGGTTGTGCACGGTGATCTTGTCGGCGGTGAGGCCGGTGATCTTCACGGCCGTATCCACCGCACGCGTGGGGACTTGCGTGCCCACCCAGATATCGCAGCCGTCCGCGCGCACGGACACTGTGCAGTTCACCGGCTCCATGGTGGCGTGCGCGAGGAAGGGTTGCTGGTACACGGCGTCAACGCGCGTCTTGGCGTCATTGAAGCCTTTCTTGACGTCGCCATCCTTGCGCGCTACGGCGCCATCGCGCTTCGATGCATCGGCGAGTTGCTGGACCACCTTGGCCGTGGAAAAGTCCGCGCCGCGGCCTTCGTTCCATGTGATATCGAGCGCTGCCGCGCCGCGCTTGGCGGCCCACGTATGGTCGCCGATCACGGCCACGCCATTGTCGAGCCGGATCACCTGGCGAACGCCGGGGATCTTCTTCGCGTTGGTGTCGTCGACGGAGGCAAGCGACCCGCCGAATACCGGGCTATTCACGATGGCGGCATAGACCATACCGGGCACGCGGACATCGAGCCCGAACATGGCCGTGCCGTTCACTTTTTCGGGCGAGTCGAGACGCTTGGCCGCGGTCCCGATCAGCTTGAAATCCTTCGGGTCTTTAAGCGGCACGTTCTGCGGCGCGGGCAATTTCGCGGCGGCATCGACGAGCTGTCCGTAACCGATGCGGCGATTGCTCGCGGCATGCACCACTTCGCCTTTCTCCGCGTGGCACGACGCCGGATCGACCTGCCATTGCTGCGCCGCCGCGGAAATGAGCATCACGCGGGCGGTTGCCCCGGCCTTTCGCATGGGCTCCCAGGCATAGCGGATCGACGTCGATCCACCGGTCAACTGGCCGCCGAGCAGCGGGTCCATGAAGAGCTTTTCGTTAGGCGGTGCGTGATCGATCACCACGCTATCCAGCGGCACTTCCAGTTCTTCCGCGATCAGCATGGGGATGGACGTATAGATTCCCTGGCCCATCTCGACCTTGGGAATCACTAGCGTCACCTTGCCCGTTGCGTCGATCTGAACAAACGCGTTGGGTTCGAATACACCGCTTTGCGGCGCTTCATTGCCGTCGCCGCCGATCACCGACTTGCCCGAGGGTGCTTCGCCCTGGCTTGCCGCGGGCAGGCTGAAACCCAGCATCAAACCGCCGCCAACGGCTGCGCCGACTGATATTCCCAGCTTTAAAAACGTGCGCCGATTCAGGCCGTCGGGTGCGCGGCGGTTCTGTGCTTCGAGTAATCCTCGCGACATGTCACGCCCCCTTGGCGGCGTGCTTGACCGCGGCACGGATACGGTTGTACGTACCGCAGCGGCAGATGTTGCCCGCCATTGCAGCGTCGATATCGGCGTCCGAGGGGTTGGGGTTCGAGGCGATCAGCGACGCGGCCGACATCACCTGACCCGACTGACAGTACCCGCACTGCACAACATCGAGCGCGAGCCATGCGTCCTGCACTTTCTTGCCTGCGGGCGTGGTGCTGACGGCTTCGATGGTCGTGACCTTGCGCTCGCCTACGGCTGCGATGGGCAGCACGCAGGAGCGTACTGCCTGACCGTCGAGGTGCACGGTGCACGCACCGCATTGCGCGATACCGCAGCCGAATTTGGTGCCCGTGAGACCGACCAGGTCGCGCAACACCCAGAGAAGCGGCATGTCTGGCGGGGCGTCGATGGTGTGAGATTCGCCGTTTATGGAAAGGGTCGTCATCTGCAACTCCAGTTGTCGTGGGGGGATTTTTATAGTCCTTCTTAATCGCAAACCTTATACAAGATTACGACGATTCGTGCTGAATTGCCTATAACCCTTGGCTGCGCCTGACCGATGCCGTCTTGTACCGGCTGAGAAAAGATCGAGGAATAAATAGTTGCGGAAGGGGGCAGTGCAGGCGTTGATGTCTTTCATGGCAGTTCTTCGAGATGAATCGCTATACCTTCCAATTTCATTACGATTCTGCGTGCCCGCTGCATGGCTGCCGCTGCGGTCTCTATTGCCGCCGTTGCGTTGGAATCGCTTGAGTTGTTCATGATGAACCCGGCTGGTTCGGCGATCGTCAACGCGATCGGGTAGATCCGTCAGGTAGTCGTGCCGGGTACCGGTCATGCCGCCGACAAACGACGATATCTGGTGATTGCGTCGCAAGTGTCGGGCAAGCCCGGCGCGCGGTTCAGGTGCAAGCGCTCCAAGCGTTCTCGTTTTGCTCGAAGCAATTTATGCGGCCGCCGGAGTTAATGCCCCGGCTTTTTTTGTTGGTGCCGTTATGTTTGTCTTAAGTGCCAGCGGTGTCGTGCAGGCATGCGTCTATTTATTTTTGGCGGTTCAGGAATAAGTCCGGCGGGAAATGGGTTAGCCCTTGTACCAACCCGTTAAACACACTGGAGTCGAAAATGAAGAAACTTGCCTGGCTTACCTTGTCCGCCGCCGTCCTCGTTTCCTCGAGCGCTTTCGCGCAAGGACTGACCCGTTCCGAAGTCCGACAGCAACTGGTGGAAGCGGAGCAAAATGGTTCGGAGTACGTTTCGAATGCATCGTATCCGGATATCAGCCCGGTGTTTCAGGACCAGGCCGCGAATCAACGGAAAGATACGAGCGCGTATGGCGGTGTAGCCGCTGGCTCGAACGCGAGTGCGCCGCGTGCCACACTGAATGGCACGCAAAGTCCTGAAACCTGTGTCGGTCCTGTCAGCTTCTGCAATATCTATGCAGGGTCGTGAACAGGGTGGGGCGGGCCGTTGGCTGTCGCGTGAATGCCAAGCGCCAAATTGTCTATACCTGACCAACACCGGCAAGCCATGCGCGATTCAGCGTGGGGGAGCGCACGGCGCAGAACGCTTCATCGTCTGTGCCATGCTGGTTTGATCAGACCGGCATCTTGCGGAACGCGATCGCAAAGCGGTTCCAACTGTTGATCTGCGACACCAGCAGCGTCAGGTCCACGATCTCTTCTTCAGTGAAATGCGGCTGCACGGCTTCCCAGACGGCATCGGGCACATGGTCGTTCGAGACCAGCGTGAGCGCTTCGGTCCATTCCAGCGCCGCGCGTTCGCGGTCCGTGAAGAACGGCGTCTCACGCCATACCACCACGGCAGCCAGCCGGCGCTCCGTCTCACCGCCCTTGCGGGCATCGGTCGTGTGCATGTCGACACAGAATGCACAGCCATTGATCTGCGATGCACGCAGGCGGACCAGTTCCGCCAGCGACTTTTCCAGCGATGACTTACCGATGTACTCTTCCACTGCAACCAGAGTCTTGATGGCGGATGGCTTGGCTTTGTAGAAATCCAGACGAGTTTGCATGGGTGGCTCCTTTGATTTAAATGATGCGCGATGCAGCGCGGCATGAGTAAGGTTAGACGGTTGACTGGACCTTATAAATAGCCGATTTCGCCTAATTTCAGGTAACCAGCGTCAAAGCCTCCAGACTTAGTTGCCTTATGCGGGCCAGCCGAGAGCAGGAGGCGGGCTTGTCCATCAGCCAGCCATCCGCGCCCTAGCAAAACGCTTAAAGAAAAAGCCGGAACCCGCGAAATAGTGCGGGTTCCTTGATGTGGATCATTGAACGTTCAAGCTCACTATTTCGACATGTTGAATCATCTCAATAATGATTAATAATGCGTGAAATCATGTGAATCTTAGCGCTCGGCAAATTGGCTTAAGTGCTTTAAGCTCACCTACCAGAGCAGTCGCGTGGTTATAAAAAATTAGCTGTAGCGAAATACTGCAGACACAAAAACCCGATCGAGGGATACAACGGTGGGCATACGCAGCGTCGTCTTAACACTAGTGCTGCTCGCAAGTTCCAGCCTGCATGCATTCGCCGCTGGCGAGGCGCCGGCCGAGAAGGCGCCCGACACCATGCAGGCGCGCGTGCTTGGTTGCGCGGCGTGCCATGGCGCGCAGGGTGAGGGCACGAGCAACGACTATTACCCCAGGCTCTCAGGCAAGCCCGCTGGTTATCTTTACAACCAATTGCTCGCCTTTAGAGATGGTCGTCGCAAGTACCCGCCAATGAATTATTTGTTGGCCTATCTTCCTGACCCGTATCTGATGAAAATTGCGGAGTACTTTGCCGCCGAGCATCCGCCATTTCCCGCGCCTGCGCCTGTGACTGCCGATACCGCGACGCTTGCGCTAGGCAAGACCCTGGTAAATAGCGGCGCTGCGTCACGCAAGATTCCCGCATGCGTTGCGTGTCACGGTGCGGCGCTGACCGGCATGGAGCCGGCCATTCCGGGCTTGCTGGGCCTGCACTCCGACTACATCAGCGCGCAGTTGGGCGCATGGCGTTACGGCACGCGCACCACGCTTGCTCCCGATTGCATGCATGACGTCGCCACGAAACTAGCCGACCGGGACATCACGGCTATAGCGGCGTATCTGGCTTCGTTGCCCGCTCCGGAAAATCCGGCGCCTGCTGCGGCAGGGTCACTCAAGATGCCGCTCGCTTGCGGCACTGTTCCTAATCAATAGGCGAGGAAATAGACGTGTTCAGTTTCCGTGCCCTAATGCTTGTTTGCGCTTGCGTCGTGACGTTGAATGCACGAGCCGCCGATCCCACTGTGATTGCTCGCGGTGAATATCTCGCTCGCGCCGGTGATTGCATTGCGTGCCATACAGTACCTTCCGGCAAACTATTCGGCGGTGGACGCGCGATGGAAACGCCGTTCGGCACGCTCTATACGCCGAACATTTCATCGGACAAAGAGACCGGTATTGGCAAGTGGACCTCGGCTGAGTTCTACACCATGATGCATACCGGCAAGGCGCGCGACGGCGAGCTGCTTTATCCGGCCATGCCGTTTGCTTCCTACACCAAGGTCACGCGGGACGACTCCGACGCGATATACGCGTACCTGTTGTCCACGCCGGCCATTCATCAGCCTAATCGTGCGCATGAATTGCGGTTTCCGTTCAACCAGCGCTCATTGCTGTACGGATGGCGCATGCTGTACATGAAGCCCGGCGAATACCAGCCTGACACCACGCAATCGGTGGAATGGAATCGCGGCGCTTACCTGGTCGAAGGGCTTGGCCATTGCACGATGTGCCATACCGCGATCAATGCACTGGGCGGTAATTCGCCCTCCAAGCGTTTCGAAGGCGGGTTGATCCCGGTGCAGAACTGGTATGCGCCTTCGCTGACATCGAATAAGGAAGCGGGACTGGGCGACTGGAGCATCGAGGACATATCGGACCTGCTGCAGTCGGGCGTGTCGAATCGTGGGGCAGTGTATGGGCCCATGGCCGAGGTCGTGTATGACAGCTTCCAGTATCTGACGGATCAGGACATTCGCGCGGTGGCTGTCTATCTGAAGACGCTGCCGGCGCGTGCGGGCGAAAAGCCCGTGCCTCCAACCGCCGCGGTCGCGGAACAACAGACCAGCCTTTCGCCGCTTGGGAAAAAGATCTACGACGCTCAATGCGCGCTGTGCCATGCGTCGCAAGGGCAGGGCAGGCTGCCGCATTTTCCTCCTCTGGCGAACAATCAGTCGATCCAGATGACGTCATCGGTGAATCCGATTCGCATGGTGCTGAACGGCGGATATGCGCCGGGCACGAAGAAGAACCCGATGCCCTACGGCATGCCGCCGTTCGCCCAGTCGCTCTCCGATGTCGAGGTCGCGGCGGTCGTGACGTATATCCGCACGGCCTGGGGAAATCACGGTACACCGGTGAGCGTCAAGGAAGTCAACACGTTGCGCTCAGCCCCACTTTATTGAGGACGTCATGACTGATTCCGAGAAAGAAGATGCCGCCGTCGATGAGATCGTGCGAGACGGCCCGCACGGCGCCATTGCTTTGGCTGGCGCTGCAACGGCCATTGTGATCGGCTTGTGGTTTGCGTTTTATTTCCTGGTCTTCTTACCCCGCGGCGTTATCCAATGAGCACTGAACACCCGTCGCATGCGTCTGCCGACGTTGCCGCGCGCATCGAGCGCAAGTGGGCGCTTCTTGTCGTCATCATCCTCTGCGTGCTGGTCGCCATGACGATTTTCACCGGTCTGCATTGGGCCATGATGCCGCCATCCAGAGTGGAGACCGTGCGGCCTGAAACGCTCAATGTAACCGGCGAATTCATTGAAAGCAACCTGGGCAGCGCGGTTGAAGCGGATGGGTCGGTCACTGTGCGAATTGTTGCGCAGCAGTACTCGTTCACGCCGCAATGCCTGCTGATTCCAACTGATACGCCCATTACTTTTCGCGCCACCAGCGCGGACGTCATACATGGATTCCTGATTACGAACACGAATATCAATTCGATGCTCGAGCCCGGTTATATCTCCACCTTCAAGAGTACCTTCACGCAGCCCGGCGAGCATCTGATGCCATGCCATGAGTTCTGCGGCACGGGACATCAGGGCATGTGGGCTCACGTGAAGGTGATCGATAAAACGGCTTTCCTCAAGATGGCAAACGCTAACGGTTCGCGGAGACTCAGCTGTGTTAAATAGCAAGCGACTCGTTCTCGCGCATTTCTGGCTTGGTTTCATCAGCTTCGGCGGCGCGTTGCTGCTCGGCGCGTGGCAAATGTGGGTACGTAGCCCGCTGCATCCGTGGCTGAAGAATCCGGAACTCTACTATCGCTCGGTCACGGCGCATGGCTCGGCCATGGCCTACGTGTTTCCCACGTTGATCGCAATGGGCTTTGGTTACGCGGTCACCGAACTGGCGTTGAAGAAACCGCTGGTCGGAGCGCGCTGGGCGTGGGCCGGTTTCATCCTCGTGGCCGTGGGTACGGTCACCGCGATGGTCCCGGTCGCCATGGGCCTCGCCTCGGTCCTCTATACGTTCTATCCGCCGATGATCGGCAACGCGTTCTACTACATCGGCGTTGTGCTGGTGGTGGTCGGTTCGTGGATCTGGGTCGCGCTGATGTCGATCAACCTTGCCGTGTGGAAGCGCGACCATAAGGGCGTGCCGGTCCCTCTGGCCATGTTCGCCACCCTGGCCGGGGCCTATTTATGGGGCTGGACAGCGGTCGGTGCGGCCATCGAGATCCTGTTCCAGATCCTGCCTGTGGCGCTTGGCTTCAAGACGACGATCGACGCCGGCCTGGCCCGCGTGTTCTTCTCGTGGTCGCTTCACGCGATTGTCTACTTCTGGCTGATGCCCGCTTACATAGCGTATTACACGATCCTGCCGCGCGCGATCGGCGGCCGTCTGTACAGCGATTCGATGGCGCGCGTCTCGTTCATCCTGTTCCTGGTGGTGTCGATGCCGATCGGCATCCACCATCTGTTCGCCGATCCGCAAGTGGGTTCGGGTTTCAAGTTCATGCATTCGGTATTCACGGCGCTGGTCGCGGTACCGACCATGCTGACGGTGTTCACCATCTGCGCATCGGTTGAAATAGCGGCGCGTTTGCGCGGCGGCCGTGGCAGTTTTGGCTGGATCAAGGCGTTGCCCTGGGAAAATCCGTTGATGCTTGCGCTCGCATTTTCGTTCGTGATGCTTGGCTTTGGCGGGGCGGGTGGCATCATCAACATGAGCTACCAGCTCGACTCGACCATTCACAATACGCAATGGGTCACCGGTCACTTCCATCTGATCTTCGGCGGGGCGATCGTCATCATGTATTTCGCGATCGCCTATGATCTCTGGCCGCATCTCACTGGCCGCGCGATGACGCACTTGAAGCTGATGCGCCAGCAGTTGTGGCTGTGGTTCATCGGCATGATCGTGTTGACGTTCCCGTGGCATTTCGCGGGCATTCTCGGCATGCCGCGGCGCATGGCCTTCTTCGATTACACCGACCCGGAGATCGCTGAACAGGCAGTATCGGTGATCATCTCGACTATCGGCGGCTTGATCCTGGTTGTCTCGGCAGTGATGTTTTTCATCGTGCTGATTCGCAACCATCGTGGACCGCGCACTGTGGTTCCAGAGTACACGTTCAGCACGGCGGTGCATGAATCGAAGACCATTCCGGTCGCGTTGAACAGCTTTGGCCTGTGGCTTGCGCTGATGATCGGCCTGACGCTCTTTAACTACGGTTATCCGGTCGCGTCGCTGTTGTTCCGCTCCGATACGTCCGTCCCCGCGATTCTGATTGGAGGGCCGCAGCGATGAGCGAAGAACGCCTGTTCTCGTTACGCAACCGGTGGTTCACGGTTAGCGTTGGCGGCATGCTCGCGCTGGTCGTATTCTCGGCGGCGGTGGGTTTCATATGGTTGCCTTCGGCGCAAAGCGATCAGCCGTTCCAGGGAGTGTGGAATGCTATCTGCAGTGCGGCGGGCGTGCCGCAACAATGGTTGCGCGCTTCGTCGGCCACGCCGGTGCCGCTGGTGCAAACCAGCACGGTCGCCATGACACCGGAGTTGCTGGGAGAGCCCAGCAGCACGTCGATTGGCCGCGGCGCGACCTTGTCCATGCGTTGCACCATGTGTCACGGTGTACGGGGCATGAGCGATGCCAACTCGCCGAATCTTGCGGGACAGTATTCTTCTGTGATCTACAAGCAGTTGCTCGACTTTCAGTCCGGCGCGCGCCGTAATGCGGTGATGTCGCCCATGGTTTCGAACCTGAGTGACCAGGATATGCGCGATCTCTCTGCTTATTACGCGTATTTGCCGAGACCGGTGGCGCTGCGCTCCGATGCGGCGCCGGTCGTGGCCGTGCCGGATATTGTGTCCAATGGTGCGCCGATGCGAAACATTGCGTCTTGCGCGTCGTGTCATGGCGGTATTGATCATAAGGCGGGGAGCCCGTGGCTTGAGGGGATGCCGGCGGCGTACACCCGGGCGCAGTTGCAGGCGTTCGCGAACGACACACGTCATAACGATATCAACGAGC
This sequence comes from Caballeronia sp. LjRoot34, assembly GCF_964253815.1. Taxonomy (NCBI): domain Bacteria; kingdom Pseudomonadati; phylum Pseudomonadota; class Betaproteobacteria; order Burkholderiales; family Burkholderiaceae; genus Caballeronia; species Caballeronia sp. LjRoot34. The sequence goes on from NZ_CAXUSB020000002.1 coordinate 800,785, forward strand.
AGATGCGCAATGTTGCGCGGAATATGACGCCCGGGGAAATCGATGCAGCAGCGGCATACTATGCTGGGGCGCAACCCTGAGATTGGTTTTTTGCTCGCGCCGGTGGACGGGTTTTTTGGGGGGGTGGGTGGTCGGGGGTTATGCTCGGGTGGTCGGTTCTGGGGTTAGTGGTCGGGGTCAGTGCCAGGGAGCCAGGTTCCGAGGTTAGCGGTTGGAGTCGATGCCGGGTTGGTGCTTTCGGCCGTGGTGGTCTGCGAGAGTCGGATATTCTCTTTATCACTATTAGCCACTGTGCGTGGCGGCACGTCATTTCTGATATGACTTTCCGTGTCAACAGGTGTTTTTAGCTGTGGTCATCTTTTCTCTTCCTACAATTTCCTGAGGGCGGCGTAGCAGTAACACTCGACGGTGAATCAATCTGATATTCGCGGGTTGGTTACCGCATTACAGTGATCCGTCTCGTGAGCCTGCCGCTAACTTTGTGCGCAAGTCGGCGTGAACCGTTGATAAGCCGTTGCAAAGAAATGCCGCGGGTAACTCTGATGCCGGGCTACGCCGCCTTCAGGAAACTGCCTTTTCGATGATTGCAAAACTGTTTTTTGCTGGTTTAGACAGCCGCTCTGGACTTGTTGATCGCCTGCTCCATGCCCAGACGGGCGATGTCCCAGATAAACCCGGCGAGTTCGCGAGCGATCGCGACGACCGCCACGTTTTTGAGTTTGCCCTTCGCCACCATTCTTCTAAAGCGCCCACACAGACGCAACTGCGCGTCCCAGGCGCGATCGATAATCACCTTGGGCACGCCCTCATGACGCTGCTGAATTTCGGGACTCACCCGGGCCGTATGCCGATAACTCCAGGCGGCCTCGATCAGCAACTTTCGCGCAAGCGAATTGCCCGTCTTGGTGATGCTGCCCTGGCGCCGGCTGCCCCCCGACGAGTATTCTGAAGGCGTTATGCCCAGCCACGCCATCAACTGCCGAGGATGGGCAAAGCGCGTCACATCGACGATCTCCGAGAGCAAGCCAACGGCGGTGGTGAACTTGATGCCGCGCATGGTTTGCAGGGCGAGCACGGCGGGATAAAAGCGCCACTGCGGCACCGCTTCGCGCAAGGCCGACTCAAGCCGCTCGCACTGCGCAAACCGGTCTTCGATCGCGCGGCGCAACTCGGTGAAGGCGAGGTCCTGCCATGCGTTGCCGAACGAGAACTTGCTGATCCAGCGTCGATGCGCCGGTCCCCAGTTCGCCGTGCCCGCGTATCGCACGGCGTGGGCGAGCAGGAACGATTTTAACGCTTGGCGGGCGCGTTTGAGGGCATCGCGCGTACTGGCCCAGACACGCGCAAGATCGCGAAATGCTTCGTCTTCGACGGTGGGCACATGCACGGCGCTGAGGTCGCCCGCGCGCAGTGAGCGCACGAGCTTGAGCGCGTCGCGGCGGTCGGTCTTCACGCGATCGCCGGCTTTGCGCGGGATCAGCGAGGGGGCGCACACCATGCACTCGAAGCCTTTGGCAGCGAGGCGGCGCTGCAGGTCATAGCCCAGAGGACCGGCTTCATAAACGATTTTTACGTGGCGAGCCTTGGATTGAAGCTTTTTGCATAACTGATCAATATCGCGAGAGCGCGTGCCGATCTTGCCGAGCACTTCGACTTCGCCGCTGCCCAGCGCGTAGGCAACTGTAATCGAGTCTTTGTGAACATCCAGTCCGACAAATAACGTGATATCGTTTTGCATGCTGGCCTCCGTGTTGGAAACAAAACCTATGAGTGACGGGTTCGCCCTCACTGTTACGGCTCTGGCGCTATGCTAACCCGCGTGTTTTAGCTCTGTCACGGGGGCCAGCCCTTACTGCTCACGGAAGTCATACTAACTTTGTCCAAAGCGACAAAGAAACGAAGCAAAGAAAACGCTTTTAAACCACGCTACCCTAAGTGTCCACAGCGTGCAGTTTTGATTCATAGGTGCCCCAAAAGCACGGTGCTCGCCAGAGCCACGGATGTTTGAAACCCTCCTTCTCCGAACACCGATACCCACACGCTTCGCCACCAGTGATTGAACCTGCCCAAGGAGCACCCCGCGCTATCCGCGGACGACCGCCCTCCAAATGTGTACACGCCTCGAACCACGTCGCCAACCCTGCTGGAAACGAGGTCGCGAAGATGCGGGTGGCTGTAACCGACGAAAATAGCTGTACAGAACGCGCAACCAATTCACAAAAACTAAAACGGTAACCACAAACACGCATGAAGCTGTGGCCTACAAATACGGTCGCACAGACCAGGTAGATACCCTGTCAAAGAGCCGCAGCCGTAAATACCCGTGAGGCCGTACGGATTCCTTAGCAATGGTGCTTGCCCGAGAGCGTGCGGGGCGAAGCGTGTTCGTGTCAGGATTCGCGAGAAGGAGGGGTTCAAACATCCGTGGCTCTGGCGAGCACCGTGCTTTTGGGGCACCTATGAATAGAAACTGCACGCTGTGGACACTTAGAGACTGTTGCAGAATTACAAAAAGGGGCTGTTAACTTTTTGGCTCTGGTGTTAACTTCTGTCTTGTTTTCCCTGACAGGAAGCCATGGCTAAGGAACTTATAGACGACCAATTATGGGCACTCATCGAACCGCTGCTGCCCAAAGCTGCGCCGCGCAATCGCCGGTATGCAGGACGCAAGCCAATACCTGATCGCGCCGTGCTCACAGGCATCGTGTTCGTGCTGCGCGCAGGCCTCGCGTGGAATTTGCTGCCGCAGGAAATGGGCTGCGGGTCGGGCTCCACTTGCTGGAGGCGCCTGGACCAGTGGCATAAAGCGGGCGTATGGCAACGCATGCACGAAACGATGCTGGCCGAACTGCGCCGTCGAGGCCAACTCGATATGGCCAGAGTACTGGTCGACAGCTCCTCCATTCGCGCGTTGTACGCGGGAAAAAAACAGGCCCAAACCCCACGGACCGGCGCAAACTCGGCAGCAAACACCATATCATCGTCGATGCGCAAGGCATCCCGCTCGGCGTCATCCTGACGGGCGCAAACCGCCATGACGTCACTCAGCTTGACCCACTGGTCGAAGCCATTCCGCCAATTCGAGGCAAGCCAGGACGGCCCTTGCGTAAGCCCAAAATTGTTCAGGGCGACCGAGGCTATAGCTCTGAGCCACATCGGCGACGCTTTCGCAAACGCGGCATCACTCCTGAACTCGCGAAACTGCGCTCACCCCATGGCAGTGGTCTAGGCAAAACACGTTGGCCTGTCGAGCGTACGATCGCTTGGCTGCACTCCTATCGCCGCCTGAAGATGCGCTACGAGAAATATGCGCACATACACGAAGCCTTCCTCACGCTCGCGTGTGCTTTAACTTGCTGGACCCGGCTAAAAAATATGCAAACTTAATTCTGCAACAGTCTCTTAGGGTAGCGTGTTTTGAAAGCGTTTTCTTTGCTTCGTTTCTTTGTCGCTTTGGACAAAGAAATGACGTGCCGCCACGCACAGTGGCTAATAGTGATAAAGAGAAAATCCGACTCTCGCAGACCACTAAGGCCGAAAGCAGCAACCCGGCATCAACCCCGACCACTAACCCCAGACCCCCCCATTAACGACGACGCCCTACATCACCCTCGACAAACGCATCTTGAGCTTCTTCATAGCAATATCGATGTCGTTCGACTCAATCCCGCCATAGCCAAATATCAGCCCTTCCTGCGCTGGCCGATTCATGTAGAACCCCGAAATGCCATACAAGCCAATGGACGGATCGAGAGCGCCACCGGTCAGCTGCTTCTCCCTCAACGATCCCTTCAACCGCACACTCATATGAATTCCCGCTGCGGGAATCCGCGGCTCAAACCATTCGGCAAGCTCATTTTGCAGAAACGAAACAAGCGTTCTCCGACGATCTTCATAGTGCTTGTGCATACGTCGCAGATGCTTGGCGAAGTCGCCATCGAGCATGAATTTAGCCAGAGCCGCTTGCGTCAGTGAGCACGTATGCCAGTCGCTTATCTGCTTGGCTTTTTGTATGGCTTCATTCAGCGACGCCGGCGGCACGACATACCCCACCCGCAACTCGGGAAAGATCGTCTTTGAGAACGTGCCGACATAAGCCACCAGCCCCGCTCGATCAAGACTCTTGAGCGGTTCCATCGGCCGGCCCTCGAAGCGGAACTCGCCATCGTAGTCGTCCTCAATGATGACCGCGCCCTGGCGCTGCGCCCACTCAAGTAACGCCACGCGACGCTCAAGACTCATCGGCATGCCGAGTGGAAACTGATGCGACGGGGTCACATAGACAAGCCGTGCTTTCTTGGGCAATTGCTCAACGATCAAACCCTGGTCGTCGACAGCCACGCCGATCATCTTGGCCCCGGCCGCTGCAAACGCCGCACGCGCGGGCGGATATCCCGGTTCCTCAACCGCGACCACATCGCCGGGACGCAGCACCACACGTGCGATCAGATCGATCGCCTGCTGCGCGCCATGCGTGACAATCACGTCCTGCCAGTTGCTTGCCACGGCGCGGCTGAACGCCAGATAACGCGACACAGCGAGGCGCAATTCCTGTTCGCCGGCGGGGTCGTGATATTGCCCACGCCCGAGTGCCTGCAGTCGCACCGCGTGATTGATGCAGCGACGCCAGGTGTCGAAGGGGAACAGGCGCTTGTCAGTCACGCCGCCTAGAAAATCAAATGGGTAAGGAACGTCGTGCCTGGGCATCGAAAGCTGAACGGGCATAGACGACCAGATCGCTTGCGTCCTCGCCTGATGCTTCATTGCGTCGGCGGGATGCGTTGGAACGCGGATCAATCCCTCAGCCACAAACGTGCCGTCGCCGGGACGTGACCGGAGATAACCCTCGATGGTGAGACGTTCGAAGACATCGAGCGTGGTCTTGCGCGAGACGCCAAGTTGCGTGGCGAGATCGCGCGTGGAGGGCAGGCGTTCGCCCGCCGCCAACCTTCCCTCGACAATCCCGCTGCGCAACTGCCGGTAGATCTGTCCGCTCAGGTCGTCGCGGCCGCGAATGGTCACGTGGATTTCCATCGCAACGGTATCCTCGATTGGGGTTGATTCGCGGATTTTGGCATACCAGTAAGGCGAGCGGTTTTCGGTATCACGCTAACGCACTGTAAAGTTAGCAAAAACAACGATATGAGCTAAACTGAACTTACCTCGGATGGGCAGAATATGGCAAAAATCCGCGTTTAACCGCGATATCGTTTAATTGACACGATCAAAAAATGTAGTCAAAATAACGTTAATAAAACCTAGACGCAATCACCCGCACGCCGGCTCAGCGAGTTTTTGCTTGCTCGTTCAGGCAGTACCTGAGGATTCGAGTGATGGAGACGTATTACCTTGCCATCGACGTTGGCACTGGCAGCGCGCGCGCCGCCCTGGTCAATTCGCATGGCGTCATAGTGAGCATTGCGGCGCGCGAACACGAGCAGATCGTGCCGCGCTACGGCTGGTCCGAGCAGCGCCCGACCGACTGGTGGCAAGGCGTAGCCGGGGCCATCCGCGAGGTCTTGAACAGCACGCCCCATGCTGCCGAAAACATCGCGGCCATCTGCGCGTGCGGCCAGATGCACGGCACGGTTCTTATCGACGCAGACGGTCAACTCACCCGCGAAACCGCACCGCTCTGGAACGACAAACGCACGCTTGCGCAAGTGGCTGCCTTTCGCGCGAGCCACGCTGCCGCATCGTATCTGCCATTGACGGCCAATCCGGCAACACCCGCATGGCCCGGCTTCAAACTGCAATGGCTCAAGCAGAACGAGTCCGATGCATACGAACGTGCGGCAACGGTGTTCATGCCGAAGGACTACATCAACTTCCGGCTGACCGGCGAGCGCGCCTGGGACTGGAGCGACGCCTCCACGAGCTTCCTGATGGACCCTGAAACACGCTCCTGGTCCCAGCCCATGCTCGACACACTCGGTCTCGACGGCAGCAAGCTCCCGCCCATCCGCTCGCCGCAGGAAATACTCGGCACGGTCACCTCCGAAGCGGCTCAGGCAACTGGCCTGCGCGAAGGTACGCCGGTGCTTGTGGGCGGCGCGGACTATCCGCTTTCCATGCTGGGCTCCGGCGTGTACGGACCCGGTCTCGGCTCGGATATCACCGGCACGTCGTCGATCATCACGGTGATCGCGGACACCCCCATGCTGCACCCGGAAGTCTCGAACATGATCTCGGCGGAAGGGCTCTGGGGACGCTTCATGCTGCTCGATTCGGGTGGCGATGCAGTGCGCTGGGCGCGTCGTGCATTCCATGAAAATGCCCTGAGCTACGAGGCCGTTGCACAGAAACCTGCCGATGCCCCCGTCGGTTCCGAGGGCCTGTTCTTCCTGCCTTACCTGAGCGGTGAAAGGCTCGGCGAACATTCGAATTCGCGCGCCCAGTTCTTCGGTATCGCGGCCAAGCATGGCACGGCGCATCTGCATCGCGCGGTATTGGAAGGGGTCGCGTTCGGCGTGCGGCGGCACATTGGCGTGATCGAATCAGCGGGCGTGCACATGGAGCGGCTGGTCGCGGCAAGCGGCGGCGCCAAGGCTGCTCTCTGGCTGGAGATCAAGGCAAGCATGTATCGCACGCCGATCCTCGTGCCGGCTCAACTCGAATGCGGCGTGATCGGCTGCGCCATTCTTGCGGCGACCGCACACGGCCAGTTCGCGCGTCTGGGCGATGCAGTCGCGGCCTTCGTTCAGTTCGAACGCGAGGTCTTGCCGGACCCGCGGGCAAGCGACACCTACGATCGGATGATGCCGATCTTCGAGCGGCTCTATGTGAGCTCGCAACAGTTCTACGACGACCTGGATCGTCTCGCCGAGGCTCATGCATGACGCAAGTAATCAAAGCTGTCCTGTGGGACATGGACGGCACGCTCGCTGACAGTGAAGCGCTGCATCTGAGCACACTGGTCGCCGTGTTGACCCATCATGGAATAGACGCGGGCGACGACCTGCATGCATCGATATTCGGCAAGACCGGCCGCGAAGTGCACGCGTACTGCTGCGAACGTTTCGGAATCGATTTCGACTACGGTCAATGGTCGATGGCAAGGGCGCGGCACTATCTGTCCGAAGCCCCGAAGATGCAGCCGCGACCCGGCGCACTCGGTGTCTATCACGCCGTGCACGCAGCGGGAACACGGCAAGCAATTGTGTCGAACTCATCGCGTATGTTGCTTGAAGCGGGGCTCCGCGCGCTCGACTTGCAGGACCCGCAACTGATCTCCATCAGCGCTAACGACGTACGCGCCGGCAAGCCCGACCCCGAGCCGTATCAGCGCGCTGCGTGGCTGCTGCGCGTGACTCCTGAGGAAGCGATCGTGGTGGAAGACAGCCCGACCGGCGCCCGCGCCGCTATCGCGGCCGGCATGCGGGTGCTCGCGTGGCCCGAGCATGAAAGCGCTGCTGGCACGTTTCCCGATGGCGTACGCATTGTTCGCACCGAACACGAACTCGCCGATGCGCTCGGCGTTCAACTCACTCCTTTTCCCTGAACCCATCATGCTCCGAACCAGCATCTTCCCCTCGCGATACGTCCAGGGCGCGGGCGCGCTCGATTCACTCGACGCGGAACTCGCGCGCCTGGGCACGCACGCGGCGTGTCTCGTCGACAGTAACGTTGCCGCTTTGCTTGAACCTGCGTTATCGAAGGCTGAACGCGTGAAGCTCGCCGTGCGTAGCGTCGATGCCGCGTGCACCGAACGCTCCGTCTCCGCCGCGGCTGCATGGATTCGCGAGAGCGGGGCCGACATCGTGGTCTCGTTCGGCGGCGGCAAGGTGGTCGATACGGGTCGCGCCGCTGCTGACGACCTGCGTTTGCCGTTCGTGTGCGTACCGACCATTGCTGCATCGGATGCGCCGTGTTCAGCGCTTGCCGTGATCTACGACGAAGAGGGCCGGGTGGTGCGCGACCGCTTTGTCCGTCGCAATCCGGATCTCGTGCTGCTCGATACCAGCCTGATCGTGCGCGCGCCCGTGCGTTTTTTTATCGCAGGCATTGGGGACGCGCTCGCTACTTTCTACGAAGCCGATGCGTGCCGCCGCGCCTATGCAAAAAATCTTTGTGGCGGTCGCGGCACGGCGCTGGCTTTCGAGGCAGCGAAGTTATGTCGCGATACCTTGTTCGCGCATGCCGTGCAGGCGGTGGATGATTGCCGCGCACAGATCGTCACGCCGGACTTCGACGCCACGCTGGAAGCGACCGTGCTGCTTTCGGGCATCGGCTTCGAGTCGGGTGGCGTGGCCGCGGCGCATGCCATTCATCACGGCCTCGCGGACCTGCCTTCGTCGCATGGCTTGCTGCACGGCGAGAAGGTCGCTATCGGCGTGCTGGCGTCGCTGTTTTTATCGGCGGTGCCTGACGACGAACGGGCTCGCGTGTTTCGTTTCTGCCGCGCCGTGGGCCTGCCTACGCGTCTCGCGCAGATCAACGTGGACGTGAGCGACGAAGCGGCGCTTGAGACCGTGGCGAAGCGTGCATGCCGGGCGGGCGAAATCATCCACAACGAACCGTATCCCGTCGATGCACCATTGGTGGTTGCAGCGTTGAAGGCGATGGACCGATACGCGGCACGATCCGATAACCAAATTTAAAAGCGAGACAACACATGACAGGCGAACTCAAAGGCGCGGAAACAGCCGCGTTCCGTCCCGGCCTCTTCGACGGCAAGACGGTCCTCGTATCGGGCGCAACCAGCGGCATTGGACTCGCAATCGCGCGGGGTTTTGCGGCGTTGGGCGCTCAGGTGATTGCAACCGGCAGCTCGGCTGGCAAGCTCGAAGGGTTGCGCGCGGACGCCACGCTCGAAGGCATTCGCTTCGAGCAACTGGATGTCCGCGATAACGACGCCATCAAGCGTTTCGTTGCTACGCTAAGTGTGCTCGATGTGCTGGTGAACGCGGCCGGCGTGGCGCGTCCCGCCGATGAATATCTTGACGATGTCTTTCGCGAAGTGATCGACGTGAACCTGACGGCGGTCATGCGCCTCGCAATGGCCGCTCGTGACAAACTCGAGCAGGCGCGTGGATCGATCGTCAACGTGGCGTCCATGCTGAGTTATATCGCCGACGTGGATGTGCCGGCTTATTGCGCCAGCAAGACCGGCATTCTCGGCTTGACGCGTTCGCTGGCTCACGCGTTCGGCCCGGCAGGGGTACGGGTAAACGCGATTGCGCCAGGCTACCACCGGACCGACATGACACGTGCGCTGTGGGAAGTACCGGCCAGCGCGGAGAAGATAGCGGCGCGCAGCGCGCTCAAGCGTTGGGGCGAAGTGGATGACCTGGTCGGCGCAACGTTGTTCCTGGCATCGCCGGCGTCGGCGTTCATCACGGGCGTGACCTTGCCTGTGGACGGCGGCTACGCAAGCGGGGTATGACGCAAAAAAAACCTTCTCTCTCCGGAAAAATGGAGAGAGAAGGCTGTGTGCTTCCAGAGACGCTTAGGAGTACCGCCCGAAGCGTCAAACCATCATTTTAGAACTTGTGCGTGATGCCGACGATCGCTGCCAACTGGTGATTGTTGGACGAGAAGGACGAGCCGCTGAAGTCAGCAACAGCCTGTTTGCCCGTCGAATCGACACCCGAAGCGGTCTCGAAGAAGCCGATCGCGTAAAGCGTCGTACGCTTGGACAGCGAGTAGATGGTGCCCAGGTTGAACTGGTTGTACTTCGCGCTGCCTACGTCGTCGGCGCCGCTGTTATGCGTGTAGATGTACGCGCCGGCCAGCGTCAGAGCCGGGGTCAGTGCGTACTTCACGTTCACTTCGCCCGAATTGAACGTAGCGGTGCCGCCGTTGTACTTGGTGCCAAAGCTGCCCGGAGGATTGCCGAGTGAACCCAGGTTCTGGAACTGGGTGTTCGAGTACAGCAGCGCGATCGTTGCCGGTCCCACTGCGTACGAACCGCCGGCGGTGATGATCTGCTGCGAGCCTGCCGACGCGTAGCCGCCGTAAATACGGCTCGGCATGTTGTTGGTGCCGCCCGCGGCCGACGTCGGCGTCGACGAGTTGCCCTGGTCGCCAAACGTCGAGAAGTACGGGTCCTTGGTGAAGTTGTAGCTTGCACCCAGCTTGAGCGGGCCGTTTGCGTACGACACGGCTGCGTCGGTGACCGCGTTTCTCGAGAACTGGCCGGCCTGGCCGCCCAGGCTGTACAAGACGCCAACCGTCACGCCACGGTAGTTCGGGCTCGTGTACTTGAGGGCGTTCTGAATGCGGTTCGACGTATCCACGTTATCGACGTCGCCTGCGCGCGTACCGTAGCCGAGGCCGGATGCAGCCCAGTCAGCACCCGATGCAAAGGTGGCCGTGGCGTCGTTACTTGCCGAGTACTGGCGGCCCAGCGTCAGCGTACCGTACGTGCTGCTCGACAGACCGACGAAGGCCTTGCGGCCGAATTCCAGGCCGCCCTGGCTCAGCGCGCCGGTGCCGAGTGTATAACCGTTTTCCAGGTCGAAGATTGCCTTGAGGCCGCCGCCCAGATCTTCAGAGCCGAGCAAGCCCCAGCGCGATGAATTGGCGCTGGATAGCGCATATTGCTTCGCACCCTTGACGTTGTTGTTAAAGAGAATGCCGCCGTCGGCAACGCCGTACAGGGTCACGCTGCTTTGTGCGTGTGCAGCGCCAGCAAATGCTCCGATAGCAAAGATGGCAGCCGCGGTTTTCTGAATTTTCATTTTGTTGTGCTTCAGTTGTTGTAAAAGAAGGAGACATCCTATTTGAACGGGTCGAAAAGTCCCACTGATGTTTGATTGTTTGGTTATTCCGTTGCTTTCTAAACCAACATGCCAAAAATTCATATAGCCGAAATAATTAGCATTCCAAACCGTCAGACATGAGGCCGACCGAATCACAAATAGGCTAAAAGCCCTATACCCACCAAGTTGTAAGCTTTTCGAAGGGTACTGAACGTCTGGCTCGACGAACCATAGTCTGGCCCGATTTCATTTTCGTGAATGATATTTATCTTTTTGCCGACAAGGAACATTCAATCGGCATGCGTATTATTTGAACAACAAGTTATTGAAAAGCTGGCAATTTCAGAGGAATTCAGGCTTGTCTGTCTTAGCAGACTCTTAAGCCCGTGGCAGGCGCCATGTGCAAAGGCCGGGGGTGGCCTTCCTGATGTGTACGAGTAGCGAGGGTTACTGCTTATTAAATGACGCCGGTCGAGCGCATGTCGGCCAGGCGCTTTTTCATGTCGAGCACGGCGAGCGTATGAGCGTCGCCTTTGCGCAGCGCGACACTGGTCGAGAGGATATCGATAATGACAAGCGCCGCTAGCCTCGACGTGGTCGGTGTATAGACATCTGTATTTTCCAGCGTCTCCGCTATCACGGCGACGTCGGAGAAGCTTGCGAGCGGACTATTCGATCCGGTGATCACAATGACGCTTGCGCCGCGTTCGCGGGCGGTCCGCGCGACCTCGATCAGCGAACGCGTAGAGCCGGTGTTCGAGATGGCCACGACCGCGTCGCCCGGCTTGAGCATGGACGCCGCAATGAATTGCTGGTGCGAATCCTGATGCGCGACGCATGGCACGCCGAAGAGCGGAAACTTCTGCTGCGCGTCCAGCGCGACAATGCCCGACGCGCCAAAGCCGAAGAATTCGATCCGCCGCGCTTTCGCCAGCAAATCCACCGCCCGTCCGATAGCCGCGAAATCCAGCTTCTTGCGCGCCCAGTCGAGGCTGGTGATGGTGTAGTCGAAGATCTTGGTGGCGATGGTCTCCGGGTCGTCGCCCTTGGCGAGCACCGAGTGCGTGGCCGGTGCACCGAGCGCCAGGCTCTGCACCATGCGGATCTTGAAGTCCTTGAAACCGCTGCAGCCTAGCGTCGCGCAAAATCGCAGCACGGTCGGCTCGCTGACCTGCGCGTTGCGGGCGAGCTCGGCCAGGTTGATGTCGGAGATCGAAGCGAGGTTTGCAAGGATGTACTCGGCCACTTGCCGGCTGCCACGGCGAAGGTTGGGACGCGCGCGGTCGATCAGTTCGAGGATGTTGTAATCGGGCACTCGATGTTCCTTCGTTCATTGTCAACGGGGCGCCGCAAGCGGCGCCCCGTGCAGGCCTGAGGCCACGTTGCCAAGTGTATCGGATCGCCCTGCTAGCGGCGCCAGAAACGGGCGCCGCGTTGCGACAGGACAGCCGCCACGATGATCACGCCCATCACCACTTGCTGATGGTAACCCGGCACGCTGGCAAGGTTCATGATGTTGCCGATCACCCCCAGGATCAGCACGCCCATCAGCGTATTCACGGCGCCGCCTTTACCGCCTGCCAGACTCGCTCCGCCGATCACGACCGCGGCAATCACGGTCAGTTCGTCGCCTACGCCGACCGTCGGTGCACCCACTCCTGCACGCGACGTCGAGATGATGCCGGCAAGCGCCGCCAGCAGTCCCGAGCTGACATACGTGCCGAGCACATGGCGCGCGACCGGCACGCCCGACAGCCGCACGGCTTCCTCGTTCGATCCGATCGCGCGGACCACGCGGCCTGCACGAAGCCAGTTCAGCGCAATCCCGCCAATCGCGAATACGATCAGCATCACGAGCGTCGGGCCCGGTATGCCGAAATACGAATGACGGCCGAAGTCGAGCAGCGCCTGACCTGGATCGTCGACGAGGATAGGCGAGCCATTGGAGACGATCATGGCCACACCGCGCGCAACGGTCATCATGGCCAGCGTGACGACAAACGGCGTGAGGCGGAACCACGCGATCAACGCGCCCGATACAAAGCCGCATAGACCACCGACCAGCAGCGTGACGAGCAGGGCGACGCTCAGGCCGTATTGGGGAATGAGCATGGCCGAAACCACGCTGCCCAGCGCCGCGATGGAGCCGACCGACAAGTCGATACCGCCGGTCAGCACAACCAGCAGCATGCCCACCGACATGATGCCGACGCCCGCGACCTGACGCGAGATGTTGGACAGGTTAGCCACCGAGAAGAAGTCGCTCGATACGAACGACGCGGCGATCACAAGCACGATCAAAATAGCGACCGTGTTGAAGCGGCGGGCGACTGACCACCAATGTCTTGCGTGTGCGTGGCCGGATTGCGCCTGACGCGATTTCTGAGTGACGGCGCTGGGATTCATGGTGCGAGTCTCCGTGTCTGGTTTAGTGGGTGAGCGCGGCGGGCGCTTCGTCCGGCGCTTTGTTCGGCACACGTTGCAAGGAGAGCGAGAGGATCTGCTCTTCGCTGAAATCGGCGGGCTGGAGTTCGCCGCGAATCTCGCCTTCGCCCATCACGAGAATGCGATCGCACAAGCCCATCAACTCCTGATGCTCGGACGAGATCACGAGCACCGCCTTGCCGCGTTCTGCGAGCTGATTGATCAGCGTATAGATTTCCACCTTGGCGCCCACGTCGACACCACGTGTAGGTTCGTCGAGGATGATCAGGTCGCCATCCGCATGAAACCACTTGGCGAGCACGACTTTTTGCTGGTTGCCGCCTGATAGCGTGGAGACGTCGGCGTCCATCGAACGGGCCTTGATGCGTAGTTGTTCCATCAATTTTTGAACGAATGCACGCTCGCGGCCGAACGCGAGAAAACCGCCCGGAAGGCTGACGGACTTAAGCGCCGCGAGCGTGGCGTTGACGCGGATCGGCATCGATAAAACCGCGCCCTGGCCCTTACGGTCTTCAGGAACGAAGCCGATGCCGGCCTTGACCGCTGCCATTGGCGAGCGAATCGCCAGCAGCTTTTGCTTCAGTTCGATGGTGCCGGAATCGCGGGTGTCGGCGCCGAAGATCAGCCGGGCGACCTCCGTGCGTCCCGAGCCGATCAGGCCGCCAAGCCCGACCACTTCGCCGGCGCGCAGCGTGAACGAGACATTGCGTACAGCATGGCCGCGTACGAGGCCCGTTACCTTCAGCACTTCGTCGCCGAGCGTCGCGTGACGTTGCGGGAACAGCACTGAAAGCGGGCGGCCGACCATCTTGCGAATGAGTTCATCCATGCTGATATCCGCAGGCTTGACGGTGTCCACGCGCTTGCCGTCCTTGAGCACCGTGATGCGATCCGCTATGGCGAACACCTCATCCAGCCGATGCGAAATATAAACAATGCCCACGCCGCGCGAGCGCAGCCCGCGCACGATCTCGAGCAGTTTGTTGGCATCCGACGGCGCTAGCGCGGCGGTGGGTTCGTCCAGCACCAGCAGCTTCACTTGCCGGCTGAGCGCCTTGGCAATTTCAATCACCTGGCATTGCGCCGCGGACAGGCCGCTGACCAGCGCGGAAGGGTCTATGTCGAAGCCGAGGCTCGCGATCAATTCATGCGCTTGCCTGCGCAGCGAACGCCAGTCGATCACGACCGGCAACGCGCCGAGGAACACGTTTTCAGCTACCGAGAGATCCGGCGCCAATGCCGTTTCCTGATGAATCACCGCAATGCCTTCTTCCATGGCCGCGTGCGGATTGCGAAAGAATATCTCTTGTCCTTCGACCTTGATCGTACCGGCATCGGGTTGATGGCCGCCGCCGATAATGCGCATCAGCGTCGACTTGCCCGCGCCGTTCTCGCCGACGAGCGCATGGACTTCGCCGCCAAGGACATCGAAGTCGACGCCTTCAATGGCGTGAATGCCGCCGAAGCGCTTGTCGACGCCGGTAAGGGCGATGAATGGAATCATGAAGGTGTCTCCAGAATGCAGGCGCACCGGCCGGGCCGGTGCGCCTGCATGAACCCGCGCGTCTTTAGAAGATCGCCTTCGGGTTGTAGAACTTGTCGACGTTGCTCTGGTTGATCACAGCGGACGGTGTGTACGAAATCTTCGGCACGTTGGTCACTTCACCCTTCGCCGCTTTCATCCCGATGTCCACCGCCGTGCGCGCGACGAGTGCCGGATCGTTCAGTGCGGTCGCGCCGTACTTGCCCTGCTTGATCAGGTTGAGCGCTTCCTTCTGGCCGTCGGCTGCGGCAACCAGCGTAATGCCCGTACGGTTCGCGCTTTCGATTGCACGGCGTGCGCCGAGGACCATGCTGTCGTTTTCGCCGAGCACCATGTTGATGTCCTTGTTGGCAACCAGCAAATCTTCCATGGCCTTCAACCCGCCTTCATCCGACCAGTTGCCCCAGCCCTGACCGACGATCTGCATGTTGACCTTGCCGGTCTTGGCGAGCTGCGCTTCGACAATCCCGTCGATCACGCCGTCACGCCGTTCCTTGCCGACCGGATTGCCTTTCTCGCCGGAGATCAGCGCGATCTTCAGCGGTTTGTCGCCCATGGTGTCGACGACCCATGAGCCGACCAGCGCACCGTTCTCGCGATTCGACGATTGCACGAGCGTCAGGTAGTTGGCCTTGGGGTCGAGCGTACTGTCGATCACGACCACTTTCACGCCGGCGGCCGTGGCTGCGTTCACGGAGTTGACGAGACCTTTAGGATCGGCCGGGTCGATGATCAGCACCTTGATGCCACGCGTCAACATGTCCTCCACGTCCGAGATCTGCTTGCCCATCTTGCCCTGGGCGTCGGCCGTAATGACGTCAGCGCCGAGTTCCGTGGCACGTGCTTTGGCTGACTCCATGGCAGCCGAGAAGTAAGGCGCGTTGAGCACCTTCATGGAAATGCCTACTTTCATCTTGTCGGCAGCAAACGCCGGGGCCGTTGCAACCACGCTTGCCACTGCCAGCGCTACACCACACATCACCTGCTTCACGAACCGCGTCATGTCTCCTCCTTTTGTTGGGGTTTGGCGGTTTTAAAAAAACATAAGAACTGTTGAATCAGTGCGGCAACAACTTTCCGGGATTGAGGATGTTCAGTGGATCGAGAGCGGCCTTGATCGCGCGCATGGCTGCAAGTTCGGCCGGGGTACGCGACAACGCCAGCACCTTCAGCTTCTTCGTGCCAATGCCGTGTTCCGCCGATACCGAGCCGCCCATCTCGCCGGTCACGCCATACACCACGGCTTGCACCTTGGGCGCGGTGTCTCGCGGCCAGTCGGGTTCCTGAACGACGATATGCAGATTGCCGTCGCCGAGATGTCCATAGATCAGAATGGTCGCGTTGGGCCAGTGTTCGCGAAGCTGCTGTTCGCATCGGCGGGCGGCTTCGCCCACGTCGGCGATCGAGAAGCTGACATCGAAGGAAACCCGGCCCGGAATCAGCCGCTGATACTCACCGGGTGCGTCGCGAATCGCCCAGAACGCAGCTGCATCCGACTCCGATGAAGCCAGCGCGGCATCGCTAAGCAGTCCTTCTTCGAGCATGCCCGAGAGGAAGTCTTCGAAGGCACCGGCCTGACGTTCGGGATCGGCGCCGCTGCTTTCCAGCAGCACGTAGAAGGCATGTTTCCCTTCAAGCGGTGCGCGTAATTCGGGCAAGCGCGACAGCACGAAATCGTAATAACCCGGCCACATGACTTCGAATGCGGAGACACCCGCCGGCAGGCTTTCTTGCGCGCGCCGCAACAACGTGGTCACGGCGTCGTAGTTCGGCAGGCCGCACCATGCCGTCGATACCGCGCGGGGTTTCGGCCGTAAGCGCAGCACGGCGCGCGTGATGACAGCCAGCGTTCCTTCGCTGCCGATCAACAGGTTGCGCAGGTCATACCCCGTGTTGTTCTTGATCATCTTGCGCAAGCCGCCGACGATGCTGCCATCCGCCAGCACGGCTTCTATATCGAGTACCTGGTCGCGCATCATCCCGTACTTGATCACGCGATTGCCCCCCGCGTTGGTCGCGAGATTGCCACCGATCGTGCAGCTTCCGCGCGCACCGAGATCGAGTGGAAACATGAAGCCCGCAGCGTCCGCGGCTTCCTGGACGATCTGCAGCGGCGTGCCGGACAACACGGTCATGGACGCGCTGACCGCGTCGATACTTTCAATGCCGTTCATCAGTTCCAGGCTCAACGCCACTTCGCCGCCGAGGAAAGTCGCGCCCCCGGCGAGTCCCGTCAAGCCGCCTTGCGTGACGACCGCCTGTCCGTGCTCGTGGCAGATCCGCAGCGCAGTGGCAACGTGTTCCGTATTGCGCGGCCGGATCAACGCAAGCGGCTCCTCGCACGGCATGCGGCTCGAGTCCGAATTCTTCCTTCCGGCGAACTCGTGCGGCAGGCTGACTACATCGGCTCCGAGCGCCTCGCGCAGCGCGTTCACAACGTGCTGGGAAGGGTTGTGCTCAGGGGACGGTTGTTCGTGCATCGAATCTCTCCAGCGGGTTGGCGTGCGGCGCTCTTGAAGCGCCGCCTTGCCTTGCGGTCGAATTTGCATATGACGCAACGTTAGCGGGGATAACGTTGTGTCTGCACATCATGAACGATAGTATAGCTATCATTGAACGGAAAAACAGAGCTTGTTCTTTGGGGAAAACCCCCATGTTTTGAAATTTCGTTAAAGTTATCATTATTAAAACTAACGTTTAGCCTTCGATGATTTCACGCTGATGGCTCATCAAGGCGAAGCGGCTTGCAATTTCAAGGAGATGGACCCGATGCAATGGCCTGAACCGCGTTCCTTCGATGTCGACTTGCAGACCGGCTTGATGACCGGCACTGACTCGCGCTATCAGAAATTCCTGCGCGACCTGGGCGGGTTGTATGCCGATCCCGCTGCGTTCGACGCGCTCGCAGCCGCTCGCGGCGATGAGGTGGTGTATGAAGTCACCGATCACCGGCCCAACAGCAACCCGGGCGACCTGATCACGGGCGTAACCCGCATGAGTCCCGGCAAGGTAGGCGACGAGTTCTTCATGACGCGCGGCCACATTCATGCGGCTATCGACAGGCCCGAGTTGTACTTCGGCCTCAAGGGGTTCGGTGTGATGGTGATGGAGTCGCCGACGGGCGATACGCGTGTGGTCGAGATCAAGGCAAACACGGCCTGTTATGTGCCGCCGAGGTGGATTCACCGGTCAGTGAATCTTGGGCAGGACGACTTCGTGATGCTGTTCTGCTATCCGGCGGATTCGGGTCAGGACTACGCGATCATCGAGCAGTCGAACGGCATGAAGCTGCGCATTGTCGATGACGGTGCGGGCTCATGGCGCAGCGTACCCAACCCGCGGTACAAGCCGCGCACGGAGCAGGAAGTCGAGACTCTGCTGGCGCGTGGCGTCATGGCCGCGGAAGGAGTGTCGCGATGACAATTTATCTACCCGCTACGCGGCCCACGTTCTATTTCATCGGCGTGACGACCGGGCAAAGTTCGATCATGCGCGTGTTCCCCGAGTGGGCGAAACATCTCGGTCTTGGTGACGTGGAAATGAAGGGCATCGATTTCCAGCCGCATGCGTCGTCCGACGCGTACCGGGAAGCGGTTGAATTCCTCAAGCACGATCCGCTGTCGCTTGGCGCATTGGTCACCACGCACAAGATTGATTTGTACGCTGCGTGCCAGGATCTCTTCGATTTCATCGATCCCACCGCGCGGACCATGGGCGAAACGAGCTGCCTCTCGAAGCAGGATGGACAATTCATCTGTCATGCTAAAGATCCGATCACTTCAGGTTTTGCGCTCGATGGTTTCCTCCACAAGGATCACTTCGCCACCACCGGCGCGGAAGTTTTTTCGATGGGCGCGGGCGGCTCGACCATCGCGCTGACCTGGCATCTGATGCAAAAGGAACGTGGCGCAAACCGGCCGTCGAAGGTCATTGTGTCGAATCGGTCGGCTGGCAGGCTGGAGGAAATCGAACGTATCCATCGCGAGCTGAAATTCGATGTTCCATGCGAATATGTCGTTGCGCCGAAGGCCGAAGATAACGACGCCGTCTTGCGGCGTTTGTCGCCGGGCGCGTTGGTGATCAACGCCACCGGACTGGGCAAGGACGCGCCGGGTTCGCCGTTGAGCGACGCGGCCGTATTCCCGGAGCGCGCGGTCGTGTGGGATCTGAACTATCGCGGCAACCTGGTTTTCCTCGATCAGGCACGGGCTCAGGAAACCGCGCGCGCGCTGCAGATTGAGGACGGCTGGACCTACTTCATCTATGGCTGGACCCGCGTGATCGCGGAAGTCTTTCATGTCGAGATTCCGGTGCGCGGCCCCGAGTTCGACGAGATCAGCCGGATCGCGGCCCAAGCCGGCAAACCGGCACCCGCCAAACTCATTTAAGGATCAATGCATGTATCTCGACAAGTTCAAGCTGACCGGCAAGATTGCTGTTGTCACCGGCGCGGCGCGAGGCATCGGTCTCGCTACCACCGAGGCGCTGGCCGAAGCCGGCGCGCTCGTTGTTCTCACGGACATGGACGCTGACCTGCTTGCCAAGGCCGCTGAAACGCTGGCATCGAAGGGCTTGCGTGTCGAGACCGAACGCTTCGATGTCACCGACCCGGCCGCTGCCCAGCGTGTCAACGACGCCGTCGTCGCGCGCCATGGGCGCGTGGATGTGCTGGTCAACAATGCGGGCATCGCGATCTCGAATCATCCGGCCGAAACCATGGCCGACGAGGTCTGGAACAAGGTTATTGACGTCAATCTCAATGGCGTGTTCTGGGCCTGCCGCGCGTTCGGCAAGGGCATGCTCGAGCGCGGTTCAGGGAGCATTGTGAACGTGGGCTCCATGTCGGGGTTTATCGTCAACCGGCCGCAGGAGCAGGCGAACTACAACGCGTCGAAGGCGGCGGTTCATCATCTGACGAAGTCGCTGGCAGCGGAGTGGGGCGCGCGGGGCGTGCGGGTGAATGCCGTCGCGCCGACGTATATCGACACCGAGATGAATAGCTATGTCTACCAGGACAAGGAAAAGTTGCGGCACTGGGTTGGCGGTACACCGATGAACCGGATGGGACGCGTTGATGAAGTGGCGTCGGTCATTCTGTTCCTCGCCAGCGATGCAGCAAGCCTGATGACCGGATCGATCGTCCTCGCCGACGGCGGTTATGTCTGCTGGTGATTCTTCTGCGTTCCCAAGCCTTCGCGTTGAAACGTTCTATACGTCCTTGCGTGACCGGCTTCTCGATCCCCGCTCGGGGCCTGGAACTGATGAAGTGACGTTGCACTGGTTGGGGCAGGCGGGTTTTGTGATCGAGTTCGACCGGTTCAGGATGTTGATCGATCCCTACCTGTCGGATTCGCTGGCGGAGAAATACCAGGGCGCAAAATTTCCGCACGCGAGGATGATGGCGGCGCCCATTCTGCCCGATGAACTGGACAGGCTGGATATCGTGCTGTGCACGCACCAGCATACGGATCACATGGACCCGGGGACGTTGCAGCCGCTGGCGCGGAGATTTCCGCAAGCTCGTTTCGTCGTGCCCGCTGCGGTGGTCGATGAAGCGGTCAAGCGATGCGGAGTTGGCATCGACCGGTTGATTGCGGTGAATGCGGGCGACCGGGCGGAGATTCTTGATGGGTGTTTTGTCACGCCCATAGCGTCTGCGCATGAGACGCTGGACCGGGACGCGAACGGGAATTATCCGTGGCTCGGTTATGTGATAGATACCGGGGGCATTCGTTTGTATCATTCGGGCGATTGCATTCCCTACCCGGGTCTTGAGGAAGCGGTCGCTGCGTATGCCCCGCATGTCGCGTTGCTGCCGGTCAACGGACGCGATGCGCAGCGTAGCGGTAATGGCGTGCCGGGCAATTTCACGCTTGATGAAGCGGTGGCGTTGGCGCGCAACGGTGGCGCTCAAGCGATGATCGCGCATCACTATGGCTTGTTCGATTTCAACACGATATCGGCTGAGGTGGTTGATCAGCGGATCGCGACTGAGAAGGCCAAGGCGTTCGAGATGTTTCGTGCGCAAGAGGGGTATGGCTGGCGTTTGCGCTAGCGTGCCGAATAGCCCGGAACCTCACAATCCGTGAATAGCTGAAGAAAACGGCTGGAACCTGCCATTTCCGGGTCCGGCTGCCCATGATATTCTAGGTGCACTTGTACACCATCTGTAAGAGCTATGAACGAGGTTCTTGATAACGGCATTGCACTGCGTGCGCTTATTGAGCAGGCTGGTATTACACAGGCTGACGCGCTTGCGGCCCTTAATAAGGGACAAGCATTCCCCATTGCGCTATCGACATGGAAAGCGTATCTCGCGGCACCAGATAGCGCGCGGCGCCGGGTATGCCCCGACAACGTTCTTGATCATGCTCGAAAAACTATCTTAAAGGTCGTGAAAGGGCGTTGACGTGGTGCACAAGTGCATCAATAATCTACTCATTGTCTCGATACGGAACAATCATGGGAACGAGATACGAACAAGACGTGGTGGCGTGGGCCAACGAGCAAGCAGGGCTGTTACGCGCGGGCAAGCTAACCGCTATCGACGTTGAGCACATTGCAGAGGAGATTGAGGACGTGGGCAAAAGCGAGCAACGCGAACTGGCGAGCCGCATGCCGGTGCTGCTGGCTCATCTTCTGAAGTGGCAATACCAGCCGGGACGGCGTAGCAAGAGCTGGCAGTTCACGATCCGTACGCAGCGCAAAGAGGTAGCCTACGTGCTGAGTGAAGCGCCGAGTTTGCGCGGCAAGTTCGGCGACGAGGCGTGGCTCGACATTGTTTGGTCCAAAGCACGGAGCATAGCGAGTAACGAAACTGGCCTGGACCTCGACGCGTTCCCCGAGGCGTTCCCGTGGCAAGTCGATGAGGTATTGTCGTCAGAGTTTTACGCTGAATAGCGGAAAAGACCATGGCGCGAGCTGCGCCCCGCATGACGGCCGGTAGCCGAAAATTTGGAGGGTGGCGGTGAACACATTTGGACGTTGTGTGACGATGTTATCGCTCGTCGTTACGTTGCTTTCGTTGACAGGCTGCAATACGGTGGCCGGAGTCGGTGAGGATATCTCGGGTTCAGCCCGTACTGTTCAACACGCCCTGTAGCGCTTGACGGCTATATCGACAACTGCCTCGTGACTGGTAACTGTCAAGGCACATTTGACGTGCTGGAAAACACAGGGCAGCAATGGTGGCGTGGGTTAATCGCCTCATGTGTTATCCGTTATACAAAGGCAAGGCGCAAGAACGTGACGACCCCCCAACGGCAGCCACTGCTGCAAGCAATCGATGCCGATAAGGCCAAGCTGGACGCAGCGCGTCCGCTGCCCGCTCACACGCTCGCGTCGTTACGCGAAAAACTGATGCTGGAATGGACGTATCACTCGAATGCGATCGAGGGAAACACGCTCACGCTTCGTGAGACGAAGGTGGTGCTTGAGGGCATCACGGTTGGAGGCAAGTCGCTGCGCGAACACTTCGAGGCCACGAACCACCGCGACGCGATCCTTTTTGTGGAGGAGATCGTCGGGAAGAACGAGGTGCTCACGGAGTGGCAGATACGGAATATTCACAGCCTCGTGCTGAAGACTATCGACGACAAGGGCGCTGGCCGCTATCGGCAGGAGAACGTGGTGATCGCTGGTGCGAGCACGACACCGCCCGATTTTCTCCATCTTCCGCAGGAAATGAAGTCGCTGATCGAGTGGCACGAAAAAGCAGGGCAAATGCACGTGGTCGAACGTGCGTCCGAACTGCACACGCGATTCGTCAAGATCCACCCGTTCGTCGACGGAAATGGCCGGACCGGGCGCCTGCTTCTCAACTTCGAGTTGATGAAGGCCGGCTATCCCCCCGCAATCATCCGGAAAGAGGACAGGTTGGACTACTACGATTCGCTAGATGAGGCGTGCGCGAATGGCGATTTCAGCGGCATTACGCAACTGGTAGCGAACTCGGTGCAGCGTTCGCTCGACACGTATCTCGACGTTTTGGGGTTGCGTAAAGCGTAACGTAGCGAACACCGGCGATAACGAGCCGCGGATCGCGGACCTGTTCCGACAAATTGATTTCCGGTCGAATCCGGGGCGCTGGCGACCACCAACCTTAACCGCCCGACGGTCTTCAATCCGCAAGCCCCTCAAGCAACGCAACCGCAAGACCTGCCGGCGCCGCCGCAATGCCATTCGCATTCGAGCCTAGCGGCGCACCGGCAAGGTCAGTGACCTGACCTCCAGCTTCCCGCACCAGCAACGCGCCTGCGACCCAGTCGTATAAATCGTTGCCGGTTTCCCAATAGGCATCCAGCCGTCCCGCAGCCACATAAGCCAACTGCAGCGACGCCGAAGCCATCTGCCGCACGACAAACACACGCCGGGACATTGCGCCAAGCAACGCAACCGATCGACGGTGTTCGTCCTCGTCGCCGTATCCAAAGGGAGGCAACGCGGTAGCAACAACCGCCGTGCGTAAATCCGACTTTCCCGATACCCGCAAGGGCGCACCGTTAAGCACCGCACCGCCGAATTCTGTCGCGACGAAGAGCTCATGCAGCGATGGTTCGTAGACGATTGAAAAGACCGTGCGGCCCTCGCTGATCAAAGCCAGCGAACTGGACCATAGCGGCAATCCCTGAATATAGTGATACGCGCCGTCAATCGGGTCATAGACCCAATACGGACTTGAAGCGGCCGCTTCATCAGGGCTATCCGGCTGCGCCTCCGAACTGGACCATCCAATGCCCGGATAATGTTGGCTGAGCGCCGTTTGCATCACCGTTTTGGCCCATGTGCTTGCTTGAGTGACGCGTTGTATGAGCTGATTGACTGTCTCGTCCGGCTTGGGCGGCACGGCCGATGCGGCCAACTGATCGGTAACGCCACGGATCAAGGCGGATAAAAGATAAGGATCGCTAATTATCATGAAATAAGGCCGGTGGTCAGGGGCAGGCTTTCAACCCGGAAAGGAATCGATCAGCACATTTGTCGATATGTTTGATAGATAATACGAGCACAAGCTCACATCGGCTACTCGCATTCCGGACATGACGCCACCACGCTCCGCTACCCGCCTCAACCCCAGGAAACAACCGGCTCAGCCACGTTCGAGCCGGACCGTGGGCATTATTCTCGAAGCGGCGGCTCACATTCTGGAGCAGCAAGGCTTTGAGGGTTACACGACCAATGCAATTGCCGAGCGAGCAGGCGTGAGTATCGGCTCGCTTTACCAGTACTACCCGGGTAAGGACGCGATCACCATCGCGTTGATCGAGCAGGAGTCTGCTGTCTTGCTCGACGCCGTAGTGAAAGCGGCTCGCATGGACGACTGGGCAGACGCGCTAAGGTCAATGATTCGCGCGGCGACCGAGCATCAACTCACACGTCCGAAACTCGCACGGCTACTCGATTTCGAGGAGGCCCGATTGCCGTTTCCAGCGCATGCCGTGCGTGTCGGAAGCGCCATTCATGCAGCCATTGCCGAGGTGCTGAAGAAGCGCCCGGAGCGTGTGCCCGAGGACGTTTCCGTCCTGGCCTACGACATCCTGGCGATCACCCGCGGGCTGACCGATTCCGCAGGAGAGCGCGGCGAAACGGACATCGGCGAACTGGAACGCCGGGTGATCCGGGCGGTCTTCGGTTATGTGGAGCGGCTGTAAGCCAGCGGTTCGCTATCCCTCAGCTTATTCAGCGCTTCACTTCTTCCGGTTCGTTCCAGCACGGGCTCACCCGCGCCTTTCTCCTCCTCCCTAACCCCATCCATATGTGCATCTAATATTATGGAATACCATAATATTGAAACGCTTGATTTGCGACATTCGATGGAATACCGTAATACCAGCCGCAACGTTCAAGCGGTCGACACGAAGCGGGACGCCAGGGTTCATCGCGCCCGCAGCAAGCCGGACTGTTTCTCTGCACATAGGTCGATCATGAAATTCTCGCTGTTTCTCCATATGGAGCGTTACGACGCGCATACCTCGCATCGGCAACTCTTCGACGAACTCACCGAACTTGTCCAGATCGCGGAACAGGGCGGCTTCGAAACCGCGTGGGTCGGCGAGCACCACGCGATGGAATTCACGATCGCGCCGAACCCCTTCATCAACCTTTCATACCTTGCTGCGCGCACCGAACGCATTCGTCTCGGCACCGGCACGGTGATCGCACCGTTCTGGCATCCGATCCGCCTTGCGGGCGAAGCCGGCATGGTTGACGTCGCGAGCAACGGGCGCCTCGACCTCGGCATTGCGCGCGGTGCGTACTCCTTCGAATACGAACGCTTGCTACCGGGCCTCGACGCGTTCGGCGCGGGCGCACGGATGCGTGAACTCGTGCCGGCACTGCGGAACCTGTTCAAGGGCGACTACGCGCATCAGGGCGAGTTCTGGTCGTGGCCTTCGACCACGCCGGTGCCGCGCCCGGTCCAGCAACCCAATCCGCCGATGTGGCTCGCCGCGCGCGATCCGAATTCGCATGAGTTCGCGGTGAGGAATGGCTGCCATGTACAGGTCACGTCGCTGGCGGCGGGTGACGGCGAAGTGGTGAACCTGATGGACCGTTTCAACGCGGCCTGCATGGCGAACCCCGACGTGCCGCGTCCACAGATCATGATGTTGATGCACACCTTCGTGGGCGCGGATGCTGCGGAAGTCGATGCCGCCGTGGCGGACCTGAGCCGCTTCTATTGTTATTTCAGCAAGTGGTTCAAGAACGAGCGGCCGGTGGAGCAGGGCTTCATCGAACCGCTGACAGAAGCCGACATCGCGTCGTTCCCGCAGTACACCCCGGAGCAGATTCGCAAGAACCTGGTGATCGGCCAGCCCGCCGATGTCATCGGCCGGTTGAAACAATATGAAGAACTCGGCTTCGATCAATACAGCTTCTGGCTCGACAGCAACATGAGCTTCGAGCGCAAACGCCGTTCGCTGGAGCTGTTTATTTCCGACGTGATGCCCGCGTTCGATGCCCGCTAAACCGGAGCAGATGACATGTTGCAGAAGTTCCAGCATTACATCGATGGCGAATTCAGCGACGCCTCGCAGACCTTCGACAGTATCAATCCGGCGACCGGCGAGGTTTGGGCGAGCATGCCCGCGGCCAGCGCGGCGGATGTCGACCGGGCAGTCAGAGCGGCCGATCGCGCGCTGTTCTCGGCCGAGTGGGCCAACCTGAATGCAAGCCAGCGCGGCAAGCTGCTGTACCGGCTTGCCGATCTGGTTGCGGCCAACGCGCAGGAGCTGGCTGAACTGGAGACGGCCGATACCGGCAAGATCATTCGCGAGACGCGCAGCCAGATTGGTTATGTCGCTGAGTATTACCGCTATTACGCGGGCGTGGCGGACAAGATCCAGGGAGCCTATCTTTCCGTCGACAAGCCGGACATGGAAGTGTTTCTGCGACGCGAGCCGGTGGGTGTCGTGGCCGGAATCGTGCCTTGGAACTCGCAACTGTTTTTGTCGGCGGTGAAGATAGGACCGGCGCTTGCCGCGGGTTGCACGATCGTTATCAAGGCATCGGAAGAGGGTCCGGCACCGTTGCTCGCGTTTGCGCGGCTGATTGATGAGGCTGGCTTTCCGGCAGGCGTGGTGAACATCCTGACGGGTTTTGGCGCCGATTGCGGTCATGCGCTCACCACTCATCCGCTCGTCGCGAAAATCGCGTTCACCGGCGGTCCCGAAACGGCGCGCCATATCGTGCGGAATTCGGCTGAGAACCTGGCGGCGACCTCGCTGGAACTGGGCGGTAAATCGCCGGTACTGGTCTTCGACGACGCGGACGTCGAAAGCGTCAGCAACGCGGTGATCGCGGGGATTTTCGCGGCGACCGGTCAGAGTTGCGTCGCGGGTTCGCGGCTACTCGTGCAGCACGGCATTCGTGACCGGTTGCTGGCGAAACTGGTCGAGAAAGCGCGGGCAATCAAGATAGGCGATCCGCAAAACGTAGATACGGAAATGGGCCCGCTGGCTACGGCCAAACAACGCGATCATATTGAGTCGGTGCTCGCGGCAAGCCTCTCCGCGGGCGCGACGCTGTTGACCGGCGGCCATCGTCCCGAGGGCATGGGTGAAGGGTTTTTCTTCCAGCCAACCATTGTCGAATGCGCTACGTCAGATGTGCCAAGCGTCGCGCAGGAACTCTTCGGTCCCGTGCTCAGCGTGATGAGTTTCGATACCGAAGAGCAAGCAATTGCGCTTGCAAACGACACGCGATACGGCCTAGCTTCCGGCGTATTCACGCGCGACCTGACGCGCGCACATCGGCTGATTCGCCGGCTTCGCGCCGGCATCGTATGGGTGAATACCTATCGCGCGGTTTCACCGATCGTCCCGTTCGGCGGTTACCAGTTGAGCGGTCTCGGACGCGAAGGCGGACTCGACGCCGTGCTCGACTACACCCGCACCAAATCCGTATGGATCCGTACCTCGGACGAGCCGATCGCCGATCCCTTCGTCATGCGTTAAAGACATACAAGAACGAGCCGCCATGTACTACGAAATTCGCACTTACAAGATCCGCACCGGCGCGGTTCCCGCGTACCTGAAACTGGTTGAGGAAGAGGGCATCGTTTTACAGAAGCAGCATCTGGGAGAACTCGTGGGCTACTTCTTCTCCGAGATCGGGCCACTCAACCAGATCGTCCACATATGGGCCTATACAAGCCTCGACGATCGCGAAGCTCGCCGTCAGCGGTTGGCGGAAGACCCCGCGTGGCAGACCTTCGCACCGAAGATTCAGGCGCTGCTGGAAACGATGGAAAGCAAGATCATGAAGCCCGCTGCATTTTCGCCGCTCAAGTAAAACCAGCCGTTGAAGGTTAATCCTCTCGAAGCCAGCCGTTTCCTTTCAAGGAGCAGTCGTCATGCAGCAACCTTTACATTTGCACGCCCTGGTGCGCGCATTGATCGTCACCGCTGCCGTTTCGGTTACCGCGCCCGTGTTCGCGGCCGCCGCGCCGATCGTGTTCGCCAGTTGGGGCGGCACGACGCAATCGGCTCAACAGAAGGAGTGGGCGGCGCCCTTCACCCAGGCATCGGGAATCCAGGTGCTGATGGACGGGCCGACCGATTACGGCAAGCTCAAGGCCATGGTCGACAGCGGTAACGTACAGTGGGACGTGGTCGACGTGGAAGGTGATTTTGCGTATGCCGCATTGCGCGACGGGCTGGTCGAGCCGATCGATTATTCGGTGGTGAACAAGAGCCAGCTCGATCCGCGTTTCATGTCACCGGGTGCGGTCGGGAGTTTCTATTATTCGTTCGTGCTCGGGTACAACAAGGCTTCGTTCAAGAACGGCAGTCCTGCTAACTATGCAGATCTCTTCGACACCAAGCGCTTTCCCGGCAAACGCACGTTCTACAAATGGTCCGCGCCGGGCGTGCTGGAAGTCGCGTTGCTTGCCGATGGCGTCGCGCCCGACAAGCTGTATCCACTCGACCTCGACCGTGCGTTCAAGAAGCTCGACACCATCAAGAGCCAGATCGTCTGGTGGAGCGGCGGCGCGCAGTCGCAGCAGTTGATGGCATCGGGCGAGGCGCCGCTCGGCGTATTCTGGAACGGCCGCTTGCATGCATTGCAGCAAACCGGCGTGGATGTGGGGGTGTCCTGGAACCAGAACCTGACCGCCGCCGACATGCTGGTGGTGCCGAAGGGCGCGAAGCACAAGGACGAGGCGATGAAGTTCCTCGCCACCGCGACCAGTGCGCAGGCGCAGGCGAATTTCGCGGCTGAAACCGGCTACGCGCCGGTCAACTTGAAGTCGGCTGCGCTGCTGCCCGCCGATGTCGCGAAGACGCAGCCGGACCAGTACAAGGCGACGCAGATCAACCTCGACATGAAGTACTGGGCCGATCATCGCGATGAAATCGCCAAGCGCTGGTATGCGTGGCAATCGAAATAAAGCCGAAATAAAAGCAATGGCGGCCGATCATCTTGAAGGAGTTGTCATGTCGAACGCATTGAGCACTGTCGCGGAGCCTGCGGTGATCCTGCCGAAGGTGAGCGCCGGTTTCAGGAGGGCGCGGCTAGTGTTGCCGGCCCTGCTGTTGCTGATCGTGTTCTTCCTGTTGCCGGTGCTGTCACTGCTGCTGAGGAGCGTGCTGGACCCATCGCCCGGCTTGCAGAACTATGCACAGTTATTCGGCTCGACTACTTACCTGCGGGTGTTCGGCAACACGTTCTTCGTGGCCTCGGTAGTGACGGCGGTCACGCTCGTGATCGGCTTTCCCACTGCATGGCTGCTTGCCATCGCACCGCGCTGGGTCAGCAAGCTGGTGTTCGCGATCTTGTTGCTGTCGATGTGGACCAACCTGCTCGCACGCACCTTCGCCTGGATGGTGCTGCTGCAGCAGACAGGTCCGATCAATCGCTTGCTGATGTGGCTGGGCGTGATTCATGAACCGCTGACGCTGGTCAACAACCTGACCGGCGTCACGATCGGCATGACGTACATCATGTTGCCGTTCCTCGTGATGCCGCTGCACGCGACCCTGCGCGCCATCGATCCCACCACGCTGCGTGCGGCTGCTATCTGCGGCGCGAGCCGCTGGCAGGCGTTCTGGCGCGTGCTGGTGCCCCTCGCCATGCCCGGCATTGCGAGCTGTGCATTGATGGTGTTCGTGATGGCGCTCGGGTACTTCGTGACGCCTGCGTTGCTTGGCGGTCCGGAGTACATGATGCTCGCCGAACTGATCGCGCAACTCGTGCAGCAATTGCTGAACTGGGGGCTCGCGGGCGCCGCCGCCTTCGTGTTGCTGCTCGTGACGCTATCGCTCTATGCGGTGCAACTGCGCTTTTCCGGCCGCGCGCCGGGTGCTTCCGGAGTCCACTGACATGCTGCTCGATTTCGATCGTCTCGGACCGTTGCGCTGGGCGCTGCTGGGTGTCGGCGCGGCCGTGTCGCTGTTCCTGCTGCTGCCGGTGCTGTTCATCGTCGCGTTGTCGTTCGGTGATTCGCAGTGGCTGATGTTTCCGCCGCCCGGCTGGACGTGGCGCTGGTACAGCATGCTGTTTTCTGATCCGGGCTGGCTCGACTCGCTGATCACCAGTGTCGAACTGGGCGTGGTCGTGATGGTGTTGTCGGTCGTGCTCGGCCTCTTTGCTTCGCTCGCATTGACGCGTGGCAGCTTCCGGGGACGTACGCTGCTGAAAGCGTTTTTCCTGACACCGATGGTACTGCCCGTGGTCGTGCTCGCCGTTGCGTTGTACGCCTTTTTCCTGCGCATCGGCCTGACCGGAACGCTGGTCGGATTCGTGATCGGGCACCTGATCATCGCGTTGCCATTTTCGATCATCGCCATCAGCAATTCGCTGGAGAGTTTCGATACCGCGCTCGAAGACGCTGCGCTGATCTGCGGTGCAAGTCCGTTCGAGGTGAAGTGGCGCGTCACGCTGCCCGCCATTCGACTCGGCCTGTTCGCCGCTGCCATCTTCTCGTTCCTGGCGTCCTGGGACGAGGTCGTGGTGTCGATCTTCATGGCGAGCCCGACCTTGCAGACGCTGCCCGTGCGCATCTGGAGCACGTTGCGGCAGGACCTGACGCCTGTGATTGCCGCGGCGTCTTCATTGCTGGTCGGCCTGACTGTCATCCTGATGTTGCTGGGGCTTGTTCTCAAGAGAGGTAAATCGTGAGCGCACCGTTTTTGCAAATTCAACGGCTTCGTAAAACCTACGACCAGGTGGTCGCTATCGACCATGTTTCGCTCGATATCAAGAAGGGCGAGTTCATGACCTTCCTCGGACCGTCGGGCTCGGGCAAGAGCACGACTTTGTACATTGTCGCGGGCTTTCAGTCGCCCACCGAAGGACGCGTGCTGCTCGACGGCAAGTCGCTGCTGTCGGTCGCGCCGAACAAGCGCAACATCGGCATGGTGTTTCAGCGCTACACACTGTTCCCGCATCTCACGGTTGGAGAGAACGTCGCGTTTCCGTTGCGCGTGCGGCGTTTGCCCGATGCCCAGGTGAAGTCGAAGGTCGAGCAGATGCTCAAGCTCGTGCACCTCGGCGATTGCCGCGACCGCATGCCGGATCAGCTATCGGGCGGGATGCAGCAGCGCGTGGCGATTGCCCGCGCGCTCGCCTACGATCCGCCGGTCCTCCTGATGGACGAACCGCTTTCCGCGCTCGACAAGAAGCTGCGCGAGGAACTGCAGACAGAACTCCGGCGCATCCACCAGCAGACCGGCGTGACGATCCTGTATGTGACCCACGACCAGGAAGAGGCGCTGCGCCTGTCTGACCGCATCGCTGTGTTCAACAAAGGGCGCATCGAGCAGGTGGGCAGCGGCGAGGAGCTTTATGCGAAGCCGGCGTCGCGTTTTGTCGCGAGTTTCATCGGCAACTCTAATTTCTTGCCGGTTACGCTGGCAGGCAGAAACGGCTCGTCGCAGGCGGTGTTTCCGAACGGCAAGCCGGTATCGGTCGGCGGGTTCGATCATGCGCTAAACGATGGCGACAACGGCGCGCTGATGCTTCGGCCCGAACAGATCCGGATTCGCGCGCAACCGTCGGAGGCTTCGAACGGCGGCTTGCAGGTGGTCGTTCGCGATGTCACGTATCTCGGCGATACCATGCACTACGCGGTCGCTACGCCCTGGGAACAGGAGATCGCGGTACGGACGTCCATCAGTTCGCGCGAGCCGAGCCTGGCGGTCGGTGCGCGGGCGTGGCTTGAATGGGAGAACGAGAGCGCCCGGGTGTTCGCTGCTTGATGAACGCGTGCCCTGCGAGGCCGACGAGAATACGGCACGTGTGTGCAATACTATGGGATTCCAAAAACCAGGGATTCCGGATATCAGACCGGAGACAACAAAACCATGATCGATCAAATGCGTGTCGACCGAAGTGCACCGACGTTGCGCGAGCTGACGCTCGCGAAGTTGCGCGATGCAATTTCACAGGGCATCTATCATCCCGGCGACCGCCTGATCGAGCGCACGCTATGCGATCAACTGGGCGTCAGCCGGACCGTGGTGCGCGAAGTGCTGCGCCACCTCGAGACAGAGGGGCTGGTCGAGACCGTCGCGCATTCCGGGCCGATTGTCGCGCGGCTCGACCCGGAGCAGGTTCAGGAGATCTATGAAATTCGTGCGTTGCTCGAGTCCGAGGCGGCGCGCGCTTGTGCGGAGCATGCAACCCCGGCGCTGGTGAAGCAGCTACGCGAAATTCGCAAGGAGATTGAAGAGGCCTTCGACCAGTCCGACTTCAAGCGCGTGCTGACCTACACGGAGCGTTTCTACGAAGCCATGTTCACTGGCGGCCAGAAGCTGATGATGCATCAGGTGGTCAAGTCCTTGAACGCGCGCATCAACCAGTTGCGATCCGTGACCATTGCTTCGCCGGGAAGGGGTGCGGACTCGAATCGCGAGATGAACAAGCTGCTGGCTGCTATCGCCAAGAAAGATGGCGATGCCGCCGCTGCGGCATCGCTCGAACATGTGCGGCGCACAGCCGGCATTGTGATGGCCATGCTTGCCGAGAGGGCGGCTGAAACCAGCGTGATTGATTGATATGTAAAGGCGGTTCAATAGCGACAACAACCGTCACAAGGACGTCAACTGCGAGGCACACTACATAGCCTTCATCTCGCGAGGACGCTCAAGCTGCATTCGCGGCTGTTTTAAGAGAGGGCATTGACTGATTGGCAACGGCTTGTGCGACGTGCCGGACGGTAGCATCACGTAGCGAGCCATCAAGTTCCTCGGGCAGGAATTCATTAAAATGAATCTGCCCGTCCACCACGCGGGCGCGACGCAGAAACACTTCGAGATGTGAACCCGGCCGGTTGTAGTGACGACAAAATTTTTGAGGCGTGAACCAAACGTCGAAGCATTCGCGAAATGCAGTGTTGAACACCGTATCCTCACTACCTAGCTTGCCGCGAAAGGCTTCGCCCTGAGGGAATCCGCCGGCGAGCCAGAATAGCGGCCTGCGCATCGCAAGATTCCACGGTGCGGAAAACACCGCAGCCATATAACGAGGATCGCTATCCTCGCACGACAAATCATCCGGTAAATCGACAATCTGTATGCCTGATTTCAGGCCAGCCCATTGCGGATTGGCCGCAAGGTTTGCCTTTGCAAAGGCGTAATAGCCGGGCAAGTGTTCATCGTCGGCATCGAGAAAGCACAGGATGTCAGTAGTCGCCGCCGCAGCCCCTAAATTACGCGCCAGCGAGGGTCCACTACAAGTGGCAAGACCAATGGCGCGCACGCGTGGGTCACTTTGCGCGAACTTCTGCGCGACCAGCAGGCTATTGTCGCTAGCTCCGTCGACCACGATTACCAGTTCGTCCAGTTCAGGCTGGTTAAGTGCGGAATAAATCGCGCGTTCCAGAGTATCGGCGTTGTTGTGGCAAGGAATAATGGTTGCGAGGGTAGGGACAGCGACCTGTTCACTCATCTTTAAAAGATTCCTGATAAAACGATAGCTGAAAAACTGTGAGACTACATTTCATGCCATTAATGATATGACAGGTTGTGGAGTTTTACAGAACGTGCAGATGATGATTCCTTGCCATAAAACTTCAAGATAAAATGCAGAGTTTTATCAGGATCGCAATAATGACTCCAGCAGGGACACCGAACGTCCTGCCGCGAATGATTGTATTTAAATCTTCATCGAGCAGGAATTCGTCACGTCGGTGGGCCCAGATTGTCTTTAACGCCAATGGCCTCGCATTCAAAAGAATAATAGAGATGACTCCCGCTGCCAGCACCTGTTCGAATGCATTAAGGGTCGCGAGAAGCGGCCAGTAGGTGCTTGCATAGTCAAGCATCAGCAGGACGCCGGCTGTGACCACGGTGCCGACAAAAAAACTACCCATGAATCTATTTGCTGTACTCAAATTGTCCAATTTAATACCTCATCTCGTTTAGCCTGACAAAGCTTGTCCAAGGCAAAGAATTTATGTTGATTGAATTTTATTCGTTATGTTGCAGAATAAAAATCCGTCGAAAGGCGATCAATCTTGACCAAGGCTCTGTGACACAGTTCGCGCTATGCCTGACCAATAGGGTCTTCCATGCATTATGAGTCCCCACAACGGCAGATTCCGAGCCGCATTTTAAATGCGTGATCCGGGCGTACTCCGAGGGGATCCTTTGTAGCGGTAAGCGGAACCAAAAGTGGAACAAAATCGACAGGGATAAGTGTATTTTTTTTATGCTCATCGGTATATCGGCATATTCTTAATATTGATGAGACAAATCCTAATGGGCTGCTGAAACACCGCCCAGAGGAACGCCTATTTCCAGACCGCCTGGGCACAAACGTCGGAGCATGGGTATTACCGGGCAGGGGGCTATGCCATCTGGTGTCCCAATGATGGGCTCGTGAGCGTGCCGTCAGCGCAGTATCCGCTCCGACATCCGCCCGGGTTCGTGTCATCTGGGAAAGATGCCGTCCCAAGAAGAGTGTGTGGTACGTGCATCCCACGCTGACGGGAAGGGAGCACTTGAGCATCGTGATACCGTTTCGAGGAATCACGGCCATAGAACTCAACGGGTTCTGCCAGCGGGGCGCTCGATACAATCACAGGTTGCCCGTATGAAACTGGGCGCTCGTTGCTGACTGTCGGAGCGTGGGCTTCCCGGTTGGATTGGGCCGCCCGTCCTGCGGTACGAATTGCTGCTGCAAGGCCGTAGCGACGTGGGTCAGCACCTCGTCCCAGTTGCCCCGCTGCCGCTGGTTGAAGAGTCGGATGGTGGGATACCACGGGCTGTCATCCCGTTCGCGCAACCAGCGCCAGCAACCGGCGAAACGGTTGAGCAGCCATACCGGCTTACCCATTGCTGCGGCCAGATGCGCCACGGACGTATCGACGGCGATCACCAGGTCGAGATTCTCGATCAGGGCAGCGGTGTCCGCAAAGTCCGTGACTTCGTCCATCCAGTCGGTCAGCCTTGCCTCGCTGGCGGCATCAGCGCGCTTCGCCGGGTTATCGGTCTTCTGAAGACTGATCCAGCGGATGTCTCGCAATGCGAGCAGCGGCGCAATTTGCGCGGGCATCAGGCTGCGCTCTTTGTCCCCCATCGTGTTCGCATCGCCGCCGGCCCAGACCACACCGACGCAGGGCAGTCCGGGATCAGGCAATGCGGCGAGTTTGGCATGCCACAGGGCGGCGCGTGCGGGATCGGCAAAGAGATAAGGCATGGCGGCCGGAACGTTGTTGAGGCGGGTGCCGAACGCCATGGGTAGCGACATCATGGAGCAGTGCCAGTCCCAGTGATCGAGGGCAGAGAGTCCGTCATCAAGCATGACGAGGCCCGGCCAGCGGGAACAAAGCGACTCTTCAAACAGGCGGCGCAAGGAGGGCGAACAAATGAGACCTACCTGCGAAAAGCGCTCGAGCGCCAGGGGCAGGTAGCGGACAAACTGCAGGCTGTCGCCATGACCTTGTTCTGGAACGACCAGCAGACGTGCTCCTCGTGCGGGGTCGTGTTCCGCGCGAATGACCGACTCCGGACGTTCACCTCGCCATTGCGGGAGTGGGACTCGTGGGCGTGCTTCTATAGATGGGCTTCCGTCGGCGTGCACAAAATTGGCCCAGCGGTCCTCGTAACAGAGCCACCCTTCTTCGTAACGCCCCGTTGCCAGCAAGACCGTCCCGAGATGGCCGCGAGCGCTGCGAGAATCCGGTGATAACGCGATTGCGCGCCGCAGGTGCCGCTCGGCCTCCTCTAGCCTGTCCAGAAGTTGGGCAACAACGCCAAGGTTAGCGACCACCTGCAGGTTATCCGGTTCGATCGCGAGCAGCTTGCAATAGCTGACGGCCGCGTCGTCGAGAAACCCTTGCATGACCAGCGCGCCCGCTTCGTAGAAGCGCAGCTCGATCGAATCGGGCTGGAGCGCAAGACCCTGCCGGGCCGTTTGCAGCGCGCTTGCGTAGGCATTCAACGTGAGTTGAATGACGCACAGCGTGTTGTAGAAGTCCAGATGAGGATGGACCTCGATAGCGCGCTCAACCCAGCTTTGCGCGGCGTCGAACTGGTTCGAATCGAGCGCCAACAGCCCGCGCAAGTAAAGGGCGCCGGCACGCCTCGGGTCTTGCTCAAGGATCCGCTCGACGGCGGCTTGCGCCGTGGCGATATCGCCGGCTTGACGCGCTTTTTCGGCCTCGCCATACCAAGTTTGAATGTTGTCCGATGGCGAGCGCGAGAGGTTGGGCATGTTGGGAAAAGCGGTGTGCGTTACGCGGTTAAGCGGTGGCTGTGCACGATTAAAACGACGCTGCACTGTACGACGACGGCGAGGCTAGACCGGCGCTCTGCCGGGAGGGGTGGCACACACAAGGATGCGTGCGTTCTATCGGGCGTCGATTTTCTGCGCAGCGGCGCGACAGGTCTGTAGGACTGTTCCGAAAACGTCCGATGCGAAAACGACGGGTGGCCGTGTGGGAAGCGGCTGTCGCTGTCGGCTCAGGGCGATTGCATGAAACGTTACAGATGGCGGTGAAATGCTTGTAAGCCCGGTTTCCTGGCGTGCTCTCGTAAACCCCTCAATCGTCAAAAATTCTTGCGTACAGTAATATGGAATACCATAATATGTTGACGGCGCCATCGCACGAAGCCACGGCGTTTTTGCCTACGGAGAACAACCCCATGAAACTCGAGATTCGCAAGCTGGTTACCTATGTGGAAGACACCTTCATCGAAGGCGGTAAAGCGGCTGAGCGGCCGTTGAAGCTGTTCGCGGCAGCAGCCGTGCTGCGCAATCCGTGGGCGGGACGTGGTTTCGTCGATGACCTGCGCCCCGAGATTCATGGACTTGCGCCGCAACTGGGCGAGCTTCTGACCGGCGAGATCCTGCGGATTGCCGGATCGGGCGAAGCGGTGGAGGGTTACGGGAAAGCGGCGATTGTCGGGACGTCGGGCGAAGTCGAACATGCGTCGGCGTTGATTCACACGCTGCGCTTTGGCAACAAGTTTCGCGAAGCGGTGGGTGCGAAGAGTTATTTGAGTTTCACGAATTTGCGTGGTGGTCCTAACTGTCCAGTGACCATCCCACTAATGCATAAAGGCGATGAAGGCATGCGGTCGCATTACCTCACCATCCAGTTCTCGATCATCGACGCCCCCGGCCCCGATGAGATCGTGATTGCGCTGGGTGCGTCGATTGGCGGGCGGCCGCATCATCGGATTGGTGACCGCTATCAGGATCTGAAGGAGCTTGGGTCCAATGAAGCATGAAACGGTGACTGGCCGTGCGTCGATCAGCGGCGTGTTCGACGGCACGGCGTACAGCGTGGCGGGCGAGGGGCCGGCGCTCGTCCTGATCCATGGCGTGGGCATGAACCGCAGCGTGTGGGCGCCCCAGGTGAGCGCGCTGCGGGCGTGTTTTCGGGTCGTGTCGTATGACATGCTGGGCCACGGCGTGAGCCGCTTGCCGGCGGCGTCCCCCGCGCTCGATGAATACGCTGGACAGCTTGCTGCGCTCCTGGATCATTTGCGGATTGATGCAGCGCATGTAGTCGGTCACTCGATGGGCTCGCTGATCGCACTTGAGTTTGCGTTGCAATATCCGCAGCGGGTGGCAAGCGTGGTTGCGCTGAACGCGGTGTACGACCGCACGCCGACGCAGCGGGCGGCAGTGATGCAGCGCGCGGCATTGCTGGAGGGCGGGGGGCTTGAACAACCGAGCATTGATGCAACCGTTGCGCGCTGGTTCGACGATCCGGTGCCGGGTCATCTCGCCCAGGTGGCCGAGCTTGTGCGTTCGTTGCTGGCGACCGTGAATCCGGAGGGGTATGCGCGGACTTACCGGTTGTTTGCGAGTTCGGACCAGGCGCATGTCGGGCGTTTGCCGCAACTTGCGATGCCTGCGTTGTTCATGACCGGCGAGTGCGATCCGAATTCGAGTCCCGCGATGTCGCATTCAATGGCGGCTGCTGCGCCGCGCGGCCGCGCGGAAATCATTGCGAATGAACGGCACATGATGAACGTCACCGCGCCGGCGATTGTGAACCAGCGGTTGGTGCAGTTTATTCGTGAAGCGAGTGGCGCCTGAGTGCTTGATTGAGTGTCTGAGCCACTTCGGATCTACGTATCAGCCGCTAATTCAAGGAGCAAAAGCATGAAAGAGCCTTCCTTCGATACTGGCGAGTTTCGCCGTGCATTGGGCGCATTCGTGACGGGTGTGACTGTGGTGACGACCATTCAACCCGATGGTTCGCCGCGTGGTTTTACCGCGAATTCGTTTACGTCCGTGTCGCTTGATCCGGCGTTGATCCTGGTTTGTATCGCGAAGACGGCCTCCAGCCATCCGGTGTTTTCGCAGACGCAACGTTTTGCGGTCAGCGTACTTGCGGAAGATCAGCGGCCGGTATCGGGCGTGTTTGCGTCGAAGAGTGCGGACAAGTTCGCGCAGGTCGGCTGGCATGCACGCCGCACCGGCAGTCCGGTGATGGATGGCGCGGCGGCGAGTTTCGACTGCGAGACGCATCAGGTGGTGGATGCGGGGGACCACATCATCCTGATCGGGCGCGTGGTGGATTTCACGCATACGAGCGCGACACCGCTAGGGTATTGCCGTGGTGCTTATGTGGATTTCAGCTTGTCGCAGGAGGCGTTGGCCGCGACCGGTCAGCGGGCCCAGGTTGGGGCGATCCTCGAGCATCCTGCGGGTCTTGTGTTGATCGAGACGGCATCCGGGGCGTTGCAATTACCCATTGGGACGCGCCTGGAACCGCTTGCGGATGCGGCTAGTTTGCGCGGCGTGCTGGAGCGGTATCGGCTGAATGCCAATCTGGATTTTCTGTTTGCGGTGTTTGAGGAGAAGGGCGTTACCCATATCTATTATCGGGGGCGCATTGTCGATGATGTACCTGCTGGCGCGGATGTACGGTATGTGCCGCTCGGTGCGATTCCCTGGGACAGGATACGTGACCCTGCCGTTGGGGCCATGCTGCGACGCTATGTGAAGGAGAGAACGGAAGATGCGTTCGGTATTTATGTAGGCGATGTGGAGAAGGGGATGGTGCAAGCGTTGGGGTGATTCGTTCGCAATCGCTTTGGGGCCTGGGTGGGTGCGGGGGAGTCCGACTTCTCAGTGTGCGGCGCTGGGATCGAAAGGCTGGATACCCAGCAATTCGGCCTTGCGGACAAGGTCCGGCATCGAGCGTGCGTTGAGCTTGCGCATCACTTGTCCACGGTGGACCTTCACCGTAATTTCGCTCAGGTTCATCTCCGCGGCGATCTGTTTGTTCAGCAAACCTGACAACACAAAGACCAGCACTTCCTTCTCGCGCGGAGAGAGCGAGTCATGCAACGCGCGTAATTCAGCCACGGCCGCATCTGCCGCGAGACGCGCCTTGTCCCGTGCGAGTGCCTGACTCACGGTGTCCAGCATGTCCTGGTCACGAAAAGGCTTGGCAAAAAAATCCATCGCCCCGGCTTTCATCGCCTTGACGCTCATTTCAATATCGCCATGGCCCGTCATGAACACAACGGGAATACGCATGCCGCTATTGACGATTTCCTGATGGAACGTAAGCCCGCTCTTGCCGCGCAGCCGCACGTCGAGAATCAGGCAACTCGGGACCTGGGAGCGCGGACGCTGAAGAAATTCTTCCGGCGACGAAAATGTCTCAACGAGCAGGTCGACTGATCGCATGAGCGTCGCGAGCGCGCGGCGGATTGCTGCGTCGTCGTCGACCACATAGACGATAGCGCCATCGCGGCCGGTGGTGTCGTGCGCTGACGGAGAGGACGGTCCAGCAGACATCTGGTCACCTCGATTTGAGCCGACGATTGAGCCGATTGAGCCAATTGACGTCGCCTTGCAATGGCCGATATTACGCGCATGTCGATAACCCCGCCTACGCGTCGGTCGACGGCTTTCCCGAACAAGCGGCGCACGTCGAGACCGCTCACCCGCACGATCCATCCCCGTGGGTGGCCGTAGCAAACCTCGCCGGATTGTCAGGGCGCGCTTAACGGATCGCGACGATACTCGATACGTCAGGCTTAAAAGCAAACCACAGACAAACAAAAGGCGAACAATCAGACGGAACTGCCCTTTCCGAAATAACCGGGCGGACGGGGGCGGACCACGGGGGCGGACCATTACCTGATCTTCGGATAGTGCTGCTCAAGTGCCGCGCAGGCACGCGTCGCCCGATGCCGCAAGGCATGCGGGGCGCTGCTGTTTATTTGCATCAATGGTTCCCACCGGGCCCTGGCGAGCGGCTTTAAACCCGGTAAAACTCGATATCCTGCCCGGCATGCACGGCGCGTTTTAACCATTCTGGCATGTCGCCCGTCCCGTCCCATGTGTCGCCGCTAGCGTTTCTAAATACCGGCGCGGTGCCGTTGGTGCTCTCCGGCAACGAAGGCATTGACGGCAGCGCGCGTCTGGACGCCGCGCTCGAACCGTTGGTCATTGGAGGAGGGGTGACGGAAACCGGCACGTCGGCCAATGCTTCGGCCAGCGCTGTTTCGGTAATGCCAAACTCAGCCATTCGGCTGCGCAAATAGGCAATGATGCTGTCTCGCTTTCTTTCGTCCACGGCTGTCCTGATTCAGCTTTTACTTTCTTGAAGGCGAGCCATCTGCCCGCGCGGACCGGGGCGGCTCGAGGAATGTGTGGGTTGACTAAAATCGTGGCGCGCCGAGTGACGCGCGTCAATTAGTGTAATACCGCAAATTGCCGCTTTAACCGGCAGCGCCCGATAATCGGACTTCTGCCAAGCAAGCGGCTCGACAAACTGGTTACTGTGTTTGAGATCGGTGCGAGATGCGTAAGCCGCCGAATCAGCGGCTGTAGCTCACGCGACCAGATCGGTGCACGGCTGGCGGCTGCTCATGTTTCAAAAGCACCATGCATGCAGCCGCTAATTCAACAATTCGTCCAGACAACCGCGGGCGCCACGAAGAAATGATAGCGCCGAATGCCGCTATTGTATGCCTAAATCATTTTAGCGATTATGTTGCTCGCCTGGCAACTCCGCGCCGTGTGCACGAATTGCCGCAATGAGTTCGGCCGGCGTGATTTCATAGCGCACCTCACGATGGATGCCGGCCTTCCTTTCATCAATATCTATCAACAGGACGGCCTTGCCGTCGGGTGCAGGTTCGAGGCGCAACGTCCGCACTTCCTGACCGGTGGCTTCATCGCGCTCCGTCAGCAAGGTCATGGATCCTGTGGCGGGACTTCTGATCATTCATTTTCTCCCTTGCAATATCCAACATCCCTTCTTGTTGAGACCCTTCGAACGGCTTACCCGCCATTGCCGTTCACAGGAAGGCACTAAAAGCGGGCGCAGGACGGCGGATCTCAAAGCCGCCGTCCTCATTATTGCTTGTCAAAACGATACCCGTCCAGCGTCCGAATGCGTGTTCGCCGCGCCGCTTAACCGTTGACATTCCCTTGACATCCGCTTGATACCCGGAAAGCGATTCGGCCAGCGTTACCCCGCCACCGCCGCGCGAGCCTGGGCCGTGATCTCGAACGAGCGCAGGCGGGCCGCGTGATCGTAAATTTGCGCGGTGACCATCAACTCGTCGGGCTGGGTTTGTTCGATCAGCGAGGCAAGTCCGGCCTCCACCTGACCCTGGTCGCCGATCACCGAGCATGCGAGCGAATGGTCCACGCCGGCGCGTTCGGCCTCGTTCCACGGAATCTGCCTGACAGGCGGCGGCAACTGGCCCGGCGTGCCGCGTCGCAGGTTGATGAATTGCTGTTGCAACGATGTGAAGAGAAACTCCGCTTCTGCCGTGGTGTCGGCGGCAAAAACATTCACGCCGACCATCGCGTAAGGCCGGTCGAGTTGCTTCGACGGGCGGAATTGCGTCCGGTAAACCTGCAAAGCGGTCAGCAGGTAGTCAGGCGCGAAATGCGAAGCGAAGGCGAACGGCAGGCCGAGCGCGGCGGCGAGCTGGGCGCTGAAGGTGGACGAACCGAGCAGCCAGATCGGCACGTTCAGCCCGGCGCCGGGGACCGCCCGCACGCGCTGGCCTTCCACCGGCTCAGCGAAATAGCGCTGCAATTCAACGACGTCATCGGGGAAATTGTCCGCGCTGCCCTGGAGATCGCGGCGCAGCGCGCGGGCCGTCGTCTGGTCGGTGCCGGGCGCGCGGCCGAGGCCGAGATCGATGCGTCCGGGAAACAGCGACTCCAGCGTGCCGAACTGCTCGGCGATCACAAGCGGCGCGTGGTTCGGCAGCATGACGCCGCCCGAGCCGACGCGGATCGTGCTCGTTCCCGCGGCAACGTGCCCGATCACCACGGACGTCGCGGCGCTGGCAATCCCGGTCATGTTGTGATGCTCGGCCAGCCAGAATCGCAGGTAACCGAGTTTTTCGACATGCTGGGCCAGTTCGCGCGAGTGGCGGAACGCGTCGGCGGCGGTCGATCCGGCGGGGATGGGGGATAAATCGAGAACTGAAAACGGGATCATTGCGGCTTCCATGGCTTCGTGCACTGGCGGCGCGCGGGCACCGGCGATCCGGCTCCCGTCAAGCGCCAATCCCGGATGAAAATCCAGGACGCTCCTTACACGCGGGTAAAAGCCGATTGTGCCGAAAGTCAGGAAAGTCTGCCGTGACCGCCCTCAGGCGAGGCGGGGATAACCGCGTTTGATAGCGTCTGTTTCGATGTCAAGAATGCACGCATAGTCGTCGAGCGGACGCCTCGCAAAACCGTCGAGCTTGAGGCGTTTTGCCAGCGGACGATCGTGCGCGACGGCATCGGCGAGTGCGTCCGCCAGTGCGTCGATACCCTCCGGCGGCACCCGTTTCGATGCAATCAGCGGCAAGCCCGGCGCGCTTCGTGTCGTGCCGATCTCGATCAAACCATCGGCAAGATCCGGAAGGTGATCGAGTACGAACGCGAAGCTCACGCAGTCGATGGCGGCAACATCGGCCCGATCGTCCTGCAGGGCTTGCAGCGATGCCAGGTGCCCGCCCGTTTCGATCATCGATGCGAAGAATGGTTGCTCGCCGGCAAGCGGTGCGACGGCACTACGCAGCAGGTTCATGCCGCTGTTCGAATCGGGGGTGTTGTACGCCGCGCGCAGACCGCGGCATTGCGCGAGCGACGTGACATTGGCCGCGGCCCGGGTGACCAGGACGCTGTGATAATCGCCGGCCTCGCAGCCATCGACGGTGAAAACGGGCGTAGTGACTAGTTGCACGCGTCCGGCGAGCGCCCGCACCAGCGGATAGCCGCACGTCTGCGACAACAGCAGATCGTCACGCAGCCAGAATTCCTGCAGGGATGTCTCGGGATCGACTATGGCGAGCGTGTCACCGCGGGCGTCAAGCCATGGCCGCAAGCGCCCGTGAACATGATCGAGCAAAACGCGCCAGTCGCCGGCGAGCGCTGGCGTGACGTTGTACATCGGTAATGCGGCCACCCAGTTCATCCAGATTCTTTCCCATTGCGCCGGTCAATACCCATGCCCGTACCGGTACCGATACCCATACCAGCACCCGGCCGGAAAGATACGTCAGACAGGCTGCGCCGCGTCGCCGCCAAGCGTTGCTGAGCCGGCGGACCCGGCCTGAGCCTGTGCAATCTGATCGGCGGCGCGTGCATGAAGCGGATGCAACGCGGGCGCAATCGGTTGAACGCCGTGCCGCACAAGCCATTCCTGGTAACCACGCACGATAAAACCGCCATTGCGCGCCAGATACGCATCGCGATACCCATGATAAACGCTCGCCACCGCAAACCACGGCACGCTCGGCAGGTCGTGATGAACGGCGTGAAAATTGTTGTTGAGGAACAGAAGACGCCAGGCCCACGATGCTTCGTTGATGACCGTGCGTTCCGCGACGTGATCGGCTGCGCGATGTTCCTGGAACGAACGGATCGCACTCAACGCGAGCGCCGGATACCCAACCCCGAATATAAAAAGGGCGGGACTGATGCCGCAGCGGCGCGCAAGCCAGGTCGCGAGCAGTCCAAGCAGGACGAGATGCAAGGCCCACGCGCCTGCGATACGGCCATTGCCCCGCGCAATCTGGGTGCACGCCGACAGAACCGTTTCCACGATCGAAAACCAGGGGCCGAGCACAATGCGCCCCAAGAACGTGTTGCGGATAACCAGCAGGAACCGCACAGCCACGCCTGCACCGCGCCAGCATTCGGCGGAAACGAAATAGCTTTCCGGGTCGAGATCGGGATCGGTGAGATGAACGTCGTTATGGTGGCGCAGATGCGACTCGCGATACACCGCGTAAGGGAACCAGACAGCGAGCGGGGCGACGCCGAGCAGCGCGTTGAACAAGGGGAAGCGCGTCGGATGGCCGTGCAGGAGTTCATGCTGCAATGACAAATACAGGCACGACAGCACGGCGAGAATGCTTACCGCCAGCGGTAAGCCGATCGACCGCGCGTTAAGCGCCGTCGTGAACCAGCCGCCGTACACGGCAACGATCAGAAGCCAGGTGGGCCATTCGCTGCGCCAGCGCCAGGACGTGCGCAGTTGCTGTATTTGATGGCGTTGAGCATTGTCTATGTACAGGCTCATGGCAATTCAGTGACGGAACGAGCCACGATCTTAGCGACGCTTCGCCGCCTGCCAAACCAAGCATTCCCGCTAAGCTTGTTCCCGTGTGAAGAAT
Organism: Caballeronia sp. LjRoot34; assembly: GCF_964253815.1. Classification (NCBI taxonomy): domain Bacteria; kingdom Pseudomonadati; phylum Pseudomonadota; class Betaproteobacteria; order Burkholderiales; family Burkholderiaceae; genus Caballeronia; species Caballeronia sp. LjRoot34. The sequence goes on from NZ_CAXUSB020000002.1 coordinate 845,031, forward strand.
CGTGGCGCAAGCGGTTGCACGCGATGAGAGTCAGCGGATCGGGCCATCTCCATACGGCTACAAAGCGATACGAAAGCCGGCGAAAACGCTGGAACGCACAGCGTCGCGCGTTGAGGCCCCGGAGCGTCTCAGGCTTCGGGGTAATTTGAAAGCTTATAGTAGGGATTTTTATCGTCAGGTCGGGAGAGACGCGATAGGTCGCAGGCGATCATGACCGGAGCAACAAGCGTGCGGGATTATCTGCTTGTATTCCTGACGCCCATGTTCATTGGCAAATGATCGGCGGGGAATTATTGATGGCAGTCATCAAACACGCCGCGATCGCGCCGGAATTTGAATGACAGTGCTGGTTCACTGGCCCGAACGATGACCTGGGCGCTCCCCCGCAATCGCGGCTAACCGCCTGAAGCCCTGCGAACGTTTGATCGGTAGCCATGCTTGAAACACGACATCTGGCGGCCTGAAGGCCGCCGTCGATTACGCGCACGATGCGCGATGGCGAAAGCGCCGTAGTTACGCCGCTTTCGCCCAAAGCCTGTTGGTTGTTCTTTTGCGCCCGGAGCCGGGGTCGCCTTGTGGTTGCGAGAACGAATCCAGCACTTTGCGTAATGCATCTACCCGACGCCTTTGCGCCGGCACCAGCACGTAGCCGGTGCAGACAGCGGTCAAGCGTTCGTGCCAGTACTCGACGTTAAGCGTCCCGGCCGATTTCTGACTCATCGCGCGCAACTGGCCTATTGCCCGTTCGATGTGCTGAAGTTCCGCATCGGCCTGTGTCGACGTTCGTGGGCCTTCTGACGTCGGCGATCTTTTGGCTTTCATCCTGCGCCCCCATTCTTGCCGGCCAGCTTGTGAGCGCGTTGTCGATTTTATCGATGACTGGTGCGTTCATTGCTGCGTCCAGCTATACCCCTTCGCCTGCGCGTTGATGGTTGCGCTGGGCGGTCCCCGGTTTGATTCGACCGTTGATGCATAGTCGCAAGGGCTCGACGCACGCACCGTCTGAAATCGCACATTGAAGGCACCGAGCGCGCGATTATTCGGGCCATGCAAACGTTTTCCGTGTGCCAGGGCACGAAGCGTGCGCGCCGAACGACGCTAATACCCGGCGGAACAATGCTTGGAATTGGCAGTGAGGTGCCGTGGAGGGCGGGAGGGCGATCGAGGGACCGTTACGAAGCGAGTTCGAGGTAGCTTTGAAGCAGCTTTGAAATGGCTTTGAAGCGGACCTCGTATCGGTATCGGTTTCGACAGCGCCGGAGTATTGACCACGTCCAGAGACATTGAGTGACGTGCTCGAAATTGCGTTACTCGTCGTCTGAAGTCCGGGCCTTGCCGCTGCGTTTTATCTGCTCGTCCATGGCCAGGTCGAGCTTGCTGACGCGTCGCGGTTTCTCTGGCTTGAGCGAGTTCACAAAGGCCACGAAATCATCCATGGTCTGCGGTGCGGAAAGTTTTTGCTCACCACTTGCCGCCCGGTCGACGAGATAGAACAGGCCGCCGCTCAGGCTGACGGCGGCATAGTGCGGGTTGCCGGAGCGTGTCTTGAGACGCTCCACGGCGTTGATGGCTTTAGTCGAGCGCACGATCAGCCCGGTAAAAAAGCAAGCGCGAAGATGTCATGAAACCGGCGTCATGAAACACCTCGCCAAACTGCTTCAAGGTCAAAGTTGAGATCGAAGCCAAGCTTAAGCTTAGGGTTAAGGCGCGCATTTCTTGCTCGCGCCTTCGAGCCACAGGTTCGACATATGCCGCTCGCCCGGATAAAACCGGTACGACGTTTCGCCGTTATCGAAGCGGACCTTGATCACGTTGGAATCGCCGAATTCGAGCATCGTGCCTTGGGGAATGGGTGTTTGCTTGAACGTGGCGTTGTGTTTCTTCGCTTCGTCCGTCAGGCACTGGACAATGCTCGCCACAGACGCGTTCGGCGCCGTTTCGACTTCCGGCTGACCGGCATCGGCGTTGTGGAACTGGGTGGTACAGGCTTGCAACAAGAACAGCGGAAGCGCGAGAGCGCAGGCAATCTTTTTCATGGTGTCCTTTCAAGGTTTGCGACCGCCCTTTCGACGAAATGTTCGACGAAGTGTTCGACTACAGCAATCCAACATTACAGCATAGCGGTCTTACGTTTTCCGTCCGTGCGGGTCCCTGCTGGTCTCTGATGAGCGAGACGAAAGCCTGCCACCGCTCACCGGACGTAGCGGACCGTCGCGGACGTTCAGGCATCCGGCGGCACACCGAGAAGCTGCATGGTGCCACCGACCACCCCCGAAAACACCGGCCCGGCCACAGTCCCGCCGTAGTAAGACCCGGCTGACGGCTCATCAATCATCACGGCAACAATCACTTGCGGGTCGCTCATCGGCGCCATGCCGACGAACGACGCGCGGTACTTGTTCGCCGCATAGGTACGCCCGATCTGTTTGCGCGCCGTGCCGGTCTTCCCACCCACGCGATACCCCTCCACCGCTGCCGCACGTCCCGTGCCACGGGGTCCCATCGCGAGTTCAAGCATGTCGCGCACAGCCGCTGCAGTCGCGGGTTTCGTGACCTGCACGGGTTCCCGCGCAGCCTGGCCGCGAATCAAGGTGGACTGCCGGAATTCGCCATTGCCCGCGTAAGCCGTATAAACCTGTGCAATCTGCAACAGCGACAATGACAGGCCATAACCATAGGCCATGGTCGCCTGCTCGATCGGGCGCCAGCGTTCGTATGCCCGCAGGCGGCCGGTGGCCGCGCCCGGAAAAATCAGGTCCGGCGCCTGGCCAATGCCGTATTCGCGATACTTGTCCCATACCGTCTGCGGGCGAAGGTTGAGCGAGAGTTTCGTCAACGCGATATTGCTCGACATCTGCACGGCTTCGGAGACCGTGATGACGCCGTGATTCGACGTATCGTGGATCACGTTCGGCCCGAGCTTGAACGTCCCCGGCGATGTATCGATACGCGTGTCCGGCCGCACGTGGCCAAGATCGATAGCCAGCGCCGCCACCAGCGGCTTGATCGTCGAGCCCGGCTCGAAAGTGTCGGTCAGCGCGCGATTGCGCAACTGTTCGCCGGTCAGGCGCGCGCGGTCGTTGGGGTCGAAGGTCGGATAGTTCGCGAGCGCGAGGATCTCGCCGTTCTTCGCGTCCAGCACGACCACGCTGCCCGCCCGCGCACGATGCTTCGTGACGGCGGCGGCCAGTTGCGTATGAGCGAGCTGCTGGATACGGCGGTCGATAGTCAGATGAATGGTCTCGCCATTCTCCGGCAACGCCGCTTCGCCGATCTCCGACACCACGCGCCCCAGCCGGTCGCGGATCACTTCACGCTGGCCGTGCTCGCCGGTCAGCCGGTCGTTTGCCGCGAGTTCAATGCCTTCCTGGCCCTTGTCTTCGTTATCGGTGAAACCGACCACGTGAGCCGCCGATTCCCCTTCGGGATAGAAGCGTTTCGTGTCGGCCACGAGCGTTATGCCTGCAAGGCCGGTTTCAGCGATACGCGTCGCCGTGTCGGCATCGACCTGCCGTTTCAGCAGTACGAACGAGCGCGAGGCATCGATACGGCGCGCCAGTTCCTTCTCGGGCATATCGATCAGGCGAGCGATTCCTGGCAGGGTCTCGCGATCAAAGCGCGAGGGCGTGGCCCAGATCGCATAGGTCGCGAGACTCACGGCCAGCATCGCGCCGTTGCGGTCGACAATGCGTCCGCGCGTTGCGCTCAGTTCCAGTGTGCGTTGATAGCGCTTTTGCCCCTCGCCGATATAAAAGTCCTGGTTCACGACCTGCACCCACAGCGCACGCGCCGTGAGCGTAGCGAACGCGGCGAATATCAGCATCACGACCAGCGTGGAGCGCCATCGTGGCAACCGGCTTTCGAGCACTGCGTTTTTCACGGGCGTCCGATAAGATTCATGGGCGCGCTTGACGGTTTTACGCATCGTGACGATCAGGACGTAGTGGACGTGACGGACGAGGACAACCGGACGATGCGCTCGAGCACGGCATCGAGTCCGCCGGCCGGGGTTTCACGGCGGGTGTCGGAATCGTTGCTGGGCAGCGCGAGGCCGAACGTCTCTTGCAGCACGCCGCGTAACTCCGCGGCGCTTGTGAGTTCGTGTGTGGATTCGGTATTACCGCGCTGGGTCAGGGTTGTATCGAACAAGGTCTGCCGCTCTCCGGGTATAACCCGCGCCACGATCAGGTGGTCCAGGAAGATCGACCCGGGATACGTCGATACATAGTGGTTCGCCATGTCGTAGTCGGCGGGAAATTGCGGCTCGAGGTCGAAACGGTAGATCGGCCTCCACGTATCGCCGAGCTTCACTTGCAGGAGGAAATCGCCGCGCTCGATCAGGTCGAGACGAAACGGCTCGTGCGGCGTCGCCTGTTCGCGGCCTGTGTCGAACAGCAGCGGAGCGCTGAGCGTCATGCTGCCGAAACCGACGTCCGCGAGCCAGGTGTCATCGGGCGTTTCGACCAGCAGCATCATGTGAGTGCGCGGCGACATGCCAGCCGGGTCGTTCCACAGGACACGCGCGGCGAGTCCCGTGGTCTCGAAGCCGAGCGTGTCGAGCACGGCGCGAAACAGCAGGTTGTGTTCATAGCAATACCCGCCGCGCCGCGCGCTCACGAGCTTCGCGAACACGGACGCGAGATCGAGGCGCGGCGTGCGCCCGAGCAGCGTGTCGAAATTTTCGAACGGGATCGCTTGCGGATGCAGCCTATGCAGCGCGTGCAGCGTCTCTGATGTAGCCTGCTGGGGTTCGCGACCGGGCACGCTATAGCCGATGCGGTCGAAATAAGCGGCGAGCTGCGCCGGGGAGAGCGTCTGATTCATGTGGAACTCCTGCACGGATAATGGTAACGAGGCCGGGCGAGCCGCCGCGAGGTGCCGACATTCTACGGCACAGCCCACGCGCCGATTACATATTGCATACGCCACGCATCAGTCGAAAACGCAGAAGCAGACCGTTTGGGCAGGATTTTGAACTGTGACGTGCCCAACATGGTCTTTAATAAGCAGTGCGCTCAACTCTTCTTTTAAAGAACCCTATGTCGATCCCACTCGCTACCGCAACTTCGTCCCCGCAGGCCCCTGGCAAGCATCCCGCACCGCCGTGCACGCTCGTCATCTTCGGCGCGGCCGGGGACCTGACCAAACGGCTGCTGATGCCGGCGCTGTACAACCTGTCGTCCGATGGCCTGCTTGACGACAAGATGAAGATCATTGGCGTGAACCACGGCGAACTCGAGACGAGCGCCTGGCGCGACCAATTGACCGAGTCGCTGAAAACATTCGCCGCCGACAAAGCGGGCGCTTTTCATACCTCCAAACTCGACGATAAGGCCTGGAACTGGGTCGCGGATCGCCTGCAATACGTGGCGGGCGAGTTCGAGACCGATGACGTATTTAACAAGCTCAAGCAGACGCTGGGTGACAGTGGAAATGTCATTTTTTATCTCGCCGTCAGTTCGCGCTTCTTCAAGCCGATCGTCGAGCGGCTCGGCAAGGTGGGTTTACTGAAGGAAAGCGACCAGGGTTTCCGGCGCGTGGTGATCGAAAAGCCTTTTGGGCACGACTACGCATCGGCGAAGGATCTCAACGAGAGCATTCTCAAGTTCGCCGGCGAGAACCAGATTTATCGTATCGATCATTTTCTCGGCAAGGACACGGTGCAGAGCATCCTCGCGGTACGCTTCGCGAACGCCTTTTTCGAGCCCATTTTCCGGCGCGAATATATCGATCACGTGCAGATCACGGCGGCGGAAACCATTGGCGTGGAAGCGCGCGGCGGGTTTTACGAGCAGACGGGCGCCTTCCGCGACATGGTGCCGAACCACCTATTCCAGCTGCTCGGCATGGTCGCCATGGAACCGCCGAATTCATTCGACGCAGAAGCCGTGCGCGACAAGAAAGCCGAAATCTTCGACGCGATCCAGCCGCTGAAACCCAATGACGTGGTGCTCGGGCAGTACGAAAAATCCGGGACCATGGCAGGGTATCGGGAAGAAGCCGATGTCGCGCCGGATAGCCAGACCGAAACGTATGCGGCGGCGCGGGTGTTCGTCGAAAACTGGCGCTGGGCCGGGGTACCGTTTTATCTGCGCACTGGCAAGCGGATGACGGCGCGGCGCACGGAAATATCGGTGCAACTGAAAGCCGTGCCGTTCCTGCTGTTCCGCGACACGCCCGTGGACACGCTTGTGCCGAACGTGCTGACCTTGCGGATTGACCCGGAACACGGCACGACCTTCGATTTCAACGTGAAGGTTCCCGGTCCGGTGATGCAGGTCGGGGCCGTCAAGTCATCGTTCAAATACGGCGATTTCTTCGATGAGAAGCCGAACGTCGGTTACGAAACGCTGCTGTACGACTGTATGCTCGGCGACGAGACGCTGTTCCAGCGCGCGGATAGCATCGAAACAAGCTGGGCGGCGGTCGACGGCGTACTGCATCCCGAAGGCGGCCGGTTGCCGGTACATGGCTACACCGCGGGCAGTGCGGGACCGAAGGAAGCCGACGATCTGTTGAAGGCAGACGGCCGCGCCTGGCGCCCGCTGGCAGACGAACACACGCAAAAAGCCGATCACGACGACAAGAACTGAGGAGAACAGTATGGGGACAGCAGCACGCAAGGCAGCAGTGAAGAAGACAACCGCAGGGAAGACAACCAAACGCTCGACTGCGAAAGAACGGATTCTCGCCATCGATGTGGGCGGGACGGGCCTGAAGGCCGCGATTATCGACGCGCACGGGAAGATGGAAACCGAGCGGGTAAAGGTGGCCACGCCGCATCCGTGTCCGCCGGACGTGTTGGTGCAGAAGCTGGTGGAACTGGTCGGGCCGCTGTTGACGCCGCTGCCGGCCACCCATATCTCGATTGGTTTTCCGGGCGTGGTGCGGGACAACCACGTGCTGACCGCGCCCAACCTCGGCAACGAATTCTGGCGCAACGTGCCGCTCGCGCAGTTGCTGGCCGTGCATCTGGGGAACCTGCCGGTGCGCATCATCAACGACGCCGAAATGCAGGGGCTTGCGGCTATCGAAGGGAAGGGCATCGAGTTCGTCCTGACGCTCGGCACGGGCGCGGGCACTGCGCTTTTCCGCGATGGCGAACTCATGCCGCATCTCGAACTGGCGCATCATCCGGTGAGCAAAAACAAGACGTACGACGAATATCTCGGCAATGCGGCGCGCGACAAGGCGGGCAACAAGCGGTGGAATCGCCGGGTGGAGAAGATCATCGGCATCCTGAGTTCGCTGGTGAACTACGACCGCCTGTGGATTGGCGGCGGCAACGCGGCCAATCTCAATTTCGACTTGCCGGATAACGTAAAAGTGGTCTCGAACGAGGCAGGGATTGAAGGCGGAGCGCGGCTCTGGCACCCGCGTTCAGTGCGTGAGACGCGGCAATTACCTGCTGGAGAGTTTGAATGACCTCCATCGGCGCTACCGGTCTGAAGCTCAGTCCCGGTCATCGCGACCCGGAGCAGGCGCTGGCGGCGCTGGCGAAGGTCGAGCTGGTGATTTCGGATTGCGATGGCACCTTGCTCTACACGGACAAATCGCTTGGTGAGCCCGCGAAGGAAGCCGTGCGCAATCTCACCGCCGCGGGTGTGCGCTTCACGGTGGCGAGCAGCCGGCCGGGCAAGGGCATGCATTCGATCGTCGAAACGCTCGGGGTCCACTCGCCGTTTGCCGCTTTCAACGGCGGCAAACTCGTCGATCCCGCCGTCTGGAAGACCCTGAGTGCCCACTGGTTGCCGCGCGATGCGGCGCAAACGGCTCTGGAAAGCCTGGAGCGCGATGGAGTGGACGCGTGGGTGTTCATCAACGACCAGTGGTACATCACGAATCCCGGCGGCGAATACGTGCCGCTGGAGCGCCGGACGGTGGGATACGACGCGGTGGTGGTCAAGCGTTTCGAGGATATCGACCTGGATTCGGTCGAAAAGATCGTGGCGTCGACGAAAGACGCGGCGCTGCTTCAGCGTAAGGAGGCCGAGTTCCAGGACACGCTCAAGGGCCGCGCCGAGGCGATGCGTTCACAAGCCTATTATCTCGACATCACGCATCCGCTCGCGAACAAAGGCGAGGGCGTGCGCGAGTTGGCGCGGCTGGCGGGCGTTGCATTGGAAAACGTTGCGGTGCTGGGAGACATGGGCAACGACGTCGCCATGTTCGATGTGGCGGGTGTTTCCATTGTGATGGGGCAGGCGTCGGCAGACGTTCAATCGCACGCGACGTTTGTGTCGGCCACGAACGATGAAGACGGCTTTGCCGCAGGCCTCAACGGATTGCTAGCGGCCCGGAAGGGAAAATGATGATGAGGGTTGAACACGCGGGTTGAATGCGCGTGAGATACGCATGAGAGAGCGACATCGGCGCCATGCGATGCTGACTGGCAGCATCCAGCGGTGGCGCCGACGAAGCGTTGCTCTCGACTCCGGCGAGCAGTACCGTGCGGGACTCGCTTTAACAGCGCGTCACGACAGCGTTCTGCTTAGCGGCGACGCATTTGCGGACGCTGACCGCCGCCCGTTGCGCGTTCGTCCTTGTGCCGGAAGTTGATCCGGCCTTTCGTCAGGTCATACACCGACAATTCCAGCGTCACACGGTCGCCCGCGAGAATCCGGATGTGGTTCTTGCGCATGCGGCCCGATGCGTACGCGCCCACGACCACGCCGTTGTCCAGCGTCACGCGGTAGCGGCTGTCGGGAAGCACTTCGTCAACAATGCCGTCCAGCTCGAGTAACTCTTCTTTCGCCATATAAAGCTCCTTAAATCATCTATTCGTTGCGATTGTATGCGAGACCGGCCCGACCCCGCGATGCCTTTTAACGCCTAACTATCGCGTCTAGTCACAGATCTGCAACAGTCTGGCCGTCGATCTGGCCGTCGATCAGTTTTTCCGCATGCAACAAGCACGCCCGGCGAGCCTGGCCGCCGTTTTCAAACGATCCGGTCTGCTCAATGCGGAACACGCGGCTTTCGCCCGTGGCTTCCTCGCCTGCCGGCGGCGCACGGCGGATGCGCACCGACGCTTCGTAACCGGTATCCGCTGCACGGACAGCCGCACCGCCGTCGCGGGCGCCGCGGGGGTAAATCAGCGGATGAATTTCATAACCTTTGTACGTCTTAAGCGGCTTGACCAGTTCTTTCATGTTTCCTGAGTTCCTGTATTGCGCCCGCCCGGGCATCGAAATAATGCGGCCGATGCCTTGAAAACCACTTCGGCGACCGTTCAGCGCCCCTTGGCACGTGCGATCGATCAAGCGTTTACGAGCAAAAAATGACGCGCGGCGCACACATGGCGCAGCCGCTCGCTGGGCTGTAGGTGTTGAAGAACGTCGCGGTAATACGTGTGCCGCCGCATGTCGCGCTGCCCATGCCGCTACGCACGTATTACCCATGCAACCATGCGCGGTACAACGCGTGGATACAAGCAACCGTCGACGTCGCTGCTGTTTAAACTTTGAAGACGAATGCAGGGCCGCGACCGGTTGCGGAGCCCACACTGCCGGGGCGATGACATTCAGCCAAGGCGTTGCGCTGAAATGTTGGGTGGATCGCTGTTGCCGTGGCGAACACGCTGCGCCAGAAGCGCACTATGTAAATTAGACAGCAAATCAGAAAAAAGTTCCGCTGTCGCCGGAGGCCCCGCCTCTCGATGCTGCAATGCTGACATGTCCGCTGCCCGGCGTTCGCCGCCGTTCCCGCGCAGTTTCCGTCGAGTCGGCTATGTCATCCAACCGCCTTCCAGCGGCACCGAAGGTTCTATTATAACCATCATAGCCATCCTGCCTTGCGGAACCGCCAGTAAAGGCCAATGTCCACCGCGAGCATCACGCAGATCACCGCCGGATAACCATAGACCCAGTCGAGTTCCGGGATGCGATGGAAGTTCATGCCGTAGATCCCGGCGATCATGGTGGGGACGGCAAATAGCGCCGCAAACGAGCCCAGCCGCTTGGTCACTTCGCTTTCCGCCAGCGAAATCAGGCCCAGGTTGACCTGGATTGCAGTCACGATCATTTCGCGGCGTCCCTCGATCGTTTTCACGATGCGCAGCAAGTGGTCGTAGACATCGCGGAAATAGTCCTGCATGCCGGTACAAATTCCCGGTGCGCGGCCGCCGTAGAGTTTGCTCACCGCTTCCAGCAGCGGCGCGGTGTGATGCTGAAGCAGAACGAGCCGGCGCTTCAGGGAATACAGGTCTTCAATGATTATCCGCGACGCCGCGGACCCGTTGCGCGTGAAGATGCGTTCCTCGAGTTCGTCGAGTTCTGCGCCGAGCGTCTCCAGAATGGGGAAATAGCGGTCCACGACGTTGTCGATCAGTGCGTACATCACGAACGCCGGGCCATGTTCCAGCAAATGCGGCTCGCGTTCGCAGCGCTTGCGCACATCCTGGAACCCCTGGCTCGTCCGGTTGCGAACGGAGAGCACATAGTTGCTGCCCACGAACACGTTGATCTCGCCGACCACCAGCTCGTTGTCGGTATCGAGTTCCACCGTGTGGAGCACGCAAAACAGCGAGTCCGCATATTCGTCGATCTTCGGGCGCTGGTGTCCCTTCTGGGCGTCTTCCACAGCGAGTTCGTGCAGCCCGAACTGATGCGCCATATGCGCGAGTTCACCCGGTCCGGGCTCTTTCAGCGCGACCCATACGAAGCAGTCGGGGACGTCCCGATACGCGGAAATGTCGTCGATAGCGACGTCGGCGAGCTTGCGGCCTTTCTGATAAGCCGCACAATTGACCAGCATGGATTCCTGCCCCTCTCGCACGGTGATGGAACCGGCGCATGCCGCCTTTCGCAAGGACAGGCAGCGCGTAACGGGGCATGGCCAGACTTGCCGTGAATCTTAGCGGATTTGTCCGGCGCTTACTGTGCGAGAGCCGTATTCGTCGTCTTGCAACCCAGCCGCCGCGCGAGTCGGGTGTCAGGTCTCGCTATGCGAGTAGTCCGAGGTCAGTTCGGAACTGAGCCGTGGCGTGTCCACCTGCGGCGCCAGGGTGCTGTCGCGTTTCGTGAGCTTGCCTTCCACGGACGCCCCCACGTCCATGCGCAATTGCTGGTAATAGATGTTGCCGTTCACATGCGCATTCGATTGCAGCTCGACAAAATGTTCCACCGTGACGTCGCCGGTGATGGTTCCGTTGATCACGATGTCGTAGGCAGTGACGTTGCCCGTGATCGAACCCTGGTCGCTCACGACCAGCAACGTCTGTTCGCCCGCGCGGCCTGTCACGTTGCCCTTCACGTGGCCGTCCATGCGCAGGCCGTCGCTGAATTCGAGGTTGCCCGCTATCTGGACATCGTGTGCGATCAGCGTAGCTAGCTTGGCTTGACTGACGCCGGGAGATTTTTTCTTGAACATGGGAAAACCCCTTCTGGTCTGGATTGCAAAATGGTTGCCGGTAATGGACAGGTGGACAGGTACGTACCGGCGTGTGGATGGGTTCCGGGATCGGTCAGTTGGACTTATCCCGCTGACGCTTGAGGAAAGTCAGGTCAGTTCGCATTTGATGAATTTCCGCCAGGCTTTCGGACGCTTGTTGCTCCATGACGAGCCGTGTCGCCACTTCGTGATCGAGCGCGATGCGCGCCTTCGAAAGTTGCTCGCGGATCTCGCGCTCAGACATGGGCGGCGCGCACAGGGCGTCGGCCTTCTTGCTGTTATCGCGCGACGTGACGAGCGCGAAGCCGGCCGCGGCCAGCGCCGCTGCCGCGCAGGCCGCGGCAATCGTGCCGAGCAGCAGCATGGGCCAGGTCGGGCCGCGCCGCGACGTCAGGGAATAGGTGCGGCGCGTGAGCTTGTGCGTCGGCCTGTTGCGATCAGCTTGCGGCATTGGATTTCAGCTTGAAGAGCGCGAGATAAGGTTTGGGATTGACCTGCGTCCCATCGATGATTACCTCGAAGTGCAGATGCGGTCCGGTCGAGCGGCCGGTCGAGCCGATTTCGGCAATCTTCTGGCCGGGCATGACAAGATCGCCTACCTTCACGAATATCTTCGATGTATGCCCGTAGCGGGTGACCACGCCGCTGCTGTGCTGGATATCGACGGCGTTGCCGTACCCGCCGTGCGGTCCCGCCTGCACCACGCGGCCGCCGGCGCTCGCGAAGATGGCCGTGCCGGTGGGGGCGACGAGATCGATGCCCGGATGAAAGTTCAGGTGTCCCGTGAACGGGTCGATGCGGTTGCCGAACGGCGAGCCGAAGCGCGCGCCGGGGGCAGGCAGCCGGCCCGGAAACGCCATGTATGACGCGTAATGCGCGAGCACGGCGTCATCGAGGACACCGATGGTTGCATCGAGGCAATCCAGTGCGCTTTGCGTGTGCTTCAGGCGCTGCGGCGCGGTACCGGTAAGCGCTGCACGCTGGGCGTCGCAGAGCCGGGGAGGCAGGGACGGACCGCCCGACGCGCTGCTGTCGAGCGGCGATTCATCGTCGTTATCGGGAAGCGGCGGAACCACGTGGATGTCCGGGTGATCGGCCGCGCGTCGCGCCGCTTTCAATTGTGCTTCGAAGTCCTGAAGTTCATTCACTTGTTCCACAAGTTCAATGACCCGCGGTTCGATATGCGTGAGTGTTGCGCTGATCTTGCCGAGCTCATCGATTTCATAGGAGCGCCGCTCCGTTTGCATCTTCTCTTCGGCTGCGTGAGTGTTGCCCATTGCCGCACCAATGGCGATGCCGAGCGCGAGCGCGGCCAGGATCATCGCAATGACGGCGACGATCACCATGGTGCGGACAGTGCGCGCTTCGACGAAACGCACGCGCTGATGCGACACGTTCCGGCGTGACCAGATGACGAACGCCATCAGTGCACCGGGCGCGGCAAACGCGCGGGCAAGCGCGTGGCCACAAAACGACGTGCGGGCGGTGGATTACCGGTCTGTCTGCGAGTGTTAATAATGAGATGGATAAAGATCACGTCCATGTGAAAACGCCGCAGCAGGGCTACGGCGGAAAGCCTTTATGGGCGGACGATTATGCACCCGTTACGCGAATGCGTATCTCATATATAAGGGGAGCTGAACAAACGCGAAATTCACAGCCTCTACGTTTCGCTCCATAGCATCTCGCGCGCCTCGCCCATCAGCAACGGACGATTGATTTCGGCCACTGTGCGCAGAAAATCCCACACTGCCGTGATGCGTTTCAATTTGCGCAAATCTTCGCGGCAGGACAGATAAAACGCGCGCGTGACGACGATGTCATCGGCGAGAACGGGCACGAGGCGCGGGTCTTGCGCCGCCATGAAACACGGCAGGATCGCGAGCGAGCGGCCCTGCAGCGCGGCGTGATATTGAGCGATCACGCTGGTGCTGCGCCAACGCGATACAGCGCCCGGAACCGCGCGTTCGAGATAGAGCAGTTCGTAGCTGAACGCGAGGTCATCGATATAACTCGCGAAGCGATGCGTCGCGAGGTCTTCCACTCGGCTTAACTGTTCGTGTTGATCGAGATACTCGCGCGTGGCGTAGAGGCGTAAGCGGTAATCGCAGAGTTTGGTGTAGACGGTCTGGCCGTGTTCCGGGCGCTCAAGCGTGACGGCAATGTCGGCCTCTCGCTTGGACAAGCTGACGAAGTGCGGCACCGGCAACAAGTCGATGGAAATCTGCCTATGCGCGTCTTGAAAGCGCGCGAGTTGAGGCGCAAGAAAGAAGCAGCCAAAACCTTCGGTTGAACCCACCCGTACGTGTCCGGACAGCGCGTGCCCCGAGTTGGCAATGTGCTCGGTCGCCGACTGAACCGTGGTTTCCATGGCGTCGACGTACGCAAGCAGGCGCTGCCCTTCGGCGGTCAGGATGAAACCGCCGCTGCGGGATTTATCGAAGAGCAGGGTGCCGAGCGCGTCTTCCAGCGCCCGCACGCGGCGCGCAACGGTCGTGTAATCAACCCCCAGACGCTTCGCCGCACCGCTTGCACGCTGGGTTCGCGCGACTTCCAGGAAATACCGGAGGTCGTCCCAATTCAGGTTGCTGAGACCAGGAGCCGTGCTTTTTTGCATATTGGATGAGTATTTGTATCCATACTTCGTAGAGATTTGCATAACTATACTGAATCTTGTGGACTTGCCTTGCACGCGTTCTGTCCCTACGCGTAATGAGCGAGCCGACAACATTCAAATAATCCGGAGACGACATTCCCCTTGGCGACCCGCGCGGTATTTCGCGTGCGTCCGCGTCTCTGTCATCCCGTTCCCGCCAGGAACGTTCCCGTCTCAAGGAGCTTCTCTCATGAATACTGCTGCTGCTGACCGTCCGGCGCAGGCCGAACAATCCAACGCCGGCGTGCGCACGGCCAAATTGCTGATCGATGGCAAGTTCGTTGAATCGACGACGCAAGAGTGGCGCGATATCGTTAATCCCGCGACCCAGGACGTGGTCGGCCGGGTGCCGTTCGCGACCAGGGCAGAAGTCGATGCCGCCGTGGCGTCGGCGGCAAAAGCGTTCCAGACGTGGCGCCTCACGCCGCTTGGCGCACGCATGCGCGTGATGCTGCGGTTCCAGGATCTGGTGCGCCAGAACATGAAGCGGATCGCGCAGACGCTGACGGCCGAGCAGGGCAAGACCCTGCCCGATGCCGAAGGCGATATCTTCCGCGGCCTTGAGGTGATCGAACATGCGTGTTCGATCGGCACGCTGCAGCAGGGCGAATTCTCCGAGAATGTCGCGGGCGGCGTGGACACCTACACGCTGCGCCAGCCAATAGGCGTGTGCGCCGGCATCACGCCGTTCAACTTCCCCGCGATGATCCCGCTGTGGATGTTCCCGATGGCGATCGTTTGCGGCAACACGTTCGTGCTGAAGCCGTCGGAACAGGATCCGTTGTCCACCATGGAGCTGGTCGAGCTGGCGCTCGAGGCCGGCATTCCGGCGGGCGTGCTGAACGTGGTGCATGGTGGCAAGGACGTGGTCGACGCGATCTGCACGCATCCCGACATCAAGGCGATTTCGTTCGTCGGATCGACGCATGTGGGCACGCACGTGTACAACCTCGGCAGCCAGCACGGCAAGCGTGTGCAGGCCATGATGGGCGCGAAGAATCACGCGGTCGTGCTGCCCGATGCGAACCGCGAGCAGACGCTGAACGCGCTTGCCGGCGCGGGTTTTGGCGCGGCGGGACAGCGTTGCATGGCGACGTCGGTCGTGGTGTTCGTGGGGGCATCGAAGGACTGGTTGCCGGAGCTGGTCGAGCGTGCGCGCGGCTTGTCCGTGAACGGTGGTACGGAGGCGAATACCGATGTGGGCCCGGTTGTCTCGCGAGCGGCGAAGGAACGGATCCTGGGGCTCATAGAAACCGGTGTGAAGGAAGGCGCAACGCTTTCGCTGGATGGCCGCGATGTAAAGGTCGAGGGTTATGAGAAGGGCAATTTCATTGGCCCGACGGTATTCTCAGGCGTCACCACCGACATGACCATCTACAAGCAGGAGATCTTCGGTCCGGTGATTTGCGTGCTGGAAGCTGCAACGCTTGACGATGCCATCGCACTGGTCAACCGCAATCCGATGGGCAACGGCGTCGGCCTCTTTACGCAGAGCGGCGCGGCGGCGCGCAAGTTCCAGAGCGAGATCGATGTCGGCCAGGTGGGGATCAACATTCCCATTCCCGTGCCTGTGCCTTATTTCAGCTTTACCGGATCGCGCGGATCGAAGCTGGGCGATCTTGGCCCGTACGGCAAACAGGTCGTGCAGTTCTATACGCAAACGAAAACCGTCACGTCACGCTGGTTCGACGACGCCACCGTCAACGACGGCGTCAACACTACTATTTCGCTGCGCTAAAGCCACTTATCCGGTGAAATAAAAAAGGGGAACGTAATGGAAATCGGCTTTATCGGACTGGGCAACATGGGCGGCCCCATGGCTGCCAACTTGCTTAAAGCAGGGCATTCGCTGACGGTGTTTGATTTATCGAAGGCGGCGTTGCAGGCGGCTGTGGACGCAGGCGCGCGGACCGCCGTTTCGCCCCGTGAGGCGGCGCAGACAAGCGAGGTGGTGATCACCATGCTGCCGGCCGCGGCGCACGTGAAAGCGGTGTATCTGAACGCCGATGGCGTACTCGCCGGGGTTCGTCCGGGCGTGCCGCTGATCGACAGCAGTACGATCGATCCGGCGACCGCGCGCCTGGTCGGAGAAGCCGCATTGAAGCAGGGTAATCCATTCGCCGATGCTCCCGTTTCCGGCGGCACCGGCGGCGCGCAGGCGGGCACGCTGACGTTCATGGTCGGCGCCGATGCGGCGTTGTTCGACACGCTCAAACCGGTCCTCGCCGGCATGGGCAAGAACATGGTTCAGTGCGGCGAAACAGGGACGGGTCAGATCGCGAAAATCTGCAACAACCTGCTGCTCGGCATTTCGATGATCGGCGTGGCGGAAGCGATGAAACTTGGTGCGTCGCTCGGGATCGAACCCAATAAGCTTGCCGGAATCATCAACACATCGACGGGTCGTTGCTGGAGTGCCGATACGTGTAATCCCTATCCGAACGTTTTACCTAATGCGCCCTCTTCACGCGGGTATACCGGGGGGTTCGGGGCCGATCTCATGTTGAAGGATCTGGGACTGGCGGTTGATGCAGCGCGTCAAGTCAAACAGCCCATTTTGCTTGGCGCGCTCGCGCAACAGCTTTACCAGACCATGAGCATGCAGGGCTTGGGCGGGTTGGACTTCTCTGCCATTATCAAGCTGTACGGTAGCGAGGATGCCTGATTAAAACTCGCTGGTCGCGAATTGCTGCAGCGCATTTTATGTGACCTATTAAGCTGCGTTGCAGCATCGCAAGTCGCTCTGCCATGCTAACCAAGGACATGGGGAATACGATGATTCGCTTCTTCTGATTTTGGCCTATTCTCAAAGCACGACGTTCATGTCTTCATTTTAATTAGTAAGTAACTTATGAACCGAGTTACGAACTGAGTGATGAAGACAGCGAAGCCGCTTTGAGGTAACTCATCAGGTGAGTTAAATGAGTTAAAGCCAGCGAAATGCTGGCGGCAAATAGCCAGGATCAAGGAGAGCCAGATGCAAACAACTCGTCACTTTCATATGGAATTGCGGCACGCAACAATGCCGACCTACGTGTTCAGCTACCTGTTCCCGTTGGCGCTGCTGGCGTATGAGTTATGGCGCGTAGGTTCATGGGTGGCCATGCGTGGTTTCAACTTCTCGGACTTCAATTCGATGGGGTATGAGTTCGCGCTGATGCTAGCCGTGTTTGCAATACAGATCGTGGTGGAAATCGCATTTATGGCTGCGGCCATGTTGACGAAACACCATGACGTTGCACATCGTGCGGCTAACTTGCTGCTCGGCGTATTCTGCTCGATGGTCGTGCTTGGGTTCGACCTTGCGCTCCAATATGCAATGTAACGGGCAATATAAATAAATGCGTGCGCGCTGTAAGCGGTAGCGCTATTCAGGTTCTCGCAGCAATAAAAAGCCTGTTCGAATGGTTTGTTCGAGCGGGCTTTTTACGTTGGTCTTTTTAAGCGCGGGTCAGCAACCTGCCGCGTTGGGCAATTCGGGTGCGGTCTGCGCGCGTGATTCAAAACATTTCTTGTTCGCTTCTTTGAGCGCCGTGCGCAATCCTTCCTCGATCACCGGGTGATAAAACGGCAGCTTCAGCATGTCTTCCACGGACAGTTCCAGTTGCAATGCCCAGGCAATCAGATGGCCGAGATGTTCAACGGCGGGTCCACACCCTTGGGCTCCCAGCAACTTGCCGGTCTTGGCGTGGGCATAGACATGCAGCAAACCCCGGTTTTGGCGTAGCACGCGACTGCGCCCCTGCGTTTCAAACGACACGGTTCCGGTCACTGTCATCTGCTTGTCGAGGTCGTCGTAGGACGCACCTACGCTGGCGACTTGCGGCTCGCAGAACACGATCGAAAACGGCACCTTGCGTTTGACGGATTGCACATCGGGGAAACGCGCGGCATTGTCGCCGGCGAGCTTGCCTTCGTCGGCGGCATCGGAGAGAAAGGGACGCGTGCCGTCGCAATCGCCGGCCATGAAGATGCTGCTGTCGCCACACTGCATCGACTGCTCGTTGAACAGGGGAACGCCCTTGTCGTTGAGCTCGATGCCGGTCTTTTCAAGCTGCAGTGAAGTCAGTACCGGTTTCCTGCCGGTCGCCACGAGCACCCGGTCGAAGCGCTCGGTGCGCTCGGTTCCGTCCAGGGCTTTAAAGCGGATCGTGGGCTCGCCATCCTGCATCGATTTTTCGAGGATGGTCGCGTCGGGGTCAAAGTAAAACTCCTGCTGCAGCGCTTCAATCAAGGCGTCGCGCACTGGGGTGTCCGTCAACGCGCCGACCTGGTTCTTCTGGCTGAACATGAATACGTCCACGCCGAGCCGCGCGAATGCCTGGCCGAGTTCAAGGGCGATAGGGCCCGCGCCGAATACCGCGCAGCGGTTGGGCAAGGTCTTCAGGTCGAAGACATCGTCGCTGGTAATGAGACGATCACCGAATAGCTTGAAGTCGTCTGGAATGACGGATGCCGAACCCGTCGCGATGACCACGCTCGTGGCTTCCACGCGGGCGAAGTCATCGATAAGAAGAACGTTGCGCGATTCGAAGCGGGCAAAGCCGCGGATGATCGTGTCCTGAGGAAATGAATCCGTTTCCTTCAGCACGCCCTTGACGAAATAATCGCGCTCGCCGCGGACATAAGCGAGCACATGCTCACTGTTGACTTCAAGCGCATGCGTGCCTTCAATGCCCCGGGGCGCCTGCGCCTTCGCGTCGTGCAGGCCATTGGCGGCAGCGAGCAGCAGCTTGGACGGCATGCAGCCCACGCGCGCGCAGGTCGTGCCGAGTTCGGCACCCTCTATCAGCACGACCTGCTTGCCCGCCAGCCGTGCTGCGCGATACGCGGCCATGCCGGCCGTCCCTGCACCAATGACGGCAACGTCCACCTTGATCTGCTTCATCGATATCCTTGGTTGGATGCGCTCGAGCCTATCTTCACGACCACTGCGGATGTGCTCCGTCCAGGCTCCGGTCAAGCTGGAACGCGGTGCTGATCAGCGCAAGATGGGTCAGTGCCTGCGGGAAATTGCCCAACGCTTCGCCACTGATGGCGATCTCTTCGGAGTAAAGGCCGACATGGTTGGCATAAGCCAGCATCTTCTCGAATACAAGCCGTCCTTCGTCCACTCGCCCCGCGCGCACGAGTGCTTCCGCGTACCAGAACGAACACGCGCTGAACCCGCCTTCCTCGCCGGGAAGGCCGTCTAGCGAATCACCGCGCGTATAGCGGAAGATCAGCGGATCGACGCCTAGTTCTCGGCCGATTGCATCGAGCGTGGACAGCCAGCGCGGGTCCTTCGGGCCTATGAAACGCACGAGGGGCATCATCAGCGTCGATGCATCGAGGGTCTTCGAATCGGGCGTCTGAACGAAGCTCTGTAGCTCATCGTTCCAGAAGTGCGCGTAGATATCTTCGTGAATGGCATCGCGGACCGCATTCCATTCAGCGAACGGCGCGGGCAGCGAACGTTTTTGAGCGAGGCGTATCGCGCGGTCCATTGCGACCCAGCACATCAGTCGCGAATGCAGCAGGGGCCGCTCGCCGTTGCGAAATTCCCAGATGCCCTGGTCTGCCTTCTGCCAGTTTTCCGCCACGAAATGCACGGTGCGCGTAACGTGGCGCCAGCCGTCGTAGGAAATCGCTTCGCCATATTTGTTGTAGAGATAAATTGCGTCCAGCAGCGCGCCGTAGACGTCGAGCTGCGTCTGGTCACGCGCGGCATTGCCGATCAGCGGAGGCTCGGCGCCGCTGCTGTACAGTTCAGGGATGACTTCTTCTTCCGGCGACTCTTCGCCGTCTACCGCGTACATCACGCTCAATGAGCCGTCCGAGTCGCAGTGCTTGTTGCGCTCGGCGATCCAGTTCTTGAAGTTGCGCGCCTCGCCCGTATAGCCGAGCCGAAGCAGCGCGTAGACCGAGAATGCGGCGTCGCGAATCCAGGTGTATCGATAATCCCAGCGACGTCCGCCGTCCGATGTTTCCGGCAGCCCGAACGTGGGCGCGGCGACGATCGCACCGGTTGCGCGCGAGCTCAGCACCTTGAGCAGCAGGGCCGAGCGCATCACCACTTCACGATAGCGGCCACGGTAGGTGGATTGCCGCGACCATCCGCGCCAGAAGTCGATGGTGTCGGACAGCGCTTGCTTGCACGGAAGCGTCTTGCGCATCGCGTCGGATTCCGCGCCGAAGATGAAGCAGGCCATCTCGTCTTGCTTGAGATCGAAGCTGGCGACAGCGTCGTGATGATCGATCGCCAGCGGCACGGTTGCATCCAATGTGAGTGCTTCCGTCGGAGCGCCGGCTGCCTCGCCTGCAGGCGTGAAACGCAACGTATTGGCGTCGACCTGCGCGGTTTCATGACTGCCGCGGGCATAGTCGAAACGCGGCGCGCAGCGCATTCGCACTGACATATCGCCGTAGATCGCACGCACTATCCGCACCACGCAATTGGACGCCGCCTTCGCGTCGTCATCCGCGTCCGCTACCGGCATGAAGTCGACGATCTCGCACACGGCCCCCGCCGACATGAAGCGCGTGAGCAGCACGTTCGTTTCTGGCAGGTACATCTGCTTGGCGCGCGAGACCTCGAACGCCGGCATGATGCTGAACGCACCACCTCGTTCCGGATGCAGCAGCGACCCGAACACGGTCGGCGAATCGATGCGTGGAAAACACATGAAGTCGATCACGCCTTCGGTCGACACCAGCGCGGTCGTGCGCATGTTGCCGATCAGGCCATGCGCGTCGATAGCGATACCGAGCTGCGCGTCGGAGCGGTTTTCCCGAGGGCTAACCATTGTCCGCAAAGCCCGGATACAGGGTCATGCCGCCGTCGACGAACAAGGTGGTGCCAACCACATAGTCGCTGTCGTCGGAGGCCAGCCAGACCGCTGCCCGGCCGATATCCTCGCTTTCGCCAATCCGGCCGTAGGGCACGAGTTCGAGCAGCGCTTTCAACGCCTCGGGGCTGTCCCACGCGGCCTTGTTGATCGGCGTGCGGATGGCTCCCGGCGCGATCGAATTCACGCGGATCCTGTGCGGCGCGACTTCCTGTGCGAGCGATTTCATCATCATCTGGATGCCGCCCTTCGACGACGCATAGTTGACATGTCCCGCCCACGGAATGACTTCATGCACCGAGCTCATGCAGATGATCTTGCCCAGCGCCCGGGACACGGGACGCGGGCCGCGCCGGAGAAATTCACGCACGGCGCGTTGAGCGGTGAGGAACTGGCCCGTGAGGTTCACGTTCATCACGGCGTTCCAGTCGGCGAGCGTCATGTCGACAAACTTCGCGTCCTTCTGCAAACCGGAATTCGCGACCACGATGTCCACCGTGCCGAAATGCTTGATCAGCATGTCGAACATGGAGTCGATATCGGCTTCGTCCGAGACGTCGGCCTGGAGCGCAATGGCCTGGCCGCCGGCTTTTTCTATCGATGCAGCGAGCGCTTCAGCGGCTTCGCCATGCGAGTGATAGTTGATGGCGACGCTCGCGCCGGCATTGGCGAGCGCTTGCGCCACGCCGTAGCCTATGCCCGAACTGCCGCCAGTGACGAGTGCGACCTGACCTTCGAGTACTGGGTTCATAACGTTCCCGATGGGATGCGAAGCGCGTCGCGTGCGCCGCCTGATCACTGCGTAGCGCCTGCGGGGGCCGGCCTGGGCCGGAGACGTCAGGGGATGGAGCAAGCGCCGGTCCTGCCCCGGGAACGGGTTCACAGTCCGGAACCAGCAGTCCTACTCGGCATCCACCCCAATCGCGGGAAAACGTTCCGTGGGATACGCGATTTCGTCCTGCGACGCGACGATCTCAAGCTCGTAGCGCCCGGCCTGGAACGTGGTCCTGACCACGGCGTTCACTGCCGCAAGCGTGTGTTCCAGCGCGGCACGCACCGAGTCGCCCAATAGCGTGCGCGCGAGAAATACCGCGCTGGTCAAGTCGCCTACGCCGACCGGTTGCCGCGCGAACGGGTAGAGCGACCGTTGCGCGAACCACGCTTCGGTCGCGGTCACGGCGAGCATGTTGAAGGTATCGGCGCGGCTGTTTTTGTCGATCAGGTGTTTGACCAGCACGACTGTCGGGCCGCGGGCGATCACCTCGCGGCATGCGGCGACCGCTTCATCGACCGTCTCGATGGTGCGTCCCGTCAGTTTCTGCAATTCGATGTGATTCGGTGTCATGGCATCGGCGACTTCCGGCATGGTATTCACCAAAAATTCCTGGATGCCGGGTTCGACGATGCAACCGCTGGTAGTGCCCATGACCGGGTCGCAGAAAAAGCGCGCTTTAGGGTTGACGGCTTTCACCATCCTGACAATTTCCACAACTGCGGCGCCTTGCTCGGGCGAGCCGAGATACCCCGACAGGATCGCATTGCAGCGCGACAGCACGCCGATAGCGCCAATCCCCTCGATCACGCGCGTCAGTTCTTCAGCATCGACAACACTGCCGGTCCAGCGGCCGTATTGCGTGTGATTCGAGAACTGCACGGTGTTGAGCGGCCAGACGTTGACGCCCATGCGGCGCATGGGAAAGACAGCCGCGCTGTTGCCTGCGTGGCCGAAGACCACATGTGACTGGATACTGAGGACGTTTTGCATGATTGGTTTTTAGCGAGGTGCAGGACAGCGGCCAAGGGCCGCGCACGAAAACCGCATGCATGTTAGGCATGCCGGACATCATTGTGCCGTGGTTTTTGCCCCGGCCGGAAGAACCGGTTCGCAAAACGTTGCCGCAGGAGAACCGCCGCTGGTGGAAGCCGCTTGGCATGAGGATTGCTACGCCGTATTGTTTTCTTATGCCTGCTGCGAACACGAATCAATCCGCGGACAGACTCCATCGGATTGCGAAGCGATTTTGACGGTCACGCACATCAATTTCCGAAAAGCAGGTGCGAACTATTCACCTTTGCAGCAAAATCATCCCAGCCGCTCCATTAAATGTCGTTCAAATCCTCTGGAGAAAACCACCCAATCCAATTCGAGCCATTCGCCAGCAAGCACCCGGTAAACAGCTGAAAAACAGCTGAAACAAGCTACAAAAGGCCAGAGACAGGCCGCAAAACAGGAGGTCGGTATGGAGACGCTGACAGGAAATCGTACGGATCTGCAGAAGAACACGCTGGCTATCGTCTTGGCGGGCGGCCGGGGTACCCGACTCGGACCGCTCACGAATAAACGCGTCAAACCAGCAGTGCATTTTGGCGGCAAATACCGGATCGTGGACTTTGCTCTGTCGAATTGCCTGAATTCAGGCATCCGGCGTATCGCGGTCGTCACTCAATACAAGGCGCATTCGCTCTTGCGCCACCTGCAGCGCGGCTGGGGTTTCCTGCGCGGCGAGTTCAACGAGTTCATCGATATCTGGCCGGCCCAGCAACGCGTTGATTCAAGCTGGTACAGGGGGACGGCGGACGCGGTTTTCCAGAATCTCGACATCATCCGGTCGATCGGGCCCGAGTACATCATCGTGCTGGCGGGAGATCACATCTACAAGCAGGACTACACGCGCATGATTCTCGATCACGTCGAGAGCGGCGCGGATTGCACGGTTGGCTGTATTGAAGTGCCGCGGATGGAAGCGACCGCGTTCGGTGTGATGCACGTCGATGCGCAGCGGCGCATAACGGACTTCCTGGAAAAGCCGGAGGACCCGCCCGCGATGCCGGGCAAGCCCGACGTCGCGCTCGCGAGCATGGGCATCTATGTGTTCAGCGCGAAGTATCTGTATCAATTGCTCGAAGAGAACATTGAAACGTCGGATACGGATCATGACTTCGGCAAGGACATCCTGCCACGCGTGGTAACGAGCGGCAAGGCGATAGCGCACCCGTTCGGGATGTCGTGCGTGACCTCCGAAACCGATCCGAACGCGCCGCCGTACTGGCGCGACGTGGGCACCGTGGACGCGTACTGGGCGGCGAACCTGGATCTCGCGTCGACCATTCCCGCTCTCGACCTCTACGACCGAAAATGGCCCATCTGGACCAACCAGGAGCAATTGCCGCCGGGCAAGTTCGTGCGTGACCTGCATGGGCAGCAGGGCGCAATTAACAATCTGCTGGTGTGCGGCGGCTGTGTGATATCGGGTTCGCAAGTCGCGCGGTCGGTGTTTTCATCGGCGGTGCGGGTACATTCGTTCTGTCATATCAACGAAGCCGTGCTGTTGCCGCAGGTGACCGTCGGCCCGAGTTGCCGCCTGAAGCGCGTGGTGATCGACCGGGGTTGCACGCTGCCCGAAGGGCTGGTCATAGGCGAGGATCCCGATTACGATGCCGAGCGGTTTTTCCGGACTGAAAATGGCGTGGTGCTCGTGACACAGGATGCACTGACACGTCTCGGACAAGCCAGGTAGTCATAATTCGGGCGACCGGAAACAAGCCAATGGGGAATCGATGACCGTATGCGTGCTGCATGTTGCAGCGGAGATGTATCCGCTTTTGAAAACCGGCGGCCTCGCCGATGTCGTTGGCGCATTGCCGCCGGCCCAGACGCAACTGGGCACGAATGCCCGCGTGATCCTGCCGGCGTTTCCTTCGGTAGTCGCGGGCCTGACGCAGATCGAGCCGGTAGCGGACCTTGGCTGGGCGTTTGGCATAGACAACGTGCGGCTCGAGCGGGGTTTGCTCGAACCGCACGGAATCGTGGTCTACGTGGTGCGCGCGGACGCGTTCTACGATCGGCCCGGCAATCCGTATCTGGACGGCTCGCATACGCAATATGCCGACAGCGACCGGCGTTTCGCGCTGCTCGGCTGGGCGGCGGCGCGCGTGGCGACGGGTGCCGACCCGACGTGGAAACCCGACGTCCTGCATGCGCACGACTGGCACGCTGGCTTGGCGCCCGCGTATTTGAGGGCACGCGAGCGGGAGACGGGCGTGGCGCGCGTGCCGTCGGTCATGACGGTCCATAACCTCGCTTACCAGGGCGTCTTTCCCGCCGCGGAATTCGGTGTGCTGCAGCTACCGGCGGATTTTTTCTCTATCGATGGCGTCGAGTTCTACGGTCACCTGTCGTTTCTCAAAGCCGGGCTGTTCTACGCGGACCGCATCACGACCGTGAGCCCGACCTACGCACGCGAAATTCAAACCCATGCGCAGGGCGCCGGGCTCGATGGTTTGCTGCGCACCCGCACGCACGACATCAGCGGCATTCTCAACGGCGTCGATCAGACGGTATGGAATCCGGCGACCGATACCACCATCGACACGCAATACTCGATCGAAAAATTCACTGGCAAAGCGAAGTGCAAAGCCGCGTTGCAGGAACGGGTCGGCCTCGCGCGTGAGCCAGATGCCTTGCTGTTCGGCGTGGTGAGCCGGCTGACGGAGCAGAAGGGGATTGATCTCTTGCTGTCAGTCATTCCGGATATCGTCCAGCGCGGCGGTCAACTCGTCGTACTGGGCACCGGCGATCCGGCGCTTGAAAACGGCCTCAAGAACGCCGCGCTGGCGCATCCGCAAGCGGTTGCCGTAGAACTGGGATTCGACGAAACGCTTTCTCATTCGATTATCGCGGGCAGCGACATCGTGATGGTTCCGTCGCGCTTTGAGCCGTGCGGCCTGACGCAGTTGTACGCGCTGGCATACGGTTCACTGCCGCTCGTTCATTGCGTGGGCGGTCTTGCCGACACCGTGACGGATGCGTCGCTGGAGAATCTCGCTGACGACCTGGCTACCGGTTTTGTGTTCGAGAAATTCGACCGGCCGTCAATTGTTGCCGCGATCCGGCGCGCGTTCGCATTGAAGCAGCGGCGGCTGGAATGGAAGGCCGTCGTGCGTCGCGCGATGGAACAGGACTTCGGCTGGGAAGCGTCGGCGTTGCGATACGTCGATGTGTATCGCGAGCTGATCGGGGCGAAGGCGCGTTAGTCGGAGTCAGTCGGGGTCAGTCGTTCAGGTCGCGTGCGAGCGCATGAATCGCGATCTGAACACGGCTCGACAGATTGAGCTTACGAAGCACATTGCGCACGTGGATCTTCACGGTGCTTTCGGCCAGGTCGAGTTCACGCGCAATATCCTTGTTGCTCGCGCCGCGTGCCAGGATCCGCACGATGTCGCGTTCTCTTGGCGTCAGTGCAGGCGACGCCGGCGAGCTGCGTGGTTCAAGTGGCGGCGGCGCAGTATCTTCTGCGCGCACCGGTGTTCTCATTTGGGCAATCAGCCGCTGAGTCATGCTCTCCGCGATCACGGATTCGCCCTCGGCTGCGCGGCGGATCATGGTCGCGAGTGCGTCGGCTTCCATATTTTTCAACAGATAGCCGCATGCACCTTCACGCAGCGCGCGGGTCAGTTCATCCACATCTTCCGATACGGTCAGCATGATGACCGCGGTGTCCGGCAAATCCTGCTGGAGCAACTGCAACGTTTCGATACCCGACAACCCCGGCATATTCAGATCGAGCAGGACCACGTCCGGCCGATGCTGCTTCGCGCGCTTGAACCCTTCGATACCATCGGCGGCGTCGTCCACGACTTCGAAGTCGGGCTGACGCTGCAATAATGCGCGCACACCGGAGCGAAACAGCGTGTGGTCATCGATTAAAAGAATGCGGATGGTCATGCTGCCTGCCGTTCGCTGACGGGCAGCAGAAGGTGGACGCGTGCGCCCTTGCCAGGTTCGCTGTCCAGCTCTAATTGCGCCCCGAGCCGCGCTGCGCGTTCACGCATGATGTGAAAACCGACGTGGGCTTCGCCGCGACTGGCGATATTGGCGGGATCGTAACCGTCGCCGTTGTCTTGTATCGTCAGTTCAAAATCACGGGCGTTCGTGAGCGCAATGTGGACCTGCGTAGCCGACGCATGTTTGCGAATGTTCGACAACGCCTCCTGAAGAATGAACAGCACCTGTAGCTGCTGGTCGGGCGGCAAGGGCAGTCCGCCCGCTTCGTCGTAGTCGAGGTTGACTAGTGTCTCCGTTTGCCGTTCGAACCGCGTCACAGTCTCGTCCACGGCGTCGCGAAGGTTGCCGGTCGCGAACTTCGTGCGGAAATTGACGAGCAGTTCACGCACGTCCTCATAACTTTCCTCAAGACCTCCGCGTAACAACGGCGCGATCTCGCGCACTTCGTTCATGTCGTCGCGGCTTGCGGCGTTATCGAGTAAATGCAGTTGCAGCTTCAGGAAATTCAGGCTCTGCGCGATGCTGTCATGCAGCCCCTGCGCGACCAGGTGACGCTCCTGCGCGACCGCAAGCTGACGCGCGGCCGTGGCAAGCCGATGGTTCTGCAAAGCCGTGCCCAGATGTTTGCCGAGCGTTTCAAGCAGGCGGGTTTCCGATGGCAGCACCGGGCGGTCGCCGCGAAAGTGCAGCGAGAACGAACCCAGCGCAAGCTCATGCGAGACGATACCGAAGGCCGCGACCGCATCGAAACCTGCCTTGCCGCAATGCGTCGCGGGACCGCTGTCAACTATCTGCTGCATGCGTAGATCGCGCACGACCGAGAGACCGCCGGTGGCTGCCGCGCCGCACACGCAGGTGCTTGCCGGCATGCAGCGCTCCGCGTTCAGCAGCGGCTCCGGCAAACCTTCGGACACGACTACGTGCAGGTTGTCCGCGTCTTGAGCGAGCACGCGGACGGTGCCTGCGTCGGCGTTGAACTGACGCATCACGCGCGCAAGAAAACCGCGGCACAGCACTTCAACGTCATGCGCGCCATGCAGGAACGCGGTCATCTCGTAGAGTGCGACCAGTTCGCCGTTGCGGGTGGCAAGTTGCGCGGTTTTGCTCGTCACGCGTAGCGCGAGGTCCCGGTACAAACTCTGAAGCTCGCTTGCCATCCGGTTGAAACCCTCCGCAAGATGACCGAACTCGTCGCGCGACTCGACCGGCAAACGGGCGCTGAATTCGCGTTGTTCGATACGGGACAGCCCACGCTCCAGACGTCGTACGGGCGTCACGAACCACGCGTAAAGCAGGTACACGATTGCGATCGTGCCCACGCACGCGAGTGCCGCAAGGGCCATTTGCCAGCGTCGCAACCAGGCTGTCTTGCGGGCGTTTTCGCGTTCGATCATGCGCACCAGTGCATCGGCTTCGGCAACGAACGCGGGCAGCCGGGCGAGATACAGCGAGGGGGTATCGATGGAACTTGACGCGTCGTGCGTGATCGCCTGCTTCAACGAGTCGTGCCACGCCTGCGATACGGCATCCAGCTGAGCGTGGATCGCAGGCATGGCAGGAAGGAATAATGGCCGCGCGGGGTCCCCGCTTTTCAACTGGGCCAGCGTGAGATCGAGCAGGGCGCTTTGCGAATTCACGTCAGCTTTACGGCCGGCCCGTGCTTCGTTGAGTTGAATGGCGATGTTGCCCGCCCGCATGCGCAGGCTGCCAGCGTCGTTGATCGCCGCGCCCGCGCCTTCGAGTTGCCACGAGAGCCAGAGCGTGCCCGCGATCATGGAAAGGACTAACGCCAGCGCAACGCCGGACAACGCGACAATGCGCGTGGATAACCGGTAACGGAACGGCGTGGCGAGCAGGGCCGGGGATGAGACCTCGGGTGTGGCCGCGGGTGCGGCCCGATGAAGCGGATGATCGGACATGGAACTGCGTGCTTGCGCGACCGGAATGCAAAGGGCGCTAATTATCCGGCGTGCTGGCGTCCAATAGTGAGAGTCCGACTGTTTTACATATGAACTCACCAATACGGTCAACGTCCGCCAGAGGCAGAAGCGGGATCGCGGGTGCGTCATGAAGACGCGGGGCGTCGTTGGTCGCGATCGCGAGGATGGCCATGTCGGTCAGATACAGCGGGTCCCGGCCCGCCTCGGGACGAACGACTTCGAGGCGCGGCAAGACCTCGCGCGTGAAGCCTTCCACCAGCGTCAGGTCGGAGGGTGCAAGCCGTGCGACAAGTTCCGTCAACGGCGGCTCGGGCGCGTCATGCAGTTCGCGCACAATGGCATACCTGTACGGCGAGGCAATCAGCACCTCGCCCGCGCCGGCCGCGCGAAAACGTGCGCTGTCCTTGCCTGGCGGCTCGAGATCGATTGAATGATGGCTGTGCTTCACCACGTTCACCACCAGGCCGCGCGCGCGGAACCAGGGCAGGAGCGCCTCGATCAGCGTTGTCTTGCCCTGTCCCGAACGCCCGCAAATACCGAATATGCGCAGCTTCGCCGCTGCTTCTGTCATGTCGCTACCCCGTCTTTCCAGCCTTGGATATTAGCGCGTGCCACCGCTTCCATCACATAACGCCGCTCGGCAAGATCGCGCAGCGCCTGCGACATCGCGACGCGAATACGCAGCTCAACCTGCTCGAACGGCAACACCAGGCCCGGCGACTTTTCGTGAACCCGGATGATATGGAAGCCGAACTCCGTTTCCACAAGCACAGGGCAGAGGGTACCAGCAGGCGCGGCAAACACCGCACGTTCGAACGCCGCCACCGTGTCGCCGCGGCCTATCTCGCCGAGCGCGCCGCCATCGATCCCCGACGGGCAATTCGACAAGGTACGCGCAAAATCAACGAACCGCAGTTCGAGGTCGTCGGCGTGAAGCAGTTCATCGAGTGTCTGTTGAGCGCGTTGACGCAGCGCCACCAGATCCACTCTTTCCGTAACCTGGAACAGGATATGGCTAACCCGCGCGCGCTCGTTCACCCGCCAGCGTTCCAGGTCGGCCAGGTAGTGGCGCTCGCACTCTTCATGCGTGGGCGCGGCCGCCTCGGCAAGCTGATGATCGAGCAACGCTTCGATCATCAGCTCGTCACCCTGAGCGGAGGCGATGTGCAACTGAGCGGCTTCATCGAGCAGGACGCGGCGCAGGACAGCCGCGGTCAGCGCCGCCCGCTTTACATCCGGCGTGTCTGCATGAGCCGGCATTTCGCGCTCCAGGTCCGTGTCCGCGAGCTCCACGCCGTTGATGATGATCGCCATGATGTTCTCCTTGAACAGGTTAGCGCGGCCGCACGAGTTGCCATGCGCGGCTCAGGTACGTGACGGAAGCGAAGCCGCTCCAGACGTGCACGAGCCGGGTGAACGGGAAGATGACGAAGAGCGACATACCCATGAACAGATGCATCCGGAACACAAACGGTGCGGCCGCCACGTACTGCGCCGCGTCGCCTTGGAAGGTGACGACGTGCTGCGCCCAGGTCATGAGCTGGACCATCATGTGGCCGTCCATGTGACCCGCTGATTCCCGGATCGTCGACAAGCCGAGCAACAGGGTAACGAGAATCCACAACAGCAGCACCTTGTCGCCGGTACGGGTCACGGCGGAAATACGCGCGTTGCTGACGCGCCGGTGAATCAGGATGACGAGACCGACGAGACAGAGAGAGCCCATCACGCCGCCCGCGATCATCGCCACGGCTTGTTTCGTGCCGTGCTCGATCCCGAGCCAGTCCCAAACGGCAACCGGCGTGAGCAGGCCACCAAGATGCCCGAAGAAGAGGCCGAGAATGCCGACATGAAACAGGATGCTGCCAAGCCGCAGATTGCCGCGATGAAGCAACTGCGAACTGTCGGCTTTCCATGTGTACTGTTCGCGCTCGAAGCGCGCGAGGCTGCCGAACAGGAAAATGGCCGCCGCAATATAGGGATAAATGCCGAACAAGAATTGATTGAGCATGAGCGTGATCCCTGAACTCAGTTGGCCGTGGCCGGCGGCCGCGGATGGAAATGCATCGGCTGAGCGAGCGGCGTGGTGGTGGATGGGGCCAGCAATGGTTCGACGCCGTCAGTGCCCGGGCCGAAGCGTTCAAGTGCTTCGTCCATGTCGCGGATAGGGGGCACCTCGGCGGGTATCGGCACCACATCGGTCATTGACCGCAATACGGTGAATACGCCCGCGTACGGGCTTTCATCGCGTGCGAGACGATCGCCCAATGCAGCGAGAACGTGAATGGCCTCGCCCAGCAGCGTGCGTGCCTCGGTCGCGTCGATATTGCCCAGCACCTCGAGAAACAGCGGCACGTGATCGGGCAGTTCGTTGGTCGCCATTTCAAGACCATGCCGGCGATATTCATCGAGCAGATCGACCATCGCCTGTCCGCGGTCGCGGCTTTCGCCGTGAACGTGTTCGAACAGATGCAGGGAGTGCGCGGGGTTCCGATCGAACGTGGCGACGTAATTCTCCTGCAACTCGATCAACGGATGCGCGTTCAGCAACGTCAGCAGCGGCTGCAACGCGACTTGCGCGGCTTGGGGAAAGGCGCTGAGCGCTTGCTCTATCTCGTCCATGGCCAGAAGCAATTCGGGCTCGGGATAGTCGAGCAAGCTCGCGAGCAGCGTGTAGATGGATAGGGGTTTCAGTGTGTCGTTCACGACGCGGACTCCGTTTTCTTGCGTGACTTGGGCATGTCGGCGAACGCCACGCTGCCTTGTGGTTTCTTGCCGAACAACGATCCTTCCGACACCCCGCCCGAGCAGCCGTTGCCAAAGGTAAAGCCGCAACTGCCCTTGTCGTTGAAGCTGTCTTCCACGAGTTCCTTGTGCGACGAAGGCACCACGAAGCGATCCTCGTAGTTCGCGATGGCCATGGTCTGGTACATGTCCTCCACCTGGGCGGGCGTGAGGTTGAGGCCGTTCAGAAGTTCGGGTTCCGCGCGGCCGTGCACGACTTCGGCACGCTTGAACGCGCGCATCGCGAGCATGCGTTCCAGCGCGGACGTGACCGGCGCTTCGTCGCCGGCGGTCAGCAGGTTCGCCAGATACTTCACTGGAATACGCAGGCTCTTCACGTCCGGAATGATCCCGTCCATGCCGATATGTCCCGCGTCTGCCGCCGACTGAATCGGAGAAAGTGGGGGGATGTACCACACCATTGGCAAAGTCCGGTATTCCGGGTGCAGCGGGAACGCCACCTTCCATTCCACGGCCATCTTGTAGACGGGCGATTTGACCGCGGCGTCGAGCCAGCTTTGGGGAACGCCTTGCGCGAGCGCTTCTGCCCGCACAGCGGGGTCGTGCGGATCGAGGAACACGTCCAGTTGCGACTGGTATAAGTCCTGTTCGCGTTCAACCGACGCCGCTTCGCCAATTTTGTCGGCGTCATACAACAGCACGCCGAGATAGCGGATACGCCCGACGCACGTCTCCGCACAAACGGTCGGCTGACCGGCTTCAAGACGCGGATAACAGAAGATGCACTTCTCCGCCTTGCCGCTCTTCCAGTTGAAGTAGATCTTCTTGTAAGGGCAACCGGAGATGCACATGCGCCAGCCGCGGCACTTGTCCTGGTCGACCAGCACAATGCCGTCGTCCTCGCGTTTGTACACCGAGCCCGACGGGCACGACGCCACGCATGCAGGGTTCAGGCAGTGCTCGCACAGCCGCGGCAAGTACATCATGAAGGTGTTCTCGAAGGTCGAGTACATCTCTTTCTGCACGTTCTCGAACAGCGCGTCACGACCGCGTGACGAGAACTCGCCTCCAAGGTCATCCTCCCAGTTCGGGCCCCATTCGATCTTCTCCATCTTCTTGCCGGTGATGACGGACACGGGCCTGGCTGTTGGCGGCGTTTCAGATAGCCGCGCGTTCTGCAAATGCTCGTAGTCGAACGTGAAGGGCTCGTAGTAGTCGTCGATAGCAGGCAGATTGGGGTTCGCGAACAGGTTCGCGAGGACCTTGAGCTTGCCGCCCTGACGCGGATGGAGCTTGCCGCTCGCGTCGCGGGTCCAGCCGCCTCGCCACTTCTTCTGGTTCTGCCATTCCTTCGGATAGCCAATGCCCGGTTTGGTTTCCACATTGTTGAACCACGCGTACTCCACGCCGTCTCGCGAAGTCCACACGTTCTTGCACGTGACGGAGCATGTATGGCAACCGATGCATTTGTCCAGGTTCAAAACCATTGCGACTTGCGCACGGATTTTCATGATGCCGCTCCTTCGCTTTCATTGAGCGGGCCTTCGAGCCACGCTACTTTTTTCATCTTGCGTACGATCACATACTCGTCGCGGTTCGATCCCACGGTGCCGTAGTAGTTGAAACCATAGGCTTGCTGTGCATATCCGCCGATCATGTGCGTCGGCTTGAGCACCGTGCGCGTGACCGAGTTATGAATGCCGCCGCGCATGCCGCTTGTCTCCGCGCCCGGCACGTTGATGATCTTTTCCTGAGCGTGATACATCAGGCACATGCCGAGCGGCACGCGCTGACTCACCACCACGCGGGCAGTCAGCGTACCGTTCACGTTGAACACTTCCACCCAGTCGTTATCGATGAGACCGGCTTGCTTTGCTTCCGCTTCCGACACCCACACGTGCGGTCCGCCACGCGAGAGCGTCAGCATGCGCAGGTTGTCGGAATACGTGGAGTGGATGCCCCATTTCTGGTGTGGCGTGATCCAGTTGAGCACGAGCTCGTGCTCGCCGTTCGGCTTCGCGCCGAGCATCGCGGTGACGGTTTTCGTGTCAATAGCCGGGCGATACACGCACGAACCCTCGCCGAAATCCAGCATCCAGCGATGATCCTGATAGAACTGCTGGCGGCCCGTGAGGGTGCGCCATGGGATCAGTTCGTGCACGTTCGTATAGCCTGCGTTGTAGCTGACCTCCTCGGATTCGAGCCCTGACCAGGTCGGCGCCGAAATGATTTTGCGCGGCTGCGCCTGGACATCGCGGAAACGGATCTTGTCGTGCTCGCGGCCTTCGGCGAGGTGTGCATGTTCGCGTCCCGTGATCTTCGACAACGCTTGCCATGCCTTCACTGCAACGTGGCCGTTGGTTTCGGGCGCGAACGTGAGGATCATTTCAGCGGCGTCGATGGCGCTGTCAAGCCGCGGACGTCCATGGCTCACGCCCGGATCCGTGACCGTGTGCGTGATGTGCGCGAGTTCATCCACCTCATGCGCGCTGTTCCAGTTGATGCCCTTGCCGCCATTGCCCTGTGTATCCAGCAACGGACCCACGGACGTGAACTTGCGATAGACATCTTTGTAGTTGCGTTCGACCACCGTCATGGACGGCGCGGTCTTGCCGGGAATCAGGTCGCATTCACCGGCGCGCCAGTCCTTCGGCTCGAACGGCTGGCCGAGTTCGCCCGGGGTATCGTGCATGAGCGGCGTGCAGACCAGATCGGTACGGGTACCGAGATGCGCACCGCCGATCTCCGCAAACTTCTCTGCAATGCCCTTGTAGATTTCCCAGTCGCTCTTGCTCTCCCACAACGGCTGCACGGCTTCCGAC
The DNA here is from genome assembly GCF_964253815.1 of Caballeronia sp. LjRoot34. Taxonomy (NCBI): domain Bacteria; kingdom Pseudomonadati; phylum Pseudomonadota; class Betaproteobacteria; order Burkholderiales; family Burkholderiaceae; genus Caballeronia; species Caballeronia sp. LjRoot34. The sequence goes on from NZ_CAXUSB020000002.1 coordinate 879,197, forward strand.
AACGGGTGAATGAACGGATGCATGTCCGATGTATTCAGGTCGTCTTTCTCGTACCACGTCGCGGTCGGCAGCACGATGTCGCCGTAGAGACAGGTCGTGCTCATGCGGAAATCGAGCACGGTCAGCAGGTCGAGTTTGCCTTCAGCCGCTTCGCGCACATGGACCTGGCCGGGCATGATGGCGTCGTTTTCATCGGAGAAGAGGGCGTTCTGCGTGCCGAGCAAATACTTCAGGAAGTATTCGTGACCCTTGCCCGAACTGCCCAGGATGTTCGAACGCCAGACGAACATGTTGCGGGGGAAGTTGACGGGGTTGTCGGGGTCATCGCAAGAGAATTGCAATGCGCCCGACTTCAGGCGGTCGACCACGTAGTCCACCGGCTTCATGCCGGCACGGGCTGCTTCGTCGGTCAGATCGAGCGGATTCGCGCCAAGTTGCGGCGCACTCGGCAACCAGCCCATGCGCTCGGACTTCGCATTCAGGTCGAGCATGGCGAGGTTCGCATAGTTCGCCTTGTTCGCGGTCGGCGAAAGCACTTCGTTCAGCCCGACCTTCTCGTGACGCCACTGACTGGTGTGGTTATAGAAGAAGGACGTGCCGTTCATCTGCCGCGGCGGCTTCGACCAGTCGAGCGCGAACGCAAGCGGCGCCCAGCCGAATTGCGGCCGAAGCTTTTCCTGACCAACGTAATGCGCCCAGCCGCCGCCGCTCTTTCCTACGCATCCGCACATCATCAGGAGGTTGATGATGCCGCGATAAATCATGTCGTTGTGATACCAGTGATTGAGCGCGGCGCCCACGATCACCATGCTCTTGCCCTGCGTCTGATGGGCGTTCGTTGCGAACTCGCGGGCCACCTGGATCACGAGATTGCGCGGCACGGTGGTGTGCTTTTCCTGCCATGCGGGCGTGTACGGAACGTCGTCGTCGTAACTGCTGGCAACGTTCGGGCCGCCGAGTCCCTGGTCTACCCCGTAGTTCGCCATTTGCAAGTCGAACACGGTGGCGACAAGCGCGCTCGTGCCGTCCGCGAGCGTGACGCGCCGGGCGGGGACGTGACGTTCCAGCAGCGCGTTGTGCTCGCTGCCGAAGTAGGGGAAGCCGACTGTGACCACTTCGTCATGCGTGCCCGCAGTGATCATCGAGAGACGGGGGTCGATCGGCCGCCCGCTACCGCCGTCTTTCAGTTCGAGATTCCAGCGGCCGACCTTGCGGCCGTCGTTGTGCGCAGCTTCATTCCAGCGAAAGCCTACCGTGCCGTTGGGCGCGACGATCTGGCCGCTGTCTGCATCGATCAGGAGCGTCTTCCATTGCGCATTGTTCGCTTCGTCGAGGCTATCGGCGAGATGCGATGCGCGCAGGAACTGATCGGGCACCAGCATGCCATCGTTGTCGCGCTGTAGCACGAGCATGGGCATGTCGGTGTATTGCTTTACATAGTCGCGGAAATAAGCGGATTGGTTCGATGCGTTCGCTGCGTGGAATTCCTTCAGCACGACGTGCCCCATCGCCATTGCAAGCGCGGCGTCGGTGCCTTGTTTAGGCGCAAGCCAGATGTCGCCGAACTTGACCATCTCGCCGAAATCCGACGATACCGCTACCGTTTTCGTGCCCTTGTAGCGCACCTCGGTATAGAAATGCGCATCGGGGGTCCGGGTCTGCGGAATGTTCGAACCCCATACCATCAGATAGGTGGAGTTGTACCAGTCCGCGGATTCCGGTACGTCGGTCTGCTCACCCCAGACCTGCGGCGAAGCGGGCGGCAGGTCGCAGTACCAGTCGTAGAACGAGAGGCACACTCCGCCAATCAAGCTGAGATAACGCGAACCCGCTGCGTACGAGACCATGGACATGGCGGGAATCGGCGAGAAGCCAACCACGCGATCCGGCCCGAACTTGCCTATGGTGAACGCATTAGCCGCAGCGATCATTTCGTTAGCGGTGTCCCAGTCGGCGCGCACAAAGCCACCGAGGCCACGCACGCTCTTATAGCGTTTTGACTTGACCGGGTCCTGGCTGATCGACGCCCACGCGGCGACCGGATCGAGCGACTTGCGCGCCTCGCGCCACATTTCCATCAGGCGGCCGCGGATCATCGGATACTTGACGCGCTGCGCCGAATATACGTACCAGCTATACGACGCCCCACGCGGACAGCCGCGCGGTTCGTGATTCGGCAGGTCGGCGCGGGTGCGCGGATAGTCGGTCTGCTGCGTCTCCCAGACAATCAGCCCGCTCTTCACATAGACCTTCCACGAACACGAACCCGTGCAGTTCACGCCATGCGTGGAGCGCACGATCTTGTCATGTTGCCAGCGGGTTCTATAACCTTCTTCCCACTTGCGGTCTTCATTGACCACCGCACCGTGTCCGTTCGAAAACGTCGACTGCGTGCGCTTCACGAACTTCAGGCGATCCAGAAAATGACTCATTATTGTGTCCTGTGTCGAAGAGGGCGCGTCAGCAAGGCATGCTCGCGTTGCGGCGTGCGTAGCAGAACCACGTGATGGCGACGCACGTCACGTAGAACGCGATGAATACGTACAGCGCGGGTATGGCGGAACCGGTCATGTCGAGTGCGGTGCCGAAGGTCTTTGGAATGAAGAAGCCGCCGTACGCGCCAATAGCAGCGGAGAAACCGAGCACGGCCGCGGACTCCTTGCCGGCGTCGTGCATGGCCTGGCGTTGAGCTGCGGCATCCAGCCCCTTGGCGCGGCGCTGGTGCTCGGTCATGAAGATCACCGGGATCATGCGGAAGGTCGAACCGTTGCCAATGCCGGTCAGCATGAACAGCACGATGAACATGGCGAGGAAGCCCGCGAAGTTGCCTGCGTAGTTACCTGATACGCCCGTGGCGGGCATGAACGAGATCACGCCGAACACGGCGGCGATCATGCCGAGGAAAGTCCAGAGCGTCACGCGCGCGCCGCCCAGATGATCAGAGATCCAGCCGCCTACCGGACGCGCCAAGGCGCCCGCGAGCGGGCCGAGGAACGCATAGGCAGTGGGGTTGATCGACGGAAACTGGCTCTTGGTCAGCAGTGCAAAGCCTGCGGAGAAACCGATGAACGAGCCGAACGTGCCGATATAAAGCCAGCACATCAACCAGTTGTGCTTGCGCGTGAAGATCACGGCTTGCTCGGCGAAGGAGGCCTTTGCGTCGGCGATATCGTTCATCCCGAACCATGCCGCCAGCGACGCCACCACGATGAACGGTACCCAGATAAAGCCCGCGTTCTGCAGCCAGATACCTCGTTCGACCCCGTTCGCGAGGAACGTCTGACCATCCCCTGCGAGCGAAGCGAAGGCGGCCGTGGCGATCACGAGCGGCGTGACGAACTGCACCAGCGACACACCCAGATTGCCGATGCCGGCGTTCAATCCCGTCGCCAGTCCTTTGCGTGCCTTGGGAAAGAAGAAACTGATATTCGACATTGAAGAACTGAAGTTCGCGCCACCAAAACCGCACAGCAAAGCGAGCACGAGCAGGGTGGTATAGCTGGTCGACGGATCGCGCAAGGCGAACCCCATGCCGAGCGCGGGAATCAGCAGCGTGGCGGTAGAGACGGCGGTGAAGCGCCGGCCGCCGAAGATGGGCACGAGAAACGAATAGAAAATGCGCAGCGTCGCGCCGGACAGGGCGGGTAACGCCGTCAGCCAGAACAGTTCGTTCTTCGTGAAGTGGAAGCCGCCTTTATCCAGGTTGACGACAACGACGCTCCATAGCGACCACACGGCGAAGGCAAGCATCAGTGCCGGGATGGAGATCCACAGGTTGCGGTTGGCAATGGCCGAGCCGCGTGTTTTCCAGAATGCCGGATCTTCCGGCTCCCAGTTCTTGAGAAGATAGTCGGACATGTTTTTATCGGTTGGATTAGACAGGGGCGCGCGGCAGGACAGCGTCGCCATGCGAGCGGAAAGAGAAGGTCATCCAGATGAGGCTGACGGCGGTAGCGCCGAAAAGCAGCATGAAACAGGTGCTGCTCACGCCCGTCAGGTCGGCGAACAACCCGAACAGAATGGGTAGCGCGAAGCCGGCCAGGCCGCCCGCGAGACCGACTACGCCGGAGACCGCGCCGATGTTGCCGGTATATTCATCGGAGACGAACTTGAATACGGACGCCTTACCAATCGCCATTGCAATCCCTACGGTGAAAATCAGGACCGTGAATACGGTGGGCGAGAGCGCGATGTGAAACGCGAGCGGACCATGGGTCGACTGCACAATGAAGCCCGCGTCCGGATAGCTGAGCAAAAAGAAGCACGTAAGCACGGTCCACATCACGACCCACGTTGTTTTCTTCGCGCCGTAGCGGTCGGACAGCCATCCGCCAGCAGCACGAAGGACGCCGCCCGGCAGCGAGAAGCATGCAGCGAGCAAAGCCGCTTGCTCAATATGGAATCCATAATGATTAACGTAGTAATGCGGCAGCCACAGCGCCAGCCCAACGTAACCGCCGAACACGACCGAGTAATACTGCGAGTAACGCCATGCGCGACGGTCCTTCATCACGCGCAACTGGCTGGCGAAGCTCGGCGGATTGGCAATGCGATGGGCGGGATTCGTCGCCGATGTCATCCAGAAGAGAATGGCGGTAACGAGCATGGCGATGGCATACACCTTCGGCACGATCATCCACGTGCCGGCTGTCACGATCAACACGGGTGCAACGAATTTGGTGAGCGCAGCCCCCGAATTGCCGGCACCGAAGATGCCCATCGCGAGGCCCTGGCGTTCCTTCGGGAACCAGCGCGCCACATAGGGCGTACCGACCGAGAAACTGGCGCCGGCGAGACCGACCAGCAGTCCGAGCGCGATGAATTGCCAGAACTGCGTAGCGTAGGTGAGCATCCAGATGGGTATGACTGTCGCGAGCATCGTCAGGAAAAAGACGATACGTCCGCCGAAGCGGTCGGTGCAGATGCCGAGCGGGACGCGCGCCAGCGAGCCTGAGAGCACCGGCGTCGCGGCAATCAGGCCGAATTCTGTATCGGAGAGACCTAGTTGGGTCTTCAGCGGAATGCCCAGAATCGCGAACATCATCCAGATCGCGAAGCAGATGGTGAAAGCGAAGGTGCTCGACCACAGCACGCGCCAGGCGCGCGGATCGGCGGTTGCGTCATCGTGGGTGGCTTGGGACTTGCGTACGGCAGTCATATTGCTTGCCTGTCGATTAAATTTGCGTTGAGTTGGGAAATCACTGCAAGATTAGGAACTGCGCGACGTGCCGCCCATTCGCCGATGGGAGGACGCGACTCCATGTCGCTCCTCCGGCGGGACTAGTCCGAAAGGTGTAATTTGGAAGGGGATACGCTCGGCCAGCGCGGCCGGCGAGGCATGCTCCGCCACTCCGATGCAACGCAGCAAACCGCTGGACATGAGGACAGAACATGGCTGAAGACGACTTGAAGATCACCGTTTCACCGCAGCAGTTTTCCATCGACGTCATGCTGGAAAAGTATGCGAAGGGAGATGAAGCGGGCATTGACGATATTTATCGCCGGGTTGCGCGAGGCGTGGCAATGGCTGAGCCCGAGGCGCTGCGAAAGCAGGTCGAGATCGAATTCTTCGAGAATTTCCAGCGTGGTGCACTGGGCGCGGGCCGCATCATGAGCGCGGCCGGCACGGGTATCCAGGCAACGCTCATCAACTGCTTCGTGCAGCCGGTGGGCGACGCCATCCAGGGCGTGGACGAGGACGGTTTGCCGGGCATCTACGTTGCCTTGCTGCAGGCAGCCGAAACCATGCGGCGCGGCGGCGGCGTGGGTTACAACTTTTCCGCGATCCGTCCGAAGGGTGCACGCGTGCATTCCACGGGATCGTCGGCATCGGGGCCGTGCAGTTACATGGATGTTTTCGACGCGTCATGCAGGACCGTTGAAAGCGCCGGGTCGCGGCGCGGCGCCCAGATGGGCATTCTGGATTGCTCACATCCTGACCTGCTTGAATTTATCGCGGCAAAGCATGTGAAGGGGCGCTGGAATAACTTCAACGTATCGGTCGCGGTGACCGACGAGTTCATGCAAGCCGTTGCTGACGATACCCCGTGGCAGCTCGTGCATCGCGCCGAACCTTCACCGTCGGTCAAGGCATCGGCCGATGCGCGGCAGCGTGAAGACGGTCTGTGGGTTTATCGCGAAGTGCGGGCACGGGAAGTGTGGGACACGATCATGCGCTCGACCTATGACGTTGCGGAGCCAGGGGTGGTGTTCGTATCGCGCATGAACGACGACAACAACCTGCGAGCGGTGGAGACCATTCGCGCCACCAATCCGTGCGGCGAGCAGCCGTTGCCGGCCTACGGGTGCTGCAATCTTGGGCCGTTGAACCTGACGCGTTTCGTGCGTGAACCGTTCGCGCAGCGTCATGGAGGAACGCCAGTATTCGACTGGGATGGCTTGGCGAAAAGCACCCGCACGCAGGTTCGTTTTCTCGACGATGTGCTCGACGTAACGCTCTGGCCGCTACCCGAGCAAGACAGGGAAGCGCAGGCGAAGCGGCGCATAGGCGTGGGTTTTACGGGGCTCGGCGACACGCTTGTCATGCTCGGTGTGCGCTACAACTCGCAGGAGGGCCGCGATTTTGCGATACGTGTGGCGCAGACCATGCGCGACGAGGCGTATCGCGCGTCGGTGGAGCTGGCTCGCGAGCGTGGCGCGTTCCCGCTCTTCGATGCAAAAAAGTACCTTGAAACAGGTACTTTCGCGTCGCGCCTGCCGGATGACATCAAGGCGGAGATTCATCGCGACGGGATTCGCAACAGCCACCTGCTTTCCATTGCGCCGACCGGCACCGTGAGCCTGGCGTTCGCTGACAATGCGTCGAACGGCATTGAGCCGGCGTTCTCGTGGACTTACCAGCGTACCAAGCGCATGGCCGATGGCAGCCGGCAATCATTTTCAGTGGAGGATCATGCGTACCGCTTGTATCGCGAACTGGGCGGCGACGTGAAGGCGTTGCCGGAGTATTTCGTGAGCGCACTCGATATGCCCGCGAACGATCATCTGGAAATGATGGCGGCGGTGCAGCCTTTCGTCGATACCTCCATTTCGAAGACGGTCAATGTACCGGCCGATTATCCGTTCGACGCGTTCAAGGACCTTTACTTCGACGCATGGCGCCGCGGCCTGAAGGGGCTGGCTACCTACCGGCCGAACGACACGCTGGGTGCGGTGTTGTCGGTGACGCCGGAGACACCCGCGATCGTTGCATCCGATCCATCGGACGCGGCGGACGCAGAGGTTCAACTGGACCCGTTGCGCATTGCCATCGATCATCGTCCGCGCGGCGAGTTGCCGGCGATCATCGAGAAGGTGGAGTACCTCACGCAAGCCGGCAAGAAGTCGCTTTACGTAGCGGTGTCGTTCATGGAGATTACCGGGCGGCTGGGTGGCGAAGATGTCACTATCGAGCGGCCCATCGAGTTCTTCATACCAACGGGGCAACGCGACGAATCGCAGCAATGGATTACGGCGACGATGCGGTCATTGTCGCTGGCGGCGCGAGGTGGTTTTGTCGCGCGCAATCTGCAGGATATGCGCAAGGTATCGTGGGATCGTGGACAGGTGCGGCTGGGTGACGTCGAGCGTCCCGGTGGTCACAAAGCACCACGCTGGCACGATTCGGAAGTCGCGGCGCTTGCGTATGCGATCCAGCAGATCCTGTATCGGCGAGGTTTCCTCGATATCGAGGGCGGTCAGCTACCGTCGCGCTTGCTTGCGCAGCGTCGGCATGAGAGTGCGCAGGCGGGGCTTGTATCGGCGTCATCCGAATCCAGCGATGACGAGATCACCGCGGTTGTGGAGGACAACGCAGACGCTGGCAACCCGCATGCGCTACTGCCCATTCCAGGCCGCAAGTGCCCGACTTGTGGTGCCAACGCGATGATCCGCAAGGACGGTTGCGACTTCTGTACAGCGTGCGGCGAAATAGGCGCGTGCGGTTAAAGCGTGAATGCCCCGCATGAGTGCCTGATCACTTTTACCCGCGATCAGGCACTCAGCCAGATTAATGCACGCTCACATTCAAGCTGTTGATTGCCACCAGCGCGGACTTGATGAGTCCGCGCTGGCCAAGCGTTGAATCGCTCAACCTGCCGCAGAATCTGCCCATTCCGCTGCCTGACGCTCGCTCGTTGCTTGCGGCCTGTATGGGCGCCATTGCGGGGCTGCCGGAAGCCAGTCGTCGAGCGCGGAGAAGTCTTCAAGGGGTACTGATTCATTCATGATGGACTCCTTTATTTACTGGGCGTTGGCGTTGCCGCTTTGTGTCACCGATCCGTTCGCGAACTCCACGATAGAACGATTGCGTTGTTCCGCAGCTGCTGCGTCGCGTGCACGTTGTTCGTGCTGCTCGGCAATGGCGATTCCCGCCATGCTGCGCTCAGGGTAGGTGTTGCGGTTCAGCGCGGGCAGTGTGCCGTTGGCATAGGATGCCGCCAGTTCGGCGCGGACTTGCGCGCGAGTCATGGTGCTTTGGCTGGTCACTGCGGTTTGATAAGTGCCTGCGTGCCCAATGCCGCCGTCAGCGAATGCGGTAGTGGAGACAATGGCTGAGATAGCGGAAAGCGAGAGTGTTGCGATAGCGGTTTTCATGGGTGCTGCTCCTGTCGATTCATTCGATAAGCATCGAGCGGAGTCGATGCTATCGGACTGATAGCGGGGCAGCGGGCGTCGATCCAGGCAATGAGCCTAAGCAACGAAAGAGAATGACATCGACTAATCGACGGGCCGCGCTGCGACAGGATGAAATGTAGTCAAGTGAGCGCTGCGGATAAATGATCGTTAAGCGAAAAGATTAATCGCGCTGCGCGAATAATCGAAGGAGCCCTTATGGAAAGGGCTTTTGCGACAGAACCACTATGAGTGAAAGGGATTTAAGCCCATACCGGTGGGAGGGTCGCTCGCGCCGGTGGACGGGGTGGGGTTTGGGTTGTTTTTGGGGTTAGTGGTCGGGGGTGATGCCGGGGTGGTCGGTTGTGGGGGTAGTGGGCGGGGTCTATGCCGGGTTGGTCGGTTCTGGGGGTAGTGGTCGGTCGGGTTCATTGCCGGGTTGGTGCTTTCGGCCGTGGTGGTCTGCGAGAGTCGGATTTTCTCTTTATCACTATTAGCCACTGTGCGTGGCGGCACGTCATTTCTTTGTCCAAAGCGACAAAGAAACGAAGCAAAGAAAACGCTTTCAACCACGCTACCCTAAGTGTCCACAGCGTGCAGTTTTCATTCATGGGTGCCCCAAAAGCACGGTGCTCGCCAGAGCGGAGGATGTGTGAACCCCTCCTTCTCCGAACACCGATACCCACACGCTTCGCCACCAGTGATTGAATCTGCCCAAGGAGCACCCCGCGCTATCCGCGGACGACCAACCACCGAATTTGTATGCACGACGAACCACGTCGCCAACCTACCGGGTAATAAAGCCCGAAATATGTAGGGCCGTAACCGACGAAAATAATCGTGTAAGCACGCAGCCAACTCACCAAAAACTGAAGCACTAAGCACGCATCGAGTTGCTAGGCACCACGCTGTGATTCACGAATATGGCCGTACGAACCAGGCTGCTAACCCATCAAAAACCACGGTCGGCAGAACGCGTGAGGCCGCGCGGGTTCCTTGGCAATGGTGCTTGCCCGAGAGCGTACGGGGCGAAGCGTGTTCGTGTCAGGATTCGCGAGAAGGAGGGGTTCACACATCCGTGGCTCTGGCGAGCACCGTGCTTTTGGGGCACCTATGAATGAAAACTGCACGCTGTGGACACTTAGGGTAGCGTGTTTGAAAGCGTTTTCTTTGCTTCGTTTCTTTGTCGCTTTGGACAAAGAAATGACGTGCCGCCACGCACAGTGGCTAATAGTGATAAAGAGAAAATCCGACTCCTGCAGACCACTAACGCCGAAAGCAACAACCCGGCATCAACCCCGACCGCTAACCCCAGAACCGACCAACTCAGCACTGACCCCGACCGCTAACCCCATAACCGACCAACCCGGCACTGACCCCGACCGCCGCTTCCAAACCCATCATCCCTCAAACCCGTCCACCGGCGCGAGCGAAAATCAATTTCGCAACAGCGTCAAAGAGCGAGGGACCCAACCCGAACAAGGGCCATAAGCAAAACAAAACAAAGCAAAACTAAACCACCACCTCAGCGGTGCCGGCAACATCCGGCGTCCCATGCTTGACGATTGATTTCGCTGGCGTAGCCGTCGGCAGACAACGCTGCTCGGCATCCTCCTGCCCAGAAAGCAGCGGACACCGTTCAAACAACTCCGCAGCCCAGTCAACAAAAACCCGCACTTTAGGCGACAAATGCCGGTTATGCGGATAAACCACTGAAATCGGCATGGGCAACGGTTTCCACTGCGGCAGCACCTCGACCAGTTCACCGGAGCGCAAATGCGGAAGGGCCATGAACCTCGCTATCTGAACGATTCCAACCCCTTTGACGCCGCACGCGATATAAGCCTCGGCATCATTCACGGCAATCTTCCCGCGCATCTTCACGTCGACGGATTTCCCATCGACGACAAAATCCATATCCATCACGCGGCCGGTGCGGCTGGAGAAATAATTCACGGCCGTGTGCTGCTGCAAATCATCGATGGTGTGCGGTACGCCATGAAGCTCGAGATAATCCGGACTCGCCGCGGTCAGGCCCTGAAATACGCCGATCCGCCGCGCGACAAGACTGGAATCCTGCAGCGTTCCCACGCGAATGACGCAATCCACGCCTTCCTGGATCAGGTCGACCGGTTTGTCGCCGAAACCGACCATCAACTCGATGTCCGGATAACGCGCGTGGAATTCACAAAGCTGGGGCATGACGATCATGCGCCCGATCGACCCCGGCATATCGACGCGCAATTTACCGCGCGGACCCTTGCCGGTATTGGCGAACGAACTCTCGGTTTCCTCGATGTCCGCCAGGATCCGCACGCAGCGCTCGTAATACGCGGCGCCGTCCGGCGTGAGGTTCAGGCGTCGTGTCGTGCGTTGCAGGAGACGCACGTTGAGGAACGCTTCGAGGTTCTGAATGATCGTTGTCACCGAGGCGCGCGGCATGTCCAGCGTGTCCGCCGCGCGTGAAAAACTATTGGTGTCGACAACCCTTGTAAACACCTGCATAGCTTGTAGCCGGTCCATTTTTCTCTCACCGTCAATGCTTTGCGGCGTCCGGAATAAGGATGCCGCTCAGACAGGAATGGGCAGTTTCGATTGCGATTGTTCGGTGCGACCGAATTGTGTTGCCGGATTATAGGCATTTATTTCAAATGTCGTTGCCCCCAGAATTCGTTCCATCGCAACTCGGGTGGGATGGCGCGGACGCGCTGAAAATAATCATGGTATCGACGCTGGATCTGGGCCTCTGCATAGAGGATGTTCGAATCGCGGGACATGCGCAACCCATAACCTTGCGCAGTTATCGCCCCGCCTCGGACGGTACCGTCCTGCCTGTCGTGCTCTATTTCCATGGCGGCGGCTTTGTGCGCGGCACGCTCGATGACGCCGACGTTACCGCCAGCACCATTGCCCGCGATACAGCCGCGTGGGTTATTTCGGTGGGCTACTCACTGGCCCCGGCTTTCCCGTTTCCCGCGGCTCCCGAGGATGCTTACCGGGCGGCGCAATGGGCCGTGGCGAACGCTCGTGCGCAACGCGCGGATGCAAACCGCATCGGGGTCGCGGGGCACGACGCAGGCGGCAACCTGGCCACGTGTCTCGCGGCGATCGCGCGGGATCGCGGCGACATCGTGATCCTGGCGCAAGCGCTGCTCGCGCCGTTGCTCGACCCAAGCATGACGCGCGTGGCCGACGAGAACAAGGTGCGCTCGCCCGACATCTGCATGACGGAGTGCGCGCAGTGTTATCGCGCGTATCTGCCGAACGCTTCACAACGGCTTCATCCGTATGCAGCGCCGCTGGAATCGCGGCGCCTGGCCGGTCTGCCGCCTGCGCTGATCGCAAGCGCGCAGCATGACCTGCTGCATATCGAGGCAGAGAAATATGCCGGCGAACTGATTGCCGCGGGCGTACCGACGGAAGTCACGCGGCACGTCAATGCATCGCATAACGCGCTTGCAGCGGACCCGGCCGCACTCGCCGACGTGGTGGCGTTCTTCAAGAAACGGCTTCGCGCGCAGACGCTTGCGCCGCTCGCGGCACACTAAAAAATTTAATAAATCTCAACGACTTAATCGGAGCAACGCATGTCCATCACTCGCAAACGTCTTACCGTCGCGCTAGGCGCCGCGCTGGTCGTCGCAGGCATCGGAACATTCACTGCCATGCACGGTTTCGGCCGCGGCGATCTGCCGGTGAACGGTGCCGAAGCTGCCATCAAGCCGTCGGCGCCCGCCACGGAAGTGGATGTCGCCACGGTGGTCTCGAAGACCATCACCGACTACCAGAACTATTCGGGCCGCCTGGAAGCGATCGACAAGGTCGAGATCCGTCCGCTCGTGCCGGGGACTATCGTCGCGGTGCATTTTGCCGATGGCGCACTGGTGAAGAAGGGCGATCCGCTCTTTACCATCGACCCGCGGCCGTATGTGGCGCAAGTCGATCAAGCCGCGGCGCAACTCGCGGCGGCCCAGGCTCGCAACGGTTATACATCGACCGATGCCGCGCGTGCGGAGCGCTTGCTGGCGGACAACGCTATTGCCAAGCGTGATTACGACGAAAAGCAGAACGCGTCGCACGAAGCCGCGGCGAACCTGAAGGCTGCACAAGCGGCGCTCGAGACGGCGAAGATCAACCTGACGTACACGCAGATCGTGGCGCCGGTGTCGGGCCGGGTGTCGCGTGCGGAAATGACTGTTGGCAACATCGTGTCGACGGGTTCCAGCGCGCCGCTGCTGACCACGCTGGTGTCGGTGTCGCCCATCTACGCCTCGTTCGACGTCGATGAACAAACCTACCTGCGTTATCTGAGCCGCGACTCGCGTGCAAGCGTGCCGGTCTCGCTCGGCCTCGCGAATGAAGATGGTTTCTCGCGCGAAGGCAAGGTCGCATCCGTCGATAACCAGCTCGATACGGGCTCGGGCACGATCCGCGTGCGGGCACGTTTCGATAACGCCGACGGCACGCTTGTGCCGGGCCTTTATGCACGCATCAAGGTAGGCGGAGGCACGCCGCATCCGGCCGTGCTGATCGACGATGCCGCCATCGGGACCGACCAGGACAAGAAGTTCGTGATGGTGGTCGATCCAGACAACCGCGTGCAGTACCGCGAAGTCACGCTCGGCACGTTGAGCGACGGCCTGCGCGTGATCGCGAAGGGCTTGCAGCCGGGCGAACGCATCGTGGTGAACGGCCTGCAGCGCGTGCGCCCGAACGATGTCGTGAAGGCCAATTCCGTAGCAATGGCGAGTGCGTCGCCGGCTAAAGACGCTTCATAAGACGCGCTTCATAAGACGCTTAACAGCGGCTCCTCGTGTGTGTAGTACGTGGCGGGTTTGTTCCTGACGGGATGGACCGGCCGGCGGCTACGCGCGCGCAGCCTCTCATGCAGATAAAGAAAACGTCATGAACATTTCCAAGTTTTTCATCGACCGCCCGATCTTTGCGGGTGTGCTGTCGGTGCTCCTGCTGCTGGCGGGCATCATTGCCATGTTCAAGCTGCCGATCTCCGAATATCCGGAAGTCGTGCCGCCGTCCGTGGTCGTCCATGCGCAGTATCCGGGCGCGAATCCGAAGGTGATCGCTGAAACGGTGGCGTCGCCATTGGAAGAGCAGATCAACGGCGTGGAAGACATGCTGTACATGCAGTCGCAAGCCAATAGCGACGGCAACCTGACCATCACGGTGACGTTCAAGCTCGGCACCGACCCGGACAAGGCGCAGGAGCTGGTGCAGAACCGCGTGTCGCAAGCGCTGCCACGTTTGCCGGAAGACGTGACGCGGCTCGGCGTGACGACCATCAAGTCGTCGCCGACGCTCACCATGGTGGTTCACCTGAACTCGCCGAATAACCGCTACGACATGACGTATCTGCGCAACTACGCGCTGATCAACGTGAAGGACCGGCTTGAGCGAATCCAGGGCGTGGGCGAAGTTCAGCTGTGGGGTTCAGGCGATTACTCCATGCGTATCTGGCTCGATCCGCAAAAGGTCGCGCAGCGTGGCATGACGGCAACCGACATAGTCAACGCGATCCGTGAGCAGAACGTGCAGGTGGCCGCCGGCGTGATCGGGGCGTCGCCGACTTCGTCGAACGTACCGCTGCAACTGAACGTGAATGCGCAAGGCCGCTTGCAGACCGAAGCGGAGTTCAGGGACATCGTGCTCAAGACGTCGCCTGACGGCGCGGTCACGCATCTGGGTGACGTGGCACGGGTCGAGTTGGCTGCATCGGAATATGGCTTGCGTTCGCTGCTCGACAACAAGTCGGCGGTCGCCATGGCGATCAACCAGCAACCTGGTGCGAACTCGCTGCAGATCTCCGATTCGGTCCGCGAGACCATGAAGGAATTGAAGGCGGACATGCCGGCGGGCGTCGATTATCAAATCGTCTATGACCCGACGCAGTTCGTGCGTTCGAGTATTGAGGCGGTGATTCATACGCTGATCGAAGCCATCGCGCTGGTCGTGCTGGTGGTGATCGTGTTCCTGCAAACCTGGCGCGCGTCGATCATTCCGTTGCTGGCGGTGCCGGTGTCGATCATCGGTACGTTCTCGTTGCTGCTGGCGTTCGGCTTCTCGATCAACGCGTTGTCATTGTTCGGGATGGTGCTGGCAATCGGGATCGTGGTGGATGATGCGATCGTGGTGGTGGAGAACGTCGAACGCAATATCGAGGCGGGGTTATCGGCGCGAGAGGCCACCTATCAGGCCATGCGCGAAGTGAGCGGGCCGATTATCGCCATCGCGTTGACGCTGACCGCCGTGTTCGTGCCGCTCGCATTCATGTCCGGCCTGACGGGTCAGTTCTACAAGCAGTTCGCAATGACCATCGCCATCTCTACGGTGATCTCGGCGTTCAACTCGCTGACGTTGTCGCCGGCGTTGGCAGCCCTGTTGCTGAAGGGCCATGACGAACCGAAGGACTGGCTTACCCGCGGCATGGATCGTGTGTTCGGTGGTTTCTTCCGCCAGTTCAACAAGGTCTTCAAGCGTGGTTCGGAGAATTACGGCAAGGGCGTAACGGGTGTCATCAACCGCAAGGCGCTGATGATGGGCGTGTACGTCGTGCTGTTGTGCGGCGCTGTGCTGATGAGCAAGGTCGTGCCCGGCGGTTTCGTGCCAGCGCAGGACAAGGAGTATCTGATCAGCTTTGCGCAATTGCCTAACGGCGCGTCGCTCGATCGTACCGAGGCCGTGATTCGCCAGATGACGGATATCGCGAAGCAAACGCCGGGCGTACAGAGCGCGGTGGAGTTTCCGGGCTTGTCGGTGAATGGCTTCACGAATTCATCGAGCGCCGGCATTGTGTTCGTGACGCTCAAGCCGTTTAGCGAGCGCAAGGGTGCAGCACTGTCGGCAGGTGCCATTGCGGGTTCGTTGAATCAGAAATATGCGGCGATCAAGGGCTCGTTCATTGCTGTGTTCCCGCCGCCGCCGGTGCTCGGCCTGGGGACGCTGGGCGGCTTCAAGTTGCAACTGGAAGACCGTGGCGCGCTGGGCTACGCCGCACTGAACGACGCTACGCAGGCGTTCATGAAGCGTGCATCGGAGGCGCCTGAACTGGGCCCGACGTTCTCGAGCTATCAGATCAACGTGCCGCAACTGAACGTGGATCTGGACCGGGTGAAGGCGAAGCAACTTGGCGTATCCGTGACCGATGTATTCAGCACGATGCAGGTGTACCTGGGTTCGCTGTATGTGAACGACTTCAACCGCTTCGGCCGTGTCTACCAGGTCCGGGTACAGGCGGATGCGCCGTTCCGGTCGAGTTCGGAAGACATCGGGCTGCTCAAGACGCGTAACGCGAATGGTGAGATGGTGCCGCTGTCGTCGCTCGTGAAGGTGACGCCGACCTATGGTCCCGAGATGGTGGTGCGCTACAACGGCTACACCGCTGCCGACATCAACGGTGGTCCGGCTCCGGGTTATTCCTCGGGCCAGGCGCAGGCTGCGGTTGAACGCATTGCGGCTGAAACGCTGCCGCGGGGCATCAAGTTCGAATGGACCGACCTGACGTACCAGCAGATTCTTGCAGGCAATGCGGCCATGTGGGTGTTCCCGATCAGCGTACTGCTCGTGTTCCTCGTGCTGGCTGCCCTCTACGAAAGCCTGACGCTGCCGCTCGCCGTGATCCTGATCGTGCCCATGAGCATTCTCTCGGCGCTGGTCGGCGTGTGGCTCACGAAGGGTGACAACAACATCTTCACGCAGATCGGCTTGATGGTGCTGGTGGGCTTGTCGGCGAAGAACGCCATCCTGATCGTGGAATTTGCGCGAGAGCTGGAAATGCAGGGACGTTCGATCGTGGAGGCGGCTATTGAAGCCAGCCGTCTGCGCTTGCGGCCGATCTTGATGACGTCGATCGCTTTCATCATGGGCGTGGTGCCACTCGTGCTGTCGTCGGGCGCGGGTTCGGAAATGCGCCATGCAATGGGCGTGGCGGTGTTCTTCGGCATGCTCGGCGTGACGCTGTTCGGCCTGATGCTCACGCCGGTGTTTTATGTGCTGTTGAGAAAGCTGGCTGGCGGCGAACATCTCGTCGACAAGCATGGCCACAATCCGCACATGCGCGGTGTCAATGCTTCGCTCGAAGCATGAGAGAGATTGAAATGAAAACGTTGAATACAAAGCGATGGCTGGGATTGTCGGCGTTACTTGGGCTCTTGCTGGTCGTCGCGGGCTGCTCGCTTGCGCCGACCTACACGAAGCCCGACGTGAACGCGCCGGCAGCCTTCAAGGAAACACCGCAGGAAACAACGCAGCAAACGGCGTTGGCCCCTTCAGAACAGGGCACGTGGAAGACCGCGCAACCATCGGAACAGGTGCTGCGCGGTGAATGGTGGACGGTCTTCAACGACCCCACGCTCAACGATCTGGAACATCAGGCGCTTGAGGCGAACCAGAACCTGAAGGCAGCGGCCGCGCGGGTGAAGGAATCGCGCGCGATCAACCAGACCGCGCGGGCAGGCTTGTTCCCGACTCTCGATGCAGGCTTCGGTCCGACGCGCGAGAAGGTCTCGCCGTCCTCGCAGTTCCTTCCGGCCAACGCGAACGTACCGGCACAGACCTTGTGGCGCGCGGAGGGGAGTGCGTCGTATGAAGTGGATCTGTTCGGTCGCGTGTCGGACTCGGTGAGGGCTGCAAACGCCGACACCGAGCAAAGCGAAGCGCTGTTCCGGTCCGTGCAACTTGCGTTGCAGGCAGACGTGGCACAGAACTACTTCAACCTCCGCGAACTCGATTCGGAAAGCGATGTTTTTACGCGTACCGTCACGCTGCGCGAGCAAGCCTTGAAGCTCGTGCAGAATCGCTTTAACGAAGGCGAGATCAGCGAGCTCGACGTGGCGCAGGCCAGGTCGGAACTTGCCACAGCCAAGTCCGACGCCATGACGGTGCAGCGCTTGCGCGCCGCGTCCGAGCACAGCCTCGCGGTGCTGCTGGGTAAGTCGGCCTCGCAGTTCTCGATGGCGGCGAACCCGCTGAATCCCGTCGATATCAAGATTCCGCCGGGCCTGCCTTCTTCGTTGCTCGAACGCCGGCCGGACATCGCGGCGGCGGAACGTGCAATGGCGGCGGCGAACTCGCGTATCGGCGTGGCGAAGTCGGCGTTTTTCCCCTCGCTCAACATAACGGGCTCGGGTGGATTCGAATCGGCTACGCTTGGCGATCTCTTCAACTGGTCGAGCCGTACGTTCCTGCTCGGACCGTTTGCGGGCACGGCGTTGTCATTGCCAATCTTCGACGGCGGACGTCGCAAGGGCAATCTCGCGAACGCACGCGCGATCTACGAAGAGGATGTCGCGAACTATCGGCAGCAGGTGCTGGTGGCTTTCCAGGAGGTGGAGGACAACCTCTCCGAGCTGCGCATCCTGCAGGATCAGACACGCACGCAAGCCGAAGCGGTAAGTGCGTCGAACCGGGCAGCGCAGCTTTCCCGCTCGCAGTACACCGAGGGCGCGGTCACTTATCTTGACGTGATCGATGCCGAACGTACCGTGCTGCAGTCGCAGCGCGCGGCGGTGCAACTGGCGGGCGTGCAGGCTACGTCGACGGTGAACCTGATCCGCGCACTGGGCGGTGGTTGGGGCGAGTTGCCGGCTGCGCCTGTCTCGCCTGCCGCACCTGCTACACCTGTTACGCCCGCCGCAGATGCAAGCGTCGCGTCGCGCTAGGCATTAAACGCTGCACTGGAAGCGCGATTGTTCAACCCGCGCGACAAGTGTCTTCGATTACAGCGGGTTTATCCGGAGGCTCCCGATCCGTAGAATTACAACATGGATACGGGAGCCGTCATGAAAGCTTTAATCGAACGACAACTCTACCGACCCGCCGTCGTTCTACCGCTGTTGGTCTTGATGCGCCTGATGGTGACGCTCGATTTCAACCTGATGCAAGTGACGTTCGTCGTGGTCATGAAGGGTTCGCAATACATGTTTCAAGCGGTATTCAGGCGTCGCCACGATCAAACCGATCGTAGCAATGTCCGTGCGCCGCAGGTCCATGCCCTGCATGACAAGACCTGTCACTGCTAACACCTTTATCGCTCAATATATTTCCGGCACGATGATGCTTTCGGGTACGGGCTGGCGCAGGTAATCTTCGTTGTACACGCGGTCGGGCAATTCGATCGTGGGGTGCTCGATCTCGTGATACGGCACCTGACTCAGCAGATGGTGAATGCAGTTGAGCCGAGCGCGTTTCTTGTCCACGGCCTGCACGACCCACCACGGCGCTTCGGGAATGTGCGAGCGGTTCAGCATCTCCTCCTTCGCGTGCGTATAGGCTTCCCAGCGACGACGGCTTTCCAGGTCCATCGGACTCAGCTTCCACTGTTTTAACGGATCTTGAATACGCGCCTGGAAGCGAACTTCCTGTTCGTCGTCGGTGATCGAGAACCAGTACTTCAGGATCTGCACGCCGCTGCGCGCGAGCATCTTTTCGAATTCCGGCACGGAGCGAAAGAACTCTTCGTACTCGGCATCGGTACAGAAATTCATCACGCGTTCCACGCCCGCCCGGTTGTACCAGCTGCGGTCGAACAGCACGATCTCGCCGCCAGCGGGCAGATGCGAAACGTAACGCTGGAAATACCATTGAGTGCGTTCGCGATTGTTCGGTGCGGGCAAGGCGGCGACCCGGCAAACCCGCGGATTCAGCCGCTGCGTGATGCGCTTGATCGCGCCGCCCTTGCCGGCGGCGTCGCGCCCTTCAAAGATCACCACCAGCCGGTGGCCGCTGGCGACAACCCAGTCCTGCAGCTTGACGAGTTCACCTTGCAGGCGGAACAGTTCGCGAAAGTAGATCTTGCGCTGCTCGCGCGCTTCGGCGGAAAACGCGCCCTCGCCGTCGAGGATGCGGTCGTCGACTTCCATCTCGAGTTCTTCGTCGTAACTGTCGATCAGGTCTTCTTCGAAGCGGCGCTGTTTATCCTGCGAAATCATGGGAAGCTCCGTTGGTTGGGCGTGTTGACCGCGTTGACTGGTCCCTGCAGGCAATACAAAACCCGGCAATCCTGCAAATTATCGATTATCCGGCCCGATAATTTCAGGAATGTTACGACAGGAGCGTCAAAAACGAAGCAACGGTTAGACGAATGATCCGCTTATCCGCGAGCGCCATGCGTGAACGGCCGGCCGCGATATGGGGTAGCGTTATCAAACTTTGCGCACTTTGCCCGGAAACCGGAAACCGCATGCACGACTCGTCCACTGGCACGCGGCACCCATCAACGGCCGAACGCTGGGCGCCCTACGTCTATTTCGTGGTCGGGCAGCTCGGCTGGTTTGCCTGTGTACTGAGCGCCGCACGCGACGTGCCGTGGATGGGCGTTGCAACAACCATTGTGCTCCTCGCCGTGCATCTGGCGCGGGTTGAGCGGCCGTTGCAGGAGTTCAAGCTGCTGGTCAGTGTGTTGGTGGTGGGCGCGATCTGGGAGAGCGTGCCGGTCGCCACCGGGCTGCTCGAGTATCCGAACGGCATCGTGTTTCCGGGTATCGCACCTGACTGGATCCTTGCATTATGGGCGCTGTTCGCGGCCCAGTTCAACACCGCGTTCGGCTGGCTCAAGCAACGCATGCTGCTTGCTTCGGTGCTCGGCGCCATTGCCGGACCAATGTCGTTTCGCGCCGGCGCAGCGCTCGGCGCGGTACGCTTTGCGCAGCCATGGCCCGCGACGATCGTGCTGGCTATCGGCTGGGCAATCCTGATGCCGGTGATGATCCTGCTGTCGCGGCGGTGGGATGGAGTTCACTGATTGCGGCTGAGGGTCAGTGGAAATCGAGGCCGGCGCGTATTTTGTTTGCCTTTAGAATGCCCCGTTGTCGTTGCCAACGGCATTCTCCTTTGACCGCCATGACCGATACCTCTTCGCTTCCCGCTTCGCTTCCTTCTTCGCTGCCCCGTTTCGACGACGCGCAAACCGCGCGCTTGCTGCCCTTCGATCGCCTCGTCGATACCCTGAAGCTCACCATGCTCGACTATGCCGATGGCCTTATCACGAGCCCCGAGCGCATGGTGGTGCCGCTTCGCGACGGCGCCGTGATGCTCTCGATGCCCGCCGCCGCCGCCGATCTCGCCATGCACAAGCTCGTCAACGTATGTCCGAAGAACGGTGCGCTCGGGTTGCCGACCATTCATGGCCAGGTCACGGCATTCGATGCTGCGACCGGTGTGCCGCTCTTCATGCTGGACGGTCCCACGGTAACCGGCCGCCGCACGGCCGCGGTCACCATGATCGGCATCCAGGCGCTGCTCGGGCGCGAGCCCTCGGCCGTGTTGATCATCGGCACGGGCAAGCAGGCTGTGTATCACGTCGAGGCGCTGAGCGCGCTTTATCCGGCCGCGCAGATTGTCGTGCAGGGCTCGCGGGCCGAACGCGCCGAGGCGTTTTGTGCGGACCATGCGGGGTTATCGACGAAATTGAGTGCGCTAAAGGACGCTGATATTCCTGCGTCGATCGACGTAGTTATCGCGACGACCACCAGCAAGACGCCGGTCTATACGCTGCCGCCCATCGAGGGCCGGCTCTTGATCGGAGTGGGCGCATTCACGCCTGATGCGGCTGAAATCGCGGCATCGACGGTGCTTGCGAGCGATGTGTTCGTGGACGATCCCGCCGGCGCGCGACATGAGGCCGGGGACCTGATTCAGGCGGGTATCGACTGGGATGAGGTACGGCCGCTTGCCAGTGCGTTGAGCGTTCAGGCTGCTGATGCAGCAATCAAGCGGCCAGTCGTGTTCAAGAGTGTTGGATGCGCGGCGTGGGATCTGGCTGCGTGCAGGGTCGTCAGGGCAATGCTCGAAGCAGGTTGACAAGCTGAGACACGCGCGCGTATTCAAGCTGGAATAGTCCTTGCTAACTATCTCATGGTGATCCGAGGATTATTTCAGGGCTTGATTGATGACTAGTCGAAACGAATTTGAACTGAGAGAAACGGATTGGCGCGGCCAGTCCGATGTAGCAACCATTGCAAAACAAGCATGGTCAGACGCGATACCCGCAGCCACGCCAACGGCGCCGTCTCGCGCTACGCCACCGGCGACGTACTTCATATCGGTGCTCGAACTGGCGACGGGCGAGAAGCTTGGCAATGACGAACGGCTTCGCGCCATCGCGATTCTTGAAGCGCATTTTGCAATGGGCCGTCCCCGCACGTTGAAAGAAGCGATCAGGATCTGCGCGGGCGCGATCGATTCTTCGACGCTTCAGCGCATGGCGCGCGGAGCGATGGGCTGATTGCTTGTGCGCTTGCAGCGTTACTTCGGTTTTTCACGCCGCTGGTAAGTACGACGTGTTTTTATCATACGGAAGACTTGCATCGAAGGCGCCATGCTTCGCCTGAGCGGGTCAGCGTGATTGCCGAAAGCGGTTCCAGGTCCATGCAATAGATTGCCGTAAGCGGCGCTTCCAGCACGCGCGCCAGCACGGTCTTGACCACGATTGCATGCGTCACGATCAGCGTGACTCCCGCCTCTCGATTGCTCTCCAGCGCGCCCCATACCCTTGTTTGAAGGGCTTCCAGGCTCTCGCCGCCGTGCGCCGCGCTTCCCGGTTCGGAAAGCCATGCGCCTAATCCGGCCGCGTCTTCATCGTGAATCTCGCGGATCGGACGGCCTTGCCAAAGACCGTAATCCAGGTCACTCCATGACGCGTCAACGCTCGTCGTGGTTTCAAACGCTCGGCCCGTTTGCATGGCGGCGTGTGCCGGGCTGGTGACGACGCGATCGGGTTGAAACATCGAAGCAAGGTGCGGGAGCCGGGCTAACTCAAGCTCATCGATAGCGTCGCCGGGACTCGGAAACGAGCCAGTTTTCATGGCGTGCGTGGTCGCGTGGCACAGCAAGATAATTTCGGTTTTCATGGCGCTCGATTAATAGATTGCTTTACATTCCACTCACTCATTTTAGAATGACAAGCTTGCAGCGCGAGGAAGCCGGTGAAAACCCGGCACGGTCGCGCCACTGTGAGCAGATGTCGAATGGGACTGATAACGCTTCAGCCTTCGTTCAGCATCTGCAAGTCAGACCCCCGCTGCAGCCTTTCTTTTGTCTTACGGGACGCGCATTCCCTTGGAGTCGTTCATGAACCATCCTGCCGTAGCCGCCGGTTTGTCCGGCAATAATCCCGCATTTGATGCACCCATACCCATTCCGGTGCGTGAAGTGTTGCCCTGGGCTGTCTTTATCGGCCTGCTTTTGCTGATCGCGATTTATTTTGTCGGTGCCGAACAGGGCGCGACTTCGATCTTCCAGGGCATGTATATCCACGAGTTTGTCCACGACGGTCGCCATCTGCTCGGCTTTCCCTGCCACTGAGACCGACCATGATCCGAAACCTTTTGATACGCGGCATGATCGCGGGACTTGTTGCGGGCCTGCTCGGCTTTTGCGTTGCTAAAACCTTTGGTGAGCCTGCGGTTGATCGCGCGATTGCTTTCGAGTCGCAGCAGGACAAGCTGCGCGACCAAGCGGACGCAGCGGCCGGGCATCCACACGATCCCGCCGACGACGTCGAACTCGTCAGTCGCGGCACACAAGCGGGACTGGGATTGTTGACCGGTGTCTGCGTGTTCGGGACAGCATTGGGCGGCCTGTTCTCGCTCGTGTTCGCTTTTTCGTATGCGCGGCTCGGCGCTTTGCGCGCACGCGGCACGTCGGCGTTACTCGGCTTGTTCGGCTTCGTGACCGTCGCGATCGTGCCGTTCCTCAAGTACCCGCCTAATCCGCCTTCCGTGGGCAATCCTGACACTATCGGCGTACGGACCGCGCTGTTTTTCGGCATGGTCGCGATCTCGCTGATCGTGGCCGTGTTTGCTGTGCGGCTGCAGCGTCGGCTGCAAGCGCGCCACGGCAACTGGAACGCGGTGCTGATCTCGGTTGCCGTGTATATCGTGCTGATGGCGCTGGCGTATCTTGCGCTGCCGCCGATCGACGAAGTGCCGAAACTGTTCTCAGCTGCGCTGCTGTGGAAGTTCCGGGTGGCGGCAATCGGTATTCAGGCGGTGATCTGGACCACGCTCGGTTTGCTCTTCGGCGTGCTCGCGCAACGTGAAATGGAACAGGCGCCGGCCCGGAGGATTGCTTCGGCCTGAGCGCTTCGTTAGTGCGTTAGGGCTTTAGTGCGTTAGTGCTTTAGTGCGGATCCAATGAGAGGCGGCTTGCGGGCCGCCTCTTTTTCATAGCGCGCTCTTGCGTGCAAGCAGGGTATCGAACAGGGCGAGCTTGTCGCTGTCGGCCATCGTTTTCCATGCCTTGATTTCTTCGCGGCTTCTGAAACAGCCTTCGCAACGACCCGTGGTCTTGTCGAGCCGGCATACGTCCGTGCACGGCGAGCCGACGGGTTGAAGCTGTCTGGCGCGCTCGATGGTGAACGTGAGTTCGAGCGGTACGTCTATTTCCATCGGCAGTTCCGTAGGCGTTGTCATAGCGTTTCGCCGCGAAAGAGGGCGGCGGCGGCCACCGGATTCGTCGGCCAGTAAGTGTGCATGTAGGTAGCCGTGATCGGGCCGTGTCGATAGATCGCCTCACCTTCCACGCCCGTGGTGGCGTGCGTCGCGGTGAGCAATGGCGACATGCTGGTCGTCATCGACGAGTAGTGGAAGGTGTGGCCGGTATGGGTGCCGTGGCGGCTTTCAACACGCTGCATGGCGAGCCGGGCCAGGCGTTTTTGCATCTTCGCGTGGCCGGGCAGAAGGGCAAGCATGGCATGCTGAGAACCTTCGATATCCGTCAGTGAATCGAGCAGATACAGCATGCCGCCGCATTCCGCGACCACCGCTTTACCCGCCTCAACGTGCGCTCGAATCGAGGCCGCGCTCGCAAGGTTCGCTGCAAGCCGGGCCGCGTGCAGTTCCGGATATCCACCCGGCAGATAGAGCGCATCGGCATGCGTGGGAACGGGTTCATCGGCGAGGGGGGAGAAAAACGCGAGCGTTGCGCCCATCGCCTCCAGCAGATCGAGATTAGCAGGGTAGATGAACGAAAACGCAGCATCGCGGGCAATGGCGATGTGCATGCCTTCCAGCAAACGCGGCGGCTGTTCAAGGGCGGCGTAATTGAACATGACCGCGGGCGGCAACTCGCGCAACGTCGTCTCGCCGATGGCGTCCGCTGCGCGATCCAGCCGCGTATCGATGTCGGCCACCTCCGCTGCCTGCATGAGGCCCAGGTGCCGCCCGGGTAGCGCAATGTCGTCGATGCTCGACAGATGCCCGCAGTATCGAATGCCTTCAGGAATGGCTTCGCTCAACATTTGCGCATGCCGTGCCGACGCCACGCGATTGGCGAGCACACCGTGAAAGGGCAGATCTGCGCGATAGCGCGCGAGCCCGAACGCCATTGCGCCGAAGGTCTGCGCCATGCCGTGCGCGCCGATCACGGCGAGTACCGGCACGCCGAACGCGGCCGCGAGATCGGCGCTGCTGGGCGTGCCGTCGAAGAGGCCCATCACGCCTTCGATGAGGATCAGATCGGCTTCCTGCGCCGCTTGCGCGAGCAGCGCGCGGCAACCGCTTTCGCCGACCATCCACAAATGCAGCGAATACACCGGCGCGCCGGACGCGCGTTCCAGGATCATCGGATCGAGAAAGTCGGGGCCGGTCTTGAAGACCCGTACCCGCAAGCCAAGCCGTGCGTGATAGCGCGCGAGACCGGCGGTGACGGTGGTCTTGCCCTGGTTCGACGCGGGGGCGCTGATGAATAAAGCGGGGCAGGCGCGCACGTCAGAACTCGACGCCGCGTTGCGCCTTCACCCCTTGCTCGCGATACGGATGCTTGATCGGACGCATCTCCGTCACGAGATCGGCCGCTTCGATCAGCGCTTCGGGCGCATGGCGTCCTGTCACGACCACATGCAGCATCTCAGGCCGCGCGGTGAGCACCGCGAGCACTTCATCGAGTGGCAGGTATTCGTACTTGAGCACCGTGCACAGCTCGTCGAGCACGACCATCTGATACTCGCCGCTTTCAATCATCTTGCGCGCGGCGTCCCAGCCTCGGCGAGCCGTCGCGATATCGGCATCGCGGTTCTGCGTGTCCCACGTATAGCCGTCACCCATGGTGATGAAATCGCAGTTCGCAATTGCGCCGAGGAAATCGCGTTCGGACGTATGCAGCGCGCCCTTGATGAACTGCACCACGCCGAGCCGCATGCCGTGTCCGAGCACGCGTACGGCCATGCCGAAGGCCGCCGTGGTCTTACCCTTGCCCGTGCCCGTATTGACGATCAGGAGGCCCTTCTCGCGCGCGGCGGCGGCCTGCTTTTTCTCGTGACCTTCCTTGCGCCGCTGCGTCATGCGCAGATGCGATTCTTCGTCCGTTTTCATCATGTTCTCTCGTTGTCAGTCTGTTGTTCCGAGTCGTCTTCGGCTATGGCGACGGTCACGCCATCGATCACTCTTTTCGGCACTATGATTCGGCCATTACGCGATGCCAGCAATGCACACGGTTCGCAGACGCCGTCGATGCCAAGCAGCGCCTGAACCCGTCCCGACATGCTGGTTTCAACCTGCGCGATGTCTTGCTTCGAAAAAAACTGCAATGGCAATCCGTGGCGAGCGGCGAATTCGAGCAGCGCGGTTTCGTCCTTCTTGCTATCAATCGATGCCAGCGCTCGAGTGCTCGCCAGCGGCCGGGTCCCCAGCGCCGCGAACACGGCGGCATGAATCTGTTCGACGCTTACACCGCGCCGGCAGCCTATGCCGATGACCCATGTGCTCATGATGGCGCTCGGTTCGCACAGCCCGGACACATGTAAGCAAAACCGCTGAAAGACGGCCGCTGGGTCGAGCTCGATACTGAGCGCAAGCATTGAAAAATTGGATTCATGTACGACGATATAAGCATTACGTCCTTCATCCGTCCCTCGCGGATGTGGCGTCCAGCGCGCTTTTAAAGCTAAAGCGCGCCACTTGGCGACTGGCCGGTATCCGGGCTTGGCGACCGCATTCCGCTCGCCTTCCCGCTCGTCGGAGCAGTGGCTGTGGAGGAAATGGGCGCACGGTTCGATGACAGCCAGAAATGAGAGTCAGTCGAAGCGAGCGCGGGTCGCGTACCGTTGCGGGGGACAGCACAGGTTTTTGTCGACACGGCGCGTTGAGCTGAAGTGTGAGCCTTGAGCCTCGAAAATACGCGCGTGCACATCCTGTTTCCCGTTTAACTACGCGCGCGGAAAAAGCGCGCGTGAGCACCAGACGCGGGCCAAAGATAGCACAGCGGGTGTCGGTTGCGCTGGGCTTTTACAGGCTGGAACCGGCCGGCGGCGCAGGTTTTCCGCGCTCGCAGCAGCGCAAGCGCGCGTTTGCAGGGACGGCTTAAGCTCCCTTGCACGCCCCGCCCGAACCTTGACGCTAATCCCCCATCAGCCTAGACTTCGCGGTAGTTTTCTGGTGCTCGCGCGCGGTCTCTGCTGCGCGCAGTTAAACGGGAAGCAGGAAGCGTTGCCGGAACCCCGGCCGTGCCAACCTGCGCTGCCCCCGCAACGGTAAACGAAAATCGCGCGACGTGGTTTTACCCTGATTCACGCCACTCGCGCGGTAAAGCCGCCTTCGAAAAACCACTGCATGCCTATGTCATGCGGGAAGGTGAAGCGGCATTTTCGCCAGCCCGGATACCGGCCGG
This sequence comes from Caballeronia sp. LjRoot34, assembly GCF_964253815.1. NCBI lineage: Bacteria > Pseudomonadati > Pseudomonadota > Betaproteobacteria > Burkholderiales > Burkholderiaceae > Caballeronia > Caballeronia sp. LjRoot34. Next base: position 906,428 of record NZ_CAXUSB020000002.1, read on the forward strand.
AACGAGTAACACCTGAAGCGGGCGTTTGTCGCGGGGATGCGGCATATGCTCGATACTTTCCACCATGCTTTTTCCGGATTGCCGTCCTGTATTGCGACGCTCGTGAGCGCATTTTATTGTTCGCCTTGGGCGGTAAAGGACCACGCATTCCGGCAGCAAGCAGCCAATCAATAGCACGGAGCAACGGATGCAAATGCGCAAAATTCCGGTCACGGTCGTAACGGGTTTCCTCGGCAGCGGCAAGACCACGTTGATGCGGCACATCCTGCAAAACGCGAAAGGGCTGCGGATCGCGGTGATCGTGAACGAGTTCGGAGAACTCGGCATAGACGGCGAAATCCTGAAGGGCTGCAACATCGGTTGCGAGGATGAAAGCGTCACGGATCAACCGAATCTGTATGAACTGTCGAACGGCTGTCTTTGCTGCACGGTGCAGGAAGAGTTTTATCCGGTGATGGAGCAACTGGTCGAGCGGCGCGATCAGATCGATCATGTGCTGATCGAGACCTCCGGCCTCGCGTTGCCCAAGCCGCTCGTGCAGGCTTTCAACTGGCCGTCCATCAAGAATGCGTTCACCGTGGATGCTGTCGTGACTGTTGTAGATGGTCCCGCTGCGGCAAGCGGCCAGTTCGCGGCGAACTCGCAGGCTGTGGACGCACAACGCCGGGCCGACCCGAACCTCGATCACGAATCGCCGCTGCATGAGTTGTTCGAAGATCAACTCGCTTCAGCGGACCTGGTGATTCTCAACAAGACCGATCTGATCGATGAAACGCAGCAACGCGCGGTGGAAACGTTGATTCGCGGCGAGATTCCGGCGGGCGTCAAGATCGTGCCGGCGCAGATGGGTCAGCTCGATCTGCATGCGCTGCTCGGGCTGGAGGCAGCATCGGAAACGACTATTCATCTGCGTGTCGACCATCATGGTTCCGTCGACGACGAAGGGCACGCCGATCACCACCACGACGATTTCGATTCAGTCGTGGTGGAAGCGCGGGTCGAGTCGCGCGAGGCCGTGGTCGCTGCATTGCGCTCACTGGTCGATGCCAACACGATCTATCGCGTGAAGGGTTTTGCGGCGTTGCCGGGCACGCCCATGCGGCTTGTCGTGCAAGGTGTAGGCCAGCGTTTCGATACCTATTTCGATCGTCGCTGGACCGCTGCCGAAGCGGCCCGCGAGACCAGCCGGTTCGTGCTGATTGGTGAAGATCTCGATCAGCCGCGTCTGCAACAAGCGCTGGTTGCCGCGCTCGCCAACGCACCCGTGCAGGCCTGATCCATGCATCTGCTACGCACGACGCCCGGCGGTTTTGTCGACGACGCAGCCGGCGTCATGCGTATCGACCAGACGCCTGCGCCGATCGTCGTGCTCAGCTCGGCCGATACCACGCTCTCGCTACTCGCGAGTGTCGTGCCGCATCTGGAAGCGGATTTTCCGGCGCTGCGGCTGGCAAATCAGGCGTTCTTGCGGCAACCGGCATCGGTAGATTTTTACGTCGACGACGTGCTGAGACATGCACGGGTGATCGTTATCGATCACCTTGGCGGCGAAGCATACTGGCCTTACGGAATCGAGAGCATTACCGCGCTCGCGCGCCGCAACGGCCAGATGCTCGTGATGTTTTCCGGCGATCTGCAGGAAGATCCGAACCTCGTTGCGAAGAGTACGGCCGAGCCCGGATTGTGCGATCAACTCTGGCGGTATCTGCGTGAGGGCGGTGCGAAAAATGCTGAAGAGTTTCTTCGTTGCATCGCGTTTCGGGCGTTGGGGTATGGGCGTGAAGCGCATGCGCCGAGCCCGTTGCCGACAGTGGCAATCTATCATCCGGCGCGGCAGATCGCGACCATTGACGACTGGAAAAAACGCTGGATTCAAGGTGCGCCCGTTGTCGCCGTGCTGTTCTATCGGGCCCATTTGCAGTCCGGCAATACGGACGTGTTCGATGCATTGATCGAGGCCCTGGAAGCACAAGGCCTCAACCCGTTGCCGATCGCGATGGCGTCACTAAAAGACCCGTTGAGCCGCGAAGTTGTGCAGCAGCTTTGCGCGGATCACGGGGCGTCGCTGGTGCTGAACACGACCTCGTTCGCAGCCGGCGTCATAGACGACCCTGTGCCTTTTGAACTCGCGGGCGACGCGCCGGTACTGCAAGTTATCCTCAGCGGGGGAAATCGTGAAGACTGGCTGAAAGACAACCACGGGCTGAATTCGCGTGATGTCGCCATGCATGTCGCCCTGCCGGAAGTCGATGGCCGCATCATCACGCGCGCGATCAGCTTCAAGGGACTCGCGTATCGATGCAAGATCACTCAAGTCGATGTCGTGCGATACCAGCCCGACCTTGAGCGGGTGCGTTTCGTGGCCGAGTTGAGCCAACGTTGGTGTCGCTTGCGGCAACTCGCTAACGCTGACAAACGCATCTCACTTGTGCTCGCGAACTACCCGTTGAGTGAGGGGCGCATCGGCAATGGCGTGGGTCTTGATACACCGGCGTCTGTCGTCAACATCCTGTCAATGCTCGATAAAGAAGGGTATCGAGTGGATGAAATTCCCGCCGATGGTGACGCGCTGATGCACGCGCTGACCTCGGGCGTAACGAATGATCCCGTGGTTCGCGACTTGCGTCCCGCGTTGCAAAGCCTCGCGCTTGACGACTACCTCGACGCGTTCGCCAAGCTGCCGACCAACGTCCAGCAGGAGTTGAATACGCGCTGGGGTCCGCCCGAAAGTGATCCCACGATCCGGCGCGGCCGCTTCATGATCGCGGGCTGGCGCTGTGGGCATGTGTTCATCGGCATCCAGCCGGCGCGCTCGCGTGAGCGCGGCGACTACGCGAGTTATCACGACGCGGAGCTCGTGCCGCCGCACGCGTATCTCGCTTTCTACTTCTGGCTGCGGCTGCGATTCAACGTGGATGCGGTCGTTCACGTTGGCAAGCACGGCAACCTTGAATGGCTGCCGGGCAAGAGCGTTGCATTGAGCGCGTCGTGCTGGCCTGATCTGACGCTGGGCGCCATGCCGCATCTATATCCTTTTATTGTCAACGATCCGGGCGAGGGCAGTCAGGCGAAGCGGCGAGCTCAGGCGGTCATTATCGACCACTTGATGCCGCCGCTCACGCGCGCTGAAAACTACGGTCCGCTGCAGGATCTGGAGCGTCAGGTCGACGAATATTATGAAGCGCTGATGGTCGATCCGCGCCGCGCGAAACTCCTGCGCAAGACGATTCTGGCGAGCATTGTTGAGCACAGGCTGCATGAGGAACTCGGACTCGATAAACCTCGCGATTCCAATACTGAGGATGCGTTACTGACCCGCGCCGACGCGTATTTGTGCGAGCTCAAGGAGGCTCAGATCCGCGATGGCCTGCATGTGTTCGGTGCGTCGCCGCAAGGCGTGCAACGCCGCGATACCCTGCTTGCCCTCGGCCGTTATCCAACCGGCGACGCGCAAGGCGCGAACGCGAGCGTGCTCACCGCACTGGCTCGCGACTTGAATCTGGGCGACACGTTCGATCCCCTCGATGCCGACTGGAGCGCGCCGTGGACAGGTCCTCGTCCCGCTGAACTCGAAACGGTGATCGATGCACCGTGGCGCCATCATGGCGACACCCGCGAGCGTCTCGAACTGCTCGCAACGTCGTTGCTCGACAAGCCATCCGACACGGCGGGGCCGAACACATCGCAGGTACTCAAACGCCTGAACGGCGACCTGCTCGCGCGGCTCGACGCTTGCGGCCCGCAAGAGTTAAAGCAGCTTCAACGTGGTCTCGATGGGCATTTTGTGCCACCGGGTCCGAGCGGATCGCCATCGCGTGGAAGGCCGGACGTGTTGCCGACTGGCCGCAATTTTTACTCCGTCGATACCCGCGCCGTGCCAACGCGCGCAGCATGGACGCTCGGCCTGAAGTCGGCCAACCTGCTGATCGAGCGCCACCTTCAGGAGCACGGCGACTATCCGCGTGCGATCGGTTTGTCTGTATGGGGTACGGCCACCATGCGCACCGGCGGTGACGATATCGCCCAAGCCATGGCGCTGATCGGCGTGCGGCCGAAGTGGGCGGCGGGCAGCAATCGCGTGACTGATTTCGAAGTCCTGCCTATCACCATTTTCAATCGCCCGCGCATTGACGTGACGCTGCGTGTGTCGGGATTTTTCCGCGATGCGTTCGCCAACCTGATGCATCTCTTCGATGCCGCCGTGCAAGCCGTGGCCGAACTCGACGACGAAGCCGAAGACATCAACCCGATCCGTGCGCGCATCATGCGTGAACGCGACGAACACATGGCGCGCGGACTGGACGAGAAGGAAGCGCGCTTGCGCGCGGGTTGGCGCGTATTCAGCACGAAGCCGGGCGCATACGGCGCGGGTTTGCAGGAAATGATCGACGCAAAACAATGGCAAAACGATGCTGATCTCGCGCGCGGTTTCCAAAGCTCCGGCGGTTATGCGTATTCGCAAAAGGGCGATGGCGTTGAGGCCCGCGACACCTTTGGCGCGCGCTTGTCGACCATCGACGTGGTGGTGCAGAACCAGGACAACCGCGAACACGACCTGCTGGATTCGAACGACTATCACCAGTTCCAGGGCGGCATGGTGGCGGCCGTGCGGCATCTTTCCGGTACCCAGCCGCAAGCGTATAACCCCGATCACAGTAATCCGGCCGCGCCGCGCATCCGCACGTTGCAGGAAGAAATCTCACGCGTGATCCGCTCGCGCGTAGTCAATCCGAAATGGATCGACGGCGTGAAGCGGCATGGTTACAAGGGTGCGTCGGAACTCGCTGCAACGGTAGATTATCTGTTTGGTTACGATGCCACCGCGCGGGTCGTATCGGATCATCAGTACGCGCTTGTTGCCGATGCCTACGTCAACGACGCTGACACGCGCGAGTTCATGCAGCAGCATAATCCGCACGCGCTGCACTCGATCTGCGAGCGTTTGACCGAAGCGATGCAGCGCGGCTTATGGCAAAGTCCAGGCGCGTATCAGGACCAGATCGAACGCCATCTGCTGGACGCCGAACAGCAACTCGAAGGGCAACGAACGTGAACGAATTGATCTTCCCGTTTGCCGCATTGGTCGCACAAGAACCCTTGCAGCAAGCACTTTTACTCGCCGCGGTCGATCCGGCGCTGGGCGGCGTGCTGGTCAGCGGTCCGCGTGGGACCGCGAAATCGACGACTGCGCGCGCGCTTGCCGAACTGCTGCCCGAAGGGCAGTTCGTGACTTTGCCGCTGGGGGCGAGCGAAGAACAGTTGATCGGTTCGCTGGATATCGAAGCTGTCTTGCGCGACGGCGGCGTGCGCTTTTCGCCGGGTTTGCTCGCGAGGGCGCATAAGGGCGTGTTGTACGTCGATGAAGTGAATCTGCTGCCCAATCAACTCGTGGACCCGTTACTCGATGTAGCCGCGAGTGGGGTGAACGTGATCGAACGCGATGGCATTTCGCATCGGCATGAAGCGCGGTTTGTGTTGATCGGAACCATGAATCCGGAGGAGGGCGAACTCAGGCCGCAATTGCTGGATCGCTTCGGCTTGGCGGTGGAATTGCAGAATTGTTTCGATGCTGAAAAACGCCGTGAGATCGTCAAGGCGCGTCTCGCATTCGATACGGATCCTGACGCTTTTTGCTCGCAGTTTGCGGGGCAGCAAGCCGCCTTGGCCCTGAGGCTTCGCCAAGCCAGAGCGACGCTTCCGATCCTCGAATTCGACGACGCAGTTCACGCGCGCGTCAGCGAGTTATGTATCAATGCTCATGTGGACGGCTTGCGCGCCGATCTCGTCATGCTGCGCGCAGCGCGAGCGCTGGCCGCATTTGAAGCAGCTTCAGCGGTGAACGTGGAACACGTTGAACGCGTGGCTGAATCGGTGTTGCTGCATCGGCGCAAGGCAGGCAGTGCGCCTAGCAATCAAGGCTCTTCTGAGCCTAGCCCACGACAACGTCCCAATGACATTGACGAAGCAAGCTTCGGCTACATGCCTCCCGAGCCCGTAGACATCACAGCAGTCAAGAACGTAAGGCCGCTTGCAGCAAAAAAATCCTGAGCCATCGAAGACCGGATGCACAGGCCGAACCCGGCCGCCTTCGATGGCTAGAACCTTCCTCGCCGGGTAGAACACGATCACGCGCAGGGGAAGCGAGCGCGCGCATCGACTGGTTGCAAACGCTGCTGGCGAAACGCAATCATCCTTTGGATAAAACGCACCTGAGGTTTCATCGCGAGCAAGGCGACAGCACCGCGCTGCATTGCTTCGTGCTTGATTGCTCCGGCTCCATGCTAAGCGGCAAGCGGCTTGCGCTGGCTAAAGGACTGGTCGTGGCGTTGTTCGACCGGGCGTACCGCGAGCGTGCAGAGGTGGCGTTGGTCTGCTTTGGCGGTGCGACGGCGCAAGTGCGTCGCGAACCCGGGGCGGCACATTGGTGGAACGATCGCTGGCTTGCGCCGATAGGTGGCGGCGGAGGAACGCCGCTCGCGCTGGGCGTGCGCACAGGCGCCAATGTGCTCCTGAAGGCAGCACGTCGCCGCCCTTCGCAGCGGCGTTTCCTGTGGCTGCTGACCGACGGCCGCAGTCCGGAAACGCCATCGCGTCCCGACGCAGCGGATCAGATTGTCATCGTCGATTTCGAGAGCGAGGCGGTGCGTTTAAGGCGTTGCGTGACGCTCGCCGAGTCTTGGCAGGCCGAGTACCGTACGGCCGCTTCCATGACTTCCGCCTAGTTCATTCGTACCAGCGTGGCGTGTATACCCAGTCTTCATCGCCGTTGGTCCGGGGAAAACTGCGTGTGGTGGACGAGCCAACAATCACCATCGTGCGCATATCGACCTGACTGGAATGCAGTTTATCCAGCGTCGTGGTAATCAGTGTTTCACCCGGCCTGCCAATGTTTCGACCGAGCACGATCAGGGTCGCGCCACTCCGATGCTCACGCACGATATCCAGCGCACGGTCGAGTTGCCACGGCCGTGCGCGCGAGACGGGGTTATAAAACGCCATCACGAGATCGGCTTGAGCGGCGTGCCGCAAGCGCGTTTCTATCACGGTCCACGGCTTGAGGTTATCCGAAAGCGACAGCATGCAGAAGTCGTGGCCGAGCGGCGCGCCGGCCCGGGCAGCGGTGGCGAGCGCGGCGGATACACCCGGTACGATCTGCAATTCCACCGCGTTCCACTGCTCGTTATCCCGGGCCTCATCGAGCGCTTCGAGCACGGCGGCGGCCATTGCAAAGACCCCGGGGTCTCCCGACGATACAACCACTACATTACGTCCGGTACTCGCCAGTTCGAACGCGTGACGCGCGCGCTGCATCTCTTCACGGTTGTCGGTGCAGTGAAGAGTTTGATGCGGCGCGAACGGACCGGCCATGCTCACATAGGTCTCGTAACCGAGCACATCGTCTGCTTGCGACAAAGCCTGTTTTGCCGCGGGCACCATCAGATTCGCGCTACCGGGGCCGAGACCAATCACGGTGAGCGTGCCACGTGCCTGCCCGAGCGTTGAAGGATCGACCGGTTGTGGCGCGAGGGCAATCACGATGCCATCGCCAAGGGACTCAAGCGTTTCGAAGCCTGCTGGAAGCGTTCCGAAGCGCAGCGGCAAGTCCAGCGTCCGTGCGGCTTCTGCAAGCGGTGCAGAAGCCATCATGCTCAAAGGCGCGAGGACTGCCGCCAGCGACATCGGTGAAAGGCGATGTCCACGCAACATGAGACGCACACCTTCGACGATCGAGTCTTCCGACGACAACGCCGTCACGTACACAACCGCGCAGCGCGGATGAATCATCAAGTCGCCCGCAACCTCGCTGGTATGCGGCGTGATGCGGATCGCCAGGCCTGCGTCGGCAGCGCGTGGCAAGTCTGCTGCGTCGAGCCACGGCGCGTGACCTTCAACGCGCGTCGTGGCGCCCGCGAGCAGGTCCGACACAAAACGTTTCCCGTGCTCGATATCGGCGAGTACATAACCCGCTGGCGGGTTCAGCAGGCAGGTGCCGAACCTTAGTTCTCCGCTGGTCGTGATCGCCGGTGCAACGTCCAGTGCTGCCGCAATTTCGCGGGCCATCACGTTCACACCGCCCAGTCCACCGAGCAAAGGCACGACCGCACTACCGTCCTCGGCCACGGCCAGCACGGGCGGTTCATGGGTCTTGTCGGCGAGTGCGGATGCGAGGCATCGAATCACGATACCCGCCGCGCATAACGCGACAATCGGCGTGTTGCGTGCATAGAGTTCGCGCAAATGAGGGCCGAGTTCAGTGAACACGACATCGCCCTGCACGCGGCTCGCGAGACCATGAACGAGCGAACCCGGATACTGGGCCTGAATGCGGCGCGCGGTATCGATTGCCCCCGTCCCCAGCACCACGATTGCCACAGGAACCTGATCATTCAGCGCGGTCAAGCCTGCCATTTTTCCCCCGGCACGACGAGCAGCGAGAAGTAGGGCGACGCCATGGGATCGACTTCTTCCAACGGCACGATGCGCTGGTTCGCCATGGTCGCGCGCTCGACGTAAAGCGCGCGTTTATCGAGTCCGAGTTCGGTGAGCACGCGCCGGACTTTATCGAAGTTGCGGCCTAGTTTCATGATCACGGCGGCGTCGGCGGTGGCGAGGCGTTCCCTGAGATCTGCTTCCGGCAGCACACCCGATAACACCGACAAACTCTGGTTCCGGTACACGAGCGGCACGCCAAGCACGGCCACGCCGCCCAGCATGGAGCACACACCCGGCACGACGTGCGCTTCGAAGCGTTCGGCCAGCCGGTCATGCAGATACATGTACGAGCCGTAGAAGAACGGATCGCCTTCGCAGATCACGGCCACATCGCGGCCCGCTTCCAGATGATCCGCGATGCGGATGGCGGATTCATCGTAGAAGTCGCCGATGATCGTTTCATAGCAAAGCGGCGGCTCCAGCGCTTCGGTCGTGACCGGATACACCAGCGGCAAACGCGTTTGCGTCTCGTTGAGATGCCCTTCAATGATCCCGAACGCATTGCCTTTCTTGCCCTTCGCCACGAAGTAAGCGACCACCTGCGCGGAAGTCAGCAAACGCAGTGCCTTCACGGTTATCAACTCGGGGTCGCCAGGACCGACACCGAGGCCATAGAGGCGTCCGCTCATCTATTCAGTCTCCGTTGCCAGTGCGTTCACGGCGGCCGCCGCCATCGCGCTGCCGCCACGCCGGCCGCGTAACGCGACGAAGGGCACGCCGCGGCTATCGGCGGCAAGCAGTGCCTTCGATTCCGCCGCGCCGATAAAACCCACCGGAAAGCCCAGGATCAACGCAGGTTTGGGCGCGCCCGCGTCGAGCATGTCGAGCAGATGGAAGAGCGCGGTGGGCGCATTGCCGATCACCACCACGCTGCCTTCAAGATCCGGCCGCCACAATTCGAGCGCGGCGGCCGAGCGCGTGTTGCCAAGCGCGCGAGCGCGTTCAGGCACGGATGGATCGTTGAGCGTGCAGATCACGCGGTTGTTTGCCGGCAATCGCGCACGCGTGATGCCCTCGGCGACCATGCGTGCATCGCAGAGAATGGGGGCGCCTTGACCAAGCGCTGAGCGGCCTGCCGTGCCCGCGCCGGGCGAGAACACGAGGTCATCGATTACATCCGTCATGCCGCATGCATGGATCACGCGTACGGCAAGTTTCTCGAGATCGGCGGGAATGGCCGAGAGGTTGGCCTCGGCGCGAATAGTCGCAAACGACGCGCGATAGATCGCCTGGCCGTCGCGAATGTAGTCAAGCATCAGAGGGGCTCCGGGCTAGCCAGCGGGCTGCCTGTTCAATGGTGAGATGGCGGGCAAGGGGTTCAGGCGCCTCGCCGTAAAGATCGTAGCGACCGGGAGCGACAGCAATCAAGGTGGTTTCTACACGGTGCGCCGCCGCGCATGAACGCGCGCAGCCGCTAAGGTGGACGTTGCCTGCTGGTGGCATCGACCGCGCGAGAAGGTGCGCGTCGGCTTTGGTATCGGCAAAACTTTTCGCGCAGCCTTGCGAACCTGTACACGCAATCAGGCGCGCGAATGGTTCGTCGGGGTTTGTCGCGAGGCCGAGTGCAGCGAGTTGTTCAACCACCGCTTGGGCCTCGGCAGACGGAACATCGAGCAGCATGACGCTTTGCCAAGGGGTCATGCGTAATTGTGGCGCCAGATCGGCAAGTGCGAACAGCGTCGCGGCATCCAGACGCCCAAGCGGGACTTGCGCACCAACGTACACGCTGTCGCCCGTCCCTTGACGATGCACGCCGAAACGCAGCCTTGCATCGGATGTGGGACGGCGCCAGTGTTCAACGTCACGATCTAAAGGCAAGCCCAGCTTCTCCTGAACGCGGCCAAGAATGTCTTCGATGGAACACGTCGTCAGCAGATCGCGCATTCTGGTCTGCCAGGGCTGTGCGAGATCGAGGAAGGTATGCAACAGCGCATCGACCAACGCGGGGACGTGCCCGGTTTTCACTGCAGCCAGCGCAGGCGTATCGTTTTCAAACTGCGGTGGACCACCCGCGAGCCCGAACACAAACCGCTCCGCCGATATTGCTGAAAGCCAGACATCGTGAGGATGATCGAGCATCGCAAGGCGTTCGCCGCCATCCACCATCAACGCAAATTTCGGCGATAGCTCATGCAACCGCGCGTCGCGCTGCATCTGCCCGATTAACGTGGAAACGAGCGGTACGGCGTCGAGCAAGGCGTGCGGATCGAGGCCCGTCAGCGGACTGGACATGACGTTACGCAGGTCGTCGGAACCTGGCGTGAGAGGGCCGAGTCCCGCGTCGACGAGCCGCGAGACGAGCACTTCCTGCGAGTCTTCCCTTACGCCGCGGATCTGCAGATTCGCGCGATTGGTCACGTCGATGAAACCCGAGCCGAACGTCCGCGATGCGTGCGCCACCACCCGCGCCTGCGCCGCACTCAGTTCGCCCCATGCGAGGCGAATGCGGCACAGGCCGCCGTCACGCGCAGGCACAATCCGCATCAGCCCCGGGCAAGCCGACGGCCGCGATGCTTGCGGTAATAGGTGCATAGTAGTGAGTGGTTCGTTCAAAGCGTGACCCGTTCGGTCTCGCGCGGCGCCTCGAGCATGCCGGACCCTTTGAGAGGATGGCACGTTCGCGGCATCGGTACACCCCGCCCGATGCTGGCTTGCACGAAGAATTCCGGTCGGCAGGTCTCTTGGCTTGCAGGTCGCCGTCCGTACCGGCCTTCCCAGTCGAAACCAGTGGCAGTGGAGCGCGGACTCGTTGCGTACAATTGCGGGGGCAGCCACAGTTCTGCTGTGTTCCCTGTTAGGCCCGTAAGGGCACCGACTAACCGCGGTATTATGCCCGTTTTTGCGGCGGTTAAAGCGCATTGGCGGCAGGCCGGCGGTGCTTTCGCCGGATTGTCTCGACCACGTTGCAGACGCGGCGTAATCAGTGAATGAATCAAGCAGTGAATGAATCAAGCGAGGATCGGCGGATGTCACCGTGGTTGACCGTGGTGGGGATCGGGGAGGATGGCTGGCGCGGCCTGAGCCGGCACGCGCGCCAGGCGCTGCTTGCCGCCGATACGATTTTCGGCGGCGCGCGTCATCTCGCGTTGTTGCCCGCCCGGATTGGCGGCGAACGTCGCGTATGGCCTACGCCGTTCACGATTGCGCCGGTACTCGAACATCGTCACGAACGTGGACGGGTGTGCGTGCTTGCGAGCGGCGACCCGATGATGTTCGGCGTCGGCGCGACGTTCGCCCGCGAACTGGCTGCGGATGAATTCTGCGTAGTGCCCGCGCCATCTTCGCTGTCGCTGGCCGCCGCGCGTTTGCACTGGGCGCTTCAGGACGTCGCGGTAGTGTCGCTGGTCGGGCGGCCGGTCGCGGCGCTCGAAACGCAGCTTCATCCCGGCGCGCGCCTGATTGTTCTAAGTGCTGACGCTGCAAGTCCCGCCTCGATCGCTGAGTTGCTGACAAAGCGCGGCTTCGGCGCAAGCCGCCTGAGCGTGTTCGAGCATCTCGGCGGCGACGAGGAGCGCCGTATCGATCGCGTGGCCAGCGCGTGGACGGCAAGTGACGTGGCCGCGCTCAATCTGGTGGCGATCGAATGCATCGCAGAGAGCCATGCGCTGCGCTTGCCGCTGACGCCCGGTCTCCCCGACGATGCATACCGGCACGACGGCCAGCTCACGAAACGCGATATCCGCGCGATCACGCTGTCGCGGCTTGCGCCCGAGCCGGGCGAACTGCTGTGGGACGTGGGCGCGGGATGCGGGTCGATTGGTATCGAATGGATGCGCACGCACCCGAGTTGCCGTGCCATCGCGATCGAAGCGAATGGCCAGCGTCAACGCCTGATCGAACACAATCGCGACGCGCTCGGCGTGCCCGGACTGCAACTGGTCGAGGGCGAAGCGCCGGGCGCGTTGGCCGGACTTCCCGAGCCCGATGCTATTTTTATCGGCGGTGGCGTGACCACGCCGGACATGCTGGAGACGTGCTGGTCTCATCTGAAGAAAGGCGGCCGGATGATCGTCAACGCCGTCACGATCCAGAGCGAGGCGACGCTGATCGCGTGGCGCGCGCTTCATGGCGGGGAGATGACGCGTATCGGCGTTGCCCATGCACAGCCGTTAGGCGCCTTCGATACCTGGCGCCAGGCATTGCCCATTACGCTGCTGCACGCGATTAAACCATGATGCTCATCCGATACCGCCATGCGTGACGAAACGCCCGAACAGCCTGCGCCGCTACGCACTGGACTGACCACGGGCAGTTGCGCGACCGCGACGTCGCTTGCGGCGGCGCGATTGCTGCTCGCGGGTCACGTCAGCGAGCACGCGGACATTACGTTGCCGAAGGGGCAACAGGTCGTGATGCCGCTCGTGTTCTGCCGTCTTGCCGGAGACAATTGCGCGGAAGCAGGTACCGTGAAAGACGCCGGCGATGACCCCGACGTCACCCACGGCGCGATCGTTTTTGCACGCGTTCGCTTGCTTGGAGAACCGGGCGTGCGGTTTCTCGCGGGACCGGGCGTGGGCACCATCACGCGCGCCGGACTGGCACTTCCCATAGGGGAGCCTGCCATCAATCCCGTGCCGCGCAAGATGATGACGGATCACCTTTCGGCACTCGCAACCGAGCACGGGTACGGCGGTGGCTTCGAAGTCAGCATCGGCGTGGAAAACGGTGCCGAACTCGCACTCAAGACGATGAATCCGCGCTTGGGGATTGTCGGCGGGTTATCGATTCTCGGCACGACCGGCATTGTCCGGCCGTTTTCCTGCTCGGCTTACATTGCTTCAATTCATCAAGGTATCGACGTTGCCCGCGCGAACGGGTACGTCCATATTGCGGCGTGCACGGGCAACCAGAGCGAGGACGCCATGCGTGTGCGTTACAGTTTGCCGGACATCGCGCTGGTTGAAATGGGCGATTTCGTGGGCGCTGTGCTCAAGCACTTGCGGCGGGCGCCGGTCGAGAAGTTGAGCCTGTGCGGCGGCTTCGGCAAGATCAGCAAGCTGGCTGCGGGACATATGGATCTGCATAGCAGGAACTCGAGCATCGATCTGCCGCAACTCGCCGGCTGGGCTGCGAATGCGGGTGCAAGCGACCCGTTGCAACAGTCCATGCGCGCGGCCAACACGAGCCAGGAAGCGCTGGTGCTCGCGCACGAACACGGGGTGCCGCTCGGCAACATTGTCTGCGAACACGCGCGGCAATTTGCGTTGAGCGTGGTGCCTGAAGGGATCGCCGTGGAATGTTTTGCGATCGACCGGCAGGGGCGCATCGTGGGGGCGGCGCCATGAAACGGGTCTTGCTATTGGGCGGCACCGGCGACGCATTGACAATCGCGCGCCGTCTCGGCCCAACCCATGTCTATAGCCTCGCGGGGTTGGCCCGCACACCGGGCGATCTGGTCTGCGGCGTGCGCGTGGGCGGTTTTGGAGGCGTAGAAGGATTAAAGGCGTTCATTGACGCAGAATCCATCGGCTTGGTAATCGATGCCACGCATCCTTACGCCGCGCAAATGAGCCGTCACGCGAGCGCGGCCAGTGCGCAGAAGTCCGTTGAATGCTGGGCGCTTCGCCGCGCACCGTGGCAACCGCAAGCCGGCGACGATTGGCGGGAGGCAGCAGATTTCCCGGATATAGTCCACGCCCTCGCGCCTTTTAGATATCCGCTCTGGACGCTCGGCCGCGAGCCGCTTGCCCATCTTGATGAGATTCCCCCTTCGCAACACTGGACCATTCGCTGTCTCGACCCGCACCCCGGCAACGCGCGCGCGACAATCATCGGTGCGCGTGGACCGTTTTCGCTCGATGGCGAACGCGCGCTCTTCGACGCACAGCAAACCGATGTTCTGGTCAGCAAGAACAGCGGCGGTGCGGCCACCGAAGCGAAACTGGCGGTAGCGCGGGAACGAGGCTTGCGCGTGGTCATGCTGCAGCGGCCGATCCTGCCGCCGGTCGAACGCGAATTCTCCGATACAAGCTCGCTTCTGGACGCGCTCGCTGCATGGCTCCATCCGTATCCACTTTTCGATAAAACCCCTTAAATGACGGTCTATTTCATTGGCGCCGGACCCGGAGATCCCGAACTCATCACGGTGAAGGGGCAACGCCTCATTCGCACGTGCCCGGTCATCTTGTATGCCGGATCGCTTGTGCCGGAAGCCGTGTTGAGCGGGCATGGCGCACAAAGCGTGGTGAATACGGCCGATCTTCACCTCGACGAAATCGTCGCGTTGCTCGAAGCCGCGCACGCTAAAGGGCAAGACGTCGCGCGCGTGCATTCCGGCGATCCGTCGCTATACGGCGCAATAGGCGAGCAGATACGGCGTTTGAATATGCTTTCTATTCCTTATGAAATCGTGCCGGGCGTCACGGCTGCCGCGGCATCTGCTGCGTCGCTGGGTTGCGAATTCACATTGCCGGGCATCTCGCAGACGGTGATCCTCACGCGTTTCGCCACGAAGACATCGATGCCCGAAGGCGAGCAACTTGCCGATCTCGCACGCCATCGCGCGACCATGGCTATTCACCTTGGCGTGCGTCATATTGAACGGATAGTAGTTGATCTGATTCCGCATTACGGCGCGCAGTGCCCTGTCGCTGTGATCTTTCGTGCAAGCTGGCCCGACGAAGAGAAGGTACTCGGTACGCTCGCCGATATCGCGGGAAAAGTGCTTGAAAAAGGCATCGAAAGGACTGCGCTGATCGTGGTCGGGTATGTGCTGAATGCGGAAGGTTTTACGGATTCGTCGCTGTATCGAAAGCCATCCTGAGCCACGTGCCATGCGCGATCTCGACACTGTTTTCGACGCCTTGTCGCATTCGAATTTTCGCATGCGCTTCCGCCTTGGTGCGCGTGAAGAGGCGTATTTGCGTGAGCACGGGATGACGGAAGTGATCGGCCACGCGCGTGAACTCATCACGCGGCGGCTTGCATCCGAACAACCGCCGAACGATGGCAAGCAGACGCCATTTCGTGGCCACCCGGTATTTATCGCGCAGCACGCCACGGCGACGTGCTGCCGGAGTTGCCTCGCCAAGTGGCATGGCATAGAAGCGGGGAAACGACTGGACGATGACGAACGGGATCATGTCGTGCAGGCAATCGAACGTTGGCTGAAGGCGCAAAAAGTGACTGGCGCCGATAAACCGCCACGTCAGCCCGACTTGCCGTTCTGATAAGGAAACGAAGACCCCGCCGCGCGGTTTGGAGCCGCGCGGCGGGGTCGACTTATCGCGTCATCATTCCAAAGCGCGCTTCTTCTTCGCCCGTCGCGACAGCATGTTCAGCGCCTCGACCAACGCCGAGAAAGCCATCGCTGCATAAATATAGCCCTTGGGAACGTGCGATCCGAACCCTTCGGCGACCAGCGTCATCCCGATCACGAGCAAAAAGCCGAGCGCGAGCATCACGACAGTCGGGTTCCTTTCGATGAAACGCGACAGCGGTCCCGCTGCGAACATCATCACTGAAACGGCCCCGACCACCGCCACGAACATGATGGGAATGTGCTCCGTCATGCCGACCGCGGTCACGATGCTGTCGATGGAAAACACGAGATCCAGCACCAATATCTGGCCGATCGCGGACCACGGCGTGAGCGTGGACGTTTTCACGGCACCGCTGCCGTTATCACCTTCGCCCGAGACGTGATGATGGATCTCGGTGGTTGCCTTCCATACGAGGAACGCACCGCCGGCAATGAGGATCAGATCGCGCCACGAGAAGTCGTGTCCGAACGCGGTGAAGATCGGCGCGGTCAGGCGCACGATCAGCGCGACCGTGCCGAGCAGGCCAAGCCGCATGATCAGCGCCAGCCCAATGCCGAGCCGCTGCGCACGGGCACGATGCGCCTCGGGCAATTTGTTCGTAAGAATGGAGATGAAGATCAGGTTGTCGATGCCGAGCACGACTTCCATGACAAGCAGCGTCGCCAGTGCGGCCCACGCGCCTGGGTCGCTTGCCAATGCAACTAAATAGTCCATGAGATCAAGGGTCTTGGGGAAGTAGGAAGAACCGATTACGGCGCCTACGCGGCAGCCGTTCGCGATGATACGTGACGCGCCAAGCAAAAATGTAAGCTTAATGAAATAATTGAGAGCGCTGCAGAGTCAAAAAGTTCGACGGATGCAGGGTCGACAGCGACAAACCCATCGAAATGGTGCGACGCGAAAATGCGGGTAAACTCTAGTGCTGCGCGCCATATGGTAACTGTGCACTTACTTTAGCCGGAACCGTACCGGAACCCACGCCTTCAATCTTCACTGCCCGCGTCCGGCAGCATTTTTCAGGTTTCACATGCAGGGAAAATCCCAACGCCTGGTTGAATTGGACTTTTTTCGCGGTCTCGTACTGCTGGTGATTCTGGTCGATCATATTGGCGGCAGCATGATATCCCGCGTGACGCTTCACGCGTTCGCGCTCAACGACGCCGCCGAAGTCTTCGTGTTCCTTGGTGGATTTGCCACCGCGACCGCCTATGTGTCAATGTCGGGCCGCCGCTCCGAATCGGCCGCGCGGGCACGGTTTTTCCGGCGCGCATTCGAAATCTATCGTGCGTTTCTCATCACTGCGGCCCTGATGCTGGCGACAAGTTTCGTGCTGCGGCCATTTTTCGGCAGTGCACCGAATCTGGCTACCGCCGACCTGGACAGCTTCTTCGCCGCGCCGTTCACCGTGCTTGCCGACGTGCTGCTTTTGCGCCGTCAGCCGTATCTGTCTTCCGTGCTGCCCATGTATGCATTCTTCGCGCTGGCCGTGCCGCTGGTGTTGCCGCTGGCTCGCAGCAAGCCGTGGCTGTTACTGGGCGCAAGTATTGCGTTGTGGGCAGCGGCGGCTCCCGTTGCCGAGTATTTGCCGTCGGCGGATGACTCGCTGTGGGACTTTAATCCCGCCGCGTGGCAGTTGATGTTTGTTCTCGGTGTGCTCGCGTGCTGCCAGCCGGTCTATCAGCGCGTGAGTTCGCACCGGTTCGGCTGGGTGGTGAGCGTTGCTGCGCTCGCGATTGTCGCGGGCATGGCGTATTACAAACTGCTCGTGCTCCCCGTTTCCTTCGATGGCGATTTCAAGCGCAATCTGGCCGGCGCGAGAATTGTCAATTTCTTGGGCATCGCGTGGCTTGCGGGCGACCTGGCACGTCACGGCGTAGTGAAGCAGATTGCGCGGCGCTTGCCTTGGGTCGGCGCGGTCGGCCGCGATGGACTGATGTGCTTCGTATTGGGCGCGGTGATCTCGTTGTGTGTGGATTCGGTATTGTTCACGCTCACTGGCGGACTGATTGATGTCCCGCTGGGTTTCGCCGCCGACGCCGTCGCGCTGGGTCTGTTGCTCGCGATTCCACATCGCCAGCGTGTCCTTGATGTGATCGGTTTAAGACCGGTTGCGCCGGTCGCGAAGAGCGAAGGGGACGGGCGCGTGGTTCGATGAACGGCGGCCGACCTCGACTTTCGTTAAGTAAGAAAGCGCGACTAACGAACTACGCTGCGTAGCATCCGCTTGGTACGCGGCACATCACTACTAGATCCGAGCGGGTCCTCATAACCATAACGATTCCCGCACAAGCCTCGGCTCCCGAAAGCCCTCACTCATCTGAACCTGTACGAAAGCAAAAAAGGCGTCCGCACCACGGACGCCTTTTTTGCATTCAAAGACCCGCGTCAGGTCACATCCCCCGTTTCATTTTTAGGAATTCTCAGTTTTGTCCTAATTCTTTCGGAGAGTTCCGAGGGTCATCTGAGGGGCCCCGTCTTAATATTTATTCACTCGCAGACGAACCGGTTCATCGCCTCCCACACGAATCCAGACGATGAAAAAACAGGTGGCTCGCACTGCGCGCTCAGCATCGCGGGACGAAGTAGTCCTAAGCACTGTAAGCGTCGACAAACCCGCATTCATTTCTCTATTGGAAACGTTCATGAAATCCTTCATCTCCACCCTCGCTGCTGCTGCAACCTTGGCCACCCTGGCGCTCGCTTCAACCGGTGCAAGCGCTGCTGACGGCACGATCACTTTCACGGGTGCCGTGACCGATACGACTTGCTCGATCGATGCAAAAACCACTGGCGCCGCTGACAAGAACGTCACGTTGCCGACGGTGACGGGCAGCGCGCTGAGCGCCCCAGGCGCAACGGCCGGCACGACAGGCGCGACCGACCTGACCTTTGCGCTGAGCGGCTGCTCGACCGAAACGAAGGCGGTTGCCCGTTTCGAGAACGGTCCGACGATCGACCAGACCACCGGTTATCTGATGAACCAGGCACCGGCCGGTGCGCAGAACGTTCAGGTTCGTTTGCTCAACGCATCGCGTCTGCCTATCAACGTGGTCACAGGCGCAAACAACGACCTGGCAGGCAACGGTGTCGCAATCGTGTCGGGTGCCGCGAACCTGCAGTACTTCGCTCAGTACTACGCCACCGGCAAGGCCACAGCCGGCCCGGTCAACACCTCGGTCCAGTACACGGTCGACTACCAGTAAGCCGTATCAGCAGGCATCTGCGGGGTGCAGATGCCTGTTTTTTTACCGAAATTTCGAGATACGTTTTTCACGGAGAAACATCAATCATGAAGTCCATTAGTCGAATTGCATGTGGTTTGGGTCTGGTCGCGGCCTTCTTGGCGGGCAGTGCAGGCGCAAGCATGACCGTGAGTGGCACGCGGGTGGTGTATCCCCTTGAAAATCGTGAGTTGGCGATGGGTGCAGGCCAGACCTATACGAACGACATTGGCGGGATGGTCGAGCCGCGCGGCACCGCGCAGTTCCCGATCAAGAACCTGAAGACGGTTCCCGCCAACGCGCACGTCAAGTATCAGGGTATCAGCGATTTCGGCGGCGCCCTGCCGTTCGAAGCACCTATTACCCCGTAAGGCCCCGCAAGACTCGCCGTAAGGCTTCGCCCCGCACCGGGGCGGATTGAAGGTGTCGCGGGCCATATCGAGCCGACGCCTTCCCTCAACACTCAACACGCGTTTTACCGAGCGGACTGTCCGAACAGCCCGGTGGGTCAAGTCGCGTCTGAATTGACCTAACCATCGCAGGCTGAATCATGAAACTCGCTGCTCAAACCGCATTCAATGCTCAGTACCCGGTCGCATTCCGGCTGCGCCTGAAGCCGCTTGCCGCGATCGCTTTCTCGATGATGGCGTGCGGTGCGATTTCTCAAGCCGTGGCAGAGGCCGCGACAACGCCGCAAACCCAGACCGGCGCCATCGATGAAGTCAGTTTCGACAACATGTATCTGCGCGGGGACGCGGGCACGGCCATCGACACCAGCCGTTTCACGCGCGGCAACGCGGTGACCCCGGGAACGTATTCGGTCGACCTGATCGTGAATGGCGCGCGTCTGGCGCGTGAAGACATTCGCTTTGTTTCAACCGACGGCAAGCTGGGCTCAACGCCTTGTTTCAACCGCGCGCTGTTGCAGCGCGCGGGCGTGGATCTGGCGAAGGCCGATGCGGCCGCGGGACGTGGCGCGGCAACGACTGCGGCAACAACTACTGCCAACGCCGACACCTGCGCTGAAATTGGCGCCATCGTACCGGGCGCGACGGTCGATTTCGACTTCACGCAGCAGACGCTCGAACTGAGCGTGCCGCAAGCGTTCATGAAGAACTCCGCACGCGGTTATGTGCCGCCCGAACAATGGGACCAGGGCGTCAACGGTGGTTTCATCAGCTACAACGCGAACACGTATCACACGGCGAGCTCGGGCGTCGGTTCGAGCCAGAGCTATCTTGGCCTGAGCGCCGGCCTGAACATTGGCGCGTGGCATATCCGCCACCAATCGTCGATATCGACCGGGACCGGTCAAAAGACGCAATTCGACAACATCGCGACCTACGCGCAGCGCGACGTGACGAAGCTCGGGTCACAACTGACCGTGGGCGATACGAGCACGACCGGCGAGATCTTCGACAGCGTGTCGTTTCGCGGCGTGCAACTGGCCACCGACGACCGCATGCTGCCTGAATCGATGCGCGGTTACGCGCCGGTCGTACGTGGTACCGCTGAAACGAACGCCCGCGTGACGATTCGCCAAAACGGCCAGGTGCTGGAGGAAACGAACGTTGCGCCGGGCCCGTTTGAAATCAACGACCTCTACTCGACCGGCTACGGTGGCGATCTGGTGGTGACCGTGACGGAAGCCGATGGCCGCAGCAAGGAATTCACGGTGCCGTTTGCGTCGGTGGCGCAATTGCTGCGCCCCGGCGTCACGCGTTTCAGCGCGACCGCCGGCCAGTTGCGCAATGATTCGCTCGATACGAAACCCGTCTTCGCCCAGTTCACGATTCAGCGCGGCCTGACCAACACGGTCACCGTTTACGGCGGCGCGGTCGCGTCGAGCGGGTACGGTGCAGTGAACGTGGGCGGTGCGTTGAACACGGGTATCGGCGCATTCTCGATGGACGTGACGGGCGCCTTCACCAGCATCCCGAACGCGCAGTCGATGCACGGCACGAGCTTGCGCGTGGGCTACAGCAAGTTCATTGCGGCCACAGATACGAACGTATCGGTGGCCGCGTACCGCTTCTCGACGGCGGGCTACATGAACCTGAACGATGCCGCGTCGGTACGGGACATTGCAGATCACGGTGGCGATATCAACTCGGTTTATCGGCAGCGTAACCGCATGCAGGTGTCGATCAACCAAAAGCTGGGCGACCACGGCACGATGTTCGTGACGGGCTCGTCGCAGAACTACTGGAACCACGGTGGTAACGACACGCTGTTCCAGGCCGGCTACACCAACGCGTTCAAGTACGGAACGTACAGCCTGACGGCGGGGCGCACGCGGTCAATGGATGGCCAGATGTCGAACGAATTCATGTTGAGCACGACCATTCCGCTAGGCCACAAGGCGCATGCGCCGATGCTGACCACGAACGCCTCACATACCTCCGATGGCGCCACGAACATGCAGGCGAACGTGAGTGGTTCGCTGGGTGAAACGAACCAGTTCTCGTACAACGGATATGGCACGTATAACGCGGGCGGCAGTTCGGCCAACAACGGCAACGCGGGTTTGAGCGCGACGTATCGTGCGCCTTATGCGACGTTGAATGCATCGGCGAGCGCGGGTGGCGGCACGCGTCAGGTGTCGGTCGGCGTGCAGGGTTCGGTGGTGGCGCACCCGGGCGGGGTGACTTTGTCGCAGACGGTGGGCGACACGATCGGGATTGTGGAGGCACCCGCTGCAGCCGGTGCGATGGTGACGAGTTCACCGGGAACGAAGGTGGATTCACGCGGTTATGCGGTGGTTCCGTACTTGTCGCCTTACACCATGAACGAAGTGGATATTGACCCGAAGGGCACGTCCACCGATGTCGAATTTAAATCGACATCCGCGCAAGTGGCGCCGCGCGCAGGCTCTATAGTGATGATGAAGTACGAGACGGTGAGTGGTCGGGCTGCATTGATTCAGGCGCCGAAACTGGGTGGTGGGACGTTACCATTTGGAGCGAGTGTGGAAGACGAACAAGGCAAGAGCGTGGGTGTGGTCGGTCAGGACAGCAGAATATTTGCACGCGGTCTTGAGGATCAGGGAGCGCTGACGGTGAAGTGGGGAAATGGCCCGGTTGAACAATGCCGGATTGCTTATACGCTGCCGAAGAAAGAGGCGAAGGCGTATAACCCCGGGTATTTGTCGCTGCAGTCGCATTGCGTGTTGGGAAGTGAAATGGTGGCGAGTGGGAGGGGGGCGGTTGCAACAGTCGTTCCCGCGACCGCCGAGCGATAAGGCCATTGAAGGGGCCGCGTTCTCGACACGTCAGGCGGTAGGCAAACATCACATAACTGCAAGGTCACGTTCACGCGGTGTCAGGTGCCAAACTATGAGACGACGAATTTCATGTTGAAACGACTTGTGATAATCCTGTTTTGCCTGCTTCAGGTAACGGTTGGCGTGTCAGTGTCGGTTGCAGCGACCACCGTGTGTTCTATAACGGGAGGCCTCGACTATGCTCCTGCCGTCACCGACAACCTTTTTCCGCGTGACGCTCCCATCGGCACGCAAAGTCCGCCTTACTCCACAACGGTGCAAATTGGATGCATTCCAGACAGCTCAAGTCACACGATACAGTTATATATATACGCGCCCAATGGCGTAAACGTAGCTGGAAACCAGTACTACTTCCAAACGAATCTCCCAGACGTTGCCGTTAGGTACATTATTGAAAATGCAACAGGCACCTCTTGTAGCCCGTACTCGGAAGGCTGGCCGTCGCAGGTCAAACAAGGTAAACGAACGATCAACTGCCCACTCGCGGCTTCGAGTACAGGCATTCCGCAAATATTCAGTCTAAAACTGACGGCTTATTTTTTGAAGCTCGGCACAGCTACAACCGGCAATTTGACGACGATCGCGCCAGTCATCATTAACGAATATTTGCCGGACGTTGGTGGTACGTTTAACCTGTTCTCAGGTGCCGCAAGTGGTACGTTTTCCATCGCCGCATGCACGGTCACGACACCTTCCATTGCC
The DNA here is from genome assembly GCF_964253815.1 of Caballeronia sp. LjRoot34. Classification (NCBI taxonomy): domain Bacteria; kingdom Pseudomonadati; phylum Pseudomonadota; class Betaproteobacteria; order Burkholderiales; family Burkholderiaceae; genus Caballeronia; species Caballeronia sp. LjRoot34. Next base: position 929,389 of record NZ_CAXUSB020000002.1, read on the forward strand.
GTGACCATGCCGAAGACCTACACCTCCCGATTGCCGAACGTCGGATCAACCGATGGTGAAACGAGCCTGAACATAGGCCTGAACTGCGACGCAGGTGTCAAGGTGTACACCACGCTAACCGACGTGAGCACGCCTTTGAACAACACGACAACGCTGTCGCTCAGTTCGGACTCGACTGCGCAAGGTCTCGGTTACCAAATCCTTTATAACGCGACGCCCGTCAAGTTTGGCGTTGATTCGTCGGTACCGGGAAACGCGGGTCAGTTCGTGTTGACACCCGCGCAAACCCCGGGCGGCACGGTGATAGTTCCGCTAACCGCTCGGTACATCCGTACAGGCAAGATTGGCAGCGGTTCTGCGAACGCGAAAGCAACCTTCACCATGTCGTATCAATAGGAAACGTGAGCGGGACAAGGTCTATCACGAGACCGGCAGAGCGAAGCAACGGTATCGCACAATGACGCCGTTGCAAGCGCTGCGTGCGATGACTTCCGCCTTCGCGCTTTGCCTTAACGCGGCAACGCCGAGCCTGATTCTCCCGCCGCCGGCAGCAACGCATCGCTGTCGTCCTTAAGCTTGACGCCCGTCAGCTTCAGACGCGTCGCTTCAGTCAACAGGTAATGCAGCTTGAACGCTGCCGCGTCGTAACCAAGTCCTTCAGGCCGAACGTTTGAAATACAGTTGCGCTCCGCATCGCTTTTGCCGATGCGCGGCTCATAGGTCAGGTAGATACCGAGACTATCGGGCGAACTCAAACCCGGCCGTTCACCAATCAGCATCACTACGATCCGCGCCCGTAAAAGCTCACCGATACCATCGCCGAGTGCGACCCGCGCCTGCCTGGCGACGACGATCGGACCGATGCTGATGCCAGCAAGCTTCGAGCGCATCCGCTCAAGCAGCGGTACGGCATGACCCGCGGCGGCATAGGCCGACAAACCATCGGCGACGACGAACACGATATCGAACGCAGCGGGCGCCGCGGCCGCGTAGTCGCGCAGCCGTGCCGCGCTTTCATCGTTCAGTTTTCTGCCCAGATCCGGGCGCCGCAGATAATGATCGCGATCGGGGGCAGCGCTTTCGGCATCGAGCGTATCAAAACCCGCTGCACGCAACGATGCATGCAGGGCGTCCACATCGAGCGGTTGATGCACGGCGTCGCGGGCTTGCGCATGCGAAAGATTAAACGCAAGCAGCGGCGCCGTCGGCAGGCTGCTGCCCGCCCGGCCCAACGCAATGCGCGCGTTGGTGAAACGGCGCAACGCGTCCCACGGATTGGTGCTGACGGAAGAAGGGGGATCGTCGAAATCGGCCATCAGGCGCTTATCCATTCAAGCAGCGGTTGCGGTGCGGACTGGTTCAGCAACCTGCCGCGCGAATCGGCGATTCGCATCGATTCAAGCCAGGCCTCGAACTCCGGCGCGCGCCGCAAGCCGAGCACATTGCGAACATAGAGCGCGTCGTGGAACGAGGTGCTTTGATAGTTCAGCATGATGTCATCCGCGCCGGGAATGCCCATGATGAAATTGACATTGGCGACACCGAGCAGCGTGAGCAGGTTGTCCATGTCGTCCTGATCGGCTTCAGCGTGATTCGTGTAGCAGATGTCGCAACCCATGGGGACACCGAGCAACTTGCCGCAAAAGTGATCTTCCAGTCCCGCGCGAATGATCTGCCGGCCGTCATACAAATACTCGGGGCCGATGAACCCGACCACCGTGTTGACCAGCAGCGGGCTGAACTTGCGGGCGACCGCGTAAGCGCGCACTTCGCAGGTTTGCTGATCGACGCCATGATGGGCATTGGCGGACAACGCGCTGCCCTGACCGGTTTCGAAATACATCAGGTCGTTGCCAACGGTGCCGCGTTTGAGCGACAACCCGGCTTCATGCGCTTCCTGAAGCAGCGCCAGCGAGACGCCAAAACTGCTGTTCGCTTTCTCGGTGCCCGCAATCGACTGGAACACGAGATCGACCGGCGCGCCTTTCTCGATCGCGGCGATCGTGTTGGTCACATGCGTGAGCACGCATGATTGCGTGGGGACTTCGTAGCGTTGCCGGAAGTCGTCGATCATCACGAGCAGCGTCGTGATCGCGCTCAACGAATCCGAGGCCGGATTGATACCGATCACGGCGTCGCCGCAGCCGTACATGAGGCCGTCGAGCATCGATGCGGCAATGCCCTTGACGTCGTCGGTCGGATGATTCGGCTGCAGGCGCACCGACAGATGTCCGGGCAAGCCGATCGTGTTGCGAAAGCGCGTGATGACCGGCCGTTTTTTCGCGGCGAGGATCAGGTCCTGGTTGCGCATGAGCTTCGATACGGCCGCGACCATCTCCGGTGTCAGCCCCGCGCTCACGCGGATCAGCGCGGCGGAGTCGGTGGTGTCCGCGAGCAGCCAGTTGCGGAAATCGCCCACGGTGAGATGCGAAATCTCGGCGAAAGCCTGGGGCAAATGATCGTCGATGATCAGGCGCGTGACCTCGTCACTCTCGTACGGGATCACGGCCTCGTTGAGGAAGGTGCGCAACGGCACTTGCGCCAGCGCCATCTTCGCCGCTACGCGTTCTTCTTCGGTATCGGCTGTCACGCCTGCCAACTGGTCGCCGGAACGCAGCGGGCTGGCTTTCGCCAGCAGCGTCTTCAGGTCGTCGAAACGGTAAGTCCGCAGACCGATGGTCTCGTTATAGGTCATCGTGTGATCCTTGTTCCAAGGCTTCTCCAGGCACTTATCCTGCGCTCGCCGGCCGGGTAGCACATCCGGCATCCGGCATCCGGCCGGCGCGCGCAGGTTGAGCCGCATCCTTCGGCGATGACCGGGGCCGGTGGCCGATCCAGGCGTCGATCTCGAAGTATGCGCGAAACAATGAACAGTCAAAAATGCGGAAATGGTAATTTGAATGGAGCAGACAGTGTATCCATGCCGGATCGCCGGTCTGGACGGCGCGCCGGGCGCATCGCGACCCGATTTTCCGCGTGCGATAATCGCGCTCTTCCCATCAGGCCACTTTTGCGCGGCGCACCTTGAAAAACCTGCTTGTTTCCCTCGATCGCCTGGCCGATTTCGACGAGATTGTCGACGTCCGCACGCCGCTCGAATTCGCGGACGACCATATCCCCGGCGCGATCAACGCCCCCGTGCTGAGCAATGAGGAGCGGGTGCGGGTCGGTACGATGTACAAGCAGGTGTCGCCGTTCGAAGCGTCCCGCGTGGGCGCTGCGCTGGTCGCGCGCAATATCGCGCAGCACCTCGATACGACCTTTGCCGGCCGGCCGCGCAACTGGCGTCCGCTGATTTATTGCTGGCGCGGCGGTACCCGGTCCGGCTCCGTTACCACGGTATTCAGCATGATCGGCTGGCAGGCGCGGCAACTGGCGGGCGGGTATAAGACCTACCGGCGCGCGACGCTCGATACGCTCGACCATTTGCCCGCCACGTTCCGATATATCGCGCTGACAGGCCCCACCGGCAGCGGCAAAACGCGTCTGTTGCACGCATTGCACGAGGCCGGTGCGCAGACGCTGGATCTGGAACAACTGGCGGCACATCGCGGCTCCCTGCTCGGCGCGTTGCCGGGTGAGCGGCAACCATCGCAGAAATGGTTCGACACGCTGCTGGTCTGCGCGCTACGCGGCTTCGATCCGGCCCGGCCGGTGTTCGTCGAGGCGGAGAGCAGGCGGATCGGCACGATCTCCTTGCCCCTCGCGCTGCTGGACACGTTTCACCGCGGCGCGTGTGTCGAGGTCGAGGCAAGCCGCGAGGATCGCGCCACATTCCTGCTGCACGATTACGCTCATCTTTTCCAGGATCCGGAGTCATTCAAGCAGCAACTGTCGCGGCTGATCGGGCTGCATAGCCGCGAGCGGGTGAGCGGCTGGCATGCGTTGATCGACGCGGGTCGGGAGGCGGAGCTTGCCCGCGAACTGATCGACCTGCATTACGATCCGGCCTACGCGCGCAGCAGTCACCAGAATTTCAGCGAATTGCCGCACGCCACGCACATGCTGTTCCGGCCGAACGACGCCGATGTGGTCGAGCAGGCAAGGGCGCTGCTGGCACGGCTTGAGGCCGTGCCTGTTACCTCAGCCTGATGCCGTTTCAATCCAATCCAATACAAACTACCCAAGACCATGCAATCCACTCTTCGACAACCCCGCGTCGCGCTCGGCTGGATCACGTTCCTGCTGATCGCGGTCGTGGGCCTGTTTTACGTCAAATGGTTTCCTTACTACAACCGTGCGTTCGTGGCGGCCAGTCAGCATTCCATTGGCAAATCAATCCTGATGGGCACCGCCGCGAGCGCGCCCGCGCCGTCGTGGCAGGCGGCTATCGACTATGCCATCGCCTATGGCAAGGCGATCTGGCAGGCAATGGTGCTGGGGCTTCTGCTCGGCTCGGCGGTGCAGGCGCTGATTCCGCCGCAATGGGTGGCGCGCGCGCTCGGCAAGAGCGGCTTCGGCAGCGTGGTGAACGGCGGCCTGATGTCGCTGCCGGGCATGATGTGTACCTGTTGCGCCGCGCCGGTGGTGGCCGGCCTGCGGGCGCGTCAGGCGGCGCCGGGAGCGGCTATCGCGTTCTGGCTCGGTAACACCGTGCTGAACCCGGCCACGCTGATTTTCATGGGCTTCGTGCTCGGCTGGCAATGGATGGGACTGCGGCTCGCGCTTGGCGTACTGATGGTGTTCGGTCTGGGTTACGCCGTGAACCGGATGGTGACGCCCAAGGAAGCTGAAGCGTCGCGCATCGAGATGGCGAAGCTGGTCACAACGGAAGATCCGGGTACGGCATTCACGCGCTGGGTTCGCATTCTCGGACGCATGACGATCCGGCTTGTGCCCGAATACATTGTGCTCGTGCTGGTGCTTGGTGCCGCGCGGGCGTGGCTGTTTCCGCATATTGGTCCGAATATCGACAATAGCGTGCTGTGGATTGTGGGACTTGCTATTGCCGGCACGTTGTTCGTGATCCCGACAGCGGGCGAAGTGCCGATCATCCAGGCAATGCTGTCGCTCGGCATGTCCGTCGGTCCCGCAGGCGCGTTGCTGATGACGCTGCCGCCGGTCAGCTTGCCGTCGGTCGCGATGCTCGGCCGTTCTTTTCCGCCGCGCGTACTGACGTTCGTGGCCGTTGCGGTGGTGGGGTTCGGGATTGTCGCGGGGCTGCTTGCTGTGGCGCTGGGGTTCTAGGCGCGCGTGATGTAATTCGTAGCGTCCACGACACGAGAGGCCGGTTTCAACGCGAGTTGAAACCGGCCTCTTTTTCATGAGTATGAGTATCAGTATCAGCTGCTGATTGCAGCGGATGCGCGCGGCTGAATGCCCCTGCCACGTTCTAACGCGTAGCCGCCTGAATCAGCAGCTTGAACGGCAGCGCCAGCAGCATCGCGCCGCCTACGCCGACGCACCAGAGCGCGACGAACCACAACGTACTCTTGAGCCGCGAAGACCCGCGGCGGTCGCCGCCATTCTTAGTGATAGTGATGTTCGCCATGGCGCACCTTGCCGCGAAAAACCCAGTAACCCAGCGTCGTGTACGCGATGATCACGGGCAAGATCACCGCCGCGCCAATGAGCGTGAACATCTGGCTCGAATGCGGAGCTGCGAGTTCCCAGAGCGACACGCCGGGGAAGATGGCATGGGGCGAAATGCTCGCCACCAGGCCGCTATAACCGAGCAGCACGAACGCCAGCGCCATCATGAATGGCCGTGTTTCGTGCCGTGAACGGATGGACCGGCGCATCAGCCACGCACACGCGATCACGAGCACCGGTACCGGCAGGAATCGATAGAACCAGGGGGTATCGAACCAGCGCGTTGCAATGCCCGCGTCCTGCAGCGGTGTCCAGATACTGACGACCGCAATGGTCCCGAGTTGCAGCAGCGTCAACGGCCACACGATCCGATAAAACCTGCGCTGCAAATCGCCTTCCGTTTTAGCGATCAGCCAGCAGCAGCCCAGCAGCGCATAGGTGACTACCAGCGCGAGTCCGGTGAACATGCTGAAGGGCGTGAACCAGGTGAAGGCATCGCCGGAGAAACGGCCGTCCGCGACCGGAATGCCATTGAGAAACGCGCCGAGCGTCACGCCCTGGAAAAATGTCGCGCCCGCCGATCCACCGATAAACGCAAGATCCCACATATGCTTCGTGCGGGTTGCCTTCGAGCGAATTTCGAAGGTAACGCCGCGAAAGATCAGGCAGACCAGCATGAACATCAACGGCAGATAAAGCCCGGACAGCACGGTTGAATAGATCATGGGGAACGCTGCGAACAGGCCGGCGCCGCCCAGCACGAGCCAGGTCTCGTTGCCGTCCCAAACCGGCGCGACGGTGTTCATCATGACGTCGCGATCACGCGCCTCGGGGAAGAACGGAAACAGGATGCCGATGCCGAGATCGAAACCATCGAGTACTACATACATCAGCACGCCCAGCGCGATGATCGCGGCCCACGTCAGGGACAAGTCCATCTCAGGCTCCTTCGATTGAATGCGTCGCGGCGGACAGCGGGCGGCGCGCGGTGTGGTTGTCGTCGTCCATGCGCGGTGCGTGAGTGATGGTGCCGGGCAATGCGGGACCGGTTCTAAGCAGCTTGAGCAGGTAGTAGATGCCGGTGCCGAACACAAGCGTATAAACGATGACGAAAATCAGCAGCGTCACGCCCACCTGCTGCGCGGTAACCGGTGATACGGCCTGCGCCGTGCGCATCACGCCGTAGACAACCCACGGTTGACGACCCGCTTCCGTCGTCACCCAGCCGGCGAGCAGCGAGATGAAACCCGACGGTCCCATCACGAGCACGAAGCGCTGGAACATCTTCGATTCGAACAGGTTATTTTTTCGCCGTAGTACGAAGCCGGCCACGCTCATCAGGATCATCAGGACACCAAGCCCGGCCATGATCCGGAAGCTCCAGAACACGATGGTCGAGTTCGGCCGGTCCTCTTTCGGAAACGACTTGAGGCCACGGATTTCACCGTCCCAGCTATGCGTGAGGATCAGGCTGCCGAGGTGCGGAATGGACACGGCGTATTTCGTGGTTTCGGCTTCCATGTCCGGGATGCCGAAGAGGTTCAGCGCCGTGCCGCCTTTCTCCGTATCCCACAGGCCTTCAATAGCCGCGATCTTGGCCGGTTGATATTCGCGCGTGTTGAGGCCGTGCTGGTCGCCGACCATGGCCTGAAGCGGGGTGAGCACCAGCAGCAGCCAGAGCGACATCGAAAACATCTTCTTGATGGCCGGGTCCTTGCGTCCTTTCAGCAAGTGATAAGCCGCGCAAGCCGCCACCACGAGCGCCGCGACGATAAACGCCGCGATCGCCATATGCGAAAGCCGGTACGGAAACGACGGGTTGAAAATGATCTTGAACCAGCTCACCGGCACGACATGATCGCCTTCGATCCGAAACCCCTGTGGCGTCTGCATCCAGCTATTCGATGCAAGAATCCAGAAGGTCGAGATCAGCGTGCCGATGGCGACCATCAGCGTGGCGCCGAAGTGCGCTTTCGGACCGACCTTGTTCCAGCCGAACAGCATGATGCCGAGGAATCCCGCTTCCAGGAAAAACGCGGTCATCACTTCATAGGCGAGCAGCGGGCCGGTGATCGGGCCGGCAAAGCTCGAAAAGCCGCCCCAGTTGGTGCCGAACTCGTAGCTCATCACGACACCGGACACCACACCCATACCGAACGCGACGGCGAACACCTTCGACCAGAAGAGGCACAACTCCTTGTAGACCGGCTTACCGGTTTTGAGCCAGGCGCCTTCGAGCACAGCGATAAAACTCGCCAGCCCGATGCTCAGCGCCGGGAAAACGATGTGGAAAGAGACCGTAAAAGCGAACTGGATACGCGCTAGATCGAGCGCTTGCTGAGTGGCATGCATGGCAGGTTGTGCAGCCATCGCGGGCGCGCTCGAAACGAGCTCGCGGGCGGGCGCTGGTTGGTTGGTTGGACTGAGTACGACGGAAGCGACTCTAAGCCAGTTTTTGAGATGAATGGTGCGGCGCGGCAGGGGGCAGGAATGTGCGGAAATGTCGCAATTTTTAGGATGGGTGATCTGTAACTAGCTGTTTATAAATTGTTTTTTTGAGAGATCGGATTAATGCCCAAAACCGGCGGTTTGCCAATTCCGCGACAATCAACCGCACTGCGTCAAAGACGGTCCGCCGCATGGAGGCGACGAAGGGCGCGTTTGGCGCGTAGCGTGCCGGGACGTTATCAGCGCGATTCTCCGGTGATGTGCCGGCATACGCCGGGTACCATGACGGAACAGCATCGCAGGCGTTTTCCGGGCCGGAATAACCGCTCTGCAGCAAAGCCAACCAAACACCGCGACGGGAGAAAAACCATGCGTCTTGATGACGAAGCAGAGAGCCGCAATGTGGAGGACCGGCGTGGGGCCGGGGGCGGAGGATTTCGCATTGGCGGAGGGCGCTCGATCGGTATCGGCACGATTGTCGTGGCGTTGGCGGCCGCCTATTTTTTCGGTATCGATCCCATGCTGATCCTGAGCGGCGGTTCGACCGGGCAGAGTGGTTCATACAGTCAGCAGCAGCCGCAGACGCAGCAACGGCAGATGGACCCGCGCGCTCAGCCGCAGGCAAGCGCGAGCGATCAAGACGCCGTGTTCGTGCGCCGGGTGCTCGGCAACACCGAACGCACGTGGCAGCAGATTTTCCGGACCCGCTACAACCAGGATTACCCGGCGCCCAAGCTCGTCCTCTTCACCGGCGGCACCGCGACCGCGTGCGGAACCGGCCAGTCAGCCATGGGGCCGTTCTACTGCCCGAACGACCGGACGGTGTACATCGACTTGTCGTTCTATCGGGAGTTGCGCGACCGCTTTGGTGCGGGCGGAGATTTTGCGCAGGCGTACGTGATTGCGCACGAAGTCGGCCACCATGTGCAGAACGTGCTGGGCATCATGAATAAAGTCGAGACCGCCCGGCAACGGATGTCGCGGGAACAGGCGAACCAGTTGTCGGTGCGTGTCGAGTTGCAGGCGGATTGTTTCGCGGGCGTCTGGGCCAACGTGGCGCAGAGGAACAACGCGAAGCTGATCGAGCCCGGTGACTTCCAGGAAGGGCTGAACGCGGCGGGAGCAATAGGCGACGACCGGTTGCAGAAGGAGACGCAGGGACGCGTGGTTCCGGAAGCGTTTACGCACGGCACGAGCGCGCAGCGGCAGCGCTGGTTGAATCGCGGACTGGCGACGGGCGATCTGGGACAGTGCGACACATTCGGCGCCAGAACGCTCTGAGTGCTGCGTTTTGCCAGCAGCCGCATGACGCAATTTTCAATGCGAAGGCGCTCGCACGTTCGGCGCTTTGTTCATGAAAGACCGTGAAACAGTAGTGAAAACCGCTATTTCGACGGATAATTCGGGCAGAACGCGCAGCGCAGAACTTACAAATACTGACGGCGCGGCTTTACGCCAATTTATAGAATTCCGGCTTTCAAATCGATCATGACCCGAACGGCTTTCGATCTGCCGAACGCGCTACGGGTCAAGCGATCCAGCCGGCCAGCGGCACGGATTCAGGTGTTCCATCTGAATCCGTGCCGCTGGCGAAATAAAGGTCCCATAGCATCCCCATGAAGCGAATCCTGATTGTCAAGGTGACATCATTGGGCGATATCGTAGAGACGCAGCCTGTGGTCTCCGATCTTCGCCGTGCATTTCCGTCCGCCAAGATCGACTGGGCGGCAGACGCGGCCTTTGCCGACATCATTCGCTGGAATCCGTCCGTGGACCGCGTGTTGAGCGCGCCGCTGCGCAAGTTCAAAAAAGCGCGCAGCTGGGCGGATTTGAAAGATATTGCTGCATCTATCGGAGAACTGCGGGCCGAGAAGTACGACGTTATCCTGGATATCCATGGCGTGTACAAGAGCGCGATCATCGCGTTCCTGGCTCGCGGGCGCCGGCGTTACGGCTATAAGAACAAGGATCTGGGCGAACTTGGTGCGGCGTTCGCGTACAACAAGCGCTTCGGGCCGCGGCCGAAAACGGATGCGTGGCGTGGCATGCGTGTGAGCGTGGCCGACGCGCTGGGTTATACGTTCGACGAAACGCCCGACTTCAATCTTCGTCTGCCGCCGCTGGCTATGCCGTTGCAGCTTCCTCAGGGCGCGCCCATCGCGATGCTGTTCCACGCTACCTCAGCCGATGAAAAGAAATGGCCGATCGACCGATGGGCCGAGACGGGACGTTCTCTGACGGCGCAGGGTTATCGGATCGCGCTGCCGTGGGGTACCGAAGGCGAGCGCCGGGAGGGCGAGCAGATTGCGGCGCTCGTGCCGGGTGCGATCGTTTTGCCGAAGCTGACGGTGACCGAATGCGCGCATTGCATCGAGGCGTCGGCGCTGGTCGTGGGCATGGATACGGGGCTGGTCCACCTGGCGTATGCGCTGGGCCGGCCCACGGTGATGATTTTTACGGCAACGTCGCGCGGGCATTTCGGCATTGGCTCGTCGACGCATTCGGTGTCTGTCGGCGACCAGCATGCTCCGCCCGATGTCGCCTCGGTGCTGGAAGCAATAGAAGGCGTGTTGACGGGAACGGTGGTGCCCGCAGCGCACGATGTAGCGACGGGCGCCGTGTCCTGATTCGAGTCGTTAAAGCATCCCGACGAGCGCGTTCAAGCGGCCGAAAACCCTTCCGGGAACAGGCGTCCGAGCGCTGCTTCAAAATGCTCGATGGGCGCCGCGCCGCGCAACGCGATGGGCGGCGGCGGTTCCTGATCGCCCACGCCGTCACGCGACAGCACGACGAACGGCACGCCTGTCACGCCGAGCTTCTTCGCAAACTCTTCGTCTTCGATCACCGCGTCGGTGAGTTCATCGCCGAGCAACGCTTCTTCCAGCGATTCCGGATCGATGCCGCAGGTGGCGGCAATATCCAGCAGCGCATCGGTGTCGCCGATATCGATGCCATCCTCGAAATACGCCTTGAAGATTGCACGATGCACAGCGTCGAAACGGCCTGATTCGCGCGCGAAAAATGCGGTCTCGAACGCCTTGCGGCTATTCGGTTGAACCGGCGGGAGGCGCAGCAACAAACCGCGTTCGTTGGCTATCGGGTAGACGGAGTTTTCCCAGGTTTCATGCAGGAAGTCGCTATTCGGATCGAGCGGGGGCGTGGGTTCGGGGCGCAGTTCGAACGCGTGCCAGCGGACTTCAACCGCGTCGCCATAGGTCTGCTTGAACTGGTCGATAACTGGCACTTCCAGATAGCAGAAAGGGCAGACGAAATCCGACCACACGTCGAGGTACAGCTTGGAGCTTGTCATATCAGGGCGGTCCAGAATTGGTCCAAATTAGTCCAAAATTCTACCCGACATTGGACTTTAGCCCCGTCCCGTCTTTATGCGGGCTTTCGCGGTCAGGCGATGTCATTTCTGCTGGCTGCCGGTCCACAAGCTGGGTTCCTGGATGCTTTCGGATAGTTGTCGCCGAAAGGGAGACGACGCCCGTTCGTGATAGGATCCGCCCACTATTAAACAGGGGGCCGCAATGGCATTCAAAGAAACGAAGGGCAATAAGACCGTTGAGGCACTCGTAATGCCGGCACCGGGCGCAATGTTCAAGGGCTATATCCGCGTTGTCACGGAACACGTAAACGGGCCCATTGGGCAGACAATTGGACGTGGATGTGGTCGTCCGGTCAAAACCGAGCAGGCTGCGCTTGAACTCGCTGAGATCGAAGCACGCCGGGTAATCTCGGGCAAGTAAGTTGGAAAAGCAGCTCTGAGCGACCGCTCGGAGCTGGCCGGGGGCGTCACGTTTGTTAGTATCTGCCCCGCGTCCATGCTGCAAGGGCTTTCGAAGCTATAAAAGCCACAAACACCCTCTGTAAAATTCTGTATTCCTCTGCTTTTCGCGCTTAAAACCCACCGTCCAGTTCGATCTTCGTGCCGTCGCTGAAGCGGCTCAGCCGGAATGCTCGCGGGTCCACCAACGGCTTGTCGTTCGCGACCAGATCGGCCATCAGCTTCCCGGCACCCGGCCCGATCCCGAAGCCGTGACCCGAAAAACCGGTGGCTATAAACATGCCCGGAACCTGTTCTGCGGTCGATATCACCGGCACCGCGTCCGGCGTGACGTCGATATAACCCGCCCACGCTTGCGCCACTTTCACGTTTCCAAGCGCCGGAAAGAGCACACGGAACGCGTTGATGGCGACATCGTTGAATTTTTGGGTGGGTGCCGGATCGAGCGTGCGCACGGTTTCGAAGACGGTCGGCTGGTCGAGTCGCCATGTCCGAGGCTGGCGCAACGCCTCGAAGAATCGCTCGCCGAACGCGAAGTCCATCGACCTGAACTGGCTTTTCAGCGCCGGGAGGTATTGGCTGAATAGCCGGAAGCTGTCGGGGGTAATCTCGGCCAGGCTGCGGAACGCATTCGCGATCGTGTAACCGCCATCCAGCCGCTTGCGGTATCCGACAGTCTGGTTGCAAGCACTGACTTCGGGGCCACCGTCGACCGGTTCCGTGCGCAGCACCGACGACCTCACACTCAGCTGCGGCAGTTCAACACCAACGCTGCCGGCGAACAAGCGTGTCCACGCGCCGCCTGCTACCACCACGCTCGAGCAGCGGATCGGGCCGTATTCGGTCACGACGCCACTGATCGCGCCCGCGCTCGTTTCGATGCCACGCACCGCGCACGGCGTTAGAACCTTCACGCCTTTGGCACGCAGCGCGTGGGCAATGGCGGGTGCCGCGCGCTGCGGTTCCGCCCGGCCATCGGAAGGCGTGTAGATGCCGCCGGGAAACTTGCACGCGGCGCCCGGCATCAGCGCGGCCGTCTCGTCGCTCGATGTGATGCGTGAGTCGATACCTTCGCGGCCCACCAGCCCGACAGCGCGTGCCAGCCAGTTTTCGTGATCGGCGAGGGCCTTGAGGTCGTCGGCGGCGTAGAGGATGCCGCATTGCCGGAAACCCGTGTCAATGCCGAGCGTCCGGTCCAGCTCGCGCCATAGCTTGAGGCTTTCGAGACTGAGTTCCAGCTCGCGCAAATCACGATGCGTCGCGCGGCACCAGCCCCAATTGCGGCTGGATTGCTCGCCGGCAATATGGCCTTTCTCGCAGACGGCGACCGAAATGCCCTTCGCAGCAAGAAAAAGGGCCGTGCTCACACCAATAATGCCGCCGCCGATAACGACAACATCGACATGCTCGGGTAAATCACGATCTTCGATGACTTCAACTACTTGTGGACCCATCTATCCTCCTTAATAGGGCAGGCGCGAGGGCAGGCTCGGGAAAATGGGCCTCGGCAACTGCCCGCTGTGCTTTCGGGCATCCTGTGTGCTTTGCTCTACCGATGGCCCGTCAAAAGCCGACGCTTGTGCAACCGGCTTGACGGCCGATTTCATGCTGCGGCGTTATGCGCGGCATATCCCCCCTGACTTTCTGGAGAACACTTGTGCAAAAGACAGCATCGGCCAAATGGAGTGGTGGCATCAAGGACGGTAAAGGTTACATTTCGACGCAAACCGGCGTGTTGAAAGACGCGCCCTACGGTTTTGCATCGCGCTTCGAAGGCGGCCCCGGTACGAATCCCGAAGAACTGATCGGCGCCGCGCATTCGGGTTGTTTCACGATGGCGCTGTCCCTGCAACTCACGCAGGCGGGCCTCACGGCGGAAAGCCTCGAGACGAAGTCTACCGTGACGCTGGAGAAGGACGGCGACGGGTTCTCCATCACCGCCTGCCATCTGGATTTGAAAGGTAAAGTGCCCGGCACAGACAAAGCGACGTTTGAGAAGCTCGCGAATGCGGCGAAAGAGGGCTGCCCGGTGTCCAAGCTGTTCGCTGGAAACGCGACGATCACGCTGAACACGGAATTCGTTTCCTGAGTTTCGTTTGACCGAGGCACTCAAGGGCGCGTCCGCGAAACCGGGGGCGCCCTTTCTTTTTGCAGAGCCTGCCGTCGGTGGTCATCGTGCGCTGCAGACAGAACCCCGCGGACCTGCCCACAGATACTCAACGGACATACGCTACCGACTAAAATCAGACGCGCGACTTATCCACATTTTTTGTGGATAGCCATGTGGACAACGTGCGGGAGCAGCCTCCAACTCATTGACGCATAACGGTTTACGGTTCCCTAACGGTTTGCAGGCAGGTTTCGCAGGCAGGAACGCTGTCCATAGCCGGCCATGCATCTTCGTGCAATTGTTGCAAGCCCTGAAACCGACCGTTCCGGCCAAGAACCTATAATCTGACGGCACTTTCAAGCAAATGGCCGGACCAGACCCTGGAGCCGGCCAGCTTTCCTGACACTTCCGTCCACACGCAGCACCGCCCTGGAGCATCGATGAAATTCAAGCTGGACTGGACGTGCATTGCGCCATTTGCCGCACTTGTGATCCTGGGACTGACGTTCGCCATGCCGAACGGCTTCCTGTTCGTACTCGCCGCCATCGCACTCGCCGCGGCCGTATTCGCCGCGGTCCATCACGCCGAAGTGGTGGCGCACCGCGTTGGCGAACCGTTCGGCACGCTGGTGCTCGCGATCGCGGTCACGGTGATCGAAGTAGCGCTGATTGTGTCCGTCATGGTGTCGGGCGGCCCGGAAAAAGCGGCGTTGCCGCGCGACACGGTGTTCGCCGCGATCATGATCGTGTGCAACGGTATTGTCGGGCTCTGCCTGCTTGTGGGCGGGATGCGGCACCACGAGCAGAATTTCCAGTTGCAGGGCGCAAGCGCGACACTCGCTATCCTGTGTGCGCTGTCGGTTCTGACAATGGTTTTGCCCAACTTCACGAGCACGGTGATGGGGCCGGGGTTGTCGACGTCGCAACTGGTGTTTGTGGGCGTGACGTCGCTCGTGCTTTACGTCGTATTCGTATTCGTGCAGACGGTGCGGCATCGCGACTATTTCCTGCCGCCGGTGCCTGCGCTCGACCCGAATCGAGCCGAATCCGACGACGTTCATGCTCCGCTGCCGACCAATGGCTACGCGTGGGCCTCCGGCGGTTTGCTGCTGCTTTCGCTGATATCAGTGGTTGGGCTGGCGAAATTGCTCTCGCCGGCGGTCGAGGCGGGCGTTGCCAGCGCCGGAGCGCCCGAAGCCGTGGTTGGTGTGGTGATCGCTGCGCTCGTGCTGCTGCCGGAAGGCGTCGCCGCATTGCGCGCGGCGCGACTGAACCGGTTGCAGACGAGCTTGAATCTGGCGCTTGGGTCGGCGTTGGCGAGTATCGGGCTGACAATTCCAGCCGTGGCGGTCGTGTCGCTTGCGATCAGCCAGCCGATCGCACTCGGCCTCGGTTCGAAGGAAATCGTACTACTCGCATTGACCTTGATAGTGAGCGTCCTGACGCTTGGCACCGGACGCTCGACCGTGCTTCAAGGCGTGGTTCACCTGGTTATTTTCGCGACCTTCCTGTTTCTTTCCGTCGTGCCTTGAGTACTTCGGTGCGATAGGCGGCGCGTCTTCGGCCCGGAACCGCTTTTGAAAACAAGGGCCGACCAATCCGGGCAGGAGCCAAGCGCTGTTGTGCAGACGCTTCATAACCGTCGCCGATCTCAAAATCTTTTGCAATGCAGCATCGAATGCGTATAATAAGGGTATTCCCTAGCGGGTAATCCCTGATTCGCACTGAGGTGCTCTCATGAAAACCACCGCTCAAAGTTCGCTTGTCGTTTCGTTCGGTTCCTGGTTCCGCAAGGCGAAGGCTGTCGTTCGCCGCGAAGCTGCCCACGCACTGAACCTGCATCTGCAAAATTGCGCAGTGCTGGCTGAAGCGTATCGCCGGAAGTAAATCGGCTGCGGCTAATCCAATCGACGTGTCGATCGAGCCGTTTCATCGCTCTCGAACGTTGGTTAGCATGCCTTTGGTGGCGTTAAAAAGGTTGCCGGGAAAATCGCCGGCAACCACGGTGTCGATACTGAACGTGCTGACTGCGCTAAATGCTTTTTAGCCCGTCAGGTCAGATTGCCCATCCGCCGAGATAAAACACGGCAAGCACTGCCGCAATCATCACCGTGCCAACGTTCAGCTTCTTGTATTCGCCGGCAACTACGCGCCCGATCACGAGCGTACAGAAACCGAGCATGATGCCGGTCACAATATTGGCCGACAGCACAATGAACACGGCGCAGACAAGACCCGACATGGTGTCGACAAGATCGTCCATGTGAAGTTTGCTCACGCTTGCAAGCATCAGCAGACCGACATACATCAGTGCCGGAGCCGTCGCGTAGGAAGGCACGAGTCCGGCGAGCGGCGAGAAGAACATCACCAGCAGGAACATCACGCCAACGGTAGCGGCCGCCAGGCCCGATTTTGCGCCTGCCGCCACGCCCACCGTCGATTCAATATAGGCCGCAGCCGGCGCACCGCCGAGACACGCAGCAACAATTGAACTGACCGAGTCCGCCGTCAATGCCCGGCCGCCGTTCACAATCCGGCCTTTCTCGTCTATCTGGCCTGCCTGGCCTGCGACCGCGCGAATCGTGCCGGTGGCGTCGAAGACGGCGGTCATCACCAGTGCAAACACACTAGGCAGCACGGCCAGAGACAGCGCGCCGCGAATATCCATGGCGCCGATCAGCGAAGCATGGCCGGGCGCGCTCAGCGAGGGCAACGCGAATACGCCGGTGAAACGAACGGCGGGATCGAAGGCCAGTCCCAGCGCCGACAACCCGACCACCACCAGCAGGATCCCGCCCGGCACGCGCCGGCGTTCCAGCCCGATGATCGCAGCGAGCCCGAAGACCGACATCAATACGGGAAACGCCGTGATATGACCGAGCGAAACGGGCAAACCCGCGCCCGGATTCTTGACGATCAGGCCGACATCGTTCGACGCGATCAGCAACAGAAACAAGCCGATCCCGATCCCCGTGCCATGCGCCACGCCTGCCGGCAGATTGCGCAGGATCCACGAGCGCACGCCGGTGACGGAGATTGCGGTGAAGGTGACGCCCATCAGGAAGACGGCGCCGAGCGCGACGGAGGGCGAGAGCCCTTTGCCCAGCACCAACCCGAACGCGGTGAACGCGGTGAGCGAGATTGCACAGCCGATCGCGATAGGCAAGCGAGCCCAGATGCCCATCAGGAGCGAGCCGAACGCAGTCGTCAG
Organism: Caballeronia sp. LjRoot34; assembly: GCF_964253815.1. Lineage (NCBI taxonomy): Bacteria > Pseudomonadati > Pseudomonadota > Betaproteobacteria > Burkholderiales > Burkholderiaceae > Caballeronia > Caballeronia sp. LjRoot34. The sequence continues at coordinate 946,480 of NZ_CAXUSB020000002.1, forward strand.
GCAGACCGCCACGAAGACGGCGCGGGTGTCGAATCCGGCCTTGCCGAGCATGGCCGGGACGACGAACACGGAATAAACCATTGCCAGGAAGGTAGTAATTCCGGCGATCACTTCGCGCCGCTGGGTACTGCCGCGCGCACTGATTTGAAAGTATCGGTCGATCAATCCGCCTGATTGGGACGCGTGTGCGTCATCCTGGATGTCGATGCCGCCAAGCGGCTGGATGTGGGGTTCCATCATGAGCTGTTCTCCTTTATCAGCAGGCTGAAACAAGCGGACCGGATGGTCTTTGCAAGACCGGGTGCGCCGTCTTCAGGGTCGTCTCGATAGGTTTATTTATAGTGTTGGCAGGAGCCAACGCATTGGACTGGGGCCAGCACAGAGACTAGGGCAACATTAATCCGCCTCCAATCTCAAAAATGGGATTCCAGTCATGCCGCGATCCTTATAAGGTTCGTTTCAATACGGCTTTGATGGAGCACGCGCGCGGTATAAAAGCAAAAGGGCCAGGTCTCGAATGACCTGGCCCTTTTGTCTGTCGGGAACCGACCTGAAACCAACGCGGCCGCTTACTGGATCACGCGCGTCACGCCCCGGCCACGCGGATCGGCAACAGGTTCCGGCGTCTTGTCATCGATCTTGATGACCTGGATATCGCCGTTGAAACCCTGTTTCGCGAGGGTATATCCCTTTGCCTCCAGTTCCTTCGCGAGATCGCCGTCAATGGGCTTGTACGGCTCCCAGAAAATCGTGTTCGGCGGCAGCAACTGATGATGAAAGCGCATTGCCGCGACGGCTTCAGGCAAGGGCATGGAGAAGTCGTAGACGTTGCTGATCACCTGGAAGATCGATGTAAAGATACGCGAGCCGCCCGGCGTCCCGATCACCATGGCAACCTGATCGTCCTTCGTGAGGATGGTCGGGGTCATCGAGGAAAGCGGGCGCTTGCGCGGTTCAATGGCGTTGGCGTCGCTGCCCACTACGCCGAACATGTTCGCTACGCCCGGCTTCGAGGAGAAGTCGTCCATCTCGTCGTTCAGCACGACACCCGTGCCGTCCACCACCACACCGGAGCCAAAATAGCCGTTGATGGTGTACGTATTCGATACCGCGTTGCCCCACTTGTCGACCACCGAGAAGTGCGTGGTTTCAGCCTTTTCCGGCATCGTGGTGCCCAGGCCCGGAACGACGCTCTTGGTGTCCGACGGCGTGTCGGGATTGACCTCGGATGCACGCTTCAGGATGTAGTCGTCGTCGATGAGCTGCGCGATCGGCACCTTGTAGAAATCGGGGTCGCCAAGATACTGGGCGCGATCCGCGAACACGCGTTTTTCAATTTCCGCGGTCAGGTGGATGTACTGCGCGGAATTGAGCGGCACGTTCGCAAACTTGTCCTTGAGATCGGCCTTCATCTTGAGCAACTGAACGAGGCCGATACCCCCGGAACTCGGCGGCGGCGCGGTGATGATGCGATAACCGTTCCAGCTCGCGAGAACCGGCTGCCGCCAGACCGCCTTGTATTCCTTCAGGTCCTGCGTGGTGATCAGGCCGTGGCCGGCCATGGCGGTTGCGATCATATCCGCCGTCTGGCCTTCATAGAAGCCCTTCGCACCCTTGTCCGAAATGCGTTGAAGCGTCGCGGCCAGTTCCGGCTGCTTGAAGTTCACGCCTTTATTCAGGGTTCCGAAGTAACTGTCGAAGTTGGTCTTGCCGGCGAAGTCCTTGGACGCTGCGTCCTTGCGTTCCTGCAATTGGTCGCTGACTTCAAAGCCGTCCTGTGCATACTTGATCGCGGGCGCGACGACCTGTTTCCATTTCAGCTTGCCGAAGCGCTTCTGCGCTTCCCACATGCCCGACACCGTGCCCGGCACGCCGACCGCGCGATACCCATACAGGCTCATGCCCTTGATGACTTCGCCTTTGTCATCGAGATACATGTTCTTCGTGGCTGCAATAGGGGCGCGCTCACGATAGTCGAGGAAGTACGGACGATGATCCACGTAGAGCGTCATGAAACCGCCGCCGCCCAGGTTGCCCGCTTCCGGATACGTCACCGCCAGCGTGAAGGCGATCGCGACGGCCGCATCAACGGCATTGCCGCCTTCCTTGAGGACCTGCTCGGCGGCGTCGGCTGCGAACTTGTCGGCGACTGCCACCGCCGATGCCGTCAGGACAACGGGTTGCGCCGCGACTTTTGCGTAGGCGGGGGCGCTTTCGACAAACCCGAACGAGAGCGAAAACGCCATCGCAGCGAGCGTTCCAAGGGCGAACGGACGGGTGCGATGCAGCGAACTCATGGACTTCTTCATGGACATCTTGCTCCTCCTGAAAATGGGTGCCCGCCTTGGAGTATGGGTCTTTCCCTGTCGCCTTTTCCGACGAAGGGCTTAGGCGGAGACGCTCCGGGGCTTATACCACGGGCGTAATTGATTCCGAAAGGGCGGGAAGCCCCGTGCTTGACCGGGAGCCAGGCGTGATGGTCCGGAGAGCGTGGGCGGTCGATCGTGACCGGTGCTGACGGTGTCTCGCCACTCCGTGAAAGCGTGAAGCGCTCTCGCGGAGCAGGACCCGTGCGTCAAGCCTCTGCGCTCGCGGATGCCGGCGCTTCGTCGAGGGAGTACGTTGCCACCACACGCAGCACGGACTCGCGGAACGACGCAACCAGATCCGAGCGTATGCCGCTGCTCGGATACGACAGCACGTACTCGTATTCGATCGCTGCATCGAACGGCCGCACGACCACGCCGTGCGCGCGCCACACCTTGGCTGCAAACGGTTCGACGATCGACACACCCAGGCCGCCCGCGACCATGGCATAGCGCGTGTGCGCGGTGTCGGTCAACACCGTGTAGTTCGCCCGGTCTTCGCCCGCCGCGAACAGCGATTGCTCGGCCTCATAAGGTTGCCTTGAATTCGGCACCCAGCCGATGATGCGTTCGCCGCGCAGATCCTGCGCCCGCACGGTTTTTTTCTTCGCCAGCCGATGCGACGCCGGCATCGCGCACTGCGCCTGCGCGCGCAGCAACTTCTCCACCTCGATCCCCGCGACCTTCGCAAACGCCTGGCTGATGGCGACGTCTGCCTTGTGGTTTTGCAGGATCGTGAGCACCTCGGGGACTCTTACCGAGTCGACGCGAATGGGCACACCCGGATGGCGCTCGACGAAGTCGGCCAGGATGGGCGGCAGCAGGGTGCTCGCGATCACCGGCATGCACGCAACGGTCAGCCCTTCGGACGCCTCGTCGCGAATGATCTCGGCGACCTGTTTCAGGCGTTCCAGCCCCAGGAAATTCTCTTCAACCGACTTATAAAAGCGCAACCCGGCGTTGGTCGGATTCAAGCGCCCGCCGACGCGGCTGAACAGGCTGAAACCGAGGTCAGCCTCTAAATCCGCGATCAGGCGGCTGATGGCGGGCTGCGTGACGTGCAGCGCGCGCGCGGCCCCGACGCTGGTCCCCATCATGATTAACGAGCGGAAAGCTTCTATCTGGCGAAAACGGATCATTATCTTGAATTACCTTGCACGAACCTCAAGGACGCCGATGGTAGCGCGAACTACGCGCGCCTGGTGATTTACGGTCGCGCGCGCGTATATGAAGCGCAAGTGAAATCGTTCGCCGCCTGCCTATACCCAAAACACATGGACTATAAGCACATGTGAGTGGATTCCACTTTATTGCTCTGAAATACTCCCGGCGAACCTGGTTCCGTCGTCAGTTCGTAGGGCGTGTGTAATGATTTTTGAAGCTGACTGTTGGCGACGAAGACGGATGCGCGACAAGGGCAGGCACACGATGCCAACCCTTGACCTGCTTATTCGAAAGTGAAATGTTAGGTGGGCTAAGATGCTGGCCGCCGTCCGTCTGCTATCCGTCCGCTTCGGCACGCGAACCGCGGTAGATAGCGGCTGATAGCCGCACATAACGGTACGCATCGCCGTTGCACAGGGTCAAAAGCCCTTATGCTCCAGCGCTCAGTGCTTGATGAACACATAAATAATAAGGATCCCCATGACGTTGTTTGCAGCTCTTGTTGCTCGTAGCACCCGCATTGACGCGTGTTTTCGTCCGGGCGATGCTGTTCATCGCCGCGTTTCAGGCAAGTGGCTTCCTGCCCTTGCCGCGAGTGTCTGCGTTGCGGCCGCAAGCAACGTTCATCTGGCTCATGCGGCTATCGTGCCGCCCGGCGTGCAGCTCGCGGCCAAGCAGGAACTGGTGCGCAACAACGCGTCCGAGGTCGAGACGCTCGATCCGAACCTGGCTGAGACTGTGCCGTCCAACAACGTCACGCGCGACCTGTTCGAAGGGCTGACCGCAACCGATGCCGACGGAACCGTCGTGCCGGGCGTGGCAGAAAAATGGGAGCAGAAGGATGCGACCACGTGGATTTTCCATCTGCGAAAGAATGCGAAGTGGTCCAACGGCGAGCCGGTGGTCGCGAACGATTTCGTGTACGGCTGCCAGCGCCTTGTCGACCCGAAGATCGCCTCGCCCTACGCCAGTACATTCGGCATCTTCCTGCTGAACGGCGCCGACATTGTGGCGGGCAAAAAGTCACCGGACACGCTGGGCGTCCGCGCAATCGACCCATACACGGTCGAAATCAAGACACCGTATCCGGTGTCGTTCATCCCGGAACTGATGTCGAATACGAATCTCGGCCCGGTCAACAAGGCCACCGTCGACAAGTACGGCCGCGACTGGACCAAACCCGGCAAGCTGGTGAGCAACGGCGCGTTCATGCTTAAGGACTGGCAGGTGAACAACAAGCTCGTGCTGGCACGCAACCCTCAATACTGGGACGCCGCTCATGTGCAGTTGTCGCAAGTGACGTACCTTCCGGTCGAGAGCGAGACCACGGACATCAAGCTGTTCCAGTCGGGCGACAACGACTGGGTGTATCAGTTGCCGTCCGGCATGTACCCGAAATACAAGCAGGAGTTCGCCGCCGACATGAAGATCGCGCCGATGCTCGGACTGCGCTACTACTCGTTCAATAACAAAGACCCGTTGCTCAAGGACGTGCGCGTGCGCCAGGCGCTCTCCATGGTGATCGACCGCGACATCCTCGCGCAACGTGTCACCGCGGACGGCCAGATCCCGGCGTATGGCGTCATTGTGAAGGGTGTGAAGGGTGCGGACGTGACGGCTTACGACTGGTCGACATGGCCGATGGCCAAGCGCGTGGAAGAAGCGAAAAAGCTGCTCGTGCAAGCCGGCGTGAAACCGGGCACGACGCTGCACTTCGCAACGAACACCAGTGACTATCACAAGAAAATGGCTATTTTTGCGGCCTCGGAATGGAAAACGAAGCTCGGCCTGGACACGCAGATCGACGCGATGGAGTTCAAGGTCCTGCTGAAGAAGCGTCATAGCGGCGACTACCAGATTGCACGCAATGGCTGGGTCGCGGACTATAACGACGCGACCACGTTCCTGCAGCTTGTGCAATGCGGTTCGGACCAGAACGACAGCGGCAATTGCAATCCGAAGGCCGACGCGCTGATCAAAGAAGCGAACGAAAGCACGGACCAGGTTAAACGCACGCAGTTGCAAACCCAGGCCGCGAAGCTCGTGATGGACGACTATCCGATCCTGCCGCTGCTGCAATACACCACGGTCAGGCTGGTGAAAAGCTACGTGGGCGGGTATTCGCTGAAGAACCCGATGGACCGTTACCGCAGCAAGGACATGTATATCGTGGCGCATTGAGCGCGACGCACTGCCCCCCAATACTATCCAGCAAACAGCAAGAGGCGGTTGCCGTGACGCGCTCTGTCGCGGCGCCGCCAGGAGAGATGTCCCATGTGGTCCTATACGTTAAGGCGCGTGCTGCTGACGGTGCCGACGCTGCTGATTGTCATTACCGTCTGCTATCTGCTGCTGCACGCTACACCGGGCGGTCCGTTCGACGGTGAGCGCAAGGTCTCCGCGGAGGTGCTCGCCAACCTGCAGGCGAAATACCATCTCGGCGAGCCGCTGTGGAAGCAGTATTTGCTGTATCTCAACAGCTTGCTGCACGGCGATCTGGGGGCATCGTTCCGGTACGCGGACTGGAGTGTCAATGACCTCGTGCTGCGTGCGTTGCCGGTGTCCCTGACTATCGGCGGCGTGTCCATGGTGCTCGCCATTGTGCTCGGCGTCGTGCTTGGTATCGTCGCCGCGCTCTATCGCAACAGCCCGGCAGATTATCTGCTGATGATCATCGGCAACGCGGGTAGTGCGTTTCCCTCGTTCGTGATCGGACCTGTGCTGATCCTTGTGTTCGCGATTACGCTGAAGTGGCTGCCGGCCGGCGGGTGGAACGCCTTCCATGTGCGCTACATGGTGTTGCCAATCGCGCTGCTCACCATCATCAACGTGGCGACCGTGGGACGCGTGACACGCGGCAGCCTGATCGAGGTGATGAACACCAACTACATCAGAACGGCCTATGCCAAGGGCTTGTCGCGCTGGACCGTTGTGCTGCGCCATGCGCTGCGGCCGACCATGATTCCCGTGGTCTCGGTGATCGGTCCGCTCGCGATCGGCTCTATCACGGCAGCGGTCGTGACCGAGTCCGTGTTCTCGTTGCCGGGAATCGGCAAGCTGATCGTGAACGGTGCGGCCAACCGCGATTACACGCTCGTGCTGGGACTGGTCGTGCTGGTGACCGTGGTCGCAGTACTGCTTAATCTGCTGGTCGATCTCGCGTATGCGTGGCTCGATCCGAAAATCCGCTACTGAAATAATGAGTCAACCAGCATGAGGTCCGCAATGAAACAAGGAACGCTCGTCCCCGCGCTCGAGAGCGTGCTGGCCGTGCCGGTGGAAGGCCGCAGTCCGTGGCAGGACGCCCGTATGCGCTTCGCGCGCAACAAGGCCGCCGTGGCCAGTCTCGTGATCCTGCTGCTGATCACGCTGGCCTGTGCGATCGGCCCCATGCTGCTGCCGAACGCCTTCGATTCCACCGACTGGAACATGATGAGTTCCACGCCGACGTTTGCAAACTGGCATCTGTTCGGCACGGACGATACCGGCCGCGACCTGCTCGTGCGCTGCCTGGTGGGTGGCCGCGTCTCGCTGATGATCGGCGCGCTCGCGACGCTGACGTCGGTCACGCTCGGGATTGTGTGGGGCGCTATCGCTGGCTTCGTAGGCGGCCGCGTGGACAACGCGATGATGCGCATTGTCGACATGATGTACGCGATCCCGTACCTGCTCATCGCCATCCTGATGGTCACGCTGCTCGGCCGCGAGTTCTACCTCGTGGTGCTTACCATTACGGTGTTCTCATGGATGGATATGGCGCGCGTCGTTCGTGGCCAGACGCTGGCAATCCGTTCGAAGGAATACATTGAAGCAGCGCGCGCTATTGGCGTTTCGACCAGCGGCATCATCCTGCGTCACATCGTGCCGAACCTGCTTGGCATTGTGGCTATTTACACAACGGTTACGGTTCCTGGCGTTATTCTTACGGAGTCCGTGCTATCGTTTCTTGGACTCGGCGTTCAGGAGCCCATGACCAGTTGGGGCGTGCTGATCCAGGATGGCGTTGGCGTGATGGAAACAGCGCCCTGGATTCTCCTGTTCCCGGCGGCGTTGTTGTCGGTGACGCTGTATTGCATCAACTTTGTTGGCGACGGTCTGCGCGACGCGCTCGACCCGAAGGATCGGTAAGCACCATGTCACTGCTCAAGGTAAGTAATCTGGAAGTCGCCTTCGACTCGCCCGACGCCGTGGTCCGCGCTGTCAACGGCGTGAGTTTTGACCTGGAAGAAGGCAGTACGCTGGGCATTGTCGGTGAATCGGGGTCGGGCAAGAGCCAGAGCGTCCTCGCCATGCTTGGGCTGCTCGCGACCAACGGGCGCGCAAAGGGCAGTGCGATCTATCAGGGTGAGAACCTGCTGACCATGCCGGCGAAGAAGCTGAACCGCATTCGCGGCAATCGGCTTTCCATGATCTTCCAGGACCCCATGACGTCATTGAATCCGTATCTGACGATCGAACGCCAGATGACGGAAGTGCTTGAACTGCACAAGAACATGACGCGCCGCGCTGCGAAGAAACGCTCGATCGAGATGCTGGAAGCGGTGCGTATTCCCGAAGCCGCACATCGTATCGATCAATACCCGCATGAACTGTCCGGCGGCATGCGCCAGCGCGTGATGATCGCCATGGCGCTGTTGTGCGAGCCGCAAGTGCTGTTCGCCGATGAACCCACCACTGCGCTCGACGTCACGGTCCAGGCGCAGATACTTCAGCTCCTGCGCAACCTGCAACATGACTTCGGCACGGCGATCGTGCTGATTACGCATGACCTCGGCGTGGTCGCCGGCCTGTGCGAGCAAGTGATGGTGATGTATGGCGGCCGCGTGATGGAACAGTGCAACGCGGACAACCTGTTCGCTCGTCCTTCGCATCCCTACACAATCGGTTTGCTGCGCGCATTGCCGCGGCTCGATCAGAGCGACGCGCCACTTGTTGGTATCCCCGGCAATCCGCCGAACATGGCGCATCCGCCGTCGGGCTGTCCGTTCCAGGAGCGCTGCATAGATGCGAGCCAGCGTTGCGCTGAAGCAGTCCCGCCGCTCGAGTCGTTTGGCGGCGACACCACCTGGCTGCGAGCCTGCAATCGCCCGGTCGAGCAGATGAAGTCGTTGCACGAGGTGGCCCATGTCTGAGCAAACCATCCTGTCCGTCCGCGACGTCCAGGTTCATTTCAGCGTCAAGGCGAAGAGCAAGTTGCCGTGGGCACCGTCGCGCACGCTGAAGGCCGTGGACGGGGTGAGTTTCGATCTGAAGGCCGGCGAGACGCTTGGCGTGGTGGGTGAATCGGGTTGCGGCAAGTCGACCTTGTCGCGTGCCATCCTCAATCTCATTCCCGCCACGCATGGCGAAATCGTGTGGATGGGCAAGGATCTCAGCGGCGCCACGGCGAAACAGTGGCACGGTGTGCGGCGCGACATCCAGATGATTTTCCAGGACCCGCTGGCTTCGCTCGATCCACGCATGACCGTGGGGCAGATCATCGCGGAACCGTTGCGTGAACATCGGCCGGGCATGTCGAAGGACGAAATGAACCAGCGGGTGCGCGCGATGATGGCGAAGGTCGGTTTGCGCGAGCAGATGATCAACCGCTACGCGCACGAATTTTCAGGCGGCCAATGCCAGCGGATCGGGATTGCGCGTGCGTTGATCGTGGAGCCGAAGCTGATTGTCTGCGACGAACCCGTGTCGGCCCTCGACGTTTCGATCCAGGCGCAGATCGTCAACCTGCTCAAATCTTTGCAGCAGGAAATGAAACTCGCGCTGATCTTCATCGCGCACGATCTGGCCGTGGTCAAACACATCTCGGATCGTGTAATGGTCATGTATCTCGGCCACGTCATGGAGCTCGCCGATAAACGTTCGCTTTACGCGCATCCCCGGCATCCTTACACGCGCGCGTTGCTTTCCGCGGTACCGGTGCCAAATCCGGCCATCGAACGGACGAAGGTCGTGCAGATCCTCTCCAGCGATATTCCCAGTCCGATCAATCCCCCAACGGGTTGTGTCTTTCATACCCGTTGCCCCATAGCGGAGGCGCGTTGTTCTGTTGAAGTGCCGCCGCTGCGCACGCTTGAACATGGAGTCGCGGCAGCCTGCTTACTCGCCTGATGATTGGCGTGGTTATTGGCCTGATTAATCGCTTGATTTAACGGTCGTTTCGACACTCCCCGGCCAAACCTGATGGTCCCCGTTCTTGACGGGGGCCGGGGAGTCGTTCGCTCGATCGTGAAGTTTTCGTAGTCCCGGTAGTCCCAGTAGTTCCTGCTGTCACAACCCTCCGGTGAGTCGTTCCGAGCCCGGCGTGAGCTTTTCCGCTCGCGCTGAAATTATATGAGAACGGCCATCGGCCTATTTACTCGCCGCCCGTTAGAATTAAAAGACAAGCACATGAAACAACAAAAGCGTTCACTCGCTCTATCTCTAATTGTTTTCACTGGTTTGATGAACCCGGCCATGTCTGCTTTTGCAGACGATGATGATGTTGAAACACGTCATACTGAGGCACCTCCGAGTTCCCCGCCAAATTCCGAGGCGAATGCGCCGATCAGTAATCAGGCGAAGTCCCTGGGGTTTATCGAAGATTCACATTTTAACCTTCTGTTTCGCAACTATACCGAACACTTCGAATCAGAGGGTATCAAGAAGAAGGACGCTTCCGTTCTTGCCAATCAGGCGGTATTTGAATCGGGGTATACGCGGGGATTATTCGGTGTCGGTTTTGACGCGTCGTTGTTCAGTGCGTTCAAGCTGAATGGCGGTCAAGGCGCCGGTAACCGCGTGCATTTGAATCACGACGGGCAAAGCGGGCAGAATCAGCTTGCCTGGACCTACCCGGGCGTGTGGGACGTGAAAGCGCGGGTATCGAATACGGTTGTTAAATATGGTCAACAGTTATTCGATAGCCCCTTTCTCGTTCCTCACGATAACCGCGCATTGCCGCCCACCTACCGGGGAGTTTCCCTCGCGAGCGATGAGATCAAGAACCTGACGCTGAAGGCGGGGAGTGTGGACGCGGTGCTGGCACGCGGTCAGACCAGCGTCTCGTCGTTGTCGACCGAGTATGGTGGAACGCACTTCAGCCGCTTCACGTTTGCGGGCGGTGACTATACGCCTAACGACGATACAGCCGTGTCGTTATATGGAAGTCGTGCTGAAAATGTGTGGGATCAATATTATCTGTCGCTCTCGCGCAGTATTGGGGATCCGTCCCAGATCCGCTGGACGGGCGGTCTGACTTATTACTACACCCATGACGTTGGGCAGAGTCGCGAAGGCTCCATCAATAACCACGCGTATAGCTTGCTGCTCTCGGGTACGCATAACGCGCACACGGTAGCGGTGGGATTCCAGCAGATCGCGAGCAATCAGTTCTTCGATTATGTCGGCCAGTCCGCGGGCGATTATCTGGCGAATTCGTTGGACGTCGACTACAACGCGCCGCATGAAAAATCATTGCAACTCAGTTACACGGTCAACATGAGCGGGTATGGTGTTCCGGGTTTGAAAATGACGTTGTGGAGCGCGTATGGTTGGGGTGCGGATGCTTCGGACATGGCGAATCGGTACGCCGATTCTTCAAACGCCTTGCATGATCTCTACTGGAAGAATGGCGAGCCGGTTCATGGCACCCATTACGAGTTTGGCTTCATTCCTTCCTATACGTTTGGCTCTGGAAAGCTGAAGGGAACCACTGCAAAGTTCTATTACATGCATCACCACGGCAGCACGTACTATTCGGATTCCAGTAGCGATGTTTATCGTTTGATGGTGAACGTTCCGGTTAATGTTTTTTGAAGCGTGTTTTGAAGGTATTTTAAAAAATCGACGGTCATTGAATGGCCAAAAGGATGCGGTGAGTGGCGTGATGGGCGTGGCTCCACGGCATGCAACCCAGTCGATAAAGCGTGGATTTTCAACCGCGCGTTCAGCCCGCCAGGTGTGCCCCTCGGCGGGTTTTTGGGGCCTGGCGCTAAGAGGTTATTGCGGAATTGGTTTTCGTTCGCACTGGGGGGATGAGGTCCGCTGGCGTTTGGTGGTCAGGGGTCAGGGGTCAGGGGTCAATGCCGGGGTGGTCGGTTCTGGGGCTAGCGGTCGGAGTCTATGCCGGGTTGGTGCTTTCGGCCGTGGTGGTCTGCGAGAGTCGGATATTCTCTTTATCACTATTAGCCACTGTGCGTGGCGGCACGTCATTTCTTTGTCCAAAGCGACAAAGAAACGAAGCAAAGAAAACGCTTTAACCGCTCTACCCTAAGTGTCCACAGCGTGCAGTTTTCATTCATGGGTGCCCCAAAAGCACGGTGCTCGCCAGAGCCACGGATAGTTGAAACCCTCCTTCTCCGAACACGGATACCCACACGCTTCGCCACCAGTGATTGAACCTGCCAAGGGGCACCCCGCGCTATCCGCGGACGACCTCCCTCCAAATGTGTATGCACCTCGAATCACGCCGCCAACTACCAAATAATAAAGCCCCAAAGTATGTAAGGCCGTACCCGACGAAAATAACGGTGTAGGCCGCGTAGCCAATTCACCAAAGACTGAGGGAGTAAATACGCGTCACGTCGAGCGACTGTGGATCAAGCTGTGACCACGAGAAAAGCGAGCCGACCAAGCAGCCACCCCAAAAGACGCGTGAGGCCGTACCGGTTCCTTGGCCACACGTGCTTGCCCGAGAGCGTACGGGGCGAAGCGTGTTCGTGTCAGGATTCGCGAGAAGGAGGGGTTCACACATCCTTCGCTCTGGCGAGCACCGTGCTTTTGGGGCACCTATGAATGAAAACTGCACGCTGTGGACACTTAGGGTAGCGTGGTTGAAAGCGTTTTCTTTGCTTCGTTTCTTTGTCGCTTTGGACAAAGTTAGTATGACTTCCGTGAGCAGTAAGGGCTGGCCCCCGTGGCAGAGCTAAAACACGCGGGTTAGCATAGTGCCAGAGCCGTAACAGTGAGGGCGAACCCGTCACTCATAGGTTTTGTTTCCAACCCGGAGGCCAGCATGCAAAACGATATCACGTTATTTGTCGGACTGGATGTTCACAAAGACTCGATTACAGTTGCCTACGCGCTGGGCAGCGGCGAAGTCGAAGTGCTCGGCAAGATCGGCACGCGCTCTCGCGATATTGATCAGTTATGCAAAAAGCTTCAATCCAAGGCTCGCCACGTAAAAATCGTTTATGAAGCCGGTCCTCTGGGCTATGACCTGCAGCGCCGCCTCGCTGCCAAAGGCTTCGAGTGCATGGTGTGCGCCCCCTCGCTGATCCCGCGCAAAGCCGGCGATCGCGTGAAGACCGACCGCCGCGACGCGCTCAAGCTCGTGCGCTCACTGCGCGCGGGCGACCTCAGCGCCGTGCATGTGCCCACCGTCGAAGACGAAGCATTTCGCGATCTTGCGCGTGTCTGGGCCAGTACGCGCGATGCCCTCAAACGCGCCCGCCAAGCGTTAAAATCGTTCCTGCTCGCCCACGCCGTGCGATACGCGGGCACGGCGAACTGGGGACCGGCGCATCGACGCTGGATCAGCAAGTTCTCGTTCGGCAACGCATGGCAGGACCTCGCCTTCACCGAGTTGCGCCGCGCGATCGAAGACCGGTTTGCGCAGTGCGAGCGGCTTGAGTCGGCCTTGCGCGAAGCGGTGCCGCAGTGGCGCTTTTATCCCGCCGTGCTCGCCCTGCAAACCATGCGCGGCATCAAGTTCACCACCGCCGTTGGCTTGCTCTCGGAGATCGTCGATGTGACGCGCTTTGCCCATCCTCGGCAGTTGATGGCGTGGCTGGGCATAACGCCTTCAGAATACTCGTCGGGGGGCAGCCGGCGCCAGGGCAGCATCACCAAGACGGGCAATTCGCTTGCGCGAAAGTTGCTGATCGAGGCCGCCTGGAGTTATCGGCATACGGCCCGGGTGAGTCCCGAGATTCAGCAGCGTCATGAGGGCGTGCCCAAGGTGATTATCGATCGCGCCTGGGACGCGCAGTTGCGTCTGTGTGGGCGCTTTAGAAGAATGGTGGCGAAGGGCAAACTCAAAAACGTGGCGGTCGTCGCGATCGCTCGCGAACTCGCCGGGTTTATCTGGGACATCGCCCGTCTGGGCATGGAGCAGGCGATCAACAACTCCAGAGCGGCTGTCTAAACCAGCAAAAAACAGTTTTGCAATCATCGAAAAGGCAGTTTCCTGAAGGCGGCGTAGCCCGGCATCAGAGTTACCCGCGGCATTTCTTTGCAACGGCTTATCAACGGTTCACGCCGACTTGCGCACAAAGTTAGCGGCAGGCTCACGAGACGGATCACTGTAATGCGGTAACCAACCCGCGAATATCAGATTGATTCACCGTCGAGTGTTACTGCTACGCCGCCCTCAGGAAATTGTAGGAAGAGAAAAGATGACCACAGCTAAAAACACCTGTTGACACGGAAAGTCATATCAGAAATGACGTGCCGCCACGCACAGTGGCTAATAGTGATAAAGAGAAAATCCGACTCTTGCAGACCACTAACGCTGAAAGCACCAACCCGGCATTGACCCCGACCACTAACCCCAGAACCGACCGCCCCGGCATTGACCCCAACCGCTAACCCCAGAACCGACCACCCCGGCATAGACTCCAACCGCCGCCCCAAGATCCTGGCAATTCGGCACTGACCTCAACCACCAACTCCAACGACCAAAGCACCGCCCTAAGCCGCACCGGTAAACCCAAACCCCAAGTAGTGCGAACGAAACCCAATTTCGCAACAACTTCCAAGACCCTCTAACGCTGCACGCCCCAACGACGCACGGTGAGCCGTTCGAACGTATCGAACACCAGATGCTCGACGATCAGACCGATCACGATCACCGCCGCCAACCCTGCGAATACCTTGTCGGTATACAGCTCGTTACGATTCTGAAAGATGTACCAGCCGAGCCCGCCATTTCCGGAACTGGCGCCGAACACCAGTTCCGCCGCGATCAGCGTTCGCCATGCAAACGCCCACCCCACACGGAGCCCGGCCAGGATCGAAGGCAAGGCTGCGGGGACCAGAATCAGCAGCACATGCCGAAGCCCCTTCAGCCCGTAATTTCGGCCGGTCATGCGCAGCGTTTCCGGCACGGATTGAAAGCCGGAGTAGGTGTTCAACGCGAGCGGCCACAACACCGAATGCACAAGTACGAACAACAGGCTTCCCGTCCCCAGGCCGAACCACAGCAACGCGAGCGGTAGCAGCGCAATGGATGGCAAAGGATTGAACATGGCGGTCAGCATGGACAGCAGGTCGCGGCCAAAGCGCGTAGACACGGCAAGCGATGTCAGCACGAACGCCAGCGCCACGCCAAGCAGATAACCTCTCAACAGCACGGACAGGGAGATCGCAGTTTTAGCGATCAGTTCGCCCGACCAGATGCCTTGTACGAAGGCCGTCAATGTATCGGTGAAGGTGGGCAACAGCAGATCGTTGCCAACCGCTCGCGCTGCCGCTTCCCATATCCCGATCAACACCAGAGCGATCAACGCCTTGCGTAACCACGTCTGGTTGGAAAGCCGCTTGCCGAACGGTAACGGTACTTCTACGGCGACATCCTTTAGCGGTTCGGGAATCCGTTCGTATTCTTCGCGAACCGGTGGCACGAGCGCGGCAGGTTCCAACGAGGGGATGGTGGGCGTGCTCATTGAACCGCCCCCGTGTCTTCAAACAGCAATCGATGAATGCGCGCAACGCTTTGCTGAAAGTCGGTGCGCCCCGAGCTGTCCTTGTTGAACTGGTGGCTGTTCAATTCGGCGCGAACCCGGCCAGGATGCGGTGTCAGCAGCAAGATGCGGTTGCCGACAATCAGCGCCTCCTCGATCGAATGCGTGACGAACAGCAGCGTGAAACTTGCCTCTTCCCACAAGCGCAGCAGTTCCTCCTGCATCTTGCGGCGCGTGAGGGCGTCGAGCGCGGCGAACGGTTCGTCCATCAGCAACACGCGGGGTTGCATCGCCAGCGCGCGAGCGATCGCCACGCGCTGTTTCATGCCACCGGAAAGCGTGTGCGGGTAGGCATCGGCGAAAGCAGAGAGGCCAACCTTATCGAGGAAATGCAGCGCTTGTTCGCGCGCCTCCGCGCGGCTCAACTTCTTGCCTACGCGCAACGGAAACGCCACGTTTTGGAGCACGGTTTTCCACGGCGGCAACTGATCAAATTCCTGGAACACAACAATGCGATCCGTACCGGGACCTCGCACGGGTTTATCGTCGATCCGGATCGTTCCCGCGGTCGGTTCAATGAAGCCAGCGACCGCTTTAAGCAGCGTTGACTTGCCGCAACCGGATGGTCCGAGCAGCACGAAACGGTCGCCGCCATACACGTCGAAGCTGACCTCGTGCGTCGCGCGCACGATGCGCTCGCGGGTGCGGTACTCGAGGCTGACTTTATCGACGGTGAGAAGCCTGGCGCTCGTCGCGGGAGAATCACTGTGCCCGGGCGGCGGATAAAGAACGGTAGGATTGGCGGCCATGGCTGTGCGTATATGCATAAAACACGACCTTAGCGGCGCGTCGCGCGCGCGTGAACCAATCATTGCGCATATTCAAAACACGCCGACGCATAAGCGACGGTTTTGCCGTTCCAGTGCCGTAATCGTATGTTCGGGCGATGATCGAAAAAACGCCCGCTGGCGCTGCGGGCGTTGTTAAAACGGGGCCATGCGGCAGGCAGCTTCAGCTTCCGTTGCCGAGCGCCGGATCGGCGAAGAAATAGTCTTGCCATGACTTTGGCTCGTTCTTGATCGCGCCGACCCGGTACATGAACTGGGCGAGCCCAAGCGTATTTTGCGGCGTGATCTTGAACTGCGTGTCCGGGTTCTTGATGATCCCGATCAGCAGCTTGCGATCAATCCTGGCATTGTTCACGCGGATATAGGTATCCGCAGCCGCTTCCGGATTCGCCGAGACGAAACGCGCGGCATCCGCGAGCGCGGCGATGAATGCGCGATACGTCTTAGGATTGTTATCGCGGAATTTTTCGGTCGCGTAGAGCACGGTGGACGAGCCTGGGCCGCCGAGGACATCGTAGGAATTCAACACGATATGCGCTTTCGGATTGCCCGCCAGTTCCTGCTCCTGGAACGGTGGATTGCCAAAGTGCCCGGTGATCTCCGTCCCGCCGGCAATGATCGCCGCGGCGGCATCCGGGTGCGGAAGGGCTTGCGTCAGCTTGTCCAGGCGATCGTAGTCCTTGTCGCCCCAGCGCTTCGCGGCGGCGAACTGCAGCACGCGCGATTGCACGGACACCGATACCGCCGGCACCGCAATGCGGTCTTTCTCCGTGAAATCGGCGATGGTCTTCACGTTCGGATTATTCGATACGAGGTAGTACGGCAGGTTGCCCAGCGAGGCCACGCCCTTGACGTTCTGCTTGCCGTGCGTGCGATCCCAGATCGTCATCAGCGGCCCGATGCCGGCGCCTGCGATATCGATGGAACCGGACAACAGGGCGTCATTGACCGCCGATCCTCCCGATAACTTCAGCCAGTCCACCTTGATATCGATGCCGGCTTTCTTGCCTTCCTGTTCGATCAGGTTCTGGTCGCGCGCGACGTTCAGCAGCAGATACACCACGCCAAACTGTTCCGCGATTCTGATGGTGCCCTCGGCGTGCGCGGGCATGGCTGCGGCAAGCGACGAGATGGCGACGGATAAGGAAACAAACGCCGCAGTGAGCGAGCGCAGCGACGAACGGGAACCCCCTGGTCCCCGCCGGGAGAGGGACGCAAGTGAGAACGGAAGCGGCATCGAAAGTCCGAAGAAGTGTTTTTAGAATTGAATGTGAAACAGGGTCTAAGGACGCTCAGAACGGCGTATCGCCTTCGATTGTCGTTCGATACATCTTCCGGCGCAGATGGTCAGGCGTGCCCGCTGCGAGATGCATGAGGGAGCGGTTGTCCCAGAACACGAGGTCGTGCTCGCGCCATACGTGCCGGTAGATATGCTCGTCGCGCACGCTGTGTTCAAAGAGGGCTTGCAGCAGGTCGCGGCTCTCGTCTTCGGGCAGGCCGATCACGCGCGTGGTGAAATGCTCGCTCACGAACAGCGCCTTGCGGCCGTTTTCCGGATGCGTGCGAATGATCGGATGAACGACCGGTTTGACCTGCGCGATCTGTTCGGCGGAGAGGTTGGGGCGCCACGGGCTGCGCTTTTGCAACTCGGCGTATTTCGCCAGATAGGTGTGCTCGGCAGAGCGCCCCTCAACGGCGTCGCGGAGCGCTTGTGGCAGCGTATCCCATGCCAGATGCATGTTGGCGAACAGCGTGTCGCCGCCTTCCTCAGGCAATTCCTGTGCGTGCAGCAAGGAACCGAGGCTCGGTGTTTCCTTGTACGACAGGTCCGAATGCCAGAAATGCCCGGCATCGCCGAGACCAATCGGCTTGCCGTTTTCCATCACATTGGAGACGATCAGGATCTCCGGGTGGCCGGTCAATTGGAACTGATGCAGCACGTGGATTTGCAGCGGACCGAAACGGCGGCTGAAGCTGATTTGCTGGTCGGGCGTGATCCGCTGGTCGCGAAACACGACCACGTGATGGTCGAGATGAGCGCGGTGAATGCGCTTGAAATCTTCGTCGGCAAGCGGCTGGCTCAGGTCGAGACCTGTTACTTCAGCACCCAACGGTGAGCTTTCAAACGGCGTGATCTCGATGGTCTGGTGTGGGGATAAGGTCGTCACGCGGGACTCGTTAGTTCGATTAGGAGCGTCAATTCGGGGCGGGAACGCTTGAATTCAAGCGGCGGGATGCGCCAAAAAACACACCGCGCAAACCCTGGTTAGACCCCGAATCTAAAATCCTGTGCGAACAAGGTCAACGAACCAAATCCTATACGCTTATCTGTTTTAACGATAAACGGGCCGCTCCAGTGGAGGAGCGGCGATTCCGCCTCGCCAAACGATCAATGATTATGCGCCGGGTCGCTGCAATGAGCGCAACCCGCCGCGCTGTCATTCCACGACGACCCGAGGATCAGGCTGCAGAAATTGAGGCGTTTGTAGGTGGGGTCCTTGAGTGCGAGGACATCGGCCTTCACGTTGCCGAACGTGGTCTCCGGCTTCTTGATGGTGCCGTGAGCGAACGCATCGATGATCCCCTCCTTGAAGTTCACCTCACGCGGATGCACGGAGATGACCTGTTTGCGCTGGGACTCGGTGAACTCGTCGTAAGCGAGTCCGAGCACGTCCATCTCCACGCCCGCCGTGACCAGCGCGACCACCGGCTTCTTGTGCTGCGGAATGCCCGGCGTGGTGTGCAATGCGATTGAATCCCAAACCTGTTCTATGTCGTACTCGCCAATGCCATAACTCTTGAGGAAGTCGCGCGCGGCGTTTGCACCGTCCACTTCGAAGCGATCATTCGGGCTGCTGTACGCGTCGATCAAGCCCATGTCATGGAACATGGCCCCTATGTAAAGCAGTTCCGCGTCGTAGGCCAACTGACGCCGTTCGCCGGTCAGCGCGCCAAACAGGAACACGCGGCGCGAGTGGTTATACAGCAGGTCCGGCTCGGTATCGCGAACGAGTTCGGTCGCCGCGCGCGCCATGGCGCTGTCGGGAATGCGGATGCCTGCAATGGTGGTAGTCATGTTCAATGTTCCTTGAGTGTTGGGCTTCTCCACGATCCCGCGTTCGATGCCGAGAACACCTTGCTAAAATGCGCTGCTCGGGGCGGGTCATCGGGAGAAACGAAAGAGGGTGGACGACGAATTCAGTGTGGCCGCGCGCCGCCGCGGCCGCAATGTATTGGGTCCGTCGAAGTCTGCCAACCGCACGGCGTCTCCTGCCAAGCGCGTAAAACGCGTGAAAAAACAGCCCTTTCCGTGTGGCCGGAGTAAGCGCCAACTCTGTCGACCGCAATCAATTGCATGGGACCGGAGTAAAGCGCTGAAGCGCTAACTCCGGTCGACACGCCAACTCTGGACAAAGGAGCATGACTTCATGCGTAGCGTCGCTATCGCGATTTTTCCGCAAGTGCAGGCGCTAGATGTAGCGGGTCCACTCGACGTATTCGCCGAGGCGAACGGTTTCGTCGCGCCGGATGCGGGGTACGCGATCACGCTGGTCAGCGCGGACAATGCGCCGGTGCGCGCATCGAACGGCACCCGAATGCTGGCGGACACGACATGCGAGCAGCCGCAGCAGCGCTACGATATCGCCCTCGTGGCGGGTGGTCCCGGGCTGCCCTTCGATGCCCCCGATCCGCGCCTGAGCACGTGGCTGCGCGACGTCGCTTCTCGTTGCGAGCGCTACGGTTCGATCTGCACCGGCGCGTTCGCGCTGGGTCATGCCGGTCTGATCGATGGGCGTCATGTCACAACGCACTGGCAAAATGCGCCGCAACTCGCACGGCAATTTCCGCTGGCCCAGGTTGAGCTCGACCGTATTCATATTCGCGACGGCAACCTGGTGACATCGGCGGGCGTGACGGCGGGGATTGACGTTGCCCTCTCGCTTGTTGCCGAAGATCATGGCCCGCGTATTGCGCTCGCTGTCGCCAAGCGTCTGGTGGTATTTGCACAGCGCCGCGGCGGCCAGTCGCAATTCAGCCCGTACCTGAGTGCGCCTGCCGACGAGACGTCGCCCGCAGCCAAGGTGCAGGCGTACGTGATGGAGCATATTGGCGAACGCATGACGGTGGAAAAGCTGGCGCAGATCGCGGGCATGAGCGAGCGCAATTTCGCGCGCGCGTTCGTCGAGGCGACCGGAGTGACGCCGCATGATTTCGTGGAGCGCGCGCGTATTGATGCGGCGCGCAACGCGTTGGAAAGCAGCACGACGCCGTTGAAAACGATCGCGTACGAGTGCGGCTTCGGAACGGCGGACCGCATGCGAATTGTGTTCCGGCAACGCTTGGGGGTCTCTCCGAATGATTATCGTCTGAGCTTTCAGAAACTCGGAGCGGACGTTTGAGAATGGCTCACCGGCGCATGCTGCCTAGCCGTCATGTGTTCCAGACACTTCGGCGCGGACGACTTGATGCAACACACGAACGCACGTCACGCGCGGGGCGATGATCGTCTATGGCGAGGTCAAACCCCGGCCGAGCGTTTCGCGTTCTCGCTTACCGTATGCTGGACCACTTCATGCTCATGCAAGACACGAGCATCCGCGAGTGAGCTGCTGTCTTTTCGACACTCTCTGGACATGTCAAACCGCAACACAATGACCGGGGCCGCCCCACCTTCCTGTCAATCCGAGAGCGTTTTTCCTCATCTGGCCGACGCCATGGTTCCTTCTCGAATCGCTCGGAGCCGGTCCAATGAATCTGGAGATTTTAATGAAAGATGCTTATGAACGGCGTGCGCTATTGCTGCATCTTGGCGATGTGCTGGAGGCGCTGTCGTGCTTGTCGCGTAGCGACCGGCGCCACGCTACGCTCGGCGACGCGATTGCCCGTGAGGACTCGCTTGCCAGTTTCACATGGCTGGGATATCTCGATGCCGCCATGACGCCACAACAGGTGAACGAACGCGCGACCGCGGCATTTTTCCTCTGGCCGAAAACCCTGCTCGATGAAGACCTGAACCGGTCATTGCTGGCGTCGACGGTGCAGCATGATCTCTTCGCCGGCAATACCCGGGGGTGGGAGCGTTACGTCAAGGAGCGCAGAACCGACGTGGCATGGTTTGCGGAAGGTTTGCAAGCACCGTCAGACGAAGCCAGACCGGAATCGCGTTTTAGCCGCTGGCCGTGGCCGGCAGAGACCGGGGCATCCTGAGGCCTTAAAGTTTTTGCTCATGCCGCCTGTTCGCGCGACAAGACCGCCTGCAAAAAACTGCGCGTGCGGGCTTCGCGCGGCGCCCCGAAAATCTGTGCGGGCGGTCCCGCCTCGATCACGCTGCCATGGTCCATCACCACGACCGTGTCAGCCACATCGCGCGCAAAATTCATCTCATGCGTAACGATCAGCATGGTCATGCCTTCGCTCGCGAGAGCCTGCATGACCTGCAGCACCTCACCGACCAGTTCGGGATCGAGCGCGGACGTGGGTTCATCGAAGAGCATGACTTGCGGGCGCATCGCAAGCGCCCGTGCAATCGCCACGCGTTGCTTCTGCCCGCCGGATAAAGTGCCCGGATAAACGTCTGCCTTATGACCGAGCCCGACCTTCGCCAGCAGGGCGCGCGCCTGGGCGTCGGCCTCCGCCGCGCTCACGCGGGCCAGCGAGCGCGGCGCGAGCGTGACGTTCTCCAGCACGGTCAGATGCGGAAACAGGTTGAACGATTGAAATACCATGCCGACATCCCGGCGGATTCGGTTCAGGCCGTTCTCATCGATCATCCGGCCGTTGTCCACCAGCGCATGGCCACAGATCCGGACCGTGCCTTCTTCGGCCGTTTCCAGCCCGTTCAGGCAGCGCAGGAAGGTGCTCTTGCCCGAGCCGCTCGGCCCGATCACCACAATCACCTGAGACGGCTGCACGTCCATATCGATACCGTTCAGCACGCGGTTGGGTCCGAACGACTTCGCCAGTTGCCTGACTGAAACAATGGGCTCATTCATACTCATATTCACGGCCGTGCTCATGGTCAGACTCTCCCGTCGGCACGCAGCGATTTTTCTGTCTTGCGCAATACCAGCGACGTCGCGCTCGTCAGGATCAGGTAGATAAACGCGATCACTATGTACACTTCCAGCGACCGGTACGACACGCTGATGATCTTCTCGCCTTCGTGCATCAGGTCGTTGATCGTCAGCAGGGAGACCAGCGCCGAGTTCTTGATCAACGCGATGAACTCGTTGCCAAGCGGCGGAATCATGCGTACGAACGCTTGCGGCAAGATCACTTTGCGCATGGCCATTCGATAAGGCATCCCAAGCGATCGTGCGGCCTCCATCTGGCCACGATCCACCGATTGAATCGACCCTCGCACGATCTCCGACACATACGCGCCGCTATAAACGCCGAGTCCGAGCACGCCGCACGCAAACGCGGGCAGCATGATGCCGAACTGCGGCAGGCCGAAGAACAAGATGAAAAGCTGCACGAGCAAGGGCGTGCCGCGTATGAACGTGAGATAGGCAGTGCAGATGGCATAGACCACGCGGCGCTGCGGCGTGAGCCTGCCGATCCCGACTAGCAGGCCGAGCACGCAGCCAAGTACGAGTGAGCAGGCCGTGACTTCGACCGTCGTCGCAGCGCCGGTCGCGAGTGCTTCCCAGCCTGCCCATACGGGTGAAAAATCGAGCGTCATCGGTTACTCCGGTAAGGACCGCTGCGTTACTGCTTGCCGAACCACTTCGTGGTGAGCGCGTCGTAGGTGCCGTTGGCGCGCAATGTCAGCAGCGCCTTGTTCATCTGCGCCGTCAGCGCGGTTTCGTCCTTGCGCAGCGCGAAGCCGTACAGTTCGGTGGTGAGTCCCTTGTCGAGTACACGCACATTGGGTTGTACCTTCGCGTATTCCACGGCAGCGGGGCGCCCGGTGACCGCGGCATCGGCGCGGCCGATGTTCACCAGATCGAACATCTCCTGGTTCTTTTCAACTTCCACGCGCTGTACCTTCGGATAATTGTCTTTCAGGAAGGCGACCGATTTCGTGCCGACCTGCACGGTCACTTTCTTGCCGTCGAGATCCGCGGGCGTCTTGATCGACGTATCGTTCTTGCGCACCAGTACTACGAGGCCGCCCTTGTAGTATGGATCGGTGAAATCGACGACATTGCGGCGCTCGTCCGTCATGTAGATGCCCGACGCGGCGACGTCGAAGCGATTCGCGATCAACCCTGGAATCAGCCCTTTGAAGTCGATGTCCACCCATTGCACTTTCTTGCCCATGGTCTTGGCCATGGCTTCGATCAACTCGATATCGAAGCCCGTGCGTTTGCCGTCCTTGACGAATTCGAGCGGGGGAAAGGTCGCATCGGTCGCCACGCGGATGGTGTCATCGGCGGCGCGGGCGGCGGGCGCGGCGGCCACGCTAACGACAATAGCGAGCCCGAGGGCGGAGAGTGCCTGGATCAGTTTCATGCTGGTTTCCTTGGATAGCGTGGACCACGCAAAGTTGAAAATAAGGGGTTCAAAGCTTGTAGCCGATGCGATCTGCGGCAGCGCGCGTGAGTTGCGCCAGTTCGGCTTCACGTCCCGCAATGCGAGCAACGGGCGCCATCAAGGTAATGGTTCCTTCCAGTCGTCCCGCATCCGATATAAGCGGGGCGCTCACGCCCCATACGCCTATATCGACTTCACTCTCGCTCGTCGCAAATCGCCGGCGGCGAATCTCCTCCAGTTGCACCCGTAGCGCGGCGGCGCTTTCAGCGTCGTCGGGCGCGCTGCCGGCGATCAGGACATCGGCCTTGGCTTCGGGCAGGAACGCGAGCAGTGCTTTCGCCGAGGCGCCGCGTGTCAGCGGATGCGCGCGGCCACGGGCGAACGAGCAGCGCAGCGGCTGGTCGCTTTCAATCATTGAGAGACATACGACGGCGTCGTTGATCGGTACAAGCAAGCCGACACTCTCGCCGGTCCTTTGCACGAGCGCCTGGATCTCATCGCGGCTTTGGGTGACGAGCTGCGCGTTCTGGTCGAACCCCCACGCGAGTTGTACGCTGGACGGACCCGGTTCGAACAGGCCGGAGTTCGCATGCTCCTGCAAGAGTCCCCACTGCTTGAGCGAGCCCAGCAGCCGGTACACAGTGGACAAAGGCGCGCCAATATCCGCGGCGATCTGCTTGGCGCCGATCGGCCGCCCCGCACGTGCGACGCTGGTCAGCGCGTGCAGGACGCGATCGATGACGGAGGAGGATTCGGCCGGATGCTTCATGACGGAAGTTTCACTCGCCAATTCTCAAAAAAAGAAATCAATTCTTATCAGATGAGAAAATGACCCGACGAGGCCAGTTTCCCCTTCGACGCTGCACGATGATCGGCAAAAAAGTCCGGCTTGCAGGAGAATCCGGGCATTGTCCAAAGGAATTGCCTGGCTGCAAAGCCGGCTGAAAGCCCCCGCGCTGCACCCCAAGGACCGAGACATGGACTATCTGACAAGCCTCAAAGTGTTCCGCGCGGTCGTGGAGGCGAAGAGTTTCACGCGCGCCGCCGATCTGCTTGGCGTGTCGCCGCCGGTCGTGTCGCGCGCCATCGCCACGCTCGAGCAACGGCTGGGCAACCGGCTCTTTCACCGCACCACACGCCACATCTCGCTGACCGAGACCGCCGAGCAATTCTTCGCGGGCTGTTCACGTGTGCTGGATGAACTCGACGCGCTGGAGGCGCAGGCGTCGGATCGCACCAGTGATCCGACCGGCATGCTGCGGCTGGTCGCTCACACGACGGCGACGGTCAACCGGCTGGTCCCCCTGATTGCCACTTTCCGTCGTCGATACCCGCTGATCGGACTCGACGTCACGTTGACCGAGCGTCCCGTGGACCTGGTGGCGGACGGCTACGACCTTGGTGTCGTGCTGCCCTTCATGCTGACCAGCGACACTACTGTCACGCGCCTGCTCGAGCGCATTCCGCTCGTCATTGTGGTGACGCCTGGATATCTGGAAGGCAAGCAGCGGCCGATGCATCCGTCCGCGCTCGCCGGGCTTGAGTTCGTCGCCATGCATGCGTCGATCCGCAAGCCCATGCTGACGTTCCGGCTGGATGGTGGCGAGCAGATCACGGTGCCGCTGAAGGCGGACGTGACATCGAACAACGCGGTGCTCAACCGCGAACTGGTGCTGGAGGGCTTCGGCCTGGGCGTATTGCCTTCTGCGCTGGTTCGCGACGAACTGGCGTCCGGCAAACTGGTGTCGCTGCTGGACGACTTCGAGATCGTCGATGGCGCGATCGAGATTCGTCTGGCTTACAGCAGTCGCACATTGCTGCCGGCCAAGGTGCGGGCGTTCATTGAACACGCGGTGGAATTCTTCGAAGCCTGAGCGAAGCGGCCAGGCTTTCATTTTAATTTCACATCAATTTCCTTTCGATTGTTGACGGATTCGTCATTAATTTGATGCGCGCGATAACGGTTGACCACGTGCATATGCACACTTAATCTGTGCACATGCACACACGACCTTCCAGACACGACGACTGTTTTGCGGTTCGCCAGGCTGCGCGGCACATCTCGCAGTTGTACGAGCGGCATTTGTCGGCGGTGCAGATCACGCCGACGCAATTCAGCATCGTCTCCGCGCTTGCACGCACGCCGGACATGACGATGGCGGAACTCGCGCAGGCCATGGTGATGGAGCGCACGACGCTGGTCCGGGTGCTGCAGCCGTTGCTGCGCAGCGGGCTTGTCCTGGCGGAGCTGGGCGGACCTTGCCAGCGGCGTTTGCAGTTGACGCTGACCGAAGGCGGGCGGACCAAGCTCGCCGACGCGCTGCAGCACTGGCAGGCAGCACAAGAAGAATTCGAGGCGAAGTTCGGGCGCCGGCAGGCGGCACGTCTGCGGCGCGAACTGTTCCGCCTGACCAGCGAGTGAGCCACGCGAGCCATTCGTCCCCCCGCATGAAGAATTCGACGCAACCAACAGGACTCACCGATGACCACTCCTTCCACGCCGATTATCTCCACCGCCGCGCCCACGGCTGAGCGCGGAGCGCGGCGGCCTTTTCGACTCGGCTGGATGCCGCTCGCGATCATCGTGGTGGTGATCGTGATCGCTGCCGCGGCGACGTACTGGTTCACCGTGTTGCGTTTCGTTCAAAGCACGGACGACGCGTACGTCGGCGGCAACGTGACGGTGATGGCGCCGAAGGTGAACGGCTTCGTTACCGAACTGCTTGTCACCGATAACCAGCGCGTGAAGGCAAACCAGGTGCTGATCCGGCTCGACTCACGGGACTACGACGCGAGGCTTGCACAGGCGAATGCAGACGTGCAGGGCGCGCGTGCTGCAGTCGCGGAACTCGAAGCGAAGCAGCAACTACAGGCCGCCGTGATCAACCAGAGCCAGGCAGAGGTGCGGGCATCGGCGGCGGAAGTTACGCGCAGTGCGTCCGACCAGGTGCGTTACCGGCAACTCGTCAAGGACGAGGCGGTATCGGACCAGGTGGTCGAACGCGCCGACGCGGATTACCTGAAGGCCCGCGCCACGCTCGATAACAGCAACGCAGCGGCGCTTGCCTCGCAACGCCAGCTCGCCGTGCTTGCCGCACAGATAGACGACGCCCGCGCCCGTGTCGCGACCGCTGAAGCGTTGCGGCGCGTAGCCGAACTGAACGTGGAGTACACGACCATCCGCGCGCCTGTGGACGGTTATGTCGGTAACCGGACGGCGCGCGTGGGCATGCTCGCGAACACGGGGGCGTCGCTGCTGACGATCGTGCCCGCCGACGGCCTGTGGATCGATGCGAACTTCAAGGAAGACCAGCTCAAGAAGATGCATGTGGGCGACCGCGTGGACGTTGAACTCGACGCCTCCAGCGGGACCTTTCAAGGTCATGTAGAAAGCCTGGCGCCAGCGACGGGTGCGACGTTCAGCGTACTGCCGCCCGAGAACGCGACCGGCAACTTCACGAAGATCGTGCAGCGCGTCCCGGTGCGGATTCGCCTCGACGTACCGAAGGACATGCAGAACGTGTTGCGCGCCGGCCTCTCGGCGACGGTCAAGGTTCACCTCGACAGCGCGAGCCGTTCATGAGCCCCGCCGTTCCGTTGAACCCCGCCAACCAGCCCATGAGACAGCGCATTTTCGCGTTCGCGCTGATGTGCCTGGGCTTCTTCATGGCGACGCTGGACATCCAGATCGTGGCGTCGTCGCTGAAGGAAATCGGCGGCGGTTTGTCGGCGAGCCAGGACGAACTTTCGTGGGTTCAGACCTCGTACCTGATCGCGGAAATCCTGGTGATCCCGATGTCCGGCTGGCTCTCCAAAGTGTTTTCCACGCGCTGGCTGTTCGTGGCTTCCGCGGTCGGTTTCACCGTCACGAGCATGCTGTGCGGCCTCGCATGGGACATCAATTCGATGATCATTTTCCGCGGCCTGCAAGGTGCGCTCGGAGCCGCGATGATCCCGACGGTTTTCACTACGGCATTCGTGCTGTTCCCCGGCAAGCAGCGGCTGATTGCATCGACGACGATCGGCGCGCTCGCTTCTCTCGCCCCGGCGATTGGCCCCGTGATCGGGGGATGGATCACGTCGCAATGGTCATGGCACTGGCTGTTCTATCTGAACCTCGTGCCGGGCCTGATCGTCGCGATCATGGTGCCGAAGTTCGTGCACATCGACGAACCGGACCTGTCGTTGCTGAAGAAGGGCGACTACCTGGGCATCGCATTGATGTCGGGTTTTCTCGGCTGCCTTGAATACGTGCTCGAAGAGGGCCCGCGCAAGAACTGGTTCGGCGACGATGTGATCATCACGTGCACGTGGATCTCCGCTATCTGTGGCTTCCTGTTTCTTGTGCA
Organism: Caballeronia sp. LjRoot34; assembly: GCF_964253815.1. NCBI lineage: Bacteria > Pseudomonadati > Pseudomonadota > Betaproteobacteria > Burkholderiales > Burkholderiaceae > Caballeronia > Caballeronia sp. LjRoot34. The sequence continues at coordinate 974,346 of NZ_CAXUSB020000002.1, forward strand.
CGCGTTCACCGCGAAAGATCCCGTTGTCGATCTGCGCGCGCTCGCGGTCAGGAACTTTGCGATCGGCTGTTTGCTGTCGTTCGTGACGGGTATCGGCATCTTCGTCGCGGTGTTTCTCACGCCGCTGTTCCTCAGCCGCGTGCGTGAACTGGATTCGCTGCAGATCGGGATTGCATTGTTGTCGGTGGGCGTTTTCCAGTTGCTTGCGCTCGGTGCTTATGCATTCACCTCCCGTCTCGTCGACATGCGCTGGTGTCTGCTCTTCGGCCTCGTGTGTTTTGGCCTTGGCTGTTATTTCTACGTGCCGCTTACGAACGACTGGGGCTGGCAGCAACTGCTGCTGCCGCAGGCGCTGCGCGGTATTGGCCAGCAGTTCGCGGTGCCGCCTATCGTGACAATGGCGCTGGGCTCGCTGCCGCAATCGCGCCTGAAGTCGGCGAGCGGACTGTTTAACCTGATGCGTAACCTCGGCGGCGCGATCGGCATTGCCGTCAGCGCGACCATGCTCAACGACCGGCTGAATTTTCACTATCTGCGCATCAGCGAGCGCGTCACGACGGGAAGTCCGGAGACGGAAGCGTTCTTGTCGAGGCAATTCACGCACTGGGGATCGGTGGCCGGAGATGCGCTGAACGCGACCAACGCGGGCCTTGCCAACCTGCATGCACTGGTGTTCCGCGAAGCGCTGGTGATGACCTTCTCCGACACCTTCTACGTACTCGCGATGTGCTTCGCGGTCGGCATAGTCAGCGTGCTTTTCGTGCGGCCTATTGGCGCCGCGCCGCCTTCTCCTGACGCTCATTGAGGTCGACCATGTATAAGATTTTATTGGCACTGGCAGCAAGCATGACGCTCGCGGCGTGCGCCGTGCAACCCGCGAGTCATGCGGATTTACCGTCGACCGTACAGTCGATAGCACCCGCTAACTGGAGCGCCGACGCGCCGCAAGACAACCTGGATGCCGCCGCGTGGTGGCAGCAATTCGGCGACCCGGTGTTGCATGAACTGGTGAACTCGGTGCTGAGCCAGAACCTGGATGTTCAAGCTGCACTGGAGCGGGTGAAGCAGGCGCAGTCCGTGACCACTCAGCGTCGTGCTGCGCTTCTTCCGGAGCTTGACGCGACCGGCACCGCTGCTGATGCACGCCAGAACGCGCCACCGCCGCTGGGCTATGTTCGTCAGGCGGGCTTCGGTGTCACACTCGGCTGGACGCCCGACGTATTCGGCGGCGAGCGCCTTGAGTTGCTGGCGGCACAAGCGCAATTGACCGGCCGTCAACATGATGTCGATGCGCTTCGTCTCGCGCTGGCGGCAAATACGGCATCGGCGTATGTGGATCTGCGCTGGGCGCAAAGCGAGCAAAAGATCCTGCAGGACAACATCGCGATCCGGGAACGTGCGCTGCGCCTGACGCAAGAACGCATGCAATACGGGCTCTCGCCGCGCCTTGACGTCACGCGCGCGCAGAACCAGTTGAGCGAGTTGCAGGCGCGTCTGCCGCGTGCCGACGCCACCATTCAGCATCAGCTAAGTTTAATCGCGGTGTACTCGGGTCGCACGCCGGAATCCGTGGATGCATTAGTGCTCGCGACGCCGGGGACCATTCCGACACCGTCGAACGCGGTGCCCCAGATGCTGCCCTCGGAAGCGCTGCTGCGTCGTCCCGATGTCCGCAGTGCCTACGCCGAGCTCACGCAACGCGCGGCGGAAGTGGGCGTTGCGCAAGCGGACCGCTATCCGAAGTTCTCGTTGCAACTGACCGACGGTTTGCTGGCGTCGTCGTATCTTGGCTTGCCCACGCTCACCGACAACCTCTTCAGCGCGGCGCTCAATGCGACCAGTCCTATCTTCAATGCTGGGCGCATCACGGCTGGCATCGAGCAGAGCGAAAGCCGCATGCGTGAGTCCGATCTGCGTCTCCGGCAGACCATGCTGCAAGCGTTGAAAGATGTGGAGGACACGCGTACCGATCTTGTCAGCACGTCGGAACAGGCCGACCGCCTGAAGGAAGCGTTGCAATCCTCCGACCAGTCGCTGCGCCTGTCCACTCAACTTTACAAGGGCGGTGCAAGCGGTTTCCTCGATGTACTCGCGGCACAGGAAGCGTATCTGCAGGACTCGGATGCGCTGAACCAGGCGAGGCGTGAACATGCGCTGGCAGCGGTAGCGTTGTACCGTTCGCTCGGCGGCGGCTGGAGCGAAACCAAGCAGGAGTGACGAAGCAGGAGTGACGAAGCAGGAGTAATGCATAGTGCATGCCTCGGGTAACATCGGACATCTTTTGTGTTCATTTGCTTAACCACCCGCATGGCACTCAAAAACCTGTTGAGACGGCTTGACCTGACCACGCTGCAGCTCTTCCTCGCGGTCTACGAGGAGGGTACGCTGACTCGCGCGGCCGAACGCGAGGCGATTGCGATATCGGCCGCGAGCAAGCGACTGCTTGAACTCGAACAGGCCGTGGGTGCGACGCTGTTTGTCCGCCGGGCACGGGGCATGGAGCTCACGCCCGCCGGCGAAACCCTGCTGCATCACGCGCGCCGCGTGTTGCGCGATGTCGAGAACATCGGGATCGAGTTGGCCGAACACGCGACCGGCGTGCGCGGTTATGTCCGCATGATGGCGAACCTCTCGGCTATCGTCGAATTCCTTCCCGAAGACCTGCGGGCATTCTTCTCGATGAACGAGCGCATCAAGCTCGACCTCGAAGAGCGCCCGAGCAGCGGCGTGGTGCAAGGCATAGCGGACAGCCTCGCCGACGTCGGCATCTGCTCAGGCGAAGCCGATACGCGCGGCCTCGATGTCTCGCACTACCGGCACGACTCGCTGGTCGTGGTGATGCGCGAGGATCATGCGCTCGCGGTCCGCGAGCAGGTCACGTTCGTCGAAACGCTGGATAGCGATTACGTCGGGCTGCATGCGGCCAGCTCCATCAACCTGCGCACGCAAACGGCCGCGCGTCAGGCGGGTAAACCATTGAGGCTGCGCATCCAGGTGCCGGGTTTCGATGGCGTCTGCCGCATGGTGCAGGCTGGTCTGGGCATCAGCGTGCTGCCGCTGAAGGTCTTCAACACGGTTGGCCGTCCGCTCGGACTCACAGCCGTCATGCTCGACGAAACCTGGAGCCAGCGCGATCTGATCGTCGTAGTACGCGATGTTGCCGGACTCCCGCCAGTGAGCCGGATGCTGTTCGATCATCTGCTTGCCGTGGAGCACACAGAGCACGAAGGGCAGAAGGGCGGCTGAGCGTTCGCCGTTCGCGAACGGTCATTGGCGAAATGCGGTTGGACGGGGCGCGTTGCCGGCTCCTAAGCTGTCTTCCAGATTAGGTTTTTCGGGAGACACGCATCATGGCTGGACCGCTCGCAGGCATTCGCGTCATCGAAATCGGCACTCTGATTGCGGCGCCGTTCGCCGCCCGCATGCTCGGGGAGTTCGGTGCCGACGTCATCAAGATTGAAGCGCCGGATAACGGCGACCCGCTTCGCAAATGGCGAAAGCTGCATGAGGGCACGTCGCTCTGGTGGTATCTGCAGTCGCGCAACAAGAAGTCCGTGTGCGTGAACCTGAAGTCACCGGACGGTGTCGATGTCGTCAAGCGTCTCGCCGCGGACGCCGACGTCGTCATTGAAAACCTCCGTCCCGGTGCGCTCGAAAAACTCGGCCTTGGCTGGGACGTGCTGCACGCAATCAATCCCAAACTCACGATGGTCCGCATCTCCGGATATGGGCAGTCGGGACCGTATCGCGATCGTCCGGGCTTCGGCGCGATCGGCGAGGCCATGGGCGGCATTCGCTATACAACCGGCGAAGTCGATGGCGCACCGGCACGCGTGGGCGTGTCTCTTGGCGACTCGCTGGCTTCGCTGCACGGGGTGATCGGCGCGTTGATGTCGATCCTGCGCGTGAAGACCGGGCAGGGCCTGGGCCAGGTCGTGGATGTGTCGCTCGTGGAAAGCGTCTTCAACCTGATGGAAAGCCTGATCCCCGAATACGACTTGCTCGGGCACGTGCGCGAGCGCAGCGGCGGCGCGTTGCCGGGAATCGCACCGTCGAATACGTATCGCACCGAAGACGGCGCTTTTGTGGTGATCGCGGGCAACAGTGATCCCATCTTCAAGCGCCTGATGCACGTAATAGGCCGCACCGATCTCGCCGATGACCCCGCACTTGCCCGCAACGACGGCCGCGCCGCACAGAGCGCACGGCTGGACGAAGCCATCACCGCATGGACCACGTATCATCCGATTGACGACGTGCTTGCCGCGCTCGAAGCGGCGCAAGTGCCATCCGGCAGGATCTATTCCGTGGCCGACATTGTTGCGGACCCGCATTATCAGGCGCGTGACATGTTGCTTGATGCCGCGTTGCCCGGCGGGGTGTCGGTGAAGATGCCGGGCATTGTGCCCAAGCTCTCCGACACTCCCGGCGAAGTTCGATGGCAGGGGCCGGCGCTTGGAGAACATACGGACTCCGTACTGTCTGATCTCGGTTTCAATCCAAGCGATGTCGCACGGCTACGCAGCGAGGGCGCTGTGCAATAAGCGCCGCTGCTCCTATCCGCAGGACCTTCCCTCAACATCACCAGAACACACATGACCGGACGGCCTTCGAGCCAGTCCGGCAAGGAGACGATCATGAGCGATCTTGGCGCCACTGCGGCCGTGCCGCAGGCAAACAGCGAAAACGACTTAAAAGCGGTTATCAGCAAGGTTGCCTGGCGGCTGATGCCGTTAATCATGATCTGCTATTTGTTCGCGTTTTTCGATCGCATCAACATCAGCTTTGCGAAGTTTCAACTGCAAAGCGATCTCGGTTTCTCAGACACCGCCTACGGTCTCGGCGCCAGCCTCTTCGTGATCGGCTACGTATTGTTCGAAGTGCCCAGCAACCTGGTGCTTTACAAGGTCGGCGCCCGCCGCTGGATCGCGCGCATCATGATTTCGTGGGGCATCGCCACTAGCGCCATGGTGCTGGTCGGCAACGAATGGCAGTTCTATGCGCTACGCTTCATCATCGGCGCAATGGAAGCGGGCTTCGCCCCAGGCGTTCTGTACTACCTCACGTTATGGTTTCCCGCGAGCCATCGCGGTCGCATCACGTCCATGCTGTTTCTTGCCTCGGCGTTCTCCGGGCTGGTTGGCGCGCCGTTGTCGGGTCTGGTCCTCGGGCACATGGACGGCGTGCTTGGCATCCGCGGATGGCACTGGCTGTTTCTGCTCGGCGGTTTGCCGTGTATCGTCCTCGGCCTGCTGGTACTCAAGCTGCTGAAGGACCGCATCGAGGACGCAGGCTGGCTTAGCGCCTCGGAAAAGTCACTGCTGGCAAGCCGCATCCAGCGGCACGCTCCTCACTCGGGCGGCGGCAGTTCATTGCTCGATGCAATCAGGACACGCGGCTTCCTGATGCTCGGACTGATCTATTTCTTGATTCAGGTGGCGTCGTATGGGCTCAATTTCTGGGCGCCGCAACTTATTCGAAGCGCTGGTACGCACAACCCGACCACCATCGGCCTGCTGACCGCCGTGCCCTATATTTGCGGTGCGATCTCCATGGTCGTGGTGGGCCGTCTCTCCGACGCCTCGGGCGAACGCCGTCAATTCGTTTGCGGACTGTTAGTGATGGCGGCGATCGGTTTTTTTGCCGCCGGTATCTTCGATAAACAAACGGGCCTCCTGATCGTTGCGCTCGGCGTGATGGGGGCGGGCGTGGTGGCCTCGATCCCGGCGTTCTGGGCGCTGCCGCCGAAGCTCCTGAAGGGGGCGGGCGCAGCCGGCGGCATAGCGTTGATCAACACGATCGGGCAATTCGGCGGCATTGTGAGTCCGGTGATGGTCGGACGGGTTCGCGACCTGACCGGCAGCACGACGCCCGCGTTGTACGCGATCGGCGCGATGAGCCTCATCGGAGCGTTGCTCCTGCTGTTCGGTTTGCCGGCGATATTGCGGCAGAAGGATTCGACGGAGGGCCGCGTTTCCCGGAGATAACGTGGCCCGGCGGTTTTATTCTCAGGGGCCATTTGACGCTTTATAGGACCAACGAAACTTTCGTTGTAGCGTCCGGGGAAATCCAGTTGCAACCGGATACGTTGTTAAATATGGACAAGGGTTTGTCGCAATGGGCCAATATAAATAAATCAAGGTGCCCGCGACAAATACTCCCGGTCGCTTTATTCAGTGGATTAGCGCGCTGGGAAATTGCATCTGTTTTTGTCCGGGAGCCTTGTTTTCACTCGGCGTTTGACGCACTAAAACGACTTTAATCGGTATCCAGATTCGGATTCGGCCAAAAATACCGTCTCATACGAAATTTGTGCAATCACAGGGAAATGCGACCGGCGTACTTCAACTAATGCTTTAAAAATTGTCGTGGCACCTGCGCTGGTCAAGCTCCTCCGCCATCCTTGCAATGCCGGGCAAACTTCGATTTGCCTTGCCTCACGCAACGATTTAGCGCATTCTTAATCGTTCCGATGCCGATGACCGTCAGTTTGCATATCGGTCTTCAGCAGATTTCCACGACGGTCAGCGCAGTGTGTCCAGCGAGTGCGTTATGACCATCCATACCATCGAATATCGCGGCTATGCATTGCGTGCTTATTCGCAGCAGATTTTCCCGCCGCATGGCGATCCATTTGCAAAAGGTCCCAAGCGTTTTTCCGCGATTGTTCAGATAGACACCGTACCGTCCGACAGCGCCACGTCCAAGCGCTATTCACCAGCCATCAAGGGTGTCGAGCCGGCCAGCGCCGACGACGCTATTGATCTGGCCATGCAATACGGTCGAGACATCATCGACGGCAAGGTTCAGGCCGGTGCACTGTATAACGCGCGAAGCGGGCGCTTTTCCCGCTCGGTGCGGCGGTTCCAGCCATCTGCGCCGGTGCCACCGTCCGCACCTTCGCAGCCAGGCGGCGCAGACAACGCCACATGAGCGGCAACGCTCGCAGTAGCCACGCGTGACAAGACCTCGGGGCGTCGCGCAATAACTTAAGAACATCATGAACGACACTGTAAGAAGCTATCGCGGCCTCGAAATTTATCCCCTGATCTACCCGCACAAGCCGCGCGGTGCGGACGGTTCCCGCCATTACGACTCGGGTTTTGACGCCGCCGTGAAGATTTCGCGGCGCGGCGTGGATGACAGCACGACCACCAGCCGCGTGTATCGCGTGCCGGGCACCGGTCCGTTTAGCGGCTCGGGCGAAGCGCGCCTGGCGTCCACGCGTTATGCAGAAAGCCTGATCGACGGCAACGTCGCGGGCGAATCGATCGCCGATCTATGAGTTATTCGCTCGATCATCCGCCCGTGGCCTCTTCGCTCGATAACCGGACGGCCGACAAGCCGGCCGGGTGGGCCAATTACAACGTGGCGGCCTCCTCAAGGCGCGCAACGGGCGGCACCATGCCCACGCTACGTATCACGCGGCTGAGCGACAAGCGCGTGATCTATCCGTTTGTCGGCTGCGCGGACATGCCGCTTTTCCCCGACGCACAAAGCGCGCGCGATTACGCGGAGCAATATGGCGCAAGCCTTGTGGACGGCGACATCGCGGTGCCTGAGTGACAGTTGTGGTCGACCAGACAGTACTTGCCGGGCGCGTCGAGCGGCGGCAGTCCACCGCAAATCGGCTAGGGTCGTTTCATTGTGTGACTAGGCGCGGTCCGAAATAGCTTGACACCTTACCCCGCGACACGTAACCTGAAGGTCGAAGTATTCAAGAAGCTCGATTGCTGTTCATCATTCTGCCTCGTTATCTCCGCGGTATTTGTTGTCCTCTCACTTCCTTGAAGCTTCTCTCGCCTCAATACGGGGTTGCATCATTTTTATATTTTCAAGGAATTCTCATGGATACCGGTATCGTCAAGTGGTTCAACGACAGCAAGGGCTTCGGCTTTATCACGCCTGACGCAGGCGGCGACGACCTCTTCGCCCACTTTTCGGAAATTCGTAGCGACGGCTTCAAGACGCTCGCCGAAAACCAAAAGGTTAGCTTCGAAACCAAGCAAGGCCCGAAGGGTCTGCAAGCTTCGAACATTACCCCGCTGTAATTGGTGGTGTAATTGATTTATCGCGTAAGTTGGCTCACGCCAATTTACGCGAGCAGTAAATGTTTTCGCGGAGCTTCGGTTCCCGGTTGCGGTAGTCGCTTTTGTTGAACGGCGCCGCTACCACCAGCATTGCACCTGTCTGCCTCTGCTTGCATCTGTTTGCACTTCCACTTTAGTCCGCTTTAGTCCCTCTGCAATCTCCTGCAACTTCGCTGCCACACGTCGCGATCTAAAACGAACGCTAATTGTTCGTTGGCGCGCTTGTGATTTCGGCTGCTTTCTGCTGTTTTTCTGCTGTCTCCTCTGCGAATTTTTAAGGCCTCGTGCCTGTTATCAACGCGTCCTGACAATCAATGTTTGTCGGACCCGCGTTTGTTCGTGTGTATCACTTATGCATAACTCTAATATTTATTTGTACAACGGCTATAAAGTCGTTCCTTCCGCGCATCGTCTGCCTGATGGATCATTCGCGTCGAACCTTTTGCTCGAGCGCCATAGCGGCAGCGAGAAGGGCAACCGCTACCAGTTCCACGTTCTCGATTACTTCAAGAACGAAGCGCAAGCGCTCGGTCATTCACGCCAGTGGGCGCGGCAATGGGTCGACACCCGCGGCTAATCGTTAGCGGCGGGTTGGCGGTGGGTCCCTTGTGGGTCCGCGGTGAGTCATTACTCGATTCATCGAAACGGCTTGCGGTTAAAAGCATGCCCCAGACATCTGTTTTCCCAAGTTCGATCTAGCCGGCTTGCTCTCATAGTTTCCCGGCACGCGCGACAAGCGCATGTGTCCCGTCGGCGCACCATCTGGTGCGCCGTTTTCGTCTCAAGTCCATCGAAAGCGTTTTGCTCTATCGGGACGCCGTTGCGCTTGTCCTGCATCGGCTTAAAAACGAACTCCACAATACCCGTAAAAACTTTGCATATTTACCTTAAGCAACCCTCCGGTACGGTCGTTAAACCCTTTGCCTATGTCGACAAATGTGTGACGGAACATCAGGAAAAGCTTGGCGCGTTTGAGGGTGAGAGCCTCGCCGTCAATGAACACTTTGCGACAGGCACGGCGCGCGGACACGGGATCGACCTGTCCGCGTTGCACTCATACCGCTGCCGGCGCTTGGGGGGCCAAGAACGGCGGCGGCTATTCAGCGCTCAAGAGCCCGTTCGGGCAGGAGTCACCACGTGAATCTCAAAGACATGACCATCAAAAGCAAGCTTATTGCTGGATTTGGTGTGCTCTCAGCCATTGTGCTCGGTGTGTCAGCGATGTCGCTACACGCGCTGAGCAGTTCGACCGATGAGTTTTCGAACTACGTCCATGGTCCTGGCGCGCGGGCCGACGTGGCAACGCAGGTTCGCACTGCAGTCGACCGACGTGCCATTGCAGCGCGCAATCTTGTCCTGGTGACGAAACCGTCGGACCTGGAAATCGAGAAGGCCGACGTCGCGCGAGCGTCGGAAGACGTGCATGCGAAGCTGAAACTGTTGAAAACCATGGTCACGAGCGGACCCGGCAGCAGCGATACCGCACGCAGTCTGGTGGGCGAAATCGATCGCGTGGAGACGCTGTACGGGCCGGTTGCGAACGACATCGTGGCCCTCGCGCTCGCGGGCAAGCACGACGAGGCGATCGTCAAGATGGATGACGAATGCCGGCCTCTGCTGGCTGCGCTCGTGAAGGCGACGGATGCCTACGCTGATTTCACGCGCAGCCGTCAGGACCAGTTGGTGCGCGACTCGGAAGATGAGTATCAGATGCAGCGCAACCTGCTGATCGCCATTTGCGTGGCCGCGATCGCCACGGCATTGGCGGCGGGCGCTTTCATCACGCGCTCGATCACGCTGCCGATCCGGCGTGCCGTCGATGTCGCCAGCACGGTGGCACGCGGCGATCTTCGCAGCCGCATAGTGGTTACTCAGAACGATGAAACGGGCCAGTTGCTCGGCGCGCTCGCTGACATGAACGCGCGGCTGATCGAAACGGTGAGCCGCGTGCGTGAAAGCAGCGGCAGCATCGCGAGTGCGTCGTCGGAGATTGCGACGGGGAACACCGACCTCAGCCAGCGCACGGAGGAACAGGCGGCGTCGCTGGAGCAAACGGCGGCGAGCATGGAAGAGCTGACGTCGACGGTCAAGCAGAACACTGAAAACGCGCAGCAGGCCAGCGCGCTGGCGACAAGCGCTTCGGATGTCGCCCAGCGTGGCAACAAGGTCGTCGGGCAGGTGGTCGACACCATGCACGGCATCAGCGAAAGCTCGGCGAAGATTGCGGAGATCACGGGGATTATCGAAGGGATTGCTTTCCAGACCAATATCCTGGCGTTGAATGCGGCGGTTGAAGCCGCGCGGGCCGGGGAACAGGGCCGCGGTTTCGCGGTGGTCGCGAGCGAAGTGCGCAGTCTCGCGCAACGGTCGTCGAATGCGGCGAAAGAGATCAAGGACCTGATTGCGAACTCGGTGACGCAGGTCCAGAACGGTTCGGCGCTTGCCAGCCAGGCCGGCGAGACGATGTCCGAGGTGACCCAGGCGGTCGCGCGAGTGACTGACATCATGGAGGAGATTGCGGCGGCATCGATTGAGCAGGGGCGCGGCATAGAACAGGTGAACCAGGCCATCACGCAAATGGACGAGGTCACGCAGCAGAACGCAGCGCTGGTGGAAGAAGCGGCGGCGGCATCGCAGTCACTGCAGGATCAGGGCAGGCAGTTGACGGAGGCGGTGGCGTTCTTCCAGATGGAGGGCGCGACGGTTGCGTCACGTCCAGCGGTTGCGCTGGCGGCTGCGTCGACGGTTAAGCCGGCAGTTCGCGCTGCGGCTTTGCCGGTCGCCAAACGAGCTATTAAACGCTCGCCTGCCGTGTCGGTTGCACCACTGAAAACGGCAGGTGCCGGCGAGGAGGGCTGGAGCACGTTCTAACGCACTGTGCCACTGTCCGGCGGGTGAATGAAGCGGCGCGACTGCGGTCGCGCTGCCTTTAACTGTACCTATAGGCGTTTCGGTGGGCTGCGCGTTTATACGCTGAATCGCATTACGTCCTTATATCCGTATGACGCTATCGATAAAATTATATTTCGTTATACGAATGATTATGGGTTGGTCTCGTCGCGCTGAACTCTGTATGTATCGATACGCTGGCTTTTAAACGTTCGCTTGTCCGTCAACGGCTCGCTCGCTGCATCGATGTGTCTTTATCCCTTCCTGAGGCCACGAATTTGCGGTATTCCTGTCGGGCGAACACGTGCACCCCAGCAGCGCGCTTACCCCGAATGCACCAGGAACTGGAGCCGTCGATGTTCCTGTATCTTCTTGCCCTCCTGATCGGCGTTGTCGCCGGCCTCCGCGCGATGACCGCTCCCGCCTGCTTGAGGCTGCTCTCGGTGCTGCCCGTGTGAGTGGCGTCGACGTCGGCATCGGCGCTGCTTCAACGTGTTTGCAACGCGGCTTCAGTATCGGTGCCGCTTCGGTATCGAAAAGTAGGTGGCCAGCATTTCCGCCAGGCGCCAGGTGGCGCAGGGCCGCCGGCAGTGGGCGTCGAAGCCTGCATCTTTCAGGGTTTCAATAGGATCGGCGGGCCAGATATTGCTGATCGCGACCAGCAGTCGGCCGGTGATGTCGGCGTCGGGGCGCAGCGCGGCGATGAAGGCATAACCGGATTCGCTGTCGAGCCGCGTGTCCAGTATCAGTGCCTGGGGCTTCCAGTTTTGCAGCAGCGAACGCGCCGATTTCAGGTTCTGGGTATGCATGACCTGCAACCCGGTCAGCCGCAGCAGCGCGGCGAGCGATTCCCCGATCAGTTTGTCTTGGTGGGCGATCAGTACCCGCGGTGAGCCAATCGGCATGCGTGCCTGCTTGCCGCTCCATAATGCAAAGTGTCTCTCGTCATCAGTGCCTGAACGACTGCTCATGGTGTCCTCCTCATGGTTTTATGTAACGGGACGGGCGCCGGGCCGTATCACCTCCATTTACGGCAGCTTCGGATCCGGCGATGGGATTGCTGCGGAACCGATGAGTCAGTGTCGCGGTTAAGCGTTTGCCGCAAAACCCGGTCGAGGAGGGGACGCGTGCGAATTTTTCGGGGGGATGCGGACCCCCCTTCGTATCCCTGCGAAAGGGGGGGTGGCGAGACCCCGACATGCCGTTACCATCAGGGTGTGATTTACGGGAATAGCGATGGAAAACGGCAATTTCAAAACGGTGCTGCTGGTCGAGGATGAGGGGCTCACGAGAAGCGCCATGAAAAGCCTGATCCTGGCCAATGAACCGTTGCTCGATATCGATGAGGCTGACGGCTTCGAACAGGCGACGGAGAAGCTGTCCGCGCGCTCGTACGATCTCGTTTTCCTCGACTATCAATTACGGGGCAATTCCACGGGACTCGATCTGCTGAACTGGATCGGGGAGCAGGAGCGCGAGGTACAGACCATCATGCTGTCCGCACAAGACGACCGCGATACGGTGCTGGAATGCATCAGGAGCGGGGCATGCGGCTTTATTTCGAAGGCGAGTGAGCAAGGGGCGGGCGTGTTCCGCGAGGCTCTCAAGACGATTTTGAGCGGCCGCGTGTATTTGCCCAATAGCGTGCTGGGAAAGGGCGGCCACAGCCCCAAGCCGGTGTCCACGCATTCCGGCGTGACGGTGGAGTCGTTGAACCTGCCACCCCGCCTGACCGAGACGCTGCGCTATTTGTTGCAGGGTTTGTCGAACAAGGCGATCGCGAGAAAAATGAATATCAGCGAGAACACCGCCAAGGAGTACTCAAGCGATCTCCTCGCCCGGTTTCATGTGACTCGGCGGACGTTCCTGATCGTGGAAATGGCGCGACGGGGGATCGAGATGCCGATGGGCAACACGGCGATTGCGGGCGCGCCCCGATAGGCAAGGCTGGACCTGAGAGATTGATTAAAATAAGTGTGATGAGGCTTTGCCGGTATTTGTGCCTCTACAATGGCGCCAAGGTCCTGCCGCCGTGGCAGAACGAGGCCAATACCGGGATTCCACATGCATGTCGTGATAGAAAAAACCGGCAACAGCGGCGCGCTGCTTGTTGCCGACGCGGAAGCCGGACGCATCGCCACGATGCCTGCGCGTTTCGCCGCGTATGACCTCAATCACCTGCTGGCTGGCATTACCCGGGACAACATGCATGCCGAGGTCGCCTGCGGCCCGGCAGCTGGCGCTGAAGCCTTCTGAAGTTGGCTTTTGTTGCCTTTTGCCGGCGATATGTGCAGGCGGGCTTGACGACCGCTCGCGCTCCGGGCGGTCGATTCATCTTCCTTCAGCAAACCTTCGTGGCATCGCCCACCGAGCGCCCCGATATCAGCGACGCAATCTGCCGGCGCAACTCCGCCGGACTAACCGGCTTGCTCAGCACGTCGTGGTCGCATGCAAGCGGCACGATGGTCGCAGCCGGCTCGCCGGTGACGACCAGGCACGGGCAGCGCCGCCCGAGTTTCGCCGCACCGAGCATGGCCACGTCGCGTGCTGTTTTCGAATCGCGCAAACGGAAATCCGTGATGATGAGATCCGGATAACGTTCAATGGTGTTCAGCGTTTCCTCAAACTCTTCGAAGCTGCTCGCGGAGTCGAACAGCACGCCCCATTGCACGAGCAACGCTTCCGTCGATGCCCGCACGAGGCTGTCGTCCTCCACCAGCAACACATAGAGTCCGTCCAGCGGCACGGTCTGCAAATCGGCGGTCTCACCCCGCGCACGCGGCGCGGTTTCGCCGAGAGGTGAACCGCAAATAGGCATTTCGAGCGAGAAGCGCGAACCGCGTCCTTCGGTCGACTTCAACTCGATCCGATGCTCCTCCAGGATAGACACCACGGCGTTCACGATCGACAGGCCGAGGCCCAGTCCCCGATCGTTGTCCTGCTCGGCGTTGCCCACCTGGAAGAACGGCTGAAAGATCGAATCCCAATGTTCCGATGCAATGCCAATGCCGTTGTCCACCACATCAATGCGCGTTCGCGTGGCCGACCGCACCACGCCCACAATAACCACGGGCTTGGCTTTCTTGCTGGCATCGGCGTAACGAATGCCGTTCGACACCAGGTTCACGATGGCCCGCCCAAGCCAATGCGCGTCGCTGCGTACGTACACGGGCGCCTGAGGCATCCGCAGCCGCAACTCGACGCCGTGCATGGCCGCGAGCGGGCGCAGTTGTTCGGCCGCTTCCAGCACGGCGATCTTGAGGTCGAACACGTGATAGCGCGGCACGACGCGGCCTGACTCGAGCCGCGAGAGGTCGAGTACCGCGTTCAGGAAGCGCGCAAGGATCACCGACGACCGGCCGGATTCGTCGATCAGCCGGGCGGCTTCGGTGACATCGTCGTGATGCAGCGCTTCGGAGGCAGCTTGCAGGAAGAGATTGAGCGCGTGCATGGGCTGCCGCAAATCGTGCGTGGCGGCGGCGAGGAAATTCGATTTCTCCCGGCTTGCGGTTTCCGCGGCCAGCATCTGTTGCTCTTTGAGTGCGAGCAATGCATTTGTTTTGGTATCCTGATCTTTCTTCGATGCCAGCAGGTCCAGGTTCTTTCGTTCCAGTTGAACGTTTGCGGTGAGGAGCTCGTTATTGAGCACGCCGAGTGCACGCTCCGCCGCGAAGCGCTCACGAGACACCCGCTCTGCATGCACGCACACGCCATGACCGATCACGACCACGTTGAAGAGATAGAACAGGCCCATGTAGAAGTCTTCGGGCGAGAGAATCCTGATGGTGAGCTGCAGCAGGATGATCGATGAAAACGTGACCACGGCAGCCGTCAGCGCCACCCTCGACTTCAGGTAGAAGAAGCCGAACTGGAAGAAAAACACGAGGTAGAGGCCAACGAAATACCACGTGTAATTGAACGGTCCCGGCGACAAAGCCACCAGCAGAAGCAGTATCAGATTGCAGCCGTAGACGCCGGTAAGGATCACGCGCTGGGACGTGGCATGCGTCGCGAACGAGGCCCTCAAGGTCAGGCTGCCCACGAACACCAGCAACACAATGCCGGCCAGCCGCAGCGCCATGATCTGCATGAAGACGGGGGCTAGTACCGCGCTTTCGCGCCCGAAGTTGAAGTCGTACCAGAGAAAGCAGACCCATACGGTCAGCGCGAGCAGCGCCGACGCACGACGAAACGCGCAGAAACGACGGCTGTGGTCTTCGAGGAACTGGGTTTCGAAGGCGGCTTCGGGAAAGGGCTTCGGTATCGATAGATTGCGGACGAGGCTTAGGCCCGCATCACGCGCGGATGACGAAAAGAGCCGCGACGGTTTGGGCGCGGCGATGTCGGTAACATGCTCGGGAACGTCCATGATCCGCTCACTCGAAAAAGGGCGTGATCGATTACTTTAGCTGACCGCGCGTCTGATGCAAACATCGTTTTTTACTAAGTATCCCAAGTGCTTACCGTCCATGACTGCCTGTCATGGGATTGATGACCGGCGCGCGCTCGCTAACGGCAAGCGCTCACGCTACGCTTGTTTTCATGTTTTGCCGGATCGATATTCTTCCCGTTCTTATTCGTCTGATCTTTAAGAGGTGCCGCCATGTCACGCGTTTTCATTACGGGATCCGCCGATGGACTCGGTCAAATGGCTGCCCGTCTGCTCATCGCGCAAGGCCATCAGGTGGTGCTGCATGCCCGCCATGCCGAGCGTGCACATCACGCGATGCAAGCCGTATCGGGCGCGGAAGCTGCCGTGTCCGGCGATTTGTCGAGTATCGAAGAGACTACCCGCGTGGCTCAGCAGGTGAACCGGCTTGGACACTTTGATGCCGTGATTCATAACGCCGCCGTGGGGTATCGCGAGCCGCGGCGCATCGAGACCGTGGATGGCTTGCCGCATGTATTCGCGATCAACACGCTCGCACCCTACATCCTGACTGCGTTGATCGATAAGCCCCAACGCCTGGTTTATCTCAGCTCGGGCCTGCATGAAAGCGGCGATACCCGTCTCGACGATCTGCTTTGGCAACAGCGGTCCTGGCAAGGCGCAAGCGCCTATTCCGATTCAAAATTGCACGACATCTTGCTTGCGTTCGGCGTGGCTCGCCGCTGGCCTGGCGTGTTGTCAAATGCGGTGCATCCGGGCTGGGTACCGACCAGGATGGGCGGCGCTGGCGCACCCGATGACCTGAAAGCGGCGCCGAAAACACAGGCGTGGCTCGCCGTCAGCGACAATCCTGCTGCAAGGGTGACCGGTGAATATTTCTTCCATATGAAACGGCGCGAGCCGAGCGCGGCCGTCCGCGATGCGGGTTTGCAGGATCGATTGATCGAGGCGTGTGAGCGCTTGTCGGGGATTCGGCTACCGGAGTGAGAGAGCACTCAGGTGTAGCGCGAGGCATGCCGCTGCCGCGAACGCGTCGTGCGCCATTTGTTGACGCTTATAGGGGCGTATTCGGACGCAATAAACGCTGCTGCCCGGCAACCCCCCGCGCGGCCTCTCAAATCAACTCTGAAATCTCGATCAGGTTCAGATCGGGATCGCGGACGTAGACCGAGCGAATTTTCTGCGTGGCGCCGGTACGCTCAACCGGTCCTTCTATGATCGGCCACTCGCACTGCTTCAGGTGCGCGATCACGTCGTCCAGCGGCACGGCCGCGATGAAGCACAGGTCCAGCGCGCCCGGCACCGGTACATGCGCCTTCGGCTCGAACTCCTTGCCGCGCACATGCACGTTGATTTTCTGGTTGCCGAACTTGAACGCAGTCCTTCCCGCGCCGAAGGTTTCGAGCTTCATCTGCAGGACTTCGGTGTAGAAATGGCGCGTCGCGGCTTCGTCGACGCAAGTCAGAACGAGGTGATCCAGGTGATCGATAATGGCCATGTCAGGCTCCTTCCTTGGCAAATGTCTGTTGTGCGGGAGCGCCGCCTGCGTCAACTGGCGGTGCATCGTGCAGGTCGAGTCGGCGGCCCGCTTTGAGGATCTGGCTCGGCACGTCGTGGCCTATCAGGCCCGGCAGCAACGCTGCTGCGTTGAGCGCCGCGGTGAGATTGACGCCGGTGTCGTAGCCGTCCAGTTCCAGCATATGTACCAGTTCCTCCGTACACACGTTGCCGGTTGCACCGGGTGCGTAGGGACAACCTCCAATGCCGCCGAGCGATGCATCGAAACGATCGATGCCCGCGCTCAACGCCGCCAGCGTGTTGGTCAGCGCCATGCCGCGCGTATTGTGGAAGTGCAGCGTGAGTTCGAGTGCGGGGAATGCCTCACGCACGCGTTCGCATAGTGCCTTCACCTGTGAGGGAAACGCCATGCCGGTAGTGTCGCAGAGTGTCACCCCATGCACGCCGAGTCCGGCGAAACGCTCGGTCCAGCGCAGCACTTCTTCCACCGCAACGTCACCTTCCATGGGGCAACCCATCGATGTGGACAACGACACGTTGATGGCTACGGGCGTTGCTTTCACCACGCCGATCACTTCGCACAATTGCGCGAATGACTGTTCGCGGCTCATGCGCAGGTTCGCGCGGTTATGGGTCTCGCTTACCGACATCACGAGGTTGACTTCATCGACACCACATGACAACGCGCGTTCCGCCCCGCGCACGTTCGGCACGAGCGCGGTGTAGACCATGCCTTCACGCCGCGCGATGCCATGCATCACGGCTTCGGCGTCGCGCAACGCGGGAATGGCTTTCGGCGATGTAAACGACGTCACTTCTATCTTCGCGAATCCGCAGGCGCTCAGGGCGTTGACCAGGGCGATCTTCGCGTCGGTATCGACGAATTGTCTTTCGTTCTGAAAGCCGTCGCGGGTCGCGACTTCCTGGATATACAGGCGTTTCATGGGGCTCCTCATGTCGGATGGCGGTGCGTTATACGGACATGATGAACCTGAGTCGACGGCCTGAAAATCAGCGGATTTTCCACGACCGTTTCCAAATTGGAAAGGCTTGCGCGAGGGGCGGGCGAGGGCCTTCGCACGCAAAACGTTTCGTCATGGCACAGTCCTGGTTGAACATTACTTTGCGGCAGGAGATTTTTCCGATGTCCGATTTCATTCTCGACAATCCGTTTCTCGAATTCCTCGATGCACGCCTGGTTGCGTGGAAGAGCGGTTACGCCGAGTTCCGCATGCCGATTCAAGCCCGTAACCTGAACCGGCAGGGCGTGTTGCAAGGCGGCGCGGTGGCAACCCTGCTCGATGCCGCGTGCGGCTACGCCGGCGTGTATGCAGCAGAAGGCGAAACGGTCATTCACGGTTTCACGCTTTCGCTGACGGTGAATTATCTCGATACGGGATTAGGCGAAAGCGTCACGGCGAAGGGGTTTATCGAGCGGCAAGGGCGCAGCATCTTTTTCTCTCGCGGCGAAGCATGGGTGGATGACAAGCTCCTGATTGCGAGTGCGCAAGGGACGTTCAAATACGTCGGCACGCATGGGAAAAAGTGACTGTTTTTAGCTGCGCGCAGTCAAAAAAGCGCCGGTTTCCCGGCGCTTTGCCTCGGCCCTCGACCTTGACCAGCGTACATGCGAGCGACGGACTCAAGCCGCCGGCTTGAGCACCACCTTGGTCCAACCGTTGTCGCGCGCATCGAAGTGCTGGTAACCTTCGGGCGCTTTTTCAAGCGGCAACTCATGCGAAATAATCACCGATGGTTTCGCCTTGTCCGCAGCAATCAGGTCGCGCAGCTTGCGGTTGTACGCCTTGACGTTGGCCTGCCCCGTCGCAATGTGCTGGCCCTTCATCCACATCGTGCCGAAGTCGAATGCGAGCTGACCCTTCTGCATCAGCTTGTCCTCCGACTTCGGATCTTCCGCCACGAACACGCCCACCACGCCGATACCCCCTGTCGCCCGCACCGACTTGACGAGGTTGTTCATCGTCAGGTTCGGCACTTCATGGCCCTTGCAGCTGCATTGATAACCGACGCACTCGCAGCCCCGGTCCGCGCCTTCGCCACCAGTCATCTCCAGGACCTGCTCGACCGATGAACCATCGCTGTCGTCAATGGGGATCGCGCCGATCTTCTCCGCCAGCCTGAGCCGGTCGGGGTGTGAATCGACGACCATCACCTTGCTCGCGCCTTTGATGGACGCCGACATTGCGGCCATCAATCCGACCGGACCGGCGCCATAGATGACCACGCTGTCGCCCGGTTCCACGCCGGCCAGCACGGTCGCGTGATAACCGGTCGGAAAGATGTCGGACAGCATCACGTAGTCGTTTTCCTTCTCCTCGGCATCGGGTGGCAGCAGCAGGCAATTGAAGTCGCCGAACGGCACACGCAGGTATTCGGCCTGTCCGCCTTCGTACGGTCCCATGCCGGCAAAACCGTACGCCGCGCCCGCCATGCCCGGGTTGGCCGTCAGGCAGAAACCGGTCAGGCCCTTCTCGCAGTTCTTGCAAAATCCGCAGCCGATGTTGAACGGAAGACAGACGCGATCGCCTTTCTTGATCCGTTCGACGGCGTTGCCGACTTCTACGACCACGCCCAGGTTTTCATGACCGAAGATGCGGTTCGTTTCCATGTCGGTCCGGCCTTCGAACATATGCAGGTCCGAGCCGCAGATGTTCGTGGTCGTGATCTTGACGAGCACGTCCGTCGGACGTTGAATTTTCGCGTCCGGCATCTCCTTCACTGTCACCTTGCGCGGACCTTCGTACACGAGTGCTTTCATCGTTGCTCCTTGAATGGATGGGATGGCTTTTCCATGGGCTCGCCGGACGGCGGCTGACGATGTATTCAGCAGTGCGCGTTCCCGCCACGGCCTGTCGGTGGGTAATTCGGTGAGCTATTAGGTGAGCTATTTTGTGAGCCGGTAACGATGACGTGCGAACGTCCGTTGCGCGCAGATTTTGCAAGTGATAGGCGTGCTCACATTCATCAGAAGCGCTGTGCTCGCGTCGGCTGCGATGTCGCTTCGGTCCTATCACCATGACGCGATCGTTCTAGGAGCGGGGTTTATGGTCGCATCTACTCAAAGGGACCCATCCAGCGCGTTTCCGGTGTGCCGGCCCGCTAAAAAAACCATCCTGCATCACCGTTCCTTTTCCCGGGAGTCATCGAATGTCGAGAACGTTGGAAGCATCGCCCCCTGAAGTCGATCTGAAAACGCTGCGTAAGGTGATCCTCGCGGCATCGATTGGCAATTTTGTCGAATGGTTCGACTTTGCCGCGTACGGTTTTCTCGCGACCATCCTCACGCGGGAGTTTTTCCCGAGCGGCGACCCGGCGGTTGGGCTGCTCAAGACCTTCGCTGTTTTCGCTGTGGCGTTTGCATTCCGGCCGCTGGGCGGCATTGTGTTTGGCGTGATTGGTGACCGCATTGGCCGCAAGCGCACGCTCGCGTTGACGATCCTGATGATGGCTGGCGCGACCACGCTGATCGGTTTGTTGCCGACCTATGCCGCAGTCGGTGCGTTCGCGCCGTTCCTGCTGACGGTGATCCGCTGCGTGCAGGGGTTTTCTGCCGGCGGCGAATATGCGGGCGCATGCGCCTACGTGATGGAGCACGCGCCGCAGCACAAGCGGGCGCGTTACGGCAGCTTTGTGCCGGTATCGACGTTCTCGTCCTTCGCGGTGGCCGCGATCGTTGCGTACGCGCTCGACGCGTCGCTTTCCGCCGATGCCATGAGCGCCTGGGGCTGGCGCGTGCCGTTCCTGGCTGCCGCGCCTATCGGCCTGATCGGGTTGTACTTGCGCATGAATCTCAACGAAACCCCGGCTTTCCGCGCGCTTGAAGGAGAGCATGACGTGGCCCATGCGCCCCTGCGCGACACGTTGCGTACGCAGGCTGGGGGCATTTTGAAACTGGGGGCGTTCATCTCGGTGACGGCGTTGTCGTTCTATATGTTCACTACTTATTTCGCGACCTATTTGCAAGTGGCGGGCGGGTTGAATCGCGCAACGTCGCTGCTGATCACGGTGATCGCGTTGTTTTTCGCGGCGGCGCTGTGTCCGCTGGCCGGACTGTATTCGGACTGGGTTGGGCGCCGGAAGACCGTATTGACGACGTGCGTCGTGCTGATCGCGACCGTCTATCCGTCGTTTTCGCTGGCGGGGTCGGGGCGCTTTTTGCCGTCGGTGATTGGCGTGGGGATGCTGGCGATTGGCGCGGTGTTGTCGGGCGTGGTCACGGCGCCGTTGTTGTCGGAGGTGTTTCCGACGCGCACGCGTTATACCGCTTCTGCCATTACCTATAACCTGGCGTATACGGTTTTTGGCGGCACGGCGCCGCTTGTCGCCACTTGGTTGATCACGACGACGGGTAACAACATGTCGCCTGCTTTGTATTTGATCGTGATTTCGGTGATGGGATTGATCGGGGGATTGATGTTGCCGGAAACGTCGAAGGTCTCGCTGCATGGTGCGAGTGCCGTTCAGTCTGATGTTGGTGAGGGGGTTGCTTTTACTGGGGTTAATTAGGCCATTAGGGGTGGTTTGTTTCGGGTGGGTTGTTAGGGTTCTGGGTTAGTGGTCGGGGGCAATGCCCGGTTGCCAGGTTCTGGGGTTAGTGGTCGGAGTCTATGCCGGGTTGCTGCTTTCGGCCGTGGTGGTCTGCAAGAGTTGGATTTTCTCTTTATCACTGTTAGCCACTGTGCGTGGCGGCACGTCATTTCTTTGTCCAAAGCGACAAAGAAACGAAGCAAAGAAAGCGCTTTCAACCACGCTACCCTAAGTGTCCACAGCGTGCAGTTTTGATTCATAGGTGCCCCAAAAGCACGGTGCTCGCCAGAGCCACGGATGTGTGAAACCCTCCTTCTCGCGAATCCTGACACGAACACGCTTCGCCACCAGTGCTCTCGGGCAAGCACCATTGTCAAGGAATCCGTACGGCATCACGCGTTCTGGCCGCTGCGGTCTTCGCGTGTCAGCTACGTGGTCTGACGGTTATGTCGGTAGGTCATGGCACCACGCGTGTTACTGCTCCAGTTTTGGTGAGTTACCCGTGTGGTCCCCACAGTTATTTGCGTGGGTACGGCCTTACGCATCTTCACGACCGCGTTTCCAGCAGGGTTGGCGACGTGGTTCGAGGCGCGTACAAATTTGGAGGGAGGTTGTCCGCGGATAGCGCGGGGTGCTCCTTGGGCAGGTTCAATCACTGGTGGCGAAGCGTGTGGGTATCGGTGTTCGGAGAAGGAGGGTTTCACACATCGGTGGCTCTGGCGAGCACCGTGCTTTTGGGGCACCTATGAATAGAAACTGCACGCTGTGGACACTTAGGGTAGCGTGGTTGAAAGCGCTTTCTTTGCTTCGTTTCTTTGTCGCTTTGGACAAAGAAATGACGTGCCGCCACGCACAGTGGCTAATAGTGATAAAGAGAAAATCCGACTCTTGCAGACCACTAACACTGAAAGCAGCAACCCGGCATTGACCCAGACCACTAACCTAGAACCTAGCAACCCGGCATTGACCCAGACCACTAACCTAGAACCTAGCAACCCGGCATTGACCCCGACCACTAACCCCAGAACCGACCAACCCGGCACTGACTCCGACCACTAACCCCAAAACCACCACCCCGGCATAAACCCCGCCCCCGTCATAGCCTATAAACCAGGAACCTACCGCTCGGCATGCCCCGAAGCTGCGATCACCTTATCCACAAATCGCAATTTTTCGACGACGGGTGGCGCGAGCGCGAACGGATACGCATCCGGCATGCCGAGACTGCGATTCAGGCTGTTTAACGCATAGGTAAGCGGAAACCACTGTTTCATCAGATGATCGAAGGTGGCTTCGCCGGGCGGTGCCTTAGCCTCCAGCGTAGGATCCAGCGAGTTCCCCGGCATGAGCGCGACGCCGCAGGCCATCGCGGTATCGACGGTGTCCACGATGTGCAGGTAGTGCGCCCAGGTTTCTGCCCAGTCCTCCCACGGATGCGTAGTCGCGTACGCACTGACAAACGATTTGCCCCAGTTCGGCGGCGCGCCGTCTTTATAGTGCTTCGCCAGCGCCTCGCGATAATTCGCCCGCTCATCACCGAATAGCTTACGAAAGCCCGCGATCCACGGCGTATTGGCGACCAGCCGATCGAAATAGTAGTGACCAATCTCGTGCCGGAAATGACCCAGCAAAGTCCGGTACGGCTCGCCCATCGCAAGCCGGACGCGTTCGCGTTGCGCGTCATCGGCTTCCGCGATGTTCATGGTGATCAGGCCTCTATCGTGACCAGTCAGCACTCTTTTACCGCGTTTGTCTTCCAGGAATTTAAACTGCAGCCCGGTTTTCGGGTTGACCTGACGTGACTCCACGCGCAGCCCCAGCGCACCGAGCGTGTAGAGCAGGCGGCGTTTGGCCGCTTCCAGCCTGAACCAGTAGTAACGGCGGTTCGCCACCCGCAGATTGGGAATGGTGTGCGTCAGGCGGCAAGCGTGACACAGCGGGTCGGTGGAGTCGGCCGGAACCATCCAGTTGCAGACTTTTTCGACTTCGTAGTTATGACAGCGCTTGTACAGGATGTCCCGATGTTCAGGGTGCCGGCTGCGCCAGAGGCCGTCGCCCATGTCCTCGAAAGCGCTGATTTCAGCGATTTCCGGGATAAAACCAAGCAGCGATTCGCAGCGTTCGCAGCGAAAATTCTCGAAGAACACCAGCTGATTGCAATGATTGCAATGGAAAGTTTTCATAGGCCGGGGGTATCGAAGTACATGGCGCATGTTCCCCTAGTATGGACATGCGCGCTGGAAGTGCTTCGAAGCAACCCGCATGCCGCCGGGAAAATGACTCCAGGGACGGCTTCAGACCTAGCTTACGCGTTCTGTCAGATACGCGGTCACGACCGTTTTATATTCATCGACGAGCAGGCGGCGCTCTTTCGGCTTCGCCGCCAGATAGAGCGGCACCAGGCTTTTGACGATCTGCAGCAGCACTTCCGCGATGCGAAGGGCGTCGGCTGGGGCCAGGTCCTCGCGGCGATACGCGAACAACTCGGCGAAGCGCTGGCGGAGCCGATGCCGGTCGTCGTCGCTGCGGCCGGACGGAATCGATGCCGCCAGCAAGGGCAAATACGCAGGGTGCTCGCTGATGAACCCTGTCATCAAGTCGATCAGTTGCGCGGCCAGATCGGGCGTGGGGGCAATCCGGGCTTGCTCGGACAAAGCGCTCCAGCGCTGATCCATGCGGTCCCCGTACTCGGTGCGCAGCGCAACGGCGAGCACATTCTTGTTGGGGAAGTACTGGTACACCGCGCCAATGGAGGTTCCGGCGCGCGTGGCGATCTCGGTCATGGTGGCGGCATCGAAACCGCGTTCCGCGATGATGGCGCCCGCCGCCGCCAGCATGTCCTGCATCCGCCGTTCGGCGCGTTCTTGCTGGGGGATGCGTCGCATGGGCAACTAGGGGAATGTGAGGAGATGCTCGGATTATAATTCGTGCGTCGGCGCAGACAGTTGCCGCGTGACCCAGCCGCTTCAACAGATAGGATGACGATCTAACTCATCAGCCAACGAATCCGCTCATCCGCTTTACTGACTCGGAGCGCCAGCACTTGTTCTCACCGGCGCGGCGGCTGCCTTGGCCGGGTCCGGGGCCGAGTTCGGATCCATTTCCCAGCCGCCGCCCAGCGCGAGGAACAGGTTGACCTGATCGAGCGCGACTTGTCCCCTCGCCGCAGCCAACTGCCCATTCGTCGATGTCAGGGTTCGCGTCGCATCCAGATCCGCGATAAACGATTCGCGCCCCGCGACATAAAAACGATGGGTCTGATCGGCGGATTCAGCCGCTGATTTCTGCGCGGCCGTCAATGCATCGGCGCGGGTGTAATCGGCGGCATAGGTGGCGAGGCTGGATTGGGTTTCCCGCAGCGCCTTCAACACGACGCCATCGAATTGGGCTAGCGCGGCATCGGCGCCGTATTGCGCTGCTTGAATCCGCCCGCGCTGACCGTTCGCCGGGAAGGTCCAGCTAATCAGCGGACCGAAGCCCCATCGTGCGGTTGGTTGCGTGCCGAGATCCTCCAGCACCCCTGTCAGCCCCGCCGATGCCCCGAGGGTCACCGTTGGAAACAGCGCACCCGTGGCTACGCCGATCCGCGCTGTCGATCCAGCGAGCTTTCGTTCCGCCTCGCGTACGTCGGGACGCCGGCGCAGCAACGCGGCGCCATCGCCGACGGGCAGCGGCTGCGCAATCACCGGCGTCTTGTTGCAGGCAAACACGCCCTTGGGCAGATCGGCGGGCGAGCGCGCCAGCAGCGTGGCGAGTTGGTACTGCGCGATCCGCCGCCGTGCCGTGTAGGCCGGAATATTCGCCGAGAGCGTTTCCACTTGCGTCTGGCCGCTCGTGACATCGGGCGCATTGCCGCGACCTGCCTGCTGCAAGCGCCGCGATACGGAGACCCGCTGGCGTTGCAAATCGAGCGAGCGCTGCGCGATGCCCAGCTCTTCCGCCGCCGAACAATTCTGCACGTACGCCCGTACTACATCCGCCACCACCGTGATGCGCACGAGATCGGCTGCGGCCTGGGTTGCGTCGCTATCGGCGCGCGCGGCTTCCACGCCCCGGCGAATCGTGCCGAACAGATCGAGCTCATACGAAATGTTGATGCCGATATCGCCTTCGTTCGCGACCGGGATCTTTTCAAAGATCAAGTATTGCTCCGCCGATTCCTGCGCGCGTTTGAACGCAGCCGACGTACCGCCCGAAAAGCCGCCTTGCGCCTGCGCGACACTGAGCGCGGCGCGCGAGCGGCCGAGATTGGCCGCGGCGACGCGCAGATCCGTGTTCGACGCCATGGCTTGCTGGACCAGATCGTCGAGGACGGGGTCGTCGTAAAGACGCCACCAATGCATTGGCACCGGACCGCTCGATACCGTCGACTGGCCATCCGCGCCGTCGAGCGGGGCGTTGGCGAAAGGCGCATTGACGACGGCATCTTTCGGTACCGAGTAGTCAGGACCGACCGTAAAACACGCGGCAAGCGCGAGCACGAACGGCGTCAGGACGAGAGCGCGCGGCATCTTCATTGACTTGCACCCGGCGTTGCACCCGGCGCGGAGGCGGTCGCAGCGCCAATACCGCTAACCGGCGAGACACCGCTTGCGGCGCTCACGGAAGCGGCAGCGGAGGCACCTGAAGCAGCAACGACACCGCTTGCGCCACCGGGTGTATTCGAACCCGCCGTATTCGATTTAGCGAGCGGCGTGATATCGCGTACCGATACTGTCGCCGTGCGTCCGGCGATCATGCGAAAGTCCGCCGGCACTTCATCCAGCGCGATCCGCACCGGAATCCGCTGCGCGAGCCGTACCCAGCTGAACGCCGGATTTACGTTCGGCAGCAGATTCGATCCCTGCACCCGGTCGCGATCCTCGATCCCCGCCACGATGCTCTGCACGTGCCCACGCAGGATTTTTGTCTCGCCCATCACCTTGATATCCACCGATTGCCCGATATCGATCCCGTGCAGCTTGGTCTCTTCGAAATACCCATCGACACGGAACGAGTGCAGGTCCACCACCGACAACACCGAGCGTCCCGCCGTCACATACTCGCCCGTACGCGGCGCGCGATCGTTGAGATAACCGTCGACGGGACTCACTACCGTCGTGCGCTGCAAATTGAGCCGGGCGGTATCGATGGCAACATCGGCATCCGCCAGCGCCGCTTCCGCCGTTTGCACGCGCGACTGGCTTTCTTCAGTCACTTCACGCGCGACGAGGTCACCGAGCGTGCGGTTGCGGGCATCTTCGCGGCGGGCCTGATCGAGGGTCGCGCGCCGTTGCTGGGCGGTTGCCTGCGCCTGGCGAAGCGCGAGTTCATAACGCGCCTGATCGATGACAAACAGCACCTGGCCCGCGCTCACCGGCTGGCTGTCGACCACGTTCACGCTCACGATCAGGCCGCCCACGTCAGGCGCGACTTGCACGACGTCGGCGCGCACATGGCCGTCGCGGGTCCAGGGCGCGAACATGTAGTAGTCGACCAGCCGCCACAACACGAATGCGGCGATCGCCACGACGACGAGCGTAAAGAGGATTTGTCCAACGGAGAACCAGGCTTTTTTCACGATAATTTCACGGTAATAGCCGATGCGAAACAATGACAACGATGCCGAGCACGATCACGTAGATCGCGAGATCGAAAATGGAGCGATGCCAGACGAAACGGTACAGGCCGACGCGAGCGAACACCCGCGTAACGACCAGGCAGAGCAGGTACGAAACCAGCATCAGTACCAGCACGGCGGGCAGGAACACGCCGTAGATATCGATTTCACCGATCATCGCGGGGTGCTCTGGAAAAAGGAGTGGAAGGAGCGGCGTGTCATGCAGCAGGCTCCGGTTGGGGTGGCAACGCGGACGCGAGCGTATCCGGGAACAGCGATAAACGCATGCCCACCAGCGCATGTAACGCGTCACGAATCTGGCGTCCGGGGACTGTCTTGTCCGGCTGCGCCGCCTCGGCCGCCGCTTCCGCCTGCACCGCACCGCCGCGCCTTGTGATGCGATCCAGTGCTGCGTCGATAGCCGCCTCCAGGCTCGCCGGCACCGGCTGACGCGCGCCGCGCTCCACACACTGCTGGAAATACGCGCGTACACCTTCCAGCACACCATCGACCGACGCGAGATCGGTGTCGTGCAGACGGCGCCGCAGACGCCGCAGATCGAGCGAGTTGAAAGCAATGCGCAGATCGCGAAAACTTTCGATGGACGGATGGCGCTGGTCATCGCTGGCGGCCAGACGCGGGATGATCTGCATGAGACGGTCGATCATGCGCGCGGTGAGATTTTTCTGGTCATCGACGGGTCGGGTCGACGCGCTCAGCGCCACGTCGCGCCAGCCCGAGCGGATCAGCCGCGCCGCGGCCAGTTCAGCGCCGAACGGCCGCGTCACGCGGGTCCAGACGAACGCGAATAACAACCCTGCCGGACCAGCCAGATTGCTGTTCATGAAGGTCAGGAAGTTCGCATCGTAGGTGCCCTGGATGCTGATGAACGTGGCGGTATTCACGGCCGTGAGCATGGTCGCGAGGTTGAATTGCGGCCGCGGAATCAGCGTGCCGATCAGGATGAAGGGGACCGCGAACATGATCACGAGCATGGGGAAGTCGTGCACCGTCGGCAGGATGACGAATAGATACAGCCCGGCGAGCACCACGGCAAGACAGGTATAGATAAAAAACGAGAACACCTGGGGCGCGGGTTCATCGAGGGCGGCGAAGAAACAGCACGCCACCGCGGCCAGCGTGACCGCGCCCGCGCCGTCGTTCCAGCCGGACGCAATCCAGAGGCTCGACGCGATGAGAATGGCCAGCACGACCGAGCCCGCCGAAAACAACAGCATGCCGCGATCGAAGTACTGCTGCGTGCCGCCAAGCCGCCAGTGCCGGTAACGGGGCCGCCAGCTGCCTTGTTCGTTCGTGATGATCACGCGCAGCGCGCGGCAATCCTGCCAGACATCGACCAGTTGTTTCAAGCGCCACAGGGTGTTCGACAACAGTGCGCCGTCCCAGGTCCGCAGAGCGTCCGCGTCCGGTTGCAGGCCCGCGATCCGGCCGCGCAGCGCGTCGGCCTTGGGGTCGTTATTGGCATTGATGGACGCCGCCGCATCGGTACGCGCGGACAGCGGTTCGTCGAACCATGTGACGATATCGGCGAGTAGCGGCTCGAGACCCGGTGGCGGCGGTTTCTGGCCGTTGAACAACGCGGCCAGCGGGTCGCTGATCGCTGACATGATCGGCATCAGCAATTGCATCCGCCCGCGCAACGCCTGCGCCCGCGCGAGCACGTCGGGCCGGGTGTGGTCGTAGGCAAGCTGGCTCAGCAGGAACTCAAGCGCGTTGACGGTGACCGCGAGCCGTTGCCGGCACGCCGAGATGGTCTTGCCGCCCACGCGCCCTGAGAGCGTCTCTTTGGCATAGAACGCGGCGTCTCGGAACCAGGCGTCGGTCCGTTCGATCAGCGTAGGCGCGAGACGGCTCGGCAAGATGGCGCTGCCGACCACGCTGGCGCACACGATCCCGAGCACGATCTCCTCGGTCCGCGATACCGCGAGATCAAAGATCCCCGCCGGGTTCATCACGGAGGGCAGTGCGATCAACGGCATGGTGTAGGCGGCCAGCATGAACACATAGCTGCGCGCGGTGCGGTCCGAGATGGCGAGAAGCAGCAGCGTGCCCGTCCATAACGCGACCACCGCGCTAAAAAGGTAGGGCGACTCCACGAAGGGCGGCACGAACAGCACGGCAGCCGATGCGCCGATCATGGTGCCGAGCGCGCGATACAGCGCCTTGGAACGCGTCGCGCCGACGAACGGATTCGACACGATATAAACCGTCGCCATGGCCCAGTAAGGGCGCGGCAGCTCCAGCTTGAGGCCGATATACAGCGCCAGCATGGATGCCGCGAAGGTCTTGACCGAAAATATCCAGTCGCGCGAAGTGGGGTACATCATGGTGCGCTAGACGCCTTCTTCCGTATCGGTGCCGGCCGTGCCTTGGGGCGACACGTGTGTTGGAGCTTGCGACGGATCTTGCTGAGTTTGACTGGACGCGCCAAGTTTAAACGCAGCGAATACCCTCAGGGTCGCTTCCAGGTCTTCCCGGCTCACATCGTTCAGCACGCCGGCGCGCAGTCCGACCAGTTCTTTCTCGATCTTGGCGGTGACCGACCGGCCTTCGTCGGTGAGGGAGATGATTTTCGCGCGCCGGTCGTCGGGATCTTCGTCGCGTCGCACCAGGTTGGCCGCGCACAACTGATCGAGCAGACGCACCAGCGACGGCCCTTCGATTCCCGTCAACTCGGCGAGTGCAACTTGCCGGATAGGCGCATCAAGCCGCGCCGCGATCAGCAGCGGCGTCGCGCAGGCTTCCGAGACGTTATAGGCCGCGATTACGTCGTGGCTCGTGCGCCGCCACTGGCGGGAGGCGATCACGAGCGCGCTGCTGACGGATTGACGGAGGACATCGATTGTTGGCATGGCGCGCATTGTATTTCGACGACAATTCGTTAGCAAGCTATTGAATTAATTTTTTGGGGCGGGATGAGCCTGGAGCGCGGTGGGGTGGGTAAAAGAGCGGCTTAGTGCCTGTCATGCCTGTAGCCGCGCTTGAGCAGGAGTTGGCTAAGCACCGTGAACGCCATCGTGGGGAGTTCGTCAAGTTTGCGCACAACAATGTTATGCGCATAAAACTTTTCTACGGCGTCGTCGAGAAGTCCGATGCCAATCAGTTCTATCCCCGCGTTTGTGATCTCGTCGATGCGCGCCCGCAGGTCGGTCCGCAATATCACGGGGTGACCGTCGCCCGTGGCGGGGTAGCCGTCGGATAGCACCATCAGGATGCGCCTGCCGGCGCGTTGTGCAGCCAGACGTTCGGCTGCCCACGCCAGCGCCTCGCCGTCCGGATTCTCGTGACCGCAATCAATTGCGCTCAAACCTGCCGGATTGTTCGAACCGAAGCGTTTGTAAATCTGTAGATCGAGCCGTTCGACGCGCCGGTTGAAACGGTTCACATCCACACCTTCAGCCAGCTTCTGCTCATAAAATGCCCGCATTTCCGGCGATTCGACCGAGCTGTAGCCAAGCACTTCGCACTTGAACGAAAGCTGCATCAACGCGTCGCAGAGCGCGGCGGCGCAGAGTCGGGCGAGCGCAATCTTTTCGCCGGCCATGGAGCCGCTGCGGTCAATCAGCAATGTGACGGCGGCGTCCCGTCCCTCGGTCGTGCGCTTGACGCGAAACGGCGTCCGGTATCCCGGCGATACAACCAGCTTCGCCAGCGCCGGCCGGTCGATCTCCCCGCGTTCCTGTTCACGTTTCCAGTGCGTCTGTTCATCGGCTTTCAGCGCACGTTCAAGGCGCGCGGTTAGCGGCGCGGTTTCCGCGCGTGCGAGCGCGCGCAGGTTGCGCCACGCGGCGGCGTCGCCTAATCCGGTGAGGTCGGTGACGACATCGAATTCGGTCGTGAGCGGAATGGAACGGCGAGGTCGGCCATCGATCATGTCGATATCGAAGGTCATCGGCGCGGCGGGCGAGCGTGCTTCCGACGCCTCTGCGCTCGCGTCCGACGGCGCTTGGGCGATGCTGGCGGCATCGGAGGAGGCTGCGTCGGACATTTCCTGCGACGCCGCATCCAATGCATCCGGATCGCCCGATACCTGCTCGGCGTCCAGCGCTTCGTCGGCGTCGGCGGTAAACATCATGGTGTTCACATCGCCGGCTGCCAGCGACCTGATCCGTGCCACGAGCGCCCGCGCGCGCGCCACGCTTTCAAGAGTCGAACGGCTGGCACGGGAGGTCTGAAGCAGCTCGCTCACGGCGCCGAGCGTGGCGATGAGGGCCGGAGTTCGTTCGGTTACGTCGGGCGCTTCGTCCCAGAGCGCGCGTTCGACAAACCAGATCAGCTTGTCGCGCCAGGCCAGGGTCGGCCAACGTTCATGCGTATTTCGCGCCGTTTGTTCGCGCAGTTTCCCGACAAACCTGCGTGCCCCTGGATAGTCACTGAACAGCCGCTCGCAGACGCGCCGGTCTTCGATCGATTGTGCAATGCGCTGAGTGACGCCCGAATTGAGCGCGCTGATTTCACTGAGGGTGGAATACTTCGAACGGGCCACCAGCAAGTCGAGCTGGCCGGTGAGCGCGTCTAGATCGACTGCACCGGAAAGCTCCGGCAACACGATTCGATCACGTTCGACGCGAGGCCCGGATGTATCGAACGATACCGTCACGCCGTATCGCCCCGTCAGCACGCGCGCCATCTTGCCGAGCATGGTTTGCGTCGTGTCGGAATGGGTCAGGTCGGAGGCGGCCACAGTGGTTACCGGTAAGACGCGGTGGCGTTGCGCTTCAGGCTGTTTTCCGCTACGGCTCGCGTGAAAATCGTGCTGATGGTCGGGGAGCATCGCGCAAAGCGGGCTTGATCAAGCATAAACGCGTCGTTCATTCTTCAAACGCAATGTGATGCCGGATGATGCTGCGGATCAGCGCGGCGTCCTCGGCGCTCACTTTCGCGTAGATCGCCGGGCCGGCGGCGCGCTCCGGGTCGCCGGAGCGCAGCATCAGGTCGGCCCAGTCGAGCAGGCGTCGCGTCGAAAACGCGCTTGCCAGATCTTCGCGGGCGAACGCTGCGCGGCAATCGGCGGCAATGGCCGCGAGCGTTTGCGCCATCGGCCGTGTGAAGCGCCCGCCAAGCGTGCGCGTCAACACTTCCGCCTCCTCCTCGGGCGACAGGTAATTCATCAGATACACGCGCCAGCGATCAAGAAACGCCTCGTTCATCAGGTTCGCGCCCTGATACAGATGCCGATAAACGCTCATGGCGCCCACAGCGTTTGCGGTTGCGAACAGCCGGAAGGACGGATGCGGAGTCACCAGCTCGTTGCCTTTCTCCTTCAGCAACAAGCGGCCATGAGGTTCGAGAACGGCGGTGAGAACGGCGAGAATCGAGGGTTCGGCGAAGTCGATTTCATCGACGACAAGCCACAGGCCTTCGCGCATGGCTGTCGGCAGCACACCGTCCACCCAGAGCGTTTCACCACCTTTTACGGTCCAGAAACCCACGAAGTCCCCGATGGTCGTCTGGCCGTTCATATTCGCCCGCAGCACGCCGTGTTGCGAACGCGCCGCGACTTGCTCGATCAGGCTCGTTTTTCCCGCGCCGGTATGGCCGATCAGCAGCACGCGACGGTTCTCCACGATGTCCTGGAGGATGTCGCCGAAACGCTCGGGAAAGAGATAGGCAGGGTTCAGGCGCGGCACGAGCGGACCAGGTTGGCCGACAGGCATGTCCACCGGGCCGATCGTCGTTGTTGCTTCGCTTGAATCCGGATTCGCAGCTTGAGGCGTTTGGCGAACGGCGTGCCTGAGGTCTTTCAGAAATCCGGTTCGTCCTTGCGCGGGCAGCGGTGCGAGCGCCGGATCGTTGGGTCGAAAAAACCCCTCCCGATGCCACTTTTGCAACTTCGACTTGAGGTTTTCCAGGTCAACGACCGTATCGATATTGGCCGGCCCGTCGTCGTATCCATGTTCGATCCGATACATCTGCGGCCGATCGGAGAGCGTCACCTGCCACCACTCGGCTGCCTGTCCCGTCGAGCGCTCGTAGCGGCCAATGTGAGGATCGTCTTGCAACTTTGGTTCGGGCGCGTTCATTGGCTTGCAGGCATGGGCAGGTGAATGGGTAAGGCGGAATGTTTGAAACTTTACACGGTCGAGGGTGGGAGTCTGCGTGATAGAGCGGTTTCGGGATGCACACCAAGGGAATTTTTAGGGCTGGAACAGTGGATGATTCTCGGCGCTAATTTAACCGACAAAGTGATTTAAATGGTTCGTGTAAGCTGTTGATAGTTAATGAATTTTGCGAAAAATTTTTCGGGTATTTCTAAAAATTAGAAATTAGTTTCGAAAAGCTCTATAAGCCTATGTTTTGGAAAGAAAAATTTGTTTTATAGGGGTAGCTTCCTGAAGTGCTTTATCAAACATTCCTCATGCTCCTGCTTAACTGAAGAAATTCCATCTAACCAATTGATTTTGTTAATAAAATTATATTTATTTAAGTTTTAGATCAATTATCTACCCTATCTATATGATTTTGAACGATTAAATCAAGAAATTAAGCACCAAACCCCCGTTCCCGATCTCGAAACCCAATGAACTCCCGCGCGTACAACCTTGATCTTCCAACGTACGCTGCGCCACCTTGCCTCCCCACGATGGCAAAATACCCGTTCCACCCATCAGGAGCAGCAATGAGCACCCCGATCCAGCACGATTTCCGTTCCGACACCGTCACGCGACCCAGCCCGGCCATGCGCGCGGCGATGGCATCGGCGGAAGTTGGCGACGATGTCTTCCGCGACGATCCCACCGTCACGCAACTGGAAGCCGTGATGGCCGAGCGTTTCGGCAAGGAAGCGGCGGTGTTCCTGACCTCGGGTACGCAATCGAATCTGGTCGCGCTGATGGCGCATTGCGAACGTGGCGACGAGTACATCGTCGGGCAGCAGGCGCATTGCTATCGCTGGGAAGCGGGCGGCGCGGCGGTGCTGGGGAGCGTCCAGCCGCAACCGTTGAACAATCAGGCGGACGGTTCGTTGCTGCTGGCGGAGATCGAGGACTCGATCAAGCCCGACGATTCGCACTACGCCCGCACGCGACTGCTGGCGCTGGAGAACACGATCGGCGGGAAAGTTTTGTCGCAGGAGTACATGGAAGCGGCGACGGCGCTGGCTCGTCGGCACGGTCTTGCTACGCATCTGGACGGTGCCCGGATCTTCAATGCGGCCACGGTGTTGAATACGCCCGTTGCCACGCTGACGCGGTCCTTCGATACGGTGTCCGTGTGTTTATCGAAGGGATTGGGTGCGCCGGTCGGCTCGGTGCTGGTCGGCAGCGAGCAGTTAATCGCGAAGGCGCGGCGCACGCGCAAGATGGTGGGCGGCGGTTTGCGGCAGGTCGGCATTCTCGCCGCCGCCGGGCTTTACGCGCTGGAGCATAACGTGGCGCGCCTCGCCGATGACCACGCCAACGCGGCCACTCTGGCTAAGGGCTTGGCAGCCTATGAGCAACTGAAGGTCACGATGCCGGACACGAACATCGTGTTCGTGGAAGTGGACAGCACGATTGCCGCTGACTTCAAGGAGCATCTGGCGGCGCGCGGGATTGGCATTACGTCGGCCTACAGCGCGACGAAACAGCGCTGGGTCACGCATCTGGACGTGGACAGCGCGGCGGTGGAAAACGCGCTGGCCGCGGTCCGGGCGTTTTTCTCGGAACGCTAATTGCCACGCGCGCGTTCAATCTTCCTTGATGAAGTCGATGAACGCGCGCAGCGGCGCGGGCATGTGCGTGCGGCTCTGGTAGTACAGAAACGGTCCTGAAAAACTCTCCCACCACTCGTGCAGCACGGGCATGAGTGCGCCGCTTTGTATCGCCGGCCGCAAGAACTCCTCGAACGTATAGATCATCCCCAGGCCCGCTGTCGCGGCGCCGACTTCAAGCTCCATCACCGACGCCACCAGCGGTCCGTTCGGCGTGAATCGAACCTCTTCGCCCCCACGCTCGAAGCGCCACGCCGCCAGCACGCCGCTTGCAAACCGATGCCCGATGCACGCGTGCTCCAGTAAATCGCGAGGGTGTTCAGGCCATCCGTGCGCCGCAAAATACGCCGGCGCGCCCGCGGCCACGAAATGCTGTGTGCGCGGTCCGATCGGCACGGCGATCATGTCGCGCTCCAGGCGTTCGTCGTAGCGGATGCCGGCATCGAAACCTGCTGCCAGCACGTCGATAAACGTATCGTTCGACACCACCTCCAGCGTGATCCCCGGATGCGCGGCGAGAAAGCGCGCGACGATGGGCGGCAGCACGTGCATCGCCACGATAGTCGGCACGTTCAGTCGCAAGGTGCCGGTCGGGCTGTCGCGGAAACTGTTGATCGCGTCGAGCGCGCCGGCAATCTCGCCGAGCGCCGGCGCGAGCCGTTCCAGCAGACGCTGGCCGGCTTCCGTGACCGTCACGCTGCGGGTGGTGCGGTTCAGCAGACGCACGCCGAGCCGCGCTTCAAGCCGGCGAATCGCTTCGCTCAGCGCGGAAGCCGATACCCCGCGCAAACGGGCCGCCGCCCTGAAACTGCGTACCTCGGTGATAGCCACGAAGGCGCTGAGATCGGAGAGATCGGGATCGTTCATTGTGCGTTTTTTCGTACAGCCCGTGCTGTGAAGGCCGGATTGTCGCACGACAGAACGCCTCGCATACTCTCGTCAACGCTCGCAATCACGCGATGCCAGACCCCAGGAGACTTGACATGAACCATCTGCAACTCGGCGCGACCGGACCGCGTGTATCGGCATTGGGACTCGGCTGCATGGGCATGTCCGGCATGTACGGACCGGCCGACCGGAGCGAAAGCATCGCCACGATTCACGCGGCGCTCGATGCCGGCATCAACCTGCTCGATACCGGCGATTTCTACGGCAGCGGCCACAACGAAGCGTTGATTGGCGAAGCGCTCAAGGGCACGAAACGCGACGCCGCCATCATCAGCGTGAAATTCGGCGCGCTGCGCGATCCGGCCGGCGGCTGGGTCGGATATGACGCGAGGCCGGCCGCTGTGAAGAACTTCCTGACGTATTCAATGCAGCGTCTCGGGGTGGATTACATCGATATCTATCGCCCCGCGCGACTCGATCCCAATGTGCCGATTGAAGACACCGTGGGCGCGATTGCCGAGATGGTGAAAGCAGGTTATGTGCGTCACGTCGGGCTGTCCGAGGTGGGCGCCGAGACTATCCGGCGCGCGGCGGCGGTACACCCAATCGCTGATTTGCAGATCGAGTACTCGCTGATTTCACGGGGTATCGAAGGCGATATTCTCTCGACGTGCCGCGAACTCGGGATTGGCGTGACGGCTTACGGCGTGTTGTCGCGAGGGCTGATCAGCGGCCATTGGCAGGCGGCGCAAAATCTGGCCGGCAATGATTTCCGCGCGCACAGCCCGCGTTTTCAGGGCGAAAACGCGGAACGCAACCTGCAACTGGTCGAAGCGTTGCGGCGGATTGCGGAAGCGAAGGGCGTATCGGTGGCGCAGATCGCGATTGCATGGGTCGCGGCGCAGGGCGCGGATATCGTGCCGCTGGTTGGCGCACGGCGGCGGGATCGGTTGACGGAAGCGCTGGGGGCGCTGGATGTCGTGCTGACGCCGGATGATCTCAGTGCAATCGAATCCGCTGTGCCGAAGGGCGCCGCAGCCGGTGACCGTTACGCCGCCGCGCAAATGGCCCATCTCGACAGCGAAGTTCGTCACGGATAATTGCCCCGGTCAGACTCAAGGCATTGGCGCGATCCGATTGCAAGTTGGCGCGATCGGATTAGTGTTGCGGAGAGCGCGCTCCTAGAATCCGGTGGACGCAGCACTCATCGTTCACTGTTAAAGGAATCACGCTCATGTCTTCAGTCTGGTTTATTACGGGCAGTTCTCGCGGCATCGGCCATGAATTGGCGAAGGCCGTCCTGGCCGCGGGTCATCGTCTGGTCGCGACCGCGCGCCGTTCCGACGATCTCGCCGCGCTCGTGGAGCAGTACGGCGAGCGCGTGCGCGCCGTCGCGCTCGATGTGACCGACCCCGCCTCGGCACGGGCTGCCGTGCAGCAGGCCGTGGCATCTTTCGGCCGTCTGGATGTCGTCGTCAACAATGCGGGTTACGGCAACATCGCGTCGATCGAGGAAGGCGACGACGCCGATTTCCGCGCGCAGATGGAAACCAATTTCTACGGCGTCGTCAACGTGACGCGCGCCGCGTTGCCGGTCCTGCGCACGCAGCGCAGCGGCCATATCATCCAGATTTCATCGATAGGCGGACGCGTCGGTTCACCTGGCCTTGCCGCGTATCAATCGGCGAAATGGGCCGTGGAGGGATTCTCCGAGGTGTTGTCGAAGGAAGTTGCGTCGCTCGGGATCAAGGTGACGATCGTCGAGCCGGGCGGCTTTCGCACGGATTGGGCCGGCTCGTCGATGACCATCCACGCGCCCGGCCCTGATTACGCCGCTAGCATTGCGCCCTTGCTCGAATACCGCGCGTCGCATAAGCCAGTCGGCGATCCGGTGAAAGCGGCGCAAGCAATCCTCGGCATAGCTGGACTGGACGAACCGCCGCTGCGTTTGCTGCTCGGCAGCGACGCGGTGCATATAGCAGGACAAGTGCATGAAGCGCGCGGCGCGATGGACGCCAAGTGGCGTCACGTGAGTTTGTCGACCGACGCCAGCGATGCCACCGAATGGCGCGGATTGATCGATAAACTCGCGATCGTAAAGCAGCCGGTAAAGGACTGAAAAGGGACTGAAAAGCTGATGAAAACCGATGGCGTTCCGATCAGCCACGCACTGCTCGCACGGCTAGAGACGCTGGGCGTGGATGTGCCGCGGACGTTCCGCGCGGCGGGCCTGCCCGTGCCGGCGACGACGAACGCCGAGGCGGGCCGGTTGCGGCTGACGACGCAGAA
This sequence comes from Caballeronia sp. LjRoot34, assembly GCF_964253815.1. Lineage (NCBI taxonomy): Bacteria > Pseudomonadati > Pseudomonadota > Betaproteobacteria > Burkholderiales > Burkholderiaceae > Caballeronia > Caballeronia sp. LjRoot34. Next base: position 1,012,268 of record NZ_CAXUSB020000002.1, read on the forward strand.
ATACTTCGCGCTGTGGGAGGCTATCGCGCAGGTGAGCGGGGACCCGGCCATCGGCTTGCGGATTGGTGCTGAAACCTCGCACGGGCAACTCGACGCAATGTCGCTCGCGGCGCTGCATTCCGCCAATTTCGGCGAGGCGCTGGCGAAGCTCGGGCGTTACAAGCGGCTGAGTTGTCCGGAGGAGGTGGTGGTCAGCGTGCAGCGTGACGAGGCGGCTGTGACGTTCCGCTGGTTGCTCGCCGATGGTTTTATCCCCGACCTGCTGGCGGACGCCATGTTCGCTTCCGCGCTTGCGATGGCGCGGCGCGGATCGGGTGTGCCGATCAAACCGCATCGCGTGGAGTTGACGCGGCGGGCGGCCAACCGGGCGATGTTCGCGCGCCATTATGGTTGCGAGATCGTGTTCGATGCCCCGAACGATGTGCTCGTATTCGATGCGGCAAGTCTCGCGCTGCCTTTCGTGACGCATAACATTGATTTGCTGGCCGCTGTCCTGCCGCAACTCGATGCCGGACTGGCCGCGCTGGCCCGCGAGCAGACTTTCACCGATCACGTCGATGCCGTTCTTGCGCGGAACATGCGCGGCCAGCGGCCGAGCGTTGAAGCGCTGGCGCGGGAGCTGGGGATCAGTACACGCACGCTGCAACGCAAGCTTGCACTCGATGGGACAAGTTATCAGCAGCAATTGGACCGCGTGCGCAACCGGATAGCGCGCCGCTTGCTGGGGAGTACGGATCTCGCGGCCGGCGAGATTGCGTGGTTTTTGGGCTTTGAAGAGGTTAATTCGTTTTCACGGGCGTTTAACCAGTGGGAAGGGATGACGCCTCAGCGGTGGAGAGGGCACGAGGGTGAGGGGCGTGGTCGGTTGTTTTCGGAACCCGTGGTTTGATTCGGAATGCTGATTAATAGTCCGAAGTGGTGAATATGGGAAATGAAGCTTCATCAAGTCATCGGTCAGAATTAGATTCTTCATCGCTTCATTCCGGTTCGTGATTATCGGACACACGCCACGACGCACAACGATAAAATCCCCGTCCTGCAATAAACTATGACACTCGAATCCAGTCGCGGCCGTCATGGTAACCGTCTGGTCCCGGAATTCCCGTTTGAAAAGGACCGATCTTGCTTCACATCGAAACCCCGTTGATCCTGCATCCCGGACTGTCTACGTCCACGCGCCGCATCTGGCTCAAGCTTGAAAACCTGCAGCCCAGCGGCTCGTTCAAAATGCGCGGGATGGGCTTGCTGTGTTCGCGGGCGAAAGCGGCCGGCAAACTCCGCGTAGTGTGCCCGTCGGGTGGCAACGCCGGTTTTGCAACAGCATTTGTGGCGCGCTTGCTCGGCATGCAGGCTGAGATCGTGGTGCCTTCCACGACGCCTGAAAGCACCCGCAAGCGGATTGCCGCGCTCGGTGCGACGGTGATCGTGCACGGCGATGTCTGGGACGAAGCCAACGAGCATGCGCTGGCATTGTCGGCATCGGATGAAGTCGAATATGTGCCGGCCTTCGATCATCCCGTGCTGTGGGAAGGTCATAGCTCGATGATCGATGAGATTGTCGCGGTGCTGCCGCAGGTGGATGCGGTCGTGGCTAGCGTAGGCGGGGGTGGTCTGCTTGCCGGTATCTTGACGGGTTTGCTGCGCCATGGCCGCACGGATTGTCGTGTGGTCGCGTGCGAGACGACGGGCGCGGCGTCGTTTCGCGCGGCGCTCGATGCAGGGCATCCGGTGAAACTGGATCGTATCGACAGCATCGCAAAGTCGCTTGCTGCGCTTCAGGTGGCGAGCTGGCCGGTCAGTGCCATCAGGCAGTTTCCGCACGAGTCGGTTGTGCTGACGGATGCCGATGCGATCATGGGCGTGACGCGTTTCGCCGATGACCATCGGCAACTCGTGGAATCGGCGTGCGGGGTATCGCTTGCGGTCGGTTACCTCGATCATCCGGCGATTGCTGCCGCGCACGATGTGGTGATCGTGGTGTGCGGCGGAGTCAGTGTCGATGCGCAGATGGTGGCGGATTGGGCGAGGTAATCGCTCATGCCGGACCTTTGCCGGTGACGCGCTGTGCAGCACAAATACAAACACGCCAGCGCAACTCCTGGCGATCGCATTCGTCTTTAATCACCTGATCGTCCTCGCCTTCGGTGATCACAAGCGGCATGACCGGAATGGACCCGGCAATGGGTTCTTCGATCTATCACTATCTGCCGGACGTCATAGAACGCGACGACAACGAAGAAACCACCCGCTGATCTAACCCGGATCGACGAATCAACCGCAGCGACCCGCCTCCAGGCGCTGGTAAACCCGCCCCTCTGCGCGAGCAACAAGCAATCGCACTACCCATCCTCAGTGCAATCCCATTCGCCCCAATCCTCGGTCGCGAAATCTCCTGCATCGCCCAAACGTCCCTCATCGCATCGCAGCAAAAAAAACGGCAAACCTGCCGCAGCGCCAGCGTTTCCGCCTCAATCGCACCGCACCACTCTCGACCCTTCAAACAAATCCACTTGACTAATACTGTGTGTGGAATATTGTATATCACAAACCAAACAACGCCAGCCAAGGAGGAGAGACGCTATGGCAGAAGTACTGAACCACCCGCAGACCGCCATTACAGCCGAGACAGCGAAGCAAGAAACCCCGGCGACCACCGACGGTTTCCATCTGGTCATCGATGCCCTGAAACTGAATGACCTCAACACGATCTTCGGTCTGGTCGGCATTCCCATTACCGATCTGGCGCGCCTTGCGCAAGCGGAAGGCATGCGCTTCATCGGCTTTCGCCATGAACAGCACGCGGGTAACGCGGCCGCTATCGCGGGCTACATGACGCAAAAGCCCGGCATTTGCATGACTGTTTCGGCGCCGGGCTTCCTGAACGGCCTGACGGCGCTCGCCAACGCGACCACCAACTGTTTCCCCATGATCCTGATCAGCGGATCCAGCGAGCGTGAGATCGTCGACTTGCAGCAGGGCGACTACGAGGAGATGGATCAGCTCAACGCCGCCAAACCCTACGCGAAGGCCGCGTACCGCGTCCTGCACGCGGAAGACATCGGCATCGGCATTGCGCGTGCGATCCGCGCGGCCGTGTCGGGCCGTCCCGGCGGCGTCTACCTGGATTTGCCGGCGAAACTGCTGTCCCAGACCATCGACGCCGTGAAGGGCAAGCAGTCCCTGGTCCGCGTGGTCGACGCGGCGCCGCGCCAGCTTCCGGCGCCTGACTCGGTCAAGCGCGCGCTCGATGTGCTGAAGGGCGCAAAGCGTCCGCTGATCCTGCTGGGCAAGGGCGCGGCTTACGCCCAGGCCGACGCGCAGATTCGCGAGCTCGTTGAAAAGAGCGGCATTCCTTATCTGCCGATGTCGATGGCCAAGGGATTGCTGCCCGATACCCATGAGCAATCGGCGTCGGCTGCGCGTTCGTTCGTGTTGCAGGAGGCCGACGTCGTGCTGCTGATCGGCGCGCGCCTGAACTGGCTGTTGTCGCACGGCAAGGGCAAGACGTGGGGCGGCGCACCGAAGCAATTCATCCAGGTCGACATCTCGCCGACGGAAATCGATAGCAACGTGGCAATTGCGGCGCCGGTGATCGGCGATATCGGCTCCTGCGTGTCGGCCTTGCTCGGGGGCATCGATGCCAGCTTCCCGAAGCCCCCCGCCGAGTGGACGGGTGCGATCTCCGAGCGCAAGAACAAGAACCTGGAAAAGATGGCCGCGACGCTCGCCAAGAATCCGTCGCCGATGAATTTCCACAGCGCATTGCGCGCGATCCGCGACGTGTTGAAGACGCGCCCGGACATCAACGTCGTCAACGAAGGGGCGAACACCCTCGACTACGCGCGCAGCATCATCGACATGTACGAGCCGCGCAAGCGTTTCGACTCGGGTACGTGGGGAATCATGGGTATCGGCATGGGCTTCGCGATTGGCGCGGCGGTCACGAGCGGCAAGCCGGTCGTCGCCATTGAAGGCGACAGCGCGTTCGGTTTCAGCGGCATGGAACTCGAAACCATCTGCCGCTACGACCTGCCGGTTTGCACCATCGTCTTCAACAACAACGGCGTGTATCGCGGCACCGACGTGAACCCGACCGGCGGCAAGGACGTTGCCCCGACGGTGTTCGTCAAGGGCGCGCGCTACGACAAGATGATTGAAGCATTCGGTGGCGTAGGCCGCCACGCCACAACGCCGGAAGAGCTGACGAAGGCGCTGCAGGAAGCCATTGCGTCCGGCAAGCCGACGCTTATCAACGCGGTTATCGATGAAGCCGCTGGTACCGAGAGCGGCCGCCTGACGAATCTGAATCCGCAAAGCACGGCGATGAAAAAGTAGTCCGGTTCGAGGACATCAGTGGCACGCGCCGCCGATGTCTCTGGAACAGCCGCAAGAACATGAGTAACCCACCTTTAGCCAGTGAGTCAGGAGACAGGAATCATGAGCAAGCCACTCGAGGGAATCAAGATTATCGACTTCACGCACGTGCAGGCAGGCCCGGCCTGCACGCAGTTGCTTGCGTGGTTCGGCGCCGACGTGATCAAGGTAGAACGCCCGGGCTCGGGCGACGTCACCCGCACGCAACTGCGCGATATCCCGGACGTCGACGCGCTGTATTTCACCATGCTCAACAGCAACAAGAAGTCGCTCACGCTCGACACCAAGAAGCCGGAAGGCAAGGAAGTCCTGGAGAAGCTTATTAAGGAATCCGATGTGATGGTGGAAAACTTCGGTCCGGGCGCGCTCGACCGGATGGGTTTCCCGTGGCAGTACATCAAGGAACTGAATCCGAAGATGATCCTGGCGTCCGTGAAAGGCTTCAGCGATGGCCACCATTACGACGACCTGAAGGTCTACGAAAACGTCGCGCAATGCGCGGGCGGCGCGGCGTCGACCACGGGGTTCTGGGACGGCCCGCCGACCATCAGCGCGGCGGCGCTGGGCGACAGCAACACCGGCATGCACCTCGCCATCGGCATCCTGACGGCGCTGATTGGTCGCGACAAGACGGGCAAGGGGCAGAAGGTCGCGGTATCGATGCAGGACAGCGTGCTGAACCTGTGCCGCGTGAAGCTGCGCGACCAACAGCGCCTGGACCGGCTGGGCTACCTCGAGGAATATCCGCAATATCCGCACGGCGAATTCAGCGATGTCGTTCCGCGCGGCGGCAATGCCGGCGGCGGCGGCCAGCCGGGTTGGGTGCTGAAATGCAAGGGCTGGGAAACCGATCCGAACTCGTACATCTACTTCACGATCCAGGGTCATGCGTGGGCGCCGATTTGCCGCGCGATCGGCAAACCCGAGTGGATCGAAGACGCGAACTACAACACGGCGACGGCACGTCAACCGCATATCTTCGACATCTTCAAGACGATCGAAGAATGGCTCGCCGATAAAACCAAGTTCGAAGCGGTGGACATCCTGCGCAAGTTCGATATTCCGTGCGCGCCTGTACTGACGATGAAAGAGCTGGCCAACGATCCGTCGTTGCGTGAAAGCGGCACGATTACCGAAGTCGCACACAAGGAACGTGGCTCGTATCTCACGGTTGGCAGCCCGATCAAGTTCTCGGATATGAAGCCGGAAATCACGGCATCACCGTTGCTGGGCGAGCATACGGACGAAGTGCTCAAGAGCCTGGGTTACAGCAGCGCGCAAATCGCCAACCTGCATCAGCAACAAGCCGTTTAAACGCGAAAGCACAGCGCCGTGGATTGCCTTGACGGACCCACGGCGCGGCCAGAATCGCCATGAATAGACAAGGCCATTTCAACAATGAATAGCGCCGTGCATACAAAATCCCCCATCGATTTCGAGCAACTGGTCAACGTGATCGGCGACGCGGTTGTCATCTCAGACGCCAGTGGCGCGATCACCCTATGGAATCCCGCTGCCGAGCGCATGTTCGGGTTCACGCCCGAAGAAGCGCTGGGCAATTCGCTTGACCTCATTATTCCCGAACGCTTGCGAGGACGTCACTGGAGCGGCTACGAAAAGACCATGGCGACCGGCGAGACGCGTTACGGACACGACGTGCTGCGTGTGCCGGCCGTGCACAAGGACGGCCGATCCTTATCGATTGCATTCACAGTTGCGCTGTTGCATTCAGCGGGACCGGAGCCGGGTGTGAGCGGCATCGTAGCCGTCATACGCGATGAAACCAGCCGCTTCACCGAAGATCGAAACTTGCGCAAGCGCCTCGCTGAACTCGAAGCAAAATCCGGCGCGTGATCCGAATACAGGGACGCTCGCGCGGGACCGCACTACGGTAAATGGAGACAACAATGACCGCCCAAGCGGACGTGAAACGTTACGAGCTGCTGATTGGTGGCGAAGCAGTGGCGCCCGGTGGAGGCGCGTATTCCAGCATTATCGATCCATCGACCGAGACGCCGATAGCGAGCGTAGCCCAGGGCACCGCGGCGGATGTCGACCGTGCCGTGCAGGCGGCGCGCGCCGCGTTGAAACCATGGAACGCAATCAGGGCGTCCGAGCGCGGCCGGATCCTGATGCGTTTTGCAGAATTGATGCGCACGCATCAGGATGAAATTGCCGCGGTAGAAAGTCTCGACGCAGGCAAGCCGATTTCCGGCGTACGGCGCCAGGATGTACCCGCTGCCATCGACACCCTCGCGTATTACGCGGGCTGGTGCGACAAGATCAATGGACAAGTGGTGCCCACGCGCCCCGACGCGCTGACGTACACCGTGCGCGAACCGGTCGGCGTGGTCGCGGCCATCGTGCCGTGGAATTTCCCGTTGATGATCGGCATGTGGAAGATCGCCCCCGCGCTTGCGTGCGGCTGCACGATGGTCGTCAAGCCGGCGGAGCTGACGCCGTTATCGGCGTTGATGCTGGGACGCCTCGCACTGGAAGCAGGCGTACCGCCAGGTGTATTTAATATTGTTACCGGCAAGGGCTCGGTGGTCGGCGACGCGCTCGTGGCGCACCCGGGTGTGGACAAGGTCACGTTCACCGGTTCGCCGTCGGTCGGGCGGGGAATCTTGCAGGGCGCGGCGGTCAACTTCAAGCGGGTAACGCTTGAACTGGGCGGCAAGTCCGCCAACGTCATCTTCGCCGATGCCAATCTCGATCAAGCGGCACGCGCGGCTGCGTCGGGGATATTTTTCAACGCAGGGCAGGTGTGTTCGGCAGGCTCGCGTGTCCTCGTCCAGCGGCCGGTGTATGACGAGATCGTCGAACGTCTGGCGCAGCGGGCGAAGTCAATCACGCTGGGTGATCCATCGCAGAAAGAGACGTCCATGGGGCCGCTTATTTCCGCGAAGCAGATGCAGACGGTGCTCGATTACGTGGACATTGGGAAGAGCGAAGGGGCGTCGATCGTGTCGGGGGGCAGGCGTTGGGGCGAGCGCGGCTATTTTGTCGAGCCCACGGTGTTTGCCAATGTCGAGCACGAGATGCGCATCTCGCAGGAGGAGATCTTCGGCCCGGTGGTCAGCGTCATTCCCTTCGATGACGAAGCTGATGCCGTGCGCATTGCCAACGGGACGCTGTACAGCCTCGCGGCGGGTGTGTGGAGCGCGGACATAGGCCGGGTGCACAGGATGGCGTCAGCGCTCAGGGCAGGGACGGTCTGGGTGAATACGTACGGTTATACCGATGTGCGATTGCCGTGGGGCGGCTCCGGTGATTCAGGCTTTGGCCGCGAGCACGGGGATGTGGCTATCGAGAACTTCACGGAGCCTAAGAGCGTGTGGGTGTCGTTGGCGCAATGAGGCTGGATGCAACGAGAAGAGGGGCGGGTTGATTAACCCGCGCCCTTTGAGAGCTTGGTACCTGTCAGGCGCGAACAACTCTACGCGACAAGCGACAAGCCTCAAGCGGCTTGCGCGTGTGGGCTGTCGCAGTCCGGCCGCCACATCTGTGCGCCGCGTGTGTCGTCGGCGCGGGCGATAGTCGTGGCACGGCACGCTTCGTAATACGCGTTCTTCCTGCTCACGATGGCTTCGCACAGGAATTCCGCGCTGTACGCCTTGAGCAAGTGTGGGCAATGCAGTTCGATGTACTGCGCAATGCGCGCCTGATCGCTCGCAGCGTGCGCCAGCGACCGAAGTGTTTCGACGTCCCAGCGGAACATCAGGTCAAGTTCTTCGAAGGCGCTGTTGTAGGCGCAAAGCTGGGTCTGGAGTTCGCGCGCATCGGCGATCGTGGCTTGTGAACGGTTCATGGTCGTCTCCTTTCTGGGTTAGCCATGAATGACAGCGTGATGTAGCTGCGTGGCTTAACTGCAGGATAGAAAGAACCATCCATATACGATAGTCACTTGTTTTTAGCCTAACTATTAAAGATACCTAATAGATGGTTTACCCGATATGCGTGATGGCCGAGATTTGCGCCGCCCCTTCTTCGATGAGGAATTGCTTGAACGCCATCGCCACTGCCGGAAGCCGCTTGTTATGACGATGCACGAGATACCAGTTGAGCATCACGGGAAAACCCTCTATGTCGAGCACGGCCAGCCGTCCGATCTGCAGCTCCATGCTGACCGTGTGCGCCGACAGGAAGCTGATCCCCATGCCGGCAATGACAGCCTGCTTGATGGTCTCCGTGCTGGTGATTTCCATGGCGATGTTGAGCGGCTTGAGCCGTCCCGCGAAACCTTCTTCCATCGAATTCCAGGTGTCGGAACCGCGCTCCCTGACGATGAACGGCTCTTCGGCCAACGACTCCAGCGCAATGTTCTTCTTGCCCACCAGCGGATGATCAGGCGGCGCCACGATCACGTAAGGGTGCGGGGCAAACGACACGTTCTCGGTGTCCATGTCCTTCGGCGGGCGAACCATGATCGCGAGGTCGGTGAGGTTGTCGGTGAGCTGGTGCAGCAGTTCTTCGCGGTTATGAACGGCCAGGTTCAGCTTGACGTCCGTATTGCGTTTGGTGAATTCGGCCAGCAGGCGTGGGAAGAAATAATCTCCGGCACTGATCACGGCCACGTTCAGCGTGCCTCCGGAAATACCCTTGAGTCGCGCCATGGCGTCGTCGGCTTCGCGGAACTGTTCGAGGATCGCGCGGCTGTGGTGAAGCATCTCCTGGCCGGCCATCGTCAGGTAGATCTTCTTGCCGAGCTGCTCGAAAAGCGGCAGTCCAGCGTGCTCCTCGAGCTGCTTGACCTGCGTGGAGACGGCCGGCTGGGTGAGGTAGAGCTCTTCGGCGGCGCGCGAAAAGCTGAGCCGCCGTGCAACGGTTTCGAATATTTTCAGTTGCCTAAGCGTCGCATTACGCATCATGACGGATGTCCACCTATAAACGATCCTTAATTTATACAATAAATTTTTCTAACTTTCCCTAATCGTTTTTCTGCCGCAGGATGCTTTCAACGTGCGGTAGTTTCGTAAGGTGCACGCGGGGAGAGGGCAGCAGTAGAGGCGTCCCCTGGATTGTCCCCATAAACATCAGAACATTGGGAATCGCTTAAAAATGATTCTTCTTTTCACCGCTCATACTTTTACGGCCCGCAGGACGGGCATGGCCGTATCCGGCAGCACACGCCACGAACACGTTCCCTGACCGACCAAGACCCTCTCACACCGGTGACGAAGACACGGTGTGCCGCAGTCGATTGAGTAATCGACGAAGCAGTCGATGAAGCAGCCGATGAAGCTGTTGATTACGCGCCGTACGAGCGCTGAAACATAACGGAGACAGACATGGCAAACGCAGCGACGGCACCGGCCGCTGGTCAGCCCAAAATGGGGTGGCACAATAATCGGTGGGCTCAGCTCGCCATCGGCATCATCTGCATGGGGCTGGTCGCCAATCTGCAGTACGCGTGGACTTTGTTCGTAGTCCCGATGGATGCGAAACATCACTGGGGCCAGGCGGCGATTCAAACCGCGTTCACCATTTTCATTGTCACGGAAACCTGGCTGGTGCCGCTGGAAGGCTGGCTCGTCGATAAATTCGGCCCGCGGCCGGTCGTGATCGGCGGCTCGATCTGTGCGGCGCTAGGCTGGATCATCGATGCAAACGCGACCAGCCTGATCCATCTCTACATTGCGGCGGTGATTGCCGGCGTGGGCGCGGGTTGCGTGTATGGCACCTGCGTGGGCACGGCGCTCAAGTGGTTCCCGGACAAGCGCGGCCTCGCTGCCGGTTTGACGGCGGCGGGTTTCGGCGCGGGCGCGGCGGTCACCGTCATCCCCATCTCGAACATGATCCAGCGCTCCGGTTACGAACACACTTTCGTGTTCTTCGGCATCTTCCAGGGCGTCTGCATCCTGCTGCTCGGCATGTTTCTGGTGCGTCCGAGGCCGCCGGCTTATGCTGTTCCTGCCAAGCGCGTGGTGGCGTCGAAGATCGACTACACGACAGGTCAGATGGTGCGCTCGCCGCTCTTCTGGGTGTTGTACATGATGTTCGTGTTCGTCGCGGCGGGCGGGGTGATCGCCACGGCGCAACTCGGTCCGATCGCGAAGGAATACGGCTTCGCGAAGATGCCGGTCAACCTGCTCGGCGTGACCTTGCCCCTCCTGACCATGGCGCTGTCGATCGACAACCTTTGCAACGGTTTCACGCGTCCGCTCTGCGGCTGGATCTCCGACAAGATTGGCCGCGAGAACACCATGTTCTTCATCTTCATCGGTGAGGGCGTTGCGTTGCTCGGTCTCATGGAGTTCGGCCACAACCCGTATCTGTTCATGTTCTTCGCGGCCGTGACGTTCCTGTGCTGGGGTGAAATTTTCTCGATCTTCCCGGCCACGTGCGCCGATACCTTCGGCAGCAAATACGCCGCCGCCAACGCCGGTACGCTCTACACGGCGAAGGGCACGGCGTCGATGCTGGTGCCGCTCGCTTCGGTGCTGTCGGCCATCGGCTCATGGGACGCGGTGTTCATCGCGACGGCCACCATATCGATTGCCGCCGGGCTATGCGCGAAGTTCGTGCTCGCGCCGATGAGAAAGCGCTGGATCGATAACACGGTCGCCGAGTCGAGCCGGCTCGATGCCGCGACGTTTCAGGCTGCCTGGACAGAAGCCCCGCGCAACTCGTCGGCACAATGACCCGTAGCCAGACTGATGCCGTGCAGGGATTGAAGGCGTCCGGCGTGTCGCTGCAGCAGTTACGCCTGTTCGTGATCCTGGCGCAGCATCGGAGTTTCACGCAGGCGGGCAACGCGCTCGGCGTCACGCAGTCGGCGGCGAGCCGCAGCATCAGGGAGCTGGAAGACCTGCTTGAGATGAGGTTGTTTGACCGCACGACTCGCCAGGTCGCGCTCACCGATACCGGCCGCGCGCTGCTCCCGCGCATTGCGTTACTGGTCGATGAACTCGAAGTGGCGCTGCGTTTCGGGCGGCAGGTTTCCACGGCTGAAAACGGTGTGGTGTCGATAGCGAGCAGTTCCAGCCTGGTTGCTTCGGTGCTGCCCGCGCTGCTCTCATCGTGCCGGGCGAGCTACCCTAATATCGCGTTGACGTTGCATGATGCACCGCAGGGCAAGGTGCTTGAACTCGTGCGCGCCGGCGATGCCGACATGGGTTTGCTGACCGGCTCCCTGGACGATAGTAATCCTGATGATATCTGCGATCTATCGACGCAAACGCTTTTCTCCGAGTCCCTGCACGCGATCTTGCCGGCGCGTCATACGTTGGCATCGCACGCCACGGTGCGATGGCGCGACCTGAGTGGTGCGAGCCTGTTCCTTCTCGACGACGACGCAGGCAGTTTCGATGTCATCGCGCGCGCGCTCGACGAACACGGTGCGTCGAACGTCAGGCTTCAGCGGCTGACCCAGGTCGCGAGCGTCGTGCAGATGGTTGCGGCGGGACTTGGCATTGGCATCCAGCCGATGCACGCAGGCGCAGCCTTGGCTCAAGCGCTGGTGCAACCGGTGCCGCTATGGCCGCCAGTGACGCGAACTGTTGCGCTCGTGAGGCGCAAGAGCCGCACGTTGCCAGTGCAGGCAGCGCGTATCTGGACGCATGTCGTTTCGTCCTATGATGAAGAACACAAGCCGTTGCAAATCGCTAACGCCTGATCCCAATCCACCGAAATATCCGAAGCGCGGCTCCTTGAAAAAGAGTCGCGCTTTTTTCTTGCGCTTTCTCCGTTGTTATCCAATACTGAATCTAATATGTTGTATATCAGAAGAGAGAATGGTCCAGGAGACGACAATGAAAATTTGCATTTACGGTGCCGGCGCGATCGGCGGTTACATGGGTGCACAACTCGCCCGAGCGGGAGCGGATGTGAGTTTCGTCGCGAGGGGGCCGCATCTGGCTGCCATGCAGGCGAACGGCGTGCGCTTGCTGATCGAGGGTGAGGAGCACACCGTCAAGGTCCGTTGCACGAACAATCCCGCGGAACTCGGGCCGCAGGATTATGTGGTGATTGCGCTCAAGGCGCATTCGGTGCCCGGCGTGGTCGACTTGATGCAACCGCTGCTGGGGCCGGATACTGCGGTGGTCACGGCGGTGAACGGCCTGCCTTACTGGTATTTCCATGAGCACGGCGGCGCGCTGGCCGGCACCACGCTGGAAAGCGTCGATCCGGGCGGCCGGCAATGGCAGGTGCTCGGACCGGAACGGGCGATAGGCTGTGTGCTGATTCCCGCCGCCGAAATTGCGGAGCCCGGCGTGATCCGTCATGTGTACGGCAAGAAATTTCCCATCGGCGAGCCGAGCGGGCGGGTGACGCCGCGCCTGCAAGCGTTCCACGACATCATGAGCGCCGCCGACATGGAAGCGCCGATGCGCGACAACATCCGCGACGAGATCTGGCTGAAGCTGTGGGGCAACCTCTGTTTCAATCCCATCAGCGCACTGACAGGCGCCACACTCGACGTGCTTACCAGCGATCCGGCAGTGCGCGCACTGTCACGCAGAATGATGGAGGAGGCGCAGGGCATTGCCGAGCAGCTAGGCGTTCATTTCCGGGTGGATGTGGAAAAGCGTATCAACGGTGCGGCTGCGGTCGGGGCTCACAAGACCTCGATGTTGATGGATTGCGAAGCACGCCGGCCGATGGAGATCGATCCGATCGTGACCGTCGTGCAGGAAATCGCCCGCAAGCTTGCCGTCGACACGCCGATGATCGACGCCGTGCTCGCGCTGATCAAGCTGCGCGAAGGGGTCAACCAGGGAACGGCCAAGCCCGGTATCAAAACGATTGAATCCTTCACGCGTTCGCAAAAAGCCGCTTAAACTGCGAACACGGAAGAGCTGTTGTTTCTGATATATCACATACGAAATATGTTGCGTTGCATTGCAACGCAACATATACTGAAGGCTCTTGGAGTAAACCACTAGGAGCCGGAAATGAGCATCGCTTTATTAGTCGTGATCGGAATTGCCTTGATAGCGGGCGGTGTGGGTGTGACGTTTGCACTGGCATCGGTGGTGCCGCAGGACGTGTTGCAGCGCGCGCAGGACAATGGTCGGTACGCTGGGTTGACGGCGGATGACCAGGGCGGCAGCACGGGTACACGGGCGACGACGGGCGGGCGGAACCTGGGACATCAAACCATCAATGCCATCTGATACTGAAGTTGCTGCAACCCCGGCGAGTCTTCTTGAGCCGCGGGCGGAAGGTAAGCCTGCTGGCGTGACGCTATCGCTGGCGCCGATCAACGCGACGGTTTCGTTGCGCGATCAGGCTTATGCGCGACTGCGCCAGGCTATTTCCGAGGCGGACATTTATCGTTCGCGGGAAGAGATCCGGCTGGACGAGAAGGATTTGACTGAGGCGCTGGGCGTGAGTCGTACACCGATTCGCGAAGCCATGACGTTGCTTGAGCAGGAGGGGTTTCTGCGAACGGTGCCGCGTCGTGGGATTTATATTGTGCGGAAGACCAAGCACGAGATTGTCGAGATGATCAATATGTGGGCCGCGCTGGAAAGTATGGCGGCGAGGCTTGCGACTCAGCGCGCGACCGATGCAGAGATTGCAACGTTACGGCACATGTTTGACCATTTTCAGAATCAGGCGCCGGCCGAGCATATTGAAGAGTATTCGGAGGCGAATATTGCTTTTCACCAGGCGATTGTGCAGTTGAGCAAGTCGCAGATCATCTTCGATACGATCAAGAATATTTTTGTGCACGTGCGCGCGATCCGGAAGATGACGATTTCGCAAAGCGATCGGGCAGCGCGGTCGATTGAAGACCATATGAAGATTATTGAGGCGCTTGAAGCGCGGGATACTGAGTTGGTCGAGAGGCTGGTGCGGCAGCATTCGCTGGATCTGGCGGCGTTTGTTGAGGCTAATTGCGATTTTCTTGATTGAAAGTAGGGGTTTGTTCGCACTTGATTTGGGGCTGGGGGGCGGGGTTGGTCGGTTCTGGGGTTGCTAGGTTCTGGGGTTAATGGTCGGGGTCAATGCCGGGTTGGTGCTTTCCGTGTTAGTGGTCTGCGAGAGTCGGATTTTCTCTTTATCACTATTAGCCACTGTGCGTGGCGGCACGTCATTTCTTTGTCCAAAGCGACAAAGAAACGAAGCAAAGAAAGCGCTTTAACCGCTCTACCCTAAGTGTCCACAGCGTGCAGTTTTGATTCATAGGTGCCCCAAAAGCACGGTGCTCGCCAGAGCGAAGGATGTTTGAACCCCTCCTTCTCCGAACACGGATACCCACACGCTTCGCCACCAGTGATTGAACCTGCCTAAGGGGCACCCCGCGCTATCCGCGGACAACCTCCCTCCAAATTGTTATGTATAACGAACTACTTCGAAACGAAGTGGCAAAATTGTTCAGGCTTGTTCAGACCGTAACCCACGAAAATAAGCGTGCGGACCACACCGCTAACCCACTAAGACATGAAGCAGTAAAGACGCGTGAGGCCGTGCAGGTTCCTTGGCAAATGTGCTTGCCCGAGAGCGTACGGGGCGAAGCGTGTTCGTGTCAGGGTTCGCGAGAAGGAGGGTTTCACACATCCGTGGCTCTGGCGAGCACCGTGCTTTTGGGGCACCTATGAATAGAAACTGCACGCTGTGGACACTTAGGGTAGCGCGGTTAAAGCGCTTTCTTTGCTTCGTTTCTTTGTCGCTTTGGACAAAGAAATGACGTGCCGCCACGCACAGTGGCTAATAGTGATAAAGAAAAAATCCGACTCTCGCAGACCACTAACACGGAAAGCACCAACCCGGCATTGACCCCGACCACTAACACTGAAAGCACCAACCCGGCATTAACTCAAACCGCTGCCCCATAGCCCGCACACCCCAACCTGCGATAAGCCCCACAAACCCGCCACACTGCCGGGCCTCGCCATCTCCCGCACTGCAACATCAAACACCATCATCGGCTATTGCGCCAGCATCTCCGGCCTACCGCATCGCACAACCCACCGCGTGCCACGCAAAATCACTTGACTAATACTGTGTATAGAATATTGTATATCACAGCGTCAGCACTTAAACCCATTGCCATGAGGGTCCTCTCCATCTACAGAAGCGGAGAAAAACAGCCCATCATGTTCAGCGCAATACGAAACAGAACAAACCCGAAACAGAACAAATCCGAAACACCAAAACCCGGCACGGCCCGCAGGGCGCTAAAAAGGGCATCACAAGTACCACGATATAAAACCTGCTAAAGGTTAGGAGACAGGCATGAGTAAAGCCCTCGACGGGGTGCGTATCCTCGATTTCACGCACGTTCAATCAGGCCCGACCTGCACGCAATTGCTTGCATGGTTCGGCGCCGATGTCATCAAGGTCGAGCGCGCCGGCGCAGGCGACATCACGCGCGAGCAACTGCGCGATATCCCCGACGCCGACAGCCTCTACTTCACCATGCTCAACCACAACAAACGTTCGATCACCATCGATACGAAGAACCCGGACGGCAAGAAGGTCCTCGAGTCGCTCGTCAAAAAATGCGACGTGCTGGTCGAAAACTTCGCCCCAGGCGCACTCGACCGCATGGGCTTCACGTGGGAACACATCCAGGAACTGAACCCGAGGATGATCGTGGCATCGGTGAAAGGCTTCGGCCCCGGCCCCTACGAAGACTGCAAGGTCTACGAAAACGTCGCACAGTGCGCAGGCGGCGCAGCATCGACGACAGGGTTCGACGACGGCCCGCCGGTCGTCAGCGGCGCGCAAATCGGCGACTCAGGCACGGGCCTGCATCTGGCGCTCGGCATTGTCACCGCGCTCTATCAACGCAACGCCACCGGCCGCGGCCAGAAGGTGCTCGCGGCCATGCAGGACGGCGTGCTCAACCTCTGTCGCGTCAAGCTGCGCGATCAGCAACGGCTTGAACGCACGGGCACGATGAAGGAATACCCGCAGTACCCGAACGGCACGTTTGGCGAGGCCGTGCCGCGCGCCGGCAATGCATCGGGCGGCGGGCAGCCGGGCTGGATCCTGAAGTGCAAGGGCTGGGAAACCGATCCGAACGCGTACATCTACTTCATCACGCAAGCGCCAGTCTGGGGCGAGATATGCAAGGTGATCGGCAAGGAAGAATGGATCGATCATCCCGACTTCCGCACGCCGGCCGCACGGCTTCCGCACCTTAAAGGCATCTTCGCCGAGATCGAACAGTGGACGATGACCAAAACCAAGTTCGAGGCCATGGAGATCCTGAACCAGCACGACATTCCGTGCGGCCCGATTCTCTCGATGAAGGAAATTGCCGAAGACCCGTCGCTGCGCAAGACCGGCACGATCGTTGAAGTGGACCACCCGGTGCGCGGCAAATACCTGACCGTAGGCAATCCGATCAAGCTCTCCGACAGCCCCACGGACGTCGTGCGCTCACCTCTGCTGGGCGAGCATACGGACGAAGTGATGGCGGAACTCGGGTATTCGCCCGATCAGATCGCGACGTTGCGAAGCCTCGGGGCGATCTAGGTCAGGGCGCGCATCGCTGCTGGTTCCAGCTGTTGTTCTTCCAAGACGGCAGCACCACTTCTTCAGGGCTTTCAACGTGGCTAACTGGATACGTTTTTCCCGCGCCGATGGCGTGGTGGGCTTCGGCACGCTATCGGAAGATGGCAGGCGCGTCATGCAATTCGAGGGTTCTCCCTTTGACAGTACGGAGCCCGAGCCGACGGGTAAGGAATTGGGCATAGACGAGCTCACGCTGCTGGCACCCTGCCAGCCGGGCAAGATCGTCGCGCTCTGGAACAACTTCTACGCGCTATCGAAGAAGCTCGATAAAGCGCCGCCCAAACATCCGCTGTTCCTGATCAAGCCCGCACGGTCGGTGATCGGTACGCATGAGCCGATCCGCCGGCCCGTCAGCTACGACGGCAAGATCGCTTACGAAGGCGAGCTGGGCATTGTGATCGGCCGACGTTGCTCGTCGATATCGGTGGAGGAAGCCGAGGCTTCGATCTTCGGCTACACGTGCGTCAACGACGTCACGGCCGGCGAACTCCTTCAGGAAGATCCGAACTTTCCGCAATGGTGCCGAGCGAAGGGATTCGATACATTCGGGTGTGTCGGACCTTCAATCGCGACCGGATTCGACTGGCGTGCGGCGCGCGTGATCACCACGCTCGACGGCGTCGAGCGGCAAAACTATCCGCTCGACGACATGATCTTCACGCCCGCGGAACAGGTCAGCCTGATCTCGCAGGACATGACGCTCGAACCTGGCGATGTCATCGCGTGTGGCACGTCGCTCGGGATCGGCTCGATCAAGGACGGCGCCGAGGTATGTGTCTCGATCGAAGGTATCGGGACCCTGGTCAATCGCTTGCTCTGATGCGGAGACATCAATGCTCGACGGTGCGTTGTGTGCGTTTGCAGTAATGGCGTCGATGCAGAGCCTGAAGGCGCCGGGCGCAGTCTCGCCCACGCGGCGGCAGGCATTGCGCGATGCAACCGGGGTGGGGGCCGCGGTGATCGTCGCTTACGGCATGGCGACGGGATTCGACTCGACGCTCGTCGCGCTGGCCATCGCGGCGTTCGCGATGCTGACGCCGCGGTTAGGCCGGACCACGCCCGTATCGATGCAAAGCGCGCTGGCGCTGGCCGCGCTGGCGTCGGCATCAGCAGATCGTGTGCTCGGCTTCGACCCGGGCGCTTCGCTCGAGTTGACGGCCCTCGGCGGCATCGCGGCAATTGCGTCGGTGTTCGTGCTGAGCCGTGTGCGCTTCGGGTTATCGAATGCAAAACTAACGAGCACGATGCACTTCGCCTGCGCCGCGTTGTGCACGGTGATTGCCTATACGGCAGGGTTCGAGGGCGGCGCGGTGGCGGTGGTGATCATCGGCGCAATGGTCGCGTTGATCGGCGCGTACCTTGCAATGGCGATGGCCGATCGCGCGTATCCGGTTTTTATCGCTGCATTGAATGGGTATGCCGCGTGTTCGGTAGTCGCGGCCGGCGTCGGGCTGGCAAATGGCGCGCTGGTGGTGACCGGCGTGGCGCTCGTGCTGGGATGCGTGGCGACGTGTACGAGTGTCAGGCCATCGGGTGCGGCGAGCGAGAAGTAGGGCAATGAGTCTGCGCCGTGGGGTTAGGGAATAGCGTGTTTCGACGCGCTATTTGCGTTATGAGGCGAAGTTTTTGTTGAGCCGAAAGGCGGACTTGGCGTCAAGGCGTTGAGCCGGGAGCGAATGGCGCGAGCGTGCCGCCACGAGGCTAAGGCGCGTTACCATAGCGACACGTCGCCAGATGCCGTGGCCGGTAAGGTTCATGTCCCCGAGTCTCCCCCAGCCCGTCAGCCCATAAGCCGCCTTAGCCGATGATCGACGACACACGCAGCACCCCGGCACACGCAGCACCTGTTCATGCATCACGCTCTCGGCAGAACACGCTTGTACTGGCCGCGGGCTTGTCATTCGGCAGCGCGATCGCGCTGGGTCTCACGCGCTTCTCCTACGCACTCCTGTTGCCGGCAATGAAGGCCGATCTCGGCTGGAGCTTCGCGCAAGCCGGCGCGATGAACACCGCCAATGCGCTTGGTTACCTGCTTGGCGCACTCGCATTTCCATTTGTATCGCGTCGATGGTCCGTGGGTCTTTGTTTCATCGCGGGATGTGTCTTGACGGCGGCGTTGATGACCATCGGCGGCCTGGTTTCCGATACCCATGCGTTGCTCGCGCAACGGGTTGTCACCGGTATCAGCAGTGCGTTGATTTTCGTCGGCGGCGGGGTGTTGGCCGCGCGTCTCGCAACGGCCCATCCACGCGATGCAGGTCTCGTGCTCGGGCTCTATTACGGCGGTGCGGGTAGCGGGATAGTCGTTGCGGCGCTGCTGGTGCCCATGACCACGTTCAGCGGTCCGCATGGCTGGCAATGGGCCTGGTTTGCGTTGGCCGCGGCCTGCGCGTTGGCGTCCATAGCGGCAATTGCCGCCGCTCGCAGGATCGAACACAGCGAACCCGTCCCGCCTGTTCCCGCTGCGCCACACGCTGCCTCGCCGCTGCGCTCGAGCACTTTGCCCTGGCGACGTTTCGGTTTCATGTTGGTCGGTTACGCGCTTTTTGGCGTGGGTTATATCGGCTACATGACCTTTCTTATCGCGCTGCTTCGCGCGGCCGGCATGAGCGCGGCAGTAGTGACCGCCTTCTATGTGCTGCTCGGTCTGGCGACGATTGTTTCCGCCCGGCTCTGGTCGGGGCTGCTCAATCGCATGAGCGGCGGACAGGCGTTGGCGGTCTTCAACGCGGTCCTAGCGTTTGCGACCCTGATGCCCGCACTGTTCACCCAGCCGGCGGTGGCGTTTGTATCGGGCGCGTTATTTGGCGCGACGTTTTTGTCGGCCGTGGCATCGACCACGGCATTCGTCCGGCACAATCTTCCTGTCACGCAATGGACTCGCGGAATCGGCGTGTTTACGATTGTTTTCGCGGTAGGACAGATTGTCGGGCCAATTGTAATCGGCTGGATCTCGGATGGCGCGGGCCTCGCTCGCGGGCTCGTGTATTCGTCCATCCTGCTTGCCGCAGGCGCTATTCTCGCGATGTTGCAGAAGCCATTGCGCGTTTAAGGGTTCTTTAAAGACTCCGCTGACGCGATCTTTGGACGTAATAAATACTTTGCATAGCTTAGTTATTCGCCACACGTAAAAAATCGCTCAGCACCTTTAAGCGGTGAGCGATTTTTAGAGCCTTACTTTTTTGACTCTGCGCTAAGCGATCAATCCGCAGCGCGGTCGATCAAGCCTCGATCAAGCCTCGATCAAGCCTCGATCAAATCTTAGTGACCGAAGTAGATCGAATGCTGCTCGTTGCCGGAGGCCGGCGCGGCGGTGGTCCGCATACCTGAAGCCGATGTACCGCTGGTCGACGGGCCATACGCTTGTGCTGTTACTCCGTTCGATGCATCAACACGTTGCTGCGCGGCTTGAAGCGCTGCGGGGTAGTACTTGTCATTGCTTGACGGGCTATACCCGGCTTGTTCGAGCTGGACCAACTGGGCGCGCACTTCCGCACGCGTCACAGGCGCGTTGTTGTCCTGAGCAAATGCGAACGACGGAGCCGCGAGAGCCGAAGCAATCAGCAGGGCGGGAATAAGTGACTTCTGTGACTTGGTCATGATGAGATCTCCATAGTTTGTTTTCGGTTTCGGAAGTCGTTGAGACTGAGTGCCTCTGTCTGCATGCGCTTCTGATGAAAACAAGTCTAGGCCGCCTATCAACGATTTGACACGATAGTTTCAGCGAAATATATTTGCTGTTACCGCAACAATGGGCGCCCTCCCTAAGGTGGTGCATAGTTGTTGGCCCTATTTCGGTAATAAATCTCCGAATTAAACGTTAGCCATTCAAATCAGCAATAAATGCTCGTCACAGCGCGTTCGCCGCGCTCTGACCCGTTCGAATCAGGGCATGTCTTTCACGTAACACGGGTATTGCGCTTTCTGCGCACGAGCGGCATCAAGGTCGATCGTAACCACGCGCAGCGGCGTTGCTTCGCTGGTTTCCTCAAGCAGAACGCCCTCAGGCGACACCACGAATCCGGCGCCTCCAAACTGTTGGCCGAGTGCGCCCGGACCATGCCGGTTCGAACTGACGAACCATGCACCCGACACGATGGCCGCCATCGTGCCCGCCGTTTTCCATCGCGACAGGGACGTTCCGGCAGCGCGCGGCGTCACGATGAGGTCGGCGCCATCGCGGCCATACGCTCGCGCGCGGTCGTTGAAGAACAACTCGGTACAGAGCAACACGCCCACCTTCACCTGTCCGACTTGCACGCAGTCGAATCCGCCCGCGCCACGCACGTACCACGCTTCCTCGAAGAAACCGGGCTCCTGCGGGAAGTATTTCTTGTGATGGATCATGCGATACGCATTCGATTCCAGTACGAACGCTTCGTTCGCAAGACGACCGTCGAAGGCCACCGGCCGCGATGAAATCACCGCTGCCGCGCCAAGGCTGCTCAATGCATCGAGGGCATGCTCATGCAGCGCGATGCTACGTTGCGCGGCTTGCGCATCGAAGCTTGGATGCTCGGCAAGCCACGGGCCGAACGGCATTTCGTTGGTGACTAAAATGTCGGGGCGGGCAGCTTCAACGGAGCGGCGAATGGCATCCCATGCCGGACCGGCCGGTTGCAATCCTTCGGGCCACTGTACATACGCAATGCGAGCAGTTGTCATGAAAGAGCAGTCGATATCACCAGGAAGGGTTACTGGGACGCGCGGAAGTGCTCGACCAGGAAGTCGATGAACGCACGAATACGCGCGGGTTGATTGCGGCGGCTTGGATAGTAGACAAACAGGTCCGCCGGCGGCAGCAGGAAGTCCGGCAGCACGACTTTCAGCCGGCCGCTTTCCAGGTATTTTGCGAGGTCCCATTCTGAGCGGATCGAGATGCCGTGTCCATCGAGCGCCCAGCCGAGCACGATGTCGCCGTCATTGCTCGATAGCCCGCCGTGCACCTTGACCGACACCGTCTCGCCGTCGCGGGTGAAACGCCAGACGCCGTAGGCGTCGTCGTTTTGCCGGTGAAGGATAGTCCGGTGGCGCACAAGATCCGCCAGCGCGGTCGGGTTGCCGTGCCGTTGCAGATAGGCCGGCGACGCGCACAGAAAGCGTCGGTTCGACATGATGCGGCGCGCGTTGAGCCGCTTATCGGGTAACGCGCCGAAGCGGATGGCGAGATCGAAACCCTGCTCGACAATATCCACGGGCCGGTCGGTCACATCCAGTTGAACCTCGACCTGCGGATAACGCTGCACAAACGCGGAGACGAGCGGCGCGATGGTCGTGCGGCCGAAGCCCAGCGAGGCATTCACCCGCAATATGCCGCGCGGCGCTTCGCGGCTACGCGATACGGCGTCTTCCATCTCGCTCACGGCGGCAAGAATACGCGTAGCGTGCCGCAGATACGTGTCGCCTTCATCAGTGAGGCTCGCGCTGCGCGTGGTGCGGTTCACGAGCCTCACGCCCAGCCGCTGTTCCATCAGCGCGAGCCGCCGAGTGGCGGCCGGTGGCGTCAGGTCAAGCGCACGCGCGGCAGCCGACAAGCTGCCGAGGCGCGCCAGTTGAACAAAAAACTCGAGATCGGAGGTGACGTCGTTCTTCACTTAAACTGAATACGCTGTTGAGTGTTTTAAATCGATGGTCAATGACTTCAGTAAACGGGCCAGGCGTCTTACCTGACAAGGGTTTTAGCCCAATATCAATTTCAAAACCCGCATTTTAATTTCGAGTGGAATCCATCGATTTCAAGCGAAATGTGGGCAAGCTTCTAGCAAGTAGTGGCGCTGGTCAACTCCTGAAATTTTCCGTCGCCGACAAATGGCTTCGCGATGAAACAGTGCTCACTCATCGCCGACTCGAAGTGTACAAGAACCTCTGGACCGAACCGGAGCGCTTGAACGTCGCGCCGGGTTTGCGCCTGCTCGTTGCAGGGGAAATGAATAAGCCGAGATCGGCGCATTCGAGTCCGGAGAAAACAAAATAAGCCTTGATTGAACCGCATCCAATATTTAAGACGGCGTGGCTGAGCGCGGGAACATCCCTTGCAGGTCGAAATGAAAACAAAAACTCGCCCTTAGGTTAGGACATTTCGTCCAAACATAGCGGAGCCCGTCCATGTCAAGCTTGCAAGCAATAAGCAACGCCCATAGAAACGTCTAAAAAAACCACGCCTGGTCAGAAAGGTCATGGCTGCGTCAGGTTTGTGCCATCTGCGTTGCGTATGCTTGGAACCGGAGCAATCGTAAGGAGGGCAAATGGAATCATTCCCGCTTTTCATTGTTGGTTCGCCCCGGTCTGGAACGACCTTTCTTTGTTCCGTCCTGAACGCGCATCCGCTCATTCAACTGACCAATGAGTGCCGGGTCTTCGCGTTACTCAAGGACATGCTGGACGTCGGCAGCAATCGTCCCGACTTGTTGAGTCCGGCCTGCCGTGACCGCTTTTCCACTTTCAGCCATCGCACGCTTGGCGCGTGGGTCGAACGCTTTTATCGCGAAGAGCTCGAGATAACGGCGCCCATCTGGGGAGATAAGCATCCGTCCTACGCCGACCCTACGGTGCTCTCCGGCCGGACAGGCTCGATCGAACGCTTGCCATGTTCAGGATCGTGTCTGGGCTTGATACGTGAATTGCTGCCGCAAGCGCGCTTCATTCATATCCATCGCGATCCTCGCCACGTTGCCAATTCACTGCTGCACAAGCACTGGATTGGATCTATCGAAGATGGGATACGTGTCTGGGAACAATATGTGGGCGAGATCATCGAATTTTTCGAAGAGATCCCGGCGGACCTGGCCCTGACGGTTTCGTATCGCACGGTGATCGAGGACCCGGGCGCGACGGCGGCGAGTATGGGGCAGTTCCTCGGCCTGGCGGATGCGTCACCGATCAGCGACTTTCTTATGTCGCAACGTCATGCCCCGACGCCGTTCAGTGATCCTGTAACCGATATTGCCGATCTCTATGTCATATCTCGTGCGTCGACGGGTGGCGACAAACTCCTCGCCCTTGCGGGAACGACGGCGACACATCTGGGATATGCGACTGCGTAACGGGATGCCCGCGGCTTGCCCATGCGGCAGCCGCGTCGCGACGCACCGCCGTACCGAAGATCCAAAAGAAATAACAGTAAGGTAATGTAGCCGGACCCGGCTGCGTAAGCCCCCAGCCCTCCATACCCCTGATTCATAAAGCCCACGCGTTTCGCGACTTCTCCAGTGCGTTTCGCGACGCATATGGCCGATCCGTCGCAAATCGCTGGAGACGAGCACGCGTTGGAGCGAATATTTGCCTGTCGCAAGGAATTGATGTCCGGCGCCGGCCGATAAGGCGACGCCGAGATACCAACCCCGTACTTTGATCCGTTTCAAGAAGAGTGCGGAATAAATCCTGGGTCCCTGTGTTTGCCCTCATATAGACAGGCGTGAGGCAATCAGACGGGACCGGACGAGAAGAGTTGCGGTTAGCTATCACGTTCCGTACCAAGGATAAATTGCCATTCGGTTAGGAATGCGATGTGTTAAGTAACGTCTGAACCCGAACATAAGAGATTGGTAATGATCGCGTCGCTGTTTTGAAGTCACGGGAGGATCAGACTGCTTCTGAGTCACCCGAAAGTAGTTTCAACCGGATTATGTATCACCCGCTGACAGGCGTTCGTGCCGCTCAGTTAATTTAACTTAATAGAGGAGTCTTAATCATGTCGAAGATTTTTGTTGGTATCGCTCTCGCCGTCGCCACCCTTGGTGCTCCGGTTCTCAGCTTCGCCCAGTCGAATGCACCGCTCACGCGTGCAGAAGTTCGCGCTGACCTCGTTCGTGTCGAGAAGGCCGGTTACACGCCGGGCGCTAACGACATTAACTACCCGTCGGACGTACAGGCGGCTGAAGCCAAGATCGCTGCGCAAAACGATCAGCAACTGGCAAACCAGGCCGTTGGCGGTGTCGCGGAAAATGGCAGCTCAGCGTCGGGTTCGGCAACCCATACGGGGATGCAGTCCGACTGCGTCGGTCCGGTCAGCTTCTGCAATGTGTTCTTCGGCAGCTAAGTGCGGCGGTACGGATCCTGTGCCATGTGCCGGCGTAAGCAGGATCCCCGCTTGTTCTACTTGTAGAAAGAGACGGCTTGATAGACGAGTGCATCGCGCAGCCCTGCGCGATGACGGATCAAGCCAGCTATTTTTTAAATTGCATCCCCCTTATTTCAACCCCTTAATTTCACCCCCTATTAATGGAGTTTCGTCGTGAAGATCTTGCCTTTCGCTGCATCTGTTTTGTCCCTGTCCGCTTGCGTGTTCGCCTCTTCCGCCGCAATGGCGCAAGACGCACAACCCGCCACCACCCCGATCAAGAATATTGTCCTGGTACACGGCGCGTGGGTGGACGGCTCGGGCTGGAAGCCGGTCTATGACATCCTGACCAAGGATGGCTACTACGTCACCATGGTGCAGGAGCCGCTGACCTCGCTCGACGACGATGTCGCCGCCGCCAAACGCGTGATCGACCTGCAGGACGGCCCGACCATTCTCGTGGCGCACAGCTATGGCGGCTCGATCATCACTGAAGCCGGTGTCGATCCGAAGGTGGCAGGCCTGGTGTATGTGGCCGCGCATGCGCCGGCCGTCGGCGAGGACGAGTCCGATCTGGGCAAGAAGATGCCCAGCTATACGTCGAAGCAGCCGGGCGCGATCAAGAAGACCGACGACGGTTATACGTACCTGAATCCGGCTGATTTTCCGAAGGACTTCGCTGCTGACCTGCCGCTCAAGCAAGCGCAGTTCGAAGCGCAATCGCAGATCCTGACGGCGGCGAAAGTCTTCTCCGCACCGATGACAGTCGCCGCCTGGACCACCAAGCCGAGCTGGGGCATCGTGGCCGGCGCCGACAAGATCATCAATCCGGATCTGGAGCGCTTCTATTACCAGCGCGCCCATAGCCACACCACGGTGCTGGCGGGTGCAAGCCACTCGGTCTACGAATCGCGTCCGAAGGAAGTGGCCGCGGTGATCGAAGACGCAGCGAAGCACGCCCAGCAATAACGCGCCCAAGGGCAGTCAGATGCGCGGTCGCGTCGGAAGGCGCGTCCGCGCATCTGACTGTCCGTTTTCGGCAGACCAACGAGGGCAGCCACAATCAAGCGACAGAACGCCTGGAATTGCCCAGCGCCGCCTGGGTTGACGTTTCGTGGCCGCTGCCACGGGACCTCTTCATCGATTTGATGATTTCATGATCTTTCGTATCCAGGCGTATCCCGGCCTAACCGGCAACTGACTTGCGTTCCGCGATGGTGAGGAGACCTTTCGCGACCTGTCACGCCGCTTCGTCGCAATGCGCTGGTGAGTCGTGCGCAGGATGTCCACTATACGCACCGGAGAAAGCGAACCCGCTGTCTCCGGGACGCGGCCCTATCGGTGCAGTAAGCCGAGTGAAAGCGGGACGGCGATTGCTACCAAATTGAAGGGATCTACATGAAACGTACCGCGATTGCAGCTGTCTTGCTGACTTTTGGAGCACTTCAGGCCGCGCAGGCGCAAGACAGCGTCGGCAATGTTCTAACGGGTGGGGCCAGGGTCGATAAAGTCGAGATTGGAGAGGAGGTTCACGATCTTCCTAAACCGGAGATCGTGCTGGTACACGACTTGGCGCCTCCCATCAGCGGAGCAGCGCTGGACACGTCTCTTGCGGCGAGGTTGCGCAGGCACAGAATGAACTTGTTCGGTACCCCTGACGACCTGACGCCGGATATGCTGGTTCAGAACGTTCAGACGGCCTTCACGAAGGGGCTGTCCGACGAGCTGAAGAAGGTCCAGATTCCGACCGGGAAAGTGGGGGAGCCTGAGGGGGCCAGCGCCCGTTCCACTCTTGTGGTTGACGGTGAATTCCTTGCTATCAGCGAAGGCAACGAAAGCAAGCGGATCATGGTCGGGCTTGGACGGGGCGCAAGCACGGTCAGGATGCACGTCACCGTGTCTTCCGTCAGATCCGGTCGCTCGACGGTTGTGTTGGCTTTCGAAGTAAGTTCCGCTAGCGGTAAGTCGCCCGGTGCGCTTCTAACCATGGGCGGCGGGTCGCTTGCTGTCGGTACGGCCAAGAAAGCGGCCGGAAACACACGATCGACTACAGAGCACGACGCATCCGCCATGGGAAAACTGGTGGCGCTTCAGATCGAAGCGTCGCTGGACAACCAGCAGCGGGTTGCAAGCCAGTAGTATGGACCGTGCTGGCCCATATGCGGCGCCAGCGAGCCGGCCTCGCCATACAGCGTGAACAGCCGCTCGCGCACCTGTTGCAGTCCGAAGCGGGCGCCATGGTGTGCTTGCGCGTCAAGGCCGATGCCCGTGTCACGGACAGTCAACTCGCGCAGTACAGCCACGGGCAGCCGACCGCGGTCACGGCATAGATCCGCAGCCTTCGCCAGAATGGCTGAAGCAGGGCCAGTGTGAAAGGGGGCATGGCGTGTTTCCTGGGCAGATCGAGACGATCGTACGTTGAGGCGCTAATCGTGATGCTTGCGCGCGGATATCTCAACCGGACAGCGACAAACGGCCGTTTGCAGGCGCGGAACGCCGGCACAACGGTGCGACGCGCATGGCGCTTCGCCAGGATCTTGCAGAGAAGACCGTTGATTGCAGGCAAGATGTGGGCAAAATCAACAAAATCCTGCAATGCAACAAAAGCCTTTCCCAATAAAAGCCCCGGCGTTTTTTGACTAGTCATTCTTCACTTAAACTGAATAATCATATGTGTAGCGGTGAAGTGCAATGGCGGTGCACGAGCGTAAGCTTCGTTATCCGCTTAAGCATTCATTCGCGTATTCCTTGGCACTCAGGAGACAGTCACATGAAAATCGTGGAAATCCGCGAGCAAACCATTCCGATCAGCTCGTCCATTCGGAATGCATATATCGATTTCAGCAAGATGACGCTCAGTCTCGTTGCCGTTATCACCGACGTCATCCGTGACGGCAAACCCGTCGTAGGCTACGGCTTCAATTCGAACGGACGGTACGGCCAAGGCAAGCTGATGCGCGAACGTTTTATTCCCCGTGTGCTGGAAGCCGAGCCGGATTCGTTGCTCGACATCTCGGGTAATAACCTCGATCCACACAAGATCTGGGCCGCGATGTTCACGAACGAAAAGCCCGGCGGTCATGGCGAGCGCTCGGTGGCTATCGGCACTATCGACATGGCGGTATGGGACGCGGTCGCGAAGATCGAAGGCAAGCCGCTGTTCCAGTTGCTGGCAGACCGCTACGGCAACGGCACGCCGGACCGTGAGATATTCGTCTATGCGGCGGGCGGTTACTACTATCCGGGCCAAGATTTCGGCAAGCTCAAGGACGAGATGCGCAGCTATATTGATCGCGGTTATACGGTGGTCAAGAAGAAGATAGGCGGCGGTTCGCTCGACGACGACCTGCGCCGCATCGACGCGGTGCTGTCCGTGCTGCAGGACGGTCAAAAGCTCGCTGTGGATGCGAATGGCCGCTTCGACCTGGACACGGCCATTCAGTATGCAAAGGCCCTCTCGCAATACGACCTGTTCTGGTACGAAGAGGCGGGCGATCCGCTCGATTTCGAACTGCAGGCCACGCTGAGAAATTACTACGACAAGCCAATGGCAACTGGCGAGA
Source organism: Caballeronia sp. LjRoot34 (assembly GCF_964253815.1). Taxonomy (NCBI): domain Bacteria; kingdom Pseudomonadati; phylum Pseudomonadota; class Betaproteobacteria; order Burkholderiales; family Burkholderiaceae; genus Caballeronia; species Caballeronia sp. LjRoot34. Next base: position 1,040,738 of record NZ_CAXUSB020000002.1, read on the forward strand.
ATTTGTTCTCGATGCAGGATGCGCGTAACCTGATCCGCTATGGCGGCATGCGGGCCGACCGCGATTACCTGCAATTCGACTGCGCGCTGAGCTATGGGCTGGTCGAATATTTGCGTACGCTTGACATGCTGCACCAGCACGGCTGGTCGCGTTCGCGCTGTATCCCGCACGGCGGCCACCAGATGTCATTGAACATTGCAGCGGGTCTCGGTCTGGGCGGCAACGAATCGTATCCGGATCTGTTCCAGCCATTCGGCGGCTTTCCGGACGGCGTAAAAGTGCACAACGGCTATGTGACCTTGCCGGAACTTCCCGGCATCGGCTTTGAAGGCAAGAGCGATTTGTATGTCCATATGCAGGCTTTGTCGTCGTAAGGCTTTCTTCTCTTCGTCGTCGCGTGGCTTGGCTATTTTCTAGCGGTTGGTGTGGCGGCGCCCGACGCGATTTATCCATACGCTATTCGGCGCCGTCCCGAAGCGCCGGCTGACAGGAATATTGCAATGCAAAAACCTAGCGAGCTCACCGGCCGCGATCTCCTTCGCGATCCCCGTCTTAACAAAGGCTCCGCTTTTACCGAAGCAGAACGCCGCCAATACCATCTCGAAGGACTGCTTCCGCCGGGCAGCAGTTCGCTGGAATTGCAGGTCGCGCGTACACATACGGAACTGGCCGCCCTCGACAACGATCTGCAAAAATATCTTCTGTTGTCCGATCTCCAGGCCCGCAACGAGACCTTGTTCTACGCCACGATCATGTCCGATCCGGCGACGTTCATGCCGCTCGTGTACACGCCGACAGTCGGCGAGGCGTGCCAGAAATTCAACCATATATTCCGTGCGACGCGGGGCATGTATGTGCCCATCTCGGCGCGCGGAAGGGTGAAAGAGTTGCTGCAAAACTGGCCTGAAAAGGATGTTCGCTTCATTGTGGTGACGGATGGCGAACGCATTCTCGGACTTGGCGACCTGGGCGTCGGCGGGATGGGCATTCCTATCGGCAAGCTCTCGCTTTATACGGCCTGCGCAGGCGTGCCGCCTCAATATTGCCTGCCGGTGACGCTGGATGTGGGCACCAATAACCGCGACCTGCTCGACGATCCCCTGTATCTGGGCCTGCGTCAGGAACGCGTACGAGGCGACGACTACCATGCATTCGTGAACGAGTTTGTCGAAGCTGCGCTGGAGTTGCATCCGAAATGCTGCATCCAGTGGGAAGACTTCGCCAACTTCAATGCCGTGCCGCTGCTCGCGCGATACAAAGACAAAATCTGCACCTATAACGACGATATCCAGGGCACCGCCGCCGTCGCGCTGGCGGGGATCTTCGCCGCGCTTCACATCTCGAAGCAAAAGCTCGTCGACCAGCGGTTCCTGTTCCTGGGCGGCGGCTCGGCGGGGACCGGCATTGCCGAATTGATCAGCCAGGCGATGGTGCTGGAAGGCTTGAGTATCGACGAAGCAAGGGCACGCAACGCGCTGTTCGACGTGAATGGGCTGATGGTGAAATCGCGCCAGGACCTGGCCGATTTCCAGAAGCCTTTCGCTGTGGATCATGCGCCCGTGGATACGTTTGCCAACGCCGTGAAGGCGCTGAAACCGACGGGCATCATTGGTGTCAGTACCGTACCGAAGCTCTTCAACCAGCAGGTGATCGAGGCCATGGCGCAGATCAACGAGCGTCCAATCATCTTCCCGTATTCCAACCCGACCTCACGCTCCGAGTGCACGGCCGAGGAAGCGTACCGGTGGTCCTCCGGCCGCGCTATTTTCGCGAGCGGCAGTCCGTTCCCGCCGGTGGAAATAGAAGGGCGCACGTTTGTGCCCGGACAAGGCAACAACGTCTATATTTTTCCCGCGCTGGGCATGGCCGTGTTCGCCACCCAGGCAACTCGGGTCACGGACGAAATGTTCATTATCGCGGCGAAAGCAGTGGCCGAGCAGGTTTCCGAAGCGAGTCTTGCAACCGGCCTGATCTATCCGCCGCAGAGCAAGATTTTCGAGGCCTCGCTTCATGTGGCCGTGCGCGTGGCCGAGTGTATTTTCGATAATCAACTGGCGCGCGTGCCAAGACCGGACGACATCACTGCACTGATCCGCGACTGCGCCTATAAGCCGGCATACGCGCTCTGAGTCGGGCGGGCGTTCGATTTGGCCCATGCCCGATCAGGGCTGGAACATGTCGAACGCTTTCGGTGGGTTCGGGCCCGAGATTCCGGCCCAAGCGGTTTCACTCTGCTTTCATCGTGCGGATGCGTTAGGCAAGCGCGGCCCGGATGCGGTCGATCGCCGGGATCTTCGGCGCGCGCCCGCCGACCTGTTCCCGAGGGCACCACGGGTACGGTAGGGCGTCGGCCCATCGCAAGATCGGCTCGACGGCATCCTGCGGCAATGTCGTCATCTCTTCTATCGTGATTCGAAGTTGCCCGACCTGTCCGGAATTTTCCGATGCCAACCAGTCGTATCGGCCGAAACCGACGCGCGCCAGACCGGTGCTTTTCTCCGACATACAAACAAGCCAGTCGCAACTAAATGACGATCCGGCGGCGGGCGGACCGCCGATGCAGAAGGTGTAGACGTTCTCATAACGCTGGGCAAATTCGCTCACCAGAACAGTCGAAATAGCTTTCGCGCCTTTGACCGTAGCCGGGAACGAGATTTCCGAGGTGTTCACTTGCATCGTCAGTTCGGCATCGGCGGTAAATGCGTCGGTGATCAAAAACGGGCGATTGCCGTCCTTTGCCCGAATATAGATTTCGATGGATTTTTGCAGAGTGATCATGGGCGGTTCAGTGACTATGCTGACAGGGTGGGAGCGGGTGCGGGCCCAAGTCTAGCGCCGCCTGGTGCGTCCAGGGCGGTACCCCTTCGCCTTTGGCGGACATGCGGGCGGCGCGTTATCGAGGTCGTTGATGGCCGGATAATTCAGGCGGGACCCTGTCTTTACGCGATGTCGGAAAAGCCGCGCCTGGGATAATTGCTTCCGCGAAAGCGAGTTTTCGCGTAGATTTGCGACCGCGAAACAATTGTTACCCGGTAAAAGTAAGAGGAAACCATTCATGACCATTGCCCGGCGAATCCGCGAAGTGTCCAAGTTGAGCGGCGATTTCCTGCTCCGTTCAGGCAAGCGCAGCAACACCTACTTCGATAAATATCGCTTCGAATCCGATCCCGTATTGCTGAAAGCGATTGCGGAAGCGATGGTGCCCCTGATCCCCCCCGGCACCGAAATATTGGGCGGTCTCGAGATGGGCGGTATTCCAATCGTGACCATGCTCAGCCAGGTGACTGGCTTGCCCGCCGCGTATATCCGCAAGGAAGCGAAAGAGTACGGCACCTGCAAGTATGCGGAAGGCGCCGAGCTGGCCGGACGCAAGCTGGTGCTGGTCGAGGATATTGTGTCGAGCGGCGGCGCAATTTCCGACGCGGTGGCTAAACTGCGCGCCGACGGCGTGCCGGTTTCGTTGACGCTGTGCGTGATCGACCGTGAAAGCGGCGGCAAGGAAATGCTTGAGGGAATCGGGATTGAATTGAGATCCCTCTATACCTTCTCGCAGATAGAAGCCGGGCAGTAAGGGCTTGCTTTGAAAGCTTGCGCTATCCCGGTTCTGTGCGCTGTGAGCACGTCATCCTGAGTCTCCCTCCTTGAGCGCCCGAGCATGCAGCTTCTCGATCACGTTTCTATCGGTGTTCCCGATCTTGACATTGCCCGGCGCTTTTACGACGCGATCATGAGCGTGCTCGGCGCAGCGAAGGTGTACGACTTGCCTCACGCGCTGGGATACGGCGAACGGTGCACGCCGCAGGATGCTGGATCGACTTATCTCGCGGTGTACCTGGATCAGGGCCTGATAGGCGACAACAAGCGGCATTGGTGTTTCAAGGCCGCTTCCCGTGGGCAGGTCGACGCATTCCACGCGGCGGGCCTTGTGGCCGGGGGCCGCTCGGATGGACTTCCAGGATTACGATCCGACTACCATCCAGGTTATTACGCCGCGTTCCTCCGTGATCCTGCGGGCAATCGCGTTGAAGCGGTGTGTCACCTCGTCGCCTGACGGCTGGTTTGCTCAAGCCTTCACCCAGTATCCGCGCTACCCGAAAAATAGTTGTATGCGCCGGAGAAGTCATCGGCGGTGATGGCTTGCCATGAATACTTTGTCCCGGGTCTTGAGTTCTGCACCGAGCGCTTCCGTGGACTTCGTAGTCAAGCCAGGTGAACTTGCTGCGGCAAAGTAGAACTAACCATTAGCATTGCCAAGTTGTTATGCGATCTGACCGGTCTCGCGCATGAGCGCGGCTCCTTGGGTGAAATCCTTGCCTCCAGTTGCATGGCTGACACGACCCACGGGATTGTGAACGCGCGTGCGCAGGATCAGAGTTCAAACCGGGGGCGCCAGCGTTCGCAATCCAGACAACCAATGAGCGTTTCGCTGCCGTCCACAGAATGGCGAGCGTTGCCCCAAGCGTGGCTATTGAGCCTGGTCGGTGTCGGTCGAGGCCTGCTGGTGCCGATGCCCATGGCCTCTTCCGGTTGCGGCCGGTGCGCTGGCTTGAACCGGCGGCGCGGGCGGATGGTTCATGTACTGGAAGTTTTGCGCGATGGCCGAGTTGGCCGTGTCCGGACTGGACTGTGCGTAAGCTGAGGAAATGAACAACAGACAGGCGACGCCCGGGGCAAACGGGATACGGTTCATGTGTGACTCGGTTGTATTGATCAGCTCGTGATGCTCAGTCGCGCGATCCGGTCGATGGAAATAGCATGCTTGCCGCGAAGGCTCGTGAAAGTGATCAAAGTGACGGGATCAAAGCGTGAAGAAAAAAACGGCCCACCCAAGAGGGCGGGCCAAGCTGCAGTCACTTGCATCACTCACAACCGCGTCTTTGGGAGAAGACGCATATTGAGTGTATGCCGTGCTTGCCGCGAATGCATTGCAGGGCTGCTTACATGCGTTACACCGCGTGACAAGTGCTCCCTGACACACGTGGAACAAACCTTGCGCATGCTTCTATCGCTGCATGCCGCAACTTGGCATGCGAGGTGAAGAATGAAGGGGTCCGTAACACTCGGATAGATTACAAAATGCCGACATCGAAATCATATCAACTGAAGTTTGATGAGCATCAATCCGTGTCCTGACCCGAGTTAACCCCATTCCCATGAGCAAAAAAAATTGCAGAAAGTTGTTATCCAAATCGGCATTCAAGCCGTTAATAGGCAAGTAGATGGACAACCATCGACCGGCCGGAAGGTTCCTGGGATGTTTGACCGACCGCATCATCGATCGTTAGACGGGCTAAAGCGACGAGCTAAAGCTCGTTGAGCGCCGGGGTTGATGTCTGCCGTTGAACTTGTCCGCCGATGTCGGCGTCTGTACCACCTGTGCATGAATGCACGACTCGCCATGTGAAGCTACTTCACTTTTTACCCGCCTCGCACTTATGGAAAACACCATGAAGAAAATTGCCATCACCCTCGCTCTCGTAGCAACGAGCTTCTGCGCTATCGCTCCGGCCTCCGCTGCGCCGTATCATCATCGCGAGTGCCACAAAGTGAAGGTGCATCACCATTGGGTGAATCGCTGCCATTGATTCGGAGCTTTCCGGCTGATCGATGCGCAGGCATGGCGTCGAAGCCCGGTTAAATCCGCTGCGTCCGCATCAACAAAGCGCATCAACAAGGCATTAAACAGTCTTTGAAAAAGCCGTTCTGCATTTCGCAGGAACGGCTTTTCCGCGTCTGGCATTGCCCTGTGCGACGCGTAGCCTGACGGCGTTGGATCGCAGTGACTGCCTTGACAGGCAAACGCGTACAAGAAGAAAGATCATCGCGCGCCAGCCCAGAGCGCATAGAATAATTGCATGACGAATGAGCGCTGGACTGCTCACAAGACCAGGAACAGGAAAGAAAATCGAAAGGTGGGACGTGCATGCAAGGCATTGACTGATTGCGTGGGTGATCGCGGCTTTAGGGAAACCTTTAGGGAAACCGTTTTCCGCAAGCAGGAGGGGCGATCGGCGAAGTGCGAACAGGCGCGGGTCGGCTCGGGTCCGAGAGCGTCAGACAATACCGCCTTAGCGTTGGAAGCCTTCGAATGTTAAAAAAAACGACTATTTTCTTTCGGCTAAGAGCGGCTTTAGCGCGCCATCCGAATGCAATAGGTCTAGGCAGCATCGCTTTCTCGGTGATCGTGCTCGGGTTCGCCCTGGCTGTCCTGGTGCAGGCGCGTGAGGACGCAACCGCTCGCGCTATCGAGAATGCAGACAATCTCGCGCGGGTCATTGAACATGACATCACCTACACCTCCGAACTCACGGACCTCTCCATTCAAGCGGCCGTGGACGGCGCACAAGACGCAGACATCATGCGGCTGCCGGACCACCTGAGGCGGGAACTTCTATTCGATAGATCCGCTACCGCCAGCCAGTACATAGGCGCGTTGTTGTGCCTTGATTCGAGGGGCAGGATCATTGTGGATTCCACCAGCGTGGTTCCACGCAGCGTGGATCTGTCCGATCGCCCATGGTTCACCGTTCATCGCGACAATCCAAAGCTGGGCCTGTTCGTCAGCCGTCCGCTACAGTCGCGCCTGAATCCCGGTGAAGTCGATCTCATGTTCAGCCGGCGGGTGAACCATCCTGATGGCTCGTTCGCCGGTGTGGTGGTGGCGGCCTTCCGGCTCGACTACTTCCAGAACCTGCTGTCGGGCGTCCAGCTTGGTCCTGGGGGTGCCATTACGCTCTTGCAGGATGACGGCCATGTGATCCTGCGTTATCCGAACGATGGAACCCCGGTCGACGAGAACTTCAGCGGGAGAAAAAACTTCGAGCGGTTCAGGCAGACGCATGAGACGTCGTTCATCGACACATCCGGGAAAGACGGAGAGGAGCGGCTGTACAACTTTCGCCGGTTCGACAAGCTGAAAATGATTGTGATCATTGCGCCCGCGACCCGTTACGTGTTTGCGGACTGGACGAGCCGGGCGTGGTACATCGGCATTGTTACTGCGCTGCTGATCATCGGCATGTTGTTTGCCGCCCAGCTTCTCTCCGTGGAATTCCGGCACAGGCTGATCGTCGAGCAGCAGTTGCGCGACATGACGCGTATCGATGGGCTGACGGGTCTGAGTAACCGGCGCAGTCTGGATGATCGTCTCATGCTCGAATGGCACCGATCGAAACGCTCGGGAAAACCATTGGCGCTTTTGTTCGTGGATATTGACCGGTTTAAAAGCTACAACGACACGTACGGTCATCAGGCCGGTGACGACGCGTTGACCGCCGTGGCGCAAGCGATCGCGCGTAACAGCCAGCGGCCGGGCGATATCGCTGCGCGCTTCGGGGGCGAGGAGTTCGTCGTCTTGCTGCCGGAGACGGACGGCGCGGCGGCGGCTGTAGTTGCAGCCGCTATTCACGCAGCGGTGCGTGGACTGGCTATCGAACACAACGGCAGCGAACATGGGTTGATCACGGTGAGCATCGGCGTGGCGTGTACAGATACTGAAGAGGTAACCGACGCGCTCGCGTTGATCAAGGCGGCAGACCAGGCCGTGTATCGAGCAAAGGCTTCAGGCAGAAACCAAACCAGCATGGCCGAGCCATTCGGCGGCGCGGCCGTGACGACATAGGCCGGATTTAAGTGCCCACGGCTTCATGCAATGCGCGACCTTGGGCTGATCCTTGGGCTGATAGTGATGAGCACGCGCCCTGGCGTTCGTTTAGCCGGCTCCGGTCGAAGAGGCCAGGGCGCTGATGGTTTCCCTTATGTTGCTCGCGGCAACATCGTTTAACCGTGTGCTCAGGCCGCGCCGGTGATTGGGGTTTTATCGCGGATTGACGTGACATGCTGCCTGGCCGCCTCGTTCCCGTGAGATAGCGCGCGCACGGCAAGGGAAAACGCTAACTGGGTATCGTGCGCAACAGCGCTACGGTCATCGTCGAAGAGTTTGGCTGCGTGGCGCAAATGCTGTGCCGCTTGCCCATGGAGTTCCGCAGCTGTTGCGTGATGCTGCGCGGCGGTCGTGCTGTGTTCAGCGGAACCCGTTGGCGGCGGCAATACTGTCGACGAACCGGCGTTGTGTTTGACGACGCTGTTGGCCTCGTCTATGGCGTGAAGCGCATAACCGTGTGCCATGACCGCCTGATGGGCGGCGTGGTCGTAGTCCTTGCCTGCTTCGAAATGGTGTGACGCCTCGCGGTGAAATCGCGCGGCCTGCTCGTGATGCGACGCTGCGGCTTCGAGATGTCCCTTTTTACTTTGTTTTGTGTTCATGGCTGCTCCTCCTGTACAACTTGTCCGACTTCGACGTTTGACCCGTCGCATGATCCACGCAACAGGCCGGAACCTATCCAATGAATTTACGCTTCTTCGGTTCCCGGATGTCTTTTTTCTGCAGGTGGGTGCGCTCTGGCGCTACTTGCTTGTACCCCGGCCGCAGTGAAACACGATGACGTTGCCGGGATGGCGGTGGCTAAGTCGATCACCAGGAGTTCAGCGCAGCGGATGACCTACACGCTTGAAAAGCTGAGGTATGTGAAGAAGCATCCGCGCACGAAGCGTTACCAGCTTGCGTTGAATGCGATGCAGATTGGCTTTAACCAGGCGTGAGCGTGTGGTGCATACGCGGTACACGGTGACGGATCTCGGCGAGATTGATTCTCGGCTGATGCAAGGGAGGCTTAGCGGCTATGCGTCGAACGGGGAAGGGCTGATTATTGGCGATATGACGATTCCAGCGGCCGTGGTTGACCGGGAGCGGCGGCCAATGGGATCGGTGTTGTTGTCGCGCCGACGAGTCACCGGACGCTCGCCGAAGCGAAGCAGCGCCGGGCACCGGCAGTAATTGATTGCGCGCGCACAATCAACGACTCAATCCATACGCATGGATAGGTTTTTCGTTCGCACTCCTCCAACTGAACCCTTTGGCCGGGTGCGAACGAAACCAACGAAAGCGCGCCTTCTTCAATACCCCGGCGGCGGAGGAGGCGGCATTCCGGGCGGCGGTGGCGGAGGAGGCGGCTGCGTCGAATAAACGCCTTGCGGCGGCGGTGCGCTCATCATCCGGCCGCGCATTGGCACGCGGTTGCCGTTCGCATACATGCACTGCAGATACGCGTAGTCATAGCGTCGCTGCACGTCATACGCCGAACCTTGCGCATTGGTCGCACCAAACAAACTGCCGCCCAGCAAGCCAGCGCCGGCACCAATAGCTGCGCCCGAACCGCCACCGAACGCCGCACCTGCCGCGGCGCCCAACGCCGTACCGACCACTGCACTGCCCACCGCGCTGTTGGTCGTGGCCTGATTGGCCGACTCGCCGCCCACCTGCCCATACGCAAACTGGCGACACGAACCGTCATCCGCGCGGAACTGGTCAAAAGTCTTGCCAGTGCCAGGAAGGGCCATCACGCTCGGTCCCGACGGCACTACGGCGCACCCGCCAAGAATGCCCAGCGAAACCCCCATTGAAACGAGTAATGCAAGTCTTGGATACTTCATGACGCTTTGATCTTCCATTCAAGGATTACTGAGAGTTGCCTGGCTGCGGCGCCACGGGACGCCAGCCGGACGGGCAGTCCTTCACATACGGGTAGTACGCTTTCGATGCATCGCAGTAGTACCAGGAACCACCCTGCTGTCCGGAGGCATCGGCCGACGGCCCCGGACCCTGCGCTTGTCCCTGTTCGACATAGTTGACCGGTGGCGGTGCCGGTACAGCCACGACCGGAGGATAGGGGTAGTAATACGGAACAGGTGCAACCGGATAGTAATAAGGCACACCCACGCCCACCCCAACAAAAACACGTGCAGCATTTGCCGGCCCGCAGAGACAGGCTGCGGCGACTGCGACCGCCGCCAGCGGCAAGCAAGAATTCAGGCGTTTCACGACATTTCTCCCAACCTGGTTTGACGATACGCTCCCCGATTCTTTACCGTAAGCGGTAAGCAGATATCGCACCGCCCCGCGATCTGCTGCATTAAAAGGAGCACACCTGAACGCTAATTCAGTTGACCACGAAGCGCCATTACAGACGTTACTCGCCATTTTTCCGATCGTTACAAAACTGCAGTGAACGTGTCTATTAGAAAGAAAATTGACAGTATAAAGTAATATATTTTACGAGAATCGTTCGAAAATCGCCTGTAATTCCGGGCACTTGGCGGCGAATGCATGCATTCGCCGCCAAGTGCCCGAAGCAGGGTCTCAGGATTGAAAACGATCAATTCGCCCGATAATTCCAGGTGCAGTGTTGTTTACATGAGACGCCGAATTGTCTTCAGGCACAAGAGCAGGTGTCTATGAATAGTTGCTCGTGCAACCAGCGGTTATTCGCGAGCAAGTGTCGGTGCGAATGGCGATGGAAGAGAACGTGTTGACGTTGCATCTGACCCGGCTGCAAGCGAAGCAGAACCGCAAGGCGATGTAGCGCCGTTAAAAAACGGTGGCCGGCAGTGGAACGCGACAAGGAAGCGGCGAGGTCAGAATAAAAGCGCAAGTGTAGCAGCGGTCCGGGCCAGGCCATGATGCGGACCATCACGCCGGCCCGTGGTCCGCGGACAAATGAACCGCGGACCACGGGCTCAGGCCGTCCGCTTCCGGTTATTGCCGCGTTTCAGCTCTGATCGCTTCGGCGAACCGCTTGATGTAGACCGGCGATGCATCGCTGATGGCCCAATACACCATGCCGTCCTGACGCCACTCGACCAGCGAGTAACCATCGTCGGATTGCGTGATCAGAGGCGTGGACGACGGAGCGCTTCTGCCATCGCTTTTGCCACGATCATCAGGGTAGACGTACAAGTCGATCGGATGTTTCAGATACCGGTAGATCATGACGGCAACGGGGCGATGATCCACGTAATCGAGCCGCCCGCCGACCAGCGGAAAGCCTTGCGCCTGGGGATCGACCACGGGTGGCGCATAGTCAATACGTCCATTGAACCAGGGCTTCACCGTGTGCTGGTCGCTCGACAACACATCCATCGTGCGCGCCGACATCAGTGCCCGTACATGGCTTGAAACGATCTCCTGTTGCAGGTCACTGCCACGGGGCGGTTGCCGGGTCCAGAGCAGCGTCATGAAGACCAGCGAGCACAAGCCGATCCCCGCGATTCCCCCGCCGATGAACGGCAATCCCGCCATGCGCCACAACCCGTTCCAAGGCGATGGACTTTTCCTGGCCGTTTCTGCTTTCAACCGGGCTTGCACCTGCGCGCGCAAGGATTCAGGGGCCCGTTCATAAAGCGACCCGTCGCGCAGTTTCCCCGCGAGCGATGAGTTGGATTTAGTTTCCACGCTTGGACTCCTCTGGACCGGCGGGTGGTGTTTTGACCAGGCGGATCGCCTGCTGTTCCGAGCCGCCCTGCGCCGCCCGTACAGCCGCGCACAACAGGCGGCGCGCGCGCGAAAGCCGTGACATGACTGTGCCCAGCGGGATGCCCGCCACGGCCGCTACGTCCCTGTAGCTCATGTCTTCCAGTTCACGCAAGACGATCACCTCACGATATTCAACCGGCAACGTAGCCAACGCCCGATGCACAAGTTCGGTTTCGTCCTGACGCACCGCGAGCTTTTCCGGATCGTCGCCGCTTTCATCGGCCCAGCCGGGGAGTTGATCGTCGACGTTGAGCGAATCGTCGTACGGCGTGGCATCCACGCGGTTATGTTGCCTGCGCCATTCGGTGAACCACGTGTTGCGCACGATCGCCAGCAGCCAGGCGCGCGGATTGTCGCCCTCGTAACTATCGAAGAAACGGAAGGCTCTCAGGAAGGCTTCCTGCACGACGTCGTCGGCGTCCGTGGGATTGCCACTCAACCAGCGGGCAAGGTTATACGCCGCGTCCAGATGCGGCAGCATCACCGCATCGAAGCGATTCGGCGAGTGCTTCGCCATCGGTACTCTCCCTGGCAAGCGGTGTTGCCGCGGAACCTGTGGAACGCGCGGAACGTGCAAACGTGCGCTACGCGCCGACGCGCATGACGGGTCGCCGGTCGGTCCGCAATACCGCAATTCAAGACGCCGGCTCTCGACTGTACTTACCGGTCAACTACCTGATTTATTCCCGATTATGCGAGTTTGGCGAAAAAATTGACCAGGAATAAAGCGCTGGACCTCTGAGTTTGATGGGCATGGGCCAATGCATAGCCACGTGCATACCCGTTTTGCACACCCATCCATCAGGAGCCGTTCATGTCCGACCTCGACAAAAAAATCCTCCCGCCCGACCCCCTCACGGAACACGGCGCCAGACGGCGCACCGCACTGACGTGCATGGCATGGGCCGGTGCAGGCATGCTGTGGACCCTGAACGGCGGCGTGCCGGGATCAAAGCTGATAGGGGGCACCGCAGAGGCTGCCGAAATCGACCGTCATGCGTTCAGCTTCGTGCAGATCAGCGACAGTCATATCGGCTTCAGCAAGGACCCGAACCTCGATCCGGCAAGCACCTTGCAGGAAGCCGTCGACGAGATCCGCACTAGCTCGGAGAAGCCCAGGTTCATCATCCATACCGGCGACATCAGCCACCTGTCCAAGCCCGGCGAGTTCGACACCGCCACGCAGATCGTCCAGAGCGCCGGGCTCGATGTGCACTACGTACCGGGCGAACACGACGTGCTCGTCGATGACGGCGGTTCATATTTCGAGCGCTTCGCCAAACCCGCGGACCCCAAGTGGTACAGCTTCGATCAAGGCGGGGTGCATTTCGTCGGCTTGACCAACGTGCTGGATCTGCGTGGCGGCGGCCTGGGTTTTCTCGGCGACGAACAGCTAGCGTGGCTGAAGCAAGACCTGCACGCGCGCACGAGCAGCACGCCGCTGGTGGTGTTCGCGCATATCCCCCTCTGGTCTTTGTATCCGCAATGGGGCTGGGGCACCGACGACAGCGCGCAGGCGCTGAGCCTGATGAAGCGTTTCGGCTCGGTCACGGTGCTCAACGGCCATGTGCATCAGGTCGCACAAAAAGTTGAAGGTGAGATCAATTTTTACTCCGCGTTGTCGACCGCTTTTCCGCAACCCGCACCGGGCACGGCAGCAGGTCCCGGTCCGATGAAGGTCCCGGCGGACACGCTACGCAAGATGCTCGGGGTGCGCACAGTCAACTATGTTCCAGGCAAAGCTGACCTGGCCATTGTCGATACGCGGCTCAGCGTATGAGCGCCATCTTGAACAAGCGGAGAACGATGATGTCTGATATTCGGCGTGCATGGGTAGCGAAGTCCGCTGCCAAAACGCTGGTCGCCGTATCCTTTGCAACGGCGCTGGCGGCTGCGCCCGCATTCGCCGCCGAGGCGAAGCCGGCGGCTATCGTAGTGATCGACAACTTCTCGTTTAGTCCTGCTCAGTTGTCCGTTTCAGCAGGGTCGACCGTGACCTGGGAGAACCATGACGACATGCCTCATACCATCGTCAACGATGCAACGCCGCGCGAATTTAAGTCGGCGCCGCTAGATTCCGGGGAGCAGTTTTCACAGACGTTCCCGAAGCCCGGCACGTACAAGTATTTTTGTTCGATCCATCCGCACATGACGGGCACGATTGTTGTGAAATAGAAGGGACTACTACGGGCTATTGCTGCAGACCCAGCCGATACCACGTGACCTGCCGGTACGGTTCACCGGGGCGCACGATCACGCTTCCCGCGTCCGCCATGTTGACCTGGTTTGGGAACGCGCCGGCCTGGAGACACAGGCCGGCGTGTTTGCCGTAACGCTGTCCGTGCCGTCCCACGATGCCGTCCAGATGATTGCCGGTATAAAACTGCACGCCGGGTGCATTGGTTCCCATTGTCAACTCGCGGCCACTGCCGGGGTCGTAAAGCCGTACCACCGGCTTGAGCGTTTTGCCGCTTTCGCCTACGACATAGCAATGGTCGAAACCGCCCGCACGCGCGAGCTGGTCGTGCGGCCAGTCGAGCCGTGCGCCGAGCGGAGCGCTCGCGCGAAAATCGAACGCATGGCCCGCGACCTGAGCGCGGCCTTCGGGGATCAGGGCGGCGTCGACTTCGAAGAACGTGTCGGCATCGATGGAAATGACGTGGCCGCGGATATCGGCGGTTTCGTCGCCGGACAGATTGAAGCAGGCATGGTTCGTCAGGTTCAGCGGCGTAGGTGCATCCGATACGGCTTCATACGCGAGCGTCAAGGTGCCGTCGTCGTCGAGCGTATAGCGCAATGTAGTGGACACATTGCCTGGAAACCCCGCGTCGCCTTCTGGCGATTCATGCGTGAGGACCAGTGCGCCGTCCACTTCCCGTGCGTCCCACAGCGCCCGATGAAATCCTGCCGCACCGCCATGCAGCAAGTTGTCGCCCTCGTTGCGATCGAGCGAATACGCGACGTTGTCGAGCGCGAAGCGCGCGTTTTCGATGCGGTTTGCCCAGCGTCCGATCACACCGCCCAGATAAGCATGGCCGGCGAAATATTCGGCGGGCGTGTCGTGTCCCAGCAGGACATCTGCCACGCGTCCCGCGCGATCGGCGGTATTCCACGAGACCAGCGTTGCACCGAGATCGCTGATTGCGACGCGCATGCCGTGCACATTGCGCAGCGTGAACAGGCGCGCAACATCGCCGCCGGGCAACTCTCCCCAGCGTTCGACACTTACGCGCGCAGAGCCTGGGCGGAGAGGGGTGGGCATATCGGCGAAAATTTCGGCGAAACTCATGGAGGGCGGGGATCAGCCGGGTTGTGCGCAGGGCGCGACCGCCAGGCGCTCCTGATATTCGCGCGGCGTACAGTCCAGCTCGCGGCGGAACACGGCGTACATGTATTGCAGCGAAGTGAAACCGCAGCGGATGGCGACTTCGGCGCTGGATAGATCGTGACGGGCGAGGAGTTGCTTCGCGACATCGAGTTTGTGATTCAGTATCTCCTGATGCACGGTGCAACCGAGTTCGCGGCGGAAGTGATCCTCCAGCGACGAGCGCGATACGCCCACGTAATCGGCCACTTGTTCGGTCTTGATGCCCTGGCATCCGTATTGCCGGATGTAATGGCGCGCACGCATGACATAGGGACTCGACACCGGTTGATGGCGAGTCGATTCGAGCACGTTGATGCCCACCGGCGGCACGAGGATGCGTCTGCCGTGAAAGCGTGCGCCACCCAGCATCTGGTGCAGCAAATGAGCCGCTGTACGGCCCATTTCCTCGGTTCCCTGAATCACGGAAGAGAGCGGAATGCGGGTGAGCGAGCGGGTCAGCGGATCGTTGTCGATGCCAATGATGGCCACTTGCTCAGGTACGGGAATACCCGAGATGAGGCACGCCTGCAGCAGATGCCGTGCGCGGGCATCGGTCACGGCGATCACGCCGACGGGCTTCGGCAAGCTCTCGAGCCATGAGGTCAGTTGTGCGCTTGCCTGGCTCCAGACCGGCGCGCTGGTCGGCAGGCCGCGATGGATATCTGCCTCCAGCCCATCGGCTGCGAGCAGCGTCTTGAAGGCCAGTTCACGCTCTTGTGCCCAGCGGTTTTCCGGCGCTTCAGGCAGGCTATAAAGCGCGAAACGTTGCAAGCCCGCACCGATCAGATGCGTGTACGCAAGCGACATCAGCTTGGTGTTGTCGGTTGCGATATAGGGCAGCCTGGCTGGATAACATGTCGGGTCCGCATAAGACGAACCTACGGCGACCACGGGCAGTTGGGAATCTCCCAATGCTTCGGCCACTGCTGGATCGTCGAAATCCGCGATGATGCCGTCGCCTTCGAAGCGTTCAATGCCATTCAGCCGGCAGCGGAAATCTTCCTCCAGGAAGAGATCCCATGCGACGCGCGTGGACAGCAAATAGTTGCCGATGCCGGTAATCACCTCGCGGTCATACACTTTGTTCGCGTTGAACAGCAGCGCGATCCGGTGTGAAGCCTGAGCGGTCTGTGGTCGTGTCATCGAACTCCGTATGGATGCATGCCGCTGGCCGCGATATGTCCATCGTCTCTGTTGCGGCGCAATATGCGCCTGTTTTTTTATGGGGTCTTTTTAGCGTTTGCTGATTTTAGGCCCGTGCGTCGGGGAACCGCCAGCCTGATTTTCACTTAGTGGTGTTACGAAATTGGGTAGGGGTGTTCGTTCGCACTCGGGGTTTGGGCGTTGATTTTTGGGGGGTATGGTGGGTTCTGGGGTTGGCGGTCGGGGTTAGTGCTGGGTTGGTCGGTTCCGGGGTTAGTGGTCGGTCGGGTTCATTGCCGGGTTGGTGCTTTCGGCCTTAGTGGTCTGCAAGAGTTGGATTTTCTCTTGATCACTATTAGCCACTGTGCGTGGCGGCACGTCATTTCTTTGTCCAAAGCGACAAAGAAACGAAGCAAAGAAAGCGCTTTAACCGCTCTACCCTAAGTGTCCACAGCGTGCAGTTTCTATTCATAGGTGCCCCAAAAGCACGGTGCTCGCCAGAACCACCGATGTTTGAACCCCTCCTTCTCGCGAATCCTGACACGAACACGCTTCGCCCCGTACGCTCTCGGGCAAGCACAATTGCTAAGGAACCCGCACCGCCTCACGGGTATTTACGGCTGCGGTTTTTTGACAGGTTAGCTACCTGGTCCATGCGACCGTATTCATAGGCCACAGCTTGGTGCGTGTTCGTGTTTACTGCTTCAGTTTTTGTGAATTGGCTGCGCGTTCTGTACAGCCATTTTCGTCGGTTACGGCCGCCCGCATTTTCGCGACCTGGTTTCTCGGTGGGTTAGCGACGTGGTTCGAGGTGCGCACATAGTTGGTGGTTGGTGTCCGCGGATAGCGAGGGGTGCTCCTTGGGCAGGTTCAATCACTGGTGGCGAAGCGTGTGGTTCCTTGGCAATGGTGCTTGCCCGAGAGCGTACGGGGCGAAGCGTGTTCGTGTCAGGATTCGCGAGAAGGAGGGGTTCAAACATCCGTGGCTCTGGCGAGCACCGTGCTTTTGGGGCACCCATGAATGAAAACTGCACGCTGTGGACACTTAGGGTAGCGTGGTTTAAAAGCGTTTTCTTTGCTTCGTTTCTTTGTCGCTTTG
This sequence comes from Caballeronia sp. LjRoot34, assembly GCF_964253815.1. Lineage (NCBI taxonomy): Bacteria > Pseudomonadati > Pseudomonadota > Betaproteobacteria > Burkholderiales > Burkholderiaceae > Caballeronia > Caballeronia sp. LjRoot34. The sequence continues at coordinate 1,057,718 of NZ_CAXUSB020000002.1, forward strand.
GACAAAGAAATGACGTGCCGCCACGCACAGTGGCTAATAGTGATAAAGAGAAAATCCAACTCTCGCAAACCACCACGGCCGAAAGCAGCAACCCGGCACTGACTCCGACCGCTAACCCAGAACCGACCACCCCGGCATTAACCCTGACCACTAACCCCCGGGAACCCACCACCCCACCATAGCCCACCAAACCCCAAGTGCGAACGCCCCCCCTCCCGCTAACCTCCAACCTCAAGAAACACCATAAGCGCTGGCGGATTTCGCAATTGCCCGGTCCGCGACGATGCTGGCAGCATGGTGACACATTAAAAAGAAGGAGACGCCCATGTCATATTTCGAACATTTGCCCGCCGTGCGTTACGAAGGCCCCCAGTCGGATAACCCCTTTGCTTATCGCCATTACGACCCCGACAAACTGGTGCTCGGCAAGCGCATGGAGGATCACTTGCGGCTGGCCGTCTGCTACTGGCATACGTTCGTCTGGCCGGGCGTGGACATGTTCGGCCAAGGCACGTTTCACCGTCCGTGGCAGCAACCCGGCGACGCTATCGAACGCGCCCATCTGAAAGCCGACGCGGCGTTCGAATTCTTCTCGAAACTGGGCGCGCCGTATTACACCTTCCATGACACGGACGTGTCACCCGAAGGCGACAGCATCAAACACTACGTCAACAACTTCAAAGGCGTCACGGACTATCTGGCGGCCAAGCAGGAGGAGACCGGCATCAAGCTGTTATGGGGTACGGCGAACCTGTTCTCGCACCCGCGCTACGCAGCAGGAGCCGCGACCAATCCAAACCCCGAAGTGTTTGCGTTCGCGGCCACGCAGGTGTTCCAGGCGCTTGAGGCCACGCATCGGCTTGGCGGCGAAAACTATGTGTTGTGGGGCGGTCGCGAAGGTTACGACACGCTGCTCAATACCGATCTCAAGCGCGAACGGGATCAGCTCGGACGTTTCCTTAACATGGTGGTGGAGCACAAACACAAGACGGGTTTCAAAGGCGCGTTGCTGATCGAGCCGAAACCGCAAGAACCGACCAAGCACCAGTACGACTACGACGTAGCGACAGTCCACGGTTTTCTCGCACAGTTCGGTTTGCAAAATGAAATCCGCGTAAACATTGAAGCGAATCATGCAACGCTGGCGGGACATTCGTTCCACCATGAAATTGCGACTGCATACGCGCTAGGTATCTTCGGCAGTGTCGATGCAAATCGCGGCGATCCGCAAAACGGCTGGGACACTGACCAGTTTCCAAACAGCGTCGAAGAGCTGACGCTGGCGCTGTATGAAATCCTGCGGCACGGCGGCTTCAGCACCGGCGGCATGAATTTCGATGCGAAGGTACGGCGCCAGAGCGTAGCGCCCGAAGACCTGTTCTTTGGGCACATAGGCGCGATCGACGTGATAGCGATTGCACTTGAACGGGCCGCCACGCTGGTCGAGAACGACAAGCTTGCCGAATTCAAGACGCAGCGTTATGCAGGTTGGGACACAGAATTTGGCCGCAAGATACTCTCGGGCGGTTACTCTCTGGAGTCGCTGGCTATCGATGCGCTTGGACGTCGTGTTAACCCTCAGCATGTGAGCGGACAACAGGAGCAGCTTGAAAATATCGTGAACAGGGCGATCTATAAGTGATGTGCTTATTCGCGGAAACCCGCATCGAAAATCATTAAGCGGCCCGGCTGATTTCGCAATTGCATCCAAGGCGATCAAGGGCCCAAGCTAACGACAAAATAAAGAGACGACCCACCCGCAAAACCGACGACCGCGAACATCGATTCGCGGCGCAAGCAGTAGATTCCGCCGACGTCCCCTCTCTCGCACATGCGTTGTCCTGACCGGCCACGCAGGAAGACGCATCGGCTAGTCAACCATAAAAAGGAGTGAGACATGAAGTTCGCAAAACGCCGTGCCGTGCTGGGATCGCTGGTCTGTGGAGCGATGTTCGCCAGTTTGTCCGTACTTCCTACCCTCGCTCATGCGAGCAAGGACAAGCCTGAAATCGGCTTCTGTATTGACGACCTGCGGGTCGAGCGCTGGTCGCGTGACCGCGATTATTTTGTCGCCGCCGCCACGAAGCTGGGCGCCAAGGTGTCCGTGCAATCCGCCGATGCCAGCGAAGAACGGCAGATATCGCAGATCGAAAACCTGATCTCGCGGGGTGTCGATGTCATCGTGATCGTGCCGTTCAATTCGAAAACCCTCGGCAATGTAGTGGCGGAAGCGAAGAAGGCGGGCATCAAGGTGGTGTCGTACGACCGTCTGATCCTCGACGCCGATGTGGACGCCTATATCTCCTTCGACAACGAAAAGGTCGGCGAAATGCAGGCGCAAGGCGTGTTCAACGCCCAGCCCAAGGGTAACTACTTCATGCTCGGCGGCGCACCGACCGACAACAACGCGAAGATGCTGCGTGCAGGGCAGATGAAGATCCTGAAGCCGGCCATCGATCGCGGCGACATCAAGGTTGTCGGCCAGCAATGGGTGCCGGAATGGAGCGCCGCGACCGCGCTGCGCATCACCGAAGACGCGCTGACCGCGAACGACAACAAGATCGACGCGATCGTGGCGTCCAATGACGGCACGGCCGGCGGCGCGATCCAGGCGCTTGCCGCGCAACACCTCGCGGGCAAGGTGCCTATCTCCGGGCAGGATGCCGACCTGGCAGCAGTCAAGCGCCTGGTGGATGGCACGCAGACCATGACCGTCTATAAACCGCTGAAGCTGATTGCAGGCGAAGCGGCCAAACTGGCGGTGGACCTGGCGAAAGGGCAGCAACCGGCCTATAACGCGAAATATGATAACGGCATGAAGCAGGTCAACACCGTGTTGCTGCAGCCGACGCTCCTGACCAAGAGCAATGTCGATACCGTGATAAAGGACGGCTTCTATACGCAGGCCCAGTTGGCGGGAAATTAATACGCCTTTTGCGTCATGCCAGGCGTGAGGGCCTTGAAAATACGCTCTAAGCGTATGAGGCCTTCACGCTGATTCACTGTCCAGGATAAAAACCGCATGGCAAACGCGCTGCTGGAAATGCACGGCATCGTCAAGACGTTTGGCGGTGTGAAGGCGCTCGATGGAATCGACCTCGTGGTCTCGCCCGGGGAATGCGTGGGTTTGTGCGGCGAGAACGGCGCAGGCAAATCGACGCTGATGAAAGTGCTGTCCGGGGTGTATCCGCACGGCACGTGGGAAGGAGAAATCCTCTGGGAAGGTGAGCCTTTACGGGCATCAACCATCCGCGAAACGGAAGATGCCGGCATTGTCATCATCCATCAGGAACTGATGCTGGTGCCGCAATTGTCGGTGGCGGAAAACATCTTCCTCGGCAACGAAATCACGTTGAGCGGCGGCCGGATGAACTACGCGGCCATGTATCAGCGCGCCGACGAACTGCTGCGTGAACTGAACATCAGCGGCATCAACGTGGCTCAACCTGTGATGAACTACGGCGGTGGCCATCAACAACTGATCGAGATTGCCAAGGCGTTGAACAAGCGCGCGAAGTTGCTGATCCTGGATGAACCTTCTTCGTCCCTGACCGCGAGCGAAATCCGCATCTTGCTCGACATCGTGCGCGACCTGAAGAAGCGCGGCGTGGCGTGCGTGTACATCTCGCACAAACTCGACGAGGTGGAAGCAGTCTGCGACACCATCACCGTGATCCGGGACGGCAAGCATGTCGCCACGCAGCCCATGAAGGATCTGAGCACCGACAGCATCATCGCGATGATGGTCGGCCGGGAGATCAAGAACCTGTTCCCGCGCGAGCCGCACGACATTGGCGAAGTGATTTTCGAGGCACGCCACGTCACCTGTTTTGATGTGACCAACTCGCGGCGCAAGCGCGTGGACGACGTCTCGTTTTCGCTGCGCAAGGGCGAGATTCTCGGCGTTGCCGGGCTGGTCGGCGCGGGGCGGACCGAACTGATGCAGGCAATCTTCGGCGCTTACCCGGGCATCAGCGAGGCGGAGGTTTATCTGAACGGCAAGCGCCTCAAGATCAAGACCCCGGCCAATGCGATCGATGCCGGTATCGGCATGGTGCCTGAGGACCGCAAGCGCCACGGCATCGTGCCGCAACTCGGTGTGGGACATAACATCACGCTTGCCGTGCTGAATCGTTTTGCGAAGGGCGGGCGGATTGATTCGGCGGCCGAGCTCGACACGATCAATACCGAGATGAAGCGGCTTTCCGTGCGTGCCGCCACGCCGATGTTGTCTATCGCGAGCCTGTCCGGCGGCAATCAGCAGAAAGCCGTGCTGACCAAGATGCTGCTGACCGATCCAGCCATTCTTATCCTCGATGAACCCACGCGGGGCGTCGACGTCGGCGCCAAGTTCGAGATCTACAAACTCATGTTCGCGTTGGCCCGGCGCGGTATGTCAATCATCGTGGTGTCGTCAGAGCTCAACGAAGTGCTTGGCATGAGCGACCGCGTGCTAGTCATAGGCGAGGGCCAACTGCGCGGCGACTTTATTAACGAAGGGCTCACGCAAGAACATATCCTGGCAGCGGCCATCCGCGCGACCCCACAGACAAACTCTTTTCAAGCGAGCGTCGCATGACTCCTGACGTCACCTCGTCGCCCAAACGCAGCGTTACCGGCGGCGCAAGCACCACATCCGGTCAGCGCTTCAAGCAGCTTTTCACGCGTTACAAATTGCTCGCGTTGCTGCTGGCGGTAACCGTCATCTGGATCTTCTTTTCCTTCCTCACCGACGGCGCGTTCGTCACGCCACGCAACCTGTCGAACCTGCTCCGGCAGATGTCGATTACCGGCATGCTCGCATGCGGCATGGTGTTCGTGATCATCGCGGGCGAGATTGATTTGTCGGTTGGATCGCTGCTGGGTTTGCTCGGCGGCGTGGCCGCTATTCTCGATGTCTCGCATCACTGGCCGATCCAGTTCACCGTGCCGGCGGTGATGCTGCTTGGCATTGCGATCGGCATGTTCAACGGCTGGTGGTCGACCTATCTGCGAGTGCCGTCGTTCATTGTCGGGCTTGGCGGCATGCTGGCGTATCGGGGCGTGCTGCTTGGCGTGACCGGCGGTTCGACGATCGCGCCGGTCTCCAGCAATCTCGTGTTTATCGGCCAGGGATATTTGCCGCGCATGGCGGGCAATGCGCTTGCTGTCGTGCTGTTTGCGTTGCTTGTCACGCTGACCGTGCGCCAGCGGCAGAACCGTCTGCGTTACAACCTGGCCGTCGTGCCGCTTTGGCAGGACGGCGTGAAGATCGTGGCGGCGGGGCTGGTGCTGGTCGCGTTCGTGACCACGTTGAACCAGTACGGCGGCATTCCTGTGCCGGTGCTGCTACTGCTGGCGTTGCTCGGTATTTTCACCTATGTCGCGACGCAGACTGTGTTCGGCCGCCGCATTTATGCAGTGGGTTCAAACCTCGAAGCAACGCGTTTGTCGGGCGTGAATACGAACCGCGTGAAGCTGATGATCTTCGCGCTGATGGGCCTGATGTGCGCGCTTGCCGGGCTGGTCAACACGGCGCGGCTCGCGGCCGGATCGCCGTCGGCGGGGACGATGGGCGAGCTCGACGCCATTGCCGCGTGCTTTATCGGCGGGACGTCCATGCGCGGTGGTTCGGGGACCGTCTATGGCGCGTTGATCGGGGCGCTGGTGATGGCGAGCCTTGACAACGGCATGTCGATGCTCGACGTCGATTCGTATTGGCAGATGATCGTGAAGGGCGGGATTCTCGTGCTCGCGGTGTGGATCGATGTCGTGTCGGGCTCCAATCAGCGTTAGGGTCAGGGTCTGAGGGTTTCCGCGGACGGTGCTTCCGGCGCTTAAGTGTCACAAAACTTGGCGCATAATCCGAGCACCGTACGTGCCAGATCCGGGAGACGACATGCTGACCAAGAGCGAAGAGCGCGTTGCGCACCTTCTCACTGACGTAGTCGATTTTGCACGGGGACGGCTTCCCGCGCCCGCGTTCGATGTCGTTGAACCACTGCTGAGCCACTACTACGCGCTTGCGGACCCCGAAGACATCCAGAGCCGCGACATAGCCGATCTCTACGGCGCGGCCATGGCGCACTGGCAGACGGCGCAAAAATTCACGACCGGCCGCGAAGTCCTGCGCGTATACAACCCCAACCTTGAACAACACGGCTGGCACTCCGATCACACGGTGGTCGAGATCGTCAACGACGACATGCCGTTCCTCGTCGACTCGGTCACGATGGCGGTCAACCGACTCGGCCTGGCGATGCATTCCGCCATTCATCCGGTGTTCCGGGTCTCCCGCGCCGCAAGCGGGGCAATCACGCGTATCGCGTTGGGTCACGTTGACGGCGGCGATCCGCAATCGCGCCTCGAGTCGTTTATTCACTTCGAAGTGGATCGCTGCGGCGAGGCGGCCAAGCTCGACGAGCTACGCCGTGACATCGCTCGCGTGCTCGGTGACGTACGTGCTTCAGTGGAAGACTGGCCGAAGATTCTTGAGGTTGCACGCGCCACTATCGGAGAAATGAAAGCGCGTGAGACCAGCGCGGATGGCATCGAGGCACGCGCGTTCCTGGAGTGGATGGTGGCGGATCATTTCACCTTCCTCGGGCATCGCGACTACGAACTCATTACGCAGGATGACGGCTTTGCGCTGCGCGGCGTGCCGGGTTCCGGCGCAGGACTGTTGCGCGAAAGCCTGCGGCCGCCCGCGGCCGATAACGTCACGCCATTGCCTCCGGCCGCAGCAGCCATCATCAACGGCTCGGTGCCGATCTTTCTCACCAAGGCGAATTCGCGCGCGACGGTGCACAGGCCCGGTTATCTGGATTACGTGGGCGTGAAGCGCGTTGGTGCCGATGGCAAGGTGATTGGCGAACGGCGGTTTATCGGCTTGTACACGTCCACCGCGTATCTGGTGCCCACGTCCGAGATCCCGATCGTGCGGCGCAAATGCGCGAACATCATCAGGCGTGCCGGCTTTCTCGCGAAGGGACATTTGCATAAGTCGCTAGTGACCGTGCTCGAACAATATCCACGCGAAGAACTCTTCGAAGCCGATGAGGACGACCTGTTCGATATCGCGCTCGGCGTGCTGCGATTGCAGGAACATCAGCGCACACGCCTGTTCGTGCGGCGCGACCGGTTCGACCGCTTTGTCTCATGCCTCGTGTTCGTCCCGCGCGACAAGTTCAACACGGACCTGCGCAAACGGATCGCGACCGTACTCATGCAAGCGTTCAACGGCAAGAGCATCGAATTCACGCCGCTGCTATCCGAGTCCCCGCTCGCGCGCATCTATATCACGGTGCGTTCGGATAAAGGCGCGATGCCCGAAGCCGATACGCGCGAACTCGAGCAACGGATCGTGCAGGTCGCGCGCCGCTGGCAAGACGATCTCGCCGATGCACTGGTCGACAGCTTCGGCGAAGAGCAGGGCAACCGGCTCCTGAATCGATACGCGGATTCATTTCCGGCGGGTTATCGCGAAGATTATCCGGCTCGTACGGCGGTGCGCGATATCGAGTTGATCGAACAGACACAGGTGAGGGCGGGCGGCCTCGCGATGAGCCTTTACAGGCCGATTGAAGCGGGGCGCCGGGCGTTTCGTTTCAAGGTGTACCGGGTGGGCGACCCGATCGCGCTGTCACATAGCCTGCCGATGCTGGAGCATCTCGGCGTGCGCGTGGATGAAGAGCGGCCTTATCGCATTGAACCGCTGGGTGCGCCGCATGCGTGGATACACGACTTCGGTCTGGAGCTTGCCGACGACGTGGAGTTCGATATCGATCGCGTCAAGGAACTGTTCGAGAACGCGTTCGCAAGCGTCTGGACCGGTGAAGTCGAGAACGACGACTTCAACCGGCTGGTCCTGCGCGCGCAACTCGGCGCCCGCGACGTCACGATCCTGCGCGCTTATGCCAAGTACCTGCGGCAAGTGGGCTCAACGTTCAGCGACGCCTACATAGAGCGCGCGCTGACCGGTAACCCGGCGATCGCGCGCAAGTTGCTTGAACTGTTCCTGGTGCGCTTCAATCCGGCTCTTCCAGGGATGCTAAGCGATAACCCTCAAAGTCGTGAGCTTCGCGATACCCGCACGCAGCAGGTGCGCGCCGACATAGAAGCCGCGCTTGATAACGTACCGAATCTCGATGAAGACCGCATCCTGCGCCAGTTCCTGGGTGTCATCAACGCGACGGTACGAACCAATCATTTTCGTAAGGATGCCGAAGGTAAGCCAAAACCTTATCTGTCATTCAAACTCGATCCGTCGATGGTGCCGGGCTTGCCCGAACCCAAGCCGATGTTCGAGATCTGGGTCTATGCGCCGCGCGTTGAAGGCGTGCACTTGCGGGGCGGAAAAGTGGCGCGAGGTGGCTTGCGCTGGTCGGATCGACGGGAAGACTTTCGCACAGAAGTGCTCGGCCTCATGAAGGCGCAGATGGTGAAAAACACCGTGATCGTGCCGGTTGGATCGAAGGGTGGTTTCGTGGTGAAGAACCCGCCGCCCGTCACGGACCGCGAGGCGTTCGCGCGTGAAGGCGTAGCGTGCTACCAGATGTTCCTGCGTGGCCTGCTCGACGTGACCGACAACCGCGTGGCCGGCGTTATCGTGCCGCCGCCGGATACCGTTCGCCATGATCCCGATGACCCCTACCTCGTCGTCGCCGCCGACAAGGGCACGGCCACGTTCTCCGATTATGCCAACGCCATTGCGCGCGAATACGGCTTCTGGCTAGACGACGCGTTCGCGTCAGGCGGTTCGGTAGGCTACGACCACAAGAGAATGGCGATCACCGCACGCGGCGCGTGGGAATCGGTCAAGCGGCATTCGCGCGAGATGGGCGTCGACACGCAGACGACGGACTTTACCGTAGTGGGTATCGGCGATATGTCCGGCGATGTGTTCGGTAACGGCATGCTGCTCTCGCGCCACATTCGCCTGATCGCGGCGTTCGATCATCGTCATATCTTCCTCGATCCGGAGCCTGACACCGTCGCGAGTTTCAACGAACGCGAGCGCCTGTTCGCGCTGCCGCGATCGAGCTGGGCAGACTACGACGCCACGCTGATTTCAGTCGGAGGCGGAATATTCCCGCGCACGGCGAAAACGATCGCGTTGTCGCCGCAAGTCCAGGACGCGCTCGGCGTGACAGCCGCGACGCTTGCACCGAACGAACTGATCCGCGCGATCCTGCTGGCCGAGGTGCATCTGCTCTACAACGGTGGCGTGGGCACCTACGTCAAGTCGACGCGCGAGACGCCTGCGCAAGTCGGCGATCGAACCAACGACGCCGTACGCGTCAACGGCTCCGAACTGCGCTGCAAGGTCGTGGCCGAGGGCGGCAACCTTGGCGTGACGCAGCTCGGCCGGATCGAATACGCGCAGCATGGTGGGCGTATCAACACCGATGCCATCGACAACTCCGCAGGCGTCGACTGTTCCGACCACGAGGTGAACATCAAGATCCTGCTGGGCCTTGTGGTGGCTGACGGCGAGATGACTGAAAAGCAACGCAACGCGCTGCTTGCCGAGATGACCGATGAAGTCGGCCTGCTCGTGCTGAACGACAACTACGCGCAGACGCAGGCGTTATCGATTGCGAACCGCTACGTGGCCGAAATGCTCGATGGCGAAGCGCGGCTGATGCGCTGGCTTGAGCGTGCGGACCGGTTGAAACGCAAGATCGAATTCCTGCCATCGGATGAGGACATCGCCGAACGTCAGGCGGCCCGGCTTGGGCTCACGTCACCCGAGCGCGCGGTGCTGCTGGCTTACAGCAAGATGTGGCTGTACGACGAACTGCTCGCATCCGACGTTCCCGAGGACGTGCTTGTAGCAGGCATGCTGCCCGACTATTTCCCGCTGCCTTTGCAGACGCGCTACAGCGAGCCGATGCAGCGTCATCCGCTCAGGCGCGAAATCCTGGCGACGCACCTGACGAATGCACTGATCAACCGGGTGGGCTGCACCTTCGTGCATCGGTTGATGGAAGAAACGGACGCGCGTCCGAGCGAGATCGTGCGTGCCTGCATCATGGCGCGTGACGTGTTCGATCTGAACGAGATCTGGCGAAGTATCGATGCGCTCGACAATCGTGTCGCAGACGAAGTGCAAGCCCGGATGTTCGTCGATGTCGTGCGGTTGCTGGAAGGGGCGACGCTCTGGTTCCTGCGTCATTTGAAGGTATCGACGGAGCAGGTTAACCTTGCGATCGAGCGTGTCATGCGTTGTCGTGAAGCGGCGCAAAGGCTTGCGCCACAGTTGCCGAATTTGCTGCCTGCCGATGAACTCAACGGGTGGACCGAACGGCGTCGCGTGCTGGAAGAGGCGAGCGTTGAAGGCGAGCTCGCGGCAAAAGTGGCGAGCGGCGAGTTATCGACCGCCGTGCTGGATAGCGCAGAAGTAGCGGCCAATTGTGGTCGTAGCCTTGAGACCGTCGCGAGCGTTTATTTCGCCATAGGCACGTTGCTGAACTACGGCTGGATCGCGGAGCGCGCGATGGCGTTGCCCGCGTCCACTCACTGGGACCTGCTTGCACGGGCGGCTGCTTTGGAAGAGCTCGCGCGGCTCAAGCGCGCATTGACGGTCAGTGCGCTCGAACAAACACGCGATATCGATACGCCTGAGGTGATCGTTGAAAACTGGCGGTCAAGAAGGGAAGCCGCGGTCGAACGTTACGCGCGTTTGCTGGCGGAATTGCGCGCAACAAGCGGTGCAAGTCTTTCGATGCTGCTGGTTGTGGTCCGTGAGATAGCGACGCTGGAACGCGCGTAGTGGCGCCGGGCTGGAGTCGTAAATATGCCTCCAGCCCAGCGGTCTCACACCGTCCAGTCCAGAATCACCTTGCCGCTCTGGCCTGAGAGCATGGTCGCGAACGCTTCTTCATAGTCGTCCACCGCGAAGCTGTGCGTGAGGATAGGCGAGAGATCGAGGCCGCTTTGCAGCATGGCGACCATCTTGTACCAGGTCTCGAACATCTCGCGGCCATAGATGCCCTTGATCTCCAGTCCTTTGAATATCACCTGGGTCCAGTCGATCGCCATGTTCGCGGGCGGGATGCCAAGCAATGCGACCTTGCCGCCGTGATTCATCGCTTCGAGCAAGCCCGTGAACGCGCTCGGCACGCCTGACATTTCCAGCCCTACGTCAAACCCTTCTGTCATGTGCAGCTCGGCCATGACGTCGCGCAGTGACGTCTCCGAGACATTGACCGCCCGCGTTGCGCCCATCTTGCGGGCAAGCTCCAGCCGGTAATCGTTCACGTCGGTGATCACTACGTTGCGCGCGCCCACATGCTTGGCGATGGCCACGGCCATGATCCCGATAGGCCCGGCACCCGTGATCAACACATCTTCGCCGACCAGATTAAACGATAGCGCCGTATGCGTCGCGTTGCCGAACGGATCGAAGATAGCAGCGAGGTCATCGGAAATTTCCGGCGGAATCTTGAACGCGTTGAACGCTGGAATCACGAGGAATTCAGCAAATGCGCCTGGACGATTGACACCCACACCCACCGTATTGCGACACAGATGCCGACGTCCCGCACGACAGTTTCTGCAGAAACCGCAGGTGATATGACCTTCACCCGACACGCGGTCGCCGATAGCGAAGCCGCGCACTTCCTGCCCCATTTCCACGATCTCGCCAACGTATTCGTGACCCACATGCATGGGCACGGGAATCGTTTTCTGCGCCCACTCGTCCCATTTCCAGATATGGATGTCGGTGCCGCAGATCGCCGTGCGTGTGATGCGGATCATCACGTCGTTGTGGCCGACTTCAGGCTTCTTGACGCGTGTCAGCGTCAGCCCTGGACCCCGTTCCAGTTTTGCCAGTGCTTTCATGATTGTTCCGATTTGTCCCGATGCCTCAGATAATGCCCAGTGAACGGCCGACGCGCGCAAACGCATCCACCGCGCGATCGATCTGCGCCGGCGTGTGCGCGGCGCTCATCTGCGTGCGGATACGGGCGCGGCCTTTCGGCACTACCGGGAACGAAAACCCGATCACGTAGACGCCTTCCTGCAGCAACGCGTCCGCCATGCGCGATGCCAATTGCGCGTCGCCAAGCATCACCGGGATGATCGGATGTTCGCCAGGCACGAGCGTGAAACCGAGCTTGCTCATGGCGTCGCGGAAGTGCGCGCCGTTGGCACGCACGCTTGCGCGCAGTTGGGCGCCTTCGTCGCTCGCAAGCAATTCGAGCACCTTCAGCGTGGCAGCGGCAATGCTGGGCGCGAGCGTATTCGAGAACAGATAGGGGCGTGAACGCTGCCGCAGCAACTCGACGATCTCGCGGCGTGCAGCGACGTAACCGCCGGATGCGCCGCCCAGCGCCTTGCCCAAGGTGCCGGTGATGATATCCACACGAGAAAGCACGCCGCAATACTCAGGCGTGCCGCGTCCGTGTTCACCGATAAAGCCGACAGCGTGCGAGTCATCGACCATGACCAGTGCACCGTATCGATCGGCGAGGTCGCAGATGCCGGCGAGATTCGCGATGATGCCGTCCATCGAAAATACGCCGTCGGTGGCGATCAGTTTGAAGCGCGCGCCGGCAGCGTCCGCTTCGCGCAGCTTCGTTTCAAGGTCGGTGAGATCGTTGTTCTTGTAGCGGTAGCGCTTCGCCTTCGACAAACGCACGCCGTCGATAATGCTCGCGTGATTGAGCTCGTCGCTGATGATTGCGTCGGACTCGTCGAGCAGGGTTTCGAACAGGCCGCCGTTGGCGTCGAAGCAGCTTGAGTACAGGATGCAGTCATCGGTTTGAAGGAACGAAGCGAGCGCTTGCTCGAGTTCCTTGTGGACGGTCTGCGTGCCGCAGATAAAGCGCACTGACGCCATGCCGAAACCATCGTGGTCGAGGCCCGCTTTGGCGGCTTCGATCAGGCGGGCGTCGTTGGCGAGACCGAGGTAATTGTTCGCGCAGAAGTTCAGCATGTCGCCGCCGCTCGCGAGCCGGATGGCGGCCGATTGCGGACTTGAGATCACGCGTTCGGTCTTGTAGAAACCGTCGGCGCGAATCTGGTCGAGAGTACTGCGCACGTGCGTGAGATAAGAATCATGCATGGATCATGCTCCTGAGTAATACGATGCCTGCGACGGTACTTGCACGATACCCGCGATGGATCGCATCGCGGGACCGCAAGGCAACGCTGTTTCGATAGTGCGGCTGTCAGTATGCAGGAACTGACGTCCGGCATGAAGCAAAATGCCGGATCAAAGCACTGCCAGCCAGCCTCCATCGACATAGATGATCTGGCCGTTCACATAACTCGACGCGGGCGACGAGAGATACACGGCCGTGCCGACCAGCTCTTCGGGTTTGCCCCAGCGTTGCGACGGATTGCTGCTTTTCACCCATGCATCGAACGCGGCGTTTTCTATGAGCGCCTGGTTCATGTCGGTCAGGATGTAGCCGGGGCCAATGGCGTTCGCCTGAATATTCGACGCCGCCCATTCGGCGCTCATGGCGCGCGTCAGCATCTTGATGCCGCCCTTGGCCGCCGTGTAGGCACCCACGGTCGCGCGTGCTCCCTCGCTCGTCAGCGACCCGATATTGACGATCTTGCCGCCCGAACCGCGCGCGATCATTCGTTTGGCCGCCTCCTTCGAAACGATGAAGGCGCTGGTCAGGTTGGTATCGATCACGCGCTGCCAGTCGCTGAGTTCCAGTTCCACGAGCGGCTTGCGAAACTGGATGCCGGCGTTGTTGATCAGGATGTCGATGTGGACCCCATCGTGGTCCCACTGCGCGAAGGCATCGGCGACAGCGTGTTCGTTGGTTACATCGAATGCACGGCCGGTCGCGGCGAAACCTTGCGCTTCCATCCGGGCGACTGCCTCGGCGACGGTGTCCGCGCGTGTACCGTTAAGAATCACGGCCGCGCCTGCGTTTGCCAGTCCTTGCGCCAGCGCAAAACCAATACCGCGCGCCGATCCCGTAACGAGCGCCGTGCGGCCGCTCAAATCGAATAACGTTGACATGCCTTGCCCTCTTGGTGGAATTCACCCGGCATTGTGGCAGGCCGCATGAACGGTTGCATGAAGGGCAACCCAGGGCGATCACTCCAGCTCGACCCCGCGCAACTCTGGAATCAGAAAGACGGTTGCCAGCAGATCGAGAATATAGATCGATGCCAGCAAGGCGATTGCCGTGCCGAACGAGTAATGCGTGGCGAGCGCACCGATAGCGAGCGGACCAAATCCGCCGACTCCGCGCCCGATGCTCCACAACACATTTTGCGCGGTGCTTCGCGCGTGCGTTGGATAAAGCTCGGCCATCAACGCGCCGTAACCGCCCATCATCCCGTTCACGAACAAGCCCATGAAAATACCGCCGATCAGCAACGCATCCGGGGTGCTGAGCGTCGAGTAGACGAACACCATGACCAGCGCGCCGACCTGATATCCGATGAAGGCCGGCTTGCGTCCTATGCGGTCCGCAAGCTGGCCGAAGATCCAGATGCCGGCGAGCATGCCGAGGATTGAGCAGCCGGTCCAGATGGCTGACTTGGTGAGCGTGTAGCCGAACATCTTCGACAGATAAGCCGGCATCCATACGATGAGGCCGTAGTACCCGAAGTTCTGAACCGAGCACAGGATGATCACGCCAATGCTGTGTTTAGTCGTGGCCTTGTCGCGAAACAGGGTCTTGATCGGGAACTCGCGTTTCTGCGCGGCATGCGTGCGCACGAACAGGTCGGATTCGCCGATAGCCTTGCGGATCACGAACGACCCCACTGCCGGAAACAGGCCGACCACGAACATGCCGCGCCAGCCGATATGCGGCAGCAGCAGCGGTGTGACCACGGCCGCCGCGAGGACGCCCACTTGCCAGCCCATGCCGACATACGACGACACGCGGCCGCGTTTGTCCGCAGGCCATGCTTCGATGGCAAGCGCCATGCCGATACCGAACTCGCCACCCAATCCGAGACCTGCAATAAACCGGTAGACGAGCAGATCGCCGTAACCCGTTGCGAGCGCGCAGAGGCCCGTGAAGAGTGCAAACAGCAGGATGGTGTAGGTCAGCACGCGGACGCGGCCGAGGTAGTCGCTCAAGATGCCGAAGCCGAGGCCGCCGGCTACTCCTCCGATTAATGTCCACGTGACCAGCGATCCAGCCTGTGAACTCGTCAGGCCGAGGTCGGCGGAAATCAGGTTCAGCATGAAGCCGAGGATGAGCAGATCGAAGCCGTCCATCGCGTAGCCTGAAACGGCTGCGATCAGGGCGCGAACCGGGCTCTGCGTTCCGGCCGCGAGAGGCGCGCCGTTGCCGGCCGGGACGTCGAGCGTTTCGACGCGGTCTTGCTTGTAGCTTGTCATGAGGGAAGGGCTCCGTGCGGATGGCGGCGACTCTGCCATGCACACGGGTGTCGAGCTGCTTGTGGATCATGCTTATCGATCAACCCAAGAACTCGAAGCCTGGTGTGCGCCCGTGATGATACAGCGCGCCGCGCCCGGTCAAAAAAGGGCGCGCGGGCCGCTGCATTCATTGTGATGTAAGTGAAAGCCAGATGTCATGCTGACACCTGGCGTCAGCTTGCGAGCCGGTCCCGCGCTGTGGGACCGATAGCGAAGCGCTCTTACTTCACCACGACTTTCACATCGAAGTACTTCGATCCCAGCTTGTCGATGGTGCCGTCGGCCTTCAGATCCGCCAGCGCCTGATCGAGGGCAGCTTTCAGCGCGTGGTTGTTCTTGGCCACGCCGAAACCCACACCCGCGCCCAGCAGTTTTTCGTCGGCCACGGCGGGTCCGGCGAACGCGAAGCCCGCACCCTGCGGCGTCTTCAGGAAGCCCTTAGATGCCGCTTCCGCATCCTGGAACGCGGCATCCAGTCGGCCGGCCGCGAGGTCGGCATAGACCTGGTCCTGCGCCTGGTACGACACTACGTCGATACCTGCTGTCGCCCACTTGGCCTTCGCGTAGGTTTCCTGGATCGACCCTTGCAGCACGCCGACGTGCGCGCCCTTCAGGCCGTCGGCTGTGGGCAGGATCTTGCTGCCTTTCTTCGCGATCAACTGGTTCGGGATTGCGTAGATCGGATTCGTGAAATTGATGGCCGCCTTGCGCTGGTCGGTGATGGTCATGTCCGAGTTGATCGCGTCGAACTTGCGTGCCTGCAAGGCTGGAATCAGGCCGTCGAACGAATTCTCGACCCAGACGCATTTGACTTTGAGCTTCGCGCATACGGCGTTGCCGACATCGATGTCGAAACCGATCAACTCACCGCTCGGCGACTTCGATTCGAACGGCGCATACGATGCCTCGACGCCAAAGCGAATTTCCTTGAGATCCGCCGCCTGCGCGCTTGGTGCGGCGAATGAGGCGGCGAACACCGTGGTGGCGGCAACCGCGAAAGCGGCGACTTTATGATTCATCCAATAAACGTTCTTCAACTCATACCTCTCGGGGGTGGGGCGGTGATTTTAAACGTTCGCACGGTCACGTTGCCGGCGAACGCGAGATGGGGGGGCGTACGCAAGCCGATAAAAGAGCTTCAAACACGGGCTCAAGCACAAGCTTCAAACAGGCTCACGTGACGAACCGAGCAGCGCGCCGCCACGCGGTTCATCGGGCGCTTGTCCGCTATGTTTTTCGATCCAGTTGCGGCGTTCCTCGCGCGGTGTCACGCCGAAGCGGTCGCGGTACGCATTGGAGAAATGCGCCGCCGATGCAAACCCGCACGCGAGGCTGATCTGCACCACCGATTTGCTGGTGCGCTGCAATTGCGTACGCGCTTTGGTCAGGCGCAGGTTGACGTAATACTTCGATGGCATCGCGCCGAGGTATTGTCGAAACAGCCGTTCGAGCTGGCGTCGCGAAATGCCGACAAGGCCGGCGATTTCATCGGTGGCGAGCGGGTCTTCTATGTTCGCTTCCATTAGTTGCAGCGCGTCGTTGAGTCGCGGATGGCGTTCGCCCGGCGCGGTCACGAACGGAATGCGCTGGCGCTCTTCGCCTGAGCGCAACACGCCGATGCCAAGTGAATCCGCGATCCGTTCCGCCAGGTCCGCGCCCTGGTCGCGTGCGATCATCGCCAGCATGAAGTCGACCGTCGCCTGGCCGCCGGTGCAGGTCGAACGATCGCGGTCGATCTCGAAGATTTGCTGCGTGACGATCGAGCGCTCGAACTCCTCGGCGAACTGCTGGTAGGTTTCCCAGTTCACCGCCACGCGGTAGGTGCTCAATTGACCGGCCATCGCGAGCCACCAGACGCCGTGGTGAATGCCGGTCACGCGGGGCGTGCGACTGCCCACGCGCGCCAGGCTTTGCAGGAACAGCCGGTAGTCCGCGAATTGCTGATACCGCTCGCTGACCACGATTAGCCAGTCGCAAGTGACGGCATCGCCGAATGCGGTGTCGGCGGGAAGTTGCGCGCCGCCGGCGAACGTTACGGGGCGTCCGTCCCACGAACAGATTTGCCAGTCGTAGAGCGCGTGGCCGTCGATCTCGTTCGCGAGACGCAGGCTGTCGAGGATTAGCCCTACGCCGCTCATGGAGCAGGGTGGCAGCACCACGATCGCGACCTTGAGTGGTCTGGTGCTCGGGGCGGGGTTAACGCTCGCGCTCATGTTCGAAATTGGTTTTTGTTCGCACTAGGGATGGGGAGGGGTAGTGGTCGGGGGCTTTCGGTGTTAGTGGTCGAGGTCTATGCCGGGGTGGTCGGTTCTGGGGTTAGTGGTCGAGGTCTATGCCGGGGTGGTGGTTTCGGCGTTAGCGGTCGGGGTCTATGCTGGGTTGGTGCTTTCAATGTTAGTGGTCTGCGAGAGTCGGATTTTCTCTTTATCACTGTTAGCCACTGTGCGTGGCGGCACGTCATTTCTTTGTCCAAAGCGACAAAGAAACGAAGCAAAGAAAACGCTTTTACAACCCGCTACCCTAAGTGTCCACAGCGTGCAGTTTTGATTCATGGGTGCCCCAAAAGCACGGTGCTCGCCAGAGCGAAGGATGTGTGAACCCCTCTTTCTCCGAACACGGATACCCACACGCTTCGCCACCAATGACTGAATCTGCCCAAGGTTCACCCCGCGCTATCCGCGGACAACCTCCTGCCGAATTTGTACATGACGGACCACGTCGCTAACCCACCAAGACACGGCCCACGCAGATGCATCAGGCCGTAGCTGGCGAAAAGAATCGTGCAGGCCGCACAGCTACCCACCAAACATGAAGCCGTAAGTATGCGTTCGGCCGTGTAGCCCACCAAAAAAACAGCGCACAGTTGGCCAACGCTCCAAGAAACGCGGCAGCGAATACGCGTGAGGCCGTGCAGGTTCCTGGGCGCCTCGTGCTTGCCCGAGAGCGTACGGGGCGAAGCGTGTTCGTGTCAGGATTCGCGAGAAGGAGGGGTTCACACATCCGTGGCTCTGGCGAGCACCGTGCTTTTGGGGCACCTATGAATGAAAACTGCACGCTGTGGACACTTAGGGTAGAGCGGTTAAAGCGTTTTCTTTGCTTCGTTTCTTTGTCGCTTTGGACAAAGAAATGACGTGCCGCCACGCACAGTGGCTAATAGTGATAAAGAGAAAATCCGACTCAGGCAGACCGCTAACATGGAAAGCAGCCACCCGGCATAAACCCCGACCGCTAGCCCCAGAACCGACCACCCCGGCACCGACCCTCGACCACTAACCCCAGAACTGACCACCCCAGCATAGACCCTGACCGCTAACCCTGAACCCTGGCATTGACCTCACCCGTTAACTCCAACGCCCAACGCCCAATCACCACCCTACCGCCCCCAACATCGCGCCCCCCCCAAACCCCAAGTGCGAACGAAACCTCACTTAAGACTACCAGACAGAAACTGTCGCAGCCGCTCGCTCTTCGGTGCCGTGAGCACATCACCCGGCGCGCCTTCCTCTTCCGTGCGGCCCTGATGCAGAAACATCACATGGTTCGATACGTTGCGTGCAAAGCCCATCTCATGCGTGACCACGATCATCGTGCGACCCTCTTCCGCAAGCTTCTGCATCACCTTCAGCACTTCGCCCACCAGTTCCGGATCGAGCGCCGAAGTGGGTTCGTCGAACAGCATCACGTCGGGATGCATCGCCAGCGCACGCGCAATGGCCACGCGCTGCTGCTGCCCGCCCGACATGTGCGAAGGATATTGCTTCTCGATGCGAGGCGCGAGCCCCACCTTCTCAAGGTACATCCGGGCCCGCTCCTCAGCCTCTTTCTTCGAAAGACCGAGCACATGCCGCGGCGCTTCCATCACGTTTTCAATGGCGGTCATATGCGACCACAAGTTGAAGTGCTGGAACACCATCGCGAGCTTGGTCCGCACCCGCTGCAACTGCTTGCGGTCAGCCACGTCATGGCTGCCCGCGCGATCGGCCTTGACGAGCACCGTCTCGCCATCCACCACGATCTGCCCCGCGTTCGGCCGCTCGAGAAAGTTGATGCAGCGCAGGAACGTGCTCTTGCCCGAACCGCTCGCGCCGATGATGCTGATGACGTCGCCCGCGCGCGCGGAAAGCGATACGCCCTTGAGCACCTCATTGTCGCCGTAGCGCTTGTGAATGTCCTGCGCGACCAGTTTCGTCGCGGCATCTTTGGCGGTTAGCTCCAACTCATACTCCCAGGGTGATTGGCTGAACTGCGGTTTAAACCAAGGTGACGCTCTAACGCGCCGATTCCAGGCGGCGACCTTCAACGACGGCTCGTGCCCAGATACCCAAGCCAGCGCTTTTCCGCGCGCCGGAATGCGCCGATCAACACGAACGACACGGCCAGGTAGATCAGCGCCGCGAGCCCGAACGACTCGAATGACTGATACGTGGCCGAGTTTGCGTCGCGCGCGACCTTCAGGATGTCCGGTACGGTCGCGGTGAACGCAACGGTTGTGGCGTGCAGCATGAGGATCACTTCGTTACTGTACAGCGGCAGCGCGCGTCGCAACGCGGACGGCAGGATCACGCGCCGGTACACCGTGAAGGTGCTCATGCCATACGCGCGAGCAGCCTCTACTTCACCGTATGGGATCGAGCGGATCGCGCCGGCGAAAATCTCGGTGGTGTACGCGCAGGTATTGAGCGCGAAGGCCAGTATCGCGCAGTTGAACCCGCTGCGAAAAAAGGCTTCGAGCAGCGACTGCGAGCGTACGAATTCGAGACTGTACAGGCCGGTGTAGAGCAGCAGCAACTGCACGTAAAGCGGCGTGCCGCGAAACACGTAAGTGTAGAGGCGCACCGGCGTCGAGAGCCAGCGGTTCTTCGATACACGGGCGCAGGCAAGCGGAACCGCCGCGATAAAACCGAGCGCAAGCGAGCTTGCCAACAGCCACAAGGTCACGACAAGACCCGAGGCGCGCATGCCGTCGGAGTAAAGAAACGGGCGCCAGTAGTCGGCAAGTATCTGGATCATGATGGTCGCTTTTTCCTGTTTGCTAAGAGGTCGCTCAGGCGCCGCTTAGAGGTCGGCATGCCGCACGCCCGTGGAATAGCGGCGTTCAAAATACAGCAGGACGACGTTCGAAACCGTCGTGATGGCGAGATAGGCAGCGGCTGCGACCAGCATGAAGAAAAACATCTTGTAGGTGCTTTTGCCGGCGTCTTGCGCGGCCTTGACGATATCGGCGAGACCGATGATCGATACCAGCGCCGTCGCCTTGATCAGCACCTGCCAGTTGTTGCCGATCCCCGGCAGCGCGAAGCGCATCATCTGCGGAAACAGTATCCGCACGAACACCCGCACGCCACTCATGCCATAAGCGCTGCCCGCTTCCAGCTGGCCGCGCGGCACCGCGAGAAACGCGCCGCGAAAGGTTTCGGTGAAGTAGGCACCGTAGATGAAACCGAGCGTAAGCACGCCGGCCGTGAAGGGATCGATGTCGAACTGGTCCAGGCCGAGCGCGTCGGTCAGGTGGTTGACCGCAATCTGGATGCTGTAGAAAAGCAGCAGCATCAGGACCAGGTCGGGCACCGCGCGAATCAGCGTCGTGTAGGCGGTGGCAAGGCTGCGCGTGACGCGGTTGCGCGACAGCTTCGCGCTTGCACCCGCGAGCCCGAGCAGGATGGATACCGCGAGAGACAGGACTGCAAGCGCGACCGTCTGTTTCGCGCCCGCCAGCAGGAGTGGACCATAGCCGTAAAGGAACAAGTGCATGTCTCCGTCTGTTGAAGGAATCGTGCGGGCATGCGCCTTATCACGGCGGCTTGCCCGCACGACTGGCGCCGATAGTCACCAGCGAAAAAGAATTGCTCAAACGGGGTAGAGGTTGTTTATTGCGGCGCAACAAACGCTTTGTCCGATGGGGGTTTCGAACGATGAACCGTGGGACAGGGCGTTCAGGCAGGTTGCGGCTTTCGTAAGACATCACCCGCGGTATTACGCGGCGAGCGGAATCCACAGGTTTTGCGTCGCTTTTCCGATAGAAACAAAGGGGCTCGGGAAGGCGCCTTGGCAGGTCTGAACGTGGAAAATCCGCCGGCCCGATCCATCGTGGATGGAGATGCGACGCAAAAGCGTATCCACTTGCTTTCGCTGAGCGTCGGCGAGCGCAAGCGAGTGGAAGCAAGCAAATACGCCAACTGCTCAGCCGCTGTTCAGAGTGCGTGAAGCAGCCTTAGACCGTAGGCGCTGTGAAACCAGATGTGGTCTACAGCGAAGGCCGCCGCGATCCACGCCGCGCCGACTATCAGCGCGTCGCATCGGCCGCTGTTCCACCAGTTCAGGGAGTGTCGCGAGACGAGCCACGGCACGCCGAGCGGGTTGGGCCAGTCGGCGAAGAGATGCATCAAGCCGCCGCAGGCGAAGCCGAAACTGACGGCGGCCCAAGGGCGCACGCCGAGCAGATGGTAAGAAACTGCGAGCAGCGCAACCCAACCAACGCCCCAGTGCGTGAGCGTGCGATGCGTGATCCATAACCTTCGCCCCCGCGTCCACCACGCCACTTCAAGCCAGTCCGGTGCGGTACCGCCGAACACGCCGGCACAGAAACTGAGTACACCCCAGAGGTGATACGGACCGGTCGCGCCGGCCTTGCTGACGACCGCAGCAGCGATAAGACCTGCTGCCCACCCGGTCGCGTGATGCGCATTGCTCGAAGCCATGAAGGGATACCGCGTGTAGCGAATGAAATGAAGCTGCGCATGTTGACACAAGAGTTGCGTAATGTGCGCAATGTTCTGGCGGCTCAAGGCCCGTTCGGGCGATGGCGGATTTTTCAGGCGTCGCGCAGGAGGAAGGGCGGCCGGTAAGCGTCGATGCGGGCTGCCAGAGTCCGCAGGCGGCCCTCAGGCAAGGGGCGGGCGCGCGATTTGCTGAATGAGGATATCGCCACAATTTTACTGATGCCATGGCCCGTCTTTTACTGACCGTTTTTTCCTTGCTTGGAATCCTGCTGACCAGTGCTGCGTTTGCCGCCTCCCGCGAGGAGCAGACCGCAGCCTGCAAAGGCGACGCGCTTCACTACTGCGCATCGGAAATTCCGAACGAGCAAAAAATCACCGTCTGTATGAAGGCGCATCTTGAGCAGCTCAGCCCCGAGTGCAAGGCGATGTTCAAGCAACCAGCGACAAGCAAGCACAAGAAGGTGCTCAAGCCCGCATGAACAAGGAGCAATCATGCTGACGCAGACGTTCGAAACGATTCTCGCGCTGTTCTCGCCCGGCTTTATCCGCCTGTCAGCGCTTACGCCGCTCAATGTCGCGCACGGGTTCGGGTCGGTATTGGGAATCCTGATCGGCATTGCGATCCCGCTAGGCATGGCGATGACAACCCGCAAGCAGTTGGAAAGGCTTTGAAGATTTGACCTGTCAGGAGGGAACCGGTCGTGGGATCCGTTTGGAATGTATGCAAGCGAGGCAAGCGACGCGCAAGCACTGGCGCACTCCGGCGGGTTTTGCGGGGTGTTTTCGTCGCGGGTCCATTTGCAGGCGGCGAGATTCGCACCCCGGCTTCGCACCCCGGCGCAAGTTCACATCGTCAAGCTGACAAAGCCCTTTGGCAATCCCGCCCGCGCGATGGCGCCTGCGAACGGCTCTCCTGGCAGCCACGAAGCCACCTGTTCGCGGATGGCGAGGAGGGCGTCAATATCGATACCCGTTCGCATTCCTTCCGATTCCAGCAGGAACACCGTGTCCTCCGTATTGATGTTGCCGGTGGCGTTCGGCGCGAACGGACAACCGCCCAGGCCCCCGAGCGATGAATCGAAGGCGCGCACGCCGGCGTCGAGCGCGGCGACCACGTTCGCAAGTCCAAGTCCGCGCGTGTCGTGAAAGTGGCAGGTGACGGGGAGGTCCCCGGTCAGCGCCAGCACCTGCCGCATCAGCTTGCGCACTTGTCCGGGGTGTGCGTACCCGACGGTGTCGGCGATGGCAATCTCATCGGCGCCGGCCTTCAGCAAAGTTTCGACCAGTTCGAGCACGTGCTGTTCGTCGACATGCCCGGAGATCGTGCAGCCGAACGCTGTCGCCACGCCCGCACCGAGCTTGATATCCTGCCGTCCGCTTTCATCGCGTGCGGCGATGATGTTGCTGAAGTCGTCGACGGATTCTGCGGTACTGCGCCGCACGTTCTTGAGGTTGTGTTCGTTGCTCGCCGAGAGAACGTAATGCACTTTCTTCAGGCCGGCGTCGAACGCGCGCTGGGCGCCTTTCAGGTTCGGCACGAGCGCCGATGCGTGCAGTCCGGCAATGGTCAACGCGCCGCGCGCGACCTCGTCCGAATCGGCGAATTGCGGCACGATCCGGGGCGGCACAAACGACGTCACCTCGATTTCAGTGCAGCCCGCCGCGACCATGCGCCTGCACCATTCGAGCTTTTGCTCTGCGCTGAGAATGGTCTTCACCATCTGCAAGCCGTCGCGCAGCCCGACCTCCCTCACCTGGGCGCGACTATCGTTCATATCGCTTCCTGTTGCCGATTCCATTCCTGTTTCCTCGATATTGCTCGTTAAAGTGCACAGCGGGGCACAGCGCTCGCGTGCCTTCACTGAATCGCCGCATTCACCGAATGACCGGCATCGGCTTCGGGTTCGTTACTCGCACCCGCCGCGTCAGCCTTTGCCAGCAGCGCGCGGGTTTGCGGCGCGAAGAGGATCACCGCCAGCGCGCCGATCAGCATCAGCAGCGCAATCGCACCAAGGCCGCCTATCATGCTGCCGGTCATTGTCTTGATCGAGCCGATGATCATCGGGCTGACAAAACCGCCCAGCAAGCCGACGCAGTTGATGATCGCGACCCCGCCGGCGGCGCCGCTGCCACGGATGTAATCGGTGGAGATTGCCCAGATCAGCGGGTTGGGTGCGAGGATGCCGGCGGTCGCCACCGAAAGCGCGATCAGCGACAACGTGAGGTTCCCGGCGAGCAGGCTGGCGGCAACCAGTCCAATAGCACCGGCGATCATCGCGCCGCCGCAATGCCAGCGGCGCTCCATCGTCCGATCCGAATGGCGGTTCAGCAGGATCAGTGCGATCCAGCTCACGAAGTAGGGGATTGCCGAGTAGCCGCCGATCGCGAGCGGGCTTGCGACGCCCGAGTTTTTGATCAGCGTGGGCAGCCAGAAGCCGATCGCAAACACGCCGGCGATCTGCGCGAACCACACGAAGCCCATCAGGTACACGCGCGGATCACGCAGCGCGCGGGCGAAGGTGTGTTCGGCATGACCGTCGCCGAAGCTTGAGCTCTTGCGCAGGTCGTCGACGATCATCTTCTTTTCCGGCGCCGTCAGCCACTTGGCTTCTTCCGGACTGTTGTCGAGATAGAAGAAGGCGACTACGCCCAGGACGCTTGCCGGCAGTCCCTGCGCGATGAACATCCATTGCCAGCCGTGCATGCCGTGAAAGCCGTTCATGTGCGTGACGAGCCAGCCGGACATTGGGCCGCCGAAGAGGCCCGCTATGCCCGTGGCGCACGTGAAGATCGCGATGACCTTGGCGCGGCGCTCGACCGGATACCAGCGCGTGAGGTAAAAAATCACGCCGGGATACAGGCCCGCTTCGGACAGGCCGAGCAGGAAGCGCACCGTGTAGAGATGCGCGGGCAGCGTAACGAACGCAGTCGCCGCCGCGACGATGCCCCACAAAATCATGATGCGCGAAAACGTCTTTTTCACGCCGATACGCGCGAGCAGCAGGTTGCTCGGCACTTCCATCAGCACATAGCCGAGAAAGAAGATGCCCGCGCCGATGCTGTAGGTCAGGTCGTTGAAGCCCACGTCCTGCTTCATGTCGAGCTGGGCGATGCCGATGTTGATGCGATCGAGGAACGCGAATACGTAGCAGAGGAACAGGAACGGGATCAGCCTGCGCGTGATTTTCGCGTAGGCCCGGTCCGCGTCGTAGGCCGGCTCAACAGGTGTAACGGGGGTCATGATGCGTGTCTCCTCCAGTATGTGGCCGGACGGATCGGCGCCGTCCGTGCCGGTTTGCTGAGTGCGTGCTAGCGTCCCTTGAACGTCGGCTGCCGTTTCTCGTTGTACGCGCTGATACCCTCGAGCCGGTCGGCTGTCGGGATCAGGCGGTTGTATGCCTCTATCTCCACATACAGTCCTGTGCGCAGGTCGGCCTGCATGCCAAGGTCGATCGCCTTCTTCGCCTGCGTCACCGAAAGCGGCGCGCTGGTGCAGATATCGCGCGCCGCGGCCAGTGCTTCGTGCAGTACGTCGCGCGCCTCGCAGAGCTTGTTGACCACACCCCACGCAAGCGCTTCCTCGGCGGTAAAGCGCGCGCCGCGAAAGATCAGTTCCTTCGCCCGCCGCGTGCCGATGGTGCGTGGCAACTGCTGCGTGCCGCCGCCACCCGGCATGATGCCGCGCTTGACTTCGGTGAAGCCGAACACCGCGTCCTTCGATGCATACGCGAAGTCGCAAGCAAGCATCAGTTCGAGGCCGCCCGCCACCGCCGAGCCGTTCGCCGCGCAGATGAGCGGGACCGGGCAGTTCGTGATCGCGCGGTTCATGCGTTCGAACAGGTAGTGCTGACGGCCGAACTGTTCATCGGTCATGCCTTCGCGCTGCTTCAGGTCCGCGCCGCCGCAAAACGTGCGCTCGCCCGCCGCCGTGAGAATCACGCAGCGGTAGAGTTCCGGATCGAGTTCGATCGCACCGAACACGCGGATCAGTTCGCGGCCCATCTGCGTGCTGATCGCATTCGATACCTCCGGACGGTTGATCCGGACCACCAGGATATGGGCGTCGACTTCTTCAAGCTGCAAGGTAGCAAGGGACTCGGACCCCAGATATTCGTTGATCTTCACGGTTTCTCCTGATCTGTCTTTTCAAGTTCTTCAAGTAGATGGTTGTGTTCGCCGAGTCCCGGCGTGCGGCCGATATTGCCGGGCCGAACGCCGCCAAACGATATCGGCAGGCCGACGACCGTGGCCGCGCCATCCGACGTGCGCTTGAGGATATCGAGCGCCTGGGTCTGTTCGTGAACGACCACCTGATCGATGGTCTGGATCGGACCAGAGGGAATACCGGCTGCGTCGAGCGTATCGAGCCAGTAAGACGACGGCTTCGCGCGAAAGGCCTGTTGCAGCAACTCGATCAACGCCTCACGATTGCTCACCCGCGCGCCGTTGGTCATGAAACGGGCATCGTCGGCGAGCGCGGTCGTTCCGAGCACCGCGCAGAGCTTGCGGAACAGGCCGTCATTGCCCGCCGCGACCATGATGGTGGCGTCGGCGCATTCGAACGCCTGGTGCGGCACGATGGCGGCCGTGCCGGAACCCCATCGTCCGGGCAGAACACCGGACGCAAGGTAGTCGGCAATCTGCACGCCGCCCCAACTGATCGCCGTTTCGTATAACGAAACATCGACGAGTTCGCCCGCGCCGCTCACCTGCCGCCGGAACAGCGCGGCCAGTACGCCGATCGCGGCCCAAAGGCCGGTGCCCATGTCATTCACCGACACCGGTATGCGGCTCAGTGGTTCGCCGGGGCCGCCGAGGAAACTCATCAGGCCGCCGAGCGCCTGGACGAGCGGGTCATAGCCGGGCTTGTCCCGCAGCGGACCCGTCGTGCCGAAAGCGCCGAGGTTGCAGTAGACGAGCGACGGTTTATCGGCCATGAGTTGCGCCGCGCCGAGGCCATACTTTTCGACACCGCCTGCTTTCAGGTTCTGCAGCACGACATCGGCACGCCGTTCAATCAGCGCCTTCAGCAGGCTCACTTCCTCAGGGTTGCCGAACGACATCGAGATGCTCGACTTGCCGTGGTTGATCGCGTGGAAGAGCGCGGCGGCGCCGTCGATGAAAGGCGGCCCCCAGTCGCGCGCATAGTCGCCTTTGCCGGCATTCTCGATCTTGATCACTTGCGCCCCGAGCGAACCCAGGATCATGCCCGCATAGGGCGCGGCGAGACTATGGCCGATCTCGACCACGCAGATGCCGGTCAGCGGCAGGGGCGGCGTGCGCTGCGTCGTTTGCACGGTCGCGTCCTCACTCATGCGCGATGGCCGGTTCTGGCGTCTCGTCGAGTTCCACGCGATACAGCCGGCGCGCGGCATCGGCGCTGATGTAGCCGTCGGCGATATCGCCGAGGACACGTTCGCGCTCGCGTTCGAGCGGGTCGCCGTAGCCGCCGCTGCCCGCGGGCTGGACGATCACGCGTTCCCCGCGGCGCACAACCGTCTGGCCGCCTTTCGCCGCCACGACCGTCGCGGTGCCGTCGGGTTTTTCCACGCTGCAAAGAAACGGTGTTCCCGACAGGCCGCCGAAGTGGCCTTCGGGTGCGGAACGCCCGCGCTCGCCGGAGACCGTGAACGTGGCTTCGTCATAGTCGACCCGATACACCCGGCGCGATGTCAGTCCGCCCCGATGCCGCCCCGCGCCGCCGGTGTCCGGCACGAGGGCCCATTCTTCGAGCAACAGCGGTGAGCTGCGTTCGATCATCTCGACCGACTGGCTGCCCGCATTGCCCACATACACGCGAATGCCGCTCACGCCGTCCTTGTCCGCACGCGCGCCCATGCCGCCGGCGTGAACATCGTGCATCGTGACGAAGGCCTGTCCGGTCTGCTCGACGCGGGCGGCGTTCGTATCGCGGCCGCTGAAAATGCCCGCGCAAGAGGCGCAGTTGCTCTGCCCGACAATGCGTTCCGGAATGGCCGACGCGAGCGCTTTCAACAGCAGGTCGATCACGCGCGGCGAGGTTTCGGTGTTGCCCGACACCACGGACGCGGGATACTGGCAGTTCAGCACGCTGCCTTCCTGCGCAATGATGGTGACCGGCCGATAGCAGCCCTGGTTGATCGGAATGCTGATGTCGGTGATCGCCTTGACGGTGAACCAGGTGCTGTTGCACGTGACCGACAGCGGGCAGTTGATGCCCCCGCGCACCTGCGCGCCGGTACCTGTGTAGTCGAACGTCATGTGGTCATCAGCCACCGTGATCTTGACTTTCAATAACGGGCGTTCCTGCTTCCAGCCATACGCTTCGATAGGATCGAGATATTCCTCAGCCTCGTAGGTTCCATTCGGAATCTGTCCGATTGCCGAACGGATCAGCTTCTCGGAATGATCGAGACTCTGGCTCATCGCGGCGCGCAGATCGGCCACGCCGTACTTTTCGACGAGATCCACCAGGCGGCGTTCGCCCACGAACGTGCCCGCGTATTGCGCCTGGATATCGAGCAGCAGTTCATGCGAATTGCGGCTGTTGCGGCTCAGGATTTCCAGTACGTCGCGCACCGGCTTATCGTCGCGGTAAAGCCGCACCGGCGGAATCCGGATGCCTTCGGCGAACACGTCCCAGGTCGTAACGGTATAACTGCCCGGCGATTGCCCGCCAATATCCGTCCAGTGGCCACGCGTCATGACGAACGCAACAATCTCGTCGCCGACGAACACCGGCCGCGTGAACTGCACGTCCGGCTGATGATTGCCGCCGCCCACGTACGCGTCATTGCTGACGATCACGTCGCCTGGACGCAAGTTCTCCCGGCCGATGGCTTCAACGGACACGCGCGTCGAGATGACGGCTGAGCCGAGCATGGTCGGAATGTCATTGCCTTGCGCGACAAGTTGCATCTCGGCGTCGAAGATCGCGGCGGAAGAATCGCCGCTTGCGTGCATGAGCGGGCTGCCCGCGGTGCGCATCATCGCAATCTTCATTTCACGCGCAATCGCAAAGAGACTGCTGCGAATAATTTCGTAGGTAACGATGTCCATAATCAGGCCGCCAGTTCAATCACAAGGTTCAGGGCTTCATCGACAACGGCGTTTTGCGCCGCTTTCAGCACGGAGCAACTGCTGTGCTCCTCGATGACAGCGGGCCCCTCGACGCGCGCGCCGACCGCCAGCGCGCTGCGTTGATACACGGGAAGGGTATGCATGGCGCCATCGAAATAGACGGAGCGTGTTGCTTTGGACGCGCGCGCCGATGCCGATGGTGTCACGGCAGCCGATTGCGCCACGCCACCGCGCCAGCCGGTCGGCGTGACGATCTGCAGCCGCAGGTTCGCGACCACGATGGGTTTATCGGCGCTCACGAAATTCCACAGGCGCTGGTGGGCCGCCTCGAAGCTGCTTGCGAGCGACTGGCACAAGCCGTCCTCGTGACCCTGCACCTCGATGGTAATGACGTCGGGCTGACCCGCATAGCGGCAATCGGCAAGCCGGACGATGTGCGCGCTTTCAGGATCGACATCAAGCCTGCGAAGCTCGGTTGCTCCCAGGTTGAGGAGTTCGGCGAACTGCGAGAAAAGCCCGGCGTCGTCGAGATGGTCGAGATCCCGTTCCACCGGCCGCTGGTAGTCGTATTGCTGGTCCGCGACCGTCATGCCGAACGCACTGAACAAGCCCGGCAGCGGTGGAATCACCACGCGGCGAATCCCCATCTGCTGCGCGAGATCCAGCGCGTGAACCGGGCCTGCGCCGCCGTAGCAAATATAGGAGAACTCGCGCGGATCGTAGCCGCGCTCGACCGTCATGATTCGAATGGCCTGCGCCATCAGCGCGTTGGCTACCGAGCGCACGGTCTGGGCCGCCTCGAGCACGCTCATGCCGAGCGGCTTCGCCACGCGCTCTTCCACCACCCGATGCGCGGCCTCGGCATCGAGCTTGAATTCGCCGCCGAGGAAACTGTCCGGATCGATATAACCAAGCACGAGATTGCAGTCCGTCACGGTGGCGCGCTGGCCGCCGCGGCCGTAGCAGGCCGGTCCCGGATCGGCGCCCGCGCTCTCCGGTCCGATACGCACGCCGCCGCCTGCATCGATCCATACGATCGAGCCGCCGCCTGCGCCGACCGAGTCGATATCGATACTCGGGCTTCGCACGGCGTAGGTGTGCAAGAGGCTCTTGTTGCGCAGTTCAGGACGGAATTCGCGGATGAGCGAGACATCGAATGTGGTGCCGCCCATGTCGCCGAGAATGGCGTTGCGCAGGCCGCTTTTTTCGCAACTGCGGATGGCCGCGCTGACGCCGCCCGCCGGGCCCGATTCAAGCAGTACGATAGGACGATCCGCTACAACGGCCGTGCTCGCGAGACCGCCGTTCGACTGCATGAAGAGGAGCTTGCCGTTAAAACCAAGGTCGGCAAGGCCGTGGCCAAGGCGCTCGATATACCGTCCGCAAACGGGGCCGAGCATCGCGTTGATGACGGTTGAACTCGTGCGTTCGTACTCCATCACCTCGGGGTTGACGTCGTGCGATGCACAGATGAACCGGTCGGGCAGCAAGCGGCGCAAGATCTCGACGGTCTCGCGTTCATGCTGAGGATTGACATGGGCATGCAGGAACGAAACCGCGACCGCTTCCACGTCGGAAGACCGGATCAAGGCCGCCAGGTCGTGCAATTCGCTACGCTGCAGCGGCGCTTCAATGCGGCCGTCGAAGGTCATGCGCTCGGTGACCTCGAGCCGCCAGCGGCGCTCCACCAGCGGGCGCGGGTTATCGAACAGCAGGTCATAGAGATCGGCCCGGTCGTGGCGCGATACACGCCGCAATTCGAGGATGTCGCGAAAGCCGCGCGTGGTGATCAACGCGGTCTTGGCGCCGGTTCCCTCGACCACCATGTTGGTGGCCATGGTCGTGCCATGGCCGAGAAACGATACGTCCGCGCTCGTCGAGCCCGATATCTCCAGGATGCGCCGGTAGCCTTCCATTGCGCCGACAACCCGGTCCTTGGGCGTGGTCGGCACCTTGGTCGACCAGACCTGACCGTTTGCATCGTCCACCATGACGACGTCGGTGAACGTGCCTCCCACGTCGATTCCAATTCTTCTCACGCTGCTCATCTCCACGGTCTCTGGGTTTCATGGCGCGGCATTGATCAGCTATGATCGGACGCCCGCCGCATGCTCTGCTAGTGAATGAATGAGTGTAGTGATGCAGGAGGGTGCACAGATAATGAAACCTTCCGATCACGTGAGACTGTGGAGTTATATCGGTGATAACCAGTATCGACGCAATTCTCAGGCGCTTGCGCGGCAGCCATGTCGCGCTCCTGATCGCGCTCGACGATCACGGCTCGTTGCGTCGCGCCGCGCAGCAGGTGTCGCTTTCGCAACCGGCCACGACCAAGTCGCTGCGGGAAATAGAATCGATGTTCGGCACGGAACTGTTCGCGCGTTCGCCGCGCGGCATCGTGGCGAACGAACTTGGACGCTGCGTGATCCGCCACGCGCGCACCTTGCGCGCGGACGTCGGCGCGCTGCGCGACGAGCTGGCCGCGATCATGCGGGGCAGGGGCGGCACGCTTGCCATCGGGGCCGTGATGGGCGCGGTGCCAGGCTGGCTCACGCCGACGCTCAAGGCGCTGCGCGAAGTGGAACCGGATGTCGCGGTGGAAGTGTGGGAGGACAACAGCGCGCGGCTGCTTTCCATGCTGGACCAGCGTACGCTCGACCTGGTACTGGGACGGCCAAGCGTCAGCGTTCATCCGGAGGCTTACGACTTCATTCCGCTTGCCGTGGAGGAGATGTGCATTGTCGTGGACGGGGCGCATGAACTCGCCCGCAAGCCGGACGTCAGCTTGCTCGACATCGCGACGAATCCATGGATCGTGCCGCAGGCGCACTTGCCGCTGCGCTCGTTGCTGGAGCAGGTGTTCGAGGACGAGGGCCTGCCGTTTCCTGCTTACGCGACCGAAACCTCGTCCACGTTCGCTACGCTTGCGCTGCTGCGTTCCGGCGATGGCGCCGTCGGCCTCATCCCCATGATCGTCGCGCAATATTTCGCGGAGGGCGGGTTGATCGGCATCCTGCCGATCAAGATCACGCGCACCGGCGCGCCTTACGGTATTGCTACACGCCGGGGCGCAACGCTCACCCGGCCGGTCCAGATGTTCATCGACCTTTGCCGCAGCCGGGCCGAAAACGCCACCCCCTGACGCGTCCGCCATGCGCAGCTGAGCGCATAGTCGAATACTTTTCCCTGCTCTCATGCCCGCGCCCCGGTCCCGAGGCGTCGGCGTGCGGCCGCTTGCAACCCGGCCGCACGCGCTTTCCCCCTCGCTCCCGCCCCGCTGTTTTCCCATTCGCCGATTCCCGGATACACCCGCTCAGGGCAAACCCCTAACGCGGCATCGATTGTGTATTTGCATTATATTTATATAAAATATAATTTATGGGTCTCGATGCCGGTCGAGATTTCGTATGGCGTCGCGTATTCAAGTATCCGACTATTCACGATCATTCGCTGGCATCCGCTGCCGGGCTTAAAACGGCATCCGACCTGAGAGCGAGCTCATTCCTAGAAAAACCAACAGCATTCAGGAGACATTCGTGCAGCCCACCGATCCTGTAACACTTGCATCACCCACCTCTGTTTCCGGCGACCATGCGCAAGTCTATGGCCGCATTGCGCGCCGCTTGCTGCCCTTGCTTTTGATCTGCTATGTCGCGTGTTACCTGGATCGGGTGAACGTCGGATTCGCGAAGCTGCAGATGGCGGCAGACCTGGGCTTCAGCGACACCGTCTATGGACTTGGCGCGGGGATGTTCTTTATCGGCTACCTCGCATTCGAGATGCCGAGCAACATGATCCTGTATCGGGTCGGGGCGCGCCTGTGGCTGGCGCGAATCATGATTACGTGGGCGCTGGTGTCCGCCGCGACGCTCTTCGTGCATACGCCGACCATGTTCTATGTCATGCGTTTCCTGCTCGGCATCGCGGAAGCTGGCTTCTTTCCGGGCGTGGTGCTGTATCTGACCCAGTGGTTCCCTTCGGAGCAACGCGGCAAGGTCATCACCTTGTTCATGATCGGGATACCCATTGCCGGTGTGCTCGGCGGTCCGGTCTCGGGATGGATCATGGAGCATATGAGAGGGACGGGTGGCCTGGCCTCATGGCAGTGGCTGTTTCTGCTTGAGTCGTTGCCGTCCATCGTCCTTGGGTTCGTGCTGTTCTTCTTCCTGCCAAATAACCTGGCCGACGTCAAATGGATGACCTCGGATGAGAAACAGTACGTCCGCTCGCAACTTGCGAACGAACGGCGAGGGAAGGCCGATGCGTCCTTCACGCAGATGCTGCTGGACCGGCGCGTGTGGATATGCGTGGCGATCAACTTCTGCAATGCGATGGGACAGTACGGCATCGGTTTTTGGCTGCCCACGCTGGTACAGAAAATGGGCATCCACGATAACTTCGAGATCGGCTACCTGAGCGCGATTCCTTATGCGGTTGCCGTGGTCGCGATGGTGGTGGTCAGCCGAAGCGGCGACCGCCTGCGAGAACGGCGCTGGCACGTGGCTGGCCCCGCATTGGTCGGTACGCTGGGTTTTGTGCTGAGTACCTTGCTGGTGGATCAACCGTCGTTCGCCATTGCTGCGTTGACGCTCGCGACCGCTGGCGTGATGACAACGCTGCCGCTTTTCTGGTGCCTTCCGACAGCGTTCCTGAAAGACGCATCGGGCGCGGCCGGTATTGGGTTGATCAATTCCGTGGGCGGCCTGGCGGGATTCGCGAGTCCGTTCCTGACAGGACGGCTCAATGATGTGACGCACGACGCGCGCTACGGCGTCTGGATGCTGGCCGCGTGGCTGGTTCTGAGCGCCTTCCTGATTCTTTCCATCCCGGCGAAGCTGGTGAACCGATAACGGCATACATCCGTCGCGCGTTACCGGCGCACGTCATCCGCGGCTGCTGACAGCTCTCATGCCGAGACGCAAACCGTGTGGCCGCGAAGCTCAGGTGACACTGCCGCTGGCGGAAACTGTCGCTTGACAAAGGCCGGCGAGACATAGAATATAAAAAATAAAAAATATTTCTGTCATGGCCGATGATATAAATACGAGCGCGTTCGTACCGGATGCACACGCCGGAGAATGCGCTCGGGGTCACAGGAAAACAGGTGCAAGCCGGCTTCAGCCGGGCATCACGACGTAGTGAGCGACAAGACACACGCGTCGCGCAATCGTGGTCAGGCCGGCATCTCGATCGAGCGGCGACGCTCGCAACATTTGGATGAACCGCGGTAAGAAAAGATTCAGGAGACTGACTTGAACGTTCAGAAGATTGGCAACGTAGCAATCCATAAAGTCGATGAGATTGCGCGGATGGCGCTGGAAGCAAAGTGGCTGTTTCCATCGATTGACGAAGAGCTTGTCGCAGCGCATCGGCACACGCTCGGTCCGCTGCTCGTGGAACCCGGGTCCACAAGGCTGTACATGAGCTTTCATAGCTATGTCATCCGCACCCGGCATCACACCATCCTGGTCGATGCCTGTAACGGCAACCACAAGCAGCGTCCCTCGATGCCGGCCTGGAACGACCTCGATACGCCGTATCTCGCCAACCTCGCCGCTATCGGCGTGCGGCCTGAAGACATCGACATCGTGTTGTGCACGCATTTGCATGCGGATCACGTTGGCTGGAACACACGCCTTCAGAATGGCAAATGGGTGCCGACGTTCCCGAACGCGCGCTACCTGATGGCGCGCGTGGAATACGAGCACCTGTTGAAGCAGAAACATGCCGATCCGCACACGCCGGTCAATCGCGGCTCATTCGACGACAGCGTCCTGCCGGTTGTCGAGCACGGCCGCGCGGACATGGTCGAGTTGGACCACATGGTCGAGCGCGAACTGGGCGAGAACATCTGGTTGTCTCCGGCATGCGGCCACACACCGGGCCACGTATTCGTCAATGTGGGCGAGCATGGCCGCGAACGTGCCGTGTTCACAGGCGACGTCATTCATCACCCGATCCAGTTCATCGATACGAGCGTCGCCAACCTGGCGGACTTCAACCCGCAGCAAGCGCGGGACACGCGCCTGGGGCTCATGCGCCGTTACGCCGATACCGACACGCTTGTCATGACCGGACACTTTCCTTCGCCGACCGCGGGCCGCATCGTGAGTCATGGTGATCAGTTCCGCTTCGCGTTCAAGGAAGACTGAACGCCCGGGCAAAACCGCGCAATGGAGCAAGGAGCTTTCGTTGCCGGTTGAAGTAAGCGCATCTCGGGTGGGTAGTTAGCTGCCCGGACAATTCCAACTGGAGACATGTATGAGCAAGAGGAAGTTTGGGGCGATCGCGACACGCGCGCTGTGCGCGGGTGCGTTGTGCGCAATCGCATTGTCGGCCCATGCGCAGGAAGTGATGAAGATTGGCGTGATTGCTTCGCTGTCCGGTGGCGGCACTGCCTGGGGCCTCGGGCTCGAGCGGGGCGTACAGATCGCGGCTGACCAGATCAACGAACAGGGCGGTTTGAAGCTCGCGGGCAAGACCTACAAGCTGGAGGTGATCCCCTACGACGACCAGTACAACGCGGCGCAGGCGAAGACGGCCGCTGACCGGCTCGTCAATCGCGACGAAGTGAAGGTTATTTTTGGCCCGGTCGGCTCACCCGGCGCAATGGGCTCGCTGCCGGTCACGCAGCCGGCGAAGGTAATTCAGTTCGTCGACGGTTATGCCCCCGCGATCCTGAAGAACGAGTGGCAGGGCGCGTACGTATTTCGTATCAACAACAGCACCCTCGAATTCTCCGAACCCATAGTTGCGTGGTTGAAGAAGACTTATCCGAATGCGAAAAAGGTCGGCATGATCGCGCCGAACGACGCGACGGGGCAGGCGGGCGTGCCGATCCTGGCAACGGCCTACAAGAACCAGGGGTTCACTGTATGGACCGAGAACTATGAGCGGGGAACGAAGGAGTTCACGCCGCTGGTGCTGCGCATGATGGCGCAGAACGTCGATGTCTTCGATCTCAACGCGAACGCACCGGGCGAAGCCGGGCTCCTCGTCAAGCAGGCGCGCCAGGTTGGCTACAAAGGGCTGATCGTGCAGTCGGGCGGGGCCGGTATTGATGAGCTGATCGCTATTGCGGGACCGCTTGCCAACAACATGCTGAAGTACGACGTCATTGACGAATCCTTGCCACGTGTCCAGCCGTTCGTGGCGCTTTATCACAAGAAGTACTCCGGTGTGATGAACGGACTCGCGCCGGTTTACTACAACGCCGCGAACATCTACTTCGAAGCAATGCGCCGCGCCGATTCCACCGACACCACCAAGATTCGCGACCAGATCGAAAAGCTGGGCGGAAATTATGACGCGCCGATTTTCGGCAAGGTGGTGTGGACTGGCGAGAAGAACTACGGCGTGAATCACCAGCTTCTGCATACGTTCGTGATCAAGGAAGTACAGAACGGCAAAGCAACGGTGAAAGCGGTGATCACGCCCTAACGGCAGCCCGGCAGCCCCGGATTGCCCGTGGTCAATGTCCGCGCTCCACGCGCGGATTCGGCTGCTGCGGTAATCGGTGAAAAGCGATTCAGGAGCATTCATGTTTTCTTTTTCTGTTTTAGCGCAAGTGTTTGTGGACGGCATAGGCCTGAGCGCGATCTATATTCTGATCGCGCTCGGGTTCACCTTGCTGTTCGGCATCATGCGTGTCGTGAATTTTGCGCATGGAGCATTTGCGATGCTGGGGGGCTATGCGCTCTATTACCTTTACGGCAATCTCGGATTGCCCTACCTGGTCGCGGCGCCGCTCGCCGCGCTCGTTGTTGCCACGGGGGCGCTCGTGCTTGAGCGGCTCGTATACCGGTTTTTCTATCAGAAGATGTTCCAGAGCATGATCGGGCTGCTCGGGCTCGACATGGCAATCACGTATCTCGCGGTCATTGCATGGAATGCCGAGGAGCGTTCGGTGCCGCCGAGCACGGACGCGCTGATGCAAGCGGGCACCCTCGTGTTTCCCGCGCAAAAGCTGATCATTGCCGGGATCGCGGCCGTGGCGCTGCTGGCGTTCTATCTGTTCACGCATTACTCCCGGTACGGGCTCGCCATGCGCGCGGCATCGCAGGATGTCGACATTGCCGAGGCGCAAGGCGTCAACAGCAAGTCCATTTATCGGCTCGCGTTCTTCATTGCAATCTTCATGGCGGCGCTCGCCGGCGGCTTCTATGCGCAGACCTATGCGCTCTCGCCGTTCGCCGGTGAGCCACAGTTGATGATCGCCTTCGTGGTCGTGATCCTGGGCGGCATGGGCAGCATTCCAGGGGTGGCGCTGGGCGGCTTGCTGCTCGGCTTCGCCAATAGTTTCCTCGGGACGTTCTACGGCAGCGCGACATCGGTCTTCGTGTCGTTCGGGGCGGTCATCCTGCTGTTGATCGTGCGGCCCTGGGGCCTGTTAGGAGCGAGGGAAGCATGAGCAAACCATCGACTATCGATTCCGGCGCATTGCATCAAGGCGTGAGGCCGCGCAGGCTCGGTGAACAGCCGGTGCGCCGCTGGCTCACGCATCCGGGTGTGCTTGCGATCATTGTGCTGGCGCTGATTGCACTACCGCTGGTATTCACGAACAAGTTCATCCTGTCCGTTGCGGTGACCACCTTCATCACGGCGATCGCCGCAGCGTCCTTGCACCTGATCGTGCGGACGGGTCACGTCTCGCTTGGGCATGCAGCGTTCATGGGCATTGGCGCTTACGTATCGGCGATTGCGACCATGCAGTTGAACCTCGCATTTCCCCTGGCCCTCGCGCTCGGTTTTCTCGCGCCTGCCATGATTGCATTGCTGATTGGCCCGGTCGTGCTGCGTCTGACCGGCAAGTACTTCGTGCTCGTTACATTCCTGCTCGGTGAAATTGTCAGGACCGTGTTCGTCAACTGGTCGAGCGTGACGGGCGGATCGAGCGGCATATCGGGCGTGCCCTCGCCGAGCCCGCTGTTTGCGCAGCCGGTACCGTTCTATTATCTCGCGCTTGCGTTCGTGGTAGTGATCCTGGCGTTCATCGCACGGCTGCTGACTTCAGAGATTGGCCGCACGATCGAATCGATCCGCGAAAGCGAGGCGCTTGCGCGCTGTTCCGGTGTGCCGGTCCTGCGCACGAAAGTGGTCATCTTCATGCTGGGCTGCGGACTGGCCGGCGTGGCCGGTGCGCTGCAAGGGCACTTCGTCCACTACATCGATCCAACGTCGTTCTCGATGGACCAGTCGCTCAATCTCGTGGTCATCAATGTGGTCGGCGGCATGTACACGCTGATCGGGCCGATTGTCGGCACGTTGTTCATCGTCCTGCTGCCTGAGTTTCTGCGTGGTTATGTGGAACTTCAGCATGTGTTCTTCGGCATCGTGCTGATTCTCGTCATGGCGTTTTTCTCGGGGGGCATTGCGGATATCGGCACGTTGTTCAGGCGGCTCTCGCAAGAGCGCGGCGCGAGGAGGGGAACGCAATGACCCATCTGCTCGATATCGACAAGCTCACCCGGCACTTCGGCGGCTTGGCCGCCGTATCCGATCTGACCTTTCACGTCGATGAAAACGAAATCCTCGGCATCATTGGACCCAACGGCGCGGGCAAGACGACGGCCATCAACCTGGTGAGCGGCGTGATCCGGCCGAGCAGCGGCCACGTGCGGGTCGCGGGCGAAGACGTGACCGGGCTACTGCCCCACGTGCTGGCCCGCAAGGGGCTCGTGCGCACCTTCCAGTCGACGACGGTGTACGGCGAGCGCACGGTCCGTGAGAACGCGATGCGTGGTGCGTATCTCGGCATGTATCCGGGCGCTGTTGCGGCGTTCCTGAATACCGCGCGTGCGCGTCGGCTACGGGATGAATCCGTGCGTCGCGTGAATGAGCTGCTGGAATGGCTCAATCTCGCCGATGTCGCCCATCTCAAGGCGGGCAGTCTTCCGTACGGACATCAGAAGACGCTCGGCATGGTCATCTCGCTGGCGGCGCAACCGCGCATCATCATGCTCGATGAGCCCGTCGCCGGCTTGAGCGCCGAGGAAGCCGATCACGTGCGCGACACCATTCTGAAAATTCGCGAGCGCGGCATCACGGTCGTTGTCATTGATCACAACATGCGTTTCATGAAGGGACTCTGCGACCGCGTCATGGTGATGAACGAGGGACACGAATTGACAACGGGCTTGCCGCTCGAGGTGCTTGCGAATCCGCTGGTCATCGAAGCGTATCTTGGGAGGGGTCATGCCGCAGCTCATAGTATCTGATTTGAACGTGCGCTATGGCCGTGTGATCGGCACGCAGGACGTGTCGTTTTCCGTGGACGAGGGCGAGATCTTCGCGCTTGTCGGCAGCAACGGCGCGGGCAAGAGCAGCGCGATCAAGGCCATCCTTGGAATGGCGCATTACAGCAGCGGCAAGATCACGTTCGAAGGCGAGGACCTGGCGGGACTGAAGACCAGTGAGATTGTCCGCCGTGGCATTGCGCTGTCGCCGGAGGGGCGGCGCGTCTTCCCGCAATTGACGGTGGAGGAGAACTTGCGCATGGGCGCATTCACGCGTGCACGCGATGAGTCCCAGGTGCGCATGCAACAGATATACCGCTATTTTCCGCGCTTGAAGGAACGCGTGAAGCAGCACGCCAGCAACCTGAGTGGTGGCGAGCAGCAGATGCTCGCTATCGGCCGGGCGCTCATGTCGCGGCCAAAACTGTTCTTGCTCGACGAGCCGTCGCTTGGGCTTGCGCCGATCATTGTCGAGCGCATCGGCGACGTACTCGACGAGATCCGCCGCGAAGAGAAGCTCACGGTGATTCTCGCCGAGCAGAACGCGCACTGGGCGATGCACCTTGCGTCGAGAGCGACGATCTTCGAGCTGGGCCGCTCGGTGAATACCGGGCAGACCGAGGCGTTGCTCCAAGATCCTGCCGTGCGTAACGCTTATCTCGGCGTGTGACGCGGTACCCGGTGCATCACGGCATCACACTTCAAGCCCCGCTCTTTTGCATACGATGCGACAGGCCGCAACGGTCTCCAAGGAAACGATGAAGAAGATACTGAATCAACCGGACGATTACGTCGACGAGACGCTCGACGGAATGTGCGCGGCGCATCCCGATGTGTACCGGCGCACGGGTGAAAGCGGTCGCGTCATCATGCGCGCCGAGCCTGGTTTTGACGGCAAGGTCGGCGTGGTATCCGGCGGCGGCTCGGGACATCTGCCCTTGTTCACCGGCTACGTGAGCCCGGGCCTGCTCGATGCATGCGCGGTCGGCAACGTCTTCGCGGGGCCGGCGATTGGCGATTGTATCGACGCAATGCGCGCAGCCGATCACGGCGCGGGCGTGCTGCGTCTGTATGGAAACTACGGCGGCGACCGGATGAACTTCGACATGGCGGGTGAGCTGACCGAGCTTGACGGCATGCGGAGTGCGACCGTGCTGGTTGCCGACGACGTCGCCAGCGCGAGCCATGAAGAGCGCGCGAAGCGGCGCGGCGTGGCGGGTGTCGTCTATGCGTACAAGATCGCGGGCGCGAAAGCGGAAGAGCGGGGCGCATCGCTGGAGGACGTCACGCGCGTGGCCCGTAAAGCCGTCGATGCCTGCGCTTCGATCGGCGTGGCGCTCACGCCTTGCATCGTCCCTGAAGCCGGCGTACCGAGCTTCACGATCGGCGACAACGAGATCGAGATGGGCATGGGCATTCACGGTGAGCCGGGCATCTGGCGGGGTGAACTGAAGACGGCCGATACGCTTGCTGCCGAGATGCTCGAGCGCGTGTTGAGCGACCTTGGCATTGGCGCAGGCGAGCGCGTTTCGGTGATGGTCAACTCGCTGGGCGCAACGCCTTATGAGGAACTTTATATTCTTTATCGCGCGGTCGCCCGGGAGCTTGCGGCCAACGGCGTGAGCATTGTTGCGCCGCTGGTTGGCCGCTATGCGACATCGATGGAAATGACCGGCGCGTCGCTCACGCTGCAACGGCTCGACGGCGAACTTGAGGCACTGCTGCGAGCGCAGGCGAACTGTCCATTCTGGAGATCGTGAGCATGCCGATAACCGTAGGTGCAACCGATCATGCGCTGCGTCGTTGGGCCGATGCAATGGACAGCGCCGCGCCGGAACTGAACCGGCTTGACGGCCAGCTCGGCGACGGCGATCTGGGCGTGACGCTCGTCAAGTCTGCGGCGGCTGTGCGCACGGCGCTCGATGCGGGGCCGTATGCCGACCTTGGGCAGCTCTTCAAGGCTTGCGCGATGGGGTGTGCGCGCGCATCAGGTTCAAGCTTCGGGACGCTGTTGACCTTGACGTTCATGACGCTCGCGAAGCGGCTCGAGGGTTGTGCGACGCTTGAGTGGAATGCATTGCCGGCTGAGCTACAGGCGTCGCTTGATGCAATGTCGCAGCGTGGTGGTGCGAAGCTCGGCGACAAGACTGTGCTCGACACGCTGGCAGCGGCGAGGGACGCGATTGAGGGGTTATCGGATCCGAAGGCGCAGCATGCAGCGGCGAGTGCGGCGGTGGATGCTGCCATTGAGAATTTCCGGACGCGGCCAAACCGAATTGGGCGGGCGCGGATGTTCGCACAAAAATCCATCGGTCTGGATGATCCGGGCATGATCGCGTTTCGGTATATGGTGGCGAGTTTTTCGGAGGGGTAGGAGGGCGGGGTTTCGTTCGCACTGGGGATTGGGCGGGGGTAGGGGCTATGTTCGGGGGTTTGGTTATTGGGGGGTAGCGGTTGGGGGCGGTGCTGGGGTGGTCGGTTCTGGGGTTAGTGGTCGGGGTCTATGCCGGGTTGCTGCTTTCAGCGTTAGCGGTCTGCGAGAGTCGGATTTTCTCTTTATCACTGTTAGCCACTGTGCGTGGCGGCACGTCATTTCTTTGTCCAAAGCGACAAAGAAACGAAGCAAAGAAAACGCTTTCAAACCACGCTACCCTAAGTGTCCACAGCGTGCAGTTTTCATTCATAGGTGCCCCAAAAGCACGGTGCTCGCCAGAGCCACGGATGTGTGAAACCCTCCTTCTCCGAACACCGATACCCACACGCTTCGCCACCAGTGATTGAACCTGCCCAAGGGGCACCCCGCGCTATCCGCGGATAACCGCCCTTCGAATTTGTACGCGTCTCGAACCTCGTAGCCAACCCACCAAGTAACAAAGCCCCAACAATGCGTAAGGCCGTAAGCGACGAAAATAACGGTGTAAGCCGCGTAGCCAACTCACCAAAGACTGAGGCAGTAAATACGCGTCGCGTCGAGCTGCTACGGATCAAGCTGTGACCCCACAAAATAACCACGCCGACCAAGCAGTCAATCCATCAAGAAACGAAGCATGCAGAACGCGTGAGGCCGTACCGGTTCCTGGGCAATTCGTGCTTGCCCGAGAGCGTACGGGGCGAAGCGTGTTCGTGTCAGGATTCGCGAGAAGGAGGGGTTCACACATCCGGCGCTCTGGCGAGCACCGTGCTTTTGGGGCACCTATGAATGAAAACTGCACGCTGTGGACACTTAGGGTAGCGTGGTTTAAAAGCGTTTTCTTTGCTTCGTTTCTTTGTCGCTTTGGACAAAGAAATGACGTGCCGCCACGCACAGTGGCTAATAGTGATAAAGAGAAAATCCGAGTCAGGCAGACCACCACGGCCGAAAGCACCAACCCGGCATTGACCCCGACCACTAACCCCAGAACCGACCACCCCGGCACTGCCCCCGACTAACCCCGGAACCGCCTCCGTCTCTCCAACGACCAAACCCCACCCGCACCAGAAACCCCCAAGTGCGAACGAAACCCAAATCAAGGTCGCTGCGCGCCACTCTGCCCCACATACACCGCCATCAACGACGAAGCCGTCGTCACGAACAGCCGATTTCGCTTCGGACCGCCGAAGGTCAGGTTAGTCGCGACCTCAGGCAAATGGATCTTGCCGATCAACTCGCCATCGGCTGCATAGCAATGCACACCATCGCCGGCTGTCGTCCAGATATTACCTTCAGTATCAACACGAAAACCGTCCGCCACACCCGGCGAGATAGTCGCAAACACACGTTGATCGCCAAGCCGGTGCCCATCGATCACGTCATACGCGACAATATGATGCGGTCCCGACGGATCGTGAGAAACCCCTGAATCCGCGATATACAAAATGGTCTCATCGGGCGAAAAGGCAAGCCCGTTCGGCTTCACCAGCGCGCCCGTTGCAATCGACATTTCTCCGTTGCGCGGATCAAGCCGATACACATTGTTCGCCCCGATCTCACTTTTCGCCTTATGACCGGTGTAGTCACTAAGGATGCCG
The DNA here is from genome assembly GCF_964253815.1 of Caballeronia sp. LjRoot34. Classification (NCBI taxonomy): domain Bacteria; kingdom Pseudomonadati; phylum Pseudomonadota; class Betaproteobacteria; order Burkholderiales; family Burkholderiaceae; genus Caballeronia; species Caballeronia sp. LjRoot34. Next base: position 1,101,088 of record NZ_CAXUSB020000002.1, read on the forward strand.
TAGTCCGGATCGCTGAACCAGATCGTGTCATCGGACTTCACGACAATATCGTTCGGTGAATTGAGCCGCTTGCCTTCGAATCGATCGGCAAGCACGGTGATCGTTCCGTCGACTTCAGTACGGGTCACACGGCGCCCGCCACTCTCGCAGGTAATCAGTCGTCCTTGACGATCTCGGGTATTACCATTGGCATGATTGCACGGGCTGCGATAAACCGTCGCCGGCGCACCTTCCACCCAACGCATGATGCGATCGCTTGGAATATCGCTCCATAGCAGGTAGTCGCCGTCGGCGAAATAAACAGGACCTTCCGGCCAGCGCATGCCTGTATGCAGCACTTCAATGCGTGCGTTCGCAACCAGGCTCGTGCGAAAACGCGCGTAGTTGATGATTTCGAATTCCGGGCTCACAACGTGTCTCCATAAAAAATGAATGCGGGCGATGGGTTGCGCCGGAACGCCCGCGGGCTTGCAATCATTCGGTTGCGGTTTTTGAATTCCACGTGGCGACGGGAATCGTCGGCATGTTGAAAATCTCGCTGGTGCGCACGTAGTGATGGCCATGCATGCGCCCGACAAGCTGTAGCCTCGGGGTATCGATCAAACATCGCCCGGCGTCCAGCACAGCGTGATCGCTGATGTGCATGGCGAGCACTTCGCCAATGATCAGCGAGCGGCGTGTGCCGAGCGGAACGATCTGCATCAGCTCGCATTCGAATGAGACGCTGCTTTGCGCAATCCGCGGCGTGCGAATCAGCGTAGAAGGCGCCGGCGTCAGACCCGCCGCGACGAATTCATCGACCTCCGGCCCGAATTCGATCGCGGTGATGTTCATGCGCTCGACCGTATCGTCGCTCACGAGATTGACGACGAACTCGTTTTGCAAGCGCACGTTTTCGCCAGTGTCTTTGCGATCGATATCGGAACGATGGTTGATGGCGAAGCCGAGCGTCGCCGGATCTTCGGCGAAGACATTGAAGAACGAGAACGGCGCGGCATTGGGCTGGCCGTTTGCATCCATGGTCGACACCCAGGCAATAGGGCGAGGCGTGACCGTCGACGACAACAGCTTGTAACGCTCATGCGGGGTATGTTTCGCGAAATCGAAGTACATGACGATCCTGTTGATAATTGAATAGCCGACAGCGGCGCACCGCGCCACGGCCCTTGCATCAAGACGCGTGGCAAGCTCATGGCGGCGACATGTATCCGCATGTAGCGCTTCAGATCACGCCTTCTTCGCGCAATCCTTCAATCTGCGATTTCGAGAACCCCAGCCACTGTTCGAGGATGTGCTCGTTGTCTTCGCCATAACACGGCGCACCACGGTCGATCACGCCGCCGCTGTAGGCGGGCGTCGCGCTCATCTTCACGGGGAATTCCGCGACCGGCCAGCGGCCGATGCGCGTGCCGGTGACTTCAGTCAGCCATTCGAGCGACGCCAGTTGCGGGTCGCTGTCGCACCGGTCGCCTGCCGTCTGGCACACGCCTGCCGGCACGCCGGCGCGCTGCAACCGTTCCATGCCGACGTAGGCGTCCTGTGTCGATGACCACGCGTTGACAAGCGCATCAAGCGGGTCCTGGTTCGCGAGCCGCAACTCGAGTGTCGCGAAGCGCGGATCCGACTTCAGGGCGGACAACGCCGTGACGTCGGCGAAAGCGCGCCATTGGGTATCGTCGAAACACGCGATGCTCAGCCACCGGTCGTCGCCCGCGCATCGATACGCGCCGTGCGGCGCAGCGGGCTTGTAGGGCGAGCGGTTGCCATAACGCGACCAGACGCGGCCGTTCGCGGACCAGTCGAGCACGGCCGTTGCCGTCTGGAAAATGCCGGACTCGCATTGCGATGAATCGATCCACTGTCCTTCGCCCGTCTGCTCGCGGTGATAAAGCGCGCCGAGCGCGGCGAGCGCGAACCCATATGCGCCGATCCAGTCGAGATATGAATATCCCCAGCCGGCTGGCGGCGCCGGATCGGGCAGGCCGGACATTTCCGTGCTGCCGACAAACGACGCCGCCACCGGCCCAACCGTGCGGAATCGTCCGTACTTGCCGATTGCGCCCATGCCGGCCTGCTGCACATAGATGATGTCCGGACGGATCGACTTGAGTACGTCGTAGCCAAGGCCGAGCCGCTGCAACACGCCCGGCGAAAATCCTTCGGCGACAATATCCGACATCCGGATAAGGTCCTTGGCGATCGCAAGTCCTTTAGGATGCCGAATGTTAAGCGACATCCCGCGTTTGCCCGCGTTCTTGTTGTTGAACTGGCCACCCATGTCGGAGTCGGTGACGGCTTGCATCGGTCCGGTCGCGTTCATGCGCGCCTCGCGGCCGCCGACGGGCGCCATTGCGCCAAGCCGCGTATCGGGATTCTCTTTCCACTCGACCTTGATGCTTTCCGCGCCCAACGAATTCAGGAACCGCGTACCACCCGCCGATGCCAGGAACCACGAAAAGTCGAAGATCCGAACTGCTTGCAGCGGGAACGGTTTGCCGCGCGCGGAGAGCGCCGGCGCACGGGCTTGGGCGGGAACGCGGGCTGTGTTTGTCGTGGCTTGCACGGGACGTGCAGGACTTCGTGCAAGACTTTTATCGCCGTTGTGCTCGCCGAGCAGGGGCGCGCGGATACCCGGTTGCCACGCAGTGGCGGTGCCCATCCATTTACTGGTCGGGTATTGAAAGGTGCGGCCCAGCTCGGGATGCTCGACGTCCGAAAACGTGGAACGCATGAGCCAATGTTCGTCCTGCGCGTTCTCGTGCGGCTTGCGCACCGGCGCCCACAGCAACCCGGCGTCCTGCGCTTCGCGCCAGGGCAGATGCGCGTAGTCGTACGACGCGACAAAGCGCTGGATCACCTCCAGCATGTGCTCGGTTTCCTTGTCGAGCCGTGCCGAACCGGGAGTGTCGCGCGCGGAAAGATCGCTATCGAGGGTTGGTGGGCGCAGGTCTTCCGCCCGGTCGTAGTGCTGGAGGAACGGCACGAGCCGGGCCTTGTCGCGCGCCGATACACCCCACGTCATGTTCCATCGGTTATCGGCCGTGCGGCTGATGTTGAGCATGCTGTTCGTTGCTTCCGCCGCATGACGCGCGGTCTGGCGCATCAGCGGCGCGCGGCGCATCACCCACGACATCAGGTCCAGTTCCGTATTGATCGCCACGGCCTGATGGATAGCGCATGAGAGATCCTGTCCTTCACCCGTTTGCTTGCGATGCAGCAGCGCTGCAACGATCGCCACCGCGGTCTGATCGCCGGCGATGTGATACGCGTGCCACACCTGCGGCGCAATGGGCGGCCTGGCATAGCTGCCGTCCGGTTCCGGATCGTATCCGCAATTCATCATGACGCCGCCAAGCGCGAGATGGATCAGGTCGGACGCCTGGTAATCCTTCCATGGGCCGCTGTCGCCGAACGGGGTAATGCGCGCGACGATGAGACCCGGAAATCGTTCTGTCAGCGGCTGATCGAGTCGCAACTCGCGCGCAAGGCGGCCGCAACTGCTGTCGAGCAGAATGTCAGCGTTCCCAAGGAGGTTTAGAAACTGTTCACGTCCATCCGCGGCTGCGGTATCGATGACAACCGACTTCTTGCCGCGGTTATAGGCCCAGTAAAACAACGAGCGTTCGGGACCGGGCTCGTCTTCGAAGAACGGCCCGATCTTGCGCGTCGGGCTGCCTTCTGGCGGTTCGATCTTGATGACTTCGGCACCCAGGCCGGCTAACACGAGTCCGCAGTATTCGCCCAGTTCGTCGGCGACTTCGATCACGCGCAACCCGGCCAACATGCCGGGCAGGGTCTTTTGATCGGGCATCAGCGAGCTCGGGGCAGCGGAGGTGCTGGAAGTGGGATGCGACATGATTTCCTTATATTGAAAGGACCAGACCAGCGGAGACTCGCCGCGCCTCGCCAAGCGCCGGTTGCCCGACGCTTGCTGCAAGAGCGGGATACACCACCCCACGGGGAGAGCGGTGTTGCCATACCCCGAAATGGCAGCGCAGTTGCGACCTAGCGCGAGTTCTGGATGTAGACGACGTGGGTCTGGGTGTACTCGTAGAGCCCGTGCTTGCCGTCCGCACCGCCAATTCCAGAACGGCGCACACCGGCGTGAAAGCCCTGCATCGCCTCGAAGTTTTCGCGATTGACGTAGGTTTCGCCGAAGCGGAGTTCGTTGCAGGCGCGCATCGTGTTGCCGAGATTGCGCGTATAGATCGATGACGTTAATCCGTAATCCGAATCATTCGCCATATCGATCGCCTGATCGAGCGTGTCGAAGACCGTCACCGGCGCGACCGGACCGAATATCTCGCGGCGCATGATCTCCATGTCCTGGCGACAGTCCAGCAGTACCGTAGGTTCGAAATACTGGCCCCCTTCGCGTTCCACCCGATTGCCGCCAGTCGCGAGCCGGGCGCCGTCTGCTAGCGCGCGCTCGACCAGTCCATGCACCTTTTCCGCGGCGGCGACATTGATAAGCGGTCCCATGTTGACATCGGCTGAGCCAAGCGGGTCGCCGAAGGTAGTCGCGCGCATGGCGCGCACGAGTTTCTCGCTGAACGCATCCGCCACCTTACGATGCACGTAAATGCGCTCCGCGCAATTGCAGACCTGGCCACTGTTGATGATGCGTGAATCCTTGATGGCGTTGACGGCCAGATCCAGATCGGCGTCATCCATCACGATCGCCGGCGCCTTGCCGCCGAGTTCCAGATTGACCTTGGTGATGTTCTTCGCCGCAGCGGCCATGATGCGCGAGCCGGTTTCCACGCTGCCGGTGAAGCTGATCATGCCAATGTCGCGATGACCGGCCAGCGCGCTGCCAGCTTGCGCGCCGTTGCCATAGACAAGATTGAAGACGCCTTTGGGCAGGTCGGTTTGCGCAAGCAGTTCGGTGAATAACGCAGCGTTGTTCGGTGTCTCCTCGCTCGGCTTGATCACGATGGTGTTGCCGGTGACAAGCGCCGGCGCCATCTTGCGGGCAATCAGGAAGAACGGGAAATTCCACGGCAGGATCCCGCCGATCACGCCAATAGGCTGGCGGAACAGGAAGATGTTTTCGTCGGCGCGGTCGCTGGTAATGACTTCGCCTTCCAGGCGGCGCGCCCATTCCGCCATGTAGTCGAGGTAGTCAGCCGTGAACGTGGCCTCGGTGCGGGCGAGTGAAAGAATCTTCCCTTGCTCCTGCGAAATCACGCGGGCAATTGCCTCGGCATTGTCACGGATCTTGCCGGCGATACGCCGCAAATGCCCGGCTCGTTCGATTGCCGGAAGGCGTGCCCAACCGCTCTGGGCGCGCTTCGCGGCTTCTATCGCCTGGTCGACGACCGCTGCGGGCGAGTTCGGTATTTCCGAGATGACGGCGCCGGTGGCGGGGTTGAGGACCGCGATACGTTCGCTGTTGTCCGGGTCGATGAAACGGCCATCAATGTAGTTACGGTGCATGTGTCTCTCCATGTCGTGTGAGCTGGCCGGCCGCGCCTGGCTGGCATCCGGCGGGTCAGTAGGGGGCAGTTTTAGAGAATTTATATTGAATATAGATTATATAATGCATTGTATTCGTCCAGGTCGTCAACGCTGAACAGGCTATCTGGCACCTCGCCAATCCACCTCTTGTGCGCAGGTAAAATATAAATTATATTCTTTTCATTGAAAACAAATAGCAACGAGGAGGGAGGATGGAAAGGCCGTTCGACAACGTACGGATTCTCGACATGACGTACGACCTGGGACGCTATGTCGGGCGTTTGTTTGCAGACCTCGGAGCGTCAGTGACGCGTTTGGAGCCGCCCGGCGGATTGCCTGACCGGCGCTCGGTCAGCAGCAGCGACCCGGCCACGCGCGAGCCGGCGGTCTACGAGTTCGAGTTCCTGAATGCCGGGAAAGAGAGCCGCACGCTCGACCTGCAATCGGCGGACGGACGCGCGGCGTTCGCCGCGCTGGCGAAGTCCGCGCAAGTGATCCTGCTGGAACGCGGCGGCCCGCTATATGACGAGCTTGACTGGATCAGGTCGCTCTCGCCGTCTGTTGTCGTGACATCGGTGTCGCCTTTCGGGCGCACCGGCCCGTGGGCGGATGCTGCGGCGACCGATCTGACGCTGCAAGCGGCGGGCGGCATTGCGTGGCTGTCAGGACGGCTCGACGACGCGCCGCTGCGGCTGCCTGGTTCCCAGGCGACCATGATCAGCGGCGTCTATGCTGCTGTGGCCACGTCGCTCGCGCTGTATGACGCGAATGCGACGGGGCGCGGCCATGTCGTCGATGTTTCCGCGCAGGAATGTATTGCGCACTCGCTGCAGAATTCCATCCAGATGTGGGACTTCGAGAAGAAGGTATCGATGCGTGGCGGAGAGGGTACCCGCGACGCGAGTGAAGACATGTTCGCCTGCAAGGACGGCCTGATCTTTCTCGCCGCGCCCCGATCGCTGGGCGTGTCGTGGAATGCGTTGGTCGCCTGGATTTGCGAGACCGGACATCCGGCCGGCGAGGCATTGTCCGAAGCGCGCTGGGGTGATCGTGTGTGGCGCCTGACCAAGGAAGCAAAACACATCTTGCGGGAGACGCTTGAGTCGTTCACGCGGCAGTACACCAAGCAGGAACTGACGCAGGAGGCGCTCAAACGCAAGATCGTGCTGGGGCCGGTCAGCACCGTTCTCGACGTGCTGGAAGACCCGCAGTTGCGGCACAGGCAATTTTTCGAGTCGGTTGCGTTGAGCCATTTGAACGCCGCTGAGTTGAACGCCACTGCGCTGGACGCCACCTCGAACGCGACCGCGCGCTTTCCCGGCGCCCCCTACCGGCTGTCCGAACCGGTATGGTCGGTCAGTCCGGCGGCGCTTCTCGACCAGCCCTCCGCTCGATCCTAGGAACCTTTCATGCGACCCAATTTTCTCAAGGGCATCCGTTTCACAGACCTGACATGGGCCGGCGCCGGTCCTTTCGGCACCAAGGTATTTTCGGATTTCGGCGCCGAGGTGCTGAAGATCGAAAGCATGACGCGGCCCGACTCGGTGCGCACTGCCGGGCCTTTCAAGGACGGCGTGGTCGGCACTAACCGCAGCGGTTACTTCGCGTCGCGCAATACAGGCAAGCACAGCGTCTCGCTGAATCTCAAGACGGAGGAGGCGCGGCAAATCGTGCGCGATCTGGTTGCCCACTCCGACGTCGTCTGCAATAACTTCGGACCGGGCGCGATGGATCGCCTTGGCTTTGGCTACGAAGCGCTGTGCGAGATCAAGCCCGACATCATCTATCTATCCATGCCGATGTACGGCCAGGACGGCCCGCGTGCGGACCTGCTCGGCGTTGGCATGACGATCAGCGCGGTGACGAGCATCATGTGGCAGACCGCGTATGGCCCAGGTGACCCGGTCGGCCCCGGCACGCATTATCCCGACCATGCAGCGAACCCGTACCACGCGGCGTTTGCCGTGCTGGCTGCGCTCGCGCATCGGCGCAAGACGGGGCGCGGCATGAAGATCGATTTATCTCAGGTCGAATCCACCACGAACTTTGTCGGACCCTCGATTGTCGAGGCGGGCGCGACCGGGATCGAGCCGCCGCAGATCGGCAATCGCAGCCGCAATGACGCGCCTCACAACATCTTCCGGGCGCGTGGTGACGACGCATGGATCGCGATCGCGGTCACGGACGATACCCAATGGCGCGCGCTCACGGACGCGATCGGCCGCCCGGATCTCGCCGCCGATGCAACCCTGTCCCACGCCGCCGGCCGGCTTGCAGCGCTGGCACGCGTGGAAGATGCGGTTGCGGGTTGGGCGCGGGAACGCGACGTGGACGACATCATCGCTGCGTTGCGTCCTCACGGTATCGCGGTGGCGCGCGTGTCATCGTCGCGCGAACTGATCGAAAACGATCCACAGTTGGCGTATCGGCACTATTGGCAGCATGTCGATCACCCCGAAGTCGGTCCGGTGCTGCTGAGTTCATTGCCGTTCACCATCGACGGGGAGCGCGTTCAGCTTGAGCGGCCGCCGCTCTTTGGCGAGCACACGAACGCAGTGCTGGGCGGCTTGCTTGGCCTGTCCAGCGAGCGCATCGACGCGCTGAATGAACAGGGAGCGTTGTCATGAGCGAGAAGGAATTCAAACGGCCCAGCTCGAGTTTGCGCCGGGCGGCGGCCGTCGTCGGCGTGGGTCATACCGATTGGACCGGCGACTGGAAGCGGGTTCGCGCCGGCGAAAAGCCTACCGACAGCTACGGCTACGGCGCGCTCGCATTGCGCGAGGCGTTGGCGGACGTGGGGCTGACGCGCGCCGATATCGACGGCTTGATTGTCGGTCCGACCACGGCCTACGAGCGCATGTCAGAAGTGCTCGGCATCAACCCGCGCTGGGGCGACCAGGCCGACGCGGTTCTTTCTGTGGCGCAGGCCGTCACGGCGATCGAAGCCGGGCTTGCCGAGACCATTGCGCTGGTTTATGGAAACGATCAGCGCTCCGCTGAAATCCAGTACGGCGGACCGCAGGCGATGGGCGGCGACGCGTTCTTGTCCTACGTGTATCACTCACCGTGGGGCCTGACATCGCAAGGCGCGCTCTACGCGCTTACGTTTCGCGCGTACTGCCATGAGCGCGGCTTCGATCCGCTTGACCTGGGACAAGTTGCCGTTGCGCAGCGTGCATGGTCGTCGATGAACCCGAACGCGGTCATGCGCAAGCGCATTACGCTTGACGACTACGCGCAAGCGAAATACATCTGCGAACCGTTGCGGCTTTACGATTACTGCATGATCAACGACGGTGGAGTGGCGTTGATCGTCACCACCGCCGAGCGGGCGAAAAAGTTGCGCAAGCCGCCGGTGTATATCGAAGCGCTGGGGCGGCGCGACCTGAATCGGGGGGCAACGAGCCTCGAGCCCAGGCTGACCGATTTTTATCTGTCCGCACAGCAGGATTGCGCGCGTCAGGCGTATGACATGGCCGGCTTCGGACCGCGCGACATGGACTTGTTCCAGGTGTACGACAGCTTTTCGGTCCACGTCCCGCTCGCGCTCGAAGGCTACGGCTATTGCGATGTCGGCGACGCGGGGCGTTTCCTGCGCGAAGACGGCATTGGCCCGGGCGGAAAATTGCCAACCAATACGAGCGGCGGCCATCTGTCCGAAACCTACATGCAGGGATGGGCGCATCAGATTGAATGCGTGCGCCAGTTGCGCGGCGAAGGCGGCGAGCGGCAGGTGCCCGACTGCCGGCACGCGCATTACACCTCAGACGTTGCCGGCAAAGCGGTGTCGATCATTTATAGCCGATAGGGAAAACGCGATGAGCCAGGCAACCTCTGAAGCGGCGCGTACGCCGCAGCCCGTGATGGGCCTCTACGACCGGCCGATGTGGGAAAGCATTCGTGAACGGGCGATGAAACTGCAGTGCTGCGCCGAGTGTGGAGGGTTTCAATATCCGCCTGCGCCGGTGTGCGTGCACTGCTTGTCGTCGAAGCTTGAATGGCGCGTTTTGTCCGGGCGCGCAAGCATCATCTCGTGGGTGATCTTTCACAAAAGCTATCTTGGCGCGTATCCGGCGCCTTATAACGTTATCGCGGTCAGGCTGGAGGAAGGGCCCGTGATGATTTCCAATCTGGAACCACCGCTGCCTGAGGGAGACTGGATCGGCAAGCCCGTGCGTTTGACGTACGTGACGATGGCGGATGAACTCGTTCTTCCGCGGTTTACGATCGACGCAAGCGAACCGGTATCGACTTGATGTCCGGCGATTGCTTAGCAGAATATTGTCGATATTCACGCATGAAGCAATCACGCGAAGCGGTCCGGAAAGCCCGAAAAAAGCGTGCGCCGCGTGCGTAATCGCTATTTCGGGCTTCAGCAATTGTGTGTCCGGGAGGGGCCTGGACTGCTCGGGTAAAATCCCGCATTGCTTCCGGCAATAGGATAATTTATTTTATATGTATAAAATATGCGGCCGGTTCAGTGTTTGCGGAGCGAGGCGCGTTGCCGCTTTCCTGTTGGCGGACAGCGCGCGTTGCCGCTTTTTCTCATGACCCCCGCCGAGTATGCCGGTGCGACCGCATAGGCGCGCTCGATGCGAACTACAGCAGGCACCCTCGCCGGGGTCGCCCCTGATAACAAACGGTCATCATCGATGGGTGCGGCCTCGTACAATGCCGGGAATCGGGCACTGGCCCGGTCGACATGATTTACCGCCCCCGTCACGGCGCTCTGGCGCCCAGGTCTTATTGACCCTTGCGGGACGTGCACTGGAAACCCTTGGAATGCATATGACTTTTTGGACGAAACTCGATCAGGTTGCCGAACGATTGCGCGAACGTATCATCTCGGGCGAATACAAGCGCGGTGACAAGCTGAAGCAGGCTGATATTGCCGCCGAACTCGGCGTCTCGATCACGCCGGTGCGCGAAGCGCTGAAGGTGCTCGAGATGGAAGGGTTTGTGGTGAGCGTCCCTCATAAAGGGCTTTCGGTTCCCGAGATCGAGCCGGAACGTGCTCGCGAGATTTTCGAGTTGCGTGTCATGCTCGAGCGCAGCCTGACGGAAAAGGCGCTTGCGCGGATCACCAAGGAGGAGATCGCGGAGATTCGGACGCTGCATCGAGAACTGACGGCGCTCGTGAAGGCGCGTGAGGTATACCCGGTGCGCGCGGCCAACGTGCGTTTCCATTTTCGACTTTACGAAATTGCGGATTGTCCGCAAACCCTGCAGTTCGTGCGTGTGTTGTGGGCGAAATATCCGTTCAATTTCCACGACGACCAGGCGGTACGCTTCAAGCAACTCTTGCAGGAGCACGGCGAAATCATTCGCGCGCTCGAGTCGGGTGATAAGAAAGTGGCGCTTGCCGCGATGATCAATCATATTGAAAGCGGTTGGAACCGTGTCTCCGACAACGTGATGTCCACAAAACACCCGTAACGCCAAAACGGTACGTTATAAAAGAACCCGGCAACGACGGTTAGTCTGCCGGCAAGCCCGTGCTCATTTTTATAACTCATGCGTTGCGACTCATTCGTTGCAACGTCGCTGCGCGTGGGCAATCCACGCGCAATCTCTCAGGTTCCCCGCACTGATCCGGTCTTACGCACCCCGACACTCATCCCCTTTCCGGTTGCATGAAGCCCGCCGCAAGCGCGCTGCGTCGCGGATGCTTTTGATCCTTGACTCGTAGTGTATAGCCGATAAAAAGCGTCCGGAACTTGGTCGGACCAATTTGTCCGGGTCCCACGCGTTACTCATGATGGCGGGCAGCAGCGCATGCATCGCGCAGCGCTTCTCAAGCAGATATATCCCCGCATTGGAGAACACGATGGACACGCTTTCGCAGATTATCCGGCTGCATGAAGACGACAATGTTGCGATTGCCCGCAATACCCTGCCGGCCGGCACCGTGCTGGACGAAACGGACGAACTGGACGGACTCGTCGTGCGGGCCGAGGTTCCGGCGGCGCACAAGATCGCGTTGCGCGACGTCGAGGCGGGTGCACTCGTGCGCCGCTACGGACAGACGATCGGACGCGCGTCATGCCGCATCGAACGGGGAGACCATGTCCATACCCATAATGTATCGATGGGCGATTTCGAGCGTGATTATGCCTTCGGCGAAGACATGAAACCCGTCGACCAGACACGCGAGACGCTCACGTTCCAGGGCATTCGCCGCGCGGATGGCCGCGTGGCGACGCGCAACTATATCGGCGTGGTCAGCACGGTCAATTGCTCGGCTACCGTCAGCAAGATGGTCGCGCAACATTTCTCCGCGCCGGGCCGGCTCGACGCTTATCCGAACGTGGATGGCGTCGTCCCTGTCACGCATAGCTTCGGCTGCTGTATCGATCACAACGGCGAAGGCATCCAGCAATTGCGGCGCACGATCGGCGGATTTGTCAAACACGCCAACTTCGCGGGCGTGCTTGTCATCGGCCTGGGTTGCGAGGCCAATCAGATGGGCGCGATCTTCATGACCGGCGGCATTGCGCCCGGTCCCACGATGGTGCCGCTCGTCATGCAGGAACTGGGCGGTACGCAAAAGACCGTCGATGCCGCGATCAAGGCGATAGAAACAATGCTGCCTCTGGCGAACCAGGTGGTGCGTGAACCCTTGTCGATCTCGCACCTGAACATCGCCTTGCAATGCGGCGGTTCGGATGGCTACTCGGGAATCACGGCCAATCCGGCGCTCGGCGCGGCAGTCGACTTGCTGGTCCAGCACGGCGGCACTGCGATTCTTTCGGAGACGCCGGAGATCTATGGCGCGGAGCATTTGCTGACGCGCCGCGCGGTCTCGCGTGAAGTGGGGGAGAAGATCGTCGAGCGCATTCGCTGGTGGGAATCCTATGCGGAGCGCGAGAAGGGCAGCATCGACAACAATCCGACTCCGGGCAACAAGGCCGGCGGCCTGACAACGATCCTCGAGAAGTCGCTGGGCGCGGTCGCTAAAAGCGGCTCAACGCCGCTGATGGGCGTCTACCGTTATGCGGAGCCAATCGATACTCATGGCCTCGTGTTCATGGACGCGCCAGGATACGATCCGATGGGCGCGACCGGACAGATTGCGAGCGGCGCCAACCTCGTTGTATTTACCACAGGCCGTGGTTCATGCTTCGGCGCCAAACCCGCGCCATCGATCAAGCTTGCGACCAATACGCTCATGTACAACCGCATGCGCGACGACATGGACATCAATTGCGGTGACATCATGGATGGCTCGGTCAGCGTGCGCGAGAAGGGCGAGGAAATCTTTCGCTCGATCATCGAAATCGCTTCAGGTGCGCAGAGCAAGAGCGAGGCGCTGGGCGTCGGCAACGAGGAATTCGTTCCCTGGATGATCGGCGCGCAGATGTAGGCGTGACGATGAAGAGCGTGTCCGGGTCTTTTGCCAAGACCCGGGGCCGCGGCTCAGGGCAAACCCTGAAACGGCGCGGTTTTTGGTTGTCGCTTAATAAAATATAAATTATATTATAACTCCAATATAAACCGGCCGGCAGTGAGGCGCATGCGCGCTTCGCAGATTCGAAGATCCGCATGCCGCGTCGCAACGGAGATAAAAGTGACCTGGAAATCCCGCTACTGGGTGTTCTTGATGTTGTTCGCGCTCGCGACCATCAACTACCTGGACCGAGTCGCTCTATCTATTTCCGCAGGCAGCATATCCGTCGATCTGGCCATCACGAAGGTCCAGCTCGGTTACCTGTTTTCATCGTTTCTGTGGGGCTATACACTCTTTCTCATTCCGGTCGGCTTGATGGTGGACCGCTTCGGCTCGCGATCGGTCGCGGCCGTCAGCATGGCGGTGTGGTCGGCGGCTACCGTGCTGACGGGCGCGGCAATGTCGGTGGGCGCGGTGATTGCGGCGCGTATCGTCATGGGTGTGGGCGAGTCCAGTTGTTATCCCGCGGCAGGACGGATCATCCGGGAATGGGTGCCGAACAGCGAGCGGGCAACCGCCATGACCATCTTCAATTCGGGTGCGTACTTCGGTCCTGCGTTGGGCGCCGTCGGGTTGTCGTGGCTCGCGTCGGTAGCGGGCTGGCGCTGGTCCTTCGTGATTTGCGGCCTTGTCGGCTTTGTCTGGCTCGCGTTCTGGCTCGTGTTTTTCCGGACGCCAGAGAAGGCTAAATGGTTGCCGGAAGCGGAGCGCCGCATTATCGAACGTGATCGGGAAACCGGCCGGCAGGTGCGTGGCAATACAGCGCCGCCGGTCGGACTGGCCGGCCTGATACGCAGCAAAACCATGATCGGCCTGATGATCACGCAAGGCTGCAACTCTTACACGCAGTACTTGTTCCTCACGTGGCTGCCCAACTACCTGCAAACCGAACGCGGAATGACGATGCTCGCGAGCGGCACCGTCATGGCGCTGCCCTATCTTGGCGCGATCGTCGTATCGATCGCGCTTGGCGTGCTGAGCGACCGGATGCTGACCGAGCAAGCGGTGGAAGCAGGACGCCGCCGTACGCTGATCGGCGTGGTGATGATCGGCGGTGCTTCCATCCTGTTCGTGCCCTGGATATCGAGCGTGTGGGTCATCGTCGGGCTGATCACGCTTGCGCTCGGTGGCGTTGCAACCGGTAACGCCCTCAATATCGCGTTGCTGGGAGACCTGCTGCCGTCGAAGTCGGATGTCGGGCGCGGCACGGCAATGCTGCTGATCGGCGGTAACGTGCTGGGCTTTCTTGCGCCTATCGTGACGGGCTATGTCGTGCAGGCGACCGGACATTTCGCCGCTGCGTTCGTGGCGGCCGGTGTGCTGCTCGTGATTGGCGCGTTGTCGTCGTGGTTCCTCACACGTTCGCCTATTGGTCCAGCAAGAATCGCTGTCACGGCCGCGAACGCACCGCGGCCCGCCGGGAGTTGAGATGAACGAACCTGAAGCCGTTTCTAACGCGCCAGTCGAGCCCGTGGCGCCTCCGCACGTTCGTATCCGGCCCGAGTGGCTTGCGCTGCGCTCCGAGCCCGCGCTGGAGCCGGCGCTGCCGATCATCGACGCGCATCATCATCTTTGGGAACTGCCTGACAAGGTGTATCGGGTGGCTGACCTGCTCGACGACATGAGCGGCGGCCATGATATCCGCGCGACGGTGTTCATCGAGTGCAAGACCCATTACGACACGAACGCGCCCGCCGGATTCGAGGCCTTGGGCGAGGTGCTTTTCGCTTGCGATGAAGCGCGTAAGGCACAGGCCGCGGGCGCCCGTGCAAAAGTGGCTGCCGCAGTCGTCGCCAATGCGGACCTGTTGCTTGGCGACAAGGCACGTCCGGTCCTCGAACGGATGCTCGACGTTTCCGATGCCCGCGTGCGTGGCATTCGCAATATTGCCGTGTGGCACGCCGATCCGAGCGTGCGCGCATCCGCGGCTACACCGCCGCAAGGGCTGTTGACGGATCGGCGTTTCAGAGAAGGTTTCAGGCATCTCGCTCCGCTCGGCCTGAGTTTCGATGCATGGTTGGTCCATACGCAGATCGACGAGTTGTGCGCGCTCGCTGCGGCATTTCCGGACACGCACATCGTGCTGAATCATGCTGGCGGCCCGCTCGCGCTGGGTCCTTATCGCGGGCATCGCGACGAAGTCTTCGATGCATGGCGCACCGGCGTCACGGCGCTCTCGCGTTATCACAATGTCAGCATGAAGCTTGGCGGTTTCGGCATGCCGCTCTTCGGTTTCGATTTTCAGGAGCAGCCATTACCGCCCAATTCGCAGACGCTCGCGAACGCGATCCGGCCTTACGTGGAAACGTGCATTGATGCTTTCGGTGCGACGCGCTGCATGTTCGAGAGCAACTTTCCGGTCGACAAAGGCTGCTTCAGTTACAGCATCCTATGGAATGCTTACAAACGTATCACCGCAGGTATCCCGGACGGCGAAAGGGCAGCGCTCTTCCACGATACCGCGGCCGGGTTTTATCGGATCGGGGCCACGTGAAGTGGATGTGGCCTGTACCCAGGAGACAGATATGGACGGTTTGACCAGACAAGTCGGCGCGTTTGCCGCGACCGTACGTCGTGAAGATATTCCCGACGCGGCTATAGATGGTGCGCGAATTGGAATAACCGATTGCGTGGGCGTGATGCTCGCGGGCGCGGGCGAGACTGCGCCCGCGATTGTCTCCGGCATGCTTTCGGAGCTCAAGGGTCCCGATGCCGCGCCGCAAATTCCAGGCGGGCGGCGCCTGTCCGTCGCCGACGCGGCGCTTGCAAATGGCGTCTGCGCGCACGTGCTCGACTACGACGACGTCGCGTTGTCGGGTCATCCGAGCGTCGTGCTGACACCCGCGATCCTCGCGCAAGGTTGGGCGCTTGGCAGTAGCGGCCGTGACCTCCTGACGGCGTACGTCGCAGGCTATGAGACCTGGGCGCTGCTCGATGCGCTGGAACCCGGCGCGCTGCATGAGGCCGGCTTCCATCCGACAGCGGTCTATGGAACCTTGGCATGCGCCGCGGCAGTGTCGAACCTGCTTCGGCTAGACGCTGAAAAGACCGCGCATGCGGTTGCGATCAGTGCGTCCATGGCGGCAGGTACGGTCGCGAACTTTGGTTCGATGACGAAATCCTTGCAGGTCGGCCGCGCAGCACAATCCGGTGTGCTGGCAGCCGGCCTGGCGAAGGCCGGTTACACCGGTTCGCTCGACGCCCTCGAACATCGAGCGGGCTTCATGCGTGCTCACTCACCTTCAGGCACGCCCGACATTGATACCCGCGACTTCGAACTTGGCTCGCGCTGGCGGCTTCCGGAAAGCGGCGTGCATATCAAGCGTTATCCGATTTGCTATGCCACGCACCGGTCCATCGACGCCATGCTTGAACTTGCCGGGTCGCAGGCGATCGAGCCCGACGACGTGGAAGAAGTGCATGTCCACACCGGCGACACGCAAATGCTGATGCTGCGAAACCACGCGCCGCGAACGGGCCTCGAAGCCAAGTTCAGCATGCAGTTCGCGATGGCTGCGGCATTGATCTCGCGTCGCGTCGGCCTGGAGGAACTGACCGATGCATTCGTGCAACGCGAGGACGTGCGCCGACTGATGACGCGCGTTCGATGCACAACAACAACGCAACGCGTGCAGGACTGGGACCAGCCCTTTGCGCCGGCCGATCAGGTGAGCGTGGTTCTGAAGTCGGGACGCGAGTTGCGTTCGCGAGCGGTCGAGCGGCCCAAAGGCAGTTGGCAGCGGCGCATGACACGCGATGAACTGCGTGAGAAGTTCATCGATTGTGCGGTCCGTGCGCTCGGGCAAACATCGGCGGGAAGTCTGTTCGGGCAATTGTGGGCGCTGGACGATCTGCCTTCCGTACGCGGCCTGGGCATGTTTTCCGGGTCATTGCACGAACGGGGGTGATCGGCCTGCGCGCCTCCAGCCTGCAATCCACATCATCCACTTCATTCAAGACACTATCCATGACGACAGCAACCCCGCAAGAGTCCGATGATCCATTCATGGTTTCGTTGGAAAGCCAGGACTACAGCGAACTGCGCGACGCGGTGCGCCGCATTTGCCGCGACTATCCGGGCGACTACTGGCGCAAGCTGGACAATGAGAGCGCATACCCGACCGAATTTGTCCGGGCGTTGAACGAAGCCGGTTTTCTCGGTGCGCTCATTCCGGAGGAATATGGCGGCTCGGGCATGCCGCTGCGCGCGGCAGCGGTGATTCTGGAGGAGATCAACGCGAGCGGCTGCGTGGCCAGTGCGGCGCATGCGCAAATGTACATCATGGGAACGCTGCTTCGTCATGGCAGCGAGGAGCAAAAGCGGCGCTATCTTCCGGACATCGCATCGGGCGCGCTACGGCTGCAGGCGTTTGGTGTCACCGAGCCCACGAGCGGATCGGATACGACGCAGCTCAAGACCCGTGCGGTACGCAAGGGCGATGTCTATGTCGTCAATGGACAGAAGGTGTGGACGTCGCGCGCCCTGCATTCAGACCTGATGCTGCTGCTCGTGCGTACTACGCCGCTCGAAGAATGCCGCAAGAAAACCGACGGCCTTTCGACCTTGCTGGTGGACCTGAGAACGGCTAAAGGCAATGGCATCGAAATCCGTCCTATCGCTACGATGATCAATCACAACACAACGGAAGTGTTCATCGAAAACCTGGAGGTGCCGGTCGCCAATCTGGTGGGCGAGGAGGGCAAGGGGTTCCGGTACATTCTGGACGGCATGAATGCAGAGCGCATCCTGGTTGCGCAGGAGTGCATTGGCGACGGCCGCTGGCTCCTGAAGAAAGCGGTCGACTATGCCAACGAGCGAGAGGTTTTCGGCCGCGCGATCGGACAGAATCAAGGCGTTCAGTTTCCGCTTGCACGCGCTTATATGGAACTCGAAGCCGCCGATCTCATGGCGCGCAAGGCCGCTGCGTTGTTCCAGAGCGGCCGGCCCTGCGGCGCGGAAGCAAACATGGCTAAGCTGCTGGCGTCGGAAGCCACGTGGCACGCAGCGGACACGGCCTTGCAAACGCATGGCGGGTTTGGTTTCGCGCAGGAGTACGACATAGAGCGCAAGTGGCGCGAAGTGCGTATTTACCAGACCGCGCCAATCTCGACCAATCTTATCCTGGCGTATCTTGGCGAGCATGTGCTGGGCTTGCCGCGCTCATACTGAGCGATAATAAGCCCCGCAACGGGTCGCGCGTTTGCAGGGTGAACGACAAGGCGGCCCGTCACATTCTGAATGCTGCGAGCGCTCCGCAACATGCTGCGTGCGCTCGCCAAACTGCTACCTATGCCGGCACGAACTTCGCAAGCGAGATATCCGGCGTGACATCGTCGAATTGCACTTTCATCGGCATGCCCATCGCGGCGTTTTCGGGAATGGCGCCTACAAAATTTCCAACGACCAGCGGGCCGTCCTCAAGTTGCACGAGACAGACGTGATACGGCAAGTCGTCACGGAACGCGGTCCAGTAAGCCCGGTGGAACGTCACCCACGACACCAGCGTGCCGAGTCCGCTGACGGGCTCCCAGCTTTGCGTATCTGAGAGGCAAGCGGGACACACCGGCGTTGGCGGAAAGTGGCGATGACCGCAGGCCTTGCATACCTGTACCGATAACCGATGCGCACGCGCATGTTCCCAATAGCCTTTGGAATCCTCATCGATAACAGGAAATGGCTTGTCATAGGAAGTCAGCATGATTATCCCTTCGTGTAGATGATGGAGCGCGTGCACGGCGTGGCGGCAACGTACTGGACGACTTCGCAATCCGCTACCTGACGCGCGCCGCATTCTCCGCGCAATTGACGGACAGCTTCGACATTGAGCGCCCAGCCTTGCATGTAGGAGTTGGACAGATGCCCGCCGTCGGTATTGGTCGGCAGGCGGCCATTGAGTCCGAGCGCACCGTTCTCCACGAACGCGCCTGCTTCGCCCCGCTCGCAAAAGCCCAGCCCTTCGAGACTGAAAAGGACCGTGGGGGTGAAGTTGTCGTAGCACATGAGTGCGTCGATGTCGTCGTGTGTCACGCCGGCCATCTGATACGCGTTCGTGCCGGCCTCGCGCACCTCGTCGTACCAGAACTCCTGATCGAAGTTGCCGATCGCACTGCGTTCGAATGCGTCGCGCGCGCCCACGCCGGAAATCAGCACAGGTGGTTTATTGAGGTCGGCGGCCCGCTCGCGCGTTGTGAGGATCATGCAGACTGCGCCGTCGTTGACGAGGCAGTAGTCGAGCAACCCAAGCGGTTCGACGATCCGGCGCGCCGCGGCGTGATCGTCGAGGGTGATGGGCTTTCGCATCACTGCGTCAGGATTGAGGATTGCGTTGTTGCGAAACGCGACCGACACCTCGCCAAGCTGACGGGTGGTCGTGCCGTAGCGCTCCATGTGCATACGGAACATCAGCCCGTGCGATGCGCCCGGAGAGGTGAGTCCCCACGGGTCCCAGAAAGTGGCGAATTCGTCGCCACCGTAATTCATGCGTCGCGATCGACCGATGTTCGTATAAATAAGCGCGACATAGTTGGCCGCGCCCGTTTCGAGCGCGAGCATTGCCTCGGTTATCGCCATGCCGGACATGCGGCCGTGACCCGGCAACGTCATCGTCCAGCGGGGATTGAGGCCGAGTATCTCGCCCATGTGCGCGTAAAAGGGCACGCGGCAACAGAGCAGCCCGTCCACCGCGTTCTTCTCCAGCCCGCAATCGTTCAGAGCGAGCTTGAACGCTTGCACGCCGAGCGCGTAGTCGCTGACATCGGGGAAGTCACCGTACCGCGTATTGCCAACTCCGACAACGGCAACACGATTACTAAGGTCCTGCATTGGATTCATGCCTGTTTCTCCGTCGAATGTCGGATAGGAGCGCCCCCTTGGAGGCGATGTGTGGCCGGTCTTGCAGCGAATCTGGCGGCCTGTGAGGACAGGAACAGGAGGCGACAGGCGCGATGCTCAAGAACGGGAAGTTCGGCCAGGGCTGGAGTCGGCGCGAGCGATCCTGCCTCAGTCCGGATAGGTCTCATGGACCCATCGTATTGCTTATAAATATAAAATGTATTTTATGTGTCACTTGATGAAGCGGTCAAGCTGAGAATCTCTTCCGAAGAGCGCGTGCCCTGGAAGTCATCACTGCTGTGGCATTGACCGCGTTGCTGCGCGTTATCGCCTCATGTATGTCGGGGGCATGTCCGCGTCAGTACATTTTATATAATATAATTTTATATGGAGCCAAGGTTTACCATAGACCTTCAGGGAAATTTCAGGATCATTGCTTTCCGGATTTTTCTCGGGAGGTCATAAGCAATGCTGATCGATATGAAAGAATTGATAAAAACGGTCGAACGCAAAGGAGGAGAGTGACGGGTATGGTATCCACCAACTCAGGCCGCAAAACATTGGCGCGGGTCATCGCGGATCTGGAAGGCAAGATTCTTGATGCATCGTGGCGAAAGGAAACACGGCTTCCGTCCGAGCGGGAACTCGCTGCGTCTCTGGCGGCTTCACGCACGACAGTGCGTGAGGCGATTCAGCGTCTGGTTGCGCGTGGCTTGCTTGAAACACGTCGCGGAAGCGGCCTGCATGTGAGCAGTCGCCCGCCGGCCGGGCTCAGCGCACCGTGGCTTCAATTGATTGCCGAGAACCCGCCAATGCGTGCCGACACGCTCGAGTTTCGGCTCGTCTTCGAATGCGCGGCGTCACGGTTCGCAGCTGAACGCGCCACGCAGGCCGAGCTGGCTAACCTGGACTCCATTCTTGAGAGAATGGACCATGCAGTACGCAACGAGGACGTGGAGGCGGAAGCACTGGCTGACGCCGAATTCCACACGGCGTTGGCCGGCGCCTCGCACAATCTGATGATGGGCCACTTTCACGCGAGCGTCATTGCCGAATTGCGCGAGCACATTACGAGCAACACGTTCGACGCGTCGCACATTGATGTCGACGCAAGACACCTTGCATTGATGCGTCTGAACCAGCACAGGGCGATCTACGAGGCCATTCGTGCGCGCGCACCGGAGGCGGCGTTCAACGCCATGTACGCGCACATCGACTTCGTCGGCAAGCAATTTGCATCGATATGAATGCATCGTTTCCGACGTTGTTTGGAGGCTATAAGCTTATGTGCAATGCGGTGCAAGGAACCGCGCTTGAGGAAACGCACGGCGAGCATTCTTCGCCGGCCAGGCCGGGTTGCTTCATCTCCGCCATCGACGATCCTTGAGCCGGCAGTTCACGCGTTTTCGTTTATTGCGATACCCTTGAATTTTATCTTCCGTTGGCCGATCCGCGCGCTGAATGGCGGTGTCGCGCATCGTGTCAGCACTAACCAGGGACTACCATGCCGATTGACTCTTCCACTTCTCCCGTCTGGTTCATTACCGGCTGCTCGACCGGATTCGGTCGCGAAATCGCACTGGCCGTGCTCGCGCGCGGCTGGCGTGCCGTCGTGACCGCCCGCGATCCCGGCGCCGTTGCCGACCTCGCGAGTGCGCATCCTGAACTCGCGCTGCCGCTCAAACTCGACGTGACTTCGCCCGCTGACATGGCCGCGGCCGTGGCAAAAGTGAAGGCTTCGTTTGGCCGCATCGACGTGCTGGTCAACAATGCCGGATATGGCTACCTGTCGGCTGTAGAAGAAGGCGAGGATGATGAAGTACGCGCCATGTTCGAAGTCAATTTCTTTGGCGCGGTCACCGCGATCAAAGCCGTGTTGCCGGTGATGCGCGAGCAGGGCGCGGGACATATCATCAATATCACGTCGGTCGGGGGCCTGGTGGGCAATCCGGGCAGCGGCTACTACGCCGCGACCAAGTTCGCGCTAGAGGGCCTTGGGGAAGCGCTCGCACGCGAGACGGCCGAGTTGGGTATCAAGGTCACGACCGTCGAGCCGGGACCGTTCCGAACCGACTGGGCCGGGCGGTCATTGAAACAGACCAGCCGGTCAATCGATGCATACGCGTCAATCGCCGGCAGGCGCCGCGCGCAGGTTGCTGCGCATAGCGGCCGGCAACCGGGCGATCCGGCACGCGCGGCACTGGCGATCATCGCCGCCGTCGAGGCTGCCGTGCCGCCGTCGAATCTGGTGTTGGGCAAGCCCGGGCTGGAAGCGGTCCGCGTAAAACTTGGCAGGCTCCAGAATGATCTCGACACCTGGGAAGCGACGACCGTTGGTGCAGATTTTCCGGACTGATATCCTGCACCGCATCGCTATTCTGAATCGCTATTTTTTCCGCGCGCCCGCTTCATGGTTAAGCGCGCGCTCGATTCAAGCGGGCATCTTCGTCTGATCGTTTCCAGACAATGCCCGCCTCACACGCCGAGATGCTCCAGCAATTCGTCTTCGCGTTCGATCACGTCGTCGTTCGTCAGCGTCTGGATGATCTTCCCGTCGACCATCAGGTTGTGGCGATCCGCCACCGATATCGCGAAGCGCAGGTTCTGCTCGACCAGCAGGATAGTGCGGCCATCGGCCTTGAGTTGCAGGATGACGTCCCCGATCCGATCGACAATGACAGGCGCCAGGCCCTCCGTTGGTTCGTCGAGAAGGATGAGTTGCGAACCCATGTGCAACGGGCGGGCAATGGCGAGCATCTGTTGCTCTCCGCCTGACAAGGTGGATGCTTTTTGATGGCTGCGTTCGCGCAGCACCGGGAACAATTCGAAGATGCGCTCAAGCGGCCATGCAGCGGGACCGCGCACGGGCGAGATGACGAGATTTTCCTGCACGCTCAGCGTCGCAAAGATGCCGCGGTCCTCGGCAACATACCCAATGCCCGAGCGCGCGGTGCGTTCGGGGCCGAGCGGCAGCACGTCCACGCCTTTGTATCGCACTGTTCCGCTGCGCCGCCGCATGTCGCCAATAATCGCTTTCAACGTCGTGGTCTTACCCACGCCGTTACGGCCTATCAGCGTGACCACTTCCCCTGGCTGGACGTCGAAGTCGATACCGTGAAGCACTTGCGTCTCGCCATACGATGCGTGCAGGTTGCGTACTTCAAGCATGTCCGTGTCCTCCAATACCGCGTTTGCCGCCGAGATACGCTTCGATCACGCGGGGATCGGAATGCACCTCGTCATAAGAACCGACCGTCAGAACGCGGCCTTGTTGCAGCACGATAATCTGCCGCGCGAGGTCGGACACGACCCGCAGATTATGTTCGACCATGATGACCATGCGGTCCTCGGCAATGGATCGGATCAATTCTATGATCTGGCCAATATCCTGCGACGACATACCCGCGGTCGGCTCGTCGAGCAGGAGAACCTGCGGCCGCGTCGCGAGGCTGATGCCGAGTTCCAGTGAACGCTTGAGACCATAGGGCAGGGCCGATGCCTGCTGGTCGCGCCAGGAGGACGCGATGCCGACCTGATCCATGATGTCGTGGATTTCCTGACGATGGACGTCGAGCCCATGGCTGCGGCGCCAGAACTCACATCCGCTCGTCGCGCGGCGCTGCATGGGCAGGAGGAGATTTTCTGCGACCGTCATGTGGCTGAAGATGCTGCTGATCTGGAAACTGCGCACGATCCCCAGCCGTGACACGGCCTGGGGATTGAGCCGCGAGATGTCCTGATCGTGAAACAGCACTTTCCCGGCGGACGGTTTCAGGAAGCTGCTCAGCAGATTGAAAAAAGTGGTCTTGCCGGCGCCGTTGGGACCAATGATGCCGAACACGCCCGTTCCGGCAAAACGTAGATCCACGCCCGCCACAGCGACGAACCCATCGAATTCCTTGCGCAGCCCACGCGTCTCGATGACAGGTTCCCGCGTCGCGATGCCAGCCGGCACTGCAGCGGCGCTCCTCACATATTCAGCACCCGTTGACATCGCCGATCCTCCGTTAAAGACCGCAGAAATATAAAAAATAAAAATAATTGATGGGGCTAATATACAATGCATTTTCGCGGTATGGTTGAAGTTAGATCAAAAAATTCCGGAGACACAACCATGGGACTGGGAAGCGGATGGCGGCACGCAGGCTGGCTGCGCAGTTTGTCAATGAGAGCGGTTGCGTGCACTGCCGCACTTGCGGCCGCGCTTGGAGGCGCGGCTTCGGCGCAGGGTCAAATGACGGGAAAGGCGTTCACCATACTGGTAATCACTGATCTGTCGACCGTCTATTCGGATACGTCCGGCAAGGGTTCAGTCGACGCCGCAAAAATGGCGATCGCCGATTTCGGCGGCAGCGTGAACGGCGTGCCCATCAAGCTGATCGTGCTCGACAACAAGCTTGATGTCGGCATCACGGTCAACAAGACGCGGCAGTTGATTGAAACCCAGGGCGTGAACATGATTACCGACGTCACCGGGTCGGCCGCGGCAATCGAGGTAGCGAAGCTCGCGAAACAATACAAAGTGACGACTACCTTCGTGAGTCCCGGAACGACGGCGCTTACGAACGACTTCTGTACGAAATACGCCTGGCATTACGCATGGGATACCTACGCACTGGCGAATATCGCCGCGACCAAGGTGACCAGGCTTGGCGCCAAACGCTGGTATTTCATCACGGCCGACTACGCATTCGGACACTCCCTCCTTGAGCAGTTCAGCCGGGCGGCGAAAGCGGCGGGCGGCACCGTGGTGGGCAACGACATGGTGCCGTTTCCAAACGACGACTTCTCGAGTTTCCTGCTGAAAGCGCAGGCTGCGCATGCGGACGCGATCGGCATACTCGAATCGGGCCAGGACCTGCGTAATGCGGTAAAGCAGGCGGGCGAGTTCGGGCTGATGAACGGCTCGGTGCGCCTGGTCCCGGGACAGATGAACCTGACCGACGTGGCGGCTCTCGGCATCTCGGCATGGTCAGGCGCAATCCTGGCCGATCCGTGGTACTGGAACTATGACGACCGCACGCGTGAGTGGAGCGGACGTTTCCGCAAGGCTTATGGATTTGCACCCGGCAGTCTCCATGCGGGCAACTACTCCGCGGTCATGCAGGTTCTGAACACGGTCAAGCGGATTGGATCAGACGATCCGGACAAGATCGCGGCGGCGCTGGAAGGCAGCACGTTCGATGATTTCTTCGCCCGTCATGCAACGTTCAGGAAAGCTGATCATATTGTGGTTCACGACCTGTATCTTGAACAGGTCAAGAAGGCGAACGAAGTCAAGACGCCCGATGACGTTTTCACCGTGCTCGCCACCGTCGCCGGCAAGGATGCGTTCATGCCTGCGTCGGAAAGCACGTGTAAGCATGACTGGCAATAGAGCTACCGGCGGAGGGTTTCCATGTCGCAATACTATTTATCGCAGCTATTCAACGGACTCGTCAACGGTGGCTTCATTGCGTTGATGAGTCTGGGACTGAGCGTGATCTTCGGCATGATGCGAGTCGTCAATTTCGCTCATGGCGCGCTTTATATGCTCGGTGCCTTCATAGCGTTCAGCGTGGGCGCCGACTTTGGACTCTCGCTGTGGGTCGCCATGCTGGTTGCGCCCATCGTGATAGGCGGCTTTGGACTCGTGCTCGAACGCCTCTTTCTCAGGCGTCTCTACGGACTGGATCCTTCGTATAACCTGCTGCTCACGTTCGGCCTCACGCTGATTATCGAAGATACGATGCGGCATTTCTTTGCGGTGCAGGGCGCTCCGTTTCTCGTGCCCGGTGCGCTTGCGGGCGCCATCAACCTCGGTTTCATCGTCTATCCGAAGTACCGCTTCTTCGTACTCGTGTTTTCGATGGTCGTCTGCGGCGCAACCTGGCTGCTGCTCGAACGTACCCGGCTTGGCGCGCTGGTGCGTGCCGGAACCGAGCGCCCGGACCTGTTGCGCTGCTTCGGGGTCCGCGTGCCCGTGCTCGTTTCCGGCACGTTCGCATTCGCGGCGGGCCTCGCGGCCATCGCGGGCGTGCTGGCCGCGCCGCTGCGCAACATCTCGCCGTTCATGGGCCAGGAGATGATCGCGACCACGTTCGCCGTCGTGGTCGCGGGCGGATTGGGATCGATTGCCGGTTCGGTCGTCATGGGCTTTGCCGTGGGCGTGCTGTCAGCGGTGGCCGCAATCTGGTATCCGCCGGCGGCCAACGCGGCGACTTACATCCTGATGATCGTCGTGTTGATCGTGCGTCCGGGCGGCATCTTCCGGGGCATCGACGTCGCGCATTTTCCGCTGCACTACACACCGATCACACCCGCGGCCCGGCGACTCGTGATGAGCTGGAAACTCAAGCTGGTGGCACTGGCTGCCGGGCTGATATTGCCGTGGCTGGTCTACCCGGTGCTCGCATGCGATATCGTGCTGTGGGGCTTGTGCGCGCTCGGCTTCGACATCCTCTTCGCATTCGCCGGCCTGCTGTCATTCGGACAAGCCGCCTATTGGGGCGGAAGCGCCTACATCACGGGCATCATGATCGCGAAGCTTCACTATCCGATGTGGGTTGGCTTCATTGCAGGCGTGTCGATCAGCACGATGATCGCGGTGGCCTTCGGCGCACTGATCTCTCGCAAGCAGGGCATCTATTTCTCGATGGTGACGTTCGCGCTCGCCGAGATCGTCTACTTTGTCATCAACCAGACGCCGCAATACACAGGCGGCGAAGATGGCCTGCACGGCATCACGCGCGGCTCGCTTTTCGGCCTGAGCCTCGAGAACCAGATCACCTACTATTACCTGGCGCTGTTCGTCGTCTCGCTTGCGGTCGGCTTTGTTTTCCTCGTGATCCGCTCGCCCTTCGGGCTGTCGCTCGGCGGTGCGCGCGACAGCGAGCGGCGCATGCTGAGCGTAGGCTACAACGTGCAGGGACTGCGGCTGCGCGCGTATGCGTTGTCGGCGTTTCTCATCAGCATCGCGGGCTCGCTGTTCGCGCTTAACCACGAGTTTGTCAGCCTCGAATCGGTCTACTGGCGCGCGTCGGGCGAGCCCATCATGATGACGCTGCTCGGCGGCGCCGGCACTGTGTTCGGGCCGATGCTCGGCGCGGGCATCGTCGTGTTCCTCAGGGACTTCCTGAGTACGCTCACCGACAGTGGCAGCCTCGTGCTGGGCGTGACCTTCGTGATCGTCGTGATGGTGTTCCGGCGCGGCGTGCTTGGCGAGATTCTTTTCCGGTTGCCGTCGCGGGAAGACCGGCGTGCCGAGCGCGCGCCGTCCCGCGGCAGACCGCCCATGAAAACTGGCGCTGACGACACCGCCATTCACCGGAGTTCGGAACTGTGATGAACGTAGCCCTTCTCGATGACTACCAGAACGTCGCCATGAAGATGGCCGACTGGAAAAGCCTGGCGCCGCGCGCGATAGTGACCGCCTTCCCCGATCACCTGGACGATGTCGACGCGCTGGCTGAACGCCTGCATCCGTTCGACGTGGTGGTGCTGATGCGCGAGCGAACGCGTGTGCCGCGCGCGCTGCTTGAACGGCTGCCGAATCTCAAGCTGTTGATCACGGCAGCCATGTGGAACGCTTCAGTCGATATTGTTGCCGCCACCGAGCGCGGCATCCAGGTCTGCGGGACGGACGACCTGCCGACACCCGCAGCCGAAATGGCGCTCGGCCTGATGCTCGCCCTTGCTCGCGCGATCCCGCAGGAAGAGCGCGCGATTCGCGCCGGACGCTGGCAGACGACGCTTGGCGTGGGCTTGCACGGCAGGACGCTGGGCGTGATCGGCCTTGGCAACCTGGGACGTCAAATGGCCGGCTATGGCAAGGTCCTTGGCATGAAAGTGCTTGCCTGGAGCCAGAATCTCACCAACGAGGCTGCCGCCGCGTCGGGCGCGCAACGCGTTGGTCTTGACGTGCTCCTCGCCGAGTCGGACGTGATA
The DNA here is from genome assembly GCF_964253815.1 of Caballeronia sp. LjRoot34. Taxonomy (NCBI): domain Bacteria; kingdom Pseudomonadati; phylum Pseudomonadota; class Betaproteobacteria; order Burkholderiales; family Burkholderiaceae; genus Caballeronia; species Caballeronia sp. LjRoot34. The sequence continues at coordinate 1,128,753 of NZ_CAXUSB020000002.1, forward strand.
TCGATCCACTTGAAGTTGTCGGAGCGCACGCGCGGCCTGCTTGGTGCGCGTGAATTGTCCTTGATGAAGCCGACGGCCTATCTCGTGAACACGGCGCGTGGGCCCATTGTGGATGAAAGCGCGCTGGTGGCGGCGCTTGCGGACAAGCGAATCGGCGGCGCCGCGCTGGATGTCTTCGATGTCGAACCGATGCCGGTTGACCATCCCTTTTTGGCGCTCGAAAATGTAGTGCTGGCGCCGCACGTCGGGTATGTGACTGAAGAAAATTATCAGCTGATCTATGGCGGCGTGCTCGAAGACATCGCCGCGTTCCTGGACGGAAAACTCGTGCGTCCGCTCAATACTTTATCCTGACAGGATTGCCTGGCTGGCGGCCTCTCATGAATTGGCTCGCGTGATGAATCACCGGGACCCGCCGCCGAAACCATTTCCTCTCCGACGAACTTTCATGCCTCTCTCGCCCGCTGGCGAACGCCAGTTACTTCACACGCGCAAGATCGAAGCCAACGGCTATTCCCGGCCGGAAGGGCTGTACGACCTTGAAGCCCATCTGATCGATACCAAGACGTACACCAAGGAGTCGCCGGCAGGTAATCGAATGGCGGGAGAACCGATCCATGAGATGTGGCTGCGGATTACCATCGACGGAAGCCTGAACATCATGGCAGCCGAAGCTGCATTCGATGCCGTGCCGTATGCAGGACATTGCGAGAACATCGCACCCGACTATGGACGGCTCGTGGGCCTGCGCATTGCACCCGGTTTCTCGGCACAAGTGCGATCCATGTTTGCTGGCACCCAGGGATGTACCCACGTGAGCGACCTGATAGGAATACTGGCTACGCTCGCTTTTCAGACGATGGCAAATCGCCGCGCGCGCGAGGAGCAGGACGTCAAACAACCGTTCCAGTTGAATCGCTGTCACGCGTTGTCGACTAGTGGCGAGGTGGTGGCCAAATACTATCCGCGCTGGAGCGCGAAGGCCGGATAGCGACAGTTACACAAGGTCCGTTTGTTTCGGGAGCCATGAGCGAGAAGAGGGCGTGCGAATCCCACCGCGCTCGTGGCATCAAGTCGGAACTCGACAGTCCCGACACTCTCGTCGAGCAGGACCATCGAGCGCCGCCGGATCTCCCGCTCCCATGCAGTCACAACGCGACGCGTACCTACTCTTTCGGTTTGTCACTAGCCGCGACAAGCACCGGCGCCGCCGCAGTGCTCGCCAGTTCTTCGCTTGACCAGCCGCCACCCAGCGCCTTGATCAATTGCACGTTCGCGCTTAGCTGACGTGTCTGGATATCGAGCACGCCGCGCTGAGCGTCGAGCGCGGCGGTCTGCGCCTGCACGACATCGAGATAACCGACCGCGCCTTGCCGATACCGGTTCAGCGCCAGATCGACGGAATACTGCGCCGAATTGCTGGCATCGCGTTGCTGCTGGAGCGCCGTGCCAAGGTCCTGCAGCAGCGAGAGATTGTCTTCGATTTGCTGGAACGCCGACAACACGACCCCGCGATAACGCGCTCCCGCTTCATCCGTCGCCGCTTTCGCCGAATTGAGCTGGGCGCGGCGCAGGCCGCCGTCGAAAACGTATTGCACGAGTTGTGGACCGATTGCCCAGAACAGGTTCGGAGCACTGATCAAATTCGAATAGGCGGTGCTTTGAAGGCCGGCTTGCGCGCTGAGTGTGATGGACGGAAAGTAGGCTGCGCGCGCCACGCCGATCTTCGCATTGGCTTCCGCCACGCGGCGTTCGGCCGCGGCAATGTCAGGGCGCCGCTGCACCAATGTCGAGGGCAAACCGGCCGGAATCACGGGTAAGATGATCGAGGCGGTTTGCTGCGGCAAACTGAACTCGGACGCGGACACGCCCACCAGTTCGGCGATCGCGTGCTCGATCAACGCGCGTTGTGCGAGGTTTTGCGACAACTGCGATTTCGCCGACGACAACTGCGTCTGCGCGCGCGATACATCGAGCCCCGAGACAATGCCGCCTCCATGCAGCGTTTGCGTAAGTTGCAGCGCACGCGCAAACGCCGCGACGGTGTCGGTCAGCAACTGGGTTTGCTGATCAAGACCGCGCAGGCGGATATAGCTATCGGTGAGTTGAACCTGCAAGCTCAGTTGTACCGATGCAAGATCGGCCTTCGATGCCTGCGCTTCGTCCTTGCCCGCTACCACGGAATCACGCACGCGGCCCCACAGGTCGAGGTCGTAATCGATCTCGCCGCCGAGCGTGACGGAGTTGTAATCGTTGGGGCCGCCGACACGCAATGGCCGCCTGTACGACTGCCGGTCGCGTTGCGGAACGGCGTTTGCACTGATTGTCGGATAGAGCCCGGCCGAGACCTGGTCCACGAACGCCTGTGCCTGCCTGTAGTGCGCGTACGCCGCGGCAAGATCCGTGTTGTTCGCGAGCAGACGCTGTTCGAGATCGTCGAGTTGAGCGTCGTTATACATCTTCCACCAGCCGTTGCGGCTCAACTGATCGGCGGGCTGCGCGCTGATCCACGGCCCGACCGTGTGATATTGCGCGACGACCGGCGTAGGCGGCACCTTGTAATCTGGCGCGAGCGAACAGGCCGCCAGCGCGATGGTGCCGACGAGCAGCGCCGGCACGCGCAACGTAACCCTCGTAGCCAGCCTAGCCATTGGCGGCCACCTTCTTGTCGGCGCTGGCGACTTGCACGTGATCGCCGTCAACAAGGCCATCAGGCGGCGTATCAATCACGCGGTCCGCCGCGATGAGCCCCGAACCAATCTCGACCGAATCGCCGAAATCGCGATTGATCGTCACCTTCTTGAACACGACCTGGCCGTTTGTGCCGAGCGTCGCGACCATCAGGCCGCGGGCATCGAAAACCAGTGCGCTGGCGGGAACACGTACCGCGTTTTCCTGCACCGGAAGCCTGAATTGCAGGCTGGCGAAACCACCGGGCAAGAGCTTGCCGGCTGAGTTGTCGACCAGCAATTGAACCAGCGTCGTGCCAGAAGTCGAGTTGACGGAATCCGCCGATGCGACCACGCGCGCGGTGAAACGCTGGCCGGGATATTCCGGCACGGAAAGCGTCGCGGTGGTGCCGCTGCGGACATCGGGGGCGTAACTCTGCGGCACCTGCACATACACGCGCAACTGCTTCACGTCCGAGACGGTGAACAACTCCTGTCCGATCCCGCCGCTCCCCGCATTGATGAGCGCGCCGACATCGGTGTCACGTGCGGTCACCACGCCGTCAAACGGCGCCAGGATACGCTCGAAGCCCTTGGTGGCTAGCAACCGGTCGACGTTGGCCTGCGCGGCCGCTACAGCCGCTTTCTTGGCGGTGTAGTCGCCGGTGCGTTCGTCGACTTCCTGCTGGGCGACCGAGTCGGTGCCGAGCAGCGCCTGCCAGCGTTTCGCGGTCGTGCCTGCGAGGGCGGCATTGGCTTCTGCGCTGGCCAGGTCCGCACGCGCCTGCAGCAACTGCTGGTCGAGCTCCGGCGACTCGATCACCGCAAGCAATTGCCCGGCCTTCACCGGTGCGCCGATATCCACGTTCCACGACTTCAGGTAACCGCTCACGCGCGCAAAGATCGGCGCGCGCGAATACGCTTCGAGATGCGACGGCAGGTCGAGCGTCGGGCCGTTCGCCGAGCTGACCGGATGGATCACGGTGACGGTCGGGACCGTCTGCGCGCTGGTCCAGGTCTTGAGGTTGCGGGCATCGACGGCGCGCAGCGTGACGCCGGCGGCGACCACGATCAGCGCAACCGCGACCCCCACCACGCCGATCACGACGAGTCGCCGGCGCGGCACGGGTTGATCGGTGACGGGTGGGGTGGTGATAACAGGTTCAGACGACATGGGCAGGACCTCCCGTAACGGGTGTCGGGGCAATCGCGCGGCCAGTGCGCGAGTGAATGATGCAGAAGATCACCGGGACCAGGAGCAGCGACGCGGTGGTAGCGAAAATCAGGCCGCCGATAACGGCGCGGCCAAGCGGTGCGTTCTGTTCGCCGCCTTCGCCCAGCGCGAGGGCCATCGGCGCCATGCCGATGATCATCGAGAGGGCGGTCATGAGCACCGGGCGGAAACGGGTGAAACCGGCTTCGAGCGCAGCCTTGAACGGGTCGCCGTGAACGGCCAGGCGCTCGCGGCAGAAGCTGACCACGAGAATGGAGTTGGCGGTCGCCACCCCCATGCACATGATCGCCCCCGTCAGCGCGGGCACGGACAGCGTGGTGTGAGTCGCGAACAACATCCAGACGATGCCGGCAAGCGCCGCCGGCAACGCCGTGACGATCACGAACGGATCGGCCCACGACTGGAAGTTGACCACGACGATCAGGTAGATCAACACGACCGCACCGAGCAGGCCGAACAACATGCCGGCAAACGCGCTGTTCATGGTCTGCACCTGACCGAGCAGCGCGACCGACGAACCCTTCGGCAGTGCGTCGGCGTTGTCCTTCACCACGCGCTGGATGTCCGACGCCACTGCGCCCAGATCGCGATCCTGCGTGGTCGCGAAGATCTCGACCATCGGCTGGATGTTGTACTGGCTCACGACTGCATTGGTGTTCGTACGCTCGACGGTCGCAAGGCCGCCCAGGATTTGTCCGCTGCTCTGCAGGCTTGAGGTGATCGGCAGGTTCTGCAGCGAGGCAAGCGAATCGAGGTTGTATTGCGGCGTCTGCATCACGATCGGATACGACACGCCGTTCGCATTGTTCAGCCAGAAAGTCGGCGCAACCTGGCTCGACCCCGCGAGGTTCACGACCAGGCTGTTCGTCACGTCGCGCTCGTTGATGCCGAGCAGTTGCGCGCGGGTACGGTCGACATCGACGTTGAACGTGGGATTGTTCTGCGCTTGCTGGATACGGGCATCGACTACGCCGGGAATCTGGCGAATCTGGCGCAGCAGCCGGTTCGCATACGCGAAGTTCGCGGGCAGGTTGTTGCCGCGAACCTGCAAGTCCACCGGTGCCGGGGAGCCGAAGTTCAGGATCTGGCTGATGATGTCCGCCGGCGGGAACGAGAACGTCACGCCCGGATAAAGGCGCGGCAATTTCTCCCGCATCTGCCGCACGTACTCCGCGGTCGGACGATGATCTTCGTTCAACGCGATCTGGATGTCGCCGTCCTGCGAGCCGATCGTCCCGGTGTTGTTATAGGCGAGGTTGATACCGCTGACCGGCAGGCCGATGTTGTCGACCATGGTGGCGAGTTCGGCCGGCGGAATCATCTGACGGATCGATCCTTCCACGTCCGCGAAAATCTGCGCGGTCTTCTCGACCCGCACGCCGACCGGCGCACGCACGTGCAACAGGATCTGCCCGGCGTCCACGTCCGGGAAAAAGTTGCGGCCGAGCATAGGCACCAGCGCGAACGAGACCAGCACGAAACCGAGGAAGCAACTGACGAAGGGCGCGCGATGGTTCAGCGCCAGTTCCAGCAGCCCGTGATAGCCGGCGCGAATTTTTTCGAAGCGTCGTTCGAAACCCTGCTGGAAGCGTCCGAGCGGTCCGGGACGCTTCTTTTCGTGCGCATCTTCATCGAGATTGTGCGGATGCAGCAGGTACTTTGCCATCGTGGGAACGAGCGTTCGCGACAGGATGAACGACGCGATCATCGCGAAGATCACGGCCTCGGCCATTGGCACGAAGAGAAAGCGCGCGACGCCGTCGAGGAAAAACATCGGCACGAACACAATGCAAATACATAACAGCGCCACGAACGCGGGCGTGACGATCTGCGCGGCGCCATCGAGAATGGCCTCCTCTACCTGCTTGCCCTGCTCCAGATGCCAGTTGATATTTTCGATGGTGACGGTCGCGTCGTCGACCAGAATCCCCACCGCGAGCGCAAGGCCGCCGAGCGTCATGATGTTGAGCGTCTCACCGAGCGCGGACAACGTCGCGATCGAACCGAGAATGGCGAGTGGAATCGAGGTCGCAATGATGACGGTCGACCGCCAGCTGCCGAGGAACAACAGGATCATGAGGCTGGTCAGCGCGGCCGCGATCACGCCTTCGCGCGCCACACCGCTAATGGCCGCGCGCACGAATAGCGACTGGTCACCGATCGGCACAATTTGCAGTGCGTCGGGCAATGAAGCCTTGGCGTCGAGCACGTGCTGCTTGATGCCGGCAATGATGCCGAGCGTGGACACCGAGCCATTCTTCAGCACCGACATCAGCACCGAACGCTTGCCGTCCACATGCACGATATTGGTTTGTGGCGGACTGCCGTCGCGAACATTCGCGACATCGTGGATATAAACCGTGGTGCCATTGACCGCCTTGATCGGCAGGTCACCGAGCGCCTTGAGCGCGTAAGGCGCGTTGTTCAGTTGCAGCGTGTATTCGTGATCGCCGATTTTTTCCGTCCCGATCGGCGTCAGCAGGTTCTGGGCGGCGAGCGCATTGGCGACGTCTTGTGCAGACAGGCCGCGCGCCTGCAAGGCCGTCGGGTCGATGTCGATCTGTATCTGGCGAGACTTGCCACCGAACGGATAAGGAATCGACGCACCGGCAACAGTCACCAGCGCCGGACGCAACTGGTTCAGCCCCAGGTCGCCCAGGTTCTGTTCGGTGAGACCTTTGCCCGACAGGGCGAGCTGGATGATCGGCACCGTCGACGCGTTGTAGTTCAGGATCAGCGGAGGCGTAGTGCCCGGCGGCAATTGACGCAATTGCGTCTGCGAGACGGCGGTCACCTGCGCGTTCGCGTTGCTGATGTTCACGCCCGGCTGAAAGAAGATCTTGATAATGCCGAAGCCATTCACCGATTCAGCTTCGATGTGCTGGATGTCGTTGACCGTCGTGGTCAGCGAGCGCTCGAACGGTGAAGTGATCCGTCCGACCATCTGGTCCGGCGGCAAGCCCGTGTATTGCCATACGACGCTGATCACGGGAATGCGGATATCGGGGAAGATATCGGTCGGCGTTCTGATCGCGGAAAGCGGCCCGATGATCAAAATGAGGATCGCCAGGACGACAAAGGTGTATGGCCGTCGGAGAGCGATACGTACTAGGCCGAGCATGAGAGTTCCAATACTTGGGGTTGAACTGAACGGTGCCCTGATGCTGCCAGGCGCAGCAGTCGGCGGGGTTCGGCCGCGGTCATCCGCGTGGCCCGGGCAATGCGCCGGGTAGGATCATTTCCGTCCTGAGGCAAGACGGATTGTTGAAAAATACTCCACATGATCTTTGGTTCGTAGGCTGTTGACCGTTTGGTAACTCACTTTAATGGGCATCTGATCCGGCTAGTGCCGACACTGCTGCATCAAACCGAAACCGATTAATTCTTTCGAATTACTTTCTAATTCGTTGTTAAAAAATAAATTTGAAATCAAAACATCACCGGGCACGCGATTTTGTCTCGCAATTTTGTCTGTAAAGCAGACAATCCGGGAATGTACACAAACGAAAACAAAGCTGCAGTGCACAAACTCGGGTTTGGACGGGCAATTGAACCCGACTGGCCCATTTCCGGCAGCGAATTCAAGGCCGCAAATAAGCGTCTGCCCCATAAGTAATAATGGTCCGCGGCTTTTGTACGGCGCCAGCGCAGGCTTGAACAGCGATGTTGAGAGGCGCGCTGATTTTTTTATTACTGTCGTTTACTTAAGGGATAGCTTAAAACTACATTAGCTTATGAAGCGGCAAGCATGAAGGTCGACGTGGGATGAAGAGACTTGCAGCGGTCTTGACGCGTGGGGCATGTCGCGAACCCGGCTGCGCTGCGAGGCGCTCGCAGCATGCGTGGCGGAACGCGGCTATGATTAGGCGCGGCAAATTCGTGCCGAACCATGAAAGGAGAATGCCGGATGATACATGTCATTGCCACTATCACGGCGCAGGCTGGCAAGCGCGACGCCGTGCTGGCGCTGTTCAGTCAGAACCGGCCAGCGGTGCTGGCGGAAGAGGGATGCATCAGCTACGAAGCGGTGGTCGACGTACCGGACTTCGGGGCGATTCAGACCCCGCTCGGCGATGACACATTCGCCGTCATCGAACGCTGGGAAAGCGCCGACGCGCTGAAGGCGCATGCGGCCTCGGCACATATGGCCGAATATGGACGCAATACGAAGCCGCTGCTCGCCAGCCGTGTCATCAATGTGCTGCAAGCCTGCTAGGGCGCCGGCTCGTATTCAGGATCAGAAAGGGGGAATCTATGTCACTAAGTTATCGCGGTCCAATGGACTCCCTGGAACAGGTCCGTCAATAATATTCCGCGAAAAATTGGAATACCAGGCCTCAAATACCGGCGCTGCCAGTGGTCGGGCAATGTAGTAGCCCTGAGCTTCGTCGCAGTGCCAATCTGCGACAGCTTCGTAGATCTCCTGGGTTTCGACGCCTTCAGCCACTACCCGATAGTCGAGCTTTTGCGCAAGCGCAATGACGCCCTCGACGAGGGTACGCGTGTATTGGTTATCCAAAACACGACGCACAAGGCTCTGGTCGATTTTTAGCACCGTGGCCGAGTAAAGCTGTAGCTTGGACAGGTTGTTGTAGCCCGTGCCGAAATCGTCAATGGCGACGATGCTCCCCATGTCAGCGACTTTGCGAAGGTTCTCGGTGACAAGCTTCGCGTTTGCCGTTAATGCGCTTTCAGTAACCTCTAGTTCGACCCGCTTTGGTTCAATGCCGTGGGTTCGCAGCAGGGAAATGTAGCGGGGCACGAAGCCGCGCTGTTCCAGATTAAGCACTGAAACATTAATTGAAATGTTTAGGATGATGCCGGCACGTTCCCATGTAGCAAGCTGCTTTAGCGCGTGATCCATCACCCAGTCGGTGAGCGCTGACATCAGCGACGTTTTTTCGGCCAAGGGAATGAACTCAGCCGGCGAAACCTCCCCAAGCAGAGGGTGAGACCAGCGCAACAACGCTTCGACGCCCACGCAAGCACCCGTGCGCAAATCGACTCGAGGCTGGTAAGCCAGACTCAACTGATTTTCATCCTGCAGTGCCTGGGGCAAGGTGTTGAGAATGAAGAACGTGCGTTCCTGGGCCGCAAACATGCGCTTGGCAAACTTCCGAAATGGAACGCGTGCCCGCCGGGCGATCTCGGAAGACGACATCAAGGCTCGTAACACATCCGTGGGTTCATCTATACGAGACAGGTCGACCAAACCGAAGGTCGGCGACAAGTCGACTGGAATCTGGTTGACGAGCAGGGGCGCATCGAAGGCCCTCAACACGGCATCGATCACCCGCATTGCAGCGCTCTCGTCGCCATATACGAACACGGCAAAACGCGCATAGTCGACCCGGTACACGGGCTTGATATCGACGAGCGCCTGCTCCACGCGCCGGGATATTGCTGCCATCAACCGGTCAGTCGCGACAATGCCAATCGAAATCGACGTTTGATCGAGATACCCGAGTGGGACGACATTCACCAAAACCGCATGGCTGGGCGCGATCTGCCCAATTGGCCTTTCGTCGAAGATGGCGCGAACATCGTCACTAAATCGCGCGCGGTTCAGCAGTCGCGTGGGCGGATCCACAAACGCGATTGATCGAAGCGCTTCGATCCGGTCCATCGCCATTTCAGCCAATTGACTCAGCAAGTCCCGTTGCGATTCGTCAAATTCGGGGCGCGGTTTGGTATCGATGACGCATAGGCTACCCAGTGGAACACCCGAGCGCGTTCGCAACGGACTGCCGGCATAAAACCGGATATTCGGCTCCCCGAGTACGAGCCGGTTCTGCTTGAACCGCGGATCGAGCGTTGCGTCGGGGACGACGAGCACATCGTGACGAAGGATCGTGTGTGCACAAAAAGCGTCCTTCCGTTCAGTTTGAGCGACCTCCACGCCGACGCGCGCCTTGAACCACTGACGCTGTTCGTCGATCAACGAGATCAACGCAATGGGTGCTTTGAACAAACGCGCTGCGAGCTGAGTGATGCGATCGAGCGCGGCGTCCGGAGGCGTGTCCAGAAGGCAGGACTCCTGCAAAACATAAAGTCGATGTCTTTCGATGACTGGTGAAGGTAGCTCGTTCTGATCGGGCAGATTCACCGGTTTCCCCTACTGGAAATGATTTATGTCGAGCTGGTTGGGACGTCGTTTTCGAAGGAAATAGACGCAAACAACTATACACCGATGTGAACCGGTTCGGCATTTACAGATACACGGCAAAATGAGCAGCTTGGTGAAGCTACTTAGTCGAGCGTTTATGGTCATCGCAGATATCTAGAGGTCGACGATAAATAGATCACCGACGCAATACATACAGGCGCTAAAGGCATTTGTGACGAATGCCAACGCCAATTCCGTTCCCCAAGCACATCAAAGAAAGACGAGTGCAACCAGGCGTTCGCAGCTTGGGAAAAAAACGGCACGCGCTCCGCGGCTTAGGAGCCGTGTCCCTGGGTGATCTCGATTTTTCGCGCGGCAAGTCGTCCGGTACATTGGAGAAGGTTCAGCGCGTAGAATCTGCTTTCGTCTGAAACCCGATATAAGCGAATAACGTCAAAATGCCTGATAACTCGACGATTGCCACCGTGCTGCTGTCGGCCGCACTGATTGGTTGGGGGGCCGTTGATGCAGCTCGCGCGATCCGCGCCAGCCGAAGGAGGCAAAGCCGCGAGCAGCATTACCCGGATTTCGTTGATCAGTTGCAGGCCGGTCTGATCCGCGTTGACGCGAAGGGCACGATCATCCGCGCGAGTCGATCCGCCGCGCGCATGTTCGGCTATGAGAGCGAGCTTGATATGCTGGGCCAATCCGTGCAGGGGCTTTCCATGTCGCCAGTCAAATGGGATGGGTTGAGCGACAAGATGCGAAGGGGAGAGCCGGTGCATCAGGATGCATTTGCCGGGCGCGATCGGAACGGAAACCCGATTGCGCTGGAAATGCACGTTTGCCCACTATATAAGCCGGGTGCCGCCCGTGCGCAGTACCTCGGCGCAGATGTCATTTTCCACGACTTGACAGAACGGAACCGCCTCGTTGAGAAGGCGGCAGAAGCTGACGCGAGGGCGCATATTGCGCAAGTGGCGACCCAGACCGCAAACGCCATGCTCGCGCAATCGCTACTCGAACAGAACGCGGTGCTTGAACATACGCCAGTCAGTGTCTGCTTCGTGAAGGACCGGGTGATCCAGCGCTGCAACAGCGGTTTCGAGCAGCTCTTCGGATACGACAAGGGTGAACCCGTCGGCAAGTCGACACGCATCCTCTATGGAAGCGACGAAGAGTGGGAGCAGGGCGGCGCAGACTATCTTGTGATCGCGGAGCATATCTATGTCGGCGATGCGCGATTCGTGCGCAAGGATGGCACGCCTATCTGGTGCGCCGATCACGGCGCCATGCTCGATCCAGATGACCCGGGCAAAGGCACGGTATGGACCGCACTCGATGTGACCGCGCGCAAGCAAGCCGAAGAGGCGATTAGCGCGGCCAAGGAAGCCGCCGAGGAGGCGTTGCAGACGAAGTCTGAATTCCTCGCCAACATGAGTCATGAAATCCGGACGCCGATGAACGGCGTGATCGGCATGAGCCGGCTGGCGCTCAAGACAAACCTCAACCCTCAGCAGCGCAACTATGTCGAGAAAATAGCAGCCTCTGCGGAGAGTCTGCTTAGCATCATCAACAACATCCTGGATTTCTCCAAGGCGGAGGCCGGTAAGGTCGTACTCGAAAGAGTCCCTTTTGAACTCGACGACATCCTGGACAATCTATCGAACCTGATCGCGCTCAAAACGGAGTCGACTGGCGTAGAGGTCGTTTTCCGGGTGGGGGCCGGCATTCCATTGCATCTGGTCGGTGACCCGTTGCGCTTAGGACAGGTGCTGGTGAACCTGGGCACCAATGCTGCCAAGTTCACCGAGCGCGGCGAGATAGTCGTCGGCGTCGATCTCCTGGAGAGTGACGAATACACTGTCATGCTGCAGTTCTCGGTCAGTGACACCGGCATCGGGATGACCGACGTACAGTTGGCGAAGCTCTTCCAGTCGTTCTCGCAGGCGGACGGCTCGATTACGCGCAAATACGGCGGTACGGGCCTGGGACTCGCGATCAGCAAGCAACTGGTTGAAATCATGGGCGGTACCATCGACGTGCAGAGCCGTATCGGTGAAGGGAGCCGCTTCAACTTCACGGCGAGTTTCGAAGTGGGACACAAGGAAATTGTCCGCGAGCGGATCACGACACTGTCGATGAAAGAGCGCCGTGTGCTGGTGGTTGACGACAACGCAGTCGCCTGCGAAGTGCTGGGCGAGATGCTGGCGTCGTTCGGCCTGCAGGTGACAACGGCTGCTTCCGGGCTCGCAGCGCTCGACGAGCTGGTCGTTTCCTCGAACGCCGGCCAGCCGATCGACCTGGTACTGATGGACTGGCGCATGCCCGGCTGGGACGGCGTGGAAACGACGCGCCATATCAGGAGCGATGCACGCATTGCTGCCACGCCCGCCATCATGATGGTCACGGCCTACTCCCGCGACGATTTGCTGTCGGAGGCGCGGGATGTACATGTGGACGGCTATCTTGCCAAGCCGGTCAACCCGTCGCTGCTGTATGACATGCTGGTCGAGACCTTGTTTCCCGCATTCAGGTCCAGCGTGCCGGTGGTGCCGGCGCGTGAGGCGCTTGAGCACGACCGGACGTTGGATTTCGCGGGCCTCGCCGGCCGCCGGGTTCTACTCGTCGAGGACAACGCGATCAACCGGGAGGTGGCGCTCGAATTCCTCGGCCAGGCGCCGATTCACGTCGATGTCGCCGACAATGGCCGCGAAGCCGTCGCGTGCGTGCAGCGTACCCGATACGACCTCGTTCTGATGGATCTCCAGATGCCCGTGCTGGATGGCCTAAGCGCAACGCGTGAGATTCGCTCGATCGCTGGTTTTGAATCGCTGCCCATCATTGCGTTGACCGCTCATGCCATGCCAGGTGACCTGGAAGCGAGTCGGGACGCCGGCATGAACGGCCATCTCGTGAAACCGATCGACCCGGCTGAACTGATGCAGGTCCTCTTCACCTGGATGGCGCCACAAGGGCGCACGGGTGACACGCCCACGAACGACACACGATCGAACCTCTCGCGGACGGTCGTTGAACACAGACATAGCCGGCTTCCGGAACTCGCGGGCGTCGACTGGCAAGTTGCGCTGCAGCGGACTAACCGCAATCCGGCGCTGTTGCAAAGGCTGATACGCACCTTCCGGGACGACCACCTTCACACGGCACAGACACTCCTCGCGCGCGCGGGAGAGGGTGACCTTGAAGCTGTCGGGCGTATTTCCCACGGACTGAAATCTTCCGCCGCTTACCTCGGTGCGGGGCGTCTGTCGTGGCTTTCCAGCGAGGTTGAACAGGCGGTGCGACGCGGTGCGAGCGACGAAGCCCTGGCGCTTGTACCCGACATGGCCGAGACGTTGTCAGCGTTCATCCGGAGTCTGGTTCAACTGGATGAAGTCGATTCCACGGTATCTGGACCATCGGATCCGGCGGTGTTCGGTCCGCTGATGAACCGGCTTGCCGATCTGCTGCGTGACGACGACGCGCGTGCGGAGGACGTTCTGATCGAGCTTCAGGCTGCGATGGGACCCGGGGCTGCGGGGGAAACTCAACTGGCCGCTGTCAGAACCGCGGTTGTCGATATCGAGTACCGTAGTGCCCTTGAGTTGCTTGCTGCACTGGCATCGTCGGTCGGGATGCAATTAGAAACGGGAGGGCCGCTTGAGTAAAAAAGATATGCAGAAGGTGCTGGTAGTGGATGATGCGGCGATCAACCGGCAGGTGCTTGGCGACCTGCTGAAGACCGACCATACCGTGATTCTCGCGAAGAACGGCGAGCAGGCGCTGGCGCTGGCAACGCAGCACGTTCCGGATCTGATCCTCCTCGACGTCGTCATGCCCGAAGTCAGCGGCTACGACGTGCTGAACCGGCTGAAGTCTGATCCGCGCACGGCGGCCATCGCTGTGATCTTTATCACCGGACTCGACACACCGGAGGACGAAGCTCATGGACTGACCTTGGGCGCCTCGGACTACATCACCAAGCCGTTCAATCTCACCGTGGTCCTGGCCCGTGTGCGCTGTCACCTGCAGCTTGCTCGACAGCGGCGCATGCTCGAGACACTGGCTAATATCGACGGCCTCACGGAGCTCGCGAACCGGCGCCATTTCGATGAGCGTTATGCGCTCGAATGGGCGCGTGCGATGCGCGACCGGCAACCGCTTTCGGTGGCGATTCTCGACATCGATTTCTTCAAGAACTACAACGACCAGGCAGGACACGCGATGGGCGACAGAGTCTTGCAAGCTGTGGCCTCCGTACTGACAGACGGGCTGAATCGCGCTACCGATCTGGTAGCGCGATTCGGCGGTGAAGAGTTCGCATTGCTGATGCCCGGCACCGGCGCTGAATCTGCTTTGCAACTGGCTGAAAGGTTGCGCGAAGCCACTGGCCGCTTGGCGATGCGGCGCCTGGATTCAACCGAGGCCGACCGTATTACCGTGAGCCTCGGCGGGGCTACGTTGCGACTCGGCAATAATGAATCGGCGGCCGAGTTGTTGAAAGCTGCCGACGATCATCTTTATCGGGCGAAGAACGAGGGGCGCAATCGGGTCGTGTGGCGAGAAGGCAGCCTAAACGCAGGCGCGGTATAGCGATTTCAGGGGTCTATATTGGCCTGACTGAGAGAGAAGTTGACCCACGGAAATTTGGTCACTTCGGAAGCTGGTAACTATATGCTTTATATGAATAAAATTTTGACTGTGCGTAAATGCGCACAACTTTGCGTGGAATCGCTGCCACGCAAAGTTGCGTGATAGACGAAAATCCACGGAAAGTTGTGCGATAAAGGAAAGTAAAATCGGTCGACCGCCGAGCCGCTGCACCTTGGGGGCGGTAAGTAAGCGAATCTTGCTGATTTCCGAGTGATCAGGAGTTAGCAGGCCACTGCAGCTTTTTGCGATTGGCCTGCTCATGCAGCTCTTCACTCGATTGTTCCCGAAGATAGGGCTGGGTTGACTCGGCCTTGGCGTGGCGTGCAAACTTCTGTGTTTCTGCGGGACCAACACCCGACTCGGCGTGAGCTTTGATACCAGTGTGCCTAAGCCAGTGTACGGAGGCGTGAAGAAGCATTTCTTTCTCGCGCGACGCGTTGCCAGGCAACAGCTCAGCCGCTCGAGCGAACAGTGGCTTCAGAAGTTGATTCAGACGTCGGGACGAAATCGACTGACCAGTCGACGTTGACCGAAGCAGTGGGATCTTGGACAGTTGGGCGTCGAGATCCGGAAGGGTAAGCCTCAAGTTTTTCAGATACCGTTCTAACGCAGTTTCCATTGTCGGGGAAACCCGAACGTGGCCGTCAGGGAATGTCTTGTCCTCGGCTTTCCACCACAGGCCGTCTCCCCTCGTTACGAAGCTGTCCAATGTGCCACGCTCAAGTTCTCGGGCTCGTGGTGCGAGATGGTAGATGAAAGCGCAGAAGAATCGGATACGCTCGTACCTGGCAATTTCGCGTTGATTTGTTTGCGGCATCAACTCTATAGCACCATTAATCGCTTCCCAGCACTGGCGGTCAAGCGTACGCTCCTGAATTTCTCGAGTTGCGGTGACGGAACCCTCTCCATTGTGACGGATCGATTTCTCTCTGAGATAGGGAATCGGGATCGAGCACAGATATCCAATTTCGACCAGATAGGCCATCAGAGAGGTGGCCACAGAAATCGCAGTGTTCTTCGCTTTTTCCTGTAGCGGCCCCTCGAAAGGGCGCCAGTTGACGCTATCTCGTCGGGTCTTGCGACTACACCAGATGTTTTTCGGCCTTGGGTCGGACAGAAACCCGGAATACGCCTGAAAATCTTGCGCGGTCAATCCAGATAATGGCTTGCCTGCTTCGGCCCATGCCCAAAGCAGGAGGCGATCAATTTCGCGCTCGTATACTCGCAATGTTCCAGCGGAAGATATCTGGCCTAGAAAACGACGGACCGCAGCGATATCGTCTGTCAGACCAAACGTCGGGACGCGCCTCATAGCTCGATTAATTCCGCTGTCGCCGCTCAGGTACGCACTCGGGGTTAGATATGAAATCGGGCGAATCGGCACTCCCCGATATACCAATATGCCATCTGCGTCGAACGTGCTGCCTTCATTCTGATTCAGAACCATTCGAGAACTCCTTATTTATCCGCGTTGGGCAAGTTCATCCGTGAAGCTGCACTTCGGATTTCGGTTTGCACTGGATACGGTTGGCAAGCAATTGATGACGCGCGTGATCGATCTTTTTCGATGCACGATTTAAGCTGATGCGCGTGATTTCACGTGACCATACGGCGGTGACCTTGAACACAGATCTTTTCAGCGCACTGGAGTACTGTCTGAGAGCACAGCGAATGCGTGCCGATGGATTTTCCTCGCTGGTCATAGAGCAATGCACTGGTATTCCGTCCAATCTTCAGCCAGAGCTCTTGCCGTCGATTGCTAATGAGATCCTGGCCGCAGGAAGAGTGTCAAGCCTTTCATACCTTGCTTCTGTCATGCCAGAGGACGACATCAGAACTGTAATGGCTGCGCAGCACGTCAGGAGAAACATCTACCGGTCGCTACCATTTCGTGCTGAGATCGGAGCGATTAACGTCCCGCTGGATGCCGCGCAGCTTTATGCATCCGAATACCGATTGAGCTCGTCGCTGAAAGAGCGGGTTGCCCGAGGATGGATGGAGCTTGAGCGTCATCCTCTTCCGCTGGAGTCATCGCTGTCAATGGTGTGCCGCCTGACAGCGGAGAACCTAGTGGATGGCCCTGATGCGGTCGATCTTCTCGGAATTGCTACCAGCCGAACGAAAGGCTATTTAGGGCGGAAGATCGATATCCGACTTCATAAGGTTAGCGAGGCGCTTGCTGTTCATTCAACTGTCGATGCACAGCTGATTGCTAATCTGCCACACCTGTCGGGCGTGCTGTTTCACGATCGGTTTCGATTTTGTCCAGAATGTCTTGGCGTTCGTTATCACAGTGTCCTGCACCAACTCACCGCCGTTTCGGAATGTCTCCTTCACGAGGCACCCCTAATGGACCACTGTATCCATTGCGAGAGGGCGACGGGTACGATCGGTTCGGTTGTAGCAAGAGGCCAATCGGCATTTGCCTGCGAGTTTTGCGCTGGTTTCCTCGGAAATGAAGAACCGAGCGAAGAGGGGATTCGAGTATTCAGGCAGGCGATGGCTGAGTACGAAGCGCACCTTAGGCCATGGCGTTCCTGGTTCGAAATTGCGCAGGCGACCCTCTGGCCTCTTGAGCAGATCCTCGACCAGAACGAATCGTCGCTTCCGAGCTGGTATGCCTGGTGCGACCCTCGGGAGACGATGCTTACCGCCGCTTTGCGTCTGCATCCTTTGCCGGAGTCGTCGCATGACGGCAAAGATTTTGAAACAAACTTGTTGCACTGGGCTCAGCGAATGCGCAGATTTCCGCCACGCGGCAGAATAAGGCGCCGTCAACGGGATGCGCCAAGCGGGGCGTATTTCGCAACCTTGCGCCGTCTGAGCGAAAGCTATTCGCTAGCAAGCAACGTTAGCGACCGCCGCACGCTGGCTTTCGGAGATGCGCTTGCCACAGACGGCCGAGACCTGCTGGAAATCGCCTTGACCTGCACTCGCATGCACATTGAGAAATCAACCGGCAAACTGATAACTGGAAGGTCAGACAGGCTGGGCATCGATTTTGCCGCTTTTATGCATCAGTCGCAGGACAGGGCGCCGCGCGCCCAAATGAGTGCGCTCACGCTGGGCGCAGTGGGCACCATGCTGGCGGCCATCACCAAAGACCTTCAGACTCGTGACTTCCTGAGCGCATCTACGTTCCGTGCGATGATTCCGCAACAGATGGTGCCTCTTGCGCTGTTACCTCGAGCGGACGATATTGGCAGGACACTCCGATATTGCGAAGGGGTTGCCTTGTGCCCGACTTCGAAGGCATTTGAGCCGACAATCGTTGGCGGCAAACGATGGAATAGAGATTAAGTGCGGAACTCGTACCCGACATGCAGGGCGGGTCAACCACTCCCGGAAACTCTCACCTTAACTATCTACAAGCTCCAGATCTGTAAGCTGCGTCGAGTCTGAGACTTCCGTTGTGCGAAGCGCGGCCGCGTTGGCAACAATGCCGATTGATGGAACTGCTTCAATCGGAAAAATATTGCAAAACGGTATGGTCAACAGACGAATTTTGTCGTGAAAGAGGCGTTTTTGATAAATCAAAAAAATTCCGGTCTTATCTTAACGCCTATAGTTAAGCAATAACACGGTTAATTCGATTTGTTGACAGATAATCAGCATTCAGGCGCTCAGCAGGGTGTTGATTAGCTTTTGGTTAGGTGAGGAGGTTGTGGGTATTGCACCGTACAAGCCCGTGCGGCGGGACTTCGGAGGTTTGTTCGCATGAATATCAGGGCGAGCTTCACCGCCCTTGCTATGAGAAGGTATTAACTTCAGAAAATTCAGCAGGTTTTAATCTGCTGCTTCTAGCTCTGGCAAGTCTTTTTCAAGAGACGCGTCTTTCGGAAGTCGGATTGAAACTTCCGTTGCACCGATACTGATCATCACTGCCATAAAAAAAGTTAATCGAAAAGTTCCACGCGCAATACGTTGCGCAATCGAACTATCAGTTTCATTCCAACCCCGTTCCCGGAGCTTCTGCCCAACCTGCTTGTAAGTTAGTCCACGTCGCTGGATTTCGTACTTCAGGGCCAACTTAGCTTCCGACCGCAAGTCGAACGACTCGGCACTAGCCTCTTCTTTCGATTTGCCTTCAATCATGACAACCTCATTTTTTGCTACATCCGGTGATGAATTCTCGCCCGTGTCATTCTGAATACTTGAAACCTTCGCAAGCGAGTGCTAGATTGCAACCATGGGTCGTGTCCAGCGACGCTCAAGGCTGCCACTTGCGGCCTCCGACTTCTACTGTGAACTATAGCGCGTAGGGAGTGCAATTGCCTACGCGGGGATAGTTGCGCGCGGAGATTTACGAATGACCAGATCGCTATCCAGCCGACTAGTCTCTCCGGTCCAGAAACAAGGGTCGCTTCCGCTTGGGCCCGGATCGCCTGGACACCTCACAGGTTCGCCGGCTTGCAGGACCGCACGTGCCGACCGAACCTTCGCTACAAGCGCAGCGTGCGACCGCAGGCCGCGAGATAGCGCAGCAGCGGGAGCCAAATTCGAAAAGGAATTGAACGGGCTGGCTCCGGTTTGGCACGCCCAGCGCGTATTTGTCGTCAGAATCGCGAGGCACTTTAGCCATGGAATTCCCAGCTTCCTTCGTGTGAAGTGCCGGCCTGACCGATTCGCCACCTACAGCTCCGTCCAGCCTTGCGCCTTAATATCGGCGATGCGGGTCTGCAAATTCGAGAAACACGAATGAGCACGCTGGCGGAGGCCAAACTCGCCAACCAGCTAAATAATCCGATATCAATCCGGCATGCGCGGCGCATTAACACCGCTAGAATCGCCAAATCGCCCGCGCGTGGCATGAGGACCTTATTTTTTGTGGATTTCCAGTCGGGCCGCGTTGCCATTTACGGCCTGCTTCCCCTTTGCGTTTCGCTGCTGGCCGAATGGAACCCCGAAGTGGCGGACCACTACTTTGGCGCGCCACACGCGGTCGACGCCGATTCTCCGCCTGAGGATATCGCATTTGGCGCCGCATCTCCGTTGATTGTTGAATACAGGGATGGCCACTTTGAATGGATAGTTTGTGCTGACGACGACCTCCTTGAGCCTAGCAAGCAACGGATAAAAGCGCTGAAGCAACGTGCACTCGAGGCGGGAGCAAGCTTCAAACTCTTCAACGCTGCCACCTTCAGGGCGCAGGAATGGCGATTCGTTAATAGCGTATTGCTGAACTCGATGTCGCACGCGGCACCTGAGGATCGATACAACTGCTACCCGGAACGGGCGGCGATTCAGCGCTTTTGCTCATCCAATAAAACGACATGCCTATCCGAGCTACAGAAAATTACTGAGCTCGATACCGGCAAAGTGCAAGGGGTAGTCGCACGAATGATCCGGACTGGCGTCCTGCGTGTGAAAGGACGTGACGACGAACTCAATCGGCGCCGGTTCACGCTGCTCACCCCATTGGAGTGGCAGGGGGAAAGGCCGCGTCCGTCTTTGCGCGTCGTCCCTTCGGATATTGCGGCGAATCCTGAGTAATGGGCTGGCAGAGATGGGGTAAGTTTCCCGACATCCACGACCCGCCGTCCGAACATGCGTCATGAAGCGGCTGGAATTCTCGGTTGCTTAACGGAGCACGGGCGTTTTTCAAGAGCTTAGGTCTGATTTAATTTATCAGGACTACGTAAAAATAGTTTTGATGCGAAGAAAGCTGAAAGCTGATCACTGTTTTCCCGCGAGCAATCGTCAATCCAACGATCGCATTCCCCGTGAAAAGTCGACGTGGTGCGTCCAGCATGGTTGGTGTTCGGCGTATGCAGACGCAATCGTGGGGTATCTCATCTCGTTCGAACACACGCCGACGGCGAGCGAAGTGCTGGAACTACTCGAAACTGTGATTTATGGATTTGATCAATTTCCCACTTGAGAAATTCAGGAGCGTCTCAAACATGAACAAGATTAAGATCAATCTCACCTATCAGGATGTTTCGGTGTGGCCACATCCAGCGGAATATGAGATTCCGGAAGAAGCACGCCGGCGTTTTCACGCGGTCAAACTAGCTCTGACGCTTTACGCTCAAGGCGTACCGGTCGAGAACGTGTTTCGAGCGACGGGAATCAAACCGCCAGGCTTGCGTCGCTTCATGCGCCGTGCAATCGCGGTCAATCCAGAAACTGGAGTCATCAACGGCTTCTATGTCGCGCTGCCGTATTTCCGTGCATTTCAACGTCCGCCCAGAAAGCTCGATAGCCTCGCAATCGCACTGAAACGCGGTTTGCAAAGACAACGCTAGCACCGAATAGTGTGGCCGGTCAGGCAGATTTTTCTGGGAGCAATTGACTTAATGCAGCATCGCTCTGATAGAACGACCTGTGGTTGATGGCCTCGAGAGGGACAAGTGTTTGGAAAAGCGGTGAAATGCGTTTTGCGAGGCTAGTGTGACCCGGTTATAGAGTACAGCAGGCGGTGCCGGTATCTGATGCACGAGCGATTGACTGGGGAGATGCAAAATTTCTCAGGGATATCGAACTGCCTACTACCGGGCTGTTGAGTCAGAGTCAGCTGAGAAGCGAGTCGAGGGGAAGTCGTCGAAGAAACCGACAATCCACGATCATGGTTTCAACTTCATATTCCGTACTACGAGAGACAGACATTGTGCGTTGCAAACAAGATATTTGGTTTTTTCACATCAATAAATTAAGGATTACGGAAAATGACGAAAGACAAAAAACTTTCCGTTCACAACGGAGATGTTTCGCTCTGGCCACGCCCGGCAGACAGTGAAATCCCTCAGCCAAGAGAACGGTTTTTCTCTATTGAAAGAGCGCTGACTTTGCGCTTCCAGGGATTCCCAGACAAAGAAGTAAGTGCTGAGACAGGTATCTCGGCGGGCAATCTGAGCCGACTCGCCCGTCGAGCGCTTCTCACCAACCCGGCTACCGGGGAGATCAACGGGTTGTACGTAGCGTTGAAATACTTTCGTGCGCCGGGGATTCGACGACGAAGGTCCCCGCCGACCCGAAAATCCAAAGAAGAAACTGGCGAAGCAGGCGAGGATGCCGTCGCTCATTCGTCTTCTGACCTTGGACAAGAAACGCGAAGTGACGCTGACAGACCTAAAAATACTCAGCGCGGATACGCGTGGAGTCTGATTAATTTTTTTGAAAAAAATCCTCGCATAGAGAAAATTGTTGTTGACAGCTTTCTGAGGCGCGGGGAATTCAAGGCTGAGACCAAAGCATCGGCCGCAGTCATCGCGAGGCGGATGAGAGCCGCTGCACTGGAAGATGGGGTCAGCGAGGAGGAGTGGCCGTTCTGTGTGGATGATCGTGGCTATGAAGCTGTGCGGCGATTCGGTCTCGAGTTGTTGAATTCCCACACGCGGCCGTACATCAAGGCGCGTCACGGCAAGCAGGCAGCGAGGAACTATGAGAAGGAGCGTCCGGGTTTAAATATCTTCGAGCATATGCCGATGCTGTCGGTGCGTCAGGTCGATTTTCACAGCTGGGATGGAAACACAGTATTGCATGTTGTGGACCCGAGGGGCTGCGACATGACGTTACCGGTGTGTCGCTTTCATGTCGGAATCATGATTGACGAGGACCCCGGGGCGCTGCACGGATATGTGCTGGTATTCGAACTAACTCCATCGGCCGACGCTTTCCTCGAAATAATTGCATCCGCCCTGACGCCGCTTCCTCCTGTTGTTGGGGACGGCGTGCCGATTTCGCTCACTCCTGCTGGAAATTTCGTTATTAGCAAAATCGTACCAGAACTGGCAGCAAATGCTTTTGCAGTCCTAAGAACTGACAACGCCTACGCCATGATATGTGAAGATTCGATTGGAAACACTATGGACGTCACGGGATGTATCTTTGAATTGGGCGCAGTATATTCCTGGTGGATCAGAGGCAAGATAGAGCGGTTCAATGCACACTTTGAAAGGCTGACTGGGCATAGGCTACCTAGCACCCTTGGCACCGGACCGCGAGATCCGATGCGCGATGAGCCGGTAAGGAACGCGCTAGGATTCGATGTGCGACTTGAACAGGTGGTCGAGGCGATAGACGCGTTCGTGGAGGACCACAACCGAGGCTACGTGGGCAGGCCTACGCACGGGCAGACAATCGAAAACATTGTAAGAACAAACCTGAACAACCCCTCGTCAGGCGTATTTGCACGGCCTTTGCCCAAGACCGGTCACGACGACTGGACGCTGCTGGCAAACCTCAGGATCGCAACCGTACGCGCGTATCCGAGTCGTGGCGTTGCTCCTCATCTCGTTGCAGCAAACTGCAGATACAAGCTTGAGGGGCACGAGCACAGATTTGATCTGAACAAGTCGCTCGTGTATGTGGCCATCTACAGGCCGAATGCCAACATCGCCATCGCGATTGTCGTCGCAACAAACGAATATCTCGGATACCTGACGCCGGAGCGACTGTGGCGCCGCGCCCCAGTGTCGTTATGGATGCGTAACAAGCTCAGTAAATTCGTCAAACGGGCTCGCAGCAGGCAAGGAAATCAGAACCCGTGGGATGCATATGTTGATAGCATCGGAAAAAAAGTCGCCTCGGGCGAAGCCACGCCCACCACCGTGCTGGAGATCGCAAAGCTAAAGCAGCATCAGGAACGTGTCACTCGCCTGGAGGTTCCAGAGCAGGCGGCGCCGGACCGCGTTGACCCTACTGATCCTCCGGAGCGTTCGGTCCGTACGCTAGGCAGTTTCAGGAAAAAGCTAATCGATATTCCCGTGACGGCGCTTCATGGCGCTATGAAGCGGAATTCAAACTGGTAGATCTTTTCCCAATGGAGACGGAAATGGCTGGCAGCATGCAACGCGATCTCAATTCGACACCTTCGTCTGCGACGAACGCGGAGGATTTGTATCCGGACGGAAGATTTTTACTTCGAGACGGCGATGCAGGTCGTGTCGTAACACTGGAAGCAAGAATACATATGGCGCGTGGAATGTGCGCTTTTATCGGTGTGCAGTCCGTTCGCTATTGGTTCGAGCAGGCAGCGCTACCAGCTTCTTTTCGAAATCACCGTGTACTCGTGCGAATTGATTCCCGGGACATTAAACGAGCGTGTGCGTTCCTGAAAGAGAACCAGCTTCCTTTGGGACTTCTCGTGCCAGAAGCTCGGGTGGCCAACGGACCCGTGCTGAGTTACGAACAGCTCAAGCTTCTGGCTTACGCAGACAGGATTCGGGGGCGTAAACACCCGGGCGGTACGAGCCCATCGCTGCGGCTATACATGGCGGGATATGGGAGCGAAAACAGTGGCGATTGAAAGATGTGAATGACAGTGAGAGCCCGTTTTAGCTTTGGGTTAGATAACGATTTTTTCCGGCAATTTTCTTTCCTCAGGAGGAGTAGATCATGGCAAGCGTATTGAGTCAGACCAGACAAGAGTTTTCTTATTCTGACGAACCATCCGCTGCAGAGTCGCAAACGCAATCTCAGGAACACGCAGAGTCAGCGGATTTGCAGGCAGATAGTTCCGCTGGCCCGGATGTCGAGTCAAACCTTGGTGATGATCTCAATGCAACGGTCGAGTCGGCGCCGATTCGACCGGCTTTCGGCGCCGTCATTCATCGGATCAGTGCAACGCCCGAGCGTCTGGCGCCAGATGTAATAGCACGACGAAACCAACTGCAACACCCGTTGATCTCACAGACGGTGCCGATTCTGACGCCTCCAGTCGCCCGTAGCTATGCGCTCATCGAGGAATCTGCCCTTCACGGCCACTCGGGTGGCTACGTGTGCGGAGCGCACGGCGATGGCGTCAGCTACCTCCTGCAATTTTCGAAGGCCATGATTCAGCGAAGAATCCCCGGCGTTGTCACGTTCTACCATTCGTTTGGAGCGTCGCAATCGATTGATGACCGGGATTGCATGGCTGCATTCGCGCAGTCGTTCGGCGTCGGGATACTTAAGGGGAGGACAGCAGATCTTCGCGTGCGCATCTTGCGGAACGTCGCCCTTCGGACAAGAAGCTCGGACTTGCGCACAGCGATATTTTTTCTGGACAACGCGCAATACATGCAAGAGGACGATGTAGGTTTTCTCTATGATCTCCGACACGACCTCCGACATGATCTGAAGGAGGATCCTCTTTCTGCGGTTTTCGTCGCTGGAATATTCCCCTCCGATTTCGGAATCATGAACTCTCGACTCAAGCATATGCAACACCATCGCAGCCTGGAAACGTCGGTTATCGAACGCGACCTCGGTTTTTCGAGCATCGGGACTTACGATGAGCTCAGAAAACTTTTTGGGACGATAGATCAGGCAACCACAGGAGGAAGCAAGAGTTGGACTGCGCATTTCTTGCCGCGTGCGTTCAGAAAAGGGTATCGGTTCGAAGGCGAAGCACAGGTGCTTTTTTCGTTGCTGAGCAAACACGAGGGATGGGCGGAATTGGGTTTTCCGGCCAAGACACTCTTCGCATGCATACGGTCGTTCCTTACCTTGGCCAAGGAGCATGACGACAGCCGGTTTGCACCGGCGGGTGTGAACGAAGATCTGTGGAAACAGGCATTGGATTTCACCTGTTTCGTCGAGTCGATGGATCGGAAGCTGGTCGATGGCACGCGCACCGGTTATTTGGGAGAGGAATGAATATGGGCCCCTCGTACGCTGAGCTTGCGAAAACTGGCTACTCCGACTTGCCGCAGCTGGAGCAGAAGCCTCGTGCAGGTCTGTCCGGGTTGGACTATTCCCCGTTGCCGTACGAGTCAACTCCATCGGTGATCGCACGGCTCGCCTATTGCAACGTGATCGATACTGACCGGGATCTGAAAGAGATCCTTGGGTATCGGTGGGGTCCCACTACTTTTTATTTCCCTAATGGGGTGCGGCTTTCCGCTTCGCAGTTCAAGGAAGCGACCGGCTGGCCAGCCCCTCGGGAGGAAAGTCTCGCTCTTCAGGTAGCTCCAAAGCTGCAGAAGTGGCTCTTTTCGACTAGGTTCCGGTTTTGCCCAATGTGCATCAAATGGGGTTACCACAGCTTCTGGTATCAACTTCAAGGCCTTACAAGATGCCCGTTGCACAGCATTCCTCTTCAAACGACATGCCATTACTGCAACAGGACTGCGAGCAGGTATGGCCAGGCGGTTCGCGATTCTGCAGGTTTTTGGGCGTGCCTGAGTTGTGGTGCTTCCCTGTCGAACGAACCGTTTTCGTTGGCGCGCCACGCATTTTTCCGAAGGAACATGTCGCAGCTGGATGCGTTTATGCCCTATCAACGCTGGTATTCGACGAACAACCGGGAGCTTTCGCTTATCGAACTGGTCCTCGCCCAAAATGACCTTAATGGGTGGAGCTGGTGGTGTGATCCAAGTGCATTCCTTTTGCAGGTATCACGCAAAATTGCACCAGGGCCTCTCAGCCGGGACGATGGAGGCTCACCACAGGAAGTTACCGCATTGCGTTGGAAAATCCGGATGACGGTTACGCGGCATCTATCTGATACCCCGGCGCAGCGAATCAGAATTCCGCCGCTCTATCTCAAGCGCGTCTACGCCAGCACCGTAACACTGCTCCATCACTGGGTTTTTGGAGGCGGTAATGGCACGCAATGCGCGCGAGATATGATTTCGGTAATGCAGACAGGTGCAATCTCTACCGCAGGCCATACTGCGAAACAGATAGCCTTCGCGTTCTTTCGCGCATGCTTTGAATACAATCCGACGACTGTGTTCGGCTGGATCGACCCGCGAGCTGCGAAAATAAGAGAGCCGTTCCTCGTTCGTTATTCAGGACGTTGCATCCAGCGTCTTCCGCTACGGGCAGTCTTGCTGGCTTCTTTTGCGATATCGCTGCGATATGTGACGGACCGAATGACTCGCAGCGATGCCATATCCTTGTTGGGGGTAGGTACCCACCTGCAAGCCTGCGTACCGCTGATCTACCTCCCAGCTTATGCACCGGGCTTCCTCGACAGTGGTTACTGCGAAGGGATTGTCATGCTCCCGACCATCGAAGACCTAGATATCAAGAAGGTCTGGCCGGGAGATGTCCTTTAGGGCGTTTCGCGAATCGACGGAGCCCTTCGGGTCGCAAGGACTTTGGCGCGTGATGTCAATTTCACCATCACGGAGAGAGGTGGCCCCGGAAATCTGGACAGTCGGTTTGGCGGAGCCGATGGGTTCTGAGATATCCGTGGAAACAGGCCTTTTGCATAGACCATTTCGTTGGTGTCGTAACGGCCGAAATTGATGTCGGCGACCGGATGGGTGGGAATCGCGGTGAGCGTCACTGCGCGCACCTGCGGATAGCTGGCTACTTTGCCGCTGGCGTAACCTTGAGCGCCGAAGTTCTCGCGGTTAGCAGGGCTGTCGGGCGTGCGCAGCGTGGTGCCATCCATCGCCCACAGACTTAGCCCCTTGAATGCATGGTGTGCTGAGTCCTGACGGGGCCAGGCTCGAGCGGTGTGCTCAAAAAGCCAGGCCAGCGGCGCCTCGCCGATGCGCTGGCGCGCCTGCGTGACTGCGCTCTTGCTCACGAAGGGGGGGTCTTTGCTGGGCAGCGCCAGATCGAGGCCGTCGAGCACATCACTGATTGACCAGTGCCGGTACAAGGCCAGAGCAATCACAAACCATATCACCTGCTCCACCGGCAGGCAGCGTCGCCGCAGGCTCGCCGTCCCCGTGGCACGTACCGCGTGCTCAATCCATTCATAAGGCAGATGCTCAGCCAACCCGCTCAGGTTAGCTACCGGCTCCTGCACTTCAATCAGATAGGCAAGGTGGGATGAAATCATCGCGCAGAAAAGTTAATATGCCTGCGCGCAGTTTACAACACCTTCCCGCTCCAAAAAAGAAATTGCCGTCCAGTACTAACTGAACGGCATTATTGCAGAGAGGCCGTTTTAATCGTTATGCTGAGCGTAGACAGCGAGGCGCCACTCGATCGGACCAAGGCTTGGCGGTGCTGGTTGTGGTTCTGCGCCGGAAGGATATGACCTTCCGCAATGCCAATCTCGTGGGTGCATTTGACGCAGCGGTAAATGCCAGCGTAGGGGGCCGCTGCCCCCGGATTGTGTTTCTCATCGAATGCATCGCTCGTCGATTTTCCGACGACGGCTTCGTGTTTGTATAACGCCATTGTTAGTCTCTCAGGTTCATATGCATGGCAGTCGGCCTAGGCGCAAGGTCGCCGGAAAACGGCAGTTCTGTGGTCCAGAGCAATCCGGGGTACACCAACCGTCCACGTGTATGACAATAATACGCTCACCGGTTCCGCTTTAAGAGACCATTTAATAGTGGTTTTCTGGAAAAATCGACAAAGATTATCGCAACGAATTGCAGTAATCGCCGCCGAGCGCGCCTCGTCGTTGTCCTCACCCCGATGTCGCATAGGTAGGCGTTTTGTGTCGATACGTATCGCCTTGACGTTAAGGATCACGTCCAGTCTTTCATGTCGAAAATGGCTCTCCGATAGCCGAAGTTACATGACCTGTGGCGCGGATTCATTTCCGAAGACTGGCGGCGCGGGCTAGGTTCACCATCACACTTCCCTAAGGGAGCCGCCGGAGCCGCTGTGTTCGGGGCACGTTTCTGGCCGTCGACCGGTGCGTCCAGGATCCTGTCGAGGCGTTGGATCGTGGAACCGCCGCCGGCAACCCGCTCAAGCGGGGGCGAGGTGACCGCTGCAACGAAGATACGCTCCCTTGCTGCGCCGCCAATGGCTAAAGCAACGTATGCAGCAAACCGAATAGCTCTCAGAAGTTTCACATTAGCTCCCCTCGCGGGAATTCATGCTCGACGAACGGTTTGCTCGGTGAACGCGAGTGTCGCAAGTATTGACGCTGGTACTTGAATATACTTTCGCCGCGCCCCCTTTCTTCTCGCTCTTGTGTTCGAAGGAATGCGCTGCCCGCAAGTTCGAAACTCGTCGTCGAGTCATCGAACCGTGCGAAATGAGAAAAAATTCGTGTGTTTTTCCAAGACGAGGAGGGGCTCCGTTGCATAAAATATTCAAACTGCAGCTAGTGCGCGTGGCGGAATGCACGCCACTGCAATATCGCACGAGCTGTTCATGCGGCGCGGCTTGCCGTTGGGGTAGCAGTCTCCCGCACGTCACAAGCATCATTGAAGCCCGGACGGGGCCGTTAGGTTATACAGGACAAAACTGATGTCGCGCAGCGTATCTCTCAATACACATCGTCCGCATGTGGGGCGTCGTTTTCTGAATAAAACAATGCTTTTGCCCGTTCCAAGGCAGGTAGTTGATGACTTCGCGCTTGCAAATCATCTAGCGCTCGCCGCGTGTCGGCAAGGTAGCGGTAACGCCTATCTTGTTAATGAGTTGCTTCGTGTGGTCTACATAAGCTACTTCCTTGGGCAGAGAGGAGTGGGCCGGAAGCCCGCACGCACATATCGTGAAGCAGAGGCCGGCCTAGAAAGAACTCTTGCTCGTGCAAAGCAGGAGAATGTGTGGCATGTAGATGAAGAGGTCGCGACTATTCTCGAACAGGTGCTGACGATATACGACGAGCAACTCGACTCTGCCGCGACGTGGATGTTGCTGGAGGCGAAGGACCGTCTAGATCAATTCCTCGCCAGCGACGGCAGGACGCCAATTCTGGGAGATGAACTTTCGATATAGAGAATTTATCGCCGGCGCGAGTACGCCCGGTTCCGGCGTTAGATCAGGTCAGCTTGACGTCATCTCACTGAGACCAGGCCCGCTTGTTAGCAGCGGAGCCTGGTATGGTTGGAATTGCGCACCCGCCGAAGCATAACTCTCAGGCTTGGAAACGCATGTGCCGAACGGTTGCTCATGAACGTGGGCACCCTTGAGATGCTTCTTGAAAAATCAGTGTGCACAGGCTTTGCTGTCCACCTCGGTCTTATATCTCCGGCATAGTGCCGACGTTTCAGGTCGGCGCCAGTGAACAAGTCGCCGGCCCCCTTGGAAAGAGGGGCAGTCTGCGCGGTTCAGAAAGCTTTGAGGGCCGTCGCTTGGTTTCGAGGTAAGCGTATAAGTCGGATCGGCTCAATGATGAGCCGGATGGACTGCTTGTGAATGGTCTCACTAGCGTTGCATTCAATACCTGCGGTGTCTTCAGTACTTCATAGATTCTGTTGATCAAGGTGTTCGATTAATTCTATGTGATCGAGGTGGAATAAATTGGCTCAGATACTGTTATATAAGCGGCGGCGACTCGGTAGTTGGACTCGCTGACAGAAACAGCAAACGTATTACCGGCGGGCTCAAAATTGAAGCGCAACACCAAAGCGTATAAGGTGTTGTAATGCATAAAGCAAATCAGTACGAGCAGTTGCAAGCTGAGGAACGTTTGGAGATTGCGAGCCTACGTCAACGGGGTTCTAGTATTCGGGCCATGGCCCGAATACTCGGGCGCTCGGCCTCTACCCTTAGCCGCGAACTCAGGCGCAATAGTTCTGTGCTTGGTTATGTCCCAGCAGCGGCGCACGCACTCAGTTCGGCCCGACGATCCAACAGTGCGGTCGCGCCCAAACTCGGGCCTCACAGCGCTTGCTGGAGGGTCGTCCTCACGCTGCTGGAGTGGCGTTGGTCGCCTCAGCAAATCTCTGGAGTCCTCAAGCGTATGTTCCCAAACGATCCGACTTTGCAGGTCTCGCACGAAACGATTTACACCACTATCTACGCCCACCCAGGCGGCGAACTACGGCGTCAACTCATTGCTTGTTTGCGTCGTGCTCATCGCGCCCGTATGTCGCGGACACGGGGTAGTGATCGCCGCTGGCAAATTCCAAATATGGTCAGCATTCACGTGCGCCCACCTGAAATAGAGGATCGCGTGATGCCCGGGCACTGGGAGGGCGACTTCATTAAAGGCGAAGGCAATCGCTCTTCAGTGGGCGTGTTGGTGGAGAGAACCAGCCGTCTAGTGCTGCTGGCTAAGATGGACGATGCCACAGCCGAATCTGCACTGGCTGGCTTCTCCGCCAAGCTCAACTCGATCCCCGAGCACTTGCGTCACAGCTTCACTTACGACCAGGGGCGTGAACTCTCACGGCATCAAGAACTTGCCGCTCAAACAGGCGTGAATGTCTATTTTTGCGATCCACACAGCCCGTGGCAGCGAGGAACTTGTGAAAATACCAACGGCCTGTTGCGCGAGTACTTGCCCAAAGGCACCGACCTTTCCGTCCATAGTCAGGCCGACCTCGACGTCATTGCAGACAGCTTGAACAACCGCCCTCGTGCTACGCATGCGTTTCATTCACCCTTCGAGGTAT
The DNA here is from genome assembly GCF_964253815.1 of Caballeronia sp. LjRoot34. Lineage (NCBI taxonomy): Bacteria > Pseudomonadati > Pseudomonadota > Betaproteobacteria > Burkholderiales > Burkholderiaceae > Caballeronia > Caballeronia sp. LjRoot34. The sequence continues at coordinate 1,159,608 of NZ_CAXUSB020000002.1, forward strand.
TTGCCGCGACACTAAAAGCAGCGGATCTCGCAACGTCATCTAAACATTAGACCAGTTGTTGCACTTCGACTTGAGACCGCCTACCCCTTGGTTGGCATGAAAGGCTTTACTCGCGAGTCTTAGTTACTCGACCATGGGCCCGCATCGGACCTCGATGTGCTTCCTACTTTTGCCTGCTACGGATCAAGATTACCAACTTTCCCTTCGCACGAGGACAGGTGATGGCGCAACAAAAAACCGGGCTGCCCGTGAATAGCTTTAACGCAGACATCGCTCGCAAACTTGAACACATTGAAGCAGCGGCTTGGGCGGATAGATATGCGGCGGCACCTTCAGGCTTTGCCAAAAAATTTGGCCTGGCGGTGGAGCAGATCGGCGGCATAACGTTGTTCGCTCTCCGCGAGTCCGCCATGACCCTTTACAATAGATCGTTAGGACTGGGCGTTCATGAGAGCGCTCATGAAGCGACCGTTCAACGAGCGATCGACTGGCTAGGGCGTCATTGCGGTTCAACATGGGGAATTCCAGTGACGCCGTTGGCCGATCTGGTCGAGCTCACAAGCTGGTTATCCCGCAGAGGCCTCACATTATCGACGTCGGGCATTGCCAAGTTCGTCCGCCTCACGACGCCAGATACCATTCTTACGGATTGCCCGTATGACATCCGGCTCGTCTGTCCTGAAAACGCTTCCGACTTCGCCGAAACGGCCACGCAAGGGTTTGATCTTGATCCCGTCTTCGCGTGTTGGTTCGCCCAGTTGTGTGGGCGAGCAGGCTGGAAGATCTTCGCTGCGTATGATGGGCACAGGCCGGTGGGCGTCGGCGCCATGTTCGTCCAGGGCGAGTATGCATGGTTTGGGACAGGGGCGACGCTTCCAGAATTCCGTCATCGCGGGGTGCAAAGGGCAATCCTAAATCGGCGTATCGCCGAGGCAAAGGCGCTCGGCGTAAGAGCTATAACGGTCGACACATTTCACGCAGGTTCTGACGAGGCACCTAACGATTCACACAGAAATGTGCTTCGAGAGGGTTTCACGTATTGTTATCTGCGGAGACAATTCGTTAACGCCCAGTAAGCTGAAATGCGCAGCGCGTATTGCTGGTTGCAGCGCATATCTGGGCCGTGCGTTGTACCTGCCCTGTCTGAACCGACGCAACCAGGCAACAATCCGCAGGATGCCGACACACGACCACATCGGTCGCGAGCGCCATCGTTTTGTTGCGTGTGCGGCGGCAATCGTCAAGTGCGATCGGTCGCTGGTTGTGTGGACGGCTGTGGTTTTCGGCATCGCCAGGCTGGCTCAGCAGCGTTGACACGCCCTTAGCTTGCCGAGGCGCCCATGCAACCGTAGAGGCGAGTGCTGAATGTCCAGCTGCGGGGCGCCCGATGCGTGGTGTTCAACCCCGATCCGCACACATATTCTTTTGCGTTGATCAGCAGGCACAACCGAAGCATGGCGCATCAGTTCTAGCAGAAGCTCCTGCCATTCTTCTGGACGTTCTCGATTTCGCGACGTATCGCGATGCTGTCACTACGGCAGCGTGGTGACGGTATCACGCACACTGTTGACGTCAACTGCTTGGTGAAGAAAGCGTCGCCGGACTCCAGCTTCCACGCTAAGTCTGGACATGTATGGCGAAGTGCTCGAAAAAAAACTTGATCGTCCTGGCCAATACCATTTTCAACTCCCCATGCAAGATTGCCGCACAGAGCCGCTATGACCGCGATGACCACTGCGCATGGGGCAAGGAGCCTCACGAACAACGGTAGCGCGTCAGCATTCTCGTCCCGAAGCGCCCACGATGCCCCGAAAACGAGCGCAAGAAGAAAGTTGATGATCCAGGCCGTTAGCCAGTGTTGAGCCTGAAAATCTGGTATCGGGACGCCGAAGTGTTCATTGACCCACTGGGCCCCGCGTACAACCGGTGCGACAACAGATCCAAAGACAAAGAACTGCTGCACAAGGTCGAACCATGCACGAGCGGCACGCCGCGCAATCGTACCAGCGCTTCTTTCGGTAAACGCGGTGCAAATTAGCATTGCGATGACGCCAATTACCGTAATGACGAATGGCAACGTCATAAACAGCGATGTCAGTTCTGTTGCGACGCTCCTAAGCGGAGGAATCAGGCTCATCCCGGCTGTCGGGATGGCGAGCGATATTCCATCGAGAAATTTTTCACGTAAATACTCAAAAACCAACTTTCCCTGTTGCTTAAAACTGGCGACGGACGTTTTACACCATCCCGCGAAGCTCACCCGCATGTCACTCACGTAGCGCGCGAGTCGCTTCCTGATTGCAGAAGTTCGTGTATTTTTCCCCGCCTTGTTCGCGCCGGGTTGAGAGGTGTTGGGTGCATCTGTCATTTAAAACCCGTTTCTACAGGTGTAGTTATGGTTATTTGAGGGTGTTAAAAATGTACTGTTCAAACGGCAGATTCGGCCTGATATTGTTCTATTGCCTGTCCTTGGCATCCGTCATGGATGTGTGGGATTCGGGCCTGCTGGGTGCTTCGGGCGACCGCATTTTACAACTGTGTTGTGTGGCTGAGGGATTGGTCGTAATTTGCGCCTGTTTTGTTCTTGGCTCCGCCGTGAAAATTCATTGCGGGGACTGCCGTTTCTGGCTCTTCCTATCTGCGCTCATCTTGTGCAATGTCCTGTCCTTTACACCGTTAATTTTTGCGAACTCATTACGCGACGCGGAAGTTCTTGGTGCAGTGCTGCTGACGAATCTCACTCTCGGGGAACTTGTATGCATCGAGGCCATCTGCCACGCAGGTAAGCCACGTCAATCGGCGAGCGGTGCGTCTCGAGCGATGAGTGATGAGCGCTGGCATGACTGAATCGGGCGGAGTGGAACGGAAATCACAGTAGGCGCGTAGGGGACCGGTGACATGCGGTTTGGAGCAGAAAGCTGGAGATAATTCGGGTGATCATGTCCATGCTCACGAAGCGAACAACGCCCCGCGCTTCGGCAAGTACCATCCCAAACGGGATGGTGATGGCGGTGTTCGTTTTCGGCAATCTGCTGTGCACTGTTGCTTCGGGTTATGTTTGGTTGATGGCAGCACGTGTGATCACGGCGCTTTGTCACGGTGCATTTTTTGGAATCGCCTCGATGCTCGCTGGAAGACTTGCTCCCCCAGAGAAGAAGGCGTCGGCTGTCGCGTTGATGTTTACTGGGCTGACTCTGGCAAATGTGCTGGGTGTACCCATCGGCACTGCATTGGGACAACTGGAGGGTTGGAGGGTGACATTTTTCGCTGTGAAGGTCATCCGAGTCATCTCTTTAACCGGACTCTGGCACGCACTGCCGGCGCAGGTTAACGGTGATCCCGTCGACCTTCTGGTGGAGGTCACCGCCTTGCGAAGTCGGCGAATACGTTTCGCGCTCAGCGCAACCGTTTTGTGGTCGGCGTCATAGTTTGCGCTTTTCACCTACATTGCGCCATTTCTCACAAAAGTCACGGGAGTGACGCCACATTGGGTCGGTTACTCTGGTGATTATCGGTGTGGGCCTCACTCTCGGAAACGTTGCGGGTGGAAGAAGCGCGGATAGCAATGTTCGAGCGTCCCTGGCGGGTTCACTGGTCGGAATGGCGGTGTTGTGCTTTCTGCTCACCAACTTTGGAGGACATATCGTTGCGGCAGAGGTCATTCTTTTCCTTTGGGCGATCGTGTCTTTCGCCTCTCTACCAGCCTCGCAAATTAACGTTGTCAACGTGGGCCAGCACGCGCCGAACCTTATAGCAACCAACAACATTGGTGCGTTCAACGCTGGGAACGCCTTGGGTGCCTGGGTCGGCGGATTGGTTATTACCCGTGGACAGGAGTTTTCATATATCCCGCTGGCAGCAGCCGCAATTGCGCTAGTTGGCTTAGGTGTTGTTGATCTTGCACCACACGGAGCGCGGCGGCGATAGCACTCGCGCGGTGAAAGCATGCGTGCTTTTGAGAAAGCGAAAAGGTTCCGACCTTGGCAAAGTAGAGGGGATGTTTGAAAAGACGCGAGGCCGACGGGTAACTTTGCACGATTCCCGATCTCCTGCGTCCACAACACGCGCTTCGTGGCAGAAGTAGAGGTCGCAAGTCTATTGAAGCAACGGCGGCATTAGCCAGAATGTTCTTGATCTTCAGTTCGGAGAAAATCATGGCGTTGAACATCAGCGGTGTTTCTATCCCGGACAGCAAGCTTGCGCGGGAAATCACTGAGTACATCCGGGACACCGAGAGCTCGTTACTTTTCAACCACTCGAGCCGAGTTTATTATTTTGGAGCGCTGGCTGGCCAGCATCGTGGCCTGAAATTCGACCGCGAGCTGCTGTATGCAGGAACGATGTTTCATGACGTCGGACTGACGCCATCGCATAGTAGCCCAAATGAGCGATTCGAAGTCGACGGTGCGAACGCTGCGCGCGACTTCCTGAAGCAGCGAGGAATCGGTCAGCATGACTTGGACGTGGTGTGGACATCGATCGCGCTGCATACCACTCCGGGAGTTCCGCAGCACATGCACCCCGTAATTGCCCTCGTTACCGCTGGCGTCGAGATGGACGTTCTCGGGCTGACCTACCCAGAGTACCCAGCCGCCGAACGTGACGCTGTTACGCAGGCGCATCCCCGGACAGAGCATTTCAAGGAAGACATCATCCAGGCGTTCTATGACGGCATCAAGCATAAGCCGGACACTACTTTCGGGAATGTCAAGGCAGACGTGATTGCTGATAAGGACCCTCACTTTCATCCCGCGAACTTCTGCTCGATCATCCGCAATTCCGCTTGGCGCGGATAGTGCCTGCGTCATCGGAGCTGAATTTCTGGCCAGGAGTAGTCAGGTGCGATCGGCGTTGCACAACGGGCCGCGTGCGTTACCTTTTTCGCATGATGCCGCCGCGTTTTCCAAGCTTACCGACCGACGACTAGCTGGGGCGGGTGTACAAGGGACCGGCGGTTCATCGGGACCAAGTCCGTGGGTGGAATTCTCGACCACTAAAACCGCATTCCCGGTTTGTGGAAGAAGTTGGCCAGTCCACAGCCGGAATATGCTGGTCCAAGAGGGTCGGCAGAGCGGAGCTATCCGGACGCGAGATATCCAACGGCTTGCTATTGCGCAAAGACGGATCAGCCCGGTTGCACACGGCATTCGTGCGTCAGAACGGCTGCGGTGTGTCTACACCGCAGCCGTTCCGAATTCAGGCCGCTTTCAAGGGCGGAAGTTCTAAAGTTCGTGCGGGTCGCAGCGGCGCGAAATCTACAATCAAGACCGTCCGTGCGCCCTCTACGTGTCCAGCAGCTACTTCAATTGGGGAGACATAGTGACCTACGGCGTCATCGATGAATGCGTATCCGTCGAAGGGCTCGGTCACAGTGGTTTGTGCAAGAACATCTTCGATAGGCACCGTATTCCACGCTTTCCCTTCGTGACGAATCCTGGCAATACAGTTCACGCCCCCGACTACGTTGGTACGCTCGAGCACGTGCACGAAGCTAAGCAAGACGTCATCGGTATGGATCAGATCCGGGGAAGACGCGGCTTTCTCACCCTGCGCCACCACGTGCCTGATTACGTGGAACGTAACCGCATACGCGTCGTCTTCCCCGTCAGAGAACGGAGTGACCCGGAAGTCACGTTTTACAAGATCGCGCAACGCCGTGTTGCGCTGCATTTTGACTGGCATCGGTGAGAATCGTCGTTCCAGATTCGCGTGTTCCTGGTTTTCTTCGCCCTGAAGATAGCTGTTGAATTTCTCACCCGTCACCTCATCGACAGACGATGGTGTGAATATCAGCGCGCCTTTCGACGGGATGAATACGCCGCGATGTAGGCATCGGTATCGACTGCAGTTTTTCGCATAGGGATCGGCGCCAAGAGACTTCGCCAGTTCAATCAACTCTCGTTGAGCCGGCGTCGGTTCTTGGCGGTAGCCGAGTTCCGATGCCCTGAAAATCACGAAGCCTTGCGTCTGAAGCAGACCTCGAAGCAAATGGGAAGAGATGTGATTTTGTGACCGTTTGGTCTGATGTTGTTGCAGCTTCATGTTGCCCTCCTTGAAGCAATTCATTCGGCCGTAGCACCGTTGCTCGAGACTCACCGTGAGTTCTCCCGGCCTTGATTGAACTATAGAGGGATGTCTTGCGCGCAGATGTGCACTTGTGCTTCACAGTGAGGACGCTCGCAGCAAGCCGCTCACGTTGCCGCTCGAGTTGGACGATCCGAGGCTGACGCTGGCGAGCGTAGAGTGTGCATTTGCCTTGCACCGAAGCCTCGTAATTCGTCATACAAAATCCTGATCGAGTTGGTGCCTGCTCTTGGGTAAACAAAGGTCTTTGAGGCGCGCCGTCGCCCGTGCGCTCACAGGCAGCTTGGGAAGATACGTTATCACCGATTGTTTGGCGAGGGCAATCGGCGTTGATTGAGGTCGGCGGTGAATGATTTCTTTTCCAACTGCAGCTTTCGTCCAGCAAGGTAAACCGTGAATCTCGACAATCTTCACGCAATCAACGTTACGGTCAGGAAGCGCGGCAAGGGAAGGGAGCCCGAGCAGATAAAGCGACTATGCGACTTGTGGATTGAGGTTTCGCGACGGCTTGCGTGGCATGGCGCAAGGTTCCTGAGACCGGGAAGCCGGGAACTCCCAGTTGACGGGAGTGGCCGATACTCGCACATCGACAGAATCATGCACTACCTTGCGCAAAGCGACCGTCAGGCAAGAGAAGAAATCGCCGGGAACCTGACGTCGGAATTGCGCAATCAAAATGTGATGAAAGACGCCGGGACGCTATGGTCTCCAGCATCAGGTATTGGACCGTACATCAGGTGGATGCTCGGCGTACTGGCATGTGCGGAGCAGCAGGCCAAGAGTGACACGGAAAACGTCAAAAGATTTGAAGCGAAGTGGCTTCAAGAGGAGAGCCTCGCTGTATATATCCGGTTGGACATGAAAGTGCATCAAACAGTTGATGCGCACATTAGTCCACCTTTCCTGGACAACCTGATCAACAGACTGAATGCCAAATTCAGGAAAGGGTGTCCGCAGATAACCCGAGTTGCCTTCATGGAGGAGCCATTTTTCTCGAGTGCTGATGCTCCCCGCCAGTATTTTTCGTGGCTAGTCACGGGCATAAAGATACCTTCCACAAATTTCCAGTTGCTCAAGGCGACACAGTTCTTCCAGACGACGGAGCGAAAAACTGTCGTTGACAAACTCGTGAGCGACCTTCGCTCAAGGGATGCCAGAAGTCTGGTGCGGCCGTTACTTGTCGTGGAATCAAGAGGCGCTCCCAACAGCCTTACCGCTCTGGCGACCAACCTAAGGGAAAGGTGGGAAGCGGATGTCGCCGAGTCACCGCCGATGCTGTACATCAACGCGAGCCGTCTGGAAAGCGGCGCGCGCCACAAGTCACTTGGATACTATGTTTCAGTTATATCGACGTGGTTGGAGAACGGCGATGTGGAAGGCGCATCGCCCATCGTTTCCCGCAATGAAATCTACGAAAAGCTCGCCAATATACGTCGGATGCTGGGAACGCGAAGGACGGTCGTCGTCCTCGATGGTGTCGATGCAGACGGTGGGGTGTTGGAGGAAATGATAAGCATCATCGATGACAACCCCGTCGCCGAACTGATTCAGAATCTCATCATGCCCTGCATCCAGGCATCTGACAATGCTGGCGGCGATCCCAGCCGCGAAGTAGTCCGTACATCGGTCCTCGTACTTACAGATGGAATATGGGACAAGTTCGAAGCGATGACGCGCTTTCATGAAAGGCTTCCAACGATGGACGGCGGCGATGCTGCCGAAGTTTATCGAACAAACGGATACAGGTATCCGGAGGAAGTTGCGTTGGTGACGAAGGGTCGGTTGTGCCCCGAGACTGAGTCTGCCCTGATTGATGCGTTGCTTTGCACCGACACGATTGGACCAGCTGACCTGTCCGAAGATGAGCTGGTCACAGCAGCCATTGAGACGCCTTCGGTTGAAGGGAGGGTCGCATTGTTCCGCCGGCTTCGTGAGACGTTACCCGAGGCGACCACGATGGTCTTGCGGCTTATCGCGGTGTGTCCCGGAGGTGTGCGGTTCGAAACCGCTCGACGGTGTCTGTTGGGTTGTTCGTCAGCGCCGGCATTGAGCTCCCTCAAAGCGGAGGGTTTCAGTGACGATTTTTTCAATCAACTCATCGCCCAGTTTCCAATGCTATTTGTCCTTGGAGAGGACGAAACACTGGAGATAGACTCCATCGGTGCGCGGCTCGACTATCCCGGCTTGCCGAAACAGACAGTGGTGAGCGCTAAGGCATCCCCAGGCGAGACGGACAGCGAAAAGAGCGAGATCGTCTCTCTGGATATTGGCCGCGCAGAGTTGAAAGAGCTTATAGTCGCAGATCTTGTGGGGTCAAATCTTGATCTCTGGTTCCTGATTCACGACGTCCTTGCTGAAGAGTCTGTCGGGCAGTGGGTCAACTCCTTAAAGGTATTTGACCAGGCCGAACAGAACAACATTGCGTCACATCGCAGACTGATACAGGCACTCTGGCATGGGTTTCAAAGCCGCCCATACGGTCAGGGTCCGGAGATGGACGAGAAGTATGTCGCATTGCTGCCGTCAAGCATTCCTCGTTCATCTGATGCGGAACGCTACCTTTACCTCACGGCGGTGCTCTTGCGGCGGTGCCTGGAGGGCGGCGAGGGCTGGTTGTTGGGCCGGGCGTTTAGTCGGCATCGACTGCGGCTCTGCCTGATCGCAACAGCGAACAACCCATCGAGGATGCGCGAACATGTTGCAAAAGAATCTCAGTGGCAAACGGTATCGATCGCAGAGGGGCGCGAGAAAGGAAGTTCGGCTCCGACAATGCAGTCTTTCTTCGAGAACTTTCCGTTCGTTACACCGTACGTGTGCCAGACCGACGTCAAAGGTCCGCTTACGCCAAATCAGAGGCTGTCGTTTGAGATAGACCATCTTGTTACGTTTGCCCGCTCCGCGATTGACAGCGGCTTCAATCAGTTGTCCCTCCGGTTGTTGGAACAGGTGAAACGGGTAGCTCATCAGGCCAGCGGGTTGCGGGTCCAGCAGCTTAAAGGCAATCTATCAACCGCTGCGGGTATTGAGCTTGACCTGTTGGAGCACAGCGATGCAGCGGCCAAGGCTGATTCGATCTTGCGGGGGCGACTGGAGGAGCTTGGATTCAGTGAGTACTATCTCGACGATCATCATCAAAATGATGGACTCAAATACCCCAGCTACCCAGTCGATGTCGAGACAATGATGTCGAAAGTAGCTGACATCGCGGCGCAGTTCGACGCCGAACCCGAGCGCGGAGAACATGGTAGTTGTATCTCGGTTCTCCTGCGCTACGCGGAGACAAAGGCCCTGATGGCGGACCGTCTTGAGGGTCCTGCGCATCGGACGCAACAGTACCCGCAGTTCACGTCGGTAATCCGGCTCTACCTGCTTGCCGATAAGCTTCGGGCAATCTGGTACTCACGGTCTCCGTTCGCCAACGATCTGTCGGCTCGGCCTACCCGATATTTTGTGCGGGTCGCCCTCAAGCTTGCCGTGCTGTGTGGCGACGCGGCATCGAGTTTCCACGAGATCGATTCACGATTCCAGCTTCGATGGCAGGTGGCTGCAAACAGCTTTTGGCAACTCGCCCGACAAGGGGCGCATCTGTACGCGCAGCGATACTTCCGTTTCGAACAGGAGTGCGCCTACATGAGTATTCTCGAAGCAAGTTTCGCGCGCACCCTTGCGGTTCACGGCGTCAGGATGGGTGTCGACACATTTGGGAAGTCACCGCGCGAGAGTCTTGCAATCGCGAGGTTTCACCTGGACCGTGCCGAAGAGATTCTAAGCCGGCTATGCTTCCCGCTCTCGCCGACCCGGCGCTTCCTGCTTGAAGTTGTCAAATATCACCGAGCGACCGTCAAGCTTGCATTGCAGAGCGGGGAGTCGACTACATCCGGCGGGGCAACCATAGACAATGATGTGCAACGAGCAGCAAGGCATGCGGAAGTTACGCTGCACGCGTTGAAATGGCTGACAACGCACGGTCAAGCAAGTCGGTCGGCATTTTGGGCACACCTGGTTCAAGTACAAACGCTGGGGGCGAGCCGTGACCGAGCGATGCTTGAGAGCGCGGCCTGGCGATCGAAGTGACGCTGCTTAAGTCATAATCGACGACAGTCGGCGCTGCCGTCCAGATTGTTCTTGAGTGGCGCTCTTCTATTCGGATGGGCGCCCGGGAGCTTTGGTATCAATGACGGGGCGACCGGCAGAAGACGGCTTGAACGCTTTTCCTAGCTCTGTATAGAGAAGCAAGCGATCGCTGCCGATCGCCTTGCCACTGCAACGCGATTGCATCGTTTCGTGGTGTTACTTGCTCGGGGTGACAGCCGGAGGGTCGCTCGCAGGGAACGATTCGTCGAGAGCCTCATCCAACCGGGTCTGGTCTTGGACTCTACAGCAGCAACTTGGTCGGGGACATGCGACAGCACTACCTTGCGCTTGTCCTCGTGGTATCGACAAAGCACTCGATCCCCTTCTTTGATCTTTCCACCAAGCATTTGCTCGGCAAACTTGATTTCGAGCAATTGTCGAATCTGACGCTTTAGGGAAGGTCTGAACAACTCATTTTCAGCCTGACTGTTCGCCACATTCGAAATTGGTGAGTCTCGAAAGTCGTTTTAGCGTTGGGAACCGAATGACTACGGACCAGAAATCGAGCTGGATGTTTGTGGATCGCCGCTATCGCGGCGTCTACCGCTCACATTTTCAACAGCTTTCGACGCGCCATCCAAAAATTGGACAGCGCGAACAGCGTTGTGAGTTGTGCAGTGTTTTTCTTCAGACCACGGTAGCGTGCTTTCGCGAAGCCAAACTGCAGTTTGATCACCCGAAACGGATGTTCTACCTTGGCGCGCACGCTTGCTTTAAGGTATTCAATTTTGTTGACGATGCGATCAAGCGCGTCGTCTTTGTCCAGCGCCGCGCGCTTGCCCGGGCACATCGCGACCATCCATTCCACCGCCTTTGCGCTGGTACGTTTTTGTATCCCACGATAGCCCGAATCGCCGTACACAACAGTTTCCTCGCCGTGCAGCAACGCGTCCGCTTTGACAATGTCATGTACGTTCGCGGCCGTTCCTTCAACTGTGTGCACCAGCCCGGATTCGGCGTCCACGCCAATATGCGCCTTCATCCCGAAGTACCACTGATTGCCTTTCTTCGTCGAGCTCATCTCAGGATCGCGCTCACCGCTCGCGTTCTTGGTCGAGCTGGGCGCGGCGATCAGCGTCGCGTCAACGACCGTACCTGCTTTGAGCAACAGGCCCTTGCTGCTAAGCACCGCATTGACCGCTGCAAGCATCTGGACGGCAAGCTCGTGCTTCTCAAGCAGATGCCTGAATCGCAAGATCGTGCTCTCGTCAGGCAGACGCATGTTCCAGTTATCCAGTGCAGCAAACTCCCGAAACAGCGGCACGTCATGCAACGCTTCTTCCATAGCAGGATCACTCAAGGTGAACCACTGCTGCATGAAGTGGATGCGCAGCATCGTCTCTACTGGAAACGGCGGTCTGCCTCGCTTACCTTCGGGTGCATGCGGCAATACCAGCGACACCAGCTCGCCCCATGGAACCACTCGGTTCATCTCGTCGAGGAACTCTCGCTTACGCGTTCGTTTGGTCGTCAAATCCAATCCCAGATTAGCTTGTCTCATTCCGCAATCGTCGCAGCCGTTCGTTTATTTGGCAACTCAATCGTGCATGATTTATGCAGACCTTCCTTAGCTCTCGAGCGCCGAATTCTGGCTGATAGCCCTCAGACGCGAGATGGTGGACGAGGCTCTCGTCAAATGCGAGGTCGATATCCTGGCCATGAGCTGCCTGCTTCACATTTTCGAGCTGCAGTTTTACTATGGATTTAATCTGCTCCCTATCGAGCGCATCAAAAATGATTATTTCGTCAATCCGGTTCAGGAATTCAGGACGGAAATGCTTGCGTAATTCCGCCATTACGATGGCGCGCTGACTCTTGTTGTTAGGCGAGCGGGAGCTCCGACACTTCGGAACACCGCGATGACCGCAGACGGGTCGGTCGTTGCCACGATCGCCCCTAGCAGCAGTCCATCGGTTAGCGGATGTCCTGTGATTCCGGAGGCGACCATTCCGATCATCGCTGTGGCGACGAACACCGCGAATACCGCCAGCAAAAGTATTGGCACCCAGTCGGCGGCCATATCCCTTACGTTTGCGCTCAAGGCAGCCTGAAAAAGCAGCGTGGGCAGAAAAATCGCAAGGTAGTTGGCGGCCGACATCCGCCACGCGAGGATCGGGGAGACGAACGTCAGCGCATCATCTGGAAGGACTGCAGTCGCTAGGAGACAGGCCGCACCGAAACATATGCCGACCAAAGCAATGAGCATGGTTTGCGAAACAAGCAGGCGAACGCTTATAACCTGAACTACCGCTATGACGGTGAAGACGGCTGCACCAAGAAGTATTAGGTCTATCTGCATTCAGATGGTCAGAACGAAGATCGGGTTCCTATTCCGGAAGCGGTTGAGCTCTACTTTTTCGCTTCTGCGAAAGTGTCGACAGCCGCTTGGATGGCGGGGCAGCACCGCGAATTGATTGCCAACCCGCTACCGATAAACCGCCGCTTGACGGTCGAGTGTATCGGTTTATAGCCACAGTGAATATCGAAAAAGCTCGGAAATCTTCCTATAGCGTCACGAGCTTATCCTCTATGGCGTTCGATGACGAAACCAGACCGTGCGATTAGGACAGACAGGACATACGCAAAGGGACAGAATCGCGGCTGATTGAGGTTGGCGAATAGAAAACCGCGACTCGACAACAGTCCCCGTCGTTCGCTTTGACCTGCAGGCGAAGCCGTGATCTAGATTGCATATGTGGCGGGGCTATGCCCTCATCAACCATTGGAGAATGAAATTGAAGACAAAACTAATACTTGCCTACGCGGCCTTTGCTGCCGTTGGCACGATCAGCCAACAATCTATGGCGCAGGTAGCCGGGGCACAGACAATTGGAACGTCGGCTACACAGGTTCAAATCATCGTGAACGGCTGGAGTGTGAACAAGAGCCTGCTTGGAAAACCAATTTTCAACGACCATGGCGAAAGGGTGGGCGTCCTTCACGACATCATCGTTGCACCCGATGACGCCATTTCGTACGCAATCATTGCCGCACATCAGTTCATCGGTGTTTCCGAGCACGACGTAGCAGTTCCAATTAATCAACTCGATTATGCGGGCGGGAAACTCGTTTGGGCAGGGGCAACTCGCGATGCCGTAAAGGCGATCCCGAAATTCGAGTACGCGAAGGTACGCGCTGTACCCATGGCCCGTGCGGATTACGAGCATCACTGAGGACAGACCGCTATCCGGAACGTGATCGTCTGTCCCCCTTATTGGTTTCGATGGCTCGTCGACCGATGTGACTCAGTGGCGCAGCACCGCTCGTGCGACGGAATCCTGATACATTCTTCCGCCACATGGCGGGGCAAGAGAGGGACGTGTCTCATGAGCTCCCTGGCATATCACAAGCATCTGTATCACTTCGAGAGAAAAATCCGACGCCCGGTGCGGCGCGGACTCCTCAGCAACACCTGTCAGTCCATCGCACGCTCTGTGTGGTCAGACAGCTCCGAAGCCAATCGTCATTTGCTTCTTTTTTCCCCTCCCACCCCTTGGTACTGCGCCCGATGAGACCGGCTGATGCGGAGACCCGATGATTTGGTATAAGGTGAGGCGCGACCGCAAGGCATCGCTGATGTTGCATTGCAGAATCTCGAGATGTTTTGATTCCGCAGCCTGTGGTTTCGATCCCCCGTTGTACCAAGTTTGATCGCTCGTGGCGACGTCGGTAAGGCCCTGGCGAGCCAATGGAGATCTTGGGTTTCCACCCGCATGTTTGACCCTAATTAGCGAAGGCTGGGGCCACCGGGAAGCTCCTGATGGCGGGGAAAAGCTGGTTCCGGTAAATTGAAAAGTCACGTGCGCAGCTTCAATTAAAAAATGTCCCTGACGCATGGCCGGACTGGAGACACGACATGCGAAACCAGACAACCGAGTGGTCGATTACCGACGTACCCGTTAGCGACCGTACCGACGCTTGGCAATCCGTTCTCAGTAGCAGCTACCGGGAATGGCAAGTGCCTCGTCGCCTCCCTGCGACCTTCTACGCGCGTGTGAAGCAGCACGATTTCGCAGGTACCGAAATTGTCGAAACCGTTTGTGATCCGTGTATCGGTCAGCGCATGCGTAATCACGTCCGACACGATGACGAAATGTATATCGGTGTCCAACTTACGACCGGAGGCCGCGAGCGCTTCACGATTGGTGGCTCGGGCGTAGAAGTTACGTCGGGAGATCTCGTCGTCTGGACGACGGACCAAGTGGCGCAGTTCGAGGTTTTGGAAAGACTGCACAAGGTTACGCTCATGATTCCGTGGTCCGTAATGCGGGAACGACTTGCGGATAGAAAGCAGCCACCGACTGGGGGCAAGATTGAAAGTCGGATCGGTGCCGGGTCGCTGCTCGCGGTTCACCTGCTCGCGCTATCTAACGAAATTTCACGACTTGATACGTCCGTGCAGGGTTCGGTTAGTCGCTCAACCTTGGAACTTCTCGGCATTGCTCTGAGCGGCCAGCAGCCTTCGTCTCTATTCGATGCCAGTGCAACCATGCTGCGTCGGGTGCAAGACTACATCTTGCAGCATCTTCACGAAGATAATCTGACTCCTGCCCGAATCGCAGAGGCGAATCGCATTTCCTTGCGATACCTGCACATGCTGTTTCAGCGCGGTGACGCGACTGTTTCTGGATGGATCCTCGACCGACGACTGCTTCTTTGCAAGCAGGCGCTGCTTGACCCCGCGTACAGTCGGCAGCAGATCGCCGAAATTGCATTTCGTTGGGGATTCAATTCAACCAGTCACTTCTGCCGCGCGTTCAAGGAGAAGTATGGTTGCGCGCCAGGAGAGCTTCGGAGAGGGGCATCGGGCAGTTCCACGCATACGGTGTAACTTACGTTCGTGTCTCGGCGTCGCCAGTCTGAGTCGCCCGAGAGCGAAATCAACCCTGGGTGTTACGCAGACTAGACGTAGTGTCCGGAACGTTCTAGCATTTCGATCTTGTAACCATCGGGATCCTCAAGGAGGAAAAAGCGTGCGAGCAGTTTTTCACCGCGCCTGAATTCTTTGATTGGTGCTGGCTTGAGTCCGACTCCTGTCATCCGCGCGTGTTCACCCTCAAGGTCAGATACTGCGGCCGCGACGTGTCCATACCCGTCCCCATGTGTGTATGCGACTTCGCGTCCCCGGTTCCAGGTCAACTCGATTTCAAAGTCATTCTCTGTATTGCGGAGATAGACCAGCGAGAATTCAGGGAAATCCAACCGGTGACTTATCGATAGCCCGAGGGAGTCGTTGTAGAACTTCAGTGAGCGTTCAAGGTCACGTACCCGTACCATCGCGTGAATGATTTTGGCCAATTTATGTCCTTGGGATAAGAACGTTTCTGGCAGGCACGACGCCTGCCGCCGAAGGGAGTCACACCGAGAATCGACAGAGAGTTTCTCCCCCGTCGATACGGATCAGATCACCGTGAATGTAGCTCGATTCGTCAGAGGCCAGGAAGACAGCAAGGTTTGCGATATCTTGTACCTCGCCCCACCTACCTAACGGTATTGCGTCGGTGAATGCCTTGTCGAAATCCTTGTCGTCGAATAATGCACGAGTCAACGAAGTCTTCGCATACGTCGGGCAGATTCCGTTGACGCGAACTTTATTGCGGCCATACTCGATTGCCAGGCAACGCGTAAGATTGGCTGCGGCACCTTTTGAGACGTTGTACACCGACTGCTTAGGATGTCCCTGAAGTCCTGCGGTCGACACTATGTTAACGATGTTTCCCCCGGATACCTGCCGCAGAAACACCTTGATTGCCTCCTGGCAACCAAACCAGGTTCCCTTGACGTTAACGTTAAAGCACGCGTCCAGGTCCTCGACCGAAAACTCATGGGCGAGCTTGCCGGCGCGATAGATACCCGCGTTGTTTACCATTACGTCCAGCCTGCCGAAAGCGCGTACCGCTTCATGTACGAGATTGGCTACCTGATCCTGTTGCGTTACATCACACGCAACGTAGTGGGCGTTGCCACGTGCTTCCTTGATGGCCGCCGTGGTTGTCAGCTTCGCATTTCCTTCGAAGCCGCCCTGATTTGGCGTCTCGTGAATGTCGCTCACAATGACGCTGGCTCCTTCCGAGGCATACGAAAGGGCAATCGAC
Organism: Caballeronia sp. LjRoot34; assembly: GCF_964253815.1. Taxonomy (NCBI): domain Bacteria; kingdom Pseudomonadati; phylum Pseudomonadota; class Betaproteobacteria; order Burkholderiales; family Burkholderiaceae; genus Caballeronia; species Caballeronia sp. LjRoot34. Next base: position 1,175,921 of record NZ_CAXUSB020000002.1, read on the forward strand.
CGGCCGAATCCGGAGCTGGCGCCAGTCACGATAGCAATTTTTCCTTGTAGTCTGTTCATCTCCATTCTCCCGATATGTAGGAATGCTACCGAACGTCTCTCTGGAATGTTTCAGCGGGGCGCAAGGGTCCCTTCACTCAATTGGTTAATTGGTTGGCGTCTCAACACGATTCGTCTTCGTGTCGAGTTCTGCCAAACAGGTAGCTATCCTACGTTTGGTCAGCTGCCGGACATGCGATACGGGCAGTTAGCTTATGAAGAAAATGCCGTGTAGGTTTGGACAGCAATCTTCCCGTCTTCAACGAAAAGGGTATCGGTTGCTAACGTCACCCAAGGCTTTGCTTCCCATGCCATATAGGCGATCTGGCCAGAGATCGACTGGCTATTGATCTTGAATGCCGGCCAGAACGCCGGATCAGCGCTGTCGATGAATGCCTGGAAAAAGTCACGAATTTCGGCGAGTCCGCGATAAGTCTGACCGGGGGTGAGGATAGTAGACCCGTCATCGTAGTCCTTGAGAATCTCGTCCACGCCATGAGCGAATGCGCCGAGGTGATGTTCGAAGATTTGCTTGGTAACATCTTCGGTGCTTTCCACGTTATCTGTCATGACATCCTTCCGTTTCCGAAGTGAGAGGAGGGCAACGCAGTGGCACTGCCCAGAGAAGTTGCTAATCTATCCAGCGTATGCGCGTTGTGCTTCATCCCACGTAACGACTACGATCGGGGTGCCATCTTCCTTGATAAAGGACAGCGGGCCGAGGAAGGTCATATAGAACTCGCTATCGACCGGGAAGGACGTCTTGTCATGCCGGGCGTTTGCCGACTCGTAGCCGTAGGCCGGCGCGAAGACGGACTCACCGCCGTGATCCTGACCACCGCGAATGTCCATGCGTCCCTTGGTGAGAAGGTACTCGCCCGGTCCGACGTGAAAATGCGGGCTGAATGAGGATCCGGCGGGACACTCGAACATCGCAGTCCATGCACCCATTTCGGGTGACGCATGCAGCATCTTCCAGCGGACTCCGCCTTGCGAGAGCGCATCCGGAAATGCCTTCCACGGTATGTCATTGATCTGGACAGCTTCTTCACGAATTTTGGACTTGAGTTCCATGGTCGTCTCCTGAGTAGCCAAACGGGTGTGCCGAGCGGCTGGGTGGTGGGGTGATTCAACGATAGGACAGTCCATTCATTCACGATTGCACTCCGGCGCAGTTCGAATTGACCATCAGTGCACGAGTGCTTTGCTGTCACAGCAGCCAAAGAGCGGACGGGATACCCATCGCGAAAGTCTGCTGTGAGGCACGTTTCAGACCACAGCGTCATCCTTTCACGGAAAAATGAGGGGCGTATCTTGAGGCATGCAATCCAATTCGGCCTAGGAATTTCGGCATTGAATTTTCATGCGGGTTTAATCGGAGGGCTGTTCCCACGTTGGGCTATGGCGTGCATCGCTGCCCGGCGTGTTACAAAGCGAGCCTCGAAATCTCGGATGCCGCCACCGCAATGCCTGTCGCTGCGAGAGGTGCAGCGATACGGCAGCATCGCCGTTGCATATGGAGACGCAGGAGGCTAGACGACGCTTGAATCGTTACTTTTTCCTGACGATACTTTAATGTCTGCCGGTACGCCCACAGGCCCTGCCGTCAAGACTCCCGCCGGCCTAGTACAACATCCCCTAAATAGGTTTAATAATTATCTGGCTGTAAATAAGGATCCAGGAGCGTGACGACGAGCTTAGCCATCTCATCGAGCGGGCCCGAGCCCGGCAGAGGTTCCCATCGCCCACTATGGCTGCGAAAGGCTGCACCGTAAAGATTGCGGCCGAGCTCGCTCAGACGAGCCACAACAATCGGATCCTGATCGTCCAGACGTTTGATCAGTAGGTGAGCTCCGTAGGCCTGCGTCACGATCTGATCATGGCCTAGCAGGGCGCGCAGTTGGCGCTGCAGTTCGCTTGCATGATGTTTCGCGGATAAGGTCGGCATGGCAAGTTCCAGTTCAGGATGCGCCAGTTTGCAACGGATAGCCCCGGAAGGTCCATTTGAAGGGGCGCGCTGTCTGATTGCGCTCGCGGATAAACTGCTCGGTGCGCTCGCGCAGATGCGCGGTGCTGGTGTGGCTGGCATGGCGCAACACGCGGCGGGTGTAGAGGGCGAACCATAGTTCGATCTGATTGACCCAGCTTGCGTGCAAAGGAGTGAAGTGGAAGTGAAACCGCTTACCATGCCTCGCATTGAATGCTTGCCACACGGCGTGTGCGCGATGCGTATTCAGATTGTCCCAGATGACATGCACCTGTTTGCCAGGGTACGCGTGCGCCACGCTCTCCATGAAGGCCACCAGATCGTCCTGCGTGCGCCGCTCGCGGCACTTCCCAGCACCTGTCCAGTATGAACATCGAGCGCGGCAATCAGCGCCTGGGTGCCATGGCGGATATATTCAAACTCACGACGACGCAGCCGTCCCGGTCCGGGCGCGCGTCCCGCATGTTTGCGCTCGATGGCCTGAATGCCGGTTTTCTCGTCGATACTCAGCACTACCGCGTTCCTGGGTGCGCGGCGATACAGTTTGCAAATCGCATTGACCTTCTCGCGAAAGGCCGGATCTGGACTGTGCAGCCATTGTTGGACCCGGTGCGGGTGAATGTCGCCGGCCTGCAAAATGCGCTGCACATGGCTACGGCTGATTTGCCCGACAATGCCGCGCTCCACGGCGCGCACCACAATCTCGTCGAGCGTCGGCGTGACCCGCCCCTCAGCTTCCTGCACTTCACAAGCCAGCGCGATCAATTGCAGTCGCGTTTCCTGCGTGATGCGCGGTGGGCGACCACTGCGCTCACCTTCTCGAATTCCTTGCACACCTTGCCGCGCAATGCGTTTGCGCCACAGGCAGACCGTTTGCACGGACACGCCCAGTTCCTGCGCAATCATCGTGCTAGCGTGGCCCTCCTGAGCCAGTAACGCGATGCGCGCACGCATCACATCTCGCTGTGGGGCAGTCTTGCGCCCGATCAGGGATCGCAGTTCCTCTCTTTCTTTCTTCGCCAGCTTCACTGGCGTTGCGTGACGGCCTCGGCTCATCCTGCCATGATAAAAAGAGACCGCTAAATATTCAACTTATTTACGGGATGTTGTACTAGTTGTCTAAAAGTAGGGGAGGTGATCTCCTGCATCAGTTTGGCGCTTCAGAGTGAAAAGTCAGAGGCACTCAGGATGACCGTGTCGCTCCGCAAGGCCAGCCATTTTCGCTCAGCCACCGCTGAAATCCGCTTGCGGCCGTCGGCGAAGCATTTCATCAGGCGCTCCTCACTCGCTCTTGGTGGAACCCAGAACCACTGTTCAAGCGCCTCTCGCGTGATAGCGCAGCGCACCGGGTGTCTTTGCGCAAATGTGACGAAGTTAATCAGCCTTCCGTCAGAGGAGAGGGCGACGTCTTCAGTCGGCATTATTTCCATGGCTAGGGTCCATCTTTATCCGATTACGTAGCGTATCTCTTTTCGCTTGCACCCGCGAAATGTCAATTGCCTATCATATCGACATTCGACGCTCCCCGCGCATTGGGTTAGGGGGCAAGCATTGACAACGTGCGTTACCTTGCCGCCTGAGACGAAGACTCCCGAACACTGCATCGCAGATATTGAAAACCTCCACGTCGTGGACAGATCCGCTACTACACGAACCCTTGGGGTTAGGTGCGGCGAGACTGGGTCCAACGCCGCACCGGTCGTGGTGTGATAGGGCGAAAGCTGGCGCTGCCTTATCAATTCCCGGGTTCGCTGACGGTGATGTTGTTCACCACAGTCTTGCCATTTTCCGCGCCCTTCGCAGCCGCAGCGGCGAGTGAAACCTGCGTGCCCTCACGCACCGTACCGTCCAGCGTAATCTTGTTGCCTCGCGCAACGATCACGATACTCGACGAGTCCAGACCCTTGGTCGACGTAAGTGCTTGCCTGACAGTCTTTTCGGTCTGCCAGTTCATCTTCCTCAATTGTTTCTTGGTCAATCCGTTGGTTGATGGGGTAGTCGGTGTTGCGTCACTCGCGCTTTGCGCGAAGGCAGGCGAGGAAATATTGCACGCTGCCAGTACCGTGGCGACGATGAGTTTGGATAGTTCCATGTTTTCTCTCAAGGAAAGCGGTATGACAGAACGGCACGCTAATTGAAATCTTGGAAAGCGACCAGTTTTCTGACCGACCGGTCATGACGCTGCATGCCGGCCGGCCACGGCGAGCGGTGTTCTTCTTCAAGGAAAGGAAGTCGCTCGTACCGAGTAGTGGCTATTGCCGAGGAAATGCCAGCAGATCAGCATTTACCAAATCTGCACGGACTGTGCACATACCATGAGGTGCACCTAGATAGACCTTGAGCCTTGCGTTCCTATGATGTCGACGGATTTCCGACCCGAGTCGTCCAGCGGGACAATCTGGTCGTCGTCACCTTGGAGGATCAGTGTCGGCACATCGAGCTTTCGGGTTGGGTGTGAAGTCGACCTCGGAGAATTGCTTGATGCAAGCGTACTGACCTAGTATGGAGCCGGACATACCCTCACGCCAGAATTCGTCGATTACCTCCGGTTCCGGCTTGGCATTCGGTCGGTTGTATCCGTAGAAGGGCAGTGCGAGATCCTTGAAGAACTGGGATCGATTTTTCGCCGTGTTCGCACGGATTTCGTCGAAGATGGACAGGGGCAGCCCCGTTGGGTTCGCATCTGTTTTAAGCATGATCGGCGGAACAGCGGCGATAAGGACCATCTTTGACACCCGTTTCGACCCGTGTCGTCCGACATAGTGAGCAATTTCGCCGCCACCGGTAGAGTGCCCGACAAGCATTGCGTCTTTCACGTCGAGAGTGTGAAGCACCGTCGCCAGATCATCAGCGTACGTATCCATGTCGTTTCCACGACCGGGTTGTCCCGATCGACCGTGGCCACGACGTTATGCGCAATCACCCGATATCCGTTCTAGACGAGATAGAGCATCTGGGCATCCCATGCATCGGCGCTAAGCGGCCATCCGTGGGCAAGAACAACAGGATGACCGCTGCCCCAGTCTTTGAAATAGATTTCAGTTCCATCTTTTGCCGACATGCTGTTCATTTGCGTAACACCTGTGCGATGGGTTAGCGTGCCGTTGTGCGCCACTTCGGGCTTCGCGGACGTAGCATCAAGCGCGGCAAAGGCCGCGATGTTGTGCTGGGAGTAACCCATGCCTCGCGTCGCCCTTGCAGGAAAGCAATGTTCGTTTGTCCGTGCTTCGTTTCCGCTTGTATGGGGTTGGGATTGTGTTTGCGAACGCGAGGTAAGAGTAACTCGCGTTGGAATCGATGGCTCATATTCGAAAGAACACACTTACAGACGCCGGATTGAGACTGCCCCCTCAGTTTGGGTTGCAGAATCCATCAGATCTTTCTGGAACGCACGCGATATTTCCCGTCAGCACGCTAACGGGTTGGACGTGGATGTCCAAATAGGCAACCGTGAGCTGATGCCTTGGCGTCTGGGCGCAGATTTCCAACAGATTTACGCAATAGTCCCGCATGACCGTGGCAGAATATGAACGAAATCAGAAATCGTCGTGGCGATTCGGCTATGATCCGCACCCGCAGTCTGCTCTCATCAGATCGTTTCGTGCGAATCAGAAAAATTTAAAGTGCGTCAAAGAAAGACTAAAAGAGCGTATCCACGCAGGATCATCAGATGTCGTATCGCGTGAGAATATTGGAGTCATTTCCCGGGTGATTCAGTGAGGCGGGTTTATCGGATCTTTAAGTACAGATGGTGCGGTGCCATCAGGGGGCTTCGCGAGCGTCGCTTGGGTCTTCGACCTGTAGCGTGTTCTTGTGACATCGGCATGCCCCTGTCTAACCCACTTCCGTGAGGCTATCGGAGACGGTGTCATGATCGGGCGGCAAAAGAAAAGCTCGAGGCGTTTGCTTCGTGGAGGGGCAAAAGCCGATCGCAGCGATCGTCCGCTGCGGAAGCCTGTGCTACGAAAACCGGCAGAAAATCGCCATTTGCTCAAGAGGCGATCCGCCTCTGTTTGGTCAATTGACGATCAGGCAACGCAGAGGCGAGCTGCGACCGATCGTGCCCAGCGTGAGCGTACTGAAGCACTGCGGAGATCGGTTATTCTTGAGCCTAGGGCCAAGGCTTTTCTGGAGCGTATCGAAACCAGTGGCGTTGCCCCTGTATACCTGCTGAGCTACGATGAGGCGCGTGAACTATTCAGCTACCTTCATGAGGGGTTGGCGCCTCTTCGACAGGCCCTCGTTGTTGACACAGCTCTACCGGTGGGGCCGATCGGAAGCGTCGACGTAAGGATTGTGCGCCCCGATTCGGATCCGCGCACAAGGCCGACAGTAATTTACTTGCACGGGGGCGGTTGGGTAGCGGGCGGCAAACAAACTCACGACTGGCTGATACGGGAAATTGCGGTTGCCGCAGATGTCACGCTTTTCTTTGTGGACTATACGTTAGCGCCAGAAATGCAATACCCGCATCAGAATGAGCAGGCATATGCCGTACTTTCGCACGTCGCAAGGTATGCCGACACTTTTCGGGTGGATGCAAGCCGGATCGCCATAATCGGAGACGGAGCTGGGGGCAACATGGCCGCTGCTCTTACCTTCATGGCAAAAGAGCGCAACGGGCCAAAGATAGCATTTCAGGGGCTTTTCTATCCGGTTCTGAGCGACATATCAGAAAACACTTCCTATGAAAGGTACGCGGACGGTCCAATGCTGAACCTCGCAGACATGGCGTACTTTTTTGACGCCTACTTTCCATCTTACGAATCACGTCGCGAGGTTACTGCTTTCCCGTTACTTGCGTCAGTGGAAAATCTACGAGGGTTGCCGGAGACCTTGCTTATCGTCAGTGAGCATGACGTCTTGCGTGACGAGGGCGAGCAGTACGCACACAAGTTGTATGAGGCCGGCGTACAGGTTACCTCTGTTCGCTACAATGGGACCGTACATGGCTTCATGACTCTCAAATCTCTCGGGGATGCGCCAGCCACTCGCGCGGCAATTGCGCAGATTGCGAATTCTTTGCGCTCGGCGTTTTATCAGTAGCAAAATACGGACTACGACCATGCCAGCGTTTGTGAACGTTCCTCCAATGCTCGGCTATTCACGGTCCACAATAGGCGTGCGAGCGTGGACATCGCGCCACCGATGAGGCGTTTCATTCGAAAGGCGTCGAAAGACGGTGGTGAAGTGCGCCTGTGTGCGAAATCCCACGCTTAAAGCGACGTCAACTACCGGCATATTCGTCGTCAGCAGCAGCTCCTGTGCCCGCTCGATCCTGCGATGCAAAAGAAATGCGTGTGGAGAAAGGCCCGTTGCTGCCCGGAACCGGGCGGCGAAATGCATGGGCGACAATCCGGCCGCCGTTGCCAACTCGTTTAACGAGATGGGCTGGTCAATGTTCTCGTCCATGTACCGGATGGTTTCTTCCGTGCGATGTTTTTCAAGAGGAGTGGCTTTGCTGCTGAACGCAGGGAGCGGCTCAGCGCTGGATGGCCATGCGTTCAGCAGTCGCGCAACGATTGCGAGTGCAACTCCATCGACATACAGACGGTCGTAGTATGTCTGGCCGTCGATCGCGTGCATCAGGCCGACTGTTAACTGTTTTACGATGGAGTCGGTTACGAAATAGGAGTGTTGGGCGGAAACGTCTGCGCCGCGTTCCTGGGCCAGTTGCCGCTGATATTCAGTGACGTAAGCCCGTGAGACATATATGTGAAGAAAATCGGCGGGCGCCCGAAGGACGCATCGGGTGAGCCCGGTCGATGCGCTGACCTGCGCGGTTCCTTTTTCGATGAGACCATCGTGAATCCGCGTACCGTTCATGAACATCGTGACCCAGGTCTTTCGCAACGCCAGCGCTACCGTATAGTATTTGTACGGTCCCCACGCGACGAGTTCATTATCGCCCGACATATCGATCCAACGCGTGACGAAGACCGAGGGATCGTCCGCGCGCACGCCTGTTCTCATGCTCCCTGGAAGCGTGCGCCATTCGGTCTCGCTGTGAATTGGTGGCGCGTCGCTTGGCCAGCGCCGTAGTGACAGCGCGTCTTCGGCCAGACCTATCTCTTTAATTTGAGTGACAGCGTCAGACATAACCGGCCGCCGTGTTGGTCGTTCCCCGGATGGTCTGCAGCGTCCTGAAGATTTCAAATCGACGTTGACGTGGCCGTTTGACTGCATTGCTTCGCTGCTGAAAGATGTTCGCCATCTCGACTATCACCTATCCAAAGCCGGTGAAGTTATTCACGACGCTGCCGGACACCATCATTTGTCTCGTTCGGTAGGGGCGCCCGTCGATTTGCCCCAGCTGGCTGGTCCGACACAAGGTCATCAACAACGGGTTTGCTCATGAGCATGTACAACCATCCTGCCCAAATGGCAAGCAGATTATGGATAACTGGTCAACGTTACAATTTTAGTTGCATAGTAGTAAAGTGTACGTGATTATGGATTTTATTCAACTACGATGCGTCGCCCCGAACGCGAAGTCCAACCAGCACGATCTGCGAGGTGTGTGCGTCGTCCGTGAAATCTGAGCCCTAGGGTATCGCACCAGGCCTGCTAAACCTCGGCGCGCGTCGGCGAGCCTGAGCATCCCTTCAGGTTGACGAATTTTTGTTCGCGAAATCGTGATCTTCTTCTACGCCACGCTAGGCCGCTTGGCCCCACTCTAAAAAGGGCGGGAACAGCGAGCCGTCAGCCGCGCTACCGGGCAACGCCGGAAAGTCTGTGCATTTTGCAGACGGATCGATGTCGTTGCCGGCAGGTAGATCGAGACGCATCGAGCGCCTTGGGAAAACACACCGCGCGTGTCTTTCTTGAATCGATGTCCGATTTTCTTTGAAAGGTCGAGACTTCGTCGATTATGTGGATGTAACCAGAATTGCATTAATACAGTAGTACTGCTAATTGATTGGGATGGGCACTGTCGGTCCGGTTCCCGAAATTCATGTCTGGAGGATGCAGAGCAAAAAAGTGTGCATACAAAGCCCGACAGTTGAAGTCGAACCACGACATGCTGCTTGCGTGCTTGCCGCTACGGGATCTGCGTGCATCCTGCCGATTTCCGGACGGATGAGCCGGATCTTCCACCTTATTCTTCAATTGCGTGTGGACCTGCGAAGCCTGGAAATTTTCGCTGACCGACACGATCCGTCGTCCTGAGCCTTGTTTGCACTACGAAGACGGCGCACTATCGTCTGGGCGCGCCGGCGCGCTAGGTCGCTGAGGATTCAGGTGCAATGTCGTTGAAATAGCTCCGCGCGCTCTGGGCTAAGTTGGATTGCACGCAAAGGCAATTTGAATGTGCTGCTGTCGGGTATCTTCAAGCCAATGCCAATTGCAGTAACTGTTCGACGCTGCGACGGACTTTTGCTTGTTCGGGCATGAAAATGGAAGCGTTCTGGCTAGCTATCGGAATTGTTACCAACCAAGTTTGGTAGATCAGGATATACCGCAGCAACAACCGGCATGGGGTTGGCCCGAGAATGTGCGGAGAAGGCGACCTATCTACGACCGTCGCGCAACGGATACAAGAATTACCTACGGAATACAATATGGGCAAGCCGACTAGCCACCAGGAAGCGGCGTCAAAACAGGTTCTGGATCATCACGTCGGTGCGTTCGCGCTCGGTATCGACGCGCTCCTGTACGACTATGATGACACCTCTGTGATCATTACCCCCGAGAAGGCTATTCGTGGGCTCAGTCCAATCCGAAGTTTCTGGGAGTCGTTTTTGGCCAACGCTGACGACGGATTCTGGACTGCATTCAAGGTCAATAAGAACGCTGTTCTCGGGGGCGTTGCATATCTGATCTGGGAGGCAGCGCCTTCTGTTGCACTCGCGACAGATACGTTCTTCATACGAGAAGGAAAGATACTTGTCCAGACGAGGACCACGCTCGCCAGTTCCCCGTAGTCTTAATTCGCACTGCTTCGAACTGGTTGGCGCTCTTCCATCTGGACACTTCGACTCTTGGTGGCGGCACACGCTTAGCCGTGCCACAGTAGCGAGTCTGCCGCGCTTCGGTTCGATGAGCCTCGGCGAGCCTCCATCAGGCGCCTGCCCTGATGCCTCCAACGACGAATTTCGTCAACATCGAGATTTTCTTGGCAACACTTCGGTTTGCGTATTTGCCATTTGAAATGCGGATCATGCGACCGTCGAAGTCACTCATGACCAGTGTTCCGACTGCGAAAAGGTAGGCCCAGGCAATGTATTCGTGAGATGCGTGAGGCAACGCTTCTGCAAGTGCACCTATGAAAGCACGCGCAGTTGGATCGAAATATTCTGCGATGATGCCTCGCGTCGCTTCCTGGGGATCCGACGCCTCGCGAACGACCAGTTGAGCGTGGTACATGCCGTCAGGGGTTGCGTGGCTTTTGATGATTGGTGCGACGAACGCATGAACAATCTTCTCGACAGCGTCGGCGGCGCTCAGGTCAGTAATCCGGGACAGTTCGTCAAGTCGTTCCTGAATCGCCCCCTTGCGGAATTCAAAAATCTCGCGGTAGAGATTGAGCTTGGTTTCGAAGTGGTAAACGATTAAGGGCAAGCCTACGTCCGCTTCCTTGGCGATGTCGCGCATGGACACGCCATGATAACCCTCCTGCGCGAAGAGCTTTTCGGCTGCGAGGATCGCCCGATCGCGCTTTTCGGTGTCGCGGGTCGACTTCGCGCGCGGATTATTCGAAAGATGCGCTGCGACTACTGCCATATTGGGCCTCACAAGGTTCAATCGGCGCGATCCGGTGGTCGGACTGCGTTACGGAAATCATTGCTGTCAACGAGCGTACCGGAGCTTTCAGCAACTGGCAATTCGGCTGCACAGTGATGTGCTTGTAATGTTGTAGGCCGCTATGACGAGTTCCGGCAAACGAGATTGAAGCTACCGTGCAGGGTAATTACCGATGCAAGTTTGACTGTACGTTCGTATAGTTTATCGCAAGGCCGCAACGGGCAAACAAATTATCCAGCAGGAGTCTTTCGATGGGCAGGAAAGTAATAATTACGTGCGCCGTCACCGGCGCAATCCACACGCCAACAATGTCACCGCACCTCCCGCTGACGCCAGCGCAGATTGCGGAACAGGCGATTGAAGCTGCAGAGGCGGGTGCGGCGATTCTCCACCTCCACGCTCGCGATCCAGTCGATGGCCGTCCGTCGGCTGATCCGGTGTTATTCATGCAGTTTCTCCCGCAAATCAAGGCTGCGACAAACGCTGTCATCAACATTACGTCGGGTGGCAGCACCAAAATGACCTTGGAGGAGCGTCTTGCGCCGCCGCTGATGGCCAAGCCCGAAATGGCTTCGTTGAACATGGGGTCCATGAATTTCTCGATCCACCCGGCGGCAAAAAAGATCAAGAACTGGGTGCACGAATGGGAGAAGCCATACGTCGAGGGTACTGAAGATACGATTTTCAGGAACACTTTTCGGGATATCTCGCGGATCCTGCAGGAACTGGGGGAAGGGTGCGGGACCAAATTTGAGTTTGAATGTTATGACGTTGGTCATCTGTACAACCTCGCCTCGTTCGTGGATGCAGGTCTCATCAAGCCACCGTTCTTGATTCAGACGATTTTCGGGATTCTCGGAGGTATCGGCCCGGATCCGGATAACGTCGCTTTTATGCGCCAGACGGCAAACCGGCTATTTGGCAACGACTACCAGTGGTCGGTGCTTGGCGCAGGGCGTCACCAGATGCCGCTGGCCACCTATGGCGCAATCATGGGCGCGAACGTGCGCGTCGGGCTCGAGGACAGCCTCTTTCTGGGGCGCGGAGAGTTGGCCAAAACCAACGCGGAGCAGGTCCGAAAGATTCGTCGAATCCTCGAAGAGTTGTCGCTGCAAATTGCAACTCCCGATGAGGCCCGCGCGCTGCTCGGACTCAAAGGTGCACAAGCCGTCGCGTTTTGAGGCGTGTTGGGCAATTCGGAACATAAGGCGGTGACCGCAATGAACAAGTTAGTCGATCTTTCAATTTTCCTTGAGAACGATGTGGTGTCCGATCCGCCCGCTTTCGCGCCGAAGATCTCATACTTTGACCACCATGCAACGGTCAATCAGTTGCTTCCGTTCTTCCCGGGGCTGACCGAGGGAGATCTTCCTGACGGTGAGGCCTGGTCCATCGAGAAGATTGAGTTGGTGACGCATAACGGTACGCATCTCGACGCCCCGTACCACTTCCACTCAACTATGAACAAAGGTGAGAGGGCGATTACGATTGACGAAGTTCCGCTGGACTGGTGCTTCCGCCCTGGCGTCAAGCTCGATTTTCGACATCTGCCAGACGGTCACGTTGTGACGGCTCAGGAAGTTGCGACTGAACTGGAGCGGATTGACTACACACTCAAACCGATGGACATCGTCGTCGTTAATACTCGAGCGGGTTCCCGCTACGGTCAAGGCGACTATGTTGCTGCTGGTTGCGGCATGGGGTATGAGGCAACGATGTACCTGCTGGAGCGCGGCGTGCGTTTGACGGGTACTGATGCCTGGAGCTGGGACGCTCCGTTTGTTCATACCGCCAAAAAGTTTTCGGAGACGGGGGACGCGAGTTTGATCTGGGAGGGGCATAAGGCCGGTCGTGATATCGGCTATTGCCATCTGGAAAAGCTGCACAACCTGGAGTCCCTTCCCGCATCAGGGTTTCGAATCGTCTGTTTCCCGGTAAAAATCCGGGGAGCATCGGCGGGCTGGACCCGAGCTGTCGCGATCTTCGACGAATGATGCCAAGCGTTGGGCTGCTGGTGAAGGGCCGACACTCTAGCCGAACGCGGATGAGATTCTGGCAGAGCGTGACGCGGCAACGATACTTTGCACGCGAGGGAGTGTCGTGATCAGTGGGCCAACGGTGTTGAGCCTGCCAGCTCATCGTAGTGCAGGGTTATCTGGCGCCTTGATACTGGCGTCGATGTTTAAAGAAGTTCCCGGTAAGCGCGCGGGCCATATCGCGCGCCGACAGAAAGAGGACCGATGCGAGGACGGCTAGGCGAAACGGGTGTAGACCCTGCCCAACTCCACTCCAACTAAAAAATCCGGTTCATGGAGACAGCAAATGGCAACAGTGACGACCAACGCCGACAGCTGGCAAGAGTCGGCAGCACCTGACACCCCGATCGAGCCGATTGCCCCGACCGCTTTGCGCCACGGTGCCGTGTCGACAAAAGGCGCCGTGGGGCAATATCCGGCCAATGTAGACCAATCCCCACTTCGACGGGATGGAGATCTACTCGTTTCTGGGCGGGCAGAATTTCTGGATGATATTGCACCAGCCGGCCTGCTGCACGCGACGATCTTGCGCAGTCCGCATCCCCATGCGCGGATTCGCTCAATTCGTATCGACGACGCCGAGCGCAGTCTGGGTGTACACGTCGTATTGACGGGCGCACAGGCGTTAAATCTCGTGGGTCCAATGCCAGCGTTCTTCGAGCCAAGCCTGGTTGGCTGTCGTACCTTCGAGTTCCGCTGTCTGGCAGTCGACGTCGTGCGTTGGGTTGGTCAGCCGATTGCGGCCGTTGTTGCGAGGAGCCTGGCCGACGCAGAAGCGGCGGCTAGCAAGATCGTGGTTGACTACGAGCCGTTGCCGGCGCTCCTGGACGTCGAAGAGGCGGCAAAAGAGGGGGCGCCTAGAGTCTTTCCTGAGTGGGACGACAACCTGGTCGGGACCTTCCGGTTTGCTGAGGGGGATGCATCCGCGAAGATTGCGGCTGCGGAGTTCCGGTTTTCAGATGAAGTAAGAGTCGGGCGGCACCAATGTGCTCCGATGGAAACGCGAGGCTACGTTGCATCGTGGGATCGGGCCGGGAAGTTAACGTTCTGGGGCTCAACACAAAATCCGCACCCGCTTCGTACGAACCTCGGCACCATGCTCGGCTTGTCGGAAGATAAGATCCGGGTTGTCGCGACAAGGCTTGGCGGAGGGTTCGGACACAAATTTAACGGCTACGCTGAAGAGCCTCTCGTCTGCATCCTGAGCAAGCTTGTCGGGGCACCGGTTAAATGGTTGGAAACCCGAGCGGAGTGTCTTCTTGTCGGGGCGCGCGATTTCGTCAGTCGCTTCGAGGTCGGCTTTGATCGCGACGGACGAGTCCAAGGCCTTACGGCTCGAATACTGGGCAACATCGGGGCATTGGAAACCTGGGGCGGTTGGACAATGACTTTTGCTGCCGCAATGACCTACCCAGGGCCATACCAGATTAAGGACTACGAGGTTCAGTCCTCTCCGGTAGTCACCAACAAGGCTCCGTGGAATGGTTACAGAGGCTACGGAAAGGAGCAGGCAGCGTTGGCGCTTGAGCGCATCATGGACATGATTTCGCAGCGCCTCAAGCTCGATCCGGCCGAGGTCCGCCGGCGCAACTTTATTCCGTCCGATGCTTTTCCCTATTGGACCGCCGCCAAGCGGCTGGACTCGGGTAATTATGTCGGCGCTCTGGACATGGTGCTCGAACTTGCCGGATATGACGGGCTGCGTACGCGTCAGCGGGAAGCACGCGCTGCAGGCAGGCATCTGGGCATTGGCGTCGCTTTCGAACTGACGCCGGAGGGGGGCGATTTTGCCGGCAGCTTCGTACGCGGCTTTGATACCTCGACCGTCCGCGTCGCTCCAAGCGGAACCGTCACTGTGTTGACCGGGGTGACGAGCCCGGGCACGGGCAACGAAACCAGCTTCGCGCAACTTGTTGCGCGCGAGCTTGGCATTCCCATCAGCATGGTGTCGGTAGTGCAGGGCGACACTGATCTTTGTCCCTACGGCTTTGGTAGTTTCAGCAGTCGAAGCATTGCAACCGGAGGCGCAGCCGCAGTACTTGCATCGCGTGAAATCCGGGACCGCATGCGTTCGGCTGCGGCCATCGTGCTTGAATGCGATGCGGAAGATGTTGAATTTGCCGAAGGGGAGGTTCGCTCGGTACTTGAAAGGACCAAGTCAATCACCTTTTCGAAGCTCGCAGATACGATATATCGACGTGTACTGGTGACGCCCGGACTGGACCAGCCGCTGCTTGAGGTTACGAAGGTAGGGCGTCCGACCAATTTTCATCATATCCCCGACGAGAAAGGTCGTTTTTCGCCGTACCCGACTTTCCCATATTCGGCTCACGTGGCAGTCGTGGAAGTCGACGTTGAAACTGGGCTCGTAAAGCTAGATAGCTATTATGCGGTGGATGACTGTGGGGTCATCATCACACCGCGCTTCGTGGATGGCCAGCTTTACGGGGCGATAGCTCAGGGTATTGGGGGCGCGCTGTGGGAAGAGTTGCCTTACGGGGAGAACGGAAAGCCGGTCGCACAGACGTTAAAGCAATATCTACTCCCTCGAGCCCCTGATCTGCCGACAATCCATCTTGCACACCAGCACACGCCATCACCGTTCACGTTGCTTGGGACGAAAGGCGCTGGAGAAAGCGGGGTTGGCGGCGCCATGGCTGTAATCGCCAACGCAGTCAATGACGCGCTGTTGCCGCTTGGCATAACGGTTCATCAACTGCCACTTAACCCGCCGACTGTTCTGTCCGCGATTCTCGCAGGAGAGCGGTGATGATTCGCACAGCACTTCGCTATCACCGTCCATCGTCACTCGAGGCAGTAAGCCAGCTACTTGCTGAGCACGCGGGCGATATCGCTGTACTTGGCGGTGGGACCATGCTTCTACCAAAGATGAATCGTGACGAGATCCACGTGAGTAATGTGGTGGATCTGGCGGACCTCGGTCTGAGCGAAATAGTCGTCTCGGATGATGCTGTCCAAATAGGGGCACGGGTGACGTATGACGATGTGCTCCATTCAGTCGCATTGAAAGACTCCGCACCGCTTCTGCCTCGGTTCGCGCGCGGCGTTACCGGCGGCAGACAACTCGTGCAGCAGGCCACGCTGGTCGGGTCAGCGTGCCTTAATTTTCCTTCGACTGAGGTACCCGCCGTTTTCGTTGCTTTGCAGGCGAACGTGCGTGTACACGGCCCGGGTGGTTTTCGGGAAGTCCCGGCGTCGGATTTCTTCCTCGGAGCGCTTAAGGTGGCACTAGCGCCGGGAGAATTCGTTACGTCGGTCGCCTTCGCGAGAACGGAGCGGGCAGGTTATTGCAAGATCAAGCACAGTTCTGGGTCTTGGCCAATCGTAACAGCCTGTGTTGTTCGAGATATCAAAAGTGGTGTGTTGTCCGCAACACTAGGCGCAGTAGAAGCCGTGCCGTTTAGGGTTGAGTTCGATAAGCCGCAGCAACTCGAACAACTGGTAAACGATACGATTACGTCACCGTGGTCCGATGAACTGGCGCCCGGCAGCTATCGGGCAGCTGTTGCGGCGGTTGCTGCCCGCAGAGCTTTCGACGAATTTGAGGAGTTCAGACTATGACCGTCGTCATTCAGGAGCAGAGTATCGAAGCAGATTCACCGGCGCCAGGGCGTATGTTGACGGTCACCTTAAATGGCAAGAGGCAACGGGTTCACATAGAAGACCGGCAGTTACTCGTGGACGTGCTGCGCGGCAACCTCGGCCTGACCGGCACGCACGTCGGGTGCTACAACGGAGACTGCGGCGCGTGCACTCTTAGGATCGACGGTCGTGTCGCCAAATCCTGTCTGATCCTAGCCGCGAGCGTTGACGGTAGTGATATCGTGACCATCGAGGGGTTTGGAAATGGGCAGCTTGATCCACTTCAGCAGGCGTTATGGGAGAGTGATGCTTTTCAATGTGGCTTTTGTGTGCCGGGCCATCTCTTTGCGCTGGACGATCTGCTGAATAACAATCCCGAACCGACCGACAAGGAGATTCGTGATGCGTTGATAGGCAACCTGTGTCGATGTACTGGGTATATGAATCTGGTCGCGGCTACTCATGAGGCGGCGGCCCGCAGGCGGTGTTCGGCGCCTTGTGACAAATACGAACGGGACGATTCTGAAGTGTGATGCCCAATGCGGCCAGAGTCGCATTCTAGTCCCCTTCGTCAGAGTCAGGATAACCAGTCCAGACAGGACACGGCGTATCTCTATCAACAGCTCATCGCAAGGCGTCGTTCGCCTCACTTGTTGGTTCTGGATGGTTGCATTAGATACGTTCCGTGCGCATTGGCTGCGCCGTGATGATAGCCGTCTCCAAAGGGCGCTTGAGCCCGCCCTCGACCGTCTGCGCCACGGTTACGGCACGCCGGCAATCAAGGTGTGACGGGCGATTCGCTTGGAGCTAAACACCGTGTTGCTAATGCGCTCCGTACCGAGGAGTGGTTTCGTTCTACTGGAATGAGATTGCGGGATTCGATACGGCTGCTCCAGATTCTGTATTCTCAAACGCCATGTGTTGTGAGGGGGGCGACCGTCGAACGTTTGCATGCCGCTCCGCAACGGAGCTCGACGCGTCAGGCTTACGGAGCCGGAGAGCCACGCCAAACGAAGACCAAAAGCTCAATATGTCGATGAAGCTCGACGCGTGTATCGCCCACTCGCGCTCTGCATCGTTCGCCAGAGCGAGTAACGGTGGCGGGGACTTCTGGAAGCTTTTCTCTCCGCGATATGTTAGCTGCCTTGTAAGCGTCAAACCGAGCTTGCAATTACCCACTTCGGTTCATGGCGAGTTCATATCCCAGTTGAATGTCGGTGAGCAGTAAGCGGCTAGCAATCCCGTCTTGACACCCAAAGTTGACGACTGCTCTCCGTGTGGTGCAAGCCGATCGAATGAGCGTGATCGTCATGGATCAGTCGCCAATCCGTTGCGCAAGCGACAGTCTTTTCCGATCTACAAGCGCGATGAGAACGATAAACATCAAAGCTAGAACGTTCGCTACGCCATCGATCCAATAGGTCCCGCGCAGCACGTCCTGATATGCGTGCGATAAAGTGAGGTAACCAAGTTCCCCGCTTTTGCATTCAAGCTTCCAAACTCGGCTCACTGAGACGATCGGGAAGAGGACTTTGGTGCGATCAACGGAAACCGTGCCCGCGCAACCATCCTTTAAGTGCTGCTTTGATTCAGTCGAAACGACAGATTCACCGTACCCCTTCAATGTCGAATAGTTTGCGGATGGGAAAGCAACGTCCAGCGTGCGGCCATCCGCGAGTCGTACTCGCACTTGGTCACTTGCATACCTGCTTAGCGAGACCCATCCGACATAGCGGGTAAGAGCCTGTTCAGGCGGGACGGGATTCAGCACCATGACCATGAACGGGTAGACGATCAATAAGCCAAACAACATGACGGCGATTATCGTTGTCTTGTATTGCTTAAGGCGTTTCATGCTATCTCGGTCTGTTGGATGTCACTCGGCATAACGAGGCCGTCGGAAGTTGTTCAAGCCTTGATCTGTGTCGACTGCCTCCGGTGTGGCAACAACGTGGTAATGTCGCCGGCTCTGTGTGCCGGCAATTGCGTGAGGATATCCTTCAGATAGGCGTGCGGGTCGTGCCCGTTGAGTTGTGCCGAGCGTATCAGGCTCATGATGGCGGCAGCGCGCTGACCCGCCCGCAGTGAGCCGGCGAACAACCAGTTGGCCCTGTTATGGATATGCTTCTCTAATCGCCGGTATCGTCACCTCGTAGTTATGGAAAGTCTTATCGGGATGGCAGGAGCAGACACTTGCGAAACGATGCCGCGCCCCCGGATTATCGAGGTCGTGGCATCGAGGCAAACATTGATGGGCTTTCGACATTGGCTATCGAGCTTACATAACTACAGACCTTGCAGGAACCGAAGCTCCACGCGAGCCCGAGTTTCGTTGACGGTATGGAATGTGGCGGACAGCAACTTCCGCATCTGCATATTAGCTGGTGAGCCTGAGAGCGGAGATATGCTACGCATTCAGTGGGCGGTGCCGGCAACCGGGTGCGGCGCCAGTGGCTCACCCGGCCGATGGTTTAATGACGGGAGTAAAGCGAACCCGAGCCGGTAACAACCGCGATGGCGGGGGCGCCCGAAGCCGACACACCCGTCACGACACCACCAACGCCGCTGGAATCACCGACGTGAACCTGTGCCGTTGCGGCTTGCGCATTTTGCGCAGCAACCCTGGCTTCAGCGGCCTGGATGTCGGCCGGGTAATCGGGATCGCGGCCACGGGCCGGGTTGTAGCCAGCCTTTTCCAGCTGGCCCAGTTCGGCGCGTACCTCGGCACGGCTGAGCGGCACATTGCCGTGTGTATCAGCAGTGTCGTCAGTGGTCTGCGATTGCGCCGCGAGCGTCAACGCGCTTTGGCCGCGTTCCGAATCCGGAGCGCTGTGAGTCGGGCTATACGACGGTGCTGGGCCATAGCCGCTCGCAAAGGCCGGTGCCGCCAGGAAAGCTGTTGCGGCCACCAAGGCCGTTGCGAGAAGGTTTGTGCCGACGAGCAGCAACGGGGCAGCGAGATTTCTGTTCATTATGTTTACTCCAATGTGTGATCAAGGTCCGTGGGTTTGGCGTACGTTCATTCAATATCGTCAGAGCCGTAGCGCAGCGCCGCTATGCAGTCGGTTCGCTCCGGGTCCTGTTCATACTCGCTAGAGACTCGCCGCTGGCGCGTCTCCAGGATGTCAGCCGCTCAAACGAGCGTCAGGGTGACGTCGATGTTGCCGCGCGTAGCGTTCGAGTACGGGCAGACAACATGGGCCCGGTCAACGAGCGTCTGGGCCGCTTCGCGCTCCATGCCGGGCAGCGAGATCTTCAACTCGACTTCGATGCCGAAGCCGTTTGGAATCGCGCCGATACCGACGCTGCCATCAATCGAAACGTCTGCCGGAATGGCGATCCTGTCGCGTGCGGCGACGAATTTCATCGCGCCGAGGAAGCACGCACTGTAGCCAGCGGCAAACAGTTGCTCCGGGTTGGCGCCTTCGCCGCCGGCACCTCCGAGTTCCCTGGGCGTGGTCAGCTTGAAATCCAGGTTGCCTGCGGGCACGATGGCTCGGCCGTCACGGCCGCCAGTGGCGTGAGCATGGGCGAGATAGAGAATTTTTTCGAGGGACATGGCGAAGCTCCTATAAAGGGGATTGCGTAAGGAAATGGTGGCAAACAGGTATCAGCTATGCAGGTCAGTCGAGACATCGTGCGCGGCGCGTGCATGTGCCAGTTCAGCAGTGACCTGAGCGCGGGTAAGACTGTCGACCTGCGGTTGTCTGGGCAGTGCCGGGTAGTTCGTCTGCGAGAATTCGAGCTGGCCGTCAGCGCGGGCCTGGGCCAGCTCAGCCTTCACGTCGGCGCGGCTGAGGGTGCCCGCCTGCACGGGGTTGACCGACGGATAGCCATGGTCACCATCCGCAAATGCGGGGACAGCGATCACGCCGGAAAGGACAAGTGCTGCAAGCAGTCTGGTGGTCATGATTAACATTCCTTGTTGTTGCTATCTATCAATAGATAGATAAATGGTTAAGAAAGTAATACCTGCAACATTCCTCATCCGGTTGCGCCCAGCACCGGGACGATCGCGTTAGCTCTTCTATGAAACGGTGACCATCTGATGGTGCAAGGACGGCCCGGTACATCAAGGTTGTGCCGGGCCGTCCTGATACTTACTGACCGATATGCGCGCGGATTCCGTCACTGATCTGTTGAAGCGCGGCCTCTGTCGAAGGTACGTGACGCAGCGCGTTGAGCAGCACGAAGTCATGAATCGTGCCGTTGTAGCGCACTGCGGCCACCACGTTTCCAGACTCCTTCAGCTTTCGGGCGTAAGCTTCGCCTTCGTCACGCAGGGGGTCGTTCTCGGCGGTCACGACGAGTGCCGGCGGGAGGCCCTTCAGTTCGTCGGCGCTGGCGCGCAGCGGCGAAACATACGGGTTGTCACGCGTCTTCGCGTCGGGCGCGTACAGGTCCCAGCCGTACTGCATGAACGAGCGCGCCAGGAAGCGGTCCGTGCCGTACTGATGATAGGAATCCGTATCGACGCTCGCGTCGGTAGCCGGAATCAGCAGTGCCTGATAGCTGATCTTCGGGCCCTGGCGATCCTTCGCCATCAGCGTGAGCGCCGCAGCCATGTTGCCGCCCACCGAGTTGCCGGCGACTGCGATCCGGCTGCCGTCGGCACCGAAATCAGCGGCGTGCTCCGAGATCCACTTGAGCGTCGCGTACGACTGGTCGAGCTGGGTCGGGAATTTGGCGTCCGGCAGCGGTGTGTAGTCGACGAACACGCCGATCTGCCCTGACTGGACGACGAGGTCACGCAGCAGTCGCTGGTGGTTAGCGAAATTACCGACAATCCACACACCGCCGTGGATGAACAGCAGCACACCGGGCTTGCCCTGCACATGGTCGGGCTTCATGACGTAGACCTTGAACGAATGGCCGTCGGCGCTCATCGTGCGTTCGGTGGTGGTGACGCCCGACAGGTCGACCGGTGTCTTGTTCTGCAGGCCGGTCAGGATATCCTGCGGTTGCGGTTGCGGTAGCTTCCAGAATTCACTGCTGTCCTTGTTGATGTCGACGAGAAACGAGCGCACCTGCGGGTCGAGGTGGGGGTCGGTGGCGACGTCTTGTGCGATGGCGGCCTGGCTCATGATGGTGGCTCCTGCGAGAACAGTGGCGAGTTTGGCGAGGTGTTTCATGGTGCTGACTCCTGAACGGTAATGAGATGATCTGAAAGGTTGGGTACACGGTTCGGTGCTTTGATCGCATCGCGGGACCGCATCCTGTTGCCAGGTGTGTGCGGTGCTGCGATGGATGCAAAGTTAGCCGTCCTGGCGGCTTCAGGAAATTCATGCCTAGGTATGAGGGACGCGTTCATGGGATCCGGGAGGCACTGCAGGCCCATGACTGGAAAGGAGAAGCGGGCAAGCTCAGGGAGGATCGCTGGTGCGGTTCATACCAAGGTAGGGGAGGCGTCATCACGCGTCCTGTAGTGGTTACAATCGTCCCCGTCGATGTGGCATCGACCTTCCAGTAACACACTGCACTGACCGGACATGTCTTTTATGATTGGCAAACGAATAGTGGTGGGGGCCTCGATTGGTCTCGCATTGACGATTGCGACAGGCATTGAGCTGGCGATCTGCGCATTTGATACGCTGGCGCCGTTCGAAGGCGCAGTCTCATTGCTCTATCTCGCCGTGATATTGCTTGTCGCACCGTTTGGCCGGCGCTACGTGCTCGCGGCAGGTGCCGTGACTGCCGCGCTTGCGACACAGTCGTTTGTCATGGGTCATCTCGACGGGATGGCGGGTAGTGCGTTACTGGGGTACGGCGTAAGCCTTGCGGCGATCGCAATCACGACGCTCCTGTCGCTGCGTGACCGTTTTATCCGGACTACGCTTGGTGAACAGGCGCGAATTCTCGAGTTGACGCACGACACGGTTATCATTCGCGATCCAGACGACGTGATCCTCTACTGGAACGATGGCGCGCAAGAGCTTTATGGCTGGACACGTGAGGAAGCGGTGGGCCGTGTTTGTAGTGATCTGCTCATGTGTGAATTCCCGTCAGCCGAGGTCAGATCGACGCTGCATGCGGACGGTCAATGGTCCGGCGAAATAATCCGGACCCATCGCGACGGCACGCGCATCGTGCTGGCGAGTCGCTGGCTCGCGCGGCGGGATCCGACGGGGCGAGCGATCGGTGTGATCGAGTCGAGTGCGGATCTGACCGAACTACGACGCGCTGATCTCGAGCGACGCGTGTCCGAGCAGCGCTACCGGACAATGTTCGATCTCGCCGGCTTCGCCGCATGGGAGTCGGACTGGTCGACAGCCTTGCGGATTGCTGCCGATGGCTCGCCGGCCCACCTGCCCATCGACGTGTGGCTGGCCGGCCGGCCGGACATCGTCGAGCGCGCGATCGCTGGCGCGGTGGTTCGAGACGGCAACCAGGCGGCAGTCGATCTGTTCGAGACGGGCACGGTCGAGAAGCTGATTGGTTCGAACCCGTGCCGGGCAAATCTACCCGAGGCGCGAGCCGGCTTCGCGCGGATCCTTGCGGCACTCACGCGCGGGGCTCATATGGCGGAGAGCGAAACCCGGATCGTGACGCCGAGCGGCCGCGTTGCGGACATCGTTCTGCGAGTGACGCAGTTGCCCGAGGGCGAGCGCGGCTCACATGTGCTCGTGATGGCATTCGACGTAACGGAGCGTAACGAAGCGCGCGCACGGATCGAGCAGGCTTCGGCTGAACTTGCGCATGCGGCGCGGGTGTCGATGCTCGGCCTGTTGTCGGCGTCAATCGCACACGAAGTCAATCAGCCACTGACGGCGATCGTCAACTTCGCGAAATCGGGTCAGCGCTGGCTCGGGCGCGCCGACCCGGACCTGGGTGAGGTCCAGCGCTGCTTCGAAAGGATCACGTCAAACGGCACGCGCGCGGCCGACGTGATCGGGCGTGTCAGGTCGCTTGCGCGCAAGGAGGCCCCCCAGGTCGAGCTTCTCGACGTCGCCGAGCTCGCCGATGACGCGATGGAGCTGATCCAGCGCGAAGCGCGGGGCGCCGGCATCACGCTAACGCAGACCATCGAGGGTGGGCTGCCGAGGGTCTGCGCCGATCGTGTGCAGGTTCAGCAGGTGCTCGTGAACCTGGTGATGAACAGCATCCAGGCGATGCGCGAACCGACCGGCGGCGAACGGGCGATTCAGATCCGCGCGACGCATCAGTCCGACGGGATGGTCCAGCTCGCGGTGCGGGATTCCGGCCCCGGTTTTACGGATGGCGGGGCTCATGTCTTCGAGCCGTTCTTCACGACCAAGGTAGATGGGATGGGGATGGGCCTGTCCATCTGCCGCTCTATCATTGAGGCGCAAGGAGGCCAGATCAGCGCCTCGAACAACGGCGGCGAGCCGGGCGCCCAGGTCATATTCACGTTGCCTGTCGTATGCGGCGATCGGATTCCCGAGAGCGAAATCAAACCTTGATATGATTGCCACGTTGAAATGCGTGGCGCTAACATCGGCTCCTTGGAATCGCGGGTCAGCCGCAATGAGGACGATAACGTGGACTGCAGCGACTCTTTGATTGGCATCGTCGACGACGACGCAGAGGTGCGAGACAGCATCGGCATGCTGTTTCGGACGGCGGGGATCTCCATCCGGAGTTTCGACGCGGCCGAATCGCTGCTTGCGTCGTCGGAGTTGTCGGCGATGCAATGCGTGATTACCGATCTGCACATGCAAGGCATGGACGGACTCGACCTGCAGCGTGAACTGACGCGACTGGGCCGCAATGTGCCGGTAATACTCATGACCGCATATCCGACACCTGAGGCGCGCGAGAAGGCGCGGAGGTTGGGTGTCGCGCGCTTTGTCTCAAAACCGGCGGATCCCGAATGGCTGCTGGCTGAAGTCGAGGCGCTGCTCGACGCCTGAAACCGGAGTTGGTATGTCGACCGCTCATGCCCGGCACACCACAACATGACCCTGCCCAATGAGATCCACAATGAACGAACCATGCTCCCTGCCCGCTGGTGATCTGATATGCGTCGTCGATGACGATGCAGACGTCCGCGAATCACTCGACACGCTGTTGCGATCGAACGGCCATCGGGTCCGCACGTTCGGTGGTCCCGATGAGTTCCTTGAGTGCGACGAGGCTGATTCTGCGGCGTGCCTGATCCTCGACGTGCGGCTGCGTGGCTTTAACGGCCTCGATTTCCAGCAGGAGCTGGCCGGGAGCGAGTCGGTGTTGCCCGTGATTCTGATGAGCGGTCACGGCGACGTCCCGATGACCGTGCGCGGGATGCGCGCGGGAGCGATCACGTTCCTGTCGAAGCCGTTCGCTGAGGAGGCAATGCTGGCTGCGATTGATGAGGCGATCGCCCGAGGTCGTGAACAACGCATCGTCTCGCGTGAAAAGGCATTGCTGCGCGCGCGCTTCGACAGCCTGACACCGCGCGAACGCGAGGTAATTGGGCTCGTGTCGGCAGGGCTGATGAACAAGCAGATAGCCGCCCGACTCGAACTCAGCGAAATCACCGTCAAGATCCATCGCGGCAATCTGATGAAAAAGATGGAAGCCGATTCACTCGCCGACCTGGTGTTGATGGCCCAGGCGCTCGGTGTGCGCGAACGAATTTCGCGCTACGGGCAGAATAACGACCGCTGACTGGCGCGGCCGACCACGCATCCGGCATGCTGTTGCCCGGCCTGGCGCCGGGTGCGCTGCAAGGTCGACATTCAAATTAGAAAAATCGGATATGCGCCCGATGCAATTGAGTCGGTGTACATGCAGTTTCGCGAAGTCATCAGGGCGCGCGGCTATTTCGCCTCGGGCGAGACCGCGCCCAGGCTGATCGGGCTCGCGCTGCGTAACGTCGTCGCCAAATGGAACAGGTGTCGCACGATTGGAAAAGCACGATGATACAGTTCACACGCTTTGCCCGGAGCGTTTCAACATCACGATCTGATTCGCAGCCACACTGACACACGGTGCTGTCCGGCTCGTGGTGGATCTCCGTGCGCGGCAGTTGCGCCGGAGCGATGCGCGCTTCGGTTGCCGGGGTGACGGGTCGGCTGCTGCTTGTGGCTGAAGCTGCTCGAGCTCCAGTTCGATGGCGGCCAGATCGGCGTCGATTGCTTCGTCCAGCAGGTTCATCTGCTCGCTGCTGAGCTGTTCGCTGCGCCGGCCAAGCTGCTGGCGCTTGAGGATGGCGATCTCGTGGCTCAACTGCTCGATACGGGTCTGCCGGTAATGCAGCTCGCGTTCGTTCTCCTTGACCTCCCGCGCCTTCTCTTCGATCTCCCGGTCTCTCTCCTGCACCTGGGCAATCAGCTGCGCGGCGAGCGTGCGCAACTGTTCAGGGCTGAGGGTGTTGAGGTCGGCGGGCAGGTTCATGCAAACCAGTCTGCCAGAACCCCAGGCACCGTGGAAGCGCAACAGTTTACGTCCCTGTTGGCCTTATACGACGCGGATCACACCGTTCGGGCCGATGCGCTGCCACGGCAAACCCACCACCAGGCCTGCGAGCTGTTCCTGCGTGAGCGCGTGTTGCTTCGGTTCGCTGCCGGCGTGAGGCCAGACGAACTGTCCTTCGCTCAGGCGTCGCCCTGCCAGCCAGATACCGATTCCGTCGTGAACCAGCACCTTCAGACGGTTGGCTCGCCGGTTGGAGAACAGGTAAGCATGGTGCGGATGAGCGGCGCC
This sequence comes from Caballeronia sp. LjRoot34, assembly GCF_964253815.1. Classification (NCBI taxonomy): domain Bacteria; kingdom Pseudomonadati; phylum Pseudomonadota; class Betaproteobacteria; order Burkholderiales; family Burkholderiaceae; genus Caballeronia; species Caballeronia sp. LjRoot34. Next base: position 1,201,975 of record NZ_CAXUSB020000002.1, read on the forward strand.
GAATACCTTGACCACCCGAGCCAGCGCCGTATCTAAGCCGGCACGCATGTCCAGCGGATCGACTGCCAGCCACACCTCCACGGCGAACCTCAATGCGGATCTCGGACGAGTGCGAATCGGGTGTTCCCAATGGTACTGGCACAAAGGCTGGCAGCGACGCTGGCGTGGCTGGTGGGCGGCCCAACGGCCTCCTGGGCAGTCGACCTTCTGCCTGATCGATCCAGCGCCGAAGCAAATTCGCGTTGAGCCTGTGTTCCAGCGCGACCGCCGCAACCGACACGCCGATTCCCTGGCAAGCCGCTACCACCTGGGCCGTGAACTCCTCGCTATAGCGTTGCCGACGACGCTCAGGGAGTGATTCCGATTCGATAGTGTTCACGTGTCCGCTTATTCGTTTAGTGGACACGATACTCCCAAGCGCCACAGTCAAACTCAAGATGGGTTTGCTGGTCGCTTACTCTCATCCGCAATGGTGTGCTGACCATCGCCTGCGAGCCTGTTGACACAGGTTCACACAAGAAAGTATGTGCACAGGTCGTGCGCCGCGCAAAACAGTTCGTAAATGTCGCTTTCCCGATCGCCAACGTGGATGCAACGCACTGGGTCGCCGAGCAGGGCCGTTGACTGGCGCATGTTCTCCAGCCAGCGGTAGCTCTCCTTCTCCTCAATCGGACCCGCGTGGGATTGACGTGCCGCTTCAGCGCCGTACAGCCCTTGAATTTACTCCGGGTCCAGAATTTCACCGCAGCCAGGCCCAGTGGCAATCCGTCGGTGGTAACAACCAGACTCGAATGCATCAGGATGCCGCATTGAGTCAGTGGTCTTAGCGAGCCATTCTTTCCCAGCTTGATCGACATTTTGCCCGTATAGCCGATTAGCTCTGGACGCTCGCGCTGATAAGAGAATGTCGTCGTATCTTGCAGGATGAGAATGGGGCCCCGCGTCGTCCTGAAGCGATCAGCATTCGCCTGGAAGTGACCGATCAGGATATCCTGTGCGCTGACCCGATCGTTAGACAGAAACCGATAAGCCGCTTTGGTCGAGGCCCAATCCTGACATGCGAAGGGAATTGTCTGGCCCTTGCCCGACCACAACCGTTCCAACACCATGCCGAAACGCTTGCGTAGTCTGGCATCCTGAAATTCGCTTGCCTCGACCTCCTTCTCGAACCAAGCCCGATCGACCGCCCGCTGTTTGCCCGCCATCGCGCGCGCGCACTGGTCATGACGTATGCCTGGATACCAAGTTTAGCAGTAAAGAAGTGGGTGACTGCAAGGTTTGCTGGCCGCTTACGTTCAATTGGTCGCGTACGCATATTGTGCCCACAGAGAGGATACCGAGATCGACCTTGAAAACTTGGCTGACTATGATTCCAGCTAGTACCACTTATACACGCGTACTAACTCGGGAGCCTCCGCGCCGATGGTCCCATGATGGCCAACTGCTTATCTGACACGATCATCGCTAACCGGCTCCGAAGACTCGTGCGGCGTTGGTCGTGACGATTTCATGACCAACTTGCCTTCTTATTTACCGCCTTCCTCATAAACAGTGATGTAGTTCTTGACGGAGGTTACACCTGGGACCTTACCCGCGACATCGGCGGCTTTATCGATATCGCCCGAGTTGGCGACCTCGCCGTCGAGGCCAACCTGGCCCTGTTTCGCCACGATGCGAATGTCGGTGATGTCGATCTTGGCGTTTATCAGCGCTCTCTCTACGTTATGTTCCAATTGATGATTGGCCTTCCGGGCTGCCGCGCGGCTTGTGGGCGCACTCGAGGCGTCGGTCTGTGCGACGGCGCCTGTCGACTGGACAGCAAACGCCAATGCGAAGGATAGGGCCGTCGTTGATGCGAGTTTTGCGAAAATCGGTTTCATGGCCAAACTCCACAGTGATGATTTTAAGGATCGTGTAAGGGGGAATCTGCCTGCGAAAGAGCATGTGCGTACGGAGGACGGCACGCGTTCCTGCCAAAACGGGCTTTACATTACACGGTTCCGATTCGATAGTGTTCACGTGTCCGCTTATTCGTTTAGACACGATACTCCCAAGCTCCAAAGCCAAACTCAAGATGGGCTTGCTGGTCGCTTACCTTGCTCCCGGATGGTAAGGTAGTTGTTCACCGAGTTTACACCTCGCACACCGCGCATGACGTCGCCGATTTTTGCGATCTGCTCGCCTTCTGGGACGCTTCCCTCAAGGTCACCACTCCATGCTTAGCGACGATACGAACGTCATCCACTTCGACGTCTGGGTGGTGGGTCAGTGCACGTCGTTCCAATCGGGCAAACCGATGATCAATCGCCCTCTCTGCCTTGCTGGAAGCAGCGACTGGTTGGCCCGATGCCTGCGCGAATGCATCGGCATAAATTGCGGATGACGTAACGGCCATCAGAAACAACAGTGCGGCCAAGACTCCGTAGCGGATTTGATTCAGGTACATAGCGCACTCCTGGGATGGGTTGATTCGGCGGGATGGGGTTACGTCGTCCTCATGCGCCGTCGCCCTGCAGCACGCCAATAGCACACTCAGCTAGGTGTGCATACATAGATTGTCCCCGCCAGGGTGGAGCGTACCCGTTCAAAACTTGCGGATTCATTTTCGATATGCACTGAAATGCTGTCGGGCGTGTGGCCAGCGAGTACACCGTGGGCCCAGTTCCTAAATGGGTTTCTTGGTAAGTTGGAAAAATTGCATCACGCGCCGTGCGAATTGAAAACACGACACGCTGGGGACAGAGACCTTCACGTTCCTCGCATGATGGGCGTCTCTCTCCAGGCATTCACGATTGCTGCAGCAAGCCCTGACGGCCAATCGCGTTATGCCTCTACGACGTTTGGGGACTCGGCAAATGATGTGCAGACTTAGGCAGTGAAGCAACGGCGATGGCCATCGTCGGAGCTGCCTTGCATCAACGTGTCTGTCTGCTTCCCAAAAAGAATTACTAACTGACACTTTTTTGCTTGCCTACGCCCAACTACTCTTCCGGTTGTGATGATTCAGATAGACCCTGCGGTTCACGGCGGGCGTGGTAGCCCTGCATTTTTGCTCTGGGAATTGTGTCCTTCTGGTTGAGGTAACTATGTTATGTCTTGCCACGAACGGGGTAACTGACGTCGCGCGCACAGCCCAACGTCGTCAAACGCCACCTATAGAGGAGGAGTCGAGCTGGCGGCGCAGTACGCAGTTGCATCAACCAGGGCACGGGGCGGTGCTCGCGGTTGGCCGCTGGAGCGAATCGATTGAGGGCCCCCACGAGCTCAACGCGAACCCGTTCGATGAACACTATACGATTGACGTCCTACTGGGCCATACTTCGCTCGAATGTTACTCCGATGGACGTATGACCAAAAACGGATCGGTCGGGTACGGCGCAACTCAAGTCGCCGCTCCCGGGCAACAGGTGCGTTGCAATTTCGGACGTTCAATCGAGGCGATCCATCTGTTCATTCCACAGGCGTTCGTCGTCTCGACCTACGAGGACATCGCTCAACGAAGCTGCCCGACCGGATTTGAATTACGCGATCCCTGCTTCGCAACCGATAACTCTATTGGCACGCTCGCACGAGCGCTTTCAGATGCAAGGACGTTGGAGGGGCCGTGTGCGTCGCTGTGCTCCGATAGCATCTCGCTTGCGGTATTAGCTCGGGTAATGGGCTTGCAGACTGGTGCCCTCGAGCGCGTGCCTCCCAGAACCGGTTTGGCTCCGTGGCGTCAAAGACGCGTGGTTGAATTTATGGATGCCAATCTCGCAGAGCCGATCACATTGCAAGATATCGCCGAGCACGCCGGCTTAAGTCGAATGTATTTCGCCGCCCAGTTTAAGGCATCTACAGGAATGACGCCCCATGCTTTCTTGCTACACCGTCGCCTACACCGCGCTAAGGAGCTGCTGGCGTGTGGCGAAATGCCGTTGATCCAGATTGCATTTGAGGTTGGCTTCCAGACGCATGCTCACTTCACAACTGTCTTTCGGAAGTTAATCGGTACAACCCCCGGGCGATGGCGCTTAAGGAGCGCTGGTCGCAATTCCGATGCAAGCCTACAGGAACCTGAATAGGGATGAATTGATTCGGCCACGGCAGATTGTCATGGTCTAATTTTACCGCTCGAGTACCGGGCTCGAGCAGCCTTCGGCATCTATCTTCAAGGATAGCTTCTGTGAGGGGAACACCGCGTAGGATGGACCCGTATCGGCTAACCGTGTCAGCAGTTCGCCGAGGGTTCGCACGGCGCCCTCAATTTTCGATGTCCAGGGATGCCCGCAATTCACACGGACATAGTTTCGATAGCAATCGTTCGAGGAGAAGATAGAACCGGGAGCGACGTTGACCCCACGTTGGAGAGCAAGCAGATGCAGTTGCATCGCATTAACCTGTGCCGGCAGTTTGAGCCACAAGAAGTAACCACCCGCTGGCTTGTGATACTCGACGGCGGGTGGCAGGTTCTCCGCAACCGCGTATTCCATAGAGGCCATCTGCGCGCGGAGTGAGGTCCTCAGTTTCCGAAGATGTTTGTCGAACCCACCATGTTGAAGATAATCCGCAATACCGGCTTGTACGGGAATGCTTGTCGCAACGCTGGTCATAAGCTTGAGTTTTCGCACTTGGTCCGTGTAACGACCGGCGGTAACCCAACCAATGCGATAACCAGGGCACAGCGTCTTGGACAGCGAAGTGCAATGCATCACAAGCCCCTGGGTATCGAACGCTTTGGCCGGCAAAGGACGCTCCGTATCAAAGTGCAACTCGCCGAAGACGTCGTCTTCAATCAGCGGGACATCATGCCGTGTTAGCAGCGAGACTAACGTTTTTTTCTTTTCGATCGTCAGCGTTGTACCGGTCGGATTATGGAAATTCGTCATGAACCAGCACGCGCGAATAGGATAGCGCTCCAACGCGTTCGCAAGGACATCCAGATCCAGACCCGTGTGAGGATCTACCGGGATCTCAATAGCGCGTAACCCGAGTCGCTCAACAGCTTGCAGTGCGGCGTAGAAACATGGCGACTCAATTGCGACTATGTCTCCAGGCTTAGTAACCGACATGAGGCAGAGGTTCAGCGCTTCCATTGCGCCGTTTGTGACCAAAATTTCGTCGATTGGTTGTGAAATTCCCATGCCTAAATAACGTAACCCTATCTGTCGCCGTAGATGTTCGTTACCGGGGGGCATGTCCACGACGGAACTCCAGGGGCCCAGGAAGCGTGCGGCACGGGCCAAAGACTTCGCAAGCCGAGGCAGTGGAAACAACTCCGGCGACGGAGACCCCGACCCCAACGGCACAATGCCGGGGTGGCGGGCCGCCTCGACTACTGAAAAGAGAAGATCGCTGACTATCTTGGCTGGCTCTGGTTCCTTTGGGGCCGACGAGGACGAGGCAAGCGTCGAAAGGAAGGCGCCCTGCGCGACAAAATAACCGGAACGCTCACGAGCGCTGATGAGGCCACGTTCTTCAAGCAGATAATACGCACGAAACACGGTTGACTGGCCCACGCCATATTGGGTCCTCAGATGACGTACGGAAGGCAGCCGTGAGCCTATCGACCAAGTTCCTGAACGAATCTCAGCCTCGAGGGTGCTGGCGAGCGTCTCGTAGCGTTTCATCAGATCCGTTGAGCAATGGATAACTTAAGGTCGAACCTGACCCGGGGCCCTGACGCAGATGGCAGTCACGCAACATGCTGCATCCTCCGTTGACGAAAGGCTAAAACCCAATCCTCGCCGCCTCAGGAGGCTTTATATCATGGTGTTTTCGACACGGCTTTTCAAAACGGGAGATTGGCTATTCAAAAGGAACGATCCGGGAAAAAGCCTGGCCCCAAAGATGTTTTGTCAAAACTGCTCCGACGGCGGGAAATCAACCGTGAGGTTCTCTGGATCTGCCAAGGAACGCGAAGCAATTGGTCAACTGACTGTAAGAGTCGACCAGCCGATAGAAACAGGTCTTGACACAGAGTATGGGAAAACCGCTTGGGTGATGCAAAATGCCGCGACCCGGTTGAGCTTGGGCATTTAAAAGGCCAGACAGGACCTGGGCAAGTCCAAGCGAGCGATGCCCGCTTGGATGGAAGTAACTTCGTTTCGGCCACGTCCCTACTGATCCAGAATGGATCAAAGAGCCTGCTTCGCATTAGTAGTGCTGGCGCTGTAAGCTAGTTGCTTGTACAGCAGGTTACCGAAGTACCGCGCGCGGCGACGGAAGTACCGCGCGCGGCGACGCCTGCGGTTTTGATTAATGGTGATCGGGTACGAAGTCGACATCTGCGATAGGCTTCGGCAGGGCATTCTTGCCTGATGAGTACGTACCGCTAACTACGCCTCCGACCCCAGTCGCCGAAGCATCTGGCTTCGCAGCGGCGTTCGGCGCATTTTGACTGCTGACCCGCGCTTCCGCGCGAGTTGCGGGTAGGCTAGCCTGAGCAAAAGTAACAGTGGGAACAACAAGAGCGGCCGCAACGGCGACAGCATTAATAAGCGATTTCATGATCAGAAACTCCGGAATCTGTTTAGCATTGGCGCGCGAATTTTCTCTCGCAACCTGCGCCACAAGTCTAGTGCTTAGATCCCCTTTGATTAAGACCTTCATTGCGAATTCACTGTTTGAAAAAACCGGCTAACCCTTGGCGTGGGTGCCCCCGACTTCCTTATGGCCGGACTACACATCGAGGCGCCGTATGGCCGGCGCGCTCGATGCAAAGCCCGAACAGTCGCAACACAAGGGTGAGGATGCCTATGAGAAATTTCAATATCGAACGATTTTTTCAAAAAACACTGCCTCGTTCCTGACAACGGCTACGAGTGCGGCCTCGTATCCCCCAGACCGCTACTAGCGATGCCTCACAGGACGCAAGATCCCATTCGATGTTCGTTCCGTCGGTAGGGACCGTATGGTGAGCGTCGTGTGGCTCAGTGATGATCGAACAACGCATTCGAATCGTCGGATAGTGCAGGAGCGGTCACCCGTCCCGCTGCCGAGCTACCGCTTACCGCGCCGCCGTACGAACTTTGATTGCCGTTTTCTTTGGTGACTCTAGCTTCTGCAGCAAGCAGGTCGGCGGGATAATGCGGATCTCTGCCTGCAGCGGGCGTCCATCCGGCCTTCTCGAGTTGAACAAGTTCCGCACGAACCTGCGCCCGTGTGACAGGACCATTGGATTGCGCGAACGCTGCGGCCGGCGCAGAAAACGCCACGGCGAGAACAATTGCACGTGTAACGGACTTCATGGTTGACCTCCAGTGAGTTGTGATCGACGCGAATGTGATTTCGGCATCGGTGACCTGGAGTGTAAGCAGCCTGGAAATTAGGGGTAGTCCATATTTTGGAGGAGGATTGTTGTCGGCGGCGTGCCAATCCCGCCGGATCTCGTTTGCGCATTTGTTCGTCTACAACTAAAGAGGGCCAACGGCGGCGCTGTCACCGGCCACGATAGATGCCGCAATGTACCGGACAGGACCGCAAGCAAGTCCGCTGCGACAGTCGACTTCACGGGCACCCCAATTCGATCAAGGCGATGCTCGTGATTCACACGGGAAATACTTCTATATCGAGAATCCTTCGCCCGTTGTTACATAGAGGGTCTCAGGACGAGCTCGCGTCCGCTGCGCGGCATTATTGCGGGCGCCGGCGGCGGCCGCCGTGCTTCACTCGGGAAACCCGGAACGGCCTTGTCGTAACGAACGTCGTTGCACCCGCGATATTCGCGGTCATATCGCTTGGCTCGCAAGCTCGCTCGGACTTATCCCCATGGTTTTCTTGAACATGCGGCTGAAAGAACCCGTATTCTCGTAACCGAGGGTTAATGCAACCGACGTGACCGCTTCGCCTTTGACAAGCCGTACGACCGCTTCGGTCAGCCGTATCTGCTGTCGCCAAGCGGCAAATGACAACCCGGTCTCAGCCTTCAGCTTACGACCAAGAGTGCGCGAAGACATATTCCCTAAGGCCGCCCATTCCTCAATTCCTCGGGGATCACCTAGGTCCTTCTTGAAACCCTCTTCCACCTTCACGAGGCGCGGGTCATGCACGCGTGGCAGGTCGAATTCTCCCGAGGGCAGGAACTGCAATTCGCTGAAAATCAGCGCCACGATCTGCGCAGCCGCGCCGGCGACCCCTTCTTCGATTGGCAATTCAACGGCCCGTACGACAAGCTCACGTAGTAGAGGCGTGACGTAGATGAGCGTCGGGGTATGCGGTAGCGGGATAGGTGGGTTATCCATCCGCACATACAGATTTCTAAGCTCGACATCAGTTCGTGCACGCATTTCATGTTCGGTATTCGGCGGAATCCACAGGGCGCGCTGCGGGGGAAGAAGCCAGTGGCGCTCGCTTGTGCTGACCCACATTACGCCGGATACAGCGAATAGAAGTTGTGCGCGTTTGTGCGCATGACGCGCCTGGATAGCGCCGCTTGCGTATGTCATCGACATAGCGGCAACGAAGCCGGGCACATCCTGGAAATCATCGGGATTGCTGCTTTTCTTCACTATAGCCATTGATTGTCCGGTTCTGCACATAAGTTGACATTAGGTGCGAAGTTAGCCAACACCAAAATCCTTACATTACATACCAAGCCGTCTGGGAACGACAACCGATCATTCCCTCGGTGCATTACGGCCTAGTTTTGTTCCACGGAGCGATTGATTGAACGAGCTGACATCAATTGCCCAGAACCGCTCTGCGCTGTGTGATCAACAGGAGATTCAAGTGAACATGCAAACCAGTATTTCAGAGTTCCAAACACTGAACCCCGCGAACGGTAAGGTCGTGAAGAGTTTTCCTACCGCGACGGACGCAGAGGTATTCGCTGCGCTGTCTACGGCCGAGGAGTGCTACCGCAACGACTGGCGTAACCGGCCGGTGACCGAGCGTAAGCGCGTCATGGCCCGTGCAGCAGCCATTCTCCGTGAGAAGGCCGAAGAATACGCCCAGTATATTACTTTGGAAATGGGCAAGCCCATCGACCAGTCGCGATACGAAGTAGAGCTGTCAGCGGCTATCCTCGACTACTACGCGAGCCATGCAGAAAGCTTCCTGAAGCCGCAGGCATTGCCGGATGCTCCGGGTTCGGTGGTGGTGACCGAGCCAATCGGGGTGATTCTGGCTGTCGAGCCTTGGAATTTCCCGTACTACCAACTGGCCCGGGTAGCTGGTCCGCAGATGATGGCTGGCAATGTGGTTATCATCAAACACGCACCGAACGTTCCGCAATGCGCGCTCGCATTTGCACGTCTGTTCGAGGAAGCAGGCGCACCGGTCGGCGCTTACACCAATCTGTTCGCGACCGTGGATCAGGTCTCGGCGCTCATCGATGACTTCCGTGTCCGTGGCGTAACGCTTACGGGCAGTGAGCGTGCAGGCGCAGCGGTTGCCGAGCGTGCCGGCCGGACGCTCAAGAAGGCGGTCCTGGAGCTGGGTGGAAGCGACCCCTTCATCGTTCTGGAAGACGCGCCGTTGGAAGATGCGATGAACGTCGGCTTTATGGGCCGCATGATCTGTATGGGACAAGCCTGTGCCGCGTCCAAGCGTATTATCGTGGTGGGCAAGGAGCGTGGCGAGCGGTTCCTGGAAGGTCTTGTACAGCGTATTGACGCACTGAAGGTGGGTGACCCGGCGGACAACACTACGACCCTTGGGCCTCTCGTGTCGGAGCGCGCGCTTGAGGCCCTTTTGGGGCAGATTGAAGGGGCAAAGGCACATGGCGCGCGCGTGGTGGTCGGTGGAAAGAGGATGGATCGCGAAGGCTTCTACCTCGAACCGACGATCATCACCGATATCACGCCAGAAAATCCGCTGTCCCAGCAGGAGACGTTTGGCCCGGTGGCCTCGTTCTACGTGGTGGAAACGGAGGATGAAGCAATTGAACTGGCAAATGCGACGAAGTTCGGTCTTGGTGCTGCTATTTTCAGCGCTAATGTTGAACATGCGCAGAAGCTCGCAGCCCGCATCGAAAGCGGGATGGTGTTCATTAATAGCTGTGCCATCACTGCACCTGAAGTTCCGTTCGGCGGTGTAAAGAACTCCGGCTATGGGCGCGAGCTGTCAGAGCTCGGCTTCGGCGAGTTCGTCAACCGGAAGCTTATCCATACCGCGCCAGCGGCATAAGCTTGACTATCGCAGGGGCATGGGATGTGCTCACCTCTGCGACGTTACCGCAGCAGTGGCTTCACAGTCACTGCTGCATAGTCTTGTGTTGCGAGTTCAACTTGCAACAGTCGCTCCGTCTCCAACTCCTGGATTGACGGCTGCGCATATTTCCAGCGCGGCGCGACGATGCGTCATGTGGTGATTTCTCTGCGGGCGTCAACGCTCGCTGTTAGCAAGCGAAGGGGGTTAGGCGTGCAAGACGAAGACAGGAATTTTGCTCCAGCACCCTCGGCGGATCATCGGGAAGATGTACGTCGCGAGCGAGCAGTGGACTCGGCCGTTGGGGGCGTACATAGCTCGGCCAGCGAGGGTGCGCTGGAAGAACTACGTCGGTATCAAATGTATCCACGGCTTAGCCCGCTTCAAATCGCCAAACTGAGACGTTTTGGCACGATCAAGCAGTGGGCCTCCGGCGAAATGATGTTCGAAACTGGGGAGCGTGGCCTGGGCCTGTGTGTACTCCTCAAGGGAACGGCAAGACTCACCCGGCGCGACGGCCTGGGACGATCCCACTTTCTCGTCGAAGAAAGCGAAGGGCAGTTTCTTGGCGAGATAGCTCAGCTCTCAGATAAGCCATGGCTGATTGATGGCCAGGCCGTGTCGGACGTCGAAGGCTTGTTGATAACGCCGGATCGGTTGAGGGCTCTTCTCATCGCGGAAGCCGAACTTGGCGAAGTCATCATGCACACGCTTATTCTGCGACGGATTCGACTCGTGGAGAAGGGTAGCGGCCCAGTGCTTCTGGGGCGGTTGGACCACCCCAAGCTCGTCTCGCTTGAGGGATTTTTGCGTCGAAATGGGCATCCCCACTCTGTGGTGGACGCGGATGCGGATTCCGATGCGCTTGCGTTCCTGGAGGGTATCCCGGCGTGGAAGCGCGAGTTCCCTCTCGTCGTGCTACCCGACGGCACGGTGATGAAGGATCCAAGTGAAAATGAAGTCGCGGTCAAGCTGGGGCTGGTACCCCGGTTCGACCCAGCGCGAATTTATGATGTAGCTATTGTTGGAGCCGGTCCGTCGGGCCTCGCGGCAGCAGTGTACGCGGCTTCTGAGGGCTTGTCGGTCGTCGTACTCGATGCGCGGGCACCCGGAGGGCAGGCCGGTGCAAGCGCGCGTATAGAAAACTATCTTGGATTCCCAACGGGAATATCTGGTCAAACTCTGGCTGACCGGGCTTTCGTTCAGGCGGTCAAGTTCGGCGCCGAGATTGCAATTCCAGCCCGCGTAAAGGCTGTCCATACTGCCCCGTCAACTCTAACAATTGAGCTGACGGATGGGCAATATTTAACGGCGCGTACGGTCGTCGTTGCGACCGGTGCGGCGTATCGCCGCCCGGACATAGCAGGGCTGGAGAGTCTGAACGGCTTGGGCGTTTATTACTGGGCCTCTCCCATCGAAGCGAGACTGTGCAAGGGGGCAGAAGTTGGAGTTGTTGGTGGAGGCAACTCCGCCGGCCAGGCAATTGTCTATCTGTCCGAATACGCTGCTCACGTACATGTGCTCATCCGCGACCAAAGCCTGGAATCGACCATGTCGCGGTACCTGATTGACCGGATCACGTCGTTGCCGAACGTGACGCTACATTCGAATACGCCGGTCAGAGCGGTCGAGTGCGATGACGATGGGCTCGCTCGTGTGCTGTGCGATTCTCCGGAAGGAGAGAGGGTATTGAACCTTCGCCATCTCTTTCTGTTCACCGGGGCGGAACCTAACTCCGGCTGGCTGGGTACGTGCCATATCGATACCGACGAAACGGGATTTGTTAAAACGGGCGAGGCGGCGCACGGACAAATCAACGGATTTTCGCTTCCGCTGGAAACTAGCGTGCCTGGAGTATTCGCCGTAGGCGACGTGCGGGCGGGCTCGGTCAAACGGGTCGCTGCGGCGGTAGGCGATGGTGCGGCCGTGATCGCAGAGATACATGCGTTTCTTGCACGTCAGGTCCACACGAAGTCTACAGGGGACGTCTGAAGCCAGATTCAGTCTGAGAATATCGTCGCCTTCGACTCATGACGCGATTTGCGCGGGAGGGGTAAAGTAGCTTGACTACGTTTTCCGTGCACGTCTGCAGGAGCTTGTTCGGGCGGCGGGCTATTTTGCCTGCGAGCACTGGTAGGCCCTTGAAGTTTAGATTATGTATGGGCAACTCATGTGTGCTACCCGCTCGGCGAGTCTTGTCAAATGTCTTTAACCCGTCGTGGTCGGTAAGCAGGAGAACCCCATGTCTCGAATTTTTATCACTGGCTCGGCTGACGGGCTCGGTATGTTAACGGCCCGTTTGCTGATTGAACAGGGGCATACGGTAGCAATCCACGCTCGGAACGAGCTTCGTGCCAAAGACGCGGCGCGCGCGTTACCATCTGCCGAAGCGGTACTTGTCGGCGATTTGTCCTCGATAGTAGGGATGAGACAGGTCGCCGAACAGGCCAACGCGACCGGCAGGTTCGATGCCGTGATCCATAACGTTGGTGTCGGATTTCGAGAGGCACGGCGGATCGAGACTGAAGACGGACTGGCGCATGTGTTCGCGATCAACGTACTTGCCCCGTATCTCCTGACCGCGCTTATGGAACGTGCAGATCGGCTGGTATACCTCAGTTCCGCCATGCACTTCGGAGGCGAGCCAGATTTGAGTGACCCGCAATGGAAAGACCGAGCGTGGGACGGGGTACAGGCGTACTCGGATAGCAAACTGTACGACGTGCTTCTTGCGTTCGGCGTTGCACGACGATGGCCGCAGGTGTACTCGAATGCGATGACGCCCGGATGGGTCCCGACCAAGATGGGTGGTTCAGGTGCGCCCGACGATATCAGATTGGCACCGGTGACGCAGGCGTGGCTCGCGGCGAGCAGTGACGATCTGACGAAAGTAAGCGGCGAGTACTTCTATCATATGCAAGGTCACAAAGTCGCGCAGGCGGCACGTGATAACAAGCTTCAGGACGACCTGCTGAATTACTGTGCCTCGTTGAGCGGCGTAGAAATATCGTCCAAATGAACGAGGCGCCAGCTCTCCTTCCTTGGCGTAGCTTAGGATCCGAAGAGGGGGGCTGGCGCAAGTGGTCTCAATCTCTCTGATATCCAAGTCGGAATTCTCTAGGGGACATCCCGAACTGCTGCTTGAACGCCCGACTGAAGTGGCTGGGTGATACAAAGCCCCATCTGTAAGCGATGTCAGCGATACGCTGGCCGGCAAACGTGGGGTTCGCCAGCGCTTCTCTGCATCTTGCAAGTCGTTTCTCGAGTATCCAGGCTGTCACTGTCGAACCGCTCCGACTGAACAGCGTATGCAAATACCGAAGGGAGATGCGATTGTCCAAGGCAATCTTCGAAGGAGTGAGTTCACAGTGCTGAAGATTGCACAGGATGTACTGCTGTATGCCGACTAGCATTGTAGTAGCGTGGTCAGTTGTGGCCGGAGGATTGCTCTCCGCGAGGGCGATGCCTATAAGCTCTAGCGTTGGACGGCTTACGGGGCCGATCAGCCTTAACTCGATTTTGTCGATCTGCTGCGACAGGGCTCGCATATGCGATGCGAGGAGTGCGCCTACTCCGCTTCGAGTGTCAATCTTCCCGCCTCGGGGAGGCGTCGTTCGGTCGGGCATCCAGTCACGTAGCAGAGTCCACGGCGCGATTAACGTCACTTTATTGATCCGCTCGACGATCTCAAAATCAGTCTCTCGGCCAGTAGTCCAAACTACCAGATCACCTGAAGAAGCCTCGAACTCGTTAGTACCTATTCGAAAACGTTCACGTCCCTCGAGCACCAACTGCAGGCCGACATACAGTTCGTCGTCGCGCTGGATGTCCAGATGCGTTCGCCGTCCTGCAAACGGGTCACAGATTGCGTGAACAAATCCTGCGCCGGCGAATTCAAATCTTCGTACGTGGGCATAAAAGGAAGAGGGCAAACGGCCCCGCACCTGCCAGGGACGATAGCTTGCACTGACAACGGCCTGCCAGGAATCTGTCTTGTCTGCCGGCGAAATTCCTGCCGTCGTCCACTCGGCGGTCTCGTTACGAGTCAACGCTTTCCTCTGCAATCGAGTCCAACGCGAATATCCATCGTGTCCGAGCGCGCGACAGTCCAACCAGCCGACTGCAGTTGCCAAAACAATCGTCAATCTCCCTCATGGCGGACGAACATTGGCATTTGACGTTTAAATTTTGAATACTTTATACTATTTGAACACGTTGAGTAAGGCCGTGGGCCGGTCGCTGCGGGCACAACCGTCGCGGTGCGACCGCGAGTCGGTCATTAGCCCGACGCCGTAACGGTCTTCTTTCGGACCTTACGCTTGGGTTTGTCGATGGTTGAAGTCGGAACTGCCGAAGTCTTGGTCCCTGTCGCCGCGCGCGTGCTGCGACTTCTGCCGACGCCCCTAGCGTCAGGCGCCTTGGCCTTTTTGTCGTCGGGCGATCTTAGGAACGGCAGCATCATGTCACGCGTTTGCTCGAGGTGTGCCGTCAATATCAGCGCTGCCGTGTCCGCATTCCCATCGAGAATTGCGTTCAGCAATGCAGCATGTTCCGACTCCAATTCGCCCCCCTGACCGACTGCCGGAAGAAGAGCGCGGTGGTAGATGGCTGCGGCGTCTGCGAGCTGGCGCACCATCTGGAGTAGCCGGGGGCTACCGCACGCCTGAAGGCAAACGAAGTTGAAGTCGTCGTGCCGGGCCAGCCATTCGGGATTGAGCGTGCCGGGTTCCGACGGTAACGTCACAGGGGTCCGGCTTAGCCGGTGATGTGCCGCAACTACCAGAGATTGCCACTCCACGTCCCCACGCCCAATGGACTGTCGGATCGCGATTCCTTCGAAAATGACGCGCTGGCGGACGAGATCAATAAGGTCCTCCTCGGAGAGCGCGCGCACCGTAAATCCGTGCTTCGGCTCGATTTCAACCAGCAGTTCGCCCGTCAGGCGGCTGAGCGCCTCGCGCACGACATTGAGACTGACGTTGTGCGCGCGTGCGAGTAGCGACGTCTTGAGCCGCTGCCCGGGCAAAAGCTTCCCTGTCAGGATCTCTTCCCTGATTTGTTCGAACACTGCCGTATTCAAGGTTCGACCATCGGTAGTGGCACGCATCCGCTTCATTCCATAGTTATACAGGTCCTAGAATACCACGCTAATGCGGGTAACCACGATAGGCCAAACTATCGATTCTTTACATCTCTATTGACAATGACTGTATAAAATAGACAATGTGAGATAGGGAGGCAGCAGACGCGACGCTGCTGAGCCCGCAAAAATGAGCTTAAGGTGGAAGAATGCGAGAAGAAACCTTTGATTTCGAAGGCATACCGGTCACGTACTATCACGGCGGCAAGGGCGACCCCGTGTTGCTGATCCACGGATCAGGACCGGGCGCCTCCAGTGTTGGCAACTGGCGCGGCGTTCTCGGTCCGCTGTCGGAGCGATACGAAGTCTTCGCGATGGACCTTATCGGTTTCGGAAAGAGCGGGCGAAAGCTTGCTGCGCCTTATTTCGACTACCCGCTTTGGGTCAGGCAGGCGGAGGCTATGCTTTCGGAGATAGGCGGGGACGCGGTCGGGGTTGTCGGGCATTCTCTCTCTGCGTCGATAGCCTTGACGTTGGCGTCCAGCAACCCGCGCATAAGCGCTGTGATCACAACAGGCGCGATGGGGGCTCCGTTTGTGCCAAATGAAACGACGCACAGAAGCTGGACATGCCCGACCAGTCGAGCTGAGCTCGCAACGGCCTTGCGGGGGCTTGTATTCGATGCATCAGTCATTGACGACGCTTATCTGGACGCCAGGGAGCCGGTGGTTTTCGCGCCGGGATACGCCTCTTACTTCAATCAGATGTTTGAAGGCGACCACGCCAAGTACATCGAGGCCGCGACTTTGTCCGCAGAAACGTTGGCGGCTGTGAAATGTCCCGTGGTTTTGCTTCACGGGCGAGAAGACAAGGGTTTCCCACCGGATAACTCCATTTGGCTTGCCCGGCAACTGCTGCATAGCGACTTGATCTTACTTGGCGAGTGCTCCCATTCCGTGGCTTTTGAGCGTTCGGCCACGTTTCTCGCGACGGCCCGTGAGCTGTTTGCGAGAAGTAGCGCTTAAACCATTATCGAGACAGGAAGGACCATGAGTTTGACAAAAGGCTATCTGCTCAAAGGCAGAATAATAGACGGTACCCTCAATCCCCCCGTTGAAAGTGGTGCGGTGGTCATTGAGGGTGAGCGACTGGCGTGGGTAGGGCCGGCGGCGGACCTGCCGCCGATGTATCTTGACAGGGAACTTGATGTTATCGATCTGCCGGGTCGTACTCTGATGCCTGGGCTCGTCGATGGTCATACGCACATTTCGTTCGGGGAGTCTCGCTCCGAGGAGGAAAATGCGTTGTATACGCCAGTTGAATTTCGGACTGCTAAAGCGCTCTACTACGCAAAAAAGGTTCTTCAGGCAGGCGTAACCAGTGCTTTCGATGCGGCAACGTCTTACAACATTGCTCAGGCGGTACGCGACGCGATCGATACCGGAATGTTCGAAGGTCCGCGCTTCACGGTATCGGGAAAGCAGCTTACCAATCATCAGGGGCTGGAAGACTCGTTCCCTAACGAAATGCAATTTCCGCCTGGACAGAGCGCTGTCCTGATCAGGTCGAGGGAAGAGCTAATCGAGGCGATCCGTTTTCAGGTAAAAGACGAAGTCGATGCCATCAAGGTGTCGGGATCCAACGATAATCTTATTACCCCAGACTCCCTCGGTTCATCCGCATTCACGCTGGAAGAATTTCAAATAATTGCAAAGGAGTCGCACAGGCTTGGGCGGTTATGTAGCGTTCACGCCCGGTCTCGAGATTCGGCTTTGTATGCGGCGCAAGCGGGATTCGATAATCTCTTCCACGCGTCATATATCGACGATGAGGGTATCGAGGCGTGCCTGAAGAACAAGTGTGTGATCACCCCTACCCTCACGTTGCTTGTCAACCTGATGGAAGCCAAGCAGTCCGAGTCTTTGGGTGCATCGAGCACCGACGCGTTCCGGCGGGAAATCGAAGCGGCTTCCGCAAACCTGAAGAAGGCCTTCGAAGCTGGTGTGCCACTCATCGCGGGAAGTGAGAGTGGCTGGTCACCGGTTCCGTACGGACAATGGCATGCCCGCGAAATGGAGATTTTCACGACTCATCTGGGCCTGACACCGCTCCAGGCGATTCACGCTAACACGCTCGTTGCGACCAGGCTGTTGCCACGTTATGGACATGAAGTGGGCAAACTTGAGGCAGGTCGACTTGCAGATGTACTGGTTGTTCCTGGCAACCCGCTGGACGACATCAAGATTCTTCAGCGACCCGGTTCGTTCGACTACATCTTCAAAGGTGGCAAACCTATCGACAGGACGCCGCCAGCACCAAGAAAGCGCAAGTGGTACGAGCGACACAAGATCTTCCTTAACGGACTCTACGAATTCGACCAAGAAGCGGGCGTTGGGCGGCTCGTGCAGTAGCGATCTCGTTGGTTGGAGCGACATTGATTCCAGGAAAAGCAGACCGGCACGACCACACTAACCGGTGGTCGCGACGCGGAGCTGCACGGTAATGACCCAACGGAGGCCGTCATGTTCGTTTTGCGCAGTTTCGGAAAGCACAGCGCCGTGCTCAAAGGCGTCGCGGCAGCAACTCTAATTGGTCTTGCATTGGCCTGCACCGCAGCGCAGGCGGAAACCGATCGTCTTCTTGGCTTAATACTGCCAATCAAGGCAGAAAAGCCGTTCAAGATTGGCGTGACTGTCGTGCATCTGAACGATGACTTCTATAAGGGCATCGTGTATGGAATCGAGGACGAGGCGAAACGCTCGAACGTTCAGGTCGTGCAAGTATCCGTGGCTGGAGGTTACGGAAACGTGCGTGAGCAGTTCGCGCAACTGGACGCGTTCAAGACAATCGGCGTGCAGGTGGCTGTGCTGGCTCCAGCCGCGTACGACGGATTTGACCCAATCATCCAGTCGTTGAAGGCAGCGGGCATCAAGGTCGCCTCCGTAGGTATTCCCGTGAACAGCAAGAACGTCGATTTTGGTGTCCTTCAGGACGACAGGTCGATCGGTGCGGTACTCGCCGATCAGATTTGCAAGAGCGGGCCCGGCCAGAAAATAGTAGCGACGGTTCCGGGTCCAGCAGGAGCCGAATGGGCGCGCCTGCGTTACGTCGCTTTCACGGACGAGTCGAAGAAGTGTCCCTCTATGAAGGTTATACCGGGCGCTTTCGGCGGCGGCCTTGGATTGCAGGAAGGTATGACGCAGACATCGGACATTCTTCTGCGCGATCCAGACGTCAATTTTATTTACACACCTGAGATTTCGCTTGGCATGGGCGCGGCGCAAGCGGTCAAGCAGCAGAACCGTAAGGTTCAGGTGATCTCGAGTGCCATGGTTCGCGAAGCGGCTCCCTTGTTGAAAGATGGCCAAATTCTGGCCGTCGTATCGGAGCCGGGGATCATTATGGGGCGACTCATCGTGCAATATGCGATCCGTGAAATGGAAGGCAAGCCCATGCCGAACCTCCAGCCGGCGTCAGCACAGGGGCTTGCGTACCCGCATTTTGATGTGCCGTCGCGACTCATAACGCGTGAGAACGTCGACTCACATCCGTTTAACATCTACGAAATCCCCCCGGCGGACTGGCAGATGCCAGCGGTCCAGTGAACGCGACGAGGCGTTTGCTATGTCAAAAGTAGAGCCGCTATTGCGTATGCGGAATCTGACGAAGACCTTTGGCGCGACCCGGGCGCTCGACTCGGTATCGGTCGAGTTTCAGCCCGGAGAAATCCACTGCCTGCTCGGAGAAAATGGCGCGGGAAAGTCAACGCTGGGCAAAATTGTCGGCGGCCTTTATCGGCCCGATGAGGGCGAAGTGCAGCTAGCTGGCGAGACTGTCGTGTTTTCCAGTCCCCGGGAGGCCCGTTCCGCAGGCATAGCGATGGTCTATCAGGAGTTGTCGCTTGCACCGGATCTATCGGTGCGAGCCAATCTTTGGCTCGGAGTCGAAGGCGCTCGATTTCCATTCTCCCTGACGTCGCCGCGTCGAGAGTCGCAGCGCGCTTCACGCACAATGGCCATGCTGGGTCTGGCCGAAATCGACGTTGAGCGACGCGTCCACGACTTTCCGATGGCGATTCAGCAGTTGATCGAAATCGGCAAGGCGTTGATGTTCCAGCCCCAAGTCATCATTTTTGACGAGCCGACGGCAATGCTCGGAGCAGTGGAAAAGGAAAAATTCTTCGAAGTGCTTCGGGGACTTCGCGACACCGGAATTGCCGCTGTTCTGGTAACGCATCATGTCGACGATGTAATGGCTGTCGGCGACAAGGTCACCATCATGCGCAATGGACGCATTGTTGACTCTTTTCCAATGACTCCGGAAATTGATCCCGATGCTATTGTCACTCGGCTCACCGGAAAGCGACAGCTCAAACATATCAATGAGGCGAGCGGCCATGTGGTTCGGGAACCAATGCTCGTGATGGAAGGTCTGCCGACGATCGAAGGGCCGCGAGCCCTAACGATTGAAAAGGGAGAGATCGTCGGGCTATATGGCGTCGTTGGATGTGGCGCGGAAACGCTGATTCGCAATATTGTGGGCTTGGAACAGTCGTTGCCCTCCGGAGGGGTCAGATTTCGGCTGGAGGATCGGCAATATAGGCCGAAACACCTAAGGCACGCGCTCCGGAGCGGCGTCTCCTACCTTGCAGCTGGCCGGGCCGCGAACGGCATACTGCCGGACAGGTCGATCAGTGACAATCTTTTGCTAACCCAACTGGGATCCTTGAGTCGGTTTGGGTTCGTCAGGCCAACTCTTGAGCGTAGTCGTTGTGGAGAACTCATCGACGAGTGTCAGGTAAAGCTCAGACATCCGTCGGACAGGATGACGAGTCTGAGCGGTGGCAATCAGCAAAAGGTTCTCGTTGCTCGAGCAATGGCTTCTGCGAAAAAACTTCTCGTGCTCGAGGAGCCGACGGCAGGTGTGGACCTTGGTGCAAAAAAAGCGATCCATGAACGTATCCGGGAGGTTGCTGAATCGGGTGTCTCTGTACTCGTTCTCTCTTCCGACCTTCCCGAGAACATCAGTCTTTGTAACAAGGTGATTTCCATGTTCAAAGGCAAGGTTGCAGGTATATATCAAGACCCGACAGAGCGCGACCAGGGGGCAATCATTTCTGATGTCTTGGGGCAGCATGCGAGCCCTTCGAAGTTATCAGGTCTTCAATGCCATTGACTTGAGGTAAATCATGGGTTTGGAACCGCATACATCGCCCGTCAATGTTAAATCTTCGTTGCGCGCAAACCTGCCGGCGCGCCTGCGTCGTGCTGTTCCGCTCTCAGAGGGTATGTTGCCGCTTCTCGTGGTCATTATCGCGGCCGTCGCGGGTATCATCCAGCCGCGTTTTCTCTCGACGGATAACATGCTCAATCTGGCTCGGCAAGCCGTGCCATTGATGATTCTGTCGTTAGGTCAAGCTGTTACCATTATCCGGGGAGGTCTTGACCTTTCGCTCGCGTCCGTGATGTCTCTCGCCGGCGTCGCTGGCGTTGTCGTCATGCAGCACTACGGGGTTTTTCCTGGCCTAGTTGTGATGCTTTTGACTGGCGCGGTTGTTGGCACATTCTCAGGCTTCATCATTTCGTGGTTCAACACGACGCCGCTTGTGGTCACGCTCGGCATGCTATCAGTAGCGCAAGCCGTGGCTCTGATCATTTCCGGCGGCGTTCCTATCTATGCTGTTCCGGGAACCTACGTTCAGACCGTCGCATTTGGCGCCTGCTTTGGGTTGCCCGTTATGGTCTGGATTGCGATCGCCCTCACCGTAGCAATAGCGGTGCTGCTTCGGTACACGGTATTCGGGCGATACATTTACGCCATGGGGTCGAATGCGTCTGCAGCAGCCAAGTCTGGAGTGAACGTACGCCTTTACACGATACTGGTCTATAGCGTAAGTGGCCTTTGCGCATCGATTGCCGCTATTGTCCTGACCGCATGGGTAAGCTCCGCTCAGCCAATCGCAGCGCCGAATCTCACGTTGCAGTCGGTGGCTGCGGTAGTGCTCGGTGGCGTCGCGCTCACGGGCGGCTCCGGGGGCGTCCGTCAGATTTTCATGGGCGTGATGATGCTGACTTTGCTTTCCAATGTGATGAATATGATTGGAGTGTCCGCCTATTATCAAACCCTCGCAGTGGGGATCGTAATCATTGTGGCCGTCATACTCGATCGGTATCGTCGAAAAGAGAGTGAGTAGCGGCGAACGGTCGCCATCGAAAACGGCGTGACTTAGTCGATCGCAGTGGCGCCTCGTATCATTTTATGCGGTAGACGTTAGGTACTGTAGCACCCGGGGCAGTTCACACGGCTGCTCTTTGGAGCGTCAGAAGCAGGTAGGTTGTTTGTGCATAGAATTGGCAGTTCGTTCAGCGGTTGCCTGCTCGGGTAGCCGTGAAAACCCTTCCGAGAACTTCGACAATAGGAGAATTAAATGAGAAAACTTCGTACGCTTACGCTTGCTGCGGCATTACTGGGGTTGTCCGTTGCGCAGACGCAAGTTGTGATGGCGCAAGCATCGGACACGGCGCCGGCTTCCGCTACGACCAAACAGCAGCAAAAGGCACAGCACAAGGCTGCGAGAAAGGCGCGTCGGGCGAAGAAGAACGCTGATCTGAAGCAGCTAGAGAAGAACGGATACAATCCTACCGGTGGTCGAAATGATTACCCGCAGGATTTGCAGAACGCGCAGAAAAAGATCGACCAACAGAAGGCGAATGGAACTGCACCGGCTTCCGCGCCGTAAAATTTTTGCACGCAGGGCTTTCGGCCCGCGAAAGCGGGCCCTTTTTGTCGTTCGACTAACCGTGCGCGCCTCTCGTAAACGTCTCATACCAATAGCACTGCGCGGGGAAGCTAACGAGCAGAGGGCTACGACAAGCCGCGAGTCTCCGATTATTCACCAAACTCGACCGATGGTGCCGGACGCGCCAGAGTGATCCTTATCAAGTCGCATGGTGACGGGCAGTTTTCAACTGAAGACGCAAATGGCAGCGCGTGTAGGGGCGCGCCTGATCACTCGAGCAAGTTTCGCCGGTAGCTTTTAAAGCTGGTATGCGAATCAGCTGCCTGGGTTGCCCCGTGGGCGCTCGCGCACGGTCTTAATACGATGCTGCTATCCAAGGGGCGTCGGCCTACCACGCTGGGCAGCGACTCGGTGAAGTTGTTCTGGGTCGGGCCGAAGCAAGAATGCAAACCGTCGGAAGCAGTACTGCAACAATGGCGATGCCCCCTACGTGCAAGGTCTTGCCCGCGATGCCAAAGCGCTATAGCCCAGTTTTGACGCAGCACGCGCGCGCGTATTGACCGGACGCCGGATATGACAACCCTGCGAGCTCAAGAAGTTCACGACCATGCTCGTGAAACAGATCGGCAATCGATATAAAAAAGTAAAGCAACGCCAGCGATTGCAGAAAAAAGGCCCGCACAAGCGCGGGCCAAGCCATATCGTGGAGGATATGGAGGAGACGTGAAATCGACAGCTCGTAGTTCCTGTGAATCTGAGCTACGTGCGACAACGTTTAAGGTTCAAGCGAGACGACCTCTGTCATACCCGGAACATACACGCCGCCCCGACGGCCGCCGCCCGTCGCATCGTAGTACCAGTGCGGAAGTGCACGGCCATCAGGCGCGACGAGCCAGAGTCGCAGCAGATGGCGTTTCCGTTCAGCTTCGTCAAAGTCCTCGTACTCGGTCCGTGTATGCAACGCCACGTGATTGTTCAAGTACTGAATGTCGCCTTTCTCAAGATCCATGCTCAGGTTGAACGCGGGATCGTTTGCGAGTTGATCCATCAGGTCAAAAGCTTCACGCTGTTTAGCCGTCACCAAGGGCAGCTCCGGGAAGACCTTACAGCTCTCGTAGAACATCCGCAGGTATGTGCACATAAACCGGCCCTGAAACAGGTTGAAAACCGGTTTCTGGTAGTAGGGGCGCGCATTTGCCGGGACTTCCTTCTGGCGACTCGTCCAGAGTGGCTGGTATAGCTCTTCGAGCAGGTCCGGGCGCCGCTTCTGGATTTCGTTGTGAAGCGCGACCGAACTGACAATCATGCTCTGACCGCCGGACTTTGCTGGATGCAAACAGAGCAAAGCAACAATGTCACCGCTGTCTGTATGGAAGAAGAACCGCTCGCGCGTGTTATAACCGCGAATCTCCGTGTGGGTGAACGGACGTACCTTGCCGTCCGCGTCGTATTCCGCCTTCTGCGCCTTGTATCCGAGATCCACTACGTGGCCAAGCATATGGCCCTTGCCGTTCTGCGGAATTGGATAGCCAAGATAAAGGCCCATCCCCCAATACATCGTCGCGATGTCCTCGCGGCTATATCCGTCCACCGGCATACCCTTCACGAGCACGAAGCCACGGCCGTCGTGTACATCGTGACGAAGCTCGGCCAACTTTTTCGCGAGGTTATTCAGGGGGAAATCACGCACGCTACGAATGCCCCCAAAGGGCAATTTCTCAGCGCGCACGTGCGCGAGTGCGGACGCAAGCTCCGAGCGATCAGCGTCGGTCAGGCGATATTTCCATTCTTCGGATTCTGCAAGCGCGGGACCCTTCCAGTCCCCGGGCTCAACCACAGGCTCCTTCGGCGGCACGATGCGGCCCGATTGCTCGCGCGCTTCGAGAACTTCAGCACTCATTGTTTTCTCCACTTTAACGGTAGGTAAGCGAATGCGCCGGCAAATGGGACATCAATGTGCGCCATGTGCCGGTGGCCAGGTCTAGCTTGCCCAGCAAATCGCGACGAGCGCACCAGTCGCCGTCGGGGCGAAGTCATTTAAAAATGGTGCGCCGTCAATTATCGAATGTCAATAGGATTATCCATAATTATTGGAAACCTACCATTCGGATAAGGGGCGAAAGAGGGCGCAAGCAGAGCCGCGCATCCATTGCCACGACAGGCAAGGGGCAACGGCACATGCTAGAGAAATTGGAAAACCGAGGGCGTCAGAAACCACATTGGTGTGGATCATTATTGAAATTATGGATAATTCGTGGTGCAATGTTTCGCAGCGCAGCGTCCCTTGTGTCTGGGAGGGTTTGTTCCTCTGAGTGCGCCGAGGTGGCCGCTGGGCATACGTTGTCAGTCGCTGGGGGCTGGCGAGCCGCGTCAGAAGTCGCGGTTCGCTTTTTACGCAAGACGAGGTCGTGCGCCTGCCTCTTGAGCATAGACGGACAGCGTCGCATTACGAAATCAAATGAGCACGTTGGCGCCGCTATCGCCCCGTACGAGCAAATCAACGCGAAAATGTTTGCTTGTAGAAATCAAAGGAGTCGTGACATGGAAGTTGCAGAACAAAGCCATAAGAATCCAGTGGTCGGCGAGCCGTGGTTGAACGTCGGTCATATCGAGCCTTCGTCGGCACCAATCGACGGTCCTGCAAACTGGAAAGGGCAGGACATCCAGCAATCTGATGGCTGGAAGTTTGTGTTGTCGCCGCAAGATGTTGCGGATCTTGAGTCTGCGCTCGTGTATGTGAAGGAACGAAAGCTGGGATTGCTGGAGATGCGGACCCAGGACGAATTTCCACTTGGCGGCCTGGCTAGCAAGCTCAAGGCGTTGCGTCACGAACTGCACCACGGCCGTGGCTTCACCCTTATCAAAGGCATGCCGCTTGACAGCCACTCGCAGCTCGAAGCGGCAATGCTGTACTGGGGTATCGGTCTGCACCTCGGATATCCGGTGCCGCAAAACGCCAAGGGACACATGCTCGGTCACATCGTCGATCTCGGAAAGAAGTCGGACGCCGACCAAGCATTGTCTGACGGGAAGAAACGCCCGTTTATCGCAAAAGAAACGCGGGGTTATAACAGTCGCGAACGCTTCTTTTTCCACCAGGACTTCGGCGACGTCGTCGGCCTGATGTGTCTTCAGCCAGCGAAACAGGGAGGCAACAGCCTTATCGTCAGCGCAGTTGCGATTCACAACGAAATTCAGCGTACGCGTCCGGACCTTCTTAATGTGCTGTACCAGCCGTTTTATGTAAGTCGACAGAACGAGCTACCGTCCGGAGCGCGACCTTATTACCGGATGCCGGTGTTTCAGACGCACGAAGGCAGGTTTGCTGTCTGGTATCTGCGCGCGTTCGTCGAAAATTGTGCAAAGTTTCCGGAGCTGCCAGCACTGACTGATAAGCAACGTGAAGCCTTCGATCTTATCGACGCGCTCGCGGACCGCCCGGAGTTCCATCTGAACATGGACCTGGAGCGTGGCGATATCCAGTTTATTAATAACCAGGATATCTTGCATACGAGAATGGCGTACGACGATCACGATGATCCTGCGCTTAAACGCCATCTGTTACGCCTGTGGCTGGTTGCGCCGGACGCTCGTCCATTGTCCCATTGGATTTACGACCAGTTTGGGCAAGGGCGGCGAGGAGGTATTTACGTGCCGGGCGTACAGGAAAGGGCCGATTTCGAAGCATAACAGCCGTAGCCGGCTTCGGTTTTTCATAGAATTTGGGTGCAACATTGAAACCTGCCTATGGCTGACCGTAATAGCTGGGAACGCGTAAATCGAGCGTGCGTTGCATGACGCGTCGTTACATCGCATCCGTTCGGGGCCGGGCGGATGCTGTCTCATTTACTGCCCGCTTTACGTCGCTAGGAGCCTACGGTGACGTTCAGCCAGCCTTATATTTTCAGAGCCAACATGAAGATCGTGGATGTGGTCTGCGCGGAGTGCCATTCAGGGCTGTTCAATATTGACCTTGCCGCTTCGAAAGCAGGTGCCGTCAGAGACGGATTTGTTCTACAAGGAGAGCCGAGGACGCCGGGCTTTAGTCGCATCGTTCAACCAGGATCCGCAGTTTCAATCATGCTCGTGCTCGAGGATGGGCAGGTTGCGTTTGGAGATTGCACAGATGTAATCCTTGCAGGCGCTGCCGGTCGCGATGCACTGTTCCAGCCGAATGAACATGCTGAACTGTTCTCCGACGGTCTGCCGTCAATGTTGATTGGGCGTGACGTTTCCACGTTCCGGCAACAAGCCGAAACTCTTGACGCAGCCGAATGGAAGGGGCGGCGGATGCACACCGCGATTCGATATGGTCTCAGTCAGGCGCTGTTACATGCCGCAGCGCTTGCCCGGCGGCTGCCAATGGCCAAAGTCATCGCGGATGAGTATCACTGCACAATTGCTTCTTTGCCTTCCCCTCTGCTGGCGAATAGCCCGGTCAGCGAGACTGCACATGTCGACAGACTCATTCTTAAGAGAGTCGAACTGTTGCCACATGGTTCGTTCATGAATGTTGAGCGCGATCTGGGCCAAGACGGTCAGAAACTCATCGACTACGCGACCCGCGTGGCTAACCGAATTCTGCAGATAGGGGAGTCGGACTATCGGCCGACGCTACATTTCGACGTGTATGGAACCCTAGGCGAGATGACGGAGTACAACTCGGAGGCGTTACTTGCATTCCTTGAGAAGTTGAAAGCGTCGATAGAGCCTTTTGACTTCATCATTGAGGCTCCGTTGATCATGGCGTCACGTGAAGAACAAATCGAGGCGTATCGGGATCTTTGCGCGAGAGTACACAAGCGGATGACCGGCGTAACCATTGCGGTCGATGAATGGTGCAATACGTTCGAGGATGTCGTCGCGTTCTCGGATGCCGGCGCGGGGGACATGCTTCAGGTCAAGATGCCTGATCTCGGCGGGATCACGAATACCATCGAAGCTGTGCTATACGCTAAATCGCGATGCGTCGGTGTGGCGTTGGGCGGCTCGCTCAATGAGACTGATCAGTCTGCGCGCATCACTGCGCACATTGGGCTCGCGTGCCAGCCGACATATGTATTCGCAAAACCAGGATACGGCGGAGATGAGGCCATTATGATCTTACGAAACGAAATGGCACGGACATTGGCACTCCTATCTAGACCGGCGCGGTTCGCGTAATTCATAACGTCTGGCAAGCTGCTATGTTGACTAGGTTCGGACGAGAGGCATATGTTCGCCCATGCGCGGTTGGGGCACGTCTCCTGTGCGAAGCGATGTATCGATGCAGGCGCTAGCTGCGATTTGCGCCGGGGCGGGGAATGTGCTCCGAGCCCAGGTAGGTGCCGGGCTCGGATAAGGAATGCCGCAAATCATTCATGTTCCACGCGGCCCGCCCTGTATTGCGGGCGAGCAGTGGAGTCGCCGTTCTCAGGCGTCCCAGCGTGGAGCAAACGGGGGATTCACAAACCGCTGGTTCTTCGGGAGAGCGGCGATGGCGTGTCGATCTTCGTCGTCCAGTTTTATGTCCTGAGCATCGAAGTTCGCCTTCTGGCTTTCGGGGCGCTGCGCCTTAGGGATAGCAATCACGCCCTCCTGGTCAAGGAGCCACGCTAATGCTACCTGTGCCGCAGAAACGCCATGTTTGGTGCCTATCTGGCCGAGGACGGGATCACTTGCAGCGCGTCCTTGGGCCAATGGGGCGTAAGCCGTGAGTGGGATCCCCTTGCTACGCAGATAAGCGAGCATGGGCGACTGGTCCAGAAACGGATGATATTCGACCTGATTGCAAGCAATCGGTGCACCAACCTCCTCGATGGTTTTTTTGAGCAAAGGCATCGTGAAATTGCAGACTCCGATGGCACGAACCAGTCGCGCGTCGAGCAGGGTTTGCATCGGTTCGAATATGTCGGGAAGGTTCATCCCATATGCAGGCCAGTGAACCATGTACATGTCGACATAGTCGAGTTTCAGCTTCGAGAGGCTTTGCTCGAATGCGGGCCGGATTCCACCTGCCTGAAGGTCGGAGTGCCACACCTTGGTTGTGACGTGAAGCTCGTTGCGACTGATGCCAGCGGCTGCAATGGCTGCGCCTACCGCATCCTCGTTCTCGTACATGGCCGCCGTATCGATATGGCGATATCCGATAGCCAATGCGCATTCCACGACCGGTTGGCAACCGCCCCCGCGCATACGAAACGTGCCAAAGCCGAGGCGAGGCAAGGTAATTCCTTGCGTTTCGATCATATCCATGAAAACAACTCCAAATTTGATGACTGACGTCGAACCGCAAACCTTGAGCCGACGGACTGTCGATACTTTCTCACGCATGCATTGTTGAATAAAGTACGGGCAGCTCACATGAGTCGTGATTAAAATCACGTATTGCGTGATACGGGAGTGCAGGATGGCCTTTGATGGACGCCTTTTTGCCGGGGTTACGGTGTTGGCCGCAGTGGCCGAAGGAGGAACCTTTGTTCGCGCTGCCGAGGCGCTTGGATTGTCTCCCTCAGGGGTCAGCCGGGCGATTTCCAGGCTGGAAAAGCAGGTAGGCGTACGATTGCTGGACCGGACGACCAGGTCCCAGACATTGACCGACGAAGGCCGACGCCTCTATGAAGCGATAGGGCCTCATTTGATGGGCATTGAAGAAGCAGCGTCCGCAGCATCGGGTTCCGCGACGCTCGTACAGGGTAAGTTGCGGGTAAATGTTGATCCCTTCTTCTCGCGGACCGTACTCGCAGTCAGAATTCCGGAGTTGCTGCGTCGGCATCCGGACCTCTCATTGGAGCTCATCATGAGGGCCGACGTTGGCGATCTTGTTGCCGATGGTTTTGACCTTGCAGTTCGTTTTGGGCCGCCCCCAGAGGGGAGGCTAGTCGCCCGCAAGTTGCTGGACACCCGCATTTTGACTGTAGCGTCACCGGAATACGTCAAGCGGCGCGGTCGGCCCGCGACGCCTCATGACGTCATGCATCATGAGAGGATCCTCTTCTATAATCCGGTGACTGCAAGGCCTTTCGAGTGGGAATTCCATCGACGCAGGAAGTCCGTCACATTACCGGTAGAGGGGCGCTTGCTCGTGTCTGACGTGGGAACAATGCTGGGCGCCTGCATGTCAGGGGCCGGCATCGCACAGGTAATGGAGATAGGGATAGAAAAGTTGATTCAGGATGGCCTCCTGGTGGACCTTCTGCCCGATTGGCCGGACGAGCAATTTCCGCTTTACGCTCTTTACCCTTCCAGACGACACCCGCCCGCGAAAGTCCACGCGTTCATCACATTTTGCCTCGAATCGCTGTCGTCACGCCCCCATGCATCGTCGAGTCCCTGACGCCCTCTTAGGCATGTTGTTGCGGCGGCAAATCGCTTGTAATCGCACTAAACATCCACACCAAATGATTCAATGATGCGCTGAGAAAAGCCTGCAGCGTGCTCGTAACCGCGCATGAATTGTTCTTGGCGTTGCTTCCAACAGTTCTCGTCCTGGGGAGCGGAGTTACCGCCATCGTCCTCCTGACGTCGAGCTGGACGTCGACGAATTCCTGCGCCGTCTCCTTCAACGATCGACTCTGGTACGCGGGTGCAGACGCTCTCGACCGGGCGCACGAAATGCCTCGGGCTCGGACTACCGCCTTCCCGACTTCGCTGCGTTGATCGCTAAGAGCGGGATGCGATCAACCTTCAGGATGGCACATCGGCGTTGTGTCGCTGCGTTACGTAATAGATTTTGCGTTCCCAATTATGGAATCACTGACGGCGACGTATCAGGCGATTGTCGCGGTTCCGGCTCAATCAGGTTCATTTTCTTGCGGTTGGCGGCAACTTCACCGCTACCTCCGAGGTCGGCAGTTCGCTGGTGTTCCAGCCTCCGCCGAGTGCGCGGACCATGCCAACGTCGGCGAGAAGGCGACGTGTCCTTATGTCGATGTCGGCTTGTTGGGACTCGAGAAGTGCGGTCTCTGCTGTCACCACGTCGAGGTAGCTATCCACTCCTTCCTGGTAAAGGATGTTGGCGATGTCGCGAGTGTGACGAGCGGCATTTACTGCGGCCTCCTCGTGTTCGTTTTCCTGACCCAACCAATGTAGGAGGGCGGCGTTGTCCTCGACATCCTGGAATGCGGCGAGGACGGTCGAGCGGTAAACAGCGCTCGCTTCCTGGAATTTGGCGTACGCAGAGGCCGCTTCGGCCCGAAGTGCACCGCCGTTAAATACAGGTAAGGTTACTTCGGGACCAAGGGACCAAAATATGTCCGGCAGGTTTATCAAGTTGAGATTGGTCCCTTGGAAACCACCAAGCAGATCGAGTGAAATCGACGGATAAAAGGCGGCCCGGGCAATGCCAATTTCGCTGTTGGCAGCTGCGACTGTTCGTTCGGCGGCGGCGACGTCTGGTCGACGTTGCAGGAGGGCCGAGGGCACTCCCGGGGGGATATCCGGCAGAGCAACGGGTACGGTAGAGGTCGTAATGGCGATCTCGCCTGGCGCCTTGCCGATAAGGGTGGCGATGGCATGCTCGAGAAGTGCTCGCCGCGAAGCGACGTCGGTGCGCGCGGCCTCGGTCGCCTCCAACTGGGTCTCGGCACGAAAAACATCCTGTTGAGAGACGAGCTTGCCAAAGTAAAGAGTTCGCGTGAGCGTGAGGGCCTGCTGATACGCGCGAACCGTGTCTGTGAACAATTGCGAGTCAGCATCCAGTCCCCGCAAAGTGAAATAATCGCTTGCGAGCGCTGCATGGATGCTCAAACTCATGGTAGCGAGGTCCGCCGCGCTTGCCTGGGCCAAAGCCGCACCTGCTGCGGCCCTATTGCGCACCTTGCCCCAGAAATCAATTTCATAGCTGGCGACAACACCCAGTTGATTCGCGCCGTAATAGTCAGGTTGGCCGTTTCCTCGCAACGGACGGTCACGGGACTGTCGGTTGTTTGAGAGCGCGCCCGAGATGTCTAACTGCGGCGATAGCCCTGCGCCCGCTTCTGCTGCCAGAGCGCGCGCCTGGTCATAGCGCGCAGCCGCAGCGGCGAGATCTGGATTACCGCCGTCTACCTGGCCTTCCAATCCGTTCAGCGTCGCATCGCCGAAAACGGTCCACCACGCATCGCGCGGCAGGCCGTCGGCGGGGCCAGCGGACTGCCAGTCACTCGTTTCCTTGTAGTGCGCCGGCACCTGTACCGTTGGCGGCTCGTAATGGGGGGCGAAATTACAGGCGTTGAGTGCGCCTGCCATGACGACAAGAAGGTACTTACGGGACATGGCTTATTCCGCCTGCCCAGATGTGGGTATGGCGAGCGTGACTTGATCGCCGTTTTGCAGCGTCTCGGGCGGGTTGTCAATCACCCTGTCGTTGGGGTTCAGGCCTGATAACACCTCGACACTGTCGCCGAAATCGCGACCGAGCTCTACCGGCCTGAAGGTGACTTTGCCGTCTTCGTCGAGCACAGCCAGTTCGGAACCTTTATCGGTCGCCACGAGGGCGGTCGCCGGCACTCGAAACAGCGTCAGGTCGCTGGGCAACTCGAAACGCACCTGACAATAGGTTCCGCTAAATAGCTTACCGGCGGCGTTGCTCGCGTGAAGCTCGACCAACATGCTGCGCGAGGCCGGTTCTACTGCATGAGATACTGAAACCAGGGTGGCACCGAATTTCTGTCCCGGGTATTCTGGCAGGTTGAAGCTCGCGTTCAAACCCTCCTTCACGGCCGCCGAGTAGGCTTGCGGCACCTGAACGTAAATGCGCACGCTGTGCAGGTCAGAAATTTCGAATAGCTCCTTGCTCGCGGTACTGTCCGCATTGATCAATGCACCAATATCGGTCTTGCGAGCGGTTACGATGCCGTCGAACGGCGCGACGACGGTCTTGAAGCTTTCCAACGCTTCGAGCCGCCGGACGTTCGCTTCGGCGGCTTTGACAAGTGCCTTCTTCGCCTCCCAATCGCCTGCCTTCTCATCGGCCACCTGTTGCGCCACGGCGTGCGAATCGACCAAGGCGAGCCAGCGCTGTGCCGTTAGGTTAGCCAACTGCTCATTTGCCCGGGCCGTGGCGAGGTCAGCTTTTGCCTGATCGAGTTGCTGGTCCAGCTCTGGCGTGTCGATTTGCGCAAGCTCTTCGCCGGCCGCGACGTGAGAGCCGATATCTTTGGTCCAGTTCTTGAGGTAACCGCTAACTTGTGCATAGATCGCGGCGCGGTAATACGGCTCGATCGTACCCGGCAGCGTCAGAGCTTCCGTTTCGGCGCCGCGTTCGACTTTGGCAAGCGCTACAGTCGGCAGGCTTTGTTGCGCCGTCCATTGCACCAGCGTTATTGCATGACTGCGACGTTTTGCGATCCCGAGCGCCAGCACGCAGGCAACGATGGCAAGCGCGATCAGGCCGATCAGTGAGAGTCGACGCAGGTTGGGTGCTTTGACGAGGTCTTCTGACATTGATATGGACTTCTTATGTATCAGTTTTGCGGAGGCGGCAGAGCAGGAACGGCACGGAGTACCTGCGGTGGCTTACGCTCGCGGTGAACGACACTGAAGACGGTTGGCACCAGGAATAGCGTAGCGGTGGTGGCGAAAATCAGGCCGCCGATCACCGCGCGCCCGAGCGGGGCGTTCTGGCCGGGATCAATGGCCGTCGGAATCATGCCGATGATCATCGCGAGGGCCGTCATCATGACCGGGCGGAAGCGCGTGCTGCCGGCATCCATGGCTGCGGTGAGTGAGTCCGCACCCGCGCTCATGCACTCCCGGGCGAACGCAATCATCAGAATACTGTTCGCCGTGGCCACGCCCATGCACATAATGGCGCCGGTTAGGGCCGGGACTGAGAGTGTCGTGCCGGTTGCGAAGAGCATCCAGATAATGCCGGCGAGCGCGGTCGGCAGCGCGATGACAATGACGAAAGGATCGAGCCACGACTGGAAGTTGACCACGATTAACAAGTAGATCAGTACGATCGCAAAGGCGAGCCCCGTGAAGAGCTGACTGTAGGCGGTACTCATCGTGATGGCCTGCCCGCGCAGAACCAGCGTCGATCCACGCGGCAGATGCGGCTTCGCTTCGCGCATGACCTGCTCGACGCCGGTGGCGATGCTGCCGAGATCCTGCTCCTGGGTCGCGCCGTAGATGTCGATCACCGGGCGTACGTCGTAGTGGCTGACGACGGCATCCCCCGGCACCCTGGAGAACGCCGCAAGACCTCCCAAAAGCTGCACCGCTGTGCCAGGCCCGGTTCCCGCCGTCAGCGGCACGTTCCTCAAGCCTGCTAGCGTGTCGATATCACGCTGGGGCGTCTCGATCGACACGGGGTACGAGACGCCGGTCTTCGGGTTCAGCCAGTAGGTTGGCGCCGCCTGGGTGCTGCCCGCGAGGGTCGTCACCAGTGCGGTAGCTGTATCCTTTTCGCTCAGGCCGACGAGGCTGGTCAGCGACCGGTCGACATTCACATTCAAGGTGGGCTGCACGAACGACTGCTGGATCCGTGCATCGGCGATGCCAGGCACGAGGCGAATTTTGGCGAGCAGATCATCGGCAAAGACCCGGTTGGCGGAGAGATTGCTACCGATCACCTGCACGTCGATCGGCGCCGGCGTACCAAAATTCAGGATCTGGCTCACGATGTCAGCGGGAAGAAAGGCGAACGAGGTGCCGGGGAACCGTCTGGGCAATTTCTCGCGCAGGGTTTTCACATACCCGGCTGTCGGTGCATGGTGCGGCGCGAGGCTGATAAGGATGTCGGCGTCACCCACGCCGATAGTGCCGGAGTTGTTGTACGCCATGTTTATTCCACTGACGCTGAGACCGATGTTATCGACGATACCGTCCAGTTCAGCGGCCGGGATAATCTGGCCGATCGTCCCGCCGATCCTGTCCACGAGCTTGGTGGTTTCCTCAATCCGCGTACCTGTAGGTGCCCGGATGTGCAGCTTGATCTGGCCGCTGTCGACGTCGGGAAAGAAGTTCTGGCCGAGCCAGGGGCCAAGCGCGAGGGAGCCCAGCGAGCAGCAGAGGAAGGCCGCGATCACTTTGTACTGGTTGTGAAGTGCGAGTTGCAGAAGCCCACGATAGGCCTGGCGCGTCTGCTCGAATCGACGCTCAAAGGCGTGCTGGAATCGGCGTAGCGGATTGCGGCCGGAACTGGATGCGGTTTTCGACTCCGCTTGCCGTTTCAACAGATGATTCGCCAGGGTCGGCACGAGCGTGCGCGACAGGATGAAAGAGGCAATGAGCGCGAAGATCACCGCCTCCGCCAGCGGCCGGAAGAGATAACCGGCGACCCCGCCTAGCGTGAACATCGGCACGAAGGCGATACAGATGCACATCAGCGACACGACGGCCGGGATGACGATCTGGTCGGCACCGTCCAGGATGGCGGTTTCGACTGGCTTACCTTGTTCCAGATGCCAGTCGATGTTCTCGATCGTGACCGTGGCGTCGTCGACAAGGATGCCTACGGCGAGTGCGAGACCACCGAGCGTCATGATGTTGATGGTCTCGCCGATGACCGAAAGCGTGACTAGCGATGCGAGGATGGCGAGTGGGATCGATATGGTGATGATGAGGGTCGAGCGCCAGCTCCCCAAGAACAGAAGCACCATGATCCCGGTTAGTGCTGCTGCAATCAGGCCCTCTCGCACCACGTCGGAGACCGCGCTGATCACGTAGCCAGACTGGTCGCCGACGGGGGTTAATTGCAGGCTCGCGGGCAGCGTTTCCTTGACCTGGGGCAGCAGGTTCTTGATGCCCGATATGATGCTCAGGATGGACGTGTTGCCGGATTTTTCGACGCCAAGCAGCACGGCGCTCTTTCCGTTCACATGAACGACGTTCATCTGCGGCGGGCTGCCATCATGCACATAGGCGACATCGCGCATGTAGATGACCGTGCCATCGACCGCCTTGATGGGCAGATTGTTGAACGCGGCGATGGTGGCAGGCGAGTCGTTCAGATTGACGGTGTATTCCTGTTTGCCGATCTTCTCCGTGCCAACTGGCGTTATCAGGTTCTGGACCGAGAGCGCGTTGATGACGTCGTTGGCCGAGATACCATAAGTGTGCAGCGCCTGCTGGTTCAGGTCGGCTTGTATCTGGCGCACCTTGCCCCCGTAAGGCAGAGGGATCGCGGCTCCGGCAACCGAGACAAGTTGTGGCCTGATGAAGCTCGACGCCTCATCGTAGAGCGTGGCTTCGGATAGCTTTCTGCTGGATAGGGCCAATTGCAGGATTGGCACCGTGGAGGCATTGAAGCTCAAGACCGTCGGCGGCGTGACGCCGGGCGGCATCTGTTTCAGCACGGTTTGCGAGGCGGCGCCCACTTCCGCCAGCGCTTTGCTGATGTCGACGCCTGGCTGAAAGAAGATTTTGACAATGCCGTAATTCGGAATTGACTGGGATTCGATATGCTCGACGTCGCTGACGCTGGTCGTCACCGCCCGCTCGTAATAGGTCACGATACGACCTGCCATGTCGTTCGGCGACAGGCCCGTATAGCTAAAGACGACGGCCACTACCGGAATATTGATGTTCGGAAAGATGTCGGCGGGCGTTTTCAGCGCCGCGCTAACGCCGAAAATCAGAATGAGTACGGCCATCACGACGAACGTGTAAGGCCGCTGGAGAGCGATTTTGACCAGGTTCATGAGGGACGGCTTTACTGAACGAGAAGTAGATAGCCGTCACGCTTACGGCCGATCCGGGGTCGAGCTAACCACGATTCTGTTCGCCGATTCCACTTAGATCTGCGAGTTTCAGTTCATTGTGACTCGCATCACCCACTGGCTCTTGCCGGTTCTTCCTATCAATTGCGGATTCGCACGAAGGAAACATCATATGCGGTCAGACACTTCTGGGTTTTCGCCTGGAATCGTCCGTGTGCTGCGAACAAATCTGCGCGATGCTCGTGACGAGAGGTACTGCCGGAAAAGTCACCTATCTTGTGATGTGAGAAATGGATTTCAGGGGCGGCATATCGCAGGCCGGATGGATGGTAATTGCTGGTCGAGTTTCGCCGGTCGCTCTTTGACAGAGGCCGGGCATGTTGAGACACGCGATTCCGCGACGAGGACCGTCGACAATCGACCGGGGGAGTTGTTCAGACTCCAGCAAGCGAATCGGGCCGCGTACGACGCGACGCCAGCCGATTCGATAAACCGGCGGAGTGCTTTTCAAACGATTCACCACTCTTGAATGGAGGCGGACAGCACTGACTCCGTCGCTTTGCGAGTTCGCAAACCGTTCGTTTTTGCGGAGGGCTCGCGTTTTTCGGTCTTCGGAAAGCGTTTCCTCCCGTCATTCCTCTCTCTCCGAATCGATCCCTGCAAGCATCTCCTTCAACAGTGACGCTCCTACTGAGAGGGGCGCCCCTCTTCTTGTTACTAGCTCATAGGGCTCACCACGTGAGGTGATCGACAGCGGCAAAATGCACGTCAGCCCGTGTTCGACGCAGAAACTCGCGACATCAGTAGAGACGAGTGCGAGGAGGCCGGAGTTCTCCTGTAGAAGCGATAGTGTCGCAAAGGCCGATGTTGTTTCAAGCAGATGCGTGGGAAAGCTTACTCCGGCTTGAGAGAATTCCCGCTCAAGCGGAACTCTCATCGGCATGTTCGCGCGATATACCACCCACCCGTATCCAGCAACGTCATCGAAACTCAGCGATCTTGCGTTATGCAGCGGATGCGCAACATTCGCGACCACCGACAGATGCTCTTGCTGGATGATCGTCTAATCAAAAATGTCAGGCGACTCACTAACGCTTGTCCGGCAGATTGCCACTTCAACACGTCCGCTTTCGATCTGCGCGAAAAGCGCGGCGCTCGTGTCTTCGACAATCTCGACCGACATTTCTGGTTGTTCCCGCATGAGTTTTGACACTGCGGACGTGAGCAATGGCACCGCACCCATGATCGCACCCACCGTGAGCCGGCCGCCGACACGAAGCAAGATGCCGTTCAGTTCGGCATGCAAATGACTCAAGTCATATATAAAAGCCGTGCGTACCGGAGTGCGCAGCGTCCCGCTGGATTTGACTCGAGTCCTCGGTTGGTACGTGAGAAAAGTGCCGGGCCAATGTTGTTTCGATTTCCTGCAACGCCTTACTGGCTCCGGATTGCGTTAGGCCAGTAGCAGTGGCTGCTCCGAGAAGCGAACCATGTTCGCCCAGCGCGATCAGATGACGTAGATGCTTTGCGTGCAGACGTGAAACGATCGAGTTGAGAGATGGGATCATCTGCATGGAGAGAAATTCATAGCGGTATCAAATGTTGTCGGTTCCGCAGACTCGCGGAACCTCCTTACTTTAAAACAACGTCTAGGAGACGGCATGACCCGGAGCCATGTGCCTAGCATATGGATTCCACTTTATCCCAAAAAATCAGGCAGAACCTGCATGTCGCTTATCAATTACATCACGCAGATCCAGTTCGACTTCGGCGCGATCGAACTACTGAAAGGGGAGTGCGACCGAGTGGGTATCACACGTCCACTTATCGTGACCGACGCTGGCGTAAAGGCCGCTGGTATCGTAGATAAGATACTGGCCGTGCTGGACTTGACGAACGATGTTGCCGTATTCGCCGATACGCCACCTAACCCGAATGAAGCTGCGGTTCGGGCGGGGGTCGAAGCCTACCGACAGAATGGTTGCGACGGAATTATCGCGGTGGGTGGCGGATCGTCGATTGACCTCGCAAAGGGCGTCGCGGTTTGCGCGATACACGACGGCCCTCTATAAAGCTTTGCACTCATCGAAGGCGGTTTGCAGCGTATCACTAACCGGACTGCTCCGGTTATTACTGTACCGACCACGGCAGGAACCGGCAGCGAAGTAGGGCGTGGCGCAATTCTGATCCTCGACGATGGTCGAAAGGTTGGCGTCATTTCACCGTATGTCGTGCCACGCACTGTGATTTGCGATCCACAACTGACCATGGGATTGCCCGCCAGTCTGACTGCTGCAACAGGGATGGATGCCATCGCGCACTGCATCGAAACTTTTCTCTCGCCGGCATTCAATCCCGTTCGGGCGCTTTCGGCAATGTTTGCGTCGCACGTGGTCGCGTTGCTACTGACACGCGCCGCCCAGGGGCTCGAACCCGGCATCGCAAAACCAGCCGTGACCAGAAACATCCAAATGAGCGTGCGGTGGGACGATGAGTGTCTTGCATGTCGAGCCGTCCTGTACGTAGCCGGCATCGCATTGCCAACCATAGCCAACAGATTCAAAGTGCGCATGCTTTGGGACATCAACTTCTGCGCACGTTCCACCGCGCAGTTGATAACCGTAGGGGCACGAAGTGGAGCGATTCTGTCCCGTCTGATCGGTTGCCGATGGGCAACCCAGACGATCGACACCCGGTGGGCAGGACTCTGGATGCAGCTTCTGGAGCGGTCGGATATCCGTGCTCAACGTTGGAGGCGCGCTCGGGACATCGGCGACAACCGGTACCCCATGAGTCACGTGAGCCCTGTTTTCGTTAGGAGGGTGCCTTTCACGACCAGCGCCCGTCTTTCGTGAGACATGCGACGGTGCCGTGGGACTG
Source organism: Caballeronia sp. LjRoot34 (assembly GCF_964253815.1). NCBI lineage: Bacteria > Pseudomonadati > Pseudomonadota > Betaproteobacteria > Burkholderiales > Burkholderiaceae > Caballeronia > Caballeronia sp. LjRoot34. The sequence continues at coordinate 1,240,424 of NZ_CAXUSB020000002.1, forward strand.
TCGTGCGTCACCGGCACTGTCAGTGGAGTCGTGTCCGAACGTTGGGGGGCGTCCGGTTGATTCAACGCCCGATGTGACCATAGCAGCCAGAAGAGCGACGCGACGCAAACGCATAGCGCAACGACCAATATCCAGAAACGAATACGTCGCCTCGACGACGGGGTGGATTCTGACGTCAGCGTCTGCTTTCCCTCGATCGCATGGTCGGAAAGTCCCTTCTGGATGCCAGCAGGCGCGACCATGATGCTACGCCATCGCGTGACACCGCTAACGATGGCCTCGGCATCTGCTGTTGGCACGTTTGCCGTTTGCAACGCGGCACGCATTCCGGGTGAAGTACTGGGTCGAACCTCGAGCGCGCCTCGGAGCCAAGAGATGTATACGTCCGCGCTCACCGGGTCGTTTCCGACAGTTTGAGGGTGTTTCGTTGCGGAAATTGTGTCCATATAACGTCTGCCGTCGATGGGTTCTACCGGAGATACAAGGGCACTACGGGAGACCAGCCTTCGCAATGGTTGAGCCTGCCGCCGCACTCACGAAAATGCTCGAACTTCATCCATTCTTCGCGATTGCCAACAACGTAGAGCCGTCGTTTTGCGCGACTGACAGCAACGTTAAGCAGGTTCGGATTTCTGGATGCCCACTTTTTTGCACCGACTCGTTGCGGGTTGCCGCCCAGGACCAGGACCACGACGTCCGATTCCTTCCCCTGGACCGTATGGATCGTGCCGACTTTCACATTCTCGTAGTTTCGCAGGCGGGATCTCAACTTGCTGACGACATCCCGAAACGGTGAGATGACATAGATATCGTCGTGGATCTCGGCTTGCAGTGACTGCATATCATCAAGAATCGCACTTACTACGACACCTTCATCGGGGATCCAGTGCCCCTCGCCATGCTTGCTTTCAACGTGAACCCATGTGGTGTCGGGAAGCAAAATTTCCTTTCGCGGCGTCGTGCCGAAGACCATTAGTCCTCGGTATGCAATCTTGTTTGAAACATCAAACATGTCGCGGTCACAACGTCGGTGCACCCGCAACGGCGAGCTGATCCACAGCGGCTTACCTTCGTGATCGCGTAGCGTGGTTCCGACGGTTGCGACGCGATCCGTCAGTCTCTGAACGGACAGATGCCCCGGTATCCAGGTTTCGTCAACGCCGAACCGCATCCGAAGAGATTGCTGTGATGTAAAAGGGAGAGCGAGAATAGGCTCAAGCTGCAGAGGGTCGCCAACGACGACGGCGCGACGGGAACGCCAGATGGCACCTACAGCGGCCTGCGGAATACCTTGTCCAGCTTCATCGACCAGAAGCCAGCCGAGATCTTCCCGTCGCAAATGGGAAAACATGCGATCGAACGATGCAAAGGTACTTGAGACAACTGGAACGATGAGAAAAAGTGTTTGCCAGGCAGCTTTTACCGCTGCATACGGCGCCGATTTTGGAACCGCGCCGGACATCACGTCGGTCAGACCGAACAGATTGCCTAGGATAGTCTCAGCATTTGCAGTGATTAAGGCTTCATGCAGTCGTAGTGCCTGGAGGAATACGCATGCGCGTGCGTCGTTCCAGGCTCTGTCGGCCCACGGCGAACTTAATTCGCGTTTCGACTCGTCCGTGCTGAATTCTTCCGGTTCAGGAAAGTGCGCTCCCAACGCGTTTCTTGCGCGAGCCAGATTTCTTTCCAGAGTCGCGATACGCGCATTCAACGATTCGATCTCTCGCTGGGCGGAATTCTCCAGCTGTTGAGCATACTGGAGAACAGTCTGTAACCGTTCGACGAGCTGGTTTGCTCCTGCTTCCGCTGCGAGGGATGCGCTTTCGGCCTGTAGACATGTGTCGTAAGCAGCCCGCCAGTTTCTCCCAGTCTTGCCCAGGCTAAACACGTTCTCAAAGAAACTGGGACGCGCCTGAAGATGTTCCAGCCGGCGACTCCGGTGGCTTTGAGCGGCCGCCGACGCTTTTACAGCGCTAGCTGTGCTCTCATTGAGTGCGTGCTCGGCGTTGAGAGTCGCTTGCTTGCGCTGCTGATGAGATGAGTGCAACTCGCGAAGCCGGCTGGTCGACGCGTTGTGCTCCTTCTTTTGCTCAAACCACTCTTGCCGCTCGCGACGCAACCGCTGCTCGTCCGCGAGCGCGTCATTGAAAGACTTAACGGCTTCGGCCCAGTCGACGGATGTGCCCAAGTTTCCCCCTAACCACGTCTTAAATCCGTCGGGCACCGGGCTGGAAGCGGTGTCGCCAGAATTTCGAGAGGAGGAGGGCTCGGAACCCCAGAAAAACTTGCTGGCGAAATCTTGCCGGTTTGACTTGCTGCCGAGTCTGGCGGCAAGCAGGCCCCAAGCTGGCTTTCCGATGACTTGGGAAGCGAGGTCAGAAAAGTAATCGAAACCTTGCCGCCAACTGTCGTCGACCGCGCCCTCCCCTGGCAGCTCAAGCGTTATGTTTTCCACCGCACCATTGTTAGCGGACGCGACGACGATCTCAAAACCCGAAAGAGCGCCGTTGACATGAGCGATGCGTCGATTCCGGTCGCCCGATTTCCACCCGCTCGCACCCTTGAAGACGTCCTTTGCCGACGCGAGTGAGGCGATCTGAATCGCACGTTCGACAACAACCGATGCAACAAGGTCGCGCAGCAATGTCGTCTTGCCGGTACCCGGCGGCCCGTTGACTCCGAACAACCCGGCCTGTGAGAGGTCCGATGTCATTCGGTTGATCGCGAACTGCTGCCCGAAGACAAGCGGATGATGGTCCTTACTGGGCCAACGACCTCGTGGGAATCTCGCAGGGGCGAGAGTGTCGTAAAGTGTTTTCAAGTCCTGCCGGACATCTGTCTGCGACAACAACGACGCTTCCTTGTCCGAGAGCAGATAGCTTTGCAGTGCGGGGCCGACATCATTGTCGACCAGTGAATCAGCGACGAGCTGAAGGTCACCAAGAAAAAAGCTGTTTAGAAAATCGACACGTTCAGACTCGTACGGGCGCTTCACGCCAACTCGAGCCGTTCTGATCCGCGTTTGCTCCGCTAGCGTCGCCTCCGGAAGATGTATCAATTCCAGCAGGCGCTCGACCAGTTTTGCGATGTCGAGCAACGTAATACGCCTACCGACTCGTAGCCCCTTCGCGAGTAAGTCCATGCCTTCTTCATCGTCTTGGGGCACCCCGAGAGTTCGAACGACTTCGGTTGTGAACTCCTTTTCGAACGCCTCAAAGCCATCTAGCCAGTCAGCCGCGCTGGGCCCCGGGGTGGTCGTCCTTCCCCATGCCCAGACGCACGCTGACAGCACAAAACTGTCAAACAGCGGACGCCCATCGTGGGACACGGCGATCTGGAAGCAGGCGGATTCGGCATCCAGTCGTTCATCGAAAGACTCCGGGTCGCTACCGAACTTCGTTTCGAGAAACTCCCTGACCTGCCGCACTGGATATATCCCGCCGTAAACGTAGTGACGGGGAAGCAGTTTAGGTCGAAGCGGAAGAGGCCTGTCGTAGCCGCTTTCCCAAGGCGCGGCGGCTGATGTGCTATCGAAGTGATTGGTCGATTCATCGCTGGAGTCCAATTTTATGTCCGGGACTTTTGGCGGATTGAAGATTTCGACAGAGCGCCAATAGCGTAAGACTTCTGCCTTCTTATTCATAGCCAACGTGGTGCCCTTTCTAAAGATGTGTGGACGTTTAATAGTTTTATAACGTCTAAAATCTGGAAGACTTGAGGAAATGTTCTTCGCGAGGGCCTTCAGGAGGGCTAAAGATGCCGGCGCGAGATACGCGTTGTAGATTGTCTACGCTTAGACAACGCGTGCGTGGCATAGCGGATCACGGCGCAGAGTCAGAATCTGAAGAACAAGTCGTGATCGTCTTGAGCTTGCAGGTTTTGTCATTAGTCGGATGACCATCATTTCAGAGAGGCAACGGCGAAGATCAGTTTTCGCTGGATGAGGTCAGCAAGCGTCGTCTCCGCTATCAGCGTAAGTGCGCATCGTCAGCTTCACTATGTGTAGTTGACGTGGCATAGTTCGCATACCAAATGCAACCGGAGGTCGTGTGGCAACGCTAGAACAGATTCAGGCCAAAATGAAAAAGCTCCAGGAGCAGGCCGAGGCGATACTCACCGCCAAGTCTGAGGCTGCTCTCAATCAAATCCGTGACTTAATTGCACAGCACGGTCTGAGTGTCACCGACATCGACGCGCACGCTGGCGGCAAGAGGCGTGGTGTCAAACCCCGTGCCAAGGCTCTAACCGAGGCTGGCGCATCGACCCCCAAGTTTCAGGACCCGAAGACCAGGGCAACATGGTCTGGCCGTGGTCGTGCGCCTAGTTGGATTGCCAACGCGAAGGACCGCTCCAGATTTCTAATCGCTGGCGAACCAGCCACTGCGAATGTGACCGGAGCAGTAAAAGTTGGCGGATATTTGCGCGGGCCGCAGGCGGCGAAGTACGCCGATCCGAAGACCGGCGCGACGTGGAGCGGGCACGGACGCGCGCCCGCTTGGCTCGCATTGGCGAAAGATCGTAGTAAGTTTCTGATTGCAAATGCAACCGCCGAGGCTGCAGCGCCCGCAACTGCACCGGCAATCAAGAAGGCCGCTGTGAAAAAGACCGCCGTGAAGACGATCGCGGAGAAGAGGGCTGCTGGTGCGTAGCCCATCGCGAAAAAGAGTTCTTTGCGAAAAGCGAACGTTGCCCCTAAAAAGTCTATCGCCGTTAAGGGCGTTGCCAGAAAGGTAAGCGAGCGGAAGGTCGGTGCCGCCAAGAAAATGGTCAAGCGGCCGGACGACAAAAAGTTGAAGTCGACGCGTTTGATTGCCAAAGGAACGGCGTCAACTGAGCCGGTACAAGCGGCTGAAGCTGTATCGGCGACCGAGAACTCGGCATAAGTCGCGGCTGGCAAGCGCATTTAAGCCAGGGGTATGGGCCCCCAAAAAACGGTCTGACAAATTCGGCCGCGAATTTGTTTTTACTCATTCGACGTGCCCGAGCTCGTTGCCAGCGGTGGCTCACGGGTGCAGGGTGCCAACTACTCGTCGACATCTGAAAAGATGGGCGCAAGCTCGCTACCCTGCACCTCCCCTTTTGCAACAGGAGCTTGCTCCTCCTCAGGCTGTCGATAATCTTCTTCCAACTTCATCTGGGCCGAGGATATAAGGCCGCTCGCTTCGTCGCCGATCCGGTCCTGCTCATCGGGACATATCGCGTCGACGAACACCCCAATCGCAGATTTGAGCTCATCAAATTGCGATTCGGGATCATTGCTAGGGTCCCAAGCGTCGCGCACACGGTCTACGTGTCTACCTAGGTTGTCCAGAACATGTTCTTTCACGTCTTGCAGCAGCGACAAGTATTGCTCTTGAGTCAAAAATTCGCGCAACTCGGGGTCCTGTACGAGGCTAGCGTCCGCTTTTTCGACTGCAAAGCTACAAATTGTGGCCGCGAAATCTGATCGTGCGTTCTCAGGTAGAAGGCCGAATCGAAGCAGGCTCACCATAAAGCGTGTATCGCCGTCTTCGGAAATCGGGTCGTAGAAATCCGGTAGAGTTGAAACGAGGTCAGAACGAGCCGCGACAAGACGCCCGGCAAAGGAACGATTTGCGCGTTGAGCGATGAACGATCGAAGGCGGTATGGCGGCAACGGCGCCAGCTTCTCCACGAGCAGATCGAAGAGGGATGCAGGAACAACGATCGATGCGCCAAACACCTCTATTCCTGGGCACACTACCTCGGAGACGAGTGAATCTGCTTTGGCTCCGCGAACATAAAGTTCCACTAACTCCTGGTCCTGCGCGATCAGCTTTCCAATGGCCTCAGAAATTGTTGGGTGCTTGTAACGCCAGTAGGGCCCATCTTCGTCATGAGCCAGCAGCGTCAGCGATTCATTCATCTGGTTAAGCGAACTCTTGATTTCATGCGTCGTGACGCCGAAGGCGTCTCTTACGAGCGCGACTCCTTGTCCGTCGACTACGGGCGAATCCACTCGTCCAAGTTCGACGAAAAGCAGGGAAAGAGCAGCCTTGTGGGCAGATGAAAGAGTTCGGACCGTGTCAAAGAGGAAGGCAGCAGGACGCGCAAAGAAGTCCATGATCCTATCCTCCGTGAGCGAAAGCGCGTCGGAGAATAACCTGCTGCCGAATCGTCGCGCCGCTTCAGGGAGAAAGTCTTCACGTTTAGCGATGGCCGGGAGAAACGGCTTAACACTGGTTTTAAACTCAACGGACTGATCGCCCATCTTTAAATGGTTGTACAGAATCTGCGCTTTCTCATCCGTCGACAGGTGTTCAACCTCAATGGTGACGTTGCTATGCGTTAGCAACGGAAACGCCTGCACCTTGAGATCATTCTTTGCGCTGTTCCAGATGTAGCTACGCGAAGTTATGAGGAACTTGCTACCTCTTTGCACCGCCGCTGCGATATCGGGCAAGATCTGGTTCCACGCGTCAATCTTGTCGGACTGATACTGCGTGGAGCCCCATGCGTCGTCAACCCAAAAGAATTGCTTCTCGTGCGGATTGATACGGTCGCGGAGTTGCGCGGCGGACGTTGGCTTCAGAGTAAGGCATCCCCAGATGTCAGCCGCACCGACTGCGAGGCTTGCCCCGATTGTCGATTTGCCAGCTGCAGGTGCACCCAAAAGCAACACGAATCCGTGACGGCTTATAGCTTCGACAGACCGATTATGGGCCTCCGTGACCACCAGTTTCCTGAGATCGTCGCCGAGCGAGCTCAGAATCATCTGGGCCTGTTCATACGCTCTCGCGTCCAGAATATTACTGAGGTCTCCCAATCCATATAACCGAGGGACAAGCATTCTAAGTCGGGCCGACTTCTCGATCTCAGTCTTGAGCCACTCAGCAGCGAACACACGACAGGATTCCGCACCAGCTGCTTTCAATGCCACGCCGATCTCAGACTCGGTTTCACCGGTAATCGAATAATTTGTGATTAAGACGTAATCTTTTGCGAGGCCTTTTTCTACAAGCCTAGGCACCTTCTTTAATTCGTCCACGAGAACTGACAAGGCGAGATTCTTGTTTGGAATGGACGTGAACTTGCACTGAATAGTGGACGATGCCGAACTTGTGCCGTCAGACCATGTGCCGATGAAAGCCCCGTCCCGGCCGCCGTCATATGATGGCAGGAATTGCTGAACTGGCCGCTGCAAGCACTCCTGCGCGACCGCGAGGCATAAATCCTGGAAAGCCTTCCAGCCCAAAGTATGAAGAGGGTAGTCAACAGGCATTTTTGTAATTTCCGTCAAAACGTTCCCGGTATTTTAGGGTCACGGGGACGATTGCGACATCGCCGACCCTTGAACGGGACGAGCAACTAAGTAGGAAGATTGTAGATGCGATAATGCACGGTGGGGCGGGAAGGGGAGTAATCGCCAGCTTAACGACGAGTCGAACAGCTCAAAACCGAGTCTTCCGGATGCGCCTGACAGCGAACGTAGCGCTAGCTTGTGAGGCGATTGCCGCAGCATCTGACGAAGGGCCCCTGAACGAACTCCTTGATCAAGTTACGCTGCTCAGACCGCCGGCGTCTGCCGGCGCGCGGAACTCGGGAATGCCCGCACGGCTTAATGCAGCAGCGACGCATCCCGGTTGCTCGAGTGTCGTACGCTGATCACAGCCGGTCGGAAGAAAGAGCGGACAATACTATTGCGGCGATCAAGCGTTGGCGGCCATTCGACAGACTTTTTTGTATTTGCCACATCAAAATGAACCTCAAAAAACCGATAGCGGGCGACATCCGCGACGGGCTCAAGTTGCCGGCACTGTTCGCAGTTTTCATCGGTGTTTCTACAAGGTTGTGTTTCCTGAAGAACGAGGCGGCGTCTTCACTCGGACTTAATCTGCTCGCGGGCTTCATCGGTTCACTGGTGACGGTCTACGGGATAGACTACTTGGCGCGGCAAAGGGAAGAGAGACGTATGCTCCCGGTCAGGGCCGCAGCTTACGAAGACGTCCGCATCATGACGGCTTGGGCATTAAACCTCTGGAAGGAAATGTATTCCAACTCCGTCGGAGATGCCGCGCCGACCAGTTGGCAGGAGGTCGTTTCGCCAGTGAGCGTCGGAAAAATATTCGTCGCACTCGACATCAATAAGCCGGCCAAAGTGATTCCGTCGCGAAGCTGGGGGGCGTACATTGATCATACGCTGCAGCGCATCCATGATCACGCTGAAAAGGTACTGATGCGGCACAGCGCCAATCTCGACCCGGCAGTACACGGCGCTGTCTACGGCATCGTTTACCACGAACAGTTTGGCATAGGGAACCTCATAGCGCTTGACCGGAGAGAGGGTATTCCGCGACCGACTAATCTCGGCGCGTATATGTATCACAATCGCGAGTGGCTGGAGGCGGTTCTTCTCCTGCACGAGTGGACGCGAAAAGCGCATAAAGAGCTGACGCGGCAAGGCATTTCGCATGTTCATGCGCCGAATATATTCAGTCGCCTGGAAGAAAACGTCGCGCCGCCCGCCCGCTTTGATGAAGGTGTACTCGAGCAGCAGACCAACGTGATGCGCGCGTGGTCGAAGACACAACAACAGCCTTGAACGTAACGCGCTTGCACACGCCCGCGCGCAGCCGACGCGGATCTCGTCCGATCCTATCGCGTCATGTCACGGAGCATTTTGCGACGCCTCGTCACCTAGCTCGAGCCCGTTCTGCGTAAAATGCACCCTTTGCATGCGACATCACCGATAGGGTACCTCGGCGTCCGCCAATGCATCGAGAGCAAGGCCGTCCGGCGCGCCGCCAAACGCTCGCTGTAGCGTAAAGTTGTTGCCACCGCAATGGCGAGATCTTGTCTTCGGACCGTCCGACTTATCGGTTTCGATCTTGCCATCGCGTGTATCACACTGCACTTGACGTCTAAGCGGCCGACCATGGTCGACTCGCAAACGGCGATATCTGTAAACTTCTACTCGCGGCGCCCACTTCGTTCCCGGGCCGACAACGGAGGGCGACGAAGGCGGCGAGATGTAGCAGGCACCCTTCCGCCGATCTGGTTCGACTGCGCTCCGAGCTTCCGCGACAGAGGTCGACGCCTCTATTTGCTTGACAAGTGCGATAGGCCTGTCAGGCCAGTTCTTCCTTGCGGCTAGCGCGCAGTGTCATGGACGCCGTTAGCTGGGTTTTCGCAGCAGCAACGGTCAGATTGTGCTCGCGTGCGGTTCATTTCCGCAGAACTTATTGTCGGCCTCGAACAGGTCAAGGGCCGAATCTACCCCAGCGTTTTCGGTGTGATGTCCACGCCCGCTACATTATTATCGGTACCCTCCAGCGTATTTTCTCACGCGGCGACCGGTAACCTGGCAAGCCATATCATATCCATATGAGGCATCGCTCGTTAGGACGGTCGATTTGCGGCTAGAATTGCCGCTCGGCGCGACAGGAAGACTTGGCGCCAATCCGGTTCGTTCCTCGACATGTCCGGACTTACTTGCCGATCACTGGCACTAGGCGATGGCGCCCAGTATGTCAGCACGACCGCGTCGCGGTGGGTTGGGTCAGGTCCGGCAGTTGAGGGCGGTGGGTGAGCGCACCTCTCGGAGTGACAAATTAGCGCCTCGGCCGTTTTGTATATTGAATCCTATTTTCGGGATGCCGGTCATAGTTTAGAGTACGATGCGCCGAGTGATCGTCGAAGCGGATGCGATGGTGCCTCTGTCTATGGCGTGTACCAGACGCTTGATGACTGAGTGGCCGGCACTTCAAGGCGCGTTGTAATGAAATTGTTAGATATAAATCGCAGCGCAGTCGTTCTGTATATTGAATTCTTTTTCCGATGCCGCGCGAACAGAATGGAGTGAAAGATGAACCACAGTGTTGTTGAAACGAATGTGATGCCGTGTCGGATTGAGGGGCTGCCCGACCAACTGACGATCGTTTGGCGTGGAGCCTGTCGATTAACGAGTGGCAGTGTCAGCTTCCCGACTGGCATCTAACCGAACAGGTAAAGATTCTTGAACACGTCAAAAGTACGCGCCACTCTTTGCGCGCATCGCCAATACCAGACATCGTGGCAACAGTTTTGCCCTGATAAGGCGTATACCGACCAACAAGCGTAGCCATGAAAAAATTGCGGTCAGGTACCGGGGAATCGGTTCACACCTCGGCTATCCGATATCGCAAAACGCCAATGGCCGAACTGGCGTCAATGTCAACAGACGGTTACTTGCTCACAATGAAAGGCCTACCACAATGAAGCGTTTTACCAGTCTGTGTTCGAAACTTGTCCAAGGCATCCTGGCCGGGGTCTCATTGCTCTGCACGACACACAGTTTTGCGCAGTCAACGCCCGTGCGGGGCGGAACTGTTGTTCTCGGGATTGGCGCAGACCCGGCGGGGCTTAACCCCGCAGTGTCTACCACAGGTCAGGATCTGATGGTAGGTTGTATTCTCTATCAGGGATTGACGACGACGACCGATCAGGGGGACATCCGACCGATGCTGGCGAAGTCGTGGAGCATTTCCCCTGATGGACGCACGTACACGTTCGAATTGAATTCGGCGAAGTGGCAGGACGGGAAGCCCTTCACTTCCGAGGACGTCAAGTATTCGATTCTGGAAGTCAATTCGAAATTTAGTCCGGTGTTTGCGGCGGCTGGGCGCTCGATAGAAACTATCGACACGCCAACGCCGAACCGCGTCGTCATGCATCTCAAGCAGCCGTTCGGCCCGATGCTGATCTCGCTGTCCTGCTCAAATGGCGGGGCGATCCTGCCTGAGCACGTGTTCGAGGGAACGAACGTCAGTTCAAATCCTGCGGCGACATCACAGCCGATCGGCCTTGGACCATTTATCCTCAAGGAATGGGTGCGGGGTGACCATATTACTTTGGTCAAAAACCCGAACTACTACGAGGCAGGCAAGCCGTATCTCGATCAGGTAATTTTCCGCATCATCCCCCAAGCCGCGAGCCGCACGCAGGCGTTGCTTGCCGGCGACGTTGATTACTCGTCTTACTTTTACGTGTCGACAAATGATTACCCTGTGCTGCGTACAGACCCAAAACTGCGTCTGGTCCCAGCCGGCCTTCCTCCGAGCATCAACATGCTTGTCTTCAATGTCACCCGCAAACCGCTGAACGACAAGCGCGTGCGTCAGGCGCTGACGATGGCGACAAATCGTGACTTCCTGCTGCGGGCTGCATTTCGCAATAACGGCACAGTCGGCACCATGCCATTTCCGAGCAAAATTGCGTGGGCTGCCAATCCGGAAATCGACTATCGCAAGACGTATCCCTTTAACGTGGCAAACGCCAACGAACTTCTGGATCAGGTTGGCCTAAAGCGAGGCCCGGACGGTATCCGCTTCAAGATCAATGTTCTCTTCCAGACCGATGACTCGTCCTTTCCAGTCGCAGCTGTATCGCTAAAGAGCATGTGGAAGGACGTGGGCGTCGATCTGAACGTGGTTCCGATCGACGTAGCCGCGTCCATCCCGCGTATGTTCAAGCAACGGGACTTCGACACGATGATGATGCCATACACGAGCTTTGGCGACCCAGCACTGGGACTCGCACGGATTTTTGAAACTTCGGCAATCGGGAAAACCTACGGCAATTCCTCCGGTTATTCCAATAAGACCGTGGACGATCTCTTCGCGCAGGCGGAGCAAGCTACGACAGATGCTAGCCGTGGTGCTCTATACAAGAAAGTTCAGGCGATCCTTGCGGATGATCTGCCGATGTTGACGCTCAATGAGCGAGGCATGAATGACGCCGTGTCGACCTCGATCAAAGGCATTGACGGAGAAAACTATCTGATCTCGTGGCGTAACGCTTACTTGGTCAAGAATTAAGTCTGTATGGTTGCCTCTCGTCGTCGACGTGAAGGCAGGGCGACCGGCGATCAATGCCCGGTTTTCCTTTCTTCGACGGGAGCTTGTGACGTCGGGGCGGCGAGTGATGACATTGAAGAGAATCTTGTCTGCTGAAGCTGCTGCGGAAACCGCAACAATTCATGGTTGGATGAGTGGTCGTCGGCGTACGGTGTAACAATCTCGGCGCTGTCATCTTGGTTCCGGTCAGCACCGGTTAGCTCGAAAGCGCTCTGCAAGTAACGATCGAAGCAAACCCCATCGTCAGCGCTTTGTTGGCGTGGAAAATTGAGTGGGTTCAGGAGTGAAGCTTGACACTAACCTTGGTGAACTGAAGCATCATGTCAAGACGCCCGTGCTATCGTGTTGCCGAAGACATCCGGCGGCGAATGAAATTTGTGTGGACCCGAGTCGCCGGCGTTGACGGCGAGCTCTTCGCGACTGTAGACAGGCAAATCGGTGCGCTTGGGCGGGTACTGACATAGTTCCACAGACCTTTCCACGAGCCGTCTCGTCTTACCGCAAGCCGCTTCCACGCGGACAAGCGGTGCGCCAATTGTCGACGTCGTCCGTTCAGCGCGGGGGCCGCTCACACGCACAACCGACGGCCGTGCATGGTTCGATTTACTGAATGTCAAACGTGAATGGCACTTTCTGTGACCCATCGCCGGCTACCTTCACGGCGCGTGTTTCGTTCTTGTGCTTATACCGAGCGTGGATAGTGTAGGCGCCGGGCCGCAGTCTGACGAGCATATACGGGCCACGCGAATCAGCAGTCAGTACCTCACTGCCGTTCGCATCGGTGATCCGCACGTGAACGTCGGCGAGATAGTCGTTTGTTGGTCCAAAGAAACTCAGCGAGAGTGGCCAGTGTACCTCGTCAACACGCATGGCGTGGGCCTCGTCGTGCCCGACTCCGCCAGTTATGAAGGTGACGTCGCCTTGGGTCCGGATAGCAGGTAGCCCGACACCGGAGTTACCGGAGCCGCCGGTCGTTTGCCCGAGAACGGAGTGGTTGAAGTCTATCAATAGTGCCGCTGCGAGCCAGGCGGCTGCCAGCCTTGTCACGGTCTGACGTTTCATCGACGTTGCTCCGAAGAAGATCACCTCAAACATTTCATCGCACAGGTGCGTGCTTCCCAATGACCCTAACGAGGTTATCGCGATTTTGGGGACTACCCATCCGACGAAGGTTCAGTCGGCCAGCCATCGGGTTTGGCCTTTTTGCCGTGCGTCGTGTACCCCCCCATCTGAGGGCAATCTCGCCCCCGCAACAGTGATCCGCCCAAACACCGAGGGAGTGCACTCGGTGACGGCTTACGCAATGTCTGCCTTCAGACACTCGACTGGATGGACTGTGTGCTGTCATCTTTGCGCCCGTCCAGAATCGCCCGCGCCCGGGCAATGTCGTCCGTTGTTCCGTGTGCGATGAGGAGGAACCCGTCTGCCTTCAGAATGGACTCATACTTCACAACGTCATCCTTTGGCACGCCAATTTGCGCGAGCGCTGCGCCGAGCGCTGTGACGCTGCCGCCGATCACGGCTCCTTCAATCACCGAGATCAGTGTCGCTACGAACGGCCCCGCGAGAGCGACGAGGCCCAAGCCCGGCACGAAGAAGAGTGCGGGCCCCACTAGCAGCCCCCAGATACCGCCCCAGAACGCACCTGTGGCCCCCCAACTCTTGATCCGGTCTCCGACGGTATAAAACCCGACGGCATGCTCTTCGGAGTGGTAGCCCTTGCCGACGATTGACAACTGCTGCATATCGAAACCGTGGGCGGCGAGCGCTTTCACGGCATTGTCGGCTTCCGTGCGGCTCGTGTAGGTCGATAATAGTGCGCTGTCTCGAGTCATAGGATGCCCCTTGAGTGAGTGAAATGCGGCGGGTTTGTCAGAGCGGACAATAACGGACGCCGAGTATTTCGCGCCCATGATTGCGATCACTGGGCAGCAGTGTTGCCCAGATTGCCTGGACGATCTTTCCAAAATGCACTGCCTTTTTTATCTGGATCTTTCTAAAACCGCCGGACAGCCGAACTTCCACACCGGGGATTAAAGGCCGTTGCCGATAGCGAACTTGGATTTTTGCGATTTTCAGGAAGATCGCGAGCGCGCCTAAACAGAGAACAAGCTTATCGGCACATATAGCACACGAGCTGCGTTGTCCATCTCCGATGTACAGGCTGGGTCGTGCGGACTGATTCGTCGTTGCTTCAGGAGGTCGCGTGCAACGTTCGCACCATCAACTTCAAAATGCTTATCCGGGCTACTGTGCGATGGCATCAGTCCGATGTCGGGAAACATCGTGCCGGCATACAGGAGTTCGCGGTCGAATTTCAGGCCACGATGCTGGTCAGCCAGTGCCCCGAAATGATAAACGCGGCTCATCGGTGTTGCGCCACAGTCAAAGCCGAGCCTCGACCAGAACATGCACATTGGTGTGGTCTCGAAAAACGACTCAGGATACCCGTGCTAGACGGCTTTGCCGCGCTCATCGGCGAGCGTTTTCAAATGTTATCGATCGGTATGTACTCTCTTTTTGGACAGATAGCCAGGCTGGGCTACCCCGTACTGCGAACGTGATACTGGCAGTACTGCAGTAGGGGATAGACTGGCACGCTGACTTGACGGCGAGACGGCGTAACACGCTGTGGAGGTTGCAAGGAACTGCGACCTTAACATGTGCCCAAATCATCTTTCCGACGTGCCCGTCGCGACCGGGGATCGAAAACTGCGTCAGCGGGCCTCTGGCGTGGGGTATTTATGCGGGGGCGCGTGTCCGACGGGATGCAGTCCGCTTGGGAGGGGCTGATTTCGAGCGTAACTCAGGCGAGTAGGCTCGTACTCCCCGCAACTAGGTTCTCGCCAGGATTCATGAACCCTTTCGAATGAAGGACGACGAGTCCGTGAGCGGCGGCCCAAAAATATTGGCCAATCTCCTTGGCGTCGCCGTGAACCACGCCCTCGTCGATCAGTGCCTGCACGTAGGCAGTCATACAGGCGCGCGCTCTCTTCAAGGCGTCGACAAACTCCGGATAGTTCGACGCGTGCGGCTGGTGGGTATCGAACATGAGGCTTTATGTACTCGGTTCGTCGGCGGCAAACCGCAAAAAAAGCTGTACCGACTGCCCTGCGTCGTCCAATGCGCCACGCCCTGTACGGGCGGCGTCGGGGCGATCGGCGTAGCGGCGGAATGCCGAAGCCCGCACCGCTGCGAGGATTTCCTGCTTGTCGAGAAAATATCGGTACGCGGCCGTCTGGCTCATCCCAAGATGTTGGGCAATCTGGCGCATCGTAACCCCTTCAACCCCGTGTTCGGCGAACAGATCCTCGGCCACCGCGCAAAGACGGGAACGAAACTCCTCAATCTGGTCCTGTGTAAATCGCTGACGCATGGTTGTTTTGCTGAAGGTCTGGGTAGTACGGGGGGGAATCCGGGATTCTGAAAGTGACTCAGGTAGGTGTCAACCTACACGTATGGGGTGACGGCGACCGGATGCGCCTGCCGGATTCTCCCCTTTTCGTGCACACTATCAGAGTCAGGTGGACGTCTCGCCTTGACTGTTCGCACCCTTCGGTTGTACTGCCGGCGCTGTTAGATAGCGAACCGCCATGACATGCAGTTCACGACTCAGCTCGCCATCAAACAGCTCGGGTGCGTAAAGGATGGAGCGGTGCGTAAGCGCTTCCACCGCCGACTCGACCATGAACGCCGCGAGCCGGATACTCGGGCGTTGTAGCGACTCCCCGTATGGCCTGAGAGCGTTCTCAAGAAGGTCGACAATGGCCATGGACACTCGCTGGAGATGGCGAGGCTTACTGACGCGCCCCATTTGCTCGAGCAATGCGCGGTGAAGTCGCACGTCGACAGCGTAGGCATCGTGCGTAGCCTCTATAAAGGCAGCCAGAATCTCGTCGAGGTCGCCACCCGCTGCTGACAGAAAACGTTCATTGAACCGCTCAAGCATGCGATCACAATGACATTTGAGCAGCTTTGCTGCGATGGAATCCTTGTTCGGAAAGTACTCGTAGAGCGAACCGACGCTCACGCCAGCCAGTTCGGCAATGCGGGTTGTACTGACTCGCTCGAATCCCTCGCGCGCAAAAAGCTTCGCAGCCGCCTCAAGGATAGCGTCGACCGTAACGACCGAGCGGGTCTGGCGAGGCCTTCTGCGCGGGCCGGTGCGAGTCCCCGGGCCTCCGAATGTCATTGCAGCGCTCCTTTGAACGAGGGCAGAAATCCGAATAGTACATCCTGGCGGGTCCCCCAAGGCCGCCGGACAGGGTGTTCGCCAGCCAGACAATCCGAATGGCGAACACCGGGACTTGCTCGATAAGATTCCCCATCGAGTGAAGTTGCCGAGGCACGGGAGGAGTCATCCGAAACGCCAAACCTTCAAGGGGACGGCCCATGGCTGATAAAACCGCGTGCGGTTCGCACCGGGCATTTCCCCCAAAAAGGGCACCCCAGATATCTTCTTCCCGAGCATATCGCTGCCTCGCCAGTGGACGAGCCACACGACCGCGTCGAGATGAATCCGAGACCAGTCGCCAGTTTTCGTGTCCGACAAGCCGTCGACGACGCTGCAAGTATCCAACTTGGTCAGGATCAGTACTCACTACACATAGGAGATTTCATGAAAGATATCTTTGCGCCGAACCTGCTTCAAGGTAAGCATGCGTTCATCACTGGAGCCGGCAGCGGGATCAACAAGCGGATCGCAGAAAAATTCGCCGAACACGGCGCACATGTATCTATCGTCGGGCGCAACATCGAAAAGTCGGTCGGAGCGGCTGCAGATATCGTTGCCACAGGCGGCAGCGCAAAAGGTTTCTCGGCGGACGTGCGAAGTTTTGAGGCGTTGAGCATGGCGGTAACAGCAGCCTGCACCGAGTTCGGTCCGATTGATATCTGCATTGCGGGCGCAGCCGGAAACTTCGTGGCCGAAGCCAAAGATATGTCGGCGAACGGTTTCCGGACGGTGATTGAGATAGATCTTCTAGGAACGTACAACACCTTCCGCTCTGTCTACAGCAACCTGCGCAGCGTCGGCGCCGACCTGCTAGCGATTTCCGCCGTGCAGTCGGTTATGCCCACAGCAGCACAAGCACATGTTTGCGCTGCCAAGGCTGGCGTTGATATGCTTGTGCGCACCCTGTCAATCGAGTGGGGTGCGCAAGGCATCCGATGCAACGCAATTGCACCCGGCCCGGTGGAGGATACGGAGGGAATGAAACGTCTCGCGCCTGAAGGTCAATCCAGTTGGGACAGACTGCTCGCCGGCATCCCCTTAGTGCGCGCCGCCTCTCGAGATGAGGTCGCTGACCTTGCGCTATTCCTGGTCAGCGGTGCATCACGCTATATCAACGGAACCGTAGTCGCCATTGATGGTGGTCAAAGCAATACGGGGTCTTTGCCAATGGGGAACATGCTTGTGGATTCCCTCCGGCGCGATAAAGCGGGCGCGTGACGAACAAGGTGGGCTAACGGAGTATTTTCCCCAGCATCGCGGCGGTTCATGCTGACTGCTTGCTACGCAGTGGCTATTCTCGACTCAATATTTAACAGCGTTCCGTTTTGAGCGCTCCGGATGATCCCAGCGTCGAAAAGGTCTTCGATGCATACCCACTGCATCGGTCAATGGAGAAAGGGGGCCTCACGCATGCGCGGATTACTCAATCGATACCGGTGCGATGCGCAGACCGCTGTTTGGTACCGGCCCGGCGTGCCGATAGGCAAGAGCTGTGTCATTGCGGTATGCCGTGATATCGCCGGGTCTTCGCGCGCGTCAAGCAATCCGACGAAAGCTTGATTGTGAGCGCCGTCTAACCAGGCAAACACACCCAAGAGTGCGCATCAGTGGAACTGACCCAACTCAAACAACATGTAAGCGGAGACATAGCATGATCGAATTCCCAGCTCAGTGCGCCACATCACAGCAGGAGGCAGAGCTGTTTTCTGGCACGACGCTAACCGATTGGCTGGATGTATCGAGCACTTACGGACTGTTCCGGTCTTGCGCCCAAACGCATAAAGATCGCATCGCACTAACGCACCTTGAGTCTGGGCTGCTCGACGAGCAACCACGGCAACTGACATACGCGGAGCTATTTGCGGAGGTTAATCAAACCGCAAACTTGCTGAGCTCCTTCGGGGCATCACGCGGCAAAGCGGTCGCCTTGCTAATGCCGAACCTCCTCGAAAGCTACTTCTTCGCGTGGGCTGCGGGTGCGGTCTCTACGTCGTTGCCGCTCAATTACATGTTGGCGCCGTCAGCGCTCGTTGCGCTCATGCGGGCCGCTAAGGCCGATATTCTGGTCGCCCCGGGGCCGGAAGTTGATGGGGGGATATGGGACAAGGTTCAGGCGATACGAGCTGAACTCGGCAGTCAGTTACGCTGTGTAATCCAGGTCGGGGGGGCAACGGCCCGGGCGCCGTGGGTAGTGTCATACGACGAAGCAAAGATAACGATGCCGGTGGATCGTCTGACGCACGCGAATGCGCCGACCCTAAATGACAACGCGGCCTATTTTCATACCGGAGGAACCACCGGCACGCCAAAGCTGGTTCGACACACCCACCGGAACCAGTTGACCTCAGCGTACGCGTTTGCATACCGCTATCAAATCTCCCCTGACGACGTCGCAATCAACGGTTTGCCTCTATACCACGTGGCTGGAGCGATCTGTTGCGGCCTTGGACAGCTTATGCGCGGAGCGCACATCATCAATCTTTCCCGCGACGGCCTTCGCAACCGAACTTTGCTGGGCAATATCTGGAAGCTCGTTGAGCGGTATCGCGTGACACTCGTTGGTGCTGTTCCCACAGCCATTGGCGCAATCGCAGACGCACCGGTTGGCGGTGCGAACCTGTCATCGGTGAAAAAGGCATTTTCCGGAGGTTCGTTAATGTCTCAAAGCGTTGCGGATCGCTTTGAAAGACTGACGGGCGTCCACATCCATGAAGCCTACGGTATGACCGAGACCTCGGCCTTAATTAGCACCGACCTGCTGCAAGATCGACATATTACTGGTTCGGCTGGATATGCAGTGCCTTTCATGCAAACTGAGATTCGCGAACTTCTTGCCGATGGCTCAATTGGTACGAGTGTGCCCGTAGGCACATCGGGTGTCATCGTCGTCAAAGGCCCCGCCGTCACTCCTGGATACCTCGATCCACGGCACGACGCTGACGCCTTCTGTGACGACGGCTGGCTAATAACGGGAGATGTCGGGTACAAAGCGGAAGACGGAAGGATTGCTATAAGCGGCCGAAGCAAGGACGTGATCATTCGCAGTGGCCATAACATCGATCCGATGACCATTGAAGAAGCGGCTCTGTCCCATCCGGACATTTCGTCTGCCGTTGCTGTCGGGCAGCCAGACCGCTATGCGGGCGAACTTCCAGTCTGCTTTGTGGTACCGAAACCCGGACGAACGCTCGACGTTGGCGAGGTGATGCGCCATCTTGAGTCAAAGGTTTCGGAGAGGCCTGCCATACCGAAGAATCTTTATGTGCTCGATACGCTCCCGCTCACAAGCGTAGGAAAAGTGTACAAGCCAGCGCTGCGCTGTGACGCGACAACCCGGATGCTTGAGGGATTGCTAGGCGATGTTGCTAGACTCAAGGTTTCTGTTCAAGAGGATGGCGGGCGGGGCTTGCTGGTGCAACTGCGATGCAAGCATGGGAGTGACATTGAATCTTTGCGCGCCGTGCTGGAGCAACGCCTTGATTCATTTCTGTTCCGGTGGAAACTGACGGTGGATGCCCGTGAGGCGACATGACATCGATTGATTTTTACTTCGACTTCGTTTCGCCGTATGCATATATCGCGTCCACTGCGATAGAGCAACTGGCGGCCCGTCACGACTGCGTGGTGCGCTGGCGACCATTCCGCGTCGGAGTGACTGTGACAAAGGTCATGGGATTGAGGCCGGTGATGGAGACCCCGCTGAAAGCGGAATATGTGCGCAGTGACGTTGCCCGCCTAGCCAAGGTGTTTGGTGTTCCGCTGACAGAGGATATCGACGTTTTCTATCCGGTCAACGCTCATCGCGTGTTTCACGGAGCGCCTTCGAGTGCTGCTCCACGGCTGGCAAAAATCCTCCTGTCTGCACGTTGGGCGGAAGGGAAAGACCTAGAGAACATAGACATACTGATAAGTCTCGCGTGTTCGGCCGGTATAGACAGAAGGACAGTCGAGATGGCGATCGAGGACCCTAGGACAAAATTTGATGTTCACGAGGCGACCAGGCAGGCAACTGATAGGGGCGTCTTTGGCTCACCGACCTGCGTGGTCGCCGAAGAGTTGTTCTGGGGTGTCGATAGGCTTTGGATGCTGGAAAATTTTCTGAAATCGGATCATCGATATCAGAGGCTTCATCCGCCAACTTCCCGGGCTCTGGGCATGCTTTGACATCAAGGGCAGGGGCGAACGCACGTGAAGGCACCCAATCAAACGCAATGTCGCCGTGCGCATCGTTCGGCCTACAGGCTGCCGAAGCGGCAAGCAAGGTATCGAGGTCATCCACGTGGTAAGCGGCTGGAAAGAGCACTTCGTGGTCAAGTGGTGTTTCCCCGACAGATGTCGAGGAGCTCGCGCAAAGCATCGACGGTGAAGAACTGCTGTCGCAACGACGAGGCTTCGACTTTGAGGAGTATACGGGCGCGGTCCGCAAGGGGAGGCGGCCACTCTTTCGGACCGAATAGGGCGACTCGCGCCCAGGAACATCCGAAGGGGCGCGCCCTGGCCAAGGCAAGGCCTACTCTCGGCTTCTTGCCCTCAAGAACTCGTGAATTTCGGAAACCACCGCAGCACCTTCACCAACTGCGGACGAAACTCGCTTTATCGATTTCGAACGTACATCGCCGACCGCAAATATACCCGGTACACTAGTAAGCAATGCAAAATTATGAGTTTCGGAATTGAACTCGCCAAAACCTGTCCTGACAAAGCCTTTATCGTCAACTTCGACGCCGCACCCGTTTAGCCAGCCGGTGCTCGGCTCGGCTCCGGTGAACAGAAACAGGTGTCAAAATAGGGTCCGCGTCTATCAGTGCTCCGATTTCGCTTGCCAGCGCCTGGAAGATTACTGTCTGTTG
The DNA here is from genome assembly GCF_964253815.1 of Caballeronia sp. LjRoot34. NCBI lineage: Bacteria > Pseudomonadati > Pseudomonadota > Betaproteobacteria > Burkholderiales > Burkholderiaceae > Caballeronia > Caballeronia sp. LjRoot34. The sequence continues at coordinate 1,261,360 of NZ_CAXUSB020000002.1, forward strand.
TGATGGATCGGTCTTCATCGCAGGTTCTTAGAAACTCCGGTTCAAGGGATGGCGGGCGGAGCAGGGAAATGGCGGTACCGAAGGTCGCACCTGTGAGCGGAAGGGTACGTGGAAATCGCCGATCGCCGCCGACAAATCTAGCTCAGCAAACGAAGTTTATTGTCCGAACCTATTTCCAGCGGGCTCGTCCAGTCATTCCATGTAGGTCTTCTGGAGGGCTTGATAAGTGTCGCGTCGCAATGGTCATCGCAGCGCAGGCTCGTCCAGAACATGCAAACGGAAGCTTGCGTCGGCTTCGGCCAATCGTCGGAGCCCAGATCTATCTTGACTTCAAGCCGGCGCTCCTCGTTGGCATAGCCGGCATAAAGAGTCCCCGTGCGACCATCCCCAAATCTGATGCCCGCGCCGTGGAGGCGAACGATAGCGTAGAGCGCAAGCAAGTCTTTCACGCCGTCGAAGAGCTGGCGTTCATGTGGCAAGATGATTTCGTTTTTGACCAGTACCGTGACGAAGTCGTCATGAAGAACGTCGTCTGTGAAGGCCGGTCGCCAGATAAACTGGTTTGCCAGAAAATCCAAGGTCTTCCGATCGCTTTCAGATAGCTGATATCCCGATGTTCGCTTCCGCAGCGCTTTCTCCAGCTTCGTTTTGGCTGCTGCACGCTGTAGTCCGCAACCGTCTTTCAACTCTTTATCTGTAAGCAGCCTGAGATTGGCCAAGCCGAGTGAGCGAAGGTCGTCGTCAGTCGGCTGGAGCCCTCTGAGGCCGAAGCTCCAGACGTTGAAGCTGGTGAACACATCACGTACGCGCTGCGTTACCGGACCTTTGTTGCGCTCGTCACGGTGTGCAAGAAAGTCCCCGAGTTCGCGGAAGCTTTCCTTGCCGTGCCACGATTCGCGCTGGTCGAGAAAGAGGCGATCGAAGTCCTCAACCTTGCCCCGGCCTTCAATCAGGCGTTGTGCACGTATCTGCAGCTCTGTGCGGATCATTGACAATTCCGGGATTAGCCAGCCTTTGCATTTGGACGACCTGTCGATCGCACTTGTAATACGCAGCGCCGAGTATCTCAGCGACCTGACGAGGTTGGTCTGCGAGCTGCCATGTCTGTGAACTTCAATTCACGGCGCACGCCTCGCTTGCCCGTTGATAACGGACGACGAGGGCGGTGAGGGACGTTAGATATAGGAGGGCGGCCGCCTTCCACCATTTGGTTAGACAACGCTTCTAGCCGTTCGCGCAGGAGTCCACTCGCCGCCATTTGCTCGTCGAGTGCTGTTCTCTTTGCAGCTAGCTCTCCCTCGATGCTCGCACACCGCGTCATGGACGCCGCCAGTTGCGTTTTCGCAGTTGAAAGAGCGTCACGCAACTGGTCTCGCTCGGCCTGGTGCGAGGTTTGGACCTCGGCCGCGCGCTCGATGCTTGCCTGCAGTTCCTGACGAGCCTGGCGAGCCGCCGTCCGCTCGCTGTCAATCTCCATGAGCGCCCGCTTTTCAACCGCAATGAGGCGTTGCTCGCTCTGGTCGTGTGTGCGACGCAGCTTGCCCAGCTCCTCGGCAAAATCCCGCCGGGCATCTGCCAGTGCCGTAGCGGCGCTTGCGGCTTCCTGTCTGAACTGGGTCAACTGACCTTCCAGCATTGCCCTTGCGGTTTCCAGTTCCACCAGACGCGCCTGCAGCCTCGCGTTTTCGAGCCCGAGTTCCGCTACGTCGTGTGACGCGTGCTCAGCGGCGAGAATCGCAGCGTCGCGCTCTGCCACCATACGCTGGGCGTGTTCGGTTGCGGCCACCGTCTCGCGCTGTGCGTCCTGTTTGAAGACCTCCAGTCCGGCATTGGCCGCATCACTGGAAAGGCGCCAGAGTGTTGCAGCGAGTTCGCCTGCGGCCGCCGCGACCTCGGCGGGCAGCTCCGGCTGGCCAACATCGATACGTGATTTCTCCCGTACCTCGGTCCAGAAGTCTCGCAGCGCCTTCGCCGGCGCGCTCATGCTGCCTTTACGAACCAGCTGGTAAAGCTTGTTGGCCGTAGGCGTTTCACCATATCTGAAGAACATGAGCGCGCAGACCTCGCGATACAGCGCCTGGGTGTCGGAGACGCGTTCGCGGGCGGCTTCGATGTCGATTTCGAGGGTCATGTCGGGCTCACGTGTAGCGGCTTGGGCGATGTGTTAATAATACAACGTATTATTGAAATATCACAACATCTCTTACACCATACACGACATTAGTACTATAATGTCGTGTATGATTTGATGCATGTTTTCGGCGGTTAAACCTTGCTTTTTGGACTTTTCGAAACGTGTCTAACGCTCAACTTGCAACTGTCCAGCCGGTCGAATCTCTAGTTGTTCCGGAAATGCTTGACGGCCGCGACGGCACCAATCGTGGTGCGGTCGGTGGCTCACAATTGTCGGCCACAAATGATCTGGACGCCGTGCGGGCTTGGCTTTCGAACTACGCAGACACAAAGACGACGTTCGACAATTACCGGAAGGAAGCCGAGCGCCTCTTGCTATGGGCTGTCGTACAGCTTGGTAAGCCGCTGTCGTCGTTGACGCACGAGGATCTGCTGATGTTCAAGGCCTTCCTCGTCGACCCGCAACCGGAGAGTCGCTGGGTGTCAGCGACTGGCGGAAAATATCCGCGTGGCAACGAACGGTGGCGCCCGTTCAACGGTCCGCTATCGCCAGCGAGCCAACGGCAGGCGCTGATCATCCTGAATGCAATGTTCGCGTGGCTAGTCAACGCCGGATATCTGCGTGGCAATCCAATGGCCTTGCTGCGTCAACGCGCAAAACGGTCCGCGCCGCGTGTCACGCGATATCTGTCTATTTCACTCTGGGACGAGGTTAAGCTCTTCGTCGAACAACTGCCGCTGGAAACGGAAGCACAACGGGCGTACCACGCTCGTTGTCGCTGGCTGACGACCCTGTTCTACCTCCAAGGTATGCGAATCTCCGAAGTCGCTGGCGGCCAGATGGGAGGTTTTTTCAGGCGGCTTGGGGCCGACGGACGGGATCAGTGGTGGCTTGAAACGCTCGGAAAGGGCGACAAGGAGCGAATAGTCCCAGTGTCAGGTGAGCTTATTCAGGAGCTACGACACTATCGGACTGCTAATGGCCTCCCCGCCCTCCCCACCCGGTCCGAGGAAACGCCACTAGTCATCCCGTTTAAAGGCCGCGCCCGTTGTCTATCGCGCTCCGCTGTGCATGATGCAATCAAAGGCATCTTCGCCGGCGCGGCGTCCTGGCTGCGGGCCAAAGGACTGGAGTTTGCGGATAGGGCCGATGAACTTGATCGGGCGTCCGCTCACTGGTTGAGACACACCGCAGGTTCACACCAGGCTGATGGCGGCGTGGATTTGCGGACTATTCGCGACAATCTCGGCCACGTGTCGTTGAATACAACCAGCCTTTACCTGCATACCGAGGACGACGAGCGTCACCGTGAGACAGTTGAGTGCCATCGAATGAACTGGGATGGCGGGAAAAGTATTAAGTCGAGCGATCAGGAGTGAGGCGCAGGCTTCGACTTTTTGCACCTCATATATATTGCTTCGAGACTCTTGCGGACCGGGTTTTGTTTTATGAATCGGTCGCTATACAGCAGCCGCCCGATGCCAGCGTGGCCATGAACGGGCGGCCGGCAGCCGCTGCGGGTACGCTGCGGCCCGACTAGATCTCCAACGGCCTGATCTGCTGGAAGAACACGGGAATCCCATAGGTCCGCTGCGACAGCACGTCTGCTCGATTCGTGCACCCATGTCTGTGCGACGGGGCCAGGCGAACGCCGTCACCGCCATTTTCGCGCTCACGGTGACAGACGTCGGGAGGTATTTCTTCGGCGCGAGAATCCGCTCCGTCATCGCCCGTCGCCCTGCACGCGCGCCAGCAACCTACGCAACCCAAGGTTCTGGTGGCCAACGCGAGGATCTTCCTCACCCGCAGCGATCGCATGCAGAAGCGATGCCAAACCACAATCATCCGCCTAGGGAGCACGCGGCCGTTAGCGGCCAATCGCATCAACAGGATTCACGTCAGCACGCGGGGCCAAAATCGAGTCAATTGCAACAAGAAGTGTCCGCCGAACGCGCGGTCTGAGTGATCGATCGCCACGCCTCCAGCGTGTAGCGTGTAGCGCGTGACCGCAGAGCCCGCTGCTTTTGGGCTCGATGCTGCGGGTGCGTGCCAAGTGAACTCTAGGCGCCGACCGCATCGCTTAGGATCGGTGGTTAGATATTAATTGTTCGTTGGGTTGGGCTACTGCGCAAACGCCGGCCCGTCGCTGGCTTCCTCGGCGCGGGCAACTATACGCGAGACGGCGACTGTGGTTCCGACCAACGCACGGTCACTTGTCACGACCTCGACGAATGGATAGATGACCGTGGCAGCACTAGGAACGGATATTTGCTCTCCGCTAGCCCCCTTGTTCCATTGAATCTTCGTTATGTGTCTGGACAGTCGCTTGCGTAACTGCAGTAAGCGTTTCCATATTCGATCCCTTCCGCTTAGGGCTTCTTCGTCCTCGCCGTCAATCTCCGACCAATCCCTGACGCCATCGGCAAAACGAGCGAACGCCACAAAGGTCGGCAAGCCTGTTTTTGGCGAATCAGGCAATTCAACCAGAAATATCGTTGACGAACGTAGCGCAGTAGCAAGTGCTGCGCTTGTACTATCGGAGAGGCCCGTTGTCCGGAATGCGGCCATATCCGCGAGCAATCCGGGCAACAAGTCAGCTGCGAGCCGCTGAATAGCCCATGCGGCTGAACCGCGCTCGAGAGGATCCCGCTGGAGGACATGCTGCCCATTATGGGACCGCTCGCCCAACGCAGATTGCCTGCTCTGCAGCTTTTGATAAAGCGCGCCGACTTGAGACGACCATGTTTGAAATCCCTTCCACCGGGCGATTAATGCATCGTCCGTGTCGTGCGCACCTGTAATCGCGAGCGCGGGAAATCCGATAAGCTGAAGGTCTGGCGCGCCGTGGCTGTCACCCTTAAGTCTCGGCCGGGTCTTATCCTGAAAGCCGAGTCGCGCTTGCAACTGTACTCCCTGCTTCGCGGCCTCACTGGCTTGGGAAAACAGGTTCAGCTCACGCAGTTCATCGGAAATATCAAACCAGATTTGCGTTGCGAGGCCTGCCTCGTCCAGTTCGACGTACTTCTTTGTCGCGTCTTGCGCCAACTTGATGGCACCTGCCACGTCAACGTTTGGAGGTCGCAACAGCTCGAATGCTTTGCCCTGTTCAATCGAAGCCGCCAGAAGCTTTCTGACCGAGAGGGAAGCGTCTCTATCCATCACTTCCAACAGGACCGAGTCAAGAACCCATTCGTCTTTCTTTACCTGCAGGTGGTACTCACCGAGCCGAATGTCGGCAGGGATAAAAAGTTTACCGGTGCCCGACTCAACGGCTCCCGTCAGGATGGTTTCTCCAAACACATCGACAAGGCTGACAGCAACGGAGGGAGCGCGAGGCTCGGTCAACTCACGTATCACGAGTTCGATTGTGTCTCCTGGATAGCTGATTGTATGACTCGTCTGAAGCGCAACAGCTTCGAATTCATCCTCGGAAGACTGGAAAACAGGATCATTCATGACAGAAATCTCCGAAGCTCCTCGTGTACATCAGGATTGGCGCAAAGAGTCATATGCTCCGCATAGTCACCACCGAATGCCTGGAAATCCTCGGACACCGCGATTGCGCTTGCGCCGGTCACAGTTCCGTCTCCGTCTGTCTGTGGCTGAGACGCTCGTATTTGCCAATGCTCTGTCACTTCATACATCCAGTCGGTCATCAGCTCAATGGAATAGACGCACTTGATCTTAACAGGCGGTGCCTTTTCCAACAGCGTGTGAACCGCAGACGCTGCGCGAAGATAAATCTGGTCACTATCAAGCCAGCCATCGGTATCGACCGCAGATTTGTGGGCCCCCCCTCGTCTTAAAAGGATTTTGCTGTTGATCGGAGGAAGCAACTGATAGAGCGCCGGCATATTCCGGAGTGCCAACATCAAGCGGGCTTGGGAGCTATGGTTGAACATTCGATAAAGATGCGCCATCGCGTGGCCGATTGCGCCAAGGTCGGGCTCTCTCTTGAGAGTAAAGTAGGCTTTGCTCGAACCTGCAACGGGCGATGCAATCTGAAAGACGCCTTTTACCTTGGAGCTCCCGGGCAAAGGCGTGTTCAACATCAGGCGTGTAACAAGACCTCCCATGCTGTGCGCGACAATAAACACAGGTTCAGGTAGCGACTCGACCAGTTCCCCAAGTTGTTTTGCCGAGTTTCTTAAATCCAGCCTCCAGTCATACGGGAATGTGCGAAAGTTTCTACCGATTCTTAGCCCCAGTCCAGCGGAGGAACAACAGAAATCCAGCAACGGTCCATACACCGGCTCTTTTTTCCACCAGGAGTAGCGAATTTCTCGTATGACCTCCGTCGCAACCAGATTTTTCGCGGTGAGCCGTTCTGGGGATCGACACAGCGAGTTCCAAACATCGCGGATATCCCCTCCCCAGACTACATCGGTTTGAGGAACTCCTCGGGCATCGCGACCGCTCTCCCTCAGTTCGGATCCCATAATTCCTGGAATGAAAACCACGGTGCCGTCGCCAAGTCGTCCCAATGGCATACCCCCTCCGATGTGCTTTCGATGCCGGATCTTCTTGATACCTTGGCAAGAGCACGAATTAGTATTCGAATTTCGGTCGCCGGCTTGCGAAAATCGGCGGCATATCGTCCATGATTAACTTATCGTAGGGTGAAATCTCCAAATTGCAAGACTACTACGTCATGTTCGCCCTCGATGCTGGAGTCGAAAAATCAGCAGCTATAGTTTGGCGATTTCTGGCGAACGAAGCACATTGACTTGTCTGAAGAGTTAGTTTATCCGGGGTTCTTCGGTTGGCCGCCCATACAAAATCCCTGAACCAGACAGGATTCGGCGTCCGGGTGATAGTAGGAAGCTCGTTTGTCGCTGCCAGACTTGTAGCTATGCAAACTCTGGTGTTCGACGACCAGCGCAAAAACTTCTCCAAAAATATGTCGAGCCGGCATCGGCAATGAATATGGCCACGACCGGCTCGGCCGCCTTTTAGAAAAAGCGTCGCCCGCCTTGACAGGCGGATGTTGGGTGACTCTTCATGTCGGACGTGGCGATAAAGCGCCGATCCGTCAGCAAACCCTTAGGCGTGCTACGCTGGTGATAACATAGCCACCTGTGCCCGATGGGGACAAGCGTGCGACTCTTTTTCAGGGGACGTCCAGGTCGCACAACGCCATCCACAGCCTGCAGCGCTCACTCCGTTTTCGTTTTCTCCAACGTTTGTCGCCCTGCGCGGGTGGCGCCAAGGAGAAGTTCAATGAGTAAAGAAGCCGGTCGCGATCAAGTTGGCAAATCGCACTAGACCGCCGTTGACGCTCTTACGGTACTAACAAGACAAATCCGCAACCCTCTGACGGGACAGCTCCTCGATATCAAGAGCTATTTGACGTCGTTCGAGTTGCATCAATGACGTTATTTTTCATACGATCATTTATAGAATTATGTTGAATAATACTGGCTCTCTCAGGTTTTGAGCACAGCCCTCGGAAATGCCAAAGTCTTTAGCCGACCCTAGCGGGTCGGCCTTTTTTTCTGAAAGACCCTCGCTGTCAGGGAGGCTGGTTATCTACTCGATCGGTGCAGGCAAGCATTTCTCGTTCAAAAAGCGGAAGGCCCTGGCCAATGCCGGCCTGCGCCAGGCGAACATTGAATTCGACCACATTGTTCGCATCGAGCTCACACCGCGCGATGAAGTTGCCGAAGCCTGAATTCGAGACGGACGAGACGCGCGTTGGCGGCAAAAGCGTCGCAAGGATGTTGCGACCACGACGCGTCTCGGTTCGCAGCCTCACTGGCTATCAAGCGCTGGGACGCTCTCGCCATTCAGGGGACTTGGGCTATGGTAACGTTCCTCTTTTCGATTTACCTGCCGCGACATGCCCTCTTACGCCAAACCTAGGTGGATGCGTGACCTGCTTCGGTTTCTTCCGCTGAAGAGTCAGTTCGTTCTGTCGGGCAACATCCGTGACCTCCAGGCCTGCGAAGTTGCGCCGGACGTCATCACGCCGTTGCCATTCACGGCGGCGCTGTGCGACAGCCTGAGAGAGGCCGGATACGGGCATATTGTTGTGTGGGACCCGGTTTCTGGCTTCAAATGCGCTGAAGCGCCAGGTGCCGCAAACGATCGGCCCGACGAAACGTTGCAGGTACTGGGTCTTACGCCGGTTAATGGTGCCGCAGCGGGCGGCGTAGATATTCTCAGCACCGTCCTTGAGCGGGCGGTTGGCGCTTCAGGCGAGCCTCTCGCGCTCGTTATTGATTTTGCGTCGCGCCTGGCCGTGCATGCGGAATCACTGAGCTCGAGCGAGCACAATCTCTTTACCCGCGCGCTGGTTCTTGCTCATTCAGCCAAACCAAGGCCGGCCGGCGAACAGAGACGCCCCTTCTTCAATTCGGTTATCTGGGTCGTTGACAAGGAAGGAGACGTACCGGATTGGTTGCTGATTGATAACCCACGAGTTCATCATATTCCGGTTGCAAAACCGGACAGCGCAGCGCGCCGGGCGTTGTCAGCCGCCTTCCTGCGCGCTGTCCCGGGCGCGCAGCAGGCTTCGGAAGAAGCCCGCGCAGCGGCCGAAACCGCGTTCGTGGACGGCTCTGACGGTCTCCTGCTGGCTGACATGCACGCGATTGCCACCCTCGCCCGCGTGGAGGGCGTGCAGGTCGACAAGATCGCCGACGCAGTGCGCCGATACAAGGTTGGCGTCACCGACGACCCGTGGCTAAAAATCGACCGGGACAAAATCCGCAACGCCGAAGCTTTCGTGCGCAACCGGGTTAAGGGGCAGTCCCATGCGGTGACGCACATGCTCGATCTGGTCAAACGTGCAATGACTGGAGTCGGGGCCCAGCGCAAGGGGAACCGCCCTCGTGGCGTGGCGTTCCTGGCCGGACCCACCGGCGTGGGCAAAACAGAACTGGCGAAGACCGTCACAAGCCTTCTGTTCGGAGACGAAAGCGCCTACATCCGGTTTGACATGTCGGAATTCAGTGCCGAGCACGCCGACCAGCGGCTTATTGGCGCACCGCCGGGTTATGTGGGATACGACGTCGGCGGCGAGCTGACAAACGCGATACGGGAAAAGCCTTTCAGCGTCGTGCTTTTCGACGAAATCGAAAAGGCACACCCTCGCATCCTCGACAAATTCCTGCAGATTCTGGACGACGGCGTGTTGACGTCCGGTCGCGGCGACCGCGTGTACTTTTCCGAAGCGCTCATCATTTTCACGTCCAACCTCGGCATTTACCGGCAGGACGAGGCTGGGGAACGCGTCGCCAATGTACTGGCCAGCGATCCCTTTGAGGCAATGCAGAGCAAGGTTCTTGCCGAAATCCAGCGGCACTTCAAGCTGGTTCTCAACCGCCCCGAAATCCTGAATCGCATCGGCGAAAACATTATCGTGTTTGACTTCATCCGGAACGACGTTGCCGAAAAGATCTTCGAGCAGATGGTGGACGCCGTACTGGATGACATCGCGGCACAGGAGATTGCGATCGAACTGGAAAGCGAATCCCGGACAGCGTTGAAGCTTCGCTGCCTGCAAGACCTGTCCAATGGCGGCCGGGGTATAAGAAACCAGATTGAGGCACACCTGATCAACCCTTTGGCTCGCGGTCTGTTCGATCAGGACGCTAAAGCCGGCGACCGCTTTGCCTTGCGGGGAATCGCCTCTGGGCATCTACAGCTTCAGAAGCGCTAAATCATGGATCTGCGTCTGTCGCGCGTGCATTTCCCGGTCACTACGTTAGGGCCGGGCCAGCGACTCGGAATCTGGTTCCAGGGCTGTAGCATTCAGTGCCCAGGGTGCATTTCGGCCGACACCTGGGCGACCAGTCGCGGTCACACGACGCTGGAAGATCTTGTCGAGCGGATCACCCTGTTGCTTCCAAATGCGGACGGCATCACGATTTCGGGTGGCGAACCTTTCGACCAGCCGGATGCCCTAGTCGCCCTGCTTTTAGCTCTCCGCGAACGTACGGGGACCGACATTCTCGTGTACAGCGGTTACGCCCTTGAAGACCTGGGCGCCCCCCTTCAACGCGCGCAGGGCCTAATCGATGCTTTGATTACTGACCATTTTGAACTGCATTCCGCGCATTCGCGCCCGCTACGCGGGAGCGATAATCAGCGAATGCACTTTCTCACGGCGTTGGGCCGCGAGAGATTCATCGAGTATGAACGTCCATTGACGGAGGCCGACAAGTCACTGGACGTAATGTTTGATGAAGATGGCAGCGTCTGGTTTGCAGGAATTCCCAGTCGTGGCGATTTTCAGCGCCTGAGAGACCTATTAAATGACGAGGGCCATCTGGTCCAAATCAGCGCCGATAAGGCGTGAAGCCGATAAGACAGGAAATGTCAGCAATGATGCGTTTTTGCCCGAAATGCAAGACTGAGCGGTCGCTGCAGGAGTACTCCTGCGAAGGCACGGTTGACGGTCACACGTGTGAATGGGACCTATTATTGGAGCCGCTGCGGAACTCTGGTGACCGACCGAAAGATGTCGTTACCTTCGAAGAGGTAGCCGACAACGCCGGCCCTGCCGACGGCTCCACGCCGCCACCGACTGTGCAGGAATGTATGAATGGTCACCCGATGATTGACGGGGACCTGATGTGCCTCGTGTGCGGTGCCGACCCTGCGCCTCGGACAGCTCAGTCTGAGGTGCAATCCGAAGAAACTGACGAGCAGCCGCCTCTTCCGGACGACGGCACAACCCCCGAAGAAACCCAAATCGACGGGTGGCGACTACTGCGTCGCATATCCAGCAGCGATAGCACCCGCGAGCGGTACATCGCACTACACAGGGACGACAGCCGGCAGGCCGTGCTGACACTGTATAGGCAAGGATCCGAGCCGGACCCGTCCGTGTATGAGGTCGTCCGTCGCCTGCCCCGCGAGCACGTGCCAGAAATAATCGCCACCGGGCGTTGGGATAATCGGGCATACGAGGTCGCGGAAGAGTTAAGCGGCGGCACACTTGCCGACATTGGCATCGGCCTGCGGGACATGCCGACAATCCGGCACGTGGTCGATGAACTTGGGCAGGCGCTTCGTTCATTCTCGGAAGCGGGCTTGCGGCATCGTGACCTGCGCCCGGGCACCCTGCTTGTGCGCAGCCGTGACCCGATTGACCTTGTGATAAACGGTTTTGGCTCGGCCCGGCTCTCGGACTTCGACCTCGACATTGTTTCCCCGCTTGAGACCAGCAGGTATATGGCGCCCGAGGCGATTGCCGGCGGTGTCGCCGCTGCATCGGACTGGTGGAGTCTCGGGATGGTTTTGCTCGAGCAGTTGACCCAGGGCGCCTGCTTTGAAGGAATCAACGAGCGCGCGTTCATGATTCACGTGCTCGCGAGCGGCGTGACGCTTCCGGACAATCTCGACCCTTCGCTGCACCTGCTGCTTCGCGGACTGCTGGCTCGCGACAGGCATCAGCGTTGGCAATGGTCTCAGGTAAAGGCATGGCTGGCCGGCGAGGATGTGGACGCGCCCTCCGCCGCCGTGACGGAGGCTGATAGCAGCGAAGGCGCCAGCATCGCGCTCGGTACGAAGCGGTTCCATAAACCGACCGTGTTCGCGCTCGCCGCAGCTGAACGTGACAACTGGGCGCAAGCGTTGGACCACCTCCAGCGCGGTGTGCTCGTTACGTGGGCGGAAAATGCAGGACTGGCGGCAAGGACACTCGCCGGCATACGGCAGGCTGCGCAACTGGACAGAGTCGACGACGACTGCCGCCTGATGATTGCGTTGAAGCTGCTGAATCCCGAAATGCCGCTCATTCTGTGCGGAGACATCGTTACCCCAGGCTGGCTGCTCGAGCACGCACTGGCTGGCTACGATCTCATCACTGGTCCCGTGCCACCTTTCCTCGACCGCCTGGAGACAGAAACGTGGTTGTCCCGCTTGCGTCTTCGCGCGGAGCAGGTCCGCAATCGAGCGCACGGACACAATATTGAACTGGACGAAGATACGGTCCGTATCCATCTCCTCTCCACTTCACGGGCGCGTCTAGTAGCGCTTTGGGAAGAACGGCGACGGCTGCTTCCAGACTCGGACCATCCGGGCCTTCAGTCGCTGTCTGAACGCCGGGCGATAAGCGAAGAGGACCTCATTGTCCTGTTGAGTGCATCCATCAATCAGTTCCGGTCTGTCGATGCAATCATCGAACAGGCCACGCAACTCGCCGCGAAAGAGCAGATACTAGCCTTCGACGCTGAGGCTGCGCGCGAAGAACTGGTGTTGCCGCGAGCAGATCTGTTTCACAAGGTTGATGAACGAATCGCAGGGTTCGCCCGCACAGGTAACGCGACAGTCGATGACTGGGCGGAGCAGTTCCGTCTGGAGCGACGCCTTCCACTACATGAAGCCGTGGTCCTGCTGTCTGTGCCGGAAGAACAATGGCTGGAACCGCAGAAGCAACAGTACGTGTCGCAGATCCTCGATTTTTTCGAGAAGAAAGTTTCAACGGCCGTGCTGCGCGGACCGCTCGTCCGGATGACCATCGGCAAGACGACCGGCCGTGTCGACGTGAACGAACTGAACGGCGAACGCCACACCAGCGCATCGATTCTCGAGCATCTGCTTCAGCGCAACTCCCAGACAGTTACCATCGACCCGGCCGTATTCGGCGGGACTGTCACGCTGGAAAACCGTCTCAACACGCTGCAAAGGCAGACATCGCTCTATAAGCGCGACACGGGAATCGATGGCCTGTATCTGGGCTTCCCCTTCCTGCATTTCAGGGATATCAGAAGCAGTTCCCGCCCTCGCATTGCACCCGTTCTGTTGTGGCCTATCAAGCTGCTGATGGAGGTCGGGTCGCGCGGACAGGTCTCGCTCGCTTTCGACAGTGAACGGGAAGAAGTGAGACTGAACCCGGCGCTCGAAGGGCTGCTAGGACGCGAGGCCATCAAGCCATGGCGTATAGCCGCTGACGAATTGCTCGGCCGCTCGGCGCTCAAGATTCCAGACGTGATGGACGCCTTTGGAGTGCTGGCTTCGGCCGAGCGTAGAAAGCTGTCCGGCTTGCCATCTCCGGCTGTTGACATCGCCGCCGGTCAATCGCAGCTTGCGTGCTCGGCCGTGCTTTTTCACGTGACGTTCATGGGACAGGCCATTGGCGAAGACCTTCGGCAGCTGAAGGCGCTTTCGCCGGCCGGCACCGCGCTTGAGACAATGCTGCGGCTCAAGGAACGGGCTTCCGCCGAGCGCGCCGAGGCCGATAATGCAGAGATCGGCCGATTCCTAACAGTCGCGAGTGACCCATCGCAGGAGTCCGCCGTGCTGCGGGCACGCCAGAGTCCGGGACTCCTGGTTGAGGGGCCTCCGGGAACAGGCAAGAGCCAGACCATCGTGAACATGGTCTGCGACGCCATCGGGCGCGGGAAGAGCCTGCTGATTGTCTGTCAGAAGCACGCCGCGCTGGAGGTCGTGCACAAACGGCTCGTCGCTGAAGGCCTCGGCGATCGCATCGTGATGGTCAACGACGTCAACAAGGACCGCGAGCCGACCATCCGTGCCATTCGCGAGCAACTCGACGCCATCTTCAATGCCTCCGCGTTCGACAACGGATGGCTCCGGCAGAGAGAGCGGATGGCGGCCCGAATTGAAGCCCTTGAGGGCGAACTGGACCGTCACCACCAGGCACTTCATGCGGTGGATGAGTACACCGGCCTCAGCTATCGAGTGCTCCTTGGTGAGCTGATTCAGCTTGAAGCAGGCGAGCCGCCTATCGACGTGCCACAGCTTCGAACGAAGCTGTCTGCGATGGACATTTCGTCGCTCACTACGCTGGAAGAGCAGTGTGCGCCTCTCGCCCGGTACTGGTTGCCAGCTCGCTATGAGGGCAGCGCCCTCACCCAGCTCAAACACTTCTCAACAGATCCAGCGACCATCAAGGGGTTTCAGGCTGCCTTTGCGTCCTTCGTCGAGGCCGAACAGCTTCGCATCGACACTCTGGCCACTCACCCTGCCCGGTTTGATATCGATGACCCGGTGCCGTATCGCGCATGGCTTGATGCAAACGCGCGCCGGCTTGTCGAACTCGGCGACGTGCAGCGCAAATCGCTTGCCCAGTGGCTACCGTTGTTCCGTCCTGCGGACAAGCCTGATGCAGCGGGGCATGCCCACTACGCATCACTCAAAGGCTTACATGACAGCCTCGTTCAGACGGACGGGGGCGCGTTCGATGCGACGCTCTCGCCCGCTCTTGCCCGTCTGCCGGTACCGGAGCTAGCCAGCATCGAAGCGCGAGCCACACTCGCTACGCGCGCGCCCACCTTTTTTTAGCCGCTTCAATCCGGCGACCTACGCCCGGCGTAGCGCGCTGCTGAAGTTCGCGGCAGCGCAAGGCGCGGCCGCAAAACACGACAAACTTCAGCACATCCGTGACGCGGCCCGGCTCGAGCAAAAGTGGCGTCCGCTGCGCATTTCGTTGAATACGGTTAGTCAGTCGTTGCGCCTTGCAACGGTCGATGAGGTTTGCGGCCCGACACTTGCCGACGAGTGTCTCACCCGCCTTCGCCAGCTTGAAGAAATCCGTGAGCTCGCCCAGCATCTGGCGATCGCACCGCGTGGTGATGAATTTGATTCGGCCGTCATGACCGGCGACCGTGCGCCGGTTGAACAGCTTCTTGACGGGTTTGAGATGGCTTTCGTGCGCCATAACGCGCGTCAGCATAGCCGGCAGGCGTTGGCGGCTCTGGAGGACTGGTTCTCGCCAGAACTGTTCGGAGCTTGCACTGCAGCCATCGCACAGAACGTCAGCTACCAAGCGCCGCTGAACCGCATCAAGGACGCTCTGCCTTCTCTCGCGGCGTACCAGCAGTTCCGCACCCGGGCGCGACATCTGAATGAAGCTGCACTTGAAATTTTTGCCCTGATGCGCGGTCACGAAGCATCCTTGGGCGTGATACGCCCTGAAGACCTTGACTTCGAGGTTCGGCGTCTGATTAACCGGGAAGCGCGGCTCGGCTGGAAGCGGCGAATGGAGCAGGAAACTCCCGAGCTCTTGCTCGATCAAAGTGAGACGGCCGCGAAGATAGAGGCTCTGGCTGCGGCAGATGAGCAGATGCGAGGACTTAACCGTGACGTTCTGCGCGAAGGTATCGAGCGTAGCAAACTGAGTCCCCTTCGCGACTGGGAGGACGTCACGCGTCTGGCGGGCAAGCGTTCACGCCGGCTGCGCGAATTCATCGAGCTGGGCGCGCGTCTGGGACTGATGTCGCTCAGGCCTGTGTGGCTCATGAATCCGGATGTGGCGAGCCGCGTTCTGCCGCTCAAGTCGAATCTGTTCGACTCGGTTGTCTACGACGAGGCATCGCAGATGCCAGTCGAATTTGCGCTCCCGACGCTTTTCCGTGGGAGCGTTTCGATTGTAAGCGGCGACGAAAAGCAGATGCCGCCGACGACCTTTTTCTCCAGCCGTGCCGAGAGCGACGAGACAGAATTCTTCGACGGCGAACAGCCGGAAGAGGATGCAACGCAGGAAGAGCGCGAGCTTTTCGAAGACACGTGGAATCGGCGCGAAATCAAGGACTGCCCTGACCTGCTCCAGCTCGCTCGTACCGCGTTGCCCATTTCGTCGCTCCAGATTCACTATCGGTCGGCTTACCGAGAGCTCATCAGCTACTCGAACGCGGCGTTCTACGAGAACAACCTGAGTGTTCCTGTTCGCCATCCGGATGCGACTGTGCGCGAAGTGAAGCCAATCGAGCTTATTCAAGTGAATGGGCTATACGAACAGCAAACCAATCCGACGGAGGCGAAGCGTGTCGTCGAGTACCTCGCGAAGCTCTGGCAGCGGCCCTTCGCCGAGCGTCCGTCAGTCGGTGTTGTGACGTTCAACCGCAAGCAGGCCGATCTTATCGAAGAAGAGCTGGCGCTACGCGCTGAGGAGGACGCTGACTTCCGCGATGCCTACCTGGAGGAGCGTGATCGCGTAGAAGGCGGAGAAGACATGGGCACCTTCGTGAAAAACGTAGAAAACGTTCAGGGTGACGAACGCGACGTCATCGTCTTCTCAACGACCTTCGGCCGGAACAGCCAGGGTACGTTCAGGCGTCACTTCGGGGTGCTTGGGCAGAAAGGTGGTGAGCGCCGGTTGAACGTTGCGGTGACCCGTGCAAGAAAGAAGGTTGTGCTCGTGACGTCCATGCCGATCCGCGACATTTCCGACATGCTCAGCACCCAGCGCAAGCCCGCGATTCCACGCGATTATCTTCAAGGCTACATGGAGTACGCGCGCGATGTCGAATGGCGAACTGCCTGCGGGCCGAGCGCTCCTCAGCCGTCTCTCGAGCGAGCGGGCTCACGCAAGATTTGATGATGGCAAGAAGGCCGATGGCTTTGCAAATGCCGTCCTTCAGTACATCCGTTCGCTGGGCTTTTCGCCTGTATCTGCGCAGGAAGGCGACGCTTTCGGTATGGATTTCGCGATCGCCGACCCGGAGAGCGGGCTTTATGCAATCGGGATTGAGTGCGACGCGCCTCGTCACGTCCTCCTGCAGCGGGCGCGTGCACGTGAAATCTGGCGCCCATCGGTCTTGCGTCGGGCAATCCCGCGCTTGCATCGCGTATCGTCGCAAGCCTGGTACCACAATGGCGACGAAGAGCGGGAACGTCTGAAGACGGCGATTGAAGCGTCGCTTAGCATGGAGGTGGAAGCATGAGCGGCCCGAAAGTGGTGCGAATCGTGACGCGCGAGGAGATCCTCGCTATCTGCGAAGGTCATCTCCGACGCCTTGACCGGGCCATTGCTCACTGGACCAGCGAGGGGAAGCGCTCGGGTGAACTCAGCGACGAGGAAATGGCTGCGACGCTCAGTCGACGAGACGCGCTTGCCAGTCTGATCGCACGCGACGCCTTCATGGAACTGCAAAAAGGTGTTCCAGACGAAATCGCCTTCCTGAAGAGCGACTTGCTACGACGCGAGCGCGCGGCCATTGAAAAGGCAACCGCCGCCCGAAAACGGGAGCGTCAGGGGCGAGAGAACGCATCCACTCTTCTGAAAGCGCTTGAGGCCCGAGGTGTAACCGTGCCATCCGGGCTCAGGGAGAAACTTCAGTCGGTCGCAAGCGGCCGCGTGACGAACGCCGAATCGGTTCTGGCGCAGGGCTTCAACCTGCTTATCCCGAGCGGCCCGACGGGGTTAAGCGCAGCACAGCGGGAACTGATTGGCAGGCTTAAGGAATCCAACGCGGAACAAAGTTTCGAAGCATGGAAGGCGAAACAGCGCGTGCCCTCACCTATCGACCTCCTGCTCGATCGAGTCGACGGTCAGATAGCCGAGGCGCAAACGGTATTGGGCAACGAGAGGACAGCTGGCTACGTGCAGCGCTTGCGCTCGATTGAGTATGAAACCAATGCGGCGCGTCAGTCTCTGCTGCTCGATAGCCTGATGCTCGACCTGTCCAGTGACATCGAAACCGTACGAAGCCAAGGGGCAGGACGGACGCAGCTGGCCGAACTGTCATTGGATCTCCTTGGTGTCGATTCTGCTGCAGCCGCAGCCTTGCAGGAAGCAATTGCTGCGTGTGATACCACCACTCGGGCGGACCGGTTAGCAGCGTTGGCAGAAGAATGTCGCGCGCTGGTAAGTGCTGAGACGCAGCGCAAGGCCGCCCAGTCCCGCCGGGACGTCATCCTTCATGGGTTGGCCAAGCTTGGATACGAGGTCCATGAGGGCATGACAACCGCCTGGGCGAAAGACGGACGGGTTGTGCTGCGAAAGCCGTCCCTGCCCGGTTATGGCGTCGAGGTTGGCGGTCAGGCTGAAACCAGCCGTCTGCAAGTTCGCGCAGTTGCCTTGAGCGAAAATCGCGACGTTAGTCGGGACAAGGATGTCGAAACGATCTGGTGTGGCGAATTTTCGCGGCTTCAACAACTTGTCGCTGAGGATGGAAACAACCTACTCATTGAGCGGGCTTTGGGCGTTGGGGAAGTGCCACTCAAGGTGGTTGGTGATGAAGCCCAATCATCGGGTTCGATTGTGGCCAAACGCACAATGAATTGAGTACAGCGACTTGGCCCAGATTTGGCTCGCTCCGGGTTTGGCGGCGGTTGGCGCCCCCCGCACCGCAAAGCGGATGTTGCAGTTGCACCTTGCGATTAAGGAGTGGCTAATGGACAACCATCGATTAATCAAACGAGGACGGGTATCACGTCTGCCTCTCACCGTGAATTCAGCGGTTTCGGCACTTGATTTGACGCCGGTAAAGTCCCGCCCCGAAACTGTGATTCACACCTCCTTTGACACGAACAATTTTTCCCTTAGGATTAGTCGAACGAAGCGCTAAGAGTAGTACCGGAAATGGTGTACTCGACGGTCAATGCGTCGGAGTTGTTATAGGTGAAGTTGCTGCTTGAATGGCGATTCGGACCGCCCTGGACGTAATCCCGTAATGAATTTGCACTGATTGTGTGTTGCATGAACGACATACCACGCAGGAACAACCGTTTGCATTCGATATCTTAGAGTGAATCCTTAGGCACGCGGTAACTTCCTGCGCGAGGAAGTCTGGCATGAGGCCGAGCCACGATGGCGGTCGTTAAACTCCGTCCGCGTACGCTGCCTGATAGCAAATCAAATTGACCGCTCTAATGTCGCCATTTCTCCGGGCCTCAGGCGCGTGCCAATGCCCGTGGCCGAAACAATCCATACAACGCGTGATTGATTGTGTAGCCTTGTTTCATGTCTGAGTGATTGCTCGATTGAAATCGTGCCTTGGCCGTCGACGACGAGATCATGCGTCAGAAATACAAATAGCAACGACCATGCAAGCACGACCGAAAGCGCTGTTCATGAGCGAGTGGCGTGCGGACATTCACTTCAGTCGAAACTAGCCCGTGGCGCGACCATGAGTCAAACCAATCGGTTTCGTAACGCGCTATAGGGCCTGCGACTTCGACAAATTCGAGGTCGCACTTCCGTATCTTCACTTCGCCGACCCGCGAGAAAGCGGGTACGTCAGCTCTTCAAAGTATCGGCAAGCCCAACTGACGGAGAAACGCACGCTCTTCTCGCGGGGAGGTCATTTGAGCATGGAACACTCAACGACGCCCGCACTGCACTATCTCCGTTACATCGCGCAGATCAAGCGCGCTCTGTCCACGCCGTATCCTTACGAAAATGACGAGAAAATTCTCTTTAGCCGCGAGATCGACGATCTCTTTTCGACCGTCCTGATATTTTTCGGCACAGTCACCGGCAAACTCGATACAGAGACCTTAGGCTTTGCCTCGTCGATGTAACGGTCGAGCCCAACCCAATTTCCTTGGTACAGTATTTCAAACTGTGCAAGCGAAACACCTATCTTTGAAAACCTTTGTGGAGCAGTATTGATCGGTTCCTTGACCCAAAAAAGATAGGCGTCACCTTCCCTGAAGCCGTCATCCCATGTTTCTGTGAAGCCAGCTTCGATAAGACAACGTTTTTCACAGCGTAGGATCTCGCTGGGACCAAGAAATCGGTAGTCCATCTGCTGGGAGCTCTCCGCCTTTTCGAATGCAGTGTAAAAGCATATGATGAAAAGTCCTTCGCTCGATGTCGCCGGAATCTTTGCCATTTCCTTGTGCGGAAACGTCGATCCGTGTGGCGAGCCCCAACGTTTTGCCCGAAAAATTCCATCCTGTATCGCGTTGATTCCTGCTCTGGTATCCACTCTGTACACGTACTCGGTCATCGCCTTTTTTTTCCTGTTCTAGAAATTTGCATTCCGTGTGCACGACGCAGTTACACACTGTTTCGTCGCGGCAACGACACCTGAGTCCCACGAGGGTCGGGCAATGACGCTCTTCGCGTACACCCGACGTCAAGTACCCCTTATATCGCAAACGTATTAAATGTTTGCATTAATTTCTGTTCCGCGTCGGCGAAAGCTTATTACAGTAGCGAGGCCAAATATAAAGAGTTTTGAAAGTCGTATCGGTGCCGCAATGAATTCCTTAAGACCAACATAGAAGAAGCTAAAGGAGCAGTGTATGAACAGCCGGACTCAAGCAGCTAGCGCCCTTCCGTTAATTATCCTGCTGGCAAGTTGCGCTACAGGCGTCCTCCCGGGGGGCAAAGGGGTCGAGTGGAGTAACCCGATCGGCGAAGCAGGAACGTCCGGCTCTGCACCAACACCGCCGGCACCCGTCGCCCCGCCACCACCTCCAGCTCCCACTCCCACTCCCGCTCCATCACCAGCGCCGACACCGACACCGACACCGACACCGACACCGACACCGACACCGACACCGACACCGACACCGACACCGACACCGACACCGACACCGACACCGCCGCCCCCGCCGACCACTTCAGAAACCCGGCAATACTTGAATCTGACTCCCATGACCAAGCTGTCAGAGACCACTGACACCGGTTCATCAACCGACTATTCTGATATGTACGTTCGGATCAGATTGCAGGCGCAGGCCGGGTGTGTTGGATTGAACGCTGGCCCTGGTTGCAAGCAATCTGCAGGGAAAGCTATCGACCAGAACACGTCAGCAACGGAAGATTCCGACGCGAGCATGGGATACCCATCCACCGGGATATTCAGTCGATATTTTGTCCAGCCGCAGAGGTCGGTCACGGTGGCCGCAAACCTGTCGGCAGGTGCATTTGTCGCAACAGTGCCCCTTCTTTCCCTATCCCACGCCGGAGGACGCACCGGGGACGCATGGAGCAGAACCATATACTCGCGAGTCGAAGACTTCCAGTGGTTTTTGGTGAAGAGAGATGGAAGCAACTCTGTTCTGTCCGCCAAGTTCACGTTAAGCGCAACTAAGTCCATACAGTTCCAGGGCGCCGTTACAGGTCTCAATGTCGCCGTCTCACTGGCTCGTCAACTAGCGCCTCAAGGCACGCTGCTGACCGAGTTGACCGCGAACTCGGCAAAAACGCGTGCCGACGCGTTGGACAAAACGATATCAAGCCTCTTTGCGATGACGATTGCGGAAGCGCATGCTGTGGATTTGGATTTTCGCCACTGGCACCCGGACGACGCTCTGACACTTGAGGTGAGTGTGCCTTCAGGTTCTGCCATTAACGGGCAAGTGTCTCCAATCGGATCTTGGTCTTTGTCACTCGAGGCTCCCCGTCCGTCTATCTTCGCAGACATACGCATCTGTCCAAAAGACGAAGACAGTTCATGTGTCGAAGATTCTACGCAAGCAACAAACCAGGTCACCTCCAAAGTGCGTGCTGCAGATGTACTTTCGTTCTCCGTCATTCCGCTAACCCCTCCGAACACCGCGCTCGGCACTATCGCCACATATATATCGCAGCACGACGGCTTCTCTACCAGTGTTGCAAGTATCGCGGCCGAAAAAGATGCGAAACCTGGCACTCCTGCGACGGACTCGCTGGCGAGCGCCCAGCTCTGCAAAAACATCCTTCAGTGGACGTCCGCCCTCGGATTCAGCTCGCTTGACCAAGGCATCATTCTCTGGGCGGTCGCAACGGGGATGCCAAGTATCCCAGCAAAAACCGGCCAGAAACTGCTTGCGGCCTGTAACAACGATGAGATTAAGGCACTCGTAAAACAACCCGCCGCTTCAGTGGTGCAAGATCCCGCAAGGAAGTAACGAAGAGTCCCGGCTCGATGATGCTCATTGGCCTCACGAGCCGGCACAATTCTCATTTGGAGCAAGCAATCTCGACGCCTTCAATCTGAAGCGCCTCGCGCAGTCGAACCGGATTGAATTTTTCGCAGTCTGTTTGTATGTTGATGCGACCGCAAGTTACGTAGGCTTCCTCCACCACAACGGGCGGAAGAATTGTGATCATCGCCGGGATATGTTCAGTCGCCGTGAGGAATTGCATAGCGTTATGGCAAGCCATGAAGGCCGCCTTCGTGACCACGCAAGGCGGCACTCCCCGAAATGCGACGTCCGGGAAACCTCGCCCCTGCAATGCCAAACCCAGCGTAATCACTGTGGCGACATCGTTCCTCCGGACAAGCAGATGCTGAAGCGCGAGTCGAACGACACAAAAATTCCTAACTCTCTTAATGCATGTTAGCAATCAGGGCGTCTCCACTCTCGAAACGCCCAAGTCCAAATTCGAATCACGTGGCGTTCAATCGCCCCATCGATTTTGGTGCGGCATGCTCCGAGGGTTGGAGCAAGCAACGGTCTGCGACACGCGGTCCCGCTCCGTTAGATCGCATCCGCCTGCGCGACCGTCGCCTCCGACGGCACCGCGACTCTACCGTCGACCGTATCTTTTGCGCGGCACCCCTGCGACCCGTTATTTTTTTGGTCCCAACCGGTTTGGTTTTCGCTGCAGGCTTCGCAACTGCGGTTTTCCTGGCCGTCGCCGCTTTCTTCACGCCTGCGGTCGTGGAGATCGCCTTTTTGCGGTGACCGACTTCCTTACGGCAGCTTCTTTACGGCAGCTTTCGTCGTTGCAGCCGGATTTCGCTCCTCAGCCTTCGTAGCGGCCGATCCCTCCGAATCAGTTGCTGCCATCTCGGCCCCCTCAACTAGGAATCTAGTTCGGTCTTTCACCGCAGCCAGCCACGCCGGAGCTCTGCCTCGTCCGCTCCACGTAGCGCCTGTTTTCCGGTTGACGTACTTTGCCGGCTGTACGCCTTTGGGCTGTCGAGTACCTCCGGCAGCATTTGCGGCGGATGTCTTCTTGCCAGCCGCTTTGGGCAGACTAGCGATTGGGGTTTCACCGGCAGCCTCGGCGAGGAACTTGCTGCGATCCGATGCATTGGCAATCCAGGCAGGCGCGCGTCCGTGGCCGGTCCAGGTCGCGCCGGTCATCGGGTCAATATACTTCGCTACGCCGGTGGCTTTCACCTTTTTCGCAGCAGCAAAAGACTTGCGTTCATTCGACGCCTGCACTTCGCGGCGAGCCTTAACACTCTTCTCGATGTCAGTCGTTGTAAGACCGTGCTTCAGCATCAGTTCACGAATCTGATCTAGCGCGGACTGCGCCTTCTTTGCAAGAAGCGCGTCAGCTTGCGCTTGCAACTTCTTCAACTGGTTTTGGATTTGCTCTAACGATGCCATATCAAGCTCAGAGTGGTTAAGAGAATGCCGGCACTATGCCATGAGCATATATCCTGGTGTTAGTCCTTTCCATAACAATAGATGTTATTTATCGATCGATTACCTGACGATAGCGGTTTGAGAGGCTCCGATTGCAATTCTCTTTGTCCAGAAATTTCATGAGCTCTGGGAACATCTTGGAGACGTCATGCACCTTGCTCCTCCATCTCCTTTGGCGTGAGATGCCAACGTCTCAATGCGCTCGACTATTCAGCGCTCAGACTCTGCCCGAGCCATGTGTGAAGCGAACATCGTCTGGAGGTTTAAATTGCCGCCGCACAGCACGCATCCATTCCGTTTGCTACTATCGCCAAGCCAGCGGCCGTCTGGCAATAACAAGGCATTCCTTCGAATGTTAAAAAACCAAGGAGAGATTTGTGACGAACAACAGTCTTTTCATCAACGAAAGCGCGTCTGGAAAGTTCACCGTCGAACCGGCTCACAGCAGCACGCCTTTGCACACAGCGAACACTCAGGCAGACGCGATCGCATGGGCAAAAAAGAATCATCCGGAAAAGCCGCTCCATGTTGCACGAGTCCGGCACCTGAACGACAAGAGTAAGCCAGACCACTGGCGAAAGGTCTAACGACCTGCCGGCGTGGTGGACTCTCTTGCTGCGCCGGCGTTCCGCTTTTCTCATTCAACGCTGGCGACACCTATATCATCGTAAGCGATCCACCAAACCCAGACTGTTCAGGGCGTCATTTCGCCGGTTAAATCTTGGCGATGGAGATTCCACGGCAACAACGCTTCGATGGCCTCGACGCACTGGGCCGCTGGCAATTCACGCATCACCCGGCGCAACCAGGTGTATGGCTCGAGACCGTTGGCGCGTGCCGTTTCGATGAGCGAGTAGATCACCGCACTCGCGTGTGCGCCCGCTGGCGTGTCCGCGAATAGCCATCGTTTTCTTCCAACCACGAAGGGGCGGATCGCATTCTCGCAGCGGTTATTGTCGATCGGCAGGTCGCCGCGCTCGGTGTAGCGCACCAGCCGCAGCCAGTACTTGTGCAGGTACGCCAGCGCCTCACCCAGCGCCGTCTTCGGCGGGACCGTGGGCAACGTCGCGTCCAGCCACGCCCTGAGCTCAGCCAGGATCGGCACGCTGCGCGTCTGACGCGCGAGATGCCGTGCGTCATCGGTCGCCGCCTTATATTCGCGCTCGACCCCATACAACCGGCCGATCAACTCGACCGCCTCATCGGCCCGGCCACGCTTGCCTTTGGGCTGAACCCGCGTGGCCTCGACGAAGCGCCGGCGCGCATGGGCCAGACAGGCCAAGTGCTCGATGCCCTCGGCCTTGGCCAGCGCGTTATAGCCGTCGTAGCCATCGATCATCAGATAGCCCTGATAGCCTTCGAGCAGACGCACGGGCACCGCGCCGCTGCGGCTGGGGTCGTAGTCGAACACCACCACTGGCCGTTCAGGCGGCCCACCGGTCTGTACCCACATATAACTCTGCGAGCTCGGCGACCTGTCGCGCTCCTTGAGCACCTGCACCACGGTCTCATCCATGTGGATGACCGAGGCGTTGAACAGTTCGTCGCGTATCAGGTTATGCAGCGGCTGCAGCACGCCGGCAGCACCAATCACCCAGCGCGCGAGCGTCTGACGCGGCACCGCGACGCCGGCGCGCTCAAGCACGTATTCGAAGCGCGCCAGCGACAGGCCATCGGCGTATTTGACCGTGAGCAGCATTGCCAGCAGATCGGGGCTCGCGTTGCTCCTGGGCAGCGGCTGAGCGGGCAACGCGGCGACCACCGGCGCGTGTGCGCTGCCCGGGCAACCGTAGCGCTTGCGGATATGGCGCAGCACGCGCACCTGCATCGGCACGATGTCGAGCTGTTCGCTCACGTCCTCGCCAATCTCCACCATCGGTGTGCCGCATGGACACAGGCGCTCATCTTCCGGCACCTCGTGCACGATGTCCACGCGCGGCAGGTCGGACGACAGCGGCGCGCGCTTGCCGCGCGCAGGCTTGCCCGCGCTCTTCTTGCCGGCATCGGCGGCCGCGTCGCCCGGCGAGGGGATGGGCGCCTGATCCTGCTCAGGGGTGCTCGCGGCGGCCAGCACCTCCGCTTCGTCGAACAGGTGCGCCTGGCCCACGGACTGTTCGGTGCTCGCGCCAAAGTGCCGCTGGCGCAGCAGCACGAACTGCTCGTACAGGTGGTCAATGTGGCGCATCGCGTGCTCGTGAGCCCGCTCGAGCGCCTGCTGAACGCTCTGATCGATCGCCTGTTGATGCGCCGCCTGCTGGGCATGCAGCAACGCCTTGAGCACATCCACATCGTCAGGTAACTGCGCAGGCAGGGGCGGCAGCGGCGCTATCTTGACTTCAGGTAACGCAAGCTTGAGTCGGATCGAAGGTGTCTTTCTGGCAGCAGGCATGCCACCATGTTAACACCATAATTGGTTAGGATACCGATTTGAAATGCAATGTCTTGTGGGGTCCCTTGCTCCACAGATCGAAGCCCTCCAGCAGCCACTGCAACTCCTGCATCGTCACGCTCTGCGTGGCCCCGGCGCCCTCGCGCGGCCAGGCGAACTTCTCCTTCTCGGCGCGCTTGTACCACAGGCAGAACCCGTTGCGATGCCAGTACAGCGCCTTCAGTTTGTTGCGCTGGCGGTTGATGAACACATACAGCGCGCTGCCAAACGGACTCAGCTCCAGTTCCTGCTCGACCAGTGTGCTCAGGCCATCGATCGACTTGCGAAAGTCCACCGGATGACGGCACAGGTACACCTGGGTGAGGGTACAGCCCGGGTGCATCAGCGCGCTCCCTGCATGGCGCGTCCGAGCGCGGCCAGCCACTCAGCGCTGGGCAGCGCCGCTAACTCCACGCGTACGTCCGCACCGAGCACCACCGTGCAACTGCCAGAGGGCTGCGCGAGAACGGGCTCACTCACCGTCAACGCCACGAATGCGCTGCTCCGCTCAGGTGAGCCCGATGTCTGCGCCCCAGCCGTCTTTATCTTCTGCCGCCAGTAATACAGGCTGTGCAGCGCCAGCCCGTGCCGCTTCGCATACACCGCCGTCGCTACCGACTCCTGCTCTATCGCAGCTACGTGGGGTGCCCAGAATTCCAGTCCCGCTTGCATGTTCGCTCCGTCTCGGAATGCACAGGACGAAGCATCCGGCTGCGCCGAATATCAGGCAAGGTTGGGTTTGATGGATCGCTTACGGTACCTGCGCGGCAATCCGATGGCGTTACTGCGGCAACGGGCGAAATGATTCGCGCCGCATGTCACGCGATGTCTGTCCGTTTCACCCGGGGACGTGATGTTGTTCGTCGAACAGTTGCTGCTGGAAACTGACGCGCAACGGGCTTACCGCGCGCGTTGCCGCTGGTTGACGACCCTGTCTACCTCCGAGGCATGCGAATATCTGAAGTGGCCAGCGGCCGGATGGGCAGCTTTCTCAGACGGCTCGGTGCCGATGGCCGGGATCAATGGTGGCTTGAGACATTGGTTAAGGGCAACAAGGAGTGTATCGTCCCAGTGTCAGGTGAGCTTATCCAGGAGCTACGACACTGTCGGACTGCCAATGGCCTCCCCGCCCTCCCCATCCGGTCTGAAGAAACGCCGCTGGTCATTCCATTTAAGGCCGCGCGCGTTGCTTAGCGCGCTCCGCCGTTCACGATGCCATGAAAGGGGTTTTTGCCGGTGCCGCATTGTGGTTGCGGGCCAAGGGACCTGAGTTTGCTGACCGGGCTGATGAACTTGATCGGGCGTCTGCGCACTGGTTGCGGCACACCGCTGGCTCACGCCAGGCCGACGGCGGTATTGACCTTCGGACTATTCGCGATAACATCGGGCACGTTTCGCGGAATACAACCAGTCTTTACTTGCACGCGGAAGATGACGAACGACACAAGGAGACCGTAAAACGTCACCGAATGAATTCGGAAAGCGCAAAGAACACGCCGAAGGAAACCGATTGACTTGCAGGGACGCAGACAAAAACCCGGCAGCGATTACCAGAGAACCTTATCGATCAACCTCGGTATTCCTGTCGTACCAGGCTCCGGATCCAGGGCAAGGAAGCATCCCGTATCATTGATGTCGAAATCCGTTCTCCACAGTTCATAGATGTGCTGGTTGATGCCAACGGCGATTAAAAATCTTCTCCAATCCCAAGATGCACGTCCCGCTCCCGATGGGCTCGGGTTTGGGACCCCTGGAGGATCTTCTCCTATCCAGTCCGCCCAACGCGCCAGCCCAAGGGGCGCCATATATGTATCGCGAGCAATATGATAATACGAAGGACCACTATGTCGTCCGTCGATCATAGGGGCAAAGTTTGGAAAGAGACAATGCAACACTTTGCTTGCTGCGACGTACCCGCCGCTTTTCGTGACTGTGCCAGGCGCGGCGACCAAATCGTAAATATCCCTGATGATTTCCGCCAGATTCTGGCGTCGACTGAGGTCAACAATTTCGGGCGGTGGCGCAATCAGCGGCAGCGATAATTTCGAGACCCAATCGAGAGTCGCGGCGTCAATCGTATCTAGGGTGGACTGAAGCACAGTTACCGGAACGAGAACGGATTTTTGAGAATTCATGCCAAATGCAACGAGAAGCGACCGAATCGCGAGAGCTGCGCTTCCGGTTGCAATCCATGAAGCAAGGCTGCCGCCTGCGGCTAGAATCCCTTCGTTTCGACAGGCTATATACTTCTCGTATGTCCTGTTATAGGACGCCGTCGGTGTCCCCGGCTTATTGTAGTCGGCAATCTTGGCCGGAATCATAGCGAGAATCGCTCTGAGGGACGTATTGGCTGCTATGGACATTTGTTGAATTTTGGGCTGGGCACGTCTTCATCGTCGTTTAGCTGTTTCAAATTCCTTGGCAGCTATTCTGCGTCACAATGCGGCCTCGGCTTGCGGAGTCTGTGCTCCTTCGTTATCGAAAAGGATATCTTCCAAGGCGACACCGAGACGCACACCAAAGCGGTCGGTCAGCGAAGTGCTAACCTTCCTTGCCGTATCGTAATCGAAGTTCCCGCCGAAAACGCCGAGGTTACATAACATTTTCCTGCGCAGATTTTGCAACGAGTTCTTCTCAAGGCCGCAAGCCCGCGCGCATGCGGCATGAATACACCACATTGCAGTAGCCCAGCATTCGATGACGTCTTCTGGCATCCCGTCGTGATCATCGCTCAGAACAAGTTGATGCACTGCCGGCGTCGCGCCACCAAAGAAAACGGTCAACACTGAGCCCATCGCTTTTGGCCAGCCGACCTCCTCGACATTCGAGAACACCTGAAATTCTGCACGTGACGTGTCATCGTCCACGCGTCCGGAATACGAGCTAGCTGCAACTATTGTGAGGTAGGCCCGCAGCTTTAGAATGTCAGCCCCGGTAAGCGGTATCTGCTGCCGCCCTTTTTCCCGGATCTGATGTGCAAACTCGAATCCCACGGCAAGGATCTGATCACGGGTGCGCTTCTCGCGCCGTGCTTTGTTTATTCGCGTCTTGTCTTCACCCGACGTCTTTTTGACCTTTTTTGCGGCACCGGTGAACTCTTGCCCTTGTTCCAATGCGTTGCCCGGCTGATCCGTCTCGTCACCCATCGGAAAGAGATCACTATCCTCGTCTTCTGCCTCGTCAGGTATCGCTGACGTTTCAATGCCGAGAAGCCTATTGAGAAAAGCTCGTCCAAGGCTTATGTGGTCTCCTGCTACAGACGAAAAACTCTTGGTCTTCGTCCGTAGCGATTGCTTTTCGACGAAATTCCTGTAGCTAAGCTTTCCGACAACCACCGGTTGCGCCTTTGATTGCCGTCCACTACGCTTCGCAAGCCCCTTTCCCTCATCAGGCACACTGTGGGTTTTCAAATCCAGAGCGTGGAGGTCGTCCAGCAATTTCATCAACCACAGCCCCTCTTCGGTCCTGCCATCCAGATCGGCTGCGTACTTGTCACGACTCCGTCCGCCCCCCTCCCGAATCTCCTCCCGAAGAGCATTGACCACCGTGATTAGGCTCAATGCCGACCGCGTCCCATCTTCCGCAAGTACGCGACCGAACACAGCCTTTGATGCTGCATCGTCATCAAGCAGTATCTCCCGTTTTGCTTCACCTTTGTGGGCCAAACTCATTTGGCCACGCCAGATCGTTGTACTAAGCGCGTTCAGGATCTCGAATGTAGTGTCATCGGTAGCAACGAAATCCTTCTTGGGCTGCCAGCGAAGCCTGGTTTGTGAGAGTTCGAAGACTCCGGCCGTAACTAGGGCATTTGCTTTCGCCTTATCCTGTGGTGGCGCGTAGGGCGCAAGCTCATCCGGGTCCACGATGGCGCCGGTTGCATCGAGGACGTCGTCCAGAAACAATGCCTCAACCGCCGAGCCCTTGGGGAGACGACGGTAGAGGACTGCTTCGTCATTCACCTGTTTTTTGTTCAGCGTACCGAGCGCCGCCAATGAGCAGTTGCTGCTTCCAAATAACACATGATCGAATTTTTTGGTTTGGGCAATGAAGACTTTTGCATGAGCAAAACGCCTTGCGCTACCTCGCGTCAATACGGAAGAGTTGAAAAGTCTCGCATTTTTTATTCGGCTAACTGCTTTAGTTGGGAAAAGACCCGCGTTGGTATCAACGATCAACTGAATTTTCTTTGGCTCGATTGTTCGCTTGAGAGTGTGCAACGCTTCGAGGCGTGGGTCCCAGTATGGACTGACAACGACCAATCGGCTCACAGGGCCCTCCACCATATCCGTGAACCGCCGGATGATTGAACGGGTATCACCTGACGCAAACAAACCTGCGACAGTGCCATCAGACATCGTCGGGTGCGGGTC
This sequence comes from Caballeronia sp. LjRoot34, assembly GCF_964253815.1. NCBI lineage: Bacteria > Pseudomonadati > Pseudomonadota > Betaproteobacteria > Burkholderiales > Burkholderiaceae > Caballeronia > Caballeronia sp. LjRoot34. The sequence continues at coordinate 1,291,304 of NZ_CAXUSB020000002.1, forward strand.
CCGGTCGTCGGGCGTCGCTATCCACGGGCTTCTGACCGCCGCCCAGCGCAATTGATAGTCAGGTTTCGTGTCCGAACGATCGAGGATGCCGAGCAAATACTCCCATGCCGAGCGGATTAAGTCTTGTTCTCCCGACGGTTCGGCACTGCATTCTACGACGCCAACCACTTCCAGATTGCCAGCGAGTCCAGCTGCCGTCATGTTTGACGACGTTATGAAGAGACGACCTTTGGTTCGACCAAGCTGCAGGATCACTTTGGAATGGAATACCCCATTTGATGACACAGGAGCGACCAGATATTTGCGCCCAGCATGGGTTGGCGGATGTAAGCCTGATTCGAGCGCCATAGCAAGCATGCCCGCATCTACCACGAGTATATTGTTGGTGCATCCGGCCCCGCGAAGGCGTGCCAGGGCAATCGTCTCAAATGCATCAAAGTCGACACAATACGTCGTCGCAATAGTCGAGTGAAATCCTTCCGTAGAAAACTGGTCAAATAGCTTCATCGTGCGCCAACTCTTTGATGCCATCACCGGTCAAGCCGTCGTCGCAAACGAGCCGGACGTCTCGAAGAAAGGCAAGGGACGTCGCCAATCGTGGGTTCGTCAATGTGGGAGCAATGTCAGCGACCTTTCGCAAGCGTCCTTCATCATCTTCGAAAAGGAATGTGTAGTCGCCGTTGTGTCGAAATTTTCGAACCGCAACCCATAAATGACGGCGAAGAATGCGCTCAGTTATCAGTCGCTCTACCGTTGCCAATACAGAATCGCCATTCTTGCTCGCGAGGTAATCTCTTTCTGTTCTAAGTGTCTGCGCAACGTCAGTCGCGGCAAATTCCTCATTAACGAGGTCCGGCCGCTCACCGGTTCGCTTGATTAGAGCCCCTAGCAATTTTAGCGCTTTGAACACAATGTCTGCGGAATATACCGATGTTGACGCCCCCAATATGAATTCCAACATACTGCGCTCTGACTCCGGATTTTGAACGTCAGAAGCGTCGTTCGTGAGCTGGAGGCCGTCGAGAAACGCCCCCCATGTCATGTTTCCCAAGGCATGGCCTTCAAATATTTTCGAAATGGCCTCTCCAACCAGTTCATCAGCTGCAATCCCCGCAGGATGTCGGGACAAAGTCTCCAAAAGGTATTTGAGAACGCACTCGTAACATACATGCAACAGGTCGTTAGCATGGTAAGCCCACCATTTATCCCGATGGGCGCCGACCACATCTTCCGCCCACGGTATCTCTTTACCGTCTGGTAGAAATCCGGAATACAGGATCCAGCGGATTTCCAGAGGTCGGAGAAAAGCTTTGTTTTGTTGGAGCAGGTGCAGCAGCAGTTCGAGGGTTCGTTTGCGCGGACCACCGGAACTGTTCTCGATTTTCAACCTGTCGAAGAGGACTTTTTTATAAAGTGTCTGCTCCCGGCTCCGCAACTTGATATTCGACGGCAAGCATCGAGCAAATTTTCGCAACTCAGTCAGGGAGACGCTGCCACGTCGAATTGCATGCGCAAAGGGGTCTTTGTTTGCTCCAAGCGCATTGCCAAATTCCTTCGCCAGCGCCATGCCAACGACGTGGCTTGGCACGGGTACCCCGTGTTCCTTCGCGTCTGCAAGGATGCCCGTTTCAAACAGTTGACTTCCGTAGGCGGCGCCGTATGCCCCCCATTTCTGCCTCAAATACAGCTTGCTCCCTGACGGAAGGGCATCCTCAGAAAACTTGACCCACTGGCCGGCGGTCGCCTTCAACTTTCGTCTGGCCCACAAGGACCCTGCTATGCCGCCTTCCTCGCCATCGAATGCGGCGGTCAATGCGTACAAGGCCTCCCCTCTTCGAAGGAAAAGTAACCAGGTGTCTGGGTTTGGGTCTGTGATCGATTTTGAATATTGATCCGCCAACCAGGCATAAAAACCGTAATACCGCATCCGCAAAGTTACGTTACTGATGCCGGGTACAAGCTCCTGATACTGCGCAATGCAAGCCGCCTGCATGCCGAGCGGGTCTTGTCCAGCCTTTTCCGCGCGCTCTGTCCACTCAGGATAGGTAACTGATTTAATAGGGTTAGCCATGTTTCTCGTGCTCACTTACGGATGCCATTACAGTGCCTGCCCGGACTACTTGAGCAGGCAGTCTAACAGGGCGAGTGCCGCAGGCGTGATCTCCACGGAATACGTCCCATCTGTGTAATTAACCACCGACAATCATCCCGGCCGGTCATCCTGGTCGGCCGGCCAAGATGGTTGTCGGCGACGCGACCGACTGTGATGCTTGACGCTGTCAGTCACGAATGTTTGCGACGACGATCCACGCCGCGACACATCGTTCAAACAATGCGAAAAATCTCCGGTTGCTGAACCACGTGGCGATGATCTACGCTTACCCTCGCTCGTACCGCATGGTTCGGGCGCGATTCAACGGCGCTCAGTTTTGGAAGAGAGGGGATTATTCCGAGTTGTTATATAACGAAGGGAACGAAAATGAATAACAGTTCCAGCGACAAAATTTTTCGCATAATTCAGTCGTTCAAATCGCATCTCGCGCGGTTTCGCTTCGGAGTTTTCCCAATGCTTGTATTCTGGCTATACGGATGCCAGATATCCCCGCCTCATTCTGAGGCGCTCCCGCCCGCGAGTTCAAAAGACTTCGTCGACGTTGGTCAACCGCCCGATTCTCCGACCGTGCAGATGCTCATTGACCACGTCACGTGCGAGTTGTACAGGGCGGTCCACTCTCACCTCAACGCGTCGACTGAGTCGAAGGAATCTCGCGAGCTTTGGAATACGCTCCAAAGTGACAACTTCGTAGCGGCGATCGATCTGACTTTGACAGTAACGGACAACGAAAGCCTAAATGCGTCGCTTGCGTATATTACGCCGCTTTATGCTGCCATGTCGCCTAGTTTTAATAGAACATATTCTCTTGGAGGACAGTTAAATCTAACTCAAGATAAAAACTTTCACGTTGCTTACGTCATGGATATGTATCAGCTCTTAAAAGCAGACCAAGACGTCAATGGAACAGCATTGAGCCTCTGCGATGATAAATCGGATATGAACGTCAGAGCGAAGGGCATCCTTCCGCTCGGCCTCGAAGGTGATCTTGGTCTGGGAGATGTAATGGCCAATGGTCTAGCGACGATCGCAACAACTAGCAAGTACAATCTCTACGGAGCCTCCGGGCCAAGATACGCAGCCAATACTGGCATGCCCGGCTCCGAGACATCTCCTAACTTTCCCCGGGCTTCGTTCACGGTCCTATCGGCCACTCAATACCAGTTGAGAGGCCTCTTTCCATTTTTCAGCTCCGACTCAGTCGTTGCCGCTACTGCGGCGGCGGCGACGGGCGCAGCCCCGAAAAAGGAGGGTGGTGGAGCGGCTGGAGCCTCAGGCGGTGGGGGTGGGGTTTCTTCCACCGTGTCGTTTTCCTCGACAATCGACTTTACACTGGTGTGGGGTTTGAATGGAGGGCCAAGTTTCACGCTCGTGCACTTCAAGGGTCCGTCAGGTGGCGGTGGTGGGGGCGGTGGTGGGGGCGGTGGCGGTGGCGGCGGGGGTGGATCGCTGCTGAATTTTTCTCGGACAACTCTCGACACCCTTGTGATCAGCTTTACGCCGACATGCCGCAGTGACGCACAGCATATTGACTTTAGCTCGTCCACGGAGAGCGTACAGTCGTCGAAAACCGGAGTGCTTCTGAGTGGTGAGGTACAGGGTGCGTTAGCGGACGGCGGACAGATCGGTATTAAAAGTATCGAGTTCAATGGAATCACCCTCGGTAAGGGCGCGACGTCGCCATTACCATCCGGGAAGGATACGTCGACGATCGTCTTCGAAGGCGACAACTTCGACGTCAAGGCACTACCGAAGACGGGGACGATTCATTGGACCACGGGATACCTGGACGACTCGCGGCCGGGCCTTCCCTCTGTCACCCTCATCGGTACGGTTTCCGGCGTGGTCGCTGCTCCATCAGGCGCGAGCATTGTCCTCACAGGGAAACCAGGATCGGGCGGCGCCACGAGTCAAACGTACGATTGGGACGCGACGTTATCAACGGACATCGCCGACCAGTTCAACGTCGACAAAAGGACAGAGAATTTTTGGCAGTCGATACCAGGATGCTCAACCATCACTGCGGGGCAGCAGCAGGCCATCGTTTCCAGCGCGCAGAATCAGAATCTACTGCTCAGGTTGCTGCGGACACCGCTTCGATGAGCCCTCACTCCTGCGCGAACACACTCTGTCAGCCGCCACTGATTAGTTGGCTACAAAGCGCGAACGAAGCGCGGGCACACGACTCACGCGGCCAGTGCCCGGTTGCTCACCGGTATACCCCTGATCAGCAAGCCTTGGGGCGGTGGCATCAATCGGTTTCATTCTTTGGACGACGGGAGCTAAAGGCGGAGGCTGTATGGCATAAGCAGCTTACGCTGCCCGTCGATGCACTCTCTTCTGGCTACGTATCGTCCTGCGCCACTTTGCGGCTTAGTGCGGCATAATGTGGCCCTCTCAGGTTCTGGCGCGGCCCTCGGAATAGCAGCCAGAATCTTCAGCCGACCTTGAACCGGTCGGTTTTTTTTCGCCTAAAGCCTGCCCATTAGCAGTTGTGAGCCGTCCCCCTTCCATAAATAATTGGCTTTCATTGCCGGAGCCAGTGTCCGAAAATACGGGATAAGTCCAGCACGTCAACTCGCTCGGCACTCGAATGTAATCGCCTCGGCACGCAAGCGGTCTCTAAGCCGTGGCGCTGCGAAATCCAGAAACGCCCGCAGTTTCCGTGGCACCAATTGCTGCCCGGCATAGCGAAGGCTGATGGTCCAAGCCGGTAGTTCATAGTTTTCAAGCACGACTTCGAGCCGCCCCTCGTGCTTTGCTTCGAGGATCTGATAGGACAGCAGCCGTGTAAGCCCGACGCCGGCTACAGCCCCCCGACAGCATGCGTCTGCCGCATAGATAAGCGCAACTCTCATGCTCACGTCTGTTGCCGCAATTGCCAATCGAGTTGCCGCCGTGCCGTGCCAATAACATCGAGGAACGTTGTCGCATGCACGCCATGTTCGAGATTGGCAGTCGGATAGTCAGGCGACCGGTCACCCCCTACCAGCAAGACATTAATCGGCTTGTTCATGTGCTTTGCGAGATCGTGACGGTAGTCCGTGGCCTGTGTGTAGTCATCCCTGTTCAAGGAATGTGAGGGCCTTTTGAACTCCAGCAAGAGGCACTCTCCGTTCAGGTTCTCATTGAGCAGCAGGTCCGGACGCTTGTTTGCCCTTTCCCCTGTGAATTTCTTGCCAAGAAGATCCTCAACCTGACGCTGAAGCGTCTTGTTCGAACTGAAAATTGAGAACTCGGGACCAAATATCCAAAGGTTCTTCTCGATAGCTTTGTGCATCTGCGCCTCAAGCGTTTTGGCGTCTCTCGATAGCGCTTCCAGATTGTCGAGAAATTCCTGCCGGGCTTTGGCCTGATCAACGAGATGTGCCATGTCCGCCAACCCAAATTCGTCGAGAGCTTCGGCGAGAGACGCAATATCTTGTTGTCGCGCCTCTGCAAGATGACGGACGACGACACCATAATCCGACCTCTCTATCGCTTCCAGGAGCACATACACGAACGGCTCAACCTTCTCCGATGGTTCGCCATAAAACCTGTCCAAAATTTTCTTGATTGCGTTTTCCGCGTACTGGCGTCGATTTTCCGGAAGGGCAGCCAGCCGGTCCCTGATATCGCGCTTCAGGCGCGCGTGCGCCAGCTGGATTTCCCTTCCGTGGGTTTCTTTGAACGCCTGAAGAATATATGGCGCAACGGTTTCCGTAACCCGTGCCAACAACTCGCTGTTCTCAACCAAACTATCCCAACCGGCTGTCACATGGTCTCGCAGTCCGTCGGCGTCAATTTCACCATAGAGACGTTTCAGTAGCTTCTGCGGGAAGTCATCGCGCTCGTCCAGGCCAAAAAACGACGGTTTGCCGACAACCTTGCCGTCGACACGGATAACGATTCCAGGCTGCCGCGACACCGACCCGTTCTCCGATATGGCAAACCGCAGCCTTACGTCACCCACACCCTCGACGGACATGCTGCTGTCCTTGAATGTTCCCGCAACGTCATCGACCCCGAGCGACTTGCCGTCAACGAAAATCGCGAACCCCGCTTCCCGACCATATTCCTGCAGCAATACCTGACGGAGCTTTTGCGGGTTGGGAAACTGCAGTTGCTGATCTAGTTCGCTTAGCGTAATTCGGGTCCCGTGCGCGGCGGCATCACAAGGCTGTGTCGCTAAATCGATAGGCAAACGCTCGATGTCATCGGCCTTCAGCAAGTCATGGAGACGCAGAGTGAAACTCGTCTTCAAACCCCTCGCGTACGTTTCAAGCGTCATCACTGAGGCTGCCATTAGACCAGCGAACTTACCAATGCCTTTCCGGCCCTTTACGAGGCGCTGTTTGCCAGCAGTGCGCTCCCCGCTTCTCTCGCGGCGGTCCGAAGCGATGGAGAGATAGTGACTCTGCAACTCTCCCGAGGTCATACCCGTGCCGTCATCGAATATGATGATTGGCGCGTCACTCATGGGTGTCGGCAGCGAGATCGTGACATTCCCGGCGTCAGCATCCCAAGCGTTATCCACAAGCTCCTTCAGAGCCTTTTCGCTCGATGCATACTCTTGGCTAAGCACTCGCGCGAGCCTTGAGTTCACCTGAAACCGGGCCATGTGTTTTTTCATGTTCGGGAATCCTAACGTGACGATGCACCGGCAAAGAAGTGGGGCAACCCTTTACTATCCTCAGAAGAGCGTTGGGCTCCATGACCCGCATGCCTCGCGACCTTTATGATAAGCCATGCTGCTCGCATTATTCGTCCCTGTGAGTCTGCAACTCAAACATCGGATAGCGACGTGCACCCTGTCACACGTCTCAAGCCAAATGCCTCTCGAGCGGTGCTATTTGCACACGAAGTCCGCCGCCAACCGTCGGCACCGCCCGGCGAAGTACTCATCTCATGATCAAAGGCCATTGATCACACTTGTCGCGAGTCCGCAGCATCGTGAAATTTCACGCATTCCGTCCGATCAGGAAACAACCCGAGTCCCCATGAACGCAACTCGGGTGCGATCACTTACTTGCCGGCGGAAAGTGCCGCCGCTTCAACCCAGTCTCCGAGATTGTCGCGACCTTTATCAGCGTTCCAACGGTAATGCTTGTAGCCATTGACTCTCAGACTGCAACATTCCGTTGTATTGCCTTGCAAATCTGAGATCTTGCTAATGTCGATGGTCAAGATGCCGTTTCCTCGGGCGATGCTTTGCTCGATCTCGTACTTTACCCACTTGCTTTTACTGGTGTTCGCACCGACTAGAATCACAGTGACGGTCGTACCTTCCAGTTGTTTGTCAATCCATGCCTTGATAGCCCTTTCGCCGTCACGCTCCACTTTTTCGAAGTCAGCTTTATCGATGAACCCGGACTTCGTGGCTCCGACAATGACATTGCTATTGCGAACGTTCATAGCGCGCTGCACGTCATCGTATTTGAAGCTGAAGAACACTTTTCTTGCCATTTGCCCCCCTAGACCAGTTTTAGGATTTTCAGCGTGATATGTTTGGCGTCGTCCAGATTTTTACCCTTTTCTCCGAGCTCCTGAAGGAGCTTGAGTATTGCTTTGCCGTGCGGGTGTACGTCCGGATCGAACGCGTCTATAACCTCCTCCCAAAGCTTTTGGGAAATGGATCCTGTGATGCCGACTGGAATGACAAAAATTCCCTTTCCGCGCGCGATTTCAAATTCCTGTCGCATTCCGTTCGACTCGACAACCTCTCCATCGACTAACTTATTTCCAAAAAGGAAGAGCGCAATGCCGGCATGGTCCAGCATCGTCTCGCGATACTCTCGCCACAAATCTGCCAGGGACCGGTGACCGGACTGTGTTTGAGGGAACGGACGCAGGACCAGCTGATCACCATCCAGGCGTCCCCCGTTCATGATGGTTTGTTCCAGGACACCACTGATAACTGCGCTGCCAACTCCAAGTCCAAAACCTGAAATCACGCGAAACTTCTCTTTACTGATTTCTCGACTGAGCTCGTAGACGAACCGCTCCGACTCAGCCTGCCCCCAGGGTGAGTAGTCGTGTGCCGCGCCGGAGATGAAGATGGTCCGTCTTTTATGTTTGTCTTCGATAGCTTTGAGGATGGCGGTGATTTCCGGAAACTCATCCACGTATGTCGTCTTGATTCCCACTCGCAATAATTCACCAGCGAACAGTTGCTCTTTACGTTGCCGGTATTCGAAGTCAGCACGACTCTCGTTGTCGTTCTGCTTCGCGCGGCGGAGGATGCAGTGGTGCTGCCGCTGATCGCGGCCGTAATGGATACGAACGCGGCTGAGAATGTATTCGAGGTTGGGGTCGGCAAAACTGAAACCGACAAATAGGAACGTCTTGGATACGAGATCGCCGCTCAACGCCGTAATGAATGGCTGCATCTCGATGTGATATCGCTCATAGTCGTCGCGAATCAGCACGGCCTCGGAGGCATGTGTAGCGTCGCCATGCATTTTGTACACAACCGCATCACGATTGGATCGAGTCGTTGCGAGCTGCTTGACAGTGTACTTCACGTCGGCAACCTTGCCACTTCCTTCAATCGCGGTCTCGATCACTTTGTCATAGTTAGTGGTCCAGTATGTTTCAATCGGGAGCCGGGCAAGAATCCGATGATTTTCCGTAGGTGCAACGTTTGTAGAGAATTCCGTTACCAGGAGTTGATTGAGTTTTGCCCGATTGGTCTGATTCTCGTTCGTGTGATATTGGGCAAGTGTGACCAGGTCCCACTCTTTCTCAACGTCAAGGTCAAGATCGTCGGCAATCGGCTTAAGCAGCGTCTTCCAATCGACGAGGCCAGCATCACGCGAAAAGCCAGCTCCCGCAAAGATTGCAAGATTTCCCTCTTCGAGTTCCTTTGACAACACTTCTACCAGTCGGACATGATCTTTATGCATCTAACCCTCGAATGTAGCTGTTTTTATCAGAAAACGTATTTCTTCAACTTGAACTAACAGTGAAATCAATGCGCCCTTGCGATTCAAAGTTTTTTTACAAGGTCGTAGTCGGCAACGTTATCGCGGACCGCATATGCATCCGCGATATACTTGTTTGGCGATCTTTTGAAGTCGCTCCACTTCACGGAGTAAATGTAGGACGAAGCGCCGATGTAGACCCTCGATCCAGTGGAGTGTTTATCACAACCACTGTAATCGGGCTTCTTGACGTTGAACATGTTCTGCGAAAGCATCTTGAAAAGGATCGGCGTGTTCAACGTACGGCACTTACATGAAGGGCAAGACTGATCGGTGATGTAGTAGCCGTAGCTGCCGGTCTCATCCGGCAACACCACGGCCAGCATGGCGCCCGTCTGTTTCTTCCGGTCATTGCGGGACGCTTCACGAAGCGAGTAGGAAATCTCCCAAGGTATCCACTGGTCACTCTCGGAACGAAACGATTCTTTCATTCCCTTTGAAATGACAACGATAGTCATCGAGCTATCGTAAATTTTGTCCCGCAATCTGGATTCAATCGCTTCATCTTTGAAATCACTAAGATCTTCGCCGTCATCCTCACCTTTGTTGATGTGATCTTCTTCATCAAGGATGTCTTGCAGTTCATCGACGTAGTGACGGACCGTCGTGGCTTCATATTTTGCTTCCGCAAGCTTCTCGACGAGTGCGTCGCTATATTTGTACGAGACAAAAATCTTGCGCCCCATTCCCCGCTCCTTATCTGTTTTTGCTTCGTCATGCGTAATGAAATCGCGTTCATGGTAGTCGAGCCGGTGCTGTAGGGTAATGCCGACAGGCATGCGCGACGTCCTTTCTGCTTGCTGTTTAACTTTGAGGTTTCATTAGTGGGTGAGTGCCACGTTGCGCCCAACAGACTGGCCTGGACGTAGCATCTGCAAGCGTCCGATCAGTGTCGGGTCAATCCGATTGTAGGGTCCGAGGTATTGGCTCCCGTGCGACTGCAACCGGTCATCTAACGTCTGTATGACCACGACTTCCAATATGGAGTGGTATATGGCGTTGCGCGACTCGATGTTCACTATCAGTTCTCTCGTTTGGGCCGATCGTTGAGGGCACGTCCTCGCTCGCCGTGGCTCCCCACAACGATCCGGAAATTTTTACTACTATATATTCAATCGGTAAGAATCTAAAGGGTTTGATGGCGGTTCGGGTGCTGGTTCACCGTGGGCCGTCGCGCGGTACCGTCGCATGAGATCTCAAGAAGGAGTGGGAACGGGAGTGCCGGTTCCTTTCAGGATATGACTTTCAGCCCTTCATCACGCCACTCGGCGTCGCCGTCGGCAGGAGTGGCACGGGAAGTTGCCCGACGAGCGCGTCGCCGCCGTGGCGGCTGAGCTTGCGGATGGACAGGACCGTTACGCCGACCTGCGCCGTAGCGAAATGGTGGGGCCCATGGCATGAGCGTCAGGGCCCGGCATGCGATAATTGAATTTCCCGCTAAGCACCCAAAATACTCCTAGGCACGAGTTCGGACAAACGGGATCGGCTCTTTTTATCGAGGTCGGCGCACTGCTCGGTCGTGGTAATCTTTTTCATCCACTGGTTTTAGCCCACAGCCTTCGTGACACATCCGCCATGTATGTGGCGTCGGACCAAAACTACATAGCCAGATTTTTCAGTAGGAGCCGTTATGCCAATTCAGGATTCTGACTGCCCGCGTAGAGCCGTTGGGATGCCTTCTTCTCAGGTCATCGAAAACCCGGAACTGGCTGCATGGGAGTCTGCGACTTCTCATGGGCTCTTACCGATGTCGCTCGCTCTCCCCGATGGAGATCAGCATGGGACTCCAAGGTACGCGGGAAGATTTCGCCAGCTCTCAGCGTTTCGTATCGCGAGACTCTCCGTCGATGGGATTATTGCGCTACCTCGCGTGGGTAGCTCGGGAGGAGGAAGACACGTAAAGGTCCTTCTTGTCACGAGCGGTCAAACTAGAATTTGGCAAGACGAGCGATCGACAACCCTGAGGGCGGGTACGTGGGCCATGTACGATCCAAGCTGCCCATATCGGATCGACTCGACCGGTCCCTACGAATGCGTTGCGGCGGCGATACCGACCGGTTTGCTAGGTGCGTCAAAATCATTCAGCGTCGCTGCCCTCACACGAGCTTCCCCGATTCGCGGGAATATGCGCCTGGCGCTGGATGCCATGACGTTTTGCCTGAATGGCGATCTTAATGAGGACCAAGACGATCTGGATGCCACAGGAGAGGCTATCCTTACCCTGATCGAGGCCGGTGTGCGGCGGCATGTGGGTGTTACCGGTGCAACGGGTCCCCAGGAACGCGCGGCGGCGCTCCTTTCACGGTCGGAGCATTACATCCGCGCACACTACGCCGATCCAGAGTTCACGACAGAGAGGCTGGCTGAAACGTTGCAAGTATCTCGACGAACGCTCTACAACGCCCTCCAATCCCAAAGTCAGACTCCGTACAAGATCATCCAGCAATATCGACTCGAAGCAAGCTGCCGGGCGTTGAAGGACGCTGCTCAACGCCATAAGAACGTGACGGATATCGCCTTGGAGTCTGGTTTTGCAGATTCAACCCATTTCTCGCGATTGTTCCGGCGAACGTTTGGCACGACTCCAACTGAGTACCGCAAGCAATTTTCGACCGCACTGATCGATTGAGGCCTTGCAGCGCGCCTTGACGCACGTACCGGTCAGTCCACGTCCGATTCCCCTCGTTCTAACCTACCCTCAAAAAGACGGGCCGTATCTCCCGATACAGCCAAGCTGAAGTCGGCTGGTCACGAGGCCATCGACATGTACGCTACGTCTGCGTTTTCCGCACATTTCCGCACATTACCAACTTGACCCGAGAGATTTGTTGATTTTGCACGTATTGGCGACTGCCCTGCACGCAATGGCGTGATGCCCTGCACGCTCGTCTCTACCATAACGACATCAATGCCGCACCTCTTTGAGGTCGCACCAATCAGCCGTGGCGTGTAGCACACCGGCCATACATGTGTAGGAGACGGACCATGGAAGCCCAAGTTGTCGACGCCCGGGCAGGCGTCAAGTCCGTCGGAACACCGTTAAGGCGCCCGCCACCGCCTCTTTCGAACCTGCCGGTAGAGATGTCCCTGTTCGCGTTCGCGGGCGCCGGCTGTGTCATTCGGACCGTTACTTCACGAAGGAGATGGCGACCTCGCGCAAGAGATCGCTATCTACCGTCAGTTGTACCGCAGAACAATTGTGTTTCGGGGTGTCGGACGCTCGAGCTGGTGTGAGCCCGCAACTGTGTTTCGGGAAAGGTAACGATCAGCTTTGTTCTGAACGTGACTGACGCGTGTCCCTCCCCAATCTGGAATATTGACCATGTCTCATTTCAAACTTTCCGCCAATCCGGCGCCCGAGCAAATCCGCAGCCATCTCGAAGCGATGAAGCAGGCTCATATCAAAGAAGGACCTGCCTCCCTTGAACTGCGCAAGGACCGCATCACGCGCGCAATAGACATGTTGCGTACAAACCGCGAAGCGATCGTCGAAGCGGTGCGCGCCGATTACGGCAGCCGTAGCCGCTACCACACCTTGATTGCCGATATCCTTGGTTCCATCGAAGGGCTGCGCTATAGCCGCGATCATCTTCAGGAGTGGATGAAAGCGCAACCCACAATCGAACCATTTCCCGGCACTCGCGCCTGGATCGAGTATCAGCCTCTTGGCGTCGTAGGCATCATCAGCCCCTGGAATTTCCCCATCGTGCTGGCGTTCGGTCCGATGGCGGGTGTCTTTGCCGCTGGTAATCGCGCCATGCTTAAGCCGTCCGAACTGACACCGCAAACCTCGGATCTGCTCGCGGACCTCATCGCCCGCTCCTTCGACCCGATGGAATTGACTACGATCCTTGGCGGACCCGCTGCCGGCGCTTCGTTCAGCGCGCAGCCGTTCGACCATCTGGTCTTCACGGGAAGTACCCAGGTCGCTCACCATGTTATGCGGGCCGCGTCCGACAATCTCGTTCCTGTCACGCTTGAGCTGGGTGGGAAATCACCGGTTATAGTCGCTTCCGACGCCGATCTGAAGCAGGTCGCAGAGCGGGTCCTGACCGTCAAGACGTTCAATGCTGGACAGATCTGCCTGTCCCCGGACTACGTATTGATCCAGGAAGATCGTGTAGATGCGTTCGTGACGCAGGCCCGGCACGCGCTGACCCAGATGTATCCAGCCATTCGCGACAACCCGGACTACACGGCCATGATCAACGTGCGCGGCTTCGAGCGCCAGCTGGAGCTGGCTGAAGACGCGCGTGCCAAGGGGGCAACGGTAATATCACTGGCCCCGGCCGGCGAAGACCTCTCGGACCCTGCTATTCATAAGGTCGCGCCCACGCTGATTGTCGGCGCTACGGATGCGATGCGCGTAACCCAGGAAGAAATCTTCGGACCGATGTTGCCGATCGTTACCTATCGCACACTTGATGACGCCATCTCATACGTCAATGACCGGCCGCGTCCGCTCGCTCTCTATTACTTTGGCAATACGCTCACAGAACGTCAGTATGTAGCGGCACGGACTTCCTCCGGTGCGCTGGTGGTCAACGACGCCATGACCCACGTCTTCGTAGATGCGCTGCCCTTCGGAGGTGTCGGATCGTCAGGCATGGGCCACTACCACGGAGAATACGGCTTCCGGACACTTAGCCATGCCAAACCCGTGCTATTGCAAAGCGAAGACGGGGAATCAAATCTCGTGATGCGTGCACCGTACCGGAATGAAACCGGGGCCACCATCGTGGAAATGATCAACGCGTAATTTATCAGGAACGCTGCAATCCGCCATCGTTCGCTGATCGGAGCATTGAACATACGCGTAACCCAAAGGCATGTCGTACACGCATCCCTTTTACCGTAATGTGCCAACCGACAAACGGATAAACGGATGCCGCTATGGAATCCATGCCGGTCATTGTGAAACCCCATAAGTCGACGGCCAGACGCGCCTGCCGCAGAAGCATTACTGGAGCCTCCGTTGCGGTCACGCCGCCGAAGGAAGGCTACCGGCGGGGTCTGACGGAATACCCGAATGTGCTGGTGGAGCAGAACCAGTTGCTGCACGCGCGGGAACGCGTTGCGCGCGTGCAGGCCGAGCGGCTGGGTGCCCACGCTTCTCTGATGACGGCGCTCGGCGGCGGCCTCGCCGATTCAGGCGACCTCCCGAAGAAAGACGCAGTTCTCCCGGCGCGTGATCGTAGCAAGGCGGCAAACACCTCACCAGCGTCCAGTATTGGCGTCGCTAGCACCGGCAAAGATGCCTCTTGAGACGACTGGCCAGAAATTATCGGAGTAAACATGTCCGCCCCCTCCCCCATCTCGCATTATGCGACAACTATTGCATCCCTTCGGGCCGCCGTGGCCGATTGGGCGAGTACCGACGGCCTCACGTGGATCTACCTGTTCAAGGCGCTGGCGGCGACATTCCTCTCGCTGTTCGTCGCAATGAAACTCGATCTCCCGCAGCCTCGCACCGCGATGATCACGGTGTTCATCGTGATGCAGCCCCAAAGCGGCATGGTGCTGGCGAAAAGTTTCTACCGAATCTGTGGAACGCTGGTCGGGCTTGTTGTCGCTCTCGCCTTGATCGGGTTGTTCGCACAGCAGCCCGAACTGTTTATCGGTTCAATCGCGATCTGGGTGGGCGTTTGCACCGCTGGTGCCGCGCGCAACCGTAGCTTCCGCTCCTACGGCTTTGTGCTGGCCGGGTACACCGCTGCATTGGTCGGTTTTCCCGCATCTCTAAATCCGGACGGCGCGTTCCTGTCGGCAATGACACGGGCGGCCGAGATTGTTGTCGGCATTGTTTGCTCCGGCGCGGTCAGCGGTCTGGTTCTGCCAAAGTTCACCGGGGAACAAGTGCGTAGCGCCGTGCGCACTCGGTTTAGCGCATTCGTTGCCTATCTGTCGGCGTCGTTGTCGGGCCGGGTCGACCGATCCCAGATCGAAACTACTAACGCGCGCTTCGTCGCGGAGATCGTCGGTTTCGAAGCAGCCAGGAGTGTCGCCGTCTTCGAAACCCCGAGCTCACGTATGAGACGCGGCCGCCTGTTGCGCCTTAACAGCGAATTCATGACTGCATCGACGCGCTTTCACGCGCTGCATCAGTTAAAGAACCGTCTACACGCGGCAGGCGCCTCGACGACGATCGACGCACTCGACCCGTTCCTGAAGGAAGTCGCGCCGCTTCTTGCGAAGTCCGGCGAACCGATATTGAGCGCGGCCGACGCCACGCATGCGGCGGCTCAGCTCGAAACCTATAAAGCTACGCTACCAGCGCGCCTCCAGGCGGAGCGCGCCGAACTGGAAGCGTGTCCGGGTGCGACGCTACTCGACTTCGATACGGCTTCAGAGCTGCTTTACCGCTTCTTAGACGATCTGCACGCTTATACGGCTACCTATGCGTCGCTCGCCGTAGATACACACGAGCGCGAGCGATGGATTGCGGGTTACGCGCCGAAGACCAACACGCTTGCCGCAGGCGTCGCAGGTTTGCGCGCAGCGATCGTGATTCTTGCGCTCGGTACGTTCTGGATCGAGAGCGCGTGGCCAAGTGGACTAACATTGCTGTCCTTGGGTACGGCCGTCTGTGCACTGGCGTCCTCTGCGCCAAATCCGACGCGTGCGGTGTTTCAGATGGCCGGAGGCACGGTATTGTCTTCGATAATGGCGATGATCGCCGTGTTTGGCGTTTATCCACGAGTGGATGGATTTCCGATGCTGTGCGCTGCGCTGACACCCTTCCTGCTGCTCGGCGTGTTCATGACGACTCGACCGAAGCTGGCCGGTTATGGCGTCGGCTACTGCATCGTTTTCGCCTTTCTCGCGGGCCCGGACAACGTCGTCAGATACGATCCGAGCGGTCTGATCAACGACGCCATCGCGATATTCGTCGCGATGATGGCATGCTCCGCCGCGTACGCGCTGCTGCTGCCGCCGTCGCTGCCGTGGATGCGCAACCATCTGCTGACAGACCTACGCCGTCAGGTCGTGACGGCTTGTCTCTCCCGCCTCGCACCGCTGCGCTCCCGCTTTGAGAGTGGCACGCGGGATCTCACGTTCCAGATCAACGCGTTAGCTCCGACAGAGCCCGAGTTCAAACGGGACACATTGCGTTGGATGTTCGCGGTGCTCGAAGTGGGCCACGCGATGATCGACATGCGCGGCGAGATCGCGTCGCTGCCAAAAGATCCACGCTATGCCGCCTCGATGCCGTGGCGTGTCGCCGAGCGCAAGATGCGTGACGCCGTGGCGGCACTGTTCGACCGGCCATGCGCGGACCGGCTGGCCAATGCCCTTGCCGCGACGAGCGAGGCAATCGCCGCAGTCCAGCAGGTGCTGGCGACGTTCACACCAGCGTGCGAGGAGCGTGACCGGTTGCAACGCATCTTGAGTCAACTGCATTTCGCTCGTACTTCATTGCTCGATCCGCAATCTCCGCTGGAAACGCTGGTCGACAAGCGAAGCGAGTCGCAAGAAGAGGTGCGCCATGCCACGTGAAGTTGCCGTTTTCGACGCGGATCTACCCGCCGTCGTGCTGCTGTTTGTGGTCGGTACCGCGCTGACCTGGCTGCTTGACCGCGTGATTTGCGCATACGGGCCTCTCTGCGGCACACTCGGCCGCCACCGGACGATGGCGACCGCTCTGGCACGGGTCTCCTGCGAGGAAATTGGACCGTTCGCGCTTATCATTTGTGGTCGGATCAATATGCCGGGCACACTCACCCGTAAGGCCGCACGCTCAAACGGCGGCAGCATGTAGTGTACGGTCAACCTGACTAACGACCTCGTCGCCCATCGGGCGGGAATCACTTCGCCCTACCTGGGCAGCCTCGCGCGCGAGGCAGACTATCGATATTGCTCGCGAACTTCATTGAGGCAGTTTTGGCAACAGTGCTTCCCTGTTCCAGGTATTCACGTCCCTGTTGGCCGCACTTTAAGCTTGGCCAATCGGTACACATTTAACTTCGCGACCTTGGCCGAGGCGGCAGCGAAGTTCGCAGCCGGTCATCCGCCTAAGGAAAACAAGGAGCCATCGGCTGGAGCCGTAGCATTGGGTGCGCGTGCCGTCGCAGAAAAACGACATGAATGGTTGCCGTTCCTTCTAAAAGGCGATTTATTGTTTTGCCAAATGGGCCACTAATGTGCGGATAGCGACACGTTCGGTGCTGTTGCTGCCGCCTACGTTTGCTGTGAATCACTGCGACTGCGGCAATCAATTGGTCATGGACTGCAGTTTCCGATGTAGGTGACGAGGGCACGTGCGGGGCCCAAATATTGTCCTCGTCCTAATTATGGATCTTCCTCCGGCCATAATTTGAGTAGATTGTATATAAGATTGATGGCGGTACGGACTATGTGGGCGATCCATCCAGGTATGGAAGACGAGCAATCAAATAGTCGAATGGAATCAGAGCCTGCGTTTAACGCGATGGTACTGTCCGGAGCCGCACCGACGCCGAAATCCGTGCTTGTCGCCGCGACCGTCGGTACGACATTGGAATATTACGATTTCATTGTGTACGGGACGGTTGCCGCATTGGCGCTCGGGAGAATCTTCTTTCCCACAGCTTCTCATGGGGCTGGAGTACTACTAGCCTTGTCGACTTTCGCGGTCGGGTTTATCGCTCGTCCATTAGGCGCGATCCTGTTCGGACATCTTGGGGATCGGATCGGTCGTCGGCAAACACTCCTGTTAACCTTCATCCTGATGGGAGCAGCAACGTTCTTCATGGGGTTCTTGCCCACGTTTGAGCAAGTAGGAATTCTCGCGCCGTTGGCTCTTATAGGGTTGCGATTTATCCAGGGCGCCGCCATGGGCGGTGAATGGGGCGGCGCGGCTGCCCTCACCGGAGAACACTCCGCAGACACTCGACGAGGGCGCGCCACGAGTTTTGTAGCGATGGGATCACCGCTTGGTTTATTGCTTGCCAACGGTGTAATGGCAAGCATCGCTGCGGGCCTAACGAGCGCCGACTTCATCGACTGGGGCTGGCGTATCCCTTTTCTGCTGAGTTTGTTTCTCCTTCCCGTGGGAATCTATTTGCGGGTGTCCGTTCCCGAGACACCGGTATTTCAAGAGCTTCGGCGAAAAAGCAGAATAGCACGCGCACCTTTGCTCACGACACTTTCAACCCATCGTAGGCGACTTCTAATCGCTATAGGCATGACGGCTGTGTCGTTCAGCGGCTATTACACCTTTACGATCGTTGGACTCGCATATCTGGCGGCTAGGCAAACACCACCGACACTTGGCCTGGACGGCACGATCATTGGGGGCGCACTATCCGTCCCGGTGATAGTAATGTCCGGCATTGCGTCGGATATTTGGGGAAGGCGGCCACTCTACGCGCTATCGGCCGTTGCGATCGGCGTCTGGGGATTTGCGTTTTTTCCCTTGCTCGATACGGGGCGCCCTATTCCGATAGCTATCGGGATGGCAGTAGGTCTTGTGTGTGCCTCGATACTACACGGTGTGCAGGGGGCATTCCTATCGGAATTGTTTCCGGCAGAGGTGCGCTATACGGGCGCATCGCTTGCGTATCACCTGACCGGGGCGCTGGGCGGTCTCATCCCGGTCACGTCGATATGGTTATTTCAGAAATTTGGAACAACAATACCAATTTCGATTTTCGTCGCTGCTACGGCTTTCGCGTCGTTGTTGGCCATTGCTGCGGCGCCCGAAACTGCTCGTACGATGCGGTGTTTACGATTTAGCCGAAAGCCGTCAGCCTAATTTGATCCGGCGAGCAGTAGCATGCAAGTGACCGGAGATGCATTGAGACTGTGCCATAGACGAGCCAGAACCCCGCGACAATCTTGCTGCTCCAAACAACAAGGCACAGACGGAAGCGCGACGTCTGTCGCTATGCACTCTCTTACAATTGCGTTAGATAGGAAGGCAACTCCGGCTGCCGCATGCGGCTGACGATCTCGAAGCGCAGCATCCATCGCGTATCCGCTTCGCGAATATGGTCCTGAAGAATCTGCGCGGCTTGATCCGGCTTGCCAGCCAGCAACGCGTCGATGACCTGAAGATGCTCCGTGAAGGCGTAGTTGATGAGTTGTCCCGGTATCTGCAGGTACGGGTCGCCAAGGTATCGAGTTGGAACGAACAGCACGTGGGTGCGAGCCAACGCGATGGTGATTTCCTTGTTGGGGCAATGAGAAAGAAGCTCGATGTGCAAATCAGTTTCAGCCTCGTCCATTTCCACCGCGCCGCGTCGGTCCTGAGCGATCTGGTACACCAGCTTGTCGCGCACTGCTTGCAGCCACGCCCGCGACACGTGAGGCGCAGCGTGCTTCAGCGCGGTAGGTTCCAGAAGACGCCGCATTTCGAACAGGTGCCCGATGCGTGCGGCTGTGACTTGCTCGGCTACCCAATGCCCTCCTTTGTCCTTTGATAGCGTACCGACGCTATGCATGCGGGCCATGACACCTCTCGCCACGGTGCGGCTGACGTCGAAATACTGCGCGAGTCGCTCTTCGGTAATGCGTACAGAGCCAAACAGAACTCGGGTGCAGAGTTCGCGTTCAACCGCTGCGTACATCTTTTGCCATTGCGGCTCTCCCGCCAGCTCGAGTTTGTCCAGTGTCGCGATTTTGCCGGCGCATGCGCTGGTCGCCTTGCCGGCGACGAGATACCCTCGCCCCTCGCTTTCCGTAAGAAAGGCGTCGGCGCACAGTGCGGCGAGCGCAATACGGGCCGGCGATCGGCCAATACTGAACGACTTCGCAACCTGCGCTTCAAGCAGCTTTTCGCCAGGCGCAATGCGTCCATCTTCAATCATTTCCCGCAACAACCCGTAGGTTCGCTGCTGGATCGACCCTCCGCTTTCCGGTTCCGAGGTCGCCGCGTCATTGTCTGTGGCGGATAAGTGACTCATCTTAGTAGCAATTTGCAGGGCTTTGCCCGAACAATACCCCGACGGCTCTTGCGAGTACAGGGCGAGCCGCCCCGTGTCCGAGATGTCACGATATGAAACGTGCAATATCCTCGTTAAGGCGTGCGGCAGCATCGGGATCGGCTTCCGACGCCATGAGATGGCCGCTGTGGAACGGAAGTCGCAGCACTAGACAGTCGCATATCCGTTCCGCTGCCCATAGGGCGTCCTCCACCGGGTTGTAAAGATCGATCTGCGGCACGCAGACCAACGTCCGGGCGGTAATCGAAGCGAGCGCCTTCACCGTGTCGCCCGCAAAGCCAGGCGTGCCTCCGACGTCGTGGTCGTCGTAGGCCAACGACTGGTAGGTCCAATCAAGCGGATCACATTTTTGTTCGCGCCACCATTGCGTGCGGCGCATCAGCCAGTCCTGCACGCTGTCGCTCTGGGCAACGTCGCCTGCGAAGCGTGTCGGCGTGCGCATGGCGAACACGTGCATGATTGCGACCCACGTCGACCACTCGACCTCACCATCGCGATTACGGTTGGCTGCAGCCAGCGCCAACCGTCCCGCTTCATTCATCGCCCTTGACCAGGGTGCGGTTTTCGCCATTGGCGTGAGCGCGACGATATGGGACATGACAGCGGGAAAGGATACTCCCCATTGTAAAGCCTGCATACCGCCCATCGAGGCTCCGACCACAGCATGCAGTTTTTCGACACGAAGATGGTCTAGTAACAGCTTCTGGCTTTGAACCATGTCGCGAATCGAGAAGCGTGGAAACTGTTCACCCGACTGCGTCGCCGAATTAGAGGGAGAACTTGACAGCCCGTTGCCAAGTGCGTCAATGACGACGACCGTGTACCGCCCTGGATCAAGCGCGCGATCGGCACCGAGTAGAAAGTCCAGCCTGTGATGTGTGCTTCCGATTGCGCATAGACCAAGAATCACCGGCTTGGAGCGATCTTCCAGGTTGCCATGTACAACATAGGACAGATGCAAATCCTCGATGCACTCGCCTGACTCGAGCGCAAAACATCCCAGTTCCGCCTCACGGTGCGGCGCGTCGATCCAGCCGGGTTGCATGGGTGGGTGGCGCATCGTCAGAACTCAATCACAGCGCGGATATCCTGGCCCGAAGACAGGCGCTCAAGGCCCACATTCACATCGCCAAGCGCAATCGTCGACGTAACATATTCGTCGAGCTTCAAGGTGCCATCGAGGTATGCAGCAGCTAATGCAGGAAAATCACGCGCGGGCCGCGCCCCGCCGTAGCTCGATCGCACGATCCGTTTTTCGCCCATCAGCGCGCCCCAACGAAATGACATCTCTTGATCGGCCGGCAGCTTGCCAAGCCATACAACCTGTCCACCGGGTCGCACAAGATCGATGCTCGCGCGGAATGCACTGGGATTGCCGGCGGCTTCAAATACATAATCGGCGCCTCGTCCCTGGGTGAGCTCCGCGTACAACGCGGCCATCGAATCATCCACGGCAAGTGTGTGTGTCGCACCAAGCGACCTCGCGAGCTCCAGCTTGCCCGGTTGCCGATCTATTGCAATGATGAGCTCCGCCCCCGCCATGCCCGCCCCCTGCACCGCTGATAGACCGACTGCGCCACAACCGATAACCGTCACGGTCGCACCCGCTTCTACTTTTGCTACATTCCTCACTGCGCCCATCCCCGTCATGACACCGCAACCGATAAGGCACGCGCGATTCATCGGCATCTCGGGCGGCACGCGAATCGCGCAGGCTTCACTGACGACGCAGAGTTCCGCGAAACTACCTGAATACATCAATTGGTGTACGGGCTGATCCCGCCATACAAGTCGTGGGTTGCCGTCGAAATGATAGGCCTGAGCGGCTTGGTCCCGGTACGGCTGGCACAGAATTGTCTGCTGTCTCGCACAGTAAAAGCATTCGTTGCAGTACGGATTCCACGACGTGACAACTGGATCCCCTACCGACAAGCTGCTCACCCGCTTTCCGGTCCATTCAACGGTCCCGGCGGCTTCATGTCCCGGCACGAACGGAAGCGGCGTTCGCAGGTCGCCATGCACCGCTTCGAGATCGGTATGACAGAGGCTAGTGGCACGCACCCGTACCACCACATCCGTGTCCGCCAACCCAGTTAGATCGAGTGCTTCGATTCGAAGCGGCCCGGCCGCCTCGACGAGTACCGCCGCATTGAATGCCAAGTTGTGGTCCGCCTCTGATTTATGTAGTCAAGCGAAAGGCTTACTGTTGCTGCTGCGCCGCGCCTTTATACAAGATGTTCAGGTTGCGCTCGCCGATCTTCTGATGCAGTGAGACAAAGGCCGGGTCCAGCTCTTCAGTGGGTCTTGGCTCATGCTCGAACGTGTTATATGTATCCACGCCGCGCACGAGAGTCGCACTGTCCTCACCCTGAATCTGCCGTACATACGTCGGAATGTAGCGAATCGCGTAACCGATACGCCGGTTCGGCGACGCATTGGGCGGCGAGCCATGCACGATGCGGACATGATGCAGCGACATCTCGCCGGGTTCGAGTTCGATCGATACGGCCTGCGACTCGTCGACGTCTACGGCCACTTCCTGACCACGTGTCAGCAGGTTGTTCTCGGAGAACGTGTCACGGTGTGGGATCTGATCGAGCAAATGCGTGCCCGGAATAACCTGCATTGCGCCGTTCGAGCGGTTGCTTTCGGTTAGGGCGACCCAGGCGGTCACCACGTCTGGCTTGGACAAGCCCCAATACGTCGAATCCTGGTGCCACGATACATACGCTGGATCGTTACCGTTCTTGATGAAAAAACTGCTGGCCCAGACGAGCAGATTCTCCCCGTACAGGTCTTCGATTGCGTTCACGACCGCATCGCTGCGCACGAGGTCATTTAGCCATGGAAACAGAAGATGGCTTTTCACATGCAACGCTTTTTTCGCAAGCGCGCTGTCTGAATGCTCGAAATCTTCGAGACGCTTGCGCAACTCAAGTGCCTGCCGGGTCGACATCACGCGAATCGGCGCGACGTAGCCATGTTTCTCGAAGTGCTCGACCTGCTTTGGCGTCAGTGACTTCAACATGCAATCTTCTCCATCGAATCGAGTGAGCCGGTTTCACACGGCATGTACCCGGACCTGTGTATCGGTGACGTGCGGCATGTCGCGCGCCACCGGGCGATAGCCTCCAACGACGAGCACCCGGCCATTTACGTCGTGCACGTCAGTGACGCCGCACAGTGCCATTGTCGTGTCCAGTTCGCTGCGGATGATTTCTAGGGCCCGTGTAACGCCTGCTTCGCCCAAGGCGCCCAATCCATAAAGGAACGCGCGACCGATATAGACCGCCCGCGCGCCACACGCGATCGCCTTGAGCACATCTTGCCCCGAGCGAACACCACCATCCATGTGTAGTTCAATGTCGCCTTGAACGGCATCGGCAATGCGTGGCAGCATTGAAATCGTCGAAGGAGCTCCGTCGAGTTGCCTACCGCCGTGGTTCGACACGATTAGCGCGTCAGCGCCGCAACCAAGTGCGATTTTCGCGTCTTCTGGATCAAGTATTCCCTTTAGGATGAGCTTGCCGCCCCACTGCTTGCGCACCCAGTCGATGTCTTTCCATGTAAGCGTCGGATCGAACTGGTTCAGTGCCCACTGAGCCATTGAAGCAATACCTGTGACGCCCGGTGCATGCCCGACGATGTTGCCGAAAGTACGTCGGGAAGTGCGCAGCATTCCTGCGCACCACGTCGGATAGCGCGCCAGGTGTGCGAGATTGCGAAGAGTGAGCTTCGGCGGTGTCGACAGGCCGTTACGCAGATCCTTATGCCGCTGCCCCTGAATCTGCAGGTCGAGCGTGAGCACGAGGGTCGAACAGCCGGCAAGCTCCGCTCGCTTGATGAGATCCGAGATGAACACCCGATCTTTCATCATGTATAGCTGAAACCAGAAAGGCTGCTTGGTGTGTGCAGCGACATCTTCGATCGAACACACGCTGACCGTCGACAAGGTGAAAGGGACACCAAAGCGTTCAGCCGCCCGAGCTGCAAGAATCTCACCGTCGGCGCATTGCATGCCAGCGATACCCGTTGGCGCCAGCGCGACGGGCATCGAGACGGGGTGGCCCACCATGGTCGTCGCGAGGTTGCGACGGCTGAAATCGACAGCGACTCGTTGACGGAACTTGAGTTCGGCAAAGTCATTGGAGTTTGCGCGATAGGTTGATTCAGTCCATGAGCCGGCATCGACATATTCATAGAACATCTTGGGTACGCGACGCTTCGCGCGTGCACGCAACTCTTCAATCGTGGCGAAATGAGTCACGGTCGTGTTTCCGCTGGAGAGTCAAAGATATGATCCGGTCGTCATGCATATTCAGGCGATGCCCGGCTCGAATTGCAACTCACGCTTCGGTGCCCGCACGAAAGCGGCAACCAGAATCGCACCTAGCGCTGCGATCACGCCAGTCAGCAGAAAGGCGCTCTTGAAGTTCCCGGACCATTGAACGAGAAAGCCCGTGAGAGCAGGCGCCACGATGCCCGCAAGATTGGCTATGAAGTGCACGAAGCCGCCTACCGCTCCTACACGGTCCTTTTCCACCGTATCGAGCACAATGGCAAAGTAGGTGTTATAGGACGCGTACATAAAGAATACGGCAACGACCATCAATGTCACGGCCCCGGTTAGGCCCGTCACCGAGCCCGTAGCGGCGATACAGATGGCGCCGATACCCAGGCTGGTTATCAGCACGACCTTCCGGGCGAAAATCGCACGGCCCGTCTTTCGGAACAGAAAATCGCATACCCAGCCGCCGGCGATGAGCCCTGTGGCACCGACCGCCCATGGAATCACGGTGACGACTGCCATCTTCTGGATGCTGAGATGATGTTCCATCGTCAGATAGCTAGGAAACCACGAAAGGAAAAAGTAGAGGATGTACGCGTAGCCGAAGAACGCGAATGCCGTCGCCAGAATGGCTGGTCGTAGCAGATATGCGCTTAGCGATCCGGTGACAGGATTGGAACGTTGTTCGGTCACCAGGACTGGGGCATCCGGAGTGTCACAGGCGTCGGGCGATACGTCTGGCCTGTCTTTGGCAAGCGCATGCCAGGCGAAAACCCACAGTACTCCCACTGACGCGATGATGACGAAGGACGTCCGCCATCCGGCGCTAACCGCTATAAATCCCACTACAGGCCCTGCGATCGCTGCGCCGACAGACTGCCCCGAATTTGCTATGCCGATGGCGCTAGCCTGTTGCTCGCGCGGAACCCAGTTCGAGACCAGTTTGTTGATGTTTGCGCAGAATGGGCCCTCCCCCATTCCGAAAATGACGCGTACGAACAGCAAACTGGCGATGCCTACCGTGGCCGCAGTAAGACCGCAGAATAGCGACCAGACGAGCATCGACACAGTCAGGACCCGCTTGGGTCCGAACCGGTCCGCCGCGTAGCCTCCCACGAAGCAGAAGACTGCGTAACCAACAAAGAAGCTGCTAAACACGATGCCAAGTTGCGCTGGGCCAAGGTGCAATTCTTTGGTGATGAGCGGCGCGGTAATGGACAACGCGGCTCGATCGAGATAACTGACAGCGCCCCCAACAAACAGCAGCCAAACCAGCGTCCAGCGCGTGCGCGTCTCCATGGATATCTCCGTTGTCGGCCGCCTTGTGCTCGTTGTGAAGTCGGCACAGATGCGTGAGGGCAAACTACTTAAAACGTTCAATGCATCCAATGTGCATTCAGCGTACCCACCGGTGCATCCGATGTCAACAATCGCATTGGTGGGGTAAACCTTGACCGGCCGTGCACGCCACAGGGCATGCCGCAATCTCGATACGTCCCTTGCATTTCCGATTCGGTCGTTGGGTGGCCGGTCGCTCCGTGCAAACCTTCTGTCTCGTAGGGGGCAAGTTTGCGACACACGGGTCGACTGCAAGAGCTAGCCCGGATCAGGGTAATCGTAGAGATGACAGCCGAGGAGGCGCGCGGGTTTGCATGCCGACCGCTGCAGGCAACTGGATTGCCTTGAGGGGGCAGGAAATGTTGAAAAGACACTGGGAACAATGTCTCAAATATTTCGAGATGTAGCGTGCGAGCACTTGGTTCGCCACGCCAGAGTGCCATAGCCGCTCCTCGGCGCGGCCAGGACGTCGCCCCTCAGTACGGGCAATCGACTCTCTCGCGACAGCGATCTGCGCGTACGCGTTTGTGGACCTTAAACGGCAGGCATTAATGCGATCATCACGTTAGTCACGGTGTAGCTGGAGCGCCAGTTCATCCCGCCGAGCTGACCGTGCTCTCACGTACTGTCAAATTGAAAAGTTCGCGCTCGGTACGATGCTTGGCGCTTGCCACCCGCTGCTCCGGGTGAACAAACGCTCCATTTTTGGCAGCCAGAACGTCTGCCATCACGCTAACGGCAATCTCAGCCGGTGTCTTGCTTCCGATGTAGATGCCGACGGGACTCTGCAGACGCCCTAAAAGATCGTCCGTGAATTCAAAGTGCTCTTTCAATCTCTGTGCACGCGTATCAGCGTTTCTGCGCGATCCGATGGCTCCAACGTAAAAAGCCCGGCTGCTCAGTGCTGCGATGAGCGCCATATCATCAAGTTTTGGATCATGCGTGAGTGCAAGAATGCATGATCGTCGGTCTGGAAAAAAAGCCTTCACTGCGTCGTCTGGCATTTCCCTGGTTATTTTCGCGCCAAGTTCTTCCAGGGTAACCGCCTGGTATTCAGTCCGGGGATCACATATCGTCACTGAAAAGCCACATGTCGTCGCTATCGCGGCCACATAGTCGGTCATTTGCGTGGCCCCGATCAGCAGCATGCGATACGACGGGCCGAACACGTTACTAATGCTGGTCGGGCCAAACGCGAAACCCGTTGTTTTCGGCGGTCTTACCAAGGTGGCCTTTCCGTCCACAAGCGAAAGAACTCTCTCTACAAGAGTCCCTGCATCGAGCAGTTCGATCAGCACGGCAAGCTCATCCGCCGACGGGTCGAATTCGAGCACAAGCTCAAGCGTTCCGCCGCACGGCAAGCCAAACCTGTGAGCCTCGTCCGCAGTCACGCCATACACCAGTTGGATGGGCCGCCCTAGTGGAAGCGAGTTTCCGGCCACCTTGCTGTATTGCCGAATGAGATCGTCCTCAATACAGCCTCCCGAAACAGAGCCGACGACCGTGCCGTCTTCTGCGAGTCCGAGAATCGAACCGACAAGCCGTGGGGATGAGCCCGAGGTCCGAGTCACTGTAGCAATCATGCAGCGACGTCCCGACGCGGACCACTCAAGAACCTGCCTTTACACCGTAAGGTCAATGTTTTCCATCGTTGATTTACTAAGAGGGCAGTTCAAAAAGGCTGCTCAGTTCGGCTGAAGATGTTCCAGCAGACGAGTGAGCAGGCTAGTTTGAGGAATGCTTCGTGAATGTCAGATCGGCGCTCGAAGCGAATGCGAAGACGCCGGAAACCATGGAGCCACGAATGAGTCCGTTCAACGACCCAACGGAACTTGCCGAGACCGCTGCCGTGTTCGGTGCGGCGCCTGGCGATGACCGGTCTGATTCCACGCTCGCGAAGTTGGCGGCGATGCGAGTCGGAGTCGTAGCCACGGTCGGCGTAGATGACCTTGGGTTTGCGAAGCGGTCGGCCGCGTGTGCCGCGAATCGGCGGGATAGCGTCGACCAGCGGCAGCAGTTGCGTGACATCATTGCGGTTCGCGCCGGTCACGATCACGCTGACAGGAACGCCGTTCGCGTCTACGAGGACGTGGTGTTTGGACCCTGGTCGTGCGCGATCGGTGGGGTTTGGCCCAGTTTTTGGCCCGCCCCAACGGCTCGCACGGACGATGAATCGACAGCCGCATATGAGAAATCGAGCTGGCCAGATTCGCGCAGCTTGTCGAGCAGTAGCCCGTGCAGCTTGTCCCACACCCCGGCCTGCTGCCAGTCGTGCAACCGACGCCAACAAGTCGCTCCAGAGCCGAAGCCCAACCGGGTCGGCAGATGGTTCCATCGCATTCCTGTCTTCAGCACAAGCAGGATGCCATTGAGTGCTGCACGGTCCGAGACCGGCAACCTTCCAGGGTATCGCTGGCGTCGCGGTTTGGGCGGTGGAAGTAGCGGTTCGATCAGTGCCCACAATTCGTCATCGATGATAGGTGCCGGCATTCCTTGATCCGTTGTTCAGGTATCCAAGGTTAACCGTTTCGTGGAAAAGTAAACAGCCCTTCCGAGCTCTTTTTGAACTGCCCTCTAAAGGTGACGCAGACGCAGAGAAGTCTCAATCAGCGAATCGCCTCTCGCGCCTGAGGCCTCGCCCTATCAGCGAAGCCGTGCGGTACGGCTGCAGGCATTCGCTGCCCCTCATCCCGGCCAAACTAGGCAAGTCTGTCGCGAACGTGGTCAGGTCTCGAAACGTGCCGACTGAAACGGAGTTCAAATGCAGGGGCGCCATTGGTCTGGAAACGATAGCGCGCCATTTACCCGAGTCAGGAACCGCCGTAACCCGCGTCGAGGAATTGAGTTTGGTAAAGCGAAGATGGCTGAACATACAGTGTCTCCTTCAAGCAGCAACGTCTTTGGGGACGTCCGTGTCGTGCGTTTCGAGCCTAGCCGATCGCATACCCGACTGTCGTGCGCTCTCACCCACGATCCTATCGTTTGTCTAAATTTATAGCACACTGACTGTACGTATGTACAATTATATTTTGAACTCTATTCCCGTCCCGTGCTGGCTCCCATTGCCTTACATCCTGTGGTTTGCACGACGTCCGGCGCCGCGTCTTGGCTACATTCCTGCGGGCCGGTAAGTCCCAGGCCGTGCCAGCACCGCATGAATGCGAGCGCAGAGGAACCTGAATAGAGCGGTGCGTTACACCGCGCTCGCTACAGGTCTGATTCTCGAGGATGCAATGGTCGACCACGGGCCACAAAGCTATACTTTGATTGTTTTTATGTACCACCTACTATAGGTGGTACACGATAATCAAAACCACCTTTGTCGCCACAATACGGGAGGTTCGCCATGGACGCTGCGCGGCACGAGCAAGATCGCTCGATCTGTGAGAAATCTCCAGCTCGAATTATGGCAGGCGGCGAAGCTAAGGCACCCTGCGGGATCCCGCCGGTTCCGAAGATTTTCTCGCCTGAAGCGGTGGCGGAAAAGTGCGGTTACTCCTACGAAGTTCGCGACATCATGCCGTCCGCGAATCGCGGCGTCCGGTTTGAAACAGCAGGCATGATTATGTGGGCCGACAGATCATTATCGTTTCTGCTGCATTTCCTTTTGAAGTGCAGCGGTTTACTGCGGCACATTAAATTGGCCATCTGCTGTTGCACCGGTCGCTACTGGGCATGAAGCAACACCGCGATAGACCGCTCACGGGCGCGAACATGGGGCCCAGGCCGCCGCTTGAACAGGAGGCGGACCTGTTGCGTCGTTGCTGCTCGCACCCGCAAAAGCAGTAAAGCTCGAATCTCAAAGTCGGTTCGGGCACGTTCCACTCGTTCTGAATGAATTGACCGCCTGTCACCTGGCTGGCCATCGCGGCGCGCACGATTTGATGGCCTCAAGCCATGATCTGAAGGAGTTCTCAATGGCAGTCGCGCACGCCGGCCGATTTGGCCACAACCGCTTCGAATCAAGGGCCCACTTTTTTTGACCCTCGACCACGGCAATGGCAATCAGGTTGCGAGACCTGAATCTCATCGCGTACTGACGAGGAAAGCTGCGTGCCGGGACACTTTGACGAACGACCTCTTTAGGCGTCGCCCTCGCCGATGCCCAGCGCCGCTGTCTGTCCACAGTCACCCGCAGTTGTCTCCGTTTCGCGGATTGATAAGTTCCGCATCCGATATCTCCGTAAGATACCGTGTAGCGCTCTTTTCTATCCTACAGCTCTGGTTTGCACTTCGAGTGCTAACTGCTGACAACCCCGCATCACGCGCGGACATTCTGCATGCGAGGATCTTGGCACGTTAAGAAACCAACGTCTATTTTCGGCACTGCAATGTCTCGACAGCGGTGGCCTCTGATCGATGCATTAAGGCGAAGTCGATTGGCAACTGATACGAGGCAGCCACACCCAATATGAGTCCGAGCATCCTCACACACCCGGTCGCTTTAGGTACAGCCGTCATAACCGTTGCCCTCAAACCTTACTCAAAGCGATATTTTCAGGGAAGAAATCTTTTGGCGCGGCGCCCCGCCCCGCCGGCGCGTACGGAGTGCTCACTGGTGAGCGCGTAAGATGCGGACGCTCGGACACGGCTTGGTGCTAAGCATGCTCAATTCATTCGACCTCGTGTGAACGAATAAGACCGACACGGCGGACGCCCGGGCGATCTGGACTGCGGTGCAGCAACCCAGCATGCGCGCTGTTGCTGCCAAGACAGAAGGTCAGCAACCGATACTAACCTTCACCGTTTGCGCTCGTTGCTCGTCAAGTTCCAGCCGCCGCAGATAAATCAGTTGCAGGGGCTGTTTGAGTTCGGCAAAACGTTTTGCGCAGGACGCGTGGCGAGACTCGGCGATATCAGTGAGCGCATGGCAGAACTCCTAGATGCACTGCCACGACCAACAGTTCTTAATCTTAACGACCAGTTGCGCCGCATCGGCGCGGTTGAGGAAGACATCGATCAGCTCAAGAAGCAGCTTTGTGCCTCGAAAAGCGGAAAACGGCGTGTCATGCGATCGCGGGAAAATCGGCATCGGCAAGAGCCACGGCCGCGCTGGTCGCGACGATCGGTGAGCCATGCTCATCAAGTCCGGGCGCGAGTTCGCTTCGTCTCTGGGACTTGTTCCCCTGCAAAGGTACTGGCGGCAAACTCCAGTTCGGATCTATTTCAAAACGAGGCCGCAATTGATTCCGGCAATTGATTCCGGTGTTGAGTGCTCTTGTATGCGGATGCCATAATAGTGTGGCAACTTCAGCACAGGTGGCACGAAGGGTCCGTTGGTCACGCTCCGAGATTCGGAGCGAACAATGAAGAATCCAGGGGTATTTGACAATGAATCGGCAACCATCAGATCGACATCACGGTTTTCTGCACAACCTGAAGTGGATGGTAATCCTTTGGTGCGTCGGAATCGGCGCTACCGTGCTCCTCACACTTCCCTTTCATTTTCTTGTAATGGCGATGATGCGGAAATAGCATGATCGCTGCTGGCGACTTGCGCCAGGTGCAGTAGTTACGAGTAACCGCTTTTCCGTAGCTTCCATTAGCCTTCGCCGTTACGCGCAAGAAAAAAACAATGGACATCAGCCGGAGCCTTGAAAATGCTGGTATCAGCAGTCTGCGGAGTGTCCATCAGATCAGCCCAAAAAGTGGACAGAACGACCGTCGGAGTGTCCATCTTTCGCCACAGGTTTCGCATGGTCGGAAGCCCGATAAAGCCGAGCGTCCGACCATGCTAGAGCGTGTCAACCCATCGCGCGTTCCGAGTAGGCGAGGAGGTTACCCTCCTCGCCCCTCACAGACCCGAGCGAGCCCAATTAAGGCACTCGGTTCCTCGTCGTACAGGTTCGCTCACGGACGTACATAGCGATGGACGATCCTCGGTGGTGGCAGAGGGAATCTCTCCAATATCCGGCAAAATGCTTCCCATGACAGGTAGCTGGTGCTCTGCCGGGATCGGCGCGACAGCCACTTGTGCCATAGGCGGAGGACCGCGTGATGCAGGCTACTCAAACTGCCACCGTTTCCGGTTATGCCATAGTAAGCATAGTGTCCACGTAACATCCGACACAGCCGTTCATGTTGCTCTCGCAATGCCCAATGGCGCATGCGGCGACATTGGTGCTTGAACGCATCGAGAGAGCGCGCCAAGCGGTCTTTAGCCGTCTTCTGAAGCATTGCGCGTTTGCCATTCCTTGACATCACCCTGACATGCTTGAAGCCCAGGAAGTCGAAGGTCTTCGCGAACATCTGTTGCTGGTGGCTGGGTGTCCGGTACCGGAAATCGACCAATCGGGTCTTGTCCGGATGCAATTGCAATCCGAACTTCTCCAACCGCTTTCCCAGTACCGCATACACCCGCTGCGCGTCCTCTTTGTATTCGAAGATCATCACAAAGTCGTCGCAGTACCGCACCAACGTGCTCTTTCCCTTCAGTCGCGCTACCACCTGTGTGCTGTACCATTCGTCCAGCACATAGTGGAGAAAGACATTTGCCAGGCACGGTGAAATTACCCCGCCTTGAGGTGTACCCTTATCCGGGTAGAACAACTGCCCGTCCTCCAGCACACCTGCTTTGAGCCACTTATCGATCAGTCGTCTCACGACGCCATCCGTAACTCTGTTGGCCAGAAACTCCCGTAGTCTGGTTCGGTCGATGCTATCGAAGTATTTCCGGACATCAACGTCTAATACCCATCGACCTCGCTGCCCCATCACACCGGCACGGACAGCTTGCAGCGCTTGATGCGCACTGCGACCCGGCCTGAACCCGTACGAGCCGTCAAAGAACTCCTGCTCGTAGATCGGTTCCAGCAGCATCACAATGGCCCTTTGCGCTACCTTGTCCTCAAACGAGGGGATGCCTAAGCCACGCTGCCCACCATCCGCCTTGGCTATATAGTGCCGGCGTACTGGTGGCGCCTGGTAATGGCCCGACTTGAGCCGATTGATCAGGCTGCGAAGGTTCTGCTCCAGGTTGGCCGCATATTCTTCCGCCGTCTGACCATCGACTCCCACCGCGCCATCCTTGCGCGTGCATTCGTAGGCATATTGCATCCACTCATAGTCGATGTAGTGGTTCAGAGAAGTCAATGCCATTCCTGGATTGCTTCTCACCAACGTGGCTATTCGCTCCTGTTTCGTTGACACGCTTTTCGGTTTCAATGCACCCTCCGTGTTTCTCACGAGCGATTCTGTAACAACGGTGCCCCGCTTCCCTCGATCGGGTCCGCCTGAGCGGCGTTCCCCGACGTCGGCAGTACTACCAGGGCACTAAGACTTCCTGCGCCGATTACGGGGTCGCTTATGGATTCGCTTCCCCGCCCCAACTCGTGTCACCTCGTTCGCTCCCTCGGCGGCGGTGACGACCACCGGGGCCTTGCCCTGCTTATTTAGCCCCGTGCTCAGGGCTGCTTGAGTTGGTCAAACACAGGATCTCCCAGGTTCCTGGACAATCCATCCCATACCTTTGCCCCGCTCTCAGATCCCGGCCGGCCCGTCTTTGCCTCACCCTATCGGCAACACGGTACTGTCCCCAGGCCCTTGAAACTGAAGACGCCAACATTAGCGATTTCGAGACTCAATCACGCGGCTTCGGTATCTGCTGTCTACGCTTCAAGTAGTGCGTTGCCGCACTCGCATGCAAGACTCGCTTCCGGCTGGTGGCTAACCTTTACCGGGCGGGAGTTGAACCCGCTGGATTGCAACGAATGGTTTCCGCTTATACGTCCTCCATTCCCAGGCTTATCCTGGCGCTACAAGGGTTCACTTCGCCGGGCTTCGCCCGCCCTTGACCCGTTCAGTGGTGTCACAGAACCACGATCGAATTTGATGCGTCACTACGCCGCCTGCCGGTATCGGGGTCTGCGAGCGGGACTGTGTGATAGATAGTGCCGCCCTCGTGCGTGGTGATGCTGACCGGCGTCGCGCCGGGTGTGTGGCGATCAACGACCTCGGTCAGCGGCAGTTGCCGGATGGTCGTTCGTCTTGCTGTCATTGAGCAGATCCTCTGCTGTGTTGGTAGGGGTGTCCGCTTTAACACAGCCTGCGAGTATCAGGAAATGGCTCTTCACTTGCGCATACGCTGTAGACCTTTAGGCCTGTTGCTGTCGACGGCCAGATGCTACGGCTCGCCGTCGCGCGCAGCGGGCAACGGTCGCTTGCAACGTCTGTACACGCAGACTCTGCCCGAATCGCTGCAGCACACGCGACGGCAATCTTACACAGGCGTCAGCGCGCCGCGCAGTGGCTGGATTTCTGCAACAACGCCGAGCGCCACCCGTCAGTGCGATTTTGAAAACGTCGGTATTTTTTCTTGAAAGACATAGCCATTGAAAGGCGAGAGTCTATGGGCGCTCGCAGGTCAGCATCACAGGTATCCGCCCCTGATGGAATGAGTGCGCGCGCCCGACATCGTCGACCAGAACCGTATCGATGACCGGTTTACTTTCAGGAGCCTGTCATGTCAACAGAGGAATTGCTCCCGCCCGGCTCGCCCTTTGCGCTCGAAAGCGCCATTCAAAAGTTAAAACCTGACGAATACGGTTGGAGCTTGCGTTCGCGGAGGACCGCGCTATTCTCTCGGCGGCTACGCGGCGGCGGCCATCATGGCCATTCGTCCCGATTCGTCCAATTCGCCGATCACGCTAGCTGAGAATGTTGACGACAATCCGACCGTCATCAACGACGGGCTCGATGCGATGCAGCTCGCGGAGGTCGACGACTCTTATTGCATGCTCCTCCGCGCCGAAGCGCGCGATGAGGGGCTATCCCCTTATCGAACATCTCGGGCACATCGTCAACGGCGAGATCATCTGGGCGCCCGCAATCGACGGCATGAGTGTGCTCTCGCCGCGCGGCGGTCGCCCCGATGCCCAGAGCGACAAGATGACTGTCTCGCCACGCCTGAAGACTGCGTTCCGGGTATCGCGCGCTCTCGGCCACTCGTACTTCGGCGCGGACCACTTGCTGGTTGTCCTCGCTGCGGTGTCCGATAGCCTCGCCGGCACGCTGCTCAACACGCATGGCGTCACGCCCAAAGCGCTTCGGCAGAAGGTCGTGAATGTGGCCGGCAAGGGAGCTGAGGATGGCCTTGTATATACTCGGACTGTCCCGCCGAACCTCGCCGAATACCTCGTTGAAGTCGGCTATCGGCCCGAGTTCGGCGCGCGCGAACTGAAACGCAAGATCCGCCAGAAAGAGGAAATACGCGTTGCCAAGGAAATACTCGGCCATACGTCGAAGTCAGAAGGCAGCGTGGAAATCGATTACGACAAGCACAACGGGGACGCTAAGCTTAACCACGCGCTCTCTTCATCCAACGCACCACGGGACAAATCGGCCGACGGTCATGCTGTCAAGGCGGACGCTGACATACCACGCCCGGCAAGTCCGCCGGCGCAGCCAAAGGGCGTAGGAAGCGCGGCGCATCGGAGTCCGGCGCGGACACCAAATAATTTAAATGGACTAATTTATATATCGGCATCCTTAGCATTTTCTATTTTTTAGCGAGTTCCGTAAATCGCCAATCTTATTCGGATGTCGTTGTATACGCGTAAAACTATCGACACTCGAATCGAGCTGAGTGATGGTCAATTTTTTTGTTGCGGATATATTTAGATTAACTAAACTGAATCGAAGCAGAAGCAGAAGCGTAAGCCCGATGTGGCAATCCTGAAGCACCACAGTCTCGACAGCCCCCAGCACATCTGGGGACGTTCATGGAGGTTTATATGACCAAGCGACGCGAAGTGCCAGGCATCAGGCCGTATGAAGGACCTGCAGGTGGTTGGGGAGCGCTCCGGGCGACAGCTCAAGCCATCCGGACACAAATGGAAAGCATCAAGGCGCCGATTACGTTGATACGCACGAATCAGCCCGACGGCTTCGACTGCCCTGGCTGTGCATGGCCCGACAAGGAGCATCGCTCCACATTCCAGTTTTGCGAGAACGGCGCGAAAGCCGTCACGTGGGAAGCTACCACCAAGCGCGTTCCGCCGGAGTTTTTCGCTAGCAACACCGTAACGTCGCTTCTGCAAAAGACCGACTATGAACTGGAGGACATGGGCCGGCTCACGCATCCACTCGTCTACGACAGTGCAAGCGATACATTTCGCGCCGTCGAATGGGCGGATGCGTTTGCACGCATCGGTGAGATTCTCCGTGGGCTATCACCGGACCAAGTCGAGTTTTATACGTCGGGCCGCGCCTCGAACGAAGCCGCGTATCTGTACCAGCTTTTCGCCCGCGAATATGGTACGAACAACTTCCCGGATTGCTCGAACATGTGCCACGAGCCCACCAGCGTGGGTCTTCCGCAGTCGATCGGCATCGGCAAAGGCACGGTTTCGTTAGAAGATTTCGACTCGACAGAACTCATCATTGCAATCGGTCACAATCCCGGCACGAATCACCCGCGCATGATGGGTACGCTCCATGAAGCATCGCGGCGCGACGTCCCGATCATTGTGTTCAATCCGCTGCGCGAGCGCGCGCTAGAGCGTTTCGCCGACCCGCAGAGCATGATGGAGATGGCAACCTTTGGGTCGACCCGGATCGCGTCGACTTATTTCCAGGTCGACGCGGGTGGCGACGCTGCCGCACTCAAGGGGATCATGAAGGCATTGCTCCAGATGGAGGCCGAGCAGGGGAATGTTCTCGACCGAGAATTCATCTCGACGCACACCGAAGGATTCGATGCCTTCGCCGCAGACCTGGAAGTGACCTCATGGGACGACATCGAAAAGGCAAGCGGCCTCACGCGCGAGGATCTCGATCACGTCGCCATCGCCTACGCAAAGTCGAACGCGACGATCGTCACCTACGGCATGGGCGTGACGCAGCACAACAAAGGCACCGCCAACGTCCGCCTCATTGCCGATCTGTTACTGCTGCGCGGCAACTTCGGCAAGCCCGGGGCCGGCATCTGCCCGCTGCGCGGGCACTCCAACGTTCAGGGCAACCGTACCGTCGGCATTACCGAGAAGCCGTCCAAGGAATTCCTCAAGCTGATCGAGAGTGCGTGTGGCTTCACGCCACCGTCCGATCATGGGCACGATGCGGTCCGGGCGATGCAGGCGATGATCGACGGCACGGCCAAGGCGCTCATTTGCCTGGGCGGAAACTTTGCAGTTGCATTGCCCGACTCCGAACAGTCCTTCCCCGCGATGGCCAAACTCGATCTGGGCGTGCATCTAGGCACCAAGCTCAACCGTACGCACCTGCTTGTCTCGAAGGAAACGTATCTATTCCCTTGCCTCGGCCGAACCGAGCTCGATGTGCAGGCTGGAGGGCGGCAATCGATCACGGTGGAAGACTCGATGTCAATGGTCCATGCGTCGGCCGGGAAGCTGACGCCGGCTTCCGAGCACTTGCGCTCGGAACCTGCAATCGTCGCAGGTATGGCGCGTGCCACCTTGCCGAACAGCAAGCTGCCGTGGATGGACCTCATCGCCGACTACGACAAGATCCGGGATCTGATTGAGCAGACCGTTCCGGGATTCGAGGACTTCAACGCGCGCATCAGAAAACCTGGTGGATTCCGGCTACCGCTTCCACCGACTGAGCGCAAATGGCATACCCCATCGGGCAAAGCCGTCTTCTCGGTGTATGGCGGAGTGAAGGAGGACGCCGACGTTTTCGGCGCAGAAAATGTGCTGCGTCTCATCACGCTGCGTAGTCACGACCAATACAACACGACCATTTATGCCATGGACGATCGTTATCGAGGCGTATTCGGACGGCGTGACGTTCTGTTCATGAACGAAGGAGACATGGCCGCATACGGAATCGAACACGGCGACGCGGTAGACATCGAAACGGTGACCCCTGGCAGGCAGCTGCGGCTGAAGAACCTTACCGCGATCATCTATAACATCGCGAAGGGTTCAGTGGGGGCGTATTACCCGGAAGCGAACGTTCTGGTTCCGCTCGACTACCTTGACAAGGAGAGCGGGACGCCCTCTTACAAGTCGATTCCAGTTCACGTCGTTCGCGCAGCAACGAACTAACTTTACGTTAGCCTGCCCGCCGGATTGGGGTGAGAGTTGGCGTCCGGCATATCGGCAGACGGACCGTTGGGGACGGGTACGGATTTCGCGCGCACAGGCAGCCTCCGCACCGCAAGCCGGCGCCTCGTCACGTCGCCGTTCTGGCATTGAGTGTCAACAGAAACACGTTGTAGCAGAGCGTCAATTCAGCCGCGTAGTCGTAGCGCCGCTGCATGGCGTCCGTCTTCACACGCATGCCGTCATCACCTGGAGCTACTGACCGATCATGGAAATCTTCGACGCATTTCATCTCGCCAGACTGCAGTTTGCGTTCACGGTTTCGTTTCATATCGTCTTTCCGGCGATCAGCATCGGCATGGCCAGCTTCCTCGCCGTACTGGAATGGCGCTTTCTGCTAACGGGGGACAAGGCTTACAAGGACATGTACCTGTTCTGGTCGAAGATTTTCGCGGTCGGCTTCGGCATGGGCGTCGTCTCCGGCGTGGTCATGGCCTATGAGTTCGGCACCAACTGGAGCGGCTTCTCCGCGATAGCCGGAAACATCACCGGGCCGCTCCTGACATATGAAGTGCTAACTGCGTTCTTTCTCGAGGCTGGATTTCTCGGCGTCATGCTGTTCGGCTGGCATCGCGTGAGTCCTCGCGCGCACTTCTTCGCGACGCTGATGGTCGCGGTGGGCACACTGATTTCCACGTTCTGGATTCTCGCGTCGAATAGCTTCATGCAAACGCCGCAAGGATATGCCATCGAAAATGGCCGCATTGTCCCTGTCGATTGGCTGAAAGTGATTTTCAACCCATCGTTCCCCTTCCGGCTCGCGCACATGACGATTGCCGCGTTCATCGTGGCGGGCTTCATCGTCGCCGCATGCGGTGCCTGGCACCTGCTCCATGGACGGCGCGACGTGCCAGTCGGGCGTAGCTTTTCGATGGCGCTGTGGATCCTGCTGGTACTGACACCGATACAGATTTTCGTCGGCGACGCACATGGGTTGAACACACGTAAATATCAGCCTGCAAAGATCGCGGCAATCGAAGGCCTGTGGGAAACCGAGCACGGTGGCACCTCACTCAACCTGGTCGGTCTGCCCGACATGGACGCAGAAGTGACACGCTACGCGATCAAGATACCGCATCTGGGAAGCGTGATCCTGACCCATAGCTGGGATGGCGAGATTCGCGGCCTGAAAGAGTTTCCACCTGAGGATCGACCGTATTCGCCCATCGTGTTCTGGACCTTTCGGATCATGGCCGGTCTCGGCATGCTAATGCTATTGACTGCACTCGTTGGCCTACTGCTTAGACTGCGCGGCCAACTCTATGAGACTCGATGGTATCAATGGTTCGTGTTTTGCATGGGACCGTCTGGCATCCTGGCGCTGCTAGCCGGGTGGATCACGACGGAGGTGGGCCGCCAGCCTTGGACAGTCTATGGCGTCGTGCGGACGATAGACTCCGTCTCGCCGATCGGTTCCCAGCAAGCAGGCGTTTCGTTGCTGATACTCGTTCTTGTGTATTTCCTCGTATTCGGCACGGGCGTCTACTACATGCTGAAGATGATGAAGAAGGGGCCGGCAGAGGGCCTCGAAACCCGCGAATCGATGAAGTACCCGGGATTGCACAATCGGGCACTGGACGCGTTGGAAGGAGAACAACATCATGCAAATTGATCTTCCTGTTGTCTGGGCGTTCATTATCGGACTCGGAGTCTTCATCTATGTGATGCTCGACGGTTTCGACCTCGGCATCGGCCTTCTATTTCCTTTCTTTGAAGCGAAAGGCGAGCGTGATGTGATGCTCAACACCGTCGCCCCGGTCTGGGACGGCAACGAGACGTTTCTTGTCCTTGGGGGCGCCGGACTTTACGGTGCGTTTCCGATCGTGTATTCGACGCTGTTGCCGGCAAACTACATGCCGTTGATCCTGATGCTGGTGGGCCTGATCTTTCGCGGAGCGGCGTTCGAGCTGCGCGCGAAGGCCACCCGCACGCAGCACGCATGGGACCTCGCGTTTATCGGCGGGTCAGCGCTGGCAGCCCTCTGCCAGGGCATCGTACTTGGGTCCCTGTTGCAGGGCATCAAGATTGCGGACGCGCGCTTCGTCGGTGACCCGTTCGATTGGCTCTCACCGTTCAGCCTGTTCTGCGGGATCGGCGTACTCATGACTTATGCGGCGCTCGGCTGCGGTTGGCTCATTTTAAAGACGGACGGGGAATTGCAGCGCAAGATGCGCGAGCTCATGCGGCCGCTGGTGAGCGTCCTTCTGGCAACGATTGCTGTCGTCAGCGTGTGGACAGTAGTCGGATTGCCGGCCGTAGCCCAGCGCTGGTTTGGAAGCGGACATCTCGGATGGTTTCTGCCCGTGCCCATACTTGTGATCCTCTGCGTCTGGGGCATCTTCCGCTCTGTTCGGCTGCAACACGAAGCGTTGCCGTTCCTCCTGACGCTCGGGATATGTTTTCTCGGCTACACGGGACTGGTCATCAGTATCTGGCCGTACATCGTGCCGCCATCGCTGACGATCTGGGATGCCTCGTCGAGTCATTCGAGCCAGCTCTTCGCCCTAGTCGGCACTGTCATCGTATTGCCGATCATCCTCGTCTACAACGCTATGCAATACCGCGTGTTCCGAGGCAAGGTGCGTGAAGGAGACGCAGGCTATCACTGAACCGTATGGCGCCAGCAGGCGTGGGCCGTCGATGCGCCGGGTGATGCACGAAGAGAACCAGGTGGCGTCCAGTACGGCATTCGCATCCTGGCGCCCGCCATCGTGTGAACCAGCACAATCACTTTCCTTGCGGATACGGGGCTCCCGCTCGTGACGCGGGCTTTCACATAGCAGACGAACCCCGTATGTCGATTTATTTTCATCCCGGGCACAAACCGAATTGTCTTGGCGCCCCTGCCGCCATTCAATACACGACACGAGCACATCATGATTGTAAGACCAAGCGAAAACTGGTTCCGGCTGCTGTTTGTGTGGCACGGATCCGTTCTGCAATCGATCATCCCACAGCTGATTTTCATGGCGATCGTCAGCAGTCTCGCCGTACTGACACAGGGGCGAATCTTTGGGCAGAAGATTCCGCTCAACACGGCGCCTTTCACGCTATTCGGTCTCGCGCTCGCGATCTTCCTCGCGTTTCGCAACAACGCGAGCTATCAGCGATTCAACGAGGCACGCCATTTGTGGGGCGACCTGCTGATTTCCGCACGCGCCTTGACGTCGCAGATGCTCTGTTACGTGCCGGAGCGCGCCGACAAGCTTCATATCGCCCAGACGCTGATTGCGCTCGTCTATGCGCTCAAGCACGAGTTGCGGGGAACGGACCCCGCGCAGGACTTGGTGCGCCTGCTCAGTCGCGATCAGGTCGAGCTGTTGCTCAACAAATCCTACAAGCCTATTGCCATTCTCAATGACATTCGCCGCGAGCTGGCGAAAACCGGACAGCGCGCGGAAATCGGCCAGACAGCGCTCTGGATGCTAGATGCGCAGATCAACAAACTTGGCAATGCCGTTGGCGGATGCGAGCGCATTGCCTCCACGCCGATACCGTTTTCCTATAACGTCCTGCTCCACCGCACGGTCTACACTTACTGTGTCATGTTGC
The DNA here is from genome assembly GCF_964253815.1 of Caballeronia sp. LjRoot34. NCBI lineage: Bacteria > Pseudomonadati > Pseudomonadota > Betaproteobacteria > Burkholderiales > Burkholderiaceae > Caballeronia > Caballeronia sp. LjRoot34. The sequence continues at coordinate 1,332,544 of NZ_CAXUSB020000002.1, forward strand.
CGTTCGGACTCGTCGATTCGACGGAATTCTTCACGCCCCTGCTCTGCGTTTTCATCTCTTACACACTGATCGCGCTCGAAGCGATCGCCAGCGAAGTGGCAGAACCGTTCAGCCTTGCACCCAATGCGCTCGCGCTCGACGCCATATCGCGAAATATCGAACGATCCATTCTCGAATTGTGCGGGCACCCTATTCCGGACCCGGTCGCCCCAGTTCGCCGTTATCAACTGACGTAGGCAAGAACCCAAACGCATCCGGGCGTCTTTGTGCCAACAAGAACCATGCTGAGCCATCGCTTTCGACGAAGCCCTGCAGTGCTTCGTCCAGACCTTTTATCATCGGACACTTCAACCCACGTGCCGCTCTAGACAAAGTCAGCTTTCCTGAAGAGGATCTTTCTTAATGCCGAGGTGAGTGGCTTGGGGACGTATGCGCTGAGGTCGTATCGACCGGTCCGAATTTTCTTTGCGAAAGTCCTGATCGTGCCGCGCGCAGATCATTCGTTCATTGCGCCTCAGATAGAAGAAAGTCCTGCCCGGGAGGCCGACGCACGGCCGATCTGTAACGCTTCGGTGCTTTGCCCGTGACGCGCTTGAATGCCACGCTGAACGCGCTTTCGGATGAATACCCCAGCATGTCCGACACCTCAGACAAGGGCGCATTGCTTTCACGCAGTGCACGCTCGGCCAGGTTCATCCGCCACTGCGTCAGGTAAGTCAGCGGCGCCACACCGGCTACTGTCTTAAAGTAGCTTGCGAAGACGGTTCGCGACATCGCACAGGCCTTGGCCAATTCTGTGAGATGCCATGCGCGTGCAGGGTCGGCATGCATCAGCCGAATCGCTGGTTCGATCCGGGGATCGCTGATGGCGCGAAGCCTCCCAGATGTCATCCTATCCACACTTGCGAGGTACGCGCGTAGGACATGCAGGAAAACGAGCTGCGCCAATTGCGTGGCCGCAAATTGTGAGCCGGGTCGATTCATGCCGTGCTCTCCCACGAGCTGATCAACCAGCCATCGGATCGCATCTCCTTCGGCACCGCCTCCGCGCAAGTGAATTACAGGGGGCAGGTTATCGATCAGCAACGCTCCGCCGGCCGAGTCCAACCGGACATGCCCACCGAGGAAGAAGAAGTTGTCCCCTTTGCCCAGGTTGAGGATTCGATTGCCGTCGTCGCCATACAGGGCAACGGCATCGAGTGCCGGCACGGCAGGGTCGCTGGCGAGCGAAAACCCACGCGAGGCGGTCAGCAAAAACGTATCGCCTTCACTGAAGCGGATGGGTGACTCGCCATCAATAGAGAGCCAGCAGGTGCCGCGTGCGGCGATAAAGAACTTGACGCGATCAGGTGGAGGAAACCGGATGGCCCAGTCGCCGCCCGCACGGAAACCGCCCGAAACCACGGACCGCGCATTGACCAGCGTAAGCACATCGGAGAAGGGATCGGATTTCATTCCCGTACTATCGCAAAGAAATAAAGGATTCTCAAGCATTCCAAGTCCCGCCCTGGACGCTTAAGGTGTCGTCACTGCAACTAACCAAGGTTCCTCGCCATGTATACATCGTCCACGGATCAGTCTCCGTCGCAAGCTTCCCGTCGCCCTGCCAGCCAACCTCCGGTGGCCATCGTCACTGGCGGATCGCGCGGCATCGGCCGCCGTATCGCCGAGAGGCTGGCACAGGCCGGCTATGTGGTGCTGGTCAGCTACCGCAGCGACCAGACCAACGCAGAGGACACCGTGGCCGCCATCGCCGCTGCTGGTGGAACGGCCCGCGCCTTGCGCGCGGACGTGTCTGACGCTGCCGCAGTTACCCAACTCTTCGACACGGCGGAACGCGAATTCGGCGGCGTCGATGTTGTCGTGCATGCGGCCGCAGTCCTAGTCACCAAGCCGTTGGTGGACCTGGACCTTGACGAGGTGGACCGCATGTTGCACACGAACCTGCGCGGCGCCGTGCTCGTGAACCAACAGGCCGCGCGGAAGGTTCGCGCCGGCGGGTCGATCATCAACGTGTCGAGTGCGATCACCAAGGGAACCGCGCCCGGCTACAGCGTGTATGCCGCGACCAAGGCGGCCTTGGAAGCCCTGACTTTGACGCTGGCGCGCGAGCTACGCGGCCGCGATATCACCGTCAACGCTGTCGCTCCCGGCCCGACCGACACGGAGATGTTCAGCACCGACCTCACCAACAGCGGCCATGGCGAGCAGATGCGTCAGGCGATCGTCGACGCCACGCCACTGGGGCGCATCGGCCGCCCCGACGATGCCGCCGAAGTCGTGCTGGCGCTCGTCGGACCGTTGCGCTGGGTCCACGGTCAGACCATCCACGCCAGCGGCGGCCTGGTGTGAATCCGCATTTGCAATCCGTCATCGTAACGGGCGGCAGCAGCGGCATCGGCCTCGCCTGTGTGGAACTGTTGCTTGATGCCGGTGTGCCCTCGCAACCGCTGCGAGCCTCGACGCGGCTGCCGGGCAGGCGTTGCCGGAAAATGAGGCCCCGGAACACCGGGACAGGTTGCAGTTCGCAACCATTGATGTTTCCGATGAGGCTGCCGTGGGGCCATGGTTGACAGCACTGTGGACCGCCTTGGGCGGCTGGATGGAGCGATAAATTGCGCCGGCGTTCCACCAACTTGGTATAGCCGTGCACGAGTTGAGCGCCGAAGATTGGGACCGGCCTCGGGCGTCAACCTACGCGGCATGTTTTTCTGCTTCAAACAGCCGATCGCGACGATGCGTGCGACGGGCGATGGCACGAACCTCGCGATCACTTCGATCGCAGACGCCCGTTCCCACCCGCGTTTTAAAACGCCCGCTTCGGCATTCGCCTCAACAGCATCCCGCCCGGAGCAATCGGGACGCCCAATCCACCAAGCGCCAGATTGGCCGGCCCGAAGAATTGGTACATGGCGCGCGGGCTGGTTTCCGACTGCTCGTGACCGGCATCGAAGTCCCGATCAAGGTGGCTGGCTGCTGCTCTGAATGCGACGCCTCGAAGTTGAATCCACACTCCCCCCGACCACCCGACAAAGGAAGTCTTTCGTGACCACCACACCTCAAAACCCCATCAACTCGGGCTTCACCGCTGCATCCACAACCTCGCACGTCATCAGGGGCGTCGACCTTGTCGGCAAAGTAGCGATCGTCACCGGCGGCTACTCCGGACTGGGCCTCGAAACCGTGCGCACCTTTCTTTCCGCAGGTGCCCGTGTCATCGTCCCGGCCCGCGACGTGGCACGCGCGAAGAAGGCGCTCAAGGGACTGTCCGCCGCTGAGGTCGAGGAAATGGATCTGCTCGATCCGGCTTCGATCGACGCCTTCGGCAAGCGCTTCCTCATATCGGGCCTACCGCTCGACATCATGGTCAACAGTGCCGGCATCATGGCCGTTCCTGAGCGGACCCAGGACGCATGGGGTCATGAGCTGCATTTCGCAACCAATCACCTAGGCCATTTCCGTTTGACCGCGAGACTGTGGCCGGCACTGAAGCGAACCGAAGGCGCACGGGTGGTGTCAGTGTCATCCATGGGTCACCGCTTCTCGCCTGTGGTGTTCGACGACATCAACTTCGAGAACCGGCCCTACAGCCCGTGGGCGGGATATGGCCAGTCCAAAACCGCTAACATCCTGTTCGCGGTCGAATTGGACGCGCGCGGCAAGGCCGATGGAGTCCGCGCCTTCTCAATGCATCCAGGCGGCATCCCCGGCACAGGCCTGGAGAAGAACGTGCCAGTCGCGGAACTCGTTGCCGCCGGCGTCATCGACGAGCATGGCATACCGCAGATCGATCCCGCAAAGGACATCAAGTCGGTCCCGATGGGGGCGGCCACTCAAGTATGGTGTGCCACCAGCCTCCAGCTCGCCGGGATGGGCGGCGTCTTCTGCGTCGACTCCGATATCGCGCCGCTGCTGGATGTGAATCCAGAGAACTTCTCAGTCGCCGAGAGCCAGTCCGGCAAGCGCAGCAACGGTGTGGCGCCCTATGCCGTCGATCGCAAAGCAGCCGCGCGCTTATGGGAAATCAGCGAGCAGTTAACTGGCGTGCGGTTCTTCGATTGACTACGAAAACAATGACGCTTCACCGGACCGACGTGGCCGAGCGAAGCCGCAGTGATACCGGACGTAGGCCAGCCATTGCCCGACTGCGGCCTCGTGCAGACAGATAGTCTTCGACAACTGACCTTTTGAACTTCTCGCTGTACGTGCTCGGCTGAAAGGGTTCTGGCGATCGGCCAGAACCCGTGCATATAGCACAACACAAGGTTGAGTTGGACGTAGAACGCCCAATTTCAATGCGCCCTAAGCGAAGAATGTTTCTATCTTCAAACCAGTGACCGGGGCTTATGTGGTGCGCGCTCAAGCACGATAAAGGTCCATCATCGAAACTCACAAAATTTGACTGAGGAATGCACGCGCTCTTTCACTCTTCGTTGAATCAAAAAACTCGACTGGCGCTGAGTCCTCCAGGATTTCGCCCTTGTCCATAAATACAATCCGGTCGGCAACCTGGCGTGCGAAGCCCATTTCGTGCGTCACGCACAACATGGTCATGCCGTCTCCGGCCAGTTCGATCATGGTATCCAGCACCTCCTTCACCATTTCGGGGTCGAGGGCTGACGTGGGTTCATCGAACAGCATCAGCTTCGGACGCATGCAAAGAGCGCGGGCAATTGCGACCCGCTGCTGCTGACCACCGGAGAGCTGCGACGGAAACTTCGGCGCCTGCTCGGCGATTTTCACTTTCTGAAGGAACCGGATTGCGTCTTCCTCAGCCTCTTGCCGCGAGACCTTGTTGACCCACATCGGTCCAAGCGTGCAGTTGTCGAGCACGGAAAGATGAGGAAACAGGTTGAAGTGCTGAAAAACCATACCCACTTCAGCACGAATTGCGCTGACGCTTTTCATATTCGCTTCCAGCGGACGACCCTCCACCGATATTGTCCCGCTCTGATGCTCCTCGAGCCTGTTGATACATCGGATGAGCGTAGACTTTCCGGAGCCAGACGGCCCGCATATGACGATGCGCTCGCCTCGACTTACGTCCAGGTTGATGTCTCTCAGTACGTGAAACTGCCCGTACCACTTGTTCACGGATCTCATCCGGACGGATCTTGTATCTTGACGCATCATGTTTCCTGGCAATTCACTTCAATCATTTAGGAGCTCGGCGATCACCTCTGAGCACCGGTCGACGTCTGCTTCGGTGTTAAAGACGTGTGCGCCGATTCGAAGCGAGCCGCTGCGCTCGCTGACGAAGACGTTGCTCGCTTTGCAATGCTCCTGAGTGCCTGGCGGACATCCCTTTATACCGAGTATGTGCGGCGATCGAAGCCGCTTCGGCAGTACCTGCAGCGGCAGGGAAGATAGCGCTGAGGCCAGTCTGTCGGTGAGCATCTCCACCCGTGCCTCAATGTCCTGGCGCGACCAGCTTGAGACGAGTTTTAGGCTTTCCAGGGTTGTCGGGAGCGCTATGAAAGAGTCGCGTTCACCCATATCGAATCGACGCGCACCGGCCAGATATTCCGGGTTACCCGAAGACGGAGATATCCGCCTGTCGATTTTTCGGTTTTGTCCATTTTGTTCTAGCGACACGCCTGCCTGCATGTGAGGCGCCACATACAGGAACGCCAGACTGTAGGGACCCAGCAACCACTTATAGGCCGGGAACATCAGGAAGTCGGGGCGAAGTTTTCTAACGTTGACTTCCATAACCCCAACTGCTTGGGTCGCGTCGATCACAAACGCGGCGCCATTCTTCCTGACGGCCTCGCTCACCAGGACCAAATCAATTTTCGCTCCGTCGCTCCACATGTTCGGCGGAATGGATGCCACGGCGAGAGGGGCCGCGCAGGGTCGGGAAATACACTCAAGGATTGCAGCCGTCCAGTCGCCGTCGGCCGGGACCGGTACAAATTCAAGCATTGCACCGGAGCGGTCTGCGTGAAACTTCCAGGTCAGGCACTGGGAACTATGTTCGCCCTCAAGCAGGAGGACTCTGGCGCCACGCGGCAACGCCAGATTGCTTGCAGCCGTAGCCAAACCGTAGCTGATGGAATTGACAATGGCCAGATCATCCATCTCGGCCCCTATTAAAGCAGCCGCATATCGACGTACCTCTTCCGCCACGACTTGAGACGCTGCGGGGTCCCTTGCCCAAGGAGCCGCCTTACTAGAGGCTGCCCGTACGGCTGCTTGTGTCGACCGTTCAGGCGTCGGCGTAATTGCTGCAGAATCTAAATAGCAGATTTCTTCGCCTATGGCAAAGAGGTGGCGTTGGGACGCCAGCATGACTGAGTTATGGGATGTCATAGCATCTACCCGTACTTCCGTTCAAATCGTCGGCTATACAGCGACATCGAGAAACAGAAACAGAAATACATCGCACCTACAAAGATGAAGACTTCCATGCCGTAGGCTTGCCAGTTCGGGTCTGCAGCGGAGCGCTGTGCAGCGTTCAGAATGTCGAAAATCCCGACGATGCTCACAATGGACGTTGCCTTGAAGAAGCCGATGAACGTGTTGACGAGGGATGGCACAACGCTCCGCAGCGCTTGGGGAATCAGTACGAGGTAAGCTGTTTTCCAGTAGGACATCCCTAACGCCAGAGCCGCCTCCTCCTGACCTTTAGGCAAGGATTGCAGGCCACCACGAACGACTTCGGAGAGATACGCTGCGGCAAACAACATGAAGGCGATGACGACCCTGAGAAGTTTCGACACGTTTACCCCGTCCGGGAGCAGAAGCGGAAACATCACACTCGCCATAAACAGGACGGTGACCATTGGAATCGAACGAACGCATTCGACATAGGTCGACGCCAGTGCGCGCGGAATAACAAGCCGCTTTGCCGTTCGCGCCAGCGCAATGAGGATGGACAGCGGAAAAGCAAATGCAAGGCCGAAAGTTGCCACAAAAAGCGTAACGGGCAAACCTCCCCACTGGTCGCTTGCGACCGGGCTCAGTCCCAGAACGCCTCCCCACATCAGAGTTGCCGCACAAATGAGTCCGCAACACCAGACGACGACAAGCGCAAGCGACCAGAAGCGACGGATTGTGGTCCCGGCAAGTAGCGCGATCAGAATCGCCAGAGCTAGCCCAGGCCTCCATTGTTCATCGTAGGGATAGAGCCCAAAGAGGATAAGTCGCCACTTTTCCGAGATTACACTCCAGCATGCTCCGCTTGGTCTCAGCGCGCATGCATCGGGTCCACCCGCGCCAAACGTCGCGTTGAAGACTCCCCAGGTCATCACGCCACGTGCGGTGAGGAAAAGCATCGCGACGAGTGCAACGGTGGTGACCGAGGAAATATAGCCAGAGAACAGGTTCCGTTTGAGCCAGCGGGCAGCAACGCGAGCGCCATGTTGCGCCGGAACACCCTTCTCGTCGTGGGCTTCCCAATTTTTGCGCATCATTTCTCCCGCATTACGCGTTGATGATATCTGCTCATAAGGAAACTCATTATGAGGCTCAGAACCAGGTAGAACGCCATGGTGATGAAAATCACCGATACCGCCTGCCCCGTCTCGAACGTCACGGTGTTGCCGACTGAGACTATTTCCTGGTAGCCGACAGCGACCGCCAGTGAGCTGTTTTTCAGAAGACCAAGGTACTCGTTGGTCAGCGCGGGTACTGTCGGTCGCAAAGCCTGCGGAAAGACAACCTTTCCCAATACGGCCCAGTTACTTAGTCCCAGGGCATGTGCGGCTTCCCATTGACCTTTCGGAACGGAGCGTATGCCACCACGAACAATCTCCGCTACGAATGCTGCTGTATAAAACGTGAGGCCCAGAGCGACCGCCAGGAACTCAGGAGATACGTAGGTGCCTCCTGAGAAATCGAATCCATTTAGCTCGGGATAGGACAGCACTGAATGGCTGGCTAAATAACCCAGACCTGCACAGAACGCTATGAGTGACAGCGCTGTCAGACCCGCACGCCCCTTCGAAACACGAGTCCGGGAACCCCAGATGTACGCAAGGCTGAAGCCGGCGGCCAGTAGTACAAGTAGCACGAAAACCGCTGAACTCTGTGAGACGTTGGCGTTAATCCAGGGAAGATAAAGTCCTCGGTTAGACAGATACAAATGCGGTATGGGCTCGAGGGCCGAGCGCGCCGACGGCAGCTGATTGAGCGCTTGGTACCAGATGAATATCTGCAGCAGTACGGGGATATTCCGAAGCGCTTCAACGTAGACAGCGCACAGTCTCGCAAGTAACCAGTTTGATGCCAACGAACCGAAGCCGACCACAAGCCCTACCAGCGTGGCAGCCACAATGCAGACTGCGGTCAACTGCAGAGAGTTGATTGCTCCGGCGACCAGAACCGTCGCATACGTACTGACGCCGGGAACAAACTCAATCGGAGAATGAGACAGGGGAACCCGTGCGACCTGGCCTAGAAATGCAAAGCCCGACTGTACACCGCGCTCGGCGAGATGGTAGTTGATGTTATGAAACATCCACAACACCACCGCAATGACCGCCCCGAATGACACCGTCTGCCAGAAAAGCGTCTTCCAGGACTGTTGTGCGGGCCGGGGCGCGATCGAGTCAGTTCCAGGAGATGCGTTGACTTTTGAATCCATGACTCGACTCATTCTACTTGGGCTCCCGAGTGAGCAAATAACCGTTGTCTGCATCAGCGCATTGGCGGCGCGTACATCAGGCCTCCGTCGCGCCAGAGACGGTTGTAGCCACGAGGTACACCCGTCGGCCCGAAACTTCGGTCCCAGATTTCAGCGTAGTTACCAACCTGCGCGATGATGTTATAAGCCCACTTGTTGTCGAGTCCGAGGCTTTGCCCCATATCGCCGTCCAGACCGAGCAGGCGTCGCACAGCAGGGACCTGGCTCGCCGTCGACCCGGAAACGTTTTTGCTGCTGATTCCGGCTTCCTCTGCACTCAGGGTTGCGAAGAAGGTCCAGCGAACAATATCGAACCACTTGTCGTCTCCCTTGCGAACAGCGATCCCAAGCGGCTCTTTGCCTGCCAGTTCGGGAAGAATAACGTAGTCATTGGATTTGGGCCCCAGCGATGCCTTGAAGTTTGCAAGCGTCGATGCGTCGGTCTGGTAAACGTCGCAACGACCTGAAAGAAAGGCGGTTCTAAGTTCAGGGCCGTCGCTGAACACCACGGGACGGAATTTCACGCCAAGCCGGCCGAAGTATTCCTGCGCCGTCCCTTCCGATGAACCCGACAGCATGCAAATGCTCGCGCCATTCATCTGCTTTGCGCTGGTCACATTCAACTTCTTCGCGACCATGAAGCCTTCGCCGTCATAGTATTCAAGCGCTGCGAACTCGAGTCCCGACTGCGTTTCCCGGGTCATCGTCCACGTCAGATTTGCGGCGAGCACGTCGACTTCCCCTGACTGGAGCGCGGTGAGGCGCTGCGAAGGTGCTACGGCAACGTACTTGACCTTCGCGGCATCGCCGAAAACTGCGGACGCAACGATACGGCACATGTCAGCGTCGATTCCACGCATGACGCCCTTGCTGTCCGGCAAGGAGAAGCCGGCCGCATTTCCGCTCACACCGCATGTGACGAAGCCATGCGAACGTACTGCGGTAAGAGTGCTGGACGCCTCAGCGGCATATCCCGTGTCAGCAAGCAGGACCAAACCATAGAGCGCAACCCCCGCCATTAACCGCTGCAATTTCATTTTTTCTCCCGGTGACCTAAGAAACGGTATTCGTTGACGTCATTCTAGGCAACGGCCAATCGCAATGGCATCGGTGATTTATTGCGGGGGTGTTGCTTTTTTTGCAACACGCAGCGGGGACTTTATTGATTAGGATAAGGTGGTTATTTCGTCTATCGTTGCGCGAGTGGCACTAAAGGGAGTCGAAAATGTTTCCCGGGGAGTTGCGTGAGTTTCTGGCCGTCGTAAGGACTGGCTCCATTCGCAAGGCGAGCGAATTGCTCGGCGTTGCGCCGTCATCGGTCAGCCGGAAAGTAGCCGTCTTCGAACATCTCTTTGGTACGGCGCTGTTCGAGCGCACCACCGATGGCGCCGTACTAACGCCATCCGGTTCGCTAGTGGCAGATTACGCGCGCTCCGTGATTGCGGATTACGATAATCTGCGTGCCGACCTGAACGACCTGCGCGGTACAAAACGCAGAGTCATCAGAATCACGACAGTCGAGAGTGTTGTCTCGGGAGGGCTTGTTCGCGCAGTGACTGCTTTCCGGTCCCAGTTCGACACGCTTACTTTCCGGGTCAATGTGGTTGCAGCGCCAATGGTGCCGGAGTTGTTGCGCAAGGGAGAATGCGACATAGGCCTGACCTTCTGCGGGCAGGCCCATTCCGATTTTGCAACTATCGCCAAGGTCGCGGAGCCTATTGTCGCTGCAGTGGGTTCTGACCATCCACTCGCTGAAAAATCGTCTGTCGCTATCAGCGAACTTGCCAATTTTCCACTGGGTCTGCCGGACGCCACATTCGGTGTCCGCGCAGTCTTCGACCGCGCATGGCATGAAATGCTGCAGGCTTCGGACCCGAACATTGCCATCACCAGCAACTCATTCGAATCGCTTCGGGATTTTGCGCGTCAGGGTGGCGGCTGTTCCATTCTTCCGACCCGGGCTGTACCTAAAGGCGACCCGTATCTGCGCAGGGTGAGGATAGATAACCCCTATTGCGAGAACTGCACCGTCGATATCATGGTCCTCAGAAAGAATCGTCTCCCGAAGGTGATCGAGCAGTTTCTCGACCGGCTGACCAGGATCCTCGACGAAGACGCGTGATACCTGTTCACGATTGACGCGTCCGCCAGTCAGTTCAAGCGCAGTATGCAAACGCAGGGGGCCCGCTAGAAGCAGGAATGGGGCCCCGCCTGCATTACCGGAGTGACAGACAGTTAGTCTCGTTCTCCAGATAGGAGAGCACGCTGAGTCCGGTTATGGACGAGGTTTTGGGATTGCTTGCGCTCTGTTCGCCGGCAACGGTTACCTCAAGGCGGCTCCCCGCACCACTTGCTTCAATACGCCCGGAATTGCCGGGGGCCGAGGGGTCAGCAACAAGCTCCACCTCAGTGTCCCGGAAGCCGAGGCCCGCCACCGCGACAGTCGCAGCGAGATTCGCGTTTTTCGGGAAGAAGTGAGCCGCCTCTGCGGCGTTGCCTCGGAAGATGGTCGTGGGCTTGGTAAGGGAGTCAAGGTCGAACTGCTGTTCGGCCACCGTACCCCTCCAGGAAACAGGTGGCTTGGTCGACGTGTAGCGAACATGCGAGAGTCCCAGTCGCCTGAGAGCCAACAAGCCGTCGATGCCGGCAATCGCTCCGACCGGAATCACAATCTGGCCACCGGAACGTGCCGCGAGGGCAAGAATGTCTTCGCGAAACGGGTCATTGGCCAACGCACCAGCGGAGAGGATCACAAATTTGGCCCCTGCCTTGAGGACGTCTGCAGCATGCTGGGTAACTGCAGTATGTCCTGCTGCTTCGATTACGAGGCACGGCCGAACACACAGGAATTCGAAAATATCGGTCGTTACGACAACCCCTTTGCCGAGAGCATCTTTGGCATCTTCGACTTGATGTGAGCGAACCAGCACCGCCTGGATACGATGATTCCTGATTGGCGCGCGGCTCCAGGAATCAATGATGGCTCGTCCAATTGAACCGAACCCAATAAGCCCTACGGATGTTTCTTGCATTTTAGAAAACTCATTCTGATTGGTCCTTGACCACCTATGGTCGGAGCAGTCTGCCCGATAAGTCGCAAGGGAGAGAGTGCAACGTTAATTGCAGGGGGATGCGTTTTTTGCATCTCCCCCGCCATAAGGTCGACAGTCGCCGCTAGCCAGTTAAAAGCGGGTACGCAGACCGATAGCTGCACCTGTTCGTCCGGAACGGTCCGCGAAAGTTGAGACCGGGCTATTCGGATCCGTTACAGATGCTCCGCCAAGGACATTCCGGTCAAGCTCCGCGTAGACGTCAGTGCGCTTCGATAAAAAGTAATCGGCCATCAGGTAACCCTGCCGGATTTTTCCGCTCTGCGAACCATTGACACCGGTTACGTTGTCGATGGCGAGCGACGCCGAAAGAAAGAACGCAGGGCTAAGCATGTACCGAGCGGCAAAAGACGCGTAGTTGTCCCGCCGCATCGCCGTTTGCGTATTACTGCCCGACACTGTGTTGGCATTGCCGAGCAGCGAAGTGCCATAAAGTGGGGCACCGCTTGTGGTGCTGACGCTAAAGCCGGCACCGCGAGTGGAGTTGACATACAACGCGTAAAGGGTGACCGGCCCGACCGTATAGTTGGCTCCGGCGCCGACCACGACTGCCCTGTGCCCATTTTCGTCTTTCGATTCCTGGGCAACGCCAGCGACCTCCAGGCCCGTCTGCGAATAGACGATGTCGGCTGCAGCTGTACTTCCGGCAGCCATTTCCCCCGCCTGGCCACCAAACGCATATTGCAACTGCAGGGACAATGGACCCCGGGAAATCGTATATTCGGTCATGTTGTTGAACCGGCACCCGAGGATGGACGGCAACATGGCATTCTCGTTGTAGTTTCCGATACCGAGAATGTCGAAGTCCCCAAATGTGCCGAACGCCGCGCCGTACAGGCGACCTGCCCTCAAGCGGCCCCACGTGGGATTGGTCAGGCCAACCCACGCCTGCCGCCCGAACAGCAATCCGCCTTGCCCCATGGCCCCGGTGGCTAGCGAATATCCGCTTTCGAGGTTGAAAATGGCCTGAGTGCCTCCACCGAGGTCCTCAGAGCCCTTCAGTCCCCACCGGCTGCCCTGAATGGCACCGTCCGTTAGCTGCAATCGGTTCGATGCACCTGCGGTGCCGGACTGATTGGTCGTGAAACGGATACTTTCGTCGATGAGGCCGTAAAGCGTCACGGACGACTGTGCATGAACCAGTAATGGCGACAGACAACAGGCAGTTATAACTGCGGTTCTGGACAAAGGCTTCATAAAACTCCCCCAATTTTTCTGGTTGCTGGCTTGATCAATGTTCTTGCGGCGCGCTCTGGACAAGCGGCGCTCACGCGAGAAGTGGAACTAGTTTTATGAAAAAGCTCTTCTACAGGGAGTGAAGAAATTAGGTCTGGGGCGATGCGTTTTCTGCACGCCTCTCAAACGCTGAATGATGCGAGGCTCGGCATACTCAATGAGTTGACAAGGGACTACACGAAAACCGCATGGCTGATCGCGACGATGGCGCAGACGCTGAAAACCAAGTGCGCGAGCGTTCGATAACCCATTGACGACGCCCCAAAGTCCTGTTTTGTGCTCGATGCGCTTGCGAGCGATTTGCGTACTAATGCCTCGTCGTCGCAATCTCGCTGACATCACGGAAGCCGTAACCCTCGTCGGCGTGAAGCCTGGTATTGATCACCAGATGCAATACGGGCGATCGGGCCACAGAATTTTCGACATGAGTGGTACCGACCGGGTCCGTGGTGAAACCACGTCGATGACCTTCCATTATGACCAGCTCGTCGACGCACCCGAGATCGCTGCGCGCTTGAATGCAAAGCGGCCGCAGGCCAATTAACGTCGGCAGAACGTCGGACCTTCCAAGGTTAGCGGTCATCCGAGCGACGCCGTTCCAGCACTGGCAAACGGCGCTTTTTTGGCCGAGCGCCGCCTCATGCAATCGGCATATGCAGCTTGAATGTCGGTAGGCCGCGATCGGCGGCGCGCGACCCCGTTTCAGTTGTTGGAGTGAGCCGAGATTGGACATTCGGGACGTCACAGTGCTTGCGCCTCTCGTGTTGACAGCAGAGCGATTACGACACGTGCCTCGGCGCGCCAACAGACTTAACGCTGCCCCCTTATTTAGCCAACGTGACACCTCGCTCCGCGAAAATCTTTATGCGATTTTTATGTTGCGCTGTTTTCCCGCACCAATGCAGGGCGGCTGCAACTTTGTCTCTGGGTAAGCCCGATGATCCCCGTTCATAAGACTTGCCTAGCCGACAGTCACAGTCGGCTGCCAGAGATGCGACAGCAGTGTCGCTACGTCGGTGACCCTGTGGGTCGGCAGTCGCGTGAGGATGTCCGTCAGGTAGGCGATCGGTGACTGGCAGCACACCGGCTCCGCAACCGTTGGCCGCCTGATCATGCCGGCCGCCGTACACCACATTTGACTCTGACAAGGTCGTTGATACAGGCCAGCCTTGGGTCGCTGTTCAAATTGGATAGAAAAAGTTTTATCTCGAAAGACCGCATTCCTGCGAAGCCGTAATGTGGTCGTATCGCTTTGCATGGGGTGAGCGAAGTCGAGACAACAACGGTGAAGCGTTAGCGAAATACGGGCGACCTGAGATAGTCAACACCGACCTGGGAGGTCAGTTTGCGACGACAGCCTTGACCGACGCTGTGCTCAGCCGGGACATCAGCCTGTCCATGGACGGCAAAGCTGCCTGGCGTAACGAGGTGTTCGTCGAGCATGTGGCGAAGCGTCAAATATGAAGATGTGTATCTAAAGGCTTATGAATCGGTCAGCCATACCAGCCGTTCTATTGGCGATCACCTGAACCTTTGCAACCAGAAACGGCCCATTCGCGTCTATCTGAGCAGACGCCGGATGAGGCATGCTTCGCGACGCTGCCAGCGATCAAATCGGCAGCTTGACGGCCCGGACGTGTCCACTCACAAACTCGATCTGAGTGCCTGAACGAACGGGGCCACCTCTGTCACCCGGAGCTGAATGATGCATGAACTGAAGAGTGTCTTAGCGGGAGCCGTCTTCGTGGCGTCCGCCCTGAGTCTCATGGCTGCTCATGCACAGGACGTCAAGAATATCGACGCGCCTTATGTGCCGAAAGCATGTTCTATACATGTCACCGTAGCCCCTTCCAACGTGGCAGATGATTCAAATCTTGATCCAACAGTCCGCCAGTTCTTGATTCCGCTTAACAAAGATCCAAGCCCGTTTTGGGAACTGCCTCAGCCCAAACCGCAGGAGGTAGTTACCGGCCTGCAGAATCAAACCCCCGTCGATATGTCTGGCGTAACGATCTCGGAGCAATCGCTGACCGTCGACGGACGCACCATAAAATTGTTTATTGTGAAGCCCGACCACATCGAAGGGCACCCCGGCGTCATTCTCTTTATCCATGGCGCTGTCTGGATTGCGGGCAACTTCGAGAACCACAAGCGGCTGGTACGCGACCTCGTCGTTGAATCCGGCCAACCGGCCGTGTTTCCGGAAATTACGAACCTCCCGGAAGGAAAGTATCCGGTGCCACTGAACCAGGCTTACGCGACACTTGAGTGGATAACCTCACATGCATCCGAGTTCGGCGCTGATCCACAACGCATCGCGGTGGCCGGCAACTCGGTTGGCGGCGAGATGACTGCAGCGTTGAATCTGATGGACAAGGACCGAAAGGGACCAAAGATCAGCTATCAGGTGCTGCTTTGGCCCGCAACCAATGCGGGAGTCGATACTTGCTCTTACGAGGAGTACGCGAATGGCCGTTTCCTGAGCAGGGCCTTTATGCAGTACGGCTGGGATCGCTATGCGCCAACCGAGAAAGACCGAGAAAACCCGTACGTCTCACCTTTGCGCGCCAGTACGGCTGAGTTGCAAGGCCTTCCGCCAACCTTAGTCATCACCGAGGAAAATGACGTGCTCCGGGACGAAGGCGAAGCGTACGCGCATCGCCTGCAGGACGCGGGCGTGCCAACGGTGTTCGTGCGCTACAACGGAACCATTCATGATTTCGGCCTGCTGAACGCGCTGGCGGATCTGCCGACCACCAGGACAGCTATCCGTCAGGTCGCGGATGGCATCCGTGAACACATTGGCAAGTAGGACGTCTGGCTACTGAAGGTGGGCAGCGCCCGTCTTCATGCGGCTTATCGCCGACACGGCCCGAGGAGATGGGCACGCCAAAGGCTGGGCAAATGAGAGGTCATGCCGGGAATTCGAACGGGTCGGTAAGTGGAAAGGCTCGGGCTTGAGTCGGCCATAATAGCCGGCAAAGAGGAACCCGGAAATGACGAGACGGAATCAACGTGCGCACTCCCCGGCATTCAAGGCGAAGATGGCTCTGGTAGCCCTGAAGGACGTTTGCAGCTTTGCGAACCAGCTCAGAATCGACGCCGCAGCAGAAGGGCGAATGCTCTTAACGCGAATGGCGGTGTGCGAATGCAGTGAAGGCTCCGACCACCATTGTATGGACGGAGATTGAAAATCATCTAGCGGACCTCCTGCCGCCGCCCTGACGGGCGACGGGGTTAAAGTGAGTTTGCCAAAACCGCTTTAACCGGAAGGAGGTCATCATGAACTATAGCGGCATTGACCTGCATTCGAACAACAGCGTGGTGAGCGTGATCGACGAAACGGACCGCGTGGTCGCCGAAAAGCGATTGCCGAACGACCTGGCAAAGATTCTGGCGTTCCTTGCCCCGTGGCGAGCCGAGCTGGCCGGCGTCGTGGTCGAATCCACGTACGACTGGTACTGGCTTGTCGACGGCCTGCAGGCGGCCGGCTTCGTAGTCCATCTCGCCAACACGACGGCGATCAAGAAATACGATGGACTCAAGCACAGTGGTGACGAGACCGACGCGCGCTACCTAGCCCACCTGCTTCGTCTGGGCATCCTTCCCACTGGCACCATATTGCCGGCGGAGCACCGTGAGGTACGGGACCTGGCCCGCAAACGCATGCAACTGGTGCGCAGCCGCACCAGCCACATTCTCGCCGTTGAGAACATTACAGCGCGTCGGTCCGGCACGCGAATCACGAGCAATCAGGTCAAGCAACTGGACCAGGCCGCTGTCGACCAACTGCATCTCCCGGACGACGTAGCGCTCGCGGTCCGCGCGAACGTCGCGGTCATCACGACGCTCTCCACACAGATCGCCATCGTGGAAAAGCGTCTTCAAGAAAAGGTCGCGCCACGTCCGGACTACGCCCTCCTGACCACCGTACCCGGCATTGGTCAAACGCTTGCGACCATTATCGTGCTGGAAACAGGAACCATCGAACGCTTCGCCAGCGCCGGCAACTTCGCCTCCTATGCGCGGTGCGTGGACAGCCAGCGCATGAGCAACGGCAAGAAAAAAAGCGAAGGCAATACCAGAAACGGAAATCCATACCTGTGCTGGGCATTCATCGAAGCGGCCAACTTCGCGATGCACTTTAGCACCGAAGCCAGGCAGTTCTACGAGCGCAAGAAAGCGAAAACGAATTCACTGATCGCACGCAAGGCCCTGGCTCACAAGCTCGCCCGTGCGTGTTTCCACATGCTGAAGGAGCGAAAACCATTTGATGTGAACCGCTGCTTCGCATAAGAGTTACGACGGCGACCGGCAAGCCCTGATCGTTGACTGGCGAGAAGCCACCGAGATTGAATGGGATGCCGTGCCGCCGTCCCCGATTTGCAGTAAAGCGGATCGCCTGCAACACGAGCCAGCCCTGGATTGGTGCCGGACGTTTGGTAACCACGAGTATTGTGCAAATTCATTGGACGTGTTGCGGCACCAACGTTCTTCTGGGGTGGCAGAGCCACCAGGGCGACAGGCAACCGATGTACGCCGATCGCTTGAGCCTGATGGGTGTCTGGCGCGATCCGTCGCAGCCATGAATCGAAGAAACGGGTGTGTTCGGCTACTGTATTCGGTCAGTGGAATCGAAATCGGCTGCTCAGGCAATCGAAGGTATTGTTTGCTCACTTGACACCGGGCCCGCTAATGGGTGTCAACGATCCAAGCTACGCTGCCGAGTCTCCCTTCATGGCCGAACTAAGCCCGATGTCATAGGCAAATTACTACCCCAAGGGCCCTTCCGCCCGGCTCGCCATCCATGGCCGCTCCTCAAGTACTACGGCCGGTCCTACAGTTGGCGTCGATGGCCGCCTTAGGCGACCTGCGCGGAGGTACGCACACCAAACGGTAGTGCAACCACACCGACTAGCTGACCATGTGGGCCGAATCGGTAGCCGTGTGGCGTCGGTGGCGGGTGCGCTGTGTCGCAAATGAATCCGGGGTACACCCTAGCCACCCGCCCCGATCACTGTGGGCCGACCGTTACGTAAACCAATGATTTGCAGCGGCATATGGGAGTGGTTGTGATCGTCCATTGCGTAGGTGCCGCCTAGCAACGACGGCATCCGCGTGGTCTTTAGCGCCGCCTCGATATCCGCCGCTTGTCCAACCCGGCACGGCGTATTGCATCGAGAATTAGATACGTCGCTTCGTAAGCGTACAACGGCAACTGATTTGGTACGAGCCCATATTTGGATTCATAGGCATGGACAAAATCCTGCACCCCCGGCGTTTTCGATCGCCGGGGAGAACATCGAAACGCTGGCGGTACTGTCCATGCCACCTGAAGCAATGAAGCCGGGGGATACAGCCTTGGAGACGGCCGAAAAATCGATGCGCCCAGTCAACGGCACCTTCCAGCCTGACTTTTCGTAAGCCTGGAAGAACGGCGCGGTGGAGGCATAAAGAATCGGCACCAAGTGGTCGGGGTTGATCTTCTTGAGCTGTTCCAGCACTGGTTCGAAATTCGTAGTGCCGCGCACCACGGTGATGCCGATCACGACCTGTCCCCTAACTCGCTTGCCGCCGGGAAAAGCTTTGCGAATTCGCGTTGTTGAAATAAGCATCGTCGCAGATGATCGCAACGCGCTTCGCGCCCTGTCTCTTCAAACAGCCCCTCATGCCGCGAGCGATATCGAGTTCGGATGGAATGGTCTTGAACACATAAGGTTTGCCTCCCATGTCCGACGAACCCACGAAATCCTGCAGCGACGAGATCTCGATCACGAGCGGCACCCTCTCTTCCTGGGCCACCGGCATGACGGCATGCGTAACGGCGGTCAAAAGCGCACCGATCATCACCGACACGTGCTCCTGTTTAATCAACC
The DNA here is from genome assembly GCF_964253815.1 of Caballeronia sp. LjRoot34. NCBI lineage: Bacteria > Pseudomonadati > Pseudomonadota > Betaproteobacteria > Burkholderiales > Burkholderiaceae > Caballeronia > Caballeronia sp. LjRoot34. Next base: position 1,351,392 of record NZ_CAXUSB020000002.1, read on the forward strand.
GATACGACCTTGATGCCAGTCTGGGGATCGGAAGCATTGTCACCGTAGAACGCCTCGAGGCCCGCAAATTCGCGATATAGCGGCACGTCGTACAAAGCTTCTTCCATCGCCGGGTCCGACAGCCCGAACCACTGTTGCATGAAGTGGATTTGAAGCATCGTCGCCGCAGGAAATGGCGGTCGCCCCGTCTTACCTTTCGGGCAATGTGGCCAGATTAAGGCAATCAACTTTGACCACGGCACGACTCGCCTCATCTCGTCGAGAAACTCACGTTTGCGCGTGCGCTTCGTCGACAAATTCAATCTAAGATGAAGTTGCGTCATCGCATTACGCCGTTTCAGTCACTGCGTTTAGAGTAGTACACGCCGCTCCCGATTGCAGTAGTTTTGCAGACCTTCCTTAACAGCGAAATCAGCGCCAGATTTGCGTAATGTCAACACGCCCCGCCGCTATTGTCGGGCGGATCGCCATCGACCGTCAGTCGAGAAAAATGGCAAGCGGCTGCCACGGAAAGATGACCGGTTCACGCGCAAGTATCAGAGGCCGCACGCAAGCGGGTAGTGGTTCCGTCCCCTCGCCGCGTCTTCGCGGGAGACGCAGCGAATAGGCATCCACCGGCCGGAGGTCAAGGACTTAACACAGGTATCCAGGATGCCTACAGCCTGGGATGGAGGCTCGCGCATGTCGCTCGCGGCCGCCCAGATCAAGTACTCGACACATACGAAACTGAACGTCGCCCGATTGCATCAGCGGATAAGTGGAGAAATACGCTGGCGAACTTTTCACATAATTCATCAGCCGCCTTGCTTTCCAGTCGGTAGGCGCGCAGTACTGCACCATGGTCACGAGAATCATTTCGTCGGGCGCCTCGAGGTGAGGTAGGAAATAATCGTCCGCGCGCAAGGGCATATTCGCCACATTCCATTAAGCGCCCGAAGATCCGGTGAACCAACTTGGCCGTCTAAACATGTGCTTACGCTGCGTCGGTCACTTTCCCAATCTTCGTATTTGTTCGGGAGCAAGAGTTAGAACTCGAAATGTGAATGATCGCAGGTCTGACCGGCGTACGGTCCCTCCTGCTCGGAAGATTCGGAGAGGGAAATATGAGCACATCTGCGAGAGTGCAAATTGAAAAGAAAATCAATTCGACAACTCGTACAGTGCAATCAAATGGTCAACTGTCCTAGCCCTGATTGCAGAAGACGTAGTGTGCAACAACTGAGTGAGCCTACACCCGCCGTTTCTTGGCCGAAGCATAAAGGCAACGTTTTTCCCGGCTTCAAAAGCAAAACCAGTCCATCTCATACAGTCGAGGAAATAAGTTAATGTCAACGCCCCATCCTCCACGAGCCCGTCTCCCCGCCTGGGGACTTATAGTCTTGGTAGTTATCCTTCTGGTTCTCGCATTTGCGTGGACTGGAGGGTGGCTTACGCCGGAGCGCAACAGTGGTATGAGTATGGTGGACTCGCTCGAGTACAACACAGGGAAAATTTATCCAGGCTTCAGGCGTGCGCACACCAAGGGGATTTGTGTCGCTGGTCACTTTGACTCGAACGGCTCGGGAGCCGCACTTTCCACCGCGCCCTTATTCGTTACGGGAACTGTACCGGTGATCGGTCGTTTCAACACGGGCGGCTCAGTTCCTGCAGGGGCAGACGCCGACCAGATATTTCATGGGCTGGGTCTCCGGTTTTTATTCCCAGCGAGACAGGAGTGGCGAATGGCATTGGACGACACCCCGATTTTTATTGTATCGAATGCAACGGATTTTATCGCTCTGCAGATCGCCAGCAAGCCGGATCCCTCGACCATGCAACCCGATCCTTCCAAGATGAAGGCTTTTTTATCCGTTCATCCGGAAACGCAGAGGTTTTTGGACTACCTCGCCAAGGCACCCACCCCATCGAGCTTCGCCAATGGTACCTATCACAGCATTAACGCGTTCCGGTTCACGAACGCGGATGGAGCGACTCACTTTGTCCGTTGGCAGTTTGAGTCGGAAACACCCTTTACGGCCATAGATAAGAGTACGTCGAGCAAATTGCCACCCAATTTCCTTTTCGACGACCTCCTTCAAAGAATGCATGAAGCACCACTGCGGTGGCATCTGATTCTGATCCCGTCCAATCCCGGTGACCGAACGGACAATGCAACCATCGCGTGGGGTCCCGGCCACGATCGGGTTGACGCCGGTACACTCGTTTTCGACCAGATCGCAACCGAGGAGAATGGCCATTGCCGGGACTTCAACTATGACCCGCTTATCTTACCCAAAGGGGTCTCGCGATCCGACGATCCATTGCTGCCAGCCCGATCAGCGGCCTACGCAGTATCGTTCGAACGCCGAGCCATTGAAGGGCCGCGCCCCGATGCGATAACTCTTCAAGAAGAAAAAGGAGCAGCCCAATGAACAGTGTGACGAGCAATTTTTCATTTCCGGCGCGACTTCTGCACTGGGCGATGGCGATTCTCATTTTTGCAATGTTGTTTATTGGTGTCGGCATGGTCTCAACGGCAAGCATGAGATATCCCGAACTACTTGCCTGGCATCGCCCTATTGGCATATTGGTGCTCATCCTCGCGTTGGTGCGCCTTGCGGTCAGGGCCACATACCGGCCTCCGCCGTTACCGGCCGACATCCCCTCAATTCAGATTGCGGTCGCGAAGGGATCTCATTATGTCCTCTACGCCCTGATGATAGGAATGCCCTTGATCGGCTGGGCCATGCAATCCGCCGGTGGTTATCCGATCGTCATGTGGAAGGGTTTCAACCTGATCCCGATCCTGCCGCACGACATCGTAACTTATGGGTGGTTACGGGAGCTTCACGGACTGTTGGGTTACGCGTTCTTCCTCTTGATTGTGGGCCACCTCGGGGCGGCACTCGTTCATGGACTCATTCGGCGAGACGGCGTTTTCCAAAGTATGTCTGGCGGCGGAGCCCAACGATAGGGAATGTGCCCATTCACGAAATGTAATGTCATACAGTCCAGTTGACCGCTCAGTGGGCCAGTCCTGCTGCATGGTCGCACTGGCCATCAATTGACCTTGTATCGGGATTTCGAAAATGAGCAATGCAGCATTGACGCAAGGCGTTCATCACGTGGGCCTGACGGTGCGAGAGCTATACGCGACACGAGATTTTTTCGTCAATTGTCTTGGATGGAGTCAGGTCGGAGAAAAGCCTGACTATCCAGCTGTATTTGTTTTCGATGGTTATATCCTCGTCACACTTTGGAAGGTGAAAGATCAAGCCCACATGCGCGAGTTCGACCGTCGCTCGAACGTTGGCCTTCATCACCTTGCTCTACGAGCTAAAAGTGAAGAAGCCTTCAGAGAGATCGTCAAGAGAGTTGAAAGATGGTCCGGAGTAAGAATCGAATTTCCCCCGGAGCCATTGAGCGGTAGTCCCATCACACATACAATGGTTTACGAGCCAAGTGGCGTTCGAATTGAGTTCGACTTTGTTCCTGGCCGATAGCGCTGATCACGACCGGAATTCCAGTTTCATGCACATATCGTGACAGGCGCCGTGCGGAGCCTTGGGATTGGCTGAGTCGTGAGAACGAGCGATTGACACCAGATTAAGGACGCGACAGCCGTAGCTGTCCGCGTACCATTTTCATCAATGCCAGAACCCTGAATCACAGTCGACCTCGATACCGAGGATAGTCATCGCCCGTTGCAAAATTCCCTCTCGTCGCCACTGAAGACATTTGATGTAACAGGTTTTAGCGGGAGGGTAAGTGGCGGGCAGGCGATGCCACTTCTGACGGTTCTCGAGTACCCACAACACGGCGTTCAACACCTCCCGTGGATGCCTCCGGGGTCGGCCGAATCGTCGCGCACTATCATGAGGAAAAAGAAAGGCGACTCTGCCCCACTGCTCGTCGGTCAGCCGGTTTTCGATCGTCAGGCGAGGCTGGCACGATGGCGTTATCAAACCACTGCCTCCCAAACAATGATGCACCGGCACCGATCTACGGTTGACCGAATGCGAAATCCAGTCCTGAGGACAAGCAGGTTGGCCACCGTTCGCCGCTGGTGAGCACGAAAGCACCGACTGTCGCGCCAAGTTGCGCGCCCTGATCCTCAAGACTCTTTGCAGCCGCCGCAGCTTGCTCGACCAAGGCTGCATTTTGCTGCGTTACCTGATCCATCTGAGAAATCGCGCGGTTTACTTCCGAAATTCCCTGACTTTGCTGCTCGGCTGATGCGGCGATTTCCGCGATAAACTCGGTTACCTTTCCCACAGTCAGCTTTACATGCGAGATGGCTTCGCCCGCCTCCGACGCCAAAGATGCACCATCGTGGATTTTCCTGACGGAACTCGCAATCAAATCCTTGATCTCTTTCGCCGCACTGGACGACCTTTGTGCCAGAGTTCGTACCTCGCTCGCGACAACCGCGAAGCCCCTACCTTGCTCGCCGGCTCGTGCCGCCTCAACAGCAGCGTTAAGCGCAAGGATGTTCGTCTGAAAGGCAATTGACTCTATAACACCTGTGATGGCGCCGATCCTCTCCGAGCTATGATCGATCTCGGTCACCGCGTCGGCAACTTGCATCACGATGTCATGTCCACGGTCCGCAAGCTCAGCCGCTTCCTTCGCCAGCTTGTTGGCATGATGGGCGCTATCGGCGTTCTGTCGAACTGCAGATGTCAGCTCACCCATGCTCGATACCGTCTGCTCCAATGCAGCAGCCTGTTCTTCGGTACGTGATGAAAGGTCTGCGTTGCCCGCTGCAATCTCGCTCGCGGCAGTACCAACGGAGTCAGAGGCTTGTCGCACCTCATGCAAGGCATTCCCGATCCGCTGAATCAACCGGTTTAAACTCTCAGCAGCCCTCCCTATTTCATTCATCCGCTGAATCGGTACGCGTATCGTCAGGTCGAGGGACTCATCCATTGTCTGCAAAGTACGTTGGATGTTCCCAACGCTATTGCGGATCACGCGGTAGAGCTGAACTGCCAAGCCGCCTGATACCAGCAACGCCACCACGGTCACAATGGCCAAGGCCCACATGGCAGTTCCGGCCGTTCTTTCACCTTCGGTAGCGAGGTTGGCGGCAAGCTCCCTGTTATAGTCAGTTTGCTGCTGTAGAGCGTTCACTACGCGTGCCGTAGCCGGTGTAAGCTTCCCGAGTAATTCGGTGATATCGAATCCCGGTCCGTAGCGTGAGGCCTCCTCGATAAAATCCACCTGGACGAGGCGATACGTCTTGATTGCAGCTATGTCAGCATCAAGCATTTCCCTATCGGCCCGGTCCAACACATGGTCGGTCGAATATCGGACCAACGCATCGTCAAGATGTTGATAGCCTTGCGCAATGCGCCTGTCTCGCTCCTGACGTTGGTTATCGTCAGCGGCAAGCACTCTCGACAATGTCGCAGCGCGCAAATCGGCCATCTCAGCCGTTGCGTTGGCCAGGTCCAAAATAGCCCGGATGGAGTTCTCCTGAACGTAGGCAAAGCGCTGCTGTGATTGATGAAGCGCGAATAGACCAAAAGCGCTTGAAAACATCAGCGCCAGCAAGGCGACCGTCAATGTCAGAACTAGATTTCGGTTAATGGTCATTATCGTTTCCCCGTAACGCACAACATCTTTTTATCCACTCGAATCCTTCCGGCTATGACTTACTTCTGCTCCGCCTGTTCAATCCATGAGTCGAATTCAGTTTTATGTTCTAAAATCCATTGTTCGGCGTATTTTTTAATGGCGATATCGGATCGCTGACCAGGCTCCTCCATCTTCTGGTTCTGGATGGCACGGTCTTGCATCGGAAATTTGACCAGAGAAATGAATTTCGCTGCGGCTGGATTCTCCGACAGCCATTTTTTGTTCGCCATCACATAGTAGGTCATGGAAGTGACCCCGTAACACGACGGCCCAGCGACTGCACAACCAGCCAGTCCCTGCACAGACGTTATACCGTCGCGCCCCTCCCCCTGTCGGAACGACAGCCATACCAGGTCACGGCCGGGAAGGAGCTTTTGCGTATAAACGTTCGGGTACCAGCTGTACAACAAGACCGGACTACCGGCCAGATAACGGCTAATTGCGTCTGACATCAAGAGGTCGTAACTGCCCGTCTCGACTGTGACCGTGTCCGAGAGGCCTAGACGCTTGATATCACCTAATACTCCGGCGCTGGTGCCCGCACTCCAAGTCGTATCAAGTCCCGACATTCTGGCTTTTCCCCCACTTCCGAAAAGTCCCGCAAGCTTCGGATCCTTTACCTGATCGAGGTACTTGATGTTGTATTCTTCGGAAGATTTTTTGTCGATCAAGTAGCCAGTTATTGATGCGGGATTTTCTATCTCCCCAGCCTTGGCGACGGTCGCCTGATACTTGTCCATCACAGAGTTCTGGAGTGGTGCGATTCCATCAGCCGTGAACTGGATCTGATCCGTCGACAGCGCGTCATAGATTATGTTGACGGAGAGCGTAGATGGCTCAACCACGTCGTATCCTAGCCTTTCAAGTCCAAGCTGGATGACGTAGCCGCCAACCCAAAAGGTGTCCCAGCTTCCCCGGGCGTATTTGACGGTTTTTCCGGCTCCCGGGAGCGTTTGCGCATAAGCGCTCTCGCCAGCAGTTACTATCAACATCGAAGCAGCTAACGAGAGTGTAGCGAGCAGCCGCAATTTGCCTCTGATAATCATGATTGTTTTCTTGGACCAGATTTTTCGGATTCTTGTTAGCTGACGCCGCCAGGTCACTAGCAGCGTCTAGCCTCTTAACGGAACATGTTCAGGTAAAACTTCTGGAAGTTGTGAACTCCGCCTTCCCAGTAAGGCGAAAATCGCGTTGGGATTTCAAGTTCTTTGCGCAGACTCAGCACACTCTGGGCGTTCTCCATAACCGCCATGTCTTCCTTGCCAATGGCATCCATGGACGTTGCTACGCTCGCGCGCAGGTCGGCAAGCTCAGGACTATCAGCGGAATCACCGATGAAGTAAAAGCGCCTCGTGAATCCAGTCGTTGTCGGTGTCAGTGGAGTGAACAAAGCGAACGTAATCATGTCGGCAAGCACACTGATTACCACCGACGGCGGCAAGTAGTAGTGGAGAAGCGGCAGCGGACCGTCCTCCTCCCAAACTGCCTGCATATGCGGGAACTTGCGGAACCGAGGTCCATCGTCTTTCTTCCCTAGCGTGCCACCAAGCGCCGAATTCTTGTAGTTGACGACATTCTGCGCTTGCCGCACATAGGTATCGGCGCCTACCGAGTAATCATAGCGCTGCGGTTGACGTAGCGTGGGGTGAATCACTGGCAGGTGATAGCCTTCGATACCCGACTCGATCACAATTTTCCAGTTCGACTTCACTTCGAACCGGTCGCCGGCCGCACCAAGCGTCAGTTCAGAAAGGTCGAACTCACGCAGCGCTTCGGCCAGCGGAGCGATATAGTCCGCGAATGGCTCTGCTTCTCCACCGATATCGATAAAGAGCAGATCGAGCCACTGATCGCATTTCACTTCACTCAGCCCATGCGTTTCCTTGTCAAGCTCGACGATGGTGTGCACACCTTGCCCGCCAATGTTAGGCGTGGCCTTGAGTTTTCCATCAAGGCCGTACGTCCAGGCGTGCCATGGACACGAAAGCGTCTTGAATGTGCCCGCTTCCATAACGACTTTCGTGCCTCGATGCCTGCAAATATTGTGAAAACACCGAACCTTCCCGTCGCCACCACGGACGAATACGAGCTCCCAACCGGCAAACCTCACGGGGAGCGCACTCCCAACGTCCGGCAGTGACGAAGCAAAACCAGCCGCCATCCACCGCTTCTTGAAGATGTGTTCGCGCTCAAAGGCGAAGGCCCCCTCGGTGTAATACGCCTCCGGTGGCAAACCAAGTGCGTTACCCGTATCAGTGAGCAGAGGATCGATATCTTCTTTCCGGAAAATCTGATACACAACTTCGGAATTCATTGCTTTGTTCTCCTGTTAATAGCGGTCGGCAAGCTGGGAAGCTGACCTCAACCGGCACAGACATCCGCTCCAGTCTCGTGAATTCGCGACGTCCTTCTGCGAGCTCGAAACTAGCTCCTCTCGCGTTCTTGGTGAAAGGAATTACTTCTGCTGCTCGGCCTGCAATATCCATGAATCGAATTCTGTCTTGTGGCTCGCAATCCACTGCTCCGCATATTTCTTGATCGCAGCGTCCGATCGTTGACCCGGTTCCTGCATCTTCAGATTCTGGATTCCGCGATCGGCCATCGAGAATTTCACCAGCGATATAAACTTTGCAGCTGCGGGGTTTTGCGCAAGCCACTTCTTGTTTGCCATCACGTAGTAGGTGAGCGAACTGACGCCGTAGCACGACGGCCCCGGTGCGGCGCATCCAGGCAGCCCATCGATTGATGTGATCCCCGGACGGCCCTCACCCTGCCTGAACGACAGCCATACAAGGTCCTTCCCTGGAATCAGCTTCTGGGTGTAGACGTTGGGGTACCAGCTAAACAGGAGAATTGGCTTGCCGTCGCGATACCTCGCCACGGCATCGGCCATCAAAAGGTCATAGCTGCCCATTTCAACATTTACGGTGTCGTTGAGGCCAAGTCGCTGAACGTCGCCTTTAACCCCGGCGTTTGTTTCCGCTTCCCAGGTCGTGTCCAGGCCCGTCATACGAGCTTTCCCATCTGCACCAAAGAGGCCAGCCAGCTTCGGGTCCTTCAACTGATCCAGGTACTGGATTCCGTACTGATCCGACGTCCTTTTATCAATGAGGTAGCCAGTGATAGAAGCCGGGTTCTCGATCTCTCCAGCCTCTTCGACAGAATCCTTGTACTTTTCCATGAGGGCCGTCTGTAACGGCATCATGCCATCTGCTGTGAATTGCAACTGCCCCGTCGCGAGCGCATCGTAGATTACGTTCACCGCCAGCGTCGACGGCTGCTCAACCTTGTAACCGAGGCGCTCAAGCCCCGACTGCACAATATAGCCCCCTACCCAGAACGAATCCCAACTACCTCGGGCATATCTGACGGTCTTGCCTGCTCCAGGCAAGTCATCTGCTATAACAACCGAGCACGTTACGCAGACCGAAACCAGAGCAAAGATAGCTTTCCATACTGCCCGAATCAGTTTTATTTTGTTCATAATTTAGGTATACCAACTATTTCGAGGACAAACGAACTGGAAAAAGCGAATGGTGACCTGCTGGGATGAACTCCTAACGGAACATGTTTAAATAGAATTTCTGGAATCTGTGTACACCGCCTTCCCAATACGGCGAAAAGCGCGTTGGGATGTTCAGTTCTCGTCGCAACTTTAGATTTCCCTGGGCATTTTCCATCACCGCCATGTCCTCCTGAGTAATATCGTCCATGGAATCGACCACGCTCCTTCGGAGCTCGGTAAGGCCCTGATCGTGAGCCGAATCACCAATAAAGTAATACCTCAGGTTGGACGCCGTTTTTGTGGGACTGATGGGGTTGAACAAGGTGAACGCGATCATGTCCGCCATCACCGCTATCTGGAGCGTAGGCGGGCAGTAAAAGTGGATCAACGGAAGCGTACCGTCTTCGTCCCAGTTCTTTCTCATGTTCGGGAAACGCTCAAAGCGAGGTGAGTCGGCACTCGTTCCAAGTGTTCCGCCCAGAGCCGAATTCTTGTAGTTGACGACGTCTTGGGATTGCCGGATGAAAGTGTCTGCTCCGACGAAATAGTCATATTTCGGAGGCTGGCGCAGAGTCGGATGGATAACCGGAAGGTGATAACCCTCGATACCCGACTCGATGACGATCTTCCAGTTAGCTTCGGCGACAAAATTTCTTCCGGACGCACCGTACTCGAGTAACGACATATCAAATTCCGACAGCGCATCCTCAATCGGCGCGACATATTGCCCGAACGGAACTGCTTGTCCGCCGATGTCGACAAAGAGGATGTCGTTCCACTCGACGCACTTGACTTCGGTCAATCCATGACTTGCCTTGTCGATCTCAACAATTGAATGTACTCCTTGACCGCCGACGTTCGGGGTTGCCTTTAGCTTGCCATCGAGTCCGTAAGTCCAGGCGTGCCATGGGCAAGACAGCGTTCGGAAGGTGCCCGGCTCCATGACTACCTTCGTGCCTCTGTGCTTGCAAATGTTGTGGAAGCACCGTACGGTTTGATCAGCGCCTCGCACAAGGACTAACTCGTATCCTGCGAGCGTGAACGGGAGCGTGCTTCCTGCTTCGGGAAGTGTCGAGGCATAGCCGGCTGCCAGCCATCGCTTCTTGAAGATATGCTCACGCTCAAACTCAAAAATCTCATCAGCGTAATACGCCTCCGGCGGCAACCCCAATGCATTGGCTGTGTCCCTGCGCAGCGAGTCGACCTGATCTTCGGTGAAAATTTGGTTGATCACATCGTCATTCATTTGACTCTTCCCCTGTCGAGTGGGTTTTTAGGAAAGCGGCAACTTCTTCGAACGATAGGCATAATCAGACTTCATCTTTCTGACTAGAGACAGAAAGCCTCGTGGTCGCCGGACGGTGATGCCTTTTTTGCGCCCCAATCTTTTGGACATCCGGTCAAGGCTCAACGCGAGGAAAACTATTGCAAGCCCTGCTGAACCTGCCGTTCCGATGTCCATCCGGCCAACACCTCGCAGCACCACTGCACCTAAGCCTTCTGCGCCGATCATTGAAACAATCGTGCTCATCACGAGAGAAAACATGATCACCTGGTTTAGACCAGTGGCAATCGAGGGCATGGCGAGCGGAAGCCGGACGTTAATCAGTGTCTGGCGCCTCGACGCGCCGAACGAGTCCCCGACCTCGATCAACTCTTCTGGAATTTGCGTGAGTCCGAGATACGTGATTTTCACCATCGGCGGTACCGCGAAGATCATTGTTGCAATGACTCCGGGCACCGTTCCGATTCCGAATAGCATCACGACCGGCACAAGATACACAAATGACGGCGTAGACTGCATCACGTCAAGCACTGTTCGTAGTACAGCCCAGAACCGCCGATGCTGTGCAGCGATGATGGCGAGAAAAAGTCCTATCAAAACGGTAAACACGACCGAGACAATCACGATGGATAAGGTCGTCATCGTGTCATTCCAGAGTCCTATCATCCCTATGAATAGCAATGCAGCGGCGGAGAATAGGCCCGTAATTGCCCCGCCGCCGTACCAGCCTGCAGCAAGGAATATGGCGATAATGACCAGCGGGTTCGCGGACGTCAGAACATGCTGTATAAAGTCTAGCGCAACGCCAATTGGCACCTGCGCAGCTTGCGTGGCCGGCCGTAGGACGCCCACGCTCCGATCGGCGAATGCTTGCAACCAGACGTCGAGCGGCAAATGCAACTGTTCAAACAGGTTCGGCATCAATTGGCCTCCGCCAGGGTTTTGAGCACATCTACTCGCGAAATTACGCCGATAACATCGCCGTTATTGCCTGTGACCTTCATGAGTTCGGATGTCGCCAACATTCCGCACATCTGCTTGAGGAGCATTGACTCGTCAACTTCCGGAGCGTCCTCCAGTTCCCCACAAGACGCGGGCGCAGACATCAGGTCGCGAGCCCTGCAGTGCTCCATCAAATTGATTCCTTGAGAAAAATTCGCGATGTAGTCGTTTAGCGGATTAAAGATAAGCTCCCCGGGGCTACCCGACTGGATAACGCTGCCGTGCTGGAGAACGGTGATGTTGGTACCAATCCGGGCCGCCTCCTGAAAGTCGTGCGTCACGAACACAATTGTTTTTCGCAGGCGTGCCTGCAACTCGAGTAGCTCGCTCTGCAGGTCGCGCCTGATCAGTGGGTCTAGAGCACTGAAAGGCTCATCCATGAAGAGAATTTCAGCATCCGTCGCCAAAGCTCGAGCGAGGCCTACACGCTGCCGCATCCCCCCACTGAGCATTTCGGGGTAGCTGTCGTGCCATGCGGAAAGTCCCACCACCTCGAGTGCGGAACCCGCCTTGCGCGTACACGCGTCAGCGGATTCGCCACGGATCTTCAATGGATAGGCCACATTTTCAGCGACCGTCATATGTGGATACAGGCCAAAACCCTGAAACACCATCGCAAGCTGGCTCCGGCGCATCGCCTGCAGTTTGTCCGCGTCGAAAGCGATGACGTCCTTCCCGCTTATATGGACACTTCCCGCTGTCGGCTCAATTAAGCGATTAATGCACCGGATGAGCGTCGACTTGCCCGACCCCGAAAGCCCCATGAGGATGTGCAACTCTCCCTTCTCGATCTTGAGATTGATATCCTCAAGGGCCACGACACCCCCAAGTTGCCGCCTGATCATCTCCCTCTGTTCTCCACGTTTAAGCGCGTCGACAACTGCATGCGGGTGCTCCCCGAAGACCTTGTACAGCCCACCTATTTCTAACATGGTGCTCGCCATCCACGATTAGAGCGCTTGTCGCGAAGCGACGAAGAAGCCCTTTGTCTTTACGAAATACTCGGTGCCGCGAAGCCTGCGTTTGAACCCACTATAGACATCTCTAAAATCTGTGTAAATAGAATACAATTTAAATTCTATGGTGAAAACGGGTAAACACTAGGCGCAGTTATCCTGTAACTGGGAAAGCGGCGTGTCACTAGGACGCCTCAGTCGCGGCGGCGGGTGCCCGGTGTCTTTCGAGGGAAGAACGTCCCGCGCAGCAAGTAAACTAGGCTAGGTGATCGATGCGTAGCGGCGCCGGCGCGCCGGTAGACTGGTTTCTAGTGACCCGACTCGTTGGGTATCCAGTGAAAACGCATATTTGAAATGTACCCGGGTGGCCACGGCTTCTCGAATGGTATAAAGGGGGCTGAACGACGAAACTGGATACAAACGACAGGACCGGATTCACTGAAAGCGGCGAAAAATGAGTCAAAAGTGACCGGGGGAGGCGCCAATACGCGAAGCTTGCGGCTGATCAGCGTCTTAACGCGACATCAAAATTGACGGTCTTGAGAAATATTTGTAGATAGAATACACTCGTACATCGCGTAGAGCGCTATCGAGATTTGCATGAGCCAAGGTCCCATAAAAGCCCGCCCCCAAAAAAATGAGCGCGATTCGTCTGCGGACGAGACGCCAGGAGAAGCGCAGTCGCTTCCCGAACTGGCTTACAGGCGTCTTCGAGCAAATATCCTTAGCGCCCGAATCCCCCCGGGCAGCGAACTACGTCAGGAGCGGCTCGCGAAGGAATATGGAATCAGTCGTGTGCCGTTGCGCGAAGCAATGAGTCGCCTAAATGCCGAACGCCTTTTGGTGCAACTTCCACGCCGGGGGTACGTTGTACCGTCGTTAACATGCGACGAAATCGTTGAGATATGCGAAATCAGCATGCTTCTTGAGGAGCAAGCCGCCGTCGTCGCAACACGGGTGCGGACGGGACGGGATGTGGCCGAGGTCGAGTCAATTCTCCAGGAACTTGAGGCTCTGGATGCCACGGATCCGGAGGAATTGGAGTCGTGGCATATCCTGGCGTACAAATTTCACGACCGGCTTTTCCGCAGTGCGCGTCGACGCCGGTTGCATGAGGTAGTGGCAAATTTTCGCGATGCTGTTGAACCGTATATGCGACTGGAAATGGATCTGCTTGACCATATCCAGCAAAGCACAGTGGACCACCGCAACATTTTCGAGGCTTTCAGGACGCAGGACACTGAGGCTGCAGGTCGACTGAGTAGGCAGCATGCGGAAAACATCAAGGCGCATCTCCTGAACAGTTTCGCCAATGATTCGGCAAAACCGGGCGGACGCAAGACGTCGCTCAAGGACTCTTTCGAGCGAGTCGTCGACGCCGAGTAATAGAGCCTTGGCATGATGCCGCTAATAGTCGGCCACACAGGCGAGGAAAACGGCTAGCTGAGCCGCCCGGTGCCAGACCGCATGGCGCCGCATGGGGTCCAGAACATGAGGTCGCCTCGATTTATTTGGACTACTATGTAATAAGGCAGGCGCACAAGCGGCGCTCGATCACGCAGTTGTTATTCGTAAGGCCGGTATAAGGTCAGCGAAGCCGCAAAGACAAAGTTGTCAGACGTGGAATACTCATGAAAGTGAAGATTGCGAAGAAGGCGCTAGCTGCAAATGATATTTGCGTACTCGAGCTGATAAGCTGCGATGATACGGCACTCCCGGCCTTCTCCGCCGGTTCACACATTGATGTGCATCTTGGCGCAGGCCTCGTCCGACAATATTCGCTTTGCAATAATCCGGCAGAGCGGAACAGATACGTCATAGCTGTTTTGCGGGAAGCGCAGTCGCGCGGCGGATCGATAGCCGTGCACGAACTTGAACAAGGCACGGAGCTAGACATTGGCGAACCTAGAAACCACTTCCCTCTTCGCCCGGACGCAAAGCATTCAATCCTGATTGCCGGGGGAATCGGTATAACGCCGATTCTCGCTATGGCTGAAGAGCTCAACCGGACCGGCGAGTCTTACGAATTGCACTACTGTTGCCGCTCATCTAGCCGCGCCGCTTTCCTCGACCGGCTGAGTCAACCAGATTTTCAGCAGCGAGCACATTTGTATTTCGATGAGGAAGGTCCCCGCGTCGATCTGCCGAGGGTACTGTACGATCCCACGCCGAATAAACATACCTACGTATGCGGCCCCTCCGGGTTTATCGACGCCGTACTGGGCGCTGCAGACGTAGTTGGTTGGAAGCAAGGCAACCTTCACCGCGAATTCTTTAGTGCGCCAGCGCATAGTTCGACAAATGATACTCCCTTCCACGTGCGCATTGCGAGTAGCGGCGCGATTGTGAACGTCGCGGCCGATGAGACTATCGTCCAGTCGCTCCGGCAACACGGAATTCATATCGATACCCAATGCGAGCAGGGAGTGTGCGGTAGGTGCGAAACTCGCGTGCTCGATGGGATCCCGGATCATCGCGATTTGTATCTGAGTCCAGAGGAGCAGGCAAGAAATGACGTGATCATGCCATGCTGCTCCCGTTCGCTAACGTCGCTTATCACGCTTGATCTATGAAGTGAGCCCGACGAGCAGCGGTGCTACTCGTTCCAGGATGCAAGACGGCCACTACGATTTGACAGCGGCCATGAAGCGCTTCGGGGCGGGACAATCGCACTCGTCAGCGCAAATGGCCTTTCCAGAAATACCGATTCTGAGTCCCGGGTAACCTGCAATTTTGAACGACGCAATCGGCCTAGCAGCAGGATAGTAAGGGGTCTATACGTCTCGGCGGGAAAATACTGTAACAGGTGCCGTCGCGTACGGACGCAACCAGTGACATGGGGCACCACCCCGAAAAACGAAATGGATATCCTACAAAGCATGCGTGTCTTCGTGCGCGTCGTCGAAGCCGGCAGCTTTACCGCAGCCGCCCAATCGATGAACTCGACGACGGGCGTTATGTCTCGCGCGATTTCTGATCTGGAAGCACATCTTCGAACGCGACTGATGCACCGATCAACGCGCAGACTCGCCCTGACAACCGTCGGAGAAGTGTATCTGACTCGATGCAGACAGATCCTGTTCGATGTTGACAAGGCCGAGGAGGAAGCGGGTCTCGCGCATGAGCGCCCGGCGGGGACGCTCAGAATGAACAGCTATGCCAGCATTGGCTCCCAATATGTGTTACCGGCGATAGCGGAATATCAGGAAAAGTATCCAGATGTCCGGGTTGATCTGACCTTGTCCCAGCAGATGCCCGACCTTTTTGACGGTAATGCCGACGTCGCCTTGGTCACTGCCCCCTCCCTCCCCGACTCGGATCTGGTTTCGCAACTGCTTGGCTCGACGTTTAGCATCGTGTGTGCTTCGCCGGCCTATCTCCGCGCAAACGGTGTTCCGCAGGAGCCTGCCGACCTCGCGAAACACAAATGCCCGATTCTCAAGATTCCCGGATTCCCGCCGAACGAGTGGCTACTCGAAGGTCCGGCGGGCAGTACTCTCGTTGAAGTAACCGGTCCGATAAAGGTCAATATTGCGGAATCGCTTATTGTTGCGATTCGGGCAGGTATGGGAATCGGTCGGCTGCCGGTGTACTCCGTTGCGGACAATTTGCGGGATGGAACTGTGGTTCGCGTCCTCCCTGAATATACGTCGCAGCAGATCAACATCTACGCGCTTTATCCCTCCCGTCACTACGTAGACGCGAAGACGAAGACGTGGGTGGAATACCTGCGCGAGTATATTCCCAGAGCCCTCGCTCACGACGAGGCGTCATTGAAAGCAGTAGGCTCGGAGTCGGATGCGCCGATCGTGTGAGTACGGCGCACGGTGTGCCAACCCGTCGCCTGGCGTCCCGCGAAGAAACCGCCTACCGAACGACCGTCAAGCGACTAAAGCGGAAACACGCAACCTGCACCCTTAACGCTTGTGCCCCAGCAAGCCGAGCAACGCCTCAGCCGCGCCTTCGGACGACGCCGGATTCTGCCCTGTCACAAGTAGTCCATCCACGACGACATGGCTTTGCCAGTCCGGCCCCTTGCTGTAATGACCGCCAAGGCGCTTGAACTCGTCCTCGATGAGAAACGGCACCACGTCGGTCAACTGAACCACGGCTTCCTCGCTATTCGAGAACCCCGTGACCTCCTTGCCCTTCACCAACGGACTGCCATCTTGCGCCTTGACGTTGCGCAGCACGCCCGGCGCATGGCAAACCAGCGCGGACGGTTTCTTCGCCCGGTCAAATGCTTGGATCAGCGCGATCGAATCAGCGCTGTCGGCCAGATCCCATAGCGGACCGTGGCCTCCTGGATAGAACACGGCATCAAAGTCAGCTTCGCGCACTTCGGCAAGCGGCTGCGTGTGAGCCAACGCCGCTTGCGCATCCTTGTCAGCCCTGAACCGCTCGGTGGGCGGCGTTTGCGCATCCGGCTCATTGCTCTTGGGGTCGAGCGGCGGCTGTCCCCCTGCAGGCGAAGCGAGTGTGAGCGTGACGCCAGCATCCTTGAACGTGTAGTATGGCGCCGCGAATTCTTCCAGCCAGAAACCGGTTGCCTTACCGGTGTCGCCAAGGCGGTCATGGGACGTGAGTACCATCAGGATGTTCATGTCCATCTTCCTTTAATGAATGATCGCTTGCTTAAAAGGACCGCGCAGGACATGCGACAGTGTCACGCACTGCGCGACATGCTGTCGGTAACCAACATGGCGTGCGTGAGTGCGCTCCCATATCGATGTAGCTTAATGCAACTTGACCTGCGGTTCCGAGCGACGCGAAAGGCTTCGGCCGAGGACGCTAAAAAACACTCTTCGGCCGCCGCTCACAGCGTACTCGTGCATTTTGTAAAGCGACCTATACATGAAACGTGCGATGAATCCTTCGACGCGGAAACTTCGTCCATCCACGAACCCCATAAGATTTCCGATTGTCTTATATTTGCCGAGAGTAACCAGCGATCCGAAATCCCGATACCTGTATGGTCTTATCGGCTTACCTTCAATGTGGTTCTGTAATTGCTTTAAGAGGTGGCTCGCCTCTTGATGAGCAGCTTGTGCGCGTGGCGGCACCGGTGTGTCGCTTCCTGGGTACGGGCACTGTGCACAGTCGCCCATCGCAAAGACGTTTGTATCCCGCGTAGTCTGTAGATCTGACGTAACTACCAACTGGTTAATCCGGTTAGTCTCCAGTCCACCGATCTCCCGCAGCACATCCGGCGCCTTCACTCCGGCCGCCCACACGACAAGTTCTGCAGCAATAGATTCTCCGCTGGCCAGACGGATACCAGTCGCAGAAACTTCGGCGACGCGTGCGTTTGTTCTGACGTCAACACCGAGGTTCTTGAGAAAATCCATAGCCGACGACGAAATGTGCTCCGGCAGTGCGGGCAAGACACGCGGCCCCGCCTCTACGAGGATGATTTTGATATCCGCGTCCGGCTTGATCCGATCCATGTTGAACGCCACAACTTCCCGAGTGGTCCGGTACAACTCGGCCGCCAGTTCAGTGCCTGTTGCGCCGGCTCCGATGATGGCGACATGCAGCTGGCCGGGACGAATGGGATCCGCCTGCGTCTGGGCCCGAAGACATGCATTGATTAAGCGTCGGTTAAATCGTTTTGCCTGGTCGACGGTCTCAAGCGGAACCGCAAATTCCGAAGCGCCAGGGGTTCCGAAGTCGTTAGTCACGCTCCCGATTGCGATTACGAGTGTATCGTACGGGATACTCCGGGCCGGCGTAATAATCTGGTTGTCCTCATCGTAGGTTGCGGCCATCGCGACACGCTTGTTTGCCCGGTCCAACCCGATCATTTCTCCGAAACGGAACCTGAAGTTGTGCCAATAGGCTTGCGCAAGATAATCAACCTCATGCTCACCCGGGTCCATGCTACCGGCCGCAACAGAGTGAAGCAAAGGTTTCCACAGATGTGTGCGCGCGCGGTCCAGCAGCGTGACGCTCCCTGATCCTTTGCGTCGAAACTGCTCGCTCAGTTGGGTCGCAAGTTCCAGCCCTGAAGCACCACCTCCAACGATGACCACATGATGACCAACCGATTGGGCGGGCTCAGCAACGAATAATGCATTATTCGCAATGGGTTCGTTCATGGAAAGTTTTCCGGATACGGTATTGCACTTGGCGCCTGACGCAGGCCGGTAAGGATGGATCGCCTCTTGCAATGGTCGCGAGCAGGCAAGTGCGCCAAGTGACGACGCTGGTGCGAAGAACGCGATGATGTCGTCAACCGCAACGGTGGCAACGCCCTGATTCGACCGCAGCCCCGTTGCAGACCTGACGGTCAGCTAGCTTCCGCCGTCCGAATGAGCTTGTGGTTCACGAATTCGCCAATTCCCGCCTCACCGAGTTCACGACCCCAGCCGGAGTTTTTCACGCCGCCAAAAGGTGTTTCCGGCCCCGTGTAGGCGCAGCTATTGATGAACACCATACCGCTTTCAATTTTCTGCGCGACCTCTTGAGCCCGTTTTACGTCTCCGCCGAAGACGGCACTTCCCAAGCCGAACTTCGTGGCGTTGGCGAGCTTGATCGCCTCTTCCACGTTATCAACCACGTAGAACGAGGCGACAGGACCGAATGTTTCCTGCTGAAAGAGCGGATTATCTTTGGCAATATCAGTGATGATGGTCGGCTCCAAGTAGAATCCAGGGCGATCAACGCGCTTTCCACCGATCACGATGCGTGCACCGTGCGCAGCCGCGCCACTGATTTGCCGAAGCAGCCCTTCAAGTGCCTGCTCCGAAACAACCGGTCCCAGCGATGTCTTGTTGTCGGCGGGGTCGCCCGGCGTCAAACTACCCATCCGCTTGACAAGCCCCTCGAGGAATTGCTTGCCGCGTTCCTTACCGATAACGATGAACCGCTTCGAAGCCACGCAAGCCTGCCCCATGCAGATCATTCGACCGACGGCAGCCGCATTCAGTGCGTCCTCCAGAGGGGCATCTTCAAGGACTATGAAAGGATCGCTCCCCCCCAGCTCAAGAACAACTTTCTTGAGCGCACGACCCGCGCGCTCTGCGACTGCAGCGCCGGCCCGCTCGCTACCGGTCAACGTAACGCCACGAACACGGAAATCGTCAATTAAGTTGCCTATCTGATCCACGCTCGCAAAGACGTTCGTGTACACGCCGGCCGGCGCACCTGCCTCCTCGAACAGTCGAGCAAACGCAAGAGCGCATTGCGGCACGCTCGGAGCGTGCTTCATGATCACTACGTTGCCCGCGACAATCTGGGGTGCCGCCACTCGGGCGAGCTGATAATACGGAAAGTTCCATGGCTCGATACCGAGAATCACTCCGATCGGTTGCGTCACAACAACCGACTCCGGCGCCTCCGGGAGCGGTTTAGCCTTGAGAAATGCCTCGGCGTGGTTGGCGTAATACTCAAGGATCGCGGCCGAAAGCCCAACCTCGTAGCGCGACTGGTCGATGAGTTTGCCCACCTCCAGCGTCATGTACTGCGCATATTCCTCCGCCTTGTCGCGCAGGATAGCCGCAGCACGCGCGACCACCTGGGCACGCTGTGCAACCGACCGATGTTGCCAGTCCGACCGATAGATATGGTCAGCGGTTTCAAGCGCGCCAAACGCTTCTGCATCCGAAATTTCGAGAAAGCTTTTTACCAACTTGCCTGTTGCGGGATTGATAGTCTGATAGGCCAAGGTATTCTCCTGGGAGGTGATATTAGGTCGATGAGCCTTCGCTCTCTGACCGGTGGTGACACAGTTTGAAGTGAACCCGGACGCCGGGCCGTCCGCCTAACTCCAACCGCTGCTGCCGATGACCGGCGGTAGCCTTTGCACTTCCATGCGAATACGTCCGGATACGCAAGCACACATCGCGCAGCTCCCCTGCCGTCCGGTGGCTTGTCGTGCGAACTCTTGACAATCAAATGCGTTCGGGAACTGAAACGTTGAAGCCGTTCAACGTCACCGATACCAGGCAGTAAAGTCCAACCAGATAGATCAGCTCGTTTGCACCCGTCTGTTCAAAGAGTTTCACTGCACGCGCATAACATGGCTCTGGAAGCACCCCACCACGGGACAAGGAATACGCCACATCGTACGCACACCCTTCAGCTTCGTTCAGGTCGAGGGGACGCCCACCTGCCACAAGCGCTGAAAGTCGTTCGTCCGACATACCACTGGCTTCGGCCACGGAGATGTGCGCGTAAAGTTCGTATGCGGCCTTGAAATGGGCACCGACTGTTAGAATCGCGATTTGCCTCGCGTCGTCTGGCAGACGCGCGTGAGTCGTCATGACCTTAGCCAGATGCCAGATAGAACCGCCAATATCCGGTTCGTGAAGCCAGGCGCTCCAAGGTCCGATCAACGCTCCGTCGCTGGTTTCCGTTCGAAACGTATTCAGATGAGAAGCGATGACGGCTCTCATGTCGTCATAGAGTCTGCGTTGCTCCTGCGTCAGCTTATTTGGTTGAATGAGTGGAAGACGCATCTAAAGCCTCCTACGGATGAGATACATCCGAATCTCCGACGCCGATTTCGAAGGGAACACCGCTGTAAGCGCTCGGATGCCTCGTTCGAGTCAGCGCAATCGATGCTGACATTGACAGGCACGGAAGTCGTTCCCTGACCCCATTGCGCGTTTATGAACCCCTCGCCCGAACTGTTCTACGGCTCGTATCCCAGGTCGCGCGCCCCTAACGAGTGGGATTTGGGTCATGAGACACGCACCGTTGGACCGATTTTCGACTGTATGTCAAGCCGCGTCTTTCCTATGCGCACTCCTCGCTTTCTCAAATTGCAGGATCGCGTTAATCATTGCGCTGAATCTCCTTGCTGTTGAGGTTAACCGCGTGCCGTCCTAGACGACGCGATGTTTTAAACCCGTGCGATGTCCAAAAATCCTTCGTGCGACTTGGAAAGACGACACTTTGCGAGCAGCTCAGACTTGGCTCGTGGTTTCCGGGACAGGCGCGAATTGCTTCAGTGCCGTCAGGCCAACAAATTCCACTCTACGGAGGAATCAATGCACGCCGAGCCGATCGACAATGCAACGCAAGGTCTTCCAGACCCATGGAGCCACATCCTCACAACTCTTCCAGGCAATCGTTTGAACCTGAGACCTGATTTGAGCAAGGCCAGTTGCGAAGGACTTGGATCGAGTCGGCCCGCACAGCCTCGACTGGTCGCTACTGGTTATGGTCAAAGCTTTCACCCAAACGTAATAATCAGCGTGCTAAACCTTGACGAGCGCTATGCGACCATCGCTTGGCAGGATGCGACGTCGTGCAGGTATGGTGACCAGCGTTGGTATCGTTGCCCCGCCCCCTTCGACGGCGTTTGCTCTCTCACGGGTTTCAAGATCCTTCGCGGCAGTGACGTTTTTCGTCCGTCGCGACGGGGGCTTTACATGTTGCCAGCAAATGCGGATGCCATGATTCTAGCTGCGGCACTGCAGAGGCAGCGGACACTCGATCTTCTATAGGAAGGAACAGATGAAACCCTCGTCAATGTCGGACGTCAACACGTGTGCACCGGAACGCATCGGGCCTTTACCGCCTGCGTCGGGTGGACTCCAGCGCCGTTCAAATTTGGCGCGTCTCCTTCCGCAACTATCTGCTTGGCTAGTTGTCGGCTGGGGCCTGGTGGAGATGCCCTTCGAGATAGGATACTGGCCGGACCGGCAGCAAGTCAGCGCTCTCATTTGTACGCAATTTCTTCTCGCTTTTCTTGTATTGGCGATGGGCCGCAACAAGTCTTGGGCGCGGTTCCTCTTTCTTGCAGTTTGTGCGACCAGCATTTTTGCAGTTGCCCCTGGCCTTGCATCCCAGGCAACGACCGACCCAACCGGCGCAACCCTATCGACTGTCGAATGCTTCCTAAAACTGGTCGCACTGGGGGTGATCGGTTTTAGACGCTCTACAGGAGCACGTCATGCTTAAAGCGCGAAAGTGCGTAGAAAGCATGCCGATACGCAGTTGGAACTATCGCGCAATTGAGTTCGTTATGGAGGATGGGGCCGTTTGGCGTTCGATCCATGAAGTGCATTACATCGATGAGGCTCCAATGTCCTACAGCGACCTGCCTGCCGCCGTCATGTGGGAACAGAACGACGGCGAACTGCCGCGATTCTGCCCCTTGGGCAGTTGCGTGAAGCGTTGCGCAAGCCAGTTTTGGAAGCGTTCGATTTCCCCGCTAACGAGTCCACCAGTAATAGACAGTTAGTTTGAAGGTAAGCTAGCTCTCACGACACCCGATACATCTCCCGAGGCCGCTGAGTTCCTGCAGCTGTTCATGCGTACCGTCAATGAGCGCCAAAGCTGAATGGGCATCATATTGAACACGCGCATGAAAGTGCCGTGTTCGACGCAGAATTGGTGCATTCGCGCAATGAAGACTGTTGTACATCACGTCTCAGTGGACCTGGATGTGGCCGGATAGCCAGCGTCCGACGAGCCGTCGGCAACGCCGCCGACCCCGGTTGCGCGGGTTTGTGCGGCCACCTTGGCTTCGGCAGCCAGGAGATCGTCCGGGTAATTGACATCTTCGCCACCGCCCGGATGGTAGCCGGCCTTTTCGAGCTGGACCAGTTCAGCACGCACCTGGGCACGGGTAACAGGCTGGTTCGACTGGGCGAACGACACGGCCGGGACAACAAAGACGAACGCAACAACAACGGCTCGAATAATGGACTTCATGGTTACCACCTCCAAAGCGAGTTTTCGGACATCAGAAGCTACAAGGGGACCTCTCCCCAATGAAGCTCGTCAGGGAATACGGCAACTCCTGCTCATATACAGGAGTTAATGGCTTTCAGTACAGCCGACGCTGTTTCGAGCGCCGTTTGAACAGGCAGATTCTGGGTAGCGCTAAAACCGCCACTTACCGCTGACCGGCGCGTCGACCAGTTGCGGTTCCCACTGTCGGCGCATATCGATTCGAAATAGACGTGCCACATCCGGTCTCCAATGGTTAGGCACATCTGCTCGAGTTCGCCACCAAGAGAGACTCGTTCATCAACTTTCATCTTGCCATCCAGTAATCGAACTTCAATCGTGTTCCGATAGAGACAGTGTGCCGATCTCGCGACCCGCATGAGTGCACAGATTGGGCGTACTTGTCGAAGTACAGGTCGATGTGGTGTGCGTCGGGAATCCGTTCGGGAAAGTAAGAACCGCAACGAACAGTACCGCCAAAAAGCACGCTTTTTGTTACTCCTACCTGATTTCTCAATCTGTAGTATTTGGCTAGAGCGATATTTGACACACGAAGCCGTCGCACGCTCGCGCTCCTAGGTCCGGAAACGAGATCGGAAACGAGATCGGAAGCGAGATCAGCTGGTGCCAAGTTTTCATTGCGCCTTACGGCGCTTATTTTTCTGGTTCGATATATATGACGGTATATCTCGGTGAGAATCTGAAAGTCAATTTTCAGGCGGCGTCTGATTTAGGTGCCAAGGCGATGACCTGCTGCCAACGGCAGGCCGATCCAAGGTGGCTCTACGGAGAGCAGCAGCGTCCAAAGCAGCATAAAAATTCATGGAAAGTGCATATGATAGGTAGCATGACTAATAGTATGCTCTGATGATACGCCTTATATACCGAATCTCAGTTCTTCAGGAAAGGATTTTGAAACTTGCACCACAGAGGGGTAGCAACGGCTACCGACCGGGCATCGATAGACGAACAGTCATTGCAGTGACTATGGTCGCCGCCGCGCATACCGCAATCATCACGCTGGCAGTGACAAAGGCGGATAGCGTCGTCCCCGTAGCGGTCGAATCTCGTACGGTCACGGCAAAGTTGCTCGAGCCTCAACGGGTCGCGACGGCTGCCCCCATTACAGTCAACACCGCAGCGCCAAACCAGGCGCTTTCCCAATGCCACGCCGCGCGTGAGCGCCACCGAACGTCCACTGGACAACGTCTCTTCGACGATCTGGCGTTTCTCGTCCACGGTACGCTGGCGATACTTCCGGGCGCCCTTGACTGCGGTGAATTCAGTCAGTGTGTCCATGATTTTTTGTGGACACAGCACATTTGTGCCCCCGGAAAGCATGGCGTCGCCCTCATCAGACGTCTATACGGTCAGGGTCGGACGGTTACTGCCCATTGATCAATAGGATGCTGAGTGTCGTTAGCGAGACCACCGGCGCGCTCGGGAGTTACGTTCTTATATTTGGGACGTTAAAACGGATGGGTCTCGCTTACCTGCCGAAGCAATCAAACAGGTTCGCCGAAGATTCCGGGCGTGTCTTTACGCAGATTTCGGTATTGGGCGCTTACTTCTTTTGCCCCGAATCGAAAAATTTAATCAAATCCGATCCTCCAGAAACCAAGGTCGAAGACGTAGGCCTCGGTAACGGATCGAAGTTTCGGAAGCCACGAGCTACGAACTCAACCGCGCCTCGAGGTTCTTCCAGGAAGGCGGATGATCAATGCGTTGCAGGAATTCTTCGAGGCCGCGCTTCGACAAAGCAATAGTCGCTGTGTTTTCGAGCGGATGAAACTGGAACATCGGTTCGTGCATCAAGTCGTGGTCAATAACAAGGCTGATCTGGCCCGATCGATCATTTACCAATGCAAGTGGACTCAATGATCCGGGACGAACGCCCAACAGCTCGAATAACCGGTCGACAGACGCAAAGGACAGCCGCTTGCTGCCAAACGTTTTGGCCACTGACGCGAGATCTAGTGCTTTGTTGGCAGTTGTAACAATCAGGTAGTTTCGCCCCTGTTTGTCTTGAACAAGGAGATTCTTGCAGCGCACGCCTGGAAGCGACAGGTGAAGCGCATCTGATTCACGCATGTTAAGCACCGGCTCATGGCCCTCGTATTTAAAGGGTATGCCATTTCTCTCAAGAAATTCGAGAAGCTTGTCAATATCAGTCATGTTCCGCTCAGTCTAAAATCTTTGGCCAGTCGACTGCGAGCGACCCCATAGTCGGTCGATGCCTCTGCGTAGATAACTAATGGCTCGAAAGCAGGAAATGAGGCCTTCACGATCGCAGAAAGCCCTTCGTTCTTTGCCAGCGAACCAGTATCTTCCTGAGTCGCCAGCAATTGGCACCCCTCCTTCACTGACTGACATGTCATTCTACTCACCCAAGTTTCGCCGAGTGTCGGAACAAGAGTGGTCGCCACCGACATCGAATCGAACGTAGGGGATGCAGGCGATGCACTTCTGCCTGAACCTGCTGATCCCCGTGTCAACCGAGTGACAATTCGAGTTTCGACGTTAGTACCGTTCTCCACGTATTTTCCGGTCGCCAACAATGACGAGTTGTTCAATATCGTGACCCAAAGGGTTGAGTCTAGGAAGGAAAGACGTGAGAATCACTTCGCGCGCGGTCTCGCACGCATCCTCAAAGAAGACGCTGTATTCATCGCGACGTGCTACAAGGTGGAGCCCCCTTTCCAACTCCATTGTGTCGACGACGTGCATGGTGACTTGAGTGGAATAGGCTACCCCTTGAAGCAGGCACATGGGCGAGGTTATCGCCCAGCCAATACCTTCGGCCACCATTGAAGTCAGCGCATCCGCATTGTCTACTTCCAGCCGATTGGGCGTGCGCAACTCAATACGCCGCAGATAACGCTCTATCTGCATGCCAACCTGAGAACTGCGATTGAATCGCACGATCGGCAGCATTCTGGCCAAGGCTCGCATGTCGTCTACGCCACGTATCGACTTGTGCAGATCCCTCGGTGTGATGACGAGATAACGTTCGGTCAACAGGTGGTATCGAACCACGGCGCTGGCGTCCATCAACGGGTCGCTTGTCACGATGAGATCCAGATCTCGGCTCAGCAATGCTTCGCCCTGCTGCGGACTCAATCCAGTTCGTGTCGATAGATGAGAAACTTTGCTGAGAAGTCGCTTGATAAAAACGGAACCGCACGTCGCCGCAAAGGAATCAACCAACCCGATGCGCAGATCAGGTTTGATTCCGCGCCCCGCTTCCACTACTTGCGCTCTAAGGTTGGCGATCTCCTCACCGAGTACCGTTCCCCGGTTTTTTAATGCGATACCGAACGGCGTGAGCACCAGAGGGCGGGTCGTTCGGTCAACCAGCACCACTCCTAGTTCGTCTTCCAGCTGGCGGACGATCTGCGACACCCCCGATTGCGATATCCCCATTCGCGCTGCCGCGCCCGACATGCTGCCTTCTTCCGCAACCGCGACAAAGACCTGCACAGCGTGCATGTCAATTTGCTTGTTTAAGGACATGATGGACTTTCGCGCTCCTTGTCTTATTTCACTTCCTAGCACCTCGCGGGGGGCGTCACCGGAGTGATCTGACTTTGTCGTTGCAGTTCCTTAGCCGGTGGTCCCAGCACGGCCTGATGGCCACCTTGGGCCCCCGGTTCGTCGTCAGCGCCAGGTTGGGAGCCGACCTCCCAAAGATTTTCATCTCCGGTTTCCTGTGCCATAAAATGGCAGAATACGCCACCCAAAGCCAGCACCCCGGCGCGTACGCCAAGCGTAGCGTGAATGCCCAAATGTTGCACTGCCAACGGCAATAGGAACGTGCTAATCGCCGAACCAAAACGGCTGGAGGCAACCGCTAACCCGACGCCTGACGCACGCAGACGCGTTGGAAAGAGCTCGGGCGGACACACGAATTCGAGATTGGTAGCCGCCGGAATAATCCATGCGAAGATGCTGAAGGCGAGCATGGTAGTCACCGGGCCAAACCCCGCAAAAGCAAGTACTGCGAGCCCGAGCGCAGCCAGATATAGCTCCCTACTGGAAAAGCCCGACGCGAAATCCTGTCGACAACTAGCAGGCCGAATATCACTCCCCCAAGCGGCAGGATGTTGTAGATCGTCCCCCCAGCAAGCTGTCTTTGACCTGCAACGCTTGCAGCACCTTCGGAGCGGACGTGCCCAGCGCAAAATACGGAATAACTTGGTACGGAATAACTTGGCATGTATGGAATACGCACCCGACCAGCGTGTTTTTGCGCCAGGGCGCGATAGCAATTCGGACCATGCACAGCGCCCACGATCCGGCGCTACAACCGGAACGGGAAGAATCGCCTCGGGTCCGAATCTGCTGCGAATAAATCGCCAGCGCCGCAGCACCCCGTCCCCGCTTCGCTAGCCATGTCGGCGACTCAGGCACGTCGATTCGAAACGGCAGGATAAGCAACGCCGGTACTCCGCTTGCGGCGACCATGATCCGCCACGCATCCGGGCCGACGCCGCGAATGCAGAATCCCGTCAGGTAGGCCCCAACATAGCCAGTAGCCCAGGCGGCAGCAAGGACGCTCAACAAGCGGCCACGGTTTCTACGCGGCGAAAATTCCGTCACAATCGACGTGCTGACCGCATAGTCAACGCCAAGAACAAGACCTGGCACCACGCGCGACACAAGCAGTTGCATCCGGGGGGGCACGAAAACTGCACGGCCGAAATCGCGGCAAACAGCAACATTTCGAAGGCAAAAATGGTGCGTCTGCCGCACTTGTCTGCGATCAGGTCGGTGAGCATATTGCCAAGGAAGAGGCCCACGAGCGATGCAGCACCAAGCCCCCGGTCCACGGCGTATAAGACTAAGTGGGCCCGCTGCCATGCTGACGGCAAAGCCGATGATCCCAAGCACAGAACCGGCGCTGAATTGTTCGCCCGCCCCCGCTGAACTCCACCGCAAATGGAATCGGCGTAAAGCGAGATCTTCCAGGAGTATTTGTGTGCCCACTCTCGCCCCCCCTGAAACTGAGTGATCGCGTCCAGTCTGTTCTGGCGCAACATAAACAGTATAAGGGCGAGCATTACACCGGTGGCATATGTAGCCCCTGTATAACTAAGATTGATACTATTCCGCAGTTATGCTGAAGCGGACAATGCAGGAACGAGGCGTCAGCCTATGCGCCTTCACACGGGCCGAAGCCGGTCGCGACGGCACCAATCAAAAGGTGTGTTTAAGCCCAACACCTGCCAATGCCTGCCAGTCGGCCCCCGAGTTGGTGACGGACGAGCCAATCACCGCCTGTGCGGTACCAAGTCCATTCGTACCGGATGCATGACACCAGCCGCCCATTACATAGATGTCCGTACTCTTGCTGAGCAGATAGTCGAGGACGGCGTTCAGCTGGTTGTAGGTCGCCGACGAGTTTCCGCTCGATTTCAGATAGTCGTAGCCGAGCTGCGCAGTAAAGGCCGGAGTCAGGTTCCATTGCGCATACACGGAACCGTTGTTGTAGCGCTCGCTGCCACGGAACGTCGACGCGGCGTCAGACGTGTACTGCGAAAAACTGTAATAGCCGCCGAACATCAACGAGCTGATCCGGTACTGTGCAGCCACGCGAGTCACGGTGATCGCCCGTGCAGTGGAATAGGCACTGTTGACCGCTGACAGGAAAATGCTATCCGACGTCGTCGTGCCTCGCGCGGAGAGGGTCGGATTGCCGTTGTCGATATGGAGCAGACCGCCCGCGAACGCGAGCTGACCGACCTTGTAGTCAAGTGCCGCGCTATATGACGCCCCCGACCCTAAAGATCCGGGCACGCCGCCGAACGAATAGGTGGTAACCATTTGCAATCCCGACCACACCGGGCTACTCCACTTGACCGTATTGTTGAACCGGAGATCGTTGTCGGCGTCGTCGATATCGCCCGGCGTACTCATATATTCGAACTGCCAGTTGCCCTGAAGCGGCTCGACCAGATCACGCACCGCATCGTATTGGCGACCGAGCGTGACCGTACCGTACGTCGCCGATGAAAGGCCGACGTACGCCTGACGACCGAACATGCGACCGCCCTGGTTAAGCGCGCCTGTGTTGATGTTGAAGCCATTCTCAAGACGGAATATCGCCTTGAGGCCGCCACCCAGATCCTCGGTTCCGACCAGACCCCAGCGAGGCGAAGCTTGACCCGGCTGCACGCTGAACCGCGAGCTTTGTCCGGCCACGTTATGAATGTACGTAATCGAATCGTCGATGATACCGTAAAGCGTCACAGAACTTTGGGCATCTGCCGGCAAAGAACAGATAGCAGTGCCGAGCGCAAAAAGGGGCAATATGATTTTTTTCATGATCTCCATTCCTTTACAATATTTAGTAAAACTAATTAACGTTACTCGAAAACTCCCATCAGAAAGTGATTTTTATTGCACTGACGAACCTAACTTAATGAGGAGATCGTCAGTCCTAGGCGGCTAATAAATAGAATGTGCCGACCGGTCGGTCGCAACCTGGAAATAGCTGTCCGTCGTGCTCGGCGTGTGCTGGGGCTGGCTTACTTAAATTCGCCGTCCGAGGTTAGCGAGCGTCCTCGTGTCTCTGGAAGCAACGTGAGATAAACGATGAGTGACAGAAGACTGATCGCCATCACGTAGGCTGACACCCACGTCACCCCTCCCTTGTTTTGCAGCCAAACGATGACAATTGGTGTGGTCCCTCCAAATAGCGCAATCGATATCGCATAAGGAACGCCAATGCCCGTCGCGCGTATTGAAGTCGGGAACAGTTCAGCAAGCGTCGTCGAGAACGGCGCGCCGGTGGTGGCGACAAAGATTGACCCCGTGATCGCTACGATCAGGAACGTGGAAAAGCTCGAGGACGACGTCAGAGCATGTAACAACGGATAGGTGAACAGCAAGAACAGCAGCGCTCCCGCGATGAAGAGCGGCTTGCGACCGATTTGATCTGACAACAAAGACAACGGCGGCGATACAACGCAATAAACGACAGTCGCGATCACGCTTGCCGAGAATCCCACCGACACCGGGAGGCCGGTGGTCAGGTGCGCGTAGCTGGGAAGGAACACGAGAAACAGAATATATTGCACGACGTTCATTTCCAGAATGAACACCAATATCGTCTCCCGCTTGAACGAACTCAGCGAACGAAGAATCGTCATCGCGCTAGTGCGTCGCCCACGGCTGATCTCCTCGAAAGCCGGTGTTTCGCCAAGCCCTCGCCTCGCAACGAACCCGTAAAGCGACATGAACGCGCCAAGCAGGAATGGCAGCCGCCAACCCCAAGTGTTTAGTGCGTGCGGTGACAGAAAATGAGTGACAAGTCCCGCGACGCCGCAGGCGGTGAGAATGCCGAGACCAATACAGACGGTTTGTGGCGAGGCCGAAAAGGCGCGATATCTGGGCCTCGCATGCTCGTTGAGAAAAGCGATCGCGATCTGGAATTCACCTCCTGCAGAGAAACCCTGCAACAGGCGAGCCAGACTGACGATGATGGGCGCCATGATTCCGATTGTCGCGTAATCTGGACACAGCGCTATCGCAAGACTGCCGACACCAGCGAGCAGGATTGTCAGCGACAACAGCTTTCTTCTGCCAATCTTGTCGCACAGCGGAGAGAGCACAAAAGCACCGATCGGTCTACCAAGAAAACCAATCGCGAATGCAGAAAAACTCGCGATCAAAGATGCAGCCGGGTCTGTGGCCGGAAATATATGCGTGGCGAGCACGCCACCTAAAAACCCGTATAGTGCAAATTCGTACCATTCGATGAAATGGCCGATCGCTCCGCCCAAAATGGTGCGATAGCTCGCCGCCGGACGCTCGTGAGGAAACGATCGGGCTGCCCGTGTATTCATGTTATCCACTTCTCCTCCAAACCGGTGCGATGCACTGCCTCGCCGGCTGTTATTAGTCGTCAATCATCCCAATGATGAACACAGTCACTTCCATATCTGCTCGGCCACACGCAGAAAGTTTTCGCCGAGAATGCCAGCGATGTGTGTTTCCGACATGCCCACTTTCGACAACGCCTCCGAAAGCTCGGGCACCTGCTCCGGTTTGACGTAGTGCCACGGTGGCGGCGGGTTACCTTTGGGCCACAGGCCGGGTCGCGCTGCAACCCGGCGATACATCTGCTCAAGGTAATACACGTTATCGATGCCGAGCGCGACATGCTCCGGTCCGATCAGATCGACGTAGTAAAGGATATGCGGCATCAGATCCTGAACGCGCGACTCCCCGCCCGCAGACATGAACTTGCCGACGCCGGTCACGCCGACAACTCCGCCGCGTCGCGCGCATGCCAGCGCCTGATCGTCCTCGATATTTCGCGCGTGCTCGTAAACCCGCCGCGCATTCGAATGGCTGAAGATAACCGGCGCCCGCGAAGCCTCCATGATGTCCATGGTGGAGCGATAGCTTGTGTGAGTGCAGTCGACGATCATCCCAGTTCGGTTCATCTCCTCGATCAGACGCAGTCCATACCCACTCAGCCCCACGTCATGCTGATCCATGCAACCGCCTGCGGCGGTGTTCATGACGTTGTATGCGAGCAGCATGTGCCGCACGCCGAGGTTATAGAACAGCTCGATCAAGTTGGGATTGTTTTCAAGCGCGAGACTACCTTGAAAGTGGAATCCGACCGCCAGCTTGTGCTCCCGCTTCGCCCGGCGGATATCCGCGACGCTTCGCGCAATGATCATTCGGTCGCTGCGTGCGTGGATCATCGCCGTGACATCGGCGATGTTGTGAACCGTGACGCCCGTGCCTGCCTCGTCGCTACCTATCGTCAGGCTGACGAAGGTGATGCCGCTCCCGTAGAAGCGGTCGAGGACTTCTGGACGGCCCTCGATCCATTCCCCGAATGGTAAGGTCATGTCGCAGACGATCGCCTGCTGATAGATAGGATTTTGTTCGCTGTAAGATAGTTCGCCCATTCCGCAAGCCTCTGAAGGTGAAGGGGTATAAGTAGAAAGTGGCTCATTAGATAGCGCTAGAAATGGAGCGTCCAATATGGAATATGACAACATCGATAAGCATGAACGTATCAATCCGCATCTGGACGTGCGCGATCTTCGTTTCTTCCAGGCGGTTGCAGAAGATCTGCATTTCCACCGTGCGGCGGCAAGGCTCCATATTGCGCAACCTCATCTGAGCGCGCATATCAGGCAACTGGAAGAGCGACTCGGCGTACAGCTCCTTGAACGCAGTAGCCGGTCCGTCCGGCTGACACTGGCAGGCGAAGAGTTTCTCGAGCGGGCGCGGTTCATTCTCAATCAGCTGGAGGAGGCGGTAGCTGTGGCGCGCCGCACCGAAGAAGGAATACAGGGCCGAATCCGGATCGGATTTGCCACTGCAGCAGGCTTCCAGATTCTGCCTTCCATCCTGGCGACGTTCCGCAAGCGCTGTCCGCGCGTCGAGATATGGGTCGGCGGCGTCCTGACCGACATACAGATCCGGATGTTGCTCGAAGGCAAGCTCGATTTTGGCTTCGTCCGTCCGCCCGTCGCAGCGGGCCGCTTGAGCACCATGACGCTCGGGCGAGCCGGCATGGTAGCCGCCCTCCCGCCAGGTCACCGCCTGCTTGCTCGCGAGAATCTCTCTTTACGTGATCTATCAAAAGAAACGTTTATCGGGTTCGCGCCCGGCGCGACCGACAGACTGAACGAACGCATACGCATGATCTGTCATGAAGCCGGGTTGCGTCCTGATCCTGGGCTGCACGCCAACGACACCTATTCGATTCTCGCTCTAGTCGCCTCCGGCTTCGGGGTGGCGATCCTACCTGAATGGACCGCCAGTACCACGCAATTTCACGTCCAGTTCAAGGCGATAAAAGATCCCACACTAGTCGCAGATATCGCCCTTGCCTGGTGTTCTGACAACGCGGCGCCCGCTCATCGCCTATTTAGGGAAATCGCCCAGTCGATGCGACCCGACCTTGCCACCGGAGACATCCAGAGTTCTCCAGGCCCCGCAGACCTATAATCAAATCGATATGCAAGACTCTTCAGCCAAACGCTATCCCGAGTGGGACCCTCTGATGACGTGGGTTGCACTCATCCAGACGGGTTCCGTTTCCGGAGCTTCGCGCCAACTCGGTATATCACAGGCCGCCGTATCCCAACGGGTCAAGCTGTTGGAGGAAATATTCGACACGCCCCTGCTCGATCGCACGAGTCGCCCTGCACTTCCGACCGCCGCTGGCAACCGGCTATATGAACACGCCACAGCGACCCTGCGCAGCGCGGATCAAATGATGGAGGGTGTACGACGCATTTCGCGATCTAAACGGCAAATCGTGCGTCTTGGATGCACGGACTCATTTGCAGCAGCAGGCGGCCCGATCATCATCCGAGCATTGTCTTCGACCGCTCATCAGATACGCCTCTGGTCCGGCTCCACTGATGTACTGGAGCGCGAGTTGGAACAACGCCAGTTGGATATCGCCATCACGCCTGTCGAAGGAATGCTCAGTGACGGCATCAGAAAGGTAAAACTGTTTTCGGAACCCTTTGTCGCAGCGTTGCCGGCGTCTTGGGAATGGGACAAGCCGGGAACACTGACCGATTTGTCCCGATCATTACCGTTGATCCGATACTCCGCCCGCAGCCGGAACGGCAAATGCATTGAGGCGTATTTGAATGCGAACGGGGATGCGGTCGAGCGCACATGTGAATTCGACACAACCGAGCCGGTGCTCAGTATGGTCAGTAGCGGGCTAGGTTTTACCTTGACTACGCCGCTTTGCATCTGGCAGGCGCGGCACAACATTCCGCAACTGAGGGTCCTGCCGCTTAGCGCGTTCCATCGCAACGGCACGCGCTATCCACCCTTGTCGCGAACCTTCTATCTGTCGTATCGCGAGAGCGAACTCGGGCCACTCGTCGACGAATTGCGCAACCTCATCGTGCAGGCGTTTAGCCGTCAGGTGAATCCGGATATCGTTGCGGCGCTGTCTCTCGGCAAGGAAGACGCCATCTCCGTGGCCGTCTGAGGGCGCCGCGTACGCCCATAAGTGTCGGCGGCATCCTTGGGTATGCAACGATAACGGGTCAGAACTTGTGAACGATGCCCACGAACGTTTCGAGCTGTGAGCGAGTCGCGGATTGATACCCGGAGTCGCCTATCGATGCCGTCGCAGGAACCGCGAGGTTGCCGTCCAGCGTCTCGCCTGCTGAACGCTGGTAGCCGACCATCGCATAGAACGCCGTGAGCTTCGAAATGTCGTACTCCGATTCGACGGCGAACTGGTTGTAGTGTGCTGACTGCGCGCCGTTCGAATTCGTATAGCTATAGGCCAGTCCGCCGGTCAGCGCTGGAGTGAACATATAATTCGCGAATGCGGACAGCGAATTGAACGCCTCGGTCTCGGTGAACGCGGTTGCGGAAGTCACTGCCGGCTTGTAACGCGTATTGCTGTAACCCGCGCCAATCGTGAACTTGTTGATGTCATAGGTCGCAACCGCTCGGGCGATCTGCAGTGAACGGGCGGCAGCGGCATAGCCGCTGTTTGCGAGAGAATTATTGCTTACGTCGGAAGTGCTGCCGGCCGTGGTACCGGGATTGTATTTGGCGAGATAATAGCCGCCTGCCGCCGAGAAGCCAGCAAATTTGTAGCTTGCCGCCAGCGCTATGGTCTGGCCGGCGGTGAAGTCGCCTGCCACACCGCCGAGCGCGTACATCGCGTCCAGTTTCAGATTGCTCCACAACGGACTGACGTATTTGATCGAGTTACTGACACGCAGAGTGTCGTCGTAGTTGTCGAGGTCGCCTGGCGTGACGTTCACTGTACCCCAAATGTTGTCTGCCGTAAGCGGTTGGAGCAAATCTTTGAGCGGATCATATTGACGGCCAAGCGTCAGAGTACCCCAATCCTTCTCGCTCAGCCCGACGTACGCCTGGCGCCCGAACTCACGGCCGCCCTGTCCCAATGTTCCCGTGCCGATATTGAAACCGCCTTCCAACACGGCGATCGCAGACAAGTCGCCGCCCAGGCCTTCCCTAACGCGCATGCCCCAGCGGTTAGCGTCGAGCGTGCTACTGGTGAATGCCACCTGACTGCGGTTCTTTCCCGCAGAATCGGAGACGTTGTTCGTGTAACTGAGTCCGGCGTCGATGAGACCATACAGCGTCACCGAAGTTTGCGCATGAACCATCGACATCGAATCGACAGCCGCCAGTACTGCTATCACCAAGACAATTTTTGCTCTCACTCCATTCCCCTTGCGCATGCGGTCTTTCGATCCGCGATTATTGAAACTTACGTCTTCTATTAACATAGTATTACTAAATATATTTCCGTCTCTCTTTACCCCGTTTACTGCCCCCGGCTCTGGGCGTCAGTTCACCCGGCGAACCGACGCTTCGACGTCAGCGCGCCAGGATAAAGTCAAAACGAAGGCGCCCCGGGCCCGCGTCGTTCATCGACCCGTAAAGCCCCGTGTTTCACATTCACTTCCACGACACCTGCGCAACGCGAAGATGGTTGCCGCCAAGAATCTTGCCAATGGCGTCAGCCGGGTAGCCCTTGTCCAGCATCATCTGCACGATCGAGTGCA
Organism: Caballeronia sp. LjRoot34; assembly: GCF_964253815.1. Taxonomy (NCBI): domain Bacteria; kingdom Pseudomonadati; phylum Pseudomonadota; class Betaproteobacteria; order Burkholderiales; family Burkholderiaceae; genus Caballeronia; species Caballeronia sp. LjRoot34. Next base: position 1,386,993 of record NZ_CAXUSB020000002.1, read on the forward strand.
GACGCTCGGGCTCGACCATCGGCGCCGGCGCTGGGTAGCCACGGGACGGCGGAAACAAGTCCGGGCGCGCCTTGTAGTGCGCTACCAGTTCATCGACATCGAACACATAATCGAAACCGATGCCCACGTGATCGGGCCCGACCAGTTGGACCATGTGATCCAGATGTTTGAACAGCGCCTCGTTGCGACTATCGAGATTGCCGTCGACGTCCTTCCCGATGAAACGACCGAGGCCGTTTAGTCCTACCACGCCGCCGGTTTTTGCGCACGCCACAATGAGGTCGTCGGGTATATTGCGCGGCTGCTCATAGACCGCATGTGAGTTGGAATGCGAGAAGATCACCGGACCCTGGACGTGATCTATGACCTCACGCGCGGTGCGCCAGCCCGTATGCGAACAGCACGGGACCATACCTACCCGTGTCATCTCGTCCAGCACGCTGCGGCCGAAATCCGTCAGGCCCCGATCATCGTCGAGACAGCCGCCGCCAACATCGTTGTTGCGGTTGTACGCAATCAGCATCCAGCGGACGCCCAGCTCGTAATACATTTCAATCATGCTCAGTTGTCCGCCAAGCAACGCCGCGCCTTCGAGATCGAAGCAGATGCCGAGACGCCCTTCGGCCTTGGCTCGCTTCACATCCTCAACATCGTTGATGAGCAAAAAGCGATCGGGGTGACGCTTGACCCAGTTCCGGAAGTGGGCAAGCGTGCTGAATACCTCGTTTATCGCATTCAGATCCATTCCGATGTTGAGTGATACGACCGAGTATCCCGACTGCCGATAGCGCTCGAGCTGGGGAAGAAAGTCATCGTCCGCACGGAGCGGCATGCATGCGTGATTTTCCCAGACGATTGCCTGATCGATGATCTCGCCCACCTTTGATTCGATTTCCATAACTAGATTCTCAATACTCGATATGTGTTGTGGTACAACGTGGTCGTGCCGTCGAAATACCCCCCTGCAACCTCAATTCGCACTGGTGGTGAAAGGATCTTCGATGTCGTCGCTCAAATCACGAAGGCGACGCGTGTACGACGTTTCGATGCGCCGCTCGCGCAAGTCCGCAGCCGAGAGGCATTCGACGATCTCCCCGCTCTGCATCACGGCGATCTGATCGCACAGGTGCGCGACCGCCGCAAGATTGTGGCCAACCATGATGTAAGTCAGCCCGAACGAAGCCCGCAGATCGCCGAGCAGATTTAACACTTCGGCCTGAATGGACACATCGAGTGCGCTGGTGGGCTCGTCGAGCAGCAAAACCTTGGGGCCCGCGATCAACGCGCGCGCGATCGCAACGCGTTGGCGCTGTCCACCTGAAAGCTGATGCGGATATCGATAACGCGCGGACAGGGGTAAGGAGACTTCGCTCATCGCGCGCGCGACACGGCTGTCCACTTCCTTGATGCCATGAATCGCTAACGGCTCGCTCAGCGCGCGGTCGACGGTCTGTCGCGGATGCAAGGAACCGTACGGATCCTGAAACACCATCTGGACGTCGCGGTAGAAAGCCTTGCTGCGCTTCGCACCTTCCGCTCGCCCGTCGATGCGAACCACACCGTCCCTAACACCGTTGAGCCCGGCGAGCGCCCGCAAGACAGTCGATTTGCCCGAGCCGCTCTCGCCGACAAGACCGAACGCCTCGCCTTTGCCCACCGTGAAGGACACGTCCTTGACAGCATGAAAGCGGTCAAAGTGCACGTTGAGATGCTCGATTTCAATCATTCGCTCCATGCCGCGCTCCTTTCGAGTGTCTTCAGACGCGCCCGGGGACGCGCAAGCGACGGCATGCATTCGAGCAAGCCACGTGTGTAGGGATGACGCGCCTGCGTCAGCTCACTCGCTTTCAGTTCCTCGACGACGCGTCCCGCATACATCACCATCACCCGGTCGCAGAAACGCGAGACCAGCGGCAGATCGTGGCTGATGAGCAGCAGCGCCATGCCGCGCTCCGCCACCAATCCTTCGAGCAGCCGCAGAATTTCCGCCTGCACGGAGACGTCGAGCGCACTGGTGGGCTCGTCCGCGATGAGCATTTCCGGGTTGGGCGCGAGCATCATCGCGATCATGACGCGCTGCCCCATGCCGCCCGACAATTCCATCGGATACGCCGAGGCCACGCGGCGCGGATCGCGGATTTTGACCTGATCGAGCAGATCGAATGCGGCCTCAAGCGATTCCTTACGGCCGCTACCACGGTGTGCGCGCCATGTCTCGGCGATCTGCGCGCCGACGCTCATGACCGGGTTGAGCGAATACTTCGGATCCTGCATGATGAGGCCAGCGCGCTTGCCGCGAATCTGCCGCATCTGGGCTTCGTCGGCGCGCTGAATGTCGATTCCATCGAACGCAAGCCTGTCTGCCGACATCCTCGCCTGGGTCGGCAGCAGTTTCAGTATCGAACGTGCGGTGAGCGACTTTCCCGATCCCGACTCGCCGACAATGCCTAGCTTCTCCTGCCCCAGACGGAACGACACACCCTTCACGGCCTCGACCTCGCCAGCGGGCGATGCGAACTTCACCTTGAGATTGCTAACCTGGATTTCCATCGCTCACTCCGACTTTGGATCGAAGACGTCGCGCAGACCGTCGCCGAGCAGATTGAACGCAAACGACGCGACGAAGATCGCTATGCCCGGGATCGCCGGCACCCACCATTGCTGAAGAATGAATCCACGGGTGCTGGCAATCATTGCCCCCCACTCCGGCGACGGCGCCTGTGCGCCCATGCCGAGGAAGCCCAGCCCTGCCGCCGTCAGCACAATACCGCTGACATCCAGCGCAACGCGCACAATCACAGAGGCGATGCAAAGCGGCATGATGTGGTGCAGCACGATGCGCGTGGCGGATGCGCCTGTCAGGCGTATCGCAGAAACGAAGTCTGCATTCCGGATCACGAGCGTCTCCGCGCGGGCGAGTCGCGCGTAAGGGGGCCATGCGGTGAGCGCAATGGCAAGCACGACGCTGGTGAGACCCGGCTTCAACGCAGACACGAATGCTAGCGCCAGCACAAGCTTCGGAAACGCCAGAAACACGTCGGTGATACGCATCAAGATACGGTCGGTCCAACCGCCTGCATAACCCGCCACGCTTCCTACGAGCAGGCCCACAGGCGCGACAATTGCCACGATCAGCACAGCCATGCCAAGCGTGATGCGCGCGCCGAACAGGAGTCGGCTGAACAGATCGCGGCCTAGCTGATCCGTGCCGAACCAATGAACTGCCGACGGCGGAGCAAGTCGCTGTGCGAGATCTTGTGCGTTCGGATCATGCGTCGCCAGTTCTGGCGCGAAGATCGCCAGCGCAAACAAGGCGAGCAATGCGATGAGACCCGTCATCGCAAGCCAGTTTCGGCTGAACTGTAACCAGCTGCGATACGCCATACCTATCGCCGCCTGACGTCTCGATTGCGGTGCGTCCGTTAATACCCAAGTTCGCCAGTTGCTCATTCTTCCGTTGTTCAAAAGCGTGTCCATTTCCATTCCTCAGTCACTTCACACGCGGATCGAAAAGCCGGTAAGCCACGTCGGCAGCGAAATTCGACGCGACATACACGGCACCGATCACCAGCGTCGCACCCAGTACCGCATTCATATCTGCATTCAGCAGCGAGCGGGTCAGGTATTGGCCGAGCCCGGGCCAGTTGAACACGGTCTCGGTCAGCACCGAACCCTCCAGCAGACCCGCATAGGCTAGGGCGATCACAACGACCAGCCGTCCTGATATGTTCGCGAATGCGTGGCGCCACAAGATTCGCATCGGCGAGAGTCCCTTGGCCCGCGCCGTCACGACGAATTCGCCGGCCAGCGCATCCAGCATGAAGGTACGGGTCATGCGAACGATCATCGACATGCTCACGAAGGCGAGCATCAGTGCCGGCATCGCGAGATGCGCGAGCGCGTCGCGAAACACATCCCATTGCCCGCTGAGCGCCGCGTCGATCACCAGTGCGCCGGTGGTGAACGGAACCATCCCGTCATAGGCAATGTCCTGCTGACCGACGCCCGGTGCAATGCCCAGCTTTACGTAGAACACGAGCAGGCAAAGCAACGCCAGTACAAACACAGGGACCGACTGCCCGCTCAGGCTGATCAGCCGGATCAACCCGTCAAGGCGCGACCCGGCACGCGCGGCGGAAAGAACGCCAAGCGGCACGCCGACCAGCACCGCGACGAAGATGGCCACCGTGGCGAGTTCCAGGGTCGCGGGAAAGAACTGGCGAATATCGGCGATCACCGATTGCCCGGTCATCACCGATGTGCCGAAATCTCCGTGCGCGACGTGCTGCAGGTAGATCCAGAACTGTTCGAGCAACGGCTTGTCGAGCCCCAGTTCCAGCCGAACCCGCGCCACCACGTCCGGGGTCGCGCGGTCGCCGACGATAGCCAGAACCGGATCGACCGGCATCGCACGGCCGATCACAAATGTGACCAGCACCAGACCGAACAGCGTGGCGAGAATCGCCGAAAGCCCGGACGCCGATCTGCGCATGCACTGCCCCAAAGGTCCTATGTTGATGGTGCTCATGATTTCTGGATTCCCGCGTAGTGCGTATACGCATCAATGGGTCCAAGCGACAGACCACTCACACCGGCGCGGGTGGCCGCCACATTCTGTTTTTGCAGCATGAAAACAAGCGGCGCCGCTTCCCAGAAATCGCGCTGGATCTGCCCGTACATCGCAAGCCGCTTCGCCGGATCAAGTTCCCGGTCGGCCGCCAGCGCTGCAGCGGTCAGCTTCGGATTCACGAAGTGGTTGTTCCAGGCGCCGTTATGAACTTTCGCGCTGTCGGTGTCGTCGACATTGGGGACGAAATACGACACGAACGAACTCGGGTCGAGGTGGTCCGCGAAGAAACGGCCGATCTGCATCTGATGCTTGCGCGCACGCCGTTTGGCGAGAACCTGCGCGTAGTCTCCCGCAACCAGTTGCAAATTAATGCCCACCTGCGCGAGATCGGCCTGCATGGCCTGCGCGATATCCGGATACGGCCAGGTGTTCGGATGATCGAATGTCACATTAAAACCGTTGGGGTATCCTGCCGCTGCAAGCAGCGCCTTCGCCTTGGTTACATCCTTGCGGAACGGCTTCTCGGTGAGCGCGCCCGGCGTGCCCTTGGGCAGAACAGACTGTGACTCTGTCCAGAGACCTGGCGTGACGTGCTGGGCGATCGCCTCGTAGTCGATTGCCCACTTGATCGCCTGAAGCACCTCTCGTTTTTGGAAAATCGGCGTAGACATATTCATCTGCACATAGATCAACGTGAGCGCGGGAGTACTGGAGACGTTGATCGACTTATCAGCCGAAAGTGCGTGCAGTTCGTCCGAACCCAGTGTACGCGCGATGTCAAGATCGCCCTTCTGCAGTTGCAACAGTTCCGCCGACGGCTCTGCCATGTGACGGACCACGAGGCGCGGTACTTTCGGCTGCACCGCCGCATTGGGATTGGCCTGCAGGACGATCTGCGAGCCAGCCTGCCAGTCGACGAGCCGATACGATCCCGCTCCTGCAGAATGCTTGCGCAGCCATAGATTGCCCATGTCACCGTTCACATCGTGCTGCACCACAGTTTTCTTTTCGACGATGCCGGTCACGGTGGTCGAAAGCGTGGCGAGTATGAGCCCGCTGGCGAGCGCTTCCGGCAGCGTTATCGTCACGACATTGCCGGTGGCGGCACGCAATGCGGTGTCCGCGTTGGCAGCGGTGAGACCGATCTGGGTCAGCAGGAAACTCGGTGACTTGTTCATCTTTATCGCGCGCTGCAGGCTGTACACCACGTCCTCGGCGGTGACCGGCGCGCCGCCATCGAATCTGGCGTCTGAACGCAGCGTGAAGCGATACTCAATCCCGTTACTGGTGATATCCACGTGCTCGGCCAGATCGCCAGTGAGACCGTCCGTTTTAAACGGGTCGTACGTCATCAGGGTGCGGTACATGTTGGGCAGGATATCTGCGCTCGCGTCGTACGCTTCGGCTGGATCGAAGCCATTGACGATCCCATCGATCGACTCCCCGAGAACGACAATGCCGGATGGCGTTGCTTTGGCATAGAGTGGGTAAAGACAGGACGCGGAGGCGAGTGCTGCACCTGTCCTGAGAAACGCGCGGCGCGTGACCATCGTGTGCCTCCTAATTGATAAATGTAATTTTAATTTGGGCTCCGAACGCCTGCTTCACGTCGCCCTATGATTGGAAAGCGTAATCAGACAGAAATCCGTCGTCGGCAATTTCAGCCATGCTTATGTTTGTCATCGCCTCGGCTTAACAAGTGAGGCATTGAGTATTGACGACATAGTGTCCCCGAGGCCGCTTGATCCGTTCGGTTGGCAACGTAGGCCGCACCCGACGATCGCCCGCGAATCCGCCGGCACATGGGCAGGATCGGACGGATCTTTATTGATGGATTCGTAGAAGGCAACGACGTTCATCGAGCTCACCAGGGACGGGCGGCTTGAAGAGAGGTGCCTCAAAAGATCGACGGCCGCGTCGCGGGTGCAGCATTCTGCTCGCTCACGCCCGGCACGACCCCAATCGTGACCTCTCACATCACATCTGCTTCAAAGAGCTAACCGATTTTTTGTGAAAAAAGGGCGTTGAATTTTTCCGGTGCCGTCAGCACAGCCGGATCCAGGCAAATTTTCGCCCGTTCCTCTGTCATTATCCCCAAGTCTACGATCACCTTCTCGACAGTCTTGCCTTCTGCTGCTGCCAGATGCGCCACCTTGCTTGCAAGCTGATAGTCGAACAAGGTTGCGACGACCGTCGACATCGCGAGAGACTCTCTGGCGTTGCTTTCGCAACGCTCCGAGTTGGCCCGGATTCCCCTGATGCATTTCTCCGCGAATAGCGGTAACACTCTGACCAGGAGGCAAATGGATTCGCTAATGGCATTCAAGATCAGCGACTCCCACACGTTGAGATCAAGCTCCCCTTCGCACGCTCGAGACACTGCGGCGTCATTGCCCAGGACCCGGAAGTAAACCTGCATGACCATCTCCGGGATGACCGGATTTACCTTACCTGGCATAATCGACGAACCCGGTTGCACGGACGGCAATTCAATCTCCGCAAGTCCAGCGCGCGGGCCAGAAGACATCAGACGAAGATCTGCCGCAAGCTTGTTTAGCAACAACCCTAGGCCTTTTAGAACGCTCGATATGGACATCCATACATCCGCGTTCTGCAAGCCGTCGAAGAAATTAACCTCCGGCACGAACGCTGTGCCGGTGATGCGGCTCAACTCCTCGTAAACGGCGGGTTTATACCCGGGGAAAGTTCCGAATTCGGTACCGACGGCAGTAGCAGCAAGCGGCAGTGACAAGCACATCTCGCGCACCCTGTTCAGTTCCGTAATCTGCCGCTCGAGCCCTTCCCGGTAGCCACTGAACTGCTGCCCCAAAGTGATAGGCAGCGCGTCTTGCAAGCATGTGCGCCCAAGTTTGACCACACCTGAAAATTCGACTTCCTTCGCAGCAAGCATGTCGATAAAGGCAACCGTCTCCTGCTCGAGATCGTTGAGTGCCCCGTATACAGTGATCTTCATGGCGGCTGGAATGACGTCGTTGGTCGACTGCCCCATGTTTACGTGGGTGTTGGGATGGACTGCGTCACCGCCTTTTCTTCCCGTTAATATCTGATTGGCGCGTATGCCAATGACCTCATTCAGGTTCATGTTGGCAGAGGTACCTCCGCCGCCGTGGTAGATGTCGACCGGGAAAGCCTCGGCCTTGGGTGCAGCGATCACTTCGTCGGCTGCCTGTACGATTGCTCGGGCCGTCTCAATGGCGAGCACACCGATGCGGGAATTGGCCAAGGCCGCTGCCTTCTTGATCTGGGCGATGCTTCTGACGAACCCGGGAATATCTGCGATCGTCTTTCCGGAGACCGGAAAGTTGTCGCGGGCACGCGCCGTCTGAATTCCATAGTCCAGGGCATCCGGTAAAGCCATATCCCCAAGTGCGTCGTGTTCTTCCCGCATGCTCGTCATGAATATCGTATCCTTGAACTCAATGGTGGAGTCGCGCCGTCATCGGCGCCGACGTTGCACCACAAATGCTACGGCAGTTTGGGACGCGGACCAGGCATCATCACGTCGACGAATAGTCTTCATCGATTTGGCTAATGAATACCCCGCTCTTTAGCCGGATACTATGGAGGAATTGCCGCTCGACAGGGTTTTCCCGTTGATCGACAGTAAGACGATTGAAACTTTCTTGATCGTCTGTCAGGAGCGCAGCTTCGCCAAAACCGCCGAGATTCTTGGCCGCTCGCAGTCAGCCGTCTCTCAAAACGTGTTGCGCCCAGAGGAAACCCTAGTGTCTCGTCACGCCTCAAACGTCGGATATAGCCTGGACAGTTTGATGCGGGCATCGCCAGTGGTGAATTGCCAGTTAATCCGTGCCTTAAGCTGATCTCGCCGAACTTGCCACGCGCTTACCTCGCGGCGCACCGTGTCGATATTGTCGATGCGCCGGTCCAGGCACTGCTTGATCATCACATTGAGTTCGATCTCGGCCATGTGCTACCAACTGCCGTGTTTGGGCGTGTAGATAAACTCGAACCGGTCCCACAGCGCTTTGGCCTGCGGCGCCGGGAAGGTTTCGTAAAGGGCGGCAGCCGTGTGGGTGTTCAGGTTGTCCATCACGAGGGTGATTCGTTGTGCATCCGGATAGGCCTGGGCAATGTCTTGTACGAAGCGAGCCCATTGCACTTTGGTCCGGGATTCGGTGACTTTGGTAAGACGCCGCCCGGCCAGGGGTTCTGATGCCATGAAGACATTCCACACGCCACAGCGCTCGTACTCGTAGTCCTCTCGCCCAAGACGCCCCGGTGCTGCTTTGATCGGTTCGCGGGTCTGACGAATCAACTGCCGGGGCGTTTCGTCCTACATACTACCGGGCGCGCCGCATCGTAGGGGCGGTGGTAGATATCGAGCACGTTTTCCATGGCTGCTACGAACTCCGCGTCCGCTTGCGGCGGGATGATCCAGCCTATCTTGCGCCAAGGCTTCAGCTCGTTTTTTTAAGCGCGCGCCGCACCGTTTCGTGCGAGAGGCTATCCACGTACTCCAGTTCTACTGCACGCTGGGCCAGCAACCTCAACGACCAGTTCGCCTGGCCTTCGGGAGGCTCGCTACAACTTAGCGCAATCAACCGGGCCTCAAGCTCTCCATCGATCTTGCTGTCGTAAATCCTTTGGCTCGCTGGCCGCACAAGCGCAGCGTCGTAGCCTTCCTCAACGAAACGTTTCTTCACCCGGTCGATCTTGCGCTCGCTCACGTGCAGCACCCCAGCAACCTCTTGTCCAGTGCGGCGCATGCGCCCCAAGATATATCGCAATTCAACAGAATGAGCGCGTTGATCACCTTGCTGGATTGGTGCGAACCTTTGCTCACAATCGCTTCGAGTTGCTCTCTTTCTTCAACGCTCAGCGTAACGATGTATTTTTCCATTCCCCGATTTTCGACTAAGTCGCCCAAGTTCACAATGACTTGAGCCCCCTGCAATCGCCGACAGTTCACGCATGTCGCGACACTAGGGGTTACATTGTTTATCCGTAACATACCACCGGTCATCCTGACGGTGGAAGCGAACCTACTACGAGGGAAGCGCGAAGCTCAACTCGCGGAAGTAGCTCACTGATGATGATATTTAAAGTACCTGTCAAAACGCAGATTCGGTCGGCATGTGAGGAGGGTGCTCGATCCAATTCCGGTGCAACGTTAGGCGATCGCTACTTCAATCGCCGCAGTCCTGCCGACCTGCGTGCCGAGATTCAGGTCGGGCAAGCTTCCGCAAACGGGCGAGTTCGCTCGCGAGAGCATCGTGATAGGGCTGCCAATAAGCGTTCACGCGACGTTACTTTTCCGTGGCCTCGGGCTCGCAGCCCGCCGATAGACGGGCTCTCCGCGAAACGTTTCAGCCGGACATAGCCCCGTCGTGGTTTACCGGATAGAGGCTCCCGTCGTTCGTTCGGCGGCCGGCTCAGGGCGATTACGTAGCGCGACAGGCGTGCGCCTAGCACAGTTGGGCCGATTTCGTGAGCAAAGTCGTACAGCTGGTCAAGCTGTCAGTCCGTGTCCGCTGCCGTCAAGGCCACGTTAGTGTAGAGATACCGCTACGACTCGGGAATCTGCGTGCCCAGATGCGGAATGGAAATCAATAGCGGCGCATCCCCGCGTTGCAATGTATAGAGATCGTTCATCGTCGAACTAGGAACGGTAAGGTCAGCGGTAAAAGATCAGCGCAGCGCGTCTTCAGGCAAGCGTGCCAACGCACGCGCCAGTGCGGGATGGATGCCGTGATCGAGCACGCGGCGCGTCAGCGTCACAATTTCGCTGGCGAATTCTTCCCATTCGCCCTGCCGGTGCAACAGAAGAAAGTCGCACCGTCCGAGGTGATTCGGCGGCAGCGGTAGAGTAGCGATATCGCTCAGGTAGTGCCCTGCCTGCCATAGGCAAAGCGGCGTCGAAACGGCGAAGCACAGTCTCGCCGTGATGAGGCTCAACAGCGGATCCGTGGCGTCGAATTCGCAGCGGCGCACACTGTCAATGCCCAGGCGCCGCGCAAAACGTTCGACCTTCTGACTAATCATCGAGCGCGCCGTAAACGGATCAGTGGTAACTCCTGCACGAGGGCGCGCCAGTCGGATTCTTCGCGGCCGTCGAGATAGCTGTGCGCCGCCAAAACAACAGACGCCTCCGAGAAGAGTGGAATCTCGGCGATGCGGGCATCGCTCAACACCGTCTGCATGCAGGCGGCCATGTCGATCTCGCGGTCGTGTAACTGTTCCGTGAGCCCCGGCGTCAGGTCTGACCACAGCGCAATCCAGCGCGCCGAGCCCGAGACGGCGCGAATCAGTACCGGTCCGACCGTGGCTGCAAACGAGTCGACGCAGCCCTGCCGGATGGGCAGCGTGCCGTTGAGCGACGCATCACCGATTCGCGAGCTCACCAGATGGGCGTGCTCGAGCAGTGGCCCGGTCAATTACAGCAACGCACGCCCCGCAATGTTCGGCGTCGCGGGCCGGGTGTCGCGGTCGAACAAGCTCGTGCCCTGCCCCCTTTCGAGCGACGAGACGGAGTGGCTGATCGCACTTTGACTCACGTGCAGCTGTTTGGCGGCGGCGGTCATCGAACCGGTCTCGCACACCGCAACGAAGGCCTGAAGCGCGCAGGTCGATCGGGGGCTGCGTTCGTCTCATCAAAACTCCACGGTCGTTGGGGATGACCCTTTCCGGTTGCCGACCCGGACGATGGTGCACGCCCGGCGCCGCGCGTGGTCAAGTCGCAACCATACGTTCGTGGGCCTGACCGGCAAGCGACCCGATGGTTGCGATCGTCATCGAGCTGCGAGTAGAAATCGCGCGTATTGCGCGGGAGGTCGCGACTAAATACGGAGCGCGCGGTGGGAAGAAATAGCGGGCAAACGCGAGCGCGGCAACCTGATTCCCAGCCTAGCTTCCCGTTCACGTCGACTAGCGCGCCGACCTGCCAGTGAGCCGTGACTTTCGGAGCGGAACCAACTTAGCGTGCGCATAAGTGCCGCGATCATGGCGTGGCGACAACCGTAAACTTGCGCGGTCCAGATTGCACACGTCATTGCTCGTATAGCAACCTGTTCAATTACATATTCCCGTGTGAAGAGACCTTGTACTCGATATTCTAGTCGCACCGTCCGCTAAACGTCTTCGTCCAGGTGGCGTGGTGTCGGAGCTTTAATGTCGCAGCCGACCATCCCGTCTCTTGGCCCCGGGCACGGTCATCGCACCCGCTCAACTTTTTACTTCGTAAAATCCGAGGAACATATCGACTGCGTTTTCAATTACTTGCCGCTTCTCCAGGCGGGAGTGCACTTCGTCGCTGCCAATGACCCGAACCCATAAAAGCGGCTCATCTATCAGCCCTAGGAACTGTCGGGCGGCCAGTGCAGGGTTTTTGACTTTCACGAGCTTGCGCTTTCCAAGGGCCTCCAGGTAGTCCGCGACAGCACCCATCGCTGGGAGCTTGCCTTTATGAAAGAAAGTTTTAGTCAGCGTTGGGAAGCGCGGCCCTTCGGTAATGACCATCCGTAAAAATGCGACAGACTCAGGACCAGCCCAAAAATCCGAGACTGCCTGCCCAAGCCTGCTCAAACCAATCTTCGGGTCGCTTAGAGACTCTTCGTCGCGAGTAATGTCAAACACCGGAAACGATGCCCAAACACGCGCAATCATTGCCTCGAAGAGCGCTTCCTTGCTTTGAAACTGGTTGTAGAGCGTCCGGCGAGCCGCCCCGGACTCCGTGGCAACGCGCTCCATGCTCGTACCTTCGTATCCATACTGAAGAAAGACACGAGTCGCTGCGTCCAGAATCTGGTCACGCTTTCCAACCGGCGCGCCCCGCGTTTCCTTGGGGTTCAGCCGCTTTTCGCCGGACCGATTCTCGGTCGCTAGCTTCTGTTCCTGTGTCTTTCCAGTGCTCGCCATCGTCGCCAAAAGTCTCACGCTACAAAGGTATGACACTAATTGTACGCGATGCCGGATTCCCGGCCGACATCGTCGCAAAGGCGCGACTGCGCGTACCATATTTGACAAGCCAACACTTGACTGCGCATTCTAGTGACGACGGAGACAGGGTCGCCTACTAAGGGGCGCATAGTCAGCCGGAGCGGCGAATATCAGTGATGAGCGTCTGGGTCGATAAACCGGCTGCCCGATTGCGAAACCGAGCTCGCGACACCACCTACTCCACCTTGGGTCTCGGTGGCTTTGTGTTCTGCTGCGACGGTCTGCGCGCTTTCGCCGCGTTGCGACGCTGGCGCACCTTCGGTCGGCTCATAGTGCGGCGCCGGGCCATAGCCACTTGCGAAAGCGTGAGGAATTGCCACTGCCGTGGTCACCGCGACCAGTAAGAGTCTGAGAAAGTGTTTCATCATTGTTCCTAGGTGAATTGTCAAAGTGTTCACGGTGGCAATATCGTCTCTGACGTTGCCACAGAAGGTAGGATCAAGCTCGCCCCGGCACCGCAGCCAGAGCCTTGATTTTCCGGAGACGGATCACGCAGAAAGCGTTGCTGGATGCCGTATAAATTTGGCATGCATGCCGCTAGTCTGCGCCACCGGAGTCATGGCGCTCAGGCGGCCGGCGTTGCAGTTCGATCAATCTCCGCGAACGCGTCGCGCACGGCATACATCGCGGCGATTGCTGTCGGAATTCCTGCTGCGAAGCCGACCTGCATCAGGATTTCGGCGATCTCCACGCGCGTCAGGCCAGCCTTCAAAGCAGGCGCCACATGAAATTTGAGAATCGGGAGACCGACTTCACCGAGCGCTGCGCAGGCAGCGATAACGGCGATTTCACGAGTGCGGCTATCAAGGCCATCGCGACCTTGAAGGTCGGCAAACTCCCACTTCAGGATGTAATTTCCAAAGTCGGGGGCGACGTCCTTGAAGCTGTCGACAAAGGCGGTCGGGGCCACGCCCATCGCGCGCTCAAAGCGCTCGGCGCCCGCCGAAAGGCGCTGCTGCTCTGCCACGGATCCGATGTCTGTTTGATTGGTGTTCATAGATACCTCATCAGGAAAAGAACTCCGATGATGGCAAATTGCACTGCACAGTGCAATGCAAAATTAGGCTGATATTACAGAAAACATTGTTCTTGATTCAGGAGCAATCCCGCCAAACTCGAAAAACTTGCCGTCGTCTGGACGTAGCGTGTAGGCGAGTTTTGACGCAGCGAACAAGGCACTCGCTGCATCCGCTCGCGATTGGATAAACGATCGGGAGCCCCACCCGGAGCGAGGCCTCGCCAATTGTTTGCCCTGAACTTATGCTCGGGAGGTGGCCAGCTCGCGGGGAGTCAAGCCCATTGCTTTCTTGAACATGCGGCTAAATGAGCCACTGTTCTCATACCCGAGCGACAGAGCGATTGACGTGATTGATTCGCCCTCGACCAGCCGCACGACAGCTTCGGTCAGTCGAATCTGCTGCCGCCACGTGGCAAAGGAGAGGCCCGTCTGCGCTTTCAGTCTTCTGCTAAACGTTCTCGGCGACATGCTTGCCACTTCGGCCCACTCGTCCATGCCCCGCCCATTACCGGGATCGCTCCGCAGTTGGGCCTCAATCCGGAGCAGGCGACTGTCCGTCACCCGGGGCATATAGAACTCGCTGTTGGGAACAAAGTGGAGTTCGCTGAAAATGAGCTCCACTATGTTTGCAGCCGCCCCTGATACCCCACTCTCAATCGGGAGATCCACGGCTCTTACTATCAGCTCTCTGAGCAAGGGACTGACATTGACGAGCGTGGGTTCGGTAGGCAGTGGAATGGAAGCGTCGGATTCGCGGACGAAAATCGTCCGAAGTTCAACGTCTGTTCGCGCGCGCATTTCGTGGGCCACTCCCCCCGGTATCCAAAGCGCGCGCTGAGGCGGAATCAACCAGTGGTGGCCAACAGTTGTCACCTCCATCACCCCAGAAATGGCGAAGACGAGTTGGGCCCGCTTATGAGCGTGCTGCGCGTTCAGTTCGCCCCTCTCGTACGAGTTCGCCATGGCAGCCACGTAGCCCGGCACATCCTGAAAGTCGTCACGATTGCGGCTTTTCATTTGGCTACGTGGATACTTGACCGATTCTGCATAGAAGTTGACAACTGTTGCGAGGCTTGATGGCCCTGCCATCCATAGAATTGATTACGGTTCTTGGGGAAGGACGCACGATCAAGGAATGGACTGGCAAAACAGTGTATCTGCCTGCCCATGCCGCCGCAACTGCCGTTCATCGAACAGCCGATCGTGCTTTAGCCCCACCAGTTTTCGCTTCCAGATGCCAGTTGCCCTTACGCGTTATGGCAACGAGGCTGTCAGCCTGGACAGAGTAATCAGCGCCTTGCCGGTACGTGGAACCTAGGTATCCGGACAGGCTTAAATGCGTCTATCACGCTAATCCCGAAGTCCCGATTGGAGATTGTCATGGCCCGAATTACCATGGTTGAAGTCAGCAACATGAATGACGATCAGTTGCTGCAATACCGGCGCTTCCCTGCAAACCTGACCCGAGCATTGCTCAGAACAAGCGACAGCACCGCAGCGTATCTGTCGCTGGGAGCTTCATTCCGAAAGACGAAGCTGAGTGCAAAGGATCGTGAGCTGGTCATCCTGCGCGTTGGTGCGCTTAGCTCAAGCGAATACGAGCGCATGCAGCATCTTCCGATTGCACACACTGTGGGCTGGACCGATGGCGAGATCGCATCGATAGAAAGCGGGGACCAGGTCGCCCTCGGGGAACGAGACGGCACCATCCTGAGATTTGTGGACGAATGCGTCTACAAGGTCCGAGTGTCCGACAACACGCTTCTTGCGGCGCGACGTTTCATGACAGAACAGGAAGTTGCAGAAATGACTCTTCTGATCGGCCACTACATGATGACTGCGCGCTTTCTCGAAACGCTCGGCGTCGATCTCGACGACCAGGCGACCAGTTGGTCAGCTCTTGCCCCCGTCAAGGCAGCATGAAGGGAGGTCGCCTTGCGCGCCTGGTACGCTCCATTGGCGGATCAGATCGTTCTTCCTTGCCTCTGAAACTTGGTGCGAAGGTGTCCGGCGCGCAAGGATGCCCTTATGAAAAATGGCTACCACATAGCGAAGTCAATCGACGTAGCAGCATAATTGCCAGAGCACTTTAGCAGGCCGGTGAAATATCGGTCGTTAATGTGCCCAGGTGCATCACGACGGATGCTGGGGTCGCACTTTTGAAACGCGAAACATGTTTGCGAGCATTCGACGTTGCTCGCGGGTTCACGATATTGGTGTTGCTTAAAGGCCAGTTCAAAAAGAGCTCGGAAGGGCTGTTTACTTTTCCACGAAACGGTTAACCTTGGATACCTGAACAACGGATCAAGGAATGCCGGCACCTATCATCGATGACGAATTGTGGGCACTGATCGAACCGCTACTTCCACCGCCCAAACCGCGACGCCAGCGATACCCTGGAAGGTTGCCGGTCTCGGACCGTGCAGCACTCAATGGCATCCTGCTTGTGCTGAAGACAGGAATGCGATGGAACCATCTGCCGACCCGGTTGGGCTTCGGCTCTGGAGCGACTTGTTGGCGTCGGTTGCACGACTGGCAGCAGGCCGGGGTGTGGGACAAGCTGCACGGGCTACTGCTCGACAAGCTGCGCGAATCTGGCCAGCTCGATTTCTCATATGCGGCTGTCGATTCATCGTC
Organism: Caballeronia sp. LjRoot34; assembly: GCF_964253815.1. Taxonomy (NCBI): domain Bacteria; kingdom Pseudomonadati; phylum Pseudomonadota; class Betaproteobacteria; order Burkholderiales; family Burkholderiaceae; genus Caballeronia; species Caballeronia sp. LjRoot34. Next base: position 1,403,195 of record NZ_CAXUSB020000002.1, read on the forward strand.
CGTGCGAGCCGTTGGGGCGGGCCAAAAACTGGGCCAAACCCCACCGATCGCGCACGACCAGGGTCCAAACACCACGTCCTCGTAGACGCGAACGGCGTTCCTGTCAGCGTGATCGTGACCGGCGCGAACCGCAATGATGTCACGCAACTGCTGCCGCTGGTCGACGCTATCCCGCCGATTCGCGGCACACGCGGCCGACCGCTTCGCAAACCCAAGGTCATCTACGCCGACCGTGGCTACGACTCCGACTCGCATCGCCGCCAACTTCGCGAGCGTGGAATCAGACCGGTCATCGCCAGGCGCCGCACCGAACACGGCAGCGGTCTCGGCAAGTTCCGTTGGGTCGTTGAACGGACTCATTCGTGGCTCCATGGTTTCCGGCGTCTTCGCATTCGCTTCGAGCGCCGATCTGACATTCACGAAGCATTCCTCAAACTAGCCTGCTCACTCGTCTGCTGGAACATCTTCAGCCGAACTGAGCAGCCTTTTTGAACTGCCCTCTTATTGCTCTCTGCCCCTCAACCCGCGAGTGTGCGCATACGCGTCAGGTTGTAGCCGACCTGCGTCAGCACGAAGAGCTGGTCTACGCGTTCAAGTCCTCGATACATCGCTTGTCGAATTCGTCCTACTGTCTTGCCCCAACCGAATACCTGCTCAATGCGCTTACGTTTTTGCTGGCTGACCGCGTAACCTGGCCAGCGCGTAGTTCGTTCGTCAATTGCTGAACCTCCTGGACGTCCATCGTTTTGCGCCACATGCGGCGTGACGCGGTGCGCGCGACAACCAGCAACGAAGCCGGCGGTGTCGTAGTTCTTGTCTGCGCCGACCGTGATGGCGCGAGGCGCAACACTTGCGGCATCGGCGAGCATCAGCTCGGCCGCGTCGCGCTCGGCGGTGCCCGTCGCTAGCGTCACCTGTGCGTTGACCACCAAGCCGTGTCGGTTGTCGGTCAACACGTGGCCCATATAACAGAGCATCGCTCCGGTTCCTTTGCTCTTGCGAAACAGGCGCGCCTGCACGTCAGTCGTGGATTGGTGCGTCTCGTTACTGCGTTTCTGTCCGTGCCAGTTGTCATTCGGCGCGGGCGGTTCGTCAGGAGGCGTGTCATCATCGTCTGGACTTGTCTTGGGCACAAAGCTCTTGTGCCCGGCCCATGCCTGAATCAACGTGCCGTCGACGCTGAAGTGTTCCCCAGAAAGATACCCGCGCTCGCGCGCGGTCTCGACTGTCTCGTTGAAGAGCAACACCAGTACATCGTGTTCAAGTAACCGGCTCGGTTCTTGCTGAACGTCGAGTGGTCCCACACAGTCCCGTCCATCGGCAGGCCGACGAACCAGCGGAACAGCATGTTGTAGGAAATCTGTTCCACCAACGTGCGCTCGCTACGAATTGAGTACAGCACCTGCAGCAACAAAGCTCGCACCAGCTTCTCCGGTGCGATGCTCGGCCGGCCTCCTTTCGCGTCGGCTTCGTACATCCGCGCGAACACATCGTCCATGCGTTTGAGCGCGTCATTGAGCCACGTGCGAATCGGACGCAACGGATGGTCCTTCGGCACAAAATCGTCCAGCTTCAACACCGTGAACATTGATTCCGTAAAACCATCTGGCCCTCGCATCCGTTCCATCTCGCTCTCATTGGTGACATCGGTTCAACGTTTACCCCTTCGTTACGGATGACCGCTACATGAGGTATTTCACCAGCCTGTTAGGTTAGGTATCGATCAAATTCTGATTTGTATATTCCCCTGGGCGGATATAATTAAAAGCTGTGTTTGAACGTTTTCTTCGCTTCTATTGTCCCATCAGAGGAAGACTTGCGTGACCGTATATCGGGGTTCTTGCCATTGCGAACGCGTCCGCTTCGAGCTTGAGGCGACATTGACTGAGCTTTTGGTCTGCGACTGCTCACTATGCAAAAAGAGAAACTCACAGACGGTATTAGTGGAACAAGACGCACTGAGCATCACTCGCGGGAGCGATGCCCTCACAACCTACCGTTGGAATACTGGCGTCGCGAAGCACCATTTCTGCAGATCATGCGGCATCTACATTTACCACGAAACGAGAACGCAGCCTGGTCGATGCGCCGTCAACGTCAACTGCATTGACAGTCCCGACGTGCCGGCGCTCCCAACTCGCAAGATTTTTGGCAGCGCCTTGAGCGTTGAGAACGCAGAAGCCGGCGATTCTGAGTGCAAAACCCGTTAAACATGAAGGTATTCCTGGCAACGACGGTTCCACCTTCGCTCAGCCAGATGACTGCATTTGCCCGTCGTATTGACCGGGCAGTCAATGTCAAGAAGTCTGAAGTCGGCTTATCTTACATACCTCTATACTCTATACAAACGCCGGTGAGGACCGGGCGAGCCCACACTGCTCTAGCCTCCTCGCCGCCTTGAACGCGAGCTCCTCTCGCCAAGGTGGCGCAATTACCTGAATGCCGGTCGGTAATTCATCAGCAGCGTTAAGCGGAACTGCAACGACCGGAAGACCCAGAAACGAAATCGGTTGGGAAAGAAGTCCGAGCGCTGCCCGCATGGGCAATTCCCTCCCATTCAGAATGAAGTGCTCCTGTCCTAGCAATGGCGCAACCGTAGGTGCAGCAGGCGCGACAAGCACGTCGTATTTATTGAACAATTCCAGGAATCGCCGGATCAGGACGGCGCGAATTCGCTGGGCTTGTGCGACCCATGAGGCTGGCACCAGTGCTCCGGCAACCAATCGATCGCGCGAGAGCGGCTCGCGATGGTCGTAGGAAGATCGCAGCCCCTGAAGATGGAGTGCCCCGCCTTCAGCAGCCGAGATGACAAATGCGGCACAACGTGCAACTTCCGCATCTTCAAATTCGACGACATCCTTGCCTCCTATGGCTTCGCACGCAAGGGAACTCGCAGCCACCACATCGTCACACGCGTTTTGTTCAAAATAGCCCCCCAATCGCGCCACACGGATAGTGCCTTCGTGGCTCTGGAAGTCAACCAGCTCTGTTGGTCGCTTCGCAGACGCCGGATCACGCACATCAGGAAATTGCAACGCATTATAGGCAGCCGCCAGGTCGGAAACCGAGCGCGCGAACGCCCCCATGTGGTCCAAGCTGGCAACGAATGGGTATGCGCCGCGTCGCGATAGACGACCGTAGGTCGGTTTGATACCAAAAACCCCACAGAAGGACGCAGGAACACGGATTGAACCGTTTGTATCAGTTCCAAGCGCGATCGGCACGTAGCCAGCGGCGACCGATGCGGCACTTCCCCCCGATGATCCTCCTGCTGTACGTGCGAGGTCTCTCGGATTGCGGCATGGCCCAGCATGATGGTTTTCGGTGGTGAATCCGTAAGCAAACTCATCCATGTTCAACGCGCCAACGAGTACCGCTCCGTTCGCCTTCATACGTGTTATCAAGAAAGCGTCCTCCGAAGCCGGCGGCTCGCTTTCCAATACTCTCGAACCTGCGATCGTCGTCACGGACTCAATGTCGAACAGGTTCTTTACCGCGTACGGAACACCTGCGAGAGGAGGAAGTTCTACACCTGAAGCACGAAGCGCGTCGATAGCGGCGCCCTCCTGCAAAGCTCTGTCGCCGGTGACCTGAGTAAAAGCGTTAGTAAGGCGGTCGTGCTGCGCGATTCTCGCGAGAGCAGCAGCGGCGATCTCTGTCGCGGATATGTCGCCCAACCGTATTGCGTTGGCAATCTCTAAAGCACCTCGAAGCATCGTGTAATCACCGCTCACAATCAGGAACTGTAAACACGGGGGCTACCTCATCCATACGTTGCAGGTCAAATCCCAGTACCGGTTCCGCCAGGATCGCAATCCGGCGAAACTGCTCTACCACACGCGCAACAACCTCCGGCGGAAACTGGAACCCTTGAAGGGTCATCGCCCCCTCCACGTACGCCTCTACCAAATCCATTCCGGACTCCTCTAATAACTGCCGTCTTCTTTTGAAGAACACTACCCCGTGTACGGTTCGCTTAGCACGATTGCCGTACGCTGCACCAGGCACCACGCTGTCTTATACCGCTTGCCGCCCATCACGCGACCGACCGAGCCGCTTGTCTCATACAGACCTGCAGTCCCCGCTGGTGTTTCCCGAGCGGCAACGGCCGTATCACGGTCTAACGGCATCGGCGCCCAACCTTTCCGTCGGGCGCCGATAAACTGCAGACACCAGGCGATATCCGTTTATCAGAAGTGGGTAACCATGCCAGCAAAGACACCAACTTGCGAGCCGCCGAAGTTCGGATTGGTACGGAAATTAGCGGCACCGCTGGCGGGATCGTTGTTCGAGTTCGCGCCGTACGGATCGCTATAGCCGTCCCCCAAACCAATGTTCGACGTTTTGCTGTTTGTCACAGCGCCGAACTCGGAGTAGAAGAAAGTGCGTCTACTCAACGAATACGTACCACCCAACGTCCACAGGTTCGCGTTCCCGTTGCCATGGTTTGCGTTAGTGTGATACCAGCCCGCGAGCAACGCAGCCGCAGGTGTCACATCCCAGCGGGCGCCGAACCATTCATGGTCTACCGCCGTTGGCAACGTAGCACCAGAAGGCAGCGTCGTCGCCGGCGCACCGGTATTCACAAAGTAACCGTCGACGGAAGCCTGGGGTGCGCTCAGATGCTGATAGCCCGCATACAGCTTGACTGGACCGACGTTAACTGTGCCACCGCCCGTGATCGATCGAGAGTTTTGATACACATTATCGAATGTACCGTTGCTATCACGAATTTCGTCGTAAATGGCGAGCAGGTTTACGGGACCGGCCTCATATGCCACAGAGACGCCATCCGAGCGCCCCTGTGCCCCGTAAAGCTGACCCGGCCCGCTGCCTGGGTTGCCAGAATTCCACCCGGTATTGTTCGTCAGATCATATTCGCCCTTGAATGTGAAGCCCAGTAGCTTGGGTGACGTATATTCGACGGTGTTGGAGGCGAGTGTCCAGTTACGACCACGCACCAGAGTTGACAGACCGTAAAGGTTCATTAACTGGGGATCAAGATCGTAGCTGTCTTCCTGGATTTCATACACACCGATACGCCCGACCTTGACCGTACCGTACGCAGGGTTCGTCACGCCAACGATCGCCTGCCGACAAAAAATGCCACACGACAGCGCGCCTGTTGTCGAGTTAAACCCAGACTCGAGGCGGAATATCACCTGCGTTCCTCCGCCGATGTCTTCGGCGCCTTTCAGGCCCCAACGCGACGGCAAAAGGTTGCCAGACTCCATGCTGACGAGGTGTCCCTGTGGCATCCCATTCTGATACTGGAAGCCGGTATCAATCACCCCGTATAGAGTGACGCTGCTTTGCGCATCAGCTACTGCCGGAAGTGCCCCCAAGGCTACCAACGCCGTGGCAAGCGTGAGTTGCTTTTTCATAAAATAGTCCTTATAAAGTAACCGCCCAAAAGCGATCTGATCTCCAAACACAACTGCAAATCCGCCCGGCCTTATGAACTTCCAACCCATCCAATACGACTGTTCGTGTTGGCACGCTCACGCAACGCGTCTGATGATGTCCGGCTCCTGATTGCGTCTGCCCGCTTGGAACACGCGCCGAGTCCGGAGCAGGTCAGATTTGTCGATAGCCTCCAAGGTCACTCGCACTTCGGTTTTCACTGGCCAACCCACCAAACCATTAATTAATAGTCCTAAGGTAATTTTGTAAGCTTAAGCAGTTCTTTATCTCTTGCTACCGGTATGACGGGCAACCGGACGCCACCCCAACAAGGGAGGTTTTGTAGATTGCAGATTGAATACATTCTACGAAGACAAATCTGCGTGTCAATCAGATAAAAGGGGATGTTTTCCCTAGTGCGACACATCCGACGCCACGCGGAGCGCTAAAATTACAGATTATGCCCCACAAGGTGCGACAAATGCTTCGAAAACTCGGAATGGACCCTGCGCAACGAGATTGCATGCGCGTTGATCGAATACAGTCTACAAAACCAAAAAGTTGCGAGACTTCGGAACAGTAAAAAGTCTGATGGCGTCGCGTGGACGCCACAAGTTTTCGTGAGCATGGAGAGGGGTACAGCGACACCGCCCGGCGCGCCAGCGGACGTGCGACAGGTTTCTTACAGTCGTCCGTTATCCGCTGATTCAGGGTTCGAGCGACGCGACCTCGGTCACACCACCAACGTAAAGGCCGGCGCGGCGGCCGCCACCTGCAGCGTCGTAATACCAATGCGGCAGTGCCCTGGCCTCCGGTGAAACCAGCCAAAGACGCAGGAGATGTCGCCTGCGGATCGGCTCAGCGAAATCCTCGTAGGCCGTTCTCGTATGAAGCGACACGTGGTTATTCAGAAATTGAATATCGCCCTTTTCCAGTTGCATGCTCAGATAGAAGAAGGGATCGGTCGCCAGGCTATCCAGAAGGTCAAACGCCTCCACTTGCGGTTCGGTCAAAGCAGGCAGCTCAGGGAAAATCTTGCAGCTTTCAATATATGCCCGCGTGTAGCGCGCCATGAATGCTCCACGGTACTGATGGAAAACTGGCATCTGATAGTAAGGTCTGGCGCCGACCGGCACTTCTCGCTGACGGCTCACCCAGAACGGCTGGTATAGGACTTCCAGCAAATCCGGTCGACGTCTGGCGATTTCGTTATGTATCGCAACCGAGCTGACGATGATGCTCTCGCCCCCGGACATGGCGTGATGCAGGCAACATAGAGCCACGACATCACAACTGTCAGTATGAAAATGGAAGCGCTGGCGTGTGTTGTAGCCACGCTTCTCCGTATGCATAAAGACCGATTCTTTTCCAGCTGAAGCCTGGGTCGACTCCTGCGAGTCGTCCCCCAAGGCAACGACATGCCCCAGCATATGCCCTTTCGCATTTTGAGATACGGGGTACCCAATGTACAAGCCCATGCCCCAGTACATCATCGCTATGTCGTCACGACTGTGTTGATCAACGGGCAAACCTTTCACGAGGACGAACCCCCGCCCGTGATGCACCTCCCGCCCAATTCGGGTCAGCGTCGCCCCCAGTTCGGCAAGAGGAAAATCAAGTTTGCTTCGAAGATTGATCATCGTCTGCCCGCGACGCTTTGCCTCCGTCGTAGCAGCAACTAGTTCTTCAACATCACGACGGGTCAAACGGTATTGCCAGTCGGTTGTCCCAGCAAGGTCGGGTCCCCGCCAGTCGCCCAACTCCCGCACGGTACCCAGGCGCGTGTCGCTTGCACCCTTCTCTGTTGGCAATATTGCAGCAGGTTGTGCACACATCTCTTTCTTCATCCTCCAATTCTGTAGGCTACAGTTGTCGCCGAGAGTGGCGTTGATACACGCGACGCTCCACATGTAACGCCACGTCTCGGCACGTAACCCAATAGGCAAAAACTAGTTCTTGGTCAGGTACGCGTTGCGCCAGGAAATCAGATAGTTCTCTCCGTCTGTACCCTTGATCGACTTCGACATTGCGTCATACATCCCACGCTCATTGAGCGTCAACATCGGAAGGTCGTCCGCAAGGATCATTTGCACCTTCTTGTACAGGGCGCCCCGGTCCGCCTCACTCGTGGCTTGCTCAGCCTGCGCGAACAGATCATCGACAGTCTTGTTCGAATATCCAGAGGAATTCCCGTAGGTCTTCCCTTGTGCGGAGGTGACGAAAATACGCGCCAGCCCTAGCGCCGGGTCGCCGAAACTCGTGTACGAAATCATCATGGTATCGAAGTCCCGCTGCTTGAACATTCGCGGGATGGACGTCGCAAAGTCAACCGGAATAATCGTGAGATCCACGCCTACGTCCTTCCACATATTCTTGAGCGAAACTGCGGCAACAGGCAGCTCCTGATCGTCCGACTGATAGAGGATGTTGATCTTGAAGCGCGTTCCATCCGGACCCCGCTTCAAGCCAGCCTGATCAAGCAGCGCATTTGCCTTGGCGACGTTAAACGGATACATCTTGCGGTAGTCAATATCCGGATTCGCGGCCCATGCGATCTTGCTCGGAAACGGCATCGTACCGACCGTCCCGTTATTGCGGAACGCAGTCTGCTGCAGGAAATCGCGGTTCGTGGCCATCGTGAGTGCCTGTCGTACCCGCTTGTCGTCCAACGGCTTGCGGGTTACATTAAACACCAGCATGTTGATGCTTGGAGGCAACCCCGCTGGCACGAGGCGCAGATTAGGTGCAGCCTTCAAAACGGGATAATCATTCGTAGACACGTAGTAGTACGACGTATAGTCAATGTCGCCTGCTAGTAAGGCTTGCGTGCGGCTCGCAGCCTGCGGAATGATCCGGAAAATGACCTGATCGAGGTATGGTTTCCCAGCTTCATAGTAGTCTGGATTCTTCGCCAGCGTAATGTGGTCGCCGCGCACCCACTCCTTGAACATGAACGGTCCAAGTCCTATAGGCTGCGAGCTCGTAGCCGGATTAGAGCTGACATTAGTGCCCTTAAAGACGTGTTCGGGGAGGATTGCTCCTCCATTCGAACATGAGAGCGAGATCAGCAACGGCCCAAACGGTTGCTTGAGATGCATAACGACGCGGCTTGGTGTCGGCGTGTCGATACTGTCGATAGCTCTGCCTGCAGCAGCAAAGACGGGGCTGTACTTGGAGTTCACTTCAAGTAGCGAGTATTTCACGTCCTCGGACGTAAACGGCTTTCCATCCTGCCATTTAGCCGAGTTAAGCTCGAAAGTGTAGGTGCGGCCGTCCGGAGAAATCGACCATGACTTCGCAAGCATTGGCCTGATATCACCCTTGTCCGTAGTGGTAGTCAAACCTTGATAGAGAATGCAACCGACCATCAGGTCTTGGCCCGACGTTGATACCGCCGGATTCAAACCAGCCGGATCCGCGCCGAGCGCAAGAACGACCGAGCCTCCGCGAACAGGTGCTGACTGCGCGAAGCTATGCGAGGCGAAAAGAATGGACGCCCCGACTATTAAGCTCTGAACAAGCTTTGAGCAAAGACTGGAGAAAGGCTTCATTGAGTTAGACCTTTTTGCGAGCAAAGAGTCATTTGATGATATTGACGCCACTTTGGTGGCACCCCGTGTGATTCAACAAGGCTGGTTCACGGCTCGAGTGAGGCGACTTCTGTCATGCCGGGTACATAGATTCCTGCGCGACGACCGGCGCCGGCTTCGTCGTAGTACCAGTGAGGCAGAGGACGCGCCTCTGGCGACGCGAGCCACAGACGTAACAGGTGCCTCTTTCGTTCTGGCTCGACGAAGTCTTCGTATGCGGTACGCGTGTGCAGCACCACATGGTTATTGAGGAACTGGATATCGCCCTTTTCGAGATTCATGCTTAGCTGCATCCGAGGGTCGGCAAGAACGTCATCAATCAGCGCAAATGCCTCGTACTGTTCTGCGGTGAGTGCCGGCAATTCCGAAAAAACCTTGCAGCTTTCGATGTACGCGCGAGTGTAATAGGCGAGGAAGCGGCCTTGGTACTCGTGAAACACGGGCATCTGAAAGTACGGCGTGGCTCCGGTCGGCACCTCATTCTGGCGACTAACCCAGAAGGGCTGATACAAAACGCTCAGCAAATCCGGCCGGCGCCGCAGGATCTCGTTGTGCAGCGCAACGGAGCTCGCGATGATGCTTTGGCCGCCCTGCATTGCCGGGTGCAGGCAGAGCAAACCTACAACGTCAGAGCCGTCTGTATGGAAGTGAAACCGTTCGCGCGTGTTATAGCCACGAATGTCCGTGTGATTGAAGACTTGCTCATTTTCCCCAAATCGCTCAATTCGCAGAGAACCGTGACCGAGATCCGTAACATGACCAAGCATATGGCCCTTGGCGTTTTGCGATACAGGGTAGCCCAGATAGATGCCAATGCCCCAGTACATGATCGCAATGTCTTCCCGGCTGTATTGATCGACCGGCATCCCTTTGATAAGGACGAATCCACGGCCATTGTGGACATCGCCGCTAACCGAATCCAAAGTGCGCGCCAGCCTGTCAAGCGGGAAGTCACTTCTGCTGCGAAGGTTAATCGTGGACATGCCGCTGTCCTTCACGAATTCCAGCGCCCCCGCAAGTTCTGCCAGATCCCGGCTGTCCAGTCGATACTGCCAGTCAGTGGATCCGGAAAGCGACTCGCCGCTCCACCCTGCTGGATCTGCGCTCACCCCGGAAGGGGCCTCAATCTCCAGCGGCATCACGTTCAGTTCAGCGACACATTGATCCATCATTTGCTCCAGTCTGCAGGCGTCGAGACCTGATACTGCATTCAATATACAGAATTGATTAGCCGAACAGGCCACTCTGCCAAAGTAGAATTACTTACTCGAAAGCGAAACCCATACCCCCGACGCCAGAACCTTCAACGACTGCGCTACCGTGCGGCCGCGCCGGCTGGCCCTTCGCGTCGAGCGTGATGGTCGCGTCTACGAGGCGCTTCGTGTAGGGGTGCTGTGGTGAATCGATAACCTGCTTCGCATCGCCTTGCTCCACGACCTCACCCTTGTACATCACCACCACGCGGTGAGCGAACGCGCGAGCGATAGAAATATCATGAGTCACGAATAGGTACGACATACCGCGTTGCTGCTGCATGTCGACGAGGACATTCAGAATCTGCCCCCTAATCGAGACGTCAGCACCCGAGAGCGGCTCGTCCGCGATAATCACCTTGGGATTCGTAGCCAAGGCCCGCGCAATTGACAACCGTTGCCGCTGTCCGCCGCTAAGTTCGTGCGGAAAGCGGTTCAGGTATTGCTCGCCGGGGGACAGGCGCACCGTCTCGAGAAGCTGGATTACCATGTCGCGGTGCTCGGAGGCCGGCACGCCGATCATGCTGCACGCTTGTGCCAGTGACTGTATGACGGTGCGACGAGGGTTAAACGCTGCGCTTGAATCCTGAAAAACCGGCTGCATTGCGATCCGCCACTTACGCAACTCGTCATTCGACATCCGGGTGAGTGACCGCCCCTCAAGGAATACCTCGCCGCTGTCCGGTCGCAGCAAAGAGAGAGCGATACGCGCCAGCGTCGACTTTCCTGAGCCGCTCTCACCCACGAGTGCAACCGTTTCGCCCGGGTAGACAGATACGGTCGCGTCTTTTACGGCATGGAACAATTCGCCATTGCGCCGACGAAAAACCTTCGATGCGTTTCGGATGGATAGAATTGGTGCCTTGTCCGTTAGATCTAGGTTACTCATGCGGCCTCCATGCGCCAGACGCGCGAGTAATGTATCGACTCGCCATCAACCTGTGGCGCCTGGTAGGATGCAATGTTGCCGTTCGCCTCATGTCCCTCCGACACGACGTAGGGGCACGCGATCAGCTCACCGTCGTCGACAGTGACGCCGTCCATCGAAACAAACCTTCCGTTTTCGTCCTGTACGGCCTGACTGGCCGCAACGAGTCCCTGCGTGTAAGGATGTGCTGGCGCCCCGAATATTTCCTGCGCGAGTCCTGACTCAATAACTCGGCCACGATGCATCACATAAACGCGCTCGCACATCTCCGAGACCACCGCGAGATCGTGACTGATCAATATCATTGCCATGCCCAGCTTCTGTTGAAGTCCCTTCAGGAGGAGAAGTATCTCTTTCTGAGTCGTTACATCGAGCGCAGTCGTAGGTTCATCCGCAATAAGAAGTTTCGGGCGACACCCGAGTGCGATCGCAATGAGTACACGCTGGCGCATACCGCCGGAGAGCTCGTGGGGGTAAGAGGCACTCACAGTAGTAGGTAACTGGACGAGCTCCAGCAAGTCGTCAATTCGCGCCCGAACCTTCACAGAAGGATCATGGCGCTTTACGGCTTCTCCTATCTGTTTGCCGATTGTCATCAGCGGATTCAGATAGCTGAGAGGATCTTGAAAAACCATCGCGCAGGTATTACCTCGCAGACGAGGCAAATTTCGGACCGCAATCGGCTGACCCTCTACTGAGATTTCTGCCTTTTCGATTGGGCGTACGCCGCCCTGAAGCAGTCCAAGTATTGACCGCGCCACCGTCGATTTCCCAGAGCCAGACTCACCCACGATGCCAATTGACTCGCCGTTCCCGACTGTAAAGGAGACATCCTGGACCGCCACAAACCGACGACCATGCGAGGTAAAGGCCACTCTCAGTCCGCAGACTTTCAGTAATGAGGAACCGCTCATTTCGTATACCCTTCAGCTCTTGGATTAAACGCCGAATTAACAGCGTCGCCGAACACATTAAACGCCAGCACAGTAATGAAGATCGCTGCGCCAGGAAACACGCTTAGCCACCATGCCTGAAAGAAAAAATGCTGCCCTGAGTTGAGCACTTGGCCCCAGCTAAATGTATCAGGCGCTGTCAGTCCGAAAAATCCCAGTGCGGCCTCCAGCAGAATCGCTTGGCCAATGATCAAGGTGCCCATCGCGATGACCGGGGTGATGGCGTTAGGTACAACCTCTCTCGAGAGAATGAAGCCTTCGCGGATTCCAAGGCACCGGGCGGCATCCACGTATTCAAGCGATTTAACCCGCAGCACCTCGCCCCGCATAAGTCGTGCGGTTTGAGGCCACGACAGAATCGCGATAACTGCGATGACGCGCGCCGTACCCGGACCTGCCATCGCCACGATAACGGCGGCAAGAACGAAGGTCGGCATTACCTGGAAGATTTCGGCAAGACGCATGATGGCCGTGTCGACCTTCCCACCGACGAAGCCAGCCGTGGCGCCGATAGCGATACCAATTACAGTCGCTGAAGCCGCCGCCAGGAGCCCTACGAGCATGGAGGTCTGTGCTCCAGCGACGAGTAGCGAGAAGACACCCCGCCCTAGTTCGTCCGTCCCCAGCCAGTCGTCCGAGGTAGGTCCCGTCAAAATATTGTCCGACAGCTGAAGACCGTGTAAATGAGCAAGACCCAGCATTCCGGCCAGAGCGGCGAGCGCCATAACAATCACCACACCGCCGCTAAGCCACGCCGAGCCATCTCGTTTTAGACGGGCCCAAGCCCGTGCGTTGGAAGAGTCACTCATATCGCACCCGGGGATCAACTACGCCGTAAAGAAAGTCCGTAATAAGGTTCGCCAGAACGACAGCTACAGAGGTCAAGAGAAAGATTGCCTGCAACACCGGATAGTCACGAGAGGCAATCGAAGAAACGAAAAGCCCGCCCAGCCCCGGCCACCCGAACACGGCCTCAACAATAATGGTGCCGGTTATCGCGTATCCGAAGTTGTAACCAATAACCGTTACGACCGGAATCAGTGAATTCGGCAACGCGTGTTTCCACAGCACCTCACGCTCACTCAGCCCCTTCGAACGAGCGGTGGTTATAAAGTCCTGGCCCAATGCCTCCCGTAGACTAGACCGGGCAACCCGAGCGACAACCGCCAGGTAGAACAGCGTTGCCGTGAATCCCGGCATCAACCAATGCTGAATGAAGTTCCACACGGTTGGCCACCCGGGTTCAAGGCCCCGGATAGCTAGCATTCCCTGAACTGGCAGCCAGTGAAGGCGAACGGCGAATAGCAGGATGAGCATCTGGCCCAGCCAGAAGATCGGAATCGAGTAGCCGGCTAGAGTTACCGTGGTCACCGCGACATCGAATGCCCTCGCCTTCGTTGATGCCGCCAGCACCCCGAGGGCCACGCCTAAAATTGACGAGATGACGAGCACAGGCACCATCAACAAAAGAGAATTCATGGCCCGGCCAAGCACGAGGGAGAGTACTGGCTCCCGGTTGGCGAAGGAGAAGCCCAAATTGCCTTTCAGGAGATTCGTAACGTACAACCACAACTGAACCGGTGTCGGCTGATCGACTCCAAACGTATGCGCGACTTCCTGCCGGTAGGCGTCCGGCACCGGGAACTGCCCAAGCAAGGCAGTAACCGGATCCCCGGGTATGAGGCGGGTAAGCATAAAGCTGGCAAGCAACACAATTATCAGGACCGGCCAGATCGCCAGGAACCTCGAGACAATAAATCTAGTCATGACAAACCCACTCGTTAAAGAATGCTGCATCAAGCGACGAGTCCGCGCGCCGTTCTTTCGGCCAGCTTCGTCTCGTATCACGTTCACCGGCAATGATAGGCCGCCAAAATAAATTTTGTAAATAGAATACAAAAATGCAGATAGTCATGGTTTTCCCCAACATCCATGCCTGGCTAAATTCTGCACACCAATGGATTGGGCGGAGCCTTCCCCGAACGCAAATACCTCCACACACAATTGATTTTATTGATTTTATGAGCGATAGCGCCGGCATTTCGACCATCATTGGAGCCTGACCTTAGGACCCCTTCATTTGTCGCAGTCACAAAAAACTTGCGGTGATTTTGTAAATAGAATACAGTTTTCACGACCGGCTGTTTGCGTGTTGTCGGCGTCGTCGGATGATGTGCTGGCGACGCGACTTGCGGCGACGGGCCTTAATCAACGCACTGGCTTTGCATGAGCACCAACGACAAGAAGACCGATGGGGGCGCTGATGGCACGCCCGGAGAAGCGCAGTCACTGCCAGAGTTGGCATACCGACGCATTCGAGCCTCTATCCTCAGCGCACGGCTACCTCCGGGCAGCGAGTTGCGACAGGAACATCTGGCCAAAGAGTTCGGTATCAGCCGTGTTCCCGTGCGCGAAGCAATGAACCGGTTGCATGCCGAAGGGCTAATCGTGCTGCGACCACGGCGTGGTTTCGCCGTTCCTTCGCTTACGCCAGAAGAGATTGTCGAGATTTGCGACCTCAATACGCTGCTCGAAGAGCATGCAGCGGTCTTGGCGACCCGGGAGCGGACTGAGGCAGACGTGCAGGACGTGAGGAAGATTCTGGAAGACATGGAGGCGCTTCACCTTGATGGTCCGGACGATTTGTCGACGTGGCAGGAGCTAGCGCATAAGTTTCACGAGCGACTTTTTGCGAGCGCGCGGCGCCGGCGATTGCATGAAATGGTGTCGAACCTCCGGGATGCGGTCGAACCCTATATGCGACTCGAAATGGACCTGGTCGAGCACATCCTTCAGAGCAACCTTGATCACCGGAAGATTCTTGACGCATTCCGGGCTAGGGATACTCAGGCTGCAGGACGTCTAAGTCGGGAGCATGCCGAAAACATCAAACGTCACCTGGTGACGAGTTTTGCCGCCGGCGCGGATAGCGTAGCCCCTTCCAGGGAGTCGGTTACGGAGGCCGCGAGCAATGCCATATCCAAGATCAAGGGCAAGGCGATTCGATCTCTGGTCGAAAAATAGGCAGGTCCCGGATGAGTTCAGGCCAGGATAAGCGGTGAGGAGGGGAGCCAGGCTTGCTGTAGAACATGTGAACCGTTACACCGGCAAAGGCTTAGATAGTCCGTTTCCCGACGCGAATACGGTTCCCTTTTCCAAGGTAGGCTTGTTAGTACAACTCATGCAGTGCATACCGAATCGGTTGCGTTGCTTTTTTGAAGATCGATACTGGTGAGCGGCAGTCGTCCCTAAGGTACGGACGCCGGTTGTCGGTTCATGAGAAGGTAGACCACTACGCTTACCGTACTGAGCGCGGTTATCCCGACGATTAACTTAACTTAACTTCACGATGGGTAGCATTATGCGAGTTGCTGAAATTGCTGGCGCAGGTCTCTCGGGGCTGGCCTTGGCATGTCGATTGGCGCAGTTAGGCTGGACTGTCAATCTCCATGAGCGCAGTCCTGAGCTCAGAATGTTCGGGGCAGGTATCTGGCTCTGGGAAAATGGACTTAAGTCGCTGAAGCTCATTGGCGCGCACGATGCTGCTGTGCGCCGAGCGCGGTATATCAATGAGTGGCGGGTTTCGAATGGACGAGGCGATACGCTCGCGTCCCGTCCGATGACCGGGGATGACAAGCTCCTTCTGCCGCCGCGTGCTGACCTCTACGAGGCACTGATCGAGCGCGCGCAGGCCTTGGGCGTGAACATCTTCACCTCTTCCCCGGTCGCCAGCGTTCGCAAGGAAGGCGTCCTTGTCCTGGAGAGCGGCGAAGAACGCAAAGCCGACCTGGTAATTGCCGCCGATGGCGCGCACTCGCGTCTTCGCGAAGGTCTGCAGGCCACGCGCTTCATTGACTACGGCATTGAAATCGGTGTGCGAATGATGATTGATTCGTCGCCGGACGATCCGGAAGACATCATTCACGAATACTGGAATGGCCCGTGGCGACTGCTGTACAACCCGTGTACTGACGGCCAGACATACGTTTTCCTTAGCGTTCCGATCGAGTCGGAGCGCGGCAAGCGTTTGCCGATTGATCAGGAACTGTGGCTTGAGAAGTTCCCAGCTGCTGCCGGAATTATTTCTCGCTTTGGCGACGTTGCCGGCCGCTGGGATCGAATTGTCAACGTACGCTGCCGCCAATGGTCTGATGGCAAAGTCGCACTCGTCGGCGATGCCGCGCACGCGATGCCGCCAAATCTCGGCCAGGCGGCAAATATGGCATTCACGAACGCTATGGCGCTCGCCGAGCATGTCACGAATGCTGACGACATTCCGACGGCCCTGCGTGAATGGGAAAAATCCCAGCGCCCGATCACTAATCATGTCCAGCGCTGGTCGTACGTGTACGGTTTTGTCGTCGGTAAATGGCCTGAGCAAATGGAATCGCTTCGCTCGGACTTCCTGCGATTCGTTTCGAACATGGAATGGTTCGAAAACGGTCTGAATCGTGGCGCGCGTTTTTCTCCTGCAGGATACCTCGCGTCGCTGGCGAGCAAACTCACGTCGAACAAGGACGAGTGACAGCAACTCTCCGTTCGATGCTGTTACCACTAGACATTAGGGATTCAAACATGGCAACAAGTTCCAACCCGCTGCGCGAAGAAATTGCATCGACTGATGTGCCGGCAGCCATCAGCCATTACACGGACGCAGTTCGCTTTGGCAACATCCTGTTCGTGTCCGGTTTCACGCCGCATGACGAAGCTGGAAACCTGATAGGCGGCGACGACGTCGCGGCTCAGGCGCGTCAGGTCCATGAAAATCTGAAGAAAATCCTCACCCAAGCCGGCGCAACATTCGCCGACATTCTGAAAGTGACTGTGTTTCTGACAGACATCAACGACCGGGCGAAGATCAATCCAGTGCGCCAAGAGTATTTTGGTAGCGCAAAGCCGGCAAGTACCCTTGTCCAGATCAGCGCTCTAGCATTGCCGGGAATGAAAATCGAAATTGAGGCTGTCGTCGGACTGCCTAATCGCTCACCGCTCGGTGAAAAGTTGGGTGCGCGCGCATAAATCGAATGGCCAACGTGTGCAGACGGGCAACGCGCTGCGCACGCTTCAGGCACCCAGCTGCCCTGATGCAGGCACATGAACCAGGGAACAGGACGCAATGAGAGAATCGACGCAAAGTCCCCAACTCTTCACTTCGTTGCTCGACTTCCTCAAAACCGTCGATGCGACGCCATTAGATTTCCGACGCTTCATCGACAGATGGAGCGGTTTGACCGTTGCGGAAGCATTCCCCTGCCCCGCATGTTATTTGAGAGGTAAGGACCAGCCGCTCTCCGCAATCTATTTCAAGGGCGACGTGCTCTCGGCCATTTGCCTTGCGTGCGAAGCGCGGTTTGACGTTCCGACCGACGATTAGACAGACGTCGTCAGTGGTCACGCCGACGATGCTCAACGATCAACGTGCTTTGAGTGCGAATTGCGCGTCTTGTTATGTTCTGCCGAATGGGTGCAAAGTAACTCGCAGACCGCTGCAACGTCGCGCCTCAGCGCGGCCGTTGGCAATGCCTCGTGCTCGACCGCGACATCTCCGTGCCCGTCGGAATCTGTGTGGGTAGACACATGGCGATATCGGTTCATTTTTTCAACAGGATCCGGACGAACTGCATGAGTCAGGATGACTTGCCTGCCCCGAGCAACACCCCACGAAATTCGGAGTGCACACTGTGTCCCAGTCTTCTGGAAATCCGGCCACGCCATCCGTATAACTCGGTGCAAGGCGGCTCAGCGTGTAGTGCGCGACACAGGATGCGACTCTCAGTCGACATCGCCGTTTCGCAGCGATTCGGGTAGTGCTCTCGCCAGATATCGGCGCTGCGAGGCGGAGTCGGCAAGCTCCTCGAGTGAAGCCGGAACCACGCGGAGGCCCTGCGGGTCTTCGGCTAGGACGCGACCGGAACTGGAACGGCGAGACAACGCTTCACGCACAGGAATGAGGTCGACCTCGTGCTGCTCCGTGACGTCAGCAATACGCAGTTCCCGCAGGAATAGCCCCGCTCCCAACGTCTCCCGCCTGAGTCTCGCGGCAACGGACAATAACTGAGTTATGGCGTGGTTTGTCGTCGAGGCTCACATTGAACTTGTTCTGATTAATCCCTTGGATACGGATAACGCTACGAAAGTATCCGCTGCGAAAAAGATATACCTTTCTTCAATTTAAGGATTTGCATGAAACTGCTCCGTTATGGCCCCATCGGCTCCGAACGCCCCGCCCTTGTTGATCCGACCGGTGAAATTCGTGCGTTGAGCCCAATCGTGAAGGACATCGACAATGATGTCCTCTCACCCGAGGGCCTTCGCTTCCTTTCGGCACTCGATCCTTTCAAGCTGCCGAAGGTCTCCGGTACTTATCGCATCGGCTCGCCGATCGCGTCTGTTCGGGAAATCATTGCCATCGGTCTGAACTATCGCGACCATGCCGAAGAAGCAAACCTGCCCATCCCGACGGAACCGGTCGTGTTCAGTAAATCCACCTCCTCCATCTCGGGGCCGAATGACAACATCTCCTTGCCACCTGGCGCTGTTTCGACGGACTGGGAAATCGAGCTCGGGATCATTATCGGGTCTGTCACGTCACGCGTTAGTGAGGTCGAGGCATGGTCGAGTATCGCTGGTTACACGATGGTCAACGACGTGTCGGAACGTGATTGGCAGATGAAGCGCGGTGGTCAATGGGGCAAAGGCAAAAGCTTTGACACGTTCACACCGCTCGGCCCGTGGCTCGTTACGGCAGATGAGATTAATTCCTCGCAGTCCCTTGAGCTGATGCTTGATGTGAACGGGCAGCGTCGACAACATGGACAGACCGCCCATATGATTTTCCCGGTCAATGTAATCGTGAGTTACGTCAGTCAGTTTATGACCCTTCGACCGGGTGATCTAATCATCACCGGGACCCCAGCAGGGGTGGGCCTTGGTATGAAGCCGCCGGTGTATCTCGCTCATGGTGACGAAATCAGCATGAGCATCACGGGGCTGGGCGAACAGCATCATCGAGTCCTTGGCACGTAAGGCCCAGCTTGCTGGGTGGCCGATGAACCGCCATCAGAATGACGTATAACCAGCCTTGACGAGCCGGAACTTCGATAGGGGATCCCAACTGCGTATAACGAATCAGATCCTTGCGGCTATGAGAAGCCGCAAGGGTCGAGGGCACCGTCTTCGTCGGTCAGAACCTGGCAAATCGCAAGGCAGCGGTGCCGCTTCGTTCCATCGCCGCCGACGGACACTGGATTGGTACGTAGATCCTGACGCATTCCGCTGCACTTGAAGAACATACTGACCGTGCGTACGCAGCGCGCGAACAGGCACAACTCAGAATATCTCTGGAGCGCCAAGATGCCGTCTAGACATCCGCAGCGCGCTGCTCGAAACTGATCTGTTTTGAGATTGCAAATGAGACCGTCATGCGCAGTTCGAGATCAGTAGACGACTCGACATAAAGGCCAAGACGCTGATATAAACGCCGTGCAGGATTGTCGCGAAGCACGTCCAGAGACACCCTGCCAGCTTCCTCACGGGCCTCAAGCAACAAAGAGGTTAGGACTGCAGTGCCGATACCCTTTCTCTGAAAGCGCGGGAGGATCTGCAACTGGTGGATAAACCAATGCGGTCCTTCACACGTCGCTTTTAAAACTCCAATCCTCTCTGCGTCGAGAAAGATAATTTTTGCGTCTTCGAACCGAAACCGAATGCGCCGGTAGTGTGCTCTGTCGTCGCTCGGATAGCCCCATCGGCACAGGTATCGGGCCATCGTCAGTTTGCGAAGCTGCACAAGAAACGGTTCGTCTTGCACAAGCGCCGCTCGCAGCGTTATACACCCAAGCATTCGAGTTTCCCAATAGACACGGGTACAAGTTAATGTCATGTGCAATCTTCAGCCCGTGATCCCGACGAAACCATACCCTGAAGTGTCCGGACGCTCCTCGCTCGGAGAGGCGGCCGGATTATGACACCCATTTCTGTTTTTGCCTTGACAAATATCGCCACGCAATATTCCAGTAGTACTACGAAATGGCGGGAAAACCTCAGCAATCAGTTGCGCGCGGTGTACAAAGATGGCGAGTGCAATTTGCGCTCGCCTGCGCGGTTGCCCCGCTCA
The DNA here is from genome assembly GCF_964253815.1 of Caballeronia sp. LjRoot34. Classification (NCBI taxonomy): domain Bacteria; kingdom Pseudomonadati; phylum Pseudomonadota; class Betaproteobacteria; order Burkholderiales; family Burkholderiaceae; genus Caballeronia; species Caballeronia sp. LjRoot34. The sequence goes on from NZ_CAXUSB020000002.1 coordinate 1,423,438, forward strand.
CCGTGGATGCGGGCGACGACGTTATCGATGTCAGCCAACAGAATGTAGACAGCGGAGTATCACCTTGAAAGGAAGCTGCCTTCCGAGATAAGCTAGCAGTAAGCATTCATCTCGCCTCAACGAACATCTGAAGGTCAACGGGCAACGTCAAACCCGGATTACAGGCGAAAGCTGTGACGGGTACGCGATTTAGAAGCACTGGAAGAACGCTGTGCGATTGGTCAGAGCCGAGTAAGCCCGGCTGCGGATAAAACGGACAAGCACACGACGACGTTGCTGCGCCGTGTGCCCCGAACGTTCATCGTCAGTTTAACTTATACGCCTTCGCACCCGCACCAGCGAGCTTGCCGCCATCGACGATCAGGTATTCAGGACGAATCGGCCGCCCTTCGAAGTAGCACTCCAGAATCTCAAGCGTACCTGCCGCGTAACGCGTTTGTGCCGACAACGAACTCCCTGAAATATGCGGAGTCATACCTTCGTGAGGCATTGTCCGCCATGGATGGTCGATGGGCGCAGGCTGTGGAAACCATACATCGCCGGCGTATCCCGCGAGCTTCCCCGAGGTCAACGCTCGAACTACTGCGTCGCGATCGCAAAGCTTACCGCGTGCGGTGTTGATCAGGTAGGCCCCTTTCTTGGCGAGCTCGAACATCTTGTCGTCAAACATATGCTCGGTCGAAGGATAAAGCGGTGTTTGCAAATTGATGACATCACAAACTTGCACCAAAGACTGGGGAGTGGCGTGATACGTCAGGTTAAGCTCCGCCTCGACCTCAGATGACAAACGATGTGGATCATAATAATGAAGATGGACGTCGAAGGGCTTGAGACGACGAAGGACCGCGAGGCCGATGCGGCCGGCCGCGATTGTGCCGAAATGCATGCCTTCCAAATCGTAGCTTCGGCTGACACAATCAGCAATGTTCCATCCGCCGTTCACCGCATATTGGTGAGAGGGCAGGTAATTCCGAACGAGCGACAGGACCATCATTACGACGTGCTCCGCCACGCTGATGCTGTTGGAGAACGTCTCTTCAGCCACAGTGATGCCATGATCCGCTGCAGCTTTCAGGTCGACGTGGTCAGAGCCTATACCTGCGGTCAAGGCAAGTTTTAGCTTTTTGGCTTTTCCGATGCGCTCAGCTGTAAGGTAAGCAGGCCAGAACGGTTGCGAAATCACTACTTCCGCATCGCCGAGGTGTCTGTCGAACACCGAATCCGCTCCGTCCTTGTCGCTGGTGACAATGAGTTCGTGGCCCTGACGTTCAAGGTAGGAGCGTAGCCCTAGCTCGCCGGAGACGCACCCAACCAGTTCCCCGGGATTAAAACCAAGCTGTCCCTGCGGCGTCGGAGCGGTCTGCCCGTTGGGATATTTGCTGATGACCGGGATTCCGTCACGGGCGTATTTCGGCGGGTAGCCAGTGACTGGATCGGGATAAAGTACGCATAAGACTTTTGCCATGTCAACTCCTGTGTCATTGAAAGATGGCTCGGGAGAACCACGATCCAATATGGCATCTATCCAGCGACAGCCATTTCACAATCGCACGATTTCCCTTAAACGCTGTATTTAATTTTAAATTGGAAAATATTTATCCATTTAAAAATAATATCGCTATATACGTACGTATACAGCGTAGGCGTGACGGCCCAGTTCTGGCGACACCGGAAAACTGGATCTCGCCGCAGCCAGTGTGAACTTCCTGTATCAAGAGCGTGCACGGAAGGCGTCGCCGGGCGAACCTTTCGGGCCCTCGGAGGATCAATCCATCGTTGTGCCCCGAACTGCTCGCGATGATCCGCTTTTCCACTCCCAATGATCAACGCGTCATCATGTGTTTGTGGGCATTTCCGCAACCACCTGAGGTTACGTCTTCCTCACTGACGAGCATTAAGAGCTGGCAGGAGGAAGGCAATGTGGCGAGTTTTAACCAGACTTCTATTGCGTCCGCACCTGCTTCACGACCGAACGACTTTTCGCCCGACGTTGGCGTCGGGTCGCCACTTCCAAGGCCCTGCTACTCGGCGCCTTGGACTATCCGCAAATCGCGTTCAACTGCGTCGCCCAGAGCTGCACGCGCCTTTTTGTAAGCGTCGCTTTCATATGCGGCGACAGCCTGCTCGACACTTGGAAATTCGATCACCACGGTGCGCTCGTTCAATCCCTGTTCCCGTACTTCATGTGGCATGCCCCTCACAATAAAACGACCGCCGGCCGCAGCAATCGCCGGCCCCGCCAACTCTGCGTATGCAGCCAATGCAGACGTGTTCTTCGTCGCGCGATACACAGTTACCCAATAACCTTTTCTCATGACAGCCTCCGTAAAAGTATGTTGAGGTATGGCTTGCGAAATCAGACTGCCAATGTTCTACGCAATTTGACAAATTTGTGAAGGCGCAGGGGGCATCCTTAGAGCGCTGCTTATGCCCATTCCATTGCTCGGAGACGTGAGGCAAACACACTTTTCCCTAGAGCGGCGAGACGGATCCCACGTCGAACGTTGCGCGAGTCGCATCTCATGGTCGTTCGGATAAAAGGCCATTCCGTTTAAGATGAGGCGAGAAGCTATCGTACAGAGGACAGCGTTGGTCTTGTTTCATTTATGCACGGAGAAGTTTTCAGGCCAATAGCGCTATTAACGGTCCCATGTGTTCACGTGTTCGGACCGTCTTCGGGGTCATCAGTGGCTGGAATGTCTGTCCCGAGACCGCTGCGCCGTTGGGCATAGCCAGGTATGACGGCAGTTGAATCCGGACCGCGATTGCGCCGCGTTTCCGTGCAATTAGGAAAGACGCGGATATTGAGAACGTTCAACCTTATCGAGGTATCGGGGACCAAGGTTCAAACCCATACAGGCTATTACTGCGCCTAAAGAAGGCGCGTCAGGATTGGCGAAACCTCATACATATGGCGAGCCCAGAGGTGGAATACAGAAGCGCAAGATCACTGGGAGCTGTGTCATGTACGGCATGCGGTTTGGTCCGCTGGGAGGCCAGCCCGACAGATGCACGCAAATGTGCGCGCTGTGGGGCGGTGCTTCATTCGCTATCGCCCTCTTCGATTTCAAGATCACGTGCCCTGCTGATAACGGCGATTATTTTCTACCCGCCGGCATATCTTCTGCCCGTGACCTACACAACCACGCCGTTGGGAATCGAGGCAGACACGATTTTCTCTGGCATACAGTTCTTTTGGAGCAGTGGTAGCAAAGGACTTGCCTCGTTAGTATTCTTCGCGAGCGTCCTTATTCCGATACTCAAGTTGATTGTTCTTGCCACGCTTACATTTCTCGCTGGGAGAGGAACCGAACGACAGCGAAAGGAGCTTTCAGTCCTTTTTCGATGCATTAAGGCAATCGGACGATGGTCCATGCTTGATGTCTTCGTCATCACGTTGACGGTCGGCGTAGCGCAATTTCGTCCCGTTCTTTCCATCTCTGCGGCCGCCGGCCTACTCGCGTTCGCATTGATGGTGGCTTTCACGATGCTGGCGGTTTCACAGTTCGATTCCCGCCTGATATGGGATTGAGACGTCTGGGCGCCATCCGCTTCGCGAAACGACCTCGCGGGTACACGTCCGTGGCGGTACCCGTTCTGAAGTCGGCCAGAACCGTCATCTCCCCCACGACTCCCCTATAGGGAACACGCTGCGTCGTTTCCTTCCGTAACATACGACATGACGGGATTCACCGGACGCTCTGGCGTCCCTCTGGTCCTCTGATTGCCGCGCAGCGGTGGACGGAACATACCTTGCAGTCGCTGCCGCCTATGTGCGTCCCGTGGGCAGACTGAGCATGGCGCAACTCCTCCTTAGATAGGCCGCGCCTTATGACACTCCATGTTGATACGGTGCCCCTTGAAACACCTGCAGCGTTTGCCTCGGAATATCAAAGCGCGATCGATACGTGCCCATTCGAAGGCGAATTTCACAGCATCAATGATCCTTGGCTACGTATGGCTTGACCATCTTGACTGGATCGACGATGCGATCGAAGTCGGCCTCCGACACGAATCCGAGCTCAAGAGCAGCGCCCTTCAGAGTAAGGTTCTTATCCATGGCATGATGAGCGATAGCCGATGCCTTGTCATAGCCTATTACGGGCGCCAGCGCGGTCACAAGCATGAGCGAGCGATCGACAAACTCTGCTATACGCTTGAGATTCGGACGCGTGCCTTCAACGAGGAATCTGCGGAAGTTCACACATCCGTCACTAATCAGGGTCATCGACTGAATGATGTTGGAGATGATCAGCGGCTTGTAAACGTTCATCTCCAAGTATCCGCCGGCACCGCCGAATCCCACCGCAACGTCGTTCGCCATCGCCTGGACGGCAATCATGGTCAACGCCTCTGCCTGCGTTGGATTGACCTTTCCAGGCATGATGGAAGAACCTGGCTCGTTCTCGGGGATAATCAACTCGGCGAAGCCCGCGCGAGGCCCACAGGAAAGTAACCTAATATCATTGCCTATCTTGTAGAGCGATACAGCCAAGGTGCGCAACGAGCCCGAGAACTGCACCATCGCATCGTGTGCGCCCTGGACTGTGAACTTATTGGGTGCGCTCTCGAAAGGGAGTTTGGTATGGATCGCGATCTCGCTTGCGGCGGCTTCACCGAAACCCGGTGCCGCGTTAATGCCCGTTCCCACTGCCGTACCGCCAAGCGCTAGTCGAAAGATTCCTTTCAGTGCATCGTCGATGCGCTCCAGGTTGTCTGCCAGCATGCCTGCATATCCAGACCACTCCTGCCCGAGAGTGAGCGGCGTAGCATCCTGCATATGCGTGCGACCGATCTTTACGATCGCATCCCACTCAGCCGATTTGGCTTCGATCGCATCGTGGAGCGCCGAAACGGCTGGACCGAGGCGGCGCGTTGCACCGATGGCAATCGCGATGCACATTGCAGAGGGAAAACTGTCGTTCGACGACTGCGACATGTTGACATGATCATTGGGATGCACGGGAGACTTGCTGCCCAAGGGGGTGCCGGCAAGCTGGCAGCACCGATTCGCAATCACCTCATTGACGTTCATGTTGAACTGCGTACCGCTACCCGTCATCCAGACGTGCAACGGAAACATGTCGGCGTGCTTTCCCTCGATTAGTTCGTCGCACGCCCGCGAGATCAGGTCGAGTCTTTCGTCACTCAAACGCCCGCCCTTATGATTCGCAAGTGCGGCAGACCGCTTCAAAACCGCGTACGCAGTTATCATTTCGCGCGGGATCAAATCCTTGCCAATACTGAAGTGTTCCAAGGAGCGCTGAGTCTGCGGTCCCCACAACTTGTCAGCCGGTACCGCAACGGTCCCGAGGCTATCAGTCTCTTCGCGCATTTCGGTCATCGACTATCTCCAGAAATCATCAAGGTTATCTACCGATTTCGGCAATTCGGAATGTATCCAAATAACCGCCGACTTCCGCCCGGATATGATCCGGCGGATTGATTCCAATGCTCGCGCCTGACGACTCATGGCGACTCACGTCTACCGCCCAAGAAAATTGGTTTTAGCCAGGTCGATCACAGAATCGCCAGCCCGCTCATCGGCACGCGAAGAATCCAGAGGCTGAAGTCCCCACACTTCCGCGCGGCTAATCGTCGGAGACATCGATAACTCGTGCTTTGTTGTCACGACGTCCAGAAATGCGGGGCCCGCATGCCCAAGGATCTCGTTTGACGCGGACACAAGATCGGCCGGATCATCAACCCATAGTGCGTGGATCACATTGGCCCTCGCGATTGCTGCAAAATCCGGATTTTCGAGATCAACTCCGATCTCGAGGAACCCCACTGCCGTCACTTCCAGTGCAACGAAACCAGGCCCCATATTGAAAACGACAACCTTCACCGGCAGGTTCATTTGTTTGAGCGTGATCAGATCGGCCATCAGCATTGAGAGGCCGCCATCACCCGAAAAGGTGACGACCCGCAGGCTGGGCTCGGCGCATTGAATACCGATCGCCTGCGGCAACGCATTCGCCATCGAATCATGTGTGAACGAACCAACCCCTTCAAACATTCTCGATCTTTAGCGCGGCCGCCGTATCCGCCCGAATCTGGCGGCAAACCTCCGCGTCCTTCGCGAGATCGACGCCATAGCTAGGAAAAATCGATCTCATTTTCGCCAGCCAGGACCGGTCCGCCATCTGGTCGCTGAAGCACTTTTGCAATATAGAAACGGCGATGAATGCCGCAGTAGACGCTCCAGGTGATGCGCCTAGCAAAGCAACGCACGAATTATCGTCAGCCGCCACGAGCTCAGTACCGAACTCGAGGACGCCTGTCCTTTGCGAGTCAGGCTTGATGATTTGCACGCGCTGGCCAGCGACGGCCGGAACCCAGTCGTGGCGCTTCGCACGAGGAAAGAACTGCTGCAACGTCATGAACTGATGCGATGCCGTTTGCAGTACCTGGCCGACAAGGTATTCGCCGAGTCGCCAATCATCTCTCGCGACGGCCAACGCCGGGAGAATATTGTCCGGTCCTAGCGACCCAAATAGATCGGTCAACGAACCGTGCTTCAAGAACTTTGTACTGAAGCCAGCGTATGGCCCGAACAGAAGCGATCTCTTGCCACCTATGATCCGGGTGTCGAGGTGTGGCACCGACATCGGGGGCGACCCATGAGCAGCCTTTCCATAGACTTTTGCGTGATGCCTCTCACTGATTTGGTCAACATCACAGCGCAGCCAGATCCCGCTAACCGGAAAGCCGCCGTAACCACGACCTTCCGGGATGTCGGACATTTGCAAAAGTTCGAGTGCGCCGCCCCCCGCCCCGATAAACACGAAACTGGAGGTCAGGCTTTGCAAGTCTCCACTGCTTTGGTCCTCAATCTCGATGCGCCACCTCCGGTCGAATTCGCGCGTAATGCCGGTGACCTTCTGGAGGTAATGGCCGGAGAAGCCGGGTTGAGCGGCAAGGTGATCAATCAACAGATGCGTCAAGGCGCCATAGTCGACGTCCGTCCCACAGGCGATACGTGTCGCTGCGACCGGCTCGTCCCCAGCCCTCCCTTCCATAACGATCGGCACCCAGGCCCCGATCTGCTCGGAACTCTCGCTATATTCCATGCCACCGAAGCAGTGATGGGCAGCCATCTGCATCCAGCGCCGCTTGAGAAACGCAACGTCTTCTTTCCCCCGAACGAAACTCATGTGAGGGCAAGAGTGAATAAAAGCTCGCGGATCTGCGATGGCATTCTTTCCTACCAGGTAGGACCACAATTGACGCGAGAGATCGAACTCCGTATTGACCTGAAGAGCTTTCGAAATGTCGACCGTTCCGTCGGTGCGTTGCGGTGTGTAGTTAAGCTCACAGTTCGCGGCATGTCCCGTGCCGGCGTTATTCCACGCCTCCGAGCTTTCCTGGGCGCAATCGTTTAGCGTCTCAAGCATGACGATAGTCGCAGACGGGTTCAGTTCCTTTAGCAACGTCCCAAGTGTTGCGCTCATGATGCCAGAACCAATCAGGACGACATCTGCAGTATCGGGGATGGTTCGGTCCATCGTTGTATCTCCGCTATATCAGGAAATGCGACCGTCTCGCACGAACGGAACGTGAGCTCCTTTCGCAAGAATCACATAGGCTCTTCGCCAAGGTGCGTCGCCTATCAGATGCCACCGATGCCCCCCGCCCGTCATGTCCTCGGCAAGTAGAACGTCCCCGGTGCCGAGCGTGAAACGTCCGCCGGTCCGGATCTCGAACTCAAGGGTGCCGCTTAGAACCAGGACGAATTGACGTGCCGGTGCGTCGTGCCATTCAAACGAACCTCCTTTCCGCGTCTCGCGGAAAGAGATACTGACGGCATCGGTGATGCCGCTCACGGCGTCGCCGCGCTCGCTGCCGGCGAGGTGGATCAGGCCCGGCTCGAAATGGGATTGACCGTCATCGCCGGTCCATATGCGCATACAACGAATCATCTTTGACACCCTCCTGACTGGGCTTAGATTCGTGTTTCCGAATGTCTGTGCAGTTATGCATTCACGATGCATTTCCCGTGAATACACACCCCGACAAGGCCCGCCATGGCGTGGAGCGTTTTAGCACATATGAACCACAATACTGATCGTGGGGAGCATGAGTCTTTTCCATAGACACGATGCATTTCGCAAATGCACGCTGCGTCCGTAGTCACCAACAGCTCGTGTCCGCGCTGACCCGCCATTCACGTGCCGGTTTCGTCAGCATCATCGGGAACCGAAAGCTGGGGCGAGGCGACCCTTCGCAATTGAGGAAATGTGCCCTCTCAAATCCGCCAACAACCCATGCTGCGTCGTTGCCCACACCGCTTCTCAACGGTTCAGGCAAACAGGCCGGGGCGCACCAGAAATGATGAAGGTCAAAATGAACGTGTTGATAAAGTCCGCACTGGTCGCTGCAGCGTTGGCCGCTCCTGCACTTTCATTCGCCCAAAGTGACACGCTGATAACCCGCGCTCAAGTCCGGGCAGAACTAACTCAGCTCGAGCAAGCCGGCTATCAGGTCGGGGATGGCGACAACGCCAGTTGTCCCGTGCAACTCGAAGCTGCTGATGCTTGCGTCCCGGACGAGCAGCGTGCACACAGTGGGGTCGGTGGTCTTCCCGTAGGCTCGTCGCAAAGTAGTTCGATGCGCCTGCATCCGTTATACGTCGGCTATCGGTGCAGTGAAGTACTCGAACAGGACATCACGCCATCGACCGTGACGTCCCGCGTAGTCTGTAGAGAGGAAAGTGCTCGGGGGAATACTGGCGCTCGGCTTAGCCTCGAAGTTCCTCAGCTCCTTTCCCTGTCCATCGTTTCAAGGCGCGCCGAAAGTCCGCAGCATCACTGAATCCCAACAACATCGCAATGTCATTCGTGCTCATCCTGGTCGTTTTCAGATACTCCATCGCTAACGAGCTGCGCACATCGTCGACTATGTCCTGAAAGGACGTCCCCTCCGCCTCAAGACGCCGGCGCAACGTGCGCCCGCTCATATTCGAATGCCTTGGCAACGACCTCCATGGTCTGAGCTTCCCCAGGTTGTCTCATCAGGATTTGATAGACCTCTCCAGATGCACCGCCGCTCGTCTTGGCTTGCCCAATCAACCGGTCGCAGGTCTGCTCCAGAAGCGCTGTCGTAAGGCGATGCGCCATCTGCGGCTTCTGTTCCAGAATTGCACTACCGTAGACGAGCTCTCATTGAGGCTGGTCGAAAAAACAAGGACAGCCAAGGTATCTCGGATAGATATCGGCGTGCGCCGGCGCGGCATATGAAAAGCAGGCCTTCAATGGAGGACAGCTCCGACCGGCCACTTCCTGCAGATGTGTAACGTTCACGCTGACCTGCTGCTCGATCAGGAACTCGCGCAATTCGCGCGGCGTGCCTGACACGAACGTGTCCGGAAAGGTCCACACGACGGTGTCGGAATACTCCGCCCATTCGATCGTGATCGGCGGCGTCGCGAGCCGCCGGTATTTCACGGCAAGCTTGAAGTAATCGCGAAGAGACATGCACGACATGAGCGCATACGAGTCACCAACGTGGCTCGTACATTTCGGATATAGGCTGGCAAACTATCACACGATATCAAGCAAGGTCTTCATGTCGCGTACCTGTCTGCCGTAAGTTGTACTGCGGCGCCACAAAGCGTTGCGTCTTTCTACGGTCAAGATAAGCTCCATTGCCTGGAGGCGCACCATCCTCCGGATGACTCCGTCGGCGCCTTTCAATGCGTCCCGTTGCAAATAATCGGACTCGTCCTCCTCACCTCGACGATTGAAGTCCTCAAGCAACCAGTCGTAAACCTGTTCTCGGGTCTGTGGTCTGACAGCCGCAGGCAATGCGAGTAGCCGCTCGGCGCACAGTTCGTCGAACTTCCTCATATACAAGCCAAGGTCAAGGTCTTCAACGTAAGCCTCAAGCTCCGTGGGCGAGCACGCGGCCATCTCCTGTTCGAAACCGGGCGCGTACGTTTTCACGACGTTCAGGATGGTTTGCCGGGACACCGACCTCCAGAAACCTGGACGAGGCTCAGCTTCGTACAGTTCGTCCATCGCACGAAATAGCGGCGCGGGGTGGGTAGTCGCGGGGTTTAGCCTGGTTCTCCGCATGTGCTGTAGCAACCCAGAGTAAAACGGTCGCAAAACCTCGTCAGTCTCCGAAAGTTCCAGCTCATGCGCCTCGGGCGTCTCGCTGGCAGATTTCGCCAATGTGCTCTCTTCCGTACCCGCGTGCTCAATCGCTCGTGCATGTCGTCGAGCTGCATCGGCGTATGTCTGCGCAAGTGGGTCACTGCTCGGCTCCAATCGCTCTGCGATTTCGAGGTACAGCGCTGTTGCGTCCGACAAACGCCCCACTGTCTCCAGGCAATGCGCAAAATTGAACGTCGCAGCGATAGGACTGCTGCCAATCAACCGGCTTGCTGAACCGGGATACTTTTCGACCTCTGCCACGATGGCGTCGACGGTCCCGTAAAGTAGCAAATCCGGCAAAAGAGTCTCCGACACCATCCTGAGTGGCGAGCGCAAATCCCCTCCCCATGATCCCATGCCCCCGGAGGCAACCCCTGCCACAACGTCTAGGGTTCCAGGCTGCCCGGCCGTCGGCCCGTCATCCAGCTCGTGTGTAAACCCAGAGTAGGTTTGCACTTCCGTGCAAACAACGTTTGCCACGACGTCGACTCGCAGCAGAACGCCCTGCCGCATACCGGGCGCGCGCCTCTCTGCGAAATACGGTGAAATCAGGGTGAAGCCATGCTGCGCCAGCTCGCGGTCCATGTAGTCCGCGAAAATCTTCAGTGTAGCGTTTAAAACTTCCATTATCGTATAAAATCAGCGTTAGTCGTTTCAATGTGACTTTCGGTCATCGGATTGCACAGATCATAACCAGGTTATTCGAGATGAGCAACATAGTATTTAACCCCGTTTAAATTTTTATACCGATGCTACTTTCGCTTTCTTTGCAACATCATCCGCTTGAAAATTTTCAAGAAAAACCCTACATGACAGTACTTTGATCGATGCCGCGCTACACCAGCCCCATTTAAATTGATAACAATTATCAAATACGCCCGAACGGTTCAATGTATAGCTTTTTATCCCACCTACAATTAACGTTATCAAATTAATAGATACGGGCTGTATAAAATTAATTTGCAGCCACCTATTGAACTGCGGGAGCATATTTGCTAATCTTTATTTAATGAATCGGTGGCAAAACTAATAGCCAATACCCGGCCATTGACACCTGCGCTGGCATCGCTCCCCGCACCGTGTAGTGCGAACGCGGGTTGCTATACGACCTGAGTTTGCTGACGGCAGGCCGCCATCAGCGCCAACGTAAAGGACAAAGAAAGTATGTATGACACCCTGGTCGCTGCGCCCGAAATCAACCCTGAACTGGTGGCCGCAATTTTCGAGCACTGCGCATCTAACCCCGACCGCACGGCTTACGTCGTGCCTCGCTCGGAGCTACGCGGGCAACCTGAGCGCCAGGACGAAAGCTTCATCGTGGCTGCGCTAACGGATATTTCTGCTAGAGAGATTGACCACGTTGACCGGCAAATTCGCGTCGAAGTCCGCAAACGTCCTGACGGAACTGACGTCGAATGTCTGGTGGTCGCTGGAGGGACAGTCGCGATATCCGGCGAGACCATTCAGGCAGCGGGTGTCGACGCTAACGACAAACTCCTTGTTGCCTGGTTGCTCGCTGACAATGCAGTCGAATTCTCTGAATATTTGCTGTCGCCCGAAGATATGGCGGACCTGCAGGCCGCTTCGCAGATTGGCCAGAGCCACGTTCATGTCGCCTTTGAGGAAACCGCAGAATTCAAGGAGACAAATAGGAATGCTATCGAGCTGTTCGAACACGTAGTCGTGGCGGTTAAACCGTTGTCGTAACGAATGCATCTGATGGCGGATGGATGATTCCCGGCGGACCACCTGGTCCGCCGTTTTTTTGCAAAGTCGAGCCGACAGGTCGGTGTTCGTGCCGAGAGAGAGATGCTGTCACCTGCCATGCCCGCACGGACTCACGATTCGTACGCCCGCTAGTCGTTGCGGCCTTTCGGCAAACATTCGATCTTCTGGTCGTGTAGCCCGAGACGCTCCGAAGCATCCAACCGGCTGCTTTGTTGCCTGATTGCTCGGTCGCGACGCGGTCGAGATATCTGAATATGTGTTGTCCGGCGAAGATCAAGAGAAGATGAAGTCCGGTACGCAGACTCCTAGCATGCTGCGGAAATACAGGCCGACTTTACTGAGCCATGAGCTTGATCAGAGTTTTCGGCGGGGGATTTTTCATAGTTTGGAATATGGACCGGTTAATTTCGCTTTTCGGACCTGTTTATGACGTTCTCTTGCGCATTTTTGGTTCACTACGGCTGCAACGCACGGAGTTGTCCCAAGGTGCGCATGCGCACGAGGTTGTACGCGGCCATCGTCAGCACGAACATCTGATCGACCTTCTTCAAGCCGCGCACCATCACCTGGCGCATACCGCCGATGCTCTTGGCCCAGCCGAAACCCTGTTCGATGAGCTTGCGCTTTTGCTGGGAAACCGCATAGCCCGCACTCCCGGCGATTGACTCGGGCACCGCCGATTGTCGCCCTGACTTGTTTTGCGCCACATGAGGCGTGACTTTCATTTCCTGGCAAGCCTTGATGAACTCTGCCGCGTCATAGCCTTTGTCTGCCCCGAGTGTGATCTCGCGTGTCGGGTCGCCAAGCGCCTGGCGGGCATCGTCGATCATCACTTTGGCCGCTTCGCGCTCAGCATAGCCATCGGCCAGCGTCACCACGGCGCTGGCGATTAGCCCATGGCGGTTGTCGCTCAACGTGTGGCCCATGTAGCGTAGCTCGCTTGCCGTTTTGCCCTTACGATACAGCCGCGAATCCGGGTCGCTCTTCGATTCATGCGTCTCGTTGCTACGCGTCTCGCCCTTGAAGTTCCCACCGTCTTCGCTATCCTGATCATCGTCTTTACGCACAAAGCTTTTATGGCCGGCCCATGCTTGAATTAACGTGCCATCGACGCTGAAGTGCTCACCGGAAAGCCAGCACTTCTTCTCGGCAATGCCCACAACCTCGTTGAAGAATTCAATGACCGCGTCGTGTTTGATCAGCCGCTCGCGGTTCTTGGTGAAGACGGTGGGCACCCAAACGGCATCGTCCATCGACAAGCCGATAAACCAACGAAACAGCAGGTTATATTGAACCTGTTCCATCAACTGCCGCTCCGAGCGAACACTATAGAGCACTTGCAACAGCATCGCGCGCAGCAGCTTCTCCGGCGCAATGCTGGGGCGCCCACCTTTGATCTCAGCCTCGTACATTCCGGCAAACAAGCGGTCCATCCTGGCCAACGCTTCGTTGGCCATCTTGCGAATCGAGCGCAACGGGTGATCGGCTGGAACAAAGTCCTCCAGCTTACGCAAGGTGAATAAATTCTCGGTAAAGGTATCGGCGCCGCGCATCGCTTCTCACAGTTGTGGGGTCTTCATTTACAACGTTTGAACTGAACTTTCGGGTGACTTCCGGAGGAAGTATTTCCGCAGCCTGCTAGGAGCCACGCGCATCTCACTCTTCAGGAATCGGCAGGATTCAAGCAAACAAAAAGACGGTACTAGTGTTTGGTGTACTGTCAACGCAACTACACCAAACACGATGTCCAGTGCCTTCTCAAAAATGAGGAGATGGCAATATCAAAACGACGGACGGACTACCGAAAGCGAATATCGCCCCATGTTCAGTCGAGCTATCTGGTGAGGCGGCAGCCTAGTCTGCTTGGCATCATCTATCGAAGCTCGTGTTTGAGCAGTCGAGTCCACGTACTGATGTGTCATTCTTTCTTGTGCGATTTCTGCACTGAGATCGTTCAGTGACGGAGGCGTCGACTGCGCAAACGACGATACGGCCGGAATTGCGACGGTGGCCGCTACAATCAATTGAGCAAGTTTCACGAATTCTCTCCAGTAGGTGGCTCACGTACAGTGCAGTACGGATCTGACGAAGGCAGCGTAGACCTGCACTCTCGCAATAACGAGCACTGCTGGCTGAATTCACTGTTGTCAATTTCCACACAAAGCTGCGACTGCCCAATTGAAGAAGACTTTCCCCTCAGATGCCATGCCTCGCGGTTCCCTTGTACCGATGCGTCGTATGCAGTGGTTGTGATCGGGCTCTCACAATCTCTGCTCTAATGCTGCCCAGCGTTCAGGAGCATCCATATCTGCCGCGTTGGTGGTCCAGTAAAAATTCGCGCGAACACTGCTCCACAGCGACCGCAAGTGTAGTGCTCCTCCACCGGCGCTGATTTCACTGCAGCCGCTCCATTGAGCATCAGGCGCTCGTGTCCAGGCTCGCCGGCCGGTCTTCCATATAGTTCAGCGCAGTCCGCGCAAGGTTGGATCCAGAATTCCACAGGTCACGTGCCGAAAATAATAAGCGGTCGCGCCGCAAGCTGATGTTCGTAATACGGCTGTTCTGTGTCATCAAGAATAACGAACATCGCCGCCGGATTTTTTGGGACGGGAGTCAACCCGCCGCCACGAATACGAAAGCCGAATGCATGCGGCGGTCAAACGTTGCGGGACTCTCACAAGCACGACCGCTCTTGGGCACATTGGGTCAGCTCGCCGGGCGTCGCCACTTCTCGTTGTCAGAGTCCTGCTGTGGCTCCCGCTAGAATGATTCATTATTGAACATCTCGGCACTCTCAGTAGCTACGGCGACGGCACCAGAAACATCGTCGCTGTTACTGGTACTCTTGCTCGGCTATCGGCCTTTGAAACGGCCATGGACAAGGAAAGAAGTGGCGCGTCGGCACCGTCGCCTTCGTGGTCCTAGTCGTGATGTCTCGCATCTCGGTGACGGTCGGGAGCGCATAACGCTCCCCATTAAGCCTAGTGCGCCTTCATGTGAGCCTTGCGCGAAAGCGTTGGCACGCGCGCGAGCAGCTCGATAGAGTTCTTCTTAACGACCTCCGTGAGCCGGTCAGTCATGAGAACACTAACCAAAACATGCTCAAGAGGAACGCCCGGTATATCGGTGGTTGCCTGGTGGTGAACCCTCCCACTTCCAGCTAATGTCGTGGCTGCCCGCACAAACTGGTTAGCCTTCTGCTTGCCGCACTCCCCTCGGAATTGCTCGACACCGTTCTGCGGGCCAGATATATCCCAGGGGATGAACGCCGCACCCTTGTCCTGAATAAGGGCAAAGCCCGCTTTGCCGCCCTTCTTCCAGGAATCAATTGTCTTCCAGACCTCTGGGTCGCTCGCGTCAGCTAACCAGTAAATCTGCAGCGTCCCAACTTGAAGCCGCATCGTAAGCAGGATGCAGTCCTCTGCCTGGAAGCAGCCAAGGCCGAAATTTCCCGCGCCCGAGCCCGCACAGTTCGCCACCATGCCGAGGTCGACGTTCGCTGTAAGCACCGGCGTGGTCGGTCGCAGCATCGCGGCTGACCTCGCGAACGGCGCGAAGTCCTTGGCCGTGCCGATTGCGCCTGTCTGGCACAGACCAAATTCGAGTTCGTTGTCAAATACATCTTCCATTTTTCTCTCCTGTGTTTCGCTACTCCGGCTTCTACGCCGTACGTATGTTTGAGACTTTGTTTCCGCCACAACTACTAGCGGCGCGCAATGACAGTCGTATTGGGACGACGTGGCTTGCCATCGCTAGATGACTTGCGATGCACCATCCATATCCAGGTCAAGAACATTCATCTCGACCGAAATGTTGTGGATGTCGTATGCGTTGACTTCGCTTTGCAGGATTCCGACAGCAAGACCCTCCAGCAGGTCTTCGTTCAATATTTCCCATACTGCTCCTTTGAATTGATTTAAATTTTGAGGTCCAGCCCTGTCACGAAACTCTTGAAACCTATTTAAATCTGGCGACTCGCATGCGTGCAGATTGGACTTGCCGCCCATCCCAAGGTAGGAAAGGTATTTTCCATGTTTTTTCCACTCATCAAAGAGCGACCAAAGCCTCTCGTCCAACACATCAGCCAGGATGAAATGGAAGGTTGTGCCCTGTCTCTTGAGAAAAATGAAAACAGGACCCTCCGGGGTGTTCATCATTGTTGTTGAATGACTGATTATAAATTCAGCTGGATCCATCCATTTTGAGGATTCGGAAAACGAGACCAAGCAAGATTTCTTAACGAACGAGTCAAGCCCTGGTCCTTCGTTACGCCAGGCCGCGATATATGCGAGAGATATTTTTTCAGGAATACTCGTTTCAATTTTTTGATTTAAAAAAGGCCGCAACAAATAGGCAGTAGATGGATGATATTAATACTCGAAGATTTTTGCAACATAGTATTTAAGCCAGTTTAAATTGTTAAACAGTATAAATATTTTACGAATTTATATTTTTATATGTTTGGGAAAATTACTTAAGAAATGCCGCTGGCAGGCCCCAGAGCGCCCTCAAGAAAGCGCCTGGTTCCATTAGCGCGTATGGCGGCCTGCTTTAACCGTCCGGCTACGCTTATCTGAAGAGCTTCTGGTGACAGCCCCGGCAGTCGGTTATGTGTGATTTCTGTTCTGCTGCAGCCCGAAGCTAGCAATTTAAATGTTTCGAACTTTTCTCGTAAAAAGATAAAACCCGTTCGCTCTACCTGTTTCCACTATCAACGGGAAACAGGATGTCAGCGCAGAACAGTATCAGTCCGACGGGCAAGCTTCGTGTTGCAGAACTATTTGCAGGTGTGGGTGGGTTCCGCCTAGGACTGGAAGCAGTACACGAAAGCCAATTTAAAATTGTGTTAAGCAACCAGTTCGAGCCTTCCCGAAAGAAACAGCATGCGAGCGAGATTTATCAGGCTCGCTGGCCCGGTGGCTCTCACATTAACGAGGACATTTTTAAGGTCCTTGAATCGGAAGATGGTATTCGGGCGATACGCGAGGCGTCGCCGGACGTCGTGGTCGGTGGCTTTCCGTGTCAGGACTTTTCCGTCGCGAAGCCTCTATCAAAATCACAGGGGCTTGCGGGCCGGAAGGGAGTGTTGTGGTGGGCCATTGCTGAACTGCTTCAGCAGCGCATTCAGGACGCGGAGCCTGCGAAATATCTGATTCTGGAAAACGTAGACCGGTTGCTTTCGAGTCCTGCTTCATGTCGAGGTCGGGATTTTGCCGTCATCCTCTCTACCCTTCACTCCCTCGGTTACGCCGTCGAATGGCGTGTCGTCAACGCCGCAGACTACGGGAACGCCCAGCGTCGCAAACGCACCTTCATCGTCGCTTATCACAAGTCGACCGGTGCTTATCAGCGAATGCGAGACGAGGGACTTGCGGCCAGCGATTCTGGATGGCTCCCGCACACAGTCCTCAACAGCGCACTCCCCTGTGTTCCAAGAAACTCGCTCGACGGCGTAGCGCCTGCCCTGAACGTGCTTGCTGACCCCTTTGACGAGCAACTGCACTATCGCCCCCTGTCCAACGGAAAGTCCCGCTTCGCCAACTGCGGACTGATGCTCGGGGGGGCCGTGCGGACCTTCACCGTTGACGCCGCCGACATTGATGACTTCCGCGAGTTTACCGGCCACGTACATCCACTGACGCTTGGGGACATCGTAAGCAAGACCGGCCCGGTACCGACCACCTTCTATATCAGGCAGGAAGACGAAGAAAAGTGGCGTGCCGCCAAGGCGGCGAAGACTATCCCACGAACAACGAACGGTTTTACGTATAACTACTCCGAAGGCGCGATGTTGTTCCCGGACCCGCTCGACCGACCATCCAGAACAATCATTACGTCGGAAGGCGGAACCACGGCGACACGAACAAAGCACGCCATACGAGAGCCGGGCGGCCTCCTTCGACGTCTCGTTCCCGAAGAGCTCGAGGCGCTAAATGGGTTTCCGCGCGGATTCACGGCCCATCCCGACGTGACGGATGCAACGCGCGCGATGCTTATGGGCAATGCGCTGGTTGTACCCCTTGTTCGTCGTATTGGTGAAGCTCTGTACAGGGCGAGCCTCAGTCTATCCTGTCGGCGAATAACTTGACGTGACACGATGAGCCATTGACGCGCGAAAGCAGGAGTCCAATTACCTGCAAGCAGGTCCGGATATGACACGAGAAAACTGCTGCAGATGCGTCTCCTTTTTCCGCGCAATCTCGTGGTGCAGCGTCATCGCTGCGCTTCGTTAGCAGCAGGAATATTTTCGGCTCGCTTCATTCATGGTGGCGTCAGGCTGAGTCGCGATCGTACCTCACCTTTTCACGGAATCAGGCGGACATCACGGTGTCTGAGCGGTGACGGTCGCGAGCGACTTCAAACAGTGGCTATGCCCGAGGTCGACTGGCCCACAGCCGTATCGCAGGCTAAAACTTAGTTCCTACAGGTTCTATAACATGCTCTGGAGCCAGATATGGAAACAAACATCGCCCGTACTCGTGTCAAAACACTCGAGGAGTCTCTAATCTACATCGTTCGCCTCCTGGCGAAAATGGACAGCATGGCCGGCTTCGGCGGGGTCGCTCTTATCCCGGATGTTTTCGTCTGGACGTTGGAACAGATGAACCCATCGCTAATTGAGCGATTAAGCAAGCTCGACCTTCTCGACACATTCAGGCTGCGTCTCGCCCAGTATCAGGAACTGCGCGTTCTAGCCGAGCCGCTTAGATTCGAGAATCACCTCCGTGCCGAAGCGGAAATGTGCACCGACCTGCAGGATTTCGGATATCTCGAACTCGGCGATATGCAGTACGCGCTTCGGTGCGGCGACTGGCGTCCCGATGACCCCTTGACCCGGCTATGTTTTGAGCGAGTCCTGCGCACAGCCTGCGCCATGCCACGCATGGAGGAGGAAGAATCCCGCGCCATAGGCAATCCTTTGCCAGTCCGCGCAGCAAGCACACTCAAAGGTACGGAACATCTTAAGGGTGTCACTGAGGACACGTCTGCCAATCTCAATGCGCCGGTGCCAGAAGCTATGGAAACAGCGCTTCAACATATTCGTCGCGAACTCATCGCAAACGACGATGGTCGCGAAGACCGGCACTGGGCGCACGTTTATACGTCCATTCTCGGCGCCTGGTTGCACGAGGATATGCCCGACGAAGTAACAAAGGTGTTGGCTGGCGGACACGCTCAGGCGTTCTTCGACGAACTCGCTCAGTTCCGCCACCAAATGGAGCAGGCGGAGCGAGTCTGGAATGCGATGGGGAAAACTGTTCGCGCGCTGGTGCTGCGCGCAGATGAACCGGCAGCGTCAATGGTCATCGCAGAGTTTGTGCGAACCGACAATACAGCTGAAGATGAAGTGCCCGCGTGGACCTCCCTTCTTCGAAACATGGTCAGGCGTCGCGGCCACGGAGATTCATCCGCCGGCCGCAAAGATATCTCTAATGTCACAGAAACGCACGACACATCTGCTGTCGTGGAAGCAATCCGGAGCGACTCTCGCGCAAAAACTGCCGGCTATCTGATATCCAGCGCCGACTTGCCGACATCGCTTCGCGGAAGCGTCCATGAGCAGCTGTGTCTAGCGGTCCGGCTACCCGAAGAGCGAGTTCACATCCCAGAAACGCTCAGCGAAGCACCCGGACTTCAATGCGTCTACTCTCAAATGGATAGGCTGAACGCCCCCTACGAGACTCAACTGTCTGTAAGCCGGGCTTTCTGGTGCAAATACGAGGCAATGTGGCCAGTGCTCTTTCGCTTTCGGCGCGCCATCCCCGTGTTGTTCGTTTTCGAAGGACGATGCGTCCTGGTCAAATACCCGTTCGAACATTTCTCTGACCTTCGGGGGGTCGCGGACGGACGAACCTATCGATGGACCGTCAACGTTTCGGAGGGCCCCTGGACGGATTGGCACGGATATAGAAGGGTAGATACGCTTCCTGACGGGGTACAACTGAAACCGGCGATGCTAGACCAGATTGTTGACCTGAGCGAAACCGTCCATGCAAACCCCTTGGGAGATGCCTACACGGCGAATCATCAGGAGAGTCTTCCTGACTGAAAAGACATCGTCGGGCATCTTACCTCGTGCGGTCTGATTTCTCTTCGCCCGTACAAGCCACACACGGTGTACTTCCGAGCACAGGCCGAATCTCATCGAGGTCGACCTCTCCACGCGCCGGGGCCCAGGGCCTCGGCTTTTCGAGGTCAGGTGTGCGTCGGACGAACGCCCCTACACGAACACATCGCGTTCGGAGATGGCCGGTACTTCCACCCCGTGCTCCCAGAGACAACAGCCGAAGCTAGACTCCTATCTTCAACACCTCCGAGGTTTGCAGACGAGCGGTCACCCGCCTTCAAATTTTCGGGCGGCGATAACTCAAAAGAAAACTAATCGGCAGGGGGCGCATATAAGTCCGACGAATGTACTAGCCGTTCTGAAAACTCGCCCGCGACCTAGAACGGCACCTCGTCGATAGCATCAGGGATATCGCTCAAAGAGCGATTGCAGCGAGCGCCGGCATAAGATACTGCATTCAAAACGCGAGATTTGACGTCGACTTTCACTGAAGTTTCATCATCGAAACTCAGCCGATCGCTGAGTACCGGGATAAGCCCGTCCAGTTCGCCAAGGTGTGCGAGAGTGGCATCAATTGACGCGCAGTCGGCGAGCCCAAAGAATTCGTGAACCGCGAGAGCGCAGATTTCTTTTCCGACGAACACAACAGGTAGCTCATCGTCGAACTGATACAGGAAGCGATTGACCTCCGCCGCATCCAGACGCACCCATCCAGAGGCGAGTTGCAACACGCATTCTTGCGCGGTTCGACAGTTATCGACAAGACCAAACGATGGCGCAGAAAAGTTCACGAAGGCGTCGCATTTGGCAATCCATGCATCTGGCACGGTAACTGCCAGGCATTTCGCCCCCGACACACCACGCTGTAGACTGACAGGAAGCCGCTCCGTGTCAAATATAAACACTGTCTCCTTCGAGTACGCACTAATCCGAATCTGTTCGATGGCGAGGGAGGAATCCCGCGTCCGAAAAACCTGCTGGTCCTTTGGAGCTTCGTCAAGCTTCGCCAAACGCGCGCCCACGGCGCATTGCAACATATGCTCGTAGGTCTCCCTAATCGTCTGCAGGCTGACCGTGTCTCGATAACGCTCGATAACGGAGATTGGCGCCTGCAACCATGCGTCATACCGCGACTCTATATCGGACGCCGAGTCGAGAGTTCTGGCCTCGTCGACAACACGCTGCAACGCGATTATTGCCGGCCACACCATGTCAAAGCACTCTGACAACTCTGCATCGAATTTCTCTCCTCTGGCGTCCCGGAGCCAATCAACGTCCTGACGCCGCCGCAACACAAGGTCGATTGCAGCGTAAGGTGTGAGACGTTCCCACCCTTCACGATAACGTTCGCTTTTCGCAGCGATGAAAACAAATTCTTCAACGATAAGTTGTAGCAGCGTAGTGAGTTTCGGCTCAGTTGTTGACAAGGAGTGGATGGTCATTAGTTAGTCCCTTGTGGATGATGGCTCTGTATAGCAGAGAGTTTTATCTGTGCAGAGGACGGTTTGCGCGTTACTTCGTCGGTAACGTAACGCGCATGGCCGAAGCGACCCAGCACCCTACCGCCATCCACCTATCGGAAGATGGCAAGCAACTCGCGTGCGGCTCCGCGCTTTTCGGAAGCAGCACTGACCGAGCGGCGGGCATCAAACGTGAAAATCTCGGCGCCTGCATAAATCTCGCGCGCCGTCTGGCAGTCGTGGTTCGATATCGCGACCGGGACTCCCTTTCGTGCCAATTCTCTCGAAATTGAGGCAAGTTCTAATTGGCGCTCCATGCTAAAGCCGCTAGGGCTATAGCCAGTGAATGTCTTCGCGCTATCTGGGTCGAGATATGGCGGGTCGCAGTAGACTACATCCCCCGAAGTAGCGGTGCACATCACCTTGGCGAAGTCTGCAGCAATGAAATCCGCGTGCTCTGCCTTCGCGGAGAAGGCGGTAATCTCTTCGAATGGAAACCGTGGGGGACGCGTGGGGTATCCGTACGGCACGTTGAAACCGCCCGCTTTGTTGTAGCGACACAGGCCGTTGAAGTTGAATCGATTCAGGTAAAGAAACTGCGCTGCTCGCGCAAGCGCATCCTGCTCAGCGTTAAATGCCGCCCTCACTGATAGATACCGTTCCGGTGTACGGAAACACTCTTCAAAGTATGCCTTTGCCATCTCCACGAATCCGTCGCGTCCATTTGCGACTGCCTGATAGAGTTCGACAAGATGTCGATTGCTGTCCGCCAGAAGATAGCTCTCGTAGTGTGTATTGAGGAAAATGGACCCACCGCCCACAAACGGCTCGACTAACCTCTTGCCGCGCGGCAGCCGGAAAACGATGTGTTGAAGGACTCTGGATTTACCGCCTACCCAACGCAGAAATGGTCGGATTGGCCTCGCTGGTGCCACTGGATTTTTGTTCATCCAGTGTGAAGCGACGGCTTTTATCCAGGCAGACGCAGGCCTGAATGTTCAGGCGAGTCGCGACTCGTGGCCTGCGCGGCCGAAATCTCTACTGAATCTTTCCCGCTCCGGTCATGCCTGTATGCGAGCTCTGCGTTCGGCTCATGTGCATTTCAATGCGAGAGAACTGCTGAACGCAAGCGTGTACGCTTGCATAAGACCGCACGTCTCAACCGGCCTGCATGCCACGTGGCTTAAGAAGTTGCCCTCGTTGAAGGCGTGTCTCTATGCCGATGCTTCTCCCTCCCGGGCAGAAGCCGCGCTGAATAGCGACTGCACCCGTCTCGGCTCGCTATGTCCAACTACGGCAAAGCGCGAGCCACTCTCAAGCGTGTAGCACAGCAATTGAGGCGGCAATACCTCGAGCTCCACTACCGTTTCAATCTCTGGTTCTGGTGACTCAGCTGAACGTGCCTGAATCACTGTTATTTTCATGTCGACGATATCCTGCGCGGCCATGAACTCAAGAATCGAACGAGCTGATGAGACGACCACTCGGACGAACCCAACTTCACCGTTCGTCTTGTCAAGGGTTAGATCGAGAAGAAAAATTGTGCCCGCAGGGAGTTGTGTAACGCCATAGCTGGCTCCCTCGCTTGAGCTCCTCTCGAGAATCGCTCTCGCCGTGACCGGTGCTCCATCGTTTCCCATTCTTGTCCTTGCATTTTCAAACCCAGGACCACCCAGTCGACGTGACTTGGGAGCCCATATCAACAATCCGTTTCGCTTCACCTGAAACTAATCAGACGAGGCGAAAGAGACACCAGTCGGCTCAACTCCCCGACTCGACGTGTTGCCGCGCGTAACCCACTCAATTGCGAACATTCATCCAGGGTTGGTACGGGTTGCTTGCGGTCGCCGGCGTCCCCAAATAGATAGAAATTCAGTTCGTCCCCTAACAGCACGCCCATCACCCAAGCATCACGCCATCACCAGCGCGTCTGGATCCGCGCGACCTGGAGAAGCATTCAGTCTTCGTACTCTCATCTCGAAGCCTTGTGAAATGGCAGCGAAATTCGCTGCGCGTCATGAAAATGCATGGCTTGCTATTCTTCAGGAAAGCATATGCGACAGCATCTTCAGCAGCACATCCAGGACTCCATCCGATGCTTCAAAGTCGACTGCTTCAACGTCGATGCGTGGCTGTCCAGCAACCAGAAGACCTGCAGAGAAGCGGTTTTTCTCTCTCACCATATCGAGACGCGCGACTGGTTGACCCACAACATCACCTGCCGACCTGAGCAGCTCAACAAAAACTGTCAGGAATGTGCTGGTCTCTGCAAACGGCGCGATGGGATATCGCCTATTGCTACGCGCTCGCAGATCCGTTACCAGAGCAAGCATGCATTCTTGTGCCTCGGCTCCAGAATCCGACTCACCCAACTCCATCGACAGATCGCGGGTGACTTCTTCCATCAATAACAGAACTTCACCATGCTTCCAGTACTCTCCTTCGTACACTCTTAGTCGCCATGCAGTCGTCGCGCCGTCGAGAGAGTCACCGTCGAGGCGGCTGCTTCTTGTCGACGCGCCTTTTCTACTGACGATGTGTCGGCGCACGATGGCCACTTCCCGGTCCGAGAAGTCAGTCATACCAGCGCGCGTCCGGGTCCGCCCAAATCTCCGGAGCCTTGGCCGCTGATATGCGTAGGTGACACCGCTCTGGGTAATGACGTAGGATCGACCGTGCCTGTTCTCGATACGTTGCGAGCGTTACGTCGCCGCATGCGTTTGCGAGGTCGCTCAACAGCTCATATGCGCGGAGCACTGAACGGGAGCGTTCAAGCGGAATGGTCATAAGGGATCCCTCTCACCTCAGTATCTAGAATGGCTTCTAAATTCGCATTCTGCTCATGTCGCCGGTTCTCACCACAAGGCTCGTCATCGCGAATTATGGATTCTCCAGTCCATGCACCCGCCTGGAAATCCTGGCAGGATGTCGACTCAATTGGGACGCTCGGAGGGCGCGTCGTAAAGCACGTTTGATCAAATGACCCAACTTCGCATCTGACATTGCAAGGATCGCAGCTGCCACCGGTGGCTGAAACGTCGTCGCTCGAAGAGCTCGCAGAATCAACCTCTTTTCCGAGAAGCTGAACGTTGGGACAATCCGGGGGACTGTGCTGATTTTTCTGCGACTTAACTTCAATCTAGGGTCCGTCCTAAGTTTGACGCGTGTCGCGGCGCCATGATCGACCCAGCACGCGTAGTCGCCTTCGCTTGCTCGAAAGCACTGACAGAAGTCATGTCATTCCCTGCCAGATTGAGGCGCAGGTTGTTCAAGCAGGCGAACAAAAATCGTCCACACCGTTTCTCCATCGTGCACCTCAACGGTGGGCAGTAGTCTTTCGGGCACCCCGACCACCCAGATACCTGCATCAACCACGACCCCGTTCGTTATCAGGTCAAGACGTCCAACCTGCTCCCATGCATTCCCGGTCTCGCGCCCAAAGGGGCCGAGTGTCTGAATCTCGACAGTCATGAATGGCTTCAGCGAGGCTGCCGTGCCTATCGCATTTGTACGCCCGGCGGTGAGGCGTGTTTCTATCTCATCGCGAACATGCGATATGACTCGCTCATTGAGCGTATCCCCATCCGAGCAACGCGGACTGAATACCGTCTCTCCGGAGATTTCAGAAACTTCCGGTGCTGGGTAGTCTGCGCCGAGGACACTTCCCTGGTATGCGCGGGCGCGCCATAGAACGGGTCGAAGAGAAATCATGCCTATTCCCATCGAGAAACGAATCCCGCGTCGCCCCAGTCCGGCAATATAAGCAGCACCGCCTTCCAGACGCGTTCGCGTTGACGCGCGACTATCGGGCCAAATGTCAGTTCGGGCTGGCCAGGAATGAGGAGTTGCGTTCTCATACTGCTATCGTCATGGGTCATGTAGAGATGGGCCAATCGTTCCCCAACCTTGTCGTCCTCTCGAGACAGACTCTCCAGCGTCACAGTCATGTCTGCTTCATCAAAAAAAATCTCGTCGACCGTTCCGTTCCGCTTCATTTTTTCCGCCAGTAACACTCGCGTTGCAATGAAGCGTTGCAATACACGGTCGTCGGGTACTGGACGGACGAACACGATCGAACCGCTGCCGGTGACAGTCGAAACCGGTTTGAGGTCGGATTGCGGGTTAGCGTGACGCCCTGCATAGGCCCTTGCGCGATACCGCATCTCACCCATCCGATACACTTCATTCGGGCCGACTGATATTTGCGACACGTCGGGATATGAGATGACCTCTCCTTCGTTATCGCCCATCGCTAATCGCTCCGCCTTCGACACCCACATTCGCCAGTCAGGGACTAGCTCAGTTGTAATATCGCGCCACTCCTTGACTTTCCATGCGCGCGCCGCGTGACTCCAAACGAACTCTGCGTCGCCATCACGCCCGGCTCGGCCGATTAGCGTGTAGGTGCTTCCGCTTTCGGTTGCTCCAGTACGTGACTCAGGATCGAAACTCACCACTGGCGTGCTTACTCTGCCCTCGTGGTCGAGAACGCTATACCCAACGAAATGACGGGTTCCGGTCTCAGTTTCCCGAATGGACCAGCGCTCGAGTACTACGGCGTCGTTGGACGAATAAACGTGTACAGACATCTAGTGGCCCTTAGGAGCGTCGCTGTCGTCAGACGCTGTCGCCCGACGTGACTTCATGACGCGAATTGAAGCAGTCTGGATTTGCATGCATAGCGCAGCTTGGGTCGAACCTATCAGGAGTACATTTGAGTTCGCGGTGCGCGATTCCGGAGTTCATCGATGAGACGGCGGTCGCCGAACGAACACAAACTTTCCCCCTGTGTTGGTATCGCGAACGCTGAGCTACCTTTGCTGGTTACGAGACGGGCTTTCTCACCGCATGCCCATTGAAAGCTGGTAGCCACCCAGCTGAACTCCACGACGCGTTGCCAGTACTCTCCCGGGAAATCGCGCCTGCTGCCTGCGATAGCCGGCCGGTCGAACGATCGCATACCCGCGAACCTACGAGCCAACATGAAGTCGCTAGCCAGCTCGTACGTCGATTCGGCTGTTGTATTGACCGAGTCGCAAATTTTCCCAATTAGCGCTCCGGGGAAGCCTTTGACATCCGCGAGCCCGCCACCGATCATCCGCCGCGTAGCGTGTACCGGGTACGCGCCTGCGAACCAATCAAGGCAAGCGGCAAGCATGGAAAGGCGCCTTTGGCCGTCGTCGATAGGCTGCAGGACGCAAACGACACTTTCTTCAATCGCTTGAACAGGATGTGCTGGTGCAATCCAGTCAACGCAAACAGGCACAAGAACCATAAATGACCTTCGAAAGCTGACGGACGCTCTGTCGTTGCACTGTCGATGACGGGCAACAGGTCTGCCTACGGGTCCAGAGAGGCAGACTAGACGATTGTAGACATATAAATTGTAAATCTCAATGTCTACAACACAAAAATTTATGACATCCGAGTTTTCAACATCGAGCTTTACAATTCGGATGTTGTAGACGAATTGCCTGCAAAGCCCAATGATGACGGCTTTTCAATGCAGGGCTGTGCATGGCGGAACTTGCGAAGCTGTTCGCGGAAGAGATGCGTGTCCGTCGGGACAAGCTGAGTCTGACCCAAGAGGCCTTCGGCGCCCCGTTAGGACTTGACCGAAGTGCGGTCAGCCGCATCGAAAAGAGCGCACCGAATCTTTCGATTTCAAAGGCCGTCCTTATAGCTAGCGCTTTAAAAACCAGCGTGAGCGAAATGGTCGGCGGCGAAAAAAGCGACAAGACTGCACAGCAGATAACCGAGGGTATGGCGACGCGTATCCGGAAGTGGCGTGCTGAGAACGGACTGAATCAGCGAGAGCTCGCCGAAAAGGTCGACGTCGACCGCAACCGGGTCAGCGCTGTGGAGTCGGGAAAGAAAAACGTCACGTTGGAGACGATCGAGAGATTTGCCAATGCTTTGGACATCTCCCCCCTCGAGTTTCTATAGCGCTTCCAGTTTCGTCCTGTTCGCGTTGCTCGCGCCCAATGCGAATCGGTGGGCAGCAGGCGAGATTGATTTGATCCGGCGATCTGCCGCACAAACATGACTGATCCCCTTCCTGCTTGCTACAGGCCTCCCTCGCAATGAGGGCCTGGATGCACTGCCGGCCTGCTTCCCGCGCAATACTCGCCATATCGAAGATTTCTGGACCTCGCCACACTTGATGTGTCGTTTGCTGCTTCAACGTTAAACGAATTAATCAATGTTTCCCTAGCGCGTCCGGTCACTACCCTTCCGTGACGGCTATGTATGGCAATCCGCAAGGTAGTGCGCCGCCAATCGGTTCGCGACCACGCTGCTGCCACAGCGGCTCTTTGACCGATTGTTTCCGTATTTACCCTCGTCACTCCAACAAATTGCAGGCTCCACCTTGCCACCGCGCGCCGGTGCAGCAAAAGCAAGACTTAAGGCGATCCCAGGGGAAACAAATACCAACGTTCATAGGCAACCGTTGTGGCCGGTGGTCAACCGATCGATCTGGTCCACGAAAGTACCAGATTTTGTCTGAACAGCGGCTCACTCGGATGGGGTGTTCAGATTTCGCAAACTAGGTGCAAGGCAAAGACTTGTTGCCCGCCTCAAAACACCCTCTCTGACAGGAAAATTCAGGTCCTCAGAATTATGTCAAATCTCGAAACGGATATTGCACAAATTTTCATGGCAAATTTAGGGCAAAAAAACGGCGCATTCGCTTAACGCGCAACGTTGCGTGGCAGTCTCCTTTCGTTTAATAGACAACTTTACGTGGATCGACGCCTGACCTTGCCACGCAAGGCTGCGTGATAACCGTTTCGCCTCGAATTCTGGAAGATTTCTGCCAGTTAGCGCCGACAATTTCTACTTTGTCGTGGGTCTACTAGAGAGGCAGGCTGAACATATGGTGAGGTGTTGATTCATCTCTTTATTTGATTTTACATAAGATAAATTATCAATGTAAAATCTGTAGCAGCAATATCCTAATGTCGTGTTTGAGCAAGATAGGAATGTCGTGTTTTGGTGCTGGTGCGATGCTGGGAGCTTCCGATCCAACGATGGGAGCTCGCCATGCAGCCAACCGACCTGGTGACGTTGAACATGCGCGAACTCGACCGACTCAAAGTGATTCAAGCTGTGATGGACCGGATGCTCAAACCGGGCCTGGCCGCCGAGCGTTTGCACCTGACGGTGCGTCAGATCGAGCGGCTGGTGCTTCGGTATAAACAGACCGGGCCGGGCGGCGTTGGATCGGCTGCCCGAGGACGTCCTGGTAATCGAAAGCTCGATGAAGCCACGGCTTACCGGGCGCTAATTTTGATCCGAGACCGCTACGCCGATTTCGGCCCGACACTGGCCTGCGAGAAGCTGCGTGAATCTCACGGTCTGACGCTTTCAAAGGAAACCGTGCGGCACCTGATGACTGACGCGGGCCTGTGGATTCCGCGCAAGCAGCGCCCGCCCAAGATCCACCAGCCGAGGAACCGGCGTTCGTGCCTGGGCGAACTGATCCAGATCGATGGCAGCGATCATCGGTGGTTTGAGGAACGCGCGCCGGCCTGCACGCTGCTGGTGTTTATTGACGACGCGACCAGTCGGCTGATGACGCTGCACTTCACCGCGACCGAGTCGACCTTCAGTTATTTCGAAGCGACGCGCCAGTACATCGAAGCGTATGGCAAACCGGTCGCACTCTACAGCGACAAGGCGAGCGTGTTCCACTGCAACCACCCGGCGAGCACGCCCGGCAAGGGTGTAACCCAATACGGACGGGCCTTGTACGAGTTGAACGTGGATACGTTATGTGCCAACAGCAGCCAGGCCAAGGGGCGCGTGGAGCGCGCCAACCTGACCTTGCAGGACCGCTTGGTGAAGGAGTTGCGACTGCGCAAGATCGACACGAAGGAAGCGGCGAACGCTTATGCGCCCCACTTCATTGCCGACTTCAATGGCCGCTTTGGCAAGGCACCGAGGAGTGCGTACAACGCGCACCGGCCGCTCAGGGCGGATGAGAATCTTGATCTGATTCTGACCTGTCGGGTCTCGCGCTGCGTGTCGGCGACGTTGACCGTCCAGTATGACCGGGTGATGTATTTGCTGGACGATACGCCGGCCAACCGCGGCCTGATTCACCACTACCTGGACGTGGTCGAATACCCCGATGGGCGCATCGAGATCCGGGCCAATGGTGCCGCCCTGACCTATCGCCAGTACGATCGCTTATCCGACATCGACCAAGGGGCGGTAGTCGACAACAAGCGGCTGGGACACGTGCTGGAGGTGGCGCGGCAGGTGCAGCTGGAGCGGGACAACCGGCGCATCTCGGGTTCGCCGTCGAGGACTAATCAGGGCGAGCCGGCGAAGCCGAAGATGCGGGCCAACAACACGCGCAAGCAGCGCGCGCTCACGCAAGCGGACCTGAACGGCATCATCTTGAGAACGGCCGAAAGGCGGGTAGCCGCGGTGGGGAAATGACCCTTTCAAGAGAGATTTAGAAGGCTGAAACCAACCTCAAACCAACCCAAAACCCGACATTTCTAATTAGCCCGCACCCCGACATCTGAATCTGGCCTCGACATTCACATTCATTTTCATTTTCATTCTTTTCATCTGTGAGGGCGACCGGCTTCGCAGGGTGCGAAAAATTTTATGAGATCAAAGCCTTAGCCGCGGGATTCGAAGTCTCGAACACTAATCGACAAATTTAATGCGAATTGACGACTTTATTTTATTCGGACTGCAAATATAAATGTCAATCTGACTCCTCGCAGTCTCGATCAAGTCAGGACTGGCATGGTTTTCGAATTGACAAAGTTCTTCGCTCCCTCGCCTATGTAACGCCCAGCTATGAACCTCGCCGGGAACTACACCGGCAGCATCGGAACGGCGGTGGCAAATCATGCGGTATTGGGATGCGCGGGGAACGGACGTATCGCCGCCACCGCGAGAAAGGATTACGCGGCTGCAGCGGCGGCTGCGCTGGCGGGTGAAAATCAGGCAGGCAAAGTGTATGAGCTGGCCGGCGACGAATCATTCAATCTCACCGAGTTTGCCGCGGAAATAGCACGTCAAAGCGGCAAGGCCGTCGAATACCGGAACCTCAGTGCCGCCGAGTACGAAGCAGCGCTGATTGGCTTCGGCCTGCCAGCGAGGTTCGCAGCACTGCTTGCCGGTTCCGAGACGGGTGCTTCCAAAGCGGGCGTGTTCGACGACTCCAAGCAACTGAGTACGCTGATCGGCCGCCCGACGCGGAGCCTGTCTGAGACGGTGAAGCTGGCTATTGCGACTCCGCCCGCACCGGGACCCCATTGAGCTCTCCGAGCACATCGAAAAGATGGGCGACAAACTTGTCGCCATATCCGAGGTTATTCGCCAGTAGAAAAAGCTGCCGAACCGCGTCCGCCACGATCGCCGTGGACGAATAAGACGCGGCCAGGCTGCCGTATGAGCGCATATCCTTGGCGGCGTTGCGCAGCGCAAATTGCTGGCCACCGTCGTCACCGTTCAGCACGAACGGAATGATCCGGTCGAAAGTCTTGCTATGTGCGCCGCTGAGCCGGCATACATCCGCAAATGCGCCCAGATCGAGCCCGGCTTTTGCCGCTGTGCCGAAGGCTTCCGCCAGCACTGCGGCATTGGCCTGCGCGATAAAGTTGTGAATCAGTTTTGCTCTGTAACCCGACCCGATCGCGCCAAGGTGATGCACTGACTCTGAATAGGTCGCAAACACCGGCCTGACTTTATCGAGCGCATCCGCATCGCCACCCACCAGCACATTCAGTCGGCCCTCTGCGGCCTCCTTCGGCGTGCGATTCACGGGTGCATCGATAAACTTCGCACCCTTTGCCGCAAGCGCCGCTTCGGCCTCCGGTGCCAGTTCCGGATCGGACGTCGAGCTATCGACGACGATAAGTCCCGGATGCGCTCCAGCGATCAAACCATCTTCACGTAAAAGGACATCCCTTACTTGGGGCGTGCCCGTCACACAGATGATCACGACGTCGGCCTTTTGCGCCATCGCTGCTGCGCTTGCCACTTCTACCGCACCTCGCGAAATCAACCGCTCGATCTTTTCCCGATTGCGATGCGCCAACACCGTCAACGGGAAGCCATGCCGCAAAAGGTTATGAGCAATCGCCTCACCCATCAAACCCAATCCGATCATGCCGACCCGCAGTGGGTTCGCGGGTGTTTCAGTCACTGCGTCAATACCAGTCATCTCGTTTGAATCCACTATGAGATACGGCGCACATTGGAAGCGGGTGCCTTGCTCGATGTAAATGGCTCGACATTGCGTGAAGGCCACGTGACATACCGGCCATCCAGATCTGCCATGTTCCGGCAACCTAGCAGTCCAATCACGCGATCCACTTCGCTTTTCAAGATAGTAACCGCGCGGGCAGCGCCTTCCGCACCACCGGCGGCGAGCCCGTAGGTTGTCGCACGTCCGCAGAGCACTGCATCGGCGCCCAGTGCAATCGCCTTTACGATGTCAGACCCGCGCCGAAAGCCGCCGTCGAGCATGACGGCGAGACAACCCCCCACCTCGGCAACGACGTCCGGCAGCACCTCCATGGACGACACCGAGCCATCGAGTTGTCTGCCGCCGTGATTCGACAGGATGATTCCGTCGGCGCCGACCTCGGCCGCCAGCGCGGCATCTTCGCGCCCCAATATGCCTTTGATGATCAGTTTATTGGGCCAGATATCGCGCAGCCACCGGATGTCATTCCACGACAACGACGGGTCCAGTTCCCGGGCGAGTGCCGACGCCGCCCCTTTGACGCTGTCTTGCCCCGGAGGCAACAAGCTCCCGAGATTCGCGAACCTGGGCGTGCCACCGGGCACCAGCACATCCATGATCCAGCGCGGATGCAGCAGTACGTTCAACTTGTTGCGCCAGTCGAGCGTCAGCGGCCGCGCGTAATTACGCAAATCCCACTCGCGCTTCCCGTAAATGGCGCTGTCGGTCGTCACGACGAGTGCCTCGATATCCGCCTGCCTCGCCCGCTCGGCCAAGTCTGCGACGAACTGGCGTGTCCGGTACATATAGACCTGCATCCAGATACGAGCGCCCACACGCCGCACAATGTCCTCGAGCGATGTCGTCGACGCGATGCTGAGGATGAAGGGTATGTCCGCCTGCGCCGCCGCACGGGCCAATAAGATGTCGCCTTCGTGCGCCAGCAAACCGCTGAAACCGGTAGGTGCAATCACGAATGGCGCCCCGCAATACTTGCCGAACAACGTTGTGCCGATGTTCCGCTCCGCAACATTGACAAGCGTACGCGGCAAGAAGCCGATGCTGTCGAAGACGCTGCGATTACGGTTCAGTGTGACCTCGTCTTCGGCGCCACCTTCAACGTACTCGAGGCAAAAGTTCGGCACGCGGCGGCGAGCAATGCCGCGTAACTCCTCGATGCTCAGCGCACGTTCCGGATCGCTGCCAGTATATAAACGGCGTTTCACTTTCATCACTCCAGCGTCATACCGGCACTTTCCGCTGATAGTTGAGCGACAGCGTGCACAAGATATGGAAGCCCGCGACCGCCACGAAGAACATCAACGCGAGGAAGTAGGAACCGGTTCGCTGAACGATGAAGCCGATGAAAATCGGTACAAAGATGCCCGCGATGTTGCCGACAAAGTTCATGATGCCGGTCAATGCACCGGTCCGTGCACGCGATGCGAGCAACGAAGGCGTCGCCCAATTGCAGCCACCGCACCACCGCACGAAGAACAGGGAGACGCACAACAAGGCCACAACCCAGAGCGGATCCTTGACATAGGCCACTGCGAACATCGACGCCGCGACACACACGGCGCCAATCGATTGCATCGAACGATAGACCAGATTGGACGAACCGCCAGCCATCTTCCATCGGTCAGCAATCTGTCCGGCAACGATTTCTCCGACGAAGCCAAAGAAAAAGATGATGAAAGTGGCACCGCCCAGCGTCTTGATATCGAAGCCGTGAACCTTGTACAGATAGGTCGGCAACCAAGTCATCAAGCCGAAGAAAATCAGATTGGTGCAGGTATGGCACAGGCACATTGCCCACACCGAACGGAAGCGGAAGAAGTTCCAGAAAGAAGAACCGGAATCGACATTGGGTTCCGCTGCATCTTCACGCGCCAGCGCGTCTTCGATATGCGCTGCTTCTGCGTCGTCGATGAACGGATGCTCGCGCGGTGAATTGCGGATGTACCACCAGGCCCAGATACCGCACAGCACGGTTCCAA
This sequence comes from Caballeronia sp. LjRoot34, assembly GCF_964253815.1. Taxonomy (NCBI): domain Bacteria; kingdom Pseudomonadati; phylum Pseudomonadota; class Betaproteobacteria; order Burkholderiales; family Burkholderiaceae; genus Caballeronia; species Caballeronia sp. LjRoot34. Next base: position 1,457,067 of record NZ_CAXUSB020000002.1, read on the forward strand.
CACCGGCAACCAGGAATGCCTGCCGCCAGGATCCAAGCCAGGCGATCAGCGCTGCCACCACGACTGCACCGATGCCCGATCCCAACGAACAACCCGCATCGAGCAACGACGCGCCGCGCGTACGTTCGTTCGGTGTCAGCCACAGGGAGTTCAGTTTGCTGCCTGCCGGATAGATCGGCCCTTCGGCGATGCCGAGACCGAGACGCGTCAACAGCAGGAAAAACCATCCCGTGCTCAGCGCAGCCAGGCCTTGGAAAAACCCCCAACCGATCGTAGCGGCCGCGACAATGATGCGGGGCTTGAACCGATCCGACAGCAGTCCCGAAGGGATCTGCATGAGCAGATAGGTCCAGAAGAACGAACTGAAGATCAGTCCTTGTCGCTCAGGCGACAGCGAGAACTCCTGAGAGATAATCGGCATGGCGACCGATAATGCTGCCCGGTCGATGTAGTTGATCGATACCAAGGTCAACAAGATGAAAAAGATCTTCCATCGAACACTGGACATCGGTGCGACACGCGCGTATTCGGTACTCATCTGCTCGTCTCCTTACTTTTTATATACTCTTAGGTAATGGCGCTCAGTTGCCAGGGTACGAATTCGTTCTGTCCATAACCATGCTGCTCGCTGCGCGAACGTTTTCCGGAGGCTGTTTCGAGCATCAGTTGGAATAGCTCGGCACCCAACGCTTCGATCGTTTTGCTGCCTTCGAGGATTTCGCCGCAGTTCAGATCCATGTCGTCCGACTGGCGCTTCCATAATGCCGTATTCGTCGCGAGCTTCACCGACGGCGTCGGAGCGCAGCCGTAAGCCGATCCACGTCCCGTCGTAAAGCAGATCAGGTTCGCGCCACCCGCAACCTGACCCGTCGCCGAGATCGGGTCATAACCGGGCGTGTCCATGAAGACCAAACCGTGTTCACGCACCGGTTGCGCGTATTCGTACACCTCGGTGAGGTTTGTCGAACCGCCTTTGGCGATGCCGCCCAGCGATTTTTCCAACACCGTGGTCAGGCCGCCGGCCTTGTTTCCTGCAGACGGATTGTTGTTCATCTGCGCGCCGTGCCGGTCGCAATACGCTTCCCACCAGTGGATGCGATCGACCAGCTTGCGTCCGATCTCCGGCGTGCGCGCACGCCGCGTCAGCAAGTGTTCAGCACCGTAAATTTCCGGGGTTTCCGACAGGATGGCAGTCCCTCCGGCCTTCACCAGCAAATCCACTGCGGCTCCCAACACCGGGTTTGCGGTGATGCCCGAGAATCCGTCCGATCCGCCGCATTGCAGCCCCACCACCAGATGACTGGCCGGCACGAGCTGGCGATGGACGTCGTTCGCGGTGGGCAGCATGCCGGTGATCAGCTCGATACCCTTGGCAATCGTCTTGGTCGTTCCGCCCGTCTCCTGAATCGTGAACGTGCGAAGACGATCGTGTTCCTTGAGGCCCTGGGTTTCGAGCAGCTTGGAGATCTGGTTGGTTTCGCAACCGAGACCGATCACGACCACACCGGCAAAATTGGGATGAACAGCATAGCCTCCGAGCGTGCGCTGGAGCAGCGCCAGCCCTTCCCCCTCGGCGTCGACCGCGCAGCCGACGCCGTGCGTCAATGCGACCACCCCATCGACATTCGGAAAAGCAGCGAGTACTTCAGGGTGGATATCGCGCCGAAAGTAGTCGGCAATTGCGCGGGCAACGGTCGCCGAACAATTTACCGAGGTTAATATTCCGATATAGTTGCGCGTCGCCACACGACCGTCGCTACGGACGATGCCGTCGAACGTGGCGGGCGTCTTCGACGCAATCGTTTCGTGCGCATCCTGGGCGTACGCGTAGTCTCTGGCAAAATCGGCTATCGCCAGATTATGCGTATGTACGTGCTGGCCGCGATGAATCGGCTGGCTGGCGAAACCGATGATCTGCCCGTAACGGCGCACGGCCTCACCGGTCGAGATGTCGCGTGTCGCCACCTTGTGGCCCGGAGGAATCAGGCCAGAAACGGTCAACTCCTCACTAGGAATGACCATGCCTGAAACCAATTGATCGAGCGAAACGACCACATCGTCGGAACGGTTCAGGCGGATCACCCGCGCCGTGCGGTCGCTAACAGAAGCAAGCGCGACGGTCGGATCGACAAGCTTGTCTTGCATTGGGGACTCCGGTGCTTTTTAGACGTCTTTATATACTAATATATTAATCAACCAGACACCTAACCGAACATAGGGGTAAGCCCTATCGACGACCAAGGAACGTTGCGGTGAAAGTTTTGAGAAACGAGCAATGCAATGAGATCAGAGAAAGACCCTACCCAGTTCCTAGCGCGCCTCATGGCGTCCGAAAGCGTTCTTGATCGATCGCAGGCGTTGTCGCCGCAGATCTATGACTTGCTGCGCCAATCGATCATTACGATGGCCTTGGAGCCGAACGACGTCATCTATGAGCGGGCGATCTCTGAGAAATTCGGCATTTCGCGCACGCCGGTGCGTGAGGCCTTGCTGCGTTTATCGCGGGAAGAGCTGGTGGTGATCGTCGCGCAGTCGGGGACTTTTGTAGCACCGGTGAAGCGCGACCAGTTCATCGAAAGCGCGTTCATTCGCACCACGCTCGAAACCGCAGCGATCGGGCGGGCCGCCGAAATCATCACCGATGCGGAAATCGATCAACTGCACGATATCTATGAAGCGCATCGCCGTGCGATCCAGCGAGAGAACTGGGTCGCGGCGATTCGCAAGGATCATGAGTTCCACTCGACCATCGGCCGCGCGGCACGTCTGCCCAAGACGCTGCAAATGCTGGAACTGGTGCGCGTGCCGATCGACCGGGTACGGCACATCGCTGTGCGTGATGGCGTCGTTGCAAGGGTGACGCTGCTGCAACACGAGAAGGTATTGGACGCGCTCGGCAAGCGCGACCCGCTCGCGGCGCAGACGGCGCTACGCGAGCATCTTGACGATGCGTTTGCCCGGCAGTTGCAGGTTTTTGATGATCGGACGGAGCTTTTTGAGGGCACTGCAGTTTCTTAGATCCTATGTAGCAGGAGGTCGCTCAACTGACTCGTACAACTAACTGGTTGCGGGTTTCCCGATGGGGCTAAATTTGTCTGCGAGCCCCGTTGGGACTCGGTATTCGCAAAACCACTCATCTCTTCGCGTCTCACCTCTGATGATCGCCATTCATCATGGCTCGCAAGCTCTCACAACTATGCTACGGACGATCAGGCTCGAAACCCGTAACAGTTGATTGTCAACCTGAATCGGTCCTTCCTTGCTGCACCAGTATTCCGGATTGACAGAATCACGTCGAACGACGGGGCCCGCACGTTATCGCGTCGTAGTCAAGAACCCTCTTTAAAGCCAAGACCAACAGCTGCTGCGTTTCTGGCATATCGTCGCGGCGTTTCGGGACCGCTAGCGGGATATCGACAAGCAATTCCCGCTTGTCGATTGTCGTGACATCGGCGACCAGACGTCACACCGGATAGTCGCTGGCGCTCGTTACAGGCCTCGATGCAGTTCGTGGCAACCTTTCATTTATACAAAACGAAGTGGGCCCAAACAATTTGACCTGCTTCGAGATGAATGGACGCAAATCACTAGCCCGAACTTGACCACAGCGATTGAGAATGCGACGGCCGATGAATACGGGGCCGCCCCCAGATGTGTGCTCCGCTAACAAACGAGAAGGGGACGCCTGACGGCTGCCCTTTCGTTAGCGCCCCGCAGAAATTCGGCGGGGCCGGGCAGGCCAACCTATCAACGCGCGCTCGGCTGATTCCCTGAGTTGTACCTCGGACATGCCCTCCGCCGCCTGCAGAGCGAGTCCATTGAACACCATGAGCAGGTATCTTGCGAGAGCGGCTGGATCAGAGGACGCAGGGAGATCACCGTCCTCTTGCGCGCGCATGAGCCGTTCGGTGAGCAAGTCCCTCGTTCTACTACGCAGGTGGATTAGTGCGAGCGGCACATCTCCGTTATTCACCCCGGTCGACATTCCGGCCTGGATCAGCAAACAACCGCGAGGCTCGTTCGGATCGACGAGCCATTCGATTGCGCCAAAGAGCATTCGCTCCGCCACCTCGCGTGCGGTGGTGCCGGCCAGCAAATACTCCCGGTGTCCGGCGCGTCGCTCACGGTACCGATCCAGAACCGCATCGAAGAGGCCGCGCTTGCTGCCAAAGGCCGCATAGATGCTGGGCGAATTGAGCCCCATCGCCTTCGTCAGCTCGGCCATCGAAGCGCCTTCGTAGCCATGGCGCCAGAACACCTCCATCGCACGATCGAGCACGTCTGCTTCTTCAAAAACCCGGGGTCGCGCCATCGTGAGCCCATTCCGATAAATTTTATGATCGTTACATAATTCACTTGCCCAGTCCATTCGAGCATGGTTATATGACGATCATCACAAAACTGGAGGGTTCGATGGGTACATCTCTGCAAGGCAAAGTGGCTCTCATCACAGGCGGGGGTGAAGGCATCGGTCTGGCCTCCGCGAAGCGGATGGTCGAAGAAGGTGCTTCGGTCTTCATCGTCGGCCGGCGCCAGGCCATATTGGATGCGGCAGTCGCCGAAATTGGCGGCGACGTCGTGGCTCTGCAGGCCGACGTGTCCAAACCAGCGGAGCTCGATCGCGTCTACGAAGCGGTTCGCATCGCGAAGGGCAAGGTGGACATCCTGGTCGCGAACGCCGGCGTTCAGACAAGGGAAGCGCTCGGGTCGATCACGGAAGAAGGGATCGACTACCAGATAGGCATCAATTTCAAGGGCGTCATCTATACCGTTCAGCAGGCCCTGCCGCTGCTGACCGACGGCGCGTCGATTATTTTGTTGTCGTCCGCGACGGCCGTGAAGGGTTTGCCCGCCCGCACAGTTTATTCGGCGATCAAGGCCGCCATTCGCAGCTTTGCCCGGACTTGGGCCTCGGAGCTCAAAGCGCGCCGGATCCGCGTCAATGCCGTCAGCCCAGGCCCCATCCTGACACCTCTGCTGAAGGCTTCCTTGGTTGATGAAAAGGTCAAGGAAGCCTACATGACGAACATCGTCGGCGCGGTCCCGCTGGGGCGCCCGGGCGAGCCGGAGGAAATTGGGGCGATCGTGGCTTTCCTCGCTTCCGATGCGGCCAGCTATATCAACGGAGCCGACATTCAGGCGGACGGAGGCTTTGCGCAGGTTTAGGGCATTGCTCCTTCACAGAGTAAGGGGAGTCGCGGTGTCCTGCGATTCCACTTGCTCTTCCTAGTCTCACCCCTGCTCCGCCGGTTCGGGTTGAAGCATCGCGACGAAAGTGGCGATCGCCAGGATGCCCACCGAAAGCCAGAGCCCGGCCCGCAGGCCACTGGCCCCATCGGACAGCGCGCCGCTCAGCACTGGACCGATGCATTGACCCAACCCGAAAGCGATCGTCAGCGCTGCAATCGCGGCTGTCCATGCATGCGGCTTGGCCGCACGGCGCGCGAACGATGTCACAGCGGCGAGGACGGCGAGAAAAGAGCCCCCAAAGAGTATTGCAGAAAGATACGCACCGGTGACCCCGCCCCATATCAGCGGCACCGCGGCCCCGACCGTCACGCCGGCGAGCGTAGCCGCCGTTCCCCAACCGCCTTTCAGCCGGCCGAGGATTGGTCCCCACGCAAACGCGGCAACCACGGACGCGAGACCGAGTATCGACCAGAAGCGAGTGATGTCCGCGCTCGAGAATCCTTCTTCACTGCGCAGGTAGGCGATGATGAAAGTTGCATAGGCGATGTATCCGGCACCAAACAGACCGTAGGCCAGGAGCTTGCGCGCCATGAAACGTGGCGACCAGCTCCCGCGTGCCGTACCCTCCGGCGCGTAGGAAGGTTCGGGAGCGTGCCGCACCACGAGCCCGCCGAATAGTGTGGCCCCCAGCGCGAGCGCGCCCAATACGAGCCAGCCGCCGCGCCATCCGAGCGCCCCAAGCAAAGGGGGCACCGCGAGCGCGGACGCCATCACGCCGACTCCTGCGCCGGAAAAATAGAGACCCAACAGTGTCGGCGCGCGGCTTCTCGAGCCGCCCACTGCCGCTGCGGAGGTCAAGGTCGCCCCGGACACGAAGGCAAGCGCGCCAGTGAAGCCTGCTGCCAGACGCAATGCCAGTAGCACCGCAAAGTTGGCGGTCAGACCCGACGCGCCAACAGTGAGCGACGTCAACAGCAGGCTGACGACGAAAACCACCTTGTCTCCCGCACGCTTTCCCAAGGGCGCGGCCGCCAACGCTCCCACCAGATAGCCCGCCGCATTGGCGGTGCTCATCGAACCTGCGTCCGCGAAACTCCACCCGAGATCGGCGCGCATCGCAGGCAGCAGCAGCGCATAAGCGAAGCGAGCCAGGCCGAGCGCCACCGCCGGTCCCATCGCCAGGCCAATCACGACCCATAACGGCGTCAGGGCCACAACAGGCGCTCCAGTTGCCACGCGCCGTGCGGAGTCGCCGGCAGCATTGGGTGCGATGTTAGTCATCCTCGCGATCCCGTTTGAGGTTTCGGCGCTCGGTCATCCGAGTCGTTTTCTTTCTTCAAATCAACGCGTATAAGCGGCATGTCGGCCTTCCTGAACAACAGCGGTGGAGTCCCAATACGACTCGCGACAATTATCAGCATATGCTGGTGTTGTGTCAATTGGCTGCACATGCATACAATTCGTTCTGACCATGAATTGATCGGAAAAAAGCGATGACGAGACAGAAGACGGAAACGAAAGCGAACAGCGGCTGTTGCAACTGCACGGGCCTTCGCAAAGCAACGCGCCGCATATCGCAGCTTTACGACAAGGCACTGGCGCCGAGCGGCATGAAGATCACGCAACGCGCGATCCTCGCGCAAATCGGCCGTTCGGAATCCACGAGTGTCGGATTGCTGGCGGACGCGCTGGTCATGGATTCAGGCGCGCTGGCCCACACGCTCAAGCCGCTCGAACGCGGCGGCTTGATCGCAGTCGAAGTGGACCCGGCCGACCGGCGGCACCGGCTGATCAGCTTGACTGCGCAAGGCCGTGCCAAGCTCGCGGAAACGAATGCGCTTTGGGCCCAGGCAGAGAAGAACTTTGAGTCCGCGTTCGGACACGCCGAAGCAGAATCCCTGCGCACATTGGTGCAATTTCTGATTTCAGACGATTTCGCTGCTCGCTTCGAAAAGAGTCTTGCGGCTTCTGCCCGCAAGTGAAGCCGGCTCGACGACGCTGGGGCACAGAAACGTTGCTATCTGAGTCACGCTTTGCAGGTTGCACAGCAGATGCAGGCATGCTGTTCTTATTAATAAATAGGGAATTCTCATTTATTGAAAATGTCTCGATCTCACCAGCTATTTGCACCAGAGCCCGTTTTCCTACCCTGCTGGAGAGTTCGAAAAAGGCCTACCCATCGAGCTGGCCAACGGAGTCATTCACCCAGACGATGTGGCGCGGGTCAACGCGCGGATTCAGAGAACCGTCGAGAAAGGTGAACCGTATAAGTCTGAGTATCGGATAAAGCGCAACGACGGAACCTATCTGTGGATATTGGCAAGTGGTCGATGTGAGTTCGATATAGTGCCAACCGGACCACTGCCCTTCTTGGTACTTTTATCGAACAGAAGGCAGGCGTGCGCTTTTCTCGTGTCTATGTTTGGCAAATCGCGCCCAATCTCGGATTGGGCCATCGGCTGGCAAGCGACAAACGTTGAAATACGCGCGGGCGAGCGGCGCCAGGACCACTTGCCGTCGAGTTTCACCCGCGCGCCCGGTCACACCAATCTATCGCTCACGCGCGGGTGCCAAGCCGAGTCGATCTGCTGTGTTCCTGAAATCAATGTTGGTCAGCGAGCGCGGACGCTTCCCACCGTCAAAGCGACTTTCCGCACGCCTAGGCGAACGTCAGGCTACTGATGCCGCTATCAGTCGTTAGATCTCAAGCTTCGAACCCGGAGCCAGTTGCCCGCGCCGCTGAGGAAACGCAGGAAGAGAATCCGCGGGCCAGCCTCGAGAAGTACGATACCGATGCCCCGCTTCGGGTCGAGTTTGTGAAGTCCAACGCGTGCAGTACGCGCGCCGTGTCCCGAAGTTCAGCAAAAAGCTCGACTCCCGTCGCTCCACCACCGACGATGGCAATCTGACGCAGCGGACGCTGGATTTGGTTACCTCCTACGAGTCGGATGATCAGAGGCCTAACGTGAGTCTTTGTCCAGCCTCCCGACTGCGAACTCCATGAGTCGTTCATCGCGCCAATGGCGTCGAGAATCGAGTTCATCCTTGGACAAATGCTGTCGACGGTCTTGTTCGACTTGAACAATCAACTCAGCAGTCCATGGACCATCGGCCAACCGCGACTGCGCAATCTCGTAGTAGAGGGGGCCGAGCCGTTGCGCATAATCCGCTACGCCGCCGGGCGCATTGAGGTCAATGGTCTCAAACGGACCCATGAAGGACCAGCGCCATCCCAAACCGTCGCGAACGGTTTTGTCGATGTCCTCGCAGGAGGCCACTCCTTCTTTGTGAAGCGCCCATGCTTCACGGAGAAGTGCTGCCTGAAGCCGGTTGAGGACAAAGCCTTGAACTTCTTTGCGAACATGGACGACGCTTTGCCCCACATCCTTCATCAACTGGTCTACGCATTCGACTGTGAAGGCCGACGTCTGAGTCGACGGCACAAGCTCGACCACGGGAACCAAGTACGGAGGATTCACAGGGTGCGCAATGATGACTCGCGGTGAAATCCCTAGGTCGTTAGCAAAATCCGATGCGGGAATCCCAGAGCTCGAGCTGCCGATGATGACGTCTGCATCCCCAATCGCATCAAGCTCTTCCAACAGCTTGCGCTTCACGTCCGGTCTCTCGAGGACCGACTCCTGAACGTATGCTGCACCGACTACAGCTTCGCGCAAAGAATGCACAAGCTCCAGGCGGCTTGCTACCACTTCGGCGGATTCGCGAAGAAGCCCGCGCTCCTGCAGCGCGGAAAGTTGCTTCTTCGCCCACGTCATCGCCTTTTCGGACATGGCTGGGTTGGCGTCATACACGCGGACTTTCAAGCCCGCCCGCGCGAAAACAATGCCCCACCCAGCACCGACCAATCCGGCACCGACAATAGCTACAGGCTTGCTGCTCTCACAAATCGAAGTCATATGTCATTTCACCTTTGAATCATGTTCTCGGCCAAGGCTGATTTCACTGATTCGCAAGTTGTTGCTGGTAATTCTCGAAGGGAAAACGTCCCGCACACGTTCTTCGTGAATCGGAATCACGCGCTTCATCTCGTACTGTACTGCCTTCATCATCTCTTCGGTGGCGAGGATAAGGTTCGTCTGGCTGCCGACAGCAAGGCCGACCGGGGTGTAAATCTTTTCGGCATCTACAACCGACCCGTCGTTCTCCAGGTTATTAAAAGAATAAATCAAATCTCCTGCCAAGACCCAACTGTCTTGCGACGGGCTCTTACCGTCATTGCGGACATGCACCCACTGGCAACCATAAGTGTGACTGTCGAACGCCGCCCGCAGGTCGATTCCCGGCAGGACGTTCTCGCGGTCACCATCAATAACCACTAGGCGGCCCTGTTTTGCCAGGTCGACTGCGCGCAGGATGTCCGACGAGTCGACAGCCGTCATCAGCCAACGCATACGTTCTGGCAGGGACATTGCCCAAACCCATTTCGACAGCTCACGTTCCTGAATATAGAAGGTCGCGTTCGGGAAGTCGTCGGTGTTACCCATGTGGTCAAAGTGAGCATGGGTGATGAAGACGGTATCGACGTCTTCGGGTGCCACTCCGCATTCAGCGAGCACCTCTTTCGGGGAATGCCAGTTCTCAACACCGAAACGGTCGCCCAGCACGCCACCATATTCTTTGTGGTTGTAGCCGACATCGACCATCGCAATGTGTCCGTTGCCCTTGATAAGCACATAACAATACGGCAGCTTGACGTAGCCCTGATTGTGAGCACCGTAAATAACGCCGCTCTTGTGATACTTCTCGACATAACTGTATTCGAGGACCCAAATCGAGTAATCCGTGCTCATATCTAGTCTCCTTTTATGTTTTGCTAACAATCGCTTTGACAGAAATCCTTAACTGTTGCAGCAGCAACAAGCCTGACTAAAGTCGACGGGATTCATTCCCATCGAACTGTCCGAGGCCCATCGGACCATCGCATTCGCTCGCTTCAACTGTTCGCTCCAAAGCCAGACCCGCTCGCGAACTTCATTTTCACCACCGAGAGAGTGGGTGAACTGGTCTGTGACGCCATTTACGAGCCCCATCGCTCGACAGAGCACCCAGTGACGACGCTTAGCACCATTCGGGGCGTTGATTGAGCGGAGCGCGTCCGTGCACTCAAGCGCCTGCTCCAACGGAGGCTTGAACGCCTCAAAATCCGCGTCGAATCGTCCACGAGCTTGGGCGAGCAAGAGCAGGCCCGCCAATTGGCCAATCAAACGGCCGAGCTGGTTGTACTGCGGCCGCATGACTAGTGCATACGCAATAAGCTCGTCTTGCTTAACCGTAATTTCGCCGTCTAGTTCTTCGGTCTCAGATGGCGCGTCCAGCACGTCGCAGCCTGAGAAGTGAACGAGCGGCAGTTTGAATTCCGCATCGAGAAGATTTGCTTGCCCCATGTGTAACTCCTTATGCGACGCTGGTTGAGAAATCGTGGCTCAACCTGCGCCCTCAAAGCGTGTCCCGTTACTTGACCGAGGCGGCGACCTTGGTCAGCTTGTACGCATCAGCGGCTCGCGTGCATTTTTGACAATTGATGCCAGGCTCGCCTGGAGCAGCGATGACGGCGTCTGCCGGCAGCGGCTGGATAGTCGCCCCCGGAGTAGGCTCGCCGTTCAGCGCCGAGCGCAGAGAGAGTTCCGGAAGCAGGCGGGGATTGAATACTTCGGTCACGAACGAGTCAGGCACTTTGCCAGATGGGAACGCGTTGCAGCCATTCTCGAGCTTGTCACCCGTGCACAGCTTGACCTGTTCGGCAGGAACCCAAGGCAGCGGATATTCGATGTTGTGGGTTTCGAGCTTTCTTTTTCCCTGAAGAACTTCCATCATCAACTTGAAAGCGAACGCTGCGGTTGCCGGCGGCGAGCCGGAGGACACGCCTTGCAGTCCCTTGTTTCGCATGTCCGAATTGCCGAGAGCCAGACGAAAGCCGTTAGAGTTTTCTCCGGTAACGGGAACGAGCTTTTTACCGGACGCCTGGAGTGCTTTGATTGCGCCATCTTCGCCTGCCTCAGCCCAGATGCCATCGACATCTGGGTGGGCTGCAAGTGCCTTCGCCGTTTCTTGCTGCGTCGTACGGTCATCCCAATAGCCGTAGTACTCGGCAACCACGTGAATGTCCGGGTACTTCTTGAAGACGCTCATCGCGCCATCGTAATGGCGCTTGTCGACCGAGTTGCCGGGAACACCACGGCTCATGAAAATATTGCCCTTGCCATGTAGCGCATTCGCTAGTTGCTGTGCGGTATTCTCGCCAAAACCCGCTGTAATGTAGCTCACGTTATACGCGCATGGCTCGGTTACGGTCGCGTCATACATGAAGAACAGCGTTCCCTTTTCACACCCTCGCTTGACAACACGGTTGAGTGCCGTCGGCGAAATCGGGAAGCTAATCACGCCATCAGCGTTCGCAGCAATCATGCTCTCGTAAGCGGAAATCTGCGCTTGGACATCCGTTCCGGAAATGACCTCCTTGAGCTCCACCAACTTGTCGTACGGCGGCGTTTTTGCCAACGCCTTAACTACATTAGCGGCTTCCGATTGCCATGCGTTTCCGCTATAGCTAAGGCTCAGATAAATGACGTATTTATCCTTGTTCGGCTTCGCTTGGGCGTTAGCCGTCCCGACACCCCAATACCCCGCGGCGGCTATAGCGCCAACCAATGCGCCGACGCGAGCCCACTGGGCAACAGACTTCAGACTTTGCATGATGCGTCTCCTTATGACAATGCCATTTATAAAATCACTGCTGGTTCACGAAATCGGCATTTCTCTTGATGACTCGCTCTCGCGTGTAAGCACTAATTCATCGACAATTATTAGATATCCTATTCGAATTAGATCGGATTATCGTGTCATCCGATGAACAGCCTCCTAAATTATTGACGTCGCCGACCCATTGACCTAATCCAGTCAAGTGCGCCTTCGTGCTGGAGCAGGATGGCGGCAAGAATCAGACCGCCCGAAATCATGGTTCTCCAACCTTGAGCGAGTCCGAGAGACGTAATCACCATGTCGAATATCGTCAAAAGGATGGCGCCCCCGATTGTCCCGAGAAAGGTTCCTCTTCCACCGAGAATCGATGAGCCACCAATGACGACCGCGGCAATCGAAGGAAGGAGGTACGAGTCACCCATGCGCAGGGTAGCCCCGTTGGAGTAGCCCACAAGCATCATTCCCGCAAAGCCGGCAAGCGCGGATGAAAGTGCGTAGGTGATGACAGTAATGACGTTAATCCGCATGCCAGCAATCTTCGCAGCTACGGGATTACTGCCCATTGCGTAGAGCCGCTGACCAAACGAGGTGCGAGACTGCATGAAGACTGCGATTACGCAAAAGATAACGACAAAGATGTTGACACTCGGTACCCCGCCGACACGCCCCGCCATCAAGGTAGAAAGCGAATTCGGTGCAGCGCCGCTCGGCGTGCCACCGGTAGCTCCAAGACAGATGCTATAGACGATGATGCCCGATGCCAGGGTCATAATGAACGGCGGGATTCGAAGTAGCGTGACGCCTAGCCCGTTCACAACTCCAACGAGGGAGCAGGCGACGAGCACTGCCGGAATCTGCCACCAGAACTCTGCCGGAGAGAGTGTGCTCATCCATGCTGCCGCCAGGACCCCGCCGACGGTGATGACCGAAGGAATCGAAAGGTCTAGTCCTCCGATAAGAACGGTCAGGCCTTGGCCGTAGGAAACAACGATTAAGAAGGACGCAAGCGTCAGAATCGTTTGCAGCTGACGAATGCTACCGAACTCGGGGTTGATGAACTTGGAAAGAAACAACGCAAGGACGCAGACTGCATAGACGCCGATGGCGCTGACAGTCTCTCGTTGAAGTCGGACTGCTCCGCGCTTGTCCTCGCCTCGCACGAAACCTGTGCCCGCCTTACCCGACTCATCTCTTAAATTAAGCATGTTCACGATTCCTCCGCGCCATGTACGTGATGAGGTTGACGAAGATGACGGCAACAACCATGACGAATCCTTGAAAGAGTCCAGTGTAGAAAGACTGGATGCCAGAAGAGAAAAGTACTTTCTGAAGCAGCATCAGCGTCGCAGCTCCAATCATGCTGCCGTACAGACCGCCTTGTCCGCCCGTAAAGGCCGTCCCACCGAGTGCAACAGACGCGAAGACCAGCAGCAGCAGAGTTGACCCAGCGTTCGGGTCTCCCGAGGCGGTCTGCGCGGATAACATGAAGCCGGCTAGACCGTACAGAGCTCCCGCCAGTACAAAGGCGATGCATTTGGTTCGTTTGACATTGATGCCGGAGAGTGCGGCCGCGGTCTGGTCCTTGCCCACTGCATACAGCGCAACACCTGTGTTGGTACGGCGAAAGATTGCCCATAGCGCCGCAACGGCAAGAGCCACAAGCCCCGACGCCGGGACCACGCCCCAAAGGCTGTTGGTCAGCGTATCGCTAATCCAATCGGAGACACTGCCTCCAGGGGCGTCCAGTATCACCAACGCGAGGCCTCTCGTGAGAATCATCATCGCAAGAGTGACTGCTATCGACTGAAGTCCCCCGTATGCGACGAAGATTCCATTGCAAAGTCCGACTGCGGCTCCGATAGCGATTGCAATCACCACGCTCATTAGGGCGCCGCTCGCTCCGTCCATCGGGTGAGTGGCAAGCACTACGTTTACTAGCGAGAGAACGCCTGCAACGGAGAGGTCAAAGCCACCCAGCAAAATCACGAACGTCGCACCGGCCGCCGCGATGGCTAGCGGAATTGAGTTGTTCACCAGGTCGCCAAAAGCGGATGCCGAAAGTGCGCCAGCCTCCATTCGAGAGTAGACCGCGTAGAGCACTACGTAGAGGATGACCACCGTGGTCAACCCATTCGTCAGCAATCCGCGAGCGGACGTGAGTCTTGTTCCAGTAGCGGTACTCATGCTGCTCTCCTCGGTTTGCTGGCATCAAGATGCCCCGTCGCAGCAGCGACAATGCGGCGCTCTTCAATCTCTTCGCCTTCCAGTTGCGCGGTAATCCGACCGTCGTAGACCACCAGGCATTGGTCACACAACTGGACTATCTCCGACAGTTCCGACGAGTACAGCAGGACGGCGCCCCCGGCTGCCGCGTACCGCTGTATTGCTTCGTAGATGGCTTGCTTGGTGCCGACATCCACCCCGCGAGTCGGGTCGAACAACAACAGGGTTCTGGCGCCGGTGCTAAGCACTCGTGCGAGGAGCGCCTTTTGCTGGTTTCCGCCCGACAGGTCCCCGATTTGGAAGTTGAAGTAGCGGTCCGCGAGGTCCACTTCGCGCGCAACCTCCCTCATTAGTTTCAGTCCTCGTGCGCGTCGCACTACACCGAAACTCGTGACCTTGCTTAATGCGCCCAAGGTCACGTTTTTCTGCACGGAGAGGGTCGGAAAGATGCCTTGAGTTTTGCGCTCTTCCGGCAGCAAGCAGACTTCAATTCCAGCTTTTAATGCTTGCGACGGCGATTTCACTTTCACCGTCTTTCCGTCGACCTGCACGGTCCCACTTTCAATTGCGGTTAAACCAAAGAGCGCGTGAAACAGGTCACCCTGCCCTTGGCCATCAAGACCTGCAACGCCAATGATTCCGCCCACGGGGACCTCGAAGGAGGCTTTCTTAATAGCTCCAGCATGAAGGTCGGTAACCTTCAGGCGTGGTTCAGTTGCTCGATTAATGTTTGACCTATCCCGCGAAAAGGTTGCGAGGCTGGAGCCGACCATCATTTCGAAGATGGCCGCGTTATCCGTATCACAAAGGTCGGTTGTCGCGATACTGCGACCGCTCCTGAGCACGGTGCCACGGGCGCAGAGCTCACGGATTTCATTCAGCCGATGGGAGATGTACAGCACGGATGTGCCACGCCCCGTCTCTGCGCGAATGAGCGCGAATAGCCAATCGGTGGACGACAGAACGGCGGTCGGCT
This sequence comes from Caballeronia sp. LjRoot34, assembly GCF_964253815.1. Lineage (NCBI taxonomy): Bacteria > Pseudomonadati > Pseudomonadota > Betaproteobacteria > Burkholderiales > Burkholderiaceae > Caballeronia > Caballeronia sp. LjRoot34. The sequence goes on from NZ_CAXUSB020000002.1 coordinate 1,472,176, forward strand.
CGTCGAGGATGAGGAGCTTTGGCTCCTTGCTCATTGCTCGAACAATTTCGAGTCGTTGACGGTCGGCAAGCGAAAGCTGCGAGACCTGCGCACGTGGATGGAGTTGCAAGCCGTATCGGGTGAGCGTAGCCGCCGCACGGTCTTCGTTGTCACGACGCGAAATCAGCCGCATTGGCCCTTTCTCAAGCCGAGGAAGTGCCAGATTTTCTGCGACCGTCAGGTTTGGCAGGAGACTCAGCTCCTGAAACGCGGTAGCGACACCTTGGGCGCGAGCGTCCAGAATAGATTGTGGCTTGTAAGGCGAACCGACCAGCTCGGTGGCACCTGAATCAGGCCTTACGACTCCGCTCAATATTTTGACGAGCGTCGACTTCCCTGCTCCATTCTCGCCGAGAAGAGCATGAACTTCTCCCGGCAGAATCGTAAATGTTACCCCTCCTAATGCAACGGTCGGTCCGTATGATTTTTGTAGACCCGTCACGTTCAGCGTAGGAATCACCGATGCGGCATCCATCACTGCTGTCTCCTTAAATTTCGAGGCTTGATAGCCCCAAGCGCTAAGCTGCTGTCCAGCCTCCATCCAGCATCAGAGCACTTCCTGTGATGAGCGATGACGCGTCGCTCGCAAGAAAAACAACGGCACCCATCGTTTCTTCAATGCGCCCCACACGTCCAAGTGCAATCTTTGATGTGACCCAATCCTTGAAACCCGGCTTTCGGAACATGTCTTCCGTGAAGCTCGTCTCGATGAACGTCGGACACACGGTATTGACTCTGATACCGTTGGGTCCCAATTCCCACGCAAGGGCTTTAGTCATTCCTTCAATGGCATGTTTGCTAGCGCAGTAGACAGTTCGCCCTGGACTACCGACATGCCCCATCTGTGACGACACATTAATCAGTGAACCGTGCCTCTCTGCCTTGAGGAGACCTCTCGCGACCGCACGGGCCACGTAGAAAGTGGCTTTGACATTCAGCGCAATGATGGCGTCAATGTCTTCATCCTCTACGTTCACAAGCTCCATCGGGCGGTTCATTCCGGCGCTATTAACCAGCACATCGAATGGACCCCGTACCTCTAACACTTCCGAGACCCAGGCAGAGTCTGTCACGTCGAGCGCGAGGAATTCGCTCGAGCCCCCCGCGGCATTGATGGCCACACTTGCAGCTTCAATCTCTGCCGCAGTACGTGCCACCAAGGTCACGTGGGCACCCGCCTGTGCAAGAGCTGCTGCAGCGGCAAACCCAATACCCCTCCCGGCGCCCGTCACCAGAGCGGACTTGCCGTCCAGTCGGAACGTCGGCGTCATCGGTACCATTCGGAATCCTCAATTACGTAAGTTCTGCTGTCAGCACTGCGGCTTGAATTACCTAGACCGTGGTCTTCGCTATGCGCGACATCTGCCGCGCGCATTTCAGCCGACAGTGATACCGGCTTGCGCGTGCTGTGGTCCACATAAACATGAACGAACACTCCGTGAGCAAAGGACATCCCGCTATCGTCCTGAATAGGCTTATTTCGTAGGTCACACCGCTATTGCCGATTTTCGCGGCACGAAGCCAGCAGGTGACAAGGTCCAGAGAACTGGACTTCATCGAAATACTCACAACTGGCATGTACGACCAGGCCAACGACCTTGCTGCAACCGGGGCCCAGCAGACCCCGGGACAAGCCAACCATTGACGGCGGCATCGAACAGCGTGTAGTGAACTGCATTATTCACATGCCCGTAGATGTCGATGTCTTTCCACTGGGTGTTAATCGTGCAAAAACTAGTGGAAGTCGCTGCGAGGACGAGGCTCGGTCCGTGTCATGGGCATCCACGCCTGCGTTGCCGTTACGCCGGCACAGCCGTACCGTACGGGACGTCGCGGTGGCCGAATCGACGAACGCGGATGTTCGCCTGTTCACCGTGTGCAATCATCCCTTCGATGGCGCACAGCCGCGAGCAATAGGACCCAATGAGCGCGCTCGCTTCGTCGGTCAGCACCTTCTGGTACGTGCACGTCTTGATGAACTTTCCAACCCAGAGGCCACCTGTGTAACGAGCCGCTTTGCCGGTCGGCAACGTGTGATTCGTTCCGATGACCTTGTCGCCGAACGCAACGTTGGTACGTGCACCGAGGAATAGCGCACCATAGTTCTTCATGTTCTTCAGGAAGTAGTCCGGGTCTCGCGTCATGACCTGCACGTGCTCAGACGCAATTCGGTCGGCTTCCTCTACCATTTCATCGACCGTGTCCGTCACAATGACAGCACCGTAGTCGCGCCAGGATACGCCGGCTGTGTTCGCAGTCGGGAGAATCTTCAGAATGCGCTCGACCTCGGCCATCGTGTCCTTCGCCAACTGCATTGAGTTTGTGAGCAGGACGGCCGGGGTATTGAATCCATGCTCAGCCTGACCCAGTAGGTCAGTTGCGCACATCTCCGCATCGACGCTGTCATCGGCAATAATCAACGTCTCCGACGGTCCCGCGATGAGGTCAATACCAATTCGACCGAACAGTTGGCGCTTGGCTTCCGCCACATACGTGTTGCCCGGACCGACGACCATCGAAACGGAGTCAATCGTCTGGGTGCCGAGCGCCATCGCTGCGATAGCCTGCACGCCGCCGAATGTGTAGATTTCGTCAGCGCCGCCGAGATGCATAGCTGCGACAACAGCCGGGTTCGGTGTGCCGCCCACCGGAGGCGAGGCGGTGATGATGCGGGGAACGCCGGCAACCTTCGCCGTTACAACGCCCATGTGGGCCGACGCAACCAGCGGAAACTTCCCGCCCGGAACGTAGCAGGCGACACTGTCGACCGGCATGTTCTTATGTCCGAGAACAACGCCCGGAAGCGTTTCGACCTCGACATCGCGGATGGACTCGCGTTGGGCTTGCGCGAAGTTGCGGACCTGGGCTTGGGCAAATTTGATGTCGTTGAGCTGGCCTTCAGACAGCGAGCTCACACAGCGTGCAATCTCATCTTCGGACAGACGGAAACTCGCGGGAGACCAGTTGTCGAACTTTTTCGAAAGTTCGACAACTGCCGCATCTCCACGTGCATCAACGTCGGCGAGGATACCCGTGACAACATCGCGAACCTTCGCGGCGTCTTGCGAAGACTCTTCGGCACTGCGGCCGTGCTTGAGGATTTGAATTGCCATTTGCACTTCCTTTCTGAAGGTTGACCATTGCTGCCCTCCTGGCGGAAGGCGTCGTGCTGCGATGTCCGCGAATGTAGCGCAAATACTTTATGCAAAAAGTGTGCAAATAATAGACACTTACCCTAAAAGCCTTATTGCATGAGGTTTGATACTTTTTCCTTTGTCACCAATCGATGCAAAATTATGCAAACAAATGCCAAAGATGATGCGCGCTAGGAAGCCGAAGGTACGGCTTGAGGACGTTGCCCAGCGACTCGGCATCTCCGTGTCCACGGTATCGCGTTCGCTAGCGGGGCATCCTGCCATCAGCGGTGAGACGCGTGGTGCCGTGCAGGCGGTTGCAGCGGAGTTGGGATACCGAATTCCGTCGCAAGGTCGGCGGACTCGAAAGTCAGCGACGAAGTTGATTGGTGTCGTAGTCGGCGCATTGCACAACCGCTTCATGACGTTGCTGCTAACCCATCTTCACGATGCGCTTCAAGAGTTCGATTTTCAGGTAATGCTGATGATTGATTCGATGAACGACTCCGAAAATCTGCTCGCGTTTCGGCCGCTCATTGACGGTTACTTGGACGGGATGATATTTGCGACTGCCACACTCGACTCTCCCGTCGTGGCAGAGATGCAGAGGCGGGGTGTACCGCTCGTGCTGGTCGTCCGGTCCGTTGATGACGTTCGGGTCGACACGGTGGAGATTGATAATGTTCATGCAGGTGCAGTGTCTGTTGAGCACCTTTATCAACTCGGGCACCGCCGAATCGGTCTGGTCATGGGGCCGCAGAACACGTCCACGAGTCGAGACCGTACGAAGGGGGCGTTGAAGTGGCTGCAAGACGTGGGTATTCAACCAGCCTCAGTGCCATTGATTTACGGCGACTACACGAGCGAGGCAGGCTACTCCAGCGCGATAGCAATGCTTAACGACTCGAACCCTGTGACGGCCATCGTGGCAGGCAACGACACAGTCGCTCTCGGCGTGCTTGAAGCAGCAAAGAGGCAAGGTATCCACGTCCCAGAGAAGTTATCGATTATCGGTTTTGATGACATGCCGTTGGCGGGCTCGCCACTCGTAGCGCTCACCTCCATTAGACAACCTGTCGAAAGTATGGCGCGAACCGCTGCTCGGCGACTGGTAGAACGCATCCGGGCCGGCGGCATGGGAGCGCCAGTGCATGACGTGCTGCCAATTCAGTTGGTCCGCCGAGAAACAACTGGGCCGTGTCCGAAGTCTGATTAGGTGTATGCAGACGCGCTTGAGGACTGCGGCCGCGATGCACGAATCATGGACTATGTGTCGCTGTTTGCGGCCAAGCGGGTGCGGTAGAAGTTAAAGTGCCCGTCTGCCGCCTAATCTTGGAAGGGTTGGTAGCTTGTACCTCTGCGCCTTCGCCAGCGAACGGCTGCTCAGCGCGAGTGGACAGAACGAGACTGAATCCAATTTTGTCCACCGCTAGCGCCTATCGCAGTAACTGTGCAGCCGCGTTAGCTCTCGGTCATTCTCTTCGGGTATGCGCAGACCATCGACGAGCCGATTGCAGCACACGGTGGCGGTGGGCTGCTAACGTATCCACAACCGAGCGGGGGGCGCGAGCTTTCTCACTCTCACTCGCTAGCCACAAATCCCCGCCCCCCCAATATCAGTGAATGATTTGAGCGACCGTGGCGTGCGGGCGCAAAGCCGTAGACCGCATTAATAGTGTCAACGTTGAGACGATAAAAACGTCAACTTCGACACTGATTGCTCCGGCGTTAAAACAAATACATAAAGATCAATGACTTGTCTCCAATGAAATAAAATTCGTCAACGTTCATATAACGCGCAGGCGTGGGCGCGTCTGTCATAGACCGTCCGCTCGGCGGCAGACATCGTGCTCAGCTCCGACACGAACCATAGCGAATCAGTCGTCGATACTCGCGACCACCACGGGGTAGGATGGTTTTTCCGGCGTCTGAGGAAAAGCGCCGCATCTAAGATGCACCCGCGCAGCGAGCAATACGATGACGCTGCAGCCGTTCCCGTTACCCCCTATTTCTGTGTGTTGTGACCTTCTTCACGACCGTATCGGCCGTTGCCAACCGCACGCCGTCGGCGCCGCGCAATATCAGTTTCGGCACCGGCTTGCCACTTGTTCGGTTGATTAACTGAGAATGCTTTTCGCCTTGTGCGAATAGGTTAGCTTCACCCCATTGCCGCAAGGTCACAATCACCGGAAACAGAGCTTCGCCTTTCGGCGTCAGCACATATTCCTGATACGCGGAACCGTCCGACGCGGGGACCACATCGAGCACGCCTGCTTCAACAAGCAGCCGCAACCGATCGGTGAGTATATTGCGCGCGATGTCGAGACTTTCCTGGAACTCGCCGAAGCGGCGCACGCCGTCGAACGCATCGCGCACGATAAGCAACGCCCACCGCTCGCCGACGATATCAAGTGCCCGTGCGACCGGGCACGACGAATCCGCAAGACTTTTGCGTCGGGCCATTCCAACACCTCCCTATTGAAACGAAACGAAATCCGTCGAAGCTACGTGCTTGACGCTGGCAGCCACATGTTCAGACCAGTTGCATTTTAAAACAAGTCTGTCTACACTCAATCTAGTTTCATTTTGCAACTAGATAATCAGATTGACGGAGGGATGACACATGGATGCTGGAAGCGCGCACTCCGTCGAGGCGGACCGGATCGAATCTCCCGCAGTTGAGGCGCGGCACTCCGTACCGACCGCGCTCGTCTTCCTGCTGGCGGTTTCTTGTGCGGTGAGCGTCGCAAACGTCTACTACGCACAACCGCTGCTCGACTCGATTGCCGGCGACTTCCACATCAGCCATGCCGCAGTGGGCTGCGTCATCACAGCGACGCAACTCGGCTGTGCGCTGGCCTTGCTGCTGGTCGTACCGCTCGGTGACCTTCTAAACCGGAAGCGCCTGATTTGCGTGCAACTGGTGTTTCTGGTCGCCGCGTTGGCGGTAGTCGGATTCTCCCGGTCGTCGGCGACGCTACTGGTCGGCATGATAGGAGTCGGTATGCTCGGCACCGCAATGACGCAGGGATTGATCGCGTACGCAGCCACGCTCGCGCATGAATCGGAGCGCGGTCGGATTGTCGGAGCGGCGCAAAGCGGTGTGGTGATCGGCTTGTTGATGGCTCGCTCACTCGCGGGCGTCCTCACCGATCTGGCGGGCTGGCGCGCTGTGTACTTCATATCGGGGCTATTGGCGGCCATCATGTTGATCGTGCTGTGGAGTACGCTACCGACACCCCATGGGCGCCCCGTCAAACTGACCTACCTCCAACTGCTGCGATCGATGTTCACGCTGCTTGCATCGGAGCGCGTGCTGCAGGTTCGCGGTATGGTCGGGCTTCTCATGTTTGGGGCATTCAGTATCTTCTGGAGCGCTCTGGTGCTACCGCTTAGCGCGCCACCCTTCTCCATGTCGCACACGCAAATCGGTGCATTTGGGTTGGTCGGCGCGCTCGGGGCACTGACAGCCGCCAAAGCGGGACATCTGGCCGATCGCGGTCTCGGACAGTGGACAACCGGCGTCGCGCTGGTATGCCTGCTCGCGTCGTGGATACCGATCGGCTTCATGCAGCACAGCATGCTGGCTTTGATAGCAGGCATCGTGCTGCTCGATGCCGGTGGTCAGGCGATTCATGTGATCAACCAGAGCATGATTTTCAGTGTGCGGCCCGAAGCACATGGCCGTCTGGTCGGTTGTTACATGCTGTTCTATTCAGCAGGTAGCGGTCTTGGCGCAGCGGCGTCCACCTACGTTTATGTGCACACAGGCTGGATTGGCGTCTGCACCCTGGGCTTCGCGGTTAGCGTCGCCGCGCTCTCGTTGTGGGCGGTAACGTTGCCTCTTCTGATGTCAGCGCGCAGCACTTCGCCATGACCCGCCTATCCCTCGTCCGATCAGCCTCATTCAACTGAACCGCCACGCCATGTGTTGAAGTCTGTTACTAGCGCTAGCCATGTCCATAGGAACTCTAAACGCGCCCGTTAATTCCGCTAGCGCGGGTTTCCGCCTACTTCGTCCGACACAGCGTGGAGGAAGTGGTGCAGTGTTTGCTCGTTCGAAGCTACGAACTACCTTAAAACAAGATGTTTTTTTCACCTCTTCATCGTATATTATTTTCGATGGACACCACTTTGTCAGAGTCTCCAGAGAAGATGCTGGGTAGTCGAGCAGGCCGTCCGAATTACGCACGGGAGCTTCGGGACCGGCTGGCAGCAGCAGCGTGCGAGCCGGGCGTCTCGGTCGCGAGACTGGCCCGTGAGAATGGCATCAACGCGAACATGCTGTACACCCGGTGACGGCGATATCTTGCCGAGCAGCAAGCTCCGTCTACCAGCCTCCTCCCGGTCGTACCGCTGAGTGACGCGCCGACGCAGGTCGTTGCGTCATCGTCGGACGATCCGCAAGGGTCAGGTATGAAGCCGGCGTCTCCTGGGGGCACGATCGGGATCCGCATCGGCCGTGCGGTGGTTAAGGTAGACGGCCTGGTCGACGCTGACTGAACGAGAAATGAACATGATCCCTGTCCGTCCCGATCTCCAGAAACTTCACCTGGTAGCGCTCCGCAATCTCAAGGCATACCTCTTTTAGAACTTCGTCAACCCGATTGTCGAATACCGCCCGGCGGTACTTTGCCGAAAACACGAGGTGGTACAGCAACACCGTCACGTCGTGGCTCTTGTGGATGTATTCGCTCATCCACAAAGTCTACTTCTACGGCGCAAGGGGCGGGGAATTCGACCCGAAGAGATTAACGTTGACCGCCCATGCCGATCCGCCGACGCTCAATGAGCGCATCGCATTGTTTGCCGTAGAATCGACCGTCTGTGTCGATTGGGCGCCCCCGGCTCCCTTGGAGGCGGCCGGCCAACGGTCGATTTATATCGCTAGACTGGCGAAAGCATTATGTTCTTGCTCTCGTCGTTGCGTCCGAACTAGCCGGAGCGGATGATGAACGGTCATCATGGTCTGAGGGTAATTCAGACTTGCAGCCGTTAATATCGACGTGCGAGAGCAGATCGATGCTCATTTGCTCAAGACTGATTTGCCGCTTCATGGCAAGCGTGCGCAGTGCCGCGTATGCATCCCGCTCGTTGATTTGCCGCTCTCTCATCAGTTGCAATTGCGCAGAGATTACGAACCGGCGAGCCTTTACTCGCTCCTCCAACTGATCCACGCGACTTTCGAGACCCCGCCGGGAAAGATGAGCATTTTCCGCAAGCACGCATGCGGAAAGCACTCCGTCATATCGGATCGGCTTGCGCATATAGCCTGCGACGTCTTGCTCGATGATCCACTGAAGCCGCGATGGCGTCTCGGTCCCGAGTATTGCAATCCTGGGTACGTCCGGCCAACGCAACTCTTTGCCATGATTTTGCAGCGACGCATGATCTCCATCGAAAACAATGAAATCAAAGGATATTAACGTTAGCGGTTCCGGGAAAAAATTGAAGAAGTCGACCTCCGCTCCCTGTCGCCGAAGCTGCTGCTCCAGGTTGATCTGATCCTTGCTCTCGCAATAGAGTGCGCAGATTCGCTTGCCTCGCAGCGACAAGGTCGTTTTCTTCACATTACATCTCCCCGCCGTCGTGCAGCGTAGACGCAATGCCGTTCGGCTGTGCCAGGTCGGATAAATCCACCCAGGTCAGGTACGGATCAGGCTTGACCGGTTCGGGAGATTGCCAAAAGATCTCGAACTGTCCATCAGCACCACAGCGCGCTATGCGTGGCGTGAGAAAGCTGTGATTGTTGTCCGTATCGATGCGAACTTCGCCCTGGGGCGCGGCGACCGTCTGTGCATAAACCGCGTTGCGCACGGCCACGGTTTCGTCGGTCCCGCATGCGTTGATCGACCGGCTGAGAAAAACGCCGATCAGATAAGCCGCCTCCGTGTCGACCGAGGGTGAGCTTTCAGTCCCGAAGCGTTCGTGATAATCATGTAGAAACCGAATGTTTTCGGGACTGTCTATCGACTGGAAGTAGACTGACGAAACCAGATACCCCTCGACCGCCTTCGCACCGACCAGTTTGACTTCGGGCTCGCAGAGGGTCAGGCTTAGTCTCGCGACGTCATCGGATTTCAGGAACGGATGCGCGCGCTCAGCACGCTGCCAGGCGTCATAAAAACAGTAAGCAGACTCACCAACAAGCGTGTTGAGCACGATCGCGGGACGCTTCTCCACAATGTCCTCGATGATCGATTCGATCGCGCGCTCGCCTATCGGCACGAGCCGCTCGCCCGCGACCCGCCCGCCCACATCGTGCATGGCTTCTCTCGCAATCCGGTTGATCTCCCACGACCACACGTAGTTCGAGCCGACGTTATACATCTTCGATTCGTAGTGGTTCACGACGTGCCGGATCAACGGTATGACGTGTTGATTGGGAGCCGCGCCCAGATAAATGACGTTGCCGCTGCTTTCGAAACCTTCGTATCGTGGCGAGTGCCAGAGCAGCGCGTTCGCACCTTCGATCAGCGGCAATACGCGTTTCCTCGATGCAGACGTGTAGCAGCCGATCACATGCCTCACGCCGACCCCATGCAGCAACTCGCTGCAAAACGCGTAATACTGGTCGAGCGATCCGCCCGGGTCGCGAATCACCGGCTCAAGGAAGAACTCGCTCGCTTCGTGCGCGTTGGCTTGCTCAATTGCCATCAATACGCCGTTAAGCATTTCGCGGCCGATCGCACCATATGTTCCGGTCAGCGAGTACAAAATTCCGACTGGGATGATTGCGCGCCCTGCCGCTTTGGAATCTGGCGACCTCACTCCGGTCGATGCTTGCAACATTTCGGTCTCCTTTGCTTTACGGCTGGCGTCCGGTCGATGCGATCCGGACGGCTTGCCGGATCACTGCTTGATCAACGGCGCGTAGTGGTGAGGCAGTCGCATCTTCAGCAGGTCCTTGTTGCGCACTACGTTGGTTGGATAAGGTGTGTCGAGGTTACCGGTGTCGATAAGAAGCGTCGCAGTGGCTTCGTCATCGTGAACGAGCGCCTCCCGGCGCGGAAACGCGAAGGTATCGGGACCGAACACACCGGACTCCCCCAATCGGCCGCTTTCGGGATCGAAGCGGTTTGCATAGGCAAAGTAAACGTTGTTCTCGCCCGCGCGCACCCGAAAATGATGCCAGTGAAAAGGATCGGCGGACACTGGAATGGGGTGGCTCTGGCGGATAGCCGAACCTGGATGCGTTCCGGTGAACCTGCCTGCAAGTGCGCTTGGACAAGCGATGACATCGCAACCGGACAGTGCAAGCACTCGCGCTGACTCCGGGAATAATGCATCGTAGCCGATCAATATTCCTATGCGCCCAATGGCGGTGTCGAAAGTGCGCCAGGAGTCTCCCATCGACGCCCATGGCAGGTCCTCGTCGTGCAAATGAATCTTGCGGTACGACCCGATCAGTCCCTCCGGTCCCGCCAGGACCGCGCAATTGAAGCGCGCTTCCCCGGCTGCTTCAGCCATGCCTGCCACGAGATAGACGCCATGCCGCATCGCCAGCCTGACCAGGCGGTCGGTGGCCGCGCCGGGCACCGGCTCGGCCACGGGCACGGTGCCTTCGAACCCTGACATCGATAATTCCGGGAACACGATGAGCGAAGGCTTGTCATGCTCCATCACCTTCGTGATTACCGCCTCGATCTGGTCGAGGTTCACCGAGGTCCTTGCGTGACGCCGAAGCTGCACCACCATCACTTTCGAGCTTTGTCCGGCTGATAGCGGGGAGATGCCGTACAACCTGAGGAACTCGAGCGGATTCCAGGTGAACGGGTTCGTCATCAACTGAAGATACTTGTCGGGCCTGCGTCGCTCGAAAGCCGCGCGCGGACTGTCCGCTGTCATGGGAGACGAAGTAAGTCTAGCGAACACAATGCCGTCGCCATCGTCCCTCGATGCCAGCACCTTTCCGTTCTGGTCGATAACGCAACTCCCGCCGCTGAATTGCACGCCGCGCTCGAGACCCCATCGGTTGCTCTCGATAAGAAAGCAGCCGTTCTCGGCCGCGCGGCTGATCCAGTACGGCGCGGGCGTGCGTTCGGCCAACCAGTTGCTGATGTGACAGATGATCTCAGCCCCGTCCAGCGCAACGAGCCGTGCAGTCTCCACGAAGTGGATGTCCATGCAGATCAACAGCGCGATCCGGCCAATAGGCGTGGCGAATACCTGATGGCCGTAATCGCCCGACGCAGCCCATCGCGGCTCCGAAATATAAGGATGAGTCTTGCGATGAACACCCACCACGCCATCCGGCCCGATCAGCACGGCGCTGTTGTAGTACAGGTCCGTGTCGGCATCTCTCTCGGGCATGCCGATCACCACATGGCAGTCATATTGCTTGGCGATCGCGCCGAATCGATCCGTCGTGGGTCCGGGAATGATTTCGACAAAAGGCGCGACTTCTTCCCGATCAACCCAGCAGTACCCCGTGGTCGCCATCTCCGGCACTGTGATCAGGCGCGCACCCCCTTGCGCGGCTTCCTCCACAAGCGCCGCCAATGCGTCGAGGTTGGCGTCTTTGGCGAACATCGACGGTTCGAACTGGACCGCTGCAACTCTCAAATTTTCTATCATGGATTGCGTTCTCTTAAGCGTGCCTCGCCCCATACGATCTGCACGCTGGCGTTTAAAAACATGGGCAATTAAATCGCTTTACGCGGCGTTTCCCGTCATCAGCGCGACGAGGCGGCGTTCGTCCATGTCCTCGCGCTGCACGTCCGCGGCGACCGCGCCTCCATACATGACGACGCAGCGATGCGCAAGCCGCATCAGTTCGGCGAGCTCGGTCGAGTAGACGAGGACCGACCCGCCGTTCGACGCGAAATCCTCGATTGCCTGGTAGATGATTTCCTTGGTGCCAACGTCCACGCCGCGCGTAGGATCGAAGAGCAGCAGAGTCCTGGCACCGGTCAGCAGCGCCCGCGCGATTAAGGCTTTCTGCTGGTTGCCGCCAGACAGGTTGCCTATCCTGAAACGCAAATAGCGCGGCTCCAGTTCGACTTGCGGCGCGACGGTGCGGATCGACGCCGCTTCGCGCCTGGCCGAGATCGCGCCCCATCGGCTGAGTCGCCGAAGCACCGGCTGAGTGATGTTCGCCGCGGTGGAGAGATTCGGAAATATCCCTTCGCTCTTCCGGTCCTCGGCGACGAACGCAATGCCGCCTTGCGTCGCGAGCGCCTGGGCGGGATTGCTGAAGCGAACCGAACGGCCTTGCAGCACGATTTGTCCGCTCGATGGCACCATCTGCCCGGCAAGCGTGCGAAAGAGTTCGCGTTGCCCCTGCCCTTCGAGCGCAGCCACGCCAACGACTTCCCCGGCCCCCAGCTTAAGCGATACCGAATCGAAACCCTTGCCCGCGAGATCGTTCAGCACCAGCGCGTCTACACGTACCGCCTCATCCGCGCGCTGGCGGGGACGGAGATGATCATTGGCGAGTCTGCCGACCATCATTTCGAAGATCTCGGCGTCGCTTACATCGGCGAGCGCAACTGTCGATATGCTGCGGCCACTGCGCAGTACGGTAGCGGTCGTCGCGAGCTCGCGAATCTCCGCCAGTCGATGCGAGATGTACAGCACCGCGGTCCCTTGCGAGGTCGCCCGACGCACCAGGCCGAAAAGCCAGTCTACATCGGCGAGTGCGCCCGTCGGCTCGTCGAGAATGAGAAGCCGCGGTTGCCGATGCATCGCCCGAACGATCTCGAGGCGCTGGCGCGATGCAAGGGACAAGCTCTCGACGCTGGCCGTTACATCGATATCGTGCACGTTGTGATCCGCGAGGATCTGCGTGGTTGCCGACGCCATGCGTTCAATCGAACTCAATCCGCCGCGCCCTTTCAAGGACCGCGGCAGGAAGAAGTTTTGCGCCACCGATAAATTAGGCGCGAGACTCAGTTCCTGAAACGCCGTCGATACCCCCGCGTTGCGCGCGTCGAGCAAACGCGCTGGCGCGAACGGCTGGCCATCGAGCGACATGCTGCCCGTGTCCGGCTTTACGACGCCGGAAAGCACCTTCACCAGCGTCGACTTTCCTGCGCCGTTCTCGCCGAGCAGCGCCTGGATTTCTCCGGGACAAATGCGCAGCGAGACGTCTTCGAGCGCGACGGTCGCGCCGTACGACTTCGAGACCAAGCGCATTTCGACCGTGATTTGTTCTGACGTGTTCATGTCCGTCCCTCGGTTGGGTCTTGCGACAGCGACTTCACGGTTTGACGGTTGCCTTGACCACGGTTAGCTTGTACTGGTCGGGTGCGGCCTTGCAGTCGCCGCAATTGATACCCGGTTCGTTCGCCGCGACAGGTACAGCGGCTGGCAGCGGCTGGATCGTCATGCCCGGCGTGGGCAGGCCCTTGAGCGCCGAATCGAGCGTAATTTCGGGCAAGTAGTTCTTGTTGTATATCTCCGCCGAAAAGCCGTCCGGAACGAGGCCGGCCGCGAACGTGTTGCAGCCGTCTGCAATAACCTTTCCATTGCACAGTTTCATCTGGTCAGCCGTGGCCCACGGAAGCGGATACTCGACGTTCGTCGGTTTGAGATTGCGCTTTCCCGTGAGGATTTCCATCATGAGCTTGAACGCGTAGCCGGCGGTCGCAGGCGGCGATCCGGACGACACCCCTTTGAAGCCGCGTTTGACATCGTCCTGATTCAGAAAGCCCAGACGAAAGCCATTCATGTTTTCTCCAGTGATCGGCGGAATTTTTCCTTTTCCGTCGGCGAAAGCCTTGAGGACGCCCGCTTCTCCCAGTTCGGACCACACGCCGTCTACGTCCGGATGCGCGGCCAGCGCCTTTGCAGTTTCCTTTTGACTTACGCGGTCGTCCCACATGCCGTAGTACTCCGAAACGACCTTGATGCCCGGGTACTGGGAAAATATGTGCTTGGCGCCGTCGGCGTGCCGCTTGTCGACCGACGTTCCCGGCACGCCGCGATTCATGAAGATCGTGCCTTTGCCACCAAGTTCGTTGACGAGCGCTTGCGCCGTATTTTCTCCGAACCCGGCGGAGATGTAACTCACGTTGTAGGCGCATGGCTCGGTGACGGTCGAGTCGTACATGAAGAACTTCACGCCCTTCTCACAGCCGCGCTTTACGGTCCGGTTCAATGCCGTGGGGGATATCGGAAAACTGATGATCCCGTCGGCCTTCGCGTCGATCATGCTTTCGTATGCCGCGATCTGCGCTTGTGGATCCGTACCCGAAATGACCACTTTCAAATCGACCATCTTGTCGTAGGGCGGAGTGGCCGCGAGCGCCTTGATCTCGTTCGACGTCTCGCTCATCCAGTTGTTTCCGGAGTAGCTGAGGCTCAGGAATATCTTGTACTTCTTCCCGGCGGGAGGAGTCTGGGCGGAAGCCGTCGATACCGCTCCGGCCAAGGTGACCGCTGCCATCGCGGCGCTCAACACGTTGAGCCATGATTTAACTTTCATATGTTATCCTAATCGATATGGATTGAGTAGTTTCTAAATTGGATCGGGGTTTATCTGAACAGGTCGAGTGCCTTTTTACGCAATCCCGCAAGCGGTCCGCCAGGCGACGTCTGCAGCAACAGCGCGATGACGATCACAAGACCCGAGACAATCAGGCGCCAACCCTGTTCGAGTCCGGTTGCCGAGATGAGGGAATCGAGCGTGGTCAGGAACAGTGTGCCGACCATGGTGCCGACAAACGTTCCGCGACCTCCCAGGATGGAAGAGCCGCCAACCACCACTGCCGCAATGGAAGGAAGCAAATAGGGCTCGCCCATGCTGAGCGTCGCGCCTCCGGAGTATCCGGTGAGCAGGATCCCGCCAGCCGCCGCGCACATGGCGCTCACCGCGTAGGCCAGGACCAGCGTGCGCGTCACGGGCACGCCGGAGACGCGCGCCGCACCCGGGCTGCCGCCGACAGCGTATAGATTGCGCCCGAACACGGTGCGGGTCTGGACCAGCAGGCCAACCACGCAGATCGACACGAACAGGATCACGACGTAAGGAACACCGCCCGCAGACCCCTTCATCAAATCTTCGAGGAACTGGGGCGATGCGCCCAGCGTGCTGCCGCTCGTATAACCCAGTGCGAGGGAGCCGACGATAATCCCCATGCCCATCGTCATGATGAATGGCGGGATCTTGAGGCGCGCCACGCCGACGCCGCTGATGCAACCCACTATACCGGCGGCAAGCATAACGCCGGGTATCAGATACCACGCACCCGCGTCGCCGGTTTCGACCAGTGCCGTGGTCATCACGCCGCCGAACATGAACATGGCGGCTACGGAAAGATCCAGCCCGCCGGAAAGGACCACGACACCCTGTCCAAACGATACCAGCAGCAAGAACGTTCCGAGAGTCAGGACGGTCTGCACCTGCGACCACGACCCAAGACTCGAACTGATGAGCCGCGAGCCCGCGAGCATGGCTATGGTCAACACCAAAAGCAATGCTGCAGTGACAAGGTCGGGGTCGAGCTTGCTTGCGCGCCGCGTATCGCGTCGCAATTCAACCAACGGGGAGGTATTCGATTTGGTGTTCATGCGCTGGCTCCGTTGTGGCGAATGCGATGCAGGGCGCGTTCGCAGAGAATGGCGGCGATGAGAAGCAAGCCCTGGAATAGCCCGGTATAGAACGACGAGACTCCGACCGCGAACAGCATCTTCTGCATCAGCAACAGGACGGCCGCGCCGACCATCGACCCGATCAGTCCGCCTTGTCCGCCGCCGAGACTCGTGCCGCCGAGCGCGACCGCCGCGAAGGACAGCAGTAGAAAGGGAAGCCCCGAGTTCGGATCGCCGGTGGATGTCTGCGCGCTCAGCATGAAGCCCGCGGCGCCGTAGAACACGCCGGCGATCACAAATGCAAGGCAACGTGTTTTCCTGACGGATATGCCCGAAAGCCCCGCGGCCGTTTCGTCAGCGCCTAAGGCGTAGAAAGCGATCCCCACGTCCGTGCGCCGCAATACCAGCCAGGCGATTGCGAATACTGCCACGAACATTCCGGTGACTGGAAACCCGGCGAGCGTTCCCGTGAGCGTGGTGCTGACGAAGTCCGCGACACTGCCGCCCGGCACCGGCAGGATCAGCAATGCGATTCCCTGGAAGATGATCATCGTTCCGAGCGTTGCAGCGATGGTCTGAATGCCTCGATAAGCCACCAGATAGCCGTTCAACAGTCCGATGAGCGCGCCCACCGCCAGGCAGAGAGCGAAGCTCACGGCGCCGCCCAGCGGTCCAGCGATGGGATAGGCCGCGACGATCACATTCGCCACCGAGATCGTCCCGACCAGCGACAGGTCGAAGCCTCGTGTGAGCACCACGACGGTTTGCCCCGCTGCCGCCAGAATCAGCGGCGCGGCGTTGTTCGTCAGGCTCGTGATGGAATACGGGCTGAACGCGCTGTGATCGTAGACTCCGTAAAGCGCGAACATCACGATGTAGACGAGTGCCGCGAGCGTCGCGCCTCCCGTCAACACGTCTTTCATCCGCGAAGCCTGGGGTTTGGCCGGCGCCGGTGGTTCAAGCGTATTGATCGAAGTGGTCATGGGTCGGAGGTAGCGTCAGGTTAAAAAAAAGCCCCGCGACTCCCTGAAGGAGTGCGAGGCGTCGTTGCCATATGAGCTGCTGAGTCCAGTGCCAGACAGCACGATTCGAATTAGCAGCCCATCATTGGGCCTTCAAATCCCGCCTGAACCAATATTGCTATTTGATTGCGCGCGCCGTTACCACTGCTGCGGGCTTCGGCACTGTCCGTCGGGCGGAAGATCCGTCGGACGCAGCGTGGTGGTGGTGATGGCCGTCATGATCGTGCTCGTGCTCGTGGCCCGCGGATTCCGCGGCTCTCGATGCATTCGCCAGCACCACCGGATCGCCATGCCTCGTGTTGAGATAGGCGCTGTGCCAAAGAGCCTGACGCTCGCTGACAGCTTGCTCCGATACACAGAGCCGCGCCCCGAGCATCGATTCGAGCGTGGTCATCCATTGCCGATAGTAAGCGTCGCCGACCGACTCGCCATCGCGCACGGGCTGCGATGCAATCGTCGATGAAAACGCGTCCACCCACTCGGTCCAGCTGAACACGTTCCCTCGTGAAAGCTGCAGCGCGGTTGCGAACGCCTCCGCTTGCCAGGGTTCGCCGAAGCCGAGTTCCGGTTCCTGGAGCAACCCTGCCCGCTGCTCCTTGTTCATGCTCGCATTCATGATCGACTCCTTTATAGAGCGCCCGCAATATAGTCGTCCCACAGATCCAGGTACACGCTGTGTCGCGGGGAAGCGCCGGCGCCCCAGAGTTCGGTCGCATCGAACCTGACACTATAGAGATGCTGTGGCAGCTCGCCTTTTCCATGCGCGACCGTGTCTGGATAAACGAACGATCCATAGCACTTCTGGATCGTGCCGACGCGTCCGCGCGCGTAGCGTGGCAACCGCGTATGACCGCTCGGGCTGAGGTTGGCCACCATGATCTTGTCGCCCGCCTTGAAGCGCTCGGGCCGGTCAGTCGGACGCACGTAGTCCGGGTTCGACTTGACGCGTGCGAGCACATCTTCTTTCTTGACGAGTTGCATGATCACGCTCCTTGCCTGAGTTGCTCGACCTTTGCGTCGATTTCGGCCTCGGTGAGCAGGCCGTTGTTGATCGCGAGCGTTTCCATCGCGTGGTACCAATGCACGTAGTACGAGGTGCTCAGGTATTCAGCCGGGTCCATGATCTCGACCGCGTGTCGAAATTCGTCGATGGGGCAAAGTCCCCCCGCGAAGTAGAGTCCTATAGTGGAGAAGACTTGGCGCTCCCAGTCCGACTTGAACACCGGTTCATTGGGGTCGAGCTTGATCGGACCCAGCCCATGCATGCCGCCGACATCGTGAATGCCGTTCATTTTCCTGCTCCGGAAGAAGCGTGCGTGACAGGTGTCAGCAACGCGGTGCCGATCATGGAATCCCGCGTTACCAACGAAGCAAGTTCCGCTTCACTCATGCCTTCCGAGCCCTTGGGCCGCTCCGGCATGACGATATAGCGAATCTCCGCGTTGCTGTCCCACACCCGGATCTCGACGTTGTCGGCAATCTTCACGCCGAATTCATCGAGCACGGAAACCGGGTCGATCACAGCGCGGGACCGATATTGCGGCGCCTTGAAATACGTAGGCGGCAAGCCGAGCACAGGCCACGGATAACACGAACACAGCGTGCACACGACCAGGTTGTGAACTTCCGGCGTGTTCTCCGCAACATGAAGATGGGCGCCTTCCATGCCGGTGTAACCCAGGCCATGGATCGCGGCCGTTGCATCTTCGAGCAGATACGCCTTGAATTCCGGGTCCGTCCAGGCTTTAGCAATGACCGCAGCACCATTCTTGGGTCCGAGCCGGTGCTCGAACACATCGATAATCTCGTCGACCGCAGCGGGGTCGAGTATTCCCTTCTCGATCAGCAGCGATTGGATCGCCTTGATTCGCAAGGTGGGGGGGGATGGCGGAACAGTCTTTTCATCATCGTTTTGCATGTGATTCTCCTGTTTCGAGACATTGATTGACGAGGCAGCGCAATCCAGGCGAACAACGCAGCGAGCAAAAAAAGCCCAACAACTCTTGCGAGTGCCGGGCATCGTTGCCACGCTGTACCACGCTAGATCCGTAATACAAAGGGGAGCAGATTACGACGTCTTCATGGAAAAACGCCGTTTAAAGTTCTCGATACCAACCGGCGTCGTTGCCGGAAAAGCCCGCAAAAAACTGCTTGATCGAAGCGCTATTCACAGATTCAAGTTACTGCAAAAAAATTGCCCGCAACAACGATCATTAATCTTTTTTATAAGCGCACGGGCGAACTCAACCCGCGAACAAACCCTTGCTCCTTGACGCTACGCGCGACAAGCGCGCCGAACAACAAACCGATCGTGGTCCACATCACGACCTGCATGCCGAGGGCTGCGATCCGGAACTTCCACAGCACAACGGCAGGAAACGCGGAAGGAACTTCATTGATTACTGGTAAGGAAAGCTCAATAACAGAAACGATAACGACGTAAGCCACGCATCCAGCGATAGTCGCGTTCCAGTTCCCCAGTCGTGCAATCGTTGCCAGCCTGATCCTTGACGCAAAAACCGCCGCCGCAATGGACATCGCAAGCATGGTGAAGTAAAGGCCGGTGCGCATGCCGATTGTTTCAGGGTCTCCCACCGACGGTGGATTCGCCGGGTACTTGAGACCAGGAACGACCACAATAACAACGAACGCAATAAGCGCCAGCAATGCCGACAGACCACGGGCGTCGATACGTCCAACCCGTCCGTAGGCGTAGGCCATGACCATCGAGAAGAGGCCGCCGACGGCGGCGCCGTACACCATGACCCCCGTCAGGAGCCCCAATCCTGCTTGCGTGGGGCGGCTGACCAGTTCGGGTTCGGCCGGCTCGCCTTTTGCAGCATCCATTTTCTGCTCGAACGAGATCGCCTGATCGACCTGGGGTTCGCCGACGACCCTGCCGAACGCGAACGTCACGAGGCCCGCCACGACGCCTGCCAGCATTCCGCGCAACAACCATTTTCCGACCATGGGACACCTCTTGTCAGTGGCAAGGAAATCCGAGCAAGTGCCGTCCGTCGTGGACAAACTCGTGTACATACATGCCTTTGAAGATGGCAGTCGCGCCCTGCTCCGCCCCGACGAAGTAGATCGCCAGCAAGAGCAATAGTCCGACAAACAGCGCCCACGGCAGAAGCTCGCGAACGGGTATGGGCGCGGGCAACGAAACAGGGTTGGTCACAGCTTGATTCATCATTGATAGCTCCAGGAATATCTGCGTTTCAATTATTCGGTCGCGAACCCGAACCAGGCCATAAAACACAAAAGCCCCGGCTCAGTTAAGAGTGTCGGGGCCTTGTTGCCACTGCACGAAAGTGCGTAGGATAATTTTTGGTGTCGATGCAACTCGCAGCATTACAGCGTCGGCTTCGTTGCCGATGGACCACACATGCAGGAGTTGCCAGTCACACGAGGTCGACCTGAATACTGCCAACCACGACGTAACGATATAACAGAATTCGCGACGAGGGTAGCGTTTCAAAATAAAATTCCTGGCTGTGTCCTTGGCGCCGCACTCTACTTTCTATACCGGCAATTCGCGAATCGGCACACCGTCGAGCCACGTGCCGATTGCTTCCACAATTTGCGGATACGCCACGCGGTAGGTGTTTTCGGTCACATAGCCAACATGCGGCGTCGCCAGCACATTCGGCAAAAAGCGGAACGGATGCCGGGGCGCGAGCGGTTCTTCATCGAACACATCGAGTGTTGCGCCGGCAATTCGCCCCGCCTGCAACGCGTCGATCAACGCGGCTTCCGACACGATCAGTCCCCGCGATGTATTGATCAGATAAGCACTCCGCTTCATTAGCGCAAGCTCGCTCTCGCCGACAATTCCGCGCGTGCGCTCGCCAAGTTTCAAGTGAATCGAAAGTACATCGGCGTCGCGGACGTCCACCGAAGTAATGGGTTATGTCGGGATAAGGCCATCTTGATGAGCAACCCTAAATGACAAGGACTGCTCACATAACCATCGAATAAAATTGCTCGGCGGCGGATGGACGGCTTCCATTATCGGTTTTCATTTGCCCCTTCCTGATCATATGCATTACTTCGATGCCGGACAGGATTATGCGGGCGCAACGAAAATCCTTGAAGCCCAGCATCGGTCGGGTGATGCGTTTGATGGCCCGATGGTCTTGCTCGACCACGTTATTCAGGTACTTGACTTGACGGATCGTGATGGGCGTCTCCCGCTCGGAGTTCACCCCGTGCAGCGCAGCCAGATTAGCGCCGCTTTTGTCGATGGTTATCGTCTCGGATAACTAGACGTCAATGAACGCGTCCAGGGTTGCGGCATCGACTAAACCCTTCTCGATTAATAAGGTTTCGAGAGCTTTCACACGCAAAGCTGGGTCAGTTTCGGTCGGTCCAGAATGAGGTTTTGGCATGATTCATCCTTTTTGATACACGTCAGTTGGCGCTCGGGAAGGTCATTTTTTGCAATGTGGGCAAAAGCTGCTGGACGTTGTCCTTCGTCACGATTGTCATCGGCAGGACAATCTTTTTTGGCGATGCCTTCCCCGCCCAATGATCGACAAGCGCCTCGACAGATTTTTGCCCCATCATATACGGCTGCTGCATGCCGGCAACGACCAATGAGCCATTTTCCAACATGTCGACAAATTCCGGCAGACCGTCGAATCCAGCCAGAGCCACGTCGTTTTCCCTGTGTGCTACATGAATAGCGCGAGCGGCGCCGAGCACCGGCTGATCAATCTCAACGAACACTGCATGCATGTCCGGGTGAGCGGTCATCATGTCCTGAACGAAGCGAAAGGTTTCATCGGTCGTGTAACGCTGCATTTGGTTCAGCGCAACTTCCTTTACGCCTGCTTCTCTCATCGCCCGTCGGAATCCTTCAGTACGCCATTGTCCGATTTGTCGCGCAAGTGAAATCGTGCAGATGCCGTATCCTCCCTTCTCCCAGCCTTTTGCTTTAAGCTCTTGCGCAAGTTTCTTGCCAGTTTCATACGCGCCAGTTTCATTGTCGGAGACGACGAATGAGACATATTCCCCCGAATTCGTTCCGATGTCCGCAATGACAACCGGTACTTTGGCGCGAGCGGCTACGGCAAGCACGCTCGGTGCCGTCGACGAATCGGTCGGCGAAAGGACAATACCCGCCACGCCTTGAGCGATGGCATCTTGAACGTTCTTCAGTTGCGTCGCTGCATCGTTATGCGAATCGTAGCTTGTCACCGTTCCACCATCATTTTTGGCGGTCTCGGTAACGGCTTTCGACACAGTCCGCCAGAACGGGATATCAAAACTTGGTGCCAGATAGGCGATGTGCTTTCCAGCCGCCCCTGTCCCATCAGCGAACGCTTGTGGCGATTCGATGGCCGAAACGCCGATCGTTGCGATCATCAAAGTAGTCGCACAGCGACGACCAATAAAGTTTAAAAGACGTTTCATGTAAGCTCCAGACGGGAAAAAATAAAGGTTGAGGATTTCAATGCTTTACTGGGTTTCGGCTCGTGCGACTCGAGGCGAAACGCTCGGCCAGCACCGCGATAATGATGATTGCCCCGATGGCGCTGCCCTGCCAATACGGACCAACATTCAAAAGATTCAGTGCGTTGCGGATCATGACCATGATCACAACACCTAAAAACGTTCCGATCATCGAACCGCGTCCGCCGAATAGGCTTGCCCCGCCAATGACGACAGCGGCGACCGCATCGAGCTCAAGGCCTGTCCCGGCAACGGGGTCAATCGACATCAAACGTGAACTCAACATCACGCCAGCAACGCCTGAGAGAACGCCAGAAAGTACATATGCGAGCAACATATAGAACGATACTTTTAGCCCGCTTGCTCGCGCTGCCTCAATGTTCGAGCCGATGGCGTAAATCGTTCGCCCACCTTTTGTGAACGAAAGATAGGCCCATGCGAGCGCGAACAGAATGACCACGAACAGGAAATTCAGCGGCAATCCGAAGAGCTCAGATGAACCGAGAACAGCAAAGGAATCCGGCAGCGACGAAATCGCGTTTCCGTTACTAACGATGTAGGCGAGCGACCGTCCGATAGACATCATGCCAAGCGTCACAATGAACGGCGCGATTTTTCCGAAAGTCGCGAGGACGCCATTAACCAACCCTAGTAAGCCCCCGCAAACTAATGCCGCAAGCATCGCCACGGGCACAGGAAGCCCCGTTGATGTCATCGCAAGCCCAAGGACCACTGACGAGATCCCGGTCAACGCACCGACCGACAGGTCGATGCCTGCAACAAGAATCACAAACGTTTGTCCGATCGCGACGATGCCCGTTACGACCGATTGATCCATTAGATTCGCAACGTTTCCGTATGACAGAAAGTGCGGCGATACGACGGATATAACGATGGTAAGGACGACGAGTACAGCAAACATTCGGCACTCGATCTGAAATCGATATGCGAAGGCCCTTATCGCTGGCCAGGAGTGTGTAGACATTTGCGCCTTTTCCGCATTGGTTGATAGGACTTTCATACTGTTGATTCCTTCTCACATTGCCGTATCTGAAGTTGAGAACCACAAAACTGACGCATGCTCTCCTCAACGCGCATCCAGAGCTCGTCCGAGCTGCAACGAATTGACTGGCTATCGACCGTGCTGCCGATGTAACCAAAACCATGGCCATTCTGGTTACACACAGGAAAACTGATGGTCGAGAAATGTTCGTCTTTGCAATACGAGCTGGCTATGTCGAGCTTCTGCAATGCCGTAAAGATCCCCGTGTCGTGAATTAGCGGAAAACGGTTCGGTTGCACACCGATGTCAAGAGCTTCATCTCCTGCCTTGTCAAAGCAGAACACCGTATCCCGCTCGACTTGGAACCAATAAGCGCATCCACCCGCAAATTGGGCCACGTCGTTGAGCACCTTGCGCAACCCGCTAGCCGATGAACGAGGTGCCGATAGCATCGTTAGAATTTCCGGATCGAGCAGTTCGCTCGATGTTTCGGCGACTGATGAGCCGTCGCTCAATACCACAATTCGGTCAGCGAGACCAAGCACCTCTTCAAAGTCGGATGAAACACAAATTACGCCGACGCCCTTATCTGCGATTTTCCGAATGATTTGGTAAATGACGTTTCGTGTTCCGATGTCCACCCCACGCGTCGGTTCATCGAGCAACAGCACCATCGGGCTCAGAAGCAGCCATCTTGCAAAAATGATTTTTTGTTGTTGTCCGCCACTTAAACCCAATATCGGTGCGTCTAGCACATGCGCTGGCATGTCGAGCTCAGTCAACAGCGCACGAATAGCGTCGCGATGCTTTTGGTAGTTACGTCGAAAATCACGGTCGTGTCCAAGATGAGCAAGCAGCAGGTTCTCAGTCACTGAAAAATCGGGGATGATTCCCTGCCTTCTCCTATCTTCACCGATCATTCCGAGCCCCATTGAAACTGCAGCTTTCGGCGTGCGTGCATTAAACGGGGCGCCGTTCAAAATCACTTCACCGCTGTCTCGACGCCTTAGACCAAAGAGCGTTTCAAGCGTCTCCGACCTGCCCGCGCCAACCAAGCCAGCAAGGCCTAAAATTTCCCCCGCGTGTAGCGTGAAGGAAACGTCTTTGACAGCGGGCGCACAAGCCAAATTTCGCACTGTAAGCAAAGGCTGGCGCTTAGCTAATTCTTGCCCTGTGGGATGTTTGCGCTCGTAAAGATTCTCGATGTCTCGACCGACCATCATCCGAACAAGACTATTCGGCGTGAGGCTCGCAATTGGTACGCTCGCCTCTATCGTCCGACCGTCACGCATCACTGTTACCGCGTCGGTGATATCGAAAATCTCTTCAAGCCGGTGTGACACAAATGCAAGCGCTTTCCCGCGCGAACGCAACATCCGCATGACTACAAAAAGGCTCGATACCTCTGTTGGCGACAATGAGGCGGTTGGTTCGTCAAAGATGATGAGATCCGAATCCTGCTGTAACGCTCGCCCGATTTCAATGATCTGACGCTGCGCCATAGAAAGGTCGCCTGCTCGTTTGGTGAGCGATATCTGCGCCGCCTGCCCCAGCTCCTCCAAAATTTCCCGGGTCAATGAACGCATTTGAGCCCACTGGATAGCCCCCTGAATCCCGAAGCGAGGAAGGCACACGTTTTCCATGACAGACATGTCGGGAGCGATGCTCGTTTCTTGCATCACGAGTGAAACGCCTCGGCGCATCGCTTCTCTCGGGGAGGCAAAGTCAACTTCCTCGCCACGAAGAAGAAGCGTCCCTTCGGTACGGCGCACATGGCCGCTTAGGATTCGCGACAACGTCGATTTACCTGCACCGTTGACACCAACTAGCGCGTGCACCTCGCCACATCGCAAGGTCAACGACGCGTCCTTCAATGCCGCCACTGGGCCAAACATTTTGGTCACGTTGCAAGCGACGACAAGCTCTTCGATAGATTTAGGGAGCGCGGAAGTCATGACTGTTCATCCTTAGGCGTTTAATAGTCGTCGGCGACTTTTACGATCGCAAAGCGGGTGGCGTCTAATTGGTAGAGCCCAGCGTGAACTGTTCATCGCGCAACGCCAATCGCGAAGCTACTAGGTCGACGCTACTTTATGAGCGAAAGTGTCGGTTAATCGATTAAGGCAACAAAGGCGACACACGCTTGTCGATAACTAGATCGACACTCGAAAGCGCTAACACCGTCTCTATCGAGCTCGCGTAAAACTTGTCGTCACTTAGATACACAGAGCGACGCGTCTCAAAAAGAGAGAATTGCAACGTTGGACAATTTGACCGCGTCGCAGCTAATGGGCGAATTGGTCTGGGCTAGCTCTCCAAGCGAACATTTCAGCGTTCAGAACTTGAAAAAAAAGCCCTTCGCACTTACAAAGTGCAAAGGGCTTTGTCGCCACGCCTAGCGCGTCCACGCAAGGCAAGTTAGTAAAATCAGAAGAAGTCCGCCAAAATCTGCTTTCTTCCTAACAACTGCTACTTCATCTATGGCTTAATTTACAAGCTACAAAAAAATCGTGTCAACACACTTCTGCATAAAGTTTTCCGTCTAGCTAACTCTTCAGATAATGCTTTTGTATGGCAGCTCCAACTGAATATTTTGGGTCAACGAAATTTCCCAGCCGGACCTTTCCAACTTGGCTAAGAATCATGTACGCATCCCATTTGTCAAATCCATATTCCGCAGCCATCCAAAGAACGAGCTCTTTGTAGGCTATGCGAGTTGCATCTTCCAAAGGTCGGGCACTCCCTATTGTCATTAACAGATCTTCGGTTTCGAGGCGCGGCCATGCGATCTGCCAGCTCTTTATTAGATCAATATGGATAGTCGTGCGACTCGCAAACTCGACTGCCGTGCCGCAAAGCTCACCGTCACCCTGGCAGGCATGCGCGTCCCCAATGAACAATCTAGCCCCAGGTGATCGGACCGGCAGATAGGTGATGCTCCCCGGACCCATGTCCGGAACATCCATGTTGCCCCCATGATTGTCCGGCGTCAGTGAATTGATCGAATCTATCTCTGGCGAAACACTGAGAGTTCCGATGTGCGGTTTGTATGGCAGTCGCACTCGTTTGCTCCAGTACACGCCCTCCTCGTCGAGGTCGACCTTACGCGTTATTTCGGGTAACGGGTCGTTAAGAATCGCCGTATAGTCGGTTCCTGTAAGCGCTCCAAAGCCAGGAATAAGACACGTCGTCCCACGTGGATTGTCCCCTCGCGGCAGCATCGATTCGATGTACACGGCGAGAACGTCACCTTTTTCGGCGCCGTTCACCATAATCGGGCCGTTTTGTGGATTCAGAAAAGGAATCCTCAGATGCCGGCTCGGAAGGTCTTTTTCCGTCTTGAGCTTGCCTTCGTACGCATCCAATGTGTCGACGACCACCCTGTCTCCCGGGGCGATAGTCAAAACAGGAGTGGAGTACGGTCCAATTGTGTAGTGAAATTCCGCCTGGCGTTCCTCCGAAAGTTCGTGGGTTTTGCCAACTTCGCCACGCGCAACGCCGCGCGTGTGCATGATAGATGTTTTGAGCCAGTTCATCGCATGTGTCAGGAAAGGAAAAATGTTAATGGTTGAAACTATGCCCGGCCTCAACCTGTTCCGGAGTCGTTCGTTTTCCAGTCATCGAGAGATTCTCCGCATACGAGGGCGACGCATAGCTCTTCAATTGATATTGCGTGATTCATGCTAATTTCTCGAATGCGGTCAAAGGCTTGATCTTCACTGAGGTTGCACCGCTTCATTGTCTGCACCAGCGCCTTGAACACAATACGTCGGGATTTCACACGATCTTTTAAATCGTTAAGTTCCAAATCCGTCGCGCCATTTTGTTGGTGCACGTGTTCAGCCTGCATCAATGCGAGATACGTACCATTCGACCGAATCGGCTTGACTAGAAACGCGGAAATCCCTTGCAAAAAGCTCCAGTGAATGCGTTCGGGAGTTTCCAGGCCAATCAGTGCGATCAATGGAATACTCGGCTTGCCGGCAACCCAAGGAAATGCGTGCCTTCGATGCGTATCAGCGTCGAAAAAACAAACCTGCACCGCTGGCCAATCCACACCTGTTACGCTCGTTCTGCAATCGACCGTCATACCTAAACGCGCTAGCTGCGATTCCAGCGCTCGCCTATCTCGGTCGTCCTTGTGCACGATCAACGCATAGCGACCTCTGAACACGGGCATGGACGTTGTTTTCATCACACTGCCCTCAATTTCCGGTGCGGCTTTTCGTTCAGCGCGTACTGGTCCGTCGACCAACCGTGCGCGTCCCGTTTCGCATCAAACCAGACAAGGTAAGGATCGGGTTTGACCGGCTCGGGCGCCGTGTGAATAATCTCAAATTGTCCGGACTGATTGGACCTGGCGAGCCGAGGAGTAAGGAACGTATGGCGATTCTCACCGTCGACCCAGACAGGGCCTTGAGGCGCATCAAATCGGCACGCAGTCACGGCTTCGCGCACTTTCCCTGGTTCTGCCGAACCACAAGCCCTAACAGCCCGCGCCAGCAGATGTACAGCGATGTACGACGCTTCTGCGTCTGACACCGTCACGCCAGATTGACCAAATTGAGCGTGGTAAGCGTTTAGAAATTCGTGATTGGCATTCGTCTCTACGCTTTGAAAGTACACCGACGAAGCGATATGCCCGGCCCTTGCGTCTCGCGGCGCCGCATTGAGTTCCATTTCAGAGATGTTGCAGCTAGCGATAGGAGGATGCTTAGCCGTTTTATCCGACCACTGCAATCGTTGTTCGCTGTACGCAACCAGAAGCGCAGCTGTTGTCGCTCCAATCACTGACGAAAATATGAAGTCGGGCTTCAAATCATGAATCTCTTGCATCACGCGTTGCAGGTCCGTTCCTCCCAGCTCAATATGCCGCTCTGCCAAGATTCGACCGCCGTTCGACTCAACAATGTCTCGCATCACGCGATTACATTCCCAAGACCATACATAGTTAGAGCCGAGTGAATACACGCGCTTGCCGTGCGCTGACATCATGTACCCCGCTAGCGGTACGATGTGTTGGTTCGGTGCAGCGCCAAGGTAGACCACACTATCGCTGCACTCGAAGCCTTCGTAGTGCGATGGATACCAAAGCAAGGCATCCGCACGTTCAAAAACCGGAATGACTTCCTTCCGGCTCGATGATGTATAGCACCCAACGACATGGCCGATTTTTTGATTTTCAACCAACTCCCGGCTTAGCGCAAAGTATCCTTCCAGGCGCCCACCGGGATCTGCTTCGACCGGTTTAAGACAGAAGGGAAAAGACGGATCCTCATTGACCTGACGAACGGCCAGCAGCGCGCCGGAAAGCATCGCTCGACCAATGTTTCCGTAGTCGCCAGTGGTCGAACACAGAAGCCCAACGGGAATCGCCGTGCGAACTGTCATTTCATGCCTATTCATTAACAATATGGTCGAAAAAAAAGCCCATCGAGCCTGTATGGCTAGATGGGCTTTTTTGCCTCTCCTGGTCAAAAATACCGGAGCAGTTGGTCGAGCAGTGTTTGGGGCGTTGCCTGTGGCGCTTCTTGAGTATTATCATAGACTGAATATCGATGTTGTCAAAGCATTTCAAAAAAGGAGCTACTCTCTGTGCTTGAAAGCTTAGGTCTGACGGAAACGAAAATATTGGCGCTGCCCGGCGAGACCTTTCCACTCTAATCAGTTAGCGAAGCTGTTAGCAATCGTGCGCGACGTCAGCGTTGGCATTCGCAAAGACACGTGTGTTTTGTCGGTTTGAGTTGTCGATCTGACGTTGGTAGTGTGCAATTTCGATTGCTAAAGCTTAGTACTACAGCGGTAACCATTTATTCACGGTGGTGTACAGCCGAGCTTGCGATAGTGGGCTTGTTGCGCCCGGCACTGGTGGGTTCGGCGCCAGATTGACCATGACAGGATATGGTCGATCGACCAGATTGTTCGCCACAGCAGCCGACGGATCTCCTGTACGCTGAGTGGAACCACGCCGTCAGGCGTTTTTTTTACCACGTACCCGAAAGACGGCAAGCATGGCGTGAGCGAGCAGCGCGAGAGTGATATGGCGATACCAGCCCTGCCATCGACGCACTTCATACTGATCAAGTCCGCATTCGCCCTTGGCTGCTTCAAAGCCAATCTCGATCTCCCACCTACGGCCCGCGACGCTGACCAACGTCTGCCGTGTAGCCTTGCGCCGTGGCGTAGACGACGTAGTAAGCATGTTCGCGCCTCTCATCCAGGCTGCGCCTCACCAGCAGGTAATGCCCGAAGCGGCGTTCCTCAGGCGTGATCTGCAAACGCCAAAGCGGAGTAAGCGCCCAGTCGTACAGACGCTCATCTTTGGCGCCCGCGCCTGCCGAGAGACGCCGCCATGCCCTGGCCGGCAAGCTCTCTGCGATCTTGTCAGCGCGAACGTACGTCAGCCACATCGTGCACTCTCCCGCGAGCTCGTTTAGTTGCCATTCGACCTGGCTCTCCGTGCATCATGCGCAGTGCGGGGACAAGCCGCGAATCGCCTAGCGCCCGCAGCCAACCAGCAGGAAATTCTCCGGAAGCCGCAAGATGAGCGCGCAGTAGTTCGATAAACATCAACTGTGCGAGTTGCGTGGACGCTGTACCCGAGCCGGGTTTTTCCTCGGCCTGCTCGCGGACGAGCCTCTCGATCAGCCATTTCAGGTCTGCTGCATGGGCGGACGACGCCTGGACATGAATCAACGGCGGCATTGCGGTGGCGAGAAAATCCCCGTTCACTGAGTCGAGCACGATGTATCCGCCTAACTGGACACAGTCTTGTCCATCGCCGAGTGTCACAAATTTCTTCCCCGGTCCGAAAAATAGAGATTTCGCATCGAGCGGTGCAATCGCAAGGTCACTTGCGAGCACGAACGCGCGTTTCGCGGAAAGGAGCACCACGTCTCCCGTTTCGACGCGGTTGCCAGGTCGTCGCCCTCGACACGCAGCCAGCATGCGCCCTTGACCAAAGCAGCGAATTTGATCTTGTCGGGTGCCGAAAAGCGCAAGGCCCATGGATCGCCAGCAGCGAAGCCACCGGCGAGGACGGTTTGAGCGCCCACCAGCGTGAGGACATTGGAAAACAGATCGTTTGGCATGTCCGCACTATTGCGCAAGTAAAGCGGCTTTTCAAGCATTCACCGTCCGGATCTCTGCGCCTAAAGTGCTTTCTTTGGCGACGAACACGTCGCTATGACGTAACTTTATCGGGAGATAAGCCATGCGTTACATCAAGCTCATACCGGCGCACGCACATCAGCATTTCGTCAAACGAATAGTGAAGGCGCTTAAACACACGCGCTAAGGCCAGCGTAAGGGTCTGTCCCAACGGGTATTGGCTCTGTTTATCGGCGTAAATCGTAGCGTGCTGTCTTATCGCGACAGAACCTCTTGAACGTTACCGCTTTAATAACCGCTCCCCAAATTTGCAACCGCCCCCCGAACTTTTGTCATTTAAAGTGCGATTGCTCGTATTGATTTGACCGCTCTACTCCACGCTGGACATGGCATCTGGATTGACGGAATCGCGTCGAACGAAGATTGCGCCATGCGTGAGCGACAAGACGCCTTTCTTAAACAATCAATCCTTGGCCTTGATCGGCCAGACCGCTTTCTGCGCGGCGTTGAATTGCGGATCATATTCGACATCGACCTTGACCTTCTTCTTGATTGCATGGCCGTCGTACAAGATGTCGGCGATCTTCTGCTCTTGATCGATCAGACCTTTGTCGAACTTGACGAAGCTGCCACTGCGCACTTCATATTCGAACGCCGCGCGCTCGTCGGAGATTTTCAGCGTGTCCTTCAGAATGCCGATCACCTCGTCGCGGTGCGCGTCATGCCACGCCCAATAACCTGAAAGACGCGAGAAAAAATCCTGAAGCGCAGCCGTCTTCGCCGGGTCCTTCAGCACCGCCGACGTCGTGGTCCATACGTTGAGCGCCGGAATCTGCGTGTCGCGGTCGCGCAGCAGAATAGTGCCCGCGCCCGACTTGATGGTCGGCAGTATGGGGCCGAGCGCGCCTGCGTACACGTCGACTTCGCCCGCATTGAAACCTGCCGCTGACGTCGCGCCATCGGCGAACTTGATGGCATCAATGTCCTTTTCCGTCACGCCGGCCTTGACCAGCGTCGCGAGGTATTGTGAATGGTTGTAGCCGCCATAGTTGTAGCCGACCTTGTGGCCTTTGATCTCCTGCACGTTCTTGATGTTCGCGCTTGAACGAACCGCCGTGATGACCGGCGGATAATCCTTCGAATAGGCGTTGCGCCACGCGGCGACAATATGCAGCGGTGTCGAATCCTTCGTCCAATCGGTGCGCGCGTTGGCCTGTTCGATCGTGAGCGACGTGTCGCCCATATGCCCCAGGTCGATGCGGTTTGCATACAGCGCGGACAGATTGGCGGCGGGCCCAGTCAGCAGTACCCATTCGATCTGGTATGGCGTCCCGTTGACCACGCCGGACTTGCGGATCATCGCGGGGAATGCCGGGTCTTGATACGCAATCACGAGCTTGGTGCTTTTCAGGTCCGGCGCATTCTGGGCACCGGCCGTGCCGGAAAGTGTCAACGCGGTAACGGCGAAGAGACCCGCCAGGCCGGCGAGCAAAGATTTCATCAGCGACATAAATACCTTGGTTGATCTGTGGAAAATGAGCGATGGAGAAAGTCGATTGAAAAACGTCAGGAGAGACTGAGCGAGAACTGCCTGAGCAGGTCGCGTTTAAGTGAATTGAACTCTGGCGATGTCACGTCGCGCTCGCGCGCCAGATCGACGTGCGTCTCGTGACAGATCCGCCCTTTCGACAAGATCACGATGCGGTCCGCAAGCAGCAGTGCCTCATCGAGATCGTGCGTGACGATCACAACGCCGAAGCGGTATTTCGCCCATAGCTTCAGCACGAGGCTCTGGATGCTGCGGCGGGTAAACGCGTCAAGCGCGCTGAACGGTTCGTCAAGCAGCATGAGATCGGGACGGCGATACAGCGCCCGTGCAACCGCCACGCGCTGTGCCTGTCCGCCCGAAAGACTCACGGGCCAGCTTTCCAGTTTGTCTTCGAGGCCGACGTCCTGCAGCGCGGTGAGCGCGCGTTCGCGCGCATCAGGCTTGAGGGAATCGTCGAGAAGGACGTTCTTCCATACGCGCAGCGCCTGAATCAAACGCGGCTCCTGAAATACAACCGACGTGTTGCCGGTCACTTCCGTCCTGCCGCCCGACGCCGATTCGAGCCCGGCGAGCAGGCGCAGCACCGTGGTCTTGCCCGTACCCGACGGCCCGACCAGCGCGACCACCTCTCCCTTTCGAACGGTGATATCGACGTTATCGAGCACCGTGTTCTCACCATAGCGCTTCCGCACGCCGGACAGCCTTGCAACGACGGGCGTGGCCTCATGCTCCGTTTGATAAGCGAGTTCAGACATGAGCCGCCCTCCAGACCAGAACCTTGCGTTCAATGAAACGCAGCAACGCATCCACGCCGATCCCGAGAACCGCATAGACCAGAATGCCCGCGATGATGATGTCCGTGCGCTGAAATTGATTCGCGTTATTCAGGATGTAGCCAATGCCCGCGTTCGCGTTGATCTGTTCGGCCGCGACCAGCGCCAGCAGCGCAATGGCTGCCGAATAGCGCACGCCCACGAGAATGCCGGGTAACGCCGTCGGCAGGATGATGAGCCGGATCTGATGCGCGCGCGACAGCCGAAACGTGCGCCCGAGTTCCAGCAACTTCGGGTCGATGCCGCGTATGGCGTGATAAGTGCTGAGATACATCGGCGAGATGGCCGCGCCCACGATCAGCGCGATCTTGGACACTTCGCCAATGCCGAACCACACCACAAAAATAGGCACGAGCGCGATGAATGGAATAGTCCGCACCATCTGCAGGACGGTATCGAAGCCGCGCTCGGCGGACTTGCTCAGACCCGCCGCCACGCCGAGCAGCAAGCCCGCCCCGCCACCGATCAGCAAACCCACGGCCGCACGTGCCAGCGATATCCTCAGCGCATCCTGGAGATCGCCGGACTGCCACAGCTCCCGATAAGCCGCGAGCACCGACGCGGGCGCAGGCAGCACGAACTCGCTGGCCAGTCCCAGGGACGAAACAAGTTGCCACACGACAATCAGCAGCACCGGCACGACGGCCCGCAAGAGCGGCTCGCGCAATATCACGCGACGCGGCGCCGGCGCCAACGCCGGTGGAGCAAGATCCGGTGCGGCAGTCGCCTTCAAAGTGGATTCTCTGCTAGACATAAGCACCTTTGAAATGAAATAAATGAATTGAGTGACCGATACGAAGACAAGGAATGGCACTCAATAGCGTTCACGAAAGCGCTCCAGGCGTGTGCTCGATCAGGCGTGCATCGAGATCGGCATAGCGGCTTGCCGGACGCGCAAGCCCGTAGTGTTCGCGCAAGGTGGTGCCTTCGTAATCGCGGCGGAAGATGCCCTTGCGCTGCAATAGCGGCACTACGTGATCGACGAACGCCGCGAGCCCTGAAGGGAACACGTCCGCGTTGAGGTTGAAGCCATCGGCGGCACGACCGGTGAACCAGCGTTCAATATCGTCCGCGATCGTCTCGGGCGTGCCCACGATCATCCGATGTGCGCCGGGATTGCGGTCCAGCAAATCGCGCACCGTCAGGTTGTCGCTGCGTGCTAGCAGGACGGTCGCACGGATGAATCCGTTGGAGACATCGGCGCGGTTGCCTTTGTCGATTAATGCGTAGGGCAACGGTGCGTCCAGTTGCAGATCGTCAACGTCGATACCCAGCGCACGCGCGAACTTGGCGAGTTCGGCGCGGCGATCAAGCAGCGAGTCCATGTCGGCCTTGCGCTGGCGCGCTTCGGCCAGCGTCCCGCCAATGACGGGATACAGCCCCGGCAGCACGAGCAGATGATCGGCATGACGTCCCTGCGCCACGGCGCGCGCCTTGATGTCGCCATAAAATTCCTGCGCACCCTCGAACGTGGTCTGCGCGGTGAAGACCGCATCGGCGTAACGGGCGGCGAGCGCGACGCCCGCCTCCGATCCGCCGGCCTGCACGAGCACCGGCCGTCCTTGTGGACTGCGCGGAAGATTGAGCGGCCCGCGCACCTGGAAGTGATGGCCGGCGTGTTCGATCGCATGCACGCGAGCCGGATCGGCGTAGCGTCCGCTCGCGCGGTCGACGATCAGCGCGTCGTCTTCCCAGCTATCCCACAGCTTCAGCACGACATCGACAAATTCCTCGGCACGCGCATAACGCGCCGCTTTATCCGGAGCGCCCGACATGCTGAAGTTAGCTGCCGCGTTCGGGTCGTAGGTCGTCACGGCGTTCCAGGCAACCCGGCCTGCGCTCAAATGATCCACCGACGCAAAACGCCGCGCGAGGTTGTATGGATCGTTGAAAGTAGTCGATGCCGTGCCGATCAGGCCGACGTGTCGCGTAACACCCGCGAGCGCGGTGAGGAGCACGGTGGGTTCGAGCGACTGGGCCGGTCCGTGCGCGTGGCCGCTTAACGCAACGGCATCGGAGAGAAACACGGCGTCGAGCTTGCCACGCTCCGCGGTCTGCGCGATCTCGGTGAAAAATTGGAGATCGATGATCGACTTCGCGTTGTCGAGCGTACGCCAGCCGGCCGGATGACGGCCCGTGCCGGTGATGTTGGTGTTCAGATGCAAGGTTCGTGGCGCACGCATGGGTTTATCGCTTTACAAGAGGTTGGGCGAGCCTTGCAGCGCCGCGAGGCGCTGTTCGCTGCGAGCGTGCGTTGGCGTGTCGAAATCGATCACGTCGATCGACGCAATGCCATCGCGTTCGAGCTGCCCGACCAGTTGCAACTCCCACGCGAGATAAATCTGCATCTGCTTCGCCGCCTGGTCAGGGGCGTGGTGATACGGGCTGTACCACGCGTCGTCGTCGCCGGTGAGGTTGCCTTCGTCGCCGGCGGTGTGCGGCAGACCGAGCGACAGCCAGCGCTGCGTGCCGCCAAGGAGCGCCGCCACACCGTCGATACGCCCGCGCAACTGGCTGGCGAGCAGCCCGGCGAGGACGCCGTCGGAGGACGTGAGGACAAGCTGTCGCGACGGGTCGTCCCGTGGGCCGAGCCGGTCCAGCCAATCTTCCAGCGCGCTCGCCGCCACGAAGCGCGCCCCGGCAATATGCGCGGTGCGAAACGCGAGGCTGCTGTCCACGTCCACGACCTGCGCGCCGCCTGCCTCTAGTGCGAGCGCAAGCTGGTCGGCGTTGATCCAGCGCGTACGCTCAGGCGTACCGAATATCGGCACCGGCTCGGGGCCGGTTTCGAGCGCCAAGTGCGGGTCGTCGTCGGCAAGCACGAACACGTTGAGATAGCCCAGTTGCACGAGCCACGACGCCGTCATGCGTGCGCGCACGCCGTCGTCGTCGGCGAGAACGACGCGGGCATGGAGCGTGCCGACGTATTCATCGGTGGCCTGAACGAGCTGGCCGCCGGGCGCCGAACGCCAGCCCGCGCGATGACCCGCAACGTACTCCAGCGGATCGCGGACATCGAACCGGTACAGCGTCTGCACACTCGCTTCGGCTTCGAAGCACGTCAGTGTGGCGCGATCGATCTCGACCACGCCTGCTCGCGCGGCGGCGCGCTTGGCCAGCGTGCGCGCCTGTTCAAGCGCAGCGCCTTCGGCACGAGGCGCCGTGCGAATCTGGCCGTGTTCAAGGTCGAGGCCTGACAACAGCCACGACATCGATCCCCCGGAGAGTGCGGCGACCGGATTCGGAATGCCCGCGTTCACGAGCGATTGCGCGCCCAGAATGCTGCGCGTGCGCCCGGCGCAATTCACCACGATCAGCGTCTCGGGCGACGGCGCCGCCGCGAGCGCGCGATAGACCAGTTCAGCGCCCGCGCATTCGACGCCGCCCGGAATGTTCATCGTCTTGAATTCGGGGAACGGACGGCTGTCGAGCACAACGAGATCCTCGCCTGCGTCCTGCAACCGCTTGAGCGTCAATGCATCGATGTTCGGCGTTTTCAGCCGATGCTCGATCACCTCGCCGAACGCCTTGCCCGGCACGTTGGTGCCGCTGAACACTTCGAATCCGGCCGCTTCCCAGCCGCTCACGCCGCCCGCGAGTATCGACACGTCCGTATAACCGAAGCCTGCCAGCAAGGCCGCCGCGCGCGACGTATATTCGCCCGCTTCATCGACCAGGACGATGGGCGTGGCAAAGCGTGGCACCAGTTGCCCGACGAGCAGGCCCAGACGTCCAACCGGCGCGATGGACGAATAGAACAGGCGGCGGCGTGCCGTGACGCCCTCCTCGCGGACATCGAGAATGGCAAGTTCGCGGCGTTCGGCCAGCGCGGCGCGCAATGCGGCGGGAGTGATCGATGGTGTGGTCGCGTGACTCATCGTGAGGTGGCCTTGTTTGATTTAGCGATAGGGAATGACGGCTCAGAAGAACGCCGCGGAAGGCAAAGGCACGCCGTTGACCGCATGGTTGCCAATGGCGCGCGCCTTGTAGAGACCGGGGTTGTGCGAGGCGATCGTGCGGATGTTGCGCCAGTGGCGATCAAGTTGCGCGGCCTGGCGCGCGGCGGACGCGCCGCCGACATCGAATAGCCGGGTTGCCGACTGGAGCGCCAGTTGATCGATCACGACCTTGGCCTTCGCACTGCGCAGCGCGGCTTCAACGAACAACGCTTCGTCGGGCTTGCCCGCCAGCACGCTGTCGAACGCCGAGCCAAGCACGCTTGCTGCGTTCAGCACCGCGGCCTCGGCCACGAACGCCGCGCTTTGCAACTCGCCAACAGCTTCCTGCAATAGAGGGTCGTCGGCGGGACGCGCGGCCACCGCGTGGTAGTAGTTGCGTTCGCGCTTCTGCACGAGCGTCACGGCGTCCTTCGCAATGCGCCGCAGGATGCCCGCGACGATCGTCGTGAGATAAAGCTGTGCGAAGGTAGCCTGATGCGCGATCTTCGTATCGTCTGCGAGAACGAGCACGTCAACCGCCGCGACTTCGACATTCGTGAACACCGTCGTGCCGCTCGCCGTGTTGCGCTGGCCAATGCCATCCCAGTCATCCCGCACATCGACGCCCGGCTGCCTGACCGAGACGCGCGCGCCGACGAACCGACCGTCCGGCGTCTTGGCATTCACAATGATGTGATCGAAGTAAAGATTCCCCGTGCTGTAGTACTTCGTCCCCGTCAGCCGATAACCGCTTTCCGCAGGCTCGAGCCGCGTGTTGCCGTCGCCGTCGCCGATATGCTGCGTACCGAGTTCGCTCGCGCCGAGACCGAAGAGACCGCCGTCCTGCACGAGATGGTTCCATCGCTGGTATTGCGGTAGATGGCGCGCGCGCAACGCCTTTTCGATAAACGCGAAGTGATTGCGCAGGATGTGCGGAATGTTCGAATCGGCCTCGGCCAGATCCAGCACCAGCTCGTACAACTGCGGCAGCGTGGCGCCTGCCCCGCCCTCCTCTTTGGGCAAACGGAACACGCCCAGACGCGCTGCGCGCGCGAGTGCGATTGGCTCGTGCGCGTCGGCCTCGCCACGCTCGCGAGCTTCGGCGCCTGCCGCGATGGCCGCCACTAGTTCACGCAGTTCGGGTGAGCCAGGTTGCACGGCGCTGTCACGTAATGCGGCCGTCAATGTCGAATCGGTCGTTCCCATCTCTAGGATTCCTTAAAAAATGATGTGGCGTTCACGCGTCCGATTGCACGCGCACTCTGAGTCCGGCCTGTTCCATCAGCGGCAGGACAGCCTCGCCGAAATATTTGAGATCCGGCTCGAAATCGAAGAACGTCAGCTGGACGCCGTCAATACCCGCCGCCTTCAACCGCAGCAGGTCGTCCACCACGTGTTCCGGCGAACCGATGATCTGGATGTTGCCTCCCAGCACGCGCTGCTCGCGTTGATGGTTTTTCCAGGCTTTCGCGTCGCTGCGGCGACCCGTGAAACCATCGACCGCCCCGAAATCCGCGTGCGACGCGATCGCGTCGAGATAAGCGTGCGCCTCGCGCTCGGTCGGACGGCAGACGATCGTCGGATTGATGAGCGTGCGGACCTCGCGGCCATTCGCTCGCGCCGCCGCCTGAACCTGCGCGGTGTGTGCGGGCAGCACATCCAGCGCCGCGTCGATCTGCGCGCCGGCGGAACTCGTAATAAAGATCAGGTCCGAATGCTTCGCGGCGTAGTCGATCCCGGCAGCAGAACTCGTCGCGTTCACGAGCACCGGGCGCCCAAAGCGCGGCTTCGGCGAAACGAACGCATTGCGCGTGCGATACCACTTGCCGTCGAAGGTCAGGTTGTCATCGAGCGACCAGAGTTGCTGCATCAGGTCCACGAACTCGGCGGCCATTTCGTAGCGCGTGTCGTGCTCGAAGTGACCGTCGCGGCCAAACATCTCGGCTTCATCGATCGAATGCCCCGTGACCATGTTCAGGCCCCAGCGGCCGCCGGAGATATGGTCGAGCGTCGCGCCGAATTTCGCGAGATGCAGCGGATGCCAGTTGCCATAGAGAATGTGCAGCGTCGATATCAGCAGGATGCGCTCGGTGATCGACGCGAGTGACGCGAGCGTCATGAACGAGTCGAGCGATTCGCGGCGGTAACGCATGTCGCCGCCATGACCGTCTTTGCCCAGCCATTGCGCGAGACCGAAGACCAGGTCGAAGCCGAGCGCCTCGGCATGGCGCGTGAGGCGCGCGTTGTACTCGAAGGTCCAGTCGGTCGTGCGCGGCAGGGTCGACATGGACCAGCCGCCGCTCTGGATCGGCAAGAAGAGACCAAGCATCAGCGGCTGGGCGAGCGCACGAGAAAGCGGGCTATCAGGGAAACTGGCGGGAGACGGAATCGACATAACGCACCGGATAGAAAGGTGAAGCGTGAATGGGTAGTGGGCGTCAGGCTTCGCGCACGGACGCGAGTGACGAATAGGCGCCCATCGGCGAATTGCTGAAGCCGCCAATGCTCGTCGCATGGATCGCGTAGAAATGCAGTTCGAGCAGGTTGACGGAAGGCACCTGTTCCTGCGCAATCTGCTGCAACTGGTCAATGAAAGGCTTGCGCGCCACTGGGTCGCTGACCGACACCAGCCCTTCGATTGCACGGTCCATCTCGGGCGTGGAATAGCCCGTCGCATTGCTCGATGTCGAACCCGGCTTGATGGCCTTGGTCCAGTAACGGCGCGTCACGCCAAGCTGCGGATCGGCGAAGGCTGAGTACCAGTTGATGGTCGTATCGAAGTCATAGTCCGCGTAGACGCGGCGGTTGAACGTCGGCACGTCGGTTGGCACGAGCGACATTTCCACGCCGATATGGCGCAGCTCCGCCTGGATAAATTGCGCGGTCAGGACGTACTGGTTGCCGAACGGCAGCGGCAGATTGTTGATGCGCAGCCGCACGCCGTCCGCGCCCCGGCGCAAACCCGCGGCGTCGAGCAGCGCTTCGGCGCGGGCCGGATCGTAGTCGTACTGCGGCAGGCCCGGCTTGAAAAAGCGGGTCTGATAACTCGGGATCGGACCCTGCGCCGTTTTAGCGAGTCCGTACCACACGACTTTCGCCAGGGCGTCGCGGTTGATCGCATGCGCGATGGCCTGACGAACGCGAAGATCCTGAAAGGGCTTGCGACGCAGATTGAAATCGAGGAACGAGATGGGCGCGATGCCATCGAACACATGACTCGACACGACAAAACGCGAGTCGCTGCGCAACCGGACGAGATCGGGCAACGCAACGGCGTCAGTCGGCGCATAGCGCAATTCGCCGGACTGGAGCGCAGTCAGCCGCGCGCCCTGATCCGGAATGATCCGGAACACGATGCGCGCAAAATGGGGCTGGTTCGCCTTGTCCCAGTAGTCCAGATTGCGCTCCAGCACCACGTAGTTGCCGCGCACCCATTCCTTGAAAACGTACGGCCCATTGCCTACAGGATGCGCGTTGAGCGGATTCGTGAGCGGCTGGCTTCCGGCATAGAGATGCTTGGGCAAGATCTGCGTCTCGTAACCGCCGAGCGCCGACCACACGGCTGGCACGGGCGACGAAAACCGGAACACAGCCGTGTGGTCATCCGGAGTATCGACGGCGTCGAGTGTCGCGAACGTCGCATTGCCGCGCGGATGAAAATGCTTCGTGACTTCCATCAGGGAGTACTGAACATCGGCTGATGTGAATGGCTTGCCGTCGTGCCATTTGACGTCGTGACGAAGATGAAACGTGATCGTCTTGCGATCCGCCGATTCGTCCCAGGACTGCGCGAGTTGCGGCACGGGGTGGAAAGCGTCGTCGTAGGTGACGAGGCCATCGAACAGATTGACGGACACGATCACCGCCGGATTCGAGATGTTCAGCCCGGCCACCCAGCCCGCCGGTTCCGGCACGATCACGGCCTGCAGCACGTCGCTCTGCGCGGCCTCGTTTGCGACGCTCTGCGTGGCCTCGCTCGCGAATGCCACGCCCGGCACGACGGGGGCAACCGCTGCTGCTGCGGCCATCTGAAAAAACTGACGACGGGTGATCAACTCAAATACTCCTGGAAGCGGTGGTTTCGGTAACTTCATGGATCGGCCACGTTTTGCCGGCAGACGACGGCGGCAGCGCGATGTCGTCGTACAGATGACACGCGACGACATGCTCGCCGCCTAGCTCGCTCAGCGCGGGCGGCGTCTCCCGGCACACTGGCATCGCTCGCGGGCAACGCTGCTCGAAGCGGCAGCCGCGAGGCGGCGCATAAGGATTCGGCAGTTCCGCCGAAGAAGGCATGGGCAGGCGCGCGCCCCGCCCCGGAATCGATTCGATCAGCAGTTGCGTATAGGGATGCGCCGCGTGACGCCAGAGTTCATCGCGTGAAAGGATTTCGACGATCTGGCCGAGATACATCACCGCAATGCGATCGGCCACATAGCTCACTGCCGCGAGATCGTGGCTGATGAAAAGCCCCGTGATCGCACGCTCGCGCTGCAGGTCCGCAAGCAGATTGAGCACCTGTGCCTGCAGCGAGACATCCAGCGCAGACACGGGTTCGTCGCAAATCAGCACGTCGGGATCGAGACTCAGCGCACGGGCGATATTGACGCGCTGCCGCTGGCCGCCCGATAGCTCGTGCGGCAGCCGGCCGGCAAGCGCCGGCGCAAGACCGACCCGATGCAAGAGCGCATCGACGCGCTCGCGCCGTTCCGCCGAGGTACCGATACGATGAACGTCGAGCGGAATGGTCAGTGTCCTGCGCACGGTCTTGCGTGGATCGAGCGCGCTCAGCGGGTCCTGGAAGACCATCTGCATGCGTCGTCGCCATGTCAGCGATTGCCGGTGCGTGAGTCCGTTGATGTCCTTGCCGTCGAGCCGCACGGTGCCGCCGGCCAGATCGACCAGTCCCACGATCGCACGCCCGAGCGAGCTTTTTCCGCAACCCGATTCACCCACGAGTCCCAGCGTTTCGCCCCGCGCCACGCCAAGCGACAGGTCATCGACGGCGTTCAGCACGCCGCGCCGGGTCCGATAGCAAACGCTTAAATTCTCGATGTCAAGCAGCATCGCTCTTCCCTTCCGCCGCACCTTCCGCCACCACTTCCGCAAGGCGGATTCTGTCCGGCGCCACGCCAGCGGGGTTTGCGTTGACGATGCAGCTCACGCCGCCGTCGCCGAGCCGACGCCACGCAGGCACCGCTTCGCGGCATGCTGCCTGTGCAAGCTCACAGCGCGGCGCGAACGCGCAGCCATTTGCGACCGTGCCGGGCGCAGGCACCACGCCTGCTATCTCGGCGAGCCGAGTGCGCGCGCTGTCGCGCCGAGGACGAGCGGCGAGCAGGCGTTGCGTATAGGGATGGCGAGGGTCGTCGAACAATGGGGCGACAGGCCGCTCCTCGATCTTGCGTCCGGCGTACATGACCGCCACACGATGCGCGATCTGGCCCACGATCCCCAGGTCATGCGTGATCAGCAGCAGCGCCATGCCGGTCTGTTGCTGAAGTGTCGCGAGCAGCGCAAGAATCTGTGCCTGAATCGTCACGTCGAGTGCAGTGGTGGGTTCATCGGCGATAAGCAGTTGGGGACGCCCCGCGAGGGCCATCGCAATCAGCACGCGCTGACGCATGCCGCCCGAGAGCCGGTGCGGATAGTCATCCACACGCCGCGCCGGTTCCGGAATGCCCACCTGACGTAGCAGCGCCAGCGTCTCGCTGAGCGCGGCGCGCCGTGCCAGACCCTGATGCAGTTTCAGCGCCT
The DNA here is from genome assembly GCF_964253815.1 of Caballeronia sp. LjRoot34. NCBI lineage: Bacteria > Pseudomonadati > Pseudomonadota > Betaproteobacteria > Burkholderiales > Burkholderiaceae > Caballeronia > Caballeronia sp. LjRoot34. The sequence goes on from NZ_CAXUSB020000002.1 coordinate 1,514,552, forward strand.
CGCCGATCTGCTGGCCGACCGTGCGGACCGGGTTGAGTGAAGCCATCGGGTCCTGAAAGATCATGCCGATCCGGCCACCCCGCAGTTGACGCCACGACGGTTCCGGGAGATCGAGCAAGTCAGTGCCCGCAAACTGCAAACGCGTTGCGCTCACGCGTGTGCGCTCGCTATCGAGCAGGCCCATCAGCGCTAACGCGGTCGTGGATTTTCCGCAGCCTGATTCGCCCACCAGCGCGAGCGTCTCGCCCGGGCGAATGCTAAGCGACAACCCGCTCACCGCAGACGCCGGCTTGAGGCCACGCCCGGTATCAAACGCAATGTTCAAGTCTTCCACGACGAGCAGAGGCGCGGTGCTCATCGCGTCCTCCTGCGATGCGGATTCGCCAGATCGTTAAGCCCATTGCCAACGAGGTTCAGCGCGAGGACCGTGAGCAGCACCGCGCCGCCCGGCAACGCGGTCATGTACCACGCCGTTTGCAGCGCCTCCCGGCCCGAGCCGATCATGCTGCCCCAGGTGATCACGTTCGGGTCGCCCAGACCGAGAAACGACAGCACGGCTTCGGTCAGAATCGCATTGCCCGCGAGAATCGACAGCATCACGATGGCGGTGGTCGCCACGTTCGGCAGCACATGCATGAACACGATGCGCCGTTTCGTCATTCCGATGACGACGGCCGCCTCGATGAATTCCATACGGCTGACCCGCAGCGCTTCGGCGCGCACGAGCCGCGCGACCTGCGGCCAGTTCGTCAGTGCAACACCTAGCACGATAGTCGGCACGCTCGGATGCAACACGACGACCAGCACGATGGTGAAGAGGAGCGCCGGCATGGTCTGGAACAGTTCGGTGAGCCGCATCAGCAGGTTGTCGACGAGACCGCCGTAGAAGCCTGCCACCGCGCCGATCACGAGACCTGCAAGCGTGGCAAGCAAGCCCGCCGCCACACCGATTTCGAGCGACACCCGCGCGCCGTACGCAATACCGCTGAACATGTCGCGGCCCATCATGTCGGTGCCGAGCGGAAACGCCGGGTCGGAACCCGGCCACACGAAAGGCGTCCCGACCATATCGAGCGGATCGTTATGGGTCAGCCAAGGCGCGCCGAGCGCGAGCACCAGCACCGCCAACAGCATCAGCGTGCCGACGCTCAGGCTGGGTGCATGCGTCACGCGCTGCCAGAATCGCTGCGGCCAGCGCGTGGTTGCGAGCACGAGATCGCTCATCGCTCCACCTCGATACGCGGGTCGAACCAGCCATAGGCAAGATCGACGATCAGGTTGACGACGAGCACGAGCACCGAACTGAAGAACAAAATGCCGAGCAGCAGGTTCAGGTCGCGTGAGGCGACGGCGTCGAGCGCGAGTTGCCCGAGGCCGGGCCAGCTGAACACCGTTTCGATCGCGACCGATCCGCTGAAGAGCGCGCCGAACTGCAGTGCGGTCATCGTGACAATTGGCAGCAGTGCGTTCGGCACGACGTGCGCACGAATGGTCGCGACGCGCGACAGACCTTTCGCGCGCGCCGTGCGCACGAAATCGAGGCCGCTCACTTCCAGCACGGAGGCGCGCATGAGCCGTGCATAGATCGCAAGGTAATACGCCGCGAGACAGAACACCGGCAGCACCATGTGCGCCACAAGATCGCGCAGCATCGCCCAGCCGCTCGCGGCAACACCGGGCGTGAGGATGCCCCCTGCCGGCAGCCAGTGCAGATGCGCGGAGAACAACACCATCAGCATTAGTCCGAGCCAGAAGAGCGGTGTCGCGAAGCCCAGTGTGGCCAGGATGGACACGGCAACGTCGACCCACCTGTGTCGCGATACCGCCGCAATCGTTCCCGCCAGGCAACCGAGCACAAGCGCGATCACGAGCGCGCTAATCATCAGCAGCGCGGTCGCGGGCAATCGGCCGATGATCAGTTGCAGCACGGACTCGTTGTATCGGAAGGACCAGCCCAGATCGAGATGAACGATGCGCCCGAGGTACGCCAAAAACTGCAGCCCGAGCGGCTGGTCGGTGCCGAACTGGTGACGTAGCGCGGCAAGATATTCGGGCGTGGCCGCGCCCGCCTCGCCCGCCATGACATCGGCGAGATCACCGGGTGCGAGCCGCAGCCAGAAGAAATTCATCACGGCGATGACCGCGACGAGCGGCACGGCCTGAAGCAGCCTGCGCACCGGATACGGCACCGAGCGGCGCGCACGGGTTGCGCGAACGTGCAGATCAGCCACGGGCAGGCGCACCGAAATTGACGCTATCAAGCGACGCGTAGACGCCGATCGGCGTCGTGTTGACGTTCTGAAGTGTGCGCGAATAGATCCGGAAGAACTTCAGTTCGGCCAGCGAGATCGATGGCAGATCGCGCTGTGCAAGCACCTGCAACTGATGGATCGCCTGCGTGCGCTGCTCGGGGTCCTGCGCGGTCTGGATCGTTTCGACAATCGCATCCATTTCCGGCGACGTGTAGCCCGAACCGTTGCTCCACGGCGCGCCGCTAATGATGTTTTTCGACCAGAAACGGCGGATTACGCCAATCTGCGGATCGGCGAAGGCAGCGTAGAACACGTTCATCGTGTCGAAGTCGTGGTCGGTGTAGATCTTGCGCAGATAGGTCGGCAGGTCGTAGTTTTCCAGCGTGACTTCCACGCCGATGCGCTTCAACTGCTGCTGAATGAACTGGCCCGCGCGCTGAAAATCCTCGCCGTAGGTATGGTTCAAGTGATTGAAGCGCATGCGCACGCCGTCAGCGCCACGCGGGAATCCGGCGGCATCCAGCAGCGCCTCCGCCTTCTTTGGATCGTACGGATATTGCGGCGTGTCGGCCGTGTAAAAACGCGACTGATAACTGGGAACCGGTCCCGTGGCGGGCGTCGCGAAGTCGTAGAACACCGTCTTCGTCAGTTGCTTTAGGTTGATCGCATGCGCGATTGCCTGACGCACGCGCACATCCTGGAACCGCTTCTGGCGCAGATTGAAGTCCATGAAGAACATGGGAGCGTTCGAGCGCCAGCCTTTCGTATCGATAACCAGATCCGGATTCTGCTCGAGCCGCCGCGCTTCGACGAGCGACACGGGCGTGAGCGGCGCGTATTGCACATTGCCGTTCTGCAACGCGATGCTGCGCGCACTCGCATCGGGGATGATGCGAAAAATCAGCTCATCGACATGCGGCTTGCCTTTGTCCCAGTAATCCGGATTCTTCACGAGGCGAATATAGTTGCCGCGGTTCCATTCCTTGAACACGAACGCGCCCGTGCCAACCGGCTTGGCGTTATACGGATTCGTCAGTGGATCGGTTCCGGCGTAGAGATGCTTGGGGAAAATGAACGCGGAAGACGTATCGAGATACGACCAGATGACCGGCGACGGCTGCGCAAGGCGGAACACGACAGTATGCGGATCGGGCGTATCAACCGCGACGATCTGCGCGAAGGTGGGCCGTGCGATCGGATGGACCTTCTTGGAGACTTCCATGATCGAGTACTGCACGTCCGCCGATGTGAACGGCACGCCGTCGTGCCATTTCACGTCGTTGCGTAACGTGAACGTGATGGTGCGGCGATCCGCCGATTCGGTCCACGACGTGGCGAGTTGCGGCACGGGGCGAAACGCTTCGTCGTAAGTGATCAGGCCGTCGAACAGATTGCTGGACACCACGTTCGTCGGATTGGCGGGCGTCGATCCCGCTGCAAGACCGGCGGGCTCCGGCAGCGTATTCGCGACGAGCGTCGTGCCGGTTGCGGCGCTGGATGCGCTCGATGCGCTCCAGGCGCCCTGGCCGAGCAAACTCCCGCCGGTTATCATGCCGGCCTTGATCAGAAAGTCTCTTCGTGTAGACATTCGATATTCCGTTTCTATCTGTTTAGGCATACTTAATAGACATCACTCGTCCGCTGCCCTATCTACATGGCGCTCATCACCCCGTGGGGCCGCGTATGCACTGTTTCAGCTAATTAGCAGGCGTTGTACGCTGCCGGAAAGAACATCAGGCTGTACAATATTTCGGAATGATTTTTCCGTTTTTTGAATTCTATGGGGCTTTCCCCAACTCACCAACCAAGCAATTCATATATGCAATTCTGCTCAATCGGCTTTGACGCGTACCCGCAAGACTGCCGGCTTATCCCTTGCTCAGCCGGAGTTTGCTAGACATGGCGGACGTTATCCGAGACGAAAGCGTCACCGAGCGACGCGATACCGACAGCGGCGCGCTTGCCCGCGGGTTGAACATCCTTTCGCGGCTGCATGAGGCGGCCCGGCCGCTCAGTCTTCAGGAGATCGCGGACAGCGTGGCCTTGCCTGCGAGCACTTGTCACCGGCTGCTTCAGTCGCTTGATCTCGCCGGTTATGTCTACCGGGAAGGTGCGCTGTATTGCCCGACACCCCGCGCGGCGTGCCCGCTGCCACTTGAGCATCCGCTGAGTCGCTTGCGCCGGGATACGACGCCACTCATGCGTGACTTGCAGGAGCGCCATGGTCCGTCCGTGCTGTTGATCGTGTTCTTTGGCAATTTGCGGGCGACGCTGGAATGCGTCGCGGGCAACTACAGCGTCGCGCCGTATTTCGACACAACGGTTACCGCGCCGCTGCATGCGTCGGTTTCAGGAAAGATTCTGCTGAGTCATCGCACACCCGAGCAACGCGACGCGTTGATCGGACCGGAGCCCTACGCAGCGCGCACGGAACGCACCGTCACGGACCGGACCACGCTTTTTGCGGAGCTGGACTTGGTACGGGGCCGGGGCTGGGCGACTAACGACAACGAGAACGTCGCCGGTATCAGCGCAGTGGGAACGGCGCTGACCGCGCCGTCCGGCCGCGCGCTGGGCGCTATCGTCGTGACCGGTCCGAACCGGTTTTTTCACGACGGCAACGCGGCCATGCGACAAGACCTGATGAAAGCATCGGGCCTACTGAATTCCACGTCCAATGCAGTACGGGCGATGGCGCAGATGCTGGGGATTTAGGCAAACCAGCGCCACCAGATTAATCCTTACGCACATAGACCAAGAAGCAACAAAAACCCACTGCAGTTGAGATGAAAAATTATCAGTTGCGTTAGTGGCTTTTAGTTGCAAAGGACACAAGCAATGCATCCCGTGCCAACAAATTACCCCCGAACCAAATCCCATCCCCGAGAGCGACCGCGGGCATGAGTCTTTATTGCTATCGTTTTAAGCAAATGTTCGCCGGTTTTCCGAGCGCGGTGAGCAGGCGTAACAGAAGCGGCTTGGATCGCGACGGATTGTCGTAGAAATGCGAAGCGGGTGATAGCCGCTACAATCCAAAAAAATCGGTCATAACCTTATGTAAAATACAACCGCCACAAGTGTCGCCAAAACTTGCCTAGTCCTTCTTTCGGGAGTTCATGAAGACGGTAGCTTTGCAGATTCACTGATTGTTGCCGATTTCAGCGACCTCAAGGCTGCTTGGGAATGGATGGAAAGCGAGCCGTTCTATCCGGATGGCGCCTTGGCAAGCGTCAAGATGCACCGGTTCGCGAACCGGTGGTAACAGATTCTGGCGTTTCCTGTTCGTGGAGAGATGTTCGTCGCGCAGGGACACGACGTTTACGGCCTCAAAAAAAACGCGCGCACGATCGTTTCATGCGCGCGTGTACTAATGGAAAATCACCTTAGAAGCGGTGACGCATGCCCACCGCGACGACCGTCTGATTGGCGGTTGAGGACGGCGACAACGTGTTGATCGACGCAACGTTCGCACCGAAGTTGCCGAGTTCACCCGATGCGTGCTGATACACGCCTTCCAGGTACACGTCAGTACGCTTGCTCAGCGAGTAATCACCTTGCAGCGATGCTGTTTGCCACTTCGGATCGCCCGAACCGTTCGAACCCGACACCTTGCCGTCGGTGAACGTGTATGCAGCAGCAAGGCTTATGGCCGGCGTCAGCGCATAACGGCCATTCACTTCGTAGTTGTCCATATGCAGGTTCGTGCCGGCCACGCCCGGCAGCGTCGTGCCGCCGACGTTCACGCCGGTGATGCCATCCAGTTGCGTATGCGTGTACACGAGACCGACGTTAGCCGGGCCGTAAGCGTAGTTGAGTCCGGCGCCGTAGGTGCGTTGCTGTTGTGCGGCGATCGCTGCCGTGCCGTCGCCTTGTGATATAGCGCCACCCACGTTGTTGCTGCCTGAGTTGTTCAGTTGCAGGTAAGCGGCTGCGACGCTCAGCGGACCATTGCCATACGAAGCACCTGCGCTCCATGCACGATTGTTCGAGAACTGGCCGGCTGCGTTGCTGAAGCCATAGAGGCCGCCGAACTTCACGCCGCCGTAGTTCGCGCTCTGGTACTTCACTGCGTTCTTGACCGAGAACGAGTTGTCGAGGTTGTCGTTATCGAACGGGTGAGCGGCAAGGTTGTTGCCATAGCCTGCGCCGGCCTCCGACAGCGGCGCCAAATAGTCGACCACCGAGTCGTATTGACGGCCCAGCGTCACCGTACCGTACTGGTTGCTTTGCAGACCGACGAAAGCCTGACGATTGAAGATCGTATTGTTTTCGCTGAACTGGCCGTTGTTCAGGTTGAAGCCGCTTTCCAACGTGAAGATTGCGTGCAGACCGCTGCCCAGATCTTCACTGCCGCGCAAGCCGAAGTACGTGTTCGATACCGAGCCGCTGCCTTGTTGCCAGTTGCTATGGCCGCCTTGGTTGTTTGCAAACACAAGGCCGGCATCTAGCGTGCCGTAAAGCGTGACGCTGCTTTGTGCGTGAGCGGTGATGGCGAACACGCTCATGAGGCTCGCGGCGATGAGGGTTTTCTTCATGATTTTTAAAGCTCCGAAACATTGCGACAGAATCATATTCAAGTAATCGCCGATGATCTATTGGCGATCCGCTGCGCAGTGTATTCCCGCGGATGAATTCCCTTTAGGCGCGTCTCACGCAATAATGTTTTCTGAATCCGGAATAGCGAAAGCACCAGCAGATAAGTGCAGGTAGATAAAGGGGAAACTACGTTCACATCGGATGTATAAAGTTTGTGTCAAGCGCTATCCGTTGCGTATATGCCACGTCGCCGTGACAGGATTTCCCGGTAAGGCTCTACAGGATTTTGCAGATATAAACGGTGAAAAAGTTTCACATCATTTAACGCAATTAATTCTTCCTCTGATTGCTATTGTCGTGCGCGGCGCTAACTCCGACAGTAAGTCGCCCTTTGAACAAGGGTGTCTTTTTCATCTTTTTAGCGCGGCCTTTAGGCCGCGTTTTTTATATTAATTCCCGCTTATGCAAAACTAAATAGGCTGGACCGCCTAGCAGGCTGCGGAAATACAGGCCGACTTTACTGAGCCATGAGCGTGATCAGAATTTTCGGCGGGGGATGTCTCATAGTTTGGAATATGGGCCGGTTAATTTTGGTTTTCGGACCTGTTTATGACGTTCTCTTGCGCATTTTTGGTTCACTGCGGCTGCAACGCACGGAGTTGTCCCAAGGTGCGCATGCGCACGAGGTTGTACGCGGCCATCGTCAGCACGAACATCTGATCGACCTTCTTCAAGCCGCGCACCATCACCTGGCGCATACCGCCGATGCTCTTGGCCCAGCCAAAACCCTGTTCGATCAGCTTGCGCTTTTGCTGCGACACCGCATAGCCCGCACTTCCGGCGATTGACTCGGGCACTGCCGACTGGCGGCCTGACTTGTTTTGCGCCACGTGAGGCGTGATGTTCATTTCCTGGCAAGCCTTGATGAACTCTGTGAAGACGGTGGGCACCCACACGGCATCGTCCATCGACAGCCCGATAAACCAACGAAACAGCAGGTTATATTGAACCTGCTCCATCAACTGGCGCTCCGAGCGAACGCTATAGAGCACTTGCAACAGCATCGCGCGCAGCAGCTTCTCCGGGGCAATGCTGGGCCGCCCACCTTTGATATCAGCCTCGTACATGCCGGCAAACAAGCGATCCATCTTGGCCAGCGCGGCGTTGGCCATCTTGCGAATCGAGCGCAGCGGATGATCTGCTGGAACAAAGTCCTCCAGCTTACGCAAGGTGAACAAGTTCTCGGCAAACGTATCGGCGCCGCGCATCGCTTCTCTCAGTTGGGGGTCTTTACTAACGGCGAGGTCGACCGACCATGCACGTGCGTTGTCCCTATCTGCCGGGCAAATCGCCTGTCTCAGGTCACCGGCGCCGGATTGAAAAGCACCAGCGCGTTATGCAGCTTCAACTTTTCGGCGCACGTTTGTTTGCGACCGCTCGCGACGTCCAGCATCAAGCGAAAGAGCTCCCAGCCGACATCTTCGATTGTCGCGTCGCCCGTGGCGATCCGGCCCGCATCGATATCCATCAGATCGTGCCAGCGGCGGGCCAGGTCACTGCGCGTGGCCATCTTGATGACCGGGACTTCGGCCAGGCTGTAGGGCGTGCCACGCCCCGTGGTGAACACATGCAGATTGATGCCGGCTGCCAGCTGCAGCGTGCCGCAAATGAAATCACTGGCGGGCGTGGCCGCATAAATCAAGCCCTTCTGCCTGACCTTTTCTCCGGGCGAGAGCACGCCCGAGATGGCGGAGTTTCCGGACTTGATGATCGAGCCCATCGCCTTTTCGACGATGTTCGACAATCCGCCTTTCTTGTTGCCCGGTGTCGTGTTCGCACTGCGATCGGCGCCACCGCGCTTCAGGTAATCGTCGTACCACTGCATCTCGCGGATGATGGCATGCGCCACTTCCGGCGTGGCCGCCCGGCTCGTCAGTTGATCGACGCCATCACGTACCTCCGTCACCTCCGAGAACATTACGGTTGCGCCGGCGCGCACGAGCAGGTCAGTCGCAAAACCGACGGCGGGATTGGCGGTCAACCCCGAAAAAGCATCGCTGCCGCCGCATTGCACTCCGATAACCAGATCCGATGCGGGACACGTCTCGCGACGACGATTGTTCAGCCGGGCGAGATGCGATTCGGCCATTGTCATGATCGACCTAATCATGGATTCGAACCCGACGTGCTCGTCGTCCTGCAGCACCACGGTGCCGCCGTTCAATGCACCTTCGTTGTCACCGATATCAGCTACGTCATTGTCCAAGGAAGCGATCGGGATCGTGCCGGGGGGCATCAGCCGCTCGGGCTGCAGTTTCTCGCAGCCCAGGCTCACCATCATGACTTCACCGCCAAAGTTGGGGTTCAAGCTGATATTGCGGACGGTGCGAATCGGGATCATCGCGTCAGGGGCGTCGATTGCGACCCCGCACCCATAGGTGTGGCCCAGCCCCACTACGTCATCGACGTTCGGGAATCGCGGCAGCAGTTCTGTCTTGATCCGCGTCACCGCGTGCGCTACGACGTCCGCGACGCATTGCACGGTCGTTGTTATCGCCAGAATGTTGCGCGAACCGACTGAACCGTCCGCATTCCGGTAACCCTCGAACGTGTAGCCCTCAAGCGAGGGCATGTCGGGCGCCTTGCGCGTGGCAATCGGCAAATTGTTCAGCTCCGGCGGCGCCGGCATCCGGATCACATGCTCGTTAATCCAGCTGCCTTTCGGCAGCGCCCTGTTCGCGTAGCCAATCACGACGTTATAGCGAATCACCTCATCGCCTTCGGCCAAATCCACCAGTGCGACTTTATGGCCCTGCGGTACGCGCTCGCGCAGGACGAGCCCATCCGCAAACACTGCCCCTTCGCCCAGGCCGCCGTCGTTGACAACGATCGCGACGTTATCGGCGCCATGCACCAAGATGTAATGCGGAGACTGTTCCATGTGATCAAGTCCTTAACGCGCCGACTATGTACGGCACGTAGATATCATACGACATCCTATGACACCTTCGTCACCTCGGCGACATAGCGTTTACCCTTTTCGTTATATGCGTACTAGATTTTGGCTTGAATACGTTCATTTCATGTTGTACGATGACGTATAAGAAAAATGCGAACCCAAATCAAACATCTGGTGTCCATCATGACAACTCCGCAAGAACTGAAGGCGATTGTTTCCGAAGGCCTGCTCTCCTTTCCTCTCACCGACTTTGACAAGAACGGCGACTTCCGAGCCGATACGTTCGCGGAGCGGCTCGAGTGGCTCGCGCCTTACGGCGCAACCGCCCTTTTCGTAGCCGGCGGAACGGGCGAGTTTTTCTCGCTGACCCAAGCGGAATACTCCAGCGTCGTCAAGACTGCGGCAGAAACCTGCAAAGGCAAAGTACCTATCCTGGCTGGCGCCGGCGGAGCTACGCGCGTCGCAATCCAGTATGCGAAGGAAGCCGAACGCCTGGGTGCAAACGGGATCCTGCTCATGCCGCACTACCTGACCGAAGCCAGCATCGATGGAATTGCCAGGCACGTCGAGGAAGTGTGCAAGGCAGTGCCCAATATAGGCGTGATCGTCTATAACCGTGCTAACTCCAAACTGAACGCGGACGCACTCGAGCGCCTGGCGGATTCCTGCCCCAATCTGATCGGCTTTAAAGATGGCGTGGGCGAGATCGAGAACATGGTGACCATCCGTCGCCGTCTTGGCGACCGGTTTTCCTATCTGGGCGGCCTGCCGACAGCGGAAGTCTATGCGGCGGCCTATAAGGCGCTGGGGGTGCCCGTCTATTCGTCCGCCGTGTTCAACTTCATTCCGAAAACCGCGATGGACTTTTATCGCGCCATTGCAGCGGAAGACCACGTAACGACTGACAGGCTCATCGATCAGTTTTTCCTGCCCTATCTGGCCATCCGGAACCGGAAAGCGGGCTACGCCGTCAGCATTGTGAAGGCAGGCGCCACGCTGGTCGGGCACAGCGGCGGCCCGGTTCGCGCACCGCTGACGGACCTGACTGAAGACGAAATGGCGCAACTCGATGGGCTTATCAAGTCGCTCGGCGCTCAGTGACCATCAGCCGAGCTCAACCAGAGCTCAACCAGCACTATTCAGATTGAGTGGCTGCCCCGGTGCTCGCCGACGTTGTGCTGGCGGGCATTTTTTCGTGGTGACGCCACACAACCCGACACATATCAACGCGAAAAGCCCAAATGGAACTCAGCCGAACTGCCAGCTCCGCAGGCGTGGTCAAGCGCACTAAAGTCAGATACGTCATCTTGCTGATGATTTTCGTCATCACGACGTTCAATTACGCGGACCGGGCAACGCTATCCATTACCGGCTCGGCCATGCGAACCGAGTTTGGCTTTGACGCCATCAAGATGGGCTATATCTTCTCGGCCTTCAGCTGGGCGTATGTGCTCTCGCAGTTGCCTGCAGGCTGGCTTCTTGATCGATTCGGAGCCCGCCGCGTCTATGCAGCAAGCATCTTCCTTTGGTCAGTCTTCACCTTTCTGCAAAGCTCGATCGGGCTTGCCGGCACGGCTGCCAGCGCGGTGATCGCGCTGTTCGTTTTACGTTTTGCGATGGGCATGGCAGAGGCACCCGCTTTCCCCGCCAATGCGAAGGTGGTCGCAAGCTGGTTTCCAACCGCTGAACGTGGAACTGCATCCGCGATCTTTAATTCTGCTCAATATTTTGCGGCTGTCATTTTTACGCCGCTCATGGCGTGGATTACTCACACATACGGTTGGCAACATGTCTACATGGTGATGGGTGCAGGTGGAATCCTGCTGGCACTGACATGGCTTAAAGTCATGAAGAACCCGGGTGATCATCCGGGTGTCAACAAGGCGGAGCTTGAGCACATAGAGAAAGGCGGTGGTCTTGTTTCCCCTGCATCGAAGGGAAATGCCGGCGTGGCGCGCCAGGTCGGTAGCTGGTTTTACGTTCGCCAGTTGCTCACTAATCGCATGTTGCTGGGCGTTTATCTCGCCCAGTATTGCATCAATGTGCTGACCTACTTCTTCCTCACGTGGTTTCCCATCTACCTCGTGCAGGCGCGCCATATGACGATCCTGCAGGCCGGACTGACTGCTTCCCTGCCTGCGATTTGCGGATTTACCGGCGGCGTTCTCGGCGGTGTCTTTTCCGATGCATTGATACGCCGGGGTCACTCGCTCACCCTCGCACGGAAACTCCCGATCGTCGGCGGGATGCTCTTATCCGTTTCAATCATTGGCTGCAACTACGTAACGACCGACTGGGTCGTCGTTGCGTTGATGTCGCTGGCATTTTTTGGAAAGGGTATTGGCGCATTGGGCTGGGCCGTCGTTGCCGATACGTCACCTAAGGAGGCCATTGGCCTGTCCGGATCCATCTTCAACATGTTCGGCAATGTGGCAGGCATCGTCACGCCAATCGTGATCGGTTACCTGGTGGCCACGAGCGGCGGCTCTTTTAACGGCGCCCTGGTCTTTGTCGGCATCAACGCCGTGCTGACGATTTTTAGCTATCTCGTCATTGTCAAACGCATCCAGCGCGTGGTCTTGCGCGATCCGGCCATCGCATGAAATCACTGAGCGTTCTCAAACCTGAGTGAACACAAAGTCCGATTCAGGTAGGAAAGACGAGAAGAGCATCGAATCAAGCAACTTGCGATTGGCGCGCAGTTGAAACATCTTCAGCCGCGCGCGCATTGCGAGCTTTAAGTCGGGGAAGTCCGGCCTCAGACCTGATTCAAGGCCGGCCGCCCGTCCAGCACAGCGGCGATATTGTCTAGCGCCGTAAGCCCCATCTGGTCGCGGGTCTCCATCGTGGCGCTTGCCATATGGGGCGACAGAAACACGTTGTCGAGTTCTGCGAAGCGCTTGTCAACATGCGGCTCGTTCCGGTACACGTCCAGACCCGCGCTGAACAAATGTCCTGAAGTCAGGGCTTCGTAGAGCGCATCTTCGTCCACCAGGCCACCACGCGCCGCGTTAATAAAAACTGCGCCTGCGGGCAAGCGTTCAAACTCGTTTTTCGTCATCAACGGGACGCTTCCCGCCGGCACGTGCAGCGTGAGCACCTGACAATGCGGCAGCATGTCGTCGAGGCTGGCGTAAAACGTTGCGCCATTCTCCAGCGACGGAGCCGCACGGCCGATGTCCGTGTAAATCACGCGCATGCCGAAGGCTTGCGCACGCTTCGCGACGGACCGGCCGATACGCCCGAATCCGACAATGCCGAGCGTCTTGCCATTCACGCGGGTACCCAGCATCTCGGTCATGCCGAACGATTTTCCCCAGCCTTTGCGCATGATTCGTTCGTACTCCGACGCACGGCGGCAGGCGGCCAGCACAAGCAGCATGGAGAAATCGGCCGTACATTCGGTCAACGCATCGGGTGCGTTGGTGACGACGATTCCCCTCGCCCGCGCTGCAGCCACGTCCATGTGATCGAAGCCCGCGCTCGCGTTCGCAACGATCCTGACCGTCGAGGGCAGCGCCGCAATGTGCTCCGCCTGCAAACCGGACTTCTTCCCGATCAGGACAGCCGGCACGTCGTGCTTCTTGCAGAAGTCGACGACAGACCACGAGTCCATGTCCGACTCGGTGACGAAGGCATGGAATTCGGCCTCTGCGCGATTCGCCACAACGGTGGGAACCTTTCGCGCAATCAACAGCCTGGTGCGTTTATTTTCCGACATGGTTTTCCTTGGATGGAGAGATGTCGAGAGACTACGGACCCGCAGACAGCGCCGTCAATGTTGATTGAATGAATCAACTTATCGGAAATGAATCGTCCCTTATTTGCCCTGGTTCGTCACGGGGCCTCCGCTACGCCGCAATCTGCGGACACCCTCAATCCTGTAAGTGGCAATCAGCGCATCAGGAAAACCCTATGACGGCATGTGTCAGCAAGGCTTCGGATGTTGATTCATTGAATCAAGATTGCTCAATGCATGCACGAATGCAACTCTGTTTGCCATACCTAACTGACTTGTCGAGAGGAAGTGACATGCCTGCATCGAACAAATTCGCAGCCGGGACGGGCGCCGGTTCCGGCATCGGCCGCGCCGCCGCCGTGGCGCTCGCCAACGCGGGCTTCGCCGTCACGCTGATCGGGCGCAGAAGCGGCCCGCTGTCGGAAACAAAGGAGGCAATAACCACGGCCGGCGGAGAAGCACTTGTAGTCCAGGCCGACGTTGCCGACGCCGCATCAGTCGAGCATGCGTTTTCACAGATTTCCCAGGCATTCGGCCGGCTCGACGTGCTCTTCAACAATGCGGGCCGCAACGCGGGAGCCGTTCCCCTGGAAGATTACGAGGTCGATTTCTGGAACGACGTTGTAGCCACCAATCTGACCGGGGTCTTCCTGTGCGCTCAAGCGGCTTATCGCTTGATGAAAGCGCAGTCGCCTCAAGGCGGCCGGATCATCAACAACGGATCGATCTCGGCCCACTCGCCGAGGCCCCATACGATCGCGTACTCCGCAACGAAACATGCCGTCACCGGCATTACCAAATCGATTGCGCTGGACGGACGCGCATTCAACATCGCCTGTAGCCAGATCGATATTGGCAACGCGGCGACATCGCTCACGGAACGCATGAACAGCGGCGTCATGCAGGCAAATGGAAGCATGGCGCCCGAAGCAAGAATGGATGTGACGCACGTGGCGAATGCGGTTGTGCACATGGCCAGTCTTCCGCTCGATGTCAATGTTCTCAACATGACCATCATGGCGACCACCATGCCGTTTGTCGGCCGCGGATAAGTCTGCCGCTGATAAATCACCCTTTCGCCAAATAAAAAAATAACAGGCTAATGTTCAGGAGACACCGATGAAAGTCGTAGAGGAACACACCCTGCCGGCGCGACACCCGGCTTACGCGGATTCCACGAAGCGCTCCAGAGTGCGATACGTCGTGCTCTCGATGTTGCTCATGGCAACCATTCTGAATTACGTGGACCGCTCGGCACTCGGCATCGTTGCGCCCGGTCTCTCGAAGAGCTTGTCGCTCGACAAGATGCAGATGGGTGAGCTATTTGCGGCATTCGGCCTGGCTTACTCCATTGCGCTGGTGCCCGGGGGCGTGCTGACCGACATTCTCGGCTCGCGCCTCGCCTACGGCTTGTCTCTGCTCGGATGGTCATTCGCCACGCTGACCCAGGGGCTCGCGACCGGCTATCACATGCTGCTGGGATCGCGGCTCGCTATAGGCGCACTGGAAGCGCCCGCCTTCCCCTCGAACGCACGCGCCGTGACGCTGTGGTTTCCCGCTGGCGAGCGCGGCTTTGCGACCAGTGTCTATGTCATGGGGCAATATATTGGAACGCCCTTGTTTACCGGCCTGTTGCTGTGGATCTCGGCCACCTATGGCTGGCGCTCGGTCTTTTACGTGACGGGCGGCTTCGGCATTCTGTTCAGTCTTATCTGGTACCGGGTTTATCGGGATCCGCATCGGCACGGAGGCGTCAATGCTGCCGAGTTGCAATACATCAATGAAGGCGCTACGGCTGCGCGAAAGCCTCGCGAGAAGTTCAACTGGCGCGTCGCCCTCAGGTTGCTTGGCTACCGGCAAATTCTCGCCATCTGCCTGGGCAAGTTCTGCAACAACACCCTGCTGGTCTTCTTCACCACGTGGTTCATGACCTATCTGATCGAAGCGCGTCACATGTCGATCATCAAGGTCGGAATTTTCCAGGCACTTCCGTTTATTGGCGCGACGCTCGGCATTCTCTCGGCAGGCTACCTCTCGGACTTCTTCATCCGGCGCGGTGTGTCAATTTCCACTGCGCGCAAAACGCCGCTCATCATCGGCACGTTGCTCGGTGCGTCTATCGTGCTCGTCAATTTCGTCGATTCGAATGAGGGAGTGATCGCTATCCTGACGATCGCGTTCTTCGCGCAGGGTGTCGGGTCGATGTCGTGGGCTGCCGTCTCTGAAATCGCGCCTCGTCAGTATGTCGGACTGACCAGCAGCATCACCAGCCTGGCAGCCAACATCGCCGCCGTCACTACGCCGCTTATGATCGGCTACATCACCCACCACACCGGGCACTTCTACTGGGCACTCAATCTGATGGGCGCGATATGCCTGATCGGGACCCTCTCTTATTCCGTGCTGCTGGGGAAGCTTTCCCGCATCGAACTGTAACGCTCTCGACTATCAGGTGAAAACGAATGATTGAATTCAGGTGGGATCATCTGCAACTGTGCTCGGCGGACCCCGAAGCCACGGCTGCCTGGTTTGCGCGCTGTCTGAACGCCGAGATCGTGCGTCGTCCAGGGCGAGTGGATTTGCGCATTGGCAGCATTAACCTTTTCATCACGTCGATGGCGAACCCCCAAACTGTCCACCCTCATGGCGGGCAAAAGCAGGGCATCGATCATTTCGGCGTGGTCGTGGACGATCTCGATGCCGCTTTCGAGCACCTGCTGCGCTGCGAGGCGGAAATCGTCGAGCCGGTCAAGCAGGTTCGCCCGGGCGTCAGAGCCTGCTTCGTGCGATCGCCGGGAGACATTCTGGTCGAGATCCTGGAGCGACGGCCCGCCGAGATGACTTTTACCTGAAAAAACGTCAGTATTGGCACTGGATCGGTCGCGCTCCCTTGCTGGACGCGAGCCGCATCGTACTGGCTCACTGCCCTGTTCCGCCGCATCACCTTGCTTGGCCACCCTATGCGAAACTGGATCACTCTGACTGAAGCGGCTCGGCAACTCGGAGTGCAGGCGCAGACTGTCTATGCGTATGTCAGTCGAGGCACCATCGCGGTCATGCCGGATCCGCACGACCCTCGCAAGAGCCTTTATCGTGCGGAGGACGTGGTCGGTCTGTGCCGCAAAAAACAGGTGGGACGCAAGCGCGAAGCCCTTGCCGCCGGAACGATATTCGGTGCGGAGCCCTGCATCTACAGCAGCATCACCACCTTCTCAAAAGGCCGGGCGTACTACCGGGGACTCGACAGCATCCGGCTTTCGGACACAGCGACGCTCGAGGACGTGGCAACCCTTCTCTGGAATGCGAGCGCACCTGTTTCCTTCGAGGTCGGCGACGTGCCGGTACTGGGTGACGAGCGAGGCAGGCAATGCGCGTTCACATCGCTGGCAGCGCTTGCGGCCTGCGGGCATTCGACTCTTGGACGCACCGACAGCGCACTCCATGTCGAAGCCGGGCGTCTCGTGGCACTCATCGCGCAAGCATTCGGCGCGCGAAGTGACGCGAATGCACAAACGATCCATGAACGGTTCGCGCTTGGTTGGGGTCTGGATGGCGATGGCGCCGAACTCGTCCGGCGCGCCATGGTCCTCGTGGCCGATCACGAGATCACGAGTTCGGCGTTCGCCGCCAGGATTACCGCCTCCACCGGCGCGTCGTTGCCGGGATGCCTGCTGACGGGCCTCGCGACACTCTCCGGCCCGCTGCATGGAGACGCGTCGGGCCACTTGCGGGCCGTGTTCGACGACGTCTTGAGACTCGGTGCGGAGTACGTCGTTGCCCATCACTTGCAGTCGGCCATTCCGATCCCGGGGTTTGGACATCATCTGTATCCGGATGGCGATCCACGGGCAGCCGCGTTGCTCGAGGTGCTGAATCCCCCTCAGGAGCTTATGTCGTTCATGGACAAGGCGGTTGAGCTGACTGGGCTCAAGCCTAATATCGACGTTGCACTTGCTGCTTTGGCGGCGCAGCTGGAGTTGCCACGCGATGCCTCGTTCGCCTTGTTCGCAACGGCCCGAAGCGTGGGTCTGCTCGCGCATTGCATCGAGCAGCTCCGGGTGGGCAAGGTCATACGGCCAAGAGGCCGCTATACCGGCCGCGCATTGGAGGACGCCGGCCCGACGCTTCCTGCGGAAGGCGACGAGAAGACGCTTGATCCGGCCACGCTCGATAAGAATCGGTTGTTCAAGGCGGTGGAGCGTTGAGAAAAAAAACGTAAAGCCGGATCTCCGCTTAAACAAAGAGAAGCAGGCGAAAATATCGGCCTGTCATACGCAACATCGCTACGAATCGAGTTCCCTGAGGCGTTGCGAGTCGCCGGTTCGAAGGCTTACTGCTCCTCAATAGGCGCTTTCTGGCCGACCCGCACCCCGCACATCGCTGGGGTCATGACCGGTCGTAAAGTGGCCCGTGCAGACGCCCACTGGCGGCCGTTCGCGGGCCCGCTCTCGCCAGCTAGCGAGCGTCAGGCGTTCGTGATTCTGAATACGCTCTTCGCGTGGCTCGTCAACGCGGGCTACCTGGCCGGCAATCCGCTGTCTCTGTCTCGTCAACGGGCACGCAAGGCCAAGCCCCGCGTGACGCGCTTCCTCGAGGACGATCTCTGGCAGGCCGTCAAAACCTCGATCGACGCGATGCCCCGTAACACCGCACGCGAGCAGGAACACTACGCGCGGGTGCGCTGGCTGATCTCGCTCTTGTTCTTGTATTTGATGGGTCTGCGCATTTCGGAAGTCTTGAGCAATCCGATGGGCGGCTTTTTTAGGCGACGCGATCGCGACGGCCAGGACCGCTGGTGGCTGGCCATTACCGGCAAAGGCGACAAAGAACGTTTACTGCCGGCGACGACCGAACTGATGGCTGAGCTGACACGCTATCGCCGACACTACGGTCTGGCTGCCCTCCCCTATGGCGGCGAAACGACACCGCTGCTGTTGCCGATCGGCGGCACATACCGGACGATGACACGCGGCGCCGTACACCTGATCATCAAACAGGTGTTCGACAATGCGATCGGGCACTTGCAGTCGACCGGCGAAGCGCACGAGCGCGCCGCAGAACGGCTGCGCCAGGCTTCTGCCCATTGGCTGCGGCATACGACAGGCTCTCGCATGATGAACGGACAAGTCGATCTGCGATACGTCCGGGACAACCTGGGGCACGAATCGATCTCGACCACCAGCCAATATTTACATGCGGACGATGATGATCGGCATCGTGCAACCGAGGCCGGACTGACGCTCAATTGGTAGCAAGATGACTATCCTGTCGTATCCCGTCAATCGCGTGCACGAACTCCTGCCGCTGGCCCGTTAAAACACCTCTACGCCATGGACATTCTAGATTCGCTTCGGCAGGCGCCTAGCACCGAGCTATATCGTCTCTATCTTACAATCGGCAAAATGCTTGATGACCCGCGACGTATTCTCGAAATACGTCAACGCCTGCATCTGGGGATGTCCGTCAACTACATTGGCGACAACCCGCTTGGGCCGCCGGCACAAGGCACCATCGTTGAACTCCGCCAGACACAGGCAGTAATTCAAGACAGCGTAACTCGACGCCGTTGGAGCGTGCTTTACGCGGCAATCATTCCGGACACCGCGAGTGGCCCGGATCGTGTCGAACCGGCATCACCACCGAGAACGCAGCGTGATGAGTTCTTCATCGGCGACACAGTCGGTTTCACGGATAAGCACCTAACAGACTGCGGAAATACCTCACTCCGAAGTCACCCAAAAGGTCAGTTCAAACGTTGTTAGTAAAGACGCCACAACTGAGAGAAGCGATGCGCGGCGCCGATACGTTTGCCGAGAACTTGTTCACCTTGCGTAAGCTGGAGGACTTTGTTCCAGCAGATCATCCGCTGCGCTCGATTCGCAAGATGGCCAACGCCGCGCTGGCCAAGATGGATCGCTTGTTTGCCGGCATGTACGAGGCTGATATCAAAGGTGGGCGGCCCAGCATTGCCCCGGAGAAGCTGCTGCGCGCGATGCTGTTGCAAGTGCTCTATAGCGTTCGCTCGGAGCGCCAGTTGATGGAGCAGGTTCAATATAACCTGCTGTTTCGTTGGTTTATCGGGCTGTCGATGGACGATGCCGTGTGGGTGCCCACGCAATCATCGAGTTCTTCAACGAGGTTGTGAGCATTGCCGAGAAGAAGTGCTGGCTTTCCAGCGCGACGCTGTCCAAGGCTGTCGTGCGCGCTCAAGGTGAGCCAGACCATTCTCGCTGACGTGCTGGGGATCAGCGCACGTCGGCGTCGCGTTTAGTCTCGGGCGGCTATCAGCTTGAGGAGTCGCTGCGTAAGGAATGGGAAATGGCGCTTCTCTTTATGCGACTATTTCGCTCTTCGACGCAATCGTGGGATCAGGCGAAAAGGCGCAAGCCTGGCTGACGGGCGAAAATCTCGCATTAAATGCGCGTCCCGTTGATTTGATTCGTTCCGCGCAAGGACTTGTAAATGTCGTCGAATACCTGGATCTCTACCGCGGTCGCATCTGAAGCGCGGCAGTTTAGCGAACAGGCTTGGCGCGCCGTTGAAGCGCAGCACCGAGTGGCGACGATGTCGCTCGTCGACAGCCTTGCTGAGCAAGCGCAACTCGAAGCGCTTCTTGACGCGTCAAAGCCTCCCGTTCCCGCGTCCGCACTAGGACTGCATTGGTTGCTTTTCACGCCGTTTCGCTATCAGACCTCTAATCTCACTGTGTCATAAAAACGACAGTTTCTTTTATGTTTCATTCTATAATAAGGAATCCTTATTTACCAGCGGACTGCAATGGAAAATCTGGAGAAGTTCGATCGCTACATCGAGCACCTGTGCGCAGCGTTAGGGCATGAGGATCGGAACGCCGGATTGCAGGACTATTGTCGCGGGCTGATGCTGCCGATCCATCGCAAGAGCGTTGAGCCTCTGGCAGCGCATACCGATCCGCTGCACGTTGCAGCCAAGCATCAGTCACTGCATCACTTCGTGGCGAAGGCCGGATGGTCCGACCGCGCGGTGATGACGCGCATCCGCGACTGGGTTGTGCCAGACCTTGGTCTGGACAGTGGCTGCTACTGGATCGTTGATGACACGGGATTCCCGAAGAAGGGCACGCATTCAGTTGGCGTCGCGCGCCAATACTGCGGTCAACTGGGCAAACAGGACAACTGCCAGGTGGCGGTCAGTTTGTCGCTGGCCAGCGTTCGGGGCAGCGTTCCTGTTGGCTATCAACTGTATCTGCCCAAGGACTGGGCGGCTGACCCTGTGCGCCGCAAGAAAGCCGGGGTGCCCGACGAGGTGAGCTTCGCGACCAAGCCGGAAATCGCGTTGGCGCAAATGCATGAGGCGCTCGCCTCGGGCGTGCCCATGGGCGTGGTGCTGGCCGATGCTGGGTATGGCGATGAAACCGCCTTTCGCGATGGCATTACTGAATTGGGCATGCTGTATGCCGTCGGTATCAGGCCGGGAACCACGGTATGGGCACCGGGCGCCGCACCCCTGCCACCGAGGCCCTGGAGCGGTCGCGGCATACGGCCGACGAAGCTGCGCCGCGAGCCGGGTCACGAGCCGGTGTCGGTCAAGGCACTGGCCATGGCATTGCCGCGGGAGGCCTATAGTGCGCTCACCTGGCGCGAAGGTACCAACACGGATCTATCCTCGCGTTTCGCCGCTGTGCGGGTTCGTCCTGCTCACCGCGATTACCTGGGCACCGAGATGCGCGCCGAGGAGTGGCTACTGATCGAGTGGCCCGAGGGAGAAGCCGAGCCGGTGAAATACTTCCTCAGCACGGCGCCGTCCGATGCCACGCTGGAACAACTGGTCTTCGTCACCAAGATGCGCTGGCGTATTGAGCGAGACTACCAGGAGCTCAAGCAGGAGTTCGGCCTCGGGCATTACGAGGGCCGCGGCTGGCGCGGCTTCCATCACCATGCCACGCTGTGTATTGCGGCTTACGCCTTTCTCGTCACCGAGCGGCTCGGTCAGGACGGCGCAAAAAAAAACCGCGCTCGACCAGAAGCGGCTTCCCTACCCGAAGGTTACCTCCCTCGCGGCAGCCGGACGGGTCCAGCGCCACGTGCCTGACTCGATTTCGACGCTGCGAGTACTCATCGCCCGCGCGATCACCGGCAGGCTTCCGCGCTGTCCCTGCTGTGGGAATGTCAAATTAACTTTGTGACACAGTAAGACTAAACACGGCTCTCGATTTCACCGACCCTACGATCCAGGTGTTTTCTATGCGGCGCATGAACGCAGTACGGCCTGCGCGGAATTGGGGTATTGGCGCTGGAGGTTCCTCACCGAATCGCCCGCGCTAGGTTCAATCGACACCTTGCCGCAAACACTCTTCATGGTAGAAGTACAAGGCAGTGCGGTCGATGTACGGGACTCAGCGTTTTCGTCGGACGGCCCGCACTTTCTTGACAAAACCGATCACACCTATTGCCAGGCGTTAGCGGCCATCGCTCGCGAAGCTCGGATCGATGCGATTGTGTACCGGTCCGTGCGAGATTCGGCAGGGGGTGGCTGCAGCAGTACTTGCCCCTACTGCGTTAGCCAGGAAGGCGCCAATCAGCCCGGAGACCTGGAATCTTTCAGTCACTCTTGATCGTGTTATCTGGCAAAAGAATGACGTTTTGTCACCGGAAGGATTCGAATTTCCGGTGACGTTGTGGTGTTGACGGAATGCCTCGGGGTGAGCCTTTTGGCGGGTCCTAAAAATAGCCGTTTCAGCTGCGAATCGGGTGATCTGCTGCGCATCACTGATTTGCATCCGGGCGGCAATTTCATGCGGATAAACTGGAAAAAACGCAAAAAATCGACAGCCATAAGAAGTGCAACCAGCCGCACACCTTCTGGCTAGAGCCATTCAACAGATTGGGCTCCTCTGAGATTGCACAGTAACAAGCGCTATTTTCCCTCTGAGCAGTCGTCACATCGGCTGCCGGCGGTCTCACCCTTGACGCCTTCATCATGCTGCTGCGCTTCGACGCAAGGGCCGAAGAGTACAGCCGCAGCGCGCTGGAGCCCGCCGTATCCCGTGCAACGGCAGAGGTTTCCACACATCTGGCTGGTCGCATCCGCAGCACTGATCAAAGGTGCTTTCCAATAGAGCCAGGTCAGTGTCATCATCATCCCGGCCGAGCAATAGCCGCACTGGACTGCTCCACTGCGCGCCAGTGCAGTGCGAACCGGAATGCATCGGGAATCGAATTCCAGACCCTCAAGCGTTGTAATGGCCTGGCCGTCGAGCTGCCATGCCATGACGAGGCAAGCGTTGACTGGATGGTCGTTAAGCCAGACCATGCAGGCTCCGCACCGCCCTACCTCACAGCCCGGCTTCGCCGCCGGCAGCACGAAGTCCTCGCGCAGGATCGAAAGAAGCGTCCGCTCGGGTGGGCAACGAACCACGACCGGCTTCTCATTCACCCGGAAGCTGATCGGTTCAAAACGCTCCGGACTAACCGGGCCTGTCCCGACCGCGGCACTCATGTCACCCGACTCGCTCATACTTCCTGCTCCAAAAAATCCAGAACATCGTCCGGCGTAAACGGCAGCTTGAACACCGGCGTACCGAGTGCGCTGGCTATCGCGTTGGCGACTGTGGGGGCCCCGAAATTCGCACCGATTTCCCCGGCGCCACGGGGTCCATGCCTGTCGCCCGGCATCAGGTTCTCGATTGCGATGACTTCGGTTTGCGGCGCGTCCGCGAATGTCGGTATGAAATAGCTGTCGAAGTTGCGCGCGAGGTAGCGGCCTTTCGCCATAGGCAGCGCTTCAATGGTCACCAGTCCCTGACCGATCAGAGCGCCGCCTTCCATCTGCCCGAGAAAACCCTGCCTCGAAACCACCGGCCCGAGCGCCGCCGCAACGACAAGCCGATCGACTGAAATGGCGCCTGTCCAGGTGTCGATGATCACATGAGCGAGCGCCGCGCACGCACCGAAGACATAGTGCGCTCCCGCAATCTCGGTGGGCGTTTCTTCGCCGGCAAGGTCGATCGGCAGGACGGGCCGGCGCTCTCCCAGGCGCGCGGCCAATTCCACGAAGCTCATGTAACGCTCATCGTCACACCAGATGCCGCCGGGACCGAGCCGAAGCGCTGCGACAGGCACCTCGTTCAGCGAGGCGGCCTCATTGCATAGCTGTGCGCTCCAGTGCGCTCCTTCCGCAGCGATAGCCCGCCACACCAGCGTGGTAGCCCGCGAAGCGGCTACTGCGCCGCTGTCGGGCAGCGCCGAATCACCGATCACGGCGCGCACGTCGCCTGCATCGCACCCGAGTTCGAGTGCCGTCAGCCGGCAAATGCTGCCGATCAGATTCTGGCCCAGCTCGCAGAAGCTGGCGCGCAGTTCGATGCATCCATCGGCGGCCAGCGCAAGTGCCAGCTTCGCGCCATTCGGGCCGCCCTTTCCATAGCCGTCGCTGCGCTGAATCAGCGCCATGCCCACGCCGTGCAGATATCGATCGTCGCGCCATCGTCGCGGGCCCTGCCACAGCGCGTGCCGCGAAATGACGTCGAGCGCGCGAGAGGCGCCATCGAACGGCACGACGACCTGATCGAGCGGCCCGGGATCGTCCGGCTGCTTCAGATTCATACGGCGAAATTCAAGTGGATCGATCTGGGCAAGCGCTGCCAGTTGCTCGATCTGCTGCTCGAGGGCGAATTGCACCTGGACCGCACCGAATCCCCTGAACGCGCCGGCGATACCGTTGTTCGTGTAGACGAGACGAGACTCGAGCGCGACAGCGTCGTACTTGTAGGGACCGGACGAGTGTTCGCGCGCACCATCCAGCACTTCCGGGCCATAAGACGCGTAGGCGCCGGTGTCGGCAGTGATCCACGCCTCGTGAAATCGAAGCCGGCCATGCGCATCGCAACCTGTTCGCATGCGGATGGTCATCGAATGGCGCTTCACGCTCAGATCGACCGATTGAGGACGCTGTAGATGCAGGCGAACCGGGCGCCCGGTCTTCCATGCGAGCAGCGCGAGGATCGGCTGAACAGACAGCTCGTCCTTACCGCCGTGCGAACCGCCGACGGGCGAACCGACCACGCGGACGCGCTCGCTATGCAAGGCCAGCATGCCCGCGATCATCTTCCGGTCGCGCTCCGGATTGTGGCAGCCAAAGTAGATGAGGATCCCGCCATTGCCATCGGGTTCGGCGACACCGCTTTCCGTTTCAAGATACGCATGCATCTGCCGGGGAGTGCGATAGTCGCGATCGACGATGTGGTCGCACTCGAGCGCCGCTGCGGCGGTATTGCCGTGACGGTGGTGGCGTTCGTACAGCAGGTTCGGACGCTCATGCAGTTGTGGCGCATCGTGCTGCGTGGCAAGTTCGGTATCGAACACCGAAGGAAGAAGCGCGTAGCTGACATCGATCAGCGCAAGCGCCTGTTGCGCCAACTCCCGTGTGTCTGCCGCCACCGCCGCAATCGGGTCGCCTATGAAACGGCATTTGTCGATGCACAGGAATGGCCGGTCCACGATTCGCAAGCCGTGATGCTTCGAGCCGGGAATATCGGCGTGCGTGACGACCGCGTGAACGCCGGGCAAAGCCATCGCAGCACGCGTGTCGATGGCAAGAATCTTCGCGTGAGCGTGTGGGGACCCGAGGATGGCTGCGTGCAGCTGGTCCGGCCTGATGCGATCGCCCGGATATCCGGGATTCCCGCCGAGCTTGGCCAGTGCGTCGGGCCGGGGATCGTCCGGCGCACTGAGGGTCGTGTGATCGAGCATGATATGCGGCGTCATGCGGCGATCGACGGTCTGTCACCTTTCGTGGTCATCTCCCTCACATGTCCGGATATGACACGACTGGCAATCCGGGCCAGCGCAGGGTTCTCGGGTAGATCGCACCTGCATGCGTCGCGTATCACGTCGGGCGTCACGCTATGTGCAGATAGGCTCTCCATGATCCGGCACGTCTGGGCAAGCATACGGGCAACAAGCCCGGCGCCCGTGGCGGCAATGCAAACATCGCCAAGGCGTCCGCCCTCCAGCAGATTTGCTCTAAGCGCAATCGCGATTCGGGACGGTGTGAAGGCTGCGCGGCGCCCCACCTTTTCGTAGAAACCGATGAACCCCGTCGACACGCTCGATGCAGTGTCCGCGGGTCCAGTCAGCGCATGGGCGGGCAAATGGACGGCCACGATCAAAGGACACTCCTGATTCGACATCAAGATATTGAGCAACACCCTGTCCCCATTGTGCAATTCGACCGCCGCTCGCATGGCCAGCAAGGGCGCCAACGTGTCGCCGAAGCGCCAGCCGATGTTTCCACCGAGCGTTGCGAGGTTTCGGACGGACAGCGAGGCCAGTTCATCGCACGCTGCCGCTAGCAGCGGTGCCTGCTCCCGAATCAAGGGATCACGTCGCAAAGCCTCGAGCTTGATGCCACACCCGATACGAAGCCCGCCGGAATCGAAATCCTGAGTGATGTCAGTACCCAATAGCGGCGCTACATCGATAAGCGTAAGGGCAGGCGGCGGTGTTTCGCCCCACGATAGCCGCAGTGCCGTTCCGCCCGCCGCGTAGGTCGAACCGGAACCAGGGGCGGACTTGGCCTGGTGCGCTTGAGCGACGCTGGCGGGCCTCAAGATGTACATCGGACAGATGCCTGAACTGACCGCTGCGGATAGATACATCGCATGTTCGTCATGAATTCATCTCGCTCGACATGGTTAAAATCCACACGCGACGAAAGTACAGGCTGCCCCATGTCAGGTTGAGAGAGCGCTTATTCAGTAGCCCGGGTCGTTGATCCCCAAGCTCCCTTTCTCCCCGTTGAAACTCAGAACATGTGGAGCAAGCCGACGCGTACGTCTGTCTGATGACCCGTCGACGACGGCTCGAACGAGTCGCCAATGACAGCATCAGCGCCGTGTGCCCTCAGGATGTCGGTGCCCGTGTACACCGTCGTGCGCTTGGACAGAGCGTAATTCACACCAACCGAAAACTGGTTCCAGTGAGCCGATTCCAGCTTGCTGTATTGATAGTCGAGAATGCCCTGCAACGCGGGGCTGAACGCGTAGGTGCCGCCGCCTTCGTAGACACGCAATGTCGCTGTTTCACCAAAACCCTTCATTTGTGTATCGACGACATCAACCTTGCCCGTGATTTTGCCGAGCGTGTAGCTCACTCCCGCGCCAAAGATCGACTTGCTGTCGAGATTGAACGACGTCGAAGAAAACGAATCGCTCACCGTCCCGTTCGCGGAAACCGTGGCAACGGACTGGCCAAGCAGAGAGGTCACGCCCAACTGGCCATACGGGTCCACTCCGTTGAGCGTATTGGGATTGTTAATGCGTGTGTAATACCCTGCGGCATAAATCGAACCGCCCGAGTACGAAATGCCGCCGGAATAGCCGCTATTCTGATGAAAATTACCCGCGGTGTTGCCGAACGCATACATTGCCTCGACTTCAATCCCTTTCATGTCGGGACTCTGATACTTGATCGCGTTGTCGAGCCTGAGACCGAACAGTTGACCGTCCAGGTCACCCAGGTGTCCGCCATACCCGGTCACGCACGCACCAAGGCCGAGGCAGTTCGTCATGAAAAAGTCTGAACCTGCGTCGTACTGGTGACCGAGCGTCAGCGTTCCATAGGTTTGACTCCGCAAACCCACGTACGCTTGCCGGCCGAACTCCGCGCCGAACTGCCCGAGCTTGCCGGTACCAAGAGAGAAACCGTTCTCCAACTGAAAGATTGCCGCGAGGCCGCCACCCAGATCCTCGCTTCCCTTCAGACCCCAGCGATTACCATAATAGATGCCGTCGTCCTCCCGGATACTATGAGCGCCACCTTCATTGGATACGTAGGTGATGCCACTGTCGATGATGCCATAAAGGGTAACACTGCTTTGAGCGAAGGCAGGCGTCACGCAAAGACAGGACGCGAAAAACAAAACCGTCTTTTTCATAGTAATCCTAATTTAGTTATAAAAAAATACTTCGATATAAAAACGTCGCTTTTCGGTTATCGGCGTGATTCCGCCGTGCCCTCATTCACCATCTCCTCCCCGTGGCGCTCATCTCCAGGCCGATGCCGGCCACCGCTTTCCGTCATGCCCGGACTGGCTGCCTCTAATGCGAACTCATTCTCACAAATCGAGGACCAGAAGCGGTGTTTTTGAACGAGAGCAGCACACGGTCAGCATGTCGTTGCGCTCATGCTCTTCGTCCGACATGCAGTAGTCGCGATGATCGGGAACACCTTCGAGTAAGCCGGTCATGCAGCAGCCGCATATACCTTGCTCACAGGAAACCGGGATATCGATTCCGTTATCGAGCAGTACCTTTGCAATGCTATTTCCCGGAGTTACCCGAAACGTGACACCGCTGCTCGCCACCCGGACATCGAACCCGTCCGGCCCTTCATGCTCGATGGACGTCGCCGAAGCCGGGCTGAAATTCTCTTTGTGAATACAGTCCCGGTTCCATCCGGCGGCGACGGCGGCGTCGATCACCGAAGTCATGAAGCCTTCGGGACCGCAAACATAAATATCGGAATCCGTCGGGTATCGGGAAAGCACATCGGCCACTCGAAGCCGACTGTCAGCGTCGTTAAAATAAAAGTACGTGCGATCAACCAGGCCCGACGCGGCGATGCGGTCCCGAAACGCCGCGTTAGCCAATGAGCGC
The DNA here is from genome assembly GCF_964253815.1 of Caballeronia sp. LjRoot34. Lineage (NCBI taxonomy): Bacteria > Pseudomonadati > Pseudomonadota > Betaproteobacteria > Burkholderiales > Burkholderiaceae > Caballeronia > Caballeronia sp. LjRoot34. The sequence continues at coordinate 1,542,673 of NZ_CAXUSB020000002.1, forward strand.
GCGCTGTAGTGCAAGTCGAACTCCGCGTTACGCTGCGCGAGCGCTTCCGCCATTGCGAGAATCGGCGTAATACCAATGCCGCCGGCAAACAAAATGACGCGGCGATTTCCGCGCGTCAGCATAAAAAGATTCCGCGGCACGCCGATAGTCAGGTGATCGCCCACCTGAATCTTCTCGTGGATATACGACGATCCGCCCCGTGAAGCCGGGCTGAGTAATACGCCGATCGTGTAGGCACCCGAACGTTCCCGGCATGCGAGCAGCGAATATTGCCTCACCATGCCGTCCGGCAACTTGACGTCAATATGCGCGCCTGCTTCGAAAGCCGGCAACGATCCGCCGTCCGTGCTTGCCAGTTCGAGCGCCACAATCCCCTGCGCTTCCTGTCGGCGACCGACCACCGACACTGAAAACCAGTCTTCTTTCATTTCCTTCCTCACTGGGCCGGAAGCATTGCTTCTCATGCCGGCCAAGCAGTAATGCTTATCAATGGAATCAGCGTACCGCGACAATTTATTCAGATAACTGAAAATAACCTGGACATTGAGTCAGCCAAACTTTGTCAGGACGCGATTCCGACGTTCGTCAGTCGGCGGACCCAAGTCCACGCGGAACCATATGCGCCGTCAATTCGACGCTGCCCGCGCTGGTCAGTCCGCTCAGTTGAAACGCATCCATGAATACCGACAGTCCCGTCGCGAGATCATCGATGCGCAAGCGCGGCGCGTTCCCCTGCCTGTCGACCGATAACCGGACTGCCGCGAACTCGTTGGAAAGTACTTCGCTCCAGGCAGCCGGAACAGCATCCGATGCCCGCTCGAATACTTTCACAGCAGGAACGGTGTTGCTTCCAACACCTCGTTGTTTCTAAGCAAGTTGACTTTCTTGCCGAGTATCTGCCATGTGTTATCGCGACGTTGCAGGAGAAATTCGCAACGCGCCGAATGTATGGTCTGACGATGACGCGCCAGTTCCACGAGCAGCATCATGCACGTCACTCTAAGCGTCCGGCTCTCGTCGTTCGCCTCGCCGAGTCCCACATTCGAAATGAGCCGATGCACACGCGAAGCCGGATCTTGTGCGTACGCATGCCCCGACTGCAACCGGGCGATGCGTTTCGCCAGCGCCGCCTTATCGTCGTGGATGATCGACACGTGTTGCGTTGGATCGATATCGTCATGCCCGGCGGGCACCCAGTACACCGCATTCTCATGAAAGAGCGCGAGCCAGGCGTCGAACCTGCCGGTATCCAGCAAACGCGCCTCCATGAACAAAAAATCCTCGATTTCCGGACGATCCGTATTCATGCCGCGACCTCTGCGCGAGGAACCGATGCAACATCGCTCATAAGCCGCTTCCAGTTTTGATACATGCCTCTGTGCTGGGTTTCATCGGACATGCCGCCGGTCATATAGCCGCCGCGCATCGATTCACGATCCAGGCCCCGCGAGAAAACCAGCCAATCTACGGCGCCGCTTTGCAAGCCTCGCTGGGTGCGCTCGAAGATATCCAGATCGTCGGCGAAGAAAGTACCGGCAGCGCCGAATTCAAACTCCTGGTCGCGCATGCGCCGCATGTTCACTTCGTCGGGAACGTCCTGCAAACGCACCACCTTCGTGTAGATCTCGGTACGATCGACGGCAATCGGACGAACCGTGCGAATCTGACTGCGGAGGACAATCAGATTGGGGAAAATCACCAGATTGAAGCCACCTGACAGGCCAGCGTCGGCTGGCATCGGACCCCAATCGGTGTGATCCGTTACACCGTGTCCATCCATGGCGATTACGCAGCCCTTTCCCTGCCGGTATATCTGCATCGCTTCGGGTGTGACCGCACTCGCATGCAGCGCGCCGACGTGATACGGATCGACGCCGTTTTCGAGTTGATATTTCCAGTTACCGTTGTAAGCGCACTTCTGCGTTCCCTTGAAAAGATCGATCTTCCCGGTGGGTGAAACGGCCGCATAGGCGTCGAGAAACTTCGCTACGCCACCGAGGTGTTCCAGCAGAGAGACGCCCTCCTCTTTCATGCAGCCGAAAATGAAGCCCTGGTACACGGCCACGCGGGCAACCTTGACGAGCCCAAGCGAGGACTTGTCGAACGACTTCCCGTACCCTTGAGGCATCGGGACGCCGATCAGCGCGCCCGAGTTGTCGTAGGTCCACGAATGATAAGGACATCGAAAGAACTTGCTATTGCCGCTCTCGTGTTGGCAGACCACAGGACCACGGTGCCGGCAGCGGTTAATCAACGCGGTGACCGTCCCGTCTTCGAGGCGCGACACCACGACTGGATGCTTGCCGAGGTAGGTTGTCACGTAGTCGCCCGATTGCGGCAATTCCGCCTCGTGAGCCAGATAAACCCAGGTGGTATCGAAGATGCGCGACATCTCGAGTTCGTAGACGTCCGGATCGGTGTAGACGGATCGGTGGACCGCATCGGCGCGGATCAAATTCTCCATGTCAACTGGCATGACTTCCTCGTGAGTTTGTGTCATCGGATACAGATTCAAAAATGGGCGAGATGTTGTCGAGCGACTCGAGGCTGCGCACGTGCTGGACGATTTCCTCACGACGCGCAGGCGTCATTGGGACCGACGCGTCGTCGAGATTGCGATGAAACTTGATCGCGACGTCGTCAAACGACAAGGGGCGCGACGGATGTCCGGCCGGCGCGTCGATCCGGTGCGCAAGTCTGCGGCCGTCCTTGAGCCAAAGATTCACGACACCAGGCTCCAGCCCGGTCCGATTCGCAAGCTCCGGCATGACGATATGCTCGAAACGCGCGGCCATCGACAGCACGCCGGGGTCGTTGCGCCCAGCCTCGCCGAAATCGGCTATGCCGATACGGCCCCGCACCAGCGCATGGGCCACCATGAACGGAATGCTGTTCATTGCCGCCGACGCACCCGGCGGATGGCGCCGCATCTCCGACGGTTCGCACATGACGCGGCCCCAGGGACCGACATAGAGAACGACTTTCTCTATCACGCCGGGGTCGCCGCCCGCGCTGTCGAGGAGAATCAGCGCGGCTTCGACGAACGCGTGGGCAACGAGGGTCCCCGGCATGGACTTGAAGCAGCGCGTCAGTGAACGATAATCGCGTCCCAATCCATCGGTGAGCGCTTCTGCCGCGTAGTTGCCGCCAAAGTAGGCGTTGAACAATCCGGCCACGCCTGTCAGCACATCGGCCCGCGCCTGGATCCCGAAGCTCGCCATCATCGCGCTCTGGACGCCGGCCTGATTGGACAGCCCGGAATATAAAAACTTTCCCATGCTCAACGGTGCATGAACAACCGTTTCCTCGGTTCCGGCCGCCTGCATCAACGCAAGTCCGAGGGCATCGAGCATCGACTCCTCCGACAATCGGATGATGTTTCCACAAGCGGCCGCAGCGCTGAAATAGCCGAATATCTGGCTCGCCAGCATGATCGGCAGACCCTCGCCGAAATGCGGAGCCAGCGCCGCGGCAAGACGGGCCTGCAGTTCACAGCCCACGGCAACCGCACTCAGTAGCACCCTGCCGGCGCCGGGTAGACGATGCGCCTGCGCCATGGCAACCGCTGCCGGCACCACGCAAGCCGCCACATGGATTTGCGGATATTCGATGATGTCGTCGTAATCGAGCGCCCTGGCATGCGCGGCGTTGGCAAGCGCCGCGTAGCCAGGCGCAAGACGCTGCCCGGTCGACCAGACGGTCGATGCGCCGGGCCCGGACGCCGCTGCGCAATAAGCGGTGACCGGCGCGCAGCCTGCGTTCATGCGCTCACCGGCGAGCGCCAGGCCCAGCACGTCGAGTATCGACTGCTTGGCCTGTTGCACGACTTCGGGAGGGAGCTGCGTGAACTCGAGGCCGGAAGCAAAAGCGGCAAACAGAGCCGATGCGCCGTCCCGGCGATCTGGATGAAACATGAACCCTCGCTTGATTGCATGTGCAGCCATGCGAACGCCGCCCCGCCGCGCGCATGGTTTGCTCATCTGTATGACCTGGACGCCCTTTTTTGGAAGGGCACCGGTCGAATGTAAAGGCCAACCGTTGCGCGAGGCAATTCGGATCATTAATCCGTTGCGTCAGCTTTCCTGATTCGACGCGCGAACCGTTCAGCTCACGGCTCTGGTTAAGAAAAACCAGCGGTATCGGGGCGATGAATGTGATCCAGCCGTCAGGCCTTCTGTTTTAAGCTGGACTCTTCAAACCGATGGAAGGACCTCCACGACCATGCCTCCGATCAACGCACGCTTCAACGGGATCGACCATGTCGTTTTCAAGGTGACCGATATCGGCCGTACAACGGAGTTCTACCGTTCGGTGCTGGGTCTGCGTGTCGAACGGATCTTCGAGAAGATCGGCCTGCATCAGGTGCGCTGTGGCACCAATCTGATCGACCTGCTCGAACTGCCGCCGGGCGCGGCCTTGCCTCCGCCCGCGGAGCGCGGCATCGAACATGTGTGCCTGAGTATCGAGGCGGATATGGACGAGTTGCTTCGCGACCTCGCTTCGCATGAGGTGGCTGTCATCCGGGGGCCGATGGAGGTTTATGGAGCAAGGGGATTCGGCACGTCCATCTACATTCTGGATCCCGATTCATACGAGATCGAATTGAAGGTGGGCTATTCGCAGAATCCGGCGCGCTTTGCATGACCTGGCGAACAAGGAGAGGGTGATGTCGACAGCTTTATCCGAAACATTTACGCACGATGGACTTTCCCTCCACTACCTTCGATGGGGACCGGCCGACGCTCCGCCACTCGTGCTGCTGCACGGGCTACGTGCCTACGCGTACTGGTTCGAGGAATTCGCAGAGGTGGCCGCCGCCCGCTTTCAGGTCATCTCGCTCGATCAGCGCGGCCGGGGAGCGTCCGACTGGGCGCCGGATGGGCAATACAACACCGACGCCTACGTCGCGGATCTCGCAGCACTCGCCGATCATCTGAAGCTCGACCGGTTTGTCCTGCTCGGGCACTCCATGGGCGGCACCAACGCGCTGAATTACGCGGCGAGCCATCCGGATCGCGTAGCCGCGCTGGTGATCGTCGATAGTGCCCCGGAACTCGACATGGCCGGCCTTACGCGAATCAGAAGCGAACTTGCGCGCACGCCGAACGCCTTCGGCTCGCGTGCCGAGGCGCTGACGTTCCTGCGAGAAATGCACCCGCGCGCAGGCGAGCGCAGCATTGCCACGCGCATGGAGTGGATGTTGCGGCGGCGTGAGACGGGCGAACTCGACTGGCGTATCGATCCCGCGATCTTCGACCCACGCCTGACGCCCGATCCGCCGCAGCGTTCGTGGGATGCGCTGGCAAAGGTCGCCTGTCCGACCCTGATGGTCCGCGGCGCTATCTCGGACCTCGTGACGGCACAGATCGCCGATCGGATGATCGATACGCTCCGGTCAGGCGAACGAGTGGATATAGAGCAGGCCGCGCATATGGTGGTCGAAGACAATCCCGTCGCCTTCACCTCGGCGGTGCTCGGATTCCTCGATAAAAAGGTTCCGCGCTGAGGGCCGTGCCGGACGCCGGGGCTGACGAGTACCGTCAGCCCGAAAAGTCTCTCAGCGAACTTGAACGGTCCTTAAAACGCTCCGGCAAAGTTCGGCAGAACGCCCGGCATGACGATAAATCCCCCCAGCTCCTTGAAACGGTTGATCCACCGCCACAATGCCGGATAGGGGCTCAACGAAAGCTCCGCATCCTGGGCGAGCGCCGCGCAGGGAAACACCGAGATATCCGCAATAGTAGGCTCCTCGCCAAGCAGCCATCGACGCCCCGTCAATTCCCCTTCGGCCAGATGATCCTCAAGCACTTCGAGCGCGCGGCGGGCAGCCCGGAGATCGTCTTCTGTCGCCATGCCGCGTGCCGTGATGGCGGCCATCCGCAGTCGCGATATCGTGGCGAGCTCGTGCTCGGAGAAGGCGAGCCATCCCGCGGTCTGTGCGTTACGCACGGGATCGTCGGGAAGCCATTTCCCTGTCGGATCGTAGCGTTTCGCAAGATAGACGAGAATCGCCGATGACTTCCAGATGATCTGGTGATCGTCTTCGAGAACGGGAATCTCGCCCAGGGGATTGAGCGTCAGAAATTCTGGAGACCGGTGCTCCCGGCCCGGGTGCACATCGATTTTGACGGGCGTGTACTGCAGACCCAGCATGGACAGCAGAAGACGCGCCTTGTAACAGTCGCTCGACAGGATGTAATCGTAGAGTTTGATCATTTTTCTTGGGGAAAGGGCTACAACGCGCGCTCGATGCCGAACTCAAGACCCGAGCGGTCCAGCCACCTGCGATACGCCATCGAGCTTGCGTCCGAGCGCATGGGCAACTCGCGACGAGGATTGACGGGCAGCTTGCGGGGAAACTGGTTGATCAGAACCATCCGGTCCTGCGCAAAGATCTCGTGATAGAAATGCAGGATCCCTGTGTCGCTGTTCCCGCTGTCATGAACACACGCAAACGAATGAACGATGCATCGGTCCTCTTCGACAGGCTGGATGAACAGGCCGATGACGTCTTTCTTTCCAACCTGAATCAGGCTGTCCTTGTAAATCAATGCGATAAAAGGCGAGGCGATCCTGTAGTCGTAGAAAATCGTCGATCCGCCGCCGGCAGCCGCGGAAGCCATCGGCTGAAAAAAACTGCAGCCAACGGCCCATAGTTCGGCACCCTCTTCTCTCATCTCGACCGAGTAACGCGGGACTTCGGCGGACTCATATCCGCCGAGGGTTCCGGTATGAATGAACGAGAAGTGAGAGAGGTCGAAGAAATTCTCAATGACCCGCTGCCCCGAAGTCGGCACTCCTATGCGTCCGCGATAGATGAAGCGGCGCCCCGGCTCCGCGAATTCAGGAATGGCGAGAATGTCTCGCCTGGGCTTTCCCGGCGTGACCCAGATGAACCCGTACTGCTCGCGTACGTCGGGCAGCGGGACCTGCTCGCCCGACTCGCGAACGAAGCTGCAATGCACGGTGTTATCGTGGTCGCGGCTGACTATGATGTCCTGGCCGAGCAATCGCGTCCGTTCGCTGCGCCCGGGCGCAATCTCTTTGCCGAAAGAAACCACGTACCAGTCATCGCGCGCAACCGTGTCGTCTATTGCCTGCATTTCGTTTCCTCATTATGCGTCATGCGCGCGAGCGCTTCGCTCGCGCGATGGGTTCGCCATTCGGCAATCGCGCTTTGCATCCAGACGTGACGCTCATCGCCGAACGCGTTCGATAAACCGTTCCTCACCGCAACGGCCGCCCGGTTTATCTCGATGCGCCGTTCGGCCGGGGCGGGTTCCATCGAGACTACGTGGACGCCGCACGTCGCTTCGTCCGATGGGAAAACGAACGCGCCAAATGTGCTCTGACCACTCGCGCCTTCCGATTCCACCATCAGGCCGCCCGCGCGATCAAGCGATGCGACGAAAGAGCCGCGTTCGTCCGTGCCCTTGAAAACGAGACGCTCCGGCGTGCTCGAATCCGACACATCGATTTGCGCCGGCGCGTGGCTCCCTGAAGAAGTCGACGCATGCGATGCAACGCTGATGAGCGCCGCCAGGGCTGCATCGACCGGTACGGGAAAATAAAGCGTGCGAACGGGGTAGGTCCTGGGGCCGTCGAGCGGCGGACTGCCCGCCGGTTGCCCCAGGTTGAGCCAGACATAGCCGTTGCTCTCGGTCACGGCATAGCGCTGGGCGCATGCGGCTTTCGGCGGCACGATATCGGGATGTGCCGGCATGTGGATGCATTGGCCATCGGTGCCGAAGGTCCATCCATGATAAGGGCATAACAGACTCTCGCCGCGCACCGCACCAAATGAGAGCCGCATTCCCCGATGTGGGCAACGGTCGCCCCATGCACTGGCGTGTCCAGAAGCCGAACGCCACAACGCGATGCGTTGTGAGTGCACGGTAACCGGCATGACGGTGGCAGGCATCAGGTCGTCCGAAGCCGCGACCGCGTACCAGGAATCTGGCGCATCGTGCTGTAATTGCTGAGAGGGAATCATTGGCGGGACGATGTGAAATGGAATGAGGGTGACCATGTGGGAAGCCTGATGCAAATCATCAGGCTGTGCAATTTCTAAAAAAAGACGACTGCGTCATAAATCCCGACTTAGCACGCACTGAAAGTCCGATGCATGAATATAGGCATGTTTCATGCTCTATTTCGTCGCGCGTTGCGCTGAACCTGAAAACCGTTCGCCCAGTGCAAGACATAACGGAAAGTTGGAGCAAGACCATGAGCATGCTTCTCTCGTTCGCCAGTTCGTTCTCCTCGCTCCCCTCGAGTTCAGCGCCGCCGCCTGACGACGCGCTGGAAATTCCCCGCATCACGCTCAGGCAACTCACTTACTTCGCTGCCGCGGCACGACATGGCAGCGCCCTGCGCGCAGCGGAAGAACTGAACATCTCGCCGCCGGCAATATCGGGCGCTATTGCCAGTCTGGAAAGCGTCTTGCAGGAACAGTTGTTTATCAGGCGGCACGCCCGCGGGCTGGTCCTGACGCCGGCCGGTCAACATCTCTTCTTCGAGGCGCGCGACGTCATCAGCCGGGTGAGTGATATTGAGTCGGCGCGTCACAGGCATCCCGACAAACGACGGCGCCAGCTTTCGCTAGGGTGTCTGGGGGACATCGCTGCCGACCTCCTGCCGCCGCTGATCCGTCAGTTCCAGTCAGCAAATCCGGGGGTCGAGATCCGCTGGCAGAGCGACAGTCATCCGCTCTTGATGTCGAAGATGGAAGAAGGTTCTCTCGATCTGATTTTCGTACTCGATTTCGAGGTTGCGCCGACTTACCAATGCACGATCCTGCAACCCTCGCCAGTATGCTGCGTCCTGCCCGCCAACCATCCGCTTGCCAACTCGCTTACATCACTCAAACAGCTCGATCAGGAACCGTTCATCATGCTGGACATCCCAAAGACGAGAGACTATTTCCTCTCCATCTTCGGCGATCTGGGTATTCAACCCAATGTCAGCCAGCGCGCGTCGTCGGCGGAGATGGTGCGCAGTCTCGTGGGAAATGGTTTCGGCTACTCGCTTCTCAACTTCAACGCATCGAAACGCAAGGACATCGTCTTCAGGCCGTTCGATAATTACACGAGTGCGTCGAACCTCGTTGCGATTCGCCCTTATCGCCGGCATCCTTTGCCGCTCATCGAGAACTTCATCTCGACGACGCAGACATACATGAATGATCATTGGGGCAATGGCACCGCTCACTGATCGGCAAGCGTCCCGGAACTGCCTGCGTCCATGCAGGACCGTCGCAGCCGTGGCGAAGTCACGTGACGGCCTTTTATCGAGCAGATGGCGCAGCAGGCAGATCGAGACCCGGCGGCACGCAGCGGCGGGTCCACATCATGGCTTTATCGTAGAGACGCGCGAGTGCGAGACAGGACAGTTCGTCATTCATACGCCCGATCAGTTGCATTCCCATAGGCAGCCCGGCACGGTTGAAACCCACTGGAACGCTGATGACGGGGCAGCCCGACATCGTTCCGGGAATAACCGTCTCCATCCATCGATGATAAGTGTCCATCGTTCGGCCGCCAATTCTCGTGGGCCAGATCTGCCCGGCATCGAACGCAAAAACCTGTGCCGAGGGCAACGCGACGGCATCGTAAGACGCGTGCCAGGTATTCATGGTCCGAAACCACGCGGTGCGAAATGTGATGGCGCTCGCCACGCGCTCCGCGCTATAGCCCAACCCGCGCTCCACTTCCCAGATAGCGTCGGGCTTCATCAACGCCCGGGTGGCGGGATCGCGATAGTACGGTCCCAACTGGACGCTCATGATCCAGGCGCGCAGCGTCAGCCAGTTCTCCCAGATTTCCTCAGCAGGGAAATCCAGCTTCAGTGGCTCGACCGTGACACCCAGTTGTTCGAATACATCCAGCCCGGCTTCGCATAGGGAGATCACTTCGTCCTCGCAGGCCAGATGCCCGCCGAGGTCGCCCAGCCAGCCTATGCGGCGGTTCCGCAATTGAACCGGCATGCCGTGCGCGAAGTCGGAAAAAATGGTGGCGGACTCGTTGATCGACAGCGGCGCGCGCGGATCGGGGCCGGCCTGAACCGATAGCAACATCGCCAGATCCTCGACCGTGCGCGCCATCGGGCCGACAACTCCCAGCGTGGCGCTGAACAGGTCGGGCCCGGCTTCAGGTATGCGCCCAAACGAAGGGCGCAGGCCGAACACATTGTTGAAGGCAGCCGGATTGCGCAGCGATCCTGCATGGTCGCTGCCGTCGGCAACCGGCAACATGCGCGTGGCGAGCGCGGCAGCCGCGCCGCCGCTGCTCCCGCCCGCGCACTTGCTGCTGTCGTACGGGTTACGCGTCGTCCCGAACACAGGATTGAACGCATGCGATCCCAGGCCGAATTCGGAGGTATTGGTCTTGCCGATAAAGACCGCGCCCGCCGCCCGCATGCGCTCGACCTGGATCGAGTCAGCCTCTGCAATGCGATTGCGGAAGATCGGCGAACCCGAGGTCCATGTCATTCCTTTGACCGGATCCAGGTCCTTCACCGCGGCCGGAAAACCGTGCATCCATCCGCGAGGGCCGGCGTTCGCAAGCTCGCGGTCCCGCTCGCGAGCCTCGTGCAGCAGAACGTCACGCGGTCTCAAGGAAACGATCGCGTTGATTTCCGGATTGACCCGGTCGATGCGATCGAGATACGACTCCATCACCTCCACGCACGACACGGTCCGGCTACGAATCGCTTCGGCGAGTTCGCAAGCGGTCGTGAGAACAATCGAATTCGATGACATTGGCGCGTTCCGGTTCGACATCGCGTTTATCCGCATTCAAGGCACGAAAGACCGGTCGATAACCGACTGAGGATCGATGCGGTCAGCCGCAAAACCCTGCGACTGCGATACCCACTTCCATGCATCGCCGACGAGCGCCGGATCGAATCGCCCGAGCCCCGTGCGCGCGGAAATTTCATTGATCACGAGGGGCTTCATCGCCTTGATCTCCTCGACGCTGATTGCAACGTTGGTATCCGGGACCATCTCGTGCAGGTCCTCCGCAGCCTTCTCCGGATGATCGACGACGAACTGCATGGCACGCAGGTAAGCGCGCGCAAATTTCTTCACGGTGTCCGGGTGATCCCGGATGATGCGGCCAGAGGCCAGCACCGACCAGTTGTAGCCCTGCAGCCCGACGTTGAACCAGGGCAAGACCGTCAGCCGGGTGGTGGTGCCCGTCAGCAATGTGGAGAAATTGGGTTCTTCGGTGGTCCATGCAATGACGGCATCGACCTTGCCCGCCAATAGCATCGGTCCGAGCGCGTTGTCATCGACCTTGAGCAGACGAACCGAATTCGGGTCAAGCCCATTCATCTTCGCGATCACCGGCCATAGTGCGTTCGATCCCGAAAACGCCGCCGTTGCAACCGTCTTGCCTGCGAGATCCTTAATGGCCGAGATCCCGCTCCCCGATTTCGTGATGATCGCATCCGGCGACTTGGAGTAGACCGCCACGATCGCCTTTGCCGGAATCGGGGTAGTCGCCTGAGCGCTCATCAGCGAGGCCATGCTCGCCCCGCCAAAATCATCCGTGCCGCTTGCAACCCGCGTGACGGCGTCCGCTCCGCCGCGACCGATATCGATTGAAACATCGAGACCCTCTGCTGCGAAGAACCCTTCCTTGATACCGACATGGGTAAAGCTGATATAGCCGGACGGAAACCAGTCCAGGACGAATCGCACTTTCTCGGCCGCTCCAGCAGGGAACGAAGCAAGAGCCAGGAGACAGATTGCGAATAAGCCGGTGAAACGTTTATTCATTGAAACCCCGCATTGTGTTGTTGATCGGCAGCACGGCAAAGCCGGGGCTGGCGGCCGGGCTCTCCGGCTTCGGAGCAAAGACTATTCTCTTCAATATTGCCGTGCGTTTTTTTGACAAGCCATTAGTTCGATTTTTCTGATTTAGGTAACATGGCCCGGGACCCGCTCGTTCGTGCATGACGGCCGATATGTTCCAGCCATTCACCGGAGCAAACGGCGGCGCGAAGCAGCGCTCGACAGCGTCGCTCATCATTGCCCTCCATGCTCAGATAACTTGACTCAAACCCCCGTAAAACTTCATTTCGCGCTGCATGGTGGATCGTTAAGATGCGGAGGCCAACGGGGTATCACCCACACTTATCCACGCTATTCATAGCGCCTCCGGCTCGTATCGCTCGTTGAGACTCCATGAAAAACGAACTTCCTGATTGTCAGAATCTCGCTCCGGAAGCAGTGCACTTGCTTGCGGCCCGTGAAATCGCGCGGCCCGCCATCTCCCTGAACGCCGTGACGCAAACGTTCGTGTCGACCGACGGCACCACCGTGACCGCTCTTGATCGCGTCGACCTTTCGATCCAGCGACACGAGTTCGTATCCATCATCGGTCCCTCGGGATGCGGCAAGTCCACGCTTTTGCGCCTGCTTGCCGGACTGCTGCCGCCGACCTCAGGCGAGGTCGAGATATTCGGGCTCAAGGTGGCGGAACCTCGTGACGATATCGGATTCGTGTTCCAGAGGCCAACCCTCTTGCCCTGGTTGAACGTGCTGGAAAACGTGACCTTTCCGATCCGGCACAAGGGCGGGCGAGTCACACCGCAGGTCCAGGAACAGGGCATGGCGCTGCTGAGCTCCACGGGCCTGGCCGACTTTGCGCGCAAGATGCCTCATGAATTGTCGGGCGGCATGCAGCAGCGCGTTTCCATCGTCCGCGCGCTGTTGCAGGACCCGGACATTCTCTTGATGGACGAGCCGTTTTCCGCACTCGATGCACTGACCCGCGATGAGATGTCGCTCGAGCTCCTGCGGGTGTTGAGGACGCGGCCGAAGACGGTGGTGTTCGTTACGCATTCGATTGCCGAAGCTGTGCTGCTATCCAACCGGATCGTGGTCATGGCGGCCAGGCCGGGACGGGTGCGAAACCTGATCGACGTTCCGCTCTCGCTGCCTCGCACGCTGGACACAATGGCTGATCCGTTGTTCGGGAAAATCGCCAACGATATCCGGGAACAATTGTTTTCCCGCCCCAGGGAAACTTGACTATGAAACCGTTTATCTATCGCTATTCGCCTGTCATCCTGCTGCTCGCCATCCTGGTGGCATGGCAGGCAGCTTGCAAGCTGTTGCATCTTCCGGTGTACGTATTGCCCGACCCGGCCCAGATCGCAGCGGCGGCCATGGACATTGCGCCGATGCGATGGCTCGACAACATATGGGCCACGTTACAAGTCGTTTTTCTGGGATTTGGAATCTCGCTGCTCGTGAGCATTCCGCTCGCTATCGCCGTGGCAAATTCACCGTTGCTTTCCCGGACGATCGTGCCGCTGCTGGTTGTCGTGCAATCGACGCCTGTCGTCGCCATTGCGCCGATCGTCGTGGTCACGCTCGGTGCAGGCACGCTCCCCCGTGTCCTGATCACCTGCCTGATCACCTTCTTTCCGCTGGTGGTATCGACAATCACAGGGCTTCGCGCTACGCCGGCCGATCTTGTGGAGTTGTCGCGGTCACTAAGAGCGCCGCAGCTTCGGCAGATCATGCAGATTCGCATACCGTATGCCGTTCCGTACATCATGAGCGCCGCGAAAGTCTCGATCACGCTGGCGGTGATAGGGTCGGTCGTTGCCGAGTTCGTGGCGTCGAATGAGGGGCTGGGCTACATGATTCAGTACGCCACTTCGCAATTCAAGCTCGCAGAAGCATTTGCTGCGCTGTTCGTGCTGCTTTGTATTTCGCTCGCGCTCTATCGGGTCGTGGTCATCGTCGAACGGGTCTTTTTCAACTGGTCGTTGCCTCGATAGGGCAAGCCAGCGCCGTTACCGGCATCTTCACCGGGCGGCCGAGCCGGGCAAACGCCTGGCTAAAGCCGATTCCTCCCATTGAGCAACTACTTGCCGTGACATGACTTGGCGGTCTCACAAGCGAAGTGCGACTACCCGGCTTTGTACCGGTTCGCTCAGAGGAAAGCGTTCTTGTCGGCGATTATGGCGAATGAATGTGGACTATAATGCACATGTTTATCAACATGGAGATGCGCATGGGAAAGGCATTCGAAGTCCGGGCGCGCAAGTCCACGAACGTCACATTGCCGCCTGAAGTCCTGGATCGGGCCAAGGAGCTCGGGATCAATCTTTCGCGAGCGAGCGAGCGCGGTGTGCGCGAAGAAATTCAGGAGGCTGAGGCTCGCCGTTGGGCCGACGACAATGCGGAGCTGGTCGCGGCATACACTGCAATGGTTGACCGCGACGGGCTGCCGCTCGCGAAGTACAGGATGTTTTAATGGCGCGTTTTGATCTCTACGGTAACCCCGACGATGAAACGCGGCGCCTTGCACCGTACCTGCTCGACGTACAGAGTACGCATGTCGGAATCTTGCCGGCGCGCATCGTGATTCCTCTGCGGCCTGCCGCGGATCTCGGGTTCTCAGGCAAACCGTCCGACTTGCTGCCAGTCTTCGAGATCAATGGCGAGAAACACTTCCTCGACACGCCTGCCATGAGTGCTGTTCCGGTGAACGCGCTCGGCAAGCGCATTGGCTCGCTTGCCGAGCGCCGCGATGCCATCCTGGCAGCGCTCGACCGGATCTTCGGCGCCTATTGATCGAAGGCGGGGTGGCGTCGGCCGGTCTCACAGGCTAAAACTGACCAAGGGCCAGCCTTAGACCCGTCAAGCTGTCCGTGTGCCATCCAAAGGCGGATGCGTCACGATCGACTTCAGCGCCGCCACGGCCTGGGACAATGTCGCAAGATCCGGGCGCGGGCGCCGCATGGAGGGGTCGGTGGCGAATGCCGCTTCGAACGACTGGGCGATGTCGAGCAGACGCCGGTCGCCACGAAACGCGCCCACCAGTTGCAGGCCGAAGGGCATACCCGCATGGTCGAGCCCGCAAGGCAGCGACAGTGCGGGATTGGTGGCCAGCGTGATCACATAGGTGAGCCCGAGCCACCGGTAGTAGTTCGCGAGCGGCCGCCCGTTCATCTCGGCCAGATAGAGCTGCTCCCACGGAAACGGCGAGATGGGAGAAGTCGGGGACACGATCAAATCGTAGCGCGCGAACTGCGCCTGGAAACGCCGGAACAAGCGCGTTTGTTCAGCGTGCGCCCAGGCGACGTCGGCAAGCGACATCGCTTGTCCCATCTCATAGTTGCTGCGCGTGTTCGGACCGAGCGAGGCCGGGTCGCGCTGGTACGCTTCCTGGAAACTCGCGACGAAGTTCTGTGCGCGAATCACGTCGAAGCAGCGGTCGGCTTCGCCCAGGTCGACGTCGAGCGGCTCGCACACCGTCACGAACTTCGACAGCGCCGCGATCTTCGCGCGGAACGTGGCCCGCAGCGCGTCGTCGACGTCGCAGATGCCGAAGTCTTCGGTGTAGGCCACCCGCAGCGTGCCGAGATCGATCTCGCGCGGCTGCAGGAAGGTATCCGGCGCGATGTCGTAGCTGAGCGGATCGCCCGCTTCGATCCCCGCGCTCGCGGCCAGTTGCAGGCGGGTATCGGCGACATCGCGGCCCATCGGCCCGACCACCGAGATCGGCGTCCAGCCGAGGGGCTTGCGCCCGCTCGGCACGAGTCCCGGCGACGGCCGCAAACCCACCACGCCGCAGAGCGCGGCCGGAATGCGCAGCGAGCCGCCCGTGTCGGAACCGGTGCAGAGCGGCAGCATGTCGGTGGCGAGCGCCACGGCCGAGCCGCCGGACGAACCGCCCGCATTGAGCATCGGATTGAACGGATTGCCGGTCGCGCCCCAGACCGGATTGCGTGTGTTCGCGCCCGCGCCCCACTCCGGCACGTTGGTCTTGCCCGTGAGAATGGCGCCCGCCGCGCGCAGACGCGCGACGAAGCCGTTGTCCGCCTCCGGCACGTTGGCGCGAAACGACGGCGATCCGTACGTGGTGAGCAGGCCCGCGGTTTCCTCCAGGTCCTTCACGCCGAGCGGCAAGCCGTGCAGCAGACCGAGCGGCTCGCCGCGCATGACGGCATCCGTGGCGCGGCAAGCCTCCTCGCGGGCGCGCTCGAAACACGTCGCGGTCACCGCGTTTACCGCGGGATTGATCGCCTCGATCTGCGCGATGCAGGCGTCGAGCAGTTCGAGCGGCGAGACCTGCCTGTTGCCAATCAGACGTCGCGCGCTCAGCGCCGACAGAGAAACCAGGGAGTTGTCCATGTCTTGTGGGTCAAGCGCGGTGGGGGAAGCGAAACGTTAGCGAGATCTGCCGTTTCAGCGCAGCGGCGCAGCGGCGGGTGGCACGGGTGCAACGAACGGTACGCCGCGCGCGCCAAGCCGCATGCCGGCCGGCAGCTTCGTCCACGGCAGTTGTTCGAGCCGCATCGGCATGGGGCCGGGCGCCGCGCCGACGATGATCGTCTGCGCGATCGGCGCGAAGTCCGCGCGAAAATGCACTGCGCTCTTCACGACCAGAATAGCCTCTTCCGTAGGCTCGATGCCGACGAGCCGAAACAGCGACTGATCGGCCATCTGCACCTTGTACGACGCGACCACGATGCGCACGCCGCCCACCCGCAGGCAGGCGGCCGGACCGACGTCGAGGTTGAAGCCGGCGTAGTACGGGCCGGTCGCACGGATCTTGCCGTCCGAGAGTGCCTCGATCACGAAGTCGCCCTCGTAGGGCGCGTCGCCGGCCACGCCGGAGCGGCCGCCGAGCGCGAGCCGGATGGTGTCGCCCACGCGATGCGCGTGGATGGCGGCCGCAGCCTCTGGATCGACGATCAGGCCGATCGAGGCACGCGTCGCGCCCTGCGCGATCAGCGCGCGCAGCATGCCGGTGGTGTCGGAATTGGCGCCGGCGCCGGGATTGTCCTGGCCGTCGGCGATGATCACGGGCTTCGTCGCCGCGCGGCTCAGTTCCATTGCATGGCGCACGGCATCGTCAGGCGCGAAGAGCGTGCCCGCGAACTCGGCTTCGGCGTCGTTCGCGGCTTGCGCGAGGCGCGCGGCGGCGGCATCGGCAATCGCCGGATCGTCCGCATACGCCCAGATCACCGGCGAGCATTCGGCGAAGTCGGCGGCGGGAAAGCCGGTGGCGAACGACAGGTCCGCGCCGCTTTCCGTCTCGATCGTATCGAGCAGCGCATAGAGCCGCGCGGCCGGCTGGATGTCGGTGCACTGCCAGCAGATCGGCACGAGAAACGGCAGGCGCCGCACCGCGAACGCGGCACGCGCGCCGCGCTGCCAGCGCTTTTCCAGCAGCGCGAACGCGCGCGCGCCGGTGCGGGCCATGTCGACGTGCGGATAGGTCCGGTAGGCTGTGAGCGCGTCCGCGCTCGCCAGCATCTGCGCCGTCACGTTGGCGTGCAGGTCGAGGCTGCCGACCACCGGCACGTCTTTGCCCACCAGCGAGCGCACGCGGCGCAGCAGTTCGCCTTCGCCGTCGTCGAGATGCGTGGTCACCATGGCGCCGTGCAGGTCGAGATAAACGGCATCGACCGGCAGCGCGGCCTCGATGCCTGCGAGGATCTCCCCCGCGATCTGTTCGTAGGCGGCTTCGGCCACATGCGCCGACGGACTCGCCGCGCACCATACGGTTGGAATCAGCACGCAGCCGGCGCGGCGGGCAGCGTCGACAAAGCCGGCGGCCGGAATGTTGGCGCCGCCGATCACCTCGAATACCGCGTCGCCTCGCGTGAGGCCGGGCCAGCCGCCGCCGCGCTCGAAGGCGAGCAGGTCGGCCCGCGTGGGGGCGAAGGTATTGGTTTCGTGCTGAAAACCGCAGAAGACGATGCGCTTCGTGCTGACCATGACTATGAATTCTCTCTCGGGTGGATGGATGCTCAGGCCGCCGGCCGGAAGTTCCGGAAGTCCCAGTGACGGCCGGGCGCCGCATGAATCAGCGCGCGGGTGTAAGCCTCCCGCGGCTGCGTGAGGACCGCGTGCGCCGGGCCAGCCTCGACAATGCGCCCATGCTGCATCACGACAATGGTGTCGCAGATCTGCGCGGCCACGCGCAGATCGTGGGTAATGAAGAGCACGCCGATGCCCACGCGCCGGCGCACTTCGTCGAGCAGTGCGAGCACTTGCGCCTGCACGGAGACGTCGAGCGCCGAGACCGCTTCGTCGGCCACCAGCACGTCGGGTTCCATCACCAGCGCGCGGGCAATGCAGATGCGTTGCCGCTGGCCGCCGGAGAACTGATGCGGGAAGCGGTCGATAGCGTCGACGGGCAGCCCCACCAGATCGAGCGCGCGCTCGGCCTTCAGGCGCGCCTCGGCGCGGGATGCGCCATAGTTGAGCAGCCCTTCCACGATCGACTCGCCCACGCGCAAACGCGGATTGAGGCTGCGATACGGGTCCTGGAACACGATCTGGATACGTTTCCTGAGCGGACGCAGCCGGCTGCGCGAGGCGGTGGCGATATCGTCGCCATGAAGCAGCACGGCGCCGGTGGTGGGATCGATCAGCCGCACCGCACAGCGCGCGACGGTCGACTTGCCCGAGCCCGATTCGCCGACGATCCCGACCACCTCCCCGCGCCGCACGGTCAGCGAGATGTCGGTCGCGGCGGCCACGGGCTGCACGCGGGAAAAGCGCGACGCGCTGCCGTAGGTCTTGCCGAGCGCGCGGATCTCGAGCACCGCTTCGCCCGCGGGCGCCACGCGCTGCAGCGGCACGAGGCTCGGCACCGACGACACCAGCAAGCGTGTATACGCCTCGCGCGGCCGGGCGAGCACCTCGTCGCGCGCACCCGACTCCACCACGCGGCCCTGGTTCATCACGACGATGCGATCGGCGATCTCCGCCACCACGCCGAAGTCGTGCGTGATGAAGATGACCGCCGTGCGATGCCGCTGCTGCAGCTCGCGGATCAGCGCGAGGATCTGCTTTTGCGTGGTGACATCGAGCGCGGTGGTGGGTTCGTCGGCGATCAGCACGCGCGGCTGCAGGATCAGCGCCATCGCGATCACGATGCGCTGGCGCTGCCCGCCCGACAACTGGTGCGGAAAGGACCGGTAGATGCGCGGCACATCGGGCAGGTGCACGGACTCGAGCATCGCCAGCACCCTTGCGCGCCGTTCGGCACGCGCGAGCCTCGTATGCAGGCGCAGCACTTCCTCCACCTGCTGGCCCACGCGCTGCACGGGGTTGAGCGCGGTCATCGGCTCCTGGAACACCATCGCCATGCGCGAGGCGCGCAGGATCCGCAGGCGCTCGTCGCTCGCGGCCAGCACGTCCTCGCCGTCGATCAGGATGCGCCCTTCGCTTGCCTGCAGCGCCTCGCGGGGCAACAGGCCCATCGTCGCGAGCGAGGTGACCGACTTGCCCGACCCGGATTCCCCGACGATGCACACCGTCTCGCCTGCCCGCACGGAAAAGCTCAGTTGCTCAACCACGGCCCGGCCCGGCACGCCGTCGGCGTCGCGCACCCGCACGGTCAGTCCCTGCAGTTCCACGACTGGCGCGTTCGCATCGACGGGCGGCTCGCCGGCAGGGGGGATCGTGGAGATCGTCGGTATCGTGGGGATCGGCATGGCGCGAAGGGTCCGGTTCAAAGGCGGCGCGCGAGGCGCGGATCGAGCGCATCGCGCAACGCGTCGGCAAGCACGTTGACGGTCAGCACCGTGATGGAAAGCAGCGCACCGGGATACAGCACGAGGCCGGGGATCAGTTGGAAATAGGTGCGGCCGTCGGCCATGATGTTGCCCCATGACGGGATGTCGGGCGGCACGCCGGCGCCGAGAAAGCTCAGGATCGCTTCCGTGATGATCGCCGAGGCGAAGATGTACGTGCCCTGCACGATCATCGGCGCGATAGTGTTCGGCACGAGATGGCGCAGCATCAGCCGCAAGGTGGGCGTGCCGAGCGAGATCGCGGCTTCCACGTAGGCCTCGTGGCGCACGCCGAGGATCACGCCGCGCACGAGCCGCACCACGCGCGGTATCTCGGGAATCGTGATGGCGACGAGCACCGTCGTCAGGCTGGAACCCGAGAGCGACACCAGTGCGATGGCGAGCAGGATGCCGGGAATCGCCATCAGGCCGTCCATCACGCGCATCACGATTGCATCGAACCAGCGGAAATAGCCCGCGGGCACGCCGATCAGCAATCCCGCGGCGAGGCTGAACAGGGTGACGCCGAGCCCCACCACGAGCGACACCCGCGCGCCGTACACCACACGGGAATAGACGTCGCGGCCGAAGGCGTCGGTGCCGAGCCAGTGCGCGGCGCTGAGGCCTTGCAGGCGCGAGCCGGGATCGAGCTGGGTGGGATCGGTGGTGCCGAGCAGCGGCGCGCACAGCGCCATGACCACGATCAGCGCGACCAGCACCAGCGCGAGCAACACTGGCCAGCCGCGCAGAGCGCGCCGCAGGCGCGAGACCGGGCGCACGTCGGCGGGAGGAACAGGCAAATCGGGAAGGTCGATCACGGTGGACATGTCAGCCTCAGTAACGAATGCGCGGATCGAACACGGTATAGAGCGCGTCGACCACCAGATTGACGATCACATAAAAGAATGAGAACAACAGGATCAGCGCCTGGATCACCGGATAGTCGCGCGCGAGCACGGCCTCCACCACCAGCCGCCCCAGGCCCGGCAGGTTGAAGACGGATTCCGTCACCACCACGCCGCTGATCAGCATTGCCACGCCCACGCCGACGATCGTCACGATAGGCACCGCGGCATTGCCGAGCGCGTGCCCGAGCAGCACGCCGCGTTCGGTCAGGCCCTTGGCGCGCGCGGTACGGATGAAGTCCTCGCCCAGCACCTCGATGATGCTGGTGCGCGTCATGCGCGCTATCAGCGCCACGTAGACGGTGGACAGGCCGACAGTCGGCAGCGTCAGCCCCATGAGAAACGGTCCGAGGCCGGCGGCGAGCGGCTGGTAGCCCTGTACCGGAAACCAGTGCAGCTTGAGCGAAAACAGCAGGATCAGCGCGTAGCCGGTGACGAACACGGGCACCGAGAAGCCAAGCACGGACGCCGCCATCACCGCACGATCGAGCAGGCGGCCGCGGCGCCACGCAGCGAGAATGCCGAGCGGGATCGCGATCAGCACCGAGAGCGTGATGGTGGTGGCGCACAGCGCCAGCGACGGCCCGATGCGATCGGCCACCATCGCCGCAACCGGCTGCCCCGAGATCAGCGAAGTGCCGAGATCGCCGTGCAGCAACTGCCCGATCCAGCGGAAGAACTGCTGGTAGATCGGCTCGGTCAGGCCCATCGCCTGGCGGATCTGCTCGATCTGCTCGGGCGTGGCGGAGTCACCGGCGAGGATCGCAGCGGGGTCGCCGGGGGTCAGGCGCAAGAGCGCGAACACGATCAGCGCGACCATCCCCATGACCGGCACGGTCGCGGCCAGACGGCGCAGGAGGAAGGCCGTCATCGCTCAGGTTCCTTTCTTCAGGTTCCAGAAGAGCGGCACGGGGCTCTTCACGATACCGCTCAGCTTCTTGCTGTACGCGCTCGGCATATAGTACTCACCGAGCGGCACGAGCACGCCTTCGTCGATCACGAGTTTCTGGATCTGGTCGGTGATCTGCTTGCGCCTGGCCTGGTCGGTGGTCTTGATGAAGTCGCCGCGCAGGGTCTCGATGGCGGGCACGTCGGGCCAGCCAAACCATGCGCGCTTGCCGTTCGCGGCCACGCCGAAGGCGGTAAGCGGATCACGCACTTCGACACCGTCGTTGTTGGTCGAGAAGATGCTCCAGCCGCCCTTGTCGATCGGCGCCTGCGACGCGCGGCGCGACACCACCGTCTGCCAGTCCATCGCCTCCATCTTCACGTTGAAGCCGGCATTCTTGAGCGCCTGTCCGATCACGACGGGCTGCGGCGACAAGTTAGCCACGTCCGTGGTCTGCAGGATCACGACCGGCGTGCCGTCGTAATGCGCCTGCTTGAGCAGCGCGCGCGCCTGGGCCAGGTTGCCGGTCGCCGCGATGTCCGCGCCCGCGTTGCTGGCGTAGAGTCCGTTGCAGCCGAAGATCGCCACGCAGCGCGTGTAGTACTTCGGATTGCCGACCAGTGCCTTCAATACGTCTTCCTGCTTCACCGCGATCATCGCGGCCTGCCGGATCAGCTTGTTGTCGAACGGCGGGTTCAGGAAGTTGAAGCGCATCACCGTCTGGGTATTCTCCGGCGAGAGGTTCTCCACTTTTACCGCGTTGTTGCCTTCGAGCATCGGCACCATCTCGAAGGGCACGGTCTGCATGTAGTCGATCTCGCCGCTCGTCAGCGCGTTCACGCCGGTCATCGAATCGGGCATGGCGATCCACTTCACGCGGTCCACGTACACCTTCTTGCCACCCGCGAGACCGCTCGGCGGTTCATTGCGCGGCACGTAGTCCTTGTTTTTCTCGAACACCGCCTGCAGGCCCGGCTTGTATTCCGCGGCCACGAACTTGAACGGCCCCGAGCCGATAAATTCCTTGAGCGGCGTGGTGGACGGGGTCGCCGCAATGCGCGCCGGCATCATGAACGCAGGCGAACCGCTCGGCTTGCTCAGCGCCTGCAGCGCGAGATCGGTCGGCTCCTTGAACGACATGGAGAAGGTGTTGTCGTCGATCGCCTTCATCTCGGTCATGAGCGGGATCATCAGTTGCCCGAGCTTGTCCTGCTCGGCCCAGCGCTTGATCGAGGCAACGCAGTCGGCCGCCGTCACCTTGGTGCCGTCGTGCCATTTCAGGCCGGGCCGCAGCGTGAAGGTGTAGGTCTTGCCGTCGGGCGACACGGTCCACTTCTCGGCCATCTGCGGCTTGACCTGGCCGTTCGCGTCGAGCGCCAGGACTGTGTCGAAGATCATGTAGCCGAAATCGCGCGTGGCGTGCGCCGTGGTCATCACCGGGTCGAGCACCCGCAAGCTCGATTGCATGACAGCCGTCACGGTCTGGGCGGAAACACCCGGCGCGGCGCCAAGCAGTGCCGCGGCGCAGGCGGCGGCCAGGAGGAGTGTGCGGACGGTCGGACGAGTGGGCTGAGTCATGTCGATGGTCGGATGGTCGAAGTGGGTGATTGGGATGACGCGGGTCAGCGCGTGTGATCGTCGACTGCGGCGGCCTGCTTGCCGCGCTCGAGGAAGCCGGCGTATTCGTCCTCAGGAACCAGCAGGCCGCCCGTGGTCCAGACGAGGTGGCGGGCGTCGTCCATTACGTCGGCAAGGCGGTGGTGGGCGAGATATGCCCTGCCCTCGGCTTCGGCGAACAGCATGCGAGGGCCGCTGAAACCCGCCGCCGCCGACGGCTCGAGCCGTAGCCCGGCGTCGCGGCGGGCGCGGTAGAGGTCGGCGAAGAAGGTGTCGTCGGTGCCGGTCATCATGCCGGACAGGAGCGGTCGCATCACCGAGACCGCCAGCTCGGAGGCGCGCGGCACGGCAAGCCCGTCGGCATCGGTGTGATTGTCCATGCCGGCGTCGTATATGGTGATGCCGGCGCGGCCGGGATTCGCCATGCGCGTGAGGAAACAGGCCGACGCCTGCGGTTCGACGAAGAAGCAATGCACCGCGTCGCCATACATGGCCTTGAGCCCATAGGCGATACCCGCGGGCGCGCCGCCTACGCCGCAAGGCAGGTAGACGAAAAGCGGATGCCGGGCGTCGATTGCGCAGTCGGCCGCCTCGAATTGCGCATGCAGGCGAAAGGCCGCGACGCTGTAGCCGTAGAAGAGCGAACCTGACTGCTCGTCGTCGACGAAGTAGACGCGCTCGTCGTTCAACGCCTGGTGGCGGCCTGCCTGCACCGCTTCACCGTAGTCGCCGTCGTGCTCCACCACGCGCACGCCGTTCGCCCTCAGGCGCGCCTTCTTCCACGCTTTCGCATCGGCCGACATGTGCACCGTCGCGCGAAAGCCCAGCGCGGCCGCGATCAGCCCGATCGACAATCCCAGATTGCCGGTGGACCCGACCGCCACTTCATACCCCGCAAAGAGAGCGCGCGCTTCATCCGATGCAAGCACGATCCGGTCGTCATCGGCGCCTTTGAGCAGGCCGTGCCGCAAGGACAGCGCTTCGGCGAACTCGAGCACTTCGTGAAAACCGCCGCGCGCCTTGATCGAACCCGCTACCGGCAGCGCATGATCGGCCTTGACCCAATAGCTGCCGCGCCCGCCCTGGGCATGCAGCGCGGCGCCGAGCACGGGCGCCTCGAGCAGTGGCGACTCGATGATCCCCTCGCTCGGCCCGAGTTCCGGGAAGAGGCGCGCAAGCAGCGGCGCGCAGGCGGCAAGGCGGCGTTCCGCCATTTTTGCCTGTGCGATACTCGCCCAGCCGGTACCGGCCGAAGGCTCGCCGTAAGCAGGGTTGAGCCACAATTGCGGCGCGTGTGGTGAAGCGAGGGACAAAGCAGGCGCGAAAGACATGACCGATTGAGGCGTGACCGACGTGTTGGAATGCCCGCATTGTTTCCTGCCGAAATTCGCGCAACAAACGCTTGTTAATAACTCGCCCATAAGTTTCAGTAATGAGCAGACCGCTTTCCTCCTCCCTTCTTTCGTGGCTGCGCTGCTTTGACGCCGCCGCCCTTCACTGCAGTTTCACGCTCGCCGCGTCCGAGCTGCACATCACGCAGAGCGCGGTCAGCCAGCAGGTGAAGCATCTCGAGGACTGGCTCGGCCGGCCGCTCTTTCACCGCACGCCGCGCATGCTGACGCTGACCCGCGAGGGTGTGCGGCTGCATGCGGTGGTGAGCGAGACGCTGCAGACGCTCGAGACCACGCTCGAGCAATTGCGCCGCCGGCCGAGCCAGGAAGAGATCACGCTGAACTGCTCACCGTCGTTCGCGATGCGGTGGCTAACGCCGCGCATCGGCGAATTCTTGCGCGACCATCCGGAGCTGAGCCTGCGTATCTACGGGGAATTCCACGCGCTGGACCGCGCGCAGATGACCCAGCGCCAGATCGAGGCGGGCATCCGCTTCGACCGCGGCGGCTATACCGACGTCCGCGCGACCGAATTCCTCGAAGAGTGGCTGATGCCGGTGGCGAGTCCCGCTTTTCTCGCGGATCACCCCGGTATACGCGCGCCAGCCGACCTGCCGCATGCGCTTCTGCTGCACGATATGTCGCCGTGGGAAGGCGCGTCGGACAATGAAGAATGGGATCACTGGCTGACCGGCGCAGGCGTCACGCCACCGGAGAAGCACGAGGGTCAGCGCTTCAATCTCTCGCAACTTGCGATCGGCGCCGCGGTCAGCGGTCAGGGCATCGCCATGGGACGCCTGTCGCTGGTGCTTGACGACCTGATCTCGGGACGCCTGATCGACGTCTTCAATCTGCACGTGCGCTCGGCTGCCGCGTATCGTTTCGTCACCCAGCCCGCGGCGCGCGATGAAACGATGCTGATCGAGGCCTGGCTCAGGCGCGAAAGCGGCGTGTTTCGCGCCGAATGCCAGGAATGGGTGCGGGCGCAACGCTGCACGCAGATCGGGTGAACGCATGGTTTATCAGCGACGGCAGCGACAATTGAAGATGCGAGGACGTTCAAGTCGGGACGCGAGTTCGCTGCATTTCCCGGACTCGTTCCAAGGCAAAACGTTACGGGCGGAAAGGTTCGATTGGGCTCTATCTCAAAGCAAGGAGCCCGCACCTGCGCGCGCTGTTGATGCATGGTGCGCGCTCCGCCATGTGTCACGCCAAGGTACCTGTTTGCGTGGCAGAAAGGAATTCAAGAGCCAGGCTTGCCATTCACTGCCTGACGCAGGCGCAGCGCACTACGTCGACATCGAGGGTTATCGTCTCGGGTACACCGTTCTGAGCGATCGACTTTTCAAAGAAGCGCCGCGCTGCCACCTTGTCGCGCTTGGCTCTGAACAGGAAATCAATGGTTTTGCCCGCCTTGTCCACCGCCCGATAGAGGTACTTCCACCGGCCTTTGACTTTGATATACGTTTCGTCCGTCCGCCAGCTCTTGCCTGCCGGCTGCTTGTACTTACGGGACATCTTCTCGAACAGCGGCACCAACTCGATCACCCAGCGATGCACAGTGGAATGATCAACCTCAATACCGCGCTCGGCCATCATTTCTTCGAGGTTACGCAAACTCAGTGAGTAGGCGACGTACCACCGCACGCACTGCACCATCACATCGAGCGGATAGTGAAGGCGCTTTAGCACTCGGGCGATGCCCGCAACAAGCGTTTTTCGCGGGGTTTTGGTCTTCTTCATTGGCCGGCCAAAGCATATTGTCAGACTCGAATACTACCCCTCCCGCTTTAACACGACAGAAGCCTGTCAGCTGCGTCGGCGATGATGTGGAACGCACTGCGCACGGCGGGCGAGCGCTATGGACGCGGCGGATACGGATCACTACTTGCGTGATGCGCGACGGGTGGCGTGCCCACCCGTCGCATCTTTCTGTCACGGCAAGGAACTTCAGGACAGGTTGCGAGGAATAATAATTAGGAAACCTACAAAACTGGCACTATGTCAAATCTATCTGATAACCTAACTAACCACCGTCTAGTCGATATGTTGCACCAACCGTCGAACGCGGCACCGGACTTTGACGATGCACATGCGCTGGGGAAGCCGCCATTGATGGCATGAAGATGGTCCCGGATGTTTGACTCGCACATCTGTGCGCGATTAACGCCTGGCAGAGCGCGAGGCGCCTCGAATCGCCCAAAGGGCGTCATTGAGTTCGTCTATCGCGTAGGGCTTGCGCAGCGTCTTGGACGGAAATTCAAACAACAGATCGTCGGGCAATTCATCTCCCGACGCACATAACGATCGTCCAGCATCGCGTTGGCCAGTTCAATGGTGAGACGTCCACCCGCGGGCATTGCGTCGCGCGCATTGATCGCCAGGTTCAGCACCACATTCTCGAGCTGGTGGGTATCGACCAGCGTATTCCACAGGCCGGCAGCAACGACTGTCTCCACGTTGATCGTCTCGCCCAGCGCACGAGCCAGCATGCTGTCGATCCCGCGAACCATCGCTGCCAGGTTCACCACGACAGGGCGTAACGCCTGTCGCCGACCGAACGCCAGCAGTTGTGAGGCGAGCTTCGCGCCGCGCTCGACAGCATCGATTGCGTGGGCGAGTCGCACGCCACTCCAGGCATCCCGGCGATGCCGGTTCTCCAGTAATTCGAGATTTCCCCTCAGCACCTGCAGTACGTTGTTGAAGTCGTGGGCAACACCGCCCGTCAGCTTGCCAATTGCTTCCATTTTCTGCGCCTGGAACAGCGCCGCCCGCGTTTGTTCCAGCAGCTCATTGGCCTCACGCCGCTCGGTGATGTCCTGCGTGATCTTTGCAAAGCCGACGAGCGCTCCGTCGTGTTCGCGGATTGCGTCAATGATCACGTGGGCCCAGAAGGTCGTCCCGTCGCGACGTACTCGCCAGCCTTCTGCCTCGAAGCGGCCATCGCGCGTGGCTGTCTCCAGACCACGCTGCGGTACCCCGGCAGCGGCGTCTTCTGGCGTATAGAATCTCGAGAAATGCGAACCGACAATCTCCTCCTCGCTATATCCCTTGATGCGCCGTGCAATTGGCCGAATTGGTCCGATGCCAAAGCTATCGCGGTCGATTCGTTGCCGCCCCGCGACCCTTAGCAATGGACGCCATCCACTAGCGTCGAACAATCAGAAGGCCATGGTGTCGATCCGCTCCCGACGTCGTTGAGCATCGGTTGAGAAAGTGCGCCGACGCCGAAAATGGCAAAGACGGAGTTATTAAGGAAGGTCTGAACAACTCATTTTTGCGCTTGACATCCTGAATTTGGCTTCATAAATTCGCTTCCATTGAACCGCCATATTTTCTGGTGGCTCCACGGCAACGATGCCGTGCTACATATGGAAGGCTATGCAGCCCCCGAACTTGCGTCCAACGCTGGTTCGGGGGCTTTTTGCATTTGGAGAAGAAATGGAGATGTTGCAGCACAACCCTACAGAACGTGGCCTCGAAAGCCCGGTCGTCGCATGCATTCAGATGGAGCCGCATGTCGGAGCGAAGCGCGAGAACGTGGCGCGGTCGGTCCATTACATTGAAGAAGCCGCGAAAAGCGGCGCATCCCTGGTGGTCTTGCCTGAGCTGACCAACACCGGCTATGTCTTTGCCAGCCGTGAGGAAGCGTTCGCGCTGGCAGAGGATCTCCCGGGTGGCGAAACAGCACAGGCCTGGGCAGACGCGGCGAAGCGCCTGGGCGTTCATGTCGTTGCTGGCATAGCCGAGCGCGACGGCAAGCGGCTTTATAACTCGGCCATTTTCATCAGTCCGTCAGGGCTCGTCGGCGTCTACCGCAAGCTCCATCTCTGGGATCGCGAGCACCTTTTCTTCGAGCCCGGCAACCGGGGCGTCCCAGTTTTCGATACATCTTTTGGACGAGTCTCAATCGCGATCTGCTACGACGGATGGTTTCCCGAGGTGTATCGACTGGCCGCCACGCAAGGCGCGGACGTCGTCTGCGTACCGACGAACTGGGTGCCCATGCCAGGGCAGCCTGCCGATCGGCCCGCGATGGCCGCAACCCTCACGATGGCCGCCGCGCATAGCAACGGCCTGATGATCGTCTGTGCAAACCGGATGGGGACCGAGCGCGGTCAACCATTCATCGGCCAGAGCCTGATCGTGAGTGGCGATGGATGGCCTCTGGCCGGACCGGCCAGTTGCGACCAGGAAGAAATCCTGTACGCCGCGATTGATCTGCAACGCATCCGCTCCGCGCGCACGCTCAACACATTCAACCACGTGCTGCGCGATCGGCGCACTGACGTGTACGACCCGATGCTGGGCACCGGCTGGCCTTCCTCACGCGCGTGAGATATCCGCCTGCGTTCGCATGATCCACAAAACCTAATCCGACTACTCGTGAAGGGGAAACCATGAAGCCGTTCAAACAACAAATCCTCGTTGGTGCCATCGCGGCACTAGCCGCCATCAACGCCTGCACCAACGCGTTCGCCGCCGATCCCATCAAGATCGGCGTTGCAGTCGGCCTGTCCGGCGCCAACAGCGTGGTGGCCCCAGCCGTGGTGCAGTCCTCACAACTCGCGGTCGACGAGATTAACGCCACCGGAGGTATCCTCGGCCGCAAGGTCCAGCTCGAAATCGCCGACGATGCGTCCGGCGCCGTTGGTGCGCAAAAGGCCTACGACACGCTGGTCTTTCAGAAGAACGTGGATGCCATAATTTCGATGGAGACGAGCGCTGCCCGCAACGCCGCGCTTCCGATCATCGCGCGAGGCAAAAAGCCATTCATCTATACGTCGTTCTATGAAGGTCATTCGTGCAGCCCATGGATGTATGTGAACGGGTGGGTGCCGGACCAACAGGTCGCCCCCGTGGTCGACTATTTCATGAAGAGCAAGGGCGCGAAGAACTTCTATCTGGTCGGTAACGACTATGCATTCGGCCGTGGCATGCTCAACTTCACTGCGAAATACATCGCTATGCACGGCGGCAATGTGGTCGGTGAGGAATACTTACCGGTTGATGGTACCGACTGGACGCCGATTCTATCCAAGATCCGCTCGGCGCATCCCGATGCGCTGATCAGTGCGACGGCAGGCGGTGCACCCAACGTGGCGCTCGCCAAGCAGTTGAGGGGATCGGGGCTGACGCTGCCTTACGGCAATCTGGCGATCGACGAAGGTACCGCGAAAAGTATGGGAGACGTTGCCACCGGCATCTACATGTCCGGCTCCTATCTGACGAGTATCGACACGCCCGGGAACAAGAAATTTATCGCCGCCATGGATAAGGCGTTTGGCAAGGATATAAAGACACCGAACGAACTGTCTGAGCCGCAATACGAGGCCTTCTTCCTGTACAAGGCAGCGGTCGAGAAAGCCGGTTCTACGGATCCAGCAAAGGTAATCAAAGCGCTGGGGCAGGTATCGTTCGACGGACCGCGCGGACCGGTGTCGATGAACAAGAGCCGCCATACGCCCCTCGCAATGCGTCTGGGCCAGATTCAACCCGACGGTACGGTGAAGATCCTTCAGACGTTCTCCGACGTCGATCCGGAAGAGCAATGCCCTGGCATCAAATAAACGCGGTTTGGGACAAAGCATCCGCCCGAACGCCCGGCCTCGCCGGTGCGCAGGCGGATGTGACTGGAGACGACAATGGTTCTAGCACTAGATATTTTGACCACCGCGGCGGTGCTGTTCATCGTGACCGCCGGGTTAATGCTGATTTTCGGCGTGATGAAAATCGTCAATTTCGCCCACGGCGCGTTGCTGACGATGGGCGCGTACGCCAGCTTTGTGGTCACCCAACTGAAGCTGAACCCGTGGGTCGGCTTGCCGCTGGCGCTTGTGGTCGGCGCCGCCGTCGGCATGCTCGTCGAGCAGGTGATCGTGCGTCCCCTATACAAGCGCCCGCTCGACGCGATCCTCGCCACCTGGGGCTTGGGAATCGTCATCGGACAGCTCATTGTCATGGCCTTCGGCCGCGAGGTCCAGTTCGTGGAAACGCCACTGAAAGGCGTCTTCTCCATCGCAGGCACCGACTATTCCGCCTATCGCTTGTTGTTGATCCCAATCGCGCTCGGTCTCTGCGCCCTCATGACCGCGCTTCTCACCGGAACGCGCTTTGGCGTCAAGACCCGTGCGGTGATCATGAATGAGGACTTGGCCCGGGGGCTCGGCATTCATTCAGGCCGCATTCGATTTATTACGTTCAGTATCGGCGCTGCTCTGGGTTCCCTGGCCGGCACGCTCATTACGCCGTTGTCGAGCGTCGATCCCGACATGGGGCTGACCTGGCTGGTGAGTGCCTTCATGCTGGTCATGGTTTCGGGTTATTCGATGGTGAGCCTGCTGGTCACTTGCCTCTTATTCGGTGCTTGCCAGGTTCTGGTCAGCACGTTCGTCAGCCCGGTACTGGGTGGACTGACCATCGCGGTGCTGGCTGCGCTCACGCTGCGCATTCGTCCAAAAGGGTTCTCTCATGGCTAAAGTCAACGCACCGCCGAATCGTGCCGGAGTCGATTCCTCGCAGGGCGAGGAGCGAGTGCACAATCGGCGAAAGATGCATGGGCGCGGATTGCTCATGGTCGGGGGCTTCGCTGCCCTGCTTCTGGCCGCAGGTCCGTTAGTATTCAGCACGTATTTGTTGAACATCCTCATTCAGGCATTCTTCTTTTCGATCGTTGCCGTGACAGTGGATGTCCTTTGGGGATACACGGGGTATCTGACGTTCGGGCAATCGGCCTTCTTTGGTCTTGGGGCCTACGCGGCGGGTCTGGTCTTCACACACGGCGGTTTCTCGGCCGGTTACGTGGTGCTGGCGCTGGGTGCGGCCATCGTGGTGACCGCAGCCGTCGCTGCACTGCTCGGTTGGCTATCCTTCTATCGAGGCGCCTCACCGTTTTTCGCGACCGTGATGTCGCTCGTGCTGCCGATCGTGCTCAGCCAATTGCTGCTGTCCGGTGGTGAATGGACCGGTTCGAGTTCGGGGTTGACCGGCTACGAGACGTTCGATCTGTCTCTTCAGGCCTGGTACTGGATCGCTGGGGCCGCCTTGCTGGTCATCGCAACGCTGGCCTGGCTATTCGTGCGCAGCGATGGCGGCCGCGTGCTGGCGGCCATTCGCGACAATGAATCACGCTGCTCGTACCTTGGTATCAATACGTCGCTTGTCAAGATCATCCTGCTGGTTGCGACCGCGATAATCGCCGGCCTCGCCGGCTTCGGCTACGGCGCGTTTAGCGGCGTGGTCGCTCCTGAACTGACCGGATTTGTTCTCGGTACCCAACTGATCATCTGGGTCGCTCTCGGTGGTCGGGGAACGTTGTGGGGACCGGTTGTCGGTGCACTCCTGATCAACGTTGGGACAGCCTATCTCAGCAGTAGCATGCCATTTGCGTGGCAACTGATCCTCGGAACCGCATTTGTGACGGTGATCGTACTGTTGCCGCAAGGTCTGGTGCCGTTGCTTCTGAAACCATTCCTCCGTCTCACCGGCAACGGTCTTGTACCTGCACTCGTCGAGCGGACCATCCGGGCGGAGCACAAACATGCACCATCAGAATCTGCGCTGGAGATGAACGGCGTCGCCAAACATTTTGGCAGCCTCAAGGTGCTGCAAGGGATCGACCTGAATGCCACCGCCGGCGAGCTGGTTGGCCTGATCGGTCCGAACGGCGCCGGCAAGACGACATTGATGCGCTGCATGAGCGACGGCGCGGAACGTTCTGCGGGTACGGTCGTGCTGTGTGGTCACGATATCCGGCAACTGCCGCCTGACAGGTGTGTGCACTTCGGGTTGGGCCGCAAGTTCCAGAACGCGAACATCTTTGACACCCTTACCGTGTCGGAATGCCTGAGAATCGCGGGCACGATCATCGAACGACCCTCGCTGTTTCAGCGAGCGCATACGCTTGCCTTGCCTCCGTATGCGCTCGAGGTGGTTCGCACCACGGGTCTCGATCAAAAGCTGAACGTGGTGGCAAAGGATCTCTCGCACGGGGAACAGCAGGCGCTGGAGCTGGCGATGGTGCTTTCGTTAGAGCCACGGATCGTGTTGCTCGACGAGCCGACCGCAGGATTGACCAAAACGGAGCGCACGCAAATTGGCAACGTGCTCGCCAGATTGGCACACCAGTATCGGCTATGTTGTCTGCTGGTCGAACACGATCTCGATTTCGTTGCCGAGATTGCCACCCGCATCGTGGTTCTGCATCAGGGCCGTATTGTCATGCAGGGCAACTTCGATGAAGTGGTCAACTCGGAGCTGGTGAAGACGATCTATGCCGGAACCGCGCAGAGTACTGTAACCGACGGAACCACATCTAGGGAGGCGTCATGAGCCAGATTGCATTGAACCTGCAGGACGTGACCAGCGGATACAAGGCGTCGGTTGTGCTTCGCAAGCTGTCGATGACCGTCGCTAACGGCGAGGCCGTCGCCCTGCTGGGCAAGAACGGCATGGGCAAGACCACCTTGCTCAAGACGATCATGGGTTATCTGCCGAAGAAAACCGGCTCTATCAGCGTGCATGGGCAGGACGTTACCCGCATGGCGCCGCATCGGATCGCCCGGGCTGGAATCGCCTATGCTCCCCAGGAACATGCGTTGTTTCAGGACCTCACTATCCGCGACAATCTTCGCCTGGGGCTTGCAAAGACATCGATATTTGACGAGCGTTTTGCCGAGATCGAGCCGATTTTCCCGGTATTCAAGAGCCGCTTGAAACAGTACGCCGGTACGCTCTCCGGTGGCGAACAGAAGATGCTGCTGGTCGCCCGTGCCCTCATGATGCGCCCAGCGATTATTCTGCTTGATGAAATCACGGAAGGCTTGCAGCCGTCCGTGATTGACAGGTTAGCCGAAGCGTTGCTGTGGGAGCGCAGGTGTCACGGCACCACGCTTCTGCTAATCGAGCAGAACGTTCCTTTCGCGCTGAAGGTCGCTGACCGCTATGCTGTGCTGAAGCAGGGCGAAATAATCGATCACGGTAACGCGAAGGACAAAGAAGCTGCAGGCTCGATCTTCGAACACCTGCGTGTCTGACACTCCCCAATTACTGAGATCTGGTGAACACAAATTCATTTTATCGACCTGCCTCTGGACTAGATCTGCTCACGCGGATCGGCAACGCCCCGCAAGAGCGCAGTCGCATTATCCTCGACACACTCGCGCGCATAGAGGAAGTCGATCCGGAAGTACGGGCAATGACAGCCGTCGCCCGGCGCGAAGCCTTAATGGCTTCGGCAGTTGCAGCCAAGGGTGCGCTGGCAGGCATGCCAATAGCCGTGAAGGATATTTTCGACACCGACGATCTTGTCACCAGCTATGGCTCGCCGATCTACGAAGGCCACCAGCCCAGATCCGATGCAGCAATCGTCACCCTGTTGCGCCGCAACGGCGGCATCATCGTTGGCAAGACCGTGACCAGCGAGTTCGCCTACATGGCGCCGACCGTGACACGCAATCCGTGTGACATGGCGCGTACCGCCGGCGGATCGTCATCAGGTTCGGCTGCTGCGGTGGCGGCCGGCATGGCACCTTTTGCAATTGGTTCACAGACCGGCGGCTCAACTATCCGGCCCGCGTCATTTTGCGGCATTGCCGGCTACAAGCCGACGCTCGGCATGCTGCCGACCGTCGGCATGAAGTGCTTCTCGTGGTCGTTCGACACCGTCGGTCTGTTTGCCGCCGGTGTGCGCGACGTGGCTTACCTCGCCCAGGTCCTGTCAGGACGCCAGCTCGCCGTGGACGGCATAACGTTTAGCCCGGTGTTCGGCGTTCCGGATAGCTACCCGTGGACGGAGCCGTCAGCCAATGCAAGCGCCGCGCTTGATACCGCCGTACGGGCGATTGAGCGCGCGGGCGGCCGCGTGCGGCGAGTGCGCTTCGGTTCGTGGATGGCGGACATGATCCGCGTACACGACACGATTCAGAGCTACGAAGCCTGGCAGACGTTGGGATACGAGTACGATCATCATCGTGTTGAACTGTCGCCGAAGCTGGCGGCGTTTCTCGACCAGGCAGCCTCGGTTGACACGGCAACTTACGCCAAGGCGTGCATTTTGATGGAACAGGCGAAAGACAGGCTATCCGAGCTCTTCGATGGCATCACCGGATTGCTGACGCCGAGCGCCCCCGATGAGGCGCCTGACGGGCTGGGTTCGACCGGCGATCCGGCGTTCAATCGCAACTGGACCTTGCTGGGATGTCCGTGCGTGAACGTCCCCGGACTCCGGGGCGCCCGTGGTGGTCCGATCGGCGTGCAAGTCATCGGCCGTCCCTGGGAGGATGCACGATGCCTCGACGCTGCTGCGTTCGTCGAGCGGGCGATCGCTGCAAGGACAGGGCATCATCCCGCGATGTAGGCAGCGAACGAAGCGCTGCAACGCGGAGGCCCAATGGGGACGATCATGCGGCAGTCGGACAAGGCGGCGTCGGCACACGCTGGATGGTGCGACGACGCATCTAACGGCAGGACAGGGTGACTGCGGTGCGGAAACAGGTCTCCCCTACTATGGATGGAGCAATACCATGACAATCGGAAGCTCATACGACTCTCCTTCGGTGCGGGGGGCGGCACTGGCGGCTGCTCGCAGACAATGCGCGGAAGACACGCGCCCAACCGCTTCGACGGATGTGCATTACGGCACGGGCGAAGATGGCTGGCGCATCGGCGTCTTGTACTCACGAACGGGCGTAACCGCAGCAACCGAATCCGAGCACTTCTTTGGCACCGTCCTCGCAATCGAAGAGGTCAACGCCGCCGGCGGCGTCGACGGGCGTCTGCTCGACCCGGTCGCGTACGATCCGAAGAGCGATCCAGATCAATATCGGCGGCTCGCCACGCGTATGCTGCAGGAAGACGACGTGACGGTGATTTTCGGCTGCTCCACTTCGTCAAGCCGAAAAGCGGTGCTGCCGGTCATTGAGCGCAACAACGCGCTGCTGTGGTATTGCTCGATTTACGAAGGATTCGAGTATTCGCCGAACGTGATCTACACGGGGGCGGTACCCAACCAGAACAGCATGCAACTGGCTGCCTATCTGCTCCGCAATCACGGCCGTCGTTTCTTTCTGGTGGGCGCTGACTATATCTATCCGCGAGAATCGAACCGGATCATGCGAGACATGGTCGAGCAGCACGGCGGCGAAATCGTGGAAGAAGTTTATCTACCCAGCGACGCAGATCCGTCGGCAATAGAAGCCGTCGTGCAGGAAATCAAGGCCGTCGAACCCGACGTGGTTTTCTCGACGCTGATCGGCCGCGGAGCACGTGCGTTCTACAAGCTGTACCGCGAGCATGACATTGATCCCCGACGCATCCCGATCGCCAGCCTGACGATGGCAGAAGGCGAGACGCGGATGATCGGTCCGGAATTGTGCGGTGGCCACATCATTTCTGCCAGCTACGTCAACTCCCTGAACAACGAGAGCAACAAGCGCTTCCTGAAATCGTGGCAGGCGCGCTTCGGAGATCAGCCCGCCAGCATGTGGTCCGAGATGGCTTACAACCAGGTGCACCTCTTTGCACTGGCCTTGGCTCGCGCCAGAAGCCTTGACACGGCAAAACTGGTAGAGGCGGCCCGCGATGTTGAATTCGATTCACCGGAGGGACTGCTGAAAATCGATCGCGAAAACAACCATTCGATCTTGACCCCTCGCATTGCCGTTTGCCGGCCGGACGGCGCGTTCGACGTGGTGTGGGAAGGTCGCAGTCCGATCAAACCGGATCCCTATCTGACATCGTACGGCTTCGCGGAGTTCTGGCTCGACGGAGAACCGGTATGAACACGGGGGCACGTCGGCTGTTTGACGATCTGCGCACGCTACGCGTCCTCGTGATCCATCCGCCGGGGGATGATCGCAGTGTCTTGGAGGAGCAGTTGCGCCGGATTGGCTGTCCAGTACGCGTGGTCTGGCCGTTTCCGTCGCAACTGCCGGTAGACGTGGACGTAATTTTCTTCCTCGTGGGCCCGGAACTTCGCAGTACGGGGAGTTGGTGTGCGGCCGACACCGAAGCGACCCTCATCGCATTGTCCGACTACGAAAATCCAACTGCTTTAAAAATGCTCGTCGATACCCAGGCGCACGGCGTGATCACGAAGCCGTACCGCTCCACCGGGATCCTTGGCACACTGGTGCTGGCACGCGCATCTTCCGGGTATCAGCAGCGACTGCATCACAAGATCGGTAAGCTCGAGGAAGCGATCAAGGCGCGACGCCATATCGAGAAGGCCATTCGCATCCTGATGGATGCTCATCGGCTGAGCGAAAATGACGCCTATGAACACATGCGCTCACGCGCCACAAGCCTCCGGGTGACGGTAGGCGAGATCGCTACGATGGTCATCGACGCACACGAAGCGATGGAAAAGCTCGGTCTAGGGAAAGCATCCAAACCCGGCGCAACGGGATGAATTCGCCTACCTGAGCGCCGGCTGGACCGGCTCGATGCATTGCACGGCGACATGCTCGCGCTTGCGCAGGAATTGTCGCGGGAAACGACCGACCGGATCACGGGGATGCGCAAGGAGGAGATCGTCGAGGCCGGCCGCAGGCGAATTCAAACTACCCCGGCGCTGACGCTAACGACCATGATCCGCTCGATGGCCGCGCAGTCTTCGAGGGGCGTATACCGAGATAAAAACCTCACTGTTGCGTGTGTAAACTTGTCACTTCGCGTTTTGGGGTTGAGCGCCAGTTTTGCGCATCGGGTGTTCCCTTAAAAGCTATCGGACGAAAACAAGCGACAGAGCTCTGTCATCATCGGCATCTCACGTGATGCTTCGCCGGTTGATCGCGATGTGCCCTTCCCTTCGCACCACCGGGCGGTTTGAAGCCTGCTCCTGCAATCCGGCTTCGGGAGGCCTACTTCCATCTTCAGTACAGCACCACAAGCTTTCGCTTGTGTTCGCGACGCACTTTCGTCCATCCGCCAGCTCTTGCCTACCGGCTGCTTGTACTTACGGAACGTCTTCTCGAACAGCGGCACCAACTCGATCACCCAGCGATGCACAGTGGAATGATCAACCTCAATACCGCGCTCGGCCATCATTTCTTCGAGGTTACGCAAACTCAGTGAATAGGCGACGTACCACCGCCGTATAGCATCGGGCAATAGAACGGCTGGATCGGCTTAACGACATGCAATCACGTCAGATGATCAGGCATTTGCGACGCAACCGCCACAAATCCCAAGGAGGCAACGTCCCCGCCAGCGCATCGAGCGCCGATCTCATGCTCGCGCGGACGGATGCCAAGCGCATGCCACAACGTCAGCAGCGAAAGCAGGCGCCGTTGAACCTTACTGTCGATATCCATAAGCAGGCCGCTCGGTCACCCGCAACAGAGCAGGTAAAACGACTGCGTGAGCGCTACCTATAGTGGTCACCGTTATGCAAAAATCCTTATTGCGATAGAGCCAGCCATGCCCGCACCCGGAGCGATGACCTTCACCCGGTTATTCGCCGGCGATCCGATGGTTCGACATGAGCTCGATTGCCTGGCACAGCGCCGAGTGATCCAGCTTACCGTTTCCGTGCGCCGCGCAGGTGTTCATCAATTCCTGCGCGGAAGCGGTATGAGGTAGCGCAAGACCCAGCGCTCTCGCCGCTTGCAACGCAAGATTCAAATCCTTCTGATGCAGCTCGATGCGAAAACCAGGGTCGAAGGTACGCTTGATCATGCGTTCGCCGTGGACCTCAAGGATTCGCGACGCGGCGAATCCGCCCATCAACGCCTGACGTACCTTAGAAGGGTCTGCGCCCGCCTTGGAAGCGAACAGCAATGCTTCGGAAACCGCCTGGATGTTCAGGGCCACGATGATCTGATTGGCGACCTTGGTTGTCTGTCCGTCGCCGTTTTCCCCAACGAGCGTGATGTTCTTGCCCATCAGTTCGAACATGGGCTTCACCGCCAGGAACGTTTCCTCTGGACCGCCCACCATGATGGTGAGGGTGGCCGCCTTCGCGCCCACTTCGCCGCCGGACACAGGCGCATCGAGATATGCCGAACCCAACGCGTTGATTCGGGCGGCAAAGTCCTTGGTTGCCATGGGCGAGATCGAACTCATGTCCACCACGATCTGGCCTTTCCCGAGCCCGCTCGCCACGCCGTTTTCGTAGAACAGAACGTGTTCCACGTCGGGTGTATCGGGCACCATGATGAAGATGAATTCCGAATGCTCGGCCACTTCCCGGGCTGAAGCGCATTGTGTTGCGCCCGCTTCCAGCAGGGACGCGGGTACGGAACTGCGGGCATGCACGAATAGCTGGTGTCCCCCGCGCAGCAGATTCGCAGCCATCGGCGCACCCATAATGCCCGGCCCGATAAATCCTACCTTTGCCATGATGTTCTCTTCCTTAGCTGTTGCTGTTACTTGAGTACTTGTAAATTGATGCAGTTGAGCGGCGCTTCGCCCGAGAGGACACGAATCACGTTGTCGGTGACAATCTTGCCCATCGCAAGCCGCGTCTGCGTAGTGGCGGACGCAATGTGAGGAACGATCACCACGTTGTCGAGTTCCGCAAGCCCAGGCGCTAACACGGGCTCGTCCTCGAACACATCGAGCCCAGCTCCCCAGATGACGTTTTGTTTCAAAGCCGCGACGAGCGCTTTCTCATCCACGAGCGGACCCCGCGCCGCGTTGATCAGCACGGCCGTCGGCTTCATCGCGGAGAGCTCCGCGGCACCAATATAGTGATGCGTTTCAGGCAGCAGCGGCAGGTGCAGCGACAGGTAATCGGACTCCCGCAAGAGCGTGGCCTTGTCCACAAAACGGGCATTGTATTGCCGTTCGAATTCCGCGTTTGGCTTTGCGTCCGTGTAGATGATGTTCATATCGAATGCGGCGGCCTTGCGCGCGAACTTCGAACCAATGCGGCCCAGGCCCGCGACGCCGAGCGTCGTATTGTCGACGTCCTGGCCGATGAACGCCATCGGCGCCCAGCCATGCCACCGGCCCGCGCGGACATAGCGTTCCGACTCGGAGATGCGCCGCGCGGTGGCCAACAGCAACGCCCATGCATGCGTTGCGGTGGCGTCGTCCAGCACGCCGGGCGTGTTAGTCATGATCACGCCACGCGCAGTTGCCGCGTCGAGATCGAAGTTGTTGAATCCCACTGCATAGTTGGCAATGATCTTGCATTGCGGCCCGGCGGCATCGAGCACCTCGCCGTCAATCTTGTCCGTGAGCAGGCTGATTACTGCATCGCGGCGTCGCACCGCTTGCAGCAACTCTTCTTTCGTAAGCGCGCGATCGTGCGGGTTGACTTCGACGTCGTAACGTTCCCGTAGCGTATCGATCGTCTGCTGCGGGATCATTCGGGTGACGTAGACGCTGGACTTTGACATTGTCGGATTCCTGGATTGGCTTGATATGGCTCGTACGATTACGAGCGTGATGTCGATAGCTGGACGAAACCTGTACCTCCGTCCGCCAGCAGTTGATCTTCGGCCGGTGCGAGACCACTGACGCCGAGAGCGCCGATCGTCCGGCCCGTGCCATCTTCGATCAGCGCGCCGCCGGGCAACGCGGTCAGCAAGGCATCGCAAAAATAGCCTATAGCGAGATCCTCGCGGCGCAGCCGCTCGAGAAACGCCGTGGTCGTTGAGCCCATGCGAGTGGATGTGAAGGCCTTCTGTTGGGCGAGCGCGATGCTGCGCACCGGCGCGCCATCAGCGCGGACAAACCCGATAAGAAACCCGTGCGCATCACACACAGCGACGCACACGGGCTTGCTGAAACGTTCCCTTGCCTGTGCCACGCAGTGGTCGAGAAGACGTTGCACAAGTTCGAGATCAAGCTCTACCATGGCCATGCAGTGCCTCGGGTTGAATGCGGGTTAGCGATTGATGACAGGCTGCGGACTCTCGGCGACGGACTCGCTGGTGGCCGCTGCCTGTTGTGCGTCGAGCGCGCGTCGTTTGACGCGGCGATGAATGAAAGCGGTCAGGATTGGCGTCAAGATGGCGGTCACGATCACGGCGGCCGCAACCTGGATGGTCGCAATGGGAGCAATGGCGGCGTAGGTCGGATCGGCAATTGCCACCGCCTGCGGCGTGCCGGCCGCGTTCCCGGCGGTGCTCGACGCTGCAGCACCCGCGACACCCGAGCCGCCCAGCAGGCGGTCGGCGGTGATGCAGACGATCCCGGTAATGACCACAACCGCTATACCCAGGAGGATACCCGGCAGGCCAGCGGTCGTGACCGATTTAAGGTTGATACCCTCGCCTAGCGTAAAGGCCATGAACGGCACGATGATCGGCTCGTGATTGCCGAAGAAATCACGTAATTCCTCGTCCAGATTGCCGAGAAGCGCGCCTGCTGCGATCGGGGCAATGACCGACACCATGGTCAGCCAGGGAATGACCGCGAGCCCGGCACCTACCAGCACAAGCATCGTGACGAAGGGACCGGTTTCGATACTCTGGGCGACATATGTGCCGGCGTCCTCCTTGGTCCCGAAAGTGCTGGTGAGCGCGAGAAACATGCCGCCGTTGGTGTCGTTCATCGCCGCGAGCAGCGCTAGCGTCGTGAGGCCAAGAAAGTTTCCGTGGAACAAGTGCGCAATGCCAAGCGCCAGCAACACCGCAACGCCGACCTTGGCGAATAGAATGCCAAAGCCGCGCTTGAGCATCTTGGGCGCCGCGCGCAACGTCATCTTGGTGCCGGCCGTGAAGAGATACATAGCCAGGATAGTGGGATATCCGATGTTCGTTAACGCCTGTGTAAAGCCGCCAATCTTTAGCGCGTTCGGTGCAAAGGTATTCAGCAACATGCCAATGAAGAGCGGCACGACCATCAAACCACCCGGTACTCGATTCACCGCTTGATAAATGCGCACTGTTGTCTCCTCCTGAAGCTTCGGGGGTCGCCGTTCGGGCAACGGATACTCGGCTCGATTTTCGATGCCGGTTAGAACGTCTGCCAATCAGTCGCGGTCGCAAGCGCGGGAGAACCGGTTGCCGTGGATGCCAACCTGGATGGCTGTGCAAGGGTGGGCCGCGCCTTGGTGGGCGTCACCACGACTGTCTTGCCCGTCGGCCGACGCGTTGCCGGGACGAGAGGCGCGGGCGTTGAGCCAGAGCCACCGACCTTGAAAATAGCCGCAGCTTCACGTAGTGCTTGGGTTTGTTCAGCCACTGACTGCGCTGCTGCCGAGGCTTCCTCCACCAAGGCGGCATTTTGCTGGGTCACCTCGTCCATCTGGCTAACTGCCTGGTTGACCTGTTCGATACCGGTGCTCTGCTCGGCAGAAGCATCGGCAATCTCCCTCATGATCGCGCTCACACGTGCAATTGCCCCGATGATCTCGGAGTTGGTCGAGCCAGAGCGTTCGACCAACTCCGAGCCTGCTTCCACGCGGGCGGTCGACTCGCTGATTAAACCTTTGATTTCCTTGGCGGCCCCGGCGCTGCGTTGGGCGAGTGAGCGCACTTCGCTTGCGACCACCGCGAAGCCGCGTCCCTGCTCGCCCGCACGCGCGGCTTCGACCGCCGCGTTCAACGCCAGAATGTTGGTCTGGAATGCAATACCTTCGATCACCCCTACGATCTCGGCGATCTTGCGCGAATCGCCAACGATGTTCTGCATTGTCCCGACCACCTGCTCCGTCAGCTTGCCGCCTTGCTCAGCCAGTCCCGATGCACCTTGCGCGAGTTGGCTTGCCTGCTTTGCGCTTTCAGCCGTCTGCTTCACCGTCGACGTCAACTGCTCCATGCTAGCCGCCGTTTCCTCCAGCGAGGCTGCCTGCTCTTCCGTACGCTGTGACAGATCACTGTTGCCCGTGGCAATTTCGATCACACCAACGTTTATCGATTCCGTACCATCGCGCACGGTGCCGACCATCGCAATCAGCGAGTCCTGCATCTTTTGCAACGCGGCACTTAGTTTGCCCATCTCGTTGTCGCCCTTCGTAACGATCCGGCCGGTCAGATCACCCTCCGCGATACGGTCAAAATGGGCGATGGCGGCGTTAACTGGATCGACTATGGCACGCACCAGCGCCGCGCGGGCTCCCCATCCCGCCAATAGTCCAAGCCCGAGCCCAACGGCGACTACAAAGCTGACCGCCTTGAAGCGGTCTTGGGCCTCTTGATAGCGTTGCGCACCGCGATCAAGCTGAACTTTTTCGACCGCGCCCATCGCTTTGCCGTACATGTTGTAAAGCGCGGGCAGCGTGTGCGCCTGTAACTGCAAGAAGGTTGGTCTGTCGCCAGCCTTGATCGCAGCGAGTGCAGGCTCCAAGCCTTCACGCAGGAACGTCGTGCGCTTGTCCTGCATGTCCTTGACGAGTCGCTGTTCCTCGTCGCCGGAGCCGGCTTGACTCAAAAAGTGGGACAAACGATCATTTGACAACTCCACGTAATGATCGAAGCGCTGGAGGACGGCCTTCGCGCCATCTTGATCGTTTAGTTCGGCAAGCGACGCGTAGGTCGCAAGCGCGAGACGTGCATTCAACAATTGCCCCGCCGTGCCTTCGAGATCTGCCACTGCAGGTGTGTCGACGGTGTACATCAGTTGCAACGATTCGTTACTAGCGCGCATGGACAAAAGTCCAATCGCGGCCCCTACCACTAAAGCGAGCCCGAAAAAGACAACTATCAGGCTCAGGCTGGCGCGAATCGACAGGCTCTTCAACATATTGCGGCTCTCCCGCTAGATGATTATTTGACGCGCTGCCAATTGCGCGCTTTTTTCGCGAGGTGCGCAGCGCCGATATTCTGCAATTAAGCAGGGACTACTTAGGTCAACGACCAATGGGTGAAAAACTTTAGGACTCTTGGTAAGTTTCGTTGTCGTACTTGACCGGGGCATCATCAACTCGGCGAAATTCTTCAGCACCTTGGATCTGAAGACGTCCGGCCAGCCCTTACTGGACGACCTTCGTACCACCCGGGATGAGGCATAAGCTCTGCATTTACGCTCACCTGATCCATATTCAATTCCGTCGTCGCTTTGAGTGCGAGGCCCAGCACAACGTTGGATTGATGTGGCTCATCAGCCGCTCAGCCCGCCGCGGCAACGGCATGGCAAGCGGACCGCAGGTCGATCCGCCCCTCTGCTTATGGATGGCGCCCCCTCTCGCGCCTTTCAATATGAAAGAGGCGTGCTGAAACAAATAGTACTGTCAACGTCGCTGGAAACTTCAGCCGCTGTGCATTCCGCGTACTGCTGCGCTACCGGCAAGAGAATGCGCACGCATAGACCACCGTCCGGGTGATTATGGACGTCGCAGCGCCCGCCGCTATCGTGGGCGAGGCGCGCTACTATCGCGAGCCCCAGACCATAGTGCCCTTTACCGGCATATGCGTCACCGAGCCGCACAAATGGCTTCATGGCTGCGGCCATTCGGTCCTCCGGGATACCTGCACCGTGATCCCGGACGCTGATGATCCAGTTCCTTTCGTCGCGCGAGGTCGAGATATCGATAGGGGGCGCCCCATGTTCGAGCGCGTTGTCGACCAAATTTGTTATCAGCCGATCGAGCACTGTGCGATGGAGTGTGAACAGCGGACCGGCCTTTGGATCAAGCCTGACCCGTGGTACCTCGGCGCTATGGGTAATCGAAAACCGTTCGCGCAGGAAAGTCTCGACAGCAACGGGAGCCCCTGCATCTGCCCTTTGACCGGTGAGAACGAGAAACTGATGGACGATATCCACGAGCGAATCTATATCGCGGGTGAAATCCATTCGATCATTTTCTGTGCCAATCACAGCGGCGCGCTGCTTGAGTCGTATAAGCGGAGCCTTTAGGTCATGCGCGACGCCCGCCAGCACTACGGCCTCATGATCGCTGGCTTCGTTCATGTGCCGCATCATCTCGTTGAACGACGTGATCAGATCACGCAACTCTAGCGGTCCCTGCACGATAACCCCTTCAGGACGCCCGCCTACGCCGAATTCGTATGCAGCGTCCTCGACGCGC
This sequence comes from Caballeronia sp. LjRoot34, assembly GCF_964253815.1. Lineage (NCBI taxonomy): Bacteria > Pseudomonadati > Pseudomonadota > Betaproteobacteria > Burkholderiales > Burkholderiaceae > Caballeronia > Caballeronia sp. LjRoot34. The sequence goes on from NZ_CAXUSB020000002.1 coordinate 1,586,953, forward strand.
GACATTGACTGCAATAGCTGTCGTTTCGCGAGCAGCAACAGAATCAGCGTCAACAATAGTATCTTCAATGCCTCGACGACAAAGTCGAAGTACTGCACGTGTATGAATGACATGATTAAAGTTGCTGACCTGCTTTGCGATCATAGGTATCGCTGACGGGCGTCAGTCGGTACTGCAATTTTCCTTGGTTCAAACCAACATAGAAGCGACGAGTAGCCTCCACTCTTGCTGAGTTGTTTCCGATTCTTTCCACCGTCCAGGGTGCTTGAAAAACGCACAATCGAGTATTTCCTCGAGACAACGAATCGGGCGGACATCGACAGGCCCCCATCAAGGAAACTTGCCTCCCTCTCCAGCATCCTTGCCAATGGGCGCGTCGCTGACATTGCCCGCCACTGTTACGCTAAGTGCGCGTCCGGGCGAGTTCTCTCCACTGCTATTGCTCGTGAATGTGAATCAGGCCGGAGGGCTCGCGAGACGTCCGTGCCGATGGCCGACAACTGACCCAGTGGCTTCCCGTTCGCAGGCGAAATCACGGTCATTAGCGCAAACGACAACGCCGAAACCGCGAGACGGCTCCCCGCGCTGTACCGTACCAGGCGTTCCCGGCATTTCACGAGGTGCTGCTCGGTTCGTTCGCATGGAATGATGGGGCTCGCGTCAATCCCCTCCCCATATGAGTTGTGATCTCGCTGCACGACTATCGACGGCGTTACATGCGGGGGCCCGACTTCGAAAACAGATACCCTTGGAGCCAGTCAGCGCCACTCGAACGCGAAACCTCCGCATCGTCCGCGCTTTCGACACCCTCGATAACCACGCTGGCCGCGCAAGTTTTAGCTAAGCCCACCAACTGTCGGAAGCGCTCGGCCCCGCGTACGTCCCGCCCCGCTTGTCGCAAATAGACTGCGTCTATCTTGACGATGTCGACACCAAGCTCTACCAGCGCGTGTACGTTGCTATGGCCGGCACCAACGTCATCAAGCGCCACCCGACAGCCCAAAGACTGCAGCGATTTCACGAAGACCCGTACCTCCGTAGTCGCCATTAGGGGGGTGGTCTCCGTGATCTCTATAATTAACCTAGCGGCGATGTCCGGTTCTTCACTGAGCGTTTTTACGATAAATGCCCACCATGCATCGAGCGTCGCGCTTTGCGCCGATACGTTGCATCCCAGACTGATGTCCCGATTGAGCCGCAAGGCGTCAATCACTGATTCAACCACCCATTGATCCAGCCTTCGCACGAGCCCAAGTCGCTCAAGGGCCGCAACCATAGCGCCGACACGAGTGGCAACGCCTTCTTCTATCTGACAGAGCAACGCTTCGAAATATCTGACTGTCGATTCGCCGTTGGCATCGTGAACAGGCTCCCACTCGAAACCAAGCCGATCTTCGTCCATCGCGTTGAAGAGTGTTGCAGCAACGCTCATATCGGCAACATAGCGCTCCCGCCACTCCTGGCCACTGCGACCTTCCGCAATTGCGTTCACCCCTACTGCTGCGATGTTGAAAGGGGCGTCATTCCAGAGAGCCACCCTCGCGGCTATCACCGGGAAAACAGTACCTTCGCTAGTCTCGACCGGCCTATCGCCCAAGGAAAAAAAGATACGTTCAAGGAGAACGGTTGCTCGAGGCGCATGCATTTCTCCCCATGGGTGAGAGCCGGGCGGAGAATCGAAGACAAACAGGAGATGTGCTCCGCACATAGTCAGTATTCCGCCGTCCGCTTGGCACACCTGGCGCGCTCGCTCATGCACGACGTTACGCATGCTGGAAGCTATAACCGAGCCATGGGCATTTTCTACTTGGGAGAAGTTGGTGATCGAGGCAACGATGCAAATCGCATCAGGACAAGACGGCTCGCCAGCGGAGTCCACCCCGAGGCGGGACAGGGGCGCGATCAAGGCTGGCAGGAGATACAGACGATTGCTCATGCGGCCACCACCCGGGCATGGTAGCCATTACTTGAAATGACGACCGGGAAGTACCGCCGCGTCTGAAGTAATTCAAGTATCGGACTCGGCAACACACCGCAATGCTCCGTGAGGCAGATCGGCGCGAAGTTGTGTTCCGGGACGCACGAGCGTTCGCAAGCGACCTGCCCAGCAACGATGTAATCAGCGGCCTGAAGGCCCGCGGTACGCCTGATTGCGCGTCGAATGGAAGGTGCAAAAAGGGTCGCTTATGTCACTATCCATTTTAACTGCTGAACTTGCAGATAACTAACGGAAATCCGGGGCTTTGGTGCGCTCGCCAACACACAAACCGACAAGGGCGAAAGGGACCCTTTATGTCAAAAATTGTGTGAATGCCTGTTGATGAAATGAGACTGACGCTGTTTGTCGCTTTGTTTCCGAAGTCTGAATCGTTCTATCTTAGCAATCCTCGAAATCATGAAAATCGGCTACGCACGTGTATCGACAGAAGAGCAAAACCTTGATCTCCAAATCTCCGCACTGACCGTCGCGGGATGCGATACGCTCTATGAAGATCACGGCGTCTCCGGGACCACGTTTTCCCGGCCGGGTTTGGACGCGGCATTACTGAAGTTGGGAAAGAACGATACCCTCGTGGTCTGGCGTCTCGATCGATTGGGGCGCTCATTGAGCAAGCTGGTCGAATTGATGGAGAGCCTGAACAAGCGCGAAGTGCACTTTGTTTCGCTGACGGAATCGATCAGCACGACATCTTCGGGTGGGATGTTTATGTTTCACATGATGGCCGCCCTCGCGCAGTTTGAGCGGTCTCTGATCAGCGAGCGCACCATCGCTGGTATGAAGGCGGCCCGCGATCGAGGACAAAGGATCGGTCGGCAACGCTCACTGACGCCCCAGCAATGCGAAGAGGCCGTTCTTCTTTTAACCGATGGCTCAACTGCCGATGTTGCGGCTAAGTTCAACGTCCATCCGCGAACGCTTCAACGCATGCTTCGTAGAGCAATAGACTCATGAAGCAAAATCGGGGGATCCGCCAACCGCCTCGGAGGGTAAAATCCTGGTGTCTTGAACATTCGATGAAGTGCCCATGTCAAAACACACTCGCTTAATCAATGAAAATTGGGCATGCTCAAGCGTCGCTCGATGACCGGAAGCTCGACTCACAAATATCCGTATTGAGAAACTTCAGATATTATGGTTTCCTAACCAATTGCGGAATTGTCGGCAGGGAATTTGTACATCAAGGTCTCGACGCTGCGCTCGCAGTCCTTTCCAAGGGCGACGCTCTGATGGTTTGCCAACTTGATCGTCTGGGATGCTCGTTACCGAGACTCGTCGAACTAGTCAATCAATTGAGGCACAGAGGCATCGGAGTCGCGTCGCTCTCGGAATCGATCGATACATTCGGTGCACGAAGCGATCTCTTCTTTCGCGTCATGGGCGCACTCGCCCGTGTTGAGCACAACATGATCGGTGAGCGCATCCGGGTCGGCATGCATGCTGCGCATGCGCTCGGTCGGCATGTCGGGAGACGGAGATCGCTGAGCGCCGGCAATGCGAGGAAGCGAGGCAGATGCTTGATTCACATCCATTGACAAGAGTCGCAGAGCGATTCCAAATTCACCATGCACACTCAATGTGCAGAGGAAACAATAGACCTTCAGGAGCGGTATTTGTTCGTGACGATGAGTGAAGAATGCCGTCGATGAGCCCAGATTGACAAGAGGTTGCTCCTCCCTTTGCACTTTGGATCCTAAGTTCGAGCCGCCCGCTGCAGCATGCCTATCGGTCTTATGGAAAACTCGGCGTCGCTCCGTCACTAGCTTAGCAGCCATTCCGGTGAACCTGACCATCGTAAATAGCGGGTCATGGTCCCAAAATCCTACTGCGGAATCGCGCCCCTGTCGCGCACTCGGCGCAACAGCGTACGCGGATGAATTTGGAACCGCTGTGCAACCAGCGCCGTACTTTGCGATACCAGGAGTTCAAGTGCCTCGTCGCACTGATCTGGTGTCAACGAACGTCGACGACCAAGCGGTCGGCCACGGGCTCGAGCAGCAGCCATTCCCGCACGCGTCCTTTCCCCAATTAATGCGCGTTCAAACTGGGCCAGTGCGGCCATGATATGAAAAACCAGCACGCCTCCCGATGAAGTTGTGTTGATGCATTCCGTAAGCGATGCAAATTGGATCCCAGCGCTGCCCAACTGGTCAACAAGCTCCACCAGCTTGCGAAGAGACCGCCCTAATCGATCGAGCCGCCAGACAACAAGCGTATCGCCTTCCCGTAATGTCGCGAGGGCGGAGTCGAGCCCTGGTCGGACAAATTTGGACCCGGAAATTCCATGATCCGAGAATACCTCATCGCATCCTACCCCGTTCAGTGCCGCAATCTGCAAATCCAAACTCTGGTCTTCCGTTGACACCCGTGCGTATCCAATTTTCATTTTTAGTAGATTTTATAAAGTTTCAACTACACTAAACCGTATGCCTTGAAGCAGACGGACCTTAACAGGCTGCGGAAATACAGGCCGACTTTACTGAGCCATGAGCGTGATCAGAATTTTCAGCGGGGGATTTCTCATAGTTTGGAATATGGACCGGTTAATTTCGGTTTTCGGACTTGTTTATGACGTTCTCTTGCGCATTTTTGGTTCACTACGGCTGCAACGCACGGAGTTGTCCCAAGGTGCGCATGCGCACGAGGTTGTACGCGGCCATCGTCAGCACGAACATCTGATCGACCTTCTTCAAGCCGCGCACCATCACCTGGCGCATACCGCCGATGCTCTTGGCCCAGCCGAAACCCTGTTCGATGAGCTTGCGCTTTTGCTGTGACACCGCATAGCCCGCACTCCCGGCGATTGACTCGGGCACTGCCGACTGGCGGCCTGACTTGTTTTGTGCCACGTGAGGCGTGATGTTCATTTCCTGGCAAGCCTTGATGAACTCTGCGGCGTCATAGCCTTTGTCTGCCCCCAGCGTGATCTCGCGCGTTGGATCGCCAAGCGCCTGGCGGGCATCGTTGATCAGTACTTTGGCCGCTTCGCGCTCGGCATAGCCATCGGCCAGCGTCACCACGGCACTGGCGATCAGCCCATGGCGGTTGTCGCTCAACGTGTGGCCCATGTAGCGTAGCTCGCTTGCCGTTTTGCCCTTGCGATACAGCCGCGAATCCGGGTCGCTCTTCGATTCATGCGTCTCGTTGCTACGCGTCTCGCCCTTGAAGTTCCCACCGTCTTCGCTATCCTGATCATCGTCTTTACGCACAAAGCTTTTATGGCCGGCCCATGCTTGAATTAACGTGCCATCGACGCTGAAGTGCTCACCGGAAAGCCAGCACTTCTTCTCGGCAATGCCCACAACCTCGTTGAAGAACTCAATGACCGCGTCATGCTTGATCAGGCGCTCGCGGTTCTTGGTGAAGACGGTGGGCACCCACACGGCATCGTCCATCGACAGCCCGATAAACCAACGAAACAGCAGGTTATATTGAACCTGCTCCATCAACTGGCGCTCCGAGCGAATGCTATAGAGCACTTGCAACAGCATCGCGCGCAGCAGCTTCTCCGGGGCAATGCTGGGCCGCCCACCTTTGATATCAGCCTCGTACATCCCGGCAAACAAGCGGTCCATCTTGGCCAACGCTGCGTTGGCCATCTTGCGAATCGAGCGCAGCGGATGATCTGCTGGAACAAAGTCCTCCAGCTTACGCAAGGTGAATAGATTCTCGGTAAAGGTATCGGCGCCGCGCATCGCTTCTCTCAGTTGGGGGGCTTTACTAACAACGTTTGAACTGACCTTTTGGGTGACTTCGGAGTGAGGTATTTCCGCAGCCTGTTAAGCCTATATCGTTATACAGAAGTGGCCCGGGGTCGCTCCGAAGGGCCTGACTGGATAAGAACGAAGAGAGGCGCTAGGAGTTGAAAAAATAACGGGCTATTCAAGATTTTCCGCATCTAGCCAGATACTTTTATTATCATTTATTTGATCAGGCAATATTTTGACGAAGCCACCCCATGCAGCACCTTTTCAACGAATCAATGCCGTTGTATTTCCAAGGCATTTGAACGTCTGACAATACGCTTATGACGACAGGTTATTCGCAACCAGTGACCGTGCAATATGCAACTCGCTCTGCAATTTCAATGAGCGCTCACGATTGACTGGAACTGATCGAACAAGAACATTTCTACCGCGAGCCTCGTGGCCGCTCGGCGTCTTGGCGTGCGTAAATTTCCTTTGCTTGAGACGACCCCGACTATGCCGTCTGTCAGCTTGTGGTCGATCTGAACGTCGTGCTTTGGAAAGTTGCGACCTTTCAGTACGACCCATATGGAACCGGCACCCCGCCCTTTCACGGGTCTCATGACAAGATCAGGGTAGTTCGGACGCACGATTTCCCAATAGGCGTGATGAAACGCGGTATGGGCCGTATGCAGGACGAGTTGATAGCCGCGGCGTGCCTGCTTGATCGCGTGTTCGATTACTCTCAACTGGTTGCGGGTTTTTCGATGGGGCTGAATTTGTCTGCGAGCCTCGTTGGGACTGGTTGAGACACTTTGCACGCTCGGATCGATTAAAGTTCAGATTTGCGAACATGTCGGATGACTGGAAGTCAATACAGGCAAGCGATTCCAACGAAATTAAGCCTTGAGCAGTTTGAACAATTTGTCTTGCCGCATCTGAGCCGAGGCAGGCGTGGACCCGCTCCAACGCTGGCGTAGCACATCCTCTTCAATTACGTCCTGCAGATGCTTTACACCAGCTGCCAGTGGAAAGCACTGGCGATCAAGATGAACGCCCAAGGCCTCCCCGAGATTCACTACACACTATCTATCCGGCGAAGAAAGGCGGCGACAACCTGGGATACAGCGGACACAAACATCTCAAGGGCAACAAGGTCGTGGCTTGCTGCGATCGCGACTGCAACATCATCTCGCCATTCATTGCCGCTGCGGGCAATCGCAATGAATCGCCCTTGCTGCGTGATGCGCTGCCCAAACTGAGTGAGATGGCCCGCGCCATCGGCATGAACCTACGCGGTTCAACGGTGAGCCTGGACGGCGTCTACGACTGCCGGGCCAATCGTCGGGCCATCTTCAACCGGAACATGCGTCCCGATATTCCCGAAAATCGGCGGGGTCGTAAAACACCCAAGCGGGGTTGCAAGCGGCACTTCGACGCGACGATCTTCGAGGAGCGCTTTCGCACGATCGAGCGCGTGTTCGCCTGGGAGGACAAGTTTCGCCGTCTGCTGCTTCGCTTTGAGCGGATTAGTCAGGTGCACTATGCGTTCGAAGCGCTCGCCTACACACTAATCAATCTGCGGCACTACTGCCGCAGTTAAGATCGAGCACCGGACGCTCGTGTTTTCTCGCGGCGCATAGCGCCGTGGTTCCGCTCGTTTGCAGCATGCCGACGTATTCGCAAAACCACTCATCTCTTCGCGTCTCACGCCTGATCATCGCCATTTATCATGGCTCGCAGGCTCTCACAACCATGCTACGGCCGATCAGGCTCGAAACCCGCAACCGGTTGGCAGCCTTGTTATCCCCCTGCCCGTTCCCTCAAAATTCCGCATTAAGATCGACGTCCTTGGTCTCGCGCAGAAAAAACAGCGCGACCACGAATGACCCGATGATCCAGGCCATCGGATACCACAATCCAAAATAGATATTGCCCTTCTGTGCCGACAGCGCAAACGAGAACGTAGGCAGAAGTCCGCCAATCCAGCCGCTTGCGAAGTGATACGGAAAAGACATCGATGTATAGCGGATTCGCGTGGGAAACAGTTCCACCAGGGCAGGCGCGGTCGGCACCAGCGTGAGCGCCATGTAAGCCAGCAAGACCACCAGCAGCATGAACACCATCGGCTTGTTGAACGACGCCGGATCCGCCTTCTGCGGATAGCGTGCCGCATCGAGCGCGCTCCTGAGCGAGGTGTTGAACGCAACCGCCCTGGCGCCTGCCTGCGCCTTGTCCAGGCCCTTCGCATCGTAAGACTGCACGCTCGAGCCACCGATATGAATGGCGGTGGTCTCGCCTGTCCCACCCGAACGGATCTCGTAGCTTACGCCCGCCGCCGAGAGCGCCTGCTTGGCGATGTCGCAGGAACTCGTGAAGTGGCGGGAGCCAACCGGATTGAACATGAACGAACACTCGGCGGGATCCGCGTCGATGACGATCGGTGCGCTCGACTGCGCGCTTGCAAGCGCCGGGTTCGCGTACTGCGTCATCGCCTTGAAAATCGGGAACAGCGTCACTGCGGTGAGCAGGAAGCCGATCAACAATACCGGCTTGCGCCCGAACCGGTCGCAAAGCCATCCGGCCCCGAGAAACATGGGAATGCAGGTAAGCGTGGCGAGCGTCACCACGATGTTGGCTTCCTGCGGATCGACCTTCAAGGTCTGGGTAAGGAAGAAGGTGGGATAGAGCACCGCAGTGTAGTACACACAGGTCATGCCGCCGCAGATGGCGAACAACGCGACCAGCAGCCGCTTGATGTTGGCCCATTCGAGAAAGGTTTCACTAAGCGGCGCGCGCGACAGGCGGCTCTCGCTCTTGAGCAGTTCGAATGCAGGCGACTCGTGCATGTTCAGCCGTATCCTCACGGAGATCAGCAGCAGCACGATCGAGAAAATGAACGGGATGCGCCAGCCCCAGGCGTCGAAGTGATCTCCCGTCAGCCAGCGCACGAGCAGGATGACCGCGAAGGACAGCAACAAGCCGACGGTGCCTGTCGACGAGATCCATGATGTGTTAAGCCCGCGCCGGTTCCTTGGCGAGTGTTCGGCCACGTAGGTCGCGGCGCCGCCGTATTCTCCGCCGAGCGCCGTTCCCTGCAGCATGCGCAAGGCGATGAGCAGGATCGGTGCGAAGATGCCGATGGAATCGTAGCCGGGCAGGCAGCCGACGCCTACCGTCGCTACGCCCATGATGATAACGGTGACAAGGAAGGTCTTCTTGCGGCCGATCCTGTCGCCGACGCGGCCGAACACCACCGCACCGAACGGCCGCATGATGAAGCCGACGCCAAAGGTCAGCAGCGCGAAAATGAACCCGGTGGTTGGATCCACGCCCGCGAAGAACTTCTTCGCGATCACCGTGGCAAGTGACCCGTACAGCGTGAAGTCGTACCACTCGAACACCGTGCCGATGGATGCGGCGGCGATCACCCGCATCGTCGATTGCGTGACCGGCACGACACCCGGCGCGATAGCGGCAGGAGGCGTATGCGCCGTTTCCGAGCGTGTCGAATTCATTGTTATCTCCGTCTTTTTATGGGTTGAACGCTGGCGGCGGGTGCCTACATCGTCACGATTTGCCGGATGGCGGTGCCCTGTTGCAACCGGTCCATGCCAAGGTTGATGTCATCGAGCGGCAGCCGATGCGTGACGAGACGATCGATGGGCAACCGGCCCCGCCGATAAAGTTCGATGTAGCGTGGCAGGTCGCGCACAGGCACGCTGCTGCCCATGTAGCTGCCGCGCACGGTCTTCTCTTCGCCCACCAGCGACACGGCAGAAATCGACAACATGGCGTGCGGGGCGGGCAATCCCGCCGTGACCAGTTGGCCGCCGCGTCGCGTGATCTTGTAGCCAAGCTCGAGCGCGCTCGCGGCGCCCGCCATCTCCAGCACCACGTCCACACCGCCGTGGGTGGCGTCGCGGATCGCATCGGCCACGCCCTCCTGCTTCGCGTTGAAGGTGTCGGTTGCACCGAGCGAGCGGGCTATCTCGAGCTTGCTGTCGTTGGTATCGATGGCGACCACGCGTTCCGCGCCAGCAGCAAGCGCGCCGAGCACGGCGGCGAGGCCCACGCCGCCCATGCCGATCACCGCCACGCTCGACCCAAGCTGGATACGAGCCGAGTTCACCGCGGCACCCACGCCCGTGAGCACGGCGCAGCCGAACAGCGCGGCTTCGTCGAGGGCGATGTCGGGCGAGACCTTGACCAGAGAATGGCGCGATACGGTGGCGTATTCCGCGAATCCGGAAATGCCGGAATGGTGATTGACCGCGGCGCCGCCTAGCGAAAGCCGGCGGCCGCCGCCAAGCAGCGTTCCGGCCGCGCCCGCCGCCGCGCCCGGTTCGCACAATGCCGGCCTGCCCTCCGCGCAAGGCAGGCAATGGCCGCAACTCGCCACGAACACCGAGACCACGTGATCGCCCTTCGCCAGATCATGCACATGCGGCCCGATTTCCTCGACGACGCCCGCGGACTCGTGACCGAGCACCATCGGCAGCGGCCGCGGTCTCAAGCCTTCGATCACGGACAGGTCCGAATGGCAGATACCGGCTGCGGCAATCCGGACGAGAACCTCGCCCGGGCCGGGAGGGGCGAGTTCGACTTCCTCGATCCGCAGCGGCTTGCTGTCGACATAGGGTCCGGGCAGCCCGGATTGCTCGAGTACCGCAGCGCGAATCTTCATGTCTCGTTTTACCGTGTCTGTTTGGTGCGTGTTTACCGGATTTTTAATATTCGATATTATTGTAGGACAATCCGACTGAATGATCATCTAGGTATTTGCACTAGCACAGCATGTGGTCGAGGTGATCCGCGCTGCGTTTCGCCGAGTGTTGCAAGCGATACCAGCGCGGCGCAGCGACGAGCCCGTTAGCGGGTGCATGTCTTGTCGCTGCAGGCACAACAAAACACATGCCTTCCTGCACGAGAGGCAGGAAGGCCGATGCGTCTCAGCTGGAGCCTTGTTCGGACAGCGTCAGGCCTGCGATCGTCTCGCTGAACCTTGCCATTTCGGTGTGGTCTCGGCCTTGTCCAAGGTTTTTCGCCGCGCCCGCCCACAACTCACGGCACAAGGCTGAAAATGGCGCCGCGACGCCTCCGTCATGAGCCACTTCGAGTGCAATGCCAAGATCCTTGGCCATGAGGTCGAGTCCGAAATTGCTATTGAACGCGCGGGAGAGCACGAATTGCCGGAATTTCTTCTGTGTGCTGTTGTTCATCCCCGTCGACGCATTCAGGACGTCGACCATCTTTCCCGCGTCCAACCCGAACTGACTGCCGATGATGAGCGCCTCCACGCCAATCAGAAATCCACCCGCCGATACGAGGTTGTTCAGCGCTTTCATCGCCTGTCCCGCCCCGATGGCACCGACTTCGGTGATGGTCGTTCCCATCGCGCGCAACAAGGGCATGGCTCGCTGGAGCGCGTCCGCCGATCCGCCAGTCATGATTGCCAGTTCGCCCGTCTTCGCGCGCGACACACCACCGGAGACCGGCGCATCGATCATCATGATCCCATCGCTTTCCAGACTTGCGGCCAAAGCTTGCGTCATGCTGGGAATGCCGGATGTCATGTCGATCAGAAGCGCGTGACTCGCCAGCACCGCACGAACCGGCGTCACCACGTCCACCACATGCTTGCTGGTCGGCAGCATGGTGATGACGGCATCGGCGGACTCGGCCGCCTGCTCCAGAGTCTGCGCTGCCTCGCCGCCGACATCGGCGGCAAAGCGGGTCGCGCGCTCGGGCGTGACGTCATACACCGAGACGCGAAAGCCCGCGGCAACCAGACGGGCGGCCATCGGCCAGCCCATGTTGCCGATGCCCAGGAAGGCAATCTTCTTAAACGTATCGCTGCTCATTACAACGCCCCTTCCTTGACGAGTACCTCATGTGCCGCCTTGAATGCGCCCAGGCCTGAAGGGATGCCTGCATAGGCGGTAGCGTGCAGCAAGGCCGCCTTGATCTCTTCGACGCTGACGCCGTTGTTCAACGCGCCTTTCACGTGCAGCTTCAATTCGTCCGTATGGCCCGAGATGGTGAGCATGGCAAGATTCATCAGGCTGCGGGTCTTGCGGTCGAGCGTGTCGTCGCCCCATGCCCATCCCCAGGCCCAGGCCGTCGTAGCACGCTGAAAGGACATCATGAAGGGGTCGGCTCTTTGCATCGACGCGTCGACATACTCGGCGCCCAGCACGGCACGGCGAATGGGCATACCTTTATCGAAGAGCGCGCTATCATCGGACATAGTTTGGATTCCTTGTTTCATCGGTTGGGTTGGAGGTATCGACCTGTTCCAGAGAACGGCCGGTGGTACGGGGACCAATCGCGGCAACAATTGCGGCAACGACCAGCCAGCACGCGGATATATAGGCAAAGACGCTCATATAGCCGACGCTCACGTATAGGAAGCTGATAATGAAAGGGCCGATGACATTGGTCAGCCGGCCAAGCCCGTAGCAAAGACCCGCGCCCGCGGAGCGCAAATGCGTGGGATAGGACTCGGGCGTGTAGATGTAAAGCGTCGCATTCATCAACTGGATGGTGATGATGACCAGCGCGCCGAAGACGACGATAAAACCGGCCGAAGGGGCGAGACCGTAAGCCACACCGGCAATCGCAATAACGACGGCATCGACAGCGACGATCCACTTGCGTTCGAACCGCTCGATCAGGAAGGTGCCGAGCCAGGCGCCGAGCGGGTTGCAAATGGCGATCAGGCTGGAGTACTCGAGCGACTTGGTAATCGTGAATCCGTGTTGCACCAGCAACGTGGGCACCCAGGAGACGAAGCCATAGAAGCCGAGTGTCTGGAAAATCCACGCCAGCGACAGCCCGACTGTCCTGCGACGGTACTCGGGATCGAACAACTGTCCGTAGGAAAACTTGGGCTCGGGCGTCATCGTCAAAGGTGCGACCGCGCCAGGCGGTTCCATGCCTGCTGCCCGTTCAAGTTTCTCGAGCGAGCGCATCGCTTCGTCCACTCGTCCCTGCCCGAGCAACCAGCGTGGCGATTCCATCAACCTGAGCGCGAAGGGGATGGCGAGCAACCCGAAGCTGCCCCATACGAAGATCAGGCGCCAGCCCCAAGGGGCAACCGGAATCAGGAACCTCGCAACCCAGGCTGTGGCCGGAATACCGATCAAGCCGAGTGTAAAGATCAGACTCATGTACTTCCCGCGCAAGCGCGCCGGAAAGAACTCGCTGATGTAGACGTTGGCGATGACCGTCATTCCTGAAAGCCCGATTCCCGTGAGGAATCGGAACACGGCAAGCGACATCACGTTCCACGACAACGCATTGAGAAGCGAGAAGATCGTATAGATCGCAATACTCAGTATGAATGCGGGCTTGCGGCCAAGGCGGTGCGCAAGGACACCACCGCCGGTGCCGCCGATGAACATGCCGCCGAAACTGGTCGCCGTGATCAACGCGACATCACTCACCGGGATATGCCACGCTCCAATGATCGCAGGCGCTGCATAGGCGAACGTGTTCAGATCGGCAAGTTCGAAGAAGTAAGCGAAGCACAAGGCGAAGATTGCCACCCGGTGGAAGCTTGTGATCGGCAGCCGATCCATGCGCTGACTGATGTCGTTCATGTCTCATATCTCGTCGTTATATTTCGTTGGCCCGTCCAGCATCACCAGATCGCCAGATTGTCCGGCAATATGGCATATAGCAGATTGTCCGTCAATCCGCTATTTCGCCTGAAAGGTGGATGTACAATGGCGAAACCCCCACATACGTTTGGACGAAGAATGAGCAGTTCTCTGAAGGTCGTGCCGCAGCCCGTGCGGAAACAAGTGGAGGATGGCCTGCGCGCCGCGATCGTCTCAGGCCGCTTTTTGCCGGGAGATCACTTGCCGGACAGAATGTTGTGCGAGACGTTTGGCACGAGCCGTAGCGTCGTGCGCGAGGCAGTCAGGTTGCTGGAAGCGGAGGGCTTGGTGACGGTTCACGCGAACCGCGGGCCGTTTGTCGCGATGCTGTCTGTCGAGGAAGCGACGGATATCTATGAGGTACGCGCGGCGCTGGAGGCGCTGGCAGGCGAAGGATTCGCCGTGCGCGCAACCGATGCGGAGCGTGCCGAACTGCGCGCGGTGTACAAGGAGTTGCGCGGTATCCGGTCGATGAAGTCGCGCGATGGACTGCTCGATGTGAAGCGCCGCTTCTATGAAATCCTGACACGCGGAAGCCGCAACGCCCTGGCCACCCAGATGCTGGAACGACTGCTGATCCGCAACGCCCAGTTGCGGGCCACTTCCTTGTCCAGCGAGAGTCGGCTGCCGCAGACTGTCAAGGAAATCGGCCGGATTATGGACGCCATCGAAGAAAGGGATGCCGCGGCCACTGGTGCGGCGTGCCGTGCGCACGTTCGTGCTGCGGCGGATGTCGCCCTCCGGATCCTCAGGGAGCGCGATGCCAGGGTGATAAGCGCACAGGAAGGTCCGCAGCCGGCAAGCGCCGCGATCTGACCGGGTGCCTCCATCGTGTTCCGTCCGGTTCTGTTGCTGTAAGCGGGAGGAAACGACAATTATCGAGATGAGGAGTACTGCTTATGACACAAGCGAGTAAAATTTCTGGGCCGCAGACGGCGGGGTCTTGCCGATGATCTTCCTTTTGCCCTCCATCAATCGATAACGCGCACACAAGCGTTTCTGTGCCCTCCAAGCAATGTCCTGCACCGCTTCGGAGGTTCGCTCTGCACGGCGTTGCAGACTGGTCCGACAAGCGACCCGCACCTGTGGGCAACGCTCGCGAGCGCCTCAATAACGGCGTGCGGCTGCGTCGCGCGCGTGCTGCTGCATCTGCGCGCCGCGCGTCACCAGCGCACCTTCTGGCGCGATTTACCGCTCGTACCGCTTCGCGATACCCTGCTCGCCTTGCAATGGCTCGCAGCGTTGTTCGGCTCGCATGTCGTATGGCGCGGCGCACGTGTGCCAATGGCGCAATCTGCATCACAATCCGCATCAGCGAGGCAGCGTACGGTGTTGGCCTCACTGGATGAAGTGGAGACTTCGGATGGCCGATAGAGCGCGAGGCCTGATCACTACGGCGGACGATTTCGGCCTGCATTCACGGTCAACGTGGCGGTCGAGCGAGCGCACCGACACGGCGTGTTGACGGCAGCGAGCCTCATGGTCGGTGCACCTGGCGCAGCGGACGCAATCGCGCGCGCCTACCGTCTGCCGAAATTGCGGGTCGGCCTGCATGTGGTGTTAGCCGATGGGAACGCGATTATGCCGCGCGCGAAAATTCCGGCGTTGCTGGACGAGCATGGCCGCTTTGGCAGCAACATGGCGCGTGATGGCGTGCGATTTTTCTTCTCGAGGCGGGTACGCAGACAATTAGGTCAGGAGATTCGCGTGCAGTTCGACGCGTTTGCGAAGACGGGTTGACGCTCGATCACGTCAACACCCACAAGCATTTTCATTTGCATCCAACGGTGCTCGGGTTGATTCTCGAGATCGGGCCAGACTACGGAATGCGATCGATGCGGTTGCCGTTTGAAATGGGCGCGCCGCTGTGGATGAAACCATGGATCTCGATGGCGCGCGCTCGGCTGTCGCGTGAGGGGATTGCACATAACGACTATGTGGTTGGGATCGCAAGGAGCGGGAATATGGATGAGCCCACATTGCTTGCCGCCATTAAGGCATTGCCGCACGGTGTCGTGGAGATTTATTGTCATCCGGCGATCGACGGTGATCGTCCGTTGAGCGATGGGATGCAGTTTTATCGTCATGAGGATGAATTGCAGGCACTGTTGTCGCCGTGCGTTGCGGCGGCGATCGGCGCTGCTGCCGTCCGTGTTGGCGGATTCTCCGATGTGCTGTGCATGCCGCTATGAAAATTCGATAAGGCATCGCTCGCGTAAGCCGGAAACAATCCGAGCAATTCGGAACGGTACAGTGCCAGACGCCGTATCCAATTTTCGTAGCTAGTTCTTGATCCAGCAGCCCTGAGTTCGAACTCAGGCGCTCTCCGCTAATACCCCAACGTCTTTAATGTTTCCATTGCGCCTAACCGTCTTCCGCGCCGAAGATAACAACTTTGTCACCTTGCGGTCAGTACCGGGTAAAGATCAGTTCGTCACACTAGCCACACGTTTCGACGTCTCCGCTTTCAAAGGCGGCTTATCTTCCGGGAATTTCCAATGTGGATTGTCAGACTGGCCCTGCGCAGGCCCTATACCTTCATTGTGCTTGCGATCCTGCTGTTTATGATCGGACCGCTCGCCATCATGCGTACCCCAACGGATATCTTTCCGGATATCAATATTCCGGTGGTCAGCATTGTCTGGTCGTATAGCGGATTCT
Organism: Caballeronia sp. LjRoot34; assembly: GCF_964253815.1. Lineage (NCBI taxonomy): Bacteria > Pseudomonadati > Pseudomonadota > Betaproteobacteria > Burkholderiales > Burkholderiaceae > Caballeronia > Caballeronia sp. LjRoot34. The sequence continues at coordinate 1,602,963 of NZ_CAXUSB020000002.1, forward strand.
CCGCAGAAGACATGGCGAACCGGATTACGTCGAACTATGAACGCGCGCTGACTTCGGATGTTGAAGACATCGAACACATTGAATCGCAGTCGTTGAACGGCGTCTCCGTCATCAAGATATTCTTCCATCCCGGCGCGGACATCAACCGCGCTATTGCCGAAGCCGGCTCGAATTCCGAGTCCATTCTGCGCGTACTGCCACCAGGCACTTTGCCGCCGAACATCATCACCTACAACGCGTCGACCGTCCCCATCCTGCAACTCGGACTATCGAGCAATACGCTGCCTGAGCAAACGCTCTACGACCTGGGCAACAGCTTCATTCGCACGCAGCTTGCCACGGTGCAGGGCGCGGCCGTCCCGCTGCCCTTCGGCGGCAAGATCCGCCAGATCATGATCGACATCGACCCACGCGCATTGCAGGCCAAAGGCTTGTCGCCCAGCGACGTGGTCAATGCCGTCAATGCCCAGAACCTGATCCTGCCCGGTGGCACGGCGAAGATCGGCGCACGCGAATACAACGTGCAGATGAACGGCAGCACGGACAGCGTCGCAGCGCTCAACAACCTGCCGATCAAAACGGTCAAGGGCGGCGTCGTGTACGTACGGGACGTCGCGCAGGTGCGAGACGGGTATGCGCCGCAAACCAACATCGTGCGCAGCGACGGCAAACGCGCCGCGCTGCTCACGGTGGAAAAGACCGGTAGCACGTCGACGCTCACGATCATTGGACAGATCAAGTCCATGCTGCCAAAGATTGCGGCGGGACTACCGAAGGCGCTGCATATCAAGGCGCTTTCGGATCAGTCGGTATTCGTGAAATCGGCCGTCACCGGTGTCGTGCGGGAAGCGTTGATCGCGGCATGCCTGACTGCCCTGATGATCCTGCTGTTCCTCGGCAGCTGGCGCGCAACGCTGATCATTGCCGTCACCATTCCTCTCTCGGTATTGACCTCGCTGATCGCGCTGTCCGCGCTCGGGCAAACCATCAACATCATGACCCTCGGAGGGCTGGCGCTGGCGGTCGGGATCCTGGTCGACGATGCGACGGTTGCGATCGAAAACATCACGCACCATCTGGAACGGGGGGCCTCGCTGCACGACGCCATTCTCAACGGATCGGGAGAAATCGCGGTACCGACCTTCGTCTCAACGCTCTCTATCTGCATCGTGTTCGTGCCAATGTTCCTGCTCTCAGGCGTCGCGCGATATCTGTTTGTACCGCTGGCTGAAGCCGTTGTCTTTGCAATGTGCGCATCCTACTTCTTCTCGCGCACGCTGATCCCGACACTCGCGATGTACCTGTTGAAAATGCCCTCGAAAGACCGCAAGCCAGCACGCGGACCATTCGCTTTCCTGATGCAATTCCAGGCTGCGTTCGAGCGTCGTTTCGAAGCATTGCGCCACGGCTATAAGGCAACGCTCAACCGCGCCATTGAAAGCCGCCGCCGCTTCCTGCTGGTGTTCATGCTGCTCTGCGTCGGGTCGTTCGCGCTCGTACCCTTCACAGGCCGCGACTTTTTTCCGGCTGTGGATACGGGTGAGATCCGACTTCACATGCGTGCCCCCACCGGCACCCGGATCGAACAAACGGCGCGTCTTGCGGACGAGGTCGAAGCGAAGATCCGAACAGTCATTCCAAAGTCGGACGAAGCCGCATTGCTCGATAACATTGGCGTTCCGGTAAGCGGCATCAACCTGACCTATGACTCGTCAGCGCCGGTCGGATCGGAAGACGCAGACATCATGATCACGCTGAAAAAAGGGCATGCGCCTACGGCGGACTATGTCACGAAATTGCGCAACGTGCTAACTGCGTCGTTCCCTGGCACGACCTTCGCGTTCCTCCCGGCGGATATCGTCAGCCAGATCCTGAACTTCGGCCTACCCGCGCCAATAGACATCCAGATCGTCGGCAACAAGCTCGAACAGAACCGCGTGGTGGCGAACAACTTGCTGGCGAAGCTGAGAACGGTGCGCGGTCTCGTCGATGCCCGGATTCAGCAGCCCGGAGACGAGCCCGCGATCAACATCAACGTAGATCGGACCAAGGCGATGCAAGCCGGCCTCACGCAACGTGACGTTGCGCAAAACCTGCTGATCGCGCTATCGGGCAGTTCGCAGACAACGCCTAACTTCTGGCTCGATCCGAAGAACGGCGTGAGTTATCCGTTGATGACTGAAGTGCCGCAATACGACATCCATTCGCTGCAGACGCTGGCGAATGTACCCCTGACGAAGGGCGCAGCGTCCTCCTCGCCACAAAGCCTGTTGGGTTCATTGGGCACGATGTCGCGCGGCACCCAACAGGCCGTGATCTCGCATTACAACGTGCAGCCCGTGCTCGATATCTTCGCTTCAGCGCAAGGACGCGACCTGGGCGGCGTGGCGTCGGACGTGACCCGGCTCGTGGACCAGGCACAGGCACAGTTACCCGCCGGCTCGTCGATCGTCATCCGCGGCCAGGTGCAGTCGATGAACGAATCGTTCAGCGGCCTGGGACTCGGACTCGTATTCGCCATCGCGCTGGTCTATCTGTTGATGGTCGTGAACTTCCAGTCATGGATCGACCCGCTGATCATCATCAGCGGCTTGCCTGCGTCACTGGCGGGTATCGCGTGGATGCTCTTCGCCACGCACACCACGCTGAGCGTACCGGCGCTCACAGGGACCATCCTGTGCATCGGCATTGCAACGGCCAACAGCATTCTTGTCATCAACACCGCACGCGAGATGCTGCAAGGCGGTGCGCCTCCGCTGACCGCTGCGCTCGAGGCCGGCTTCAACCGCTTCCGGCCCGTGCTGATGACCGCGCTCGCGATGTTGATCGGCATGTTGCCGATGGCGCTCGGACTGGGTGACGGTGGTGAACAGAATGCACCGCTTGGGCGTGCCGTGATCGGTGGCCTGGCGATCGGCACGGTTTCCACCCTTCTGTTTGTCCCGGTCGTATTCGGCATGGTCCACGCTTGGATCGAAAAGCGCCGCATGAAAAAAGCGGTGTCGGCACAAACCATTCCGGCCATTCAGTGACTGCCTTTAAACGAGCAAAGACTATGAACCATCGTAACGACCTGCACGAACCAGCGCCGCTGGCTGATAAGACGCCCGACAAGCCTGCCATCCGGAGACGCTTCATGATGCCGCTGGCATTCGGCGCCGTTGCTGCCGCGTTGCTTGTGGTTGGCATCGTTCCGCGACTGCAGGCCAGCACCGCGCTGACCTCGCAAGCCGCCGCGCAACATGCGCTTAGCGTCTCGGTTATCAAGCCGCGCAATGCGCCTGCGGTCCAGGAACTCCTGCTGCCCGGCTCGGTGATGCCCTACGCCGATGCCTCGATCTATGCCCGCACGAGCGGTTATCTCGAGCACTGGTACACCGATATTGGCGCCAGGGTGAAAACAGGGCAAACGCTGGCTGTCATCCAGACACCGGAGCTCGATGCACAGCTTCAGCAGGCTCGTGCCGACGTGGCGACGGCGCAGGCTAACTTCAACTACGCAAAAGTCAGCGCGCAACGCTGGCAGGACATGCTGAAGACGCAGTCAGTCTCGCAACAGGACACCGACACGAAGGTCAGCGACATGGAAGCGAAGCGCGCCATGCTGCAGTCCGCCCAGGCCAATGTGCAACGTCTCTCAGAGCTTGTGTCGTACGAGAAGGTGAGCGCGCCCTTCGACGGCGTGGTGACGGCGCGCAACGTTGATGTGGGTGCGCTCGTCACTGCGGGCGGTTCGCCAGGGCTGGCCGCCATGCCCGGTGAACTCTTTCATGTGGAGCAGACGGACACGTTGCGGGTGTTCGCCGACGTTCCGCAAAACGATGCGCCGTATGTCACGCCTGGCACCGAGGTGTATCTGAGTGTGCAGCAATATCCGGGCAGGCGTTTCGCCGCGAAAGTCGCACGCAGTGCCGGCGCGATCGATCCGGTCAGTCGCACGATGCACGTCGAAGTCGATGTCGACAACCGCGACGGCGCGCTGCTGCCCGGCGCGTATGCACAGGTGCATCTGGCACTGCAGAACGCCAACCCCGCACTCGACCTGCCGGTGAGCGCGCTCCTGTTCAGACCCAATGGCGTGACCGTCGCGGTGGTCGACAGTAGCGGTAAGACCGCGCTCAAGACGGTCAGTATCGGGCGGGATTTCGGCACCCACGTGGAAGTCACAACCGGACTCACAGCGACCGACCGCGTGATCGACAACCCGGGGGACGCTATCAGCCCGGGCGAGCCGGTGCAGATAGCGTCCGCTTCCTGAGGATCCTGCTCATGCCGCTCATGCCGCTTATGCTTATGTCGCCACCCGCCCTCGCCCGCAAGACGCTGCTCATCTGCCTGGGCGTCGCACTCAGCGCTTGCTCCACCCTGCCGGCTTACCAGAAGCCGGACGTTTCCGTACCGGCACACTATGCCGGCACCGCGGGTTGGGCACTTGCCGCCCCCGCGGATACCCAGCCGCGTGGCCCATGGTGGACCGCCTTCGGCGACCCGACGTTGAACGAACTCGAAAGCCGTATCGATGTATCGAACCAGACTGTGCAGAAAGCAGTTGCGCAGTTGCAGCAAGCACGCGCGTTCGTCGACTATCAGCGCGCCGGCTTCTTCCCGACCGTCACCGCGGGCGCGTCCGAGAGCCGCTTCCGCACGTCGCAGAATGTGCAGGGCCATTCGATTGCGGGCAAGACCATACCCGACTATTCGACCGGTTTGAGCGCTTCGTGGGAACCCGACCTGTTTGGCCGCGTGAAAGATGCAACCGTCAACGCGCAAGCGAATGCGGCTGCAAGCGAAGCCGATCTTGCAGCCGTGCGCCTTTCGATGACGACCGACCTGGCCGTCGATTACTTCGACCTGCGCTCACTCGATACACAGAAGAAACTCTTCGACGACACCGTCACCGCGTATGCCGATGCGCTGCGCATTTTGAACCAGCAACTGAAAAATGGCGCAATTGATGCTTCCGCGGTCGCGCTGGCCTCGACCCAACTGGAAAGTACACGAACACAGGACACGGATATCGACGTTCAGCGTGCGCAGCTTCAGCACGCGATCGCCACGTTGATTGGCGAACCGGCATCGACGTTCTCCATCGCGGCCAGGCCGCAGCCCTTCGTTTTGCCGTCTATTCCACCCAGCGTGCCCTCACAGCTTCTCGAACGCCGCCCTGACATTGCTGCTGCCGAACGCCGCGTATTCGCGGCCAATGCGCAGATTGGCGAGGCCCATGCCGCGTTCTTTCCCGATCTCACGCTATCGGCAAGCGCCGGACTCGAAAGCACGTTCTTTGCGCCGTGGCTCACCGCCCCCAGCCTCTTCTGGTCAATCGGTCCCCAGCTTGTCGGCACATTGTTTGACGGTGGAAGGCGCGATGCGCAATTGAAGAGCGCCAACTCGCAATATGATGCCTCGGTCGCCGACTACCGGCAGACCGTGCTCGTGGCGTTTCAACAGGTCGAGGACAATTTGTCCGCGCTGCAGTCGCTTCAGAGCGAAGCCGCAAGTCAACAACGCGCAACGTCCGCTGCCGAGCTTGCGTTGAAGTTGACGACCAATCGGTTCCAGGCCGGAGCGGTGAGCTATCTCGATGTCGTGACTGCACAGACCATCGCGTTGACGAATCAGCGCACCGCCGACCAGATCGATGCGCGCAGGCTTGATGCAAACGTGTTGTTATTGAAGGCGCTTGGCGGTGGCTGGCAAGGGCTTGCGCCCGGACAAACCACCGAATAAAGGCGCATATCATGAGGAATCCGATCCTACGCGACGAGGTGAGGAAGGTGATAAGTGCCGCATTTCGCGAGTTTTGCTCTTTATGAAAAACGTAATCTGTGTGACGGTGGCGGCTGTTCTGATCGAGCAGCCGAGCCACGATTGCGCGTAGCCGACGCCACATCTCGTTAACGCCCGCTTGCCTGGTCAATGACGGCTAATAGATCGCTTAGTGCCTGCTTGCAGGACGCCGCGTTCGGCGCCTTCTCACGCAAGGCACTGAGTGCCTGATCGATAGACTTATCAACCTTGTGTCAGTCGGCTGCCGCACGCGGCTTCAACGACGGTTCCCCATCCCACGAGGTCTCCAGATCTTTGATTCTCGTGCGCGCTCCTGCGAGATCGCCTTTGTTTACCATGATGGCTGTATCGGCGACTATGCGCCGGAACCCGGGCAAGTCACCGAGCTTCGATGGCGCGGCTTGTGCGGTGCTCACGAACGATATCGACGTCGGAGCGCAAAACGTGCTGATGGCCGTCAGTCCAGGCATAGCAAAGATCAGGGGTTTGAGGTATCGCCAGGAAATCATGATTGCCGCTCCGTTTTCAATAAAATTATTAAGGTGAAGTGCCGATCGGATTACGACTTGCTCACGGCACGCAATGATTTTGTGCGGGACGGCCGGCTAATGCTGACGTAGATCACAAGGACAACGATCACCGAGAGAAATACAATGCTCGTCCCAACGCTGCCCCAGCCAAGTCCGCCATACTTCCTCGACTGCGAGATGAGATCCCCGAGTGAAGCGCCAAGCGGCCGCGTTAAAATTTAAGCAATCCATAACGTCAACACTGAGTCAGCGCCAAGGAAATAGGCGAGCGAAGTCAACGCGATCAGCCCGCCAAACACCACCGTCCCCAGGGCAAATCCGAGTCCCAATGCCTCAGTAGCCAAATCCCCGGCTGCGGTACCGAGCGCAAACGTAACGAGGATGGCCGCCCAGTAAAAAAATTCTCGTGGACATGTGTTGATTGAGTGGATCGACAGCGTGCCCTCCGCGCGGTACCACGCGAGGAAAACGGCGGCGAGACAGACCGCGAACACCGACGTGCTGATATACAAGTTGACCGACAGCCCGTCGGTCAGCGCATCGGTTATCTGAGTACCGACAATGCTGACTAGCACCACCGTCAGCCAGTAGCTCCACGGTACATAAGCGCGCGATCGAATCTGCAGCGCCAATGCCGCGATCAGCTACACCGCACATATGAGGCTGGTGACAAGCGTTCCAAACCCCACGCCCACTGCAAGATAATCGGCGCCAGTTTCACCCTCCGTGGTGGACAAGAGCTTGATGACCCCAAAGATAGTCGTGACTTCAGGGACCTTATTAAAGCGGTCGTCTCCAACTTCAACGGGATATGCGCGAGTCATCATAATGAGTTTCCGAGTGAGGGTTTGCGGCCGCATCACGATTACGAAAGCTAAATGTAACGATAAAATATTATGGGAAGCTTATTAGTTCTGGCTGCCTGCGCAAATTTTGTGACCGCCTCTCTGCAGCTGATCCCGGCATGGCGCGCACGGCGCGACCGATCGCGACATTCCGCGACGAAGTCTGGCTTACGTTGGGGGCGGTGATGCAGCTCGAACCGGCCGCGATCGAAGGCGATCGATAAGGCTTACGATCGCGCGGGGGGGTGGATCGCTATGCACCCTCATGGGCTAAAGGCAGACTTTTTGGTTTGCCTCAAAGGATCGGCTGACTCGCCCGGCTTTGGCGGCGGCTGGGCCGCCGTATGCCCGGGCCGCCATCCTCAGGACGATTAGCCCTGCGGCGCGAAGTTGCGGTCGATTGACATGGTTGATCAGGCCACACGCGATGGCACGCCAGTGGCAGGCTTTTCCACTGGAAAAGTCAGCACGAAGCGTGTGACGCCCGGTCCGCTTTCCGCATGGGCACTCCCGCCGTGCAAGTCCATGATGGTTCGCACTATCGCCAGTCCAAGTCCGGCTGACCCGCTTGTCGAACTGCTGCTCGTGCGCGAAGGATCCGCCCGGTAAAACCGGTCGAACACTCGTTCGAGCATCGCTGAATCGAGCGGGACGCCCTGATTTGTTACGGAGACACGCAGCGTGTCGCCCTGGGTCTGGGTATCGAGCGTGATGGTGCCGCCCCGAGGCGTATAACGTACCGCATTCGCGAGCAGGTTGCTGACGGCTCGCCGGAACAATTCGACATCCGCCGCAAGCCGTCCGCCGCCACTCTCGCGCAGATGAACCCCGGCATCGTCGGCAATGCCTTCGAAATACTCTGCGATCTTCAGCAGTTCGTCTTCGACACTGAACTCGACCTTGTGCTTTGCGAAAGTCGGATGTTCAGCACGCGCCAGAAATAGCACGTTCTCGATCATGCGTGAAAGGCGGTCGCACTCCTCGAGATTCGATGCGAGCACAGCCTGATATTCCTCGCTCGAGCGCGGGCGCGCGAGCGCAACCTCCGTCGCACCGCGCAGATTGCCCAAGGGCGTGCGCATGTCGTGCGCGAGGTCCGCCGTGAAGCGGGAAAGCCGCGTGAAACCACGCTCAAACCCGGCAAACATGGTGTTGAGCGACAGGACCAGTGACTGAAGCTCCTGCGGCACGTGACCCACCTTGATCCGGGAAGCAAGGTTGTCGATGGTAAAATTTTCGGCACTGCGCGCTATCTCTCGCAGCGGATTGAGCGCCCGCCGCAGCAGCAGATAGCTCATCAAGAACGCTAGCAAGACGCCGGCCGAACCAGCGAAGCGCAACCGGTCGCGATATTGGTCCAGCAGCAACTTCCGATCGTGCATATTGCGCGTCACGATAATCGTCACATAAGATCCATCGCTCAGGCGGGCCAGTGCGGCGAGGCGGCGGAACGGCATGTCGTTGGTTGCCAAGCGTTCCACGATCGACGCCGTGGTGATCTGCTGCGACGCCCCAACTGTTCCAGGCGGCCACGAAAGTTCATCAGCCGTCTCGACCCGGTTGTGCTCGAGCAGCACGCGGTTGGACGGATCAAGGATTTCGACCGACAAAGCCTCGTTGCCAAGCACCTGGCTTTCGACCCGCTCCTTGTGTGCACGAAGGTCTCCAGTACCGGCTAGTTCTCCGATCAGACGGCGAGTATGACGGGCGGCCAGCACGATGTCGAGATCGTCCTGGGTGCGCACTTCATGCGCGAGCGCCAGATAGACGTAGGTGCCGATCATTGCGAAAACCGCAAGCGTGGTTGCGGCAAAAACCAGTGCGAGCGTTGCCGTCAACGAGCAAGCCCGATTGCGGCCCCTCATCAATCGTCCTCCCGCGTGTCGATCACATAGCCAACGCCGCGAACAGTCGCAATCAGCTTGACGTCGAAATCGTCGTCGACCTTGGCACGCAGACGCCGGATCGCGACTTCCACTACATTGGTGTCGCTGTCGAAATTCATGTCCCACACATACGAGGCGATCTGCGTTCGGCTCATGACCTCGCCCTTCTTTCGCGCGAGCAATTGCAGCAACGAGAACTCGCGCGGTGTCAGATCGATGCGCTTGCCGGCGCGGCGCACTTTGTGCCGCATGACATCGATTTCCAGGTCCGCGACGGTGATCAGATCGCTTTCACGCGGCGGTCCACGCCGCGCCAGAGTACGAACGCGCGCGAGTAACTCGACGAATGCGAACGGCTTGACGAGGTAATCGTCGCCGCCAAGTTCAAGTCCGTGCACGCGGTCGCTGACGTCGTCACGGGCAGTCAGGAACAATACCGGCGTAGTCTTCAGGGTTCGAACATTCTTGAGCACGGCCCATCCGTCCATGGTCGGCAACATGACATCGAGCACGATGACGTCGTAGTCCTCTTCGCGGGCGAGAATCAGGCCTTCGGCGCCGTCGGAAGCGGTGTCGACTGAATAGCCCGCTTCCTCGAGTCCCTTCTTGATGTAAGCGAGCGCCTTCTGCTCGTCCTCAATGACCAGAATTCGCATATTTGCACCTCACCGTCACATTATTTGCCATTCCACGATAGTACGCCGGCCGTGCCGGGTCACGATTACGGGGAAAATCCTGACCGCATTTTGCGGGAGTACGAGTGACAGCCGACCGACCATTTGATTACAAGATTGATATGTGGACTCGCGGCACTTGCGCCACCCGGTCTTCCTATGTGACGTAAGCAGCGAGCGGAGGTAAGCGTGGTTTCGGTGATCACGGGGAGGTCAAGGGCAGGTCCAGGGCAGGTCCAGGGCGACAAGCCCGTTGTTCATGCGCGCAAACGATCGAGAGACCCGGGACATTTAGCCAGCTTGCCGGAATTACGCAGGTGGTTTCCGAGCTGTGAGATATGCGACACGGTCCGCGGTGACGAACTGCTGAGCCTCCACCCTTGGACGAAAGATTGTCTCGAACAACGCCCGTTCTTCAACGGAGAACCGTTCCTCGAGAATGCTTCTCAGCGGCGGTGCCCAAGGGTGGGGGGAGCTGTCCAGAAACACCTCCCACGAATGGACAGCCGACGGGTAAATATCGACATGAAATTCCACGTGGATATCAATGAATCCGCAATGAATCCGGCATTCAGCGCGAGCCGAACCAAATCGCGTTCATTAAAATTTGTAATGAGACTACTGGCAATTTTTTCTTCAGTATAGGGAAACTGAGCGCCTTTCCAACGGCTGAGAAGGGGAAAGAAGCGATCGTCTGATCCCGGAGGCTGGGAGTCGACCAGTTGTTTTAGCGAGGCAGCTTCAAAAGCATCGCCTCGAAGGATGGGTTCGCCGATCGAGAGTCGTCCTCCGGGCCTGAGGACACGGCGAATCTCAAGAAACGCCTCCTCCCTATTGGTAACGTAGGCAAGAACCGCACTCGTGGTAACGACGTCGATAGATGCGTCGTCAATGTCTCTTAGCGCGTCAGCGGAACATTCAATAAATCTGCACTGGTCCTGAACATTCCGTTGAATCGCCAGCGTTTCGGCATGACGCAGCAATGGTGCCAAAATATCAGTGAGAATCACGCGTAGCGAGGGGCCAGTTGCATCGAGGGCCCGGAATGCTATCTGCCCGTCTCCCGTCCCTATGTCGACAAGCGCCACCCCGGCGCAAAGCTGGGCGCCGCTCAGAACTCAATTCGCGATCAGGTCAATTGAGGTGCGCAAAACCTGTTCGTGTTCGGGATCGTTACCGAAACGCGTATGCATGCTGTCACTAAAAAGAAAAAAACGCGATGGCGCCTCAGTCGCACGCCGCGTTTACAACGCGTAATTCGGGCAGTGTCCCACTCGAATTCTTAAGCGCTGCTTAAGCATTAAAACCATCAGGGCAATCGGTTGAACAGAAGGCGACTGAACACATTTTACGCAGCTAATAATTCGTTAAGGATAACTCCGTATTCTGGATGCATGCATCGCCAGGGTTGGAGTCAAACCAGCCATTTTTGCGTTGCATGACCGGTCACCGAATTCGCCGGACGACTACTCATTCTAGGAATTGACACCATGAAATCACTGGTAATTTCGTTGCTCGCAGCCTCGGCCCTGACGCTTCCCCTTGCCTCCTTCGCACAGACCGCCAACGATCCGGTTACCCGGGCGCAAGTACGCTCCGAATTGATCCAGGCGGAACAGCAAGGCACAGTGCCGCCGTCGAAGACAAACTATCCCGCCGGTCGAGATACCGCGCAGAACATGAACCGCCAGGCGGGACCACGAAGCGCTGACGCAAACAGCAGTTATGGCCCTTCAACAAACGGGTCGAACCAGTCAAGCGCACGAAGCGTTTTTCCAGTCCCGCATGAATCCCTCTTCTCGCACCATTAATCAAGGTCTTGTGTCTGCGGGACCAGGGCATTGCTTCACGTGGTTGCGTAGTTGACTAACAGGGGCGCTCTTCAGCGCCCCGTTTTCGTTCAATGATTTTCCCGCGCATGGATGCATCGGTCCATCAGCGCCGCGGTTTCATCAATAACTGCAGCAATACCGGCAACAGCAGCAGCACCAACGGCAACTGCACGATCAAACCGGAAATGATCGCTACCGCCAGCGGTTGTTGCATGGCCGATCCCTGGCCCAGTGCAAACGCCAGCGGCAGCAACGCAAGAATGGCCGCGATAGTCGTCATGGCAATCGGCCGCAAGCGATTCCGGCCCGCTTCTATCAAAGCCCGATCGAGCGGCATCTCTTCATCGCGCATCAACCCTTGCAACTCCGATACATAGAAGATCGCCACCTCCGTGACAATGCCGATGATCATCGTCATGCCCATCATCGCGGAGATGTTGAGCTCTATGCCGGTGACCCAGAGGCCGACAAACACTGCTCCGGTTGCCAGCAAGGGCATCGCAAGCACGGCTAGCGCAATGCGAAAACGCTCGTAGAGAAACAGCAGCAGGCCAAATACCAGCGCGACGGCCGCGCCGAATACGGTCATCAACCCCTTGAAGGCAATCTGCTGCTGTTGATACAAACCACCTAGTTCGTAGTACACGCCGGCGGGCAGCAGCTTGGCCGTAGCAAGCACTTTCTGCACGTCGGCAATGGTCGAGCCGAGGTCGCGCCCATCGATACGCGCCGTCACCGCCACCATGCGCTTCAGGTTGTCCCGGCTCACTTCCGGCTGGCCCGTCACGGTCACGCGCGAAGCCACGCGATCCAGCGCGAACAGATGGCCGTCCGGCGCGCGGATCTGTAACTGGCCGAGCTGGGTATCGGTGAGTGCGAGCGCACCGGCCACCCGAACGCGAATGCCGACCGTCTTCGGTCCATTCTGGAACTGCGTGGCAATATTGCCTTGCACCATGTCGGAGACGGCCTGCGCGATGCTCTGCGGGTCCATGCCTTCGGCCGCCGCCGCATCCGGCCGGATGTGCAGTTCAAGCGCGTCGCCGGCGGGATTGATGCCGTCGTTCACATCCACCACGCCCTGGACCTTGCCGATCGCCGCCGCCACGTTCCGCGCGGTCGAGTTGAGGGTGATCTGGTCGTCGGAATAAATCTTGATCTGCACAGGTTGCGGCACCGCGGTCAGATCGCCGATCAGGTCCTCCATCAGTTGAGCCAGTTCGATACTGACCCCGGGCACGTCTGTTTCCACTTTCGAGCGAATCTCCTCCATCACGGTTTCGATAGGCTCGCGCTTGCCGGACTTCAGGCGCACGAAAAAGTCTCCCCGGTTAGGCTCGTTCAGATCGCCGCCCAAGCCTGCGCCGGTTCGCCGCGAGTAAGTGGCGACATTCGGATTCGCACTGACAATCGCCTCGACCTGCTTCATCAGCCGGTCGGTTTCGCTGATCGATGTACCCGGCTCGGTGTGATAGTCGAGTACAAAACCGCCTTCGTCCATGGTCGGCATAAACCCGCTGCCCACCCGGGTGAAAGCGAACGCAGCAACAATAAGAAGCGGTACGAGGCCGATCAGGACAAGCGCGGGCCGTGCGCTGACGCGGCCGATCAACGTCGCGTAACGCGTATTCATCCACGTCGCCAGAACGGTTTCGGTGTGCTCCTCCGCGTCCCTGGGCTTGAGCCATCGGTCGCAGAGGATGGGCACGGCAAGCCAGGTGACCATGAACGAAATGAAGAGCGCGCTTGCCATGGTGACGGACAGTGCCTTGAAGAACGCGCCGGTCACGCCGGAGAGGAAGGCAAGGGGCACGAAGATGATCAGCGTCGCCGCGGACGACCCGGCAAGCGGCCGCGTGAATTCGAGCGCGGCTGCCATCACGCGGCCATGAAATGCGTTCGCGCCGCCCTCGCGCATGCGCCGCACAATATGCTCGATCATCACGATCGCGTCGTCGATCACCAGGCCCACCGCGGCCGCCATGCCGCCGAGCGTCATGATGTTGAAGCCCATGCCGAACACATCGAGCAAGAGAATGGTCGCGGCCATCACGACCGGCACCAGCGCCACCGCAATCGCGGTGATCTTCCAGTTGCGCAGGAACGCGAACAGCGTCAGCGCGGCGAGCACCACGCCGATCATGATGGCGTCGCGCACGCTCGTGGCCGCAGCAGTCACCAGCTCGCTCTGGTCGTACCAGTTGGCGAGGCGCACGCCCGGCGGCATCTGCGACTGGAATGCGCTCAGCTTCGCGCGGATCGCCTTCGCCATGGCGACGCTGTTCGCACCGGGTTGCTGGTAGATGTTGACGAGCACCGCGTCCTGCCCGTCGGCCGTCACGCGCATCCATTGCGGCGTGACGCCTGCGCGCACTGTGGCAATATCGCCGAGCCGGATTTGCGTGGGTCCGTTCGCCGATACCACCACGTTCCTCAGATCGTCGAGCTTCGTAATGGTCGCGTCGGAAATGACCAGGTAGAGCTTGTAGTGATCCTCGATCCGGCCGGCCGCCATCAGTACGTTGCTCGCGCCGATCGCTTTGGATACATCGGCGAGCGAGAGCTTGTAGACCGCGAGCCGGGCGGGGTCCACGGCCACTTCGAACTCGTCGGTCGCGCCGCCTGTCACATCCACGCGCGCCACCCCTTCCACCGACGACAACAGCGGCCGCATCTGGAACTGCGCCAGATCGTGCAGTGTAGAAAGCGATTGCTGCTTCGACGTCAGGCTATAGGCAAGGACCGGGAACACCGTCGGATCCATGCGGCGGACCTGCATTGACGTGCCTTGCGGTAACGTACCAAGGATCTCGCTGATCGACGATTGCGCCTGCAGCGTGGCCTGCGCCATGTCCGTGCCCCAGTCGAAGTTCACCGATATCTCAGCGGACCCGCGGCTCGTCTTCGACTCGACATCGAGTACGTTGGGCACGCGCCGCAGCGCCTCTTCCACCGGCATGGTGACGAGTGTCGCCATCTGCTCGGCGGGACGGTCGCCAGCGTCGAGAGAGACAACGGCGCGCGGGAACGCCACGTTCGGGAACAGCGATATCGGCAGCCGGAACGCGGTCAGTGCGCCGGCCGCAGCGAGCAACCCGATCACGAACAGCAATGAGCGCCGGTGAGCCTGCATCCATTGGCCGAAGTTCATCGTGGTGCGCCTCCCGCGCCTTGCACCACCATGCCGTCCTTCAACTCATAGTTGCCGCTGACCACCACCGCTTGCGTCGCATTGAGCGGACCGTCGACGCCGTAGCGGTCGCGGTCCTCTATCTGCGTCACCACATTCACGCGATGCGCCTTGTTGCCGGACACAACCTGGAACACGAAATCGCCGTGATCGTCCTTGAGCACGGCCGAGCGCGGGACGATCCAATGCATGCCCCGGTTCGTATCGATATCGGCGGCCACGTGCGTGCCCGGAATGAAGGCGCTATTGCCGAGCGGCACGGTCGCGCCCACATCGACGAGCTGGCTTTGCGGGTCGATGGACGCACCCACCAGGACCACGCGCCCGGTCATGGAGACCTTCGCGAGCGAGGTTGACAAGCCCCGCAAGCGGACCTCATCGCCGGCATGGATGTTGATGGCGTCCGAAGGTTCGACCGCCAGCATCACGTTGCCGCGCGTCTGCCGGCCGCTGTCCGCGCCGGCAAGCTGCACGATCGGCGCACCCGCCGACACCTGATCGCCCTGTCCCACCGAGGTCTGCAACACCACGCCGTCGATGGGCGACGCAACGACCTTGGCTCCGCTCGTGATCCCGCTCTGTGCCTGCGACGCCAGCGCCTCGCGAGCATCCTGGGCCGCCTTGCGAGCGGCAGCCAGTTGCGAGGCGGTGGCAAGGCCCTTGTCGAACAGCGACTGGGTGCGCGCGAGCTCGCCGTCGGACAGTGTCGCGGCGCTTCTTGCCTGCGTGGCGGCTAGCACGGCAGCAGGGTCGGCCTGCACGACAAACAGCGGATCGCCACGCTTGACCGGCTGACCCGTCTGCACGTGCAGTTGCATGATCCGCGCGACGTAGGGCAGGTTGATTGAAGTGAGGTTAGCCGCCGATGCCGCGACGATGCCGTACGCGCGCACCGGTTGCGCAATCGGTGCGCGCTGGACCGGGGCGGTCGATACAGCGACGACGGTGTCGTCGGCAAGCGCGTTGGTTGCTTCGAAGAAAACGCTGAAGCAAAAGCAAAGAGCGATGCAAGCGTGCATCGAAAGCCGGTTATTTTGCATGGGCTTCGGTCAGGTTCAGGTCGGAAGTAAAGGCGTCGGGGATCGCACTGCCCAGCAGCGCTTGCAAGCCAACGCGCTGTTCGGCCCGCGATTCGCGCAGCGTCGCGATATCCACACGTTTGGTCAGCGCGGCCGACATCGCATCCGTGTACGCACCGAGTGTCAGGTTGTGCTCGACAAAAGCTGCGCCGGCGTCGCGCGCCGCATGCTCCGTCCCGGGCAGCGCCGCTTCGGTCTGCTCGATCTGGCGCGAGAGGATGGTGTCGTCGGCACGCAGATGGGCCACGTCGGCGAATGCCTGGTTCAGGCGGTTTTGATATTCATCACGCAGGCGCTGGCGCGTGCTTTGCTCGATCGCAATATTGCCGCGGTTGCGGTTGAAGATGGGCAGGCTCAGGTTGATCTGGAATCCTGACGTGTAGACATTCGATGTATCGCGTTGACGGTCAAACCCCACGGTCAGAGACGGAAACTGGCTCATGATCGCCGCACGATACTTTTGCTCCTGCGCCTCGTAGCCCGCTTGCAGGGCCAGCAAATCGGGCCGCCGGCGCGGCAGCGCGGCGACCGCGCTATTCACGGTGGTGTCGTCGAGTGGCGCGTCTTCTGGCTCGCCCACGAGCTGCAATTGCACGTCGGGCGACAAACCCAGCAGCTGGTTCAGGTCACGATGCGTCTGCTCGGCCGCGCGTTCAGCATCGGTATAGAGCTTGCGCGCGTCGCTATACGAAGTCAGGGCAGCGGTCAGCGTGTCTTCGGTCAGGTTGCCCTCGCGTTGGGCATCAGACATGCGTTCATAACGCGTGCGCGACAGATCGCGTTCTTGCTGCAGCAACGGTAGCGTGTCCTCTTGAAAGCGCGCCTTGATGAACAGTTGTTTTGCCTGCGCCACGACCTGCCATTCCTGCCAGAGCAGGCCCAGATCTGTCTTTGCAACAGTCGCGTCGGCCGACTGCTTGTTCGCGCCACGCGCGAAGATCGCCAGCACGTCCATGGTCAAGCCATAATTGAACGCACGCGTCGCCCCTTCCATGCCTGAGTAATCGCTGGACACGGCTAATTGCGGATCGGGCAGCAATCCCGCCGAAAATGCCTGTGCCCGCGCAATACCCAGGTCGTCGCGAGCGAGCTTGAGATCGGGATTGTTCGCCACGGCCAGCATGGCGACCTCCTCCATGTCGAGGCCGTCCGAGGGATCGAAGCGATGTGCAGTAAGCTCGGGCAGGGGCATGGTCGCCGGGTCGATCTGCACGCGTGAGAGCGTAGTGAGCGTGGTTGATGTATCCCGCGGCGCAAGCGGTTCGCGGTGATACCAGGTGCAGCCGGCGAGCAGCGCCAGGCACGTGCCGGCGCAAACTAGCTTGTACAGGTACACACTCGGGGCGGTGAATACAGGCAAAGCTGGCTCCAGGGCGAAGAAAGTGAACGGGCAAGATTCATCGAAGGAGCGATTGATTCTAGGAAACCCGTGCTTAAGGAACGCTTAAGCACCTGCCGCCGACAATTCATACTCGATACTTGTTGGTAGGAACGGGGAGACTTCACGATGCGGCTATTACTGGTGGAAGACGACGAGATGATTGCCGAGACTGTGGTCGACTCCATGCGCCGGCTGGGTTACGCAATCGACTGGGCGGCGGACGGCCGCGCCGCTGAGCTGTCGCTTGGCAATGGCGTGTACGACCTCGTGCTGCTCGACCTCGGCTTGCCGAAACGCGATGGCATCCAGGTGTTGAACACGTACCGCAAGGCAGGCGGTGCGGCGTCCGTCATCATCCTGACCTCGCGCGATGCCGTGGATGACCGCGTTCGCGGGCTCGATGCAGGCGCCGACGACTACCTCATGAAACCCTTCGATCTCGACGAACTCGCCGCACGCGTGCGCGCGGCGCTGCGACGTCGTACCGGCCAGAAGCAGCCCATCTATACACATGGACAACTTGCCCTCGATCCCGCCTCGCACGAGGCGAGCAAGGCCGGTGTGCCGTTGCCGCTGGTGCCGCGCGAGTTCGCGTTGCTTCAGGTGCTGATCGAAGAACCAACACGCGTATTCAGGCGCGCGGAACTGGAAGAGAAGCTGTACGGATGGGGTGAGGAAGTGGGCAGCAATACCATTGAGGTGCATGTCCACAGTCTCAGGCGCAAGATTGGCGCTGAGCAGATATTGACGATCCGGGGCGTAGGCTACCGGCTCAAGGGAATCGAATGACATCCATCCGCCGCTGGCTGCTCGGCTGGCTGATCTTCGGACTGGCCGCCACGTCGCTAGTGGCAGCCTACGGCATCTTTCACACCGCGCGCCGAGAAGCGGGCGAGTTGTTCGACTACGAGCTGCGCACCGTCGCGCTGTCGTTGCCCGCGAATATTGCCACTGCCGACGCTGCTGAGCAGCGCAGCCACGAGTTCGACGGCATAGCCGACGACCTGATTGCGATCGATATCTGGGACAAGCAAGGCCAGCTTGTTTACCACTCGCTCAAGGAGCCGGCGTTACCGCGTATCGCTGAAGGATTCCAGTCGATTGAACGCGGTGAATATCGATGGCGCGTGTTTGGCCTCCAGCAGCCGGATCGGTACATCCAGGTGGCGCAACCGTTCTCCGTTCGCGAAGATCTTGCGCTGCGGCTCGCCTGGCGCACGTTGTGGCCGCTGGCCCTGGTGGTGCCGGTGACCATTGCGCTGGTGTTGTTTGTCGTGGCCCGGGGGCTTGCGCCGATCGGTGGGTTGTCGCGTGCGTTATCGCGGCGCTCGCTTGACTCGCTTGAACCGTTGCAAGTGGGCACACGGGTACCCGTGGAGATCCGTCCACTGGTCGATGCGTTGAACGACTTGCTGCTGCGTTTAAGCGACGCGTCGCAGGCGCAGCGGATCTTTGTTGCCGACGCGGCGCACGAGTTGCGTACGCCGCTAACCGCATTGAAGTTGCAACTTCAGGCGGCACGACGCGACGGGACGTTGCAAGGCGATGGCCAGACGCTCGAACGTCTTGAGGAACGGCTGAACCGGATCATTCACCTTGCCCATCAGTTATTAGCGATGGCTCGTGAGGACGCGAACCGCGCGGCTTCCATGACGCACATGAGTCTGCGCCGTCTTGCGGAGCGGTCCGTGAGTGATCTGTCGTTGCTGGCGGAGGCCAAGCGCATTGATCTCGGACTGGAAGAGCGGGCGGGCAATGCATCGGACGACTATGTGGTAATGGGCGATGAACATGCGCTGGGTATCCTGTTGAACAATCTGGTCGATAACGCGATTCGCCATACGCCCGAGGGCGGTAAGGTTGATGTGATCCTCGCGCGCGATCCACAGGGCGTGAGCGTTGAAGTCACAGACACAGGTCCGGGCATTGCGCCCGATGAACTGGACCGGGTGTTCGACCGGTTCTATCGCGGTACCGGTACGCAGGGCTCGGGCAGCGGGCTGGGTCTCGCGATTGCATCGAGCATTGCGGGGCGGCACGGGGCTAAGCTCGATGTGAGCAACCGCGACGGAGGGGGTTTGATCGTGAGCGTGGCAGCGCTCACGCCGGGCGATGGCAAGCTGTCGGCATGATTTCGAAGAAAACTGAAAGTCCCGCGTCAGGATAGAAACATGGTCGACAGTGCCGGCCTGCGTCCGACCCGGATCAGGCGTTATTGCGCTGTGGACATCAAGACGATGGGGTGATTTCGCCCCTGTTGCGCCGGCTTCCATCTGAAGCAGCGCGAAGGCCGCATCGACTGAAATGATGCGGCCAGCGATCCTCTTGACCGCTCGCCCGGCCTTAGTTCGCTGCATCTTGGCCTGGCAACCCCGAAGCCGATGTTGCGGCACTGCTTCCCTGCGCACCGCTCTCCGATGCATACGCGCTGTTGGCCGCTTGCACTCGTTGTTCCGCCGCTTGTATCTCGTCGGGATAATGAATTTGCTTGCTTGCGGGCTGATAGCCCGCACGCTCCAACTGAACAAGTTCCGCGCGCACTTGGGCTCGCGTGACCGGACCGTTGGTGGCCTGTGCGAACGAAACGGCTGGAACAATCAGAACTGCAGACAGTATTGCGCAGATAAATTTTTTCATGATAAAAACCTCGTCGGATGTGGCTCCAGCCACCATGATTGAAGCCCGTGCTCTTCATGCTCTTCACCGCGATACATAGAAACAGCGAAACAGCGAAGAACAGGACTTCATTTTGCGCAACGCGTAGTGACTACATCCTGACGCGACGATTACAAGCTTGTTATCTGCGTGGCTTGCGGTTTCGCCGCGCGTCGAGGTCCCGCTTTACGGAGCGAATCCGGTGTTCAGATCAGCTTCGCTGAGTGTCACCACGCGTTTCCTTCGACACCGTTGAAACCTGCATTCCCGCGTTCATAAGGCTCAGCTAATCCTGAAACGATAAGCTTATCTATCATTCACCCATCATTCACTCATCTATCGCCCGCTATGGAAGCACTGAACCGCAGCCTGTTCTTACTGATCAACGCATCTGTTCAGCCAGAGTCTGTCACCGTGGCATTGGCCATGCTGTTCGGCGAGTACGCTATCTGGCTCGTGCCCGCGACACTGGTCGTGTGCTGGCTGCGTGGAAACGACATCGTGCGCGAGCGTCTGATCGAGGCCAGCGCGTCGGCGCTGGTCGCTTTGCTGGCCGCACAGATCATTGGCCTGACGTGGCCGCATCCGCGGCCTTTCATGATTGGCCTGGGGCATACGCTGATCGCGCATGGAGCGGATTCATCGCTTCCCAGCGACCCCTGACGTTCCTGTGGACGGTTGCCTTTAGTCTGGCGATGCATCCCGAAGCACGCCGCGCGGGCTGGGTACTCGCGCTCCTTGGCCTGCCAATGGCGTGGGCACGAATCTATATCGGAGTGCATTTCCCGCTCGATATAGCCGGCGCAGCGCTCGTCTCTGGAATCAGCGCCTGGCTTTGTGCGCTCACGGGCCGCTGGTTTGCGGCCCCGGTTGTGCGAGCCGCAATGCTTGCGTATCGGCCGCTGTTCGGACCGTTGATCCGGCGCGGCTGGGTGTCACGATAGCCCTGGATAGCCTGCCGCGGCGCCACTCACCAACGAGCCCGGCAGGCGTACACATCCACTACTGAACCTGAACCGGCACGCCTTGCTTCGCCACACCGCTGCCGCGCTTGCGGTCGATCCGCTGAGCGAGCTGGTCAAACCAGAGGTGAACTACCGGCGTGGTGAACAGTGTAAGCATCTGCGAGACGATCAAGCCGCCAACAATTGCAATGCCGAGCGGCACCCGCAACTCCGCGCCCGCGCCATGGCCGAGCGCCAACGGCAAAGCTCCGAACAACGCGGCCAGCGTCATCATCATGATCGGCCTGAACCGCAGCACGCACGCCTCGCGGATTGCATCGTGGGGAGACAGGTCCTGTTTCCGTTCAGCAACCAGCGCGAAGTCGATCATCATGATCGCGTTCTTCCTCACGATCCCGATCAGCAGGATCATGCCCATGATCGACAGATCCTGGCCGCATGACATCAGCGCGATGCAACGCGCCCACACCGGCAGATGGCAAGGTCGAAATGATGGTCAGTGGATGAATTGCGCTTTCGTACAAGATCCCGAGTATCAGGTACACCACCACGAGCGCGGCAGCTATCAGGCAAGGCTCGTTTTTCAACGACGCCTGGAACGCCTGCGCTGTTCCCTGGAACGTGCCGGTGAGCGAGTCCGGCTTGCCCACCGCCACCTCTGCCCGATGAATGCGTTCACGGCATTACCCAGCGACTGCCCCGAAGCGAGATTGAACGAGATAGTCACAGAGGGAAACAAGTTTTGGTGATTGACCGAGATCGGCGACACGCCGTTCTCGACTTTCGCGAGCGTGCTTAACGGCACCAGTGCATTGGTGAGCGGAGAACGTACGTATAAGTGCGCGAGCGCATCGGCCGTCAACTGGAACTTCGGATCCACTTCTTCTATGACGTGATACTGGTTGAGTTGCGTGAACAGCGTTGCGACCTGACGCTGGCCGAACGCGTCGTAGAGCGTGTCGTCAATGGCTTGCGCGGTAATGCCGAAACGCGACGCCGTGCTGCGATCAATCACCAGGGTGGCGCTGGTCGCCGACGCCTGCTGGTCCGAAGTGACATCGGTCAGTTCCGGCAACGCAGAAAGCCGCTGGGTCATCACCTGTGCCCAATGATTTAACAAGTTGACGTCAGGCGCCTGCAATGTGTACTGGTATTGCGCCGCGCTGATCCGGCCGCCACCTAGTCGCGCCTGCACCAGCGTGTCCTCTGCCTGGTACAGCGTGCGCTGTGCATCGAGTACGGTCAGGAAGTCGACTGTGCCGAACTTGTACTGCGCCTCGGCAAGCGTCGCGGCCTGGCGCGCTGCGTCGGCGGCGGTCTGGTCGAAGGCTTCCGCAAGCTGCTGTTGCTGCGCAGCCGTCAGCGAATCTTCAACGTCCTGCAGCGCGGTCACGATCGTCTGCCGGTAGTCCGCCACGCCTTGGTCACGGCCGCCTGGTTCGCATGAAGCTCGCCGTGCAACGCGCCGCCATCGAAGATGGGTACGGCAAGGGCGGTCGCGAGGCTGGCAAACGGACTCGTCAGGAAATGTGATAGCGAACCGCCGCTCAAACCGCCATCGGCCGTGAGCAGGAGGGTCGGAAAGTACGCCGCGCGAGCGGCACCGACGCTGTAGTTCGCAGACTGAAGGGTCGCTTCCTTCGAGCGTATACCGGGGCGTGCTTCCAGCAAGCTCGACCGATGATCCTGTCCGATGGTGTTGTTCGGATACTTGATCAGCGATGCACCGGCGGAATTCATCTACAGCCGGTGCAGTCTGGAGCCAGGCGCTATTGAGGCGTCGGCGCATCCTCTCGGATCAGCTCGCGGCGCTTTAGTTCGGTCCAGAACGCCGATGGAATGTCAGTCCGGAAGGTTTGCAGATTGTCTTCCAATTGTGCAACCGTCCGCACGCCCGGGATGTTGGTCGGGATCGCGGGATGGCCCAGAACGAATTGCAGGGCTGCCGCTTTGAGCGGCACCGAGTACTCCCGGCACACCTGTTCGATCTTGCGCACCCGTTCGAGAATCGCTTCTGGCGCAGGCGAATAATTGTACTTCGCACCCGGCAGCGCGCCGGTCGCCAGAATGCCGCTGTTGTAACCGCCACCGAGAATCACCGACACCTGCTTCTCTTCGCACAGTGGCAGAAAACCGTCGAGCGCGTCCTGCTCGAGCAGCGTATAGCGACCCGCCAGCAACAGGCAGTCAAAGTCTTGCCGGCGAATCGCCTCATGCGCGACTTGCCACTCGTTGACACCAATCCCCACGGCCTTCACAACACCCTCGTCACGAAGTTTCAGCAGTGCTTTCGCCGCACCTGTCATCGCTGCCTCGAACATCTCGGGCTGACGCTTCCCGTGTGTAAATACGTCGATGTCGTGAATCAGCGCGATGTCGATATGTTCCAGCGCAAGCCGCTGCAGACTGTCTTCGATCGACCGCATCGTGCCGTCATAGCTGTAGTCGAAGACGCATTCGAACGGCAGCCCGTCAACCCACGGCTCAAAGTTGATCTCGGCGCGCTTGCGGGGTTTCAGAAGGCGTCCAACCTTGGTCGACAGCACATATTGGTCGCGCGGATACCAACGCAGCCCCTGGCCACAGCGTGCCTCACTCAACCCGTGGCCGTACATGGGTGCGGTGTCGAAGTAGCGTACGCCCGCGTCCCATGCTGCCTTGATCAAGGCAGCCGAATCCTCTTCGCTGATAGGCCTGAAGATGTTGCCGATCGGCGCGGCGCCAAAGCCCATTACGGTTGTCTTGAGCCCCGAACGCGGCCATTTACGTTTTGCTACCGGATCCATCCTCGTCTCCTTTGTCGACCAGAGTTAGTGCTTCAGCACCTACTCTGGTCCCATGCAACTGGTTGCTACCATGAGTATAGATATTCGATTCAAGCCTGGTTCACGCGAAGCTCCCGCTTACTTGACCTTCGCCGCAACGGCAAGTTTGCGCACCCCCTCTTGCGGATCCTCGTTCGAATTCATGAAATTCGTTACGACGTCGGTAATCGCGCCAGCAGTAACCGATGACTGAAGTTCGCCGAAGGCCAACGACGGCAGGAATCCCCCCGATTTAATCGTGGCCTGCTCGTCTGCGCGTGATTTCTTGGCGCAGCCATCGAACTTGTCCATGGGCACATCCAGCCGGACGGGAATTGACCCCTTGTAGAGACTGAACTGCTGCTGGAAATCAGGCGACATGATCGTCTTGGCGAGTGCAAGCTGCCCGGGAGTCGCCTCCGTTTTGCCATTCTGCTGAAAGAACACGAACGCATCCACTGTGTACGTGTAGGCATTCGCCGTACCGGGTGCCGCCGCGCAGATATAGTCGACATCGGCCTTCTTGTTCGCATTTGCGAACTCCCCTTTCGCCCAGTCGCCCATGAATTGCATCCCGCCCGAGCCGGAAATAACCATTGCCGTCGCGAGATTCCAGTCACGGCCGGAGTAGCCTTTGTCGAAGTAAGTCCGGATCTTCTGGACGGTCTCGAACACCTGCACCATCTGCGGCGAGGTCAGCGTTTTCTGGTCGAGTTCAACAAGGGCTTTCTTGTAGAAATCAGGTCCCTGAGAAAGCACCACGGTCTCCCAGATCGTCATGTCTTGCCAAGGCTGGCCGCCATGCGCGACGGGCGTGATACCCGCTGCGCGAAACTTGTCGGCGAGCGCAAAAAACTCCGGCCACGTCGTGGGCGCCGACCCGCCGACTTTATCGAGGTCGGCTTTGTTAATCCACAACCAATTGATTCGGTGTACAGAGAATGGCGCAGCGATATAGTGACCCCCTGCCTTCATGGAGCTGTCTATTTGCGCTGGCGAATGCGCTTTCCAGTCGGTAGCGGACTGATCTATATTGACCAATACCCCCTGAGCGGCCCAGTCCTGAATAAGAGGCCCCTTGATCTGCGCGGCCGACGGTGCGTTGCCCGCGATGACCTGGGTCTTCAGCGCCGTCATGGCTGCCGCGCCCGCTCCGCCCGCTATGGCGAAGTCCTTCCACTCGTAGCCCTGTTTGCTCATATCGTCCTTCAGCACCCGGATTGCCTTCGACTCTCCTCCGGAGGTCCACCAGTGCAGTACCGAAAGCTGTTCGGCGCCAAGTACTGCATGTGTTCCAGCCACGAGCAGCGCAACAGCCGCCGCAACCGATGTCAGTGATCGTTTCATTGCAGTCTCCGAAGTTTTAGTTATTGATCGAGCGGCGCATTCACGGCTAGGGCGAACGCGCATGCTCGATTTCATGCGTGACAGACATCTTTGCCGATCTACAGGTCAAACCCAAGTTGCGCCTTGCCGAGCACGGTCAGATCGTCAGCCGTAGCGCGCCCGGTGAAATCCACTTCGAAATGGTCGGTAGGAAAATCGGGCGGGCTCTCACCCTTAAGGAACCTCGGCAACTGACGCTTGAGGTAAGCGTCGTTCTTGGCGCACGCAGGCGCCGAGGCGATGTACATCACGTTGCTGTAACCCGCCCCCCTGTGTTCATCTTCAACAGCATGGATCACATCGCTATGCCAAAACACGGTGTCGCCCGCGTCCATTTTGGGAATCGACGACAGCGCCTCGAACAATGGCGCATGGAATTCCGGCTTGATCGACAGCGCCCGCCCGGGCATGGCGCCGCATAGGTCGTCCTCTGCGACATCGTCCTGAAGCGCGCGCAGCAGGATGTACACCATCGAATTGACGATGGGCACGAGTTGGAGCGTACCGTCGCCTGGGCCTTGCGGCGTCAAGGCAGTCCAGCCCTGGAAGGTGCGGAACATCGAGCACACGGCGGGCGACGCGATCTCCTGCACGTCAGGCCGGAACGCTGCATCGAACGGATCGTAGTCTCGCCAGTTGCCCGCAAACACATGGCGATATACCTTTCGGAAATTGCTTTCGATCCAGCGCTCGACCGACCCGCCGTCGCAATGAGCGGACAAGCCAAGCGACGCGGAGCCCGGCGGCCTGCGACGCAGACGATCGGCATACACAGGCACGCGCTCCGGATCGAAGTGCACGCGCCCTTCGCTTTCATTGCGCCACAGCCGGTTCAGGAACACACGCGCCTCGGTCAGCGCCTCCGATTGACGGGCCAGCACTTGTGGCTTCGACCAATACACGCCGTAGATCTGCGGCTTGCTGGATGCCAACTGGCCAAAGTATTTGTCCTCGGCGCGATTTTCCAGACGCTTGTCGAGATTATTGCGCTCGACATAGTGGGCAATGTCCTTGTCCCAGTTTTGCACCAGCGCGCGGGGGAAGACATTGCGAATCACGCACGCGCCGCGCGCCTTGACGATCGCGATCTGGTCCGCGGTGACACGTTTTTCGGTAATATCGGAAAACTGGATCTCGGGAATGACGGCTTCTCCACGATCGCGCTGCCTGGCAATTCGCTTCGCTTCGGCGCTAATCGCTTCTTCGACTTCGGCGAAAACCGCTCGGTAATTCGGCAACGCCGCGCGCAACTCTTTTTTCGCTTGCCGGATTGCGGCCGGCAAATCGTCAATGATCAACGCCATGATTGTCTCCATTTGATATGCCCGAGCATATGACGTGCGTGCGCGCCTTGGTGATACTATTCAGACAATCTATTTGCGCTTTCAGCCATGAAGCCAGCCTATGAACATGTCGAGTTCGGCGAGGACTGTTCGCTCCGGGTTTACCACCGGCGGCTTCCGCGTATTCCGTTCGAATGGCATCACCATCCGGAGTACGAGTTAACGCTGACGATGAACAGTCATGGCAAGCGTTATATCGGCGACTCTGTCAATGAATACGAGGCGGAGGATCTCGTGCTCGTGCCGCCAGATCTCCCGCACACCTGGGCGTCGAATCGTTCGATCGAGCCATCCTCCCCACAGGTCGCCATCGTTATCTGGTTCAACGGCGATTGGGCGCGGCGTATGGCGGATTGTTGCCCCGAATATGAACCGCTGCGCAAGCTGTTACGCAGGGCTGCGTGTGGGCTGGCCTTCGAGCCGCCTGCTGGTAAATCGATGCACGGCCGCCTGGAGCAATTACTATCAAGCGGGGCGCGCGAGCGCCTTAGCTGCGCCCTCGATATTTTGTGCACGCTCGCCGACGCGCCGGGCCAGCCGCTGGCCTCACCGAGTGCTTTTAACCATCCAACCGCCGGCCCATCGGGTCACGAGCCCGAACGGATCAACCGGGTCCTTTCGATGATCGACGCCCGCTTTGCCGAACCGCTGCGCCTGTCAGAGCTCTGCGCGGCTGCCAGCCTGTCGGAACGCACGCTCGCGCGTTACTTTGTTCAGCATATCGGTGAGAGCGTCGGTCGGTATATCACCCGGGTTCGTATTGGTCACGCGTGCCGAATGCTGGCTGATACCACCCTGCCCGTTGCTGTCATCGCTGCTCGTTCGGGCTTCGCGAATGTCGCCAATTTCAATCGGCAGTTCAGGACCGCGAAGCAAACGACGCCGGCCGAATATCGACGGCTATTCGCCGCCGGCTCTCCGGATAAGGACGCAGCGGTTCGCTTGACCGAACGATCTCCGTCACTTCAAAGGAAGCGGAAATCAGCCGGTGAGCGAAACGACGAAGAGACCGCTTATTAGTATCGACGCCGGCGATATTTTCGTTAATCACATCATGCGCTTTCAAATGGAGGCAGTGAATGGGTTAGAGTCGCCGGGCTATGCGAATTGATGGCCGATGACGAGTAAGCTGAAGAGCGTGGACAAGCTGATCGATCAAGACCACCGCAACATCAAGTCCCGGACGAAGGCCGTGCTTGGCTTCAGGCAGTTCAGGAGCGCCGCAACCAGGATTTCAGGCATCGAGCTGATACATCGCCTATCTCGTGACGCTTAACCTTAAAGACAGCGCTACGCCGACCGTTTGGAATGCGGTCCTCTCGGATCAATAAGCCATCCTATCAAAATTAGCTTCCTCCACAATTTCCGCTATTTGCTACAGAGCCCCGGGGGCGGCTACACTGGCCCGACCGACGCGGCGACCTTTTCAAACACATCGCGCAGGCGCGGGGCGGCGAAGTCAAGAAAGCGGCGCATCTTGAGCGGCATCTGTCCGCGCGAAACATGGACAAGGTTCACAGGCACCGGGTTCGGTTCGAATGCATCGAGGATGATGCGCAGCGCATCCGCCTCGACCGCTTCGGCAACCTGATAGTGCAGTAGCCGCGTTATCCCCACGCCGCGGATCGCGGCTTGTGCTGCAGCCTCCGTCGTCGTCACGGACAGACGCGGCACAACAGGAACATCAAAGGTGGCTCCCGATCCTGGCGCCTTGAAGCGCCAATCGGGCGAAGGCAACGGCGTATCGACGGCGACGCACGGCAGTTTCAGCAGATCGTCCGGGGTCCGAGGCACACCACGCCCGTCCATGAGCGCAGGGCTTGCGCACACCACCGTACGCATAAGGCCAACCTGTGTCGCCACCATCGAGCTATCGGGGAGCTTTCCGACACGCACGGCCATATCAACATGAGCGTCGATCAGATCGATGTTGCGATCAGCCAGCATCAGGCGGACGTTGATTTCGGAAAACAGGGCAAGGAAGTCCGCCACCACGGGCAGGACGTGCAGTCGACCTAACTGAATTGGTGCGGTAATGACAAGTTCGCCCTTTGGCATAGTGAATTCGCCAGCAGCCTCCCGTTCGGCTTCCTCAACTTGTTCGAGAATGCGCCGCGCAGCGGCGACATACGCAATGCCTGCATCCGTCAGCATGAGCTTGCGTGTTGTGCGGATCAGAAGGCGCGTGCCCAGGAGTGTTTCGAGGTCCGTGATTTTCCGGCTCAACGTTGCCAAGGGCACCTTCAAAGCACGTCCTGCTGCCGAAAGGCTTCCGGTCTCGGTCACGGTCACCAGCATCGACATGGCCTCAAAGCGGTCCATCCATCCTCCCATTTTTCGGTGAAATGATTCCCAAGATTACCGGATTATCTATGGAAGTGAAAAGCAGGATGATGTTTCCCAGCCGAACCAATTCCGGTTTGCGCATCCCAAAGGAGAGTCCCCATGTCCCGCATTTCGATTCCAGCCCTTGACGCCGCCCCGGAAGCCTCCAGGCCCACGCTTGATGCCGTTCACAAGCAGCTCGGCGTTGTGCCGAACCTGTTCCGTCTGATCGGCAGCAGCCCCGCCGCGCTCAGCGCCTTTACTGGCTTGCAGGGCGCGCTGTCGAAAACCCTCGACGTGAAGACCCGCGAACGGATCGCGCTGGCCGTCGCCCAAGTAAACGGTTGCGATTACTGCCTGTCAGCTCACACCTATCTCGGTCTGAATCTGGCGAAGATCAGCCCAGAGGAAATCGCGCTGAACCGCAAGGGCGAGTCCGGCGACGCCAAGGCGAACGCGGCCGTCCAGTTCGCCGCCAAGGTGGCGAAGGAGCGCGGCCACGTCAGCGATGGCGATATCAAGGCTGTCCGCGATGCCGGTTTCACCGACGCTCAGGTTGTGGAGATCGTCGCGTTGGTCGCGGAAAACAGCTTCACGAACTACCTCAACGAAGTCGCGAAGACGGAAATTGACTTTCCCGTTGTACGAGCGGCAGAAGCCGCGTGACGCCAATCGGGCCAGGGCGGCGCAGCCCCCGGGCCCGCTTTATTTCCAGCAGCGGAGGTTCGTCATGTCCTATGGCTTTCTCGATGTCGCCGTGACGCCCAGCGTCCGGACCGTGCAGGCCAAGACGGGCGCCGATCGCATGTGGCAGGACTTCAAGGGACACCGCGACTTCGACCGCTTCACGGAGAACGAAGCCGCCTTCATCGCCAATCGCGACAGCTTCTACATGGCGACGGTTTCAGAGACGGGTTGGCCTTATGTTCAGCATCGAGGCGGCCCGCGCGGCTTCCTGAAACTCGTCGATGAACACACGCTTGCCTTTGCCGACTATCGTGGCAATCGTCAATACATCAGCACTGGCAACCTCGCGGCGAATGATCGGGCTTGCCTGTTCCTGATGGACTACGCCCACCGCGCGCGGCTCAAGGTCTATGCGCGGGTGGAAACCCTTGCGCTCGATGACGACCCTGCACTGACCGAACTTGTCACTGTGCCCGACTACCGGGCTAAGCTCGAACGCATCTTCCGGTTGCGTCTGGAAACATTCGATTGGAATTGCCCGCAGCACATCACGCCGCGCTTCACCGAGCAGGAAGTTGCCGAGGTCGTTGGCCCACTTCGCGACCGCCTGGCTCAGCTCAAAACTGAAAACGCAGAGCTACGCGCTCGCCTCGCCAACCCAGGAGATTCCCAATGAACAGTCAGCGTCCAGCGCTGTCCCACGCCCGAGACCGCGGTTAGAAAGGGTAGCGCCCGCTGCCGCATGCATGAGTGGCTGTTTCCTGTGGCACGTAAAGCGGTGATCTGCGCCAGGCGGCAACCCGGAGCGCCCATCGATCGCTACAAAAAGCAGACACGTGACGCACGTGATCAAATTGGCGTTGCTCCAATGCCGCTATTCCGTGTGCGCATTTCAAGTTCCTGCAGCATGGATTGCCCGCGCGGGCTGTTAGCGTCCCGGGCTCACGCGCCTGGTGACGAGTAAGCCTCAACCGCGGAGCGCCAACGTAGCCACAACGAGAGCCGAGAAGATGAGCGCCGGGGCGAGATGTTGAAACGGTTCCCGATTTCGTAGCAATGTGAAGAGCGCGCCAACCATGATCGCGCCGGCCAACGTCAGGCCTAAAACTCTGGTTTGTTGTCCAAAAAGAAGTGCTGCACTGAGCAACTCGAGAGCGCCACAGAGCAACCGAAACCATGCCGGGTAACCCCAGCGCGCGAAGTCGCGCTTCACCGCGCCGCGTCCGGCGAGATTGACTACCCCGGCAACCGCGAACAGAACCGCTACGATCATCGCGAGAATCGATTCGAAAGATCCAGTGTTTAACGCCATCGTCATGCTCCGTTGCCTGGCTGATAGTGCTTCTGCACTGAGAGGTCCGCAATCAGGCCTGGGCTGTGGGGTTCCCACGCAAGAACTCGCCGGGCATGCTGGCCGCTTACCGTCTGGTCGAGCGCCAGTGCGTCAGCGAACGGTCCAAGCGATTTGCGAGCATCGTCGAGCGGCCAGGGTTCGACGCGATCGGCGCCGGCCGAGGCCCGAATCGCTTCACCCATCTCGGCAACGGCAACGGCATCTTCCGAGACCACGTTGAAGATCTGTCCCGCGACTCGACCGTCCCCACTTGCCGCCCGCTCCACCGCGCTCAGGTAGGCCGTGGCGAGATCATCGACGTGGACGGCCGGCCAGTGGTTGCGACCATCGCCGACGATCCTCACACTGCCGATCTGACGGACCATGCCGGCAAGCATGCCGAAGACGCCGCCGCCGTAGCCGTGCACCATCGCCGGCCTGAGGATCACCGCGGCGATCGAGCGGCGTGCTGCCAGCGCCAGCACCTGTTGCTCCACTGCGGGCCGCCAGGCGACAAGTGGTGTCGGATTCAGCGCCGATGCTTCAGTCGCGGCCTCTCCCTCTGTATTGCCGTAGACCCAGGTGCCCGACGTGTAGACAAACGCCGCGCCCGGATGCAAATGCGCAAGCATCGCCTCAGCCGCGGCCTCATCAGCAGTGGCAGCGGAAGCATCGTTGGTCGACGCCATGTGCACCACGCCGTCAGCGGCACCGGCAATCGCAGCAAAAGACTGTGGCTCACGTAAGTCTCCGGAATGCAGTGTCACGCCGAGACTTGCCAGCGCGCTCGCGGCCGCCGAGCTGTCTTCGCGCACCAGCGCCGTCACTTGATGCCCGAGGCTGATTGCTTTGCGCGCGACCGCTTGCCCGATGTAGCCCGTACCACCTGTAATAAATAGTTCCATAGCGTTCTCCTCGATGATTGCCTGCGAAGTTGATAAGTCACACGAACGAGACTAATCAGTCTCGTTTCGACAAATCTAAACGAGACTACCCAGTCTTGTCAACTACTCGATGATCTGTTATTTATCTGGCATGAACACGACCTCTCTCCCCGACCTGAGCCCGCTGCAACGCCGTAAGCGGTCCGCCATCCTCGACGGCGCGAAAACCGTCTTTTTAAGCCAGGGTTTCGGCCTTGCAACGATGGACGATGTCGCCGCGGCCGCGGGCGTCGGCAAACAGACGGTCTACCGCCACTTCAAGTCGAAGGAGGCGCTCTTCGTTGATCTGGTGAGCTCGATGTGCGCTCAGGTGGGTGGATTTCTTGCCGGCGCTCAGGACGAGCAATCCGATGGATCACCCGAAGTCGAGTTGCGCGAGTTGGGATCGGTACTGGCACGAAGCCTTATTACGCTGGACAATCTCCGGCTTTACCGCGCCATCGTTGCCGAAGCCGAGCGTCTTCCGGAACTTGGCCAGGTGTTTTACGAAAATGGTGCAAAGGTCGTGCGTGCCTTCGCCGCAAAAATCTTGCGAAAGCGATTTGACGAATCGACTGCGGCATTGCGGGCAGCGACATTCGTTCAGTTGGTGCTAGGCGACGCGTATCTGGAACTGTCAATTGGCTACACGGTGCCCAATGTTGAAGCGCGCTTCGCGCTGCAGATTGACGAGGCGGTGGCGGCTGCACTTCGCTAAGGAGCCCTGCATAAGAGTCGGGCCACTGCATGCGGAGCGCAGCAGCGGGTAGTGCAGGGAAACGGAATTAGCTAGACTGGGTGCCATTGCAAATCAGAGACTTGCCAACGAATTCGGTCACGTGCCAGATGACGCGGAACCGAATAGATTGGACTTGTCGGATTGTGACGCAAATTTGTTGGACTGGCCGGAGGGTAGGATTGGCCCGTCGTACGCCGGTTGTGAAAGGCTGCGTGCCGCCAAGCGGACCTTCGACGCCGCGATGAAGATCGTGAACAATCTCCGACCGGTTTTAGCTTCTGAAAAGAACCTGGCTTATCTGATGCGCGTGCGATTCGATGCTATGCGCAGGATGATCAAGCATCCTTCTGATCGGTCGGAAACATTGATCGTGGGCGCCAGCAGACACGACCGCCTCCTCGCCCGCTGTGAGCAGACCAAAAACGACATCCCTGACAAAGATGAATGCCCGTTGACGCCTTGGCGTACCATGTTTCACATTATGAATATGACACTATTCGATTACAAACCGCAATCGGGTCAGTCGATATTCGACGCCGTGGTCTTTGCCGCCAAGCGCGCCTTCATCAGCGGCGAGTACCTGCCTGGGCAGGAGTTTCCGTCGGTCAGGGCGCTGGCCGCGGATCTGAAAATTCACCCAAACACGGCCCACAAGATCATCCAGCACCTGATCCACGAAGGTTGGCTGGAGGCGCGGCCGGGGATTGGGACGATCGTTTGTGAGCCGCCCCAGGCGCGTCCGGGCGAAAAGGCGCAGTTGTTGGGGCACGAAGTCGAGGCACTGGTGGTTGGCGCGCGTCGCGTCGGCCTGACGCAGGCGGAATTGCTCGACGCCATCATTGAGCGTTGGAACCGGATCGATATAGCGAGGGGAATACAAAATGATCATTGAGGCCCGGAATATCGAGAAGCGCTTCGGCCGGGACGAGGCGCTCAGCGGTCTGAGTTTTTCGGTCGCGGAGGGGAGCGTCTATGCGTTGATTGGAGCCAATGGCGCCGGCAAAACGACCACGATTAAGATGATGATGAACATCTTGACGCCGACGCGGGGTGATCTCACCTTGATGGGGACGCCATCACGTGAACTCACAAGCTGCCACCTTAGCCAGATCGGCTACGTCTCGGAGAGCCAGGTGCTTCCAGGGCAAATGACCGTGGGTGCCTATCTTAATTACCTGAGACCGTTCTATTCGAACTGGGACGAAGCGCTCGAAAAGGCCATGTTGAGGCGGTTCAAACTGCCGATGGAGCGTAAAATCCGCGCCCTTTCACATGGTATGCGTATCAAGGTCGCGCTTGTTGCCGCCCTGGCCTTCAAACCAAAGCTGCTGGTGCTCGATGAGCCGTTCAACGGCCTGGACTCGCTGGTGCGCGACGACCTGATCGAAAGCGTGCTGAGCCATGCCGAAGGCCTCACGATCTTCATCTCATCGCACGACCTGAACGAAATCGAGGGTTTCGTTAGCGACGTCGGTTTTCTCAACCAGGGCCGCCTGTTGTTCGAAAATTCGATCGAGTTCTTGAACGCGCGCGTCCGCTCGATTCGCGTCACGTTGCAATCAACGGTCCGTCCTCCCGGTACCTGGCCCGGAGCGTGGATCGATCCCGGCACCTCGGGCAATGTCCTAAGTTTTGTGCATACGGCGTTCACTGAAGACCGGCTGGCATCTGAAATCGCCACCGCATTCGGCGACGTCAAATTCGTTCAGGCCGAGCCAATGGACTTAAGGTCGATATTCACCGCGTTTGCGCGGGCCGAACAAATGAAGGGGGGATGATATGTGGCTGCATATTTTGAAAAAAGATCTGAAACTGCATTGGCCGTACGTAGCAGTGGTAATGGCTCTGAAAGTCGCGGCGACCTGGACGATCCTGCAACTGGGGATGTTCTCCTGGCAACCGCAATTGGCGGTGTTGCACGCGTTCATCGATCTGGCGTTCGCTGGAGCGGCGGGCTTCGCAATCATTGTGGTCGTACATAGTGACCCCGTTGTGTCGAACAATGACGACTGGCTGATCCGGCCGATCCGTCGAAGCGACCTCGCGCTAGATAAACTTGGTTTCGCCGCGCTCGTGACCCTAATGCCGACCTTCGTTTTCGACCTTGGCGTCGGCCTGATGCATGGGTTAGATGTGCTGCCGGCGATGGGCGCGGCGACCTATACAGCTCTCGTCACATTCATCGGCGTCGGTCTGCCCGCATTAGCCGTCGGCACGATCACGGCTAGCTGGCATCAGGCCGCAGGCATCGTTTTCGCCATCGTTCTAACATGGATTGCTGGCATCTTAACGATCAATTACCAGACGGCTGACCTCGACAACTGGCCTTTCCAACTGGCGCTCAAGGCTATCCTTGTCTTTGCGGCCGCACTCGTTCTCGGCCTACAATACGGCCGCCGAAACACGGCAACTTCGCGTGGGGTCTTCGCCGTGGCGGCGATTTGTGCGCTCGCGGTGACGTTCACGCCGAGAACAACCGGCTATCAGATTCAACGCGTCATTGATGATGGCAAAGTGGCGGCGGCCGGCCCGATCCGCCTGTCGTTCGATGACCAGTCCAAGGCGAAAGTGATCGGCAAGGCCCTGCAGTACATGGTCCCCGTGATCTACGTTCCGCTTAAGGTGGTGGTCGACCCGGACCGTATAGTCACTATCAATTACGTCGATCTAAGTATCGTGAGCGGCGACGGCAAGCCGTTATATCGCGGCGCCGTATCGCTCGTGCCGCGCTACCTGCGCAACCAGGTCAGCAACGTCCTGGGTGATACCTTCGACAGCGCAAGCAATGGCCACAAGTCGAACTATCAAGCGGTCAATCTGCCGCCGGACGTATACGCGAAATTCAAGGATACGCCGGGGCGGTTGTCTCTGACCTATCAACTGAGCTCCTACGCCCCAGCAGGGGTTATTAAAGCCCCGCTGCCTTTGGGCGCCCGGCAGAAGGTTGCCGGTTTCGGCGTATGCGAAACGCGGCTCAATCCCAGCGATGACCGGTTCGTCGAACTCTATTGTTTCCCGGCCACGGATAGTTCAAATTGCATTTCAGCAACGGTGCTCGATCTCGCCGGTGCTTCGATCGGCGCGCCGCAAACACGATGTTCGACAACATTTAAGCAGTGGCGCCTCAATACGAAGGCTCTGACGGACCCCGGCCAGTTGGTGGTGACACTCCCTGCGGCGAACGGTGCCGGTACCCGGCCGCTTACCCTTACGAGCTATAAGGTAGCTAGTCACTTCACGCAGACAGTTATCCTTCCCCAGGTGAGGCTTATGGATTTGACGGCAGCCGCCAGGTCGTGATGCCGGGCACCTTCCATGGAATGTCGTTGGCCGCACCGATCACTCGATTTTTCGCCGTCGCAGCGATTATTGAAATCGTCTTGCCATTCAACATTCGCTCATCTCGCTTTTGGGTTGTGAGACTATTCTAATGACTACAAAAGTAGTCGGCGGCGAGTGGCGGCTATGGAGGAAGCCGAAGGGCTGATGTACGCCGGGCCCCACCAACAAGTATCAGGCGCAAGCCGCCATGAAAGGACTTCGACGGCACTGACTACGTCGTCGACAATTGATCGCCATTTCGCCAGCGATATCGTACCCATGTTAATAAGAAGAGCCTTCACCACGTTTCTCTGCATCGCTTTGTTCGCGGGCGGCACAGCAGCTTCAGAGCAGTCGCAGAGGCCACCAGGACCGGTAATGATGGTTCATTTCGATTACTACCCTAGGGACCGGCCGCAAATTCGCGTTCTGGAACATCGGCTAGAAAGCGCGATAAAGCGTGCGGGTGCTGGCGAACTTGGTGAGACGGAGTTTCATGTTGACGGCAATGATGGCTATTTGTATATGTACGGCCCCGATCCCGATCGACTCTATGAGGTGACGGGGCCAGTCCTGAAGTCATCCAAATTGATGACCGACGCCGAAGTCACGAAGCACTATGGTTCCCGCACGGAAAGGTTCGTGATACACCTAGACGGCGTGCGATAACGACGCAATTTCCGAACTTGCGCACATCGTTCAGCGGGAGTTCCAATTCGAATTTCGTATTGACGCTTCGCGCACCAATCGGTCGCGACCGTCCGCTACCGAGAACGTTGAAAGGCCGCTGTGGGTCGTCAAGCGCCTCTCATTATCTCGAACCACCGCTTTCTGCGTCGTCCTCGCCTGGTCGGCAGTCAGCCGACTGAGGCCTTCTACGCCCGCGCCTCGGCCAGCCGCACGTAGAAACTTCTGCGACGACGACCAATTCCGGGAAATCCAATCAATTCAGTACTTTCGTGTCTAGATAACTGCGTGCCAGTCTAAGTAATTCCGTTTACCGACAGTCGCGCACCGGTTTCCATATGATCCAGGCGCGTTTCTAAAATTGTGAGTGTCGCAATGAGGACGCGCGACATCTCTGAATGAAAGTGTTGGCGCCAGGCACTGCAGCGCGGTGCAGTCGCACGTGCTGCCGGAGAAGTGGGTTACTTGGGCGGCGGCAGCGAAGGGTCGAGCCTGGCCGAATTCCTGACAAACTGATCCGTCATCGCGGCCGCGACCGGGTTTGAGCCCGTGCCTGGCTT
This sequence comes from Caballeronia sp. LjRoot34, assembly GCF_964253815.1. Lineage (NCBI taxonomy): Bacteria > Pseudomonadati > Pseudomonadota > Betaproteobacteria > Burkholderiales > Burkholderiaceae > Caballeronia > Caballeronia sp. LjRoot34. The sequence goes on from NZ_CAXUSB020000002.1 coordinate 1,639,898, forward strand.
CGAGCCGCGTTGGTCCATGGCGGCGCGAGCGGCGGACATATCCGGCGGAGGCAACGATGGATCGAGCTTCGCCGATTCCCGGACCAGTTCATCCGTTTCCAGTGTCGCGCCTTGAGTCGTCATAGCGTGACGATTCAGACCGTCTCGTCCACGCTGGCCGCGCTGCGCCGAGACCACCTTCGGCGCACCTGAGTCCTGCACGTTCACCGACGCGACTACCGTCGACGGCGCCTTCTTCGGTTGTGCCTCCGGTCTCGGTTGCCCGGTGACTTGTGCGGCGGCCGGACTGGATGCGAGCACGGCCGTCTTAGGCACGGGTGCTACTGCCGGAGCGGGAACCACCGGCGGCTGCGCGATGGCTGTGCTTTGCGTGATTGCCCCGGATGGCGTCGACTGGCCGATGCTGCCTTCTGTCACGTGATCGCTGGCGAGCGAATCGACGACAGGAGTGCGTGCGGATTCATCCATGGCGGCCGTGGCTTCTGCCATTGCACGGTGGTCTGCCTGAAGGAACATCAGGTACGTGGTCCCTGCCGCACCGACCAGGAGCCCTCCAATAATCATCAAAATATTTCGGGTGTTCATCATACTTACCGATGGTCCTGCAAACGATATGAGCCAATCATGATAAACGACTGATCGCGGATTTCATCAGACCAATCCAGCAATGGCAGACCTGACGAACAGGAATAGGCGGGCGATAAGCGACGGTCAAATGCCTTCAAAGACGCGCGCACGTATGACCGCAACCGCGCGGCTGGAACCGCAGCCCTATCTATGTATGGGTCCATCTGAATTCAAACCTGACATCGCTTGACGAACTAAGCCACGACGTTCGAAGCGTGCCGATCGACGCTATCGAGGTTGCTGGCTGATGCGGCGATGATCGATGTCATGGAAGCGGTTAGCCCGGCGGGTAGCCTGGCAGGCACGGGTATCAAGCCTGAGTGACTTACGCCTGATGCGACGAACGAAATTTTCTTATTGCGACAGAGCCCGATTACGCCCTTCGCGTTTGGCCTTTAGCAAAAGGGCATCCGCACGCTGGAGTGTGTCCTCCCATTCCTCCCCGGCGCGATGTTCGGCTACCCCGATGCTAACGGTGATGGAAACAGCCCGTCCCTCGACGTTCATGGAATGATCTGGAATCCCTTGGCAGATTCTGCCGATCACGCCCAACGCACTGTCTTGCGTAGATTTTGGCAGCAACACCAGGAACTCCTCTCCTCCCCACCGGCCGCACACGTCGTACTCGCGCATCTGGCTCTTCATGAAGTGAGCGACCTCTTGCAGTACGGCGTCACCGGCTTCATGGCCGTACGTATCATTGACTTGCTTGAAATGGTCCACATCGACGATGGCCAGCACGAATGGCTCACGATGCCGGTTAGCGCGCTCGACTTCTCCCTTGAGCCTTTCCATTAACAGCCGCCGGTTCGGCAGGCCCGTGAGTGGATCGTGCGTGGACGCCTCTTTCAGCGCCAGATTCAGCTCGACCATCATTTGCTGATACCGGTCGGAAATCCGGGCGACCTTTTGCAATTGGCGCAGTTGCTTTTCAAAACGCGCGACGAGTCCGTTGTCCTGTTCCCGTGCCACGCTTTGATAAGCGTCCGACACCCTTGTGATCCGCTCGAGCCGAGTAAGCTGCTCGCCGTAGTGCTGCCAGAGTTGCGCGAGCATTTCGCTCAGGTCGGACGGCGTATCGGCAGACTTCGCCAGGAGCGACTGGACCCGCTCCTCCAACGCAAGATGATGACGTTTGATCACGCCGTCCGTCTTATTCATGACTAACGATCAGGAACGGGAAAGTGCAGTCTTCCTTGAACTCCTCTGCCAGTTCGGCAAGCCGTTCGTTGCGCTTGTCATAGTGCCATTTGACCGAAACAGCGCTTCCTTTCACGTGCGCGTCTTCCAGCAGGTCGAAGATGTCCATCATCGCCTTGATGCTGCTGGTGTTGAGATAGAGCAGTTGCAATTCCAGGCGAAGCGAGTCGGCAGAATGGGCCAGGTAATCCTCGACCCACTGGATGATTTCGCCGAATAGCTCGAACGCATTCTCCGGATAAGAATCCCCTTGCATCTTCAGTACGCCTGCCTGCCAGTCGGCCTGTATGGCCGGAGTGGACTGGCTTGCGGGAACATTGATATTCTTCACGATTCGGTGCCCGATAGTATTCAGATTACCGCGCGCAGGCTAAAGAACGCGCGATCGTCGCCATGCTCAATCAGAGCAGCCTGGAGCGGCTCGCTAGCCTTTCTTGCGATTTCCAATAAGCCCAGACCGGCCCCGCCAGTAAGCACCGGGTCTCTCGGCTTGCGCAGTTGTTCCTTGTAAACAGCTTTCAGTGCGGCTTTATCCAGCGTGGCAAGCGCGTTGATACGGCTCATCACTGCGTGTCCGTCGCCCACCTCGACCAGATTGCCCGCCGAGACAATATAGCGGCCGCTCTCGTCGCGCGAGATCACCACGGTGGCGGCGGTTTCCGCCTCTGCGTAGCCGTGGCGTGCCACGTAGTGCCGGATATTCTGGGTCATTTCAATATAAGCTGCGAAAACATCCATGGCCGCAGCCGGGAGCGCCTGGTCGGCCGACAGGTAGTTCTTCAACGCATTGCCGATCTCCTCGATCAGGCTGCGTGAAATCGGCCCGTTGAAGCACAGCATGATGCGCTCGCGATCGAAGTTCTCGCGCAACGCATAAAGATCTGGGGAGTACATGGAGGCCCCGGCGTAGGTGGATGTAGTCATATTGGACGGAACGACACCATGGTTATGTCGTCGCGTTGCGACTGGTTGCCCTGGTAGCGGGCAAGGGTATCGGCGAACGCATCGGGTTGCTCTGTCAGGGGAAGGTCCGCATGGGCCACCAGCGCCTGCTTGAAGCGTTCGTTGCCAAAGCAAAAACCGTCGACCCCGCCAGCCTGGTCCAGATAACCATCGGTCACGAGATAGTAAGTACGCCCCGCCTTGAGCGAAAGCCCTGTATTGGCGAACTCACCCATGCGCTTGTGAGCCAGTGGACGCCGGGCTCCCTTGATCTCTTCGACCCGGCCGTCATCGCAGATATAGAGCGACATTTTTGCACCCGAAAAGGCCATATGCCCCGCCGCACGATCGACATAGATGAGCGCGGCGTCCGCATGCGTTGCCAGCGCGCTGTCGAGATGTGAAGCGCTCAACATGGCGCGCAGCGCCGTATCGGTACGGCCCAGGATGGCGGCCGGATCATGCAGCCCCACTTCCGCAATGGCGTGACTGATCGCGGCGTGAGCCAGCATCGTCATGAGTGCGCCGGGTACGCCATGACCCGCGCAATCCACGACCCCTATCAGGAAATTATCACCGTCCTGATGGAAAACATAAAAGTCACCCCCCACTACATCGCGCGGTTTCCAGAGCACGAAATAGTTCGCACCAAAAAAGCGGGCAAGCTGCCGATGCGGCAAAACGGCAGTCTGTATCAGGCCTGCATAATCGATGGAGTCAGCGATTTTTTTGTGAGTCGCCGCCATCTCAAGGTTGGCCGCCGCCAGCGTCGCGGTGTGGCGCTCGACTGCTGCGGCCATGCCATTGAATCCCCTTGCCAGTATGGACAGCTCGTCATTACCTGTCTCCCGGTTGCGCACGCCGTATTTGCCCGTGGTGACATGTTCCATATTCCCGACCAGTTGATAGACCGGATTGACGATTCGCCTGCGAATATAAAATCCGAATGAAACCATGCCAATAACAGCAGCGCTCACGACAAAAAGCGCCAGGCGGACATACATGAGCTGACGTCGCTCCAGGTTTTGCAGTGCGTTGGCGGTACGGGCGTCCACAGCGGCCAGAAAAGTCTGGATTGGCGCCATGATGCTCGCCTTTTCGACTTGGTACGACTCGCCATAAAGGAGCGAACGCGCATAGCCCGGATCTGGCGTTCGCCTGATCGTCAGGTTGCCGGCGGAATCCATGAACTGACCCTCCATGGCGGCGAAGGCCTCTTTCTCCATGTTGACGAGTTTGTCCGAGCGCGACTGGGATTGTTGAAGCAAATCGAATTCGTGTGCGGTGAAACCGGCGCGGCGCATGAGTTCCTTGAGCGGCACCGCTCGTGCGCCCGGAAGGTGCGGGTCGTGAGGCAGCCACCAATAAGTGCTGGTGTAGTCGGCCGGCCGGGGTCTTTTCCCATTACGGATATCGAGGATCTCGAAGTACTGACTTTCGTAAAGCCGGTTTCCCGTTGAAATATACGTGCTCGCCATGCGCGTCAGGTCGTCGGAGCTTTGCCGCAATTCATCCGCCAGCTTGAACGACTCGAATCGCCTTTCCTGGCCGCGGATCGTGTCGTGCTCGACGTCGAGGATCTGGTACAGGATAAATAGAAGCAGCAGCAACAGAACGCTCAGCGTGGCCGTCGCAATGGTCGTGAGAGTTTTGATTTTCATGGCGGTCCGCCTGCACTTCTTCGTTTGTCCTGGAGTGGCCAGTGCCGGCGAAAATAATCTCGTGGGACGAGACCGACGCTGATTCACAGCGGCTGCATGCCATTCCCACAAGAACATTACGGCATCCGGCCATCGTTCTTGAGGGAAACGGACAAATCACAAAGTTGGTGCAAGATCGAATGAGGCGTCAAGAATGGTGCCCAAGGCCGACTGGCGCATGGGGCGTTTTTTTGACCGACTTTGCCGAATCAACGAATAAAGCATAGAGTCAGCGAGACAAAAGCAGGTCCGCGACAAAGGCTACGCAGCTTAGGGGGTATTCGTCATGCTTTTTCGAATTATGGCGGCGCTGCCGTTCATCGGCATTCTCATCGGCATTCCATTTGTCAATCAGGTTGATCCGCTCATCCTCGGCATGCCGTTCGTGCTCGCGTGGATCGTGATCTGGATCGTGTTGAGCGCGATCATCATGGGGATCATCTATCGGCTGGATCCGGCCAACCGCCACGCCGTCAACGAAGCCGGGGAGGCCCGCTCATGAGCAGCGCCCTACTCATCATCATTGCGGTGACCGTGCTGGCGCTCTATCTGGGCGTGCGTGCACGGCGCGGTCACGACATGAATCTCGAGCAATGGACTGTCGGCGGCCGCAGCTTCGGCACGGCGTTCGTATTCCTCCTGATGGCCGGAGAAATCTACACAACCTTCACTTTCCTGGGCGGCAGCGGCTTCGCCTATGGCAAGGGCGCGCCGGTCTACTACATTCTCGCTTACGGAACCCTCGCCTACATCCTCTCGTACTGGATGCTGCCGCCGATCTGGCGCTACGCGAAAAAACATCGGCTCGTCTCCCAACCCCATTACTTCGCGCGCAAATACGACAGCCCCGCGCTCGGCGTGCTGGTCGCGGTGGTCGGCGTGGTCGCGCTGATCCCCTATCTCGTACTGCAGCTCAAGGGCCTTGGCATCATCGTGGCGACGACATCGTATGGCGTGATATCGCCGACCGTCGCCGTCTGGATCGGCGCGCTTGTCGTCACCGCTTACGTCATCCTGTCGGGCGTACGGGGCTCGGCGTGGAATTCCGTCGTGAAGGACGTCCTGATCCTGAGCGTCGTGCTGGTGCTGGGCATCTACCTGCCCTATCACCTTTACGGCGGCATCGGCCCGATGTTCCATGCGATCGATGCCGCGAAGCCCGGCTTCCTCACCTTCCCGGCGAAGGGATCGAGCGTGGCGTGGTTCCAGTCCACGGTGCTGCTGACGGCGCTTGGCTTCTTCATGTGGCCGCACACATTTGGTTCGGTGTATACGGCTCGCGATGAACGGATCTTCCGGCGCAACGCGATCATCCTGCCTGTCTATCAATTGATCCTGCTGTTCGTGTTCTTCGTGGGATTCGCTGCCACGCTCAAGGTGCCGGGCCTGAAAGGCGGTGACATCGACCTGTCGCTGTTCCGTCTGTCCATCCAGAGTTTCGATCCCTGGATCGTCGGTGTGATCGGCGCCGCCGGCGTGCTGACGGCGCTCGTTCCCGGCTCGATGATCCTTACCTCGGCGGCGACCCTGCTTGCAAACGACGTATATCGAGGCGCGATGAACCGTCAGGCATCCGATGCGTTTGTCGGCCGGCTTGCACGCTGGCTCGTGCCTGTCGTGGCCCTCGTCGCCATCTGGTTCACGCTGCAGGGTGGCAACACGATCGTCTCGCTGCTGCTGATGGGCTATAGCTTCGTGACCCAACTGTTTCCCGCCTTGATCGCCAGCCTGATGCATCGAAGCCGTGCGACGAAACAGGGCGCAATGGGCGGGATCATCGCAGGCGTGGCCGTTGTCGTGGTGACTACTACGATGCACCTGGGCATCGGACAGATGTTTCCGTTCCTCCCCGATGCGGCGAAGGACATCAATATCGGTTTCCTCGCGCTGGCGTTGAATATCATCGTGTTCGTGGTCGTCAGTGCGCTTACGCAACCGCGCGTGGCAAGCGGCGCCGCACATGAAACCGACGGCGCGCTGCGTTGAGTGGCGTTCGGTTTGATCTGCCGCTGCGTTCATTGCGACCGTAACCAACACAGTCAATATGGACGCTGATGAACCCGTCAACTCGCAGAAGCAAGCAGCTCGCCCGGTGCTTGTCTGGGACGTGCCAACGAGGTTGTTTCACTGGCTGGTCGTCGTGCTGGTGGCGGTCGCCTATGCGAGCGCGAAGCTGAACTGGATGGACTGGCACGTCCGGATTGGCGAGGTGCTGCTGGCGCTGGTGCTGTTCCGCTTGCTATGGGGTTTCTTCGGCAGCGAGACCGCGCGGTTTCATGGCTTTCTGCGCGCACCCGCCGCCGCGTGGCGCCATCTGCGCCACGTATTCCAGCGCGAAGCCGACCTGCAGGTGGGCCATAACCCCGCCGGCGGGTGGATGGTCCTGCTGCTGCTGGCCTTGCTGCTGGGCGAGACACTCAGCGGGCTTTACGTCAACAACGATGTGGCGGACGACGGGCCTTTAACCCAATGGGTTCCCGCGTGGGCCGCCAACGCCATCACGGCGCTGCACACAATCCTCTGGGACGCTTTGCTGGCGGCCGTGGCCCTGCACCTGCTGGCTATCGCGTTATACGCGATAGCCAAGGGCCACAACCTGCTGCGCCCCATGCTTACCGGCCGCAAGCTTCTGCCCGCGCGCATCAATTCGCCACGGCCGGCATCAGCCATGCTGGCGCTGCTTTTGCTGATTGTCAGCGCCGTGGCAACAACGCTTCTCGCGACGTATCTCTAAGCGCGATGCCGGCCGATCTCAGTTTGCCTTGGGCGGTAACACCTGCCCGCGGATTTCGCCGGCGGGATGATCCTTGGTATGCACGTTGATGTACATCTGACCCGCAAGGAACTCTTGTGCGTCCGCCGGGGACAGCGTAGCGGTGCCGTTGACAGGGCTAGTGACAGCGGCCCCTTTCTCGGACAGCCAGACTTTCACGGGCGCGTTCTTGCCGGACGCGGCGGGACCATGGAAATGCGCCATGGTGGCGTCGCCGGACAGGCCGCTAAAGGTGATGGCCCACGTGACGACCCGCGTATCGGGATCGTAAGAGAGGTTGGCGCTGCCGGTACCCGAGGTCTGGACAGGCGGCACTTGCTGCGCGCCGGTGAGCGGCACGGTAAATGAGACCGGCGCTGCCTGTGCAAACGTCATTGCCCCTGCACACATGGCGCCGACGAGAACCATGAGAGCCCGTCGCGAGATTGAAACACCCATTTGATTATCTCCTGTCGATATCGCCAAGCCGAGCAAGGCTGTTTGCGCTCACTTCATCAAGGCGAGAAAACTCAAACTGGCCCGTTCCTGCAAGCAGTTGATAGGGCCACTCGCCCTACTGCCCCGCACGGTCCAGTACCTGGACAAATTCAGGCTAGATGATGCTCGCACAGGCATGATCTGACAAGCGCGGAAGTCCTTAGGTTCACGGCGTCATCGCGAAGGTCGCGCAGCCTGAGCGCAATGCCGGAATGGCAATGCCTGCCCTCGCCCATTCGCTTCTCGCTACCGCTCAAGCGACCATTGCGCTGTCACAAAAGAGCTTTACGCTAACCGCGCTTTTGGCGAAGCAATGCTTGGTCTATGCCCCCACGGCAACGCAGCTTAGCGGCTAGCGAGAAGCTCGGCGTTCATATCCTTGGCTAAGGAACTCGCTACGGGACTCGCGCCAGCACAGCCGTTTTCCGGCATTGAATCAATCCGCGTCCGACGTGAGCACGCTCGTCTTTGAATCGAGACTCGATATAGAAGCGCAGCACCAAAGCAACGCCGTTAATCTCAGTCAATCGCCAGCGATGCGTTGGTATTCCCCCGCATTGCTGAATATCGCGATGATGTGCGAGATTGCAGAGGGTCCCGCGGCGGTGAGATCGCCGGTTGCATCATTTTGATTTGATTTTCAAAGCTCCCTTGCATGGCGACATATTGAGCTTGCGCGACAAGAAGCGGCGGGCGCGGAGATCGACTTTACAGTTCTTTCGAAAAATAAGAGGCTTGCATGTCCAGCGAGAAAGCAGCGGAAATTGCGGCACGGCTTGATCGGCTGCCACCCTCGCGTACTGTCTGGACCATGGTGATCCTGATTTCGCTTGGTGGTGTGTTCGAGTTCTATGACCTCTTCTTCACGGGCTACGTCGCGCCAGGCATGGTTCAGTCCGGGTTATTCAAGCCGGAGTCGCTAGGCTTCTTCGCGGCCCTCCAGCCCCTCGCGGTGGCGGGTTTCGGCACCTTTGTCTTTGCCACCTTTGCGGGACTGTGGGTTGGCACGCTGGTGCTGGGTTACGTGGCGGACCGGTTTGGACGTCGCCTGATCTTCACGTACTCACTACTTTGGTACATGGTCTGCACGGTGATCATGGCATTCCAGCACTCCGGATTCGCACTCGATATCTGGCGCTTTATCGCGGGCATCGGGATTGGTGTCGAGCTGGTCACGATCGACACGTACATCTCCGAGCTAATTCCCAGCCAGGAGCGCGGCCGCGCATACGCGATGAACCAGTTCATCACCTTCGCCGTCGTGCCGGTGGTTGCATTTCTTGCCTATGCGCTGAACGGGACGCAGCCGCTTGGCCTCGACTATTGGCGAGTGGTGATCCTGATCGGGTCGGTTGGCGCCGTGGCCGTCTGGATCTTGCGTCGCCATATTCCGGAAAGCCCCCGTTGGCTCGCGCGTCATGGCCGGATCGATGAAGCTGAGGCTATCGTTGCGGACATCGAACGCCGGGTCGCCGCCGAGAAAGGCATTAGCCTGCCGCCGCCGCAAGCAGTCGCGCCCGAGAAAGAAGGACGCGGCTCGCTCAAGGAAATCTTCGCGCCGGGTTACCGGCGCAGGACGATCATTCTGTCGATCTTCAACATGGCCCAGGTGATCGGCTTCTATGGCTTCGCTGCGTGGGTACCGACCCTGCTGATCCATCGCGGCATCCATGTCACGGCGAGCCTGGGATATGCATTCGTCATTGCGATTGCCAACCCCTTCGGTCCGCTACTGGGTATGTTGTTCGCTGACAAGATAGAACGGAAAACGCAGATCTGCGGCGGCCTCATCACGATGGGCATCGTCATCGCGATATTTTCCCAGGTCTCCGCTCCATGGCTGCTGATCGGGCTCGGCGTAGTGTTCACGCTGGCCTCGAACATCATGTCCTATGCCTACCACGGCTATCAGGCCGAACTCTATCCGACCCGCGTGCGCGCCCGCGCTATCGGCTTTGTCTATTCCTGGAGCCGGATTTCCGCAGCCTTCGCAGGGCTCGCGATCGGCATCCTGTTGCAGGGGTATGGTGTGGCCGGGGTCGCGGTCTTTATCGCCATGTCCATGCTCGTGGGAATCTGCATGATCCTGCTTGGACCCTCCACCAGAGGACTGGCGCTAGAGACAATCAATCATTGAGTGCTGCGCGGGCAATGTGGATCGGGGCTTGCGCCTGCCAGTAATCAGCGATCGACGATCGATGTCGACCAAGGCAGCGGGCCTGATGAAGCTGGTCAAGTTCTCTCAGGCCGATAATGTTAAGGATACCTTTAAATATTGTCGGGTCAATCTAAGTACAATCCGTCACTCAAGTCAGATGACCACATCGAGCAATGACGCTCCATGTGGTCACTGCCGTCTGTCGCTCACCCATGCCTTTTCGCCGTCAAGTATCCATCGGTCAAAGAACGCCTAAGCCGGCCTGAAAAATTTCAAAGTCTTCCACGCAATGGGAATTCGATCTGAAATGCGCAATGGTTACCGACCGTGACAAAACGGGTCGGATAGAAAGTTCAGCCGTTAGAATCCGCCTACCCATTGATCGCACGATACGGTTCGGCGCTCCTCTCTCGCATGACACTTCTATCGACTGCAATACGACCAAAGAAGCCGATAAGCAGCTGCGTGTCAGCGGTGCTATTCGCGTTCGGGCTGCTTTGGGCCGTGCCGTCGGACGCGCAGGAATTCTCCGTGTCGGCCGGTACAGGGCGTGCCAACGCGCCAAGCGAGTCGACCTACTCGTGGGGTTTCACCTATCTACAGGCGCTGGACGCGAACAACGCGCTCAGCTACTCGTGGATAAACGAGGGGCATTACACGAATCATCACCGGGATGGTTTCGCGCTCCAATACTGGCGGCGGATCTGGTTCTTTAATGATCGGCTGGCGCTGGCGGGTGGCGTGGGTGGATACAACTACTTCGATACAACAGCTTCCGACGAAGGCAGGCGTTACGCCGATGTGCACGGTTGGGCCTTGATCTATAGCCTCACCGCAACGTGGTACACACGCACACCGTGGTTTTATCAAGCGCGGGTGAACCGTATAGATACATTCCACAGCATCGACACAACAAGTGCAATGCTCAGCGTTGGCTATCAACTCGGCGGAACCAATCATGCCGGCAGCATCCCGGACTATCTTGCACAAGGCTCGGGTAGCCGAAACGAACTCACTGTACTCGCAGGAAAAACCGAAGTGAACAGCCTGCACTCGCCGGGCGCGTTTGCGAAGAGCGTTGAGTATCGCCATGGCTTCGGGTCTTATGTCGACGCTACCGTGACATGGCTGGATGAGGGACCGACCGCGCTTACCCGGCGCAACGGCGTGGCGACCGAGTTATGGGCCAGCCGCGGATTTTTCGACGAGCGGCTCCGGCTCGCAGTGGGTGCCGGGCCGTATGTTGCCATCGATACCTATAAAATCGCGGGCGGCACGAATACGGCCGACAAGGTCTCGGCGCTCGTCACAATGACGGCAAGCTATCAGTTCGCGAGACACTGGCTCGTCCGCGCCTCCTGGAATCGCGTGCTGACAGGCTACAACAAAGATAGCGACGTGTTTCTCGCCGGCATCGGCTACCGTTTCTGAACATGCGGCATCGGCCACGCATGCCGCATGTTTAAACGGTTCCCATCCTCAGAACTTGTGACGCATGCCGAGGATAAACATTTCCTGGCTCGCCGTGCCATTGAAGCCATATGAGCCGATTGACGCCTGCGCCGCCGACGTCGTGCCGTCCGGATTGAGCTGAGTACCGCTGGCATGCTGGTACGCGCCAACCGCGTAAAGATCGGTACGCTTCGACAGCGAATAATCCGCCCCAAGGCTCGCCTGGTTATAGGTGGCCGACGTGTTACCGCTCGCCTTCTCATACGAGTAACCTACGGCAAACAGCATGGCCGGGGTTGCCTGGTAGTTGAGGAACGCATTGCCAATGTTGTACTTCTCGGTGCTCGTGAAGGTTGAATCACCATCATTTTTATATTGCGCATTGCTGTATGAACCGCCGACCGTGAAAGGACCCAGCGCGTACTGAATGGCCGCGCGCGCAATGCCCAGTGATTTTGCTGTCACGTAGCCGCTGTTGATTGCGCCGTCGAAGATTGCGTCCGACGATGAGGTCGGATCCCATCCGGCGCGGAATGCTCCCGCAGTCGGGCTGGGGTTCGTGGCGAGGAAATAACCGGCCGCGATACCGAGGGGACCGTTGTTGTAGGTGAGCGCACCGCTGTAGGTGTACCCCTGCCCCGTGCGGCCGGCCAGACCGCTGAATGCGTACAGCCCTTCGAACTGCAAGCCCGAATAATTGGGCGAGACGTACTTCACGGCATTGGATACGCGCAAGCTATTGTCATAGTTGTCCACGTCACCCGGGGTCGCGAAAATACTCCCAAAATAATTGTCGCCGGTGAGCGGCTGAACCATGTCAACAAGCGGATCGTATTGCCGGCCAAGCGTCACCGTGCCCCAACTGTCACCCGACAGGCCCACAAACGCCTGACGCCCGAATTCGCGACCGCCCTGGCCTAACTGGCCCGTGCCAATATCAAAGCCATTCTCCAAATCGAAGATCGCCTTGATACCGCCACCGAGATCTTCGGAACCCTTCAAGCCCCAGCGATCACCCGACAACGTCCCATCGATAAAACCCCAGCGGCCGCCGTCACTGGTTTTTACGTAACCGACGCCCGCATCGATTGTTCCGTACAAGGTAACGCTGGACTGCGCCTGTACGCCACCTGCTACGCCAAGGAGCGCCAATGAGATCACGCTTAGAGAACTCTTCTTCATTTCTTTCTCCACGCTAAGACACGGGAAAGGCATTCGGTTTATACCGTATTTGGAAATAATCCGGCCATCCGAATGAGAGAAAATTATTTTGATTGGTATGCCTAAAGAGATTGGAAATAAACAAAACGAAAAACGAACGTCAAGGCACTGTAATGGAGAGAGACCGCAAGCAAGCTCACGGTCTCAAGCTCGCACTGAAAATGTTTGGCAACAACTTTCGTGGAGAACGCGAGCCGAAGTTAATCTAGTCCAAAAAAAGAACTAGTTCAATACCACGTACATAATCAAATGTTGTTTTCTGGTACTGGTAGTCACGCGTTGAAGTCGCGGAACAAAGATTGCTTCGAGGCTTGTCTTTTGGCTCTCGCGATCCTTTGGGGTTTATCGACTGGATGAATTGCACCATTCTGGAGCGTTTTCGCGTCCCCGGGAAATGATCCCGCTCAGAATTTATGCGGGTCCCGATCCGGACAATGATTGGCGATTGCTGTTCGACGCGGCCGTCACATCAATCTGGTGAACTTGCAGACCCGCAATCAGCGTTGTTCCAGCCGACGCTGTTGCATGCCCCGCCCGGGGCATGTTCAATGCGTATTCAATGAGCGCTCGATACTGCCGACGGATCGAATCCGGCCGCTACAAGCGCCTGATGCAGCGTCTCCAGGATGTGCGATTCTCCCAGCACCGCGGTGATTCCGTGCCGGTCCATATCGGCTCGCAGATACTGGTTGACGCGCGCAAACAGCACGTTGACGCCGCGCTGCTTCAGACTCTCGCAGAATTCAGCGAGCGTGCGGGCCGCCGAATAGTCGAGGTCAGTGATCGCGCCCGCATCGACGATGAACCAGTGGACCTTCGTGGGTGCGCGATCGAGCAGGCGGCGCACGTCGTCGACGAAAAAATGATCGTTCGCGAAAAACAGGTCGGCGCCAAATCGATAAACAATCAACCCGGGCGCGGTTTCGGTGCCCGGCGTGGCAGGCACCGGTACCCAGCGACCCCCGGCCGCCGGCGTGGGCGCAAGCATCATGGTGTGCGGATGATAGCTATGACGCACATGGCGCAGCAACGACAACGCAACCGCCAGCAGTATCCCGTCCTCAACACCGATCACCACCACCGCCAGGGCCGTGACGAGCGCCAGCGTGAGTTCTCCGGGGCTCTCACGACGGATGGCGTAAAGGCTCTTCACGTCGATCAGCCCGATCGCGATCGTGAACACAATGCCCGCCAGCACGCAGTGCGGAAGATACTGCAGCCACTTGCTGAAGAACAGCAACACCACCCCGACCACAACCGCAAACACCACTTGCGCGAACTGGCTGCGTGCGCCGGCGCGATCGGCCATGGCGGTCTGGGTCGGACTGCCGTTGACCACGAACGCGCCGCTCACGGCCGCCACCGCGTTCGCTGCTGCTATTCCCAGGATGTCCGCATCGGCGTCCACGGGTTCGTTATAACGCTCCGCAAACACGCGGCCCGCCGCGACGCTTTGCGCAATGATCATCACGAAGCACGAGGCGGCCACGGGTAACAGGTCGAGTATCTGTTGCCAGGTGGCAAGCGGGAAGCCTAGTGCGGGCAGTCCGCCGGCAACGGGCCCCACGACCGAGATGCCATGCCCGGCGAAGTCGTAGACATAACTTGCCGCAATGCCGCCGATCACGGCGAACATGGCGACCGGAAGACGCGGCAGCAAGCGCTTGAAAACGAGAATACAGGTCACGACTGCGGCCGATATACCCAGCGTTGGCAGCGAAACGCGAGCAAGATTAAGCGCTATCGATTCGATCTGTCCCAGTGTCCGCGACGACCCTGGGGACACGCCAAGCATGTCGCCCAGCATCGCGACGCCGACCTGAATGCCGACGCCGGCCAGGAAACCCAGCAAGACAGTGCGCGACAGGAAATCGGCCAGGAAACCGAGCTTGAAGATCCGGGCGATCAGTAGCAACCCGGCCGTCAGCAGCGCAACGACCCCTGCAAGCGCCATGTATTGCGCGCTTCCGGCCGTGGCCATGGTCGACAGGTGGCTTGCAAAAATAGTCGCTGTTGCAGAGTCTGCGGCCACGACCAGATGGCGGGACGCGCCGAACAGAGCGAAGGCAAGCAGCGGCAAAAACGCCGTGTAAAGACCGGTCACGGCCGGCATTCCCGCTATGCGGGCATAACCCAGCACTTGCGGGATATCCATTGACGCAAGGGTCACGCCGGCCAGGAGATCGCGGAGTGCAGCACCGCGGCCAAGCGGCAACACGCCCCTTAACAACTTAAAGCGCATTGTGCGTCCCCGAACGATGTTGCATCCAATACTGCGATAAAAATGAAGGTGTCATTGGCGCATCGTGCCGCAAGTTGATTTGGAAGAGCAAGGTTTCTTGATGACGGTGTTGCAAGGCTTGACGCCATTGCCGCACGTTCTGGGCATTAGAAAAGCGCCGTGTTATAAAACGGGCTCGTATTGGAGGTGGGTCGCGACGAGGGCGACATGCAGATGAGCTTTCTGAAACGAGGCGGGTTTTGCGTTCATTACATGACACTGTGTCTTGCCTGGACCGCACGGACGCTTCTGCAAGCCAAGGCTGACGCGTCACCCTGCCTGCGGCTTTCAGTCAGACCGTCCGTGACATCCCTGCTCGTTCTCGTGCGCGAGTTGTGTCGCGGGTTACACCGCGGGTTACGTCGCCACCTGCTGCCCGCATGCTGTGGGCTCTTGCTTGCTGCCCGTCCCGCTCTGACCCAGGCGCATCCGCACGTGTGGATCAATTATTCGATGGTCGCCCAGACCCAGGGCACGCAGCTAGTGGCCATGCAGCAGACCTGGGTTTTTTCGAAAGGTTTTCCGTTTTCGTTGGTCGGCGATTTTTCCCACATGCCCAAGTCCGGCCCGCTCAACGCCGACTACACGGCGACGTTCAAGGCACAGGCGTTCTCATTGCTCAAGAGCTCGGATTACTTCACCCACGTTTTTGTCGATGGCAAGGCGGTCGCCGTGGGCGAAGCGCGCAACTTCAGTGTCAGCATCGAACAAGGTCATGTTGTGTACCGGTTTCTTTTGCCGCTCGTAAAACCAGTGGACTTCAAGCGTGAGCGAGTGACGCTCGGTGTCTGGGACGATACATTTTTCGTCGACTTTGAAAGTGCGGCGCAGCCCGTATTGACGCTCAGCGCGGGCTCGCCGGGTAACTGCAAGGCGGCCGCGTTCGAGGATCACGATCACCCTATTTTCGGTGGTTCCATCTTTCCTCAAGCGAGCAGACTATCGTGCTGACCTGCTTCGGTAACCGGCGCGGTGGTGGACATCGAACGATGATTGGCTTGTGCCTCGCCGCTACCCTCACGCTTGTGACGCCTGGTGTTATCGCTCAAACCACGGACGTCTTCGGGCGTACGTCGACGGGTGCGCCGAGCGCGGCCAACACCACCGATGCGCCTCGGCCCACGCCGGCAGCCATGCCTTCGATCGTCCGCGATGCCGTCACTGCCAGCATCCACTTGCAAAGCAGGTTGAACGAAAAATTGCAGGAAGCGCTCGCGAACCAGCGCGATGGATCCGGCCTGTTCACCACCTGGATCATCGTGCTGTGTTCGTTCGCGTACGGGGTGTTGCATGCGCTTGGACCCGGGCACGGCAAGATCGTGGTCAGTGCTTATCTGGCGTCGCGCCGGGCACGTTTCGTGGATGCCGCGCTGCTGAGCGGATGGAGCGCACTGGTCCAGTCCTTGTCCGCGATTGTTCTTGTCGGGGGCGCGGCTTGGCTCTCCCGCGAAGGACTGCCCGACATATTGACGCGGGCGTCGAGTCTTGAACTGGCGAGTTACGTTGCGTTGCTCTGCGTGGGTGTCTGGTCGTTATGGGCCGTTGCGACGCGGCGCGATTGTTGCGACACGGATCGCGTGGCGCTCATTCCGAAGAAACGCACGAGCCCGATATCAGAAGGAAGTGCTTCGGGCGATCTGGACGAAGCCCGGTATCTCGGTGCGAGCTTCGCTCAACGGCGTTCGCGTGCACGCTGGGCTAGAACCGGCGTCGAACGCGGAACATCGCGGGCTCGCAGCCGGATATTCCTGACGGGCATGGCAGTCGGTGTACGTCCGTGCGTCGGCGCGATCTTCGTGTTGATTGCGGCCCTCGCCAACCACGTATTTATCGTCGGGGTACTCGCGTCGTTGGCCATGGGAGCAGGCGTCGCTTGCACGGTGCTGGCGATCGGGATGACGAGTTTATCCGTGAACCGGATGGTATCGAACGTAGCTGTTTTCAGGCGACAGAAAGTCGACCGGATTCGTTTCGGCCTGGCGCTTGCCGGCGCCATTTTCATTACGGCGTTCGCGGCATGGCAAGTCTTTGCGCTAGTCTCCGGGACGCAGGCCGCATCGCTCGCGTGAGCGCTGATCGGGCGGCCACATTATATGGGCCAAGAAAAATTTCATACGGGGTTGTGATGCGAATACGCCGTCGGATACGGGCATCGGCTGCTGCGCTATTGCTATTGATCATCGGAGTGGGTGCGTTGTTCACGCCAGTCAGCGCACATGCGGCCGATTGCCATGCCGGCACGCTCGTCACTGTCGTTGCTCACCTAGACGACGACCTGCTCTTCGTCAATCCGGGCATCAGCGACAAGCTTCAGGCGGGCTGGTGCGTCACGACCGTGCACTTGATTGGTGGTGCTAACGGTGCGAATTTCGACTACGTGAAGCTGCGCGAAAAAGGCACGCGTCTCGCTTATGCGCGCATGGCGGGCGTAGCGGATGACTGGATCGAATCCACCGTCATGTTCGCCGGCAAACCCGTGCACCAGATGGTGCTGAAACAGCAGCCGAGGGTAACCCTGCTGGAACTGCGGATGCCGGGTGGTGCGGTACGCGGTGGCAAGGTGCCGCTGGGTCTGATGTGGGACCAGGGCGAGACCATCAACACTTATCCCATCAACAACGACGGCTCCAATGCCACGCACTATGACCGCGCGGAGACGGTCGCCACGCTCAAGCAGATCCTCGCCCCGGCGACCGAGATCTATACGCTCAACCCGGACACCGTGCCGTTCATCGAGCACCCGGATCACATCTATTCCGCACGGATCACGCGCGTGGTGGCCCAGAGCCTCAACCGGAACATTCCGATTGGTTATCACGTCACGTATCCCACCGGCGGCATGCCGAAGAACCTGAGCGGCGGCGAGACCCAGATGAAGCGCGATGACGTGGCGTCCTACTTTGCTATCGATGGTGACGACAATGGCGAGCACGTCTTCGGTGAGTATCAGTGGGACGGCAACTGGGTAGCACGCCGCTACTGGACCGAGTCGAGTTCAAGCGCGGCCGGGCTGGAGTTCCGGCCGCGCTCGAGCAACCTCGTCAACGAGTACTCGAGCCAGTGCCTGACCTCGGCCGGCATGAACGGCAAGCCGACACTCGCCGGTTGCTCGGGCGCGAAGACACAGGACTGGCACTGGCAACCGGTACCGGCCATGCCGGGCACGAAGAACAACTCGCAACTCGTCGATGAATCCACGCAGCAGTGCGTGGCCGAACGCGGCGGCGACCTGATCGAAGAGCGGTGCAATCAGGACGAGGCGGCTCAGAAATGGACGCCGTGGGATTTCGGGCTCGTGTACACCCCGCTCGGTCACTGCCTCGCCGGGCATAACGGTGTGCTGTCGGCCGGGCATTGCTTGTCGCTGACCGCGGAATCGCGATGGGCGCCCACGCCTCATTCGCAATGGACTGACCTGCGCCAGGACGCCGCAATGTACGGCAACGTGCGAGGGACCGTGGACGGTGAGAAGCCTATCAGTACAGTTTATGTCCAGCGGCGCCGGGACGGGCCGGGCTTCAACGTATGGGTAGCAGGCTTTTCGCGGTTGCCGACCGCCGCGCCGTGGTATCTGAACGCAGTGCCATTCAACCCGCATGCCGGCACGCCCACGTGCGCCGGTGACACCCTCTGCTTCGACAGCGTGCGTTTCCTGCTGGGTGACTTCGAAGGCACGGGTCGCGATGACCTGATGGTGATTGCACCACGCAACGGCGGCACGGCTTTCTGGCTGATGCGCAGCACCGGCACGCGCTTCGAAGCGCCGCGTCTCTGGTATCAGACCTCCTCGGCGTTGACGCCTGCCAGCGCACAGCAATACGTAGCCGGAGACTTCGATAGCAGCGGCCGCGCCGGCGTGATGATCGCGCAAAAACGCAGCGACGCCACGCTCGACCTTTGGGTTATCGCCAGCGAGGGGTTGGCCGGGCATACGCCGGCACTCTGGATGAAAGCAAGCGGACTTAGCGCGAACGCGCGCTTCCTGCCGGCTCACGTCGCCGGATCGCAGCACACCGGTTTGATTGCGATAGAAACCGTGAATTCGGCGATGGCCGTGACGCAACTCGCGAGTTCGGGCGGCGCGTTTGCCGGACGCTTGCGCGGTAACACCTATGCGGAATTCGCACCAGCGTTCGCCAAGGTGGTCGCGGGCGACGTGGACGGCGATGGCATCGACGATCTGGTCGTGCTCCAGCCCCGCAGCGATGGACCCGATATCAATGTATGGCGGATGAAGGGCGGCACGATATTGGGCGACGCGGTCAAGGTCGGCACTATTCATGAATCGTCTTATGCCGATGCTGTTCCTGCTCTTGTGAGGCGGGGGCGTGGTGAGACGCTGATGCTCTTCAAGCGCGCGAATGCGAAGCTCGGGGGGTTCTATTTCACTGGGGGGGCGCCGAGTCTTATTGGTTATGATTTGAGTGCTTCGTTTAAGCTGGGGCCGGCGCATGTTTGGGGCGACCTGCCTGGGCTGTTTTCGGAAGCGCTGTGGGTCAATATGCTGGCGCAGTAAGGGGGGCTCGCGCCGGTGGACGGGTTTGGGGGTTTGGCGGGTTTGGGGGTTGGTGGTCGGGGTTGATGCCGGGTTGCTGCTTTCAGCGTTAGTGGTCTGCGAGAGTCGGATTTTCTCTTTATCACTATTAGCCACTGTGCGTGGCGGCACGTCATTTCTTTGTCCAAAGCGACAAAGAAACGAAGCAAAGAAAACGCTTTAACCGCTCTACCCTAAGTGTCCACAGCGTGCAGTTTTCATTCATGGGTGCCCCAAAAGCACGGTGCTCGCCAGAGCGGAGGATGTGTGAACCCCTCCTTCTCCGAACACCGATACCCACACGCTTCGCCACCAGTGATTGAACCTGCCCAAGGGGCACCCCGCGCTATCCGCGTAAGACCTCCCTCCAAATATGACGCGTGGGGAGCCTCGGGACAAAGCGATTGCGTCAGGAAGCTTTTCCGGCGAATATATCTCTCTTGATAACCAGTGACAACCCGGAAAATCTCGCACTTCATGTTAGCAAAACTGATCTGAATGCGGCATCCCTTACCTCCGCTCAATGCGCTACGTGCCTTCGAAGCTGCCGCGCGTCTGGGCAGCTTCAAGGCAGCCGCAACCGAATTACATGTGACTCACGGCGCCGTGAGCCAGCATGTCCGTCTGCTGGAAGAGTGGCTGGGCGCCCCCCTGTTTGAGCGGCATAACCGGCGTGTAGTCCTGACGCCGGCAGCCCGCGCCTACCTCGCTGAAATCGGGCCCGCATTCGAACAGGTCGCTTCCGCGACCGCAAGGTATGGCTATGTAGGTGGCGTATCGCCCCGCGTGCTGCGAGTGAACGGACCCGCCACGTTCGCGTTGCGTTGGCTAGTTCCAAGGCTCGCGGGTTTTCAGTCGCAGCATCCCGGCGTTGAGGTGAGCCTGGAGACGTCGAATGAGCCGGTGGAAGCCCTGCAAGACGCTTACGACATTATCATTCGCGGCGGCCCCGATACATTCTACGGTTATTCAATGCGCCCCTTCTTGTCAGAGGAACGTCTGCCCGTCTGCAGTCCCGCGTTGCTGGATCAACGGCCGCTCAAAACGCCACGTGACCTGATCCATCACACGCTCCTGCATACATCAAGTCTGCCAAGGTTATGGAGCGACTGGCTCGCCCGAGCAGACGTCGCCGATCTCAAACCCGCCACGACGCTGACACTCGATCATTTTTATCTCACGCTGCAAGCCGCACTCGACGGCATAGGCGTGGCAATGGGACCAACCGCCCTGATAGCAGATGACCTGGCATGCGGCCGTCTTGTCGCGCCATTCGCCGGCCCCCTTCTTCCTGCACGCAGTTACTGTACTTATGTGCCGGAAGCTAAGGAAACGGACGCGCTTGTGGTCGCCTTCCGCTCGTGGTTGGAACGAGAAACCAGTACTTAAGCGGTGCGTGGTAAAAACATCAAAAGCCAGCAGGGAATGGATCGTGGAAAGATACGGCTACGTCATTTTATAAGTATTACTATCTATATAAAATCTAGCCGTCCCACGATCCATGCCCTGCACCGCCCTTCGCTTTATAAATGAAGCTTAGTCCTGCGCGTGCTCGGCAGCTTGTTCAATCAAGGCCGCCACTTCGTCGGGATGCGACTCATACACCGAGTGACTCGCGCCGGCAATCTCGACGGTATGGCTATGAGCACGGGCTGCGTACATCCGTTCCAGGTCGGGATTGATAATCTTGTCGGATTTCGCGACCATGTACCAGCTAGGTTTCACCTTCCACGCCGGATCGGTCATGGGGGTTGCGAAGACCGTGGCCGACGTCGGCATCTGTGCCCGGGCTTCAAATTGGGCTTGCTTCAGCGGCAGGTCCGCGGCGAAGTCGCCCGGGTAGTTGGCCGGATCAAGGAACAGGAAACCATCCGGTGTTTTCACAAGCGGGTGCGCAGAGTTCGGAAACTTCTTGCCGTTGCCAACCTCGGTCTCGCCGGTGTCCAACGCATGAGCCGCGATGTAGACCAGACCGGCGACATGCGGATCGTTCCCTGCCGACGTGATGATCGCGCCGCCGTAGCTATGGCCGACTAAAATGGCCGGGCCATCCTGACGATCGAGAATACGTTTTGTGGCGGTCACGTCTTCCGCAAACGACGTCAACGGTTCCTGGACCAGCGTCACGTTATAGCCATCCTTGGTCAGGATATCGTAGACAGGTCTCCAACCCGAGCCACCAACAAACGCACCGTGGACCAGCACAATGTTCTTGACGGGACCTTTAGCGGGTTGAGTCTGTTGAGCCACGGCGCCAACTGAAATGAACGCACTGGCAATGATCGACAAAAGTAACGTAGCGCGACGGATTTTCATTTTTAATTCCTGGGAAGTTTGTGGTTTGCAATGGGACGAACACACCTACCCATCCCTCTATTCCCGTCGCAATGAAATATTTTTGAATTCCCCCTTCGCACGCAACACGCGCCACGTTTTATCCGATGTGCTTGGTTGCCCCGCGCCCTCTGCACGGTTAGTATTTTGTAATCGGCGCCTGATACAAGAGCCGTAACGCTTGCCAACGTCTGCTGCGAACAAGACAGCCCCATGAACCGCAAAATCCTCGCCGGCCGCGAACACACGGACCATCAGCTTATCGAGTCAGCATCGCGAGCCTGGCAACAGGGCGACCTGACGAAGGCAGAACACGCTTACCGCGGCGTGCTCGAAAGGGATGATTGCAATGGCCTGGCTCACAACAACCTGGCGAATCTCTTGCGGCAATGCGGGCGGTTCAGTGAAGCCGAAGCGCACTATGATCGCGCGCTCGAACAGATGCCGGATTCCGCAGAGATCAGGAATAACCGCGCCGGCACACTCGAAAGACTTCATCACTATGAACAGGCGGAGATCGAATATCGGCGAGCGCTCGAACTGAAGCCGGATTTCGCCGAAGCCCGCTTCAATCTGGGGATGCTTCTTCTATCCGCCGGACGTTATACGGAAGGCTGGCAATACTACGAAGCGCGATCGGAAGTGTTTGGAGAACACGGGCAGTTGCCTTTCCCTCAATGGAACGGCGAGGACCTGAAGGGCAAGACCCTGTTGCTCTTGCCGGAGCAAGGATACGGCGACACCATACAGTTCGTCCGTTATGTGCCGCTGCTTAAAGAGCGAGGCGCGGCAAAGATATCGGTGATCTGCAAACCGGTACTCGCGCCCCTTCTGCGCACGGTGGAAGGTATCGACGCACTGGTGACAGACCCTCAGGCGCTTCACGTTCACGATTACTGGGCTTCGCTGATGAGCCTGCCCTGGCGCACGGGCACGACAGTCGAGTCGATCCCGGCGAAGATTCCCTATGTCGGTGTATTCACCAACCGTCTGGAGATGTGGCGAGCACGACTACCCGGCGACGGCTTGCGCGTGGGGCTGGTTTGGAAAGGTAACGCCGGGCACGACAACGATGCACAACGGTCGTTGAGCCATTTTTCCGATCTGACGCCACTGTGGTCCGTCAGTGGAATTCGCTTTATCAGCCTGCAAGTGGGGGATGTGGAAACGCAGGCCGACGAATGCAACATGCTGCAACCCACTCTTTGCCTGGGACGGGAGATTCGCGATTTCGGCGATACCGCAGCCATTGTCGCGCAACTCAATCTTGTCATCTGCGTCGATACAGCGATCGCTCACGTGGCCGGCGCGTTGGGCGTTGCGTGCTGGTTGATGTTGCCACAGACAGGAGTCGACTGGCGCTGGCACCGGACGGGGACCGGGTCACCCTGGTACCCCAACGATATGTATCTGTTTCGCCAGCGTCAGGCGGGTTGGCCGGCCTTGATCGACGAGGTGAAAGACGCTCTGGCCGACATCATGCGAAGCGCTCGTTAGCCACACGCTTGGCGCTTGATCTATCGCATCCGCTGAACGCTGCCAAGCGCTATTCATCGTGAGCCTTGCCGGTTTCCTTCGCCGCCCGCGCAACCAGATGTTTTGCTTCCCAGCTCGATGCATCGATCGCGGACGCTTGCGTCGCACTGTCGGCAACGCATTGCCAGTCACCAAGCGCACGGCAATGCCACGCGTGGTGCAGCAATGCATCGCGTGCATGTTCGCGGCTGGCGAGTTCGGTGCGCATCTGTTCTAACTGATTGCTGTCTTCACTGCTTACCCATATCCCGGCGAGACGCCGGCGCGCCACCGCCAGACTCCCGCCCTGCAGCGCGTGATAGAACGCGCTGACATCGGACTGCGGTGTTCGCGCGGTTTCATCGCTGGCATGCTGGCGACCATTCAATAGCGATGGCTGCGTCGGCAGAACGCTATTGCCCTGTGCCATCACCGGTCCGCTTTGGACGAGCGGCCCTGTTGCCGTCAAGTGTGTCTCATCGGCTTGCGGGTTAAAACCGAAGCCCGCAAGATAGGGTTCGGTCAATGCATAAGCAATCAGCGCACCGGCGCCCATCGCGCACGCAAACGCGATTCGCGCCGTGCGCCGCCTGCTTGCCCGATCGGAAAGAAGTGCGGTTTCCGCCAGCCCTGGATACGTGCCCCGTGAACGCGTGCGACGCGATACGCCGCGCGAACTACCTTTCTTCGCGTTTGAAGGGGAAGAAAAATTCGCCAGCCGCTGCATGATGGTTGGCGTTTTGCCGCATCGGCTGCATTGTTGCCCACTACCGGAATACGTGTTCCCGCATCGATCGCAGGTGGTCCATGCAATGTGATCAACTGATTCAAGCACGCGCATAGGATTCTCCATCACTTACATTCAGGGTTCATCGGCTGCCTCAGGAAGCTTTACTCGTAGTCGCTGGGATCGGTCGAGTCGTGCGCTTCGTCAATGGCTGCACGCGTGGGTATTCCCAGCTCCTGCATCAACCGGTGCAGATGCACACGCGAAATGCCAAGGCTGCGGGCGGCGTCGACAACCCGGCCTTTGTGCACGAAGAGCGCGACCTCTATCGCCCTTCTGTCTGCTGACGCCCGTGCTTCCCGAAGCGAGTCCGGCGCGAGCGCGACATGCTCCGCCAGTTCAAGGTCGTGAGCGGTGATGAACTTGCCTTCGGACAAAACGATCGCGCGGCGGACGCGATTGATCAGTTCCCGAACGTTCCCGGGCCAGCCGTAGTTATGCAACGCTGCAATTGCGTCCGGAGCAAAGCCATGTATCCTGCGTGCGCGTTCACCTTTAAACCGTTCAAGTGCGTGCGTTGCAAGCGCGGTGATGTCTTTGCCTCTCACGCGAAGAGGCGGCTCCTTCACCTGAAGCACGCAAAGCCGGAAGAAAAGGTCTGCCCTGAACCTGCCCTCCTCCACGGCAGCTTGCATGTCCTGGTGCGTTGCCGTGATCACCCGGACGTTCACGTCGATAGACTCAAGGCCACCCAGGCGTTCGATCTTGCGTTCCTGGATAAAGCGCAGCAACGCGGCCTGACTCTCATGCGGCAGGTCGCCGATTTCGTCGAGGAATAGCGTTCCGCCATGCGCCTGCTCGACTCGCCCTATCTTGCGCTGCGTGGCACCTGTGAACGCTCCGCGTTCGTAGCCGAACAATTCCGAATGCAGGAGATCCGGTGGAACGGCGCCGCAGTTTACCGCCACGAAGGGCATATCACGGCGCGCCGATCGCGCATGAATCATCTGCGCGGTCAACTCCTTGCCGGTTCCTGACTCGCCTGAAATGAACACCGTTGCATCGGTAGCGGCCACCTTTCGAATGGCCCAATGAAGTTCCAGCATGGCCTCGGAAGAACCTAGCATGCCGCTGCTTGCCGCATCGTCAAGATCCGGCGGTTCCACCTCGGAACGAAGAACCTCCATACCAATGGCCTGCCCAACTACATTCACGATCCGCTCATGCGATGTCGGCAGCGTTACAAAGTCGAAGCAATGTGCCGCAATGACGTCTCGAACGGCCGTCCACTTTCGCGTCTCTTGCGACACCAGCGCAACCCATGCAACCAGTACGGATCGCGAGAGTTGTTCGACCCTTGCAATCCGGCCCTCGTGGACACCGTCTGTTAAATCGAGCAGCCCGGCCATGGGCCCACGCGCCAGCTTCGCCGCCGTGTTGGCACCCATGGCCGGTACGACAAGCCAGGCGCGCTCACCGAGGCGCCTTAGAAGTGATTCGTTTGGCTTACCTCCAATATATAGAAGCGTGCGATGTGCGCTGTCCATGTCGTAGGCGATTCTCTGGTAGACCCTTCTTTACATCTTTAGTGTCGACGGCTTTCAACACTCACCATCGATCGGCGGCATTTATCATCTGGATCGGTTGTCGACGAAAAGGGAGAACCCATAGCAACACGCGTGCCCCGTAGCAAAGCGCATGCGCGCTGGCAGGTAACAATTTGATCCACTGGATTTGTCGTCTTGTTGCCATCCTAGCGGGGCGAATTCACGACAGGTGAAACCAAAAGTTAAGTTGCGTTTCCGTCGATGAGAAAACGTCGCTATATGTAACCAGAGCACCTGGACATTAGATGAGCGTTAGACACGATGTAGACGCGGGCATCATCACGCCCATGAAGGTGTTGGGGAATTGTTCTAATGGATTTTCGCTCGCACCGGTGGACGGGACGAGTCAATTAACCTTACCCATTACCCCAGATTCCCGTTGCCGCCGTTTCTCGCACGTAGTCGCTGAAATCGCGCGGAGCGCGTCCGAGCGCGCGGATGATACCGTCCGTCACGGAGGCGTTTCGGCCGTCGAGTACATCCGTGAAGAGATAGCAGATGAGCTCGACAATTTGCGCCGGAAGCCGGGCTTCTTCAAGCGCAGCGGCGTACTCCGTCATGGACACCCGCGTGAAGCGGATCGGCCGCCCGGATGCTTGCGCAATCTGCGCGATCGCTTCAGCGAACGTCACCAGGCGCGGACCCGTGAGTTCGTAAAGTTGCCCTGCATGACCCTCCTGCGTCAGCGCGGCTATCGCAACATCGGCTATGTCCTCAACATCGACAAACGGCTCGCCAATATCCGCGACGGGCAATGCGAACTCGCCGTCGCGTATCGGCTCCAGGAAATGCGCCTCGCTGAAGTTCTGAGCGAACCAGCTCGCGCGCAGCAGCGTCCACTCGACGCCGGAACTGCGCACGATGTCTTCACAGCGTTGCGCTTCCGGCTCGCCCCGCCCGGAGAGCAGCACAAGGCGCCGCACGCCGCTTGACACCGCCAGGTCGGTGAATGACTGGATCGCGTTCGTTGCGCCAGCGACCGACAGATCCGGGTAGTAGCAAACGTAGACGGCCTTGATGCCTTCGAGCACCGGCACCCACGTTGACGGATCATTCCAGTCAAAGGGCCGCGTGGCGGACCGGGAACCGTGCCGCACGGGCAGATTGCGAGCCGCAAGACGCTCCGCTATCCGACGACCGGTCTTGCCTGTGCTTCCGAGCACCAGGATAGGTTCTGTATTCATGGACCACTCCTCCAGATAAACGCCGCATCGTGCGGTAACCGTGAATCCAGAGTAATGTCATAAAGTGCGACGAACAATGGCATTACGTCTTTGTTTCATGCTCATTCGTCCATTGGAATGGACGTGCCGATATCCCGCTGAATGACACTAATCCGATGATCGACCTGCCCGCACCCGAAGATCCGCTCGGCGAAGCGCTGCACTTCCTGCGCATGAGCGGCACCTTTTATTGCCGGTCCGAGTTCACCGCGCCGTGGGCCCTGGAACTGCCGGCGTTCGAGCAATGCCTGATGTTTCATGTCGTCACGGCAGGAGAGTGCCTGCTGGAAGTGGACGGTATCGAACCTCGCCTGCTGCGTCCCGGGCATCTCGCCCTTGTTTCCCACGGTGCGGGGCATCGCCTGATGAGCGGCGCGGGCGTCCCGGCGGGAAAACTCTTCGACCTGCCGCGCGACGCAATCAGCAACCGGTACGAAGTTCTCCGCCACGGAGAAGGCGGCGCGGCCACGACCATGATCTGCGCCGTCGTCCGTTTCGATCACCCGGCGGCGCATCAACTGATTCGTCTGTTGCCGCGGCTGATTTGCGTCGACACGTGGAAATCGCCGGAAACGGAATGGATCCAGAGCACGCTGCGATTCATCGCAGCGGAGGCGCAGCACCAGAACCCCGGAGGGGAAACGGTCATCACGCGGCTCGCCGACATTCTCGTGATCCAGGCTATCCGGTCCTGGATCGCCAACGACCGCCAGGCACAGACAGGATGGCTCGGCGCAATGCGCGACAAGCAGATCGGGCGAGCTATCGCGATGATTCATCGTGATCTGGCAAGCAACTGGACGGTGGCGTCGCTGGCAGACGCAGTCGGCATGTCACGCTCGGCGTTCTCCGCACGCTTCACGCAACTCGTCGGCGAACCGGCCATGCATTACGCCGCGCGATGGAAAATGCAGACGGCGCTCACGCGGCTGCGAGAGACGGATTCATCGCTGGCAGAATTGGCAAACGCCCTTGGATATGACTCTGAAGCCGCCTTCAACCGGGCATTCAAGCGAATCATGGGTGTTTCGCCCGGGGCGGCGCGACGCATTGCGCGAAACGGCGTCGCGCTTGCGGTACATGACGCCGTGAACCTTGCGATTGGCTAAGACCGTGCCGAATAGTGCCTGCCGCATGATCCTTTCTGACAGTCAGATAAGCCGAGACTGTCGTCCTGTGCGCGTTTTCCCTTGGATTCAGTAAAGATCGTTAGCCTGTACTATCGAAAGAGCGTTGGGCGCCACCCTCCACGCCTGAGGAGCGCTGACGTTTCCGCGAACGTGAACATATCTTAGGGAGAGGCACATGACGAAGCCCGAGTACAGCGACCCGTTCAGTCAGTTTTCCGCGATGTTCCAGCAGTACAAACTTCCGGGATTCGACGTACAGGCAATTCTGGATGCGCGCAGAAAAGACGTCGAAGCCCTGGCGGCCGCGAACCGCGTTGCATTCGGCGGCATGGAAGCCCTTCGAGATAAACAGATCGAGATCCTGCGCCGGGCCCTCAATGACTTCCAGGGTATCGCGCAGCAGTTTGCCACCTCTCCGGCCAAAGCATCGTCCAATCCGACCGAAGTCGTTCAAAAGGCACTGCACCAGGCGCTCGCCGATATGCAGGAAATCGCTCAGAAAACGCAGCAGGCTCAGACCGAAGCGTATGCGATTGTGACAAAGCGAATTGAAGAGGCGGCCAAGGAATTGAAGTCGTCGCTGGAGCAACCTAAGGAGTAGCCCAAGCGAGGTGCCAAGCCGGGCCTCACCGGGAACGTGACCGCCGTTCCCGGTTTTCTTCACTCTATCCGCTTCATTCGAGCTTCATTCAAGCTTCATTCAAGCTTCATTCCCCCTTCGAAAGAACTCCGCTGCTGGCCAACCGCGGACGTAGACCCGTCTTTATTACATCCGAGGTAATTGAACGTATTCGTGCGATCGCTAAGATGGCAGTCATCTGCTTGCGGTATCAGCGGTGAAAAAAAGCATCGCATGGAGATACGCACAGAGTCTCGTTCAACCAATGGAAAGGAGTTAGGAATGCATAGCTTTACACTTCACACGATCGAATCGGCGCCGGAAAAATCCAAACCGACATTGCATGCGCTGGAACAGAAGTTCGGCTTTTTGCCAAACGTGATGGCAACCATGGCGGGCAACCCCGTTCTCCTCAACGGCTTTGCCGGCAGCTTCGGAAGCTTTCACGGAGGAAGCCTCGACGAGTGCGAGAAGCAGGTCCTGCTGCTCACAAACGCGGTCACGATCAAGTGCCCGTGGACCGTTGCGGCTCACTCCACGTTCGCCCTTGAGGACGGCATGAGGGAGTCCGACGTCAAGGCGATCCGCGAGGGAAGACTGCCGGACGCCCCGAAATACGCGGCGCTGTCGGGCATGACCAAAGCCCTGATCGAAAAGCGAGGAAATGTGGCCGATGAAGATATCGAAAGGTTTACTTCCGCCGGATATTCGCCGCTTCAGATCTTCGAGGTAATCACCAGCATTGGTGTGTCCACCATGGCCGCCACTACGACAAATATGGCCGGTACGCCTGTCGAAGAGCGCTTTAAGGCTCAGGCATGGACACCTGCCTGACGAGAGGACCGTCACTGAGCGGAAACGATCGCGCAGGGTTCGGTTCGCACCGAACCCTGCGCGATTGCTTTAATTGCCGCAACCGCCGGCACGACCGGGTGCCGGCCTGTCGATTTGGCGAGTTAAGAGTATTCTTGTCTGCTGGATCGAGAGAGCGCGAACGTTGGCGATAGCCTTATGCCCCCGCGGTCGATCACGACTCATCACCTGAACCCTGTTGCGAACGAGAGACCAATGAATTCTGCGCGCCTCAACACCAGGCCGCCTGCCAACGAACTCGGTTTGCTGCTGCGCCAATGGCGCGATATGCGCGGCAGAAGTCAGTTTGAGTTATCTCTTGATGCGGGCGTGTCGCAACGGCACATCAGCTTTATTGAAAGCGGGCGCAGCGTTCCGAGTCGCCAGATGCTAATGGATATTGCCCAGGCGCTGGACATTCCCCTTCGTGAACGCAATACATTATTACTGGCAGCCGGCTACGCTCCCATCTATCAGGAAAGCGGGTGGGACGCGCTCGAAATGCAGAGTGTGACCAGTGCGCTAGGGCGCATTTTGCGTCAGCATGAACCTTTTCCCGCGGTGGTAATGGACCGCTATTGGAACGTGCTCATGACCAATGACTCTGCGCCACGGTTCTTCAATTGCTTCATCAACCTGTCTGCGCGCCAAGTCCCTCGCAACATGCTGCATCTCATGTTCGATCCTGCAGGCATGCGCCCGTTTATTGCCAATTGGGAAGACGTTGCGAAAAGCCTGATCCAGCGCGTTTATCGTGAATCCGTTGGACGCGTTGTCGACGAAAAAACCCAGGAATTACTCGCTGCGCTGCTCGCCTACCCCGACGTGCAGACCGGGTGGAAATCCCTTCGGTCCCTGAGCGGATCCGCCTCTACGCCCACCCTGCCCGTCATCCCCATCAGCTTCGTCAAAGATGACGAAGTGCTGAGTTATTTTTCCATGGTCACTACTGTTGGAACCCCGCAGACCGTCGCCGCGCAGGAATTGCGTATTGAATGTATGTTTCCGGCAGACGATCTCACAGAAACTCACCACGTCGCAATGCTTGGCAAGGTTGCAGCGGAGTAACGAAAGAATTACGTTCGCCATGCAAGACCCACTCGTTCATAGGAAGATATCTGCGATGAATTATCGAAAATTCGGTTCAACTGGCCTCGATGTTTCGCCACTCTGTCTCGGCTGCATGACCTATGGCACGCCCGATCGCGGCAATCACGCCTGGACACTCGACGAAGACAAAAGCCGTCCGCTGATCAAGCAGGCGCTGGATGCCGGCATCAATTTCTTCGATACCGCCAATGCCTATTCCGATGGAACATCGGAGGAAATTGTTGGCCGTGCGCTCAAGGAATTCGCCCACCGCGATGAGATCGTGATCGCCACCAAGGTCTTCAACCGCATGCGTCCCGGGCCAAACGGCGCGGGATTGTCACGCAAGGCGATCTTCGCTGAAATCGACAACAGCCTGCGGCGCCTGGGCACCGATTACGTCGACTTGTATCAGATACATCGTTGGGATAACACCGTGCCTATCGAGGAAACGCTTGAAGCACTGCACGACGTCGTCAAGATGGGGAAGGCGCGGTATATCGGCGCCTCGTCCATGCATGCATGGCAGTTTTATAAGGCGCTTCATGTGTCGCGGGAGCACGGCTGGGTCGAGTTCGTCAGCATGCAGAATCACGTGAACTTGCTGTACCGCGAGGAGGAGCGCGAGATGTTGCCGCTATGCGCCGATCAGGGCAAGGCCGTGATTCCGTGGAGCCCGCTCGCGCGCGGTCGACTCACGCGCGACTGGAACGAAACCACCGAGCGGCAAAACACGGACAATTACGGCGAAACCCTCTATAAAGCGACACTCGACGCCGATCGTAAAGTGATCGACGCGGTAGCAAATGTTGCCACGGCGCGGGGGGTATCGCGTGCCGTCGTGGCGCTGGCATGGGTCGCGCAGAAGAGCCCGATAACGGCACCGATCATTGGTGCATCGAAACCGAATCATCTGACTGACGCCGTCGCGGCATTGTCGCTGACGTTGACGACAGATGAGATTGCGGCGCTGGAAGCGCCGTATGTGCCGCATCGGGTCGCGGGGATCTGAAACGCGGCATGGGCATAGACCGGGTAGCATTTGCAGGCCGGTCCGTGCCATGCGGGACTGAAGGTCAAGTTCGCGACGAACGATTGATCATAAGGAGACCGCATGTTTTCGGGCAACCTGCCCCTCCCAATACGCCGGCGGCCGTGATCTTCAATCTCTCGCTTTGGTGAACCCGGGCCGCAGCGGGCAACCCATTTATTGCGGATAAACGCTCGCCAGAAATTCTCCAAACGTATCGAATACTGGCCTGTTTTCGAGCACTACGTCGACTGTGGGCAATTCTGCATTTTCCTCTTCGACAACCATAAAGCAGAACTCGGGTGCCGCTGACGACAGCGCTGACCGGGCATCGGCCAGGTTCCGCTCCGCATCGAGAAGCAAGCTTGCCTCTTCCGCGGCCAAGGGCCGTCCAGACGAAGGCGGACCTTTACGAATCATATGCACGGTCAGCTTTGCTTCGTTGAGCAATGCAGGGGGCACCAGGTGGAACTCGCAAAGTGAAAGCGTCCCCCGTGTCTCTGCAATCTCCAGCAAAAATTGCACGCCCTCATAACTCGCTGTATATCGTTTCGCTTCGCCCGCCGCCGTGAACCCGCTTTTCGTAAAGTGGTTCTTGAATTCGGTGACCGCCGTACTTTTAGCCTGGACGACGGCTGCGTTCAACCGCTCGGCGAATTGCCTTTGCAACGGCCCGACCTGAGCCTTCAATTTTGCGATTTCTTTAACGGTTCGAAGATCCATCATTTTTCTCTGTGGGTTGCCAGGCGGGTGTGCCGTTCTGGCGAAAGGCCATTGGAACGGGGTGCGGTTGCACCCGTTGCGTCAGGCCGGAAGTTCGACGTATCAGATACGCAAAACAGACTCATTCCATAAATTACGTAATGTACTCTTTGATCCCGAGAGCGATGGCCTTGACGCATTTGAGCGGCCAGAGCCTCCTCCGAATCATCGAGCGAATCATCAGGCGGGAGTCAGCGAAATCGCACTCGCGACCCGTGGCATCTCGATCTCGACGCTGTGCTCGCGCCCGTTGTCGATCAGGTGTATCTCTGCGTTGGCTTGCGACACGTCATCGATCGAGGACTGGTTGACTGAAATACGAAAGCGCGTCTTGCCGAAGCAGTAGCTCAACTCAAACGACTCCCAGCTAGCCGACAGCAGCGGCGTGACGCTCAAGCGGTCGCCCCTGACGTGCAGCCCAAGCACGCCGATACCATTCGCCATCCCAGCCATGCGCTTCAAGGTCGGTTCGCAGCACGGCCGCGTGGTCCTGGCAACGGCTTGCGAAGCCGGTATCGTTGTGAGCCCGTGCCGTTTCGGCGAATCTGAGCAGTACGTCGTGGAGGAAGAAGCCAAGCCACACGCCTTCACCGCAGCCCTGCGCCCCCACGCGGTTCATGCCGTCATCCAGTCGCCGCAGCCGATCAGCGGCAGCCCATGCGCGCCCTGTGTCAGACCATGTTCGATCGCTCGCACGCAATGTTCGTAGAAAGCTACGGCGAACTGACGCGCCGTGCGCTCGGTGTTCACCGGCGCACGGCGCGCATCGCCACGGGGTCTGGCGGAGACCAAGCAGGGGTTCTCCAGCAGGTTCCCCTATATGAACGGAAGCCCGATGAAACGGGGCGGCTATTTAGTCGAATGGACGGAAGAACACATCCCGCCGGGTTGGATCGGAGACAAACTTAAACAATGACATTCCGGCAGGTTTGGCTCGCAGGTCGCCATTTATGGCGGTGTGCACGGCCGTAAAGGTCTGCGCGACGGCATCGCTCAGTCCGTTTGTACCGGCGAGGATAGGCGCCCGGGCACAATAATCCCGGACAAACGTATTTCCCGATGCTTGCAACAGTGAAACCATGACTTCGAAGTCATTGCCGTGTATGCGATGGCTTAAAAGCAATTTCCCTTCCCCGTGCCCAGCTAGCAACTCTTCAACGATCTGGCGATTCATTTCTACTGACTTCTCCTTTGGCCGTCATACAGCGACGCTGCAAGACCGGCACCCGCGACTGATGCTGACGCAGTAGGTGCCTTCCTTAGGGGAACACAAATCGGGCGAACAAAGGCAATTCTTTTTAAGGACTTTATTCTTGCGCTAGTCACGTGTTCGTCATGGAAGTGCCAAAACGCGCCGGTTTTCGCATTTCAGAGGCATTTTAAGTACGAAAAAACGAAAAACAATGCGAATGGGCCGATCAGGAGGCGCTCTTGGCAAGTGTCTGCGCGGACCGGCTTTTTTGCCCGGTGCGCCAGACATGTGGGCCTGTATCAAACCTGAGTGACGCTGCGAGCTCTCCTGGCCGGAAATGGAAATTTCGCTTGTTGAACCCTCGTGCGCGCTCGTTGCAAGCTCTTGATAGAATTGATTCCGTCAATGGTTGTTTAACGATTGATCACACCATTGGAGTTCAATTTGGCAACGTACGAAGTCGATTTTTTCTATAGTTCGGCCGAAGCGCCGGAAACTTACAACCAGCACATGACTCACCACACGGTCTCCGGCGTGCCGGATTATCTTCTCGGTGAAGCCGCAGTGGCGCATATTACTGCCCGCTTGCTGCATGACAACCCTACCTTCAGGCGGATCCGCAATCTGAGAATCCTGAACACAGGCGTTGCGCCGAATTCAAGCAAGCCGACCGGCGAGTGACTCAAGTTGCTCAGTCAAGTGGCTCAGTCAAGCGGCTCAATCAATCGGCTCAGTCAAGCGCTCTTCCATCAAACGCTAAAACACGCTCTCCACCTGCACACTGACCAAGCCGCGCATTTTTAACGCTTGCATGCGACTGTCGTAGCATGATGGCTTACGAAGCGAGACGTGTGCCCATGTCCGAAAACCTGTCGAATCAAAAGCTGCGCCGGTTCGCCTCGATCGTGGCGCTCGCGGTCGCCCTCGCCCTGGTCGGTGTAAAGGCCTGGGCATGGCTTGCGACGGGCTCGATCTCGTTACTCACATCCGCGGCCGATGGTCTGGTCGATGTCGTCGCGTCCCTCGTCACCTTTGTGGGCGTGCGGTATGCGGGGCGTCCTGTCGACCGGGGTCATCGCTATGGACATGGCAAAGCGGAAGCCGTGGCGGCGCTCGTGCAAGCGTTGTTGCTCACGGGCGCGGCCGTGGGACTTGGGATTGAATCGGTCGAGCGCCTGTTCGTCCCGCAACCGCTCACCGACATGGGCTTCGGCTTGTGGGTGATCATTGCCAGCCTGGTTGCTGCAAGCGGGCTCGTCGCATTGCAAACCTACGTTGTCAAACGAACGGGGTCGACGGCCATCGCTGCAGACCGGGCGCACTACGTCACCGACGTCGCGGTGAATATTGCAGTGCTGGCCGCGCTGGCACTTGAACGGTTCCTTGCGTGGAACCGGGCCGACGCAGTAGGCGCGCTGGCCATATCCTGCTACATGCTATGGAATGCACGGGACATGGCCCTGCAAGCGTTGAACCAGTTACTCGATCGGGAACTCGATACGTCTGACCGGGAGCGGGTCCGGTCCGCTGTGCTCGGTTGCGAAGGTGTTCGGGGCGTTCATGACATCCGGACCCGAAATGGCGGAGACCGGGTGTTCGTGGAATTCCACGTTGAAGTGGATGGCGCAATGTCGGTTGAACAGGGTCACAGCATCGGTGACCACGCGGAGGACGCCGTGAGATCGATATTCCAGGCAGCAGATGTGGTTGCGCATCTGGAACCCGCCGGTATCGATGATCGGCGCCTGGACGATTTGATCAAGTGATCAAGTAATCAAGCGGGCAGTGCGCGACGTGAGACGTCAACCCGCGATCCGCGACCCATTGCAGTACGCTCTCGCCTTCCAGGTACTACTCAGGGGCTGTTCCCTTCCCTGGGGCAGCGCCAGCAGCAAATTGTCGAAACTCCCTTTCTGCGCTCATGATCAAAGCGGCGCATGGGACATACATCCATGCGGGATCCCCGTCGGTCGTGTACATCCCGCGGCACAGGCCTTTGACGCGAATCGTCGAGCTGCCGATGCCATCGCCTATCGGGGTACGCGACGCCCATAAATAAAGAACACCTGATTCATGCGGCTCCGCTGTTTCAATGACGGTTTTGTTCGATCGAGTAATGTTCGTCACCGAGTGCTGCGTAACGAATTCCAGCGTCCTTTGCCACATTGCGTCGCATGCCGCCTGCCCCACGCAGTCTATTGATGCGTCATCGCGAGCCTCATCTAAAGCAATCTCGTAACGATGACTGTCCATGGGTGATCCGCTCATCGTGCAAGCTTCGAGACTCGCGACTGCCATCACCGATAAAAGTCTTCGTTTCATAGTCTTCCCGGGCATTGTCGAGCCAATCGTTAAACGCCAGGTCTCAAATCTTCGTAGCAGATACCGCTGAATCCATTCATTGGTTTACGCCTGTTGAGCCGGGTCGCTTGAAACATCGATTCGTCCAGATCAAGAACGGAACCGGCACCGGTGACGATGGTCTGCCGATAAGCCGGCGGCTCCGGCAGCAAGACGGTTAGCGCTGTTATGTTCGAGCCAGGAGTCGCAGCAGTTCATGCAGCCGTATTTCAATAAGTAGTTCAAAATAATCTGCCACGCATTTTTTAGAACGACGCGTATTTCTCTTTCGGTTCCAATTCCCGTTGCGGCGCGAAACCCCGCTCGGTTAGAAACCGCTCGCTTTTTTCATTGCATCACGCACTGGCACCCGAGCGTTGATCTGTATCAACTTTGTCGGGTGTTTGCCGTCTTGCGGCAGGAAGATCATCGACTATCGGAATTCATTGCAACCAAAAGCGCCCGTACACGGCTTAGCTCGAAGGCCTTATATGCTCGGGCAAAGCCCCGTGTCCGACACATCAAGGGCGACGTTGAGTCGTGATCCCTCCTTCGCGTAGCGGATCGTATCCGGCTTCCTGGATGATCCAGTCGCAGTCGTCCGTTGAAGTCAACACGCCCGCGAGGGTTGCAGCGGCGGTCATGGCGCGCGCCGGCAAAGCCGCCCACGCGCAAGTTCTTCAACGGAAATTTCGTCGAGGCTGGTCACAACCAGGCTCGCCCCTGCAGCCCGGAGCGAGGCTGCATCATGAAGCCGGGCAACGCCTAGCCCTGTCATTCCACCGGCACACGCGGCTTCGATACCCGCTGGCGAATCCTCCACCACGAAGCAGTTTCCAGGTGCGGCCGGCAAATCCGCAGCGGCCAGGAGGAAGATTTCCGGGTTTGGCTTGCCTTGCTTTAAATCCCGGCCGCAGACATTCGATGCGAAGACATCGAGGAGGTTATGGTCCGCGTCCAGTCGAACGCGCTTCATCATCTCATTAGCGTTCTTCGACGACGACGCAACGGCCATGGGCCACCCTAACGCCATGACGGCCCGAACGAAGCGCAGCGCATCGGGGAACGCCTTCACTGCCCCGGCGTGTATCAGTTCCTCCAGTCGTCTTTGCTTGCGCTCAGCGTAGCCTGCGGCCTGCTGATCAGCATCGGGCCGCCCCAGCGCCTGCAAGGCCGCGAGAGCGCCGGCGAAGCGAGGTTTGCCAGCGACCTGGGACTGGTACATAGCCGTGGTGAACCGAGCTTCATCGGCCGGGTCTCCCAGCGCTTCACGCCACGCGCGTTCATGAGGCGAGGCAAGCAGGACCCCGTCCACGTCAAAGATTCCCGCCGATAAGATCCGGGGCCCTGGTGAGGCGGAGATCGGCTGTGTGCTATGGGTCATGCTCGAACCATGCCGAAGGCGCACGTGGCGGAATCCGATGCGTTGTCAGCGCCAACCGTATCGTGACTAACATACCGAGTTGAACGCATATCCAAGCTCCATAAGATCGGCTCAAAAATCCCAGTATCCGACGTAAACGCCAACGAAGGCAGATTCGGAAAATACTCAGAGCGAGTCAATCGCCTTCGGAAAAATAGTGATGGAAAAAATCTGTGCGTCCGGGCAATCACCGCCATCGACAGACGCACATCGCGCACATCAAGCTGAGTAGTTTCCGAGTCTATCGGACCCGCTTTCAACCTCCTATCATCGGAAGCATCAAGATCAAACCATCTATCGTTGCGCAAGGGCCTGCCCGGAAGAGCGTGTCCGCCGGCAGGACGCGCTTCCCGCCTGCCGTTCTCCTTGCGCACCTATTGCTTGCTCATCCCGGAGACATCATGGCAGTCATTTATAACGACAGCGAATTACAACAGGCCGTTCTTTCCGAGCTTGCCTGGGAACCCAGCGTGATCGCTGCACATATTGGTGTCACGGCGATCGCGGGCATCGTGACGTTGATGGGGCATGTAGAAACATTCGCGGAAAAACACGCTGCCGAGGCCGCTGCCCTACGCGTCAAGGGAGTCGAGGCGGTGGTGGATAATGTCGAGGTGCGGCTTGCCTTCGATGCAAAGCGCAGCGACGACGACATAGCAGCGGCAATCGTGAATAGGCTTGCATGGGATGTCTCGGTTCCGCGAGACACGGTTGGGGTGAAGGTGGAGGACGGCTGGATCACGCTTAGCGGGAAAGTGGACTGGCACTTCCAGAGAGAGGCTGCCGTGCAGGACGTTCGACGGCTACTCGGCGTAACCGGCGTGACGAACCAGATTACGCTCAGGGCCCCCATCAACGTCTTACAGGTGCGTGGCGACCTCATGCACGCGCTGAATCGTTCGTGGTCCGACGCACGCAACATTACGGTAACGGCAAACGGCGCAACAGTGCGACTGACCGGGACCGTGCGCACGCCGCACGACCGGGATCTGGCAGTCGCAATCGCCTGGTCCGCTCCCGGCGCATCCGCCGTGGAGAACGACCTGACCATTGCACTGTAAAGAAGTCGCCGGCTGCATGCGAACCGGGAATATCGCGTAAAAATATATCGTATTCCTAACTGTATAGAAGTTTCTTGCGGATATTCTATCCGGGATCAGGAGCCGATCATGCTTGCCGTTCAACTCAACCCTGCAACACATCCCGCACCGGCCGCGTCGGGCCAGCAGTCCCGCAGCCAATCAGCCGCTTTTCCGCACTACCTGCCGAGCCGCGTCGACCACGCGGCTCCTGCTGTTCCGGTAGCGAAGGGCGCTACTCTGCTGGATCTCACGCGTTTGCAATCGATCCTATGCACGACGCGCAAGGTCAAGCGCGGGAGTGCACTGTACCGTACGCATGATCCATTCGATAGTATCTATACGGTGCGCACCGGTTGCTTCAAGACTGTTATCACTCACCGCGACGGCAAGGAACAGGTAACCGGATTTCAGTTCATGGGGGAGGTGCTTGGCCTTGACGGCCTCTGCACCGAGCGCCACAACTGCGACGCAATTGCGCTCGAAGACAGCGAAGTATCGGTCATCCGTTTTGCGCTTCTGGCTTCGCTGTGTCACCAGGTCAGTTCAATCCAGCACCACTTTTACAGCGTGCTGAGCGGCGAAATTGTCCGGGAGTCCGCTCACATGATGATGCTTGGAACAATGTCCGCGGAACAGCGCGTAGCAGCGTTTCTTCTCGACCTGTCGGACCGGATGAAGGCGCGAGGGTACTCGCCGGTCGACTTTAACCTCCGCATGACGCGGGAAGAAATGGGCAACTACATGGGAATCAAACTGGAAACGGTGAGCCGGATGTTCTCGAAGTTGAAAAAACAAGGTCTCGTCGATACCCACGGCAAGCAGATCAGAATCGTCAACCGTCTCGGTCTGTCACGCGTATAGCACCTTACCGGATACGAGATTCCGCCGGCCGAGTTTGCGTGAACCGGAAACTGCGAGCGGGCTTTTCCATCTGGAAGCTCACTGGGCCGCCTCCGCCGTTGCACAGTCCGTTGCCGCTGCGGTCAATGGAAACTCCCGCGTCGTGCCGCTTTGCAGCTCATACTTTTCTTCTCCAACGAGCAGAGCGATAGGGGCAGCAACGCTGGTATGGACATGCAGCGTCAGCGTCTCGTGGTCGAGCCTTAGATCGATCGAGTGCCCCCGGTAGCGAATGCGCAACTCCAGGTACTCAATATCAAGCGGCAATTGCGGTTTGAACCGCAAGAGGTCATCCTTGATCTCGATACCGGTCCAGACGCGCTGCACGATATCGACCGTTCCGGCCATTGCCCCGAGGTGAACGCCTTCGGCGGTGGTGCCATCCTGGATGTCACCCACGTCGCTTTGCAGCGCCTGAGCGAAGAATTGCATGGATCGTGGCCGATCCGATCTCGCGAGCACCCATGCGTTGACGACCCGGCTCAACGTAGAGCCATCCGATGACCGGTCCGTATAGTAGTCGACGTTCCGCGGAATAGTGATGCTCGGAAACGGGTATCCAAGGCGCAGGAATAGTTCAGTGAGCTCTTCGGCGGAAAACAGGTAGAACAGCATCAGCGTATCGGGCTGTTTCGAAAGCTTGTAGCCGTTGGCGCTGTCACCCTCGCCTTCAAGGATCAAGTCGAGCCGCTGAATATTCGAATAACGAACACGGTAGGCATCCCAGTCAAGTTCGCGTAATTTTTCATAGCCCTCAAACTGGCTGATGATCCCTTCATCATGAAATGGAATGAGCATTTTCCGGCTGATGTCGTCCCAGCGGTCTATTTCGCTGGCCGTCAAGTCAAGGTCGATCATCAGCTCGGCGCGAAGCATCTCGGGCAACAGATCGAGCACGTCCCGGGCTCGCCGCAGCACCCATACCGCCATGACGTTCGTGTAGGCATTGTTGTTGACGCCGGGCGCCGTGGACCCAGGATAACCATCGTGGAACTCGTCCGGCCCAAGCACACCGTGGATCTCGAAACGCCCACGCGCCGGGTTGAACTTCGCGATGCTCGACCAGAACCTGGCAATATCGAGGATCAATTCCGCGCCGTGTGCATAGAGGAATTCGACGTCGTGCGTCACCTGGAAGTATTGCCAGACGTTATACGCAATTGCACTGCCTACATGACGCTGCAAGTAAGAGTTGTCAGGCACCCAATGCTGCGAGCGCGGGTTGAGATTGAAAGCCTGGGTTTCCTCGCTGCCATCGCTTCCGCTCTGCCAGGGGAACATGGCGCCCGCATAGCCAGCCGCGGAGGCAGCCGCGCGAGCCTCCCCAAGGCGTCGGTAGCGGTACATGAGCAGCGACCGCGTGATTTCCGGCAAGCGATAGTTGAAGAACGGAAAAATGAATAACTCGTCCCAAAAGATATGCCCCTGGTACCCTTCTCCCGTCCAACCCCTCGCCGGTACGCCGATATCAAGGCCGATGGAATTCGGCGACACGGCCTGCAAAAGATGAAACATGTTCAAGCGCAACAACATGGACACGTTCAACTTGAAGCTTGGGT
The DNA here is from genome assembly GCF_964253815.1 of Caballeronia sp. LjRoot34. NCBI lineage: Bacteria > Pseudomonadati > Pseudomonadota > Betaproteobacteria > Burkholderiales > Burkholderiaceae > Caballeronia > Caballeronia sp. LjRoot34. Next base: position 1,680,647 of record NZ_CAXUSB020000002.1, read on the forward strand.
CCGCCGGCTCAATGCGCACGTCGAAACGCCGCCACAGGTGCTTCCACGTCAACGCGTGACCGGCCGCGAGTTCATCGAAAGATCCTGCTCTCGCAATCGCCTTGCGCGCTTCAAATCCGCACTCCGAAATAGCCGGGTCGCGCGACGAATAGAGCGCGGCAATTTTATTGACGACAAGCGACTCGCCCTGGGCCAGATCCACGCAAAATTCCTGGCCAATGTACCCCGACTCTTCGATCACTCGCCGTGGCAGGTCCAACACCTTGCCGTGGTGCACCGCCCGAGTACGCGACGCTTGAGTCACATTCACATGCGACTGACTCGTGCGTATGGTCATGGCGATGCCATCCATCCCGACGACTTCCGCCGTTAGCGGTTCGATATGCTTGTTGCTGAAATTGCGGTATAGCTTGGCACCGCTGTTGACAACGCGTGCGTCGATGGCCGAGCGCACGGTGACCGGCGCCGACCAATCGTGGGCGGTCAGCGTAAGCTCCAGCGCTCCCAGGTGCATATCCCTCATTGAGATAAAGCGACGCTCGTCAAGCGTGCTCCTGCGCCCTTTGGCGTCCTCGAATGATATCGACCTCAAGAGCATGCCGCGACGAAGATCAAGCTCCTGACGGTAGGACGAGACTGTCACGGCTCGTATGTCGAACCAGTCCTCTGCGCCAATGCGAAACTTGAGTTCCAGCCAGTTGGGGAGATTAACGAGGTCTTCGTTTTCAACCACTCTTCCGGCAATGCCGGTGTGCAACCGGTTATACCCGCACGCGAGGTACGTCCCCGGATAATGCACGTCGTCGGCCATGCTCCATGGCGCGGCCGCACGAGTTGCGAAGTAGCCGTTGCCCAAGGTACACAAAGTTTCCCTGACGCCTTCATGAGCGGGCTCGAAACCCGTGAATACCAGTGACCATTCGGGAGGCGGCGCAGCCGTTGCCTGAACCTGAGACGAGTCAGTGACAACGACATCAGCACCCGCGTCGCGCAGTTCCTGCGTGCGCCCACCTCGATCAACGCCGATGACGCACCCGAACCGGGCAGCATGACCAGCATTTATTCCTTCGATCCACTGACTGACTACGGCCACTCTTGAAATGTCTGCGCCAAGGCGTCGCACTGCATCTCGCCAGGGATCTGGTTCCGGCGTGGAATTCGGGGCGCCGCCATCAGCTTCCAGGCAGTCCACCTGCACGTCGAAAAGCTGGGTAATACCCGCCGCTTCCAGCACTGCCGAGCAATTGCCGGCAAAGGATACGACGGCGGTCCTGATACTCAGCGCGCGCAGTTTGCGCACCAACTCGATAGAGGCGTCGTAAAGCTCGACGCCGTCTGCTTTCAAATTCTGACGGAAGTAATGGCTTTCCAGCGGACCCAATGAGCGCTTGCTTTCGACTTCGGGCCCGTCATCCGGTGAGCCGATCGGCAAATGGATCTCGTGCGCCGCAAGGAACCCCGCAATGCCGTCCTCTTGCGACTTGCCCTCCACATAGCGCGCGTAGTCCGCATCAATGTCAAAGGGAATGGACGGCACACCCGCATGGGCCTCCTGCTGCGCAAGCACGTCCTCCAGAACCTGCTTCCACGCACAAGCATGCAAGTGTGCTGTCTTTGCCAGTACACCATCCAGATCGAACAGGACGGCGTCGTAATCCCGCGGCGACAGCGTGACGACCGGATAGGAAATCATACGGATCCGATGACGCAAATCGCCGACGGTCCCGGCGATTTCACCGGACCGCTAGCCTTGTGCCGCACCGAACCTGTTCCCTGAAACGAATGATCGCTCAACATTTTCACGAGATCGAGTCTCATCCGTCGTTCGTAGGAAGTCATGTCAGGCGTCGCGTCAAGGGTCACCTCACCGCGAAGCACTGTTGCCTTTCGTCCAGTATCCGTCTTTGCTATGAAACGTGTGCAGCGCCGTTTCGTAGGTACGGCTCAGCGGCACCAGATCATCGTAGTCCGGGCACTTCTTGATCGCTTCACGTGTGAGGTCGGTGACAATGCTGGACCCGAACCAATCGACAGAATCAACCCACTCAGTCGCCAAAAGCACGGTCTTTCCTCCGGGCCACCAGTTTCGAGTGTCCACTGTCAGATAGCGAATGATCCACGACTCGTCATCGAAGATAAAACCCGACACGTGACCTATGCTCCCGTCACGCGCCTCGATGTGGTAACCCGTCACAGCCTCGGTACTTCGCAGATGCACATCCTTCGATAGCGCGTCGGCCTCAAGTTCGTCCGGCTCGAATGGTTCCGGCTGGGTACCCGGGCCAATCTGCATTGGACCGAGCACCGGGAAACCGCCCATGCCCCACGAGTCGCGCCCGCCCCAGTACTCCGGATAGCCGTAGTAGCGGAGATAGTCCTGCTCATGCCGGCGAGACACGGGTTGATGCGTATTGATGCCCGGACTGTTCTTCACCTGCTCGCGCGTCAGATCCACCGACACGCTGCCCGCGCCCGGGTCGGTATGTTTGACGGAATAGGGTGAGATCAATACGCGATGACCCTTGAGCCAGGTTCCCGTATCGACAACGAGATATCGGACGCCCCATGCCTCGTCATCAAAATAGACTTCATCGACGCTACCCAACACGCCATCGCTTGCAGCGACCTCGCTACCTTTAAGACTTTCTATGCTTCTCAACATGTTCAATACTCCCCATATTTAGAGCTGGCAACAAGCCTGGTCCCAGGTTGCCGAAACGATCAGAATAAGCTTCGCGCGTCCCCGACACTTCGTGGATCGTCTACCGCCGAGCCTCGATGATCTTCAGACAACAGTAATCTTCCAGGGCCGGCAGGACACTTTTTCTAGGTCGTCTTCCGGAGATGCGGCTGCAGCCAAAGATCGAGCTGTCCCGCGGTCATCGCGCCGCAGTGGCGTTCTATCTCTCTTCCATTCCTGAGGAGCACAAGCGTGGGGACACATTCAATTCCGTAGCGTCGAGCGAGCGATGTTTCCTGGTCCGTTTCCACTCTCGCGAACAATGCCCGCCCGGCGAGCTTACGCGCGCCGGCGGAAAAATGGGGCGACATCGTCTTCGATACGCTGCACCATCGCGCCCAGAAATGAATGACGACAGGCAGGTCGGACGCACCAACATATTGATCGAACGTGGCCGCGGTGAGTGAAATCAGTCCACCGCCTGAGGATCGTTTGTGGACTGCGATTTGTGCAGGGGCACCCACGATCGATTGGGTTGAAAACCCTTTCGGAACGGGGCCATTTCCATAAAGCCTGTTCATATTCCACTCCGCAATTCATCATTACGACGGCTCGCCCCTGGTCGCTCGCACTCGGGCGGCGTTCCCGGTTGCTGGTCCCGGGTTGATGTCAGTTCGTCTTAACAACAATATTCCGAACACGCACGTTCGGCTTGCGTCAGATCAAGGTCACTTGCGGTTAATTTGTTCGACTAATGCGCTCTCGCAGGCTTAGGCCTTATTAGCCAAGGCGGTTTCAAGGGTCAAATTGAGCTGAGTAGTACCCGCCGTTTAATGTCTTGAGACACTCCGCTCAGGGGACGAGAACCGCGGCGCCTTCAAAGCGGCCTGCGCGTAGATCGGCTAGTGCCTGGTTAGCCTCTTGCAATCGATATCGAGTGGTCTTGGTGACAATGCCGATCTGTGGCGCCAGACGCAGGAAATCGATCCCGTCCTGGCGCGTCAGGTTGGCAACCGATAGCAACTGCCGCTCTTCCCATAGCAAGCTATAGGGGAACGCGGGAATGTCGCTCATATGAATGCCCGCGCACACCACGCGTCCGCCTTTGCGGACGGCTTTCAAGGCGCACGGCACCAAGCCGCCTATGGGTGCAAAGATGATGGCGGCGTCGAGCGCTTGTGGCGGCGTTTCGTCCGATCCACCCGCCCAGGTTGCACCAAGGCTACGGGCGAACGCTTGTGTCGCCAGGTCTCCGGGACGCGTGAAAGCAAAAATCGAACGGCCCTGCCATTCAGCGACCTGGGCCAGAATGTGCGCAGCCGCCCCGAAGCCGTAAAGGCCCAGGTTCTTGCCGTCGCCCGCAATGGTCAACGAGCGCCAGCCAATGAGTCCCGCACAGAGCAAAGGGGCAATCGACTCGTCGGTGCCGGACTCGCCGAGTGGAAACGCAAAGCGTGAGTCCGCAATCGTCGCGGTGGCGAAACCGCCGTCGCGCGTGTACCCGGTGAATAATGGCTGGTCGCACAGGTTCTCCCGGTGCGCGATGCAGAACGGGCAGACACCACAGGTGTGACCCAACCAAGGAATACCGACTCTCTCACCCAGTTGCAGACCTTCGACGTCTACCCCGAGAGCATCGATGCGCCCAACAATCTCGTGGCCGGGAATGATGGGAACTTGTGGATGCGCCAACTCACCGTCGACAACATGAAGGTCCGTGCGGCAAACACCGCACGCGCCCACCTTCACGCGAATCTGGTTCGGACCAGGTTCCCGGTCGGCGAACTCGGTCCATTCAAGCGCACCACCAATCTTGTTCAGCACCATTGCATGCATCGATCTCTCCGTTTGCATGACCTTGAGCAACGTGGCCTGGTTGCATGTTTGACGGCTATTTAAAGCCTGAGGCTGGCAATGCGCAGCACTTAACGACTCGTGAAATCCAGCACCAGCGGCTCCAATTATTCTCAGGGAGATCTGATAATCATCTACGTTATTCTAATGATTAAATCCAGGCACCCTGATTTCCGGCTCAGGTCAGCCACACCGCGTATTCTGCGCAGGCCCCCCCCCCCGGAGCGTCGCTCGACGCCATTGAAAATGCGCGGATAGCGCTAAGCGCACCGCTTTTAAGCCGTCAGGTCTCTTCGATCTTCTCGATGTGACCGGTAAAATTCCTGCCTCAACCATGAGCAAAAGAGTCTCCCAGTATCTCGTCGCGCTCGGCGGAATCCGATAACAAAAAATCGCGTCGTGCTTCATCAATTACCCGACGAACGTAGCCGGTGCGCGGGTCTTGACCTTCGTGCTTTATATCCCAGTTCCGCTCCTCAGCATCGGGCAAATGGGCTATCGGCAACGGAACGGACGTCTCCGAATGCTCTCCGGGCACGGGCGCTCTTTGATTCAAGCGTCCAAGCACCTCCTGACGAATTTGTTCCGCGGTAAAAGTTTGCTTTTCCATGACAGCCTCCTGAGATCCACACGCCGCGCTATGTTGTGCCTCAGCCGCTCGGCGTAAATCTGAGAAATCACGCCCCCGCGAACTTCTACGCGCTCATGTTCACAATAGCGCCGAGCACACGGCAAAGGCAGACTCGGAAACTACTCAGGCAGATGTTCCAAGTCGCTCGTGGATGAACGGTTTTCGAGTGCAGATTTGACTGCTGAATAATTCTTTGGAGGAAGGGGTGAATAAAACGCCTTGCGTGGGTGGGTGGTTTTCACACGATTTGGTCTTCACTAACTGAGTAGTTTCCGATCCTGCCAGGCAATGTTTTACGGAGTACATTGACTAGATGAAACTGATCCGATCATCACGGATAATTTTCGCCCCTTTCGTCGACGGACGTGCTGCCTCATAGCGTACGAACGCGTCACCCTATAGTCATAACACTAGGAGTATTGCCATGGCACTACCAATCTGGGGCGTTTTGGGTGGCATGACAGCGCTATTCTTTGCAGCACTTTTTTTGCGTGGGCAGAAAATGCTGGAACCTCGGAGAGTAGCGCTTAAGCGTAGCGGCCCGAAATAAGACCGGCAGACGGGTTTTCGCTCGCGCCGGAGGCGAGCCTTTCTATCCGGTGGAAGGCGGTTCATCGACACCATTGGTCTGCGCCAGTTGCGCCGCAAGCGCGAGGCGCGTCAACGCCGGCAATGACCTCGAGCCTGTTTTTTTCATGATCAACGCCCGGTGATTCTCGACCGTACGCTGACTAATGCCGAGGTCCGCCGCAATGATTTTGCTAGGGCATCCCGCAAGCACGAGATCCATTATCTGGTGTTGTCTTGGCGTCAGGCCCGAGATGTGATTCGCCGCCGCCTCACGCCAGGCAAGCAGTTTTTGCGAGTTCACCGACTGTTCAAACGCGCGTCCCACGCTTTCGAGCAACTCGGCTGTGCCTATCGGCTTTTCAATGAAATCCGAGGCGCCTTCCTTCATGGCCTGTACCGCCACGCTAACGTCACTATTGCCCGTGATCATGATGGCCGGCAAGCGGTCGCCCCTGCCATGCAATAGCTTGAGCAGATCGACTCCTTTCATACCGGGCAAATAGGCATCGACCAGAAGACATGCCTCCCTCCCCGGTTTATAGGCTTCCAGAAAAGCCTCACAAGACCCGTAATCCTCAACGGTGCGGCCGTCGTCTTCAAGGGTCTGACGAATTTCCGTGCGGATATGCGGGTCGTCATCGACTATGTACACGACGGACGACGCCTGTCCCGCCGGCCGCGCCACGGGCACTAAAGCCTGCGGCGCCACTGAATGGAGCGAAGTGTCCATGAGACCTTCGATCGCCTTGATGAGATCATTAACCTTCACCGGCTTGTTCAGGTGCAGGCATTTACCCTGGGCAACGTCGCGCAGTGTCTCCAGCGATATGTCACCCGTCAAGATGATCGCCGGGACTTCCCAACGAGCGATTTTTCGAACGCTGGCAACAACCTGGAGGCCGTTCATGCCGCCCGGCAGGTTGTAGTCCGCCAGGATAAGGTTGGGTTGAATGACGTGCTGAAACACGAGTTCCAATCCCTCGACACCGTCCGATGCTGTCCTTACGTTATAACCCTCTGCCTTGAGTATTAATCCGATCAGGTCGCGTACTTCAGGGTCGTCCTCTATAACGAGTATCGAGCCGTTGCGCGCGTGCGACTCGGGCCTTGAAACTTCGGTTATACGCTCATCATCGTGCTTCGGAGGCGCACTCGTTTCGAGCGGTCCAAGCATGACTTCTATCGCGAACACGGAGCCCTTGCCGGGCTGAGAACGTACCGTAATTTGATCGCCAAGAAGATCGGCCAGACGATTCGCTATTGACAGACCAAGACCCAAGCCCCGGCTGCGCTCACGCGCTGCGTTGTTCAACTGATGGTACTCGTCGAATATTGCCTTTAGCTCATCGTTCGGAATGCCAATGCCTGTGTCCCAGATTTCGATGCGCAGTTTATCGCCTCGGCGGCGGCAACCTAACAACACGCGCCCCCGCTTGGTGTACTTGAAGGCATTGGACAGCAGGTTACGAATCACCTGCATCAGCAAATGCGGATCGCTTCTAATCAAGAGACGACAGGGAGCAACCCGGAAGGTGAGGTCCGACGGCAACGTACGATCGTTAAACTCGTCCCTCATTTGATCAAGGAGCTCGCCAATCGGAAAACTGACCAGCTCCGCATGAACGGTTCCGGCTTCGATCTGGTTGATGTCCAGCAATGCGTTCAACATGCCGGACATTGAGCTCAGGATATGCTCGAGACGTTCGACCATCTTCTTCGCGACGTCGCTTTCAACCGCATTCGCGAGGGAACCTTGCAGCAGCACAAGCGCTTGCAGGGGCTGGCGCAAGTCGTGACTCGCCGCAGCCAGGAATCGTGACTTCGCATTATTGGCCTGGTCTGCAAGCTGTTTGGCTTTCCTCAACGAGGTCTTTACCAACTTGCGTTCGGTGATGTCCGTAAATGTAATGACAACGCCCTCCACGCGGTTGTCCTCGGTTCTGTACGGCAAGATCCGACGAATAAACCAGATACCGGTTTGCGCCTGAATTTCACGTTCGGACGGAACAGACGTCGCCTGTACGGTTCGTGTGTCGGCAATAAGATCATCATCCGCGGCCAGTGAACTGAGATCCCGCAGGGGACGGCCTATGTCACCTGGGAGAACGTTGAACAGCGATCTCGTCGCAGGGGTAAAGAAGCGGATATTGAGCTGCATATCCAGGAAAAGCGTTGCTACCTCGGTGCTATACAAGACATTCTGAAGATCGTTGGACGTCGTGCGCTGCCGTTCCAGCGTCTCCTGTAGCTGGCTGTTGAGTGCCGTCAGCTCCTCGTTCAACGCTTGCAATTCCTCTTTTGACGTCAGCAGTTCTTCGTTAGTCGATTGGTATTCTTCGTTAACCGACAACGCCTCCTCGTTGACCACCTTATGGTCCTCGCTGATTATCTCGAGGCTTCGAATCGCATTGGCGAGTTCCGCTTTCGTCGCATCGAGCTCGCTCTCGAGCTCTGCAACTCGAGGCACGTCCTCAGGCGCGATAGCAATGGCCTTCCTGTCATGGTGATCCTGATGCGGGTCGTCGACAAAGGAAACCAGGAACATTTCCTCGCCATCACTCGAGACAGGCTGGACGTCCAGCTTGAAACCCACCACGCTGCCGTTTTGCATCGTCGTGCCCCCCGCCACCACAACACGTGTATTTCCCTGCTTCGCACGCTGAATGGCGAGCCTGAGCCTGCTGCGCACATCCTGCGGGGCCATTGCGAGGATGTCCTGAGTAGGAGGACCTGACGCGACGTGCAGATACCGGTCGGTGGGTCCGACGGAATAGATGCACTCATGATCCTTGCTGATCAGGACGGTGGCAGGCGCATGCGACTGTATGACCAGCCGCCTGCATAACTCTGCCATTGCGGATTGGCGCGAAACGGCGTGGCCCTGCTCTTGCCGGGACGCAATGCGAACAGCGTTGGCCGAGTTCATCGAAAAGCCGACGTCGTGCGACCTGCCGTGACCGGTATGCCGATAAATGCGCTCTGACTTCGAAAGAATCTCGAAGCGGCCGTCGGGTTTTCCAACCGTCTCAGCACTTCCTAGCAGGAGAATTCCGCCGTCGCGTAATGCGAAGTGGAAAAGGGACACGGCCTTTATCTGTGCTTCGGGATTCAGGTAAATAAGCAGGTTGCGGCACGAGACCATGTCAAGCCGGGAAAATGGCGGGTCCACAAGCACATCATGGACAGTGAACACCACCATCGAGCGCAGATCGGGCGATACCCTGTAGTTGCTGCCTTCCTTGAGGAAAAAATTGCCAAGTCGAATGGGCGAAACATCTGCCTCGATGGTTTCTGGATATAGACCTTCGCGAGCCTTCGCAAGCGCATCGGGGTCGGCATCCGAGGCAAAGACCTGCAGCTTGATGCTGCGCCTCGAGGCCGCAATCTCCTCGCGAAAAAGCATGGCAAGCGAATAGGTTTCCTCTCCTGTGCTGCACCCCGCGATCCAGATGCGGATATCCTGACCCGGTGCTTGGAGGCGGACGAGCTCGGGCACAACGGTTTTCGCGAGCAGATCAAAAACCTTTGGATCGCGAAAAAATTGGGTGACGTTAATGAGAATGTCTTTAGCGAGAAGTTCGAGTTCGACAGGGTCGTTAGCAAGAACCTCAGTGTAGGCAGCCATGTTGCGCGTCTCGACTGCAGCCATTGCGCGGCGGCGCTCTATTCGACGCTCCAGCGTACCGCGCTTGTAAAGCGTGAAATCGTGATCGGTTCTCGCGCGCAACAACTCAATAATCGCAGCCAGCCAGACCGGCCCGGCGCCTTGGCTCGAACTCTTGTCAACCGCGTCGCGGCCTGGAATTCGTCGCCGGTGTTCAATGAGCGCTTCCGGAATTTTTGCTAGCGGCAGCACCAGGTCCACTGCGCCAGTGGCAATCGCGCTCAGTGGCATTCCGTCAGATCCCGCTTCGTGCGGATCCTGGGCAATGATCATTCCGCCTTGCTCCTTGATCGCCTTCAGACCGAGACTGCCATCCGCGCCAGTTCCGGACAGGACAACGCACGCTGCCTGTGGGCCGTACTCTTTCGCGAGTGAATGAAGCAGGAAGTCAAAGGGTAACCTCGCGCCGTGACGTGCTTGTGGAATGGAACTGCGTAACATTCCGCCGGCAACGGATAAATAGGTACCCGGGGCAATAATATAAAGGTGCTCCCGCTCGATCAACATACCGTCTGCCGCTTGCACGACGGTCATCCGTGTATGACCGGCAAGCAAACTCACTAATAAGCTTTCGTGAGCCGGATCGAGGTGCTGGACGAAGATCCATGCTGCGGCGGTGGTTGGCGGCAACGCTTCGACAAGCTTACGGCATGCGTCGAGTCCGCCCGCCGATGCGCCGACACCGACGACAAAAAGGCCGTCGCCTGGAGAGGCGGAATCAACGTCTGAAAGTGGCTTGCGCTTCGACCTGGGTCGAGAGAGGCCAGCCTGACGGACGAGACTTGCAGGCATTTTGTGTATCCGGAGAGAATTGCATCGAAGCGGCCAGCGCTCCTCGAGTCTTCCCGGCTTACAAATGCAAGCCGGTCAGCGGGCGTAGTGGGTAGATGCAGGGCATTCGACGGTTGCCCCAGAGGCACGCCGCAGCAGGTTCGCTTGTAAGTAGCGGTTAATGCGTTCTTTAGTATGAAGATCGAAGAATAATGAGGCCAATGGGGAAATTAATCGGGTTCCCCACGAGTTTCCCTTTAGTTTCCCTTTAGCTAGCGCACGAATCAGGCCCGAACGGTTTATTCAGGGAATTTATGCGCGTTTTATCCACGTAACAGCGTGTGCATTCGATTTAACAATCGTACTCGCCTATCTAAGCGCTGTCGCGTTTTCGGACCTCAAAGGAGAATTCCCGTTAAACGAATCCAGTGCACCGCCGCCGCTCCGAAAGGCGTCTTCTGAGTAGTTTCCGAGGCTGGCGCTGCGGCGCATGAAAGCGCTACCCTCGCCTAAGGAAACATCAGCGCAATGCCCGCATTCATTGAACGCCGCGGCTTGTGTACTACTCAAGTGAGAACACCGTGTATAAGCGCATCCTGGTCGCAATCGATGGAAGCGAGACGTCCGTCCTGGCGCTCGACGCAGCCCTGGCAATCGCGCGTGAAGTCGATGCCGAATTGCAGCCCGTCTATATCATCGACGCACCTTTGATGGCTTACGACGCCCCCGGCTACGACCCTTCGCTCCTGCGCAATGCGTTGATCAAAGAAGGAACCCGGGTAACGAATGAGGCGCTCGCGAAAATGCATCTGCAAAAGACCCGCGGCGTCGCGCGGATCGCCGAAGTCGACCTGTATGGCGACGGCATTGCACAACGCCTGCTGGTTGCAGCGGACGAGCTGAAAGCCGATCTTGTGGTGATGGGTACCCACGGGCGCCGAGGTTTCCAGCGGCTCTTGCTGGGAAGCGTTGCAGAGCGTTTCGTCCGAATGGCGACGTGTCCGGTCCTGCTGGTTCCTGCTCCCCATCCGGCTACCCTCACCGCCGCAGCGCCTGCCGCAGCAGAATCCATCGACAATCCGGCCTGATCGAGTAGACCTGGCCGACAGCCTTTCAGGAAGTGCCATCATGAATCCCATCACCCTTTTCCTTGCGTTGGTACTGGTACTTGCCGGGCTGGCTACCGGTGAATTTGTGAGCGTGTGGCTGGCTCCGCTGTTCTTTATCGCAGCCGTGCTGGTGTTCCTGTCCGTGAAGGTCGCGAACGTCTGGGAAAAATTCGTGGTGCTACGCGTTGGCAAGTTGCAGGGAGTCAGGGGACCCGGGTTCTTCATGATCATCCCGGTTATCGACAACGTAGTTGCGGTCATCGATGAACGGATCCAGACCACCTCGTTCAATGCCGAGCAAGCGCTCACGAAAGACACGGTACCCGTGAACGTCGACGCGATCATCTTCTGGCACATCCACGACGCACAAAAGGCGGCATTGGCTATCACGGACTATCGGCAGGCGATTGATCGGGTAGCACAAACGTCGCTACGGGAAATGATCGGGTCATCCATGCTCGCGGCACTGCTGTCGGACCGGCGAGCAGCGGACGCCCAACTGCGTGACGAGATCGGCGCCAAGACGGCGGAATGGGGCGTGACGGTCGGCTCCGTCGAGATTCGCGATGTGGCAATCCCGGTGGCATTGCAGGATGCGATGTCGCGCCAGGCGCAGGCCGAACGCGAAAAACAAGCCCGCGTTATCCTGGGTTCGGCAGAAGCGGAAATTGCGGCCAAGTTCGTCGAGGCGGCAAAGGTGTACGAGTCGCAACCGGGTGCGCTGCAGTTGCGCGCGATGAATATCATCTATGAAACGACCAAGGAGCGCGGGGCGACCATCCTCATGCCGACCTCGATGGTCGACAGCCTGAATCCGCCGCTCGCGCTTGCGATTGCCGGACGTGATCTGCCCGGTGCCGAGGTCAAGCCGCTCATCAAGACGGCTGCGTAGCTACTGCTTCTTCAATGCCGGTCGCCGTTGCATCGATCGATGTCCCGGCATTGCCGGCGATCATCGCTTCGATGTCGCTCAACGCACCGATGACCGCCCGGCGACCCGTGCGGTTGGCGAAGTCGCAAGCCGCCTCCACCTTTGGCGCCATGGATCCAGCCGAGAACGCCAGCTCGCCAAGCGCTCCAGGATTCGCCCGCGCGACCAAGCGTAACGACGGCTTGCCCCAGTCGAGATAAACCCCTTGCACGTCGGTCGCGATCACGAACAGATCCGCCTTCAGTTCCGCTGCAAGCAACGCTGCGCTGCGGTCCTTGTCGACTACTGCCTCTACGCCCTGATGCCGTCCTTCTGCGTCAGCGACTACCGGAATCCCGCCGCCCCCGGCGCAGATCACCACGCAACTGTGTTCGAGCAACCAGCGCACAGGCTCTATCTCGAGCATGCGCACCGGCTTTGGACTCGGTACGACACGCTGCAACTTGTCGCCTTGCGCCGCCACGGTCCAGCCCTTTCCCTGCGATGCCACCGCCGCGTCGGCGACCGTGTACCTGGGTCCGATCGGTTTGTCGGGGTGTTCGAAAGCCGGGTCGGACGCGCTCACTTCGACCATGGTCAGCAAGGTCACGCAAGCCCGCCCCGCAGGCAGCAGGTTGCGCATTTCCTGCTCGATCATGTAACCGATCATGCCTTCCGTTTCCGCATCGAGCACGTCCAGCGGGAAGCTCCCCGCCTGCAGCGCGAGCATGCCAACCTGCGGTCCGTTGCCATGCACGATCACGAGATCGTTGCCGGCTGCGGCCTTCGCGAGTTGTGTGGCTGCTATCCGCACGTTGTTGCGCTGCGCTTCGGCGCTGATCGCCTCACCGTGCTTGAGCAGCGCGTTGCCGCCCAATGCGATTACCATCAGCATTGCGTTCTCCTCACTCGGCCAGCGTGGCGACGAGAACAGCCTTGATCGTATGAAGGCGGTTTTCTGCCTGCTCGAAAACAATCGATGCGTCCGACTCGAATACGTCGTCTGTCACTTCCACCCCATTCAGCAAGCCGTATTTATCGCCGATCTGCTTGCCGATCTCCGTCTTGGTGTCGTGAAGCGCGGGCAGGCAATGCATGAACTTCACGCGCGGATTGCCGCTGGCCGCAAGCAAGGCCGCATTCACCTGGAAGGGCAGTAACTCCTCGATCCGTTCGCCCCACTTTTCGAACGGCTCACCCATCGATACCCAGACGTCGGTATAGATGAAATCGACACCCTTCACCGCTTCCGCCGGTGTTTCCGTCAGCGTCAAACGCCCTCCGCTAGCCGCCGCGAACGTGCGGCATTGCGCGATCAGGTCATCGTGCGGCCACAACCGGCGCGGCGCACACAGGCGTACGTCCATGCCGAGTTTCGTGCCCACGATCATCAACGAATTGCCCGTGTTGTTATGGGCATCGCCTATATAGCAATAGCTGATTTCGTGGATCGGCTTGTCGCTGAATTCATGCATGGTCAGCACGTCGGCTAGCATTTGCGTCGGGTGGAACTCGTCAGTGAGCCCGTTATACACCGGCACTCCCGCGTACTTGGCGAGTTCGTCCACAATCTCCTGACCGTAGCCCCGGTATTCGATCGCGTCGTACATGCGGCCAAGTACGCGGGCGGTATCTTTCATCGACTCTTTATGCCCGATCTGGGACGCGCCCGGATCGATATAGGTGACATGAGCGCCCTGATCGTGAGCCGCGACTTCGAATGCGCAACGCGTGCGCGTCGAGGTCTTTTCGAAGATCAGCGCAATGTTCTTGCCCACCAGACGCGCGATTTCCGTGCCGGCATATTTGGCGCGTTTAAGATCCCGCGACAGATCGAGCAGGTAGCGAATCTGACGCGGCGTGTATTCGATCAGCGTCAGGAAACTGCGGTTATGTACATTGAACACGATGAGATCCGGTAGAGAATTGGGTGAGTGATTCAGGCGTCGATCGCGTCACGCTCGACCGGGCAACTGAGGCAATGCGTACCGCCACGCCCGCGTCCAAGTTCACCGCCCGGGATCTCGATGACCTCGACGCCCGCCTGCCGCATCTTGCGATTGGTATAAGTGTTACGGTCATACGCGACCACCACGCGCCGGTCGAGCGCCAGCACGTTGTTGCCGTCATCCCATTGTTCACGCTGGGTTTCATACGCATCGCCGCCGGTTGTCAGGATGCGCAGTGACCCCACCCCGAGGGCATTGCTCACGACCGTCAGGAACTTGGCGTCATGGCGCTCGTAGTGGATCTCACTGGGTGCGTCACCCGGATACAGGCTGGTGCAACGGATTTCATCGGCGACCTCGGGATAGATGCTGACGAAGTCGATATCGAGAAACGAGAACACCGTGTCCAGGTGCATCGAAGCGCGCCGCTTCGGGAACTCGCACGCGATCACCCGCTTGGCGCCACCGCCCGCAAACAGATGCCGCGCGACCTGAGTGACCGCTTGCGGACTCGAGCGCTCGCCCATGCCGATCAGCACCACGCCATTGCCAATGGACATGACGTCACCGCCTTCCATTGTCTCCACGCCGAAGTTGCGATCCGGGTCGCCCCACCACGTATTCACCTGGCCGGCGAAGCGCGGATGAAAGCGGTACACGGCGGCGACCAGCAATGCTTCCTTGCGGCGCGCCGGCCAGTACATGGGGTGAACCGTGACACCGCCGTAGATCCACGCGCTGGTGTCGCGCTGGAAGATCAGGTTGACGAGCGGCTGGATCACAAAGTCCGATTGCTCCAGATAGCCGCCAAAAAGGCCGCGGGCGTCGAAAGGCATCTCGGCTTTTGCCACGCCACCGACCAGCACCTCGGCCAGTTGTTGCGCCGGCATCTGTTCGAGCCAAGCGCGCAATTCTTTCAGCATCCCGGTGCCGACTTCTTCTTCCACAATACGTCGATCGAGAATCCAGTCGCGCGCGACCGGGTCGCCGCATATTGTTGCAAGCAGATCGTGAAACTCCAGTACTTCGATACCCCGCTCGCGCATCACTCCCGTGAAAACGTCGTGGTCTTCGATCGCCTTGTCGACCCAGATGACATCGTCGAACAAAAGGGCTGCCGCGTTGGCGGGAGTCAACCGCCGGTGTGCAAGACCAGGACGGCAGACCATCACCGTGCGCAGCTTGCCCGCTTCCGAGTGAACGCCCAGAGCCATCAGTGATTCCCCCTCATGTCTTCACGCTCTTTATGAATTAACGACGTAGGTATAGAGTCGCACGCTGCCGTCGGCTTCCTTCTTTCGATAAATTCCCTGGATCTCATTCTCGAAACCAGGGAAACGGTTCCCGCCTTCCTCGAACATCCGGAAGTAATCGAGCGTCGGCATCGCGCGCTCGGTGTAGCGCTCGCCGGATACGACCACCGCGATGCCCGGCGGATAGACAAGGCCGAGTGTTGCCGCGATTCGTCCCTCGATCTGGTCGATCGGCAACAACTCCACGTTGTTGCGCACGAGTTCGTGCATGGCGGCTTGCGGGGTCATCGCCATCTCGGGAAAGTGCGCTGCGCGGAACTGCTCGCGTTGCAGGCGGCTCGCATCGCGCTCACGATAGAACGCATGCATGTCGACGCAAAGATCACGCAGGCCGATTCCCGCGTAACGCTCGCTATGCGCGGCGACAAAGGTGGGAATGACATCGTCGAGAAGCGCGTTCTCGTCGTGCAATTGCTTGAAGCGCACCAGTGCCGAAAGGAGCGTGCCCGCCTTGCTCGACTCAAGCCCCGGGGTCAGCAGGAACAGGATGCTGTTGAGGTCATTCTTCTCCGGCACGATGCGCCGTTCGCGCAGGAACTCGGCGAGCACCGCCGCCGGAACGCCGTGTTCCGCGTACTCACCGGTGCTTCGATCGAACCCGGGCGTGATGAGCGTCAGCTTGTTCGGGTCCGTCATCGCATAGCCCGGAGCGAGGTGGCCGAAGCCATGCCATTTTGCGTCCGGCGCAAGCTCCCAGTAACGCGGGTTGCTCGCGAGTTCGTCCGTCGACAGGTCTTCCCAGCGTTGCATGCCGTTCGTTGCCGCCACCTTGTCCGGTACGAACGGATCGAAGAACCAGCGCCGCGCGGGGGCCGTCTCCGTTGCTTCGTAGTCGTGTTTCAGCGCGCGGATCTTCTTGCGCATCTCGATCCCGAGCTTGATCGTGTCGTCCCACAGCACTTCGCCGGAGCGGCCCTTCATCATTTGCGCGCCTACATCGAGCGAGGCGAACAACGGATAGAACGGCGACGTGGACGAGTGCTGCATGAAGGTCTCGTTGAAACGCCGGTGACTGACCTGGCGGCGCTGGCCGTCAAGGTGCGCGTCCTTCACGTGGATCTGCGACGCCTGCGAGAAGCCAGCGAGTTGCTTGTGCGTCGACTGCGTGGCAAGGATGCCGGGCGCGTTGGCATCCAGTCCTTCGATGCCCATCGCGAAACGTCCCTTGAACAACGGATGGAACTTCATGAAGCCGGCCCAGGCTTCGTCGAAGAGAATGTATTCGCACAGGTGCCCGATCTTCTCGATCAGCATTTGCGCGTTGTAGATCGTGCCGTCGTAGGTGCATTGCTCGATCACCGCAACGCGAAACGGCCGCTCGCGCTGCCACGCCTTGGGGTCGGTGACGAGCTTGTTATAACGAATGCCGTCGCGGATGCGGTCCTCGTCGAGTGCGTCGAAATCGATTGGGCCGATCATCCCGTGCGCATTGCGTTGCGTCTGCAAATAGACGGGGATGCCCCCGCCGAGGAGCAGCGCGCCGTGATGCGCCGCCTTGTGGTTGTTGCGGTCGAAGAGCACCAGGTCACCCGGCGTCACGAGCGCGGTCAATGCGATCTTGTTGGACGTGGACGTACCGTTCAACACGAAGTAAGTCCGCTCCGCGCCGAAGATCCGCGCCGCCGCTTTTTGCGCAGCGAGCGCGGGGCCTTCATGAACCAGCAGGTCCCCCAGTTCGACGACAGAGTTATCCAGGTCGTTACGGAAGACCGCTTCGCCCAGATGCTTGACGAACGCGCGGCCGATCGGACTCTTCTGGTAAAACACGCCGCCGTTGTGGCCCGGACAGGTCCACATCTGGTTCGCCTGCTCCGCATAGTCGACCATCGCGCCGAAGAACGGCGTCTTGAGCGAGTCCGCGTACGTCCGCAAATGGCTCACCAGATTACGGGCAACGAACTCGGGCGTATCCTCTTCGATGAACACATAACCCGTCACATGCCCGAGCACCGTAACCGGAATTTCCGCGAGCAGATGACGCTCGACCAGGATGAAGATGGGTACGTCGAGACCCCGCTCTCGTACAAAGCGCACGAAAGCCTCAACATCCGTCTCCGACTCGGTCAGCGACCATTCCACGATCACGCAGCCAACTGCGGCCTCGCTGCGGATAGCGGAGGACGCTTCCGCCACCGTGACGGTAACCGTGGTGACGTACCCCAGGCGTTCGAGTTCATCGACGAGCCGCTGAAAGCGTGAGGACGGCAACGCGGGTGGCAAGGGCAACGCACAGCAAAACAGGAAGCCGAACATCTGGTCATACAGCATCTTGATCCTTGTATTGGGAATCGTATCGAGTCGTTCGCGACCTCAACTGATCTTCACCATGCCCCGGCTGAACAAGACGACAGCCACACCTGCCACTATGACCAGCACGCCCGCGACCGATGCCTCACGTCCCGTGAACACCCGCTCGCCGGCCGCATGTTCGCGCCGTGCCCACCAGAAAACGGGAAAGCCGAGTGCAAAGAGAATGGTGGACATCAGGAGGAACTGCAGTCCCGCGGCATAGACGAGCCAGAGGGAATAGACCGTCGCAAGCACGCCGGTCCAGATCGATTCTTTCGAGGTCTCGCCGGTGGTCGGTGCGAACTTCGACTGCGTCGCGAAGCGCCACAGGAAAACGGTGCTGGCCAGATACGGCGGCAGAATCATGATTCCGGTGATCGAGATCAGCCACATCCAGGCGTCGTTGGCGAACAGCACCACGAAGATCACGAGCTGCATGACCGCACTCGATACCCATAGCGACGGCGCGGCGGCATGGTGACGGTTTTCTTCAGCGAGAAACTTCGGGAATACACCGTCTTTCGCGCCTTCGAACGGCAACTCTGCGACAAGGATGGTCCAGGCAAGCCAGCAGCTCAAAAGCGACACGAGCAGCGAGACGACGATAAACACCGCGCCCCAGTCGCCCACCGCCGCCTTCAGCACATAAGCTGCCGACGGTGAAGCGAGCCCCGCCAGCTGCGCCTGATGCATCACGCCGAACGGCAGCGCCGACAACAGGAAATAGAGGATCGTGCAGACCGTCAGGCCGAGAAAAGTCGCGATCCCCACTTGCGAGGTTTTGCTGGCGCGGTCCGACACCACCACCGCACCCTCGATGCCGATGAACACCCATAAGGTAACCAGCATGGTGCTCTTGACTTGCGCGAGGAGGCTGCCCAAATGCTCCTGGGCGCCCCAGAAGTCGTAGAAGAACATGCCGCCCTTGATCGCCACCGCCATCGCACACAAGGCCACTGTGATGGTGCCAATATTCAAGACACTCGATATCACGCTCAGGACTGCTGCACGCTTTACGCCATAGAGCACGACAAAATGCATGACCCAGATCAGCAGCGACGCGCCGACAATCGACGGCCAGGTGTTACCCGCTGCGAACACAGGAAAGAAATAGCCGACCGTCTTCATGATCAGCACGGCGAATGCAACGTTGCCGAAAGCGGCGGACAGCCAGTAGCCCCAGGCCATCTCGAAGCCCGCTAAGGAGCCGAAGCCTTCTTTCGCATACGAGTAGATGCCCGCCTTCAGATCGGGGCGTTTATCGGCTAGCGTGCGGAACGTATTCGACAGAAAGAACATGCCGACAAGCGTGATCATCCATGCAATCACGATTGCCGCCAGTCCTGCGCCCTGGGCCATGTTCTGCGGCAGATTGAAGGCACCGCCGCCAATCATCGAGGCGATCACAACACCCGTGAGAAGCGGCAAGCTGAGCTTGCGGCTACCGGGCTGGGTGGTGGGCTGAATGGCGGATTGACCAACGACCGCATCGGCGGAAACGGGCTTGAGCGGCAAACTGCTGTGCGTCTGGTCCATGAGGCGTTTTCTCCCTGCTGCTTGTGTGCCGTCGGTGTTGCGTCTGTGCGCCCTTGCAAGGCTTTTCGACGTTTGACCTGATTCAGCATAGGGACTGCATGGCCCCGCTCGTTGATCTGTATCAACCCCGGTTTAAGTGGGAAGGCTACCTTGCAAAGCAGTGCTTTCGTGCCCATCGCTTAACAAATCCAACCCGGGTGATCCCATGCAACGTGCAGATACGGATACGGATACGGATACGGACCCTGCCATGCCGTTCTCCTCCGAAGACAGCAAGTTTTATCTGGTGGGAGGCGGCATTGCATCGCTGGCCGCGGCCGCCTTCCTGATTCGCGATGCCGACGTTCCGGGTCGCAATATCACGATACTCGAAGCGCTTGGCGTAGCAGGCGGAAGTCTGGACGCAGCGGGCTCGGCCCAGGACGGTTATGTCCTGCGCGGCGGCCGCATGCTCGAGAGCAAGTACGTGTGTACGTTTGACCTGTTCTCATCGATCCCTACGCTCGATGAAAGCAAGACGGTCACGCAGGAAATCGTGGACTGGAATGAAACGATGAAGACGGCGTCGAAGTCTCGTCTGGTGCGCGACGGTCATCGGATTGACAAGCCCGAGTTCGGGCTCACTGAAAGAGACATCCTCACGCTCGAACGCCTCGCGATCGAACCAGAGCGCATGCTCGGCCGCAGCCGCGTAGCGGACCACTTCGCCCCGGCCTTCTTCAAGACCCACTTCTGGCTGATGTGGTGCACGACCTTCGCGTTCCAGCCATGGCATAGCGCGGTTGAATTCAAGCGCTACCTGCTGCGCTTCGTGCACATGGTGTCGGGGTTCAACCAGTTGCACGGAATCATGCGCACGGTTTACAACCAATACGACTCGATGGTCCGGCCGCTGAGCAAATGGCTCGACGAGCGCGGCGTCCAGTTCCAGTTCGGCACGCGTGTGAGCAATCTGGTGCTCAACGAAGCCAATGGTGAAACGCGCGTGGAGGGAATCGTCTGCGAGCGCGAGGGGCGCAGTGAATCAATCCCGGTTGGGCCGCGCGATGCGGTGATTGTCACGCTAGGTTCAATGACCGAAGGCTCGACCCTCGGCGGTATGGATCGCGCGGCCGTGCTGGACGGCAGCAGCGCCGGCACCGGTTCCTGGGCGCTCTGGAACAGAATCGCGCTGAACCGCCCCGCTTTCGGCCGCCCGACAACCTTCGCCGATCACGTCGATGAATCGAAGTGGCTGTCGTTCACGACCACCTTGCATGATCCTGCGTTCTTCAACCTGGTCCGGGATTTCACCGGCAATGTCCCTGGAGAAGGTGGGCTCATCACCTTCGCGGATTCGAACTGGCTCATGTCGATCGTCCTGCCGCATCAACCGCATTTTATCGGCCAGCCGAACGACGTGCAGGTGTTCTGGGGATACGGCCTCTATATCGATCGCCCCGGCGACTTCGTGAAGAAACCGATGGCCGAGTGCACTGGCCGCGAGATCATGACCGAGGTACTAGGGCATCTGCGCGCTGACAACACTGCTTCTGTTCTCGATCACGCCGTGTGCATCCCCTGCCTGATGCCCTTCATTACCAGTCAGTTCATGCCGCGCGAACACGGCGACCGACCGGAAGTCGTGCCGCAGGGATCGGTGAATCTGGCTTTTACCGGCCAGTTTTGCGAATTGCCGGATGACGTTGTCTTCACCGTCGAGTATTCGATTCGCTCGGCGCAGGCAGCGGTCTATCGCCTGCTTGACGTCGAGCGGACGCCGCCGGCCGTCTACCAGGGCAAGTTCGATCCGCGCGTCCTGTTCAAGGCGTTCGAGGCCCTTCACGACCTGTAGAGGTCAGGCAACGCGTTTATCACCGTACCCCGCACGGCACGCACTGAGTAGTTTCCGAGCCTGCGCATGCACGGGCTATGTAGGTACCATCGAAACACACTGGCGCAGAAGGGTTTGCACCCGCGAACCTTTTTGCGCCTTGTTCAACGCGTTAAAAGGAGAAGCAAATGACCGGCAACGACGTTCTGATCGCCACGTTCAATGACCACACCGAAGCCGATGCGGCTGTCCGAAAGCTCATTGAAAACGGCTTCGACATGAAACATTTCAGTGTGGTCGGCAAGGGCTATCACACTGAAGAAAAAGTGGTCGGTTTCTACAATACCGGCGACCGCATGAAGATATGGGGCAAGTACGGTGCGTTCTGGGGAGCGCTATGGGGCGCCCTGTTCGGCGGCGTCTTCCTGACGTTGCCGATCATCGGGCCGGTCGTCGTAGTCGGCTATCTTGCGTCCATCGTGGTATCCGCTCTCGAAGGCGCGGTGGTGGTAGGCGGTGTCAGTGCCCTGGGCGCCGCGCTCTTCAACGCGGGCGTTCCGAAGGATCACGTGATCCATTACGAGACCGCGCTCCAGGCCAATGGATTTATTGTCATGGCGAACGGCCCGGCCGAAGAAATGGCGCGCGCCCGTGCAATCCTGCAAGCGCATCAGCCTGCACGGTTGGACCTTCACGAAGGCGCTGCACCTGCCAACGAAGCGCCGGCCACGGCAGCCCTCTGATCTAACTCGACCGCGTAATTCGATCCGCATCGGCACGCCGACCTGACATAGTCCGCATTCGCTCGCGGACGCTTGGAGCATCTAATGATTCAGTCGTCGACCAACTCGCAAGCCGGCGACAATCCCGGTCCTTCGGAGGGACATGACTCAAGCGCGGTGGTCGACGACCACCGCCCGGTCCCGCCGCCCGGGCCCGAGGACCATGCCGCCGCCGTGCCATCCGGCCTCACGACTGAGGAGGCCGAGCGTCGTCTGAAGACCGAAGGCGCGAATGCGATTGCCGATGTTCGCCAGAGTCCCCTCTGGATGGCGGCCAAGAAATTATGGGCGCCCGTGCCCTGGATGCTTGAAGTCGCCATTGTTTTTCAAGTGGCGCTGAAAGACTATGTTGGAGCGAGCATTGTCCTGTTGCTCCTGCTCTTCAACGCGGGGCTTGGCCTCTTTCAGGAGAGCCAGGCTCAAGCGACGGTCGACGCGCTCCGCTCGCGTCTTGCGTTGCTGGCCGCAGTCCGTCGCGACGGCAAATGGAAGACCGTGCCCGCTGCCGGCCTGGTGACTAACGATATCGTCAAGCTTTCGCTCGGGACGGTTGTCCCAGCCGACGTCGATCTGATCGACGGTTCCGTGTTGCTGGACCAGTCGATGCTGACCGGCGAGTCGGTGGCAATCGAATCGGGCGCGGGTGCTCATGCGTTCGCGGGCGCACTCGTGCGACGTGGCGAAGCCCTTGGAAAGGTGGTTGCAACAGGCGAACGCACCAAGTTTGGACGGACGGCGGAACTCGTTCGCACCGCCACGGCGGAGAGCTCGCAACAGAAAACCGTATTGCGAGTCGTGCGTAACCTTGTACTGTTCAACGGAGCCGTGACCGTTCTGCTGGGCGTGTATTCGTTCTTCGTCTCCATGCCGATCAGTGAGATGGTGCCTCTGCTTCTGGTCGCGATCCTGTCTTCAATTCCTGTCGCGTTGCCGTCGATGTTCACCTTGGCCGCGGCTGTCGGCGCCCGGTCTCTCGCGAGCAGGGGTGTTCTCTCAACGCGCCTCTCGGCAGTTGACGAAGCAGCCGGTATCGACGTTCTCTGCTCCGATAAAACCGGTACCCTGACGCGCAACGAACTTGCGGTCATATCGATCAGCCCGATGCCTCCATTCGACGAAGCTCACGTGCTCGCCCTCGCCGCGCTTGCGAGCTCGGACGGTGGCCAGGACGCGGTCGACGCCGCCATTCGCGGCGCGTCCTCAGCCAAGGCGATCCCGGACGCGCCGGCGTTGGTCAAGTTCGTGCCGTTCGATCCGGCCTTGAAGCGCTCCGAGGCCACGCTGCGCACGCCGGACGGCGCGCCGCTGCACGTTGTAAAGGGAGCCTTTGCGACCATCTCTTCGTTGACACCTTCTTGTGCGGCCGCTGCAACGGAAGCGGAGAAACTTGAGGCGAAGGGATTACGGGTGTTGGCCGTGGCCTCGGGCCCACCCGGAGCCCTCGTCATGGCTGGAATAATCGGGCTCAGCGACCCGCCGCGCGACGACTCTGCCGCGCTGATCACTCAGCTCGGCGGGCTCGGTGTGAGAACGGTCATGGTGACGGGCGACGCTCGCAAGACTGCCGAAACCGTCGCAGCCCTGGTCGGCATTACCGGGAAAACCTGGGCCACTACACCGTTGCCCGAAGACATCGATGCAGAGTCTTACTCGATCTACACAGGTGTCCTGCCAGAAGACAAATACCAGCTCGTCAAAGTGCTGCAGAAGCACGGCCATATCGTCGGGATGTGCGGCGACGGAGCGAACGACGCGCCGGCGCTGCGCCAGGCGCAAATGGGTATCGCGGTGTTGAGCGCCACCGACGTGGCGAAGTCGGCGGCAGGTGTCGTGCTGACCGAGGCGGGTCTGGGTGGCATCGTCGCCCTGATCGAAGAAGGCCGCACCACCTTCCAGCGCATCCTGACCTATACGTTACGCTCGATCATCCACAAGATCGTGCAGGTTCTCTTTCTCGCGGCCGGCCTGCTCATGACCGGTCACGCGATACTGACGCCCGCACTCATGGTGCTCATGATGGTGACGGGCGACTTTCTCGCCATGTCGTCATCCACCGATAATGTGCGGCCCTCGCCGCGCCCGAACATCTGGCACATCCGCAACCTGACGCTGGCGGGCATTGCAATGGGCATGATCGATCTGCTCTTCTGCGTAGGAACCCTCGCGACCGGCAAGTTCGTACTGGGTCTCGATACAGACGCACTGCGAACCGTTGCCGTCGTCACGTTGGTGTTCAGCGGACAGGCCGTGTTTTACGTCGCACGGGAACGACAGCGTATGTGGAGCTCCGCGCCCGGACGATGGCTGGTCGCGTCCTCGGTCGCAGACGTGGCGATCATTACGGCGCTTGCGTCAAATGGACTGCTCATGACGGCGTTGCCGCTGCAGCTCATTGCCGGCGTGTTAGGCGCCGCTGTCGTGCTGGCCGTCGTTCTGGATAGCGCAAAGATTGTGCTCTTTCGCCGCTTGGCCGTTACTTGATCCTTGAACGCGGGCAAGTCGTTGCTGCGTACGTTCCTTGCTTCAACGCGCTCGCCGCCAGCGCACCAGGAGCTGCGCGGCGGCGGCTACTCAGCGACTGCGTCTATCGCGGCACAACGCGACCAGGGCGCTCAACTGGCTGAGGTCGGCCGGCTTGATCAGGTGGTGGTCGAAACCCGCTTGCGTAGCTCGCTGAAGATGCTCCTCCTCACCGTACCCGCTATGGGCAATCAGCAAGGTGTCGTGTTGACCCGGCATCGAACGTATCCGGCGAGCGACCTCGTAGCCATCCATTTCAGGCAGGCCGATATCGAGCAACACCACCTCAGGTTTGAATTGTTCGACACAGAGAAGCGCGGATGGACCGTCGCGCGCGGTCTGCACCTCGTGTCCGTCGATCCTTAGCAAAGCAGCGCTGCTCTCCAGCGCATCAAGGTTGTCGTCCACCACAAGCACGCGCATCGCGCCGAGCGACGGTGCGCAATGAAGCGCCACATGCACCGGCTCCTCAGCCACCGTGCCGCGCGGCATGGCGGGCAGGCGCACCACGAACTTGCTGCCCCGGTCGGGCCCTTCGCTGTATGCGCGCACATCGCCGCCATGCAATCCGACCAGACGATGCACCAGCGCGAGGCCAAGACCGAGACCCGCGGCCTTGCGATCCAGCGAGCGTTCGGCCTGCACAAAGATATCGAAGATGGTCGGAATGAGTTCGGCCGTCATGCCAATGCCGCTGTCGACCACGGTCAGGACCGCGTCGTCGAGATAGCGCTCAATCGAAATCCGGATATGACCGCCGTGCGGCGTGTATTTGATCGCGTTGCCCAGCAGGTTGGTCACGACCTGCTCGACCCGCATCGCGTCACCGTTGATGGGTAGCACGCCGGTTGGAAAAGCCAACGTGATTTCATGCGCATAAGCCTCGAATTCCGGACGCATGGCCTCGATCGCTCGACGCACCGTCTCGACGAGATCAATCGACTCGGTCTTGAGAATGATGATGCCCCGCGTGATTCGCGACACATCCAGCAGATCCTCGACCAGACGGATCTCGTGGTCGAGTTGCCGCTGTGCGCCCAAGCGTGCAACCTTCTGCGTTTCCTTGTCGGCGCTGTCCCGCTCCCAGACCTGCAGGCCGTTGCGAATGGCTGCGAGCGGATTGCGCAACTCATGCGCGAGCATCGCGAGGAACTCGTCTTTTTGTTGGTCCGCCGATTGCAAGCGGCCGAATGCCTGGTGCTGCTGGGTTACATCGGAGATGGTAAGCAGGATCAACGCCTGCGCGGGCCATGCAATGCGCATGGCGTTCAGTTGCATTGTCCTTAGCCCGATGCCCGGGAATTCGTGCGTGATCTGATAGTCGCGAACGCTGGTCCTTTGCGGCACGAGTTCCTCAAGCAGCTCACGCAGCGCCGGAATATTCCACTGCTCATTACCCAGGTCATACAGCTTCGTTCCGATGGTCTTGTCGGGCGATGTCTGGAAGGTCTGGTAAAACGCGCGGTTCGCCAAAGTGATCTTCAGGTCCGCCTCGAGCACGAGCAAGGGTTCGGACATGGTCTCGACAATTGCTTGCGAGAAGTCGCGCGCGCGTTCGACCTCGTCGTTCGCGGTCTTGAGCTCATGGTTGCGATACCGCAGCTCGTCATTGGTCGTCGTCAACTCTTCGTTGACGGACTGCAGCTCTTCCTTGGCGGTCTCGAGTTCTTCGTTGGTGCTCTGGAATTCCTCATTGCTCGACAGCAGTTCCTCTTCGCTTGCCCGCAGGTCCTCCCGTGCTCGCTCATGTTCCTCGAGTATTGCCAGTAAATGCCGGTGGCTGCCCTCGAGTTCGGCGTCCAGCCTCGCGATTTCAAGGTCTTTCTCGCTTTGGGCTTCGCGCTCGGGCTGCCCCTTGACTTGCCGCAAAGCCTGCGCCACAAAGTTTGTCAGCGGTGCGCGCCCCGGCTTGGGCGATAGTCTTACGCCTTCGGCAGGCGCTTCGAAGAAGATCAGATACCAACGTCCCGGCACGCCGGCGATCTGTACCGGATGCACCTCGAGCGTCACGCTTGCAGCGGTGTTCAAACGCAGACTCGCCTTGCGGATAACGGTGGCCTCGCGGCGTGCCCGTCTGACTGCCTCGTCGATCGCGAGGAAAATTTCCGGCCGTGCGAGCCGCTTGAGACTGCTGCTGGGCGGTCCGTTCGGATTGGCCAGATACGCCGAGGTATCGCCGCGAAACTCGAGAACATTCAGTTCATCGTCGCATAGCACGCTCGGCGGCGTGTACCGTTCCAAAGTCATGCGATTGACCTCGTTACGCAGCAACTCGGCACGCGTCGGGACCTCGCGACCGCCGTTCGAGGGTCTGGTGGAAACAAACGATTGCGGCATTACCGTCGACGCAGGCAGGCCCATCCTCGGACGTCCGGGACTGGGGTTCTTGCTATAGAGCTTGCTCGACACGCTGGGAATCACGCTGAATAGCTCAGAGGACGCACCCACCGATTCCGACGGTCCCAGCATAAGTACGCCATCGGGCGCCAGCGCGTAATGAAACAGCGGCATGACCGTCCGCTGCAGCACGGGATCCAGGTAGATCAGCAGGTTGCGGCAGCTGATCAGGTCGATCCTCGAAAACGGCGGATCGGTCGCCACGTTGTGGCGGGCGAACGTGCAGAGGCTCCTGACCGACTTGCTGACACAGTAGTGGTCACCATCGCGCACAAAGAACCGCTCAAGCCGCTCGGGAGACACATTGCGTGCGATGTTCTCGATATAGCGGCCCGCGCGTGCAGTTTCCAGCGCATCGACGCTGACATCGGAACCGAAGACCTGAATCTTGGTATCGGCGAGACGATCGCCCAGATACTCCACGAGGCAGATGGCGATCGAGTACGCCTCCTCTCCACTCGCGCAACCGGGTACCCAGATGCGGATGCCTGGCGGTGCATCATGGTCGCTGATCAGGCGCGGAAAGACGGTTCGGAGCAGGTCGTCGAAGGTTGCCGGATCGCGGAAAAATTCGGTCACGCGAATCAGCAGGTCACGGCCCAGTGCGAGCGTTTCAGCGGCATCGGACCCGAGCAGGGCAACATAGTCCGAGACCGAGGTCATTTCGCGCAATGCCATCCGGCGCGATAACCTGCGTTGGACCGTGCCGCGCTTGTAGTAGGTGAAGTCGATGTTGCAGGCGTTGCGCAACAGGCGAAACAGAGGGCGCAGGCTCTGGTCCCCGGGGTCCGTTGCCGGCCCCATGGATTCGAGCTCGTCCAGTGCGCGGCTGGAAAAGCGCCCGACGCGCGCGATTTCGCGTGCGATCTCACGCGGTGCAAGCACGCTGTCGACACAACCGAGTCCCATGGCCGCGAGCGGCATGCTGCTGTGGCGCGCCGACGCCGTGTCCTGTGCGAACGTAATGCCGCCCCCGCCTTGAATAGCCTGTAGGCCGAGCGCGCCATCCGAGCCGTTACCGGAAAGAATCACGCCGATCGCATTGACGCCCAGGTCGCTCGCGAGCGAATCGAACAGGTCGTCGATCGGCATGGGCGGGCCCAGGGTCTCTCCCCGCGGTTGCAGCCTGATACGGCGCTGCGCGATCGACATGCTCTTGTTGGGCGGGATCACGTAGACATGGTCTGTTTCAATGGCCATGCCGTCGGTCGCTTCAATGACCGGCATTGAAGTGTGTTTCGACAGGATTTCCGGAAGCAGGCTGGGCCGAAACGGTGCGAGATGCTGGACGACCAGGAAGGCCATTCCGCACGACGGCGCGATTGCA
Source organism: Caballeronia sp. LjRoot34 (assembly GCF_964253815.1). Classification (NCBI taxonomy): domain Bacteria; kingdom Pseudomonadati; phylum Pseudomonadota; class Betaproteobacteria; order Burkholderiales; family Burkholderiaceae; genus Caballeronia; species Caballeronia sp. LjRoot34. The sequence goes on from NZ_CAXUSB020000002.1 coordinate 1,708,762, forward strand.
CCGAGCAACTCCGAGATGGCCTCGAGTCCGCCTGCGGAAGCGCCAATTCCCACCACCGTGAACGATTGAGTGGTTGCTTCGTCTGCTGTGGCACGGGTTGTCACTGTTACTCCTGTGACGAAGTGCGGTCGAATTCCATTCGCCGGCTCTTGTCGCGTGACAAGGAGCGAAAAACGAAGCTGGCCATCCAACGTAATTTTTTGAAGGGCGAAGAAGCTGATCCGGCGATTCACAGGGCGTGAACCGCCGCAAAGCGAAGACTGGCTGGCCGTTCCCCAATTATGCACCAGTCTGCTTAACCGGGCGCTTATGGGGCCATTGTTTACGGAGCGCGGAGGATAAACTCAGTCGACCTGAAAAGCAGCCACGCTCTCTACAAGTCCATGAGCTTGCTCGCGCATTGACACTGCAGCCGCTGCCGCCTGCTCCACAAGCGCCGCGTTTCGCTGCGTTACTTCGTCCATCTGGGTAACGGCCCGATTGACTTGTTCGATCCCGTCGCTTTGCTCCTCGGAGGCCGACGCGATCTCCTTCATGATCGCGGTGACGCGTTGAACCGAAACCAGTATCTCTTTCATGCACTGGCCGGCGTTATCGACGAGCGTGGCGCCGCTCTGAACGCGACCATTCGAATGCTCGATCAATCTCTTGATGTCTTTGGAGGCGGTCGATGAACGCTGCGCGAGATTCCGGACTTCGGATGCAACAACCGCGAATCCCCTGCCATGTTCACCGGCCCGCGCGGCCTCGACAGCCGCGTTGAGTGCGAGGATATTGGTTTGGAACGCGATCCCTTCGATCATCCCAAGGATCTCCCCAATCTGTTTCGTACTGCTGGTGATCTCATCCATGGTCGCGACGACTTCCGAAACGACGTCGTTACCGCGATTTGCGATGGAAAAGGCATCGCCGGCGAGCACCGAAGCTTGTCGCGCGTTGTCGGCATTCTGTCTCACCGCCGACGTAAGCTCCTCCATGCTTGCAGCAGTTTCCTCCAACGACGCGGCCTGCTCCTCGGTTCTTCTTGACAGGTCAGCGTTGCCCGACGATATCTCATCTGTTGACGTTCCAATGGAATTCGCCGCGCCGATAATCGCGACCACCGCCTGACGCAGTTGCGCCTGCATCTCTTGAAGCTTGAACAGAAGGCTGCCCCGATCGCCGGCTTGCAGGTCTATGTGCTGCGCGAGGTTACCCCCTGCTGTAGCGCCCACGACCTGCGCTGCATACTCCGGCGAGCCACCTAGCGAACGGTTTAGCCTTCGGTTCACAAGGTACACAACACCAGACAGCATGGCCGCGATGATGGCGACGAGCACGACCAACTGGCGCAGCGATGCGTTGAATGCCTCGTCGATGTCATCCAGGTAAGCACCCGTCACGAACGACCAATCCCAGGGCTTAAAGGTGGCGATGTGGCTGCGCTTTCGAACGGGTTCTTTCGAACCGAGCCGGGGCGTAGCATAGTCAACGAACCCATCGCCAGACCCCTTCGCAATCGCAGCCATCGCGCGGTACACGTACTTCCCGTTGGAATCCTGATAGTCGCCAAAGTACTTGCCCTCGGTTTCCGGCTTGGAAGGGTTCATGACGGCATGACAGTCTGAATCGACGATGGATACGTATCCATCAGCGCCATAACGGATCGCTCGCAATTGAGCGAGTGCCTGCTTCTTCGCTTCAGGCGTCGACAAGGTTCCGTCAGCGGCCAGCGCCGCATAACGGCGCGTGATGCTCATTGCAATATCTCCAGCGTCCTTCAACGAATGCTGTCTTTCTTCCAGACGGACCTCGCGAGTCTGGTAAGCCCCGAAACCCGCCACGGAGATGAGGCAAATCAGGGAGAGCGCCAAAGGAATCCACAACTGTTGCTGAAATGTAAGGCGTTTCATGAGGTCTTTATAGAGTCGTGTACTAAGCGTTGTACGGCACGAAACCCGGATACTTGATAGTTCTCGCCGAGTTCTTCGATGTTTTGCAGATTCCCGCCCTGCTGCAGAGCGCGCTTCACCCCCTCCATGTCCTGCGCTCGCCGACAGTCCGTTGTCCAGGTTGGTTGAATAAAGTCATATCGAGTGTACACATTGAATTTTTCCTGAAGAAGATCATTTCCATGCGCGCAACTTCAAATGGGGTATTCCCTTAAATGAGGCATTTAATAAGGGTTTTCACCAAACTAAAGCACACATGCACCAACAAAAATATACTTAGATATCTTGCCAAATTATAATGTGAACACTAGACTTTCAGAAATCAAACGCAACCTGATGCCGCGCTTCGGAGGAGTCGACCAGATGACAAAGACCTTGCGTATCGGGCAGATCCTTCCGCCGCTGTTACGGCCTGCCCATGCTGCGCGAATGGAACCTCGAACGCCTGGCGCCGGGCGCGTTGCTCGCCGGTCCTTACTGATAGCTATCGACACAAACGCGACACCGGACCAGCAAGCTTTGAGTTCGTCACGGCCGCCGCCGTCGGTTCAACCTGCCCAGTGTCCGGGCCGGGCATAGCTTTTGAGCGTGGACGTTGTAATCGCAGGCGGAAACGACAGGTACATCAACGCCAGTAAGACTGACTGACCACGCTGCCATGCTAGCGTTTTAAATCTTATCTATTTCGTAGTCCGATATTTTTTGTGTTCGATTTAAGGGGCATCCCTTTCCGACGCCCTTGTCGATCAAAAAAGAAAAAGCCGTGAGTCCTGACGCCCGGACCGATACAGCAGCAACAATTGTTTTTTCATACACTAGGAGATGGACATGTACGACGTATTTCAAACGGATCGCCTGATTGACACGTGGCTGACCGAGGACATTGGGTATTGTGACCTCACCGCACAGGTCATGATTGAAGCGAACGAAACGGGAGCATTCTTCATGAATGCACGCGAGGATCTGATCGTGGCGGGTATCGACGTCGCAGCACGGGTGTTCAAGCGCTACGATTCAACGCTCGACGTAGTCGTACGCGTCAAGGACGGTGACCACGTAAAGAAAGGGGCTGTGCTTCTTGACGTACGGGGAAATGCGCGAAGCGTACTGACCGCTGAGCGAACGGCGCTTAACATCCTGCAGCGTATGTCGGGCATTGCCAACCTCACCGCGGAGTATGTCAAGGCAGTCGCGGGAACGCGCGCACGATTGATCGACACACGCAAGACCACACCCGGTTTGCGCATGCTGGAGAAGCATGCGGTGACCTGCGGCGGGGGCTTGAACCACCGCCTCGGACTTGATAACGGCGTGATGATTAAAGACAATCACATTGCGGTTTGTGGCGGAATCATGAAGGCTGTGCAACGTGCGCGCCGCCAATTGCCGGTGTTGACGAAGCTCGAAGTGGAATGCGACCGCATCGAGCAAGTCGAGGAAGCGCTGGAAGCCGGCGTTGACGTGATCATGCTCGACAACATGTCCGTCGAGGAAATGACGAAGGCCGTGAAGCTGGTCAATGGCCGTACGAAGCTTGAAGCGTCTGGCGGTATCAGCCTCGCAACCATCGGGGAAATATCGAAAACGGGCGTCGACTATATCTCCACGAGCAAGATAAACCAGGCTTCGGTGTGCGTTGACATCGGTCTGGACGAGGCGGAGTAATAACCTCATGTCCGACGGAATTTTCTTTTTTGTGGTCGGCCCGAGTGGCGCCGGCAAAGACTCTCTCATTGACGGCGCGCGTGAAGTTCTCAGCGATTTCGTCTTTGCGCGTCGGGTAGTCACCCGGCCTCACGGCTCGCCGGGTGAAGATCACGAAGCGCTTAATGAAACCGAGTTCGCGCGTCTCGACTGCCAAGGAGAATTCCTTATTACCTGGTCGGCACACGGACTGAGGTACGGGTTGCGTCGTGATCTCCTCAATGCACTTTCGCAGGGGCATCACGTCATCGCGAATGGGTCACGAGCAATGATCGACGCGCTTTCAACTCGCGTGCCGCGGCTGGTGGTAGTCGAAGTGAGCGCGCCCGCTTCCGTGCTCGCCGCAAGAATTCTTGCGCGAGGCAGGGAAACCCCAGAGGAGGTTTTAAAACGCGTGGCTCGTCAGGTCGAACCAACCTCTGCTGACGTTGAAACATTGAAGGTATTAAATGACGGAACGCTTGAGCAGGGGATAGAACGTTTCGTCGCAGCGCTTGGCCGTGCCACGCAACCTGCTCCGCCCAGCATGCGCGCCCTGAAGGCAAAGATCGCAGGCGAAGCACTGAACGAAGCTCAATATAGCGCTGTGCTCGACGACATTCTTGCACTGCGTTATTCGGACCGGGATATCAACGCGTTCCTTTTACACGCGTCGCAAAACCTGTCTGACGCCGAAGTACTCGCGTTGGCAAAGGTGCGTTGCAAGCTGACGCCGCGCATCGTTTGGGACGAGCCAATGCTCGTTGACAAGCATTCAATGGGAGGCGTCCCGGGTAGCCGGATCACCTTGATCGTAGTCCCTATTGTGGCGGCGTTCGGGCTTGCAATGCCAAAGACGTCATCGAGAGCAATCACCTCCGCCGCAGGTACTGCCGACGCAATGGAAACCGTCGCCCGTGTCGATCTCACCAGCGCAGAGGTACGTCGTTGCGTCAGTGAAGCGCGCGCTTGCATTGCATGGAACGGACGGTTGAATCACTCGTTGATTGACGATCGGATCAATGCATTTACCCGACCACTGGGCCTCGATTCAAACCGCTGGTCCGTTGCATCAATTCTATCCAAGAAGTGGTCGGCAGGATCCACGCACGTCATCATCGATCTTCCTTACGGTCCGCACGCCAAGCTAAAGGACGAACTCGAAGCACGCGCGTTAGGTGAGCTTTTCGAGTATGTCGCAGCGGGCCTGGGGTTGCACGTCAAGGCCATGGTCACCGATGGCAGCAGCCCGATCGGGCGTGGCATCGGACCTGCGCTCGAGGTACGGGACGTCAAGCTGGTGCTGGACAACGACCCCGATGCACCCGCCGACCTGCGCGAAAAAGCCCTTCGTTTCGCGGCAGAGATTCTTGCTTGGGCACCGGCCGTAGGCACCGTTTCAAAGGGCCGGCAGATCGCGGAGACGCTGCTTTCTTCCGGCCAGGCTCGAAGTGCGTTCGAACGCATTGTCGATAGCCAGGGCCGGCGAGTACCGCCGGTTTTGCCGGCCAGGTTTGCACAAACGGTTGTGGCGCAGCAGGGCGGCGTCGTCTCCAGCATTGATGGCTGGGCCATCGCGGGAATTGCGCGAACAGCCGGCGCTCCGACGGATCCGGGTGCCGGCGTAGATCTTCTTGCCGCGGTGGGTCAGCAAGTCGAGCCCGGGGACGGACTATTTCGTATTCATGGCGCTGACGAAGGGCTTGTCTCGGCAGCAGCTTTGTTGGCCCAAACAACGTGCACGCATGACATCTGCGTTGACAGCATGAATAGCACGCCCCTTCCCTCCGCTTGAGGCATGACGACCGGAAGGCGATTGGGGAAGAGATTGGGGAATCGATTGAAAAGCAATTGGCAAGACCGCATCGGTAGCAGTGATTCCATAACAGCGCGTGGTTAATTATCCTTGGAGCAGTGAGAATGCCAAAAAGAAACGGCAATTTGCGGTGGGGGATTGTTTCGTTGCTGATCGCTCCCATCACCTTCGTCATGACGCTGGACCGCGCCGCGATGACGATCGCCGCCCCCACGATCCAGAAAGAGCTCGGACTGTCACTTGTCGAGATGTCAGTGATCCTGACTATCTATTTCTGGACGTACGCATTGGGACAGATCCCTGCGGGAAGGCTGGCCGAGCGTCATGGATCGAGGAAGGTCCTGTTTGGAACGAGCGCTCTTTGGTCCTTGATGATGATAGTGACGCCGTTCGGCGTGGGCTTTAACTGGCTGGTCGGCTGCCGCGCTCTGCTCGGAGGTGCGCAATCCGCTGACTGGTCAAGCGGCGTGCTCGCGGTGAAACGCTGGTTCCCCAAGAATGAACGCGCGAAGGGTAACTCCTTTCTCCTGGCGGGGCTCTATCTTGGACCCATCATTTCCGCACCACTTACTGCCTGGATGATCTTGCAGTTCGGCTGGCACTCCGTCTTTTATGTGTTCGGTGCAATAGGCCTCGTACTGGGAATCGCGTGGTGGTTCGGTTATCGCGATGTGCCCGCGCGGCATCCCCTGATTACCGCTGAGGAAGCAACCTATATTGCTGCGGGACAGTCGGAACCGGAGGCTGTCGCCAAAGGATTATTTCTGAAGTGTCTCCGGCATCCGCGGTTCTGGCTTTTCGGTATCCAGTACTTTTTGTTGGTCCTGATCCAGAGTTTCTACACGACCTGGCTACCAACCTATCTCATGCGCGCACGTGGACTCTCGCTTAAGTCCATGGGGTTTGCGGCGTCGCTTCCATGGATCGCCGTATTCGTGGCGGTGTTCGTGGCGGGGATCGTATGCGACAAAATATTGAAGCGTACTCAATCGGTCTGGGCCGCTCGCGCTCCGGTCGCCATGGTGGGATTTCTTGTTAGCGCTATCGCCCTCTGTCTGGCTTCATATGCCGTGAACATTGCGGCCGTCGTTGGTTTCCTGTGCTTATCATTCGCTGCGGTGGGTTTTGTGCAAGTCGTCGTCTGGTCGGCAGCCCAGGACCTGGCGCGGGATTTTACCGGCGTGATGTCTGGCTGGACTAATCTGTGGGGAGCCGCATCGAACGTCGCGGGACCCGTTACCGTCGCTTTCATGGTGAAGCTCACCGGTAACTGGGGTAGCGCCTTGATAGTCATCGCACTGGCGGCCGCGTTAGGCACGGTGCTCTGGTTGTTTGTGCATCCTGAGAAGCCGCTGTTTGACACCCAGCAAGTCCCGGTTGCAGAGCCGTCTAAAGAGCTCATCAAGCAGGTGGCAAGCAGCAGCGACTTGAACCGTGATTTGACTTCGGATGAAGTGCGTCCCTGATGTCTGTTGCCCCCGGGTTGCAAGTCAGCTGCTTCCCGGGGCGATACTCGTTGACCGGCACCGACGTCAGCGCGGTCGAAGAAGTCGCCTAATCAAATCAAATTAAGCGTCGACGCCTTCAAGGTAGCCGCCGCACGCGTCGAGCAATCGAGCTTGCGGAACACGCTTTCGACGTGCGTGCGCACCGTACTGGGACTTAGCTCAAGCGCCTTTGCCACCTCCTTGTTACTGGCGCCCAGGCTAATGTGACGAAGCACCTCCGATTCCCGAGGCGACAGAAGCGGTGCCTGGGCCGAGCGGGGTTTACTGCAAATTACGCCGCCGTCATACGCGTCATATTCATTCGAGATTAGCGCACTGACAATATCGGCATTGAATCGCCCTGCCAACGCCTGCTCGCGGAGCAAGGTTGCGGCATCTTCAGCGGAGTGTGCCTCCCGCCAGGGACGCTTCGAGCGCAACGCGACCCAGGCGGCGGCCGCACCGAGCACCTGGCCTTCACGCGCAATGCCACCGCCTTCTGCGCCCCGGAAATAGCCTGAACCGTCCAGCCGCTCATAGGCAAGCGAAGCAATCTCCGATTCGCGAGCGAGGGCACCGATCTGCTTGCCTGCGCGTGCGGTCCAGTAGGGGACCAGCCGCACTTTCTCCCAGGCTCCCGTGGGCAAACGGCCCGGTGTGTTCCATACCGAGTTCGGCACCGCCGCGCGTCCCATGCCGTGAATCAAGCCTGCGAGATACACGCGGCGCTGTGTCTCCTCGTCAAGGCCCAGGCGCGCGCAGCAAACCGCTGACGCGTTCGCCACGCGCCGTGAATAGCCCGCCATCCAGGGCAGCTTCAGGTCGATCACGTCAGCAATGATTTCCGGCGCGCTCGTTTGCTGCATCGGTTGAGTGTTCAAGGGTTCATCGCGCGCCGACGTACTCCACTGGTCAAGCTCGTTCAGCCATTTTGGCGCGCGAGACAATGCCAGTTGCGCAAGCGCTTGCGGATACTGATGACCGGCCTTCCGGGTTATCAGCACCTTTGCCTGCTCCACCCCGTAGATACGGCTGAAAATCTCGATATCGCCAGCCAGCGCGACGAGAAACACGGCGTCGGGCACGTTGCCGCCCTGCGTCTGATGCGGGAAACCGCAGCCATCCCAACTTTCGAAAATGTGCCGCAGCGCCACCTGGGTTGCTCCCGCTAGCCCGAGCATGCGCGCGACTTCGCCCGATACTTCGCAGTGAATCTGCGCCAGCGGCGTAATGGCCGCACCGAGCCGTCCCGATGCTTCGTCGTCGCCGGCCCATCCGGGCCGCATCGCAAGCATGTCCGCCCTGCTGCCGACGTCGTCGCCCAGCCACTCCGAGAAACCCGCTGCGTTTGCCGTGCAGCCCGACCACCGCAGCAGCGACACCTCCATGGCAACACCGCACTGCGTCTCGTCGTGGCCGGCGTCGGCGGCGAGCCGTCCCGCAATCCAGCCGGTACGCATCGAATGATCGGTTGGCTGCCCCATGCTGAGGTCGCCGATAAACGCAAGCGCCTTGATGGCGTCCAGCACCCGGATAGCAGAGTCGTCTTGCATCAGTTTCGCCTCATTTTTCTCTTTTCTCTTTTCGCTTAGCAGGCTGCGGAAATACAGGCCGACTTTACTGAGCCATGAGCGTGATCAGAATTTTCAGCGGGGGATTTCTCATAGTTTGGAATATGGACCGGTTAATTTCGGTTTTCGGACTTGTTTATGACGTTCTCTTGCGCATTTTTGGTTCACTACGGCTGCAACGCACGGAGTTGTCCCAAGGTGCGCATGCGCACGAGGTTGTACGCGGCCATCGTCAGCACGAACATCTGATCGACCTTCTTCAAGCCGCGCACCATCACCTGGCGCATACCGCCGATGCTCTTGGCCCAGCCGAAACCCTGTTCGATGAGCTTGCGCTTTTGCTGTGACACCGCATAGCCCGCACTCCCGGCGATTGACTCGGGCACTGCCGACTGGCGGCCTGACTTGTTTTGTGCCACGTGAGGCGTGATGTTCATTTCCTGGCAAGCCTTGATGAACTCTGCGGCGTCATAGCCTTTGTCTGCCCCCAGCGTGATCTCGCGCGTTGGATCGCCAAGCGCCTGGCGGGCATCGTTGATCAGTACTTTGGCCGCTTCGCGCTCGGCATAGCCATCGGCCAGCGTCACCACGGCACTGGCGATCAGCCCATGGCGGTTGTCGCTCAACGTGTGGCCCATGTAGCGTAGCTCGCTTGCCGTTTTGCCCTTGCGATACAGCCGCGAATCCGGGTCGCTCTTCGATTCATGCGTCTCGTTGCTACGCGTCTCGCCCTTGAAGTTCCCACCGTCTTCGCTATCCTGATCATCGTCTTTACGCACAAAGCTTTTATGGCCGGCCCATGCTTGAATTAACGTGCCATCGACGCTGAAGTGCTCACCGGAAAGCCAGCACTTCTTCTCGGCAATGCCCACAACCTCGTTGAAGAACTCAATGACCGCGTCATGCTTGATCAGGCGCTCGCGGTTCTTGGTGAAGACGGTGGGCACCCACACGGCATCGTCCATCGACAGCCCGATAAACCAACGAAACAGCAGGTTATATTGAACCTGCTCCATCAACTGGCGCTCCGAGCGAATGCTATAGAGCACTTGCAACAGCATCGCGCGCAGCAGCTTCTCCGGGGCAATGCTGGGCCGCCCACCTTTGATATCAGCCTCGTACATCCCGGCAAACAAGCGGTCCATCTTGGCCAACGCTGCGTTGGCCATCTTGCGAATCGAGCGCAGCGGATGATCTGCTGGAACAAAGTCCTCCAGCTTACGCAAGGTGAATAGATTCTCGGTAAAGGTATCGGCGCCGCGCATCGCTTCTCTCAGTTGGGGGGCTTTACTAACAACGTTTGAACTGACCTTTTGGGTGACTTCGGAGTGAGGTATTTCCGCAGCCTGTTAGTGCGCTCGTTGGATCGGCGCAGGCTCGGTCATTTGACCGATACAAGAGATCACCCAATCAGCGCATTCTCCAATCCGCAACTGATTTCCTTCCTAACCCGATTTCTTCAAGAGGATTCACATTATGAACACCCTGCTCAAAAAATGCCTGGCCGCTTCGCTGCTGCTTGGAGGCCTGTTGTCGCTTACCGCGTTCACCCCAGCCAGCGCCGCGTCTTCATCTGATGACCTGAAGGGCAAAAACGTGGTGCTGGTGCACGGCGCGTTCGCCGATGGATCGAGCTGGGATAAGGTTATCCCGATTCTTCAGGCAAAAGGCTTGCACGTGGTGGCGGTGCAAAATTCGCTCAGGTCGCTCGATGACGATGCAGCGGCGACGAAGCGGGTGATCGAACAACAGGACGGCCCCGTCATACTGGTCGGCCATTCCTGGGCCGGTTCAGTCATTACGCAAGCCGGCAATGACGACAAGGTGAAAGCGCTGGTGTACGTTGCCGCTTTTGCGCCCGACAAGGACCAGTCGATCAACGACATCTTGAAGGGGAAACCGGCGCCATCGTGGGCGTCCGCGCTGCAGAAAGATTCCGCCGGATATCTGACACTTTCTACCGATGCAATCATTCACGACTTCGCCCAGGATCTGCCTGTTGCACAAGCCCGTCTCGTAGCCGCGACTCAAGGTCCCTGGTTCGCGGGCTGCACCGATGACAAGGTGTCGGAGGCCGCCTGGCATAACAAGCCATCGTGGTTCGTATTGACGGAAAAGGACCGCATGATTCCGCCGGCTTTGCAGGCCGCAATGGCGCAGCAGATCGGTGCGACTGTTGTCAAGGTTGATGCGAGCCATGTCGCGATGCTGTCAAAGCCAGCGGAGGTTGCTGCGGCGATTATTGCTGCGGCGCGGGCGGTGCAGTAAGTTGGTGTGGGAGGGTTTTGGGGTAGTGGTCGGGGGTTATGGCGGGGTGCTGCTTTCGGTGTTAGTGGTCGGGGTCGATGCCGGGTTACTGCTTTCAGTGTTAGCGGTCTGCAAGAGTCGGATTTTCTCTTTATCACTATTAGCCACTGTGCGTGGCGGCACGTCATTTCTTTGTCCAAAGCGACAAAGAAACGAAGCAAAGAAAGCGCTTTAACCGCTCTACCCTAAGTGTCCACAGCGTGCAGTTTCTATTCATAGGTGCCCCAAAAGCACGGTGCTCGCCAGAGCCACCGATGTGTGAAACCCTCCTTCTCCGAACACCGATACCCACACGCTTCGCCACCAGTGATTGAACCTGCAGAAGGTTCACCCCGCGCTATCCGCGTAAGACCTCCCTCCAAATATGTATCCATGTCGAACTTCACCGCTCCCCGGAAACAGGAGCGGTGAAGTTCCCTCGATATTTCGTCTTCCAGGAAGTGGATTTTATGCAACCCGCTCCTCCTGATTTTGTTCGCTGATCCGGCGGTCGAGATACTGGATTGGTGAGCTTTAGTCCAAGCGTCAAATGCAGCCGTTTTCGATTATCCCGTAAGAGGACTTCCTTCGGGAGCGTAAAAGACTTCAATATAGTCAAAACTCGCCGCCTTTATTTCGGCATGCGTGACGTAACGCATGCCATCAAATCGCTCGTTTTTGAAACTGTTAAACCAGATTTCAGTAGGGCGTTGACAAATTTATGCAAAAACTGGCAACTGTTTCATGCGAGCTAACGGCAATGCTCATTGCCTCGCCTTTCTCGTCATGATGCAGTACATTTGAAAAACTATTTTTTCTTGAAGGTAGGCCAGCCTGACTGTTTGCGCTTGACTTAACACTCTATGACCAGCGGCACGAGGTAGGTTTTATTTCGCATAACGAATAAATATGTTTCCGTGGAAAAGCGCTGAAATATAAAAATACTTACTTTCCCTGATTGCTTCGTAGTGCCGGAATATTCTGAACAGTGGCCGCTTTGATCTATGAAGGTGTAGTGGTTTTACATGGGGCGGAAATGAAAAAAACGAATTCCTCAAGAAAAATATTAGTTCTTCGGTTACGTTATCCATTGATAAAAGCGGCGATCAAAGCGCTGCTTATCGGAGTTCCGTTTGTATTAGGCTCAACTGCCTCAAGAAGTCTCTACGCCACCACCATCAATAGTTCAACCAATCCTGTTGTCTTACAAACGCTCGACCCCACCACCGCTATCTTCGTTGCACCAGTAACAACCACGGTCACCGTTAGCGGCACCGCTATTTCCGGTGATACTTCGAAAGACTGGCAATTGACCAACAACGGCTCGATTACAGCAAACGGTAATGGCAATACGGCGGGGATTTTGCTCAGCTCGGCTACGGTCAATGCAGCCCTGATAGATAACTTCGGCACCATCAAAGGTGCCGGTCCGAACTCGGCTGGCATCTTTCTGCCGAATGGCGGTACGGTTACCAACCACAACGGAGCGAATATTGGCTCTGCGGGCTTCTATGGCATCTCTTACAGTGGAGGCCCTGCCACTGCATTGATCAACGTGGTAAACGATGGCGCTATTTCTGGCTCTTCAGGTGGGTTGGTACTTGCTGGCGGGTCTGTCACGCAAAGTGCCACCGGGACCATTAGTAGCACCAGCGGCGTTGGTATTTTGAATAACAGCGGGTCAATCACCATTAACAATGCCGGCGCTATCAGCGGCTCTGCCTATGGTGCACTGTTACGCGGTACAGGGGTCGAGACCCTGGTGAACAGCGGCACCATTTCAGGCGGCAGCAGCGGCGTCGCACTGCAAAGCAGCGGAGGAGGAACGCTGACCAATTCCGGAACAATTACTGGTACAGGCGGCACTGCCATCAGTATTAGTGGTAGTAACACCCAGGTTATTTTGCAAACCGGCAGCGTGTTGAACGGCGCGGTTACCAGCACAGGCGCGGGCAACACGCTCGTGTTACAAGGCAATGGTACCGCGAGCAACGCGTTTAGCGGCTTTACCACCGTCTCTGCCCTGAACAGTGGCACCTGGACATTGAGCGGTAACGTGGGAACAACGGCCCCCAGTGCAGCGGCGTTAAACGTGCAAAACGGTACGCTGGTCATTACGGGTCAAGTGACGAATGCCGGGGCGGGAGCCGGGTCGAGCATTTCAAGCGGCGGCACGTTACAGATTGGTAACGGCGGCACCACGGGTAGTGTCAGTGGCAATGTGCTGGTCGATAGCAGCGGTCAATTGCGTTTTAACCGTTCCGATAACCTGACTTATGGCAACGTTATCAGTGGTTCCGGCGGCCTTACCCAAGCCGGATCTGGCACATTGATCCTGACTGGCAACAACACCTATACGGGTGTCACCACATTGAATGGGGCGCTGCAAATCGGCAATGGTGGTACCAGCGGCAGTATTACTGGAGACGTGAGCAATCAAGGTCAAAGCCTGACCTTTAATCGTTCAGACACGCTAGTTTACGGCGGAGCGATCTCCGGGACAGGACGGCTAATACAATCCGGTACCGGCACGCTTATCGTGACTGGCAACAGCGCCTATTCAGGCTCTTTGGCAATAACTTCAGGTACATTGCAAATAGGCAATGGCGGCACCAGCGGTAGCGTCACCCCTTCAGGCGGTGTCGGCAATAGTGGCATTCTGGCCTTTGATCGCTCGGATGCATTGAGCTTTGGTAGCAGCATCAGCGGTACAGGGTCACTGAAGCAAAATGGCAGTGGCACCACAACCCTCACCGGCAACAATACCTACACCGGTGGCACTACGATCAGCGCAGGCGCCTTGCAACTGGGCAATGGTGGCACCGCCGGTTCGATTCTCGGCAATATCACCAACAACGCAGCGTTAGCGTTTAACCGCTCGGATGCGGTGACTTATGCGGGCGTAGTCAGCGGCATCGGTTCGCTCACGCAAGCCGGCACCGGCACCACCACCCTCACGGGCAACAATACCTACACCGGCGGCACCACCGTCAACGCGGGCACGCTCCAACTGACCGGCACCGGCGCTATCGGCAGTGGTGCAGTCAATATCGCCAGTGTCGGCATGCTCGCTTTAACCCCCGTCAGTGGCAACTACGCGTTCAATAACGCGCTTACCGGCACTGGCTTGCTCGCCGTGTCGCTTGGCAGCGCCACCAATACGTTCGACTTCGGCACTGGCGCGGGCAGCACCTTTACCGGCAATGTCACGCTCAATCAAAGCACCTTTAATCTCTCTGCCAATAACACCGCCGCTCTCACGAACGCCACCCTGCAACTGAATACTGGCAACACCACGACAGTGGGCGCGGGCGTGCAAACCATTGGCAACCTGGCGCTTAACGGTAATACGCTCGCCTTCGCAAACCTGCTCTCCGGCACCATCCGCACCGGCGCACTCACTTTAAATAGCGGCACCGTGCGCATCGATCCAGGCAGTGCGGTCGACCCCACCGGGAACCTGCTCACGCAAGACGATGGCGCCAACACGCAACTGATTAGCGCAACCAGTGTCACCGGTAGTACCGCAGGATTGACGCTCACCGATCTGGCGGGCAACCCGCTCGCCACCTCGGCCGAGAATATTACCCAAGGCGGCAACACGGTTGCTGTCGGCACTTACAGTTTTACGCTCAGTACCGGCGCCAACACTGGCTTGTATGCGGGTTACGGCCTTAGCCAGCTTGCTTTGCAAGCCGGCCAGACCCTCACGCTCGCTGGCGACACCCCCAACCCCGCCGGGGGCGCCGACATGAAGGCGCAGATCACCGGTAGCGGCAATCTCACAATCGATGCCACAAACAGCATCACTCTGATCAATGCCGCCAATGACTACACCGGCACCACCACTGTTAGCGGCGGCACGCTGGTGCTTGGCAGCGACAACGCACTGGGCAACACATCTTTACTCGCCCTCAATGCGGGCACGACGGCTGATATCAATGGCAAGACGCAGACGATCGGCGCGCTCGGTGGCGCAGGCACGCTTAACATCGATGCCGGTAATCTGACGATTAACAATGGCGGCGTCTTCAGCGGCGCCATCAGCGGCAGCAGTGGCGCATTGAATGCGAACGGTGGCACGCTGATTCTCACCGGTGACAATACTTTTACCGGTGGCACGACGATCAGCGCCGGGACCTTGCAGATTGGCAATGGTGGAACCACGGGCAGCTATGTTGGTGACATCACGGACAACGCAGCACTCACGTTTAACCGCAGTGATACTACGACCTATGCCGGAGCGGTCAGCGGCACCGGTTCAGTGACTCAAGCGGGCAATGGCACGACTATCCTGACCGGCGCCAACACCTACACCGGTGGCACCACTATCAGCGCCGGTACCCTGCAACTGGGCAACGGCGGCACCACCGGCTCAGTCTCGGGCGACATCACCGATAACGCCGCCTTGATCTTCAATCATTCGGATAGCTTAATTTTCGATTCCGTCATCAGCGGCACCGGATCAGTCACCCAGGACGGCACCGGCAAACTGGTCTTCAATGGCATCCAGACTTACAGTGGCAATACCAACGTCAATACTGGCACGCTCGCCATCGGCGACGCTGCGCACACCAACGCCAATTTAGCGGGCAGCGGCCTGGTCACGGTCGGCGCAGCGGGTGCGTTGGGCGGCTATGGCACGGTCACCGGGTCGGTGATTAATGATGGTTTGATTGGCGTAGGCAATGCGCTGCCCGCTTTCGCCAATGGCCCCGATGCGAGCTTTACGGTTGCCGGCAACCTCGACAATCATGGCATCGTGACGATGGCTAATGGCACAGCGGGCGACCGCATGACGGTAGGCGGCACGTATACCTCCAACGGCGGCAAGCTCATGATCGATACTGTGTTGAACGAAGGCGGCGCCGCATCGAACTCCGATTTACTGATTGCTGGCGCCACTGCCGTCGGTGCCAAGGGCGCCACGCAACTCACGGTGAACAATATCGGCGGTGCCGGAGCGGCGGGCGTCGATAACGGCATCATGGTGGTTCAGGTTCAGGATCCCACGCACTCGGCCGCTGGCGCGTTCATGCTGAGTGGACGGGTAGTGGCAGGTCCGTATGAATATCAGCTCTTTCAGGGGGGTGAGCAAAGTGCGGACGGCAACTGGTATCTGCGCTCTGAAGCTCCCACGCCGCCCACACCGCCTTCGCCTCCAACGCCCCCTAGCCCACCGCAACCGCTCTTCCGCCCCGAAGTGGCCGCTTATCTGGCGAACCAGCATGTGGCCGGGGAAATGTTCGTGCATAGTCTGGATGACCGCGCGAGCGGAACCTCGCAAAGCGCGGTGAACGGCGATGGCTCAGGTCGTCCCGGTTCAGTCTGGCTGCACATGGAGGGGCGTAACGAAGGCAGCGATAGCAGTGACGGCACCTTCCACGTGAACACCGATTCGTTCCTGATGCAAGGCGGTGCAGAAGTCGCCCAGAAAAAGCTCACACCCGGCGCTGATCTGCTTCATCTCGGGCTGATGGCAACTTACGAGACCGCCCAAAGCAACGCAGAAGCCGCTGGCAACCCGGCGACTGCGCGCGGCAACGTCGCGGGCTATAGCGTTGGCGCCTATGCCACCTGGTATCAGAACGATGAAAGTCGGCTTGGCGTTTATGCTGATACGTCGTTGCAATACGGCTGGTTTAACAATAGCGTTTCAGGCGAAGACTTGCCCACGGTGAATTACAACGCGCGCGGCTGGGCGATCTCGGGTGAGTTGGGTTATGCGTTTACGCCGCTCAACAACTGGGTGCTCGAACCCCAAGGCCAGTTGATCTACGTCGACTATCAGGAAGACTCACTGACCGAGCCCAATGGCACGCATGTGAATGGCGCCGATTCCAGCGGTGTGATTACCCGGCTTGGACTGCGGCTGCAACGCACCTTCCAGCGCAGCGCCAACAAGAAAATGCAGTTCTACGCCACGGCGAACTGGTGGCACACGAGTACCGATAGCTCGATCTCGTTTAATCAGATACCGGCAGGTAGTCTTTATCCAGCGAATCGCTATGAGGTAAAGCTCGGGCTCAATGGCGATCTTGGCAAGGACTGGAGCGCCTGGAGCAACGTGAGTGGCGCATGGGGCGCGCAGAATTATCACGCGTATGTCGTGCGCGCAGGGGTCAAGTATGCGTGGTGATAAGGGCGGCTTATATAACTCGCAGGCGGCTCTGCCCGAGGGCCTTGTTCCAAACGATCAGTATGTGTCGTAAGCTGCATGGCGATGTCAATCCAGGGAGACTCAGGTGCGTTTGCGACATATCGAAATCTTCAGTGCGATCATGCTCACCGGCTCGACAAACGGCGCGGCCCAGCTTCTGCACATCTCGCAGCCCGCCGTCAGCAAAATGCTGCAGCACGCCGAGCAGTCCGCCGGTTTCGCGCTGTTCCTGCGCAGCAAAGGCAAACTTGTACCCACCCCCGAGGCGCTGCGGCTGCGCGAAGAACTCGGCCCGTTCGATGAACAACTCAAGCGGATCCGGCGTCTTGTCACGAGCTTGGCGCACGGCGCTGACCGACCGTTGCGGGTAGCAGCTACGCCGGCGCTTGCACACTACGCGTTGCCGCAGGTCATGGCGCGCTGGTGCCGCGCGTTCCCGCAGTCCAAGTGCGAACTGAGCGTCGCACACACCCGCGAGATCGAACACGCGCTGCTGTTCGACGAGATCGAACTCGGGCTGACCATGCGGCCCGTCTCCCATCCCAACCTGGTTGCCACGCCCGTGTGCGAAAGTACGCTGTGCGCCATTGCACCGGCCGGCTGGTGGGCGGACACCCTGCTCGACCAGCCGCTGACAGCAGACGATCTGGCAGGGCAACCGCTGATCACCATCGATCCAGACGACTACCTTGGGGCGATCCTCTCCGCGTGGCTCGATGTGGCGGCCCAGCCCCCAGTCAGCAATTTGTCGGTGCAGACTTATCCGCTTGCGAAGTCGCTGGTGCAGCAGCGCATCGGCATCGCGATAGTCGATTCGTTCACGGCGAGTTATCCCCAGCCTCATCCGGACATCCAGATCCGGCCGCTCGCGATTAACGAAACCCTGCAGGTGTACGCAGTGACCGAACACTCGCGACCGCCGCCGCAATCAGCGGAGCGGCTCATCCAGTTCCTGCGTGACGACGCGCCCGGTGCATCGACCAGGACATCGACCGGCGAGTCGTCGCGGAGTTAGATGCCGTCGCGAGCGCTATAACCGGCGGCTATAGCGCGAGCGCTGGTCGGTATTGGACGCCGTTTGCGAGCCGCAGAACAATGTCCTCCAGCTCAACCAACCATCGACCTATCCCATGCATGTGCTCGTACTTGGAGCCGGCGTCACCGGTCTGGCCACGGCCTGGTATCTGCGGGAGGACGGCCACACCGTCACCGTCGTAGAACGCAATGAGGACGTTGCACTCGAATCCAGCTTTGCTAACGGCGGACAGCTTTCGTACAGCTATGTCGCACCGCTCGCCGGTCCGGGGGTACTGTCAAAGCTGCCGTCCTGGCTGTTGCGCCGTGACTCGCCGATCCGCTTTCGACCGCGCCTCGACCCGGACCAGTGGCGTTGGCTTGCGCAGTTTGTCTGTGCTTGCACGCAGCGTAAAAGCGAGTTGTCTACCCGGAGATTGTTGGCGCTCTCGTTCCTGAGCCGTGACTTGATGCAGCAACTTCGGGCCAGCGAGCCAGGCTTGCACTTCAGCCATTCGAATGCCGGCAAGCTGGTGGTGCACCGCAAGCGCGCCTCGTTCGACGCCGCATTGCGCCTGCTCGATTACCAACGCTCGCTCGGCTGCGAACAGCAAGCGCTCGATACCCACGAGTGTGTGCAGAAAGAACCGGCACTGGCGCATCTCGCCGCGCAGTTGCAAGGAGGCATTTTCACGCCCAGCGAAGACAGCGGCGACTGCTATCAGTTTTGTGTCGAGATGAGCCGTCTGCTCCGAGCACGCGGCGTGGAATTCCGGCTCGGTACGACGGTCACGGCCTTGCGTCGCGCGAAGGCTCGCGCCCAACGGGTCGAGGCAGTGGCCAACGACAAGACCATCGATGCTGATCAAATCGTGCTGGCAGCCGGCATCGCCAGTGCCGCGCTGCTCAAGCCGCTAGGTCTGCGAGTTCCGCTTTATCCGTTGAAGGGCTATAGCCTGACCACCCAGGTCGACCCGCACGGCCACGCGCCGCACATCAGCATCACCGACTTTGAACGCAAGATCGTCTATGCCCGGCTCGGCGACCGGCTGAGGATCGCCGGCATGGCGGACGTCACCGGTCGTCAAGCGGATGTCGATCCGTCTCGCGTCGCGACGCTACGCGCTGAATCGGCTGCGGCGTTTCCGAGCGCCGGTAATTTCGATGAAGCCACCGTCTGGTGCGGCCTTCGGCCCGCCACGCCGCACAGCACCCCGATCATCGATTCAACGCAATACGAAAACCTCTGGCTCAACCTCGGACAAGGTGCACTTGGTTTTACACTCGCGCTCGCAAGCGGCCGATCGATTGCAGATCTGATCGCACGGCGCCCTCCGGCAGTGCCGCTCGACGGTTTTACGCTGTAAGCGCTCTCATTGCCACGCTAAAAAATCTTGCCGGGGTTCAGGATGCGCGCGGGGTCCAGTGCATGCTTTATCGCGCGCATCGACGCTACATCCGCCTCCGAACGCGTCAGGTGCAGGAAGTGTTTCTTCTTGATGCCGATCCCATGCTCTGCGGAAATGGATCCCCGGAAGTTTCTCGTCACGTCGTAGATGACCTGGTCGATTGCATCGTGATCGTGCTTCGGCAGGCGAGGCACGTCCACCACGATATGGATATTCCCATCGCCAAGATGGCCGTAGATCATGATCGTGGCGTCCGGCCATTGGGCGCGCAGTTGCGCCTCGCAGCGTGACGCGGCCTCGCCCACTTGCGCAATGGAAAAGCTCACGTCGTAAGCCGCGTGATTCGGGATGAAGCGCTGATATTCGCCGGGTGCATCGCGGATTGCCCAGAACGCCTGCGCATGCGCCTCGGTCGAAGCCAGCGCGGCGTCGGTCACTACGCCCTCCTCCAGCATCGCCGCCAGGAACTCTTCGAACGCGTCACCGTGCCGGACGGGATCGGTTCCAACACTTTCCAGCAACACATAGAACGGATGCGGCGAGTCAAGCGGGGCACGCAAATTGTCCAGGTTGGCAAGCACGGTATCGTGATAACCCGCCCACATGACCTCGAACGCCGATACACCTGGAGCCAGCCCTGCCTGAGCGCGCCGCAGCAGCGTGGTGACGGCGTCGAAACTGGGCAGTCCACACCACGCTGTGGCCGTTGCCGTGGGCTTTGGACGCAGACGCAGCACCGCGCGGGTGATGACCGCGAGCGTCCCTTCGCTGCCGATCAGCAAGTTGCGCAGATCGTAGCCGCCGTTGTCCTTGATCATCTTGTTGAGGCCGCCCACGACCGCGCCGCTCGCCAGCACGGCCTCTATGCCCAGCACCTGGTCGCGCATCATGCCGTACTTGATGACCCGATTGCCGCCCGCGTTGGTGGCGAGGTTGCCGCCAATGGAACAACTGCCGCGCGCGCCGAGGTCAAGAGGGAAATAGAAGCCGGCCGCGCTGGCCGCGTCCTGAACCCCTTGCAGCGGCGTGCCGGCCTGAACCGTCATGGTGCCCGACACCGCGTCGATCTCCACGATCTGGTTCATGCGATCAAGACTTAGCGCGACCTCGTCGCCGCGTAGATTGGCGCCGCCTACCAATCCTGTCAGTCCGCCTTGCGTGACGACCGGCTGCGAGTAGCGAGTACAAATCTCGAGCGCAGCCACGACCTCGCGGGTGTCGCGCGGCCTGATGAGCGCCAGCGGCACCGCGCTCGGCAGTCCGCTCCAGTCCTCGACACGGCGATCGCCAAACTCACTCGGCAACGCCACAACCTGTGCGCCGAGCGCTTCCCGTAACGCGCTGACTGCTTCGCCTGGTGTTGCGTTTGCTTCCATCTCCTGTCTCCTCGATGCACGGCTTCAATCGCGCCGCCGCACTCTATATTCTGATCACCCAATCGTATAACCGCCAAGGAACACTACACCGCCGATTTTAGTTTGATGCACAGTTCCGGCCGAGATGAAGTTGATAGGGCGAATTGACTCACGAAACCAAGCCTCAGGCCGCGATGTGTTTCTGCATGAACACACTCAGTGGGTCGTTCGTGTAATCGCCAAACGGTCCCCGGCGCTCATAGCCGGCTGAGGCATAGAAAGCCAGCGCCTCATGTTGGTACGGCCCGGTTTCAAGCTTGAGTAACTTGCAGCCAGAGCCTGTTGCCCCTGACTCGAGCAGAGCCAGGAGGTTTTTGGCGACGCCTTGCCCCCGGCCGCGAGGACTGACATACATGCGTTTGAGTTCGCCAAATTCAGGGCAGAGGACAATCGCCCCACAGCCGATTGCCTGGCCCGTACTATCCCTCGCAACGGCAAACAAGACGTCGGGTTGCTTCAACGACGTCAAGTCCAGGGCGTGCCTGCTCTCTGGCGGGTACAGGGTATCCTGGTAAGCGTCCAGCTCGGCAATGAGGGCGATTACGTCAGGCTGATCGGGTGATTCGAAGGCTATAGCCATGGCTGAAGAAGGGGAAATTTGACGAAAAGGAAGTTAAAGTACGCCACGCTTCGGAAATTTGTTTTAAGTGAGCATACAGGGCATCATCGGCCCGTTAGCCGACATACTCAGCTTCCCCGCAGTCCTCGACCAAGCAAGAGCCCCGCGTTGCGAAGGCGCAAACGGCTCTTCCAATGCACGCAAGAATATCTACGGCACCGTCTAACCAGCGATACCCTTGCCATCCGACCAGCTCTCGACATACTTGACGAGTTCAGTCATGTCGCGAGCCTTGCCGTCCTGCATTGCCGCGTAATTCCATACCTGACGTGCGGTGTTACCTAACCACATCGGCACGCCGAGCGCCTGGCACTCTTCCACCGCGAGTCCGATGTCCTTGCAGACGCTGCCGATCGGAAAGCCGAAATCGAACGTGCGCGGCAACACCTGCTTCGGGAATTTATCGAGCGTCGCGCCGTTCTTGCCGCTGCCCGCATTGAACACTGACATCATCACGTCCGGGTCGAGCCCGCCCTTCACCCCGGCTACGAACGCTTCAGAGGTAATCGCAAACGCCGTCGACGAAAGCATGTTGTTCAGCAGCTTGAGCAATTGTGCCTGACCTGCCTTTTCCCCTACGATGAACACCTTCCCGAAGATATTGAATAGTTCGCTTACCTGAGCAATCGCTTCCGGCTTGCCCGCGGCCATGACGGCGAGTGTGCCTTTTTGCGCGCCGGCCGCGCCGCCGCTGATGGGGGCATCGACGGTTTCGATGCCTTTTTCAAGCAGTCCCGCCGCCACTTCCTGTTCCGTGCGTGAGCCGACGGTGGACAGGTCTACCAGGATCCTGATCGTCTTGCCCTCTACCAAACCGTCCGCACCCAATGCGACTTCCTTGAAGATAGCGGGCGTAGGCAGGCTGGTGAAAACGACGTGCGCGCTATCGGCCACTTCGCGCGCGCTACTCGCCACCTGCGCGCCGATCGCTGACAACTCCGCCAGGGCGCGCTCGTCGCGATCGTAGATCACCAGGGAATGACCGTGCTCGATCAAGCGACGCGCCATGGGACGCCCCATGACGCCGACACCCACAAAGCCCAACTTCATATGTTCCGACATGATGCTTCCTTGACAGTGATGAATGGTGTACTTGCCACATGCGCGCTTATAGACTTACAAACAGGCGAGTTGCATGGGCAAGGACGAATCAGGTGCGCTTTCCAGCGACCATAGGGCGTCGATCAATGGGTTCGGCTTGCAACCAGAGCCGCCGTATTCAGCTAGCTCCTTGAGCTTGTTTTCCAGGTCAGTGTCCGCGAGCGGTGCTTGCAGGCTGCCGCGCGCTGCATCGATACGGCGCGACATCGTCTCGCCCGAGCGCAACGTGAGCGTCACCTGCGCTGCTTCGACGGAATACGCGGGGTCATCGACGAAATCCAGACGGCTGGCGAAGGCCCGCAACAGTGGATCAGCTACAGCGGCATCGGTAAATTCAGCGAGACCTGCGCGACCTCGGGCAAGCGCGACCGCGACGCTGTGTTGCGCGCTGACCTGGGCTTCGCGGCCAAGCGTGATGTTCGGCCGGTCGGTTCGTGCGCGCAGCAGCGGGTGACCTCTCAGCGTGACGCGCTCGACATCGGCGAAAGAGAAGTCCGGTCTCGCCGATAACCCCAGGCACGCCTCAATCACCGGATTAAGCACGACGCCGCACGGGTAAGGCTTGTACGTATTCGATAAGAGCGCCCATTCGCGGCCGATTGTGGCGAATGCTGCGTCCACGCTGGCGTCGGTGGCTTCGCTCAGCACGCGCAGGAAACCGCGCTCGCCTTCGATAGGCCGCTCGGGTCCGGCCAACCCCTCTTGCGCGAGCAGCGCCGAGAGCAGGCCGTTACGGGCGGCATTGCCCACGCTGATGCTCTTCGACATGCTGCCCAGCGTTTCAACCAGCCCGGACGATTGCGCCGATGCATGGCCAAAGGCCCAGCCGATTTTCGCAGCGTCCAGATTCAGGACTTTCGCAATGGCCGCCGCCGCGCCGAACACACCGCAGGTGGAGGTGATGTGCCAGCCTCGCTGATAATGCCCCGGCGACACCGCATTGCCCAACCGGCACTCGATTTCCACGCCGAGTACGAACGCCAGCAACCATTGCCGGCCGCTCAGCAGTGACTCCTGAGCGAGCGCGAACAACGGCGCGGCCACCGGCGCAGTAGGGTGAATGATGGTGAGCAAGTGGGTATCGTCGAAATCGAAGACGTTCGCGCTCATCGCGTTCAGCGCGGCCGCATTCAGGATGTCGGTCTTCTCCCCGCGTCCGACGAGCCCCGCTTCATGCCCCGAACTGAAACGGCCGTACACGTTCACGGCTTTACTGATGCCCGGGTCCGAGCACCCCGCAAGCGCCACTGCGAAGTAATTCACCAGCGCGCGCTTCGCCTCGTGGCGCACCTTCGGCGGAACGTCTTCCCACTGCGTCTGCGCGACGAACGAGGCCAGCGTACGCGTGATGTCTTTCATGAATGTCTCCTCCCTCCGTACCGAGACGGGGCGTTCAGCCGGCGAGCCAGCCGCCTTCCATCGGCATCATGGCCCCTGTTATCTGACTGCCCGCGTCTGAACAAAGGAACACGACCAGTTCTGCTACATGTGACGCGCTGACGAATTCGCCGGTGGGTTGCTTGCCGGCGAGGAACTGCTTCACAGCGTCACTATGGCCAAGCCCTTTCTCCTCCATCAACTGCGCAATCCTGCTTTCGATATTCGGCGTTTTCACGGTGCCCGGGCAGATCGCATTGCACGTAATACCCTGATGAACCGTCTCGACTGCCACCGCGCGCGTCAACCCGAGCAGCGCTGTCTTGGTCGTCACATAGTCCACACGGTTCGGCGTGGCGCGCGACCCATACACCGACGTCATGTTGAAAATTCGACCCCAGCCACGTGCACGCATGCCGGGCAGGACCAGCTGAATAGCTTGAAACGCGGCCGTCAGGTTGACTGCCAGCGCTTGGTTCCATCGGTCCGCGGGAAAATCCTCGATCGACGCAAAGTGCCGGACAACTGCGTTATTGATCAATATATCGATACCGCCCATACGTTCGCACGCCGTGTCCATCAGGGTCGAGACAGCGTGAGGATCGGTCAGGTCCGCTTGAACATAGGTAGCCTTGACGCCGTAATCCTGCTCGATCCGGGCTATGGAATCGCGTACGCTCTCCGGCGCTTCAAGCCCATGCAGAACGACGTTACAACCCGAACGGGCGAGACCTTCAGCCATCGCAAATCCGAGCCCATTTGACGACCCGGTGACCAGTGCGGACTTTCCTTTCATAAAAAGTAATCCTAATCAAATGAGAACCTTCCCGCCTGAGCTTTGCGACGACGACCCGGGCGCGAACGCCCGGGCAAACGCCTAGGCGCTCGCGGTTTCCTCCAGCATCCGCCTGGCCGCCTTCTCTGCATTCGCCACATGCAAGCGCGCGGCGGCCTCGGCCGCCTGCGCATCTCGCGCCTTCAGCGCCTTGAACAGCTTGTCGATTTCCTTGAGACTCGACGGCAGCCGGTCGGGGTGCATCAGCGACGTCGCGCGGAGCAGGTTCACCCGCGAATAAAGACTGGTCAGGATTTCTTTCACCAGAGCGTTGCCGCAATTGTCGAGCAACACGTCATACAGATCCGTCTTCGCTGCCAGCACGCCGGCCTGGTCGCCCGTCATGGCCTTCACCTTCAGCGCCTTCACCGCTTCACCAAACTGCACGATCGCGGCATCGCTCGCTATCCGCGCAAACTCACCCGCCGCAAACCCTTCAAGGAGACCGCGTATGGCATACAACTCCGACGCTTCGCTCTTAGAAATGACCGCGACCATAGGTCCTTTGTGCGGCACGCTGCAAACCAGCTTCTCGGCTTCGAGCCTGCGCAATGCTTCCCGAATCGACGTGCGGCTCACACCAAGTGTCTCGCACAACTCGCGTTCCACCAGACGCGCGCCCGGTGCAAAACGCCCGGACATGATGGCCTGGCGAAGGACAGTCTCGACCTGATGCCGTAATGTTTCCGGTCGTATCAAATCCATATCGGATGGCATGATTGTATTCCCGTCGGACGATTTACCAGTGAGCCATGATACTCGAAGTCCCAACTGAAACCGCCATTACGCAAGACTTTGCGCGGTCGGACGTTACCTACGCGTTGTTGTGTTCGAACTCATCCAAAGCAGCTTCAAGGATCGGCGCGGTCAGTACGGCGCCGTGTATGCCGATGGTGCTTACAATTTCCAGCACTTCCATGATCTCCTCGGCCGTCGCGCCGTAACGAAGTGCGTTGCGCATGTGAAGTTTCAGGCCCGGCACGTAGAGGTGTGTCGCGGCGGCATCGAATGCGCAGTACATGAACTCCTTGACCTTGGGTTCCAGTACGCCCTCACGCCACGGCACGGAAGAAAATGCCACGTAGGTTTCAAACAGATCAGGATCGAGTTCGAGGAAACCTTCCCACGATGAATGCCAATACCCGCGATTCTCGATGAAGCTTTCCTTCAGCGCGGCACGGCGGGCATCGAGCGGCGCCGGACCCTGGCGTTTGCCCTCTTCTTCGAGCACTTCGATCAGCACGGGGACGCCCACGTTCGCAGCGTGGATACCCACGGTGCTCGCGAGCTGGATCACTTCGACCAATTCCGCACGCGTTGCACCCGCGCGAAGTGCCGCGCGCACGTGCTGCGCCACGCCCGGCGCGTAAAGGTGAGTCGCAGCCGCGCAGGCGGTAATCGCGACAAACGCTTTCACCTTGTCCTCAAGATGATTCTTCTTCGACGGCACAGCCGAGAACGCCACGTAAGCCTCGAAGAAGCTGGCGTCGAGGCGCAACAGGCTCTCCCAGCCATCGCTCCATGTGCCGTGCACCTGCATGAAGGCATCCTTCGCTTGCTGCTGCCGCTGTGTCAGGGGAACGGTCATGACGTCAGCCCACCGCGTTCTGGTACACCGCTTCGGCAACCTCTTCTTCCCAGATCGTCTTCCCGAGCGAGGTCGCCGTATGAACCATGTAGCTGTTGCGTCCTGCGCCGTGCCAATGACGCTCATTAGCGGGGATCCACACCACGTCGCCTGTGCGGATCGCCTGCGGCTCACCGCCATCGACGCACACGAACCCGCTGCCCGATGTCACCTGCAGGATCTGCCCCTGCTCATGCGTGTGCCAGAAGGTACGCGCGCCCGGCGAGAAGAATACGTTCGCGATGGTGACTTTGTCGGTCGTCGGCATGATCGAATCTGCCCACACGACGCCGCTGAACGTAGCCGAGCGTTGCTCCGATACCGCACCTTCGGCCCTGCCGCGAAACACTTTCATTACTGTTCTCCTGTTGAAGAATTTTTGGCATCCTTGAGACGTACGCCGCCCGACACGTCGCCGATCGCATCGACTACTCGGTTGCTGATCACGTCGCCGTAACCCAGCGCGGTGGCCAGCCCGAAACTCGCCAGCGGACCCGACGAATTCAGCGAGGACACGCCCAGCTCGCGCACGCGGTCGATATAAAGCACGACGTCCTTCGTCATTAGCCTGCTGGTCAAACCGCCCTCCAGGTAGTCACCATCAACAATCTTCGGAAAGCGGTTCTGAGTGGCGAAGTTCACGCCGCTGCTGCTGTTGAGGACGTCGAGCAAACGATGGAGATCGAGCCCCGCCTTCTTGCCCGCGACCATCACCTCGGCGGTCGCCGACAAACTCACCGCGTTCAGGAAGTTGTTGAGCAGCTTGGTCGTATGGCCCGCGCCGCTCTCGCCCATGGTGATTGTCTTGGTGGCGATCGGCTTGAAGACCCACTGGATTGCTTCGATCGCGGCGGCGTCGCCGCCAACCATCAGCGTGAGCGTGCCCTTCTCCGCTGCAGCGGCGCCACCGGAAATACCGGCATCGATGTACTGCACGCCACGCTGCTTGAACAGCGCGTTAAGTCGAATAGTAGAGCTTGCAGCGGCCGTGCTCAGGTCGACCACGGTCTGTCCTTCGCGGCACGAGGCGAGAATGCCGTCCGGTCCCTCCACCACCGCTTCAACCACTTTGCTATCCGGCAGCGACAGCAGCACGACGTCGGCGAACCGGGTCACTTCCGCGATCGACGTCGCCGCCCGTGCGCCAGCTGCCAAAGCGCGTTCGGGGGCGGTATCGAAGCCCAGCACTTCAATGCCCGCCCCGACCAGACGGCGAGTCATGCGGCCGCCCATGTTGCCCAAACCGATGAAGCCAATGCGTTGTGTATTCATGAGTCTCTACCGTAAGTTCAAAAGTCGACGTGCTTCGTTTCCGGTCCCATCAGCGCGCCGACCGTCCCAATCACGCCGCCAATGCACAGCAGGACCACTGGCGTGAGCCGCAACGGCATGAACGCACCCAGCCAGTTCATATAAAACGCATAAAACGACGGGATGATCACCGAGAGGCTGAAGCCCACGCCAAAACCAGTGGCGCGAACATCGGTGACGAACCGCTCGTTGATGTAAGTCACGATCACGCCCCATGGCGAAGTGACCAGCACCGAGAGCAGCATGACCAGCAGCATGATGACCGGCAAAGACAGGCCGTCCACATTGGAAAGCACATAGAGAATGACGGCGCCCACAGTCGCGATCAGCGGACCCACCACCACGAAAAACGTGCGCCGCCCGATTTTCTGGCCGAGCATGCCCGAGCCGATATAGCTGAAAAACAGCACGAAATAGGACAGCAGCAACGTAAGCGACATCTGGAAACCGGACAGGTGCAGCGTGTGCACAAGCAGCCCCGTCGGCATGAAGATCGTAATGATGTTCTGCGTGAGCCAGAAGCCCGACATCATCAGCAGGACCTGCAGCAGGTTGCGTCCGCTCTTGCCGCGAAGCAGATCGGAAAGCGGCAGTTTCTCCGGCTTCTTTTCGCCGGTCTCGCTCTCCCAGATCTCCGACTCCGAGACTTTATGAACGTAGTACAGCGCGAGAACGCCCGCCAATACCGAGCCAATGACGAACGGAATGCGCCAGCCCCACTGCACATACGGCGAATGCAGGCCGTTGAGCGGAAACACGGCGAACATCACCATGGCAACCAGGTTGATCGTCACGTAGGCCGCGGGGAAACCGGCAATGATCAGTCCGCCGACGAAGCCGCGCTGCTCCTTCTTCGAGTATTCGATGGCAAGCGGCATCGCACCCGTGTAGCCACCGCCGAGGAAAATACCGTCGATAAACCGCAGGATCACGAGCAGCCAGTAGGAGCCGATGCCAAGCGTTTCATAGCCCGGCAGCAGCGCGATCAGCAACGTGACGACGCCAAATCCGGAGACCGAGAGAATCGACGCCCGGCGACGCCCTACCCGGTCCGCGACCATGCCGAACAGCAGCGCGCCAATCGGGCGGCCCAACAAGGTGGTGATGAAAACGAGGGAAGCGAGGATTGCCTCCATGCCGGGCGCGAGATGCGGCGGCTGGAAGAAGAACAGCACCGGGGCGAGCACGACGACCGGCAGGTAAATGTCGAACATGTCGATGAATTCGGAGAAGAACGCGCCCTTGATGGCGTTCCTGCGTTTCTCATCGACGGACTGCCCGGTAGCCGCCCTTGCTGCGCCGTGTGTCGTGACTGCTTCCATGCTCGTCTCCATTGATGTCGTGTTGCATCGCTCGCGGATGCTTATTGAACGTTGGCCCCCGGGAATGCCGGACCTCAGCCTTTGGCGGCGTCGGCTTCGTAGGCCTTGATCGCATCGGTCGCGACCCGGAAGGCCGCGAGCGCGAGGGGTGCGCCGCAGTACACGGCGGCCTGCATCAGCACCGCGCGAATCTCCTCCTTCGTGACGCCGTTCTTGAGCGCGCCTTTCACGTGCACGGACAGCTCGTGATGCTGGCTCATGGCGGTCAGCATGCCGATGTTGAGCATGCTCCGGGTCTTGAACGTCAAGGTCGGATCGCCCCAGATCTCGCCCCATGCGTATTCAGTGACGAGCTTTTGCATCGGCCGGTTGAAGTCGTCCGCGTTCGCCCAGGACTTCTCGACATGCGGTGCGCCGAGCACTTCCTTGCGGTTCTCGAAGCCCTTGTCAAACAGTGCGTTATTTTCCATTGCTTGTCATCCTCTGGTGTTACGTCATTTCCGGGTGCGTCAGGCGTGACCGTAGCCGACCATCGCCTTGATCTCAAGGTATTCGCGCAGGCCCGCTTCGCCCCATTCGCGGCCATTTCCCGAGCGCTTGTAGCCACCGAAGGGCGCGTTAAAGTCGGCTGCGGGATAGTTCAGGTGAACGCCGCCCGCGCGGAGCTGGCGGCCGATTTTCCGGGCGCGTTCAATATCGCCGGACTGGACATACGCCGCCAAACCGTACTCCGTTCCATTAGCAATCCTGACCGCTTCGTCCTCGGTGTCATAACCCATGATGGACAACACCGGTCCGAAGATCTCCTCGCGCGCAATGGTCATGTCGGGCGTGACGTCCGCGAAGATTGTCGGTTTGACGTAGTACCCCTTCGATAACCCGTCCGGCCGCCCCGTTCCTCCGGTAACGAGCCGCGCGCCTTCGTCAATACCCTTCTGGATCAGCACCTGCACGCGCTCGAACTGGTTGCGGTTGACAAGCGGTCCGAGCTGCGTGGTCTCGCTGTCCGTTGCACCCACGCTATAGCCCGATGCCGCGGCTTTCGCGATCTGTGCTGCGTCGTTCATCATGTGACGCGGCACGAGCATGCGGGTGGGGATCGAACAGGATTGTCCGGAATTGGTGAAGCACGCGGCCACGCCGCGCGTGACGGCATCGTCCAGGTTCACGTCATCGAGCAGGATGTTCGCGGACTTGCCACCGAGCTCCTGCGCCACACGCTTGACCGTCTCCGCCGCCATCTTTGCGACCAGAATTCCGGCGCGTGTCGAGCCGGTGAACGACACCATGTCGATATCCGGATGCGACGCGATCGCTGCGCCCACCCCCGGTCCGTCGCCATTCACCACGTTGAGCACGCCCGGAGGAACCCCGGCTTCATGCGCGACTTCGGCGAACAACAGCGCGCTCAGCGGCGAGTATTCGCTCGGCTTGAGCACCATCGTGCAACCTGCAGCCAGTGCAGGCGCGATCTTCACCACGATCTGGTTGATCGGCCAGTTCCAGGGCGTGATGAGTCCGCAAACACCTATGGGTTCGAGACGCACGCGCGTGGTGCCGCGCTGTTCCTCGAACTCAAAATTCTCCAGCACGCCGATCAATGCATTCAGATGCGCGGGACCGCGCGCTGCCTGACCTTTCCGCGCAAACGCGATCGGTGAGCCCATCTCGATGCGCATTGCTTCGGCGAATTCATCGTATCGCCGCTCATAGACCTGAACGATCCGCCTGAGCAAGTCGATACGCTCTTGCACCGACGTTGCCGAGTAAGCGGCAAATGCTTTACGAGCGGCAGCGACTGCACGATCAACATCGACCGCATTGCCCAACGCCAGCCGATCGATCCTGCTTTCAGTTGCCGGATCGATCAGGTCGAACCAGGCCGGCGAGACCGGATCAGTCCATTGTCCATCGATATAAAACTGAGCCGCACGAGACATGTTCGTCCTCTCCGTTTGCGGGTTCATTCGTCGTTCACCAGCAGCCGATACATCTCGGTGTGATCCGTGACGGGCGTCGAACGTTGCGACACCTCGTCCCAAACCGACGTGCATGTCATGCCGAGCTTCATCGGATAGCCCACTGCTTCGGACAATGCGCGTGCGATTTTCAGGTCCTTGTTCATCAACTGCAACGCAAAACCGGATGCATAGGAGCCCGACAACATGAACTGCTTGACCTTGTTTTCCGAGGTATTGCTGCGTCCCGTCGATGCATTCAACACGTCTGTCATGGAAGCCGGGTCAATCCCGAAACGCTCTGCAATATGCAGCGCCTCCACCGTCGCCATCAATCCGGCCGCCGAGACGTAATTGTTCAGCGCCTTAGCTGCGTGTCCCGAGCCTGCCGTGCCGATATGCAGCACGCTCTTGCCCATGGCCTCGAGCACCGGCCGGCAAGTGTCCAGCACGGCTGCGTCGCCACCGGCGAGGATCGCGAGCGTGCCCTCCTTCGCCTTCTTCACACCGCCGGAAACGGGCGCATCGAGATAGTCGAGTCCCATCTTCTCCAGCGTCGCGCCCAGCTTGCGCGAGCGCTCCGGCTCCGATGAACTCATGTCGATTACAACCGCGCCTTTGGGCAGGAGACGCGCCCACGCCTTCGCGTCGCCATCGAGCAGCACGCTCTCCACGATTGCCGAATTCGGCAGCATGGTGATCAGTGCATCGAGCGATGCGGCGTTGCCGGCATCCAGCCGCGCCGCGCCAACTTCCTTCGCCAGCGCATCGGCACGGGACACGTCAGCATCGGCGAGAAAGAGTTCAAAGCCGGCCTTCGCCAGACACTGCACCATGGGCGTGCCCATCATTCCCAGTCCGATAAAACCAATTCGTTGCGGTCGCATCATCTGTCCTGCCTTCGTGACTAAAGCTCAAATCCGACGAGCGGCGATCCCCGCCGCGTCCATGGAATAAGTCTATACGATTGTATGACAATCAGTCGATAGACAATTAATCCGGGTTTTCCCTGCCTCACTTCAATGCCGAGAAAGCCGTGGGCGTGAGAAACACGTTCTCGATTCGCTCGACGATCATCTTCTCCGCCTCGCTCGCCGCGCGCCTGGCGATCCAGTCCGCGTCGGCCTGGAATGCGTTCCACTTGGTCTCACGTTCGGCGAGGCTTTGCCACTTCAGCAGGTAGGTAAGCGCATGATTGCTGGGCCCGATCAGCGTGGTCCAGAAGCCGATCTGTTCGATGCCATATTTTTCGAAAAAGCCCAGCGTCGTGGTGCTGAACCGTTCCTGAAGCGCCGGCAGACGGCCCGGCAGGCAGTGATAAACGCGCATCTCTACAATCATGGTCTTGCTCTCCGTCAGGTAAGAATCAGAGTGAGGGCTATTCAACGCGGCGCCACATCCAGGCGTGCGATCCAGCCTTCGGTTTCGCGGTCATGCGGTGCATAGACCTTGAGTACTTCGGGATCGTGACCCGGCACGACATGATCGGGCGAGTCCGCCAGGTGCATGACGGTCTTGAAACCCTCCAGCATGTCGCCAACGTTATAGACGATCGGGTACGGCCGGTTTTCGCGTATGTTTGCGTAGAAATGAGAGGCGTCGGAGGCGAGCACGACCCAGCCGCGCTCCGTGTGAACGCGTACCACCTGCAGGCCGTTTGAATGACCGCCGACCCAGTGCACGCTCAAGCCGGGCGTGAGTTGCGAATCGCCGTCGTGAAACTCCACGCGACCCTCGAACACCCGGCCGACCATCGCCTTGACGTCTTCCGGTTCGAATGGATGACTCAGTGCGTGATGACACATGCAGCGACCCGTGCAATAAGCCATCTCCTTGTCCTGCACGTGATAACGCGCCTTCGGAAAGAGCGCACGGTTGCCCGCGTGGTCGTAGTGCATGTGCGTGAGGATGACGTCGTCTACCGATTCCGGCCTGATGCCAATCCGTTTCAGACCGGCTTCAACCGGGTTGGTGATGGTGCGTCCGCGCTGTTGCGCCATGCTGGTGTCGAACCCCGTATCCACGATGAATGTGCGGGACTCGCCAACGACCGCCCATACGAAATAATCGAGTGGCATGGGGACGTCGTGCGGATCGCCGCCAATGAAGTTCTCGGTGGAACGGCGCGCGTGGTGCGCGTACTTCACGGCGAAGATGCGATAGTTTTCAGGCGTTGACATGAGCGGGGATTCCTTTCTTTGCGGATGGCTTTCGAACGGAGGCTATTTGAGCGCGCTGGCCGGGCTCGTGTCCGCTTCGGGCGGGGTTTCGACTGTCGCTGCCCCCGCAATCTCTTCGAGCGAACGATTCTTGGTTTCCGGGCCAATGGCCGCCACGATCACCGCTTGCAGCAGCAAGGTGCCGGCAATCATGGACACCACGCCGACTATGCCGAACGATGCAAACGCCATGGCGACGAGATAGGGAACCAGGATGTTGAAGCCGCGGCCGATCGTGTTGCACAGCCCCGAGCCGCGCAAGCGGACTTCCGTGGGGAAGAGTTCGGGCACATAGCTCGCCACGCTGAATGACGACAGCACGTAGATGCACGCGGTTATTGCAAAGCCGCAGGCCGTGATCATCGTCTGCGTTTGCGCGAACGGATATGCAACGGCGAATGCGATTCCGATCAGGGAGAACGCGACAATGCCCCACTTCCTGCCCAGGCGTTCGGCGAGTCCGAAGGCGATCAGCGAGCCCAACGGGCCGCCCGCGAACATCAATGTGGTCAGGCCCAGCGAGTTGGAGACGCTATGTCCCTGTTTCACCAGGAAGGTCGGAATCCAGCTGACGAATGCGTAATTGACCGTGAACAGTCCGATCAGCACGGTGATGCCGGTGATCGTGCGTTTGATCAGCCGGCGTGAAAAGAGATCGGCCAGACGCGCCGGCGTCTCGGGCGCGGTGTCACGCGAAAGAAGGTCCACGGACACGTGCGGATAGTCCGGTGAGCCCGCGCTCACCCCGCAAGCGGTCTCGATCCGTGTCACGATCTCCTCGGCTTCCGTGGTGCGTCCACGCGATGCCAGCCAGCGCGGCGACTCCATCATCGACTTGCGCAGGAACCAGACGATCAGTGCGCCGACGCCTGCAATGGCGAACATCCACCGCCAGCCGTAATGGGGAATGATCAGCCATCCGATGAACGTGGAGAAGAACAGCGACGTATTGATGATCAGGTTCAGAATAGTGCCGAAGCGTCCGCGCCATGTGGCTGGTATGAATTCGCTGAGCGTGCCGTAGCCCACCACGATCTCCGCGCCCATGCCAAGGCCCATTACCAGTCTGAAGAAGATAAGCCAGTAGATATTCGGCGACAAAGCTGCGGCGATCGATGCAAAGCCGTACACGCCGAGGTTGAACTGGTAGGAGAAGCGCCGTCCGAAACGGTCGCCGAGCAGGCCCGACAGCCAGGCGCCTGCCATCATGCCGATGAAGGTTGCGGAGACGAAACCTGCGTTGAGTTGCAGTGTTGATTCGCCGCTGTGGATCATCGCGGCGAGCACCGAGCCGGCGATGTAGATGTCGAACGAATCGAAGAACATGCCAGCGGCAACGAGGCCGAGCAGCCGCCAGTGAAAGCGCGAGAGCGGCAATCGGTCGAGACGATATCCAATACTGGCTTCGGCTAGCATCAACGTTTGTCTCCTGGGGTTTGCTGCGGAGCAGCCCACTTTTTTGGATTCGGGTTTTTAACTTATTATATGTCTATCATACAATCCGTCAAGAATATGATCAGGGGTGGGGGCTGCGCTTGGGCGGGGGTGGGGCCGCGCTTGGTCGGGGGTGGGGCCGCGCTTGGTCGGGGGTGGGTTGCAGGGGTGGTGGTCGGAGTCTATGCCGGGTTGCTAGGTTCTGGGGTTAGCGATTCTGGGTCTATGCCGGGTTGCTGCTTTCAGCGTTAGTGGTCTGCGAGAGTTGGATTTTCTCTTTATCACTGTTAGCCACTGTGCGTGGCGGCACGTCATTTCTTTGTCCAAAGCGACAAAGAAACGAAGCAAAGAAAACGCTTTTAAACCACGCTACCCTAAGTGTCCACAGCGTGCAGTTTTCATTCATGGGTGCCCCAAAAGCACGGTGCTCGCCAGAGCCACGGATGTGTGAACCCCTCCTTCTCGCGAATCCTGACACGAACACGCTTCGCCCCGTACGCTCTCGGGCAAGCACGAATTGCCGAGGAACCCGCACGGCCTCACGCGTATTCGCTGCCGCGTTTCTTGGAGCGTTGGCCAAGCGTGCACTGTTTTTTTTGGTGGGCTATACGGCCGAACGCATACTTACGGCTTCATGTTTGGTGGGCTATTGCGCAGCATGCACAATTCTTTTCGCCGGCTAAGACCTCATACATCCGCGCGGCCCCGTTTCTTGGTGGGTTACCGACATGGTTCGTCATGCGTACAATTGGTGGGTGGTCGTCCGCGGATAGCGCGGGGTGCCCCTTGGGCAGGTTCAATCACTGGTGGCGAAGCGTGTGGGTATCGGTGTTCGGAGAAGGAGGGGTTCACACATCCGTGGCTCTGGCGAGCACCGTGCTTTTGGGGCACCTATGAATCAAAACTGCACGCTGTGGACACTTAGGGTAGCGTGGTTGAAAGCGTTTTCTTTGCTTCGTTTCTTTGTCGCTTTGGACAAAGAAATGACGTGCCGCCACGCACAGTGGCTAATAGTGATAAAGAGAATATCCGACTCTCGCAGACCGCTAACGCTGAAAGCACCAACCCGGCATAGACCCTGACCACTAACCCCAGAAC
This sequence comes from Caballeronia sp. LjRoot34, assembly GCF_964253815.1. Lineage (NCBI taxonomy): Bacteria > Pseudomonadati > Pseudomonadota > Betaproteobacteria > Burkholderiales > Burkholderiaceae > Caballeronia > Caballeronia sp. LjRoot34. The sequence continues at coordinate 1,744,435 of NZ_CAXUSB020000002.1, forward strand.
CGACACACCCCGGCATAGACCCCGGACCACTACCACCGCAACCACCGCCCCACCATCAACCCCGCCCCTAAGCGCGCACACCCCTCCCTTTCATGTCAAATCCTTCAACAACGAAGCCCGCGCCCGCGACTCTATCGTCTGCGTAGGCACCATATAATTCGGATGATCGCATCCAATCTGCAATGCGGCTCCGTCCCGCAAACGCGCCTTCATCGCGGGCGTGAATTCAAACCTGACAAAATGCACCGCCGAGGTCTTCTCTTCATTCTCCCGTTCCAGATCCTCATCAGCAATTGCATACACCGGCGGTTCACCCGCGACCTGAATAAACACATGATCCTCAATGCCAATCAACCGCGCCAACGCCGCATGCCGCTCGATTTCGTTCGCATATTCAATCTGCATCGTCGCTTTCAGATTGCTGCCGTCCGGCACAAGCGGCAGATAGGCATCCAGTTCAGCCTGAATACCCTCCTCTTCGAAGATCTTTTCAATGTGAAGCATTTCCTGGATCTGATAGCGGATCGTCAACTCATCTTCGAACAGGAACGTGACATGATTGCCTAGCGGCACAGTGCGCTCTTTCTTATGCTCAATCACCTGATTGCGCATCGTAATGCGCGACTTCGAATAGTTCTCGAGCGACAACAGCGAATGGCGAGTGATGCTCATCGGATGTCCTTGCAGTGCGAAATATCAGAGACCATAGGCCTTGCGCAACAGCGTCAGCGGATGCGCAAGCTCCGCCTTCGGCAAGCCATTTTCATCAAGCCCCTGTTCGATATGATGGCCGGCCAGCGCACAATCCGACGAAATGTAGTCGGGCTGCGACTGTGCCATCGCCTTGAATACCGGCGTGCCAATCTGCATCGCCGTGCGATGAAACTCCTTTTTCACGCCGAACGTGCCGGCATGCCCGGAACAGCGCTCGACTACGTTCACCTGCGTATCCGGCACCAGCCCCAAGGTTTCTGCTGTCTTGCGGCCAATATTCTGCACCCGCGCATGGCACGGCACGTGATACGACACCCGGCCCAACCCGGTCTTGAAGTCAGTCTTCAGGAGTCCATCCCGATGACGCGACACAAAGTATTCGAACGGGTCCCAAAAGGCTGCGCTGACGGCGCGCACATCGGCATCGTCGGGAAACATCAGCGGCAGTTCGTGCTTATACATCAGCACGCAGCTCGGAATCGCGCCGATGATCGCATAACCCTCGCGCGCATATTTCGCGAGCACCGGCAGGTTCTTTTCTTTCTTGTCAGCGACGCCCTGCAGGTTGCCCTGCTCCAGCAGCGGCATGCCGCAACACGCTTCACTGGCAACGAGTTCGTAAGGCACTTCATTGTGAGCGAGCACGGCAAGCAGATCGTGACCGATGCCCGGTTCGTTGAAATTCACATAACACGTGGCGTAAATCGCGACCTTACCGGGCGTACGCTCTCCAGTGACCGCCTGTGACTGTGACACCTTCGATTTTTTCGCTGCACTGCGGAATTTACGCGCCGCAAAATCAGGCAACCATGCGTCCTTGTCTACGCCAAGCGCCTTTTCCATCAGGCCGCGCGCTGCGGCAGTGTGATTGACCGCATTCACCGTCTGCGTAATGACAGGAATGCCCGCGAAATGACCTAGCGCATCGGTATTCGACAGAAACTTGTCGCGTAGCTTCACGTCACCGCGTTTGTAGTCGACCGCTTTGGCGCGCAGCATCAAATGCGGAAAATCGACATTCCACGGATGCGGAGGCACGTAGGGACACTTCGTCATATAGCACAGGTCGCACAGGTAACACTGGTCGACCACCTTGCCGAATTCGTGTTTGTCGACTTCGTGTGCTTCGCCTGTATCGGTTGCATCAACCAGGTCGAATAGCGTGGGAAACGCACCGCACAACGACACACAACGCCGGCACCCCGCACAGATATCGAAGACGCGCGCCAGTTCCTGATCGAGCGCGTCCTGGTCGTAGAACCCGTCCGAGAGCCAGTCGAGCGGATACCGCGTGGGCGCTTCGAGACTGCCTTCTTTATGGGGCATGACATCATGCTCCTGTTGTGATTTTCTACTTTTGTGCGTTGACGTCGGATAGGTGCGAGAGGTGCCGCGGGGATGCAGACCCGCGGCGCCATGCCCTACGCATCGCGCAGGCACGAGCGGCAACCTGCGAAACGACATCGCATGCCTGGCCACACCCGCGAGCGCGATAGGTACCAGGAACGCCGGCGCTGCCGCCGACGCGCCTCTCGTCAGTCGACTAGCGCATCGAGCGCTTTGGTATAGCGATTTGCGTGGCTACGCTCCGCCTTGGCCAGCGTTTCGAACCAGTTGGCGATTTCATCGAAACCTTCTTCGCGCGCCGTCTTCGCCATGCCCGGATACATATCGGTGTATTCGTGCGTTTCACCGGCAACCGCCGCTTGCAGGTTCAGACGCGACGACCCGAACGGCAAGCCGGTGGCAGGATCTCCCACCGCCTCCAGATATTCGAGGTGGCCGTGCGCATGACCCGTTTCACCTTCCGCTGTCGAGCGGAATAGCGCTGCCACATCGTTCTGACCCTCGACATCCGCTTTGCCCGCGAAATATAGATAACGACGATTCGCCTGAGATTCGCCAGCGAACGCTGCTTTCAGATTTTCTTCAGTCTTCGAACCCTTCAGTTGCGACATCTGAGCCTCCTTGCAAGCCTGTATTGGGGATGCGCGGTTGTAATATAGGTCGTCTCGATGACTCGCCATGCAGTCGCGCGAAGCTGCACGGTCCCATTTAAATCTAGCAGGTGAATCGGGGTTCCCGATTGGAGTTTTCAATCCCGCCGATAGCCATTTGCCGCCCGTTAGCCGTCCGTTTACAACCCGGGAGCCGTCATTCCATGGCTGGTTTGAAAATGCTTTCCAATTGATAGATTTCCAGCTTTCTATACAACGTGCTGCGGGAAACGCCGAGCGAACGGGCAGCCTGGGCGAGATTGCCATGAGCGCCATGCACTGCACGAGCAATGGCTGCGCGCTCTGTTTCTTCCAGACTGGTTGACTGAAGCGGCACCGGTTCCTCCATGCCGACGGTCACCGTTTCGGCAAGCAGTTCCGCAGGCAATTCGTCGAGCCCTACCTCCTCTTCGCGTGACGTCAACAGTAAGTTTTCAATGATGTTTCGCATCTCCCTGACGTTGCCCGGCCAGGAATAAGCGCGCAGCACAGCCATGACTTCGGGGTTCAGCCGCCGTAACGGAACCGCGTGGCGGAGCGCCAGTCGCCGGTTGAAATGTTCGACCAGGAGATCAATGTCGATATCCCGCTCGCGCAGCGGCGGGATTCGTATGCGGGTGACGCTGATGCGGTAGTAGAGGTCACCACGGAATCGGCCGGATTTTACTTCGTCATGCAGATTACGATTGGTCATCGCCAACAGGCGTACATCGACACGCCGTGGCTGCGTGTCTCCTAATCGATAGACAACGCCCTCCTCAAGCGCGCGCAACAGGACGGGTTGCAGTTCGAGCGGCAACTCGCCGATTTCATCGAGACACAGGGTGCCGCCGTGGGCCAGTTCGAACCGGCCGGGTCGCCCCTCTGCAGTCGCTCCCGTAAATGCGCCATGCACGTGGCCAAATAACTCGCTGCCAATCAGCTCCTTCGACGCCGCCCCGCAGTTGTACGCGACGAAAGATCCGCCACCACCTTCCTCTCCGTGGATTGCGCGCGCGAACAGTTCCTTGCCGACTCCGGTCTCGCCCTCGATCAACACCGGTACGCGTCTGCGGGCAAGCTGGCGGCCTCGATTGACGGCGGCGAGCATGACAGCGCTCTGCCCGAGTATCTGGGCGAAACAATTGCGTTGCGGGTCCGCCTCGCTTCCGGCCTCACTACCCGTCTCACCGCCAGCCGTTGCGCTTCCTGGCACGTTGATGCGCTCGGCTGTCCGCTTGCCGGGGGAGCGCGACCGGATCGCGGGAACAACGAGCATTGCGCCGATCGTGCTGCCTTCAACGACAACCGGGTTGAACCATTCGGCACGCAAGCCTTGCGGGAGGTGCCGGGCCCAGTCTGCCACCGCGGAACTTTCGTCCATGCCGGGGAACCGCTCTCCTATGCCGACGGGAAGCGGCACGCGGCCGGTAGTGTGTACGAGCCGGCCGCGCCGGTCGATGGCGATCATCCCCGCTGCGTCGGACGATGAGAGCCGTTGCAGGCAAAAGGCCAATAGGCGCATATGCTGACGGGCGGACTGCTCGGCCAGCACCATTTCAATCTGCCGCGCCGCCGTAATCGCCAATGTCAGGTTATTGATCTGATAAGTCGAAGGCGGACCGGAAATATCGAGTACACCTATGATCGCACCGGTTCCGGGTTCGCAAATCGGCGCCGCCGCGCAACTCCAGGACTTGATCCCTTCGCAGAAGTGTTCCGAACCATGAATATAGGTTGGCTCACCGGTAGCGAGCGCGGTGCCGATGCCGTTGGTGCCCGCCATCGCTTCACGCCAGTCGCCGCCCGTCGTCAAGTGAATCTTCTCCCCGGCCGTCAATGTGCGCAGGTCACCTGCCGCCTTGAGAATTACACCGTCCTGGTTGCTCAGAAGCAGTATGGAGTGTGAATCCGCGAACAGATCCCCGGTCGCGGCGAAAAGGCGATCGGCGGCCGCCAGCAACTCCCGATGACGCCAACGCAAAGCGTCGACAGCGTCGCCGTGTACCGCGAACGGCGCGAGGCTCGCAGAAGGATTAACGCCGGACGCGAGACTACGTTGCCAGGATGCAATAAGAGCCGAGGGAACCGCTACTGATGACTCGCCCGCCAGAAAACGCTCCCATGCGCGCATGGTGTCGCGGTCAGAGTGGAGGACGTCGGCGCGCTGCGCCTGAGCCATCAGTCCATGCATCACAGACTGATCGCCAGGACTCGATGCATTCTCAATTTGGTGTCTCGCCACAAGTCTCCTCCGATGCGATTGGTCAACGCGAAACCCTTCTAAGGCGGGCTTCGTCGCGACTCGCTTTTCTGGTATTGCGGCTGGCGCTTCTCGCTATTCAATTCTGTAAGCTGGCAGCAACACCACGGACTAGTATATGCCTAGCTTTTGATCAGGTCCGCTCGGGAAAACACGGCCCGGCCAACATGACCAACTATTCTTTTGCAGGACACATAGCAGGCACAGACTGAGACCTCGCAGCGCTATTCTTGGCGGAAATGACTCAACGGTCATCGACGTAATAGCCCGCTATTACAAAGCGTGCTCAGTCCCGCCACGCGCTCACATAAAGCGGACTTGATGCGTTGTAAGCCAGTCCAAGCCGGAAACCGGGCCAACCAGCAATGCGCGTTTGCCAAATTATTTTAAGTTAATTTCGCGATCTGATTCGCATTCCGAATTATTTTAAATTCTGTACCCGGTATCCGCATGGCAACCGGGTACAGAACGATTATTTCCGGCCGAACAATTCGGCGCCACCGCCAAGCGCAGGGCCAGCCGTGGGATCGATCGTCTCCGGCTTCTTGGCAATCAAGGTCTGGGTGGTCAGGATCAATCCCGCAACCGATGCGGCATTGCGCACCGCGCTATAGCTGACCTTCACCGGATCGATAATGCCCGCCTCTATCAGGTTCACGAAGGCGCCCGTGCGTGCGTCGAGTCCCATGCCCGGTCTCGATCGCACCGCCTCGGCCACGATCGCCTCGCCGTTCAGGCCGCAGTTCGTCGCGATGTGAAACAGCGGTTTCGTCAGGGCCCGCTGCAGCAGTCTCGCGCCCTGCTGGACACTGCCCTGGGTTCGTGAAACGATCCCTTCAAGTTCGGACGACACCCGCAGCAACGCCATTCCTCCTCCGGGTACCACTCCCTCGGCAATAGCCGCGCGCGCCGCGTTGATCGCATCCTCGATCAAATGAAGCCGGCGCTTCTGTTCAACCGGTGTGGCCCCGCCGGCGAGGATCATTGCGGTACCCCCGGATAGCTTGGCGAGGCGCACCTGGAACTTGTCCCGTTCAACATTTTCCGGCGCCATCTCGTACTGGCGTGCCACCTGCTGGCGACGCGCAACGACGCCGACCGGATCGCCGCCACCGGCCGTAATGATGGTCTGGTTTGCTGAAATGCGTACTTGCCGGGCGCTGCCGAGATCCCGCAGTTCCGCGGTCTCGAGTTTTCCACCGAGGTCGCGGGCGATCACCCGGCCTCCCGTAACGATAGCGATATCCTCCAGCATCGCCTTGCGCCAATGCCCGTATTCAGGCGGATGGATAGCCGCCACGGGGACCCCGCCGTTGTCTCGCCAGGCGAGCAGGCTCACCACACAGGCGGGCGCAACCTCTTCGGCAATGATCAACAGCGGGCGCTTGCTGTCGGCTATGAGCGCCTGGATGGCCGCCACCTCTTCCACCGACTGCAGCCGCTGATCGGTCATCAGAATGAGCGGGTTATCGAGCACCACCTGCATTCTTTCGAGGTCCGTGACCATGTGATGAGACAGGTAGCCACGATCGAAGGCCATGCCATCGACCACTTCCAGGCGCGTTTCGACCGTCGTTCCATATTCGACGTCGACGATGCCATCAGGACCGACCCGCTCCAGCGCTTCGGCCACCATTGCGCCCGTGACCTCGTCGTTGGCGGCCACGATGGCAACGGCACGCACCTCCTCGCTTCCGCGCAGCGGAGTTGCTGTGCGTTTGAGCGCCGCGATTACTTCGGTCACAGCGGCCTCCAGGCCCTGGACCAGCTCGACCGGGTTGGCCCCGTCCGCGAGACAGGCAAGGCCGTCCTGCACCAGTGCATCGGCCAGGACGGTCGCCGTCGTGGTGCCGTCGCCGGCGACTTCATTGGTCTGCTTCGATACCTCCCTGACGACCTGCGCGCCGATGTTTTCGAACACGTCCTCCAGTTCGATCTCATTGGCGATGCTCACGCCGTCGCGGGAGATGATCGGCGTGCCGATCGGCCGGTCGATGATCGCATTCATCCCACGGGGGCCGAGCGTGCCGCGTACCGCCTTGGCAAGCTTGGCTACTCCGCGGCCGAGCGCCATGCGGGCCTCATCGTCGTGCAACATGATATTCGGCATGATTGCGTGTCTCCTTTTATGATTGGTTCGGATGACAAACCATTTTAAGTTGATCTGGCCACACCGATGGAACGAACGAAATGCACCGGTTTGACCTCGACTTGAGGTACGCATTCCGCGCCGTATCGGGTGGCCAGCAAACCGCGGCACAGCGCACTGTTGAATTCGGCGTTGACGCCAACCCGTCGCAAGGCGCGCAGGTAAGCATGGATCTGGCCGGCATCGAGCAATTCGCCATCGTGGTCGACGAAGGCCAGTTCATCAGCATGCGATCCAACGACCGGGCGTCGTTCCAGATAGCGAACGACCAGGCGATGGCCCGCGGCATCGCAAGGCAGCGCGGCAAGTTCCGCCACGCTCAGGCGCAGCAGCACCGCTGACTCATGCCCGTGATCCAGCAGATACGTCAGGAGCGCTTCCTGCCTTCGCTGGAAGGCCTTGACCATGAAGGTCCGGCGAACTTCCTCCAGTTCACCGCTGGCCTCACTGCCGAAAGTAGCCTGGAACGACAGCCCGGCCGCGACTCCGCGATTGATCTCGTCGGCATACATGTGCTCGCCGAGCCCCACCGTGACCTTCTTGACCCACGGCAAGGCCGCGACGGCAATACGCATGTCGTCAGCCATCAGGAACGCGAAATTCGCGGCGCACCAATAGGTCGGCAATCTGAAATCGATGCGAACCTCTCCGCCGTTATCGACCTCTACGCGGGTGACGAACCCCAGTTCCGTCACCGATTCGTCGAGCTCGGGGTCGATAACAGATCCGAGCCGCGCCCACACCTCCGCGGCCCGCTCAATCGTCGCTTCGGCTCGCATGATGGTCATACCGTGGCCGTCTGACGCGTGTCAGCCAGCAGCTTCTTCTGCGCTTCTATATCGACTCCATACAACCGCGCCGCGTTGAGTCCAAGGATTTTCTTCTTCGCTGTCAGGGACAGTTGAACGCCGGTCTCCTTGCTGACGGATTCAGGCAGCTCAAACGCCATGAACTTCTCGATCAGCCACTTCGGCGACCAGATACCGTAGTCGCTGCCATACAGGATCTTGTCTTCGCCGATCCAGAAAAGCAGCTCCGAAATCACATGAGCGAAATATTCCGGGCGCGTGTGAATGAACGGCAGCACCACCGCGAGGCCGCCATACACGTTGGTTTCCTGGGTCGCGATCCAGCAGAAATCGTCCAGGCGCGGCAAGCCGCAGTGCTCGACAATGAAGTTCAGGTTCTGGAAGCTCGTCGCTGCATCGTCGACGTCAGCAACATCGAAGGCGTCGCGGTTGAGCGGCAGGATTGTCGGGCCCTTATGGACGTGGATGTTCTTGATGCCCAGCTTTTCGCAGCGTTCGAAGTATCTCTGTACGCCCGGGTCCGACAGTTTGTAACCCTTGCTGTCGCCGCGCCATTCAGCGGTATAGAGCTTGACGCCCTGGATCTTGTAGCGCTCGGACAACTCGTCCAGGCGATCGAGCCCGGCCTCGCCGTCGCGTGGGTCGAACGCGCCGTTGACGATAAACCGATGCGGGTATTTCCCCTTCAACACATAGTTGGATTCGGTGGTGTTGAAGCCGTTCTTGTAGAAGTCCGTCAGGTACGTCGGCTGACAGATCGCCATGTCGTCGTACCCTGTGACGAACAGGTCGTTGTACATGGCTTCCTCGCCGTACTTGTCGAACTTCTCCTTGGGCCACAAATACTCTTTGGGACTCAGGTTTGAATGATAGGCATAGAAGCAGTCGATGAACTGCTGGCCATGCACATTCTTCAGGTTGGCCTTGCTGCCGTCCCAAAGATGAACGTGCCCGTCGATAATGAAGATCTCTTCACCGTCCGTGGTTCGATACATGACATTGTCTCCATGGTTGTGCGAAAAGCGACCGGCAACATGTCACGCAAAGGTCATGCAATGCCGGTCGCGAGTGGCGGTACGGTAGGGCCAGGGGTCACTCATAAGCCATGGCGTCATCCATATTGCCGAACAGCACGACGGTGTCGTCATCGACCATCACCATCCGCCCGTAATGGGTCGAGGTGGAAATCTCGAACAGATGCGGGGTCATTTCGCGGCCAAGCGATTCACTGATCTCACTCATCTTGAACTCGATCTTCCCCTGCCCGTCTATACGGATCATCGCGGGCAGGTAGGTCACCTTGATGCCGGGCTTTTGCGCCATTAAATCCGCAATAGCGCGTGCCTCGACGCTATCGTTCATGGTGACGCCGCACTGATGAGAAATGGTCTGCTCGAAACGAACGTCCTTCATCGACTTGAAGATGTTGTCGGTATGCACTGACATCGTGTACTCCTCTTCCCGGTTAGCTCGGATTACAAACTGATTGACAAAGGATCACCAAGGGATGATTCAGGCCCGGATCGACAGTGGAAAATGAATGCCGATCTCGCGAGCGATCATTTCGGCACGCTCTATCGAACTATTCAGGCTGTCGTTGAATTGCACCACCTTCACATGCGGAATCGACCAGATCGGTTGCAGGTGCTTCGCCGCTTCGGATGCCAGGGCGCCGTGCTTTTCCAGCCACTCGCCGAACAATTTTCGATTGGCGTCCCCATGCTTCGGGTCGTTGGCAAGCATGTGAAACAGCTCGACCGCGTTAGCCAGGTTGCGCTCATAGTCGCCCTCGGCCGCGGAAACTACCGTCGGCGTCAGGAAGTCGTTTTGCGACGCGGCCATCTGCATGATGAAACCGCTGCGAAACAGGTCTGCCACCAGAGGCTCGAAGACCACGTTCACCGCGAAGTACTTTTCGAGGAAGTCGGTTGCGCCGCCAATAGCCTCCACTGCCCGGCGCGTTTCCTGCCAGATCGGATCGTTCAGCCAGTGTGACTTGCCGGCGTCGAGGTCGAGATTCGGCGCGTCCAGTGCGACTTCTCCCAGGTACAGCGTCAGGTCCTGCGCAAAGCGCAGCTTGTACGATGCATTCGTGAGGATGGCGCTGTTGATCATCTGCGTCACGCCGTAGCGCTGCGCGTGCATAGTCGCGGTACCCAGACCAAACTCTGCATGCTTGTAGGCGCCAAGATGCTGCTCCAGCACCTTGAGCCACGCCTTGTCGAAACGCTTTACCGCCCCCGAGCGCCGGGCATTGCTGATAGCGCTGCTGATCATGCCGATGATCGTCGACTGGCGTTGATAATGAGTACGCTCCCATTCCTCATCGACCGCGCGGAACTTGTGCCAGTCCGTGCATTTGGCGGCGGTCCATGTTTCGGAATAGGTCGGCGTGCCGTCGGCGAACGAGATGATCCAGTCCTGCAGCAAGTAGCGCTTCGGGTCCGGCTGAACGTCGACGGTCATGTCCTCGTAGTGGGACGCCTTGCGGCCCTTGGGCTCGAAGTAGTTGTACTTGCGACTGTCCCAGCCAGCGAACTGGGCCGCGCCGGCCGCGCCTGATGCAAGCGGTGCCGGTTGCTCTATCGTGGTGCTCATGTCGATCCTCCTTCGTCTTTCAGTTATCGGAACTTCGGGTCTGCAGCCCTGCGACGGGCCGGTCAGCGGACGGCCTGGGTAAATTTGTCGAAATAAAGCCGCTCGGGTGAAACGCCGGCCATTTGCAGTACGGGCATCACCGCGTCGATCATGGGTGTCGGACCACATGTATAAGCGTCGATCTCGCCGGCAAGCGCTTCCTCGCGCAAGGTCCGTCCGAGCACCTCGTGAATGAAGCCGGTCTCGCCGGTCCAGTCGTCGCCGGCTTCAGCATGCGAAAGCGCCGGGATAAAGCGGAAGTCCGGTAGTTTCGCTCCGAGCTCGGCGAAGTCGTCGAGATAAAACAAGTCGCCACGGGTACGGGCGCCGTAGAAGAAACGTACCGGCCTTTGCTCGCCGCTCTGGACAAGATCGTTGAGGATCGACCACAAGGGAGACATTCCAGAACCGCCGCCCACCAGCACCATGGGCCCCGGCTGCTCCTCTCGCCGGAAACAGGTGCCGTACGGCCCCTTCGCCACCAGCCGGTCACCGGGCTTGAGGCCGTCGTCGAGCTGAGAAGAGAAAGCACCAGTGGGGTATTTCTTGATAATGAACGCGAGGCTCGTCTGGCCCCCTGGCTCGCTTGGTACGCTCGCCATGGAGAACGACCGCGTGATGTCCAGTCCCGGAATGGTCAGGTCAACGTACTGGCCGGCCCAGAACCGCAGGGGCTGGTCCAGTTCCACTTCGAGCAGCCTGATGTCGTGCGTCAGCGCGCTGATCTTCGTCAGCGTTGCCCCGAATTCCTTCACCGCAATTGAGCGGCGCATCAGGTCTTCGTCGTAGTTCAGCAGTTCCACCGTCAGGTCACTGAAGGCGAGCGTCCTGCACAGCAAGATGTGATTCGTCTCACGCTCATAGTCGGGCAGCGCGAAGGTTGAGTACTTCTTCAACTCGACGTCGCCCTCGATCAACAGGGACTTGCAACTGCTGCATTGTCCTTCCTTGCATCCGTGCATCACCGAGATGCCCTGGCGGAACGCGGCATCCAGCACGGTCTCACCCTCCGCGACCTCCATCTCGACGCCGACAGGCTCGAATCGCACTATATGAACCGTCTGGTAGTCGATTGTTTCCGGCATGGCATCCCTCTTCCATTGCGTATCGGTCGTGCTGCTCATCGTGCCCTCCTGATTCGTCCGGGAGCTTTATTCACTCAATGACTCCCGGACGACATCGCTTCGTCAGTTCACCGGATTGATCTTGAATCCAGCTCGATACTCAGCGATGTGCTTCTCGCGCTGCTCCGCCGTCATTCCCCGCAGCAGAACGATCGGGCTCTGGATGATGTTGCCGCGAACATGGTCGAGCGTCCACATGTTGCGGTCGTCGAACCGCAGATGCGGTTGCGGCACCAGCGTCTTGCCGTCGCTGCGCACAAAACCGAGATCCTTGATGCAATCGGCCAGATCCCAGCCGTGGTAGCACTCCTCCCACTCGCGGCGTCCGCTGAAGCGCCCCATGGCCGGCGTCGGCCGCCCTTCGTATTCCGAGGCGAACGCTACCTTGTGGGTCCAGTGGCACAACTCCGAGCAATAGGTGTACAGCTGCCCGTCCACTTCGTCGACCACGAAGTCTTCCCGGATCAGGCACGGCACCAGGCAACTCCAGCAGCGGTGCGGGTACACATAACCGTTCTCCTGGTCGAACAGCATGTTGGTTTCGCCAGGCACGCTCTTCTTCGCGTACCACTTCCAGTAGTCGCCGAACTCGGCGTACCAGCCCGGGTACTTGTGCTCGAACCACTCGAAGTCCTTTTCGGTCTGCGCCTCGATACGCCAGAAGTTGACCGGCCAGCCCACGGAGAAGAACTGTGCGACCTTATGGACGTAATTCTTCTTGACCAGCCGGTCCCAGGCAGCCGCAACGTCATCGTGGTGAATCTTGATGCCGTATTTCTCCAGCGGCAGCATGTACGTACGGTAGTAATCCTCATAGATCCACCGGTGCCACAACTCGGCGTACGATTCCTTGTTCTTGTCCCGGTCGGTGGTGCCGTATTCAATGAATGTACCGATTGCCGCATCGACAATGGCGTGGTTTTGCCAGAAGGCGTAGCGAAGGTCACGCTCCAGCAAAAGATGATTGTCCGGATCATTGATGACCGACATCACCAGCGAATGGCCATTGCCGATATGCCGGCTTTCGTCGGACTGCACCGAGAGGAACACGGTCGGCAACGCATAGTCGCCGTTGCGCGCGGCTTCCGACGGCATGGCGACAAACAGCGTGTTGGTGAACGCCGTTTCCGCGACCACTTGCAGGAACACGTTCGCCGCGGTGACGGCGTCACCCGTGAGGAACCCTTCGGCAAACTGACGACCGATAGTGGTCGCATAGCACTTGCCGAATGCCGCCTCCGTTATATCGAACCCGGCCGGGTCGATATAGTTCTCCATGTACCACTTCTTGAGGTTCATCTGGATGGTCGAGTGGCGGAACTCGTCGACCATCTGCATGGTGAAGCCTGTGCGCAGTTCTTCACCGGGTGCGAGGCGGCCGAGCATCGCCATCGAACGCGCCGCCGAGATTTCCGGGAACGGAATGATCGCGAGGAACAACTTCATCCACTCGACCCAACGCGGCTGGACGTTGCGGAACATGTCGCCGCGCAACGCCGCGTCAAGCGCACCGTAGACGCGGTTATCCTTCTCCTCCTGCATCGGAAAATAGGAGCGCAGCACCTGTTTCATCGGGTCGCGTGGCGCCTTGCTGATCTTGTAGTCCGTCGGGAAGGTCATCGCTTCCTGAACGTAACTGGGCGTCCAGCCGAGATCGGCGACACGGCGTGCCGCCTCGCCGATGCTGATCCCGCGCTGAGACGTGATCTTGTTGAGGGTTAATCCATCAGACATTGAGCTCTCCTTTTTCATTTCACGAGTCACCGTCGTATTTCAACGTCGTGTTTCATCGTCATAGGGCGGCGTTACGGGCAGGGGCCGATTGATGCCACGGCCAGAGTCAACAATCAACAACACGGGCCAGAGGTCACGGTCGCGAACAAAAATTGGTGCGTGAATGCTGAACAGACTGGTGTTCCGGTCTAGTCTTCACGATCCATGCCTCCTGTCTTTTTTCTTGTACTTCGGATCATCGACACTTGGGTCTTGATCTGTACTCGTAGAGCGATTAGCGTGCCAACGAGGCTCATGTTCCGCCTCATAAGGCTGTGCGGTACATAGAGTCATTTGCGCAAGACGCCGGCGCCGAATTCTGTTTTGTTATGCGACATTCGCATTCAGCGGATCTGTCCGATATTGGGACGCTGCTGGCCGCCACGTGCTGGTGTTCAAAAGATGTCCGGCAACGAAGCAGAAGCACTGTGCAATCCTCCTATCAATCAGGATGCCGAATCATTTATATGAATACAGAAAAGACGGTCTTGGTTGCAGCCTTCGCCATTCACCTGCCGCGACATCGACGCCAGATCGACTACCCTTGAGCCTCGATACACGACCACCTACAACCCCAGGCCTCCACGCTTGTCGCCCGTATAGATCACGCTCTGCGTTTCATCACCATTAGGCTTCCTTTCGGCGATGAAACGCGCGGCGAGGACCAGGGCCCCCATCGCAAAGTCCTTGCCGTAAGCTGCGATCATTTCGTCGCCGATCGCTCCAAGCCGCTCGAAGAACTGATCCTTTGAGAGGTGTTCACTGGTCATGGTTGTCTCCGTCTTTATGTAATGAGTGTTGCCCGCCCCTTCACAGCGGACTGCCAAAATGAAACAGCGCCTCCGGCAACGACACCAGGCCAATCTCACCGGCCTCCGTGCCCATTGCCAGCCGTCCACCATCGGGCGACCAGGCGATGGCACTGACAGGACTGCCGTCAGCCCCTTTGACGAATAGAACATCAGTGCCGCCCGGCTGGCACAGCAGTACCGCGCCATTGTGGTAACCAACGGCAATCAACGGATGGGTGGGATGGCAAGCCACCTGAGTGACCGGGGTCTTGCCCGCAATGCCGCATTCCCGCGGCTGGCCGTCGCTGCCGGGCGGGTCGAATCGCCAGCAAACGGCCCGCAAACCACCGCTCGTGACCAACACCCGGCCGTCCACCGAAAACGATAGCGACCGGGGTTGCCCGGGATAACCGCCCATCTCTATGTCGTCGCCGTCCGGCAACCGCCATCCGTGCAGAGCGTTCTCCTCCATGCCGCTCACGACATAGCGGCCGTCGCGACTCCATGCAACGCTTCGGTGATAGCCGGGCCATCCCAACAAGCGGGGAACATGGGTGTCCATCGGCCATAACGTGACTCCGCCGTGATGTGCGATCGCCAACTGATCGCCGGTGGTGTTGAAAGCAAGAGCGGTTGCCGAACCCGCTAGCGCGAGGCTCGCCGGCTTGGCTCCCATCCAGTGAACCCGGCGGCCGGTTGCATAGGCCCGACCGCCCGCGCTCGTTGCCACGAGATCGATCCACTCACCGTTGACATCGACGAGGATATCGCTCGTGCCGTCCGCCTTCAGATGGACCAGCCGGCCGTCGTCCCCACCGCTGAGAAAACCTCCTTCAGGATCGGCGGCAAGTGCCAGGCAGGTGCCGTCATGCACACTGAAGCGAGCCACTGGCGCCGGGGGTTCCCGCGCCTGCACGAACTCGACGCCACCACTCTGCCGTGGCTTGAGCGCCGGCCCGCCGGGCCACTCACCCACCGCGAGCGCCACCGTGCCGTCACCCAGCGCAAAGCCCGCATGGCGTCCCGCAACGTCCCACGCAAGCGCGACAACGGGAGCCTCCGTCACCCAACGGGCCCCAAGCAATTCGATCAAAGACGGCGGCGCATTCATGGGTCGGTCTTGCAGTGCCCGATACTCTCCCGCAATCCACGCCTGTCGAGATTGCGGCCGATAAACACCAGCCTGCTATCGCGTACTTCGTCCAGTCGCCACGGCCGGTCGAAATCCGTATCCATGGTCATATGTACCCCCTGGAACACGAAGCGGCGATCCGATCCCGCCAGGTCAACGATCCCCTTGGCTCTCAACAGATCCTGGCCTTGCTCGACCACCAGTTGCTGCAGCCACGAAAGGAAGCGGCTGCGTTCCAGAGGCTTCTCGACGCGCAGCGACACGCAATCTATGCCATGGCTATGACGTCCGGGACCAACGGATATATGGCGAAAGGGCCGTTCATCAGGGGCCGGCTCATCTGTATCCTCGACTGAGTTGGCGAGATGCAGGCGCTTGAGATCGAACGCACCTCGATCGAGTAGTGAAGCCAATGGCACCGCGCAGCGGACACTGCGCACCAACTCCGCTGTCGGGTTGATTCCGCATATGGCCGCCTCTGCCGAGGCCAGACCCGTTGCATCGACAAGATCGGTCTTGTTAAGCAGTACGATATCTGCCTGCGCCAGTTGCTCCGCGGCCTCACGGCTGTCGGCGAGACACGCTTTCAGGTGCAACGCATCGGCCACGCAGATCACGCTGTCGAGCCGGGTGCGCTGACGGATGAGATCGTCGACAAAGAATGTCTGAACCACCGGTGCGGGGTCCGCCAATCCCGACATCTCGATCAGGATCCCGTCGAAGCCGCCCTTGCGCTTGATTAGTCCCGAGACTACGCGAATCAGGTCGCCGCGCACCTTGCAGCATACGCAGCCGTTATTGAGCTCGATTACCTCGTCTTCAGCGCCCACCACCAGGCCACCGTCGATACCGAGTTCGCCGTATTCGTTGACGATCACCGCGTAACGCCGGCCGTGCTGCTCGCGCAGTATGCGATTGAGCAGCGTGGTTTTGCCTGCGCCGAGAAACCCGGTAAGAACAGCGACCGGAATTCGATTCATTGAAGATCTCCGGGTTTCCTGCCGGACTCGGTTGTGTCGAAATTCGCCAGCTCGTTCTCAAGCCAGTCACGCTCGGCTTCAATAGCCAGCAACTCGTTTTCCGATGCGTCCAGCCGCGCCCGCAATTGCACAATGTCGTGCGTCCGCTCGGGCGTGGCGCCTTCGCGCTTCTCGCACGCCAGCGCGCATGCCAACTCGATCTCGGCGCCCGCGCAGCGATTTTCGCCGCGCAAGTAACGGGAATTCACCTCGGTCAATGCAATGACCAGGCGCACGCGTTCGGGAATCGGCATTGGATTTTGCTGCGGCGCCACGGCGCTCTCCCTGGTCGGATCCATCGTTATGGAATCAGCACCGCGCGGCCCCTTACCTTGCCATGATGCAGGTCCTTGAGCGCCTGGTTCGCCTCGCTCAAACGGTATTCCTTCGTCGCCAGATGAACGAGTCCGCGATCGGCCAGCGCCATCAACTCGACCAGCTCGGGATAGGTGCCCACCAGATTGCCGACAATGGTTTTCTCGCTGGTGATCATGTCGATAGTCGGCAACTCGATCTTCCCGCCATAACCGACGATGTAATAGAACCCCGCGTTGCGCGTCATGGCAAGGCCGTTGGCGACCGCGTCGCCTTCGCCGACAAAGTCGATGACTGCCTCCGCGCCATTACCGCTGGTCAACTCGAGCACGCTTTGCACTTCGTCGCCGCCGCCCTTGACCGTATGATCCGCACCGCATTCCTTAGCCAGTTGCAACGCGGTTTCCGAGCGGTCGACCACGATGATTTCGGCAGCGCAAAGGGCCTTCAATACCTGGATGCCGATATGCCCCAGGCCTCCGGCGCCAATCACGACGGCGAACTGGCCGGGTAGCAAGTGGCGCGACGCCTTCTTGGCAGCACGGTAAGCGGTTAATCCGGCATCGGTATAGGGCGCGACATCCTTGGGCGCCAGCGACTTGGGCAGCTTGATCAGCGACCGTTCGCCGGTCAGGAGGTATTCGGCATAACCGCCATTGGCATTGATGCCCGGGAAACTGCTGTCGGTTGAATGCATGTCGTCGCCGCGCCGGCACGCCAGGCAGTAACCGCTTGTCACGAGCGGATGGCAGATCACCGCGTCGCCCACCTTGACGCTCTCGACGGCGGAGCCGACTGCCTCGACCCAGCCGGCGTTTTCGTGGCCCATGATGTAGGGCAAGACCACGTCGACCTTGCTGCGCCAAATGCCTTCGACAACGTGCAGGTCCGTGCGGCAGACACCCGCACCGCCAATCCGCACGATCACGTCGGTGGGCCGCCCGATCTTCGGATCAGGGACCTCCTCATAACGCACGAACTCGTCACGGCTCAATGATTCATCGTACTGATGCAGCACGGCAGCTTTCACGTTTCGTCTCCTTATCGTGGCTTGCATGGGAACTTGCCGGCCTTGGATGTTGCGGGCAGGCATGCCAGTTCTTCCAACGCGTTTTTATCGCTTTCGTTTATGCAATCTCCATGCCGATGAGACGCACTCCTTCAGAACGGGCCCTTGGCGCCTGACAGACAAAAGGAATTGGGTGGATTGGTAGCGGCCCCGGCCGATTTGGGAATTCGACCACTGTCGCAGAATCGGACGCTTGATCGCGCGGCGGCGACCGTACCTGTCGCGAAATGAGACATATGCACTGCGAGGATTTTCTCCGGCCTCTCGTCGACTGGCATCCTCGCGGGAGGGTTTAGCGCATTGCGTTATACACAAGCCAACTGAGTCTTGAAGAATCAATGATTTATGAACGGCCGTTTTGGAGACCTTCAGCCTGGCTTCTGTCCGACCTTTGCACGGAACGCCTTTGGTTATGGGCTTCCCAGCGCGTTGCTCAATGAATAGGCGAAAGTTGTGTATAACGCAGTGAGCCCTCCGGAACCATCGTAAAGACCGTGGACCCTGGGCTCCAAATCCCAGGCGGCGAGCGGAATCAGAAACCCTTGCGCAGCAAAAGAACCCCACACGCCACGTTTCACGCAATTGCCCTGCTTATTGAGCTGCCGGAGCAGCGCTGATCAGGTCGACCAAAACGCGTGTGCCCGGAATGACCGAAGCGGACGCCTCAGGCGGATTTGTCTGTACGATAAACGAGGCGCCGGTTGTATCGACCAAAGTGATAAAGCCGTTTTGGTTATCGACGTGCGCTACGCGCGCGATGGTCTGGTCGCCGTTGGGCGAAGGCGGAACAACAGGCGGGGATGAATCCAGTACAGTGAGACGAACCGTTCGGTTTGCACTGCCGACTACTTTGGTACCGGCCTTCAGTTTATCGAGGCCCTGCACATTCGCGCCGACCTGGAATGACTCCCTGATCCCCGCGTCGTTAATAACGGTAACGGTACGCGTATTTGTGTTTACTGACTGAACCTTGCCGCTAACTTG
Source organism: Caballeronia sp. LjRoot34 (assembly GCF_964253815.1). Classification (NCBI taxonomy): domain Bacteria; kingdom Pseudomonadati; phylum Pseudomonadota; class Betaproteobacteria; order Burkholderiales; family Burkholderiaceae; genus Caballeronia; species Caballeronia sp. LjRoot34. Next base: position 1,763,190 of record NZ_CAXUSB020000002.1, read on the forward strand.
AACCGTAGTGGTTGCATTGAAAATGGTAGCCGAAAAAGCATTCGATAACGCCATCGTATAAGCGATTGCAACAATGGCTTGCTTAAGGATTTTTATAGAAATGAACTTCATAATGACGCTCCTGCTGGACAAATGAGAACGGCTCGTGCGATGCACGTTGTAACCGCATAAGCGCTTTAAAATGCTTGCCGAGTTTGTCTTTGGAGAGGTTCCCTGTCAACCCATCTCGTTACACAGAAGTCGCAAACTCGTACCGAAGCACGTAAGACAGGTACGTTGCAGGAATTGCGATGCCAGGGGTTGTGAAAACGATGACGGACTCGCATTTACTCTCGAATTTCGGGTACACGTAAACGACAAGTCGGGGGTCTAGGGTAGAAGAGGAATTTGAAGCGTTGGATCTAGGCGATCCGAGACTGGATCAACGAGCGAAGGCATTGTTGAAGCGCCTGGCGGCGAAGCCGAGCAAGAGCATTCGGGGCGCTTGCGATAGCTGGGGTGAAACGTCGGAGCCTATTGTTTTCCGGGCAATCCGAAAATTGATTGGAGCGAGGTAATGGCGCCGCATTGGCAATGCACGGCGGCCCAGATGCGAAGCTGCGAGGTGGTGCTATGCATTGCCGGCACGAATCGTGGGTCTAACGCGTGAGCCTATCGGATTTCCCTGGCCACGCTCTGCAACTGCTTGAAAGCGCGATACCGCGCCTCGTGCAGTGCCGCTATGTTGCCTGCGTCCGGCTCGTAGGTCTTGCTGATGTGCGACATCGTGGTCATCGCCGAGCGCACGTTGTCGAACAGGCCGCCGGCCACGCCGCCCAGCATCGCGGCGCCCAGCAGGACGGGCTCTTCCGCCTGCGTGGCAAGCACGGGCTTTCCCGTTGCGTCGGCGAGCAGTTGCCGAACGAGATCGAGCCGCCCCGCGCCGCCGCTGATGACCACCCGCTCGATCGGGGCGCCGGCCAGGGTCTGCGCTTCGATGATCTGGCGAAGGCCGTAACCGATACTGCAAATGCCCGCAACGTAAAGCGCGACCAGGCTATTCAGGTCATTCTCCATTCCAAGGCCCGCAATCACGGCTCGCGCCTGGGGGTCGGCCAGCGGCGCACGGTTGCCCAGGAACTCCGGAACAATATGCAAGCCCTTGGCCAGCAACACGGCCCCCGACAAACTGTCTGCCGTCTCCACCGCGAGACCGGCGAGCATGACGGCCAGGGATTGGCCCGCTTGCTCCGCTTGTTCTCGGGCATCGGGCGTCGCGGGATGCATCGAAAGGAGTTGTTCGATCGCGGCGCCCGCCACCGATTGCCCACCCTCGTTGAGCCATGCATCCGGCACCATCGCCGAAAAATAAGGTCCCCACACGCCGGGTACGAAGACCGGACTCCGGGTCGTGGTCATCGTGCACGATGAGGTGCCGAAGACGTACGCGAGGTTGGACTCGGGGTCACCATCGGCGCCAACCGTGCCTATTCCGCCGGCATGGGCATCGATCACGCCTGTTGCGACCGGCGTACCGGCTCGCAGGCCGAGCTCGGCGGCCGCATGCGCTGTTAGCCCGCTCCCCAACGGCGTTCCCGGGTCGACAACAGACTGGCCGATGCGCGCAAACGCCTCGTCCGCCAGCACACCGAGACCGACGCTGCGGAAGTAACTTTCGTCCCAGCGCCGTTCGTGCGCCAGATAGGTCCATTTGCAGGTGACCGTGCAGGTGGAGCGGGACAGATCCCCGGTCGCGCGCCAGGTCAGGAAGTCGGTCAGATCGAAGAACTGCCATGCCGCCGCGAAGACGCTCGGCTTGTTCTCAAGGAGCCACAGCAGTTTCGGTGTCTCCATTTCCGGCGAGATCTTGCCGCCGACAAATTTCAGCACCTCGTGGCCCGTGGCGTTGATGCGCTCCGCCTGCGCCACGGCGCGGTGATCCATCCAGACGATGATGTCGCGTTCGGCCTGGTCGGAGGGCCCCACGGGCAACGGCTGCCCGCCCTCACCCAGCACGACGAGCGAGCAGGTGGCGTCGAACCCGATACCCGCGACCTGATCGGGCGATACCGCGGCCTGCGACAGCGCGTCCTTCACGGATTGGCAGACGGCGTTCCAGATCTCGCTGCTCGACTGTTCGACGATGGAGCCGGTTGCGTGGAACAAGGTGATGTCACGTTTTGCCGAGGCCATCATGCGGCCGGCAAGGTCGAAGATTCCGGCCCGGGCGCTCCCCGTGCCCACGTCCACGCCGACGACATAACGCACACCACGCGTGCTATCTGTCGCTAGGGAAGTCGGGGTTTCTAAGGTCATAGCTCACTGCCTGCTCAATGCCGTTATGGAAGGCGTTTCTGATAGAAGGCGAACTGCATCGGGTACAAACCGGACTCGCCCCTGTCACGCGTTTCAGAGATCAACGCTGTTTGGAAGGATCACGAGATCGCGGATGGTCACGTTGCGCGGCCGCGTCAACATGAAGAGTACCGCGTCGGCGACCTCCTTGGGCTGCATCAGGCTGCCCGAGGCGAGCGCTTCGTCCATCTTCGCCTTCGGCCAGTCGTCAAGCAGCGCTGTTACGACCGGGCCTGGGGCCACTGCGCCCACCCGCACGCCATGTTTGGAGAGCTGGCGCCGGATCGTGTGGACGAAGGCCTGCACCGCGAATTTGGAGGCGGTGTAGACCGGCTCCCACACGACGGGGACGATGCCCGCGATGGAACTGGTGAAAATAATGTCGCCCGATTTCTGCGCGACCATGTGCGGCAGCACGGCGTGGACCGATCGGAACGCGGCGTTGATGTTGAGGTTCAACATGCGATCCCACTCGTCCGGATTTCCGTCCAGCACGTCACCGCCCACGTACGCGCCGGCATTGGCATGGAAGATATCGAGGCCGCCGGCGAGGTCGAGGATCTTTGGCAACAGTGCGGAAACTTCCGCCGGCTGCAACAAATCCACGGTCAGTGGCAACGCGTTTGGCCCCAGTTCCGTGCAGAGTTGGGCGAGCCTGTCCTCGGCGCGGTCGATCAGAACGACCTTCGCACCTTCCGCCAGCAGTGTGCGCGCGCACTCAAGGCCGATACCCGATGCTGCGCCCGTGATGGCGGCGACCTTTCCCTTCATCATGTCAGTCATTTTGTAATCCTAAGTTACTGTAAATTACGCACGGCCATGCGAGACGCGAGACTGCCGGGCGAGCGAGTCGACGATCACCGCGATCGCCAGCACCGCGCCGGTAATCATGAAGCGCAGCGACGACGACAGGTTCAGCAGCGTCAGGCCGCTGGCAATCGACTGGATCACGATAATCCCCAGCACCGCCGAATACGCACTGCCGCGGCCGCCGAAGAGGCTGGTCCCGCCGATCACCGCCGCTGCAATGGCGTTCAGGTTCACGTCGCCGCTGCCGGCCTGCTGGCTGGCCGAGGCAAGGCGTGCCGCAGTCAGCACGCCGCCGAGCGCGGCGAAACTGGCGCACAGCACAAAGGCGCTGGTGTAGATGGCACTGACATTGATGCCTGCGCGCCGCGCGGCCTCGTGATTGCCACCGACCGCGTTCATCGACCGGCCCCATCGCGTCCTCTTGAGCGCATAGTCCATCGCGACCGCGAGGCCAAGGAATACACCGAACATCAGAGGCACGCCTCGTCCCTGGTTAAGGTAGGCAACTACAAGCTCCAAAAGCACGGTGATGGCAAGGCTGCGCACGAGCAAGCTACCCACCGAGGGCGCAGAGAGATTGGACGCCCGGCGGCGCTCACGCGTGCGCAACCCGAGCAGCATCATCACGGCGCCCGGCGCCAGCGCGAGGAGATATGAAACGGCGGCGGGGATGATGATGAGTTGGCCGAGGTTCACCAGCGTCGAGTCGTAGGGCAAGTTGATCGACCCGGTGGCGCCCAGGACGTATAACTGCATCCCTAGAATCGCGAGCAGCCCTGCCAGCGTCGCGACGAAGCTCGGCATGCCGAGCCGGTTGAGCAGCAGCGCGTATAGGGCGCCGACCAGCGCGCCCACCGCGATGGCGACGACAATGGCGAGCAACACCGGCCAGCCGTGATTGACCCAGAGCATACCTACCAGGGCCGACGCGAAGCCGCTCATCGAACCCACTGACAGGTCGATCTGCCCGACCATCAGCACGCAGACAATGCCCAGCGAGATCACGCCGACCGTCGAGCAGTCGAACAGCAAATTCACCAGGTTGTTGGCCGAGAGGAACACCGGGTTCAGGCTGGTGAACACGGTCCAGATGATGATCAGGCCCGCGATGACCGGCAAAGATCCCAGGTCGCCCGAGCGCACCCGTTCGACGAAGGCGGAAACGGCGCCGCCGACTCCGGCGGCGTGCTTGACGCGGACATCGCCCCGGTCGAGCAGCGTGGACGGCGGCGGGTCTTGCGTTTCGCGTTGCGGGGCGCCTTGCATTTCATTGCTCATGATCGTTCCTTGGGTCTAGGCGCTCTGTTCGGCCTGGCGGCGGCCGGCGCGGCGCGACACCGCGTTCTCGGTGGCGCCGGTGATCGCCGCGACCAGCTCTTGATTCGAGGAGTCGGGATAGAAAACGCCGTTATTGCGGCCGAGCCGCAGCACTACGATCCGGTCCGCCACGGCGCGCACGTCCTCCATGTTGTGGCTGATCATGATCACCGCGTGACCGCGGTCGCGCACCCGCTCGATCAGGTTCAGCACCTCGGCGGTCTGGGCCACGCCCAGCGCCGCCGTCGGCTCATCGAGCATGATCAGCTTTGGGTCGAGCAGCAGCGAGCGGGCGATCGCCACGGTCTGGCGCTGGCCGCCCGATAACGAGGCGACCACGTCGCGCACGCTCGGAATGCGGGCTGACAGCTCGTTCAGCAGCGTCCAGGCCTTGACCTCCATGGCGACCTCGTCGAGACGCAGCGGATTCAGCTCGCGCCCGAGGTAGATGTTCGCGACGACATCGAGGTTTTCGCACAGAGCAAGGTCCTGGAACACCGTGGCAATGCCGAGATCGAGCGCCGCGGCCGGATTGGACAGCGTGACCTCCTTGCCGCCGAAAGTGATCGTGCCGGTGCTGGGTTGATGGACGCCGGCGAGCACCTTCACCAGCGTCGATTTCCCCGCCCCGTTGTCGCCCACCAGGGCGACCACTTCGCCGGCGTGCACGTCGAGCTCGATGTCCGTCAGGGCTGAGACCGCTCCGAAGTGCTTCGAGACGCCGCGCAGGCTCAGCACCAGTTCGCCGCGCGTGGACCGGGTTGTGGAGTTGTCAGTCATGGGACGGATACCTCGTTAAAAGTGGATGGACTCGGCACGAGCCGGATCCCGTCCAGCATCGCTGCCGGACCAGTTCGCGCGCGTTCAGTTCGTGATGCCCAGTTTCTTGCACCCGTCGGCGTAGCGGTCGGTGCACAGCTCCTTGGCGCTCGCGAACCCCTTGTCGACGACCTCCGCCTTGAGGTTCTTCGCCGTGATGACCGCCGGCTTGAAGAGCTGCGACGGCGTGTTGAAGAGCGTCGTTTCAGCCTTCGGGGATTGGCCCGACAGGAAGCCGACAGCCACCTTCGCCGCTGCGGCCGCGACGATCTCGCTCGGCTTCAGGATCGTGTTGTACTCGTCGCCTGCGATGATCAACTGGAGTCCCGCGAGCGTCGCGTCATTGCCGGTCACTGGCGGCACCGGGTTGACGCCGGCTGCCTTGAAGGCCGCGACGGCCCCGCCGCCCGTGCCGTCGTTGGCGGCCACGACACCGACAATCTGCGACCCGAAGCGTGTGATCTGCCCGCTGACCCACTGCTGGGCCTTCGGCGGCGCCCAGTCCGGCGTGTCGTACTCAGCCAGCGTCTTGTAGCCGCTGCCCGCCAAGCCGGCGTGGATGCCCTTCTTGATCAGCCCCGCAGCCGCGTCGGTCGGCGAACCGTTGACCTCGAGCACACCGCCCTTGGCTGTCGGTACGCCCGTGTCTTTCAGGTGCTGGACGAGCGACTGCGCGATGGACTTGCCAATGCCTTCGTTGTCGAACGACACGTAGTAGTTGGCCGGCGTTGAAGGCACGGGCCGGTCATAGGCGATCACCTTGATACCCTGGCCCTGCGCCATATGAACCAAAGACGCGGCAGCAGTGGAGTCCACCGGGTCGAGGACGATCACCTTCGCACCTTGCGCGATCACCGAGTTGAACTGCTGCTGCTGCGTCGCGACGTCGGCATTGGCGTTCTGGTAGAGCACCTTGCAGTCGGGACAGAGCTTGGCCATCTCGGCCTTGAAGCCGGGAAAGTCGTGCTGTTCATAGCGCGTCGATGCCTGGTCAGGCATCAGAAAGGCGACCGTGCCACTGGGTGCGGCCAGCGCCGCCGTGCTGCTTATCAAGTTCAAGCTCAGGCTCAGCACGCTGGCGCCGATCAGTTGGTTCGAAAGTCTGGTCATCGAATGTCTCCGTTTTTTTAAAAAATTCCGGCGCAGATGCTGCCGTGCTTGGGCTTCGGGTGAGGCTTCTAAGTGCAGAGCGTGCGCGTGCGCTTCTACTTCCTTAGCGCAGATACAGGGCACTCGTTGCGTGGTAATTAATATACTTGGTACTACACAATACATCCGTTCAGTCCACGCAAAAACGTTGGCTACGTCATGGAAGAACCTGTTAAATCCTTGGCAAACTACAAAGACGAGCTTGCGTCGCGCGATGCTGCGTTGGCGCCGCTTTCAGCGATCACCGGCGAAAACACGCGCTAGCCGAACGCTTCCAGGGCGTGCTCAGCGTCAGGCGATTCAGTCGCGCTGGCAGCGTTGAGCTGTTGATATGCCCTCCATCGCGACGGCGACATGTCCTTGAGCAACAGGAACTGGCGATTAAAATTCGAGAGATTATTAAAGCCGACCTGATAGCAGATATCGGTGATAGTCAGTTCGCCCGACATCAGCAATTGGCATGCGAGGTTAATGCGCAGCCGGTTTACGTACTGCACAAATGGCACGCCGGTATGGCGGCGGAAATATCGCGAAAAGGCGCTGGCGCTTTGTCCCGCGAGTTCGGCCAGCTCCGTTTCGCGCAACTCCTGCGACAGGTTCTTGCCAATATAAGAAAGCACATGATTGATGCGCGTCTCGGCATAGCGAGCCGGGTCCGCACGATAAGCGGCGCTCGCGAGCTTGACTTGTTCTGCGCTGTGCACGAGCAAGTCGAGCAACTCAAGAAACAACGTGACGCGCCGCATGCCTTGCGCGCCCAGCATCTCGCGCATGATCGGTTCGGCGGCTGCGCCCGTTTTCGGTGTGAACAGCACACCCCAACGCGATGCATCGAGTAAGGACTCCACGCACTTGAGTTCCGGGAAGACCTTGATGGCGTTAGCGACGACCTCGGCATCGAATTGGAGGATAAGACAGCGTTCATCCACACGCTCGCCCGGCGACACATTGCTGACCCAGTTATGCGGCAGATTCGTCCCTGTCATCACGAGATTGCCGGGCGCGAAATTGCCGATGTAATCGCCTACGAAGTATTTGCCCGTCGTCGATGTAATGACCTGAATTTCGTATTCGGGATGGAAGTGCCAGCGCACCGTGCGATACGGATAACCATGCGACCAGACCTTGAACGACTCATCGCGCGGGACGGCGACCAGTTCCAGGTCCGGCTGGACAATGTTGGCGCGTCGGGCGTCCGTGCGCGCCGCGCGGCAATAGCCGCAGGTTCCGCATCGACACGCCGTGGCACTCGGAATGGTGTCCATCTGTCCTCCTCCTGACCCGCTTTTTTTTGGAGCGTTCGCATAAACCGCATTGCGCCACGCCATGTGTGCAAGTTAGCCCTGTCGCCGATATTTCACCACTGAAATTGAAACCGAAAACTGATACTAATTTGCATTCGGGTAAGTCCGTAGGGCGTCGAGAGTCAACTTTTGTGCAACGCAGCAGCTTGACGAGCGGTTCGCGTTGTCCCGGTCGATGGGGTGTTGGAGTGTGTTCGGTGGGTCTGTTGCCGGCACTCATGGCCGCGCAAAATAAGGCGCATACGCTTGAGGCGGCAACGCCTGCGAGCGTCGCGCGAACGCGCGCCGACTGCGCGAGAGCGGGCATGGAAACTCATGTTGATGATCGTGCGGTGAATGACCCGACACCCTGGCTGACTCAAGTTCGGCCTAAGCCGGCAGGCAGTCGCTCATTGACCTTTGGGGTGGCCGCCATGCTCTGCTGAACTGCCATTCACCACGCATCGTCCGCGAGCGTCTGGTTCCCGCTTCAACGAAGGTCCTCCGCCCCCGAAGAGCCATCGGCCAAGTCCGTTTTAACGACGGCCTCCGAGCATGCAACGGTCGCTCAAGCAACGGACAAGTGCCGAATCAACAGAGATAATCACCTTCTTCGAGACGTGAATACACGAGGCGTTCGCCCGACTCACGTCCGTGGAATCCCGGAAGAGACGGCGCCCCGTGCATCCCAGTACGGCAGCTCGCCGAACTTCTCGGCAAAGAAATCTATGAACGAGCGGACTTTCGACGAAACGGTCTTCTTCCTGGGATAGACGGCCCATATGGAGGCTTCTTGCGGCGTGGGTTGAACGTCCCAAGCCGGGCACACGTTCGTGAGACGACCCTCATCGAGTGGTTCATACGCGAGCCATGTGGGCAAGACAGCGACGCCAAGGCCACTCTCTGTTGCCGACATCAGCGCATCAATATCGTTGAGGGTGAGGCGTCCAGTGACCAAGGTCTTTTGCCAATCCGCAGGCGGACCGCCCCGCTCCCTGGCATACCAGGAATGACTCGCGGATCGCGAGAACAGTAAGCATGTGTGGGCCTTTAATGCAGCAGGAGCGGTCGGCATTCCGTTTGCTTTAATGTATGCAGGCGCCGCACACGCCACGTGCCTCTGCGCGGCAAGGCGGCGACCCATCAATGACGAGTCTTCCAGTTCACCTATCCGAATGCCGAGATCGATCTGCGACTCGATAAGATTGAGTACATCGTCGGTGAGGATTGCATCCACGTCGATATCTCTAAACCGCTCCATGAATTCGCCAAGGTGAGGCATCACATGCTTTCGACCGAAAGACAACGGCATTGTCACGCGCAATACGCCAGAGGGACTGAGATTGAGCGACGAAGTCGCCTCTCTCGCATCTTTCAATTGCGTCAACACCTCTGAAATTTTCGCATAGAAGACCTTGCCCCCTTCGGTTAGAGACAAACCTCTGGTCGATCTGTTGAACAGCGCAATTCGGAGATCCGCCTCAAGTTCGCCAAGGTGTCGTGAAGCGGTTGATGTCTTGATGGATAGTTCCTGGGCAGCACGGGTAAGACTGCCCAACTCGGCCGCACGCACGAATGTCCGAACCGCTGCAAAATAATCCATTGAAGAAATCCAAGGTAAGGATACGGGGACGAGCGACGCCTTCACTGCGGCGAAACCTTCTTGCCGATGAGGGCATGCGACCCAATGATATCCGTATCCCTTACCAGGACTAAAGCTCGATGCGGCCGCCCCCCGATCGCTCATTGCGTTGCTCGTCGCTGCATGGCGATGAATGACCGGGAATAATCAGCAAGGCAGATAAGCAAAACAAGAAGGATGTTCCGCACCCTTTGAACCCGATCACGCCTGCTGCGCCCCGGCGCAAAACGCGACCACCGTGAGCATATGAAGTCTCGACGTCGACAGATCGGCACCGTTCACAGCCGATTTATCGATGATGTTGTTGTACAACGGCGTTCCGAGCCCGATGCTGATCCCCACGCGGCGTCTTCCAAAGCAAGTGCCGAACGCACGTCGGTTCTACTGTGAACCATCCCGCCAGCGCACTGCGGCCCGCCGCGGCTTGGGCGCGCGGGCGAGCCTTCATGCCCCCCAGCAACGAGGGGTCCAATGCGACTGCGAGCCGCGTTACTTCGCGAAGCGGATGTCAAGAGCACGGAGATAGGTTTGCAGGCCGGCATCCTGGATAGGAATCAGTCTTGCGTCCTCTCCGGACTCGTTGATGTGTGCGTGCCAATACCCGGGCGGCGTAACGAAGGCCAGGCCCGGAGCCCAGTCAACGCGCGTGGCATCGGCGATGTTGCCCTCGGTGTCCAACTCCGTGCCGACGAGCGAGTAGCATCCTTTAGGGCAGTCGATAATGAAATCGAGCGCAATTGACTGATGGCGGTGTGGCTTTTGAATCGAATTCCCTGGCAGCAGACCGAACATGGCCCAAAGAACGTGCGTCACGGTGCGGGTTTGGGGAAAGTGCACATTGGCCAGCAGCACGGATATCCGGCTGCGAAGGCCCGCATTAGCTTCATTCGCAATTTTTTGAAGCTCGGCCTCGGCGCGATCAGCGGGATACAAAGTCGGTTCAAATCGCGGAGAAACGGAGTCAACGCCCAAATAGGTCATCAACGGTGCGTCGCTCACGTAGTACATCGCCACGTCTTCGCTGGCGGTAATGGCGGATTCGAGACCACCGGGCAAGGAAAAAAAGGCGCCTTTCGTGAATGGAATCTTGTGCTCGCCTTGTACAGCCGAGCCCGACCCGCGAATAACATAGAAAATTTGCGAGGTAGCCAATGGGTCGAGACGAAGACAGTCCCCTGCGAGGACTCGCACAAAGTTCGCGATAAGTCCGGGGCCCGTTGCGGGCGCCGGGCACCCGAGTTCGCCAGAGAGGTCCAAAGGCACGATGCGCGTCGGCCCATCCGAATAGAGTTCAGCCGGAAATGTTTTGAATGGGACGCGCGAAATCAGTTTCGCGCCAATCGGATTCGCTGCCTTCGTGTATTCAAAGTATTGCGCATCGGCGGTGACGCTCGTGTCGTCCGCCAGGGTCGCCGCATCAGTATGATCAAGCATGGTCTGCTCCTGTGAAGTGACTGGATTCGCTTCGCTGTGTTGTTTAAGTCGCGAAGCAGTGACCGAAATTTACGGCTGGAGCCGCCGCTTCGGTAGACCCGTTGGCGCAAATGAGTTTTCAGGTTTGGGGGGCAACCCGGACCCGAGAGTTGTGCTTTCAGAAAGAACGCGGCAAACGACCGACAACGAAAAAGCATGCGAACGATCGCCCTTCTCGTTGAGGCGTGCTGACACATTGCCAAGGGACTTTCTCAGTCCTTCCAGTTGTTTAAGCACGGATCGCGGAAACGAGCGAACGACTCGTCACCGTGGAGGAGCGGACGTTCAATCACTAGGGGATGAGCAGCGGAAAGTGGCCGACGGCTACCTGCGGGCACTGATGCCGGAAAGCTGCCCTTCACCGACATGCGCGGCCTGAAAGGCGCGCGCTTTTGGCGAACGTTGGGAACCGCGGCTCTCGTTCATTCGTCGGGCCATCGATTACCATAATTGAATGGCGTATTCTCCAGTTGCAGCGGACATCCGGACGCATTCGCAACGCTCGACTTAAGACTATCGGGACTAGTACCGAGCGGACGCCCGCAAACAAAAAGACAGTTGAGCGGCTTGAGGCGCGGGACAGCGCCCGGCTCGCGCACTGGTGGAATTACCGCGCGTTCATTTCGTCGTATAGCCGCCGTTGACCAAGATGGTCTGCCCAGTGATCCACCATCCATCGCTCACCAGATGACGAATGAAGGGCACCACGTCTTCGATATCGGTGAGACCCGTGTTAGAGAATTTCGACAGCGCCGCGGCCGTCCTGTGATACGCCACGGCATCGGCACCTTCCGCGGGATAAAAGAAAGGCGTATCCATGGGACCCGGCCCAACGGCCGTCACCGATATGCCGCGTTCGCCGAACTCCTTTGCCGCTGCGCGAGTGAAGTGCTCGACGGGCGCCTTGGTGCCCGCGTACGCTGCATAGAAGGGCGTGAACGCGCCAAGCAGTGAGGTTACAAGCGTCACGACCTTACCGTTGTCGTTGACGTGCTTGCCAGCCTCGCGCAGGAAAAAGAACGCGGCTTTAGAATTTACGGCACTCATCGCATCGTATTCGGCTTCGCTGATTTCCGTGAACGGCTTCTTCAGAACCTTGCCCACCGTGTTGATCGCGATATCCGGCCGTCCCACGGCGGCAACGACCTCAGAAAACAACTGTTCCATCGCCTTCGCCTGCGTGAGATCCGCTTGGAACGCGACGCCTTCCGCGCCGGCTGCCTTGATCGCGGCGATCGTGTTGTCCGCGTCGGACTTGGAGTTTGCGCTGTTGTAGTGAATCGCTACCGCTCTTGCGCCGTGCCTGGCCAGATCGCGCGCGACCAACCCGCCAAGATTCTTTGCCCCACCCGCAATCAGAACAGTTTTGCCCGCAATGCTGTGGTCTGCCATGACATTTCTCCGTTCTCGCGGTTGCGAATTGCAGCCGCGTCTTCAGCTAATGGTACAGTGCAGAAAAATCGTATAAAGCACCTTATCCTGACAGCACTAGACAGAATTCCCGACTAATTCACGAGCGACGGTTGCGCATCATTGCGCATGAGCGCCTGGGCTGTTCGAGCATGGACCGTATCGATCTCTTTCGAATCTTCGCGCGGGTTGTCGAGTGCGCCAACTTCACGCGCGCCGCGGATACCTTAGGCATGCCGCGCTCCTCGGTGTCAGCCGCGGTCCAGGAACTCGAGGGCCGACTCGGCACGCGCTTGCTACACCGGACGACACGGAAGGTCTCGACCACGCATGACGGCTCTGCACTCTACGAACGCTGCTTGCCTCTGATCGCGGATATGGAGGACACCGAGAACCTTTTTCGCCTTGCAAGCGGTACGCCTGGCGGCAAACTACGGGTCGACATGCCCGGTCGCATCGGCCGCTTGATCGTCGCGCCCGCGTTGCCCGATTTTCTGGACCGCTATCCCCAGATAGATATCGAGATCGGCGTGACGGATCGGGCCGTTGATCTTGTCGAGGAGCGTGTCGACTGCGCGTTACGCGTGGGTGCGCTAAGCGACTCGGAGTTGTTTGCGCGGGCGGTGGGGGATTTGCCTCTCATCAACGTGGCCAGCCCGGCATATCTCGCACGCCATGGCGTGCCGCAGAGCCCCGGCGACCTTGATGATCACTGGATGGTCGGCTATACGTCGCCGTCCAACGCACGGGTTGCTCCATGGGAATGGATGGAAAACGGCGCGCGGCAAACGATGCCGCTCAAGAAACGGGTGGGCGTGAATAACGTGGAGGCGTACATCGCGTGCTGTCTCTCGGGCATCGGCCTGATTCAGATTCCCGCCTATGACGTGCAAGCGTATCTGCGCGCGGGTGAACTTGTCGAGGTCTTGCCTTTATATCGGGCGGCGTCCATGCCGATGACGCTGCTTTATCCTCATCGGCAGCATCTGTCCCGGCGCTTCCACGTGTTCGCCGATTGGCTCGAAGCGTTGCTCAAGGCGACTTGTATCCGATCCGCCTAGATATCGGGCAACGGCGGCGCAAGCGCGTCGGCATCCGCGATCACCACGCTACGACGCGCAACGCACTGCTGGCTTGTTCCTGTGACCGTTGTAGCTTGATTGCGGTGGTGCAGGGTTGATGACCCAAAGTAGGTCATGAAGAGGCAGTCGTACCTGCCTGAGCGCCGCCGTTCGCATGGACTGCAATGAACGCCGGTCCAACGCCCCCCGGTAACGAGCGTTCGACAATCGTGCTATTGCGAGAACTCGTCTTGGCCCTCTCAGGCTGAGTCACAGACTGACCGGTCTCCTTCATGGCTGCTATTAAGCCCGCTCTTCAGCGGTTAAAAAATTTAAATTTGTTTCTGCTGCCGATATGCTGAACTAAAGTTCAGGAATCTTCATACCCCGTACGAACCGGTCCAGGCGTCCTGCCGGCCATGCAGGCAAATCGCAAGAAATGTGAAGCAACTACATACCTGTGCCCCAATTTATCGAAAATATTGGCGTTAATCCGGCATATCTGTGAGCGAAGCAATAGCGATCATGGACTCAAAACGAGGGGCAAAGTGATGTCAGCACAACCATCGAATATGCCGGAATTGACGGAAGCCCTGTCGCGCACACTTGCGGTGGCCGAGTTTTCTCCCGACGGTATCCTGGTGGCAGCGAACGGCAATTATCGAACGCTCCTTGGATACGAAGATGACGCGATACTCGGGCGTACTCACCGCTCGTTCTGTGACCCGTCATACGCCGCCTCGAACGCATACACCGAATTCTGGCAATCTCTGGTGAACGGTCACCCGCTGATCGGCGCCATTTGCGAGCGTCAGCGGCGTGACGGCAGCCCATGCTGGCTCGGCGCGACATTTACGCCCCTATTCGATTCACAGCAGCGAGTGCATCGCATCGTCAAGGTCGCACTCGACATAACTGAACGCCAGCAACAATGGCTTAGCCAGAACGAGCATGCGCGGCAACTCGCCCTGGTCGCCGATACGACTGACTCAGGCGTCGTCATCGTCGACAACGACGGGAGCATCCACTACGTCAATGCCGGGTTCATCAGGATGTTCGGCTGGGGCCCGGATGAAATCGCCGGCCGTACACCGGCTGCTCTGCTGGGATCACGCCTTTCTGAAGCGTTTATCCAGCCATTCCGGGCAGAACTGATGGCGGGAACCACGGTACGCCGCGAGGAGATCCTGACGGGCAAGAACGGCCAGCGATCCTGGGTAAATGTCGTGGTAAATCCGATCCGGGATCTGGACGGGAACCTGAGCAAGACCATTTCAGTTCTTACCGACATCACTCACGTCAAGATGTATGAAGTATTACAGCAGCGCGCCCTGGAGGCGATGGCCCGCGAAGAGCCATTGCAGCAGGTGCTCAACATGGTGTGCCTCGAAATCGAGCGCATTCTGCCGGACGTAACAGCATCAATTCAGATGCTCGATGATCAAGGCCATCTGCAGCCGTTGGCCAGCCCCAGTCTCCCGCCTGAATATTGGCAACTGTTCGAGAACTGCAAAATAGGACCCGAAGCGGGATCTTGCGGGACCGCTGCATACCGGGGAGAACCGGTCTGGACCCCCGACATTGCAACCGATCCGCTATGGGACGAGTGGCGGCATATGGTGTTGCCAATGGGCTACACGGCCTGCTGGTCAACGCCTATCCTGTCGAGCGATCGCCAGGTCATGGGCACCTTCGCTTTCTACTATCGGAAGGCCGTGGAGCCCGATTCCTTCCAGCAGCAAGTCATTACGGCTTGCGTTCATCTGTGCATGGTGGCGTTCGAGCGGGAGCGCGCGCGACAGCGCATTCAGCAACTGGCCTTTTACGACAGCCTGACCGGCCTGCCTAATCGCCGGATGTTGTTAGAAAGATCCAACCACGAAATTACCAAGTCGATCGGAAAATCCGAGCAGTTAGCGGTCCTCTTCATTGACCTGGATCGCTTCAAGCAGATCAATGATTCGATGGGACGCGCGGCAGGAGACGAACTCCTGCGGGAAATGGCGAATCGAATCCGAACGCAGTTTCCGGCTTCAGATCTCATCAGCAGGCTCTCGGGCGATGAATTCGTGGCCGTGCTACCCAGGTGTAGTGACGGGGTACTCCTGGCAGCGGTAACGCAATTGCAGGAAACGCTATCGCAACCGTGCAGGCTGGCCGAGACACGCCTGATGCCGTCTGCCACGATCGGAATTGCCGTCTTCCCGGCCGATGGCCGCAATATGGAAGCTCTTCTGCAGTGTGCCGAAATGGCGATGTACCAGGCAAAGACTGCCGGGAGAGGTCAATATGGTTTTTTCAATGGTCAAATGAGCCTGCTTGCTCAGAAGAAAATTTCACTTGAAGCGGCACTACGCGACGCTATTCGGACCGGAAGCCTGTGCTTGCACTATCAACCGCAGGTCAGCCTCGAAGATCGGCACCTCTACGGCGTAGAGGCGCTTGCCCGATGGTTTCACCCCGAACTGGGCATGATCCCACCTTCTCAATTTATACCGCTTGCGGAGGAATGCGGCCTGACCGCGGAACTGGGGCGCTGGGTCTTGCATGAAGCTTGCCGGCAGTTGGGCGAGTGGCAATCTCGGGGGCTGACGGTACCATCGGTATCGATCAACCTCTCCCCGACCAGTTTTCGCGACCTGGATTTACCACAAACAATTGCACGAACCCTCGAGGATCACGCTCTCCCCGCTGAGAAACTCACTTTGGAAGTGACCGAGGGCGTGCTGCTTGAGGCCAACTCCGGGGTGCTCAAAACCATCAAGGAAGTGACTGCCTTGGGAGTACGGTTGTCCGTGGATGATTTCGGCACGGGCTACTCCAGCCTCAGCTACCTACGCCGTCTCCCCGTCAGCGAACTCAAGCTGGACCGCAGTTTTGTCGCGGACCTGGCACACGACAAGGCAGCCAGCGCATTGAGCGCCGCAATCATGGGAATCGGCCAAAGCCTTAACCTGACCTTGATAGCCGAAGGCGTAGAAACAGAGGAGCAGTCCCGGATTCTGGCGGAGCAAGGATATGGCATTGCTCAAGGCTATCTATTCTCACCGGCTCTGCCACCAAAGGAATTCGAGCACTGGCTTGAACAAGTGACCGGGTCGATCACAGCAGCATGATACTTGCCATGTCCGCTGGCAAGCGTGGACCCATGTCGGTAGATGGCTGAACTGAGACGGTTCCAAGACCTGTGGCTACAATAAGAGCAATGACAAAGTCGATCACTCGAGCACCCTTCGCAGGGCAGTTGACTCAGACATGCACTCGTTGACAATCCTCGTGCGTTCGTCGTCCGCCTATGCCGGTGAATACCGAAAGATACTGAGCTACCATGAGATACCGCCCTCTCCCATTGCGAAAGACGAACTCTTTGTCTCAGGGAACCGTCACCGGTTGAGGTCGAGAACGTCGTACTCGATCATGGCGGCAAGATGTTTCGCCAAACGCTTCTCCGGTGACACGCGCGGCTTGTCGACGAATGATCAGAAGAAGAAAATCAACGCCGGAGCCAGTATCACTAGCCTATAGGAGGGATGCCGTGTCGCCAAAAAGCAGTGAGCCCGATAAAACGTTTTTCAAAGGCCTGTTATGGTTCGTTGCATTGTGGTTGCTTGGATTCGCCGGGACAGCGCTACTCGTGCTCCCGTTCCATCTTATGGTCGCGGCAGCAATGCATCACTAGCTTGAGCACCTTTTGAGCGCCATGATCCGGGCGCCATGAAATAAACGAACCAGCGTGTTGGTAGCGGCAAGAGCAAGCTTAAACGATGTGCGAACGCAATCGGTCGGGGATCATCCTTCTTTCGGAACCAGATTTCCTTCCTAAATTAATTCGGCATGCGAATTATTTACTTGAAAACATTTCATCTTCCAATAAATAGGCTCGAAGAATTTTTGGGTCTACCGGATGCCACGAGCCGCCGAGTACACCGCCGCGCGAAAGAAAGCCCGCCAATCATAGGGCGACCAATCAAGGGAGACCGCTGAGTAAGCCGATGGTAACGATGTAGCACGAGAATAAAAAGCCGCCAAACCCGATATAAAGTATCGGCGGAGCTCTGGCGATGCACCCTTTCACCCTTTCGCAGGGTGTCGTTTGACACGTTGTGGACCGGCGCGAACGTGACACGAGCATGTCGTCGGGGCGACTGACTGCCAAAGCAGCCCTGTCCCGCGAACCGGATGTATGCTTCTATAGGCTCGATGAGTTTCTAGCGGCGGCCCCTTTCCATAAGGTGACTGCGCGGTATAACATCCGTGAACGCAGCAGCACACCGGCTTCATTTATTCGGATAAAAGCTTTGCGCCCGCGTTAAGCCGGGACCGCAGAGGCGGAAAGAGGTTCGTTCCGCTGTTGCCGGAATCCGTAACGGCTTATCAATATTCAATCCGATGCCTAAAGACATTCCAGCAGACATTCCGGCAGACATTCCAGAACCACAAACCGTTTGTAATGCCGTCACCCGTAGTGCAATTTTCATCGTCGCGACATTCGCGGGTGGCCACGACCCGGCAGACACAGTGCGAGCGTGGTGCGCGGATATCGCCGCCCTCGTGCGCTCGGTCGGCAAGCGTGTCCCTTCCGGCAACCTGTCGTGCGTGTGCGGCTTCGGCTCCGACGCCTGGGACACGCTGTTCGGCGCCCCGCGCCCCGCAGGGCTGCACCCGTTTCGCGAATTCGGCGAGGGCGAACGCCGCGCCGTGGGTACGCCCGGGGATATCCTGCTCCACATCCGAGCAGACCAGATGGATCTCTGCTTCGAGCTCGCCACGCAGCTGGTAGGACGGCTCGGCGACGCGGTCTCGGTCGTGGATGAAGTGCACGGTTTTCGCTACTTCGACATGCGCAGCATGGTGGGCTTCGTCGACGGTACCGAAAATCCGACGGGCCGCGAGGCCGTCGATTTCACGCTGATCCGCGACGAGGATCCGGAGTTCACGGGCGGCAGTTATGTCCTCGTGCAGAAGTACCTGCACGACATGACCGGCTGGAACGCGCTTTCCGTCGAGACCCAGGAGCGCATTATCGGCCGCACGAAATTATCCGATATCGAGCTCGACGCCGCGGTCAAACCATCGTCGTCGCACAGCTCGCTGACCACGATCGTAGAGAACGGCGAGGAAGTGAAAATCCTTCGCGACAACATGCCCTTCGGCCGGCCCGGCGCCGGCGAGTTCGGCACCTACTTCATCGGTTATGCCCGTTCGCCCGAGCCGATCGAGCAAATGCTCGAGAACATGTTTGTCGGACGGCCGCCGGGCAACTACGACCGGCTGCTCGACTATAGCCGCGCGGTCACGGGTGGCCTCTTCTTCGTTCCGTCGGCTACCCTGCTTGAGGCGCTGGCAGAACGCGATCCAGAGTCCGCTGCCGCTGCCGTTGCCGAACAGCAGCAACCCGATACGTCTTCCTCCGCCGAGCCGCGCCATGACGGCTCACTGAATATTGGCTCTCTCAAGGGAATCTCCCAACATGAATAACCTGCATCGCGAGCTTGCCCCAATTTCCCGTGCCGCCTGGTCGCAAATCGAAGAGGAAGTGGCCCGCACTTTCAGGCGCAGCGTCGCCGGCCGTCGTGTGGTCGACGTCAAGGGTCCCGGCGGCACGGAACTCTCCGGCGTCGGCACGGGGCATCAGATCGCGATCAGCGCGCCGCAGCAAGGTGTCGTGGCGAAACTGTCCGAGGTGAAGGCCCTCGTTCAGTTGACCGTGCCGTTCGAGCTGCAGCGCGATGCGATCGACAGTGTCGTGCGCGGCGCAAAAGATGCCGACTGGCAGCCCGCGAAGGACGCGGCAAAGGAGCTCGCTTATGCAGAGGATCGTGCGATCTTCGACGGGTATCAGGCTGCGGGTATTGGCGGGATTCGCGAAGGTTCGTCAAATCCAGCGCTCGCGCTACCGGCCGACGTCAGCGATTATCCCAACACGATCAGCAACGCGCTCGAACAGCTGCGGCTTGCCGGCGTCGACGGCCCCTACTCCGTGCTGCTCGGCGCCGACGCATACACCGCGCTCGGGGAGGCACGCGATCAGGGTTATCCGGTTATCGAGCACATCAAGCGGATCGTGAACGGCGAGATCATCTGGGCGCCCGCACTCGCAGGCGGCAGCGTGCTGTCCATGCGCGGCGGCGACTTCGAGTTGCATCTTGGCGAAGACGTGTCAATAGGCTACACGAGCCATACCGACACGGTAGTGCGCCTCTATCTATGCGAAACACTGACATTTTTAATGCTGACGAGCGAGGCGTCGGTGTCAGTAACGCAAGCGGAATAAGTGGAAAGCAGCCGGATGCCCTGGTAACGGCCTGGCTCTTCCCCACGGGCATTGCAAACGAGATTGCCCAGCTCGCGTTCGGACTCGTACCCGGCGCGATCGCAGTGGCGGTTGCGCCGTCGTTCGGCCTCGACGCTCGCGAGGCGGCCGGCCAATTGCTCAAGCGCGGGCTCAACGGCCGGGAAGACAAAGCCTGACACGCTCCCGGCGCCACGGCCATCGTTACGGGTTCAGGCCCGCAACGATGGCTTCAGCAGTACGGAAACATCATCGTCGGGAAGTACTTCATCAAAGCGGCTTGTCACTCCGCCACAGTCGACGTGTACTCTCTCCAGGATTTCCGAAGCGCACTTTTTCAGCATCGCCACGATCATCCGTACACGTGGCGGCACCGGACGTTGCGCCTGGATCAGCACATTCAGATCGAAGGGCAGCACCTCGAATTGCGGCAGTATGCGCACCAGCCGGCCGTCTGCGAGCGCGTCGACGCAAGCAGGCTCCTCCAGGACACCGATGCCCGCACCCGAGAGGATCATTTCATACATGGGCCGCCAATGACTGGTCTTGACCGCGGTATGGATCGGCACGCTTTCCACGATGGTTGCCACTTGCCGGAGCGGCAACTGGTCCGTGCCGAACATGCCCTGGACCCGAATGAACGGGTGTTTTACCAGGTCAGACGGCTCGGAGATGGGACCGTGCTGGCTCAGACAGCCCGGCGCAGCAACCACGATACGTCCAACCTGACCGAGCTGACGGGCGATGAACGCTCCTTCTCCGAGCGGCCCAAGACGAAAGGAAATGTCTACACCCTCCGTCACGAGATCGACGATCCTGTCGTTCAGGACCAGTTCCAGATTCAGTTGAGGATAGGCTGCGCGCACAAGCGTCAACGCCTGCGGCACGACCGTCTCGCCGAAGCAGTGGGGCGCCGCGATACGAATCGTGCCCCTGAGGACCTGCTCGTCGTTCGACACTTCGGCAAGCGCCTGTTCCACGGCGTGCAGGATCCTCTTGCTACGCTCGTAGAAGGTGAGGCCGTCGGGTGTGCAATTGAAAGCGCGTGCACTACGGAGCAACAACCGGCAGCCGAGGTACTTCTCGAGTCGCTCAATGCGTTCGCTCGCGGCAGGCTGCCCCATATTGAGGTCTCTCGCTGCACCGGAGATACTGCCGCGCTCAACCACCCTGACGTAAATGCGCATGGCTTCTAGCAGATTCATCGCGCCCAACCTGCCTTTGCGCCGAACGCGCCTGATTCGAGCGCCGAACGCGGCTGCTGGTACACGCTTGCGCTTCCCTTCGGTCTTGCCTCTTGCATGCTTTGGCTCCAATGATTGCGCATCGCCACATCCCTGCATTGGGACTTGGCACTGCGCATTCCATGGAGGAAAGAGTAAGACCGGAGCATCGGTCCCAGAGTGCACAGATCGGGTCGGCTCGCGTCAGTACAGTTCTGCTACGGTCCCGGCACCGGGCGGGCGGCCGGTACACTGGCCCAAGCGACACTTACCTAAGCGACACTTACCCAAGCGAAGCGCCACGGGAATCGTCCGATGAATCTCTATGAGAAGCTTGCAGACGACATCGAGAGGTCGATCCGGCAAGGCGTATACCGTCATGGCGAACGCCTCCCGTCGGTCAGGCAGACCAGCCAGCAGCATCGAATCAGCGTCACGACAGCGATCCACGCGTATTTGCTGCTCGAAAGCCGTGGCCTGGTGACGAGCCGGCCCCAATCCGGCTACTTCGTTAACTTCCGCAACGACGAGGGCGAGCGGAAGACGCTCGAGCTCCGGCCGTCGAAACCGATCCCGATTTCGTCGCCGGTTGACGTCAGCCGCCTGGTGCTCTCGACGCTGCGCTCGATCGGTGTCGACGATGCGGTGCCGCTTGGTTCGCCCTATCCCGACCCCTGCCTGTTTCCATTCGAAAAACTCAACCGCTACGCCTACGACGCGGGCCGGGGTAAGGCGCTGTGGGGCGTGACGGACGCGCTGCCGCCCGGCAATGCGAAGCTCGTGCGCCAGATCGCGCGCCGCTACCTGGAGAACGGCATGGCGGTTGATCCGAACGAGATCATCATCACGGTCGGCGCGACCGAGGCCATCAATCTCTGCCTTCAGGCAGTCGCGAAGCCCGGCGACGTGATCGCCGTCGAGTCACCAACGTTCTACGCGATGCTCCATGCGATCGAACGGATGGGCATGAGGGCCATCGAGGTATCGACTCATCCGGAGCACGGCATCGATATTGACGCGCTCGCGGCTATCGTGGAGTCGCAGACTGTCACTGCCTGCATGGTCATGCCGAACTTCCAGAATCCGCTGGGCTTCAAGATGCCCGACGAACGCAAGCGCGAACTGGTCCAGTTCTTGACGAAGCGGGACATTCCGGTCATCGAGAACGGTGTCTACAATGAGCTGCACTATGACGGCACACACCCGAGCACGCTGAAGTCCTTCGACACGAAGGGGCTGGTACTTCACTGCGCTTCGTTCTCAAAGAGCCTGACGTCAGCCTACCGGATTGGCTGGGCGTTGCCGGGGCGTTATCGCGATCAGGTCGAGAAACTCAAGTTCCTGAACACGTTGACCTCTCCGTCGATTCCGCAGTTGGCGATTGCGGAATTCCTCGAACGCGATGGTTTCGAGCACCACTTGCGAAGGGTACGCAAGGCGTATGCGCTGCAGGCCAATCTCATGAAGGCGATCGTTTCGCGTTTCTTTCCCGAGGGTACGCGCATGTCCAACCCCGCGGGCGGATACGTGCTGTGGGTCGAATTGCCGCCTAAAGTCGACGCCATGCGGCTCTATAAGCTTGCGCTCGAGCAAGGCATCACCATCGGACCGGGATACATGTTCTCGGTCTCGGAGACGACCTATCGGAATTTCATCCGCCTCAATTACAGCAGCCCCTGGTCGAGCGAAATCGAGCAGGCGGTGATTACCGTCGGCAAGCTCGTGACGATGTGCGCCCGCTAGCGGCACGCTCGCCGCTGCCTGAGCGGTGCGAGCGTGCGGACGTGTGAACCCGTATGAACACGCGTGCTTCAGGTCAACCTCAGCCTCCCGTGACGGGCGCAAAGAACGCGATTTCGCTGTCCTCGCGCACGACAAACGTCTCGTTGACCATCTCATGGTTGACGGCTGTACGGAGCGGCCGGTCTACGCGCGGTGCCTCGAAGCATCGATGTCCACAATCTCCTGCGAGACGCCGAATTGTTCGCGAGCGCCGGCGAACTACCTGATGGTGAGTTTCATTCGTGTGTTCCTGTCGCCGTAAGCGCTGCGGCGGCTTTGTGGCGAATCTCGCCGGATACATCCAGGGAGAAACCTTACGTCAGTTGATACGGGCGCACCGGTACGACCTCATCTGGAATTTCACATCCACACAGCTCGAGAATCGATCGTTCGATGGTGCAAGTCATTGCGTCCAGTGCCAGCGCATTAGGCGCGACGGTGAACGGCTCGGCAACTTCACTGGCAATCGCTTCGAGCGCAATAAGCGTATAAGAAATGAAAACGCAGAGAAGCGGCGTAAAGAACTCCGTCGAATCGACGAGACCGAACGGCAGCAACACGCAATAGGCATAGACGGTGCGGTGAAGCAACACACTGTAGGCAAACGGAATAGGCGTGGATGCAATCCGTTCGCAGCTTCCAATCGCGCGTCCCAATTCATTGATCTGCGCGTCGAACATCCAGAGCTTCGTGTCCGTTGCCAATGCTTGATCCTGCAGATCGGCGAAGTCGCGACGGATGTCATTGAGAAGCGCAATCGGCTTGTAGCAAGTGTGCTGCAATGCCCGGGTTCGCGTGCGGCCGACAAAGCGAAGGAGATCCGGAGTCGGGTCGGTCCCGCGCAGTTGATGTTTCAACGCATAGACGCACGCAATCAGCGTATGGGCCATATGAAGCTTGTCAGCGCCGCACGGGACGTAACACAGCATCTGCGACGTCAGCGCGCGCGTGGAGATCAACAGGTTGCCCCACAGATGCCGCGCCTCGTTGAAGCGCTCGTAGCTCGCGTTATTCCGGAACGCAAGGAAGATGGCGAGAGCAAGACCGAATAGCGTGAAGGGTGCTGTATTGAGCGGAATTTTCTCGCCGAAAATTCGGCCTTGCGTCAGCACGGCGAGGCTGCTGACAGCCCCCATGAACACCAGTTGGGGAATGATCGACTGCAATACGGAACCGTTCCAGACAAATAGCAACCGGAACCAATTTTCCCCTGGCCTCACGATCATGATGTGCTCTTGTAGTGTGCTGACTGCGCCGTCACCATCAGTGATAACCTGCGTCCCCTTCCCTCACCTTGCCCCGGAATACGCGGTACTGCATGACGTTGTAGACAAGGATGACCGGCAGCACGATCACAGTGCCGACCAGCGTAAATAGCTGGCTCGAGTGGCTCGACGACGCCTGCCAGATTGTCAGGGATGGCGGAACGATGTTCGGCCAGATGCTGATGAGCAAGCCGCTGAAGCCGAGAAAACAGAGCGCGAGGGTGAGAATGAAGGGGGTCGCTTCGTGCTGCAACCGAAGCGAGCGGAAGATGCCCCATACACAAGCTATGACAAGGATTGGCACCGGCAGGAACCAGCCGAGATTGCCGCTTCCAAACCAGCGAAGCGCAACCGCAGGCAATCCGATCACCGTCCAGAGACTCACGATGACAATCGCTCCGAGCAGCACGCTCACGAGCGGCCTCATGACCTGCCGCATTTTGCGCTGCAGTTCACCGTCCGTCTTCAGGATGAGCCAGCCGCAGCCGAGCGTCGCATAGGTGAAGAGCACGCCGATTCCGCAGAACAGGCTGAACGGCGAGAGCCAGTCGAACGGACCGCCGGCGAAACGGCTATCGACAATCTTGATGCCTTGCAGCAGCGAGCCCAGCACGATTCCCTGGCAGAGCGCCGCGAGCGCGGAACCACCCATGAAAGCGAGATCCCACGCGTGCTGGGTCCTGACGGCCTTGGTACGCAACTCGAAGGCAGCGCCGCGGAAGATCAGGCCCACGACCATCAGGATGAGCGGGAGATAGTTCGCCGGCAGGAGCGTCGAATAGACCACCGGGAACGCCCCGTAAAGCCCGGCGCCGCCGAGCACGAGGAACGTCTCGTTACCGTCCCAGACCGGTGCGATGGTATTAAGCATTACTTGACGATCGCCTTTCTCCTCGAAGAACGGAAACAGCAGCCCGATGCCGAGATCGAATCCGTCGAGCATCACATAGATGAAAACGCCCAGTCCGATGATCGCGGCCCACACGACAGGAAGATCGATTTGCATGGCGTTACTCTCCTTCGAGTGCTTCGAGCGCTCGATTGAGCAATATCGGATGCTTGCCGGCCTTGCGGCCGTCAATATGCTCCTCCGGCCCGCGTTTCATCATCTTCAACATGTAGTAGACGCCCATGCCGAACACGAGGAAATACACCAGCACAAAGATCAGCAATGAAACGCCGGCTTGCTGGGCACTGATGGGTGAGAGGGAGTCCGCGGTACGCAGAACGCCGTAAACCGTCCAGGGCTGGCGGCCGACCTCCGTCGTTATCCACCCGGCCAATAGCGCCACGATTCCAGAAGGCCCCATGCACAGCACGAAACGCTGATACCACCGCGTTTCGTAGAGACGGCCGCGCACTCTGAGCAGTAGCCCGAGCAGCGCAGTCAATAGCATCAACATGCCGAGACCCGCCATGATGCGAAACGTCCAGAACACGATCGGCGAATACGGGCGATCCCCCGGCGGAAACTCTTTCAGGCCGCGAATCTCGCCGTCCCAACTGTGGGTCAGGATCAGGCTGCCCAGATGGGGTATCTGGATCGTGTATCGCGTCACTTCCGCGTTCATGTCGGGCAGGCCGACCAGATTGAGTGCGGTGCCGCCGTGCTCGGTTTCCCACAGGCCTTCGATTGCCGCGATCTTGGCCGGCTGGTATTTTCGCGTGTTGAGTCCGTGTGCATCGCCAACAAAAATCTGTATGGGCGTCAGCAAAAGCAGGATCCACAGCGCCATCGAAAAACTACGCTTGACGGGTTTGTCGCGCCGGCCATGCAACAGATGCCACGCACCGCAAGCGGCGACAATGAAGGCCGCGACGATGAATGCGGCGATCGTCATATGCGCGAGTCGATACGGAAACGACGGGTTGAAAATAACTTTCATCCAGTCGACCGGTACGATACGACCATTCTCGATGGCGAATCCTTGCGGCGTCTGCATGAAGCTGTTCGACGCGAGAATCCAGAAAGTGGAAATGAGCGTGCCCACCGCAACCATCAGCGTGGCGAAGAAGTGCGCGCGGGGACTGACGCGTTGCCAGCCAAACAGCATGACGCCGAGAAACCCGGCCTCAAGAAAGAACGCCGTCAGCACTTCATAGGTCAGCAGCGGCCCGGTGATGTTGCCGGCTATCGTGGAGAATCCGCTCCAGTTGGTGCCGAACTCATAGGCCATCACCACACCGGAGACCACCCCCATTCCAAAGCCGACCGCGAAGATCTTCGACCAGAACAGAAACATGTCCTTGTAGGCTGTGTCGCCGGTCAGCAACCAGCGCCATTCCAGCACGGCCAGGAAACTGGCCAAACCGATGCTGATGGCGGGGAAAATAATATGAAATGAGACCGTGAACGCAAACTGCAACCTGGCAAGGTGGAATGCATCGAAGATTTCCATGATTGATCAACGGCTCCAGGTGATAACGGAATTTGCGCAAAAACGGGCGCCCTGTGGCGGCAGGCTCACTACGCGGTTCACCCAACGCGATCACTTAACGTCTGCTGAAAATGGATTGAACGGGAATCGCAAGTGTGTGCGTCAATGATGCGCGTCAATGCCGGGCGCGACATTACCGCTGGATGCCTCTGGCAAAGGCAACGTTCAAAGGCAACGTCCAAAGACAACATTCACCCGGCATCCTGCGCCTAAAGTCACGTTTCTGCTGAGCGCAAAACATGCACCGGCACAGACTTGTACGAAGGCGTGCCACTCTCTTTGTCAAGGTAGTCGAGTGGCACCAGCACGTTGGCTTCCGGGTAGTACGCGCCGACCGAGCCCTTCGCGATGTTGTAGGCGATCGCGGTAATGTTCTCCAGGCGAAGCTGTCTGCCCGACGACGTAATCGTTTCGATGTCGACCAGATCACCGTGTTCGAGTCCTTGCTCGGCAAGATCGTCTTCGTTCATGAACAACACGTCACGCCGGCCGAACACGCCCCGGTAACGATCGTCCAAAGCGTAGATGGTGGTGTTGTACTGGTCATGGCTGCGCAGCGTGATGAGACGGAGCACGTTTTCAGCGCCGAGGACGTCGGCGTCTTCCTGCACTCCGCCGTACACTGAGAATATCGCTTTTCCTGACGGCGTGGGCCACACGCGTTCGGTCGGAGGAAGTGGCATACGGAATCCCCCTGGCGTTCTGATCCGTTCATTGAAGGCCTCGAATCCCGGCACGGTTTGTTCGATCAGGTCCCGAACCTTGTCGTAGTCGGCGATCAATTCCTTCCATGCCACCTTGCTGTCCGGCAACGTGGCCGTGGCAATGCCGGCGACGATCGCCGGCTCGGAACGCAAGTGTTCGGACGCAGGCGTCAGCTTGCCCGAAGAGGCGTGGACCATCGACATGGAATCCTCGACCGTAATGGATTGCTGGCCGCTCGCCTGGATATCCAGTTCCGTGCGGCCCAGAACAGGCAGCACGTAGGTTTCTTTGGCCACTAGCAGATGCGAACGATTGAGCTTGGTACCGAGGTGGACGCTCAGATCGAGCTTGCCCATGGCGGGAAAGGACTGCCCGGAATCGGGTAACGCGACAGCGAAGTTTCCGCCCAGGCAAATCAGGGCCTTGGCCGTGCCGGCGATCATCGCCTGCATCGCCTGGACGGCGTCGTGCCCGTGCGCTGCGGGCGGCTCGAACCCGAATACCTCTTCAATCTGTTTGAGGAAGGTGGCGGACGGTTTTTCCGTGATACCGACCGTGCGATTGCCCTGCACGTTGGAATGTCCGCGCAAAGGACAAATGCCTGCGCCGGGTTTGCCGATGTTGCCGCGCAATAACAACAGGTCAGCAATCAGACGGACGGTCGCGGTCCCTTTGTTATGCTGGGTTACGCCCATTCCGTAGGTGACAATTGTCGCATTCGATTTTGCATAGGCAATGGCAACCTGCTCCAGATCTTCACGGCTGAGTCCGCTTGCCTTTTCAATATCCGCCCATGACGTCGCGTCCAGATCGGCAGCTAACGCTTCGAAACCTTGCGTATGCGTGGCGATAAACTCGTGGTCGAGGACGGTGTTGCCCTGTTCTGCATCCATCGCCAGGAGCGCTTTCATGATGCCCTTGAGGGCGGCCGCATCTCCTCCGGCGTCGACCTGAAAATAGGTCGACGCAATCCGGGTCGATCCGAAGGTCGCCATTTCGATCATGCTCTGTGGATCAGCGAAGCGCTCAAGCGCGCGCTCGCGCAGAGGATTGAACACGATGATCGGGACGTTGCGCCGCGAGCATTCGTGGAGTGTTCCCATCATCCGCGGGTGATTCGTCCCGGGATTGTGGCCGATCGAGAGGATCAGTTCGGTCGCGTCGAAGTCATCCAGCGATACCGTGCCTTTGCCGATCCCGATCGACCGGGGCAATCCGACGCTGGTCGGCTCGTGACACATGTTCGAGCAGTCGGGGAAATTGTTCGTCCCATATTCGCGCGCGAACAACTGAAAGAGGTAGGCTGCCTCGTTCGACGCCCTGCCTGACGTATAGAACTCGGCCTCGTCGGGAGAGGACAACCCGCGAAGGACTTCACCGATGCGAGCGAACGCGTCGTCCCAGGCGACCGCCCGGAACTTGTCCGTGGTGCGGTCGTAGACGAGAGGATGCGTCAGTCGGCCGAGATCCTCCAGTTCGAAATCGGATCGTTGTAGCAGCGACGACACCGTGTTGTTTTCGAAAAACTCCGGACCCACCCGCTTGGTCGTCGCTTCCCATGTGACGGCCTTGGCGCCGTTTTCGCAGAACTGGAACGTGGATTTGTGTTCCTTGTCAGGCCAGGCGCACCCCGGGCAATCGAAGCCGTCAGGCTGATTGGTCCGCAGCAGCGTAATGGGCGCCTTTATGCTTTCCATTTGCAGCCGTACGGCTTGAGCCGTCGCCCGGAGCGCTCCCCAGCCTCCGGCGGGTCCGTCATACGGCCGGATTCCCGGAACTTCGCGTCGCGTGGTCATATGAGACTCCATGAACAGCCCCAGGAGACCTGGAGGCTGTCTTGCTTCGGGGTTACGCCGCATCACGGCGTAAGGCTTACGCTGCCGCCTGCGGGCCTGAAGGTGCGCGCCACTTCCTCTTCGATCTGCGACCAGGCGGCACGGGAGATTGGGGCGAACTCGCGGCGCAGGTTATTCACGTTGCGAGGTTCCTTTGAGAGAACCAATATTCAGCGAGGCGTCGCGGTGCGCTTCAGCCGAAGAAACTAGCGACGGAATGCGTACATGACCCACTCGAATGCAAACCGAACCTGAGCATGATCGGCATAACGAAATCCCAGATACATCGTTGGATTCTATGGATTGATCGTGAATAAGGGAACATTGGTTTTTCCGATGATAAGTATTGGCGAAATGCCACCAAGGGCGTCCCGCAAGTGACCGGCTGCGTGGGCATATCGGAGGCTGCGTGGGCATATCGGAGGCTGCGAGCCGGCTATCAATATCGATGAAGACAATGTACCGTTCATGCGGAGCGCTATGGCGGACGTGCGATTCGGCAAGTCAACGAAACGCGTGCGTCATGGGCCAGGCTCGCGGACTGTCCGTTCATGGTGCCGACAATTAAAATCAAGCGGTATAGGCCATCACGTGTCTTCGCACGAGACTCCCCCGTGGCTTGCCTCCAGACGCCTTACTATCGTGCGACCCCGCGTTTGCTTCCAGCTTGAGGTTAGGATAGTAGAAATTTGTAGAAGTCAAAATACCATCTCGACCGATACAAGGAATCATCGGGAGCGACCAACGCGCCGACGGCGCTTGGCAGATCGATCTCTCCAGGCAGACAGAACGACTGCAATGGCCGGCATTGAGACACTGGCTTCGCAGGGTAGACAGTCTCCGGACCTGGACCTTACAAAATGCCTGATTTCCAGATCATTTGAAACGCAGCGGCAAGTACAAAAAGCAGCACCAAAATCCGGAACGCGCCAGGCGGCAGTTTGTCTCGAAGCGGGCGCACAAGCATGATGCCGATAATGACAGGAACACTTGCCGCAGTCGAAATAGCGATGTCGGTCAAGCTCGTATGAGCGCCTCCGCTAAACGTGAGGATCAGGGTAAGGATCGACACAACGAGAATGATCGCGATCTGTTTCGTAAATGCCTTGCCGGTTGCCCCTGTCGCGATCAGATACATCGCAAGCAAAGGGCCGGGCACGGACGCGATACTTTCCATCACGGCCGCGCCAAATCCAAACACAAAACCAGCGGGCCTGGCCAACCCAGGCGAAAGCGTGAGCTTCGGCGCCGCGAGCAGCAACAGCGCGGCAAGCATCAGCAGACTACCGGCGGCGGCTTGCGCGCGATGCGGTGCGAGTGAAATCAGGACCGTCACGCCAACGATATTTCCCAAGACCGTGCCAATGAGCGGCGCCGCAATTCGGCGAACCGTTGGTAGCATCTCGCCGCCTTCCAGCGCTTGCGGGATATTGCCGAGAATGATCGGCATCGACAGAAGAAGTACTGCCTGCTTGATCGGCAAGAATTGACTCAATATTGGCATTGCGACAAGCGGCACGCCGATACTGACGATCCCTTTGACCATGCCGCCAAGCAAGAGCGCAACAACGACCCCGAGTATTTCGGGCATATTGAGCGCATGAAGGCTAGCGCCGAGAACGCCGTCAGTGAGATTGATTTGGACCGCCGTGAGAATGACCGCCGTGAGAATGAGACATGCCTTGGCCGCCCTGCAATATGAACGACCGAATCATAGGGTTCAGCGTTGGAGAGGCCACGCATTTCTAAGGCGGCTATTTTAGCGCCGGCTGCACGGCTTCACTGTTTGTGTGATTCAGCTCGCAATGGCGCAAACGTGTGGGATATATGACCGTGTCGCCATACACCCATGCGCTCGCTCATTTACTTCCGCCCTACGCGGAAAATCCCGTCGGCGGCCGCGGTCGAAAGCCCACAATCACGGCGTTGGCATCCTCGAAGAACACATCCGGGAAGATCGTCGAGATTTGGGCAAGCGCGACGCGGGCCGCTGTGAGCATCATCGAAAGTTGCTGATCGGATGCCGACTCGCCGAACAGCAGGCGCTGCACGAGCGCGACGCCGCCGTACCTCGCAAAGAGGCGCAAAACATAGCCAAGGGAGGAATTGGTCAGCATTTCGGCGCCGTATGTGTCGGCAAGCGCGGTGAGGATGGCGAGCTCCACCTTGTTCGGCCGGCGGGGCACACGACGCTCTGCCGGACGCGTCCCACTTGCTGGCATGCCGCCGCTAGAAGGCGAGACACGGGCGACAATCTGGCTCTCCGCATCGAGTGCTTGCACCCCCGACCTCTGCCCGGCCCTGAATGCCGAAATGGCTGCATCCATACGAAGCACGAGACGAGCGGTCTCCTGACAGGCTTGATAGGGCGTGGGTTCGGACATGGGCAAAACTCAAGTCGACGGTGCCCAACTTTACACTGGAAATGCACCGCCCGTCGCACCGCGAGGGCGAGCTTGCTCAATGATCGAGCCGATCATGTCGCGAACCGGTCCAGACCTGGAATCCGCCGCATGACCGGCTCGTGTGCGGCGCATCGCGCACATTTTCGCGCACATTTACCGCACGATCAGAACTTGTGACGGATACCGACGATCAACGCCGTCTGCACGTCGCTCGACGAATTGCTCAGGTTGGCGATTGCCGCGACTGCCGTTTTCCCGGTCGAATCCTTGCCGCTCGCGTGCTGGTAGATGCCGACCAGATACAGATCCGTACGCACGGAGAGCGCATAGTTCGCCGCGAGATTGACCTGGCTGTAGGCGGCCCCGGAAATGCTGCCGATCGAGCTGCCGCGCGTATAGGTATAGGCGGCGCCCAACTGCAAGGCCGGTGTCACCAGATAGGCCAGGTTGATTTCCCCGAGGTTGAAGGTCGCGGTGCCCGTCAGTTTCTGCGGGTTGAGCCCGGCGCCTGCCTCTGCGCCGATGTCCTTGAACTGGACGTTGCTGTACACGCCGCCAATGGTCGCATTACCGATCTTGTACGCGGCGCCCGCCGAGACGACCTGCCATGTATGCGCCGATGCAAACCCGCTATACACCGGGCTGGACATATTGGTCGCTGAGGTCGACGTCGGCGAGTTCGCGTTGGGATTCGAACCAAAGACCGAGAAGTTCGGGTCGCGCGCGTTTTCGTATGACACGCCGAGAGCCAGCGGGCCGTTGTCGTAGCCCGCGCCCAACGCATATATCTGGTCCTGCGTGAATTCGCCCGCCTTGCCGCCGAAGCTGTAGAAGCCGCCGAAGGTCAGGCCGTTATAGCTGGGACTGGCGTACTTGACCGAGTTATTGATCCGGTTGGTGTTGTCGAGGTTGTCCATGTCGCCCGGATGCGCGCCGTATATGCTGCCCCACTCTTTGAGTGTCACCAGCTTTTCGGCGTTGCCCGACTCGAAGCTGCCGACATAGTCGCCGAGCAGGTCGTACTGGCGGCCAAGCGTCACCGTGCCCATGGAACCCTTCAAACCCACGTAAGCCTTGCGGCCGAACTCCGCACCGCCCTGGCCCAGCGTGCCGTTATCCACGTTGAAGCCGCCTTCCAGGCGAAAGATCGCCTTCAATCCGCCGCCCAGGTCTTCCGAGCCGATCAAGCCCCAACGATCGCCCTGCAGATTGCCGGAACCCAACTCATACTGGCGGCTACCTTTTGAATTCGAATTGAACACGAAGCCATTGTCGAGGAGCCCATAGAGAGTCACCGAACTTTGAGCGTGTGCAACGCCGTACACGGACATGCATGCGGCAATTCCCAGGATTTGTTTCTTCATCGCCCCACCCCAAAGATGTCGTGAAATAAATAAACCAACTTGAAAACCAGGTCCTATCAGCAGGATTGCGAAGGATCGTAAGTGCGCAATTTTTGCGAAGTAAGACCAGTTTCCAAGATCACGATCGATATTGAAGATCATCATTTCGAGGACACGGATTTGTGCTACGACGGGATCAGCAACGCCCGGTCCGCGCACGAACAGTTGTCCATAGATGATTTCCGGGGTGATCGGCTGACTGGATAGCGATCGTCTGGAATGCTCTTCTCAAGCGAAATTTTTCCAGCATTGCCGCGAGCATCCCGGCCCCAGGCAAATTGGCATGGGAGTGTGCGACTTTGGAAATACGCCGCCGTTCACCAGGGAACGACTCTTCCGAGGTAGTCCAGGTAATGCAATCCGGAACGCCCTTGGTAAGCCTCGATCGTGCTCACCAAGTTCGGGATGCTTTCTTCGATACCAAGACGCGCTTCAGGACCGCCCATGTCCGTTCGTACCCATCCGGGCGCCATCAGTAACAAGGTTCTCGCGTCGCTTCGGTGGCGCGCGGCAAAGCTGCGCATCAACATGTTGAGGGCGGCCTTGCTGCCCCGGTAGACCTCATAATTTCCGTTGTCGTTGTTTGTGAGGCTGCCCTGCCCGGACGACATGACGCCAATCGTTCCGGTCGGCTGCACGAGGTCCTGAAACGTCTCGATCACTCTCATTGGACTCAACGAGTTGGTCACCATGACGCGCACAAATTCCTCTGTCGAGACATCTGCAATCGTTTCACGATCGTCGTTTTTGACACCGGCATTCACGAAAAGCACATCGAGTCGTCGACCCTCAAGACGACCGCGTAACGCGGCGACCTGCTCCGGAATCGTGATGTCGACGGTTTCAACTTCGAGTGCTCCGTCCGAAGCTTTTGCGATTTGACGAAGTTTTTCTGTGGAGCCTTCCCTTCCGGTGGCTATTACTCGCCAGCCGCGCGTGAGGTATTCCTCGACCATTGCGAATCCGAGGCCACGGGATGCACCGATAAGGAAGACGGTTTTCTGCGGTGATAAGTCTTGCATTGATAGCTCCCTGTAAGTAAAACCTGACTGAACGTGACATTGCGTGACGTTGACGAACCACGCCCTTGGACGTGAGTCAGTCCGGGGAATATATCGATGCGGGAGGCATGGCGGAAGACGCAACGATTGCACGTATAACCTGCATCAAACGCCATGCCTGAACGGTGCGTGCTACGATCGCACATGCCCGAACCCGATTTGAATCTACTCATTGCGCTTGACGTATTGCTTGCCGATGGCAGCGTGGTTGGCGCTGCGCGTCGGCTGGGATTGAGTGCCTCGGCAATGAGTCGAACGTTGACCCGGCTGCGCGAGGCGATCGGTGACCCATTACTGGTTCGCGCGGGGCGCGGTATGGTGTTGACGCCCCATGCAGAGGCACTTCGTCGACGCACACAAAACGCGGTTCACGAGGCACGTTCCGTACTGAGTCCCTCAACGACCGAGCCGGATTTCCCAACGTTGCAGCGAACCTTTACCATTCGCGCCAACGATGGCTTTGTGGAAGCCTTCGGCGCTCCGCTTATCGCTGCGGCCACGGCAATCGCGCCGCTCGTGCGTTTGCGCTTCGCGCCCAAACCTGAGAAGACAGCAGCGCATTTGCGAGAGGGTTCAGCCGACCTTGAGATCGGTGTCCTGGGCGAAATGGGGCCGGAAGTCCGCGTGCAGGCTCTATTCCGGGATCGCTTTCTCGCTGTTGTCAGAAAGGGCCATCCGCTCGAATTAGAGCGTGAGGTAACAGCAGAACGGTATGCCTCCTTCGGCCACGTTGTTGCTTCGCGCCACGGGCGCGCCAGTGGACCGGTCGATGAGGCGTTGGCTGCTTTAGGGTTGGAAAGAACGATCGTCGCCATGGTTCCCAGCTTCCACGCCGCGCTGGCGGTGGCGCGAGCCTCGGATTTGATCGCTCTCGTGCCTGGGTCTTTTCTGGGCAATCAACCTGAACATCAAGAGTCGGCCCTGTCCGGCAGCATCTACGCTTTCGAGCTTCCCGTGACGACCGAAAAAATTACGGTTTCTCAGATGTGGCATCCACGTTTAGAGGTCGACCCTGTTCATCGCTGGCTCCGGCAACTGGTGCTAACGGTATGTCGGCAAAGAGTGCCGCTGTGAAGCGGCAGCCACCAGCCGTATGCACGCCCGTTTGCGGTCGCTCGGGAACGAGCTGAACACGGATTGCCCACGCTCACACGTGAATACGGTGGCGGCTATCGAGTTCGTAAGAGCCAATTGACCGTTGACCGGGGTAGAACGGTCATTAGCCGGTTGCACCCTAGGGTCATCGAACCCTCAGCCCTTACTGCACACCGCACGCAATATGAAATCTCCGCCCGTGCCCGGGACGACAACCGCTGGAGCATCGTGCTCCGGAGGCAGAGAAGCGAGGACATTACCTTGCGCATCGTAAAAAATCAGTGCGTTCACGAGGAGTGTTCTAGCCTGACAGTCCGCAACGTATTGCGTCTTGATCGCCTTGGCGGGACGTCCGAGTTGCACGTCCGTCTCTACCGCCAAGACCGTCTGAGTCCAGGCGTTGACGGTGTCACCACTGCGAGCAACAGAGTCTTTGTCGACGCTAACGAGCTCCCC
Organism: Caballeronia sp. LjRoot34; assembly: GCF_964253815.1. Lineage (NCBI taxonomy): Bacteria > Pseudomonadati > Pseudomonadota > Betaproteobacteria > Burkholderiales > Burkholderiaceae > Caballeronia > Caballeronia sp. LjRoot34. The sequence continues at coordinate 1,798,448 of NZ_CAXUSB020000002.1, forward strand.
CGAGTTCGCGAAGACCTGGACCCAGTTCGATGCAATCGCCGAGGCCGACGATAAAAGCAGAAATGCGCCGAGCGCAAGCATTCTATTCATGTTTGATCTTTGTAATTTTGATAATTTTGAGTACCTGCCGGTTGGCGGCAAAAGCACTCCGCTTCCGAGGTGCACAGGTCGTTCATGCTGACGAGCCGACCGCCGTCTGCTCACCCATAGCGGCTGTTCGAGCCATTGCTGAAAGTCGTGGTTTCAAATGGCAGCTTTCGACAACATCGGGCATGCGGGATCGGGCAATGGCGGCATGACCCCCAAGCGCGTCACTGACGGCTTGGCTAAACGAAGCACGCATATTACCCGAGCATCGGCTTACGATAACCTTCGTTTGTGAACGCCCTGGCAGGCAAGGAACGGCTACTTCCGGATCGCTCGTGATCCACGCGAATCCGAATCTATGGAACGCTAACCTGCGTACCCTCCGAATATGAAGAGCGTGCGAGCTGGATTATTCTTTGAAGCCGGTTCATGCATCAGCATTCCAACGGCGGTGACCATCATGACGGTGCCTGGTGCGCGACAAAGCGTTGGACTGGTGACCCTGGCGTATCGTCGCCGCATCTCGCGGTTATCTGTCAGCGGGAGGGGGGCAGCGATCTGTATCGCGACTTCGCTCGCCCTGGCGGAGTTCGCGAGGACGGCTTCACCATCATCTGGGACAAGGGGCTCAAGAAGGGAGGAGTCCGGATCAACACCGAATTTCGCAAGGAAATTGCCAATCGGCCGGAACGCGATGAATGGTACAAGTCGACTGCCCCTGACTTGGCGCGTATCGAAGTTCCCATCCTCGTTTGCGGCAGTTTTTCTGATCATGCGCTGCACACACGAGGGTCGATCGAGGCCTTCCGCCGTGTGGATTCCGCGCTCAAATCGCTCTATACGCAGCGCGACGGAAAATGGTGTGCGTTCTATGGTCAAGAAGCCACGGCAACACGCGGGCGGTTCTTTGATCACACGCTCAAGGGCCTCGACAACGGCTGGGTGAAGGAACCCGCACTGCGTCTGGCGATCTACGGTAACGGCCCCGAACCGATAGCCGTTGTAGGTGAGCAGAACTGTTAACCCGCCGGATTCAATCCGGCAGGTGGGTATAACGGCCTGCTGTTGTATGCAAGACGCACAGCCCGGCTGCACGCCTCAAAACATGCATATCGAGCAGATAGATCAGGGATGGTCATACATCGAACGCCAGGCGGCCGGCGACACCGGCGCAATCGCCGCCCCCGATCCTGAAGTGCTCTCGGCAACACCACCGAAGCCGGCAGAAGCGGCGCCGTTTTGCGCAGACACTTTTTGCTCTGCGGTTAGCGTAGCGACCGGATATGACGCATTCGAATCGGGGAACGCGGCGTGTGATGGGGTCGCTTGTTCGAACTGCACCAATTGTCCGCTCACGTCTGCACGAGTGACCGGTTGGCTCGACTGAGCGAATGAGAAAGCCGGGAACGCGAATACCGCGGTGACGCAAACAGCTTGAATGAGCGACTTCATAATAAACCTCCAGATTTTTTCGCAGACGTGTGTCTGCCGTGAAGACAAGTGTAGTGGGCATCACGTGATTTATTAAATGTGTATGACACAATGACTCATTGCTAATTTAAGCGTTAACCCTTATTCGAAAGAAAACGATCGGGCAACCGCAAGAAAGGTCTGGAGGATGCTACTGGGTGCCCTCGTTTCGCATCACCCGGGCTGTGGCACACGATGTGGCCTGGAGATGTTTGCGCGGCGCCGATCGCTGGTCATGCCGCGTCGCAAGTCAGCATTCCAGTTCGGCCCGTGGACGCCTTCTATACCCGGGTCGCCGTAGCCGGCGTTCTGTTGCAATTGCCGCGGGTCCACGCCGCGCACTGCAAATTGGGTGCACGCGGTGGACGTGCGCGTACTCAAGCCGGTCATCGACCCCCTACTCCTTCGCCAAAGTTCCGGAAGCCTTTGCTCACTTGAAGCATGGCGCGTTCGGCAAGCTCGTCGTCCAGGTTCGCAATCAGTAAGCAACCCGGCGCGAGCACGGAAAGCGCGAAAACCCCCATGCCACATGCTCCTCGCCCGGTCCAACGCGGCGCGGTTTGCCGAAGACAGATCGCGGAACGACCCCGCTAAACGTATGCGCGACATGGCTGTCCGGGGCTATAGGCGTAGCCACGATTATCGCTTTGAAAGCGACAGAGCGACTACCCAGCCGGTGTTTATTGCGGCCAGCAATCCCGACATACTTTGTCCTAACGGCGCATCACAAAGGCACCGGCCAATCCAGCTCTATCTGATCACTTTTTTTATAAGGAAGGCTTATCAAATGAAACTCTACATCGCTGAAGCAACCTGCTCCCTGGCTGTTCAAACTGTCGCCAACGAGTTGGGCCTATCACCGGAACTCGTTCACTTCGACGTTTTCGGCAAGTCCACGACGGATGACACCCGCTTCTCGGATGTCAACTCGCTTCTCTACGTCCCGGTCCTTGTGCTCGATAACGAGCGGCGTGACCAGCTGACGGAAACCACGGTCATCTCGTCGTATCTCGCCGACCAGCATCCCGAGTCAGGGCTGATTCCTGCTCGCGGCACACTGGAACGCGTCAAGATGGACCAGTTGCTGACCTTTATCGCGACCGAGATTGCGCAGAAGCATATTCCGTTAATGCGCAAACTGATGACGGCGGAAGGCATCGAGTTTACAACCAACAAACTACTCGCGGCCTACGGCGTTCTGGACGCACGTCTGGCCGACGGCCGCGCATACCTCACGGGTGAACAGTTCACTGTTGCAGACGCATACGTATGGGCAACGATGTGGAACGAGCGCTCTGGCGTGAAGCTTGACCATCTGAAGCATCTGATGGCGTACATTGCCCGAATCGGTGCGCGCCCGTCTGCGCAGAAGGCACTGAGGGACGAAGCCGAATTGGTCGCGCGCCATAAAGAACAGCTTGCCGCGTAGTCTCTGATCCGTCGTCTTCTCAACGGGCTCGGGGCCGCGGTGACGCCTACGGAACACGGTTCCGTTCCGATTCTCGACGGTTTAGGCCGACTGACTGTATGACCGCGTAAACGCCTTTACCTCACGCGGACACTCGAACGTCGGCTTTACCATGGAGAGCCGATCGCAGCGCGTCAGCGGCTGGCGAATGGGCAACGTCCGGTCACTGGCGCGTTGTCGTCGGGCAGACAATACTGCTTCCACTCCCGATTACGTGGATCGCCGTAAAAGCCGATGTCCGGATGTACCGGCATCGCGTCGTACTCCAACATCCGCGCATGGATCTGGCGGCGGACTTCAGCGCCGATTGGCTTGCCGGTCGTCAAGTCGGTAAACAGCTCGCGCGGCTGGAACAGCAGCACGATCCCGCTACCGACCACACGGCTGCGCCGCTGGTGATAGGTCGGAGCGGTACCGACAACGAACATCTTGCGGCCACCGAACGAGAACTCCCACAACGGATCATCCGGATCGGTGGGCCGCATCGGCACGTCGTCCGCCTCGTGCAACTGCAGCAGCAGGGTCCAGAAGCGCCGCAGGAATTCGGTGTGCGACGTGAGCGCGGGGTCCGGCGCGCAGAACATCGCGAGACTATGCCGCGTGAGCGCCGCATCGTGTCCGAGTTCGACAAAACGCTGCATTGTCGCGCGCGCAATCTCAGGACGCTCGCCGTCGAACGCGTAGAACATCTCACCGCGCCGCTCGGCCGCCTGGCCGAAGAAGCACGGGTAATCCGGCTGCTCGAGCGTCTTGCGGTAGCTGTGATACGCATCGCGCCACCACGCGGGCAGAGCGCCGGAATTCGACGCTTCGATGTTCAGGATGCGTGCGGTCCACTGGGTGGACGCCGCTTTCGATTGTTCAACTGCGGGTGACATCGCCATAGGCTTGCTCCGGACGAAGTTAGGTGTGCTGGCAAGATCGTGCACGTCCGCATGACGTGCGCTGGAAGGTCGGCGGCTGCCGGACCGTCGCACAGCCGGGCCGCGCGCTCATTGGGCTGGCCGACGCCGCTTGCGCGCGAGCTGGATCATTCGATGCACGCCGGCCGCATGCTGCTGCCACCAGTTGCCGGTTGCGATGATCGGATCCGCAGTCGGGTCTCCGGTCTCGCGGGCGTCGTGGGTAAAATTCGCGGTGCCGAACAGCATGTCCCACCATGGGAACACCGTGCCGAAATTGCAGCTCTTGCGCCGCGCGATCTCCGGGCAGTGATGCGCGCGGTGGAATTGCGGCGAGATCAGCAGTCTCTCGCCCGGCCATCCGTAGCGAGCGCGCGTATTCGCGTGCGCAAAGCTGCCAACGAAACGAAAGCCGAGAATCACGAACGGAAATTGCAGCGCCGGCATCCCGATCGCTATCGCGACGACGAAAAGCCACACGTACGTGATGATGTCCTCGAGCAGGTGCGAGCGATCGTCGGACCAGAATGTCATCTGCAACTCGGCATGATGCAGAGTGTGCAACCCGTACCACCAGCCGAAACGATGCGAGATCCGATGGCGCCAGTAATCGGCACAGTCGAGTATCACGAAGCCGACCAGGAACCCGGCGAGTGGCATTCCCGCGGCATCGGCGATGCGCGTGAGCAAAGACGGCACCGGCCACCGGTGCGCGAGCAGCCAGCCATCAACTAGCGCCTTCACGAGCCCGTACTCGAAGTAAGCGGCGAGCGGGAACAGGACGATCCGGACGATGAACGTATAGACGATGTCGGTCGTCATCGGTTGACGGACCGGCCAGCGCAGCAGCGGCCAGCGCCGTTCGAGCGGGGTACAGAACAGATAGCTGAGGACGACCTGCAGCACGCCGCATCCGGCGAACAGCAGCCACGCCCAGCCAGTCGATCTCTGCGCCGCCGATCCAAACAGACCGGCGATGCACGACACCAACGCACCGGTGCCGGAGCAGGCAAACAACGCAGGCAACACGAGCAACTCCATTGCGTTCGAACTAGAGGCCCGGTGTCGATGCTTGTAGGCCGAACAGGCGCGAGACCGTCCGGCAGCGAACGACGTACGTTGCAAAAAACGGTCCGACCCCGGGACGCTATAAGGACCTTGTGTCAAACACACCGTCAAGCACACTATAGTCCGCGCTACCTGACAAGCCGGTGGCGTTCCGATGACGGCCCTGCCACAAATGGCATTCGTTCTGTATGGCCTACGACGCCGCTGCGGGGCGCATCCCGGAATCGGGCATGTCCTATGCGTAGGGCAGTTAGCTCGTGCTTCGAATGCCGAGGCTTGCGAAATACTTTCACGGCGGGCTTATCGAATCGTTCAGGACTGCATGCCGCGTGAGTCCAGGTCCGACCGGCCGCTACCATGCGCCGTTTATCGAACATTACCTTTAGAAAGGGACTTATTCCATGACTCCAGCTAGCCCGATATATCGGTCAAGATGGGCCACGGCGGTCTTCGATTTGTTCAATCCGATCCCCTATGGCCTCTTCGTCGGCACATTGATCTTCGACATCATCTACGTCATCACCGCCAATGTTTTCTGGGCAAAAGGGGCTGCGTGGCTTGTCACGGCGGGACTGTTTTTTGCAATTATTCCGCGCCTGATCAATCTCGGCCATGTATGGCTTGCGTCGCGTGACACGGTAACGCGTGCCGAGAAACTCGACTTCTGGTTGAACCTGCTGGGCATAGTCGCGGCAATAGTCAACGCGTTCGTCCATAGCCGCGATGCGTACGGAATTGTTCCGGAGAACGTGATTCTCTCGGTGATCACCGTGGCATTGCTTAGCGTCGGACAAATCGCGCTCGCGTTCGACAAGTTCGGTTTCAGGGAGACGACTCGTGAATAAATCCATCTTGAGTAGCGTTGTTGTAATTACTAGCGCGACCCTGATTGCCGGATGCAGCGAGCGGGCCAGGTATGACCCCTCGGATCAGGCCGGAGCCAATCCGCCGTTGCCAAGCGCGCAAAGTTTCTTCACGCCTCCGATGCAGGTACCGAAGTACGTGGGCTGGCAGAAGGGCGAAACGCCGAAGGTGGCGCAAGGCCTGACAATCCAGGAAATCGCCTCCGGACTCGAACATCCGCGCCAGGTCTATTGCCTCCCGAATGGCGACATTCTGGTGGCTGAATCGAATAGCCCGAATGCTGAACCCGTTACCTCGCCCAAGCAACTGATCGCCGGCATGGTGACGGGTCGCTCGGGTAAAAAAGGCAAAGGCGGCAACCGCATTACATTGCTGCGAAAGCGTACCGACGGCAGCGGGGAATGGGACAAATATGTGTTCATCGATCACCTGCATTCACCGTTCGGCATGCAGCTGATTGGCGACACACTCTATGTCGCCGACACGGACGCAATCCTGAAGTACCCGTACAAATCCGGCGAGACAAGCATGCCGGCCCAAGGCGTCGAACTCGCCGACCTTCCGGACAAGGTCAACCATCACTGGACCAAGGCGTTGCTCGCGAGCCCCGACGGCAAGAAGCTGTATGTCGGCGTCGGCTCGAACAGCAATGCCAGCGAGAACGGTCTCGATGTCGAATACCGGCGCGCAAATGTACTGGAAGTCGATGTGGCGACGGGCGCGAGCCGCATTTATGCGGCGGGGATACGCAACCCGACCGGGCTGCAATGGGAACCGAAAACGGGACAACTGTGGGCGGTTGCGAATGAGCGCGACGAGATCGGCGCGGATCTCGTGCCCGATTATCTGACCTCGGTGAAGGATGGCGGCTTTTATGGCTGGCCGTACAGCTACTACGGCCAGCATGTCGACCGGCGGGTCCAGCCGCAACGCCCCGACCTGGTCGCGAAGGCGATCAAGCCGGATTATGCAATTGGCTCCCACGTCGCTCCGCTCGGACTGCTGTTCTATACCGGCAGCAACCTGCCGGCGCAGTATCAAGGCGGGGCCTTTATCGGCGAGCATGGCAGTTGGGATCGTTCGCCGCTGAGCGGTTATGCGGTCGCGTACGTCGCGTTCGAGAATGGCAAGCCTGTAGGAGCGCCAAAGCCTGTTGTCACCGGCTTCGCATCGGACGACGAAAAGGAACTGCGTGGTGCACCGGTCGGGCTGGCCCAGGACCAGGACGGCGCGTTGATCATTGCCGACGATGTGGGCAATACCGTCTGGCGCGTGACAAAGACAGGAGGTTAAGGCGCAAGCACGTCGATGTGACGAGGGGGCACGCGCCTCCGATCGGGTCTCATACAACCCTTTCCTTCCAGGCTTCGAGGCTTCGAGGCTGACCACTTTTTACACGGCGCTACCCGCTTCGCGGTAGGGACGTTGGGTGCCGGCCACGCACGCCTGTGCTTCGCGCGCAGCGTCAAACCGCCAGATGGCTCGGCATGGTAATAGGTTCCGCAGGATCGACATGGACTTCGAGCAGCGCAGCGTGCGGCGAGCGCAGCATCGCATCGATCGCAGGTCTCAGCCCGGCGGGGCTTGTACAGCGCGTACCTTCCGCGCCGCAGGCATTCGCAATCTGCGCGTAGTCGATAGCACCGAGCTCACATCCGTAGGGAGCGTTACCCAGTTCCTTCTGTTCGAACACCACCTCCGCCAGCATGTCGTTGCGCAGAACGATCACCTTGACCGGCAGGCCGTTCTTTACGGCTGTCGACATTTCCGCCATGAGCATTGCAAATCCGCCGTCGCCGACAATCGCCACCACCTGGCGAGCGGGATTCGCAAGCTGAGCCGCGATCGCAAACGGAAGCCCTGGCGCCATCGTGGCGAGCATGCCGGTCGCGACAAGTTGCTGATTGCGACGCAAGGTCAGGAACCGCGCGGAGAAGTGCGTGTTCGCCCCGCAATCCAGACAGATGATTGCGTCGGGCGCCAAGGCATCACTGATGGCGCGAACGACGCTTTGCGGCCTCAGCGGTGTCCGTTCGGTGGCGGCCACGCGATCCAGCAAAGCATTCCACTGCACGACGCGGCCTTGCGTCTCGCGTAGAAAGGCATCGTCTTTCTGACGCAGCAGTGGAAGCAGCGCGCGCAGCGTCTCCTTCGTGTCGCCGACGAGACCCACTTCCACCGGGAAACGCAGTCCTATGCGCTCGGCCTTGATGTCCAGTTGCACACCGCGTGCGGCACCCGGCTTCGGATACGAATCCACCCATGGCATCGTCGTGCCGATAATCAGCACGGTATCGCACCCATGCATCGCTTCCTCCGACGGCACCGTGCCGAGGTGCCCGATGCCACCTGTGGAGAACGGTGAATCGTCCGGCAGCGCGGTTCGCCCGAGCAGCGCTTTGGCGACGGGCGCGTTGAGCCGGCTCGCGACCTGTTCCAGTTCGGCAGTTGCGCCAAGCGCGCCCTGACCTGCCATGATCGCCACACGGCTGCCGGCGTTGATCAGGTCGGCTGCGGCCTGCAACTCATGGCGCGACGGCGTGGGCGTCGGGCGGCTCCATGCGGTCGAGGTCCGCAGGCCGTGATTTTCGGTGGATGCCTTGTCTTCGGAGAAATGCATGTCCTGCACGTCTTTCGATACCGTCAGATGCGCGACGCCACGCGAGCCGAGCGCGGTGCGGCAGGCGATGTCGGTCACCGTCAGGGCATGGCGGGGACCGGTCACCACGGTGTTATAGAGCGCGACGTCCTGCATCAGCGCAGAGGTATCGACGCTCTGCTGAAAGCGCGTTCCGAGCAGGTCGTGGAAGGTCAGGCCAGTGAGGGCGAGAACCGGCGCGCCGTCGAAGTGAGCGTCGTAGAGCCCGTTCATCAGGTGTACCGCGCCGGGTCCGGTCGTCGCGACGCAGACGCCCAGACGCCCCGTTGACTTGGCCCATCCCGATGCCATGAACGCGGCAGCTTCTTCATGCCGCACGCCGATAAAACGGATTTTGTCCTGGCGCTTGCGCAGCGCTTCGATAATCGGATTGATGCCGTCGCCGACCATGCCGAAGACATGATCGACATCCCAGGCCAGCAAGGTTTCGACAATCACGTCGGCCGTTGTTGCGTCGCTGCCCGGCTGAAACGACGGTTGTCGCCCGAGTGTCGCGGGCTGCCCTGCGGGAGATGCCGTCGTCTGTGCCGCGACGGCCCTGGCGGCGAGCAGGCCGGCGCCACCCGCGGCAGCCGCGCGCAGCATCGCGCGGCGTTGGGGGGACTGCAGTGCCTCGTCGGTGGCGCGCCGGTGGAGGTCTTGCGAGTCGTGCTCGTCTCGCTCGGTCGTCACGCGGCCTGTTTTCGAAGCCGAAGGTGGAGTTGAAGTCACGACGTACTCCCGATGACACGCAGCCAGATCTGCACGGTCCACGCCTCGCGCACTGGTGTTGGCATCGGCGACGCGCCGGTCGCTTCACGCAACCTGACGATGGGTGAGCAAGCCGCGATCCTGATGCGTTCGGATGACTGTTACGGCATGAGGCATCGGGAATGTTCCCGCCGCATCTGATTGTGTAGTCGCGTATTCTGGATGTATCGGCGTCGGTCCTACCCCTGTTTCTAATCCTGTTTGATGGTGGGTTTTCGGGGTAGCGATGGAATCGGGTAAGCGCATTATTACCTGCTGGACGCCTATAGACGGGATTCCCGTTTTGACGCCATCAAGGCTCCGATTGCCGGCAGATTTCGGCCGAAAGTTAACCAATTAACTTCCGTGCTCTCTCCCACCCTCTTCAAGCGAAAGACGAGCATGGGACGTCCAAACTCGTAGAGATAGGTACGGCTTGCTCGGCTGGTCATCGGCCTTTGCGGTCGTTGGCGAGCTTGTCGCGGCCTTCGCGAATGTCGGCGTAGTTGAACTGGCGCTATCGGCCAAGTAGAGTCACCCGGGCAGACGTCGCGAGAGTCCGCTCGGAGGCCGACAACGGACTTCCGTCGAAATTGTTTTGATCTGCCGCATCGGGTCATTCCAGACCGTTCGTGAAGTTCATGAGCGAGCGCATCGGCCAGCGAGATCCTGCCGGGCCGCATTTAGAGCATCACCGCGGTATCGGCGCTCCTGGCGCAAGCAACCGATGCAAATCGGTCCAGGGTACGGTCACTTCGAGAATGCCGGATGCCATTGCATCTGCCTCACCTGGGTTGAACGAAATAAGAAGGCCTTCCTTGGTGAAGGACCATGCAGTCGGATCTCGCACGTCCTTGCTGATTCCGTCAGCAAAGAAGGGGGTGACGTTCAATTCCCGCGAGGCACGATCACGTAAGAATGCCTCCCATCCGCTATCCGGTGTGAACAAGTCCTCCGTCTTGAGGCGATGCAGGGCTGGCTTGAGCAAGTAGGAAATGTTGCTCATGGTCACGGAAGCCGCTCCCGCAGCGCATTGCTCAGTGTGGAACATTTCGACGTTAATGAAATCCGGCGTCGCTGACTGAACCCTGAAACCCACGAACTGATCGCTGGAAGTCTCGGTGTCTCCGAAACACCAATTTGCTCGCGCTGTCGCCGCCGATCGGACTATCGCAGCATTCCATTGTTCTGCTATCGGGGAAATCGGATGATCGATTCTTGGCAGGCCCGTGTGCTGTTCCAAAGGCTTGCCGGTGTCTTCTTGTTTCCCGATTGACGTGTAATGGTCAATTCGGCTGAACACGAAGGGACCAATGGAAGTGGCGGCGCCGCGCAGGTCATCGAGCAGGTCAGCGTATTGCCGTCGCAGACAGGAAGTGGGGCTTTCATCCCTCTTGTTATCAAGACACAGGACTTTCACGACTTTGAGCCACTGTTGCTGCCCGGTGCGCAGGATCATTTTTCCCGGGTCGGAAAGTAATGGCAGGGCCGCATCGTAGCGCTGCGCCATCGCTTCGTCTTGAGCCGATAGCTTCGGATCGGCGCAAACCGTTTTCTCGAAACGGGTTCTGGCGTTGCCGCAGTCAAAGCTTGCTGCCGCCGCGATTGATGGTGCCAAACAGGCAACGGACAGGCTGACGATCATTAAGTAACGTCCCTGCCGGGCCTGGTGTCGCTGGTTCGTGAAGCGACCTATTAATGTTTGTCGAGTGGCAATCAAGCGCCGATGGACCCATCGCTGCACTGAACAGTAAGGGCTGGAATGCGGACACTCAACACGCGACATCTGCAGCATAATGGTCGGCCGTAGGTGGATAGAGTGATGCGGCGGCCGGCAAAGTTGTGCGCCTCCGGATTATTGACACGCGTTGGCGATGTCGGCACGGCAGGACTATTGATCGTCGCTCAGACCACTCGGAACGCCATAGTGCGAACCATCGTATTCCATTGTAAAGCTGGCCCGTCTGGCGGCCTTGTCCTTGCTTGCACATTGTTCCCCGGCCACCGTCTTGGTCGTGTCGACTGTCTTTTCGCTGACAAGCAGCGTTGCATAACCGCCCTGGCCGGCTGGGCCGACCGATATTGCGCGGGACGTATCGGAGAACTGGCCGGCGCAGTTGCCGTCCCAATCTCCCTTGCTTTGTCCCGTCGTTAGATTGCTGAGCACCCGCCTAAGCTTGCCGTCGTCAATGACATAAAGACTGAGCGTCGTATCCGCGAAGGGATCCACTCGCGACGAGTTTTGAAAGCTCTTCCTTACGCCAAAGGCAAGTTCCTGAGGCGTAAGCCGCCAAGGCGCGGTATCGAGAGCAATGCTCTGCAAGCCCATCGCGTCGGACGTAATGGCGGCGGGTTCGTAACTGTGAGCGATGACCGCTCCCGTCTTGCTGTCCGCCACCAGCACCTCGAGATCATAGACCGTCTCATCGGTTGTCCCGCCTTTCTGGGGCAACGGCAACACGGCAAGCGTTTGTGCCGGATTTGCGGGCCAAACCTTGCAAGCGGCATTGTCGGCGTCGACAGCGCGACCGGGTTGCAGCGTGTGAGCCCACTCAGTAAAGCGTTCTTTGCAGTCCGCGTGTGCGAGAAGGGGCAAGCATAAGAAAGCCGATGCAACGAGAGTGCGCATGGGTATGTGGTCGGAGGTTGTGGTGAACGTGAGCGATGCGCTGCCGCGGGAATTCTACAAGATCAGGCAGACTTGGGGGCGGGATACGCCGCAGTGACGCTGCTGTTCATGGAAGCGTCAATCACGATTGACTGATTTGACTGATACCAACCCCGAACGGCCCATCGGATTGATCAACACCGGTCGTTCCACGCCGGGTTCCGATAACGCCGCGTTTTCTTTCCGCGTACCATTGCGCCTCGTCGCCGTTGAGCTATCTTCGTCGTCGCTGCCTTGCATGCTTACGATATTCTTTCCATACAATCGACAGGACCCCGCCATGATCCGATTCGCATCCCTGCTGGCCACAGCAGGAATATGCGTACTGACCGGCCTCGTGCCGGCCCGCGCTGCGACAACTGAACCTGCTTCCGAGCAGGCAGCCGATTTCACCGAGCACGACTTCCATTTCTCCGATGGCGCTACGTTGCCGGATATTCATATCCACTACGTAACCTTGGGCACGCCGCGGCGCAACGCGCACGGCGAGATCAATAATGCAGTGTTGCTGATGCACGGCACCACCGGCACCGGCCGGGCATTCCTCGCGCCGGCAATGCGCCGGGAACTCTTCGCCCCGGGCGAGCCGCTCGACACGAGCCGGTACTTTATCGTGATCCCCGACGGCCTGGGCCGGGGCGGTTCGAGCAAGCCGAGCGACGGCATGCACGCAAGATTCCCGCATTACGGCTATGGCGACGTCGTCGAGGCAAACCATCGTCTGCTCGTCGAGGGTTTGAACATCCATCATCTGCGCCTGGTGCTCGGTACGTCGATGGGAGGCATGCAGACCTGGATGTGGGGCGAGCGGTACCCCGAGATGGCGGATGCGTTGATGCCGATTGCCAGCCAACCGATCGCGATGGCCGGCCGCAATTGGCTCTGGCGGCAGATGATCGTCGGCGCTATTCGCAACGACCCGGGCTGGCAGGGTGGCGACTATAGCGTGCCGCCGACCCAGTGGACCCGCGTGATGCCAGTCTTCACGATCATCACCAACAACCCGGCACGCATGCAAAGCGAGGCCCCCAATCGCGACGCCGCCACGCAGATGTATGAAAACCTGGTCGGCACCGCCGGGAAGACCGACGCCAACGACGTGCTGTACTGGTTCGAATCGTCATGGGACTACAACCCCGCGCCTGAGTTGTCAAAGATTCGCGCACGGCTCTTTGCCGTCAATTTTGCCGACGACCTGATCAACGCCGCGGACCTCGGTGTGATGCAGCGTGAGATGAAGGCCGTGCCCAACGGAGGCTTCGTCGAAATGCCGGAGACTGCGCACTCGTACGGCCATCAGACTCTCGCTCACCCTGACGTGTGGAAGCCGTACCTGGCACAGTTGCTGAACGACACGGCCAACAAGCATTGATCCGAAGGCGCCGGCAGGACCATCCCGCGTCGTGCGGTGCCAAGCGCAATCCGGCCACCCGTTGCAGGCCCAATAATGGGCCCTGCAACGGCCTGTAATACGCCTCCACGCTGTCTCGCTCCGTCTAACGGCTCAAGTTCAAATTTCCCCCTTCATATTTCCGCTCGACTGCCGTAAACCCTATCGACCGCGCGTACTTTCCTGGTGCGACATTTTTCCCGTTCTACTTGCTGTGCCTTTGAGGCATCTATGTTCTCGACCATCACGATCCGCGCCCGCCTCGCCCTTGCGATGGGCTTCCTCGGCTTGCTCATGACGATTGGCGCCGTGCTCGGCGTGGCTGGCATTGCCTTGAGCAATGCTGATCAGAAGGAGCTGTACTCCAACGAACTCGCGTCGGCGATTGCGATCGGCAAGTTCAATTTCTTCTATGCTCGCGGTCGGCTGGTGCTTGACCGGGTCGCGGCTCAGCCTGATCGCCCGGACATTGCGACCCTTGAAGGGCATGCACGCGAGCAATTCGCGATCGGCGACAAGGCCTGGCAAAGCTACCGTGCGCTGTCCGCCGAACCGCAAGAGGAGCAGCTGGCCGAAGCGGTCGAAGCCAAGCGGGCGCTTGCGATGAACGGACCGGTCGCCGCGGTGTTCGCCGCGATCGACCGGCGTGACACCACGCAACTCGCCGATCTGATCTCGAACCAGATGACGGCGCCATTCAACGAGATCACGGACCGTTCGGGGGAACTCGAAAGGATGCAGGCGGATCAGGCGCGCAGCCGATATGAAACAGCGCAGGACCGCTTCCACACGATTCTCTCCATCGCCGCACTCGGTCTTCTGATCGGGCTGTCGATGGCCGCATTCGCGTGGCATGCACTGCGCAAGTCGATTGCCGGCCCACTCGATGAGGCCACGCGCCACTTCCGCGCCATTGCCGATGGTGACCTCAGCCGGCATATCGAGGTACGTTCGCGCGACGAAATGGGCCAGATGATGGAAGACCTGCGCATGATGCAGTCCCGCCTTCGGGACGCGATGGTCGCCGTGCGCGATGGCGCGCAATCCATTTCCACCGCAACCTCGCAGATCTCGGCAGGCAACACCGATCTGTCGCAGCGAACCGAAGAACAAGCCGCTTCGCTCGAAGAAACCGCCTCGAGCATGGCCGAGCTCACGTCGACCGTGCGCCAAAACGCCGACAACGCGCGTCAGGCGAGCGAGCTCGCGCGGGTCGCAGCAGGCGTTGCGCATGAAGGCAGCGACGTTGTCTCGAAGGTCGTCACGACGATGGGCGAAATCAACGCGAGCTCGAGGCAAATTGCCGACATCATTGGCGTGATCGAGGGCATCGCCTTCCAGACAAATATCCTCGCGTTGAACGCGGCCGTTGAAGCGGCGCGAGCGGGCGAACAAGGCCGCGGTTTTGCGGTGGTGGCGGCAGAAGTGCGCACGCTGGCCCAACGCAGTGCCTCGGCGGCCAAGGAAATCAAGACGCTGATCAGCGAATCGGTCAACCGGGTGGGTAACGGAACCGAGCTGGTCGGTCGAGCGGGAACGACCATGACGGAGATCAACGACGCGGTGCGCCGGGTGACCGACATCATGGCCGGGATTGCGGCCGCGTCCGAAGAACAGAGCGACGGGATAGAGCAGGTCAACAAGGCCGTCTCGCAGATGGATGAAGTCACGCAGCGCAACGCAGCACTTGTTGAACAGGCCGCGGCCGCAGCCGTCTCGCTCGAGGAACAGGCCACGCGCATGAGCGATGTGGTGGGGGTGTTCCAGTTGCCTGCGCACTAGGTCCATCGTTTGCTGTGTTTATTCGCGGGCTGATGCATCCATTCAGCCCGGGCGCAAACAACAAGATCCATTTTTTTGGACGGCCTTCCACTCCACCAACGTGTGTCAATCCGCTACTCGCGACCCGAAAAGATGATTGTCTTACGCGCGTGGCGGAATGGCTTGCGTTGCCCGACGCTCTGCGTCCGCAAAGATCTCGCGTAGCCTTTGCCGCTCGTTGTCGGTCAGATGTGAAACCGCTGCCGGCATCGTGAGCGTCAGTTGCAGTGTCAGGTCGCCGCGCGAGCCGTTGCGGTCCGTGAGCCCATGCCTGAGCAGACGGATCGTGCTGCCCGGGTGCGCGTTCGGCGGAATCGTCAGCCGCAGCGCGCGGCCCAGGATTTGCGCTTCGATGCTGCCGCCGAGCGTGGCCGTCACGAAATCAACCTGAACCTCGCAAGCGAGATTCAGCCCGTTGCGACGAAAGGCCGAGCCGCACGCAATCACGACCGAGAAGGTAGCGTCGCCCGGAGAACCGCCATTGGGCCCGGGATGGCCCGCGCCTTCGACGACGAGACGCTGACCGTCCCACGCACCCGGGGGAATCCTGACTGTCTCGGACTTCCGGTAGGTCGTGGCAGCCCTGCCGAGACACGTTGGACACCCTTCGCTCGCCAGTGGGCGCCCGGCCCCCATACAGGCGGTGCAGCGCGTTCCCGAGACCGACTGGCCGCTGCCGCCGCAGCGCGCGCACGGCGAGACTCTTTCCTGACATTGGGGACACGGCCCGTCTACCGGGTAGCTCACTTCGACTTCGCCACCATGGATCGCCGCTTCGAGCGGCACAAAGAGTCTGACCAGACAGTTCGCGCCGCGCGCCGGCGGGCCGCGGTATTCGCGTGACGGGGCGGCTTTGCCGCGGCTCCCGGCCGACGCCGCCATCGGGCTGGATGCCCGCGGCTCACGCTTGCCGATCAGAACCTCGAACGCCTCCTGAACGCGCTTGAATATCGGCTCAACGATTGATTCGTGCCCCTTGTTGCGGTCGGGATGGTACTTTGCCCTCAGCCGTCGGTATGCACGCGTGATGTCCGTCGGCGACGCAGTGTCCGGCAGTTCCAGTCGCCTGTAATATTCTTCGAGGCTCACGCGTTTCCCCCGGTTTCTTTTTTGAAAGCGTAAGTCTATCAAGACGGAAACGAAAGGACTGCTGTTGATGACAGGAGCGTGTCAGTGCCGACGTACTCCTCAATGCCGCGCACACCCGCTCGCTACCTATAGCGCTGCTGCCATCTGAAATCGCATCGATCAGCCGACCGGCGTAATGACCTGCCGTCAGCGTCAGCGGCGCGGCGACATGCTGAATTTTCCCCCTCGACAATTAGCGTCGAATTATCTTCTCATCAACAGGACCGGCCTAATTCCCTGCTCATAGAGACGGCCTAAATTGCCTCCGTGATCAACAGCCCCTGTTCGAGAAAATGGCCGAATACTTTGACGAAGCGCATGCGCGGGAAATCGCATCGCTGGACGCAACCTTCGCAGCGCGTACGGAATGGCCTACGTGGCTGTTGATCGTGCTGATTCATGGCGGGTGGCTCGCGGTCGTGCTGTGCGTGCATAGCGGGCTGCTGTCGATGATGGCCGCGACGCCGTTACTCATCGTGTTGTGCACGTGGCACATGTCGCTTCAGCACGAACTGCTCCACGGTCATCCGACGCGGTCCGCCCTCGTCAACAAGTTGCTCGGCAGTATCCCGCTTGCGATCTGGTATCCGTACGCGATCTATCGCGACACGCACATCGCGCATCATCGCGATGAGAGTCTCACCGAGCCGAACGTTGATCCGGAGAGCAACTACGTGCTCCCCGAACAATGGATGAATGCACCGGCATGGCAACGTGCGTTATGGCGCATGCGCAAGAGTTTCGCTGGCCGCCTGATTGCCGGTCCGCCGCTGAGCGTCGTGACATTGCTCGCGGGGGCTGTTAATGAATGGCGACGCGGCGACCGGCGTTATGCGTCTACGTGGATCATCCACGCGGCGCTCGTAACCGTGTTGCTTGCGTGGCTGCAGTTCTTCGCTGGCATAGCGTGGTGGCACTACCTGCTGGCGGTGACATGGCCTGCGCTCTCTCTGGCGATGATTCGATCGCTGTACGAGCATCGTGCCGTTCGCGAGCCGAAGCACCGGACGGTCATCAACGAAACAGGACTGCTGATGCGGCTTCTGTATCTGAACAATAACTACCACCTCGTGCATCATGATCTGCCGCATCTGCCGTGGTATCACCTGCCTCATGCGTATCGGATTCGGCGCGATGCTTACGCGACGAAGAACGGCGGCTTCGTGATCCGAGGGGGATATTGGGAACTGCTCAAACGTTTTGCGGTGCATGAAACGGATTTTCCGGTGCATCCACGACTGGTCGGTACCGTTGCAGAACGTCGCGCGCCGCAGCGCGCCGAGCCGCCTGAAGTAGTCGCGTCCGAGGGTACGAGCAAGCTCGCCGTCCCGCTTCGGCCAGACGGGGACGATGGGCTCGTTGTAGCGTTTGCCAAAGATCGTGAGCCGCCACGCAAGGCACTCCGCGGCGGCGGGATAACCACCGGCCATGCTGCCTGAATGAGGCCTGGCTAACCTGACGGTAGCTCCCAGCTCACGCTCGCAAGCTCGTTCGAACAGTCGCATAATCGAACCGCCGCCCCGGCGTCAAGCCCTTGCACTGCGATCTTCGCCAAAGACGGGGGCCCCTTCGGCCCGTAGTAAGCGCCAGCCTCAGCCGCGTGTGATCGCTTGCCGGTCAGGTTGACTTCACGCTCTGATCGGGAGTCAAATAATCAACGTATTGCGTATCCGTAATTTCCATCTAATTTTCGACTGGCATTCTGCGCACCATGCCTGAATGTTCCATATGTTCTGCCTGCCAAAAAGGGGATAGTGATGAAACTCAGATGGACCGCTATGGTGATCGCAATAAGCACGAGCATTTTGATGTCCGGATGCGCCACGCCTGTTGAACGAGCCAACGAGAAAAATGACCTGCTGGCGGCGGCGGGCTTTCATATCGTCCCCGTGACGACCGATCAACAACGCTTGCAGTTGGAGACGTTGCCACCGAATCGCGTCGTCCAGAAGACGAAGAACGGAAAGGTTATCTTTCTCTACGCGGACCCGTATGCATGCGGCTGCCTTTATATTGGCGACGAGAATGCGTGGGATAGCTACAAGCGGGAACAGCTCCAGCAAAACTTGATTAACCAGGAGCGCATGAACGCGGAGATGAATGAGAATGCGGCATGGAACTGGAGCATGTGGGGTCCGGGCTGGTGGGCGTACTGACGCGCCACTAGTCGACCGCATTGCGGTCCACTTCCTTACCCCAGCCGTATAAGCGGTCTTCCAGTTGATCGCCCGGCAGGATCATTGCGGGGCGCTCGAGAAACGCCAGCATCAACGCTAATTCCCACGCCGATAGCATCGACGTCACGCCATTGCAGCATAGCGTGCGCCTGTCGAGATCGAGATTGAGGGAATCGTCGCCGAGGCAGAAGAAAATCAGAAGCGAATGAAGTCGTTCACGAGGCCGACGATGCTGACGGAAATCCGATCGACGCGACGATTCCCGACGGCCCGTCATGGCGATTCCGAAGACTCGCCGCGCCGCCATATTTATTCGTGATCGCCTTGACGATCGACAGTCCAAGGCCGCTGCCCTCGATTTGCGTATTCGCTCGAAAGAAGCGGTCGAACACCCGTGGCAGCAGTTCTTCCGCAATCCCGGGCCCTGTGTCGGTCACCTCGATCCACACCATGTCCGCGCGTACCTGCACGCTCAGATCGACCTTGCCGCCATCCTGCGTGTAGCGGACCGCATTGCTGACCAGGTTGCGCACGGCGATGCCCACATCGGCTTCGACCGCGCACACAAACGCATGGTCCATTTCGTCAGCGCCGATGTCGATGTCGCGCTTCATCGCGATTGGCAATACTTCGGCCACTGCGTTGACGACCACGGCGGCCACGTCCACGCGCGTCAGCGCATCGGCTTGCAAGGCCGCATCGGCACGCGCAAGCCTGAGCAGTTGCGCGATCAGACCACCACTGCGTGCGATGCCACTGCGCAGTTCGCGAAAGCGCTCCCGGTTGTCGGCAACGATAAGCGGCTGCAGATTGTCCGCCTGCAATTGAAGCGCGGTGAGCGGTGTGCGCAGTTCATGCGCGGCGTCGGAAATGAACTTTCGTTCCGACTCGATCGATTGTGCGAGCCGATCGAACATCAGATTGATCGAGTCGATGAAAGGACGTATTTCGATCGGCACGCCCGATCTCGACAAGTGCTGAAAATGACTGACGTCGATCTCCTGCACTTGCGCACCCAAACGATTCAACTTGCGCAACGAGCGACGCACGACAAGCAGCACGGCAATCCACACCAGCGGCACGAGTACGATCATCGGCCAGAGCGTATTGAATGCACGTTCCTGGGCAAGCTCGCGCCGCACAGCCGAGCGTTGTGCGACCTGAATCACCATCGACGGATCACGCAGCGTGTAGATGCGCCACTCCTCGCCGCCAACGGCTGTGGTCACGAAACCCGCCGGCGCCTCGCGCGGCAGCGCCAGGGACGGTTCGGTCGACCGGTAAGGCGTGGTCTGATCGCCCTTCCAGATCGTTATGAAAATGTCGCCCTCCGGTTGCGAGCCGCGCGCGGGAATGGCCGGCAGCGAATCCGCGAAGCCGCTGCGCATGCGCACGGCGACCTGTTCGAGCCGAAGGTCGAGCAACGCGCTCATGCCCGCTTTCGACAACTGATACGAACTGACGCCCTGCACCACGCCGACGATGCTAGCCAGCACGCAAAGTGCGAGGACAAGCTGGTTTCTTAGAGACTTGATCATGGAGACGCAGAAAAAGTGTTTCGTACAACGGGTGATGCATGGACACCGGGACACTCAGTGCAAGAGACGGGCTTTTTTTGTAAAAGCGATTCTACCCCCGCGACCGGGCGCTTTCTGGCGTCGAACGACGGCAAAGGCGCGCAGCCTTTGCTGCGCGCCCACCGTTTGCAACGAGCGATAGAGAAATGCTCTGGTTTGACAATCGCTCAGTGCTTGATATAGATCGACTTCAAGCCGACGTTGTTCAACAAATAAATCCCGGTATCGCTTTGCGATGCGCCGTCGGCGACACCGCCATAACCGGCGGATGCGTCGTCTTGCTGGCCGGCGCTTGTGTCGGCAGCCTGAATTCCCGCGGTGCAATGCGTATGGTCGCCGGCGGTGTTGTAGCTGGCCTGTTCGAATGGCGCGAGTTGAGCCTGCACTTGCGCGCGAGTCATCAGCTCATTCGACTGGGCGAACGAAGCAATCGGGAATGCAAGAGAAACGGCAACGGCAACGGTTCGGATCAGCGATTTCATGATATTTCCCTCCAGATGTGTTTTTTGCTCATTCGGTGAGTCAGGTGTTCTCTGCCATGGACTTCACTTTAAAGAAGAAGAATTAGCGAAGAATGAGCAACCGTTTGAACGGGAGTCAGCGGGTCGGATGAAGGCCCACGAAATAGCCGTCACCGGCGACAGCACAGCCGAGATCAGGGAAAGTGCGACGGCGGTTGTATGAAACAGGCGGTGGATTACAACGTGATTCATTCTCGGAGTGCTGAGCATGCAGCTCATTTTTTCCTAATTCATGGCGCCTACGATTCGTTCGTCGATGCACAGGTTCAAGTTCGAACCGCCAGTCAGACGCGAAAAAACGCGTTTGGCACGCATAGGACTGAAGCGACGATGCGGACCGCCGGCCCGACATGCGTCGCGCCACTCAAGGAGCGCATCATGTTTTCTGCACTTTCCGCAAAACTGGGGTCGTTGTTCGCGCCTTCTCACTACGAGAAGTGCGAAAAGTATCTGGGGTCATCGTCCGATCTCGTGGACCTCGAACGCCGCATGCGTCATCTCGAACGCGGAGGCTATCCGTTCAATCTGCATTCGAACGTCATGCCGCGCGACAACGAACGGTGAACGATCAACCGACAAGGAGAACAGACATGCGTCACTATCAATGCGACAGCCCTGAAGCCGCAGCACGCATCGTCGCGGCCTGCTTACTGTCAGACGGACACGTAGGCGCGGACGAGATCGAAGCGCTCGATCGCCACGGCATCGAACAACGATTGTCGTTGCGCCCGCGTCAGTTCCTGGCCGTCGTGCAGACGCTGTGCGAAGACCTGACTTGCGCCGCCTACCTGAATTGGGGCGACACGTGCAGGCTCGATCCCGTCATCGTCGCGCAGCTCGCGGCCGACGTGCAGGACGGGAAAATGCGGCATGAAATCATCTGGCTATGCAAGGAAGCCATTCATGCGGACAAGCATATCTCAGAGGGAGAAGCCGGATTTCTTCGCCTGCTGCGCGCTGCGTGGGAATTGCCGGGCCACGCGGATTGGGCGCGTCCACGCGAGGTGATCAGACTCGGGCGTGCATCGCGAGTGAAATGACTGAAATTTCGCGAGATCCGCGTTCACGGTGATGGCACATCGTGAATAGAAAGAGCGAAAATATCGGCTCCACGCCGAGCCGAACTGCTCCCCCCGGGCGCGTCGTGCCACTACGCGCTGGACCAAGGCACAGGCCGCTGACGCCCGATAGTCCGGGGTCTGGCAGCGGCCGCTACATTCGCCGCTGACCGGCCGCCACGACTCCTTTACCAATGACCCTCAACTCTCGGCAGCACACCAATAACCCCTATTTAATTAGTTATCCGATACATCTACTCGCAGGCGACGAGTAACCCGAACGACTGGGCGCCACGTCCTCCTTCTATCATGCGAGGGTTTTCGCCGACCACGCCACGCATGCGGAATAAGCTTCTGGCGCGGCGATCCAGCGCGCAGCAATCTCGCGCATGTCATCCGGAATCGCATTGCGTAGCGTCACCAGCGTGCTGTCGCGCGGCAGCACCGCCAGATGCTGTAAGCCGCGCGTGATGCCCACGCCCGTCGTTTTGACGAGCGCTTCCTTGGCGACCCACGCGTCGTAAAACGCGGCGCTCTGCGCTGCGGTATCGAGGCGCTCGATCCATGCCGCTTCGCGTGCGTCGAGCGTCAATGCCGCGATCGAACGCCAGTCGAATCTATCGCTGTGATGCTCGATATCGACCCCGACACGCCGCTTGAGCGACATCGCGATGAGCCCATGTGCGCCCGCATGCGATACGTTGAAGTCAAGCATGCTGGAATCGGCCAGATGCGGGCGACGGTTTGCATCTAACGAGAACCGGACCGCGTGTGCCGCCATGCCGAGATACCGCGCAAGTTGCTCGCGCAGCGCCACGCGCACGGACGCGAACCGAAGCGCATCTTCGTGGCGGCGAAAGTTGCCGGCTCTCACGTGTTCGTCGTCGCTGAGCGCTGCAAAGGCGGCATCCTCCAGCGACGCGTCAAAAGCGAAATCGACCCGCCACAACGAAACATCGGACGGGCCGTCATGCGGTAGCGGAACAGGTTCGATGGAATGCATCGCGGGTTCGGGCCTCACACGTGAGGGTTGCAAGGAATAGGCGCGACTGGCTTTGTCAACTTGCCGAGAGTGAGACGGCACGGCGGTAGATACGTCTACTGGTCAGAAAGCGGTCGATGGATTTTGGCCGAGTTCGGCGAATTCACGCCAAGCAATGAACCGGGCGGCGAGTTGTTTGCGACAAAGTGAAGCGCGCGGCATATGCCGCTTGAGCGCGAAATGTTACCGGATCTGCCCGAAGCACGACAGAAATTTCTGCGTGCGTTTCAGGTCGCGAAAGCCGCGCATGTGCCGCTCGCGCTCGCGTGTTGGTCGGTTGGTGGCTATTCTCGGCGCGGTTGTTCAGCCGAGCTGGCGCTTTGACGAACACGTGCGTCACGTTCGCAAACTCCGGGATCTCGGCTGTAGCAGCCGGATAGCTGCGCAACTGATCGGTGACGATCTTGCGCGGCACCGGGCTCGAACGCAGCACGCTTGAAGAAGCGTTTGGCGGCGGCCTTGTCGCGCCGCTTTTGCAACAGGATGTCGAGTTCGGCGCCATGCTCGTCGACCGCACGCCACAGCAGGTACGTTCGCCGCGTAGCGCCACGCCCGCGCTCAGCGGCGCGTGCTCAAGCGACAATACCTGCCGATGCTGTGGGAGCGGAGCATGGAACGTTCTGGTCGGCCTGAAGCGACAACGCGACATCAGGATCGGCTTGCTTGAGCGCTTTCAATTGGGTTTCGACGAGAGGCAGCGCCACCGCGCGTTTATCGAAGAATACGGCGCCCCTGGCATCGATGCCGACCGTCACCGGTCGCTTCTGCTCGGGTGGCGCAGTCGCTGCAGTCTTGGGAAGATTGACGCGCACCGCATTGTTGAGCAGCGGTGCGGTGATGATGAACGTCACCAGCAACACCAGCATCACGTCGACCAATGGAGTGATGTTGATTTCACTGAGCACTTCGCTGTCGTCACTGGTCGTCGAAAAAGCGATTGTGCAATTCTCCTTTAGAACATTTGATCATGGCGCCGGCTACGTTCGAGCCGGCGCAGGTTCGCCACGCGTGGCGACGCTTACGCCGAACTGTCCGACCGTCCCGACACCTCCCGCGAACGCCGCGCGATCAAGGCATGTCCCTCGACGATTTCCTCTATCGCGCCGTCCTCACGCGCGTACCTGGCCAGCTCCGCGCGAATCTCCGCGGCCAGTTCCTGCTGCGCCTGTATCCCGCCATGCCAGGCTTTCCCGAACGAAAGCGCTCGATCGACGAAATGCTCCAGTGGCGTGATTCGCTGCTCTATCACCGCAATACGCTCCAGGTGATCGAACGCCGAATCCAGCAAGACCGTTTCGTCGGAAGCGGCCGACTTTCGTTCGGCCCGCGCAGGGTCATCATTGCCATAGCGATCAAGAATGCGCTCGAAAACCGGGTACCAGACGTTCTGAGGGACTGTCGGAACGCTGGTGTGATAAAGGGCCACCGCCCCCCCGCTCTCGATCAGCCCGTCCAGCACGCGGAGCGTCTCGACACGATCAGTCCAGTGGAACGAACGGCCGAACGTCGTGAGCCTGAAATGGCCAAGACGACGATCCAGGTCGTAGGAACTGCCTCGAACGAATTGAATGACAACGCCGGCGCGCGCGGCGTTTTCGGCCGCGACCCGGAGCATTTCCGCTGACGGGTCGAGCGCGGTCACCGCGCGCGCATACGGCGCCAAATCGATCGCGAGGAAACCTGGACCGGTGCCGAGATCGAGAACGTCGGCATTGCGGTCGAGACCGATCAGGTCGGCCACCCGCCGGCTAAGCAGCGCCGGATAGCTGGACCGGCCTGTCGTGTAGTACCGCGCCGCATTGTTGAAGCGGTCCGGATAAAAAGCTTTCTGTTCAGACATGTCGGTGAACGGTTGAGTCGTGCCGCGAACGGACGCAGGGTGTATGGCAGGCAGCGTGTCGTACTTGCGACCCGCGACGCCTGAATGGAGTATTGAGAACGTTACACAAACCCCATGCCATCCGCGACCAATGGCGTGCCGCCAGTGCGGAGGAGCGCCAATGCTTCTGTGGCGCCGACGCAGCCTCATCCGTGGTCGGCACACATATCATGCGTGGTGAGCGTGACTCCCACCTGCTTGCTGCAATCGGCGCAACCTGCTGTTGCCACACTGCTGCGATCTCAGCAAACCATGTGACGCAAGCATGCGGCCGCAGGCCGGGAGGAGCTACAAGCTGGGATTGTCGCGCTCTCCCTGCCGGTTTCACTCCTTCCCGATTCCCCGATTCCCCGATTATCAAACCCGCGCGATTGAGGCTTGGGTCGCCTTCGCCAGCGCGACCACCTCACTACCCACGTGAAGGTCGAATTCGTGGACGCAACGGGGACACGCTTGTGCCTTTACCCGCATCCACAGCGCGTTGCACCGCAGGCTTGCGTTTGTTCTCGCCACTTTGCGGGCGCGGTTGTTTGCTGAGCACCTGCATAGCGCCCGGCGCAGCTTGCGGCATTTTGGGCTTCTTAGGCTTCTTGGGTTTCTTGATTATCTGTCCCGTCGCGCTGGTTTGCGGCACGCGGTGTTCGGCTTCAAAACCCGGCTCTTCTTCACGGGGCAGCGTTTGCCGGATCAGCGCTTCGATCGCGGCCAGTTGCGGCGCTTCATCGGCACATACAAGGGACACTGCTACACCGCTGGCGCCCGCGCGGCCGGTGCGGCCAATACGATGCACATAGTCTTGCGCCACGATCGGCAGATCAACGTTGATCACCAGCGGCAGGTCGTCGATATCCAGCCCGCGCGCAGCCACATCGGTGGCTACCAGCATACGTACTTCGCCCGTCTTGAAGCGCTCCAGCGCACGCAGGCGCGCGGGTTGCGGTTTGTCGCCGTGGATGGTGTCGACCGCATAGCCCGCTTCGTCCAGCATGGCCGCCAGATAATCCACGCCATTGCGGGTTTTGACGAACACCAGCGCGTGCTCCCAGTTGTTCTGAGCCACAAGGTGCATGAAGAGCTCAGGCTTGTTCTTTTTATCCACCGGCACCACCCACTGCTTGATCTTGCTGGCCGTGGCATTGGGCAAGCCGACACTGATGTTGACCGGGCCGCGGAGAACGGCCGCCGCCATGGCGCGGATATCATCGGTAAACGTGGCAGAGAACAGCAGGGTCTGGCGCTGAGCCGGCAAGGCAGCAAAGACGGCGTTGAGTTCGCGCTCAAAGCCCAGATCCAGCATGCGGTCGGCTTCATCCAGCACGAGCGTTTGCAGTTGATCAAACTGCACTGCGTTCTGGCGATTGAGATCCAGCAAACGGCCCGGCGTGGCAACAAGCACATCCACGCCTTTGCGCAACTTCATCATCTGCGGGTTGATACTCACACCGCCGTAGGCGGCCAGAAATCGTAAGTCGAGGCCTTTGCCGTAATCGATAAAGCTTTGCAGCACTTGTTCGGCCAGTTCGCGCGTGGGCACCAGCACCAAAACGCGCGCGCGGTTGCTGGACACCGCCGGGCCGTGTTGCACCAGCCGTTGCAATAGCGGCAGCGCAAAACCCGCCGTTTTGCCAGTACCGGTCTGTGCCTCGGCCATGACGTCCTTGCCACTGAGCACAGCAGGAATCGCCTTGGCCTGCACTGGCGTAGGTGTCTGGTAATTGAGGTCCTGCAGATTACGCAGCAAGGGATCGATCAGGCCAAGCGAGGCAAAAGACATTCACGTATTCCGGGCTAAAACCGCATTTTAGCCGTGACCGCGCTGATTGCAACGCACAGACAACAGAGCTGAGAAGCGTGCGTACACTTCAGAGCGTGGTGTTGCACGCATAAAGCGGTAGTGTCGGTCCTCCAGGCGTTAATTACCGAGACAACGGAATCGCGAGGTCGAGCAGCGGCGCGTGTTGCTGGCAGCCGTACATGTCGGATTCGCCGAGACGTCCCTGGGGCAGTTGCCGGCGCATCGTCACCTTGATCGCCTGCCCACGCGGCACCGCGAAGATCGACGTGATCGCGCTTTCTGTCACGCCGAATAATTCGGCCATTGTGGCCTTGTTGAAGCGCCCTGACTTCCAGACGGTGTCGAAATGGGCCGCATCCTCGAACATCACGTCAAACGTGAGCAGAAAGGGACCGGCGTTCTTGCTGCGTATCACCGTTGCGAGTGACGAAAGCGGAACGGACGTCATGGCGTGAGCACCTCGTGTTGGATTGGAAACAGCGCTGTTGGAGATGCCGCTTTCAACAGATGGTAGGCAGAAAACTCATACACCGGCCCCGCGTCGATTTCCGACGGCGAGTGCGGAAACGCGAGGTTTCCCGCCGTGTTGTATTGCCCCGGATAGCTCACATGCAGGAGCGTACCGCTGATGAAGTGCGCCGCGGCATGCGCGAGCGACTGCTCGTGCGCGACCGCGTCTATGACGAGCCCGAGTTCATGGCTCGCCGGCTTGCGCACGGTCTCGAGGCCACGCATCACCCCATCTCGCCCGTAGACGTGAAATTGGACATCGAGGTCCGGTGCGTCGAAGTAGGCGAGCGCCGCGGACTTCGCATCGGCAAGCAGCGTGTCGATGCGCGCAATCATCGTCGGGCAGCGTACGCCCGCCACCGTGACCGTGCGATAGCCCCGCCGGCGCGCACCTTCGAGCTTGACCCAGTAGTCGTCCGAGCCGATGAAGCGCGAGCCGGTGACGCGCACTTCGCGCTCGCTGATCTGCGTGAAGTCGCACGCCGACAGATCGAGTTCATGGCCGGGACCCGCCTGCAGGAACGGATTTTCGCGCTCGTACAGGGTATGGGCCGCCACCGAGGTCAGCGATGCACGACGCCTGAGGCTCCCCGGTTCGAGCGTGAAGCCCTCGGCGTCGATGGTACCCATCATCACGTCCGTGCCGTGAGGCTCGGCGGAGAAGGCGCCGCATTCGAGGATTTTCCCCATGTGAATGGCGAGCCCCGGATCAGCGCCTTTCCAGATCGGAAACGCGGCAATCACGGAATCGTCGCAGGCGCGCCCGGCGATGATCACATCCGCGCCATGTTCGAGCGCATCGACGATCGGCTCGTGTCCCATCTGTGCGACGATCGCATCGCTTGAGCGCGCCTCGTCGGCGCTCAGTTCCCAGCCAGCCTCGAAGTCACGCACCTCGCCGCAGTCAATGGAATCCGCGACCACGCTCGTCGGGATATCCGCGTAGATCCATGCAAGCCGCACGCTCAGCGCATGCGCTGCGACGATCTCGCGCACGATCCGCACCACTTCATCCACGTGAGTGCGCGTGCCCGCACCGCCCGCGCTGCCGACGATCACCGGAATGCCCGCCTTGCGTCCCGCCAGGATCATCTGCGTGAGTTCGCGGCGGATGCTGATCTCCGACACCAAAGCCTCGCCGGAGCCAAGATAATGCGGTCCCGGATCGGTCGATCCCGCGTCGACGGCAATGACATCGGGCTGCATCGACATCGCGCGTTCGAACGCATCGTCGGCGAATCCATAACCGAGCGTGCAAGTGGGCGTAAGCACCCGGATTGGCTTGTTCATGCGTTGCCTCTTCGTAAGTGAACCAGCAGGAGCGCTGCGCCGCCTCGCCTCGCCGGCGCGCGCGGCGAATCAGTCGCGCAACAGTTCCAGGTTCCGGACTTCGTCGATCCGGTTAATGCCGAGCAACCCCATGTTCGTGCTGACTTCGCGCTTGAGCATCGCGAGTGCGTGCGCAACGCCCGCCGCGTCCGCCGCGGCGGCCGCCATCAGAAACGGGCGCCCCACGAACACGAAACGGGCACCGCAGCGGATCGCTTTCAGTACGTCCGAGCCGCGCCGCACCCCACCGTCGTACATCAGCACGAGCGTGTCGACGCGTGCAGCGATCGCTTCGAGCGCGTCGAGCGAACCGATCGCGCAATCCACCTGACGGCCGCCGTGATTCGACACGATGATGCCGTCGACACCCGCGCGCTCGGCCACCACCGCGTCCTCGGCCGACAGCACGCCCTTCAACACCAGCCGCCCCGCCCAGCGCCGCCGGATGTGATCGATATGGGCCCAGCTGAGCGCACCGCGTCGTCCGATGTCACGCACCAGCGTGCGCGAGAACACCGGCGGCCCCGCCACGGCGTCCATGTTCTCGAAACGCAGCGGCCGGTTCGTGAGCAGGCTCGGACCCAGCACGCGCCAGCACCACGATGGCCGGCTCAGCGCCTGCCATGCGAGTTGCGCGCTCGGTTTGACTGGCGAGCGGAAACCCTGCTTCTCCGCGTGTTCGTGCTGACCGTGTACGGCTGTATCGACGTTGATCACCAGCGTGTCGAAACCGGCCTTCGCAACGCGGTCGAGCATGGGATCGATACGCGCCTGATCGCCGGGGAGATACGCCTGAAACCAGCTCGCGGGTCCCGCCGCGCGCACCACTTCGAGCGGCGTCAGCGACGCGCCGCTCAGGATGAACGGCACGCCGGCGTGCGCGGCGGCGCGTGCCAGCACCTCGTCCGCGTGCGCCGCCGCCATCCGGCTGAAGCCCATCGGCGCGATGCCGAACGGGCTCGCATACTCGACGCCGAAAAGGGTCGTGCGCAAGTCGCGCCGTTCGATGTCGACCAGCACGCGCGGCAGGAACGCGCGCGTCTCGAAACCACGCAGATTGCGTCGGTGCGCGGCGCCATCCTCAGACCAGCCGGACACGTACGCATACATCGCGGCAGGCAGCCTGCGTTTCGCCACGCTCGCGAAATCGTTCAGGCACAGCACGTCGCGCAGGCACGCGGGCAGCTTCGTCGCCTCGGCCACGCGCGCATGCATCGCTACAGCGGGTCGTCCGCCGGCGCCTGCGCCTGAGGCAGCGAGAACATCTTGCTGATCGACACGCCCCTGCGAATTCCATCGATCCATTGCGCCTCCTTGAGCAAATGCGCTTGTGCCGCCTTGAGCACTTCGCCGGCGATCGCAAGCGGCACGATCACGACGCCGTCGTCGTCGCCAAGCACGATGTCGCCCGGATTGACGGGTACGCCCGCCACCGCGATCGTGGTGTCCACGTTGCCGCCAAAGCCGTGATGCGGACCCCGCGGCACGATCGAGCGGCAGAACATCGGAAATTGCAGGCGCCGCATGTCGGCCACATCGCGGATCGCGCCGTCGATCACCGCGCCGCCGAGGCCTCGCTGCATCGATTCCTCGGTCATCACGCCGCCCCACACGGCGACGTCTTCAGCGCCGCCCGCATCGACGACCAGCACCTCGCCGGGTCGCGCACTACCGATCAGATTGCAGATCGGACCGCAGTCGCCGACCATCGTCACGACCGTGCGCGCCTGGCCGCATAGCCGCGCGCCCAGAAAAATCGGCTTGATCGGCGAGACCATGACCTGCGTGCGGTTCATGCAGTCGGAGGCCACCGCCGCCGGGATCTGGCGCCAGTGCGCCAATACTTCAGGAGCCAGCAAGGGGAAACTGATTTCGATCTGGTGATAAGCCATGGAGGTCGCTTTATCGAGGGGTTGAGGACGCGGCGTCTTGCCAGCCCGGATTGACGTTGTTGCGCAGTCGGCCGTGTACCAGATAGTCGACGAGCATCTCGGCGGAAAACGTGCGCATGTCGAGGTAGCCGGCTTCCGAATAGAACGCGGCATGCGGCGTGATCACCAGCCGGCCCGCAAGCCACGGTTCATTCGCGCGCCATGCGTCGAGCAGCGGTGGCGCCGGCACCGGCGGTTCTTGCGGCAGGACGTCGAGGCCCGCTGCCGCGAGGTGTCCCGCGCGCAGCGCGCGATACACCGCGTCGACATCCACCAGCTTGCCGCGCGCGATGTTGATGAGGATGCCGCCGGGCTTCATCGCCTGCAGTTGCGCATCGCCGATCATGTTGCGCGTCTCGTCGCTCAGCGGGACGTGCAGGCTCAAGACGTCGGCGCGCGCGAGCAGCGTGTCCAGCGACTTGACGCGTTCGTAGCCAAGCCCGAGCTCATGCCCTTCCGGCACGTGGGGATCGAAATAGACCACGTGCATGTCGTGGGACGCGACCCGTCGGGCGATCGCGGTGCCGATGCGGCCCATGCCGATTGCACCGAACGTACTGCCCCGCAGACGCCGCACCACCGGCACGTTCTCGGCTACGAACCCGCGTTCGAGATCGGCCTTCAGGCGCGCCTCGTAGGTGCCGAGGCCGCGTGCGAGGAACAGCATCATGGCGATCGCGTGATCGGCCACTTCCGTCGTGCCGTAGTTCGGGACGTTCGACACCGGGATGCCGCGCTCGCGGCAAGCCTGGACATCGACGTTGTCAAAACCCACGCCCACCCGCACGATCATCCGGCAGCGCGCGAGCCGGCCGACCAGATCGCGTGTGATCTTCATGCGGTGCCACACGAGAATCGCGTCGCATGATGCCCAGGCGTCGTCCGGGATGCTGGCCGGATCGGTTTCGTCGTACACCTGATAATCGATGAGCGCGCCCGTCACGCTTCGTTCAACGTCGAGATCGCGCAGATGCGCGTCGGGTACCAGTACCTTGAGTGGCGACACATGTCCTCCGGTTGAATTACGCCGCGGTGCGCGACAGGACTTTCCCGAGAAAGCTCCTGAGACGCAGATCGCCTGGCGCATGAAAGATGTCGGCTGGCGGCCCCGACTCCACGATCGTGCCGCGGTCGGTAAAGAACACCACGTCGGCGACTTCTTCGGCGAAGCGCATCTCGTGCGTAACGAGCACGCAGGTCATGCCATCGCGGCTCAGATCGCGGATCACCGCCAGCACTTCGCTGACCATTTCCGGATCGAGCGCGGCGGTCACCTCGTCGAAGAGAATGATGGCCGGTTGCATCGCGAGCGCCCGCGCGATCGCGACGCGCTGCTGCTGGCCGCCGGAAAGCTGCGCGGGATAGGCGCTTTCCTTGCCGGTCAGATGCACCCGCGCCAGCAGTTCGAGAGCGCGCGTCCTGACCTCGTCGCGCGACTCGCGCAACACCTGAACCGGCGCCATCATGATGTTTTCCAGTACCGTGCGATGCGGGAACAGGTTGTATTGCTGGAACACCATCGACACCTGGTGGCGCAAGGGAACGAGGTCGCGCTCGCGGCGTAGCTGCTCGACGGCGAATGCGCCGACGCGAATGGTGCCGCGATCGACCGGTATCAGGCCGTTCAGGCAGCGTAGCAGCGTCGATTTTCCGGAACCCGACGGGCCGATGATGCAGGCGGTCTCCCCCTGGCGGATCGACATCGAAACCCCTTTGAGCACCTCGGTGCCGCCGAACGACTTGTGCACATCCACGAGTTCGATCAACGGGGCCTTCTGCTGGATCACGTTCATGACTTTTCTCGCATCTGGCGTTCGAGGCGGCGGCTCAGTGTCGCAATCGGAAAGGCGAACAGGAAGAACAGTAGCAGTACATAAAGTTGTACCGCCGTGGCATAGCGCGAACCGTCGCTCGCCGTGATGGTATTGGCCACCGAGAGCACGTCCGACGTACCCGTGACGACCGCGAGACTGCTGCCGATGAAAAGCATCGCGAACACCGTCATCATGTTCGGCAGGATCAACGGAATCGCCTGCGGCACCACCACGTACCGCAGGATCTGGTTCTTGCGGTAACCCAGGGCGCGCGCCGATTCCCATTGCCCGCTCGGAATGGCGTCGATACCGCCTCTCAGCACTTCGGCCACGTTCGCCGTGACCGGTAAGGAGAGGCCAACCACTGCTTTCACGAACGGCGAGAATGGAATGACGATGCCGAACACCGGTATGTAGAACGGCAGCAGATACAGCATCGCGTAGAGTGCGATCAGCCACGGCGTATTGCGCAGCAGATTGACGACGCCGACCGACAGCGCCCGCATGAACCGCACATTGGCGATCGTGCCCGCGCACAGAAGCACCCCCGTCATGAGAGACACGATGATCGCCGCCACGCTCATCAGGACGTTGGCGCTGAACCCGCCGCCGAAGCCATGAAAGCCGGGCGCGCCGGTGAGCAGCATGCCGCTGCGCGCGGCCAGCAAGCCGAACGCTTCGCCTGTCGTCCGGCCGTACGAGGCGACGAGCGCAGCCAGCAGCAATAACGGCACGCCTACCATGCCGTAGACGAACGCGCGGGTCTCGGGCTTCATCGTGTTCATATTCCGTACCCCGGAATGCGCAGCGCGTTGCCGATGCGCCCCGCCACAATCGACGCAAACGACGCCAGAAGCAGATAGATGACCCATACCGTCAGCATCACTTCGAGATTGCGGAAGTTCTCGAGCGAGATCTGTGTTGCGTAGTACATCACGTCGGCCACCGCGACGAACGCCGCCTGCGATGATGTCTTGATGAGACTGACGATATTATTCGTCATCGGGACGGTGGACAGGCGCATCGCGATTGGCAACTGGATATGCCAGAAGGTCCGCAGGCGCGTGTAGCCAAGACTGCGTGCGGCTTCCACGGTCGCGTGCGGCACCGAGTGCAGACCCGAACGCACGATCTCGACCGCAATACCGCCGTTATAGAGCGCAAGCGACAGCACCATGCACGTGAAGCCGCTGAACACCGGGATCTGTTGGCCGGTCGCGAGGTTGTGCACCGAGAGTCCCAGTTCGGAGAGCGTGAAGTACAGCACGAAGAGTTGCACGAGCGGCGGCGTGTTTCGCAACAGCTCCACGACGACCGTCGTTAGCGTTTCCAGCACCGGCACGCGGAAGAAGATCATCGCCGCGCCCACGATGCCAATGACATACATCAACGCGATCGCGCAC
Organism: Caballeronia sp. LjRoot34; assembly: GCF_964253815.1. Lineage (NCBI taxonomy): Bacteria > Pseudomonadati > Pseudomonadota > Betaproteobacteria > Burkholderiales > Burkholderiaceae > Caballeronia > Caballeronia sp. LjRoot34. The sequence continues at coordinate 1,831,738 of NZ_CAXUSB020000002.1, forward strand.
ACGCACATGGCCACCGTCGTGCCGATGCCGCGCAACAGCCACGTCTGGTAGAGCGGATCTGCGAGCCAGCTTAAATCGAGCGTCATGGATTTACCGTCGCACGCCTTCTGATCGGGCTCACCGGCTTACTTGGCCGATGCCTGCGTCTGCTGTTCGACCACGAATTTACTCGTGCCCATGTTGTAGCTCTTCTCGGCGTTGACGAGGACACCGGCGGCCTCCGCTTTCTTGATGGCGCCATTGAGCGCCGCGAGGAAGGCCGGTTCATTCTTGCGTACACCACCGACGATGGGCACAAAGTCGTAAGCGTCCAGCGCGATCTTGTCCTTGTCTTTCCAGCCCGGTTCGGACACCTTCAGCGTCAGGTTCGGGCCGTCGTAAGCGATCGCCTCGCAGCGGTCATCCTCGAAGGCCTTGTACATTTGCGCCGTGCCCGTGAAGAGCACGGTGTCCGCACCGAGCTTTTCCTGCAGCGCGCGGTTGTACATGTTGCCCTGACTGCCGCACACCTTGCGGCCCTTCAGGTCATCCCACTTCGCGATGGTGGTGTTCTTCGGCGCGAGCAGCACCATGCCCGCCATCATGTAGTACGGGTCGGTGAAGTCGATCACCTTCGCGCGGTCGGGGTTTTTCCCGAGCGTCGCGAAGATCACGTCGATGCGCCCCGCGTTCAGCAGTTCGATCCGGTTCGATGCCACCACCGGCACGAATTCGATCGCGGTGTCCGAGCCGAACAGATCCTTCGCGACGTATTTGGCGAGGTCCACCTCGAAGCCGATCTCCTGACCCTTGTTGTCGAGATAGCCGAACGGGACGTAATCGTTTCGAATGCCGACGATCAGCTTGCCGCGTGCCTTGACCGTCGCCAACTGGTCGGCGTGCGCCGCCCCCGCCAGGCAACTGCACATGACCGCGAACATCACGAGACGGACCCACCACGACGGCTTCGACATTAACTTCTCCCGGACAGATGAGGTGTATTCGGCGTCCCATGCGGCAGGCGGCATGTAGCGTGCTGCTATTTTTCATCGCGTGACTATCAGCGTCAAATAGGACAAAATTCACTTCTTATAAGCTGACCTTATCCGGAGAAGGCGCCGTGAATGTCCGTCAACTGGAGTCGTTTCAGGCCGTGATGACCGCTGGAAGCCTCACCGCGGCTGCCGGCATGCTGAGCGTTTCGCAGCCGGCAATCAGTCAACTGATCGCGCAGCTCGAGCGAAGTTGCGGATTTTCCTTGTTCACCCGGGCCGGCACGAAGATGCGGCCCACGCGCGAAGCGGACGTGCTGTTTGCTGAAGTGCAGCGCATGTTCATTGGAGTGGGACGCGTCGCGAATATCGCCAAGGCCTTGCGCGATCAAACCTGGGGCGCGCTGAGTGTCGCCTCGTTTCCGGTACTGACGCGGCGCGTGCTGCCGGACGTGGTCACGCGTTTTTGCGCGGAGCGGCCGGACGTGAAATTCAGCATCGAGAGCATGCGCTCCCGCTCGCTTGTCGACGCCGTGGCAACACAACAAGTCGATTTGGGATTCAGCGTGCTGCCAGGGGACCGGCCGGAAGTGGAAAGCACCTACCTCTGCACCATGCGCGGCGTGTGCATTCTGCCGACCGGTCACCGCCTTGCCAAGCGGCGCCTGATTCGCGCAAAAGATCTGGATGGCGAAGCATTCGTCGCCCTCGGACCGCAGGACCATTCGCGTTTCCTGATCGACAAGATTTTCGAGGAGGCGGACGTGGAGCGCCGTATCCAGATCGAGGTCGGACAGTCAGAGACCGCCTGCGCCTTCGTCGCCAACGGCGTGGGCGTGGCAGTGGTCGACCCGATCAGCGTGTACAACAATGCAGGCGGCAAGTTCGCGGTATGCGCATTTGAGCCGAAGATGGAATTCGACATCTGGTTGATTCGCTCGAAGACGGCGCGGCCGTTCGCACTGATCGAAACGTTCTCGACATACGCATGCGCGCATATCCTGAAGCTGAAGGATGAAGCAATCGACATGTTGCACAGGCGCGGTTGACGGCACGCGCTTCAGGGCACGCGCTTCAGGGCCTTCATCCGATCCGCTGTTCTGTGCATCTGTCTGCGCCGGTACGGGCCACAGAGCGTATTCCGGCAAGTGAGGGCTTCATGTCAGCCACCGCGTTTCGACGCGCGGCGCAAGATTATTTTCCCGGCAGCGCCCCGGCCGCCGTCTCCCCCGCCCGCAACGCGAATCCTGCGTATTCGCGCTCGAGAAACGGCGCGGCATGTTCGAGCAGGAAGCGCCGGAACGCGATGCAAGTCGGCGACAACCGCTTCGAACGAAGGTGAACGATTTGCCACGTGCGGTCGACTGGCGTGCCATTGACGTCGAGCAACACAAGCTCTTGCGAACGCAACTCGAGCGCGAGCGTATGCAACGAGATCAGGCTCACGCCCATGCCGGCCATCACAGCCTGCTTGATCGATTCGTTGCTGCCCAGCGTCACGCTGCGCGCCGGCGTGAACAAGTGTTGCTTGAACATTTGCTCGGACACCGCGCGCGTTCCCGACCCCGGTTCGCGCAGCAGGAACGTATCGCCCGCCAGCTCCTGCAGGTCGAACCGGCGCGCGTCCCGCAGCGGATGATCGACAGGCCCGATCAATACGTGGGGATGATAAGCCAATGGCTCCGCCGTCGTGCCGAGCTCGGGCGGCGGGCGGCCCATGATGGCAAGGTCGGTGGCATTATCCTGTAGCTGGCGCAGCAGGACCTCGCGATTTCCCACCGAAAAGCGCACGTCCACGCGCGGATACTGCCGCGAATAGGCAGCAAGTAGTTTCGGTGCGAAATAGGTGGCAGAACTTACGATACTCACTGAGATCGAACCACTGTCGGCCATCGACAGCGAAGACATCGCGTCTTCGGCGTCCTTGATTTCTCCGAGAATCCGGCTCGCATGGTGCGACAATCGTTCGCCGGCTTCGGTCAATGTGAGCTTGCGGGCAACGCGCTCGAACAGCGGCAGCCCGACAGCTTCCTCCAGTTGCCGGATCTGCATGGAGATCGCCGGCTACGTCAGGTGCAATTCCTCGGCGGCACGCGCAAAGCTCGGATACCGGCAAGCGATCACGAATATCTGCAACTGTCGCAAGGTCAGCGAGCGAATAAAGTTCACTGTAGACGGCCATCCTGCAAACCAGCTTTATGCGGCTCGCTTGACCATCGAGCTTCATCAAACCTCTGAAGCCAAGCGAGTAAACGTGTCTGGCACCCATGTGCGCAGGTTCACTTAGCCGTCTTCTGCTGCTGCCCGAATGCGTCGAATGCCCGTGCCGAATAAACTATTGCCGCACCCGCATTCAACGCGATGGCCACCGAAAGGGCAGCCGCGACCTCTTCCTTGCTGGCTCCCGCCCGCGCCGCGGCGGCACTGTGCACCGTGATGCAGCCATCGCAGCGCGTAGTGACTGCCACCGCCAGCGCGATCAGTTCGCGAGTCTTGGCGTCGAGCACGCCATCTTTTGCCGCCGCGCCGTCGAGCGCTTCGAATCCGGCCAGCATCGCGGGCGCGTTTGCGCCCAGTTCGCCTATTGCGTCCATTAGCCTGGGCGCGTAGCTTTGGGTATCGATCAACATGGACTGGCTCCAATGTGAATGGTTGTGTGGTCGGCGACCCGCAGCCATCCGCGAAGAAAGAACCGTGTCAGCGGCTCGCACGAGGAGCGTTCACGGCCTTGTCCGGTGTCTTCTTGCCGGGCAGCGGGGACAAGGCGCGCAACGCGCCCTGATAACTCAGCGTTTCACTCTGTACAGGATGCGCGAAATCATCGTTCGAACCCGGTACGTCCGTGCGGATGAGCAGCACCTGACCCGGTACCGCTTCCGACATGACAAAGGTATAGCGTTTGCCGATGTACTGAGGAAAGCGTGCGCTATTCGGATCCCCCAGATAGGGCTGGATCACGATCTGCTTCGCCCGGACCTTCTGGCCTTGCGCGTCGCCGGTCACCGGCGTGATCGGCGGGCTGGCCGCCAGCGCCAGGCGTACGCGGCGCTGGAAATAGCGGCGCTGTCCTCCCGTCAACTGCTCCATCTCCGCAATGTCACGCTCGAGGAAATACAGGATCACGGGATTGCACGGCAGGCCTTCACCGGGCACCTCGACCTTGCCGCCATGGTCGCTCACCAGCGCGTCGCCGTTGGCGTTGTCGGCGCTGACTACCAGGACCTTGACCGTATCCTTCTCCCTCGCCGGCGGTCCGGTGCGCTCGACGGCGTAGTCCAGTTCGGTTTGCGGCTGAATACCCTTCAGGTGCGTCGACAGGAAAAGAAGCCGCTCGGCCGGCGCGATCTCGGGACTGGCGCTACTTGCCGGGCTTGCCGCGCTGGAAGCATCCGCCGCAAATGCATGGCCGGAAGCAGCCAGCAAGACACTGGCCGCGGCGGCGACCCAACTTGCCCGCAGTCTTGCCATGCGCGTCCACGCTCTCATTTCGCGTTGGCCTGTGCGGCCGGGGGCTCGCTGATAGCGAGCAACGGGACCTCATAACTCGTCAGTATCTTGTCGATCTTGCCCTGGTTCGCCCCGATCCACTGGTCGACCTTCGTCTTCCACGCGCCTTCGCCATAACGCACGCCCATCGATATTTCATAGTCGAAACGTACTCCCGGCGTTGGAGGGAAGGCCACCAACCTGAGCTTGTCGCCGGCTTGCTTCGCGAAATAACCGGCAATGGGTCCCCACAAGAAAACGACATCCACGTTACCCGCCGACATGTCGCGCTGGATCATCTCGCCCGGGAATTCCGCGGGGTCGCCGCTTTGCACCTTATACGACACCGCTTGCTCGATCAGGTTGTTGCCAAGGAGCCAATCGACAGCGGGCGTATTGGAAAAGATCCCGAGACGCAGTTTATGCAACTGGTCGGGCGGTAGCTTGAGGAGATCGGACGGCGTCTTGATCGATGAAAATTCGGGGCGGTTCGGAAAGACCATCGCGTAAGTGGAGTGGAGCCAGGGACGCGTGGTCGACGTCATGTCGTATCCCTTCGGCACGCCGATCACCACGTCGCACTTGTAGTCTTCCGTGTCGGGTATCTTCTCGCGCAGCGTGTGCCGGATGAAGCCCATGCGCTGCGGAAAGTACGTGTATTCGATCTTGTAGCCGAAGTCGCTCGCCATCTGAGCCGCGATCTTGTTTTCGAAACCCTCTGCCTTGTCATTCGAGAGCGGCATGTTGTTGGGGTCCGCGCATACACGCAGCACGCCGTCGGCTCCGTCGTTGTGCGGCAGCGCGGGACCGTCGGCATGGGCGGTACCGAACCCAAGCGCGATGCAAGCTGCTGCGAGCGCTGTGCGCACGAACGCGCCAAGCCTGGAGTAAGCGACACAAGCGACATAAGCGTCAGACATCAGTCCCCTCCGGTAAAGCGTGTACAGGCGCCAACGTCAGCGACGCTCGGGCAGCGTGAATGTTCAGCGTGGATGTTATTTGGCATCGATCGCCTGCAAGTCACCCGGCTTGATCTTGCCGTCGGAACGCCCCTTCAGATACGCAAAAAGGTTCTGCCAATTCTTCTGCATCATGTTGCTGGAACTGAAGTCGGGCATACCCTTATCGAGACGTCCGCCGAACACGGTCCGGTGAAACTCCGTCGGATCGAGGGTCTTGAACGCATCGATCAGCGACGGCCCCACCATGCCCTGCTGCTGCGCGCCGTGACAACGTTCACAGTCGAGCGCCCGCCAGGTCCGCCAACCTTGCAACGTGTTGTTATCAACCTTGTTGCCATCGACAACCTGGTAAGCAACCGGCTTCATCTGCGCTGGATCGGTCTGGGCGTATGAAACGGGTAACGTCACCAGGGCTATCGCCAGCGGCAAGAGTATTCGGCCTTTCATTGCGCGTGTCTCCTTCGGTGTGAACGTGCTGCGCCATACGTCTTGCACGCATTGGTGCCGGGTTGGAACCATTGGTGCCGGATCCCGGGACCCGGCCGGCCGCCTCTGTCATGCAGGGGCGGCCGGCGCGTGTCGTCAAGCTCTCTTGATGAATCGTGACGACTGGCTGGAAGAGGCTGAAGCTCCGGCCCCTGTCAACTCGGGATGGCAAACACGAACAGCGTGCCGCCAAGCGCCGTGTACTTCGCAAGTTCGCGATAACCGCCGACCGCGCCCAGACCTTCCGTGGACTTCTCAAGGCCTGCCGCCATGCCGATACCCGCCCATCCGCCAATGCCCGAATAGACGCCGACAAACTGCTTGCCCTGATACTCATACGTGAACACGTTGCCAATGATTCCGGACGGTGTCTTGAACTTCCAAAGCTCCTTGCCATCCGAGATGCGCACGGCCTTCAGGTAGCCTTCGAGCGTGCCATAGAAGGCAATGCCGCCCGCGGTCGCCAATGCACCCGACCATACCGAGAACTTCTCCGGCTTGGACCACGCGATCCGGCCCTTGCTGGCGTCCCAGGCAATGAAGTTACCCATCGCACCCTTCTCGTTCGGACCCGGATACATCGACAACGTGGCCCCCACGTAAGGCTGGCCGGAAACGTATTCGACTTCAAACGGTTCGTAATCCATACATACGTGATTGGTCGGGACGAGGAACAGGTTGCTCTTCGGATCGTAGGCCGCCGGTTGCTGGTCCTTCGAGCCCAGCGCCGCCGGACAGATGCCCTTCACGTTGTGGTCGGGACCGGCCGCCTGAGTCGAGTAAGCCGCGTTGCGAATCGGCAAACCGCTCTTCACGTCCACGCGATCAGCCCAGTTGACTGCCGGGTCGAACTTGTCGGCAACCAGCAACTGCCCTGTTTCGCGATTGAGCGTGTAGCCGAAGCCGTTACGGTCGAAGTGGACGATTGCCGGCACTTTCTTGCCGTTCATAGGCAGGTCGGCAAGGATCATTTCGTTCACGCCGTCATAGTCCCATTCGTCGTGAGGCGTCATCTGGTAGACCCATTTCGCCTGTCCCGTGTTCAGGTCGCGGGCGAAGATGGACATCGACCATTTGTTGTCGCCGGGTCGTTGCGTCGGGTTCCAGGTGCCGGGGTTTCCCGTGCCGTAGTAGACAAGATTCAGCTTCGGGTCCCATGCATACCAGCCCCAGGTCGTGCCGCCGCCGGTCTTCCACTGGTCGCCCTTCCAGGTCTTGAGCGAGGAGTCCGCGCCAACTGGCACCATCTTGCCGTCGGCCCACGTCATGGTCTTGTCGGGGTCGATCAGCATCTCGTTGTCCGGACCCGTGCTGTAGGCAGTCCAGACCGGCTTGCCGGTCTTGATGTCGTAGGCAATGAGCCGCCCGCGTACGCCGAACTCGCCGCCTGAAATGCCGGTGAGCACCTTGTCGCCGAATACATGCGGCGCGTTGGTGTTGGTCTCGCCCGCCTTGGCGTTACCGTTCTGTGCGGTCCATTTCACGTCGCCGGTCTTTGCGTCCAGCGCAACGAGCTTCGTGTCGGCTTGCTGAAGAAAGATCTTGCCGTCACCGTAGGCAAGCCCGCGGTTTACCGTGTCGCAACACATCACCGACACCACCTGCGCGTCCTGCTTCGGTTCGTATTGCCAGATGAACGTCTGGTCCTTCAGGTTGATCGCAATGACCTTGTTGGGAAATGGCGAGTGGATATACATCGTGTCGCCGATGACAAGCGGCGAACCCTCGTGACCGCGCAACACGCCGGTCGACATGGTCCAGGCAACCTGCAGCTTCGCCACGTTGCTTTCATTGATCTGCTTGAGCGGGCTATAGCGGTGATTGGAATAATCACCCGCTTGTGCTGCCCAGTTCGATGAGTTCTTGATCAGGGCGTCGAGCTGCGAATCGGCCTGTGCAACAAAAGAGCTGAGGGCCGTTACCGCAACCACCGCCAGTCCGAGAACCAGGGTGCGTAATTTCATGTCTCCTCCAGAATGTGTTGCCGTCCGACTCAGGGATGACCCGACCACCTATGCCCCGGGCGCGCCTTCACCGGTGCGGGCAGCGAGTTGAACCTCCGCCCGGTCAATGCCGGGCTTGCTGTTTGCGAAGACGAATTGCATATTCCATGCCGGAATTACGTGTGCCGTCGAACAGGCCGGCGGAGATGGACGAAGATTGACGGGGCGCGGCACGGGTTGCGGCGGCGGCGGCGCGGAGAGAAAATCCTGAGGAGACGGATAGCGTCACGATGGCGCGAGGGTGAGACGCTTCATTCGGATTACGACACATACTGTGTCAAATCCGCGATACACGCGATACACGATACACACCCCTGTCTCCCTGTCTGAAAGGCGCTGCAGCTCAGTGTTCCCGGGGAGGCAGGCGGTGCGCTGCAGCAACGCGCGCGGCGCGCGGGGCGTTGTTCATTTGCGAGGCTGGGTCTTCGCGCGGGCTGTTACACAGGCTGGCGCGGTGTTTGCACGGCTTTGCAAGTTGAACTTCGGTTGAGGTTCTCTATGAACGAGTGTAGGGAGGTATCGCCATGGCCAGCACACAGCCCGAGAGGGTCTACTCCGACAATGAAATCCAGCAGCGTCTCACCGGCGCGCTCCAGCACTGGTACATGGAGGACGGCTGGCTGCGCCGCAAGTACAAGACGGAGGGATGGAAGGGCACGCTGATGGTGGTGAATACCGTCGGGCATCTCGCGGAAGCGGCGTGGCACCACCCGGACCTGACGGTGTCGTATGCATTCGTGGTCGTGAAACTGAAGACGCATTCGGCCAAAGGCATCACCGACAAGGATTTCGCGCTCGCGACCAAGATCGAGGAAGTGATCCAGTGGCAACCGGGACTGGAAGGGGGGCCGCTGGAGGGCACCCCTCGCGACGACCAGCGTTTCCGCTATATCAAGTACGACGCACCGAAGGCCTGAGCGGGTCCGTGAATCCGTTGGTACGGCTCTTGCCTTGAAGGCCACGCACCCGGCTTCACCGCCACGGCTTTGACCACGACATCGAACCCAGGGACACTCACGATGCAGCTTCGCCTGGATCAGCAATCGGACCATGAATCGGACCATGAATCGGACCGTGAATCGGACCATGAATCGGACCATTCGACGGATACCGCCGCGCCGCTTTCCACCGTGACGGTCGATGCCCCCGCTCGTCTGCACCTGGGTTTTCTCGACCCGAGCGGGTCGCTCGGGCGCGCATTCGGCAGCGTCGGATTGACAATAGACGCACCCGGTACGCGGATCACCGCACGCTACGCCGACGAGACGCGGGTACTCGGCGCACACACCGACGCACAGCGCGAGCGCATCACGCACTATCTGGGCTTGCTGCATGACGCCTACGGCGGACGGCCGGTCCTGATCGACGTCCGGCGCGCCCCTCGCGCGCACGCGGGCCTCGGCTCGGGCACGCAGCTCGCGCTGGCGGTCGGCACCGCGTTCGTCAGATTGCTGGGACGGCCTGTGCCCACCGCCGATCTCGCACGGCTGCTCGGACGCGGCGCGCGCTCGGGTATCGGCATGCTCGGTTTTGATCACGGCGGGTTGATCGTGGACAGCGGCCCCGGCGCCGGCCATGCATCCCACCCGCCTCGCCGCGTGCCATCGATCCTGACACGCCTGCCGTTTCCCGACGCCTGGCGCATCCTGCTCGTCGACGACACCCGTCAGGAGGGCCTTCACGGCGACGAGGAACGGCAAGCGCTCGCGACCCTCGCGCCATTCCCGGAAGAGCTTGCCGCACACCTGTGTCACCTCGTGCTCATGCTCGTGCTGCCCGGCATCGCGGAACATGATTTCGATGCGTTCGCGAGAGGTATCGGCGAATTGCAGCAGACTATCGGCGACTATTTCGCGCCCGCTCAAGGCGGTATTTTCTCGAGCCCCGCGGTGGCGGCGGCACTCGACGCGGCTGCCCTCGCCACGGAACATCGCGCGGGCATCGGCCAGACATCGTGGGGACCTACCGGTTTCGCGTTCGTGCACAGCGCCCAGGATGCCGAGCGGGCGCTCGCCGCCGCGACGGACGCCGCGCGCGGCATCCCCGGCATCGTGTGTTCGGTGGCGGCGGGGAACAATCGCGGCGCGTCCATTCATGCCGGTGGCCTGCAACGCTGCAAAAGCGATCTCCCTTAAGCGCCGCGGGTATCGATCCACGGACCCAGGGGCCAAAGGCCCATTGAACCGCCATCAACCGGAAACGAGTCCATCGCCATGTCCGAAGCCACAGAAAGGCCCTACATCCTGCACATGTTGACGGCCACGCCGCAGATGAGTCCCTTCGATGTCAACATGGCCGCCGATGCCGGTTACCAGGTCATTGTTCCCTACTGCAATGTCCGGGCGGAGAACGTCGTCACGCTGACCCAGGATGCGATTTTTTCACGCGGTCCCAAAGGCGTGTCGCGCACGGGGATGTTCATCGGCGGACGCGACGTCATGCTCGCCGCCGACATGCTCGACACCGCGCGCCATGCGATGGTCCCGCCCTTCGAAGTCTCGGTATTTGCCGATCCGAGCGGCTCGTACACGACCGCCGCCGCGCTCGTCGCGCTCGTCGAACGTCACCTGAAAGCGGGCCACGGCGCGGAACTCGGCGGCAAGCGCGTGCTGATTCTCGGGGGCACCGGCGCGGTGGGTCGCGTGGCCGCCGCCATGGCCGCGTCGCTGGGTGCGCAAGTCCTGATAGCGAGCCATTCGGACATCGCCCGCGCGACCCAGGTGAGTGACGAAGTCAACCAGCGCTTTGACATCGCGACCACCGGCGTCTCGGTTCACACGCGTGACGAATTGCATCACGCGCTCGCGGCCGCCGAGGTCGTGATGGCGACCGCGGTGGCAGGTGTTCAGGTCATGAGCGCCGCCGACGTCAGGGTCGCAAAACACTTGCTGATCGCGGCCGATGTCAATGCCGTGCCGCCCGAAGGCATCGCGGGCGTGCATGTCATGGACGATGGCAAGCCGCTCGTGGGCGCGGTGCGTGAAGACGCGCTCGCCATAGGCGCGCTTGCGATCGGCAACGTCAAATACCAGGTCGAGCATCGCCTGTTCATCCGGATGCGCACCGGCGGCAAGCCGGTCTATCTCGGCTTTCCCGAAGCCTTCGACGAAGCCCGCGCGATCGTCGGCGGCATCGCCTGATGCATCGTTCGTCCATGACGCCCGGCATCCGTTGCGCGCGAGCATCGACCATCGCCGCCGTCGGGTTGTCGGCGCGCATGCTGGCGCAGTCCGCGCGGCGCGCGGGGCTGAACGTGGCCGCGCTGGATATCTTCGGCGACCGCGACACGCGGCGTTATGCGCCGCTATGGTTCGATATCGGCGGCGAGGGTTTGTCGATCGACCCTCAACGGCTCTTCGACGCGCTTGAGCGTACGGCGCGGCTGCCACGCATGCTCGGCTTCGTGACGAGCAGCGGACTCGAGCCGCTGATGCAGGAATTGTGCAGCGCACGGCGATTGCCGCGCCTGATAGGGAACAGCGCCGAAGCAACCGCGGCCGTGCGCGAGCCGCGCCGGTTTTTTGCGCTGCTCGATCGCCTGGGCATCGCCCATCCGGAGGTCTCCCACCTACCTCCCCCGGATCCCGCCGGCTGGCTCTTCAAACGCGCCGACGGCTGCGGCGGGATGCATATTGAAGCACTTGATTCGATGTCGAACAAACCGGCGGCCGACGGCTATTTCCAGCGCCTGGCCGCAGGACGTTCGATGTCCGCGCTGTTTGTCGCCGCACGGCGAAAAGCGTCCGTCATCGGCTTTGCAGAGCAGCTCAGCCAAGCCGCGGGCAACCGGCCGTTCCTGCACACCGGGTCGATCGGTCCCGCCGAGGTCTCGCCGCCCGTCATGGACTTCGTCACGACGGCAATCGGCGCGATCGTGGCGAACACGGGCCTCGCAGGGCTGAACAGCATCGACTTCCTGCTGGACGGCGACACTGTCCAGGTCCTCGAGATCAATGCGCGCCCTTCATCGACGATGACACTCTACGAGACCGCCGCGCCCGAAGCATGGCCGCGTGGTTTGATCGCGTGTCATCTCGATGCGTGTCTAGATGGCCGCTTACCTCCGCCCTCATCCCCCTTCCCCGCTGCAACGCGCTCAAAAGCCGGTCAGCGCGTGGTGTTCGCGCCGCGCAACCTGGTTATCTCCGGTCCCTTCAGCAATGCCTGCCTGGCCGACCCTGCGTGCCATGACGTGCCGCATCCCGGCGCACAAATCGGCGCGGGCGAGCCGGTCTGCACGTTAGTCGTCACGCAGTCCTCCACCTCCGCCGTCCGCGACGAACTCGAGCGCCGCGAAGCGCTCGTTTTACAACGGATCAAAACCTGCCATGAGCACACTGATGCCGTCATCTCTTCCTCCGCCTGAGGTCAGCGTCAACGCGCTGAGCGAGCGGCTCGCCAGCCGGCTTGTCGACCATGCCGCGCGGCTGCGCCTGGCCGTTTCGCGCACGCCCGACGGCACGGTGATCGTCGACGCGGGTATCGACGCCACGGGCGGCATCGAAGCGGGCGTGCTGATCGCGCGGCTGTGCATGGGCGGTCTCGGGCGGGTTGCGGTACGCACGAGTCTCGACGCCAATCCGCTCTGGCCGAGCATGATCGAGGTCCATACGTCGTCACCCGTGCTCGCCTGCCTTGGCAGCCAATACGCGGGTTGGAGCTTGTCGGCGACGAAGGAACAAACCAGCGGCAAAAAGTTCTTCTCGCTCGGATCAGGCCCGGCGCGCGCGTTGGCGGGCAAGGAAACGCTCTTCGATGAACTCGGCTATCGCGACCGCCACGATCGCGGCGCGCTCGTGCTGGAAGTGGACCGCTTGCCGCCGCCAGTCGTGATCGACAAGATCCTGCGCGACTGCGCATTGGCGCCCGACAAACTCACGCTCATTGTCACGCCGACACACTCTGTCGCGGGAACGGTGCAGGTCGTCGCACGCGTGGTCGAGGTTGCACTGCACAAGACGCATGTGCTCGGCGTGGACCTCGGCGAGATCATCGAGGGCAGCGGCTCGGCGCCTTTACCGCCGCCCGCGCCGGACGCGATCCAGGCGATGGGCCGCACCAACGACGCCATTCTCTACGGCGGCCGTGTGCACCTGAGCGTGAAAAGCGACGCCGTCGCACAACGGCTCGCCGCGGAATTACCGTCATCGAATGCGCGCGATTACGGGCGTCCTTTCGCCGATATCTTCACATCGTTCAACTACGACTTTTATCAGATCGACCCCGCGTTGTTCGCGCCCGCCGAAGTGTGGGTCAGCAGCCTCGAAAGCGGCACGACCTATCACGGCGGCAAGCTCGACATGGCGCTGCTCGACACCCAGTGGAGCAGCACGTCAGCGCCGCAATCCGGCGCAGGGCAGCCGCCATGAGCATCGGACTTCGGGTCGCCATCATGACCGACGAAACCGGCTGGCACACCGGACGCCTGAAGAAAGCGTTCCTCGCGCGTGACGTAAACGCGCGCTGCGTGGATCTGGCGCAATGCCGGATCGACACCACGTGGGCGGCTCACGGTCTCGCGATCCCGGGCTTCGGGCACGACCTGCCCGATGCGGTATTCGTACGCGGCATCGCGGGCGGAACGTTCGAGCAGGTCACGCTGCGGCTCGGCATCCTGCACGCGCTGCGCGAATGCGGCGTGCCCGTCTACAACGACGCGCGCGCGATCGAGCGCAGCGTCGATAAATCGATGACCAGTTTTCTACTCAACCTGCATGGCGTGCCGACGCCCGCCACGTGGGCAGGTGAATCGGCAGCCTTCGCGCAGCGGGTATTGATGCGTGAGGCGGCCGCCAACCGCCGGGTCGTGCTCAAGCCGCTGTTTGGATCGCAGGGCAAGGGGTTGAGACGGCTAGGAGCCAACCGTCGTGACGGAACGCTCGCGCCGTTGCCGTCATTGCGGGCATCCGGGCAAGTCGCTTATCTGCAGCGCTATGTGGAAACCGCGCGGCCGGGCTTCGACTGGCGCGTTCTCGTGATCGGCGGCAGGGCGGTCGCGGCCATGCGGCGCGTGGGGGGCAAAGGCTGGATTCATAACTTCGCGCAAGGGGCGAAATGCGAGCGCGCGCCGCTCGACCCCGTCCTCGCCGATACCGCCGAGCGAGCGACCCGCGCACTCGGCCTCGACTATGCGGGCGTCGACCTGATTCCTTCTCCGCGCGCGTCCGGTAACGGCGACGATGAAAAACGGCCGCTGGTGCTCGAAGTCAACGGCGTGGCGGCATGGCGAGGTTTGCAATCGGTGACGGATCTCGACATAGCCGCCGCGCTCGCTGACGATCTGCTTGAGCGCAGGCTCGCTGCGCACGCGCCGGCGGCTCTCAAGACCCGCAATGTCTTGCGATAGCGCCTTCACCCTCGCCAAGGCAAGAGCGGCCTTTTTACGGGCTTGCCGGCTCGATGTAGAAACCGCGAAGCCCGGCAACGTCAGCGTCGGCTACCCGGGCCACGGCATGACGGCCGCCCAGTTCATCGCGAGCGCGGACGCCGCGGCGAATGCGCTGTTCGCGCCCGGCGCGAGGGTCGGCATGCGCATGCTCGACGCGGTCAGCCGCACGCGCGAGGCGGCCGGCTGCAATACCAACCTCGGCATCGTGTTGCTGGTCTCGCCACTTGCCGCCGCGCTCGAGATCCACGCGGATGACCCTCGCGCCGACGCCGGCCTCTCTGCCGGCGCATGGCGCACTGCAACGCAACGGGTGCTGGCAACGCTCGATCTCGACGATACCCGCGCCGCTTATCGCGCAATCGCGCTCGCGAATCCCGGCGGCCTGGGCGACGCGCCCGAACAATCGGTCCATGACTTGCCGAGCGTCGATCTTCGCACCGCGATGACGCTGGCTTCCGGACGCGACAGCATCGCGCGCCAGTATGCGAATGGATTTCGCGACGTGTTCGAAACGGGCCTCGGGACCATGCGCCGCGCTCAACGTTCAGGACATTCGCAACCGGCCACGGCGCTCACGCTTGACGTGTTCCTTGCCTTCCTGAGCGGCTGGCCCGATTCACACATTGTGCGCAAGCACGGCCTGCCCGTGGCGCAGAGTGTCACGCGAGAGGCACGCAAGCGTCAGGACGCGATGCATCGCGCGCTGGCTCACGGCGAGGTCGCGAAGGAACTGCTTGCCCTCGGCGAGTGGGACGCCGAACTCAAGGCGCAGGGCATCAACCCCGGCACGAGCGCGGATCTCACGGTCGCCACGTTGTTCGTCGCCGGCGTCGCCGACGGCATCCTGGACGAGACCTGAGCGCACCTGAGCGCACCTGAGCACGCGGCTGCGCCCGACACTGCGGCGACAAGCCTGCCATTGGCACGGAACATGATAGGAACAGCCATGGTTCTCAACCAGCACCGGGCGTCGTCGATCCGCGCCGTTCGCGTGCCGCCCGCCAAGCGGGCACATTCAATATCCAATCACTGGAGGAACAGCATGGCCAAAATCAACCGCGTCATGGTAGGCGAGTCGCTAGTCGGCGACGGCAACGAGGTCGCTCATATCGACTTGCTGATTGGACCGCGCGGTTCTGCTGTCGAAACCGCGTTTTGCCACGCCCTGACCAATAACAAGGACGGCTTCACGTCGCTGCTGGCGGTCGTCGCGCCCAATCTCATCACCCGTCCGAATACGGTGATGTTCAATAAGGTGACCATCAAGGGTGCGAAGCAGGCCGTGCAGATGTTCGGTCCTGCCCAGCATGCTGTCGCGCTCGCAGTCGCGGATAGCGTTGAAGACGGCACGATTCCGAAGGACGAAGCCGACGACGTCTTTATATGCGTGGGCGTATTCATTCACTGGGAAGCCGACGACGACAAGAAGATCCAGGAATACAACTACAAGGCTACCCGTGAAGCGATCCAGCGCGCGGTTGCCGGTGAACCAAGCGCTGCCGACGTGGTTGCGAAGAAATCTTCCGTCGCGCATCCATTTGCGGCGGCCTGAAGCGCGGCGCAGCTCCATGGCGTTGTGTCAAAAACGAGCAGGTCTGGAAGGAGCCGCCAAAGTCATTCGTGACATGCGGCCCGCCCCACTCCTTCATTCAACCGAGAAATTACCCTTTTGGAGAGGACCCGGCATGACCTCCAGATGTCGCAGGCGGCTGCTGATTGCCTGCCTCGTGCTTGCTCCGTCGCTTGCATGGGCGACAGACCCGTCGACCGATCCCGTGGCCCCAGGCGCCGGCAATCCGGCGCAAGGCCACGATTACCCCACTCAGGGGCGCGTGGAATACGTGCTCGGCTGCATGGATGACAACGGTCACGACTTCGCCAACGTGTACAAATGCTCTTGCGCGATCGACCATATTGCGGCGGTTCTTCCCTACGACGACTACGTCGAGCAAATGACGTTCTCGAAATATTCGACGCTCGGCGGCGAGGGCGGCAACGAGTTTCGCGTAGATCGGGCTAAAGCCCAAACGAAGAACTTCCGTACGATCCAGACCGAAGCTTTCCACGCATGTGGCGTGACAAAGTCCGCCGCCAGGACCCCGTGAAGCGTGCGGCAGCGGTCTGCACATGCGGCGCGTGGCCTCTTTCGGGGCCATTAAGCGTACTGACGATCAGTTCGGGATAAGCCCTTTTCCAAGGAAAGCGCAGGTCACGGCTTGCGCACTGACCGGCTCACGCCTGCGTTCGATTAAAACCCCGACCGATTCCACATCGGGAAACTTTGCGGGCTTCGCAAGCGACACCCGAACCCAATGCGCCCCGAAATCGGCAATCACCAGTTGAGCAATTTTCTCGGCAAGACGTTCGAGCAACTGCACGCCATGCGAAGCCAGCAATTTATGCAGCGCGTCGTGGACAGCTGCATAATTTACCGTGTCCTCGATACGATCCGTCGCACAGGCGCGGATCGACGGCACGCCTATCGTGAGATTGATCCGCACCGGTTGCGGGTCCCGCAGTTCACTTACATCAATACCAATCACCGTTTCCCCGGTGAAACCCTTGATGTAGACCATGTCCATGGGCAGGTCGCCGGCGGCTTGCGGCGGGGTATCGGCGGCGCGATAGTGAGGAATCACATCCATTTCTGCGCTCTGAAGCGTGCCCGGCGAAGGTCGTGTGGGTCGAAGCGCATCGAAAAGCTCCATGAATAATCTCCGTTACCGATTGCCGGAAAAGTGCCGTTGACCTGCCGTTAATAAATAAATGGTTCGTCAGTAAAAAGTGTGGGTGGATGGAGGCTCGGGAAGCTTGCCAAGTGCATGATAGAGCGCGATTTCTGTGGCTCGGAAGGTTCGGAAGCCGTACGCTTTTCTCATAGTGACTTTGGCCTTATTGTTCAGCCCCTCGATAACGCCGCTGGAGAACTGCTTTCTGGCACGGAAGTAGTTGAGGATCAGATCCCGGTGCGAGCGCACGGTCCGGGCAAACTTCTTCATCGGCTCGATGCGTGAGCGCATCACCTGCTTGCACCACTGGTCGAGGAACTTGCCCGCCCAGACAGGAGAGATGTAGTCCCAGAGTTGCTGGAATTCTTCTTTGAGCAGATAGGCACGTACGCTACGTAAGTTGTACTGGAGTAGGTCACGCAGGCGAACGCGTTGTTTGCCAGTAAGGTTCTCGCGTCGCGCAAGCAGGCACCAGCGGGATTTTTTGAGAACAGGCTCATAGCCATCACGCGACATGCGCCTGGCCTCATCGGCTCGCACCTCATCGATCGCTTTGTTCATCTTGGCAACGATGTGGAAACGGTCGAGGATATTCAGGGCGTTCGGGCAATGACGCGCTATCATTTCGAGATAGGGCTTCCACATGTCGGAACACACGAATTCGACCTTCTCGCACAGCGGCTTGCCGATCATCGCAAAGAACTTCGCGAAGCTCTCCTTAGTACGTTCCTGTCCGACCCAGAGCAGTCGCGTGCGGCCGGCCTCGATCTGGTAGACGAGCGTGAGGTACTGGTGCCCTCGGCCATACTGGATCTCGTCAACGCCGAAAGCGCGAATCGTCCCGAGCTCACGATGATTCAGCCCCCAGTCGACTACCCATTCCACGGCATTGAAGACCTTCTCCCAGCTGGTGCGGAAACTCAGCGCGGTTTCTTTCCACGACAGCTTACGAGCCCACTGGGCCAGAAAAAGCATGTATGCCTTGGTCAACGTATGCTTGCCGATAGCCCACGGTACCGTCTCAACCTTTACGCCACACCGACGGCAATCGACACGACGCATCGAATACAGCAGAATGACGGCAAAACCCCAGATTGGGATGAACTCGAAGCGACGTTCTCCGAGCGTATCGTAGCCGCTTGCGCGCTCGTTGCAGCACGAACAAACTGGTTTGGATCCCTTACGTGGGCGCACGTCAATCTCAATGGTCTGCGTCCTGTCGCACAGCCGCGCCCCTTCATAAACGAAACCGGGGAAATGATGACAGGAATTGAGCAAGCGGGTCAAAAGCATGGCTAGCAAGCGAAAAATCGTCGGTAATACCGCCATTGTCACACCCGAATCAAGCGCTCTTGAACGACTCGTTCCCGACCTGCAAAACTGGCCCAAGTCTTGGAGCTTTGAGCAACAGGACATTCCGTTCGGACAGGATCTCGTCAAGATATTCACACCGTATCTCCTGCATCTTCTGGACAGCGGTTACAGCCGAAAAACCCTGCACCAGCATCGGGACTTCATCTGGATGCTCGGTGGTCGTCTCGTTGAAGAGCGGCAGCTTTACCGCGAACTCAGGAGGCTGGACGCCCGCTCAATACTGTTACGGTATATCGACGAGCAAGACGGTGGCCCACTCCTGGATGACCGCTCTGAGCGCGAGCAAGGCCTCTTCGATGCCACCTGCCGAAAGCTATGTTGTTTCCTCAACGCCGCCTGAATCCATCGATTTCACCCACAGATTCCCCCGACGATCCAAATAAATAGCCGTGGCAGTGTGTGCCGCGAAATCGAAACAGCCTGTGAGCGTGCTGTATCGCCTGGCTTGGGGCTTGCAGGCGGGCGCTGACGCACGCGCCGTTGCCACAATTGCACCAAGCCACAAGCAAAAATCGGGCGCACCGGCATGCACTGACGCGACTACTTATTGAACCCTGGCGTCATCGGAGGTAAAGTTTCGCGAATGCGGATCTGTTCATAAAACGTCAATACGTACCGCTTCGCGCATCTGCGGGCACAGAAAACGCAGCGCGGGGGAACACCATAGATACGGCGCCGCAGTGGCCTGCGAACTCTCGCAGGCACGAACCGGACGCCCCGGAGACAAGTCCCATGTCGTCGTTCGCAGACAGTAACGTGCACGTCCGGGAAGTACTGAACATCGTCAATAACCAACTGCCGACTCGCCCGACAAGCGACTCGGTCGCTCAATCATGGACGCGTTGCCTGAAGGAGTTCAGGCTCGATCCGGCGCGTTTTGTCATGCCGCCGGTACTGACGCAGCCGGAGCTCACCGCGCGGCGCGAAGCGGCCAGCGACCTGATCGCGTGCTCGAAGCTTGAGATGACGACGCTCTACCAACAGCTCGCGGACCCTGAACTCGCCGTCGTGCTCGTCGATGCCGACGGTGTGATCGTGCATCAGGTGGCCTCGGTGCCGTTCGGGGAAGCAATCGCCGCCGACGGGCTGCGCGTAGGTGCGTTATGGAGCGAGCGTGAAGCCGGCACCAACGGCATGGGGACCTGCCTCGCCGAGCGCGAATGCATAGCGGTCTATCAGCATGAGCATTTCTATCCGCGCTATACGTCGCTGACTTGCTCGGCGGCGCCCATCTTCAACGATCGCGGCGAAGTGGCCGGCGTGCTCGACGTAACCAGCCGTTCCAAGCTGCTGCAGCAGCACTCGCTGGTGCTGGTGGGCATGTCGAGACAGATGATCGAGAATCGCCTGATCGACGCGCGATACCGGCACGCGAACATGATCCACTTTCACAGCCGGCCGGAATTTGTTGGCACGCTGCATGCCGGGAAGCTCGCCGTCAGCGATGACGGTGTCGTGCTCGCGGCCAGCCGCAGCGCACTGTTCCAGCTCGATTTCCGCTCGCATGCGCAGTTGTGCGGCAAACGAATCGAGGAAGCGTTCAACGTGTCGCTCGAGGACATGATCGCCCGCAGTATCCGCGGCTCGTTTCACCCGGTCACCGTCTATAGCGCCAACGCAAACAACCGGTTTTTCCTGATCGCCCAGACGCCGCGCGATGCGGCGACCGGCATGACCCGCATTTTCATGAACGACCCGACGAGCCGCGTGTTGTCCGCCGCCGCACGCGCCCGGCCCGTGTCAACGGCCAGGGAAACACCCGGCCAGGCCGGGCGGCTGGAAAAGCTCTCGCACCTGGAGTTCGGCGATCCGCGCATGGCGTCGCAGATCCAGCTCGCTGTGCGGGTGATCCAGCGCAAGATCCCGATCATCCTGCGCGGTCAGACCGGCACCGGCAAGGAAGTCTTTGCCAACGCACTCCATGGCATCAGCCCGAATAGCAGCGGCAGCTTTGTTGCGGTGAACTGCGCGTCGTTACCGGAGAACCTGATCGAGAGCGAATTGTTCGGGTATCGGGCCGGCGCTTTCACCGGCGCGCAGCGCGAAGGACGGCGTGGCAAGATCGTGCAGGCGAACGGAGGGACGCTGTTTCTCGATGAAATCGGCGACATGCCGATGGCGTTGCAAGCGCGCCTTCTGCGTGTGCTGGAGGAGCACGAAGTCACCCCGCTCGGCGCGGAAACGACAGTAAAGGTGGATTTCCAGTTGATCAGTGCAAGCCACCGCAACCTGCTGGAGCTGGTGCAGAGCGGCGCGTTCCGCGAAGACTTGTATTACCGGCTCAATGGTATCGAGATCAACTTGCCGCCGCTGCGCGAACGGGCCGACGCGCTCGCGTTGATTCACCATCTGCTTGCCAGCGAATCGGACTCGGACGAGCCGCCGTCGCTTAGCGCCGAAGCGCGGCATGCGCTATTGAACTATGCGTGGCCCGGCAACATCCGCCAGTTGCGCCACGTGCTGCAAATGGCGATAGCGTTGTGCGATGGACCGGAGATCGACTGCTCGCATCTCCCGGCCGAGGTCGTGCAATACGCGGGCGCAACACCGGCCGCACGCCTGGGACTGGCGACCGGCATGAGCGGCACGCCCGTGACCGGCCCGTTCCCGCATGACGCAGACGAAGCCGATACCTCCGAGCTCAACGCGATCCAGGTCAAGGAGCGCGAGACCGTGCTGGAGCTACTCGATGAACATCGCTGGAACGTCAGTAGCGTGGCGAAAGGGCTCGGTATCAGCCGCAACACGCTGTACCGGAAGATGCACCGCCTGCATATCCGGTTATCGCATGACGGGTCCGCCGCACCGTCGAACTCATGAGCGTGCCTTCGGCTTCCGATCGAGGTTTGGGTTCGGGTTCGGGTTCGGGTTCGCCCGCGCCCGGACCCGCGCGCAGGCTTGATCAGTTCAAACCCGATGCGGGTTTTGCGTGGTGCGTGACTGGCTCGGGGCACATGATCGAGGAATCCATCGAGCTTGCCTGCAGGCTGCCGGGCGTGGACTTGTTTTTGTCGTCGGCAGGAGAGGAAGTGTTGCCGCTTTATGGATGGCCGCTGCCGAAGTTGCGCGAGCATTTTCGGGTGTTGCGCGACAACAGTGCCAGCGGCGTACCGGTCGGCATGCTTTATGAAGGCAAATATCATACGGTCGTGATCGCGCCCGCGACGAGCAACACGGTCGCCAAGTGTGCGCTGGGAATTTCCGACACGCTGCCCACCAACATGTATGCGCAAGCGGGCAAGCAATGCATACCGGGCATTGTTTTCGCATGTGACACAGCGCCGAGCGTGATCACCCAGAGCCCGCATGAGTGGGTCGAGGTGCGCCCGCGCAGCGTCGAGCTCCGGCATGTGGAGCAACTGGCGCTGATCGAATACACGACGGTGGCGCGCTCGCTCGATGAGCTGAAGGCAGCGCTCGATCAACGGCTGTCGACGCTCGGACTCGCATGGACCACATCGTCTTCCTGACTGGCAGGCTTGCCGAACGCAGTTTGCAACAGGTGCTTGAGGACATGGCGCCGACGCCGTTCACCTGGGAGATCCGTGAGATCGGACTTCAGGTGGCGGCGCTGATGACCGCCGACATGATTCGCCGGCGCGTACCCTTGCCGCTTGCGGCCACGCGGATGATCGTGCCGGGGCGATGCCGGGGCGATCTCGACGCGTTGAGCGGGCATTTCGGCGTGCCGGTCGAACGGGGTCCGGAGGAGGTCAAGGATTTGCCGCAGTTCTTCGGGCGTGAGGCGCGCCACTTCGACCTGTCCCGGTACGAGACGGAGATTTTCGCGGAGATCGTCGATGCGCCGCGACTCGACATCGACGGCATTGTTGAGCGGGCTCGCGTGTATGCGGCTCAGGGCGCCAATGTGATCGATATCGGCTGCCTGCCTGAGACACCCTTTCCACACCTGGAAGACGCGGTGCGTGCGCTTAAGGCACGCGGGTATCGAGTGAGCGTGGATTCCATGCGCACCGAGGAGCTTGTGCGGGGCGGCCGCGCGGGTGCGGATTACCTGATGAGTCTTAATCTGGATACCTTATGGATTGCTGATGAGGTGCCCTCCGTGCCAATTCTGGTGGCACGGGATCCGGGCGATCCAGGCTCGCTCGATGCAGCGATCGATGCGCTTCTGGCTGCGAAGCGACCGTTTCTTGCCGATCCCATTCTTGATCCGATTCCGTTTGGGCTGGCTCGATCCATTGCGCGTTATGTCGGGTTGCGGTCTCGCTATCCGGAGATCGGCATCATGATGGGCATTGGCAATGTAACGGAGTTGATCGAAGCCGATACGAGCGGGATCAATGCGGTGTTGCTGGGCATGGCTGCAGAATTGCGGGTTAGCGCGGTGCTGACTACATCGGTCAGTTTGCATGCGCGGCGCGCTGTCAAGGAGGCTGACGTGGCGCGGCGGATCATGCATGTGGCACGCGACGCGCAGGTCTTGCCGAAGGGGATTTGCAGCGACTTGTCGGCGTTGCATGCCAAGCGGCCCTTTCCTTACGATCCCGCGGAAATTGCGTTGATTGCTGAGGCGGTGCGTGATCCGAATTTTCGGGTTCAGGTCGCGGCTGATGGCATTCACGTTTATAACCGCGATGGTCATGCCGTCGAGGGGGATCCGTTCGCACTTTATCCGGGGCTTGGGCTGGAGTCCGATGGGGGGCATGCGTTTTACATGGGCGTGCAGTTGGCCCGCGCGGAGATTGCGTGGAAGCTGGGGAAACGGTTCGATCAGGACCAGGAGTTGGACTGGGGATGCCAGGTGGAGGTGGAAAGATCCACTTCGGATCTTGATTGCTGGGCGGCGCCGGGGAGTACTCGGAAGCGTTCGTGAATGAGGGGTTTCGCTGGTGTTTGAGGTGGTGGTTTTTTGGGGTTTGGGCTGGTTGGTCAGGTTCTGGGGTTTGGGGTTAGCGGTCGGTCGGGGTCTATGCCGGGTTGGTCGGTTCTGGGGGTAGTGGTCGGAGTCAATGCCGGGTTGGTGCTTTCGGCCGTGGTGGTCTGCGAGAGTCGGATTTTCTCTTTATCACTGTTAGCCACTGTGCGTGGCGGCACGTCATTTCTTTGTCCAAAGCGACAAAGAAACGAAGCAAAGAAAACGCTTTAACCGCTCTACCCTAAGTGTCCACAGCGTGCAGTTTTCATTCATAGGTGCCCCAAAAGCACGGTGCTCGCCAGAGCCACGGATGTGTGAAACCCTCCTTCTCCGAACACGGATACCCACACGCTTCGCCACCAGTGATTGAACCTGCCCAAGGAGCACCCCGCGCTATCCGCGGACGACCAACCACCAATTTGTACGCACGACGGACCACGCCGCCAACCCGCCAAGTAATAAAGCCCCAAAATATGTAAAGCCGCAACCGACGAAAATAACCGCGTAAGCACGCGGTCAGCTCACCAAAAACTGAAGCACTAAACACGCATCGAGCTGCTAGGCACCAAGTTGTGAGCCACGAATATGGCCGCACGAACCAGGCCGCGAACCCATCAAAAAAACACGGCCGGCAGAACGCGTGAGGCCGTGCTGGTCCCTTGGCAACTTGTGCTTGCCCGAGAGCGTACGGGGCGAAGCGTGTTCATGTCAGGATTCGCGAGAAGGAGGGGTTCAACCATCCTCCGCTCTGGCGAGCACCGTGCTTTTGGGGCACCTATGAATCAAAACTGCACGCTGTGGACACTTAGGGTAGCTGGTTGTAAAAGCGTTTTCTTTGCTTCGTTTCTTTGTCGCTTTGGACAAAGAAATGACGTGCCGCCACGCACAGTGGCTAACAGTGATAAAGAGAAAATCCGACTCTCGCAGACCACCACGGCCGAAAGCACCAACCCGGCATCAACCCCGACCGCTAACACCAGAACCTAGCACCCCGGCATAGACCCCGACCGATAACCCCAAACCACAAGCCACAAACCCCAGAACCTGCCCAAACAAGCGCCAGCGACTAATACTTCCGTGCCATCACATCCAACCCTAGCGGCTTGATCCTGTCGGCCTGCCCGGCGCATCCAAACGCCTCGAACCGTGCCACGCATAGATCCCTCGCCGCAGCCGTCGCTGCCTTCAACGCATGACGCGGATCGAACTCACCCTTCGCCATTGCCAGCGACCTTCGCATCGCCCCGGTCATCACCAACCTGATATCCGTATCGATATTCACCTTGCGCACGCCATTTGCAATCCCGCGCTGAATCTCTTCCACCGGCACGCCATAAGTCACCGGTATCTCACCACCGTACTCACGAATAATCGACAACCATTCCTGCGGCACCGACGACGATCCATGCATCACCAAATGCGTATCCGGAATCAACCGGTGAATCGCAACTATCCGGTCAATCGCCAAAATCTCCCCATCCGGCTGACGACTAAACTTGTACGCGCCATGCGACGTCCCAATGGCAATAGCAAGCGCATCCACGCCCGTCGCCCCGACAAATGCCCTTGCCTGCTCGGGATCGGTCAACAAATCGTCACGCGACAACCGGCCCTCCGCTCCCACGCCATCCTCCTCGCCGGCCTGCCCCGTTTCGAGCGAACCAAGACATCCAAGCTCACCTTCCACCGAAACCCCCACCGCATGCGCCGCCTCCACTACCCGCCGGCTAACCTCCACGTTGTAAACGTAATCGGCAGGCGTCTTCTGGTCAGGCATCAACGAACCATCCATCATCACGGACGTGAAGCCCGACCGGATCGCCTGCTGGCACACCGATGGACTCGCCCCATGATCCTGGTGCAGTACGACCGGCAGGTCTGGATGCGCCTCGATCGCAGCCAACACAAGATGACGCAGGTACGGCTCCCCGGCATATTTGCGTGCCCCCGCCGACGCCTGCAAAATCACGGGACTGCGCGTTGCCTCTGCAGCCTGCATGATCGACTGGATCTGCTCCATGTTATTCACGTTGAACGCAGGCACGCCATAGCCATGTTCCGCTGCATGATCCAGCAACTGACGCAATGCGATAAATGACATTTCGGACTCCGTTATATCAAGGCTATCAATAACCCCCTGAAAACCGATGCGCTCAGCAAGCAACCCTGCTTGCCTCTTCGACGACTGCCTCGACCGTCAGCCCGAAATGCTCGAACAATGCTTCGGCCGGCGCGGATTCGCCAAAACAATCGATTCCCACCACCCCGCCGTCCAGCCCGACATACTGCCGCCAGAAAGCACTCACTCCCGCTTCGACCGCCACACGGGGTACGTCCCGCGGTAGCACCCTGTCACGCCACGCTCGCGATTGACGGTCGAACACGGTAGTAGATGGCATCGACACCACCCGGGCAAACACTCCTTGCGCATGCAGCGGCTCAATCGCCGCCAGCGCAAGCGCGACCTCCGATCCGGTCGCAATCAGCACCACCCGCTTCGACACACGGCCCGCCGGCGCCGCCCAGTCGCGCAGCACATACCCGCCATTGGCAATGGCATCGATCTGTTCTTCATCGCGCGAAACAAACGGCAAGCTCTGACGGCTCAACAATAAACAGGAAGGACGATCGCGGTCGATCGCGCACACCCAGGCCTGCGCCGTCTCCACGGTGTCGCACGGACGCCATACATCCAAACCTGGAATCAGTCGAAGGCTGGCTGCATGCTCTATCGACTGATGCGTCGGACCATCTTCACCGAGGCCAATGGAGTCGTGCGTAAACACAAACACCGTACGAACTTTCATCAGCGCGGCCATGCGCAGCGCGTTACGCGAGTAGTCGGAGAATGTGAGGAAGGTGCCGCCGAAAGGCAGATATCCGCGATGCAACGCCATGCCGTTAAGCGCCGCACTCATGCCGAATTCACGCACGCCAAAGTGCACGTAGTTACCGCCCTGGACACCGTCGCGCCCGCCTTGCACTGTCACGGCCTCCTTCCAGCGCGTGAGGTTTGAACCGGTGAGATCCGCCGATCCCCCCAACAGTTCGGGCAACGCACGAGCCAGCCCTTCTATCGCCTGCTGCGACGCCTTGCGCGTCGCTATCGACTGACCCGCGCGGTTGGCGTCGTGCACGAGCGCCAGCGCAGCCGCGCGCCAATGCGAAGGCAGTGCTCCGCGCGTACGCCGTTCGAACTCGGCCGCTTCACGGGGAAACTGCCGCCGGTATGCACCGAACCGACCGGTCCAGTCGGCTTCAACCGTCTCCCCACGCTCGCGAGCGTCCCACCGGTTCCGGATCGCCGCCGGGATCTCGAAGGGCGGATAAGGCCAGTCAAGTGCACGCCGGGTGGCTGCGACCTCCTCGGCACCAAGCGGCGCGCCGTGCACGTCGTGGGTCCCGGCCATCGACGGCGAGCCCTTTCCAATGACCGTCTTGCAACAGATCAGCGTCGGCTTTCCGGCAGTACGCGCATGGTGCAATGCGCGATCAACGGCATCGACGTCATGGCCGTCCACCTCGCGCACCACGTGCCAGCCATAGGCCTCGAAGCGCGCGGGAGTATCGTCGGCAAACCAGTGGGCCACGTGGCCGTCGATCGAAATGCCGTTGTCGTCGTAGAGCACTGTCAGCTTGTTCAGTCCGAGCGTACCCGCCAGCGAAGCCGCCTCGTGTGAAATGCCTTCCATCAGGCAACCATCACCAACAAAAACATAAGTTCGATGATCCACAATCACATGCCCTGGCCGGTTGAACTCCCTCGCGAGCAGCGCCTCGGCAAGCGCCATGCCGACCGCGTTCGCAAATCCCTGGCCCAAAGGTCCGGTTGTCGTTTCAACGCCCGGCGTCAGCCCCACCTCGGGATGCCCCGGCGTCTTGCTGTGCAGTTGCCGGAAGCGCTTCAGTTCATCGAGCGGCAGGTCGTAGCCGCTCAGATGCAGGAGTCCATATAACAACATGGAGCCATGCCCGTTCGATAACACGAAACGATCACGGTCGGCCCAGTCAGGATTGCGAGGGTTGTGTTTCAGGTGCCGGCTCCACAATGCAACGGCGATCTCCGCCATTCCCATCGGCATGCCAGGATGACCGGATTTGGCCTGGCCGACCGCATCGATGGCAAGAAAACGGAGCGCGTTCGCCATCAACCGGGTTTCATCGCGAACGCCCGGGGGCGCGCTTGCTTCAGCAGATACTTCAGTGACGGCATTCATCGGATGCCTCCTCCAGTTAAAAAACGATAAGACCAAACCCTCAGGCGCGAGCGCGCCGATCGAGCAACTGCAGGATCAGCGGCGTGAAGATGAGCTGCATCGCGAGTCCCATCTTTCCGCCCGGCACGACGATCACATTCGGACGCGACATGAACGAGTCGTGCAGCATGGTGAGCAAATACGGGAAATCGATTCCCTTGGGGCGAGCGAACCGGATGACGACAAAACTTTCGTCCGCGTGCGGAATCTCGCGTGCGGTGAACGGGTTGGACGTATCCACGGTGGGCACCCGCTGGAAGTTGACATGCGTGCGCGAAAACTGCGGGCAGATGTAGTTCACATAGTCCGGCATGCGCCTGAGGATGGTGTCGACCACCGCCTCGTGCGAATAGCCCCGCAAGGTCTGATCACGATGCAGCTTCTGAATCCACTCCAGATTGATGATCGGCACCACGCCCACAAGCAGGTCCGCATGACGCGCAACATCGGACTTGTCGGTCACAGCCGCACCGTGCAGCCCTTCATAGAACATCAGGTCCGTGCCGGCAGCAATGTCTTCCCAGGGCGTAAACGTGCCGGCGTCCTGCTGGTAGAGCGCAGCTTCCGCATCATCGTGGACATAGTGGCGAACCTGTCCGGTCCCCGTATCCCCATAGTTTGCGAAAAGTTGCGCAAGCTCTTCAAGCAGGTTGGCCTCGGGGCCGAAATGGCTGAAGTTGCGCACACCGTCACACTCGCTTTGCCTGAGCGCCTCGCGCATGCCCAGGCGATCGTGTCGATGAAACGCATCGCCCTCTACAATCTGCGCGTTGATCCGCTCTCGCCTGAAAATGTGGGTGAAGCTCTTCATGACGGTTGTCGTGCCCGCGCCGCTGGAGCCGGTCACCGCGATAACCGGATGTTTGACTGACATGGTGTGTCTCCTGGTTCTCGTAATCGAATTCGATCAGGCGACGCGCTCAGGCCGGCGCTTCAGGCAGGAACAACGACCGCTTGTTAAAAAGCGGCGACGTGTAGGGCTTGTCTTCGCCACGGTCATAGTCGGCGTGATAGCGGGCAATGCGCGCCACTTCATTCTTCGATCCCAGGATCACCGGCACACGTTCGTGCAACGCCCGGGGTTGCACGTCGAGAATCCGCTCGCGCCCCGTGGTCGACATGCCGTCCGCCTGCTCGATCAGGAAACTCATCGGACTGGCTTCATACAGGAGCCGCAAGCGCCCTTGCATGGCCGGCGTCTTGAAGTCGCGTGGGTACATGAAGACGCCGCCGCGCATCAGGATGCGGTGGACCTCGGCGACCATCGAAGCGATCCAGCGCATGTTGAAATCCCGTTCACGGCAACCGCTGCGTCCATCCTTGCATTCCTGTACATAGCGGCGCACGGGCGGTTCCCAGAAACGCTCGTTCGACGCGTTGATCGCGAACTCACAGGTGTCCTCCGGAATGCGGATATCCGAATGCGTGAGCACGAAATTTCCGACCTCGCGATCAAGCGTGAAGCCATGCGTGCCATTACCAACCGATATGACGAGCATGGTCGACGGACCGTATACCGCATAGCCGGCTGCCACCTGTTCGTGCCCCGGCCGCAGGAATGCGGCGTCGATCGCTTCGGGGCCTGACTTCAACCCGTCGGGCGCCCGCAACACCGAGAAGATCGATCCGACCACACCGTTGATATCGATATTCGAGGAACCGTCCAGCGGATCGAACGCCAGCAGATATTCCCCGCGCGGATACGCAGGCGGAATCGTGTACACGTCTTCCATCTCTTCGGACAGCATGCCCGCCAGCAGACCGTCCCATTCGCAGTGCTGCAGGAAGATGTCATTGGTCGCAATATCGAGTTTCTTCTGTTCCTCGCCATGCGTGTTGATGGTCGCGGCCGAGCCGTAGTTGCCGCCCAATGCCCCCTTGGTCAGTTGCGCCGAGATGGTCTTGATCGAAGCCGCTACGTCGATCAGCAGCGCCGACAATCCGCTGGCCTGAACAGGCGATGGCTTGCGATCGAGGGTATCGATCAGGAACTTTGAAAGTGTGGTCCGTCCATCCAGCATGGCGCACTCCTGGGAGGTTTAAGCAGGTCCGGGCGACGGCGCGTCGAACACACGGCTCGCGCGAATATCGGTGGCGCACAGCAGGGTCAGCGCGGCGGTATCGGATGGGCCGCCGCCTTGCATCGCCTCGGCGAACAGACGGCTGGCCTGGCGCAATCGCGCGCGGTCGAGCGCGTTGCGCACCGAGCGCGCGTTCGCGAAATTCGGCTGGCGGATGCGCCGCACAAGATAGTCTTCGAACGCGGTACGCGCCTCGGCGTCGAGCCGGTAGTGCATCCGTGCGAGCATGCCTTCGGCAATCGCGATCAGTTCCGCGGCGTCGTAGTCGGGGAACGTGACGTGATGCGCAATCCGCGAGCGAAACCCCGGATTACTCTGGAAGAAGGTTTCCATGCGCGACTCATAGCCCGCCAGAATGACTACCAGATCCGAACGCTGGTTCTCCATGGTCTGCAACAGGATCTCAATAGCTTCCTGCCCGTAATCGCGCTCGTTTTCCGGCCGATACAAGTAATACGCTTCATCGATAAACAGAACGCCGCCCATGGCGCGCTTGAGCACGTCGCGTGTCTTGGGCGCCGTGTGCCCGATGTACTGGCCAACAAGGTCGTCTCGCGTAACCGACACCAGATGCTTGCGGCGGATATAACCCAGCCTGAACAATACTTCCGCCATGCGCAGCGCGACCGTTGTCTTGCCAGTGCCCGGATTGCCGGAGAAACACATATGCAAAGTGGGTGCGCCGCTCGCGATCCCCAGCGTTTCGCGCGCCCGCTCGACCAGCAGTTGCGCCGCTATTTCGCCTATACGCGTCTTCACCGGAGCAAGCCCGACCAGATCGCGATCGAGTTCCGCCAGCACCTCGCCCACCGCCGACTCGCGGAACAGCGCGACGAGATCGACGCTCGGCATGTCCGGCTGAACGGGCGATTTTTCAGGCGATTCGTGAACCGGCAGATCGGCTGCGGCTAACGTCATCGTCATCTCTCCAGTGGCGCAGGTACTTGGCGGCTCGAGGGCGGCCGGTCATTCGAATAAGCCTTCATCGCGTAGTGCTGAACGCGGCCGTGGACGTCCTGGCGCTCCAGGCGGAAGCCCGGTTCATCCTGTGGCCGATTGACGATGAACGACAGCCGCATGGTCTCGAATCCCCGCACTGAATCGAACGCGTTGACCTTGATGTAATGCTGCGGATATGTCGTTCGGCAAGCGTTGACTTCCTGCATCGCGCCGGCGGGGTCTTTCAGGTCGAACATCGGCAAGCCCCACATTTCCCAGTAGGTATTGCGCGGATGCGGGTCGTCAGTGAACTCGACCGAGCAGGCCCAGCCCTGCTGCAGGGCGTAGTCGATCTGCAAGCCGATCTCCTCGTCGGTGAGGTCAGGAAGGAATGAAAACGTGCCTTGTGTGATTTGCATGACTAACCTCTTTTCAGTCAGTTTCCTAAAAGCTCAGGGCCTCAGGCCGGCGTTGGCGTGGCGGCAAAATCCGGCGTGTCGGTCGACGCATAGTTGAACGTCACATCGCGCCATGTATCGAGCGCCTGCTTGAGCGGCGTACACCAGCGCGCCGCGCTCTCAAGTATTTCCGGCCCCTCGTGCGCGATGTCGCGGCCTTCGTTGCGCGCCTTCACCATGACTTCGAGCGCGACGCGGTTGGCGACAGCGCCTGCCTGGATGCCGGCGGGGTGACCGATCGTGCCACCACCGAACTGCAGGATGCAGTCATCGCCGAACAGGTCCAGCAACTGGTGCATCTGCCCGGCGTGAATGCCGCCGGAAGCCACCGGCATGATTTTGCGCAATCCAGCCCAAGGCTGATCGAAAAATATGCCGCGCGACAAGTCCACCGGATTGTGCGACTCACGCAACACGTTGTAATAGCCCTGTACCGAAAGCGGATCACCTTCAAGCTTGCCGACCGCCGTACCGGCATGTGCATGATCCACGCCTGCCATGCGCAGCCATTTCGCGATCACGCGAAACGAAATGCCGTGACTGCGCTGTCGCGTATAAGTGCCATGTCCAGCTCGATGCAGGTGCAGGATCATGTCGTTCCTGCGAGCCCAGCGCGCCATGGACTGGATAGCGGTCCAGCCGATCACCAGGTCGATCATCACAATGCACGAGCCCAGCTCCTTCGCGAATTCCGCGCGTTCATACATGTCCTCCATGGTCCCGGCCGTGACGTTGAGGTAGTGTCCCTTGACCTCGCCGGTAGCGGCTTGCGCGCGGTTCACGGCTTCCATGGAAAACAGGAACCGGTCGCGCCAGTGCATGAACGGCTGTGAGTTGATGTTCTCATCGTCCTTCAAAAAATCGAGCCCGCCTCTCAGACCTTCATACACCACGCGTCCGTAGTTCTTGCCGGAGAGCCCCAGCTTCGGTTTCACCGTGGCGCCGAGCAACGGACGGCCGTACTTGTCGAGCCGCTCGCGTTCGACCACGATGCCCGTCGGCGGCCCCTGAAAAGTCTTGAGATAAGCAACAGGCATGCGCATGTCCTCGAGCCGCAGCGCTTTCAACGGCTTGAAGCCAAACACGTTGCCGATGATCGATGCCGTCAGGTTCGCGACCGAGCCTTCCTCGAACAGGTCGAGGTCATACGCGATATACGCGAAATACTGCGGCTCCGCGCTGCTCGAAGCCGGTACGGCGTCCACGCGGTACGCCTTGGCGCGATACATATCGCAGGCGGTAAGCCGGTCGGTCCAGACCACGGTCCAGGTTGCCGTCGACGATTCCCCCGCCACCGCCGCCGCCGCTTCCTCGGGCTCGACGCCGGGTTGCGGCGTGATCCGGAAGAGAGCGATCACATCGGTGTCCTTCGGTACGTAGTCGGGCTGCCAGTAACCCATCTCGCGATACTTCATGACGCCCGCCGAGTAGCGGGAACGCGGGGCCGGCGCATTGGATGCCGGCTCGACGGCGGCCTTGGTGAAGTCGTTCATTTCGTTTGCCTCGAAAGAGAAAACCGCGCTGCGGAAGCTTCAAAGCGCTCGTGACCAGATAGCTGAACAGATGAACGAACTGGCCTGCGCCGTGATTGCAATGTAAGCGTGAGCCGGCCCGAGGGGAATTCACGATTTTCTTCGTCAGGGTTAAGCGATCCGTTAACGTGGGGTACTCCCTACATCCGTGTGTCGGAACGACATGGGACACTTTGCTGCGGTTCCGCGACAGTCAGACGCATTCGTCATTGCGCCATCCAGCCCGCGTGTTCCGTATGTGCTCCGAACACGACGCGCGTGTTTTGGCACGCTGCTTGCGTGAGGGTGCCTGCTGGTGCTGCTTGCCGTTGCGAAAGCTGCTGGAAAGGCGACGACGGGTGGTACTGGCGTTCCGTTGGATAACTTGATGGAGACGACTATGCAGTGGACGACACCGAGCTACACCGATATGCGTTTTGGTTTCGAAATCACGATGTATATCGCAACGCGTTAAGCGCCGGGCGCCGCCGTCGGCCCATGGTCCTTGCATGGGCAACTGACGTGCGGCTTGGCGTGATCGTCCTGGCGTGCTGCCGGCTGAACCGGGCTCACGTCGCAAGTGACACAGGTAACGATTACGCTTGAGTTGAAATGTGCCAATCCGCCGGCTCCCAGTGCGTCGCCATGACCAGCGTTCCCCGCCATGATCCACGAAACGATCGTCACGACCGCGGCGCGCGATGGCCGGCCCCACATTGCACCCATGGGCGTTCGCTTCGAGGACGGTCTGGTGATTCTTGCGCCGTTTCGCCCCTCCACCACGCTGGACAATATCGTTGCCACGCGCGCGGCCGTGATCAACTTCACGACCGACGTGCGCGTGTTTGCAGGCTGCGTGACAGGTTACTCGCGGGACTGGCCGACACGGGCCGCCGCGCGCGTGAACAGCGTGCTGCTGGAGGATTCGCTCGCTCACACGGAGCTTGAACTCGAGACATTCCGGGACGACCCGCAGCGTCCGGTGCTGCGGATGAGAAGTGTGCATGGCGAGACGCATGCGCCGTTCACGGGGTTCAATCGGGCGCAGGCTGCCGTCGTGGAGGGCGCGATTCTCGTGAGCCGTCTGTTCATGTTGCCTGCAGAAAAGGTCGACCATGAAGTGGCGTACTTGCAAATCGCCATCGATAAAACCGCCGGTGAGCACGAGCGTATTGCGTGGGACTGGATCATGGCGGCCATTGCACGGCATCGCTCGGGCGCGGCGCGCTGAATTATTCCGGAGGTTTTCATGACTGCATTGCTCGCGAGCGTCCGCTCGTCCGAAGAAGCGCTGGATGCAGCGCTTGCGGGCGCCGAACTGATTGATCTGAAGGAACCGGGCGCCGGGGCGTTGGGCGGTGTGTCGCTGGACGAGATCACACGGATCGTGGCCCGGCTGCGATCGACCTTCCCGGTCAAGCCGATCAGCGCAACTATCGGCGATATCGCGACCGAGGCGATCGATGAGATCGCCACGCGCGTGATCGAGGTGAGCAATACGGGGGTGGATTATGTGAAGGTCGGCGTGACACCCGGGGCAGCGGCGCGGGATTGCCTGATTGAGCTGGCGAACTTGCCGGCGGCAGTCGTGCCGGTGCTGTTGTGCGATGCGGGCATGGACGTGGAGCTGGCTCGCTTTGCAGCAGCGTTGGGCTTTGCGGGAATTGTCTTCGATACCGCCATCAAGAACGGCCGCACGCTCTTCGATTGCATCGATAAAAACACGCTCGCAGCTTGCTTGCGAGCGGCCGGCGAGAACGGTTCAATGACCGGGTTGGCGGGGTCGCTCGGTTGGGCGCAACTGCCGGAGATTCGCGAACTGGCGCCGGATATAGCGGGGTTTCGCACCGCACTGTGCGAGGGAGGGCGTGCGGGGCGGCTGGACCCCGCAAGAGTCGCCCAATGGGCCGATGCACTGCATCGGAGTGCGGTCGCGGACCCGCATTAAGCTTCGCCTGGAAGATATCGCGAATTGGGTTTCGTCGGCATTCGGGGTTCTGTTTTGAGGTTGATTTTCGCCAGATCAAGCCACCGGAATATGCAACAACCTCTCCCTCATCAAACCGGCGTCGCCCTTATTGAACATCTCCACGACATAGTTGGCATCCGCCACATGCTTGACAAAGCGCGCATCTACTACCCCTCTCGACGATAAAGCCTCGAGCGGAGTGGCGTCGACCGCGCACGACTTCACCACCATCAGCCGCTCAGCGTTCAGCGTAGTCGACAGCCACGCGGCGAGGCTATCCGATGTCGTGTCCCAGTTGGTCATTTCATCAGGTGTATCGCGCATCAGGTCGGTCGGCACCCACACGGCCACGCGCCCATCGCGCAATGCGCGCCGGATGCGGATCTCGTTCGACGCCAACACGAGTTCCGGCAAAACCCCCTGCATCAATATGGCGTACTGCGCCATCGCAAGCAGGCACATGTTGTGAGCGGCCAGGTCGCCAAAATGCCACTCACTCTGGTACTGGCGAACCGTGTCCGCGAAATCCCCGCCGCCCGGCACGATCACGACCCGCCCGCCGCCTACTTCCCAAAGCTGGGTAAGCCATTCGCGCAACGACGGGTCGTGACTCAGGCTACCCCCGATTTTCACCACCCACATGACATGCCCCTCGCTCTGGTTTGACTCGCCCACACACACCGTCACCGTCGTACGCTTTACACCACGCCCACATCAAGCCGCAGCCGCAGGCTCGTGCAACACCTGTAATGACAGCAACGCTACCGTCACGCCCGGCGCGCAGGTCGCTATCCATTCCAGCACATCCCGACTCGCGCCGGGCGCATCGACCAGGCCCGTGAAATCGATAAAATCCCGTCCTTGCCGCCGCGCCATCGCATTGGTCAGAAACCGCCCGCACCCCGCGCCCACCAGCGGCGCGCGTTCGAGCGCCGGATGCGCATCAGTCACGCGGGCCAGGTTCTCCGCCAGGATCTGCATCTGCTCGTCACGCCAGGTTTGCGCGAATTCCCGCCATTCGTTGTCGCCAGCGTCGCGAGCGTCAAGGCCAATCATCCGTGCAATCCGGGCACGGCTCGCAGCCTCGGTCTTCGGTCTGTTATCGGCGCTCGGATACTGATCGTGTGCCGGCCATAATTCCCCCGTCAACCGATAGATATCCGCGGTCGTCGCGAACCATTCATTCATCACGTTGACCCGCGCATCACGAAAAACAATCCGATGCGATACCCCGCACAACGGCGTGCGCACTACGCCCTGGTACACCAGCTCGCCGTTGGCAAGCCGGCTCGCGTCGTTACTGCCGCGCGCCGCGACGCGCCCGGCGACAATCGGCACGATATCCGTAGTGGTACTGCCTATATCGACGAGCAGCGCATCGCTGACACGGCTCGCGACCCATTGCGCGGTGGCGCGCCAGTTCGCCGATGCCACGTCGCGCCAGCCATCGGCGCACGCGCCGGGCGCCAGCCAGCCAGCCGCGCCCGCGAAAAATCGCGTGTCCGGTCCAAGCCGCCGCGCAAGCGTATCCACGAGAACGCTGACGCCCTCGGCGCGATCGGCGAAGAGATCGACCATCTCGCCTGTCATGGTGACTGCATGGCAGGCACCCGCCTCGCGAGCACCCGGCCAGCGTTCGAATACGGAATCAAGCACCTGCTCCAGGTGCCCGAGCCCTTGCCACAACGGACAAGCCCATTGCGCGATATCGAGCAACTGGCCGGACGCCGCCACCACCGACACCTTGACGTGGGCGCCGCCCACATCCCAGCCGAAGACCACCCCGGCGGTTTTCATGAACGTGCTCCCGATGCACACGCGTGCGTACTGGCGCCACATTCGTACGGCACGCCATGCGCCTTGAGCAGATCGCCGGCCAGGTTGCGCCCGAGCCGCGCCGACAACCCCGCATACGCCGCCGTCAACCGCGGATTGACTTCGATCACCACCGGCCCTCTCTGCGAATGCCACACCAGATCGATCCCGACAAATCCGCGCAAGCCAGGCAACGCCGCCACGACCTGCCGCGCCAGTGCGTCGAGTGCGCGCCCCTGCGCGCCGTGCCGGTCGATCTGATCGACCTCCACGCCGCTGAACTCGACCACGTGCGCCTTCTTTCCCGGCGCGGTCACGCCGGGCAGGCCAATCAACTGTCGATTGATGCTGGCCAGTTCCACATCGTGCTCGCCGCAGACGAGCGACAGGCTCAACGGCTCGCCATCGACCCATTCCTGAAGGACGGGATTGCGGCCGGCCGCCGCGCGCGACTCGTACTCGGTGCAGGCATCGGTGAAATCGTCGTAGACGAACGTGTCCAGACCGCCCGCGCCGTCGTCGGGCTTCACGACCCAGCGCGCGCGCGGGTTGCCGGTATCAGCAATCTCGCCGGGTTCGAGCGCGGGCGTCACCGCAATCCCGTGCGCTTCCATGCATGCCGCTGTCGCGCTCTTGCTCGACGCAATTCTGATGGCTTCCTTCGAGCATCCCAGCCAGCGCGCCGAGCCAACGGAGTCATGCAGACGCAGCAGCAAGCCGTCGCATTCGGGCGCTATGATCCACGCCCGATCATGCTGCCGGGCGACACGCGCCACAAAAGCCGTGATCGATTCGCCGGGCAGCGCCTTGCAATGGCTGCGCGCCGGATCGACAGTTTCGAAACGCGAACTGGCGAACGTCACCTCCACGCTGTCGAGTTCGAGGAGGTCTTTCACCAGGGCATCGCGCATCGCGCGGCCTTCCACGACGAGGGCGCTAAGATCGAGCAGACTGGCCTCGCCGGCAAGTGCCGGATCGATGCCGCCGCCGGTGAGATACTCGTACACGAATAACTTGGTCAAGGGTCCCTTCCATGCAGGTGATGCAGGTGATACCAGTACTCGATCTGCTTGATGGCTTCGCGGTACGCGCGGTGCGTGGCGAGCGCGCCCGCTACAGGCCGATCGAGTCCTCACTGTGCGCGACCAGCGAGCCGCTCGCCGTCGCCCATGCGCTGTTGGCCGCGACCGGCGCCCGCAGGCTCTACGTCGCAGACCTCGGCGCGATCCTGCAGCAAGGCGATCACGCCGGCCACCTTGCAGCGCTGCTTGACGCGCTCGACCGGCACGACCAGACGCCTCACCAAGTGTGCGGCCACAACGTCGAAATCTGGCTCGACGCGGGCTTCACCGATTTCCCTTCGATGCAAACGTTCTTCGATCGCATTGACTCTATCCGTCGTATCCATGGCATTCGGCCACCTCACCGCGCCACGCTCGTGCCCGTCTTCGGCACCGAGACCCTGCACACTACCCATGCCCTGCACGAGGCCGAAGCCGCCGGTCTTGCGCCCGTGCTCTCACTCGATCACCGCGCCGGCCGGCTTATATCGGAGCCGTCGGCAGGACAGCCGGGACCCGACACATCATGGTGGCCATCGCGCGTGATCGTCATGACGCTCGACCACGTGGGCTCCTATGAAGGCCCCGACCTCGACACCTTCACGGCCATTCGGGCGCAAGCCGGTGATCGTGAGCTGATCGGCGCCGGCGGTATCCGCCATGCCGCCGACTTATCCGCCGCCGCCGGCAGCGGCGCCGCTGCGTGGCTCGTCGCCTCCGCCCTCCATGACCGGCGGCTCGATCTTCCGTCCGCCAAACCCTGAGCCGAATACACAATATCCATGCCAACCGGCACGTCGGGCCTTGGCCTGTAATCGTTTGGCAAGGAACCGTAATAGCCATGCGCAGCGGGTGACAGTGTGTTCCAGCGGCGCACATACTGTGCTGCGCAGCGGGGGTCATAGGGACTTGGCTGCGGCGCAATGAGCGGGCGCAGTCCCGCTCTGTCCCCCATGCCCGCTGCATCTGCGCAGAGACCCGCTTGCGGTGCAGCCGTCGGACATTGCGCTTCAAAAACCGGCATGGACTTTGCACTAATGGCTTCATGCATCTTTCGTCCGCCCCTTCGTCGAGTGTCGCTCAGCCAAGCGTACGCACCGCGGCCTCATCGCCGCTGTCCGCTGCTGCGCCCTCGCCTGAGCCCGGCGTGCGCGACTGGACCTGCCCGTTCTGTCCCCTGCTCTGCGACGACATCACGACCATCGTGCACGGCGACGGCACGCTCGATGCACCCGATGTCGATTGCCCGCGGCTCGCCCGCGCGTTGACGTGGTCCAGTGTGCCCGGTGCAAGCCAGCCCGCTATCGATGATCAGGATGCCGACCTGGAATCGGCCCTGCAGCGCGCCGCCGATATCCTGAAACGCGCATCCCGCCCGCTCTTTGGCGGACTGGCGACCGATGTCGCGGGTGCCCGCGCGCTCTACCCGCTGGCGGCCGGCTGCGGCGCGATCCTCGATCATCTGCACGGCGATGCCATGGCCGCATCGACGGCCGCCTTGCAGGACCGTGGCGGGTTTTTCACTACGCTCTCCGAAGTGCGTACGCGCGCGGACCTCCTGATCATTTTTGATTGCCAGCCATCGCTGCGTTATCCGCGTTTTTACGAGCGCATGCTGGGTGGCACGGATCACGCGCGCGACCTGATATTCGTGGGCTGCGAAGTGGATCCTGCGGCGGATATCGTTGAAAACACCAGCACGCATTCAATCCTCAAGGACGCCGATCCGTACGACATCCTGGCGATCTGGTCCGCGCTGACACAAGGCCGCACCGAGGCATCGATCCACGACGGCACCGGCAACGCCATCGCTCACGCGCTTGCGGATCTGGCCGGGCGTGTAAGCGCCGCACGTTATGCGGTGGTTGTGTATGAACCGGCCGCATTGCCCGGTCCGCATCCGGCGTTGCTGATCGAAGCGGTGAACCGGATCGTCAAGGCGGCGAACCGGACCACGCGCGCCGGTGCACTCGCGCTTGGCGGTGACGATGGCGCGCTGAGCGTCAACCAGGCCGTCACGTGGCTATCGGGGTTGCCACTGCGTACCCGCGTGTCGATGCCCACGCGCCTTGCTGATCAGCCCCAGCTCGATCACGATCCGCAGCGCTACCGGACGCAACGGCTTCTGTCAGCTCATGAAGTCGATGCGCTGTTATGGGTCGCGAGCTTCCAGCCTGAGCCGCTGCCACCCGGTCTCGCCGATAACGTCCCGGCCATCGTGCTCGGCCATCCCGCGATGCGATCGATGCTCGCCACACGCACCGCGCCGACCGTATTCATCGCTGTGGCGACACCCGGCGTAGATAGCGGCGGCCACCTGTTTCGCGTTGACGGTTCGGTGGTCGCGCCGCTGAGCGCCGCACGCGCGACGGCACTGCCAACGGTCGCGGCCATCGCGGCACGATTGTCCGGCTTGCTCGACTCAAGGAGCCCGCCATGAGCCTGACGCGGCTAAAAGGCGGCACGCTCTACGATCCGGCCAACGGCATCAACGGCGAACGCCGCGACCTGACCATGCGCGACGGCCGGCTGATCGCGGCCGAACCCGGCGCTCCCGTCGATCAGGAATTCGACGCCACCGGCATGATCGTGATGGCGGGCGGTATCGACCTGCACTCGCACATTGGCGGGGGCAAGACCAATCTCTCGCGCCTGCTGCTGCCGGAGGATCATCGCGGCAGCGGCGCAGGCGGCGAACCGCCCGAACAAGCCATCAACGGCCGCTACTTGCGGCTGCCGTCATGCGGTACTTGCGCGCCCGGCACGCTCGCTACCGGGTATCGATACGCGGAGATGGGATACACGGCCGCCTTCGAGCCCGCGATGATGCCGTCCAACGCGCGCCACACGCATCTGGAAATGGGCGACACGCCGATCATCGATCACGGCGCGTACGTGATGCTGGGCAACGACGAGCTGTTCCTGCAGCTTCTGGCCGAACGCGACAGCTTCGAGCGCCTGCGCGATTACGTCGGCTGGACGATGCACGCAAGCAAGGCGCTCGGGGTGAAGGTGGTCAATCCCGGCGGCATTTCCGCGTTCAAGTTCAACCAGCGCTCGCTGAACGTGGACGAGCCGCATGTGCATTACGGCATCACGCCGCGCGACGTGCTGCGCACGTTGTCGCGCGCACTGACCGAACTGGGGGTGCCGCATCCGCTGCACGTGCATGCGAGCAACCTTGGCGTGCCGGGCAACATCGATTCGACGATCGCCACCATGGACGCCGCCGACGGCCTGCCCATTCATCTGACGCATATCCAGTTTCATAGCTATGGCGTGGAAGGACCGCGCAAGTTTTCATCGGGTGCGCGCACCATTGCCGACGCCGTTAATGCGCGACCGAACGTGTCGATCGATGTCGGCCAGATCATTTTCGGGCAGACCGTCACAGCGTCGGGCGACACCATGATGCAGTTCAAGAATGCGCCGCTCGCGACGCCGAAGAAGTGGATAGTCGGTGACATCGAATGCGACGCGGGCTGCGGAATCGTGCCATTCAAATACCGCGAGCAGAGCTACGTGAACGCACTGCAATGGATCATCGGGCTCGAGATTTTCCTGGCTGTCGGCGACCCCTGGCGCGTGTCGATGACCACCGATCACCCGAACGGCGGACCGTTCACGAGTTATCCGCACCTGATCCGCTTACTGATGGACAAGGGCTTTCGCGACGAGCAACTGGCGAAGCTGAACCCCGAAGCGCAGGTCGCGAGCGCGCTGCCGGAACTCACACGCGAGTTCTCGCTGTACGACATTGCGATCATCACGCGCGCGGGTCCCGCGCGCTTGCTCGGCCTGAAGGATCGCGGCCACCTGGGCGTAGGCGC
This sequence comes from Caballeronia sp. LjRoot34, assembly GCF_964253815.1. Taxonomy (NCBI): domain Bacteria; kingdom Pseudomonadati; phylum Pseudomonadota; class Betaproteobacteria; order Burkholderiales; family Burkholderiaceae; genus Caballeronia; species Caballeronia sp. LjRoot34. Next base: position 1,872,936 of record NZ_CAXUSB020000002.1, read on the forward strand.
GGCGGCGGACATCGCGGTGTATCGGGATCACGTGGACAAGGAACAGATGTTTACATCGCCGGCGTATGTGTTCAAGGACGGACAACTGGTCGCGCGCGACGGCGTGCTGGTCGCCACGCCCACGGGTGGCATCCACTACGTGTCGCCCGATTTTGATCGCGGTATCGAAAAGACCTTGCGAGCGTATAGCGCGGCAAACCTGGTCGGCAACCCGGTCCACGCGGCCATCAGCGACGACGAAATCTGCACCTGCTGCCGTGGTGGCAGGCTCTTGCCGGTTGCGTGCCTGAGCGCCGGCGCGTGAGACGTGAACACCATGCAGATCAACGACACCCTCATCGACGACACCTTCGCGGAAGCCTTCCCGATGAAAGCGACGCGGCTCGTCATCACCGCGCACACGCCGGTCTGGGCGAGCCATGCGGCGCAGTCGCTGACGGGCTTCGCCACATCGGTCATCGGCTGCGGTTGCGAAGCGGGGATCGAACGCGAACTCGGGCCGCATGAAACGCCGGACGGCCGGCCGGGCGTCGCGGTGCTGCTGTTCGCGGTATCGACGAAAGAACTGGCGAAGCAGGTCGAGCGGCGTGTCGGGCAATGTGTGCTGACATGCCCGACTACGGCGGTCTTTAGCGGTATCGATCCGGCTACAAGCCGCGCGCCTCTCTCCGATAACGCCCCGCTCGGCAGCAGCCTGCGTTTCTTCGGCGACGGCTGGCAGATCAGCAAGATGCTCGGCGAGACGCGCTACTGGCGCGTGCCCGTGATGGATGGCGAGTTCGTCGCCGAAGAAAGCACCGTCACGGTAAAGGCAGTCGGTGGCGGCAATTTGTTGCTGCTCGCAACCGACGCTGACGCGGCGTTGCGGGTGGCCGAAAGCGCGGTTCACGCGATGCGCCGCTTGCCCAACGTGATCATGCCCTTCCCCGGCGGAGTCGTGCGCTCAGGCTCCAAAGTCGGCTCGAAATATGCTGCGGCACCGGCATCGACGAACGACGCCTTTTGTCCGACGCTCGTCGGCTTGTCGCCGAAAAGCGAACTGGATAGCGAAGTCGGCTGCGTGCTCGAAATCGTGATCGACGGCCTGACCGACAGCGACGTCGGCGCGGCCATGACGGCAGGGATCGCGGCCGCGGCCGGGCTTGGGCGAGCGTGTGGCGTGCTGCGGATATCGGCGGGAAACTACGGCGGCAAACTCGGCCCCTATCACTTCCATCTTCGCGAGCTTGCGGCCGGCGTTGAAGGGAGACGCGCATGAGCACAACGTTGTTGCGGCTCAGGAGTGCGCCCGGATTTCGTGTGGATGCTGCCGGGCTGCTGCCTGCCGCGCTCGCCGCGCTTCCGGTGGCGGAGCTCGGGCGCATCGTGCTGCCGGCGGGTAACGAGCGTTGCGCGGCCGGCGACCTGTTCGATATTTCGCGTACGGAAGGGGACGCTACGGAAGATGGCGCGGCGCTCGTGATCGAAGGCGATGTGCCATGGCTCGACCGTCTGGGCGCGCATCTCGCTGAGGGTCGTATCGATGTCCACGGTTCCAGCGGCAACCACACGGGCTTTCGCATGGCAGGCGGCGAATTGCGCATTGATGGCGACACCGGCGACTTCACCGGCTGCCAGATGAGCGGCGGCCGCCTGACAGTAGGCGCAAACAGCGGCGACTTTGCGGCCGGCTCGCTGCCCGGAGACATGGAAGGCATGACCGGCGGCACGCTGACTATCCACGGCAATACCGGCGCGCGGCTCGGCGACCGCATGCGCCGCGGCCTCGTGCTGGTCGGCGGAGACGCGGGCGAGTGCGCGGCATCGCGGCTCGTGGCGGGCACGATCGGCATCGCGGGGAAGCTCGGGCCGCACTTCGGCTACGGCATGCGGCGCGGCACGCTACTACTGGTTCAAGCGCCAGCCAGTTTGCCGCCGACATTCACAGGAGGCGGCCAGGGATTCAATGTCTTCTGGTCGCTTCTCGTGCGGTCGCTTGCCGCCGAGATGGCACCCTTTTCGACGCTGAAAGCCAGCTCGCTGCCGCGCCGGTATACCGGTGATCTCGCAGTGGACGGACGCGGGGAAGTGCTACTCGTCGGATAAAGCCAAATCGGCGTAGGGTAGAGCAACCCGTTGAGGAACGACGTTGAGCAACGAATGAGCTGCAGCCGACAAGCGGCCCACACCGCAACCTGAAGGAGGCGACCATGAACATCGCGCATTCATCCGCCGCTCCGCTCGAGGCAAGCGCCGGCGTGCCGCGTTATTCACCCGCGCAAATCGCCCTGCATTGGGTGATCGGGCTGGCGATCATCGTCATGCTCGGCATTGGCCTCTATATGGTCGGGCTGCCGAAAGGCCTCGCTTTCAAGTCGAGCCTGATCAACTTCCACAAGTCGCTTGGGATGACCGTTTTCCTGCTTGTGCTGATTCGCATCGTGGTTCGCCTGGTTGCAGGCCGGCCTCCGCTTCCTCCGATGCAAGCGTGGCAACGCGCCGCCGCGAGCACGACGCAGGGTCTTTTATACGTGGCAATGATCGTCATGCCGCTGACGGGTTACGTCGGCTCGTCATTCAACAAGTTCGGCACGCGCTTCTGGGGCATCCCGCTGCCAATGTGGGGCTGGGACGACCCGGCCCTGAGAAAGATTTTCTTCACGGTGCACACGGTCTCGGCCTGGATCCTGATCGGATTGATCCTGCTGCATGTGGCCGGTGCGCTCAAACATCAGTTAATAGACCGCGACCGTCTGATGCAAAGGATGTTGCCATGACAAGGCTCAACCGACTTTTTAAAGAGGGACGCCGCCAGCGTCACGCCGCATGAAAATCAAGGTACTCGGTTCATCGGCGGGCGGTGGTTTTCCGCAATGGAACTGCAACTGCCGTAACTGCGATGGCGTGCGCAACGGAACGCTAAAGGCACAGCGGCGCACGCAGTCGTCCATTGCCGTGAGCGCGAACGGCCAGGACTGGCTGCTGGTCAATGCATCGCCGGACCTGCTGGCGCAAATCGCGGCCCATCCCGAACTGCAGCCGGCGCGACGCGTGCGTGACAGCGGCATTGCAGCAGTCATCACCATCGACGCGCAGATCGATCACGTGACCGGCCTGCTGATGCTGCGTGAACGCGATACCCCGTTGCCGCTCTACGTCACCGATGCCGTCCTGCACGACCTGAGCACGGGCTTGCCGGTTGTATCGATACTCGCGCATTACTGCGGCGTCGAACGCCATGCCATTCCACTCGATGGAGCGTCGTTTGCGGTTCCCGCGCTGCCGGGCATCCGCATTGAAGCGCTGCCGCTTTCGAGCAAGGCGCCGCCCTATTCGCCGCATCGCGAAGCGCCGCAACGCGGTGACAATATCGGGCTGACTTTCATTGATGAACACTCAGGCAAGCGTGCGTTCTATGCGCCGGGCCTTGGTGCGCTGGAACCGCACGTCCTCGAAGCGATGAATGCTGCCGACTTGCTGCTGGTCGACGGCACGCTCTGGACGCCGGACGAAATGATCGAACTCGGGCTTTCCAGAAAGACCGCCGCCGACATGGGCCATCTCGCGCAAACCGGCACGGGCGGCATGATCGACGTGCTTGATTCGATCGAACGCGCCGGCGTGCGCAAGGTCCTCATCCACATCAACAACACGAATCCGATCCTGATTGAAGACGGTCCCGAACGGCGACGACTCGCGGAACACGGCATTGAAGTTGCATTCGATGGGATGGCATTCGAACTTTAAGCAACGCTTACAGGAGGACGCAAGTGAACGGCCCCGCTCCGATGACCAGCAACCACGCTATGGACAACAACACGGACCACACGACAGCCTGGACTCGCGAAGAGTTCGAAGCCCAGCTTCGCGCGAAGGGCACCGCGTATCACATTCATCATCCGTTCAATGTGAAGATGAACGAGGGCGGCTGTTCACGCGACCAGATTCGCGGCTGGGTCGCGAACCGCTTTTATTACCAGATCAACATTCCACTGAAGGACGCGGCCGTGATGTCGAACTGCCCCGATCGCGAGACGCGCCGGCGCTGGGTGCTGCGCATCCTCGATCACGACGGCTACGGCAACGACGAAGGCGGCATCGAGACATGGGCTCGGCTGGGCGACGCGGTGGGTCTCTCACGCGACGAACTCTGGTCGCTCGAACACGTGACGCCGGGCGTGAAATTCGCCGTCGATGCCTACGTCAACTTCGCGCGCCGCGCGCCGTGGCAGGAGGCGGTGTGTTCGTCCCTGACCGAGATCTTTGCCCCGCAGATCCACAAGGACCGGCTTGCCACGTGGCCGTCCTGTTATCCGTGGATCGAACTCGATGGACTGACGTATTTCCGCTCGCGTATCTCGCTCGCCCAGCGCGATGTTGAACACGGTTTGCAGGTCACACTCGATTACTTCAAGACCCGTGAACAACAGGAACGCGCGCTCGAAATACTGCAGTTCAAGCTCGACATCTTGTGGTCAATGCTCGATGCCATCGAAAAGGCCTTCCCCCAATGACATCGCCACTGCTCAAGCTCAAGGGAATTTTCCGGCTGCAATGGGAACCGGCGCAGGAAGCGCACGTGCTGCTGTATCCCGAAGGCATGGTGAAGCTCAATCAAAGCGCGGGCGAGATACTCAAGCGCTGCGACGGCACGCGCGATATCGACATGTTGATCAAGGACCTGCAGCAGGCCTTCAATGCGCAAGGCATTGACGAAGAAGTCCGTTTGTTTGTCGCCGAAGCCGAGCGCCGCGGCTGGCTGGAAAGCGCGGAGGCTGCAACATGACCGATATGAGCGACATGAGCAAGATCGCGCCGCCGCTGTGGTTGCTGGCCGAGCTGACATACCGATGCCCGCTGCATTGCGCGTTCTGCTACAACCCCGTGAACTACACCGACCACGCCAGCGAACTGTCGACCGATCAATGGCTCGGCGTGTTGCGCGAAGCACGTGCGCTCGGCGCCGCGCAACTGGGCTTCTCGGGAGGCGAACCACTTCTGCGCGACGACCTGGAAGTGCTCGTACGTGAAGGACGCCAGCTCGGTTTTTACACGAACCTGATCACGTCGGGCATCGGTCTGACGGACAAGCGTCTCGACGCATTGAAAGACGCCGGACTCGATCACATCCAGTTGTCGTTCCAGGACTCGACCCAGGAACTCAACGACTTCCTGAGCAGCACGCGCACCTTCGACCTGAAGAATCGCGTGGCGAAATCGATCAAGGCGCATGGCTTTCCGATGGTGCTCAATTGCGTGCTGCATCGATACAACCTGCCTCACGTCGACAAGATCATCGACATGGCGCTCGCCATGGGCGCCGAATACCTGGAACTCGCGAACACGCAGTACTACGGCTGGGCGCATGCGAACCGTGCCCAACTGATGCCGACCGCTGAACAGTTGAAGGAAGCGGAAGCCGTGGTTGAGCGCTACAGAAATGAAATCGGCGATCGCTGCAAGATCTTCTTCGTCGTGCCGGACTACTTCGAAACCCGGCCGAAGAAATGCATGAACGGCTGGGGCTCGGTGTTCCTCGGCATCGCTCCGGACGGCGCCGCACTGCCCTGCCACACGGCTCGTTCGCTGCCCGGTCTCACCTTCCCGAACGTGAAACAGGCATCGATCCGCGAGATCTGGTACGACAGCGACGCGTTCAATCGCTTTCGCGGCTTCGCCTGGATGAAGGAACCGTGCCGCAGTTGCGAGGAAAAAACCATCGATGCAGGCGGTTGCCGCTGCCAGGCCTACCTGCTGACCGGCGACCCGGCCAACGCCGATCCGGTCTGCGATAAATCGCCCCACCACGAAGCCGTGATCAACGTGGTGCGCCAGGCGGCCGCTCAATCCGCTCAATCCGTTCAACGGGAGCCGGACGAGCAGCCGATCCTGTTTCGCAACGACAGCAATTCGCGCCGGCTGGCGGCGGCGTCCGACGATCACAACCCAGACCATCGCAACGTCACCGATCTCGCGGGAGTCCACAAATGACCATCGCCAACATCAGTGTCCTCCTGGTCGATGACCACGCCGTGGTGCGCGAAGGTTACCGGCGCCTGCTCGAACTGAGTCCCGACGTGAGCGTGGCCGGTGAAGCCGCCGACGCCGCGCAGGCGTACCAGCGTTTCTGTGCATTGCGTCCGGACGTTGTCGTGATGGATCTGGCGCTGCCGGGCGCGAGTGGCATTGAAGCGATGCGGCGCATGCTCGCCCGCGAACCCGACGCCCATGTGCTGATCTTCAGCGTGCACGAGGAAACCATCTTCGTGCGCCGCGCGCTCGATGCCGGCGCGCGAGGCTATGTGACCAAGGCAAGCGCGCCCGATGTCCTGGTCGAAGCGGTCCGCGCGGTCGCCGGGCGAGCACGCTACCTGAGCGCGGACGTGTCGCATGCATTGGCGCTCAGGGCCGCGTTCCAGGAGGGCCCCCCGGGACGCCATTTATCGGCGAGGGAATTCGAGGTGCTGCGGCTGCTGGTGCAGGGCTATACGCTGCCTAGCATCGCGGAAAGACTGGGCTTGAGCCAGAAGACCGTTGCCAACCATCAGTCGGTGATCCGGCAGAAGTTCGGCGCGGACAATGGCGTGCAGCTTGCGCAGATGGCAAACCGCCTGGGCCTTCATTTCACCGATTTCGCCAACTCGGCGGGTTCGCTAGGTTCGTTCAGTTCGGGCAATCCGGCCTGAACCGGCACGCGCGCGCAGAACAAAAAACCGCTGCCCGGCTGGCTGGCAACATGGAACTCGCCGCCAATCGCCTCGACGCGCTCGCGCATGCCGATCAATCCAAGGCCCGCACGCGGTTTTGTCAGGTCGATGCCCGGACCGTCGTCGGTCATGGTGACCACGATCTCGTCTCGTTGCTTACGTTCGCCATGCGGATCATCCGCAGTCCGAACCAGATAGATCTCCACTCGCGATGTGCGCGCGAACTTCGATACGTTGGTCAGCCCTTCCTGCACCAGCCTGTAGAGCGTGATATTCAGCACGTCCGCCAGATCCGAGAAGTCACCGTCGACCGTCAGGGCAAACGACGCCTGTGGCAGGCGCTCACGCCAGCTTTCAACGCAATGTTCCAGTGCGCTCGGCAAGCCGAATTCATCGAGTCCGATGGGCCGCAAGCGCCGGATCATTCCCCCTATCTGCCGATACACCGTGCTCGCGCTCTGCATGACCGCCAGCGACAAGCGATGGACTTCAGGCTCGCCTTGCGCTGACAGATCACGGATACGTCCCGCATCCAGCGCAATGGCGTTCAGGTACTGACCGAGTTCGTCGTGCAATTCGCGCGCGAGATGGCGGCGCTCGTTTTCCTGTGCCCCGATGCTTTCGCTGGCGAGACGCCGGTTGTCGGCGAGGAGCCTTTCAGCTCGCTCTTCAAGCACACGGCGATGCAGCAATTCCTGTTGTGATTCCCGATAGCGGCGCCAGGCAAACCACGCCAGGCCCAAGGCCAGCACGACCAGCGTGGGCGGATATTCGTCCATCTGGAAGCGTTCGAACCGGCGCGTGAGGGAATACGTCAACTCGCCGACGTCAAAGCGCATGCACAGCACGGCAGCGAGCACCGTGACCGCCAGCACGCACGCGAGATCGTGCCACACACTCGAGTGCGTGCTCGGACGAGATGCGGGCGCTGGCGCGGAGGAGGTCGGGGAATCGGGTGGCATGGCGCTCTCATTCTACTCAGCGCGCGCGCTCGCGTCGCGTGCGAACCGAGCGGGTTGGGAATGCTTCCCCCTGTAATCGGGAAGACCTCCCGGTTGCACGACGCGCATCTTGTGGGACGCTTTCAGTATGGCAACGGCGCGGATATTTTCTGCGTCGAACGTTATACCGAAGTCATACCGATAACAACACCCTGCAGGAGACAATCATGAGCCAGGCCCCGCATCACCGTCCTCGCAAGCCTCCATTCGCGCTGCGCGTGTGCTTGGGCAGCGCGCTTGCAGGCCTCAGCGCCACGGCCTGGGCACAAGATGCAGCCTCGCCGCCGGTAGCTGCGTCCGAGCCGAACCTGATCCAGCTGGCGCCGATAGTCGTGGTAGGCACCACGCCGCTGCTGGGCATTGGCACGCCGCTTGAGAAGGTGCCGGCCAATGTCCAGACCATCAAGGGCAGCGCGATCGACGCGCAGCATGGGGCGGTGCTCACCGACTACTTCGAGAAGAATGTGGGCAGCGTCGACATCAACGAAGCCCAGGGCAATCCGTCCCAGACCGACATCAACTATCGCGGCTTCACCGCGTCACCGCTGCTCGGTACGCCGCAGGGTTTGTCCGTGTTCCTCGACGGCGTGCGCATCAACGAGCCGTTTGGCGACGTGGTGAACTGGGACCTGATCCCGCAAGCCGCGATCAACACGATCCAGGTGATCCCCGGTTCCAACCCCACCTTCGGCCTTAACACGCTCGGCGGCGCCATTGCTGTCACGACGAAAAACGGCCGCAGCAATCCGGGCGGCGAGGCCGAAATTTCGGCAGGGTCGTGGGGCCGCAAGACGGCGCAGATAGAGCAAGGCGGCGTGATCGGCCAGAATCTCGACTATTACTTCACCGCGAACACGACCAACGACGACGGCTGGGCCGACCACAACTCCAGCCGCCTGCGCCAGGCGTTCGGCAAGCTGCGCTACACCGACGCGGACACCACGATTTCACTGTCCATGGGGGGCGCCGACAACGATCTGCAGGGCTCGCAGACCATCCCCCGCTCCTTCCTCGATAACTACAAGCAGGCCTACACATTCCCGGACCAGAACCAGAATCAGGTTGGCTACCTGACGCTGTCGGGTGAGCATTATTTCAGCCCCAACCTGCAGATCAGCGGCAACGTGTATTACCGGCACTACCGGAACGTGAACACCAGCAGTAACACTAACGACGACTTCGGCGAGGTCGATGACGACGGCAACGTCAACACCGTCCAGGCGACCAACGAACAGTCCGTGATCGTTACGGACAGCTACGGTGCGAGCCTGCAAATGACGCTGCTCAACAAGCTGGCCGGGATGGAGAACCAGTTCGTCGCAGGCATGGCGGGCGACTTCGCCAACTCCCATTTCACGCAGGCTTCACAAGACGCCGAGTTCACCGACTCAAGGGCGACCATAGGTATTGGTCCCTATGAGTCTCAAACCGATGCAAAGACGCGCAACGCGAACTATGGCGTGTATTTCGAGGATACGTTGTCGATCACGGAGCAGTGGTCCATGACACTGGCCGGACGTTATAACTGGTCCAAGTCCGTCATCGGCGATGAAAGCGGTGTACAGCCGCTGCTCGACGGCAGCCATACGTTCTCCCGCTTCAATCCGGCGGTCGGCATCAACTGGAACCCGACCCCCACGTTCACCGCCTACGCCACGTACAACGAAGGCATGCGCTCGCCGACCGCGATCGAACTCGCCTGTGCCGATCCGGCCTCACCCTGTTCCCTGCCGAACGATTTCATTGCGGACCCGTCGTTGCAACCGGTGATTTCAAAGACCTACGAGATCGGCGCGCGTGGTCAGCTCGGACATGCAACCTCATGGAGCGCGGCACTCTACCGGACCACGCTCGACAACGACATCCAGTTCGTCAGCAGCAACGGCGCGGCCAGTACGCTCGGCTTTTTCCAGAACGTGGGCAAGACGCGCCGGCAGGGACTCGAGCTGGCCGGACGCACGCAGTTCGGGCCACTGGCCGTGGCCGCGAGCTACAGCTACGTCGACGCGACGTATCAATCGACGTGGACCGAAAGCAGTTCCAGCAATTCGAGCGCCGACGCCAACGGCAATATCACTGTCAAGCCAGGCGACCGCATTCCCGGCATTCCGCAGAACACGATCAAGTTGCGGCTCGACTATGCGGCGACGCCGAAATGGAATGTAGGGACCAACCTCACGTATCGCGGCAGCATTTTTGCTCGCGGCGACGAAGACAACCAGGATGTGAACGGGTCGGTAGCGGGCTATTTCCTGATCGACCTCGACACCACCTACAACATCACGAAGCAGTTACAGGTGTTCGCCAGCATCACGAACCTGCTCAACAAACGTTATGCGAGTTTCGCGATCCTTGGCGAGAATGACTTCGATGGTCCGAACCATACCTTCAACGGCGCCAATCCGGCCAATGAGCAGTTCCTTGGCATCGGCGCGCCGCGGGGAGCCTGGGTGGGACTGAGGTATGCGTGGAAGTAAGTTTTGTTCCGCACCGGGGATCATCTGTCTCAGCTGATCCCCGGTGCGAACGAGACTGGCGTGCTACTCGATCGACCCCGCGCTGTGCGGATACGTCACGATGCCCCACGCGAGCGGCAGTCCCTCGATCTGCTTGACCGGCTGGTAGCTGGTGGCGTCGAAGACATACACCGCGTTCGACCGGCCGCATGCCAGCATCAGCTTCGAGCCGTCAGGCGTGAAGCTGAAGTGCCAGCAACGCAGGCCCACCGGCACATCGGTTATGTGATCGAAGGTCTTGGCATCGAATACCTGCAACACCTTGCCGCGCGCCGCCGCGACCATCAGGCGCTTGCCGGCAGGGTCGAACGCGACACCGTAGGGACCAAGCTGGGTATCGACAGTCTTGAGCACCTTGAAGCTGTGGGCATCGAGCACAACGAACTTGTTGGTGTTCTCAAGGGTGACCACGTATTGCTTGCCATCCGGAGAACGCTTGATGCCGCGCGGGCGCGATCCATGGTCCAGCTTGAGCGTGCGCAGCGGCGCGCCCGTGCCAACGTGATACACCGAGACCGTATCGTCCCCCTCGTTCGTCACCAGCATTTCCCGGCCATCGCCGGAAAACTCCACACCCTCCGTCTCGTGCCCGCTCTTCACCGAGCGGATCACCCGCAGAGTCTTCAGGTCGACAATCGCGATCTCCGCCGGCGGCTCATTCGCGTTGTCATCGCCCTTTCCTGCGCCCGGAGGACCGCCTTTATCGGCTCCTGGCGCTCCTCCTGATGCACCCGGCGCTCCCGGTGCCCCCGACACGCCCGGAGGCGGCCCGCCGTCCTCTCCCGGCTCGTAGGTCACGTAGGCATAGTTGCCATGCACCCGGACAAACTCCGGATTCTTGCCGATCTTCACCCGCCGCAAAATCTTGCCCGTGGCTGTATCGACTTCTGACAAATCACCTGGTTTCTTGTTCGCCAGCAGCAGCCGGCGGCCGTCAGCAGTCAGGCTCAAGCCACGGGGGCCATCGTCGCCGAACGCGAATGTCTTCGCGAGTGTCATCTGGTCGAGGTCGATCACGCCGACCCCCGCCGTCTCGCTCGTCACATAAGCTGTCGGCGGCGCCGCCCACGCCGGACTTGCGCCGAACGTGATGCCAGTGGTCACCACCGATGCGAGCGCCAGATACGCCGTCGCCTTTTTCAAATGCATGTTCGTCTCCGTCTATTGTTCTGGTCGGTGCACCGGATGTCTTCGGACATCGCGGACCCAAAGGCCAACTTAGCCCATCATGGCGGTACTTGACAACGTATCGGGGCGGGAGATTCTCCCGAAAGCGTCTTTCGACCGCGCGCCCCCGGGTCTAGCGAGTTGCATCAGGGTCGTCGGCGAGACGGTCGACCAGCGCCTTGACGCCGCGACGCCATGACAAATCCGTGTTGCCGCGAATATCGACCGAGCGCTCGAACACGGTCTTGCCCGACGCCACGTCTTCCACGCGAAGATTGATGTTGATGATCAAGTTGCTGACTTTCTGCACCCAGCACACCCCGACACGCTCAACGCCGAGTTTGCGTCCGACTTGCCGCTCGCAGCCGTTGCACGCGTTCATGTCCTGCGCCGCCGTAAGTTGCGCAATCATGGCGCTCGCGGGCGCGTTATCTGCGACACGAAAAAGCTGACGGTCGCGCAACTGGGCGCGCAGGTCATCGCTGATCAAGACAACGCGGGCCTGTTGCGTGCGGTTGGTCTCGGCGTCGTTGTAAGAGGCGTTATCGTCGATGAGCGTGCAGTCGATAACAGCAATCGACCGTGTCGCAGCCATTGCCTGCGATCCGGCAGCGACTATCGCAAGACATAGCGCGACACTGCGCAGAACACTCAATGTGCGCCGCTGTCCGCCATGTAAAACGCTTCGCAGCGGCAGCATGGCCATAGGTATCCACGAGTCGATGATTCGATTCTCCATGCCGCAGCCCTTTACATAGTTATCCGGATCACATGATCCTGGCCAGTCAACGCTCGCTTCGCGCCAGCATGTGAAGCTGAACTGCTCACCGTCTGGCGCCGTCTTAAACACAAGCCTCGCAAACCCCACGCAGGTAAAAATCGCCAGGTTAGCAGCAGTAACGCAAGCAACGCCGGACACCAGTTAAGATTGGTCGCCGCAGGCTCCCGGTGCATCAACTGCGGATCGAGCATGGCGCGGGTCAACGCCTCGGCGCCAAACAGCCGCTGATACTTAAAGCCAATCCGTGACGCAACCGACGCAAGGTACTCCCCCTGCAGTTGCGACAACTCCTCGTGGGTTTCCACGGTAGTCGGCTTGCCCGGTATGGTCGGGACCTGAATCACATCATCGGCATGCCAGAATCCCACCCTGTTGCCGTTGGCATCGGTCTTGGGAATGTTGGCGGGCTGGTCCCCGCCCACGCCAATTAGCCAGCCATGAACCTTGCCGCTGGCCACTTCGCGCACCCGGTCATTTGATGGCAACACGGGTGGCGCTTCCTGGCCATCGGTCACAAAGATCACCGCGGTATCCAGCCCGACTTCCTGCGCCGTTCGCACCGCCGAGTAGATGCCGCCCTCAGCCACGCGGCTCCAGTTTGTCCAGCGCATGCGCCCATCGATTTCATTTAGCGACGACAGCAGCGTGTCGAAATTGCGGCAGACTTCAACGGGCGGCAACAACAGCAAAGTACGTTGTCCGGTAAACACGCTCCATCCGACCTTCGATCCGCAGGGCAATTTTCCCAACGTTTCACGTGTGGCGGCACGGGCGAAATCAAGCCGGCTGGATGGCGCATCGTTCGAGCCCACGTCCTCGGTGTCCATACTTTGCGTGATATCGAAGGTGACGATGTAACGCGCGGTATCGCGCGGCAAAATGACGGGGGGCATTGCGAGCGCGGCGACCAGCAACAGCAGCGCGAGCACGACCGGCCACTGTTGCCGGCTGAAAAGATTTCGGGCAAAACGTCGCCCATGTGGACCGGTTTTCACGGCAGATCCTCAGCCTGAGCGCCGCGCAACTTGACGTCGTGCTGCTCCTTGACATCCGGCTCGTCGGCGCTCTCGGTCTCTTCGGGAGCGCGCCATAACGCGCGTTCGAGGTTGTAGCGCGCATCCCAGTCGCCGGGCGTCACGCGCAGCAACTGGCGGTATCGTTGCTTCGCCTGTTCCAGCAGGGGCAACGATTTGACAGGACCGGGATTTCCCTCGCCGGTCGCCTGACGCAAATACATATTGCCCAGGTTGAAAAGCGCAGCCTGCGCCAGGTCGCTGCCGGCGTCGTCTTGTATCAGCGCCTCATAGAGTTTCTGCGCGTCAGCGTATGCGCCCGCTTTCGACAGTGCCATCGCACGGGCCAATCGAGCCTCGGGTAGATCGGCCAGATGGGACGGCACACTGGTGATGATGCGTGCTTCGGCGACAGCCTGGCGCACATCTTCAGCATGTTTCATTCGTAATCCGTCATCCGCCGCCACCGCCGCACAACCCAGCGCAACAAGTCCAAACGCGATGTGAGTCCAGGAGCGTCTCATGTCCAACTCCTGACCTGAACCAGATTCAACGCGAGCAGGAAAGCGCAGAAGAGCAGCGCGGCCGCAAACCAATAGGCACTGTGATCCTGTCGCGGCAACTGCTCGACAAACGACACCTGATATTTTTGTTGCCGGTTGATATCGGTCATGGCGGCGGCCATCGCATCCGCATCGCTGGCCTGATAGAGGTGATACGGGGATTTCAACGTGACAAAAAACCGGTGCAGCTCGGCCTCGGCGGAGGTATCGTCGGCGGCGATCGCCCGCAGATCAGGGCTGTATACGCCACTGCGCAGGTAGATGAAATACAGGTCGATCTGATTGCGTGCGAGACCTTCCGCTATATCGCGACGCGCTTGTGCGTCGAGTCTTGCGCCGCCGTCCGAGACAAGTACGATCGCCCGGTGGCTGTCGTAACGACGTCCGTCAAATTGTCCAATCGCTGCACGCAAACCGCGATCGAGCTGCGTGTCTGCCATGCCGCGGCCAATTCCCGTGCCGGCTATCGCGGCTTGAATAATTTCATGATTCGCCGTGAACTGAATGACCGGTATAGCGCTGATGCCGAACATCATGAACGCGAACCGGTCGTTCGGACGGTCATCGACGAAACGGGTTATCGCCCGACGAGCGACTTCATTCTTCGACATGCCCCGCGAATCGATCGGCTGCCGCCCCATCGCGTCATCCATGCTGGAACTTCGGTCCATCAGGATGAGAATTTCTGCACCGGTGCCGGTGTGCAAGACGTGCATGTTGGAACGGCCCGGGCTTGCCAGACCAATGACTATGCAAAGTATCGCCAGCACCGCGCAGCCTCGCCATAATGTCCCGACCGCACGCCCTAGCGGGTCGACCGGCAGCCATCCTATATACGAAAAGCTCAGCGTATCACCGCGTCGGCGCAGCAACGCAAGGCAGGCGAGCGGCATGAGAACAAGCACGTAGGGATGAGCGAAGTCGATAGGTGAAGTCATTGCTGCTGACGCCTCTCCGCGCGATAGAGCGCGCGGCTCAAGTCGAGCAAGGGGAAGCTTTCATCGGCTGAACGCGACGCAAAGAAACGCTCACCCGAGTGCTGGTAGAAGAGTTCGAGCTGCGGTTGCAGCGCTTGCAAATGCGGCGCTCTTGCAAGCAGGCCCGGCAGTGAACCGGCATGCACGACCTGCCCTGCCGTCTCGTTTAATGCACGATGCAGACACAGCCACCCGTGCGCGTTTTTATCGGATTGGGATGAATCGAAGCGCTGCATTTCCATGTACGCCCGGGCAAACGGCAAGCGCGCCGCTTCGCGTGTGTTACGCCATTTCCACCAGCCGAACCATGCGACAAGCGTCAATGTAAGGAAGCAAAGCGCCCACATGGCCTGCCTGCGCAGCGGCGCAATGGCGGGTAACGGCGCTGGCCGGTCGGGACGCAGTGGTAGAAGGTCGCCCGTGCCAAATGCCGTATTTGGCGTGAGCGGACTCACGCTTAGCGGCCATTCCGGTACCTGTAGCGAACCCAGTGTCAGGGCGGGGAGTGAAATGGTGGTGAGCGTTTGCGGCGCGTTCACGATCTGATAGTCGATGACCATCCATCGCCGCCCTTCCCCATCCGTTTCAATGCGCGGATGGCGGCGCTCGAACCAGATGCCGATGCGCCCCGTCGATGGCGTCGCGGCGGCGCTAGAACCGTCGTTGCCCAAAGGGAGCAGGATGCGTTGCGAAAGCACATCGCCTACCGTGTAGCCGAACGCGCGCGGTTGCTCAAAAGTGGCCGGCGCAGGCGCCGCCCTGGCAGCATGCGTCATGCTTAGGATTACTGCTGTTATAACCAGAATCAGAGGACGCGCGAATAGGCTCATGCGACTGCTTCCAGGAAGTATCGCGACAACGCTTCGGCCTCGAATGCGCCCTGAACGTAGAACGGCCGTATCCCGCGTTTATCGAAAATCCGCTCGATTTCGGCACGCCGCCGCACGACGGCGTCGCGCCAATCCCGACGCGTTTTACCCTGCAGCCACACTGTTCGGCGCTCTCCCGTTTCGGCGTCGTCAACAGCTAGCAGCCCGCCATGCTCCGGTGGTTCGACTTCCGCGGAGTCCCATATAACCATAGGGATGACGTAGGCATGGGTCAATGTATCCAGAATCTTCGGCAGCCGTTTCAGCGGCCAATGAAAATCCGAGACGATAAAGACAATCCCCTGCCTCCCGGCAAGTTTCGCGACCGATTTTTCCAGTCCATCGATACCTCCCGCCACGCCGGGCGATTGCGCGGCACGGCGCACTGTGGCCGCCATCACGTCGCCGACACCCTGACCATAGCGCGCCGGTGAATAGAGATCTTCACGCTCGGCGGCATCGAACGCGAGCATGCCGACCTGATCGCCCGCACGGAACGCGCTGTAACCCAGCGCGCCTATAAAATCCGCCGCAACGTCGAGCTTGGATTTGAGCCGCCCGAAGTGCATCGACGCTGATACGTCGATCAATACGTACACCGGTACGGCCACGCGTTGCAGATAAACGCGAACGAGCCACTCGGCGGGAATAGCCCGCAAGCTCGCGCGTAAATCAATACGGCGTGGATCTGGATGATCGAAAAGACGCGCGTGCATGGCGAATGCCTGACCCGCGCCGAAACTGGAACCGGGATGCGATCCGGGTCGCGAACCGCCGGCGCGCATTGGCAACCGGTAGTGAAATTCTGGCATTGGGCTCATCGCATTCATGACGTTACGGCACCGCGACTCTCGCCATGATCTGCGCAATTAGCGCTTCCGCAAGTTCCTGTCGGCGCAGTTCGTAGATTGGCGTGAAGAACACGCGATGCCCGAGCGCGGGCAACAACACGGCATGAATATCCTCCGGTATCAGATGCGAGCGCCCGGCCAGCCACGCGACCACACGCGCTGCCCGCAAGAGTGCGCTCATGCCGCGCGGACTCGCACCCACGAGGATGAGCCGCTCCATGTCAACGCCGTCCAGGGCAATATCGAATTGCAGCGGGTTCTCGGTCGCGCGCCAGATGTCGAGCACGTAGCGCTCGATCGTTGCGCTGGCGCTCACGTTGCGTTGAATGCTGGCGCCGATGTCGTTCAGCTCTGCCCATCGGACCACGCCAGGCGTCACCCGCTCGAGCAATGCGTCGACGTCGTGGAAAACGGGATCAAAAACCAGCGCGCGTCTTACTTCGGAATCTGACGGCGTCGGCATATTCAGCTCGAAGAGAAACCGGTCCCGCGCAGCCGATGCCAGCTCGAACGTCTCCTCGCGTTCAACCTTGTTACGATCCGCGAACACCGTCATGTGAGGAAAGTGGTATTCACGGTCGAACGCGGAAACGGAACGCTCGGCCATCGCGCGAAGCAGGAGCGACTGGACCTGCGGCCGCGCCCGGTTGATCTCGTTGAAGAAGAACGTCGTCAGGCTTTCACCGTGGCGCAGCAAGGGACCGGGATCAATACGAGGCCTTCCGTCTGCGTCTACATACGTGTGATAGATAAGGTCGCCCGGCATCATGTCGATGGTGCCTTCCACGCGCCCGAAGCCTCCGCCGATGGCCCGCGAAAATGCGCGCAGCACGGTCGTTTTGCCGACCCCGACGCCGCCTTCCAGCAACACGTGACCGCGCGCAAACAGCGCAACGTTAATCAGGCGGATAATTTCATGCTGGCCTGCGACGGCGGCGGTGACGCTCAACTCCACCCGCAATGCACTCTCGCGCCAATCCTGAAGTTGCTCCTCGAAAGCCATCGGCCCGGTCTCCTGTTGCACGGCAGCACTGTGTAGGAAACAATGCGCCGGAGCGAGAGAACGCAAGAGTCGTACCGAGTTTAAACACGCGCGGGCTCATGTTCAAAGGCTTGCCGGCGAAGGTTTTAATCAGCAATGGCATGAACGGCTGAGAAACACACTGTCACAGCCGGCGGTACACGTTGTGCCTGCGATTCAACGTAACTAATCGCGCAGGCCCATAAGGTCCGGGCACAACGGAGGCTTTGTGCCGTCATGCTTTTCCTTCTGTGCATAATGGGCGCTCACTCTATTCCGGGTTCAGCGCGTGCCTGTACCCGATGGCGGCTCTCGCGGTCGAAATCGCGCGCCGCAATAAGCAATAACGATCAAGATCGTTCGATGCTTGCCCGCTATCTCCGCGGCTTGCTTGACCGTTTTGTCATGGGTTTTCGCTGGGGCAAACAGGGCCGCAAACACGGCAGCAAGCGCGACCAGGCAATTCTGGTGACTGCGGCAATGCTCGGTGCGGTGATCATCGCTCGCGCAGGCGACGATCCAGAACTTTCGGATGAGATCCGAATTACCAATGAAGTTGGCCGCCGATCTTCGCATCGGCGCTGTAGAGGAACTCAATTAGCTTCCGGAAAATTAACCATATAACTTCCGTGCTCTCTCCGACCCTCTTCGAGCGAAAGACGAGCATGGGATGTCCAAACTCGTAGAGATAGGTACGGCTTTGCTCGGCAGGTCATCGGCCTAAGCGGATTTGGTCCATCGACGATGATATGCCGGCTTGCTGCTGCAGACCGGCCATTCGCCAACGACGATAGCGAGCGTCCGCTACGGCCGTCGATGATCGACGATCCCTCCATCGATGATAATGTCGAGAGGCGTTTTCACGTACCTCGCTCGCGTCAGCGTTATCGTGCTTTACGTGTAGCTCCACTTTCTTGATCCCACGTCATGCCAACCAAGGTTCAGCAGCGAAGTGGGCCTTTTCGAACGCCTTTATTCGCTCGCTGTAGCTAGCCAATATCTGCTCGATTTCATCAAGGCCCGACAGCAGAGAATTCTTGCGGGAGGCGTCGAGGTCAAACGAATAACTCTTCCCACCCTGGCAAACCACCCGCTGCTCCGGGAGGTCGATTGTCATGGGAGTCGGTTCGTCTACCCGGGCCAGCTCGCTGAACAACTCTTCGACAAGTTCTGCCGGCAGCCTTATTGGAAGTAAGCCGTTTTTGAAGCAGTTGCCGTAGAAAATATCACCGTAACTGGGTGCGATGATGGCTTTGATCCCCCAGTCGGCCAACGCCCAGACAGCGTGCTCGCGGCTCGATCCGCATCCGAAGTTGGCGCGGCACAACATGATTTGTGCACCATGATAACGGGGCTGATTAAGTGGGAAGTCCGGCCGCTTGGTCCGTTTCGTTATGTCGTCACCAGGCACGCCCACGTCGGCACATCGCCAGTTGTCGAACAGGTAATCGCCAAATCCGACGCGACTGGTCAACGCCATGTACTGCTTCGGCAAGATCGCGTCGGTATCGACGTCGGCCCGGTCGATAGGCACCGCGTAGCTATTCAGTATGACGAATGGTTTCATTCAGAGCTCCGCTGGGTCGATGAAATGTCCGGCGATAGCTGCTCCAGCCGCCATAGCTGGGCTCACCAGATGGCTGCGGCCACCACGCCCTTGTCTTCCTTCGAAATTTCGATTCGAGGTTGAAGCGCAGCGTTCGCCCTCACCAAGACTGTCGTTATTCATCCCAAGGCACATGGAGCAGCCCGGTTCGCGCCACTCAAATCCTGCCTCGACAAAAATCCGGTCCAGACCTTCTGCTTCCGCCTGGTACTTGACGTTCCCAGAACCGGGTACGACCAATGCCTGCCGGATCGTGGATGCGACCTTCCGGCCCTTCACGACATCGGCGGCAATGCGCAGATCCTCGATGCGCGCATTGGTGCACGAGCCGATGAAAATCTTATCGAGCCTGATTTCCCGAATCCGCGTTCCTGCATCCAGTCCCATGTAGTCCAGTGCGCGCGTTGCTGCGGCTCGCTGCTCGTGCGTTGACTCGGCAGCCGGGTCGGGCACGCATCCATTGATACTCGTGACCATGGCGGGCGTCGTTCCCCACGTCACCTGGGGCCGCAGGTCGCTCACGTCGAACACCGCCGTCTTGTCGAATTCGGCCGAGGGATCGCTGTGCAATGTCGACCATAGCTGCGTTGCGTCATCCCACTCCGTACCAACCGGGCTGGACGGGCGTCCGTCGAGATAATCGATCACCTTCTTGTCGACACCGATCAGGGCACAGCGAGCGCCCGCTTCCACTGCCATGTTGCACAATGTCATGCGGCTTTCCATGCTGAATCCGGATACCGTCTCACCTGAAAATTCCAATGCAAACCCCGTGGCAAAATCGGTTTTATACCGGCCGATAAACGCCAGTGCGACGTCTTTCGCGTAAGTACCGCGCGGTAGTTCGCCCCGGATTTGCACGTTCAGTGTCTTGGGCCGGCGCAGAACCAGACATTGCGTTGCGAGAATCTGCTCCACATCCGATGTGCCGATACCCAGCGCCAGCGCACCGAATGCACCGTGCGTCGTGGTGTGGGAATCGCCACACGCGATCGTCATGCCAGGCAGGGTCTCGCCCAACTCCGGCGCGACGACGTGCAGGATTCCTTGCCTGCGGTCCGTCAGCTCAAAAAAACGTAAGGCGTATTCGATGCAATTCTGCTGTAGCGCAACGAATTGTCGCTTGGCCGATTCGTTGTGCATCCCCGCAAGGCGATTTGTTGTGGGAATATTATGGTCTGCGGTCGCCAATACCGATAAAGCGCGCCACGGTTGGCGCGAGGCGGCACGTAAGCCGTCGAATGCCTGAGGACTCGTCACTTCGTTCAACAGGTGCCGGTCGACATACAGCAAAAAATAATCGTCATCCAGTTGTGAAACGACGTGCCGCTGCCAAATCTTTTCAAGCAGGGTTTGGGGGTAAGCCATGGTTATCCGTCATCGAAAGCGTGGGAGATGCTTGACGATGAGAATAGCAAGCCGGGGATCGGATTGAATTGACCGTTCGCGACAACTGCCATCACGGGCCGGCAAAGCTCTTCGGCCCGAGTTTTATGTGAAGGATCTGTCAGACCATGCGTTTCGATATTGAAACTTTGCGCCTCTTTATTTTTGTCATTGAAGGAGGAAGCATTTCCGCCGCTTCCGAACGGGGGAATATCGTAGTGTCCGCTGTCAGCCGCCGCATCTCGGACCTCGAGCGGGACGCCGGAACGCCGTTGCTGCATCGCCGTAGCCGCGGCGTCGAGCCGACGCCCGCAGGCAACGCGCTATACCGGCGAGCGAAGATCGTGATGGACCATTTGCAGCAGATCGAATGTGAGATGGGTCAGTATGGAGACGGGGTGCGAGGGCTGGTGCGGCTGTCCGTCAACCTGACGGCGATGGCGCATTATTTGCCGAAGGAACTGAAGTCGTTTGTCAATCGCTTCCCCAATGTTCAGATCGGGCTTGTCGAGCGTCTCAGTGAGCAGGTATCGCGGGATCTACTCAGCGGTGATGCGGATATAGGCATAGGCGCGGCATCCTACATCGATGGAAGCCTGTCGGAACGGCCGTTCCGCACTGATCGACTAGTCCTGATCACACCCGCGGACCACCCCTTAGGTCGACGTAAAAGCGTGAAATTCGCAGAGACCCTCGATTACGAGCACGTCGGCATGCAAGACGGCGCCTCCATTCTGGCCCTTGCTATCCAAGCGGCCAAGGCGCTTGGGCGTCCTATGCGTCTTGCCATCCAGGTCACCAACTTCGAGGCGATTCGCAATATGGTCATTGCCGGACTGGGCATTGCGATCATCCCGGAAATCGCACTTGCCGACCGGGATCATTCCGACTACGCGAAGGTGAGGCTCGACGAACCGTGGGCCGGGCGGCAGCTCAAGCTCTTGTTCAAACCAACGGCGCCTTTGCCGATAGCGGCCATGCACCTTCTCGACCACCTTTGTACGAAAGGCGGCAAGCCAGAGATAGGCCCGGATCCAATGGAATGAACGCCCACGATAAAGATTCAACACCCATGGCACTCGGCGCCAGCTGAGTTGGCCGGCTATACGACTTGGTTGTCAATGGAGCTACGTCGCGCGTTAGGACGAGCGGATCGAATGGACAAGAGCAGGCGCCCGGCGAATGGCCCATTCGATATGCGCGCGAGCCTCCCTCAAGACCGGTAGGCGCGTGGCAATCAAGTCATCGGTCGTGGTGCGGTCCGTCTCCGAGGAGCAATTAATCGCAGCGATCACGTTACCCTGAGGATCGCAGACCGGCACCGCGATCGATACGACGCCCATTTCGATCTCGTCCTGCTGAGTGGCAAAACCGTTGGTCAGCGCCTTCGCGAATTCGCGGGCGAGGTCGTCGCGCTGGACCAGGGTCCTGGCCGTATATTGCGGAAAAGGCGCGCGGGTCAAGAGGCGCTGCTGTTCTTCGAGCGGCTGATTGGCGAGCAGGATCCGCCCGAGCGACGTGCAGAAGGCAGGTAGCCGATATCCCACGGACGCCCGTCGCGTAATGCTGCGCTTGCTGGGTACATGGCCAAGATAGACCACGTCGTCGCCATCGAGGACCGCGAAGGACACGGAATCGCGATACTCGTCCGCGACTTCCTGCAGGTATGGGTTGACCAGATCCTTGAAGTTCATCGAGCGCAGATACGCCACCCCAAGCGACAACACTTTCGGCAACAGCAGGAAACGCTTGCCCTGCATTCCCACGTACCCGAGCGAGTGCAAGGTGAGCAGCGCGCGCCGGGCGGTGGCGACGTTCATCTGCGCGGCTTGGGCGACCTCGCTCAACGTCATTTCCGGCTGATCTTCGGTAAAGGCCTGGATCACCGAGAGGCCGCGCGCAAGCGCGGCCACGAAATCCCGATGAGTCTCATCAATGCGTTCAGACGGCGTTTGAGTCATGAAAGAAGGTAGGCGGTCATCGACAGGGCTCAACTATACTGTTTTTCGCCCTGCGAAAAACAGTTCGGCGGCAAAACCCTGGCAGAGACGCGTCAGAACCGATGCCGGATGCCCAGGCTGACGATGGTCTGGTTGCCGCCGCTCGAAGGCGTTGCCGTGAACAGCGTAGCCTGGACGTCGCCGCCATGCACGTGCTCATAGTTGAGCAGGGCATAGAGGTCAGTTCGCTTCGAGAGGAAATAGTCAGCCGAGACCATGTATTGCCCCCAGCGGGTTTCATTCAGCTTCGAGTAGGCGTAGCCGCCGAGCACCGATACCGCCGGCGTCAGCCAATAGGTAACGCCTCCCTCCCAGGTGCTCAGCACGGCGGTTGAATTACCGCCCTTCATGTCGGTGAGCGAATACACGCCATGCAGCAACGCGGGACCGAACTTGTAGCTGCCTCCTGCCGCGAAAGTCGAAATCCGGTTGAGCGCAACCGTTCCGCTTTGCGGCGTGCCGAACAGGTCGGGAACGCCGATCGTCGCGGCCGGCGTGATGGTCGTATTGTTCACGCTCGTGTACGCGGCGGCGAGATTCAGATTGTCGCTGCTGTACGAGATGCCGTAACTTTGCGCGCTGCCTGCCGCCAGATGGCCGGGCTGGCCGCCCGGCGCGTAGAGCACGCCCACCTTCAACCCGTCGAACGTCGGGGTCTGGTAGGCAATGACGTTATTGAGCCGTTCCCCTCCGAGGCGATCGTAGTCTCCCAAATGGAAACCGTACGTACCGACGTTGAACAGGTTGGTCATCGAGTACAGGTAGATCAGGAAGTCGTATTGCCGTCCCAACGTGATCGTGCCGGCGGGCGTCGTGAGTCCGACGAAAGCCTGGCGTCCGAACTCCAGGCCGCCCTGACCGAATGCCCCGTTGTTCAGCGCGAAGCCATTTTCCAACGTAAAGATGGCCTGGTAGCCGCCGCCCAGGTCTTCCGTACCCTTGATGCCCCAGCGGCTGCCCTGCACGTTGCCGGAGGTTTGCGTGAAAGCACTGTGGCCGCCTTCGTTGCTCACGTAGTTGAGGCTTTCGTCAATCAAACCGTACAGCGTCACATTGCTTTGCGCGTAGGCGGTGCCCATGCTGACCAGCGAGCATGTGATGGCAGCCGACGACAGCAACGCCGCCTTGATGGAAGTTTTCATTATCGGTCTCCGGGAGGTTTTTCTTTTAGCTATGAAATACGAATAGATTTAAAGGATTACTAAATAATTAACAACAACTTGTAATTCGCTTGCGC
This sequence comes from Caballeronia sp. LjRoot34, assembly GCF_964253815.1. Classification (NCBI taxonomy): domain Bacteria; kingdom Pseudomonadati; phylum Pseudomonadota; class Betaproteobacteria; order Burkholderiales; family Burkholderiaceae; genus Caballeronia; species Caballeronia sp. LjRoot34. Next base: position 1,896,610 of record NZ_CAXUSB020000002.1, read on the forward strand.
CGGCTACCCCGGCGCGCGCGACGAAACCTGGCTCAATCAGGTCGTCCGGTGGACGCCATTGCGCGGGGAATCGAAAGAATCAGGCAGCAGCACACCAGCAGGCATCCGCCCAGCACGTAGGTGCCGCTGTTGACGTCGCCGGTCACGTTCTTCGCCATGTTGGTGATCATTGCGCCGGTGATGCCGGACAAGCTGCCAATGGAGTTGATCATCGCGAGGCCCGCCGCCGCCGCTGCGCCCGACAGCAGGCGGCCGGCGAAGGTCCAGAAGATCGGCATGATGCTTATGATCCCGGATGCGGCGATCGAAATGAGTAGGATCGACACCGAGAGCTGGTGCGTGAATATCGCGCTGAGAATCAATGCGATACCGGCCAGCAGCGCTGGAATGGCGGCATGCAGCCGCCGCTCCCCGGTGCGGTTCGAATGCATGGCGTTCGCGACCATCACAATGCTGGCGGCGACATACGGCACGGCGGCAAGCAAACCGATATGAAAAGCGTCCTTGAGCCCTGCGGCACTGATGATGGACGGCAGCCAGAACGACAAGCCATAGAAGCCGGTGTTCATGGTGAGCAAGATGCCGCACAGGAGCCATACGCCCCGGCTTTTCAATGCGGCGCGAAAGTCGTGGGTCTTCGTCACGTTCTCCGACGAGATGTTGCGCTTCAACAGCGATTTCTCTTCGGGCGTGAGCCAGCGGGCATCGTCGATAGTTTCCGTCAGCGTGAGCAGTACCAGCACCCCAAGGATGATGGCGGGCAGACCTTCAACGATCAGCATCCACTGCCAGCCGCGAAAGCCGAGCGTCTCGTGCATGTTCTGCAGCACCCAGCCCGAGACCGGTCCGCCGATACACAAGCTCAGCGGCAGCGCCACCATGAAGCCGGCCATGACGCGGTTCTGCTTGTGCGATGGGAACCAGCTGTTCAGATAGAGAACCACGCCAGGAAAGAAGCCCGCTTCGCACACGCCCAGCAGGAAACGCAGCCCGTAGAACATGGTCGCCGAACCGGTATGGAAGAACTGCCCCAGCGGCCCGATGTACATCAGCAGGATGGAGACGAGGCCCCAGGTCACCATGATCCGGGCAATCCAGCGGCGCGCTCCCACGCGGTGCAGCACGATGTTGCTCGGCATTTCGAACAGGACGTAGCCCCAGAACAGCATGCTCGCGCCCAACGCGTACACGTTGTCGCTGAGATGCAGGTCGCCGAGCATCTGCAGCTTCGCGAAGCCGATGTTGACCCGGTCGAGGTACGACACCATGTAGCAAAGAAAGAATAGCGGCACACAGCGCCAGAACACCTTGTCGTACGTTGCTTTCTCCAGGTCCTGCGAAAGCTGGCTCATGCCGGCTTTTTCCACGCTCAACGCCATGACAGTCTCCTGATTGTTGTTCCCGCGCCGCCCGGCAATGTGTTCCGGGCCCATCTCTGGCGAGCACGGCGATGTCTCACGCGCGCAGAGGCCCGAGGATTTCTTCGTTGTGTTCGCCGAGTACCGGCGGCGGCACGATCGAAAGCGAGCGCTCGCCGTTATAGCTAACCGGGCTGCGCACGGTCTTGTACTCGCCCATCGTCGCGTGGCGCGCGCTCACCAGTAATTCCAGGTGCTTGGCCTGCGGGTCTTCCAGCGCTTCGCTTGCGTCGTACATGGGCGCGTGCGGTACATCCTGCGCGAGCAGGAGGCTGCACCATTCGTCACGCTCACGCTCGACGAATATTCCCGTTAGGACGTCGATCATCGCATCCTGGTTGTCGATGCGGCCCTCGCGCGTCGAGAAACGCGGGTCGTCCAGCAAGCCCGGGACGCCGATCACCAAGGCCAACCCCTGCCAGAATTTTTCCGGCGACGACATATGCAGCGCGAGCCATTTGCCGTCCCGGCATTTCATGACATATGACTGCGAGACCATCGGCCGGCTGTAGGGTCCCATGACCTCGTTCGCCGAATAGTAGTGCGTGAATGCGTCCATGTTGAAATGCGTCATGGCCTCGAGCATCGACACTTCCACGCTCAGGCCCGTTCCCGTGCGCGCGCGCTCCTGCAATGCCCCGAGAATGCCGTAGGCGGCGTAGAAGCCCGTGATCGAATCGGCGATTGCCGGTCCGACCACGCGCGGGTTCTCCGGATTGACGAGCAGTCCGAGGAATCCGCTCGCGGCTTGCGCGACCGTATCGTACGCAGGACGTCCCGCTGACGGCCCCGACTGGCCGAAGCCGCTGATCGAGCAGTAGATCAGGCGAGGGTTGATTGCGCGAAGACGCGCTTCGTCCACGTTCAGGCGCGCTGCCGCGCCGGGCCGGAAATTCTGGATGTACACGTCCGCAGTACGGATCAGCTCGTCGAAAGTGGCAAGATCGCCGGCATCCTTCGTATTGAGCGTGACGCTGCGCTTGTTACGGTTGTAGGTCTGGAAGTGCGGGCTGTAGAGGCCGCCGCGAAAGGCCCGGAAAGGATCGCCCGAGCCGGGCTGCTCGACCTTGATGACGTCGGCGCCGAGATCGCCAAGCAGCATCCCCGTGGCCGGCCCGGTAATGAAGGTGCCTTGTTCGATGACACGAATGTTCTGCAATACCTTGATCACTTCGATTGCTCCATGTGCGGCAACCGCCGCGTTGTGTTCCGGGAGTGCTTGTTCAGCCGACGTATTCGATCGCGCTTTCGCCGGCATGGGCCAGCGCGAAGCCGATCGGCTCCATGCTCTCCTCCAGCAGATGCGCGACGAGGCTCACGCTCCGCGCGACGAGCGGCACGCCTTTCAAGGCCTTGAGCGGAAAACCGACGTCGAGCAGCACGGCTGGAATCGCGCCCGACACGTTGATCGGCAATGCCCGGCCATAGATTTTCGGCACCGCGGCAGCGATCTCGCGCAGCACCCGCACGTTCGCGCCCGCGGTGCCGTGTTCGTCCGCCATGGCGAGCAAGCGCGTGGCGCGGGGATCTTCCTGCTGGTGCAGCGGATGCCCAAAGCCGGGTAACGGCGCCCGCCGCGCCCGCAGTGCCGAGATTTCACGCTCGACCACCTGTTCGAGCGTGCCCTCTTGCGGCGTTTTCGCGAGCAATCCGGCGAACAGCTTGCCCGCCTCTTCGGAACTGCCGAGGACGACCGACCCGCATCCCAGCAGGCCGGCTGCCACCGCGCCCTGCAAAGCCTCGGGGGCTGCGGCGAATGTCATGCGGGCGGCTTGTATGGACGGCACCAGCCCGTGTTCCGAAATCGACACCAGGGATGCGTCGAGGAACAGGCGCTGGACGTCCGTGGGCGGCTGGCCAGTCAGGAGCAGACAAAAGAAGTCGGTCAGGCTCATGTGGCCTATCAACTCCTTGCAGAGATCCCGGTTACGGACCGTGATGCTGTCAGGCGTTGCGGTAGAAATCGACGTGCGTAGCTGACTGGGTTTTCCGATTTGCATGGCGACCTTTGAAGATGCGATGGATAGCGATGTTTCAGCTGAAATAATTTCGGCTAACGCGCATTATTTCGGTAGACGAAACTGTAACGAAGCTCCGAGCTGATCGCCAATAGGTGGTTTCACCTAGCGAATATATTTTCGCACAGCGAAAATAATGCTGACCCATGCATGGTCCACACTTCCAGGAGCGCCGACGCAGTGAATCTGTAAACAACCAGTTCAACCGTTTTTCATTGTGATGGGAGCAACGGACACGCAAGCTCGAATAACTCGGAAGGGTCGGAAGGGTCGGAGGCGCTCGTTCGTTGAAGCCGGTAGCAGACGTTCGTCCCTGGCGTTAATGAATGGCTGGTCTTAAGCGATGAGCGGGCATAGCAAGGTTAACCGGCGAACGACCGCTCCGGCCGAACAGCAATCTTCCGAAGATCCAATCGTCGGCGCTTGCAAGGAACCCAACGAGGCCAAACGTCCCTGAAGTCGCCCTGCCCCGACGCCATGCGGCGAGTATCGCCGCGATAACCCGCGTTATCGCCGCAACCGGGCTTACGCCCCCCTCTTGAGAAAACGTCAGCTAGAGCAGTTCGCCCGTACCAGCCGCTCGACGATGCACTCCTCACTGCTATTGTGTAGTTATCCGAATAAAACTGTATTCATGTGAAATATGAGCTTGCGTCAGATGTCTATTCCAAGGGTTGCGTACGGCACGTCGGTTACGCGAAAACATTAGATGCAGTCGCGAGCATCGTCGAGGAAGACCGACGCCCGAAACCACAATAATTGCGTTGTCCGTCTTGTCTTCCCGCACCAACAGGCGCCCCGGAAAGACGCTAGCCGGTCCAAATTAGACCTTTACCTCCCGATTGAAGCGATCGATATACCCCTGACGCAAAGGCGCAAGTTTGACCCAGTCGATGGATTTGAAAGTGTCAAGTTCCGCAGCATTCCGAGCGTAATGCTGCAATCCTTTCGAATATGGGACCTGCGTATTGGTGGGTACAAGATAGTACGGCGCGTCGGCGAGTTTGCCTTGCACGCCGGCATCCAGCGCCGCGTTGATATACGCTGCCGCCAGCGCGGGTTCCTTGCTGTTCTTAACGACGTGCATCGACGTGAGCACGATGCCCCAGCCTGTATCGGGACGCGCCAGTTCGACCGGCACGCCTTTCGCCTGCAAATCGCCGACGTTGTTGCTGTAGTGCGCGCAAATATCAACCTGTCCTTGCTGAATCAGCGTCGCCAGTTGGCCAGGGCTCGACGCTACCGCACCAATGTTCGGCAGCAGCTCGCGCAGGTAGGCGAAAGCAGGTTCCATATTGGTTTCACTGCCGCCGCGCATCTTCGCAACCTCGGTGAGCCATACCGGACCCACAGCCGAGCCAAATCCCACTACCCCCACGCGGCCTTTATATTCGGGCTTGAGGAGGTCGTTCCATGACGTGGGTGCGACTTTTATTTTTTCCGTATTGTAAGCAATGCCGACGACCTGAGCCGACACATAGACACCGAGACCATGCGGATCGACAAATTTCGCAGGAAGGTATTTCAGGTTCGGTAACAGCGCGGCCGGAATCGGTTCGATGAGCCCCTCCTGAACAGCGACCGCGAACGAGCCTTCGTCGGCGACGATAACATCGAATGGGGGGTTATTGCGGGCCGCGGCAGTTTTCGCGATGATCTCCAACGGCATGGTGGGCATCAAATTTACAGAACCGCCGCTCGCCTTCTCGAATGCAGGAATGAGGAAGCTGCGATGCGCTGTTTCCCATGCACCGGGAAAGGTCGCCGCAGCGATCCGGTCCGCCGCAAAGCTGCGGCGTGTACCGGCCGCACCGACCAGGGCCGCCGCGCCAACAGCTTTCAACACGGCGCGCCGTGACCGACTATATGTAGTGTTCATGCTGGATGCTCCTTTACGTTGTGAGGTAAATTGCGCGGCCCGGCGCACAGGCCGGCGCCTTATCCTGAGAGTGATGCGGCATCCGCCGGGTCGCCTGAATTGCATCTAGCGATCGAAGCGTGCCGGGTAGACCGCCGTATCAATGCCCGTTGCGCAGCAGCGGTCCCAGATACGCCGGTACGACGGAAACATTTGTTCGACCTTGGTTTCGCGGTCGGCGATGAGGGGCGCAAGTGCTGCCCACTCAGCCGCGATTTCCTCCAGCAGCGAGGTTTCGTCGACACGTGTCAGCCGGCCGTGCTCGAGCACCGGCTCGCCGTCGACAAAAACACTTGCCAGATTCGCTCCGGTTTCGTTGAAAACGAGTTGCCTCAATGGATCGTTTAGTGGAACGAACGGAATTGAATCGGTACGCCACAAGCTCAGATCCGCTCGCATCCCAGGACGTATCTGGCCGATCATGTCGTCGAGTCCCAGCGCCTTGGCGCCCGCCGCCGTGGCCGCATGAAAGGCGTCGTCCGCGCCGACCCAGTGCGTATAGTCGTCGCCCCGCATCTTGTGGATCAGGGCCATCGCGTGCATGACTTTCAGCATGTTGGCGTTTTCAATCGAGCCGCAGCCGTCGCTACCGAGGCTCACATTGACTCCGGCCTTGAGCATCGCGGGGACGGGTGCGATGCCCGAGCCCAGCTTCAGGTTGCTTTGCGGATTGTGCTGCACCGACGCCCCGCTCGAAGCCAGGAGGTCGATATCGCGCGGGGTCAGCCATACACCATGAATCAGACTGGTTGCAGGCTTCAGAAAGCCGATGCGATGCAGATACTCCACCATCGAACTGCCGTAGAACGCTTGCCCGGTGACCACCTGCATCCGCGTTTCCTGCACGTGAATGATCAACGGCAAGTCGTGCCGATCGGCGAGTTCGCGCACGCTCATCAAGAAGTCTTGCGTGCAACGTTGCGGCGCGCTCGGCGTCGCCAGGTAGCCAACGCGATGCTGGCGCGGATGGCGCGCGCGCGCCAGCGATTCGGCGTAGCTCAGGTACTCTGCGGCAGGCGTGGGCTGGGTCGCATCCAGATTGGCCAGCAGTACCGGGTCGAACTCTTCGTCGACGAATGGCAGTGCCCTGAAAAAAGGTTTGTCGAAAAGCGTGATGCCGACAAGCGCCCGGATGCCGAGATCCTCATATGCCTGGTACGCCGCTTCCACGAGCTCGGGCTGCAGCACCGGACTGGCGTTCATGTCGTCGCAGATCGTGGTGGTGCCGGAGCGCAGCGCATCGATCGCGCCGATCAACGTGCGCAGATAAACTTGCCGCGGCGTGAACGGAATGGGCTCCAGCGGCCGCACGTTGTTCATCCACAATTCGAGCGGTACATTGTCGTACCGTCCCTTATGAAAACCTTCATGGCTGTGCGTGTGTCCGTTGATCCAGCCTGGCGTGGCGAGCAGCGCGCGGCCATCAACCACTATGCCGCGCGGAGCTTGCGTTTGCGTCGCCACGACCTTGTCGATCCGAGTGCCGGCGATATGGATGTCCCAGCGCTGCTGCACTGGATCCTGCTGACGCAACCGATCCGGCGAACTGAGTATCCGGCAGCCCACGATAGTGCGTTCGTTCATGCTTTTTCCCCGCTGCTCTTGGCACGGAAGAACTTCTTGTCGAACCGCTGCTGCTGATCGTATATCTTGCCTGCACCGTAGGTTGCCGACGGATACGGCATGCGCAGGGCGACCGCTTCCATGCGTGGCGTATAAGTCGATTGACCACGCACCATGCGCTGGTTAAATTCGTCCCATTGCACGCCGTAGAACAGTGGCCACGCATCCGCGGCAGCGTATTCGAAGAACAGGATCCTTCGATCATGCACGCCATGATTGAATCCGGATCCGTGCACGGTGAACGGGTGGTGAATGGAGACCATGCCAGCCTCGCCGACCGCATGTTCAGCACGGTCGAGATCCAGTTCGGCGGGATCGATTGCACCGAAGAAGATACCGTCACTATGGTGATCGTGAAGCGGGCCACGATGCGACTCCGGCAGAAAGCGAATCGGACCGTTCACTTCAGCGCACGGGTCCAGGCAGATCGCGACAATCGCCATGCCCGGGTAGGTATGCGGAATGAACGCCCAGTCCTGATGCCACTCCAGCGCCGAACCCACTGCAGGCGCCTTGATGTTGATCTTGCTGTGGTGGAGACGGATGTCCGGGCCGATCACCGCTGCGACCGCATCGAGGATGAAGTCCGCCCGCGCCAGCTTCCAGTAGAACGGGTCGATGTCCTGAGGCCGGCGGATACGTTGCACGCGCCGCCGCCCTTGTGCGTCGACTTCCGGCTCCCAGTCAAGCAGCGCGGACTTCTCGGCGTCGTCAGGAGCCCACGCCAGCACGCGGTCGGTTACGGCACGCAGTTCTTCCAGCCAGTCCTGTGGAATCCAGTCGTGCAGCACAACAAATCCCTTCTCATGAAACGGCTGCCTGACCTGCAAATCGATATCGGTGATCATGTGCCATGCCTCGTGAAGAGCCGCATCAGCGATGCGCGCAAGTTTCGAACACCGTCGCAAGCATTCCGCCGCCGGGTACGCATTGATACTCCGCGCCACCGCCGATAAAGATTCGCGGCGAGCCGAGCGCGGCGCCGAATACGCCGCTCATCGCCGCGCGAAAGTGCCTGAACGCATGGATGTCGCTGTCGCTGCCCATCGTGGTCCGGGAGCCGCGCACGCGTCCGTCGGGCGGCGGGTCACCCTTGAAGAACCCGGCGAGCAACCGCTCGTGCCGCACGGCCGCGAGCGCCTGAAGGTCGAGCATGTCCGACATCTGGGTGCTCGCGACCTGCAACCCGCCACGCCATGCGGTGCTGTTGCCAAGCACCAGCGCGTGAATGCGGCCGTCTGTGTCGCCTGCGGTGACGGCAACCCGCTTCACATGCCGGCTCGCCACCGGCCCCGCGCTGGTCCAGCGAATCTCCGGCCACTCGATCTCGTTCAATGCCAGTCCTGCGCCCAGCGCCGCGGCTGCGCGAATCGCCGGCTTGGACGCGTGAGCAGTGCGTGCAACCAAAGCCGCGTCCGGCGGTGCCGACAAAACCAGTGCCGCGCTCATCCATGGTGAAAGCAGATGTACGTAGGCAACGTCGGACTCATCGAGCCCGGCGTCGTGGCGCGCGCGTTCGACGACATCGCGCGCGCTCAGTGCGTGCGCTTCATAGCCGATCTGGGTGGCATCGAGCGGTTCGGAAACGGCCGTGCCGATTGCCAGTGCCGCCGTCGTCGGCATGCCCTCACCCGCGCCTTGCAGCTCCTGCGTTTCGTTATCCACGCAGGCGAATACAACCATGTGCGGTGTCAGTATCCCTTCGCAGCCGCCCGAGACTACGCACATCGGTGCACGGTCGTCCGCCCCCCGGGGCGCGGGCAGATGCGCCGACAGCGAACGCAGCGCAAGAGGCCGGCTCCAGTCGTTATCGAGCCCGTTGCCTTCTGTCTTGATGAAGACTGCGCGAATGCTGTCCGCTCGCAGCGGGCCCAGTTCGAGATCGCGTGCAAGGCCCGAACAATCTTCCGGATGCGCCATCTCGTAGACGAGGACGTGCGCGCGTCGCGTCATCGGAAATGCCTCGAGATACCTGTCATGCGCTCCATGACCACCATCAGTACAAGCGTCACCGCTATCAACACGCCCGATACCGCGGCCGCGCGTACGTCCAGGTTATCCTCGATGATGTGCCACATCCGGATCGGCAGCATTTCACTGCGCGCATCCGACAAAAATAGCGACACTGCAACGTTATCGAAAGAGTTCATGAACGCGATGAATGTGCCTGCTACCACGCCGCGCGCAATCAGCGGCAAGGTCACCGTGAAAAACATATAGCGTTGCGAGGCCCCCAGACTGCCCGCGCTTTGATGCAAGGCCGGGTCGATCTGCACGAGGCTCGCGATGGTCGTGCGCACAATGTACGGCGCGGTAATCGCTATGTGGCCTATCACCAGCGTCCAGAACGACAACCCTATGCCGGCCTGATTGAACAACATCAACAGGGCGAGTCCCAGTGCGAGACTCGGCAACATCAACGGCGACAGAAAGGCTGACTCGAGCACACGCGCCCAGGACTCGCGCCGGCGAGCGAGAGAAAGCGCCGCCGGGACCGCCGCCGCCACCGATATGCAGCACGCGAGCGCCGCCACCTGGAACGACAACGTGAAGGCTTCGAGAATTTCCGGCGAGTTGCTCCATAACGCCTCGTACCACCGGGTCGAGTATCCAGGCGGTGGAAATTTCAGCGAATACGCACTGGTAAAAGAGGTGATCAGAACGATCACCGTCGGCGAGATCAGTTGCAGCGCCGCGATCGCGCCAAGCCCTCCGAACACCAGTTCGAACGAACGGCGCTCCAGCGACCGGCCCGGCGATTTCGGCCGGCCAGCGGCCTTCGCGATGCTCGTTTCTCGTTGGATTTCACCCATGAATGAACCCCTTGCTGCGACGGCCGAACACGTTGATCAGAACAACCACGATAGCCACGGACGCGAGCAGCAGGACTGCCACCGTTGCAGCGAACGGATAGTTGCTGGCCTCGATCGCCTGCTGGTACATGTAGAACGGCATGAACACATGCTGGCCGCCGCCTACCAGCGTCTGCGTCACGAATGCGCTGACGCTCGACGCGAAAACCAGCGTGCAGCCGGCCAGCAAACCTGGCATCGACAATGGCAGTGTTATCCGGAAGAACGTGCGCCAACTGCCCGCGCCCAACGCGAGCGATGCTTGACGCAGATTCGGGTCGATGTTCATCAGCGACGTGATGAGTGGCAGCACCATCAGCGGCAACTCGATCTGCGCAAGTGCGACGACCACCGCGCCCTGCGTGAACAGGAGTCTGAGCGGCGCATCGATCAGGCCCGCATGCAGCAGCAGCGTGTTGACAATTCCCTCGCGCCCGAGAATAACGACCCAGGCGAACGTCCTGACCACTGCGCTCGTCAAAAGCGGCAACACGATGACAAGCATCAGCGGCCCTTGCCAGCGCGCTGGCGCACCCGTGTAGAGACTCGCGAGCGGAATGCCCAGCAGCAACGAAAGCGCCGTGACCTTCACACCCAGCCACAGCGTTTGAACCAGCACGTTGACGTTGAAACTGTCGGTGAAGAACTTGCTGTACTGGCCGAACCCGAAATGGATCAACGCCGGGTCGTTGTGCAAACTGACATAGACGAGCAACAGCAGCGGGCCGAGCACGAATACAATGAAGAAGAGGCCAAGCGGCAGCGCCAGCGAAAGCGGCGAAAGGGCAACCGGCTGTGTATCGACGGCAATTGGCATGGCGATGGATGGCGAGGCGGCCGTCATGATGTCCCCGTTCAGGCCGCAAACACGCTGGCGGGGGAATCCGAGCGCAGGCTCACGCCGACCCGTTGCCCAACGGCAAAGCGCGGCGCTTCCGCTCGCCGCGGTTGTGTGATTTTTATCGGCTGGCCATCCGCCAGTGACAGCTCGTACAGCACCGAAGCGCCGAGCGGCAGGGCCATCTCGACGGTAGCATCGAGCGATGTCTGCGACGGCATGCCCATCACCAGATGCTCGGGCCTCGCGGCAAGCACCACCCCGCCGCTACGGGAGCAAGGCGTGGCGCGTTGCAGCATCATCTGGCCGCCTGTCGCGCAGGCCACCGAGAAGCGGCCGTCCGCATCCCGGGCGAGCCTGCCCGGCAGCAGATTCGCCGTGCCAACAAAGGTCGCGACAAATAGCGACGACGGCGTGTCGTAAATCGCCTCGGGCGAATCGAACTGCTCGACCCGGCCGGCGTTCATGACCGCGAGCCGGTCCGCCATCGACATCGCCTCTTCCTGATCATGCGTGACCAACAACGTGGTGATGCCGAGTTCTCGCTGGATACGTTTTATCTCGATCTGCATATCGAGCCGCAGATTCTTGTCGAGCGCGGCGAACGGCTCGTCGAGCAGCAGCACCTTGGGACGGACCGCGAGTGTGCGGGCGAGCGCGACCCGCTGCTGCTGGCCACCCGACAGCTCGCGCGGATAGCGCTTGCTGTAGGCCGTCATCTTGACCATCTCCAGCATCGCCGCGACCGTCCTCGCGCATTCCGATTTCGGTACGCCCCGGGCACGCATACCATAGGCGACATTGTCTTCAACCGACATGTGCGGAAACAGCGCATAGCTTTGAAACACGATACCCGCGCCGCGCTCGCTGGTGGAAAGACGGTCGACCGTGTCCGCACCAATGCGCACCGAGCCGTGGCTTTGCCTGAGCAAGCCGGCAAGAATCCGCAGCAACGTGCTCTTGCCGCAGCCGGATGGCCCCAGCAGCGCGACCAGTTCGCCACCCTCGATCGAGAGATTGAGATCCTCTATGACGGACGTCGCGCCGAATCGGTGCTGGATATTTTCCAGCGCGACGGCAACGCCCTGACGCACGCGGGTGCTCGTCTCTGCCGTCATGTCGAAACCTTGAGATGAAAGTGGCACGTCGGGTGCGCCGCGCGAATGCCTGAATACATGGCCGATCTCCTGTGAGGTCCGGTGAGGTCCTGTGCGTCAGGGCTGGAACCGATACGCTGCTGGCATCGCGAATCCGGACAGAACCTTGTGCGGCCCGCTGCGCGGTTCGAGCGAATGTCGCGGCCGCGCGAGTTGCGGCCTCAGCGCCTTCAAAAACAGGCCCCGCCCATATGCACCCGTGGGCCGGGCACCGTCCCAGACCACTTCGCCACGCGAAAGCGTGCAGGCGGGCCACGCCCTCATCCGCCAGCCCTCATACGGCGTGTAGTCGACGTTGTGATGCAGATGGTCGTTGCTCAGCACGAACTCGTGCTCCGTATCCCAGATCACCAGGTCGGCGTCGCTGCCAATCGCGATCGATCCTTTTGCCGGATAGAGCCCGTAAAGCTTCGCCGCATTTGTCGCCGTCAGCGCGACAAATGCATGAATGTCGATGCATCCGCTCAGCACGCCGTCCGACATCAGCAACGGCATGCGGGTTTCGATCCCCGGCATACCGTTCGGCACGCGATCGAACGACGGGTTGTCGCCCGCTGTCAACTTGCCGCCAGGGCCCGCGTATGTGAACGGCGCATGGTCCGATGACACCAACTGGAACGTACCGTTATTCAAGCCATCCCAGACCGCCTGGCGGTTCGCCTCGTCGCGTGGCGGCGGGCTGCAGATGCACTGGTATCCGCGCGCGCCATCGTCGAGCATGTCATCGGTGAGCAGCAGATAATGCGGGCAAGTCTCGGCAAACACTGACAGTCCCCGCCCTTGCGCCCAGCGAATCTGGTCGATCGCCTCCGCACCCGACACGTGAACGATCAGGATCGGCGTATCGACGAGCTCGGCGAGACTGATTGCCCGATGCGTCGCCTCGCGTTCGACCAGCATGGGCCGTGAAAGCGCGTGCCCGATAGGCGCGGTGATGCCCTGCTCGAGCAGCGCCTCGGTAAGCCACGCGATGCAGTCGGCGTTCTCCGCATGGATCATGGTCATCGCGCCATGTTTGCGGGCTGTGGCCAGGACCTCGATCATCTGCCGGTCATCGAGCTTGAGCGCGTCGTACGTCATATAGATCTTGAACGACGTGTAGCCCTCTTCGATCAGTTGCGGCAATTCTTCGTGAATAACGTGCGGCGTCGGATCGGTCACGATCAGGTGAAACGCATAGTCGATCACCGCCCGGCCCTCGGCGCGCCGGTGATAGTCGTCAATCGCCGCGCGAAGCGACTGGCCCTTCTGCTGGCACGCGAATGGGATGACGGTTGTGGTTCCGCCGCATGCAGCCGATACCGTGCCGCTCGTAAAATCGTCGGCCATCACCGAGTCGTCGCCTGTCGGCTGGTCGAGGTGGCAGTGTCCGTCCACGCCGCCCGGCGTGACCAGCCGCCCGTTCGCGTCTATCTCCTGCAAGCCGGCGGCGAGCTTCACGCCGAGCGCCGCAATGCGTCCGCCGATGATGCCGATGTCCGCGTGAAAGCGGTCCACAGCAGTGGCGATGTCCGCGCGGCGGATGACGAGGTCGAAGGTTTCATTCATCGCGTCAGGTCCGCGAACAGGCGGCCCCATCCTTTGACGCGAGCGGTATCGACGCGTGCGAGTTGCAACGATTTCCACACTGCCGTCGATATCGAGTCGTAGATCGGGATGCCGAGTTCGGATTCGAGTTCGGCTGCGAGCGGCGCGCCCGCCAGATTGGTGCACAAGATAGCGATCGCATCGGGCTTCGACGCCGCAACCTCACGCACCATCGTATGGATCTGGCTCGCGCTGACTTCCGAAAAGGAAAAATTGTCCTGCAGCTTCAAATGCCGCTCCGCGACGCATTCGAATCCGGAGCTGGCATAGTTTCGGACGATCCGTTCCTGCACATCGTCGCGATACGGCGTGACGAGACCAAAGTGGCGCACTCCCGTGCGCTCGAAAATCTCGTTGAGCGCAAGGACCGACGTGCATGCGGCAATGCCGGTGCGCTCAGTGATCAGGCGGCACAAACGCTCGTCGGCATCGAAACCCAGCCACCCTGCGGACGTCCCATTCCACGCGATCACGTCGAGGCGGGCATCGGCAAGCAAGTCGACGGCCGCCAGAATTTCCTTGTCATTGAATTGATCGAGCGCGCGATCGGTGAGCCCGATTTCGGTCACGCGAAAACGTCCAAAGTGCGCGCTGACCTCGGACAGTCCAGCCAGCATCGCAGCCGTCACGGGCTCAAGCGTGGTGTTGGACGATGGCGTCAGCATGCCGAGCAAAGTCCGTTTTGTCATGATGGAATCAGACATCGTTTTGTGAATCTCCTTTCGCCCTCGCCGTTTCAATATCCGCCTGTTGGATTGATCGGTGGTGAGGAGCGCCAATCACATTGGCGCAAGCTTCATGCCAGAATGTAGAGTCTATTGCATGCAATTATTTTAGTGATCGTATGCAATGCTGGACAAGCGATTTGCCCTAAGCGGGATAGGTTTCCTGCCCGGTGCTCACAACATGTGCATGGACTCACGAAGTACTGTATCTGTGCAAAGTGGCACCGCTAGAACGATTTTCAGCACTGCTGCGGTGCGATGCAAGGCTGCTGCCTGTCTTCATGTGCTCTTCGTTATCGGAAGTTGCTTTAAATCCCGCTCAAGCCACTTTATAATGAAGCTGATGCTGTACCTATGTCCGCTTATTACTTTGTATACAAACTGTATACAAACCGAACCGATTGATTTCAGGTTATCGACAGGAGAGATTTTTGGCTGCGCCCTTTCTCGAGCCCGCTGAGGCGGCGCGATCCGGCAAGACTTATAGCAATGAAGAAATCTACGCACGGCTGCACAAAGCCGTGCAGGAGCAGCGGCTGGCGCCGGGTACGCGTCTTATCGAGGATCGGCTGGCGGAACTGGCAGGCGTTAGCCGCACCAAGATTCGCGAGGTCTTGGGCAGGCTGGCGCACGAGGGACTCGTCACGTTGGTTCCTAACCGTGGCGCATTTATCGCCAGTCCTAGTGTCAAACAGGCACGGGATGTGTTCGTGACGCGCCGCATGGTCGAACCGGATATGGTACGCATGCTATGCAATACGATCACGACGGCGCAGATTCGCGCGTTGCGCCGGCATAGCCGGCTAGAAAAAGAAGCGCGCGCAAAGGATGACCGTCCGACGATCATCCGGCTGTCCGGCGAATTTCACACGCTCATCGCGGAGATGGCTGACAACGAGATCCTGCTGCGACTGATGCGCGAATTGACGTCGCTCACCTGCCTGATCATCACGCTCTACGACAAGCCGAACGTGCCCGCATGCCCGCACACCGAACACGTCCATCTTATCGATGCCATCGAGGCGGGCGACGCCGAACTCGCGGCGTCCTGCATGACTGAACATCTGGCGCATGTCGCAGAGACCTTGAAGCTGGACGCGCCTCAGAACGACACTCCGAATCTCGAGTCACTGTTCGACTAAGGGCTTTCCGACGTGCAGGGAATAAGCTTGACGTAACGCGCGTGGGGAAAGGCATCGTCAACGCACCGAAGGCCGCAAACCAGACGGGCGAGATGCTGCCATAGACAGAATTCACGGCCGTGGACACAGCATCCAGGCCATGACCTGGGTCACGCGCACCGCAAACCCGAGCACTGTGAACTGCCCTGCCAACCGCATCCTGGTCTGTGGTTTCATGGTCGACTCCGCCCGCGTGACCGTTGGTCACGTCGCCTGCATCGGTAGTTCGCACGGCAAGAAAATTGCCCTCACGTTGTCCAGTCCCTTGCCATGCGTACGCCAGAAGTCGCGCACTTTGGCATCCAGGTCGATGAGTTCGATGCAGTGCGGGAAACGGTGATGCGCAATCTCGATGTGTTCGTGATGCAGCCGGTCACCTTTAAGGTAACCCGC
The DNA here is from genome assembly GCF_964253815.1 of Caballeronia sp. LjRoot34. Taxonomy (NCBI): domain Bacteria; kingdom Pseudomonadati; phylum Pseudomonadota; class Betaproteobacteria; order Burkholderiales; family Burkholderiaceae; genus Caballeronia; species Caballeronia sp. LjRoot34. The sequence goes on from NZ_CAXUSB020000002.1 coordinate 1,912,320, forward strand.
ATGGACGCGATGCAAGAGCGCCTGTTCGATACCCGCTTCCTTCGCATGGCGAAGTAAGTGCAAGGCAAGGCTCGGTCGCGACACCCGATGCCAGAAGCGTGTCGGACGAGCCCTTTCGGAATGGTGGAAATACAGGCGAAGTGAAATCAGCTGAGTCATGGTGATGGGCAGGAAAGTGTTCGAAGCGTTCAGGATTGCGCGGAGACGGTCGCGGCCTTGCGGCGCGCGCGGCGCCAGGCCGGGATATCGGCCAAGCGCATGCCGGCTGGAATGAGCGGATGTTTTGCGTGGCCGACCCGTTGCGCGCGGTAAATTCCCGTGTGACCGGAAAAGAGGTAACTGACCACGCACGCCAAGGCGGCATACACGCCGATCTGAGGACCAAAGAGTTCGATTGCCATCACCGTCGACGCGATCGGGGTGTTCGCCGCACCGGCGAACACGGCGACAAAGCCGAGCCCCGCGAGCACCGGTATCGGCAACGCCAGGATGTGACCCAGTGCGTTGCCAAGCGTGGCGCCAATATAGAAGAGCGGAGTCACCTCGCCGCCCTTGAATCCTGACGCAAGCGTGACCACGGTGAAGCCGAATTTGCCGGCAAAGTCATAGACCGGCAATGGACCGTTGAAGGCCTGCACGATGGTCGGTATCCCGAGACCCAGGTACTGCGGAACGTTCAGGACGGTGGCAAGGATCGCCACCACGGCACCACCAACTACGGGCCGAAAAGGCGCATAGGCGATCTTGCGTTTGATGAGGGCGGACAACGCATGCGTCGAGTCGGCAAAGAGCATCCCCACTACACCGAATGCGATACCGGCAATGATCGCGGATCCAAACCCGAGGGCCGTGACGGGCGGCACGAACGGGATCGAATACACGGTGTGGTGAATGCCCCATAGACGGCATACCGCGTCGGCCACGACAGACGCGGCGAGACACGCCAGCAACGCGTCATAGCGCAGGCGGCCGATCGCAAGCACCTCAAGGCCGAAGATCGCGCCGGCGAGAGGCGTGCCGAAGACCGACGAAAAGCCCGCTGCGATGCCGGCCATCAGCAGGATGCGACGGTCCTCTCGACCTAGATCGAAGAGGTGCGTGACCCGGTCAGCCAGCGCCCCGCCCATCTGGACCGCTGTGCCCTCGCGGCCCGCGGAGCCGCCGAACAAGTGAGTGATCACGGTGGCCACCAACACGAGCGGCGCCATGCGCTTGGGCACGATCTTCTGCGGATCGTGAATCTCGTCGATCAGCAGGTTGTTGCCGCCCTCGACGCTCTTGCCGACGCGGTGATAGATCCAGCCGGTCAGGAACCCCGCGAACGGCAGCAACCAGACGAGCCACGGATGATCCAGGCGTGTATCGGTGGCGCGGTCCAATGCAAAGAGAAAAAGTGCGGAGGCGGACCCGGCCAAGGCGCCGAGCACGGAGGAAAGCAGCAGCCAACGCGCCAGATACGGCACCATGGCGATCTGTTCGACAGACTTGAGACGTTTCATGATTTTTAGGTTTGACAGAACATCAAACCTGGGCGACAGGGCGTCGCACGGACGACCTACGACCTCCTGCACCCAGGAACTCGTAGGCATCATCAGCCGAAGGATCGGCGGTTGTTTGGAGGAATGCCATCTCCAGAAACACGGATTTTACGGATTAAATTTGCGCAACGCAACAACGGCGTGCGCCAAGAGGCGCATGACATACGGTCACAACAGCGCGTTCGCCAGTATTCTGCAAGGGGACGCACCCTGCCCTTCGCAGGCGATCTATACCAGCGTCAAGGCCAGTATCGCGACAAGCAATCCGCCGATCAGTGCGAGATAGAAATTCAGGTTACCGGACTGCAATGCACGCAACTTCTCGGCGGACCACGTCACGATCCGCGTCGCAGGCGCGAACAGATGCCGCTCGAACAGATCGGTCACGCCCTCGGAGAAAACCAGCCGCTTGATAAAGTACTCGCGCTGTTCGTGTTCGCGCTCGGTGCTCATCGTCGGTTGATATACGAAGCTATAGAACGTGCGCATCGCGTTCGAGAATGTCAGCGGCGTGGTCATCGCCTCGCGACCATCCGGGGTCATGCCACCGAACCAGACCGCCGTGCGCCGCACCGGGCGCGTTTTCGTGAGCCTCAGGAGTGCGAGCGGCAGAAGCGCCAGCAACGGCATCACAATGATGAGCTTCGACGGCGAGATAAAAGCGAACTTGTCGGTCAACGGTACCAGCAGCCATCCGGCGACCATTGCCTGGGGACTGTTGACTTGGAACAGCGTCTGGGCACCGCTCGCCAGCGCGTTGAGCCAGAGCGGTGCACCGACGGCCACTGCGAGCACGCATAGTCCCAGCGTCCCGACGACTGCCGCATTCCGTCGCGGCACCGGCCGCGCGTAGTCGACATCCGGCATGCCCAGGAGCCCCAACCCGAACAGCTTCACGAACGTAGCAAGCGCCACCGCTGCCGCGAGTGCGAGGCCCGCTCCAGCCAGTACGAGCACGAGGCGTCCTGTGAAGGCCGAGAGATGAAAGCCTTGAAACACCGTTTGGAAGACATACCATTCACTGACGAATCCCGCTTGCGGTGGAACCGAGGCGAGGCTCATCACGGCAAAGGCCGCGCCGAGCCCTAGCATGAAACCGCTATTTTTGAGCCACCCGCGCGGCACGATATCGTAGGTGCCGGTCGACGCCTGGATGCCGTCGGCGACCAGAAAGAGCGCACCTTTGGCGAGCGAGTGGCCGGCGAGGTGAAGCAGCGCGACGGTCCAAGCGAGTCCCGCGAGGTCGCCCAGTTGGTCACTGCGAAAGAGTTGCGTCACGCCGAGCATCGCCACCGCGACCGACGCGTTCTCCGCCGACGAGTAGCTAAGCAACGCTCTCCAGTCGTCCTGCTGGAACGCGAACAAAATCGCCAGCACCGCGCTGACCACGCCGATTGCAATCGCGACGACACCCAATCCGAATGCGGTGCCGCTATCGCTCACGACGCCCAGCCAGCTATTCCAGCCACGGCTCAGCGCAAAATAGGCAACGTTCAAGACGACACCGGAAAACAGCACGCCGGTCGCACCACTGCCGCTCGAGTACGCACGCGGAAACCACTCATAGAAGGGGATGAGGCCGAGCTTCGCGCCGAAGCCGACAAGCAGCGCGACGCCGGCCACCCACGACAGAAGCGCTGACGCGTGGGGAGCATGAGCACTGAACGCGTCGAAGCTGATGCCGCCCGCCGCGTGGTCCAGCAGCAGGATCGCGAGGACGAGCGCGATCGCCCCAACCTCGAGCAGCGCAAGCATGAGCAGCACGGAGTTGCCATTGGTGTCGCGTGCGCGCTCGCCTGCGAGCATCACCGCTCCGCCCAGGCTCATCACCTCCCAGGCGACGAGCATCGAGATGCCGTCTTGCAGGCCGAACACGCCCAACGCACCCAACAAGCTCAGCGATGCACCCATCCACCACGTCCCTGTGCGACCCGAGAGCGGCGAGCCCAGCCAGCAGGCGAAGGTGGCCGGTACCAGACCAAAGCCCAATAGCCATAGCGCTGACGGCTCAAGCTTGAACGCGATTCGCTGCGACGCGAGCGCGAACGGAAATTCGACGCGCGGCGTCGCAGTAGGCAAAGCGAGCAGACACGCAACGACTCCCAGTACGCAACCGGCGGTCAGCGAATATCTGACCAACACGCGAACCGGGCGCAGCGGCGAAAGGATGGCGGCGGCAAACCACAGTGTGCTCGCGGCCAGAATCAGATCAGCGCTCAAGCTGTCCTCCTCGCATCCGTTGCTCGGCACGGCCGAGGAGCAACAGCAGCGCGTGAATGATCGCAGCCGGGTTCGGCGGGCAACCCGGCAGATAGATGTCGACCGGCAAGACGCCATCAAGCCCGTTGCCGCACGCGTAATTGCCGCCCGTGACACCACCCGACACCGCGCACGTGCCCGTTGCGATGACCCACTTCGGGTCCGGCATCGCCTCATAGGTCTGCAGCAGCGGCGCGCGCATCGCGTGCGTCACGGGGCCGGTGACGAGCAGGACATCGGCCGAGCGCGGGGACGCCGTGAAAAAGATGCCGAGCCGATGCAGGTTGTAGAACGGATTGTTCAACGCCTGCAATTCCGATTCGCAGCCATTGCACGATCCTGCGTCGACGTGGCGGATATGGAGGCTACGCCGAAACGGTCGGCGCGTTCGCTCGGAGAGATCCCTGGCTTGATCCCTGGCTGCATCGGACGCGAGCGCCTCGGCCCACACCAGGTCGTCGCGCTGCCTCACACCGAGCGCCCAATCTTCAGACGGTGTAAAAGCGCCTGTCGGACACGCTTCAGTACAGAGCTGGCAGACAATGCAGCGGCCCCAGTCCACCTCTGGACGCGCATTCTCACCAAGCTCCGGCGAAAACGTGATGGCATGCGTCACGCACGCCTGCACGCATGCGTCGCACCCCTCCTGGCATTTGGCCGCGTCATACCGCGGCATGCCAAGCACGCCTTGCTGGCCGTGCGCGTCACCCTTGAGCGGCCAGCCGGTACTGGCGCTGCCGCTGGTCAAGCCGAACCAGGTCCATAGAGACATAACCGCTCCGTCCTATCGTGCACAACCCGAAATGGTCAAACCGAAACTTGCCTCGTTGATCGCATAGTCCATCATGTTGCTGTCATGCACGGTGAAGGGAAAAACCCGCCAGTTCGAAAACGAAGGCGACTTGATCTTCGCGCGCGCAATGCGTGACCGGTCGTCGAAGTGCAGCGCGTAGAGTACGCTCCCACGCGACGATTCCGCCCACCCGAGCCCCTCCGCGTTCGGCACGCGACGACAAGGCTCAAGCAGCGGTCCCGCAGGAACGCCGCGCATGATGGCGTCGTCGAGCAGTCCCAGACTCGCCCGGAGTTCCGCGATACGCACCTTCATCCGTGCATACGCATCGCCCTCGCTACGGGTCGCGACAGCGGGCGGCAGTTCACCGTACGCGGCATACGGATGATCCCGCCTGAGATCACGATCGATGCCTGACGCCCGCTCGATCGGCCCGGTAGCGCCTTGATCAAAGGCGAGCTGCTGACTGAGCGGCGCGGTGGAAATAAGACGGTCGAGATGACTGGTGGTCCGCTCGATGAGATCGACGTACCGGTCCAGTTCGCCTCGGAGCGTCGCGACGCCCTGGGAAATCGCAACCAGATCGAGATCGCGGCGTACGCCACCCGGCCAGACAATGCTGCGCAATAGTCGGCTACCCGATGCAAGCGCATTCATTTGCTTCGCCCGCTCCTCCAGCAGCTTGCCCTGGGCCTCGCCAACCTTCAGCGTCGTCGTATGGCACAAGTGGCCGAGGTAGTGCAAGTGGTTGTAGGTACGCTCGAGTTCCGCCGCGATGACACGAAGCCACCGTGCGCGCGGCGGCGGGATGCACCCCGAGGCGTCCTCGACGGCCTGCGCATAAGCAAGCGCATGCGCGACAGTGTCCACGCCCGACACACGCTCGGCCAGCAGAACGCCTCGTTCAATGTCGATCCCCTCGAATTGTTTCTCCATCCCGCGGTGCTTGAGGAACAGGTTCGGGTGATAGTGAAGAATGCCTTCGCCGACGTAGTAGAAAATGAACTGGGCGGACTCGACGACATCCGCTCGCACGGGACCGAACGGCAATCGCTGGACGTGCTTGCCGGACATCTGCGGCAGCGTCGATGCTGCAAGCGCGCCCGCTACGCTTGCACGCGACGTATCTGCCGGTTCGAGCGGCCCACGCGCTGTCAGCGGCAAAAACGTGGTTACCAGGCGCTCCGGCTCCGGGTGGCCGGCAAACGCAACACCACTCATTTCCATGATCTCGCGCTCGTGCCAGCCGAGCAGCGGAAACTTATTGGCAAGACTCTGGACCGGTGCTTCGCCGGCATCGACGCGCCAGCCCATGAACTCCCGCCGGCCGGGCACGGTTGCGATATAACGCAGTTCCGGCCGATCCGGTCTCGGAAACCACGCATACGCAACCTGCATGCGCCCTCCATGATCAAGAAGATCGGCGGCGGCCGCGTTGAGTTCGGCAGGCGTTACGGTCTTGAGCGTGCAGTTGTTCATCGCGCAGCTCCTCCCAGATCAGCGGCAACCCGTTCGAAGAAGCGCCACAGGTCTTGCGGCCACCACATGCCGAGGATCAACACCGGCACCAGGGCGAGCCACATCGGAACCGTCATCCAGGCGCTCACGCTCACCGTGCTATTCGTCCCGCCCGTGTCTGCCGTTGGCCGGGTTTCAAAGTACATGGCTCGGAAGTGGTTGAGAAAGCCGATGAAGATAACAATCAGCAGCAGCAACATCACGATCACGGCCCAGGCGTTCGAGCTCGCCATGCCAGCGCGCATCAATGTCAGTTCGCTCAGGAACAGGCCGAACGGTGGTGCACCCGTAATCGCCACGGCACCGGCCAGCCACAGCGCGCCCGTGACCGGAAAACGGGTCCACACATTGCGTATTTCGCCCATGTCCTTGGTGCCGAATACGCGCATGACGTTGCCGGCGCCAAAGAACATGAGCGACTTGTTCAGTGAATGGTTGAGCATGTGATACAGCACTGCGGCGATCGCCAGCGGGCCGCCGAATCCGAATCCGAGCGCCAGCACGCCCATGTGCTCGACGCTGGAATAGGCCATCAGCCGCTTGATGCCCTGCTGCTTCACGATGAAGAGCGCGGCGACGAACAGCGAAAACGCGCCGAACGCGACCAGCACCGTGCGCGGCAGCAGCGAGGAACTCTCGGCATCCGTGATGGTCAGGAACCGCGCGATGCCCAGCATCGCCGTATTCAAAAGCGCACCGGAGAGCATGGCGGACACTGGTGCGGGACCCTCGCTGTGTGCGTCGGGCAGCCAGGTATGCATCGGCGCGAGGCCCGCTTTCGTGCCATAGCCCACCAGCACGAGCAGGAACGCCATCTGGGTGAGAGCAGGACTCATCTGTGGGGCCGCATGGCGCAGCGCGTCCCAGGTCATGTCGTAGGTCGGGCCAATGACGAGACTTCCCGCCCAGTAGAGGAGCACGGTCCCGAGCAGCGCAAGGCTGATGCCCGCCGACACTACGATGATGTATTTCCATGCCGCTTCGATCGCTTCCCGGCCGCGCTCGAAGCCGACGAGGAATGTGCTGACGAGCGTGGTCAGCTCGATCGCGATCCAGTAGACACCGATATTGTTCATGATCGGTCCGCAGATCATCGTTGCCGCGAACAGAGCAAAGAGCGCATAGAAGTTCGGCAAGCGTTCGCGTTCCTCGGCGAGCAAGCGCATGTAGCCAACGGCGTAGATCGAAGCGAGGCAATACACCAGCGCGGTGCAGACCAGCGTCCAGACGGCCAAAGCGTCGACCACCACGTAGTCGTGCAGGAAGCGATACCCGTCCTTGACGTTGCACGCCAGCGAAAACGCCGCGAGCACGCAGACGAACGACGCGATCAGGTTCGCATACTCAGCGGCGCGCGCATGCCGGAACGCGGCGCAAATCACTGCAGCAACGAGGGGTGAAACAACGATCACGATGCTCCACGTTTCGATCATGGTCACCCCACCAGCCGCGTGAGTTCACGGCTGCTCGTGCTGCCGACGTGCTCGACCAGATAGCGGACCAACACACCGAAGCTCACGACGATGACGAGCAGATCGAAGAGCAACACCAGTTCGATCAACATCGGCATGCCGGGCACGAGGATTTGCGAGCCGAGGAAAATGCCGTTCTCCAGGATCAGCAAGCCAAGCACCTGGCTGATCGCCTCATGACGCACTGCCAGCATCAGGAAGCCAATGAGCTTCATCGAAAGCATCACCGTGAGCGCCAGCACGACCACGGTGCCGCCGAAACCCAGCGCGTTGCCCAGATGGTTCGATACGACAAAAGCAAAGAGCACCAGAAGCGCGCCGAGCACGATGCTTGAGCTCGGCTGCAGGATGACATGCAACTCGCGCTCGACTTTCAGCCGAACGATGATTCGCCAGATCAGATAAGGCAGCACCAGTCCCCGGAAGAACGCAGTCAGGATTGCGATCAGGTACAGCTCGTGATAGTTGCCGTAGTAACCCACGGCTCCGGAGAGCGCCGCGATCAGCCACGACTCGGCCATGAACGCGAGCAGGTAGTCTTTCAACCAGCGCGAACCCAGCATCACGAACGCAAGCAGGAGGCTGCCGATCGCCAGCAGGCTGAACAGGGATGCGGCAAGCGGACTCAGATGGGCGAGCAGCATGATGTGTCACCTAAGGGGGTCACCTAAGCTGGTTGGCGGCGATCGCAAGCACCGCCAGCATGAACGATGCAGCAAGCGGCTCCTGATAACGGAAGAAGCGCAAGCGGGATTGCGCCGTCTCGACCAGCACCACGACGAGTGCAATCATCAGCATGCGCAGGAAAAGCCCGATCGCGGCACCCAGTACACCTAAGGCCGTACCCCGTTGCGAAAGTCCCCACGGCAACGTCAGCACATTGCAAAAGATGGTGTAAAGAATGAACTGCTTCATCATCGACGCCCACTTGAGCAGCGCGAGAAGTGAACCCGAATACTCGAGGATGCGCGCCTCTTCGATCATGTACACCTCGATGTGCGTGCTCGAATGGATCGGCAGACGGTCTGTTTCCACGAGCAGCAAAACAAAGAAGGCGAACACGAGAAAAAGGTGTGCCGGACTCCAGTACACGGAGGGTTGTGCCACCAGCAGGTGGTTCACGACGAACGGCAGCATGGCTTTGGCGAGGAGCGTAATACCGACCAGCACGAGGATGAGCGTCGGCTCCGCGAGGATGCCAAGCATCACCGAGCGGCTCGAGCCAATGCCGCCATAAGCGCTACCTGAATCAAGCCCCGCGAGTACAACAACAAACGACCCGAGCGTCAGGATGAGGCCTCCGCCCAGGATGTCGCCCATATCGGATAGCGGCAGCGGAAAGTCGGTGAGCACCGGGATGAGGATCGGTACCGTGAGCATGCAGGTGAACGCCACGACGGGCGCAGCCCAGTAGATCCACGAGGCGGTTTCGGGTACCACGAGTTGCTTGTGGAAGAGCTTCCACAGATCCCGATACGGTTGGAAGATGCCAGGGCCCCGTGCGCGTTGCACACGCTCTTCCCATTGCAGGATGACGCCCTGCAGCAGCGGGGACACTGCGATGACGGTTACGACCTGGGCCACCTGGAGAGCGATGTCGCGTGTGCTCATGCGCCCTCCGCTGAAACGAAGGGCTCGCTTGCACTGCGATGTGGACGCGTCTCAACGCACGCGCGGATCGCCAGACAATGACGCGACCAGACGCGGTGGCGAAGGCAGGAACGACTGCAACACGGCGACTCGCTGATACATCCCATATTCTTGTGTTCTTGTAGGCAACAATATGCCCGGGATGCTCAAACAAGAAGAGCCGGCGTAAAAATGCCTACCGGCCCCGAAGCGCCCGGGGACCATGTAGGCATCATTAGCCGCTAAGCTGCTAGCGGCGGTTAGGGAGGAATGCCATCTCCGCCAGATTCAAACTTGAGTATAGGTGACGCGCCGATGTGTGCAAGGTCGGCGTCCAACTATCTAGGCGAGCGGCCGTAGAGCGAAAAATGCTTCGACGGCTTAGGCGGTAAATCATCGCCGATGATTCCGAACTCGATGGGAAAGCGCGTATAGAACACGTGCACGTTTTCGGCACGCACGACATTCAGAATGTGCTCGGCCTCGTCCTCCGTCACAGCAAGAATGATCTGCAGCGGCTGATCGGTGAGTTTCAGCATGTGCGCCGCGTGATGCGCACCCGCGTGGCCGATGCCTTCTGCGCAGCTGATGACGGTCGCACCGCGGATCCCAAGTTGGCGAACCTCGTGTAACAGCCACTCGCATACGGTCTGGTGGCCATGCTTGCGGTTCTGCTCGGTATAGAACGTCAGTTGATAGCCGTTCATCACCCACCTCCCGTGGCGCAATGGGCGCCTCCCGCCGCGAGAGGTCCGCTGTGCGGTGCTACGACACGCTACCAGACTGACAAGGGCCCCTGCCACTATTCATTCTAGTTCATAGGTCCGGTGACGCACGATTGTGCAGTGCGATATTGGGCGTACAGCGCGAGCGATACCGCGCGAGCAATAACGAGAGGTATCGCAGCTTCGGCGAAATCCGGTGCGTGTCAGCGTCGACACGTATCGGAAATGTGTTGAACAAAAGCAATATTGAAAGCGCTGGCCTCGGTGATCGGGGTGATCGGGGTGCCATGCTGATTCATCCTGCAACAACTCCATTCCCGGTTTGGGGTTGAGCGGCCACAAGTGAACTTCGGCTCAAGCAAAACGACCGTCTCAACGCTTGGGGGCACCGGACATTGTTATGCCGCTGCCGCTCACGTTAGCTCGCCGATTAGCGCTCCATATTCATATGTACGCGTCATGGCCTTCCACCTTCAACTGCCATTCCTGCATTCACGGACACCCGACATTGCTGCCAGCCGTGTACGGATCGTCTCGAACTCACTGGCTGCCGCTCGCGATAGCCCAATCTGTACGTGGTCGAGTTCAGGGTCGTCTTCAGATTGCTGGACGATGAACTGCTTGACTCGAACGCTTCCCTTACCCAGAGCGTTGTGAACACTGTCGAGTGATACGCTGCCGCGCTCGACCAGGAGGGTTATGTTGCGCTCCTGTTTGACCGCAATGAATCGACGCTCCAGCGGCTTCACTCCGGCAAGAATGATAAAGATGATGACCGTCGCGCCGACGGCTGCGGTGTACATGCCGCCACCGACCGCCAGACCGATTCCTGCGACCGACCAGAGGCTGGCGGCGGTGGTCAACCCGCGCACGATTTCGCCACGCAGCAGGATCGACCCCGCTCCCAGGAACCCAATGCCCGATACCACCTGGGCGGCGACCCGGGAAGGATCGAGCACGACGTTCTTCGCTCCCAGCACATCGGCAAATCCGAACGCAGAAACCAGCATCATCAACGCCGCACCGACACATACAAGCATGTGCGTGCGCAAACCTGCCGCCCAGTTCATTCTTTCGCGCTCAAAGCCGATGACGCTGCCGAGTAGAGCCGCCAGGAGGAGGCGAGATAGAAGCTCGATATTGCCGATCACGAATTACCCCTTTGATAGCTTGGCTTTAGGCCCGTTGTGAAGCCGTGTCGGCGACATCAGCGGCGGTTGGCCCGTTCCGTTTGTCGGTGACCGCTGACAGCGTTTCACCGTGAGTCTCGTGCGTGCAAAAGAGATCGACGATTTCCCGGGTCGGTATGCTGGTGATGAGCGTCGATATTTTTATCGGGCTGAACCATCTACACCTCGAAATTTCGTTACGCGGTTCGGGGGACGCGTCCTGAGGAAGATCGACGAAGAAAACGAGATGTCGTTTGCTGAGACCACCAAACTGGAACAGGTACGTGAACGCTGTACCAACGAGCGAAGTCTCTTCTTCCAGCTCGCGCCGGGCGGCGTCCAGCGGCGACTCGGAACACTTTATGGTGCCACCGGGCAACGACCACCGTGACCGCGTGCGCGCGACCAAAAGTACCTTGCCGTCCCGACTGCATATGATGGTCGCCCTGGCTTTCATTCTCTCCCCTCCCCTATAGGACGCGCGGCTGCTGTGTTTTAAAGGCGGATTATGGACCATGCGCGGGCGTCCGATCAGCGGCAGGCAGAGGCCGGCCCATGTCCGGTCGCCGGATCGATTGTCGAACGCGTTCGTTGACAGAGGTACAGCGGGCATTGGGCGGCTTGGCGAGTCGTTCAGCTCGCCTTCAGCTTTCGTCATAATAAACAATCCAGAAATGGGAAGAACGGTCCTCGCGTCGACCTTCATAATCGGTGTCATTTATTTTAGGATCGTCGGGGGAATCTGTGGGTGAAATCGATGGATTCAGGCGGCGTTGAGGAAACAACATAGCTTTCGGCAGGTGGCATCGAAGAGGCCTTGCTCGCGCTCAGAGCGGTCATCCAGGAGTGGGCCACCGTCTTGCTCGTCGATATACCGTAACAGTATTGAGCGGGCGTCCAGCCTCCTGAGTTCGCGGTAAAGCTGCCGCTCTTCAACGAGACGACCACCGAGCATCCAGATGAAGTCCCGATGCTGGTGCAGGGTTTTTCGGCTGTAACCGCTGTCCAGAAGATGCAGGAGATACGGTGTGAATATCTTGACGAGATCCTGTCCGAACGGAATGTCCTGTTGCTCAAAGCTCCAAGACTTGGGCCAGTTTTGCAGGTCGGGAACGAGTCGTTCAAGAGCGCTTGATTCGGGTGTGACAATGGCGGTATTACCGACGATTTTTCGCTTGCTAGCCATGCTTTTGACCCGCTTGCTCAATTCCTGTCATCATTTCCCCGGTTTCGTTTATGAAGGGGCGCGGCTGTGCGACAGGACGCAGACCATTGAGATTGACGTGCGCCCACGTAAGGGATCCAAACCAGTTTGTTCGTGCTGCAACGAGCGCGCAAGCGGCTACGATACGCTCGGAGAACGTCGCTTCGAGTTCATCCCAATCTGGGGTTTTGCCGTCATTCTGCTGTATTCGATGCGTCGTGTCGATTGCCGTCGGTGTGGCGTAAAGGTTGAGACGGTACCGTGGGCTATCGGCAAGCATACGTTGACCAAGGCATACATGCTTTTTCTGGCCCAGTGGGCTCGTAAGCTGTCGTGGAAAGAAACCGCGCTGAGTTTCCGCACCAGCTGGGAGAAGGTCTTCAATGCCGTGGAATGGGTAGTCGACTGGGGGCTGAATCATCGTGAGCTCGGGACGATTCGCGCTTTCGGCGTTGACGAGATCCAGTATGGCCGAGGGCACCAGTACCTCACGCTCGTCTACCAGATCGAGGCCGGCCGCACGCGACTGCTCTGGGTCGGACAGGAACGTACTAAGGAGAGCTTCGCGAAGTTCTTTGCGATGATCGGCAAGCCGCTGTGCGAGAAGGTCGAATTCGTGTGTTCCGACATGTGGAAGCCCTATCTCGAAATGATAGCGCGTCATTGCCCGAACGCCCTGAATATCCTCGACCGTTTCCACATCGTTGCCAAGATGAACAAAGCGATCGATGAGGTGCGAGCCGATGAGGCCAGGCGCATGTCGCGTGATGGCTATGAGCCTGTTCTCAAAAAATCCCGCTGGTGCCTGCTTGCGCGACGCGAGAACCTTACTGGCAAACAACGCGTTCGCCTGCGTGACCTACTCCAGTACAACTTACGTAGCGTACGTGCCTATCTGCTCAAAGAAGAATTCCAGCAACTCTGGGACTACATCTCTCCTGTCTGGGCGGGCAAGTTCCTCGACCAGTGGTGCAAGCAGGTGATGCGCTCACGCATCGAGCCGATGAAGAAGTTTGCCCGGACCGTGCGCTCGCACCGGGATCTGATCCTCAACTACTTCCGTGCCAGAAAGCAGTTCTCCAGCGGCGTTATCGAGGGGCTGAACAATAAGGCCAAAGTCACTATGAGAAAAGCGTACGGCTTCCGAACCTTCCGAGCCACAGAAATCGCGCTCTATCATGCACTTGGCAAGCTTCCCGAGCCTCCATCCACCCACACTTTTTACTGACGAACCTTATTTTATGAAGAAGAACATGCAGCAATTGTCGTTAGCTCCAGGCGATCAATTCTCCACCGTCCAATTCGTACTCACCGACATGGACGAGACATTGACCTATAAGGGACGCCTGGCCGCAACCACATACATGGCTCTCGAACGGTTGCAAGCTCAGGGCATTCGGGTGGTACCTGTTACCGCCGCTCCCGCTGGTTGGTGCGATCAGATGGCGCGGATGTGGCCAGTCGATGGCGTTATTGCAGAGAATGGCGGCCTTTTTCTCAGACGAAGCGGCAACGGACACAGCGTCGAGCGGAAATACTGGCATGCGCATGAGAGTTTTGCAGACATGCGCAAGCAGCTCCAAACCATCTCCGGAATTGTCGAAAAGGCAGTGCCTCAGGCACGACAGGCGGACGACCAGGCCTTTCGGTTGACCAGTCTTGCATACCGGCGTTCCGGGACCGATTTGGATGACCGCATCGTCGAAGCGCTCATTGACGCGGGGGCTAATGCAACCCTCAATAACCTTTGGGTGCTGGGCTGGATTGGTGGCTACGACAAGTTGTCGATGTCGCTACGGGTGCTTGCTGAGACATTTGGGATTGGCGCAGAAGTCGCAACTGAGTTGGTCGCTTATTCCGGCGACTCAACTAATGATGCGCCGATGTTCAGCTTTTTCAAACATACGGTCGGAGTGAGCACCGTAGTTGATTACCTACCGCAACTGCCAACGCCGCCCGCATGGATCACCCGCGGTCCGGGCGGCGCCGGATTCGTCGAGTTCGCGGACGCGATCCTTGGGGCACGCCTGAACGTGCCCAGCGGAACCTCCGCGTGAAGCATTTGTTCGTTTTCGTCACCGTAGCGGACAGATCACGACCGTTTGATGTGGCTGAGTCCTTCATCGGGATCTCGATGATGGCGTTGACCTCATGGGGTACCTTCTCGCCAGTCGGAATAGCATTGAAGCCCATTACGCGCCTCCCTTTGCACCAAGCACTTCGTACTCGATAGGACACCGGGTATAGAAAAGTGGAACACCGCCCTGCTTGAGGCGGTCGAGCAACGCATCGACGTTCGCGTCCTCGGCCGCCACAGTGACCGCCACCGGCTGGTCGACCAGTTCGAAGAAACGCGCTGCATGATATTTGCCATGTGCATCGATAGCTTCGGTCACTTCGATCACAGAAGCACCATGAATATTGGCCCTCTTCGCTTCGTCCAGGATCCAATCGACCATCGTCATATGATTCTTGCGATGGCTCTGGTTAGCTGCGAACACCGTTAGCTGACTGCCTTTCATGGGTAACTCCGATTGGCTCAAGGGAGAAATAAGAACCAACGCTGCGCGCAGGCACGCCGCAGCGAAATGCGTAGGGACAGCGGTATAGGCAGGAGCATCTTTCGCGCTGCACACAGAGCGCGCCATGTGCTGGGCCGCAACGGAGGCGAGGCGTGCCCGCGCGCCGCTTGCGGACAGTGGCCAAGGTCGCGCCGGCTGCATCCGGACGAACCGGCCGTGCGCGATTGGCGTCGGACAATGCGTTGCAATCCGATACGGCGGACTGTGGACGCGCGAACTTGTGAAACTATAGGGATATGCATATGAACCCGATTCGAGCGATGTCAAATCTGGGCAGCAGGACCGCGCGAACACACGCCTACAGCTTCCTGACCCAGGAACTTGTAGGCATCATCAGCCGGCCTGGCCGGCGGTTCGCGGAGGAATGCCATCTCCGTCAATCGAGTTTAACACTCGTAATTGACCACTGCGCGTGGGATACGCGTCCTTACGGGTCCGATTCTTCAACTTTCGACAGACTGACGGAGATGGGCTCAGCATGTGCTTCCGATTCGTCTTTAGAGAGGAATATTCGCCTGTACAGATCTTCCCCATAGCTGGTTTGCAAGGGTTCAGCCTCCGTCAACTTGAATGTACGCTCGCCGTCCGCACGGCGCTCCGCTCTCAGGAACATCATGCTCTGCGCCTTCTGCTCATGCAGCCCGTGAGCCAGCGCGTACAGATGCGTCACCAGTACAATTTTTACGCGCTTTCGCAACAACGCCGCGATGATCTGGCGTGCGATCTCGGAACCTTCGCGCTCGTTGGTTGCCGCGAATGACTCGTTGCACAGCAGCAGCGAGTGTTCACGAATGTGATCGACGATTTCGCTCATCCGCTTGAGTTCCTCATCGAGCTTTCCGCTCTTCATCGACGCGTCTTCCTCGCGCTTGTAATGCGTAAAGATCCCGTCGCATACGTTCGCCGAAAACGATGCCGCCGCTACGAACATTCCGCATTGCATCATGACCTGCGCCTGCCCGACGCCGCGTAAGAACGTCGACTTGCCGCCTTGATTTGCACCGGTGATGACAACGAGGCCGCGGCCATCCCCAGTTACGTCGTTGCCGACAGGGGCATGCGCGGTGCGCAGTGCCAGGCTGGCGTCGTACAGCCCATCAAAGGCGAGCCTCCTGTCAGTGCGTTCGCGTGGCACGGGAACGCACACGGCCAGGCGCAGGCGCGTCAGTTGGTGGTGCAGATTGACGCATCCGATGTAGAAAGCCAGTTCAGTGCGCAGCATCGTGAAAAAGCTGAGTATGTGTTCCGCTGACTGGGCAAGTGCATTCGCGACGAGATTGATGCCGCGTGCCTCCAGGTCCGACACTGCTCTGGCGCCGGCCTCATCCCGGTCCGCGATGTGAAACGTCAACGAGCGCGGCCGTTTTGCGAATAACCGCCTCAGAAGATTGGGATCCTTCTCGTGAGGTTTCCGAAGCACGTAGTGGATTCCCTTGTTGCCCTGGCCCAGTCCCGCACTGATCAGCACGCCGTGGTTGAACCTGAGCTCCTTGAGGCAACGCTGAATTGTCACGAAATACTCGTCCGTTAACTCCCGCTGGATCATTGAAAAAAATTGAGTGAACCCTTCCGATCGAAACTGCGCCGCCTGCGTGTCGGCGAGATCTCGTATCTTCTTCAACACGCCCACGAATTGCTGAATCAGGTCACGTGCGCCGTGCAGCACCGAACCGGGTGACCCAGAAAACACCCCGTAGTAGCACTTTCGCTTCGTTTCAATCCCCTCGATCGCGATAGCGTATATCTGCCTCACTACCGCTTCGAAGACGATGCAATCGCTAACGATTGCCTGACGATAAGTAATTTCGTCCAGATTGATGGAACTCGCTGGGACCACTCGTTTGGTCACGTCGCAGACAAACGCATCGCCCTGCGCCATGGCCTGATAGAGCGCGTTCAACTCCAGGTCCTGTACGAGCGCCGCCTCATTCCACACTGCCTCCTGGCACATATCCAGGTCCCGGTCCCGGTATAAAAGATGGGCCTTCATAGTCCGAGCCGCTCCGTCAGATGATCATAGGTCAGGCCATAAAGCGCTGCGACCGACACTGCATACGCCCGGCCATCGGCGGGCCTTCTTCTCACCCGGAAGGTGCGGGAAGCCGGGTCTTCGGGCTTGACTTCGCTCACCATGCTCACTGCCCGTTCGTCGAGATGAGCGAGCTCTTCGATAAAGGTCACGCAAACGCACAAGGCATCGCGTTCCAGTATCTCGCCGATGATTTTCTTGCTCAGGAACAGCGCGTCGGTCAGCGTTGTAGAACTGAATATTTCGTTCATGATGATGACGCTTCGTGACGTGGCATGCGCCAGGATTTGATGGACACGCATCAGGTCGTCCTGGAGCTTGCCGCGCAGATCTTTCGTATTCTCTTCGCGCTCGAAGTGCGTAAACAACTGGTCGCACAGAAAAAGCGCAGCGTTCCGGCCTGGTACCGGACAACCTATCTTCGCCAGGTAGTGCAGTTGGCCGAAGGTGCGGGCAAAGGTCGTTTTTCCACCGTTGTTGGGACCCGATACGACAATCAGGCGTTCTTCGCCATCGAGATGGCAATCGTTACAGACCACGTGTGATTTTTCGATCATGAGCTTGTACGCGAGCGCCAGATCGAACGTCTCGTCGCAGTGCATCGCTTTGCTGGTTGACGACATCCGTGGATAGCAAAAGCTCAAACCCGCTGATTTGCAGATGCTGACGTAGTCGCGGTACGCCAGATAAAACTGAACTTCACGATCGAACGTCTGGATCGTGGCGTCGAGATAGTCCGCGTTGTTCGCGCAATACGTAGCGAGTTCGACGAACACCTGAGGGTGCAACTGCGCGACGAAATCCAGTACACGGGCTTCCACATGGTTCATGTCCAGCCAGTCGCGCAGCTCTG
Source organism: Caballeronia sp. LjRoot34 (assembly GCF_964253815.1). NCBI lineage: Bacteria > Pseudomonadati > Pseudomonadota > Betaproteobacteria > Burkholderiales > Burkholderiaceae > Caballeronia > Caballeronia sp. LjRoot34. The sequence goes on from NZ_CAXUSB020000002.1 coordinate 1,930,091, forward strand.
CGCTGTGATCCTTAACCGTGCCTTGCTTGAACTTTCCGAAGATACTCAGGACGTCGGCACTCTGATCGATCTCTGCATCATAGTGAAGCACCGTGACCGAGCTCCCCTTGACGCGAATGCAATATCGGATCGCCGCCAGACTCTCCTTGATATGGACCGCATCATGCATGAGCGACCGAAAGCGAGCTGATGCAACATACCCGCTCAGCGTTCGATGGAACTCTCGCAGACCTTTCGATCCGGGCGCCGCCAGCGGCAAATCATGGGCAAAAGTATCGAGTGTCTTGCAATACACCGCGATCGCTTCGAGGCGCCACCACTCACTTTGCATCCGGTAGTGAAGCTTCTCCGCCTGTGCCAGATGCTGGCGCATCTTGCGCATGCCCGCAGCGAAGGCGTTGATGCTGTCGAGCACGGCTGCATTGTCGAGATCCTGCATGACCTCATGCCGGTAGGTGATCGCTTCCTCGCGCGTCAGTTCGGTATGGAAGAATGGTTTCAGGTTGTAATCGTCCCGTCCCAGCGTGACCGCCGAGACGATCTGATCGAGATTGAGGTCGCCGAAAAACGGCGGCTCCGGCGTATCGTCGTGCCTTGGGCCGTCTTCCGGCTTTTCGAACAGGATGCTGTGAAAGACCACGCGTATCCCCTTCTTGTTTGAAGACTACATCCCCCCCGCAGATCAACGCGGCCTATACTCCGGGCAACGCGCACCCTTGCGCCCGTATCGAGCGGAATGTCCTAAGAGAGGCCCGTAGGCCGATAGTCGAGAGATAGCCGACCCATCATGCTTCCTTTCGACGAGCAGCCTGCGCAATCAAATCGGATTGCGAAGAGACCGGACGGACGGTGATGGAACTGGGATCGTGCGCCGAGCTAACGACGGAGCATGTTTTAAGGCAAGTGAAGCCGTTGGACGCGCGCCCACAGTGCCATACCCAGGCCTGTAGGCATCATCAGCCCGTTGCGGGCGGTTACGGAGGAATGCCATCTCCGACGTCAATTCAAAGTCTACGCCTCGCAAGATGCAGGGGCAACCCCTTGCCAAGCAGTGGTCGGACACCTGTTTATTCCGTGAGGGGTGTCCGGGTCGCCGTATCCATTCCATGTGGTTTATCCGCGCGACCGGCATCTCAGTTAGCGTTTGCGCATCTTCATCGATTGGCTCGCGGAGATGTTCGGCGAGCTGGATTTCGCTGGACAGGTTTCATAGCGAGAGAAACGATCGCTTGTCGCACTGCTCTTACCTCGAGGGTTTGCGATCTCACCATTCGCTCAAGCTCGATGCGTTGTTTGCTGCTCGATTCTATCGGTCTCGCCGTCCTCGTGACTCGCTCCATCGTCGGTACAAAGAGCATGACAATGGCAAGACACATTGGCTCCCTTGATTCAGAGGCACTACACCAGGTGCAGTTCGCAGCGTATGCTCTTGAGCCCACCAGTAATGGCATGGAGACCAATGCCACAACATACTTATGGGAGCGGGCGCCAGATATAAAAAAATGTATTTTTTGCCGTCTTTTATTGAACCGATTAACTTCCATTCGGAAGTTTTATGATTACCGCTACAGCGTCGATTGAGAGCGTCTGATTGCCTTGACTGGCGGAAGGCAGCAGGAGTCGAACCGACCAGAGAGCGTCTGACGCCCTCTACTGGGTTTGAAGCCCAGCCGCACCACCGGATGCGTATGCCTTCCTTCGATAAAACATTAACCACCTACCGCTGTCGATCAGTCAGAGCAGATCCAGCCAGCGGCTGTCCGTGCGCATGACATGCAGGTCACGGTGAAAGCGAGTATACCCAACCCGATCGAAGAACTCCAAAACCTGGATCGCGCGTTTGCGGCCTAGCGCCGTGATATCGCGGAAAGGCGCGGCCGCGAGTTGGCCATCGCTCCTGCTCGCTTCAAGCGCCGCCATGGTTGCCAGCTCGCGAATCGCCTCCCGATGATAGAAAAGATCGCGTACGACCTGGAACACTTCGCCCTGACGCGCAAGCTTGCGCATCAACTGGCGCACGCGCTCCTCAGGCAAACCGTGCGCGGCCGCAAGATCGCGGACCCACGGCGGATTGAAGCGGCCGGCCTGCACTGCCGGCAACAACTTGCCGGCAAGCGCCTGCTCTGCATCGTCCAGCGTGACCGCGTGGCCCGGCAGATGCAGCCATGGCCCGCTCTTCACGATATCGCCGCGCGAAGAAGTGTCGTCGATCAACGCGCGCCACAACGCATCGTCTGCCAGCGGTGCGACCATCCTCCGTAAGCGCGATGAATCCGGACCTTGTTCATCGGGCGAACGCGCATGGAATTGCTCCAGCACAGCAACCACGCGAGCCGTCAACGCGCGCCATGCAGCATCCGCGACCAGCAGGGCGTCGTCGCCGGATAAAGCGACCTCATGCGTCCCGGCGGGAAGTCGCAGCGCCGCTGCCGGCATGCCGGTCAGATGCTCCAGCAACGAGCGCGAAAGACCATGCGGCGCCCGGTCCAGCAATGCGTCGAGCGCGCCCGTGTCGAGCATCGCCTGCATTGCATCGAGCCAGGCCAGCCGCTCAGGCGTTCGACGTTTGCGCGCGGGACCAAACGGATCGAGCACATGGCCCCCGCCTATCGTCCGGTTCGCCTGCGCGTTTCTCACGATAAACCGGTCCCCCGGCACCGAACACATCGGCCGCTCGAACACGAGTTGTACGCGCGCGGTATGCCCCGGAGCCAGCGACTCGCCATCAAGCAACGCCACGTGCGCGACCTGATGCTGCGTTCCCAGATGCACATGCAGCGGCGCCCAATGCTGCAACGTGACAGCGGCGTCGGATAACAGGTTCAGCGTGACATCAATACGCTCCGACGCCCGCGTCAAACGCGGGTCGACGATCCAGTCGCCGCGATCGATTGCAGCCTTCTCGATGCCTGCGAGATTCAGCGCGCAGCGCTCGCCCGCGCGCCCCGCGGTAGCCGCGCGGTTCTGTGCGTGGATGCTGCGCACGCGCACGGGTTCGCCTTCGGGCGCAAGCAGCATGGTGTCGCCGGCATTCACGCGTCCCGAGACCACCGTGCCCGTCACAATCGTGCCTTGCCCGGTCAGCGTGAATACGCGATCGATGGCCAGCCGGAACAGCCCGTCATCGCGACGCAGCCGCCAGGCCGCAGCCGCTGCTCGCAAGTGCGCGTTCAATGCGGCCACGCCGGGGTCATCGACGAGCGTCGCGTTGGTGTCGAAGACAGGTGCATTCTTCAACGTGCCGCCGCTCAGGAATGCCTGTATTTCCTCATGCACCTCAAGCAAGCGCTGCGCTTCAACACGATCGATCTTGGTCAGCGCAATGGCGCCCTGCTTTACGCCGAGCAACTGCAGGATCGCCAGATGCTCACGTGTTTGCGGCATCACGCCATCGTCGGCGGCAATCACGAGCAACGCGTAGTCGATACCGCTCGCCCCCGCCGTCATCGTGTGGACAAGTTTCTCGTGTCCCGGTACGTCGATCAGGCCGAGCACATCGCCGTTATCAAGCGGTACATACGCATAACCCAGTTCGATCGAAATGCCACGCGCTTTCTCTTCTTTCAGCCGGTCAGTGTCCACCCCGGAAAGCGCGCGTACGAGCGTGGTCTTGCCATGATCGATATGTCCTGCCGTCCCAACGATCATTGCGCACCGCCCCGACCCGACAACTGCGCGACGAGTTCCGCCTCATCGGCCGCTTCGAGGCAACGCAGATCAAGACACAGGGCATCGTCGGCTATACGCCCGATGACCGGTCGTGACATTCCTCGCAGGACTTTTTCAAGCGCAAGCAACTGCCGGCCACCGCGTTTGCCATCCGCCATCCTGACAACGAGGCCGTAGCTCGGCAGCACGTCGACGGGCAACGCGCCGCTGCCGATCTGGCTGAACATCGGTTCGACGGCGACCTCGTAGCGCTCACCCGTCATTCGCTGCAAGACAGGTTGCAGACGTTCGGCCGCGGCGCGCATGACGTCGGCGGGACGCGTGAGCAAGCGCAAGGTGGTCAAGCGCTCCGCCAGCATTTCCGGCGCGCGATACAACTGCAGGACGGGCTCGAGCGCGGCGAGCGTGAGTTTGCCCACGCGCAGCGCCCGCTTGAGCGGATGTTTCTTGATCTTCGCAATCAGGTCCCGGCGGCCGACGATCAAGCCCGCTTGCGGGCCGCCAAGCAGCTTGTCGCCGCTGAACGTGACGAGATCCGCGCCCGCGAGAATGGTTTCAAGCACGGTGGCTTCACGCGGCAAGCCCCATTGCGTGAGATCGACCAGCGTACCGCTGCCCAGATCGACCGCTACGGGCACGCCGCGCGCCCGGGAGAGCGGCGCCAGCTCCGCGACGCTGACCTCCTTGGTGAAGCCGCTAATGGCGTAGTTGCTCGTATGCACTTTCATCATCAGCGCCGTTCGCGGGCCGATCGCTTCGTCGTAATCCTTCAGATGCGTACGATTCGTGGTACCGACCTCGCGCAGCTTCGCGCCGGCGCGGCTCATGATGTCGGGAATACGGAACGCACCGCCGATTTCCACCAGTTCCCCGCGCGACACGATCACTTCTTTCCTTGGAGCCAACGCAGACAACGTCAGCAGCACCGCCGCCGCGTTGTTGTTGACCACGGTCGCCGCTTCAGCACCGGTCAGTTCGCAGATGATTTCATCGATCAGGTCGTCACGGTCGCCGCGCTTGCCGGTGTCGAGATCGAATTCAAGGTTCGACGGCTGCGTGAGCGCCTTGACCACCGCGCTGATGGCCTCGTCAGGCAACAACGCGCGGCCGAGATTGGTATGCAGCACCGTGCCGGTCAGGTTGAACACGCTGCGGAACTTCGCCCGCGCGCGTTCCCGCAGGCCTTGGCCGACAGAGAGCGCAAGTTGCGGCACCTCGAGTGAAGCAACCAGCGCCTGACCCGCCTGCGCCGCCACGCGCCAGTTGTCCAAAGCGCCGCGCAATCCCGCCAGCACCTGCGAGCGGCCGAACGCTTCAGTCAGCGCCAGGAAATCCGCCGACGTCATGACCTGCTCCACCGAAGGCACACCTGCCATCAGCGCCCGTAATTCGACGCTCGTTACATCGCTCACAAGCCGATCCTTTTTAATTGGACTTGTTGGGTTGGTCCGTTTTTTCGTCGACTTGTTCCGGCCAGAGCCACGGATGTGGTGAAGCACGCCGATACCCCTCCTCGCCCATCAGCAAGTCCAGCGTCAGGCTGGCCAGATCGTCGGCAAAGGGTTCGAAATCGTAGTCCTTGTCCTGATAGCCGATCTTGCGATACGTATGGCATTCGTCGCACGATTCAGCCTTCAACGGGGCCTTCTTCGATTCGGCTTCCTTCGTCGGCGTATCGGCGTCCGGGCTTCCCAGCGCGTGATAGGCGATGCCTTTCGTCGAATCGCAATTCGAGCATTTCGAGCGGACCATATGCCACTCGGTCGCGCACAAACCGCATTGCAGAAAGCGGTAATTGTCATACGCGCCGCCCACTCGCACGGTGCTCGCCACGGGATGCGACCCGCAGACCGGGCATAGTCCAAGCGTTTCCAGATACGGCACATCGCGCTTGTCGATGTCTGCGGCGAGATCGGTCCAGACCACTTGCAGCGCAGCCGATATGAACGGCGCGCTTGCCGGATCGACTTCGGCGAAGCGTTGCGCGAAGATCGCGTCGGCTTGCGCTTCGAGCGACTCTGAATCGAGCGATCTTAGTCTTGCGATCAATTGCTCAAGCGCGGGCGTAAGCGGGCCGGCAGCTTGCAGTTTATTCAACAGGCTAAGCAAAACATCTCGCCAGGCGGGATCACGCACGCCCGAGAGCGCGGGAATCAAGGGCATGGAATGCGCTTGCGCGCTTGCAATCAATTCGGCGCTCGGAGGCTTCGCCTTGAAGCTCGCGATAGTCTCCTGCTGCGCGTCCGCCAGCGCGGCCATCAGGCGCAGATAACCTGCTATGGGATTGCTGCGTTCGGCGAGTTGCCTTAGCCGCGCCGCGCGCGCGAGAAACACGCTCGCACGCTCAGGCGTGCGGATGCGGGGAATAGCCGACTGATCGAGCGACTCTATTTCGCCCGCTTCCAGGATGCGTTGGACCACGATTTTCGACCTCTTGAAACTGAAGGGCCGCCGCGTTTTTCTCGGGTGAAGAACGCCGGCGGCCCGCATACGTCGGACTCACTTTCCGATCGTTTCCTTGAACCATCGCGGATGATGCTTTTTCGCCCAGCCGTACGTCACGGTGCCACGCGTCATGGCGCCGATCGACCCTTTGATCCACAGCGCAGCATAAATATGCACCACGATTCCGACGATCAGCACGAACGCGGCAGCGGCATGAACTACGGCCGCGAGGCGAATGATCTCGATCGGAAAATAGATCGAGAAATAGCGTCGCCAGATCACTATGCCGCTTGCAAGCAACGCTAGCAGACAGATGACCATTGTGAAAAACAGCAGCTTCTGTCCTGCATTGTACTTACCAATGGCGGGCAGTTTTTCTTCACGATTGTTAAGCACGTCGTCAATCTGACGCATCCACTGAAGGTCGCTCTTGTCCAGATAGTTGTGATGCCAGAACCGCAGCGCAAGAATCAGGAACGAGAGAAACATCACGCAGCCAATAAACGGATGCAGGATGCGCGTCCATTGCCCGCCCCCTAAAAGCGCATACAACCACGACATGGCCGGATGAAACATGGCCAGCCCCGACAACGCCAGCAGGATGAACGTGATGGCGGTAATCCAGTGGTTCGTGCGCTCGTTCGGCGTATAGCGGACGATCAGCCCATTACCCCTTACGTCGCGGGGGATAGCGTCATTATCGTGTTTCATCGGATGGCTCCCGTGAACGGCGTGCTTCCTCGGCCTCATGTTGCGCTTCGGCTTCCTCCGCCTCCGACACCTCGTTCGGACCGACTCGCGTGTAGTGGAAGAATCCCGCCAGCGCGGCGACCACAATCCCGGCAAGCGCCAGCGGTTTCGCCAGCCCCTTCCACAGATAAACCATCGCACTGATCTTCGGATTCTGCGGCAAGCCGTGATAAAGATTGGCTTTATCGGCGTGATGAAGCACGTACATCACGTGCGTGCCGCCCACGCCGGCCGGGTCATACAGCCCGGCATTCTCGAAGCCGCGTTCCTTCAGATCCGCAATGCGGTCGGCCGCCTGCTGCTTCATGTCTTCCTTGGTGCCGAACATGATCGCGCCGGTCGGGCAGGTCTTCACGCAAGCCGGTTCCTGTCCAACCGCGACCCGGTCTGAACAGAGCGTGCATTTATACGCGCGATTGTCCTGCTTAGAGATTCGCGGCACGTTGAACGGGCAACCCGTCACGCAGTAGCCGCACCCAATGCAGTTCTCCTCGTGAAAATCCACGATCCCGTTCGTATATTGCACGATCGCACCCGGCGACGGACACGCCTTGAGACACCCCGGGTCCTCGCAATGCATGCAGCCGTCCTTGCGGATCAGCCACTCGAGATCGCCTTCAGTGTTCTCGTATTCCGAGAACCGCATGACCGTCCACGAGTGTTCGGTCAGGTCGCGCGGATTGTCGTAGACGCCGATTGAATCCCCTACTTCATCGCGCAAGTCATTCCATTCCATGCAAGCCGTCTGACAGGCCTTGCAGCCGATGCACTTCGATACATCGATCAGCTTCGCGACCGTCCCCGTGACCGGTACGCGAACCTGCGGTTCAGGCAGCGTCGTGGCGGAGAGACGTTTGATATCCAGTGATTGCAGTGCCATCTCTTCTCCTTATGCCTTTTCGACCTTGACGAGGAACGACTTGAATTCCGGTGTCTGCGAATTCCCGTCGCCCACGGAAGGCGTCAGCGTATTGACGAGATAGCCTGGCTTCGTCAGTCCCTTGAAGCCCCAATGCAACGGCAGTCCGACTGTCTGTACCTTTTTCCCCTCGATCATCAAAGGTTTGATCCGCTTCGTCACCACCGCCACCGCCACGATGTATCCGCGATTGGACGACACTTTCACGCGATCCCCCGCGACCACGCCCACCTCCTTCGCCAGATCCTCGCCAATCTCCACGAACTGCTGCGGCTGAATGATCGCGTTGAGGCGCGCGTGCTTGGTCCAGTAATGGAAATGCTCGGTCAGCCGATAAGTGGTCGCCGTATGCGGGAAATTCTCGTGCGTGCCGAATGCGGCCCGGTCGTCCGGGAACACACGCGCCGCCGGATTGCTGACAACCGCCTTGTTGTGCGGATGCATCGGGTTGTAGCCCAGCGGATTTTCGAACGGCTCGTAGTGTTCCGGGAAAGGCCCTTCAACCAGACCGTCGCGCGAGAAAAATCGCGCCACGCCTTCCGGATTCATGATGAACGGATTCATGCCGTTCTCCGGCGGTTCGTCCACCTTGAAGTCGGGAATATCCGCACCTGTCCATGCTTTTCCGTTCCAGGCAATCAGCTTGCGGGTGGGATCGAACGGCTTGCCGCTGACGTCGCATGACGCGCGGTTGTACAAGATCCGCCGATTCGCCGGCCATGCCCACGCCCAGTTCAACGTGTTGCCGATACCGGTCGGGTCCGAGTTGTCGCGGCGGCCCATTTGATTGCCCGCTTCCGTCCACGCTCCGCAGAAAATCCAGCATCCGCTGGCCGTGCTGCCGTCGTCGCGAAGTTGCGCGAAGCTCGACAACTGCTCGCCTTGCCTGGCGAGGACCTTGGTTTTGTCGGTGACATCGGTCACGTCCGCCAGCGCCTTGCCGTTGAACTCCATCGCGATTTCTTCGGGCGTCGGGCTCTCCGGATCGGCGTACGGCCAGCTCATGTTGAGAATAGGATCGGGATATTTTCCGCCCTGCTCCTTATAAGCGGTCCGCATGCGCAGCCACAGCCCGGACATGATCTCAAGATCGCTCTTCGATTCCCCCGGGCCTTCCGCGCCTTGCCAATGCCACTGCAGCACGCGGCTGGAACTCACCAGCGAGCCGCGTTCTTCCGCAAAACACGTGGTCGGCAAGCGGAATACTTCCGTCTGGATCTTCGATGCATCGACGTCGTTGAACTCGCCGAAGTTCTTCCAGAACTCCGACGTTTCGGTCGCGAGCGGGTCCATGATGACGAGCCACTTCAGCTTGGCGAGACTCGCGCCAATCTTAGACTTGTTCGGCGCCGCCGCGAGCGGGTTGAAGCCCTGCGCGATGTAGCCATTCATCTTGCCCTGGTTCATCAGCTCGAACACTTGCAGCATGTCGTAGGACTTGTCGAGCTTGGGCAGATAATCGTATCCGAAGTTGTTATCGGCGGTTGCGTTGGCGCCCCACCACGACTTCATGAAACTCACATGGAACGCGCGGTAATTGCGCCAGTAGCTCAACTGGTTCGGACGCAGCGGTTGCGTCGCGCGCTCCTTGATGTAGTTCTCGAAGTCCTGCTCACCTTCCATGGGCAGCGTCATGTAGCCCGGCAGAAGATTCGACATCAGGCCAAGATCGGTCAGCCCCTGGATGTTCGAGTGGCCGCGCAACGCATTCATGCCGCCGCCCGCAATGCCGATATTGCCCAGCAGCAATTGCACCATCGCGCCCGTGCGGATGATCTGCGAGCCCACCGAGTGATGCGTCCAGCCGAGCGCGTACAGGATCGTGCCGGCGCGTCCCGGTACGGCGGTCGATGCCAGCATCTCGCAGACCTTCAGGAATTTCTCCTTGGGCGTGCCGCAAATCTTCTCCACTTGCTCGGGCGTATAACGCGAGTAGTGCTGCTTCATCAGGTTGTACACGCAGCGCGGATGCTGCAGCGTGGGATCGATCCTGGCGTAACCGTCGTCGCCGCGTTCGTAGTCCCAGGTCGCTTTGTCGTAGCTGTGTTTTTCCGCGTCATAGCCGGAATACAAACCGTCGGTGAACGCGAAATCCTCGCGGACAATAAACGGAAAGTCCGTGTAGTTCCTGACGTACTCGTGCTGGATCTTGTCGTTGGTCAGCAGGTAATTGATCACGCCGCCCAGGAACACAATGTCCGAGCCAGTCCGGATCTGCGCGTAATAATCCGCGACCGAAGCTGTCCGCGTAAAGCGCGGATCGACAACAATCAACCTTGCCTTGCGGTGTGCCTTGGCTTCCGTGACCCACTTGAAACCGCACGGGTGCGCCTCGGCTGCATTGCCGCCCATGACCAGAATCACATCCGCGTTCTTGATGTCGACCCAATGGTTCGTCATCGCTCCACGGCCAAACGTCGGGGCAAGACCTGCCACCGTCGGGCCGTGTCAGACACGTGCTTGATTATCGAATGCGAGCATGCCAAGACTGCGGACAGTCTTGTGCGTCAGGTAACCCACTTCATTGCTACCGGCCGATGCTGCGAGCATGCCGGTGGTCAGCCATCGGTTGACCTTCTTGCCGTCTTCCGTCGTCTCGACAAAGTTGGCGTCGCGGTCCTCCTTCATCAGTTTGGCGATGCGATCGAGCGCATCTTCCCACGACATGCGTTTCCATTCATTCGATCCGGCCGCGCGATATTCCGGGTACTTCAGGCGGCTTGAGCTATGAATGAAGTCGATCAGGCTTGCGCCCTTGGGGCAGAGCGTGCCGCGATTAACCGGGTGATCCGGATCGCCCTCAATATGGATAATGCTGGACTTGGCATTTTTGGCGTTGTCGCCAAGACCGTACATCAGGATGCCGCAACCTACCGAGCAGTAAGGGCAGGTATTGCGGGTTTCAGTGGTGCGCGACAGCTTGTATTGACGGACTTCTGCTAACGCTGGCGCCGGTGAGAAACCCATGAGGGCCAAACTCGATCCGGCAAGCGTACTTGCTGAAACCTTCAGGAACTGTCGCCGGGACATTTGTAACATCGTGCGCCTCGGCGTTTTTAGGGACCGACATAATTATAAGGTCGGGCCAGGAATTACGCAGCGGAGAGCGTACGGCCGTTCGCATCGGCTAATTACGCCGGAAATAAGGGGCTAATTGACCTTGGCGTGGAGGCAGGGCGGGCATTATTCCTGCGCAGGAGCGTGAACCCTCATCTTTATTACGCGCCATGATTCGATTATTTTTTACCGGCTCCGCTAACAATACCTGCAAAAAATCCGCTAAGCGGCGCTTGCCGAGCTCGGGCGCGTTAGCGTTAGTCTTAGTGGCCGGCACCACGCTAATGGCCATGACGACTTCCGCAATGGCGCAGATTCCGCAGAACAACGGCAGCTCTCAGCAGGAAAACCGGACCTCTTCGATGGGGTCGAGCCCTGACCCCTCCGCCTCCGCCGTTCATGAATCGAACAAGCCGCAATCGAAGGACGCGGCGGCCCAGGTGCGCGGCGCAACCGCCGGCAAAGGACACAAAGCCGAAGGCGCCGGCGGGTTCAATAACGGCTTATATGGAACCGGTGCGGGCAGCAATAAGTAGCTTGAGTAGCTTGCGCCCGCACTTGATCACCGACGTCCGATGTCCTCAAGGAAGCTGGAAACCTTGACCAACCCTTCTTGAAGGACATTGAGCGGGTTGGCGAAACCGACCCGGACATATCCTTCCATATCAAACGCGCTGCCCGGCGTGAACATCACGCCCGTTGCTTCGATCAGCGCAATGCAAAATTCGGTCGACGACATGTCGACATCGACCTTGAGCAGGCAAACCGTCGCGGCCTTGGGCTTGATATACGACACCAGCGGCTCCTTGCCGATCCAGTCGTCGAGAACCGCGAGATTAGTGCGTGTAATTGCGTGGTTGCGCGCAAGGATCTTGTTCCTGGCCTCAAGCGCAATGGACGCAAGATAATCGTCGATCATCCCCACGCTGATGGTGTTGTAGTCACGATGAATACACACCGCGCGAATCAGTTCGACCGGCCCCGCAATCCATCCCAGCCGCAATCCGGCCAGCGACCACGTCTTCGACATGCTGCCGGTACTGATACCCCGCTCATAAAGATCGGCGACAGACGCGGTGAATCCTGAGCCTTCCTGGTCCGTGCCCCGATAAACCTCGTCGCACAAGAGGTACGCGCCGCACGACTGGGCGATGGTGACCACCTCCTTGAGAAAGGCTTCATCCATCAACGAGCCCGTCGGGTTGTTCGGGTTGTTGATGGCGATGAGCTTCGTCTTCTGGTTTGCCAGTTTTCGAAGCTCGTCGAGATCAGGCAGGAAACCGTTCTCTTCGCGCAGCTTCATGGTCTGCACGTCGGCACCATAACTTTCGGGAATCGAATAGTGCTGCTGGTACGTCGGCAACACCGCGATCACCCGGTCGTCGGGCTCGATCAGGGTTTCATACACCAGCGCATTGCCGCCAATGGCGCCGTGCGTCACGACAATATTCTTCGGCGTCTGCCGCTCATACAACGCCGCAATATTGGCCCGCAACCGGTCCGATCCTTCGATCGCGCCATAGGTCAGCTTCATGGGAAGAAGCTCGTCAAGCAGGCTGTCACGCTTGCCGGTCAGTTCGAGTAATTGCGCCACCGTCAGCGATTCGACGCAGGTTTCAGCCAGGTTATAGCGCGCCTCGTGCTCGTACCGGTCCATCCAGCGTTCGACAAGAAAGTCCTTGATCTTCATTGAAATCTCCGTGAATCGGCTACCCGCAACAATAGCCGACATGATGGGCGAAAAAATACAACCGGGCCAGGTCATCCCTGCTGAACCGGTCAACATCGACGTCGTTCATTTTTTCGTTTGACCGATTATATTTTAAAGTCTATCTTAGACTAATAAGTACATTTTGGAAACCGACATGACGCTATCGACTGAGCATTCCGAGTTGCCCGCCTTGTCGCCGGGCGCCTCGCATCGCCTGTTGAAACACACCTTCAAGGGCGTTGGGTCGGTTGGGTCGGAACTCAGCGCCTATATACAGGCGGGTTTGCATGCCGATGAGTTGCCCGGAATGCTGGTGATCCAGCATCTGCTCGACGCACTGGTCAAGCTGGATAACGCGGGCCGCATCCGCGGACGGATCGTCGTGCGGCCGTTCGCCAACCCCATTGGTTTGGGTCAACGCGTGTTCGGCGCGCATACAGGACGCTTCAATCTCGACAACGGCGAAAACTTCAACCGCCGTTTTCCCGATCTCACCAGCCGAGTGGAAACAGCATTGGCTACCCGCGATATCGGCCATAACGACGTCAAGAGCGCGAAGGCTTTGTTCGCCGATGTAGCGGCAGAACTAACGCCGCTCGACCCCGTTGCCGCCATGAAAGCGGCGCTGCTGACCGAAGCGTTGCAACACGACATCGTGCTGGACCTGCATTGCGACACGGACGGCATCCTGCATCTGTACAGCAATCGCAGCCAGCACACGCAAGCCGTCGCGCTGGCTCGCTGCATGCAGATCAAGGCGGTTTTTCTGGAAGACCGCGCAGGCGGAACGCCCTTCGATGAAGCCATCACGCAATGCTGGTCGGTGCTTCAACAAGCGGGCGTAGTAGACGAAGCACACACCGCGTTTTGCACGTCGGTCGAACTTCGCGGGCAGGCCGACGTGTCGGACGCTTTTGCGCATGCCGATGCCCAAGGCATCCTGCATTACCTCGCTTTGCGCGGCCTGGTGGAGCTGGATCCAAACAATGACGACGGTTTTCATCCGCTCGCCGAACACGATGTCATGGTGTTCCCGCTCGAAGGCGTGTCGCATGTGCCGGCACCGGCCGGAGGTCTCGTCGCTTATAAGAAGCGCCCCGGCGATACGGTAAAAACCGGCGAGCTTATCGCCGAGATCATTCCGCTGCTTGGTGCAATCGGCGCCGCGCGTCATCCGGTATTCAGCGATGTCGATGGCCTGCTGATCGTGCAGCAATACATGAAGCTCGTGCGCCCCGGCCAGCGGGTTGCTCTGCTCGCAGGCAAAGAAGCGCTGCCTCATCGCAAGACCGGTCAACTGCTTAACGACTTTTAGTTGCGTCCAGGCGCGGGTTTCAACCACGTCGCGCCAACTACGTTTTCCCTAGCCCTTTTCATTCTTTAAAACGCGGAAGTGAGGATAGCCATGAGGCAAAATGCGTTAAGTGCCGTGCTCGCGGTTGCGCTATGCGCGGCGGTGTCCATGTCAGTAGCGGTGCAGGTTCAGGCGAAGGAGATTTCGACCATCCGCTTCGGTGTGGAGGCGGCTTACCCGCCGTTTGAATCGAAGGCGGCGGACGGTCAGTTGCAAGGCTTCGACATCGATCTCGGCAATGCGCTTTGCGCGCAATTGAAAGCGAAATGCGTGTGGGTGGAGAATGCGTTCGACGGGCTGATTCCCGCGTTGCAAGCACGCAAGTTCGACGCGATAGACTCCGCGATGAACATCAACGCGAAACGCAGCGAGCAAATCGATTTCACCCAGCCGCTGTACCGGACGCCCGCCCAACTGGTGGCAAGTGCGGGCAGTACCTTGCAGCCCACGGCGGCGTCGCTGGCATCGCATAAGGTGGGCGTGCTGCAAGGATCGATTCAGGAGCAATACGCCAAGCAAACGTGGGCCACGAAAGGCGTGGACGTGGTCAGCTATCAAACCCAGGACCTCGTCTATGCCGACCTGGCCGCGGGACGCCTGGATGCCACCTTCGTCGACGCGACCGCCGCGAGTCTTGGCTTCCTGAATCAACCTGCGGGCAAAGGGTTTGCTTTTGCCGGGCCAGCGGTCAAGGATGCAACAGTCATTGGCACAGGGGTAGGTATTGGTGTGCGCAAGGGTGACAAGGAACTCGTTGACGCGCTCAACAGCGCGTTTCTGGAGCTGAAGCGCAACGGCACTTACCAGAAGTTGTTGAAGAAATACTTTACGGTCGATCTGGCGGTCGACTAAGCCGCACGTGCGGAACATCGCACGACTGTTCCGCACGAATCGACATTGAATCATGACTAAAGCACGTAATTTGAAGATCATCTCCGGAAAAGCCGCTGAGCTCGAGGTGAATCCGTCGTCCAAGCCGCCGTCCAGGCGGGCGATCAAGCGCAGCGAACCACAACCGTCAGCCGAGCTGCTGGCGCGCTACAGCGCAATCGCCGACGGCATCGTCTTGCTGTTTCCGCCGTATACGGAAGTCGTCATCCACGATCTCAACACGCAAACCGTGGTGCACGTGGCGAACAATCAGTCCAAACGCGAACTGGGCGACGAATCTTCGCTCGACGACATCGAATTCGATCCAGACGAAAGCGTGATCGGTCCGTATGAAAAACTCGGCTGGGACGGCCGCAAGATCCGCTCGGTGAGTATTGTCGTGCGCAGCGATGCAGGTCACGCGATTGGCGTCATGTGCATCAATTTTCATATTGCGGCGCTGGAGCAAGCCAGGCAGGCGCTTGACCTGCTCCTCTCCACCACTCCTCTGCAACCGCAGCCCGAGAAGCTGTTCCAGGACGACTGGCAGGAGCGCGTCAATATCTTTCTCAACCACTGGCTGCAGGAACGCAAGCTCGCGCTGTCCATGCTCACGCGCGAGCACAAGCGCGCGCTCATAGAAGCTCTACATGAGGAAGGCGCGTTCAAGGGCAAGAGCGCGGCTAATTACGTGGCGAAGGTGCTGTCGATCGGCCGCGCCACGGTGTTCAATTATCTGAAGGAACTGAGGGGCAACGAGTGATGAATGATCTGTTTCAACGCATTGAGGAAGCGCATCGCGCCATTCGACCGCAAGTGAGCGTAACACCACTTGCGTTCAGTCCGATGTTGTCAAAGGTGACCGGATGCGACGTCTACCTGAAGTGCGAGCATCTGCAGCATACGGGCTCGTTCAAGTTTCGCGGCGCGACCAACAAGCTGCGCCTGTTGGACGCAGACGCCCGCCGCAATGGTGTGCTCACGGTGTCGAGCGGCAATCATGGTCAGGGCGTGGCGCTCGCCGGCAAGCTTGCGGGCGTGCCCGTCACGGTCTATGCGTCCGCATCCGCAGCGGCGATCAAGCTCGACGCTATTCGTGCGCTGGGCGCCGAGGTAATCACGCTGAACGACACAACGCTGGCCGTCGAACTTGAAGCCGCCCGGCAGGCAAAGGTCCGCGGCATGGCGTTCGTATCGCCTTATAACGATCTCGACGTCATAGCCGGTCAAGGCACGATCGGCATGGAACTGCATGAGCAGGCTACCGATCTGGCCGCGGTGTTCGCCTCAGTCGGTGGCGGTGGGCTAATTTCCGGCATCGGCACAGCGATCAAGACGCTGCTTCCAGGAACCGACGTGATCGGCTGCTGGCCCGCGAATTCGACCGCCTTGTACAGCTCGTTCCAGGCTGGTAAAATCATAGACGTTGAGGAAAGCGAAACAATCTCAGACGGCACCGCGGGCGGTGTGGAACCCGACTCCGTGACCTTCGATATTGGCCGGGAAGTCATTACCGGTACAGCGCTGGTGACAGAAGAAGAGATCAGGGCTGCCATGAAACTGCTCGCGCAAACCGACCGCTGGATGGTGGAAGGCGCCGCCGGTGTCGCGCTGGCGTCAATGCTGAAACTTAGCGCGCAGTATCAGGGCCGTGCGGTGGCTGTGGTGCTTTGCGGACGCAACATCATGCTGAATAAATTCATCGAGGCCGTTAAGTGAAAATCTGGACGAAAGACGAAATCATTGCGCGCTTCAATATGGAACGCGCGGTGCGGATGATAGAGGAAGGTTTCATCGCTTATTCGCGCAAGACCGTCCAGGTGCCGCCGGTCCAGAACTTCCAGTTCGATGCTGCCAATGGCGATTGTTGTGTGAAGTCCGCTTATGTCGACGGTGCAGCAGCTTTCGCGGTCAAGGTATCTACCGGCTTCTACGATAACGCCAGGCAAGGCTTGCCAAGCAACAACGGCCTGATCGTGCTTTTTTCCGCCACGACAGGCGAACCGGTCGCCCTGTTGCAGGATGAAGGCTGGCTCACCTGCGTGCGTACCGCGCTCGCCGGACAGCTCGCCGCACGATTGCTCGCACCGCGCGAGGTGCAGGGGATTGGCATTATCGGCAGCGGCGAGCAAGCGCGGTTGCAGCTTGAATATTTGCAACCGGTGACCGGTTGCCGGGACGTATTCGTATGGGGGCCGAGCGCGAAAAACCGCGAACAATACGTGGAGGAAATGTCGGCACTGGGCTTCAACGTGCGTGCGATGGACTCCGCTGAAGCCGTCGCGGCGAACGCTAACCTGATAGTGACTACAACACCATCGCGCGAACCGCTGCTGCGCTCAGACTGGATCCGCAACGGTACGCATATCACGGCGGTCGGTGCGGACAGCACGGGCAAGCAGGAACTCGATCCGGTAATCGTTGGGCGGGCCGGGGTGATTGTGGTGGATTCGATCGATCAGTGCAGCAAATACGGCGAAATCTCGCATGCGTTATCCGCCGGGCTGATTCATGCGAAGCAGTTGCTTGAGCTCGGCACGTTGCTGGACGCGGGCAAGCGTGCTCGCGATGATACCGACCCTGCCCAGATCACTGTAGCTGACCTGACCGGCGTTGCGGTGCAAGACGTGCAGATTGCGGCTAGCGTGAGTCAACGTCAACGCATTGACCTATCGCGAATTCAGCACGGCCACGCCTCTTGCCACGATCAACCCACCGCGCTGAAACCCGTTCCGTAATAGGGCTGCGATAAGGTCTTCGCCGACCGTATAAGGTCCTCAAGCATGGCCGCTCGCTTGTTCTGATCAGTGTCGCGGCTGGTCATGAAACACAGTGCGGCAACGGCTTGCCCGTTCTTGTCTCGCACGGGCGCCGCCATGCAATATCGAAACGTGTGGGACAGGCCTTCCGTGCAGAAAAACCCTTGTTGCGCGGCACGCTCGACATCGCCCAGGAATTCCGGCACTTCGATTCGCTTGCCGTTGTCGAGCACGAAGTCTTCCTCTGGAATCAGCGCGAGAATCTGATCCGCGCTCAAGTGACCGAGTAGCAAGCGACCAGAAGCAGTCCACGGAATGGGGACCTTCACGCCTATATCCGAACTGATGTTGAACGGGCGCGAGCTGTTTTCCGACAGCACCACGGTGTACTTGTTACCCTCCAGCATGCAGAGCTGCGCGGTCTCGTCGTGGCTCCGGACAAGGCCAAGGATAGCCAGGTGCGCCCGGCTGATCAGGTCATTGTGCACCGCATAGTCCGACCCGTAATAGTGCATCTCCCGGCCGAAGAACACGCTGCCGTCCGCACCCGCTTCCAGCCAGCCGGCCTCGGTCAGGATCGTCACGAGTTCGTAGATGCTGGAACGCGGCGCACCGGTTGCTTCAATCAGCTCGCGCATGGTCATGGGACGTCGCACGCTGTGCAATTGCTTGAGGATGGAGACGACCCGGTCTACTCCCCTCGCCCTTGAAGATTCCTGTACAGACATGACTCGAACTCCGTCGGCAATATGATTCGCTCTTTCGATCTTCGACCGACGCGAGCTTAGCGCGTGGACGGCGGCAGATCGGTCGCACTCAATGGTCGAGTACCCGATGCAGGAACTGCTGCGTGCGTTCGTTCTGCGGATTCACGAAGATCTGCTCGGGCGCGCCCTGCTCGGCAATCACGCCCTTGTCCATGAACACCACGCGATCCGCCGTCTTGCGCGCGAAACCCATTTCATGCGTGACGACCACCATGGTCATGCCGTCGCGTGCCAAGCCTCGCATGACCTCGGTGACCTCGCCGACCAGTTCCGGATCGAGTGCGGAGGTGGCTTCATCGAAGAACATGATGCCCGGTTCCACGGCCAGCGCGCGTGCAATGGCTACCCGTTGCTGCTGGCCGCCCGACAACTGGCTCGGATAGTGATCGGCGCGGTCGGCGAGACCTACGCGGTCCAGTGCGTCCATTGCGCGCTTGCGGGCGTCCGCCGGATTCATCTTGCGTGCCTTGATCAAGGCCAGCGAGACATTTCCCAATGCATTCTTGTGCGGGAACAAATTGAACTGCTGAAACACCATGCCTACGTGACCACGAATTTCGCGTGCGCGGCGCGCGTCGTGGAGTGGTACTTCGTTGACCCAGACTTCGCCGGCGTCAGCGGTTTCAAGACCGCTCATGATTCGCAGGACGGTGCTCTTGCCCGAACCGGAAGCGCCAATGAGGACAAGCACTTCGCCCTGGCGCACCTCGAGGTTGATCTGCTTGAGCACCTGTGTCGCACCAAACGACTTGGTGACGCCGCTCAGGTTGATGATGGGCTTGATGAGGGGCTTGGACGCGATGGCGGTGTTCATGACAACAGGCTCCTTCTTCGATCATGGCGGCGCACCCACCGCGACAGGGGGAAGCACACAATGAAATACAGCGCGGCAACCAGACCATAGATTTCCACCGGCTTGCCGATCCGGTCGACAATCGCCTGGCCTTGATGCATCAACTCCGACATGCCGATCATGCTGACAATCGACGTGTCCTTGATGAGGGAAAGATACTGTCCGATCAACGGCGGCAGCACGATCTTTCCGGTCTGCGGCAGGATCACCGAAAAGAACGCCTGCGTCTTGCTCAGTCCGAGGATCTGCGAGACTTCCCATTGCCCCTTCTGAACCGATTCAATACCCGAGCGAAAAACCTCTGCAATATAAGCGCCTTGATAGACGCTCAGCCCGATCACGCCAGCTGCGAATACGTCGATGGCATAACCAAAGTACGACACGCCAAAGTAGATGAACATCAGCGTGATCAGGACCGGCGTGCCGCGAAACAGCTCGGTGTAGAGCCGGGCAAGCCGTGGCGTACCCCAAGGCCCGAAGGTCCGCAACACGGCCGCCAGCAGCCCGACAAGCGTGCCGCCCACAATGGCCGCTACAGAAAGAATAAGCGTTGTCAGCAGGCCCTGAAGCAGGATGGGTAGACTGGACATCAACAGGTCGATTGTCACGGTCACTCTCCTGTTCCAGCGCTCACACGGCGCCTGAAAAGCAATGGCCGGCGTGCACGTTTTGCCAGCACGAGCGGCGGGTGAAACAGCCGCGCCCCGACCACCCCGGCGATCCACGACAGGAAGTTGCTCAGCACCAGATATGCAATCAGCGTAATCGTGAACGTCTGGATGTACAGCAACGTACGCGCGTTGATCACTGTCGCCATGCCGGTCAGTTCCGGCAATGCGATAGCCGACAGCAGCGAAGTCCCGAGCAGGAGCTGGATCAGGTTGTTGACGATCGCGGGATAAACGGCGCGCGCGGCCTGCGGCATGACCACCTCAATGAAGATCTGCGAACGCTCCAGCCCGAGAACGGATGCGGCCTCCAACTGCCCGCGCGGCACGGACTGAATGCCCGCCCTGAACACTTCGGCAAGGTACGCACCCACGTTCACGCCGAGCGCAATCACACCAGCGGAATACGCATTGAGCGTGATGCCCATTGACGGCAGGCCGAAGAAAACAATGAAGATCTGCAGCAGCACCGGCGTGTTGCGAATCACCTCGATATAACAACTCGATATTGCCCGCAGCAGGGTGACGCGCGACGTGCTGGCCAGCGCGGCCAGCAGGCCGAGCAGCATCGCAACGACGAAGGCCAGCAACGTGACCTGAAGCGTCAGCCACGCCGCCCGGACAAAATCGTTCAGATAGCCCGACAGGGTCACCCATTGATAGCTCATTGCTCCTCCATCTTCTGCCTTGCGCGATGCATGCGGCGTTAGCGCTTCAGTACTGCGGCATCAGTACTGCGGATTCAGCGGGAAACGCGGATCGGCGCCGAACCACTTCTTGTAGAGCTGGGCGTTCAGTTTCGACGCGTTGACCTGGAACAGGAACAGGTTCAGGTAATCGAGCCAGACCTGATCGCCCGCCTTCACACCGAACGCGTTGTATTCAAGTGGAACCAGCGCTTCGTCGGTCACGGTCAACTCGGGGTCGAGCGAAGCCTGATACGCAAGGAAGTTGTTGTCTTCGATCATCGCGTCGGCCTGGCCTTGCTTGACCGCGAGAATAGCTGCTTGCGAACTGTCGAATTCCTGGATCTTCACCTGCATGTTCAGCGCCCGTACTTCGTCGCCGTTCGTCGATCCCTTGACGGTGGCGATCGTGCGGTTGGACATGTCATTGATCGACTTGATGCCGCTGCTCTTCTTGACGAGCAGCGCCTCGCTGGCCACAACGTAGGGATTGGTGAAGCCGATCTCCTTGGCCCGCTCCAGATTGCGCGTGAAATTGCAGAAGACCACGTCGACCTTGCTGGTTTGCAAGTTTGGAATACGGTTGGCGCTCGTCGTATTGACCACTTCCAGCTTCACGCCCATTTGCTTGGCCAGCTCTTTCGCGAGGTCGACGTCGTAGCCGTCGGGCGCACCATCCTTGTTATAAAAACCGAAGGGCGCAAAGCTCAGGCAGTCGCCGACGCGCAGCGTGCCGCGCTGCAAGACCGCCTTCAGCGTGGACTCTGCCGCATCATCCTGAGTTGGGGTGGCAACCTTCGTGCAACCGGCCAGCGTCAACAGACCAGCCACCGCAAATAAACAGGCGATACGTGCGCTTTCTTTGACAAGTCTCATTTGGGTCTCAGCCTTGAAAGTGAAAATGTCAGTTCAGGGACAGACGGCGGCGCCCAGAGAAGACCCTGGATTCAACGCCCTCACCATGCCAGCGCATGGGCCTGCATAAAACGAGGTTGTGTACGGCCCTGCCCGAGTGAAAGCGAGGCCAGGCCAGATAGAACGGGTTAAACCGATTGTCTGATATACCGGAATCATGTCCGGCACAGCAGATGACCGAAGTCTTTCACAGAAAAAAACACGTGGCAATGGGGAATGCCGCTGATCCGAAGCAGCGGTTTTGAGCATCTGGATTCCGTCTTGCATTTTGCTTACCGGCGCGAGCGGTGCGGATAATTCGCAGCGCGGTATGTGCGCGGAACTTGAGTGGCGCGATCCAGGCGATGCTCAGCGTTTCGGTTGGCCGCAGTTAAAGGCCGCAGCAACGCAATGGTCACGCGTTTGATCGACGGATGCAGGCGTTACGTCGCCGATGCGATGGCTGGCGGTGTCTTCAAGAAGGTCCGTTTTATCTCGGCGGGTGCCGGTACAGGAAAACTGCATCCCAGCCAATATGCTTGGCACTTCTACCTTTTTTAATTGCGGATCGGCTCGGGCTGATGGCGCGGCTCACGGCCAGGTCGGAATGGGCTGGTCTATCGACATTGGCATCTAACCGGCGTTGTCGATACGCCTGCTACATCGGCGCAGGCAGCGAACCCAGCACCTGTTCGAACGCCACGCCTATTGCAAGCAAACGGCGATCGCTGCCGGTGGGCCCGTCGAGTTCAATGCCTACGGGCAAGCCTTCGTGCGTCATCCCGGCCGGCAGCGACAAGCCCGGAATTCCCGCGACGCTGGCCGGATCAGTATTGCGCAGGAATGCAGCCATTTCATCCATCGGCTCACCGCCGTTGATCGACACTTGCGAAGATCCGTTCAACGCATCGATCGGCACAGCCGGCAGAAGCGTGGTCGGAAACAGCAGCGCATCAAGCGTGTGCCTGGAGAACGTTGTTGCATACAGGTGTTGAAGTTGTGGCCGCAATGTACTCATAGCCACGTCGTATTGCGGGCCGAACGTATCGGCGAGAATGGCTTCATACGCGGCGCGTACGTCGGGGCTGGCAATTCGCGCGGCCACTTCAGCGACGGTCTTGACCGGCGCATTATTGGCTATGAGCCACGCGGGAAGATCCTCAAGCGGTTCGTGCAATGCCACGGCAAAGCTGATCTGCTCACTCAACACGAACAGATCCGGCATGTCGATATGAACGAGTGTCACGCCCGCCGCTTTCAGCCGGTCGAGGGCACCGCGTGCGATGATTTCCAGCCCGTGATCCAGTCCGGCCCAGCAGCATGCAGGAAGGCCGATGCGCAAGTCTCCCAGCGCCACGCCAGGAAGCGGACCGTCGCCGGCCACGACGCCATCCAGCAGCGCGATATCGGCGACGGTGCGTGCCATCGGGCCAACGGTATCGCGTGTGTGGCTGATCGGCACAACCGCGTTTGTATCGTGATAACGGCGCTGATCGCCGCCATTGCCCACCGAAGGACGGAAGCCCGCGATACCGGTCAACGCGGCCGGAATGCGGGTCGAACCGCCCGTATCCGTGCCGAGCCCCGCCGGCACGATACGCGCGGCCACCGCCGCCGCTGTGCCACCGGACGAGCCGCCGGGAATCATCCTGGGGTTATAAGGATTCCGAACGGGTCCTGCGTGGGTGCTCAGATTCGTGCTGGTGATGCCGAGCGCCAGTTCGTGCATATTGGCCTTGCCGAGCAGGATCGCACCGGCGTCGAGCAGTTTTTGCACGGAGGGCGCATGGGTCGACGGGATGAAATTTTCCAGCGCCGGCGTGCCCGCCGACGTCTGCATGCCCGCCGTGTTGATGTTGTCCTTCACCACGACGGGCAGACCAGCGAGAGGAAGCCGGCGTTTCTCATCGGCTGAAAGAGCATCGATACGCTGTGCCGCTACCAGTGCGCCCTCCGTATTGAGCGCGGTCAGCGCATTGAGCGTGGAAACTGCCGCCGCGCGAGCCAGCAAGGTGGCGACGTAGTCGGTGGCCTTGAGGCGCCCCGACTGGATCGCGCTGACGGCTTGAGTCGCCGTGAGCGCGAGTTGTTCATCGACCGTCCATGACATGCTTTCAGTCTCCTGGAGTATGGCGTCAAGACGCCTTTACGCGTGCAATAATTTTTCTTGGAGGCCCTGAAACGAGACCGGCATTCGTGACTTTATAGTCAATAAGCCAGCAAGAAACTCCGATCAACGCACGCAGGGCAACATCGACGGCCGCGGTCAGCCGGTCCTCTTCATGCACGAGCTTATGAGCGCGTGGTCAATAACTCAAGCGCCTATTTTTTGCTTTGCGCCGTTCGGCGCGTCGACGCGAAACCGGATGAAACCGCGAGGTTTTGATAACCTCTGCCGGTCCGTGACGCCTGATACTGCTTTCATCACGCGTGGCATTCGCGATCAGCGCTCTTTCAATCACACAACAATGAACCTCCGACACTTGCAGGCCTTTGTCGTCCTCGCGGAAGAACTCAACTTCAGCCGCGCGGCGGAGCGGCTGCACGTCGCGCAGCCGGCGCTAAGCCAGCAGATCCGCGCGCTTGAGGCACGTATGGGGACGCAGTTGGTAGACCGTGGCAGCCGGCCGCTGCGACTCACGGAGGCCGGCAGTTATCTGTGTATCGAGGCGCGCCAGATCCTCGCTTCCTTCGATCAGGCCGCGCTTGGTACCCGCGAGATCGGCCTGGGCATGCGTGGCTGGCTCGGCATCGGCTTCACCCGCTCAGCGATGTACAGCGTGTTGCCGCCCGCACTGAAGTCGTTTCATCGGGATTACCCCAAGGTCGAACTGAAGCTCTTCGAAATGCTCACTGAAGAGCAAGCCGATGCGCTGCATGAGACGCGCATTCACATTGGCATCGGCCGGCAGGTTCCGCCCATAGCGGGATGTACTACGTTGCCGCTGCTGCGCGAACGCCTGATGGCCGTGCTGCCGCCGGACCATCCGCTTGCGGGAGAAAAGAAAGTACGGATCACGCAGCTTGCCAACACGCCCCTCGTGCTTTATCCAAAGCACCCGAATGCGCAGTTCTCGCGCTTTGTCGAATCGCTCTATCGCAATGCCGGCATTACGCCGCACATCGCGCATCAGGCTTACGAGATCCAGACGGCTATTGCGCTGGTGGCGGCGGGACTCGGTGTGACATTCGTGGGTGAATCGGTTGCGCGACATGGACGCTCGGATGTCGTGTACCGGCGCCTGACCGGGCCGCTGGCGTCGCAGACCACGACGCTTGCGGCGAGCTTTCGCAGCGACGACAGCTCGCCTCATCTGCAAGCGTTTCTTACCTGTTTGTCGCCGGTGGGGAAAGACTTGCCGCATGACCTGCCGGAACTATAAGCAAATTATTATAAAAGGATAAAAACACGGTCTTGGACGTACGGCACGGCGGTTCGTACCATGACTTGTCGAATCGTGGGTTCGCAGGAACACGGTCATCCCGGACGTGCTTGCGCTGATGTCCGCCATTTGTTGCCAGGCGCCATCGCTATGTAATTCAACCGTAAGTACGCGCATCGTGCCAGATCGTCCGGCGTTGGAATAATGGCTTTCGGATAGCGCCGTCTACCACCGATGTCCGGTTCGCTGCCGGGACCTCACTTTCTCGCTCCTTTACTTTTTACTTATAAGGTCCTGTCGCTCTTTGGTCGGCATCGGCCAAGGCCGTTAGCAATGCTCAACGACCGCCGAGTAATGCCGTCGCCGTTCAATCGGCGTTGGGGCGTTTGTGCCCGTTGCATAGGCTGCCGCCTGAAAGGGATTCACGGCTAGGCGAACACGTGAGCACCGGCCGCTGATCGGACACTCGGATCAGCGCGGAATCACGGTAGCAAAAGCAAACCACAACGACGCCCGATCCAACGGGCGCTCTACAGCAGGAGACATTGATGACCGATCCGATCGAAAGCGCAACCATGCGCCGAGTCTATGGCCGCCTCATGCCGTTGCTCTTCGCCATGATGTTCTTCAACTATCTTGACCGGATAAACATCGGCTTTGCCGCACTCGACATGAACAAGCAGCTCGGCTTCAGCCCAGCGGTGTTCGGCTTCGCCGGGAGCATTTTCTTCTTCGGCTACATGCTTCTCGAAGTGCCCAGCAACCTGCTGCTCCATCGCGTTGGCGCCCGGCGCTGGATCGCCCGCATCCTGCTGACGTGGGGAGCGGTTGCCGCCGCGACCGCCTTCGTGTCCAACGAGTACAGCTTCTATGTACTGCGCTTCCTGCTGGGCGTCATGGAGGCCGGGTTCCTTCCCGGCGTGGCCGTCTACCTGACGAAGTGGTTCCCGCAGCGTTACCGCGCGCGTGCGGTGGGGGGATACATCATCGCCGGCTCGTTCTCTGCGGTGCTCGGCGGCCCGATTTCGACGGCGCTCATGACCTATGCGAATGGACCGCTCGGTCTGCAGGGATGGCAATGGATGTTCATCATGGAAGGTGTCCCTGCCATGCTCCTTGGTCTCCTGACGCTGCGCCTGATGACCGAACGCCCTGCTGATGCCGCATGGCTGAGCGACGCGCAAAAGCAGTGGCTCGAGTCCACGCTGACGAAAGAACGCGAGGCCCTGGGCGCAGACAAGCATTTTTCGATGTTGCGCGTAGCCAGCGACATCCGCGTGTGGAGCCTCGCGTGTTTGTTCGGCTGCGCGCTCGTGGGTGTTTATGGCCTGTTCCTGTGGTTACCGCAGATCGTCAAGAGCCTCGGCAACCTGAGCAACCTCGAGGTGGGTTTCTTGTCCGCCGCCCCGCCGCTTCTCGGTGTCCTCGGCACGCTGCTGATCAGCCGCAGTTCCGACCGGACCGGCGACCGGAAGAAGCATCTCGCGTTTGTATACGGAATGAGCGCGCTCGCTATTGCGGGCAGTGCCTACGCACCGAATCCGGTGATTGCCTATGCGCTTCTTTGCGTGACCGGGCTATTCATCTATGCCGGCAACCCGTTGTTCTGGAGCCTCGCCTCTTCGTTCAGGACCGGCGCTGCCGGCGCTGCGACGATCGCGCTCATCAACACCGTCGCTCAGTTCGGCGGGCTTGTCGGCCCCTGGAGCATCGGGCTCGTCCGCAGTGCCACGGGCAACTTCAAGCTGGCGCTCCTGACGATCGCGGCCTTCCTGGTGGTGGCAACCATCATCGCGCTGGTCATGCGGGTCACGCCTGCAGAAGACGAGACCGACGCATTGCCGGCAGGCGACTCCCGCGCCGGACACCTTCACTGAACCTTGATCTGGAAACCCGCAATGATCATCGACTGTCACGGTCACTATACGACCTCCCCGCGCGAACATGAAGCCTGGCGCGCCGCCCAGATAGCGGCGCTCAAAGACGGTACATCCCCCCCGCCGCGTCCCGTCATCACTGATGAGCAGATTCGCGACAGCATTGAATCAGGGCAGTTGCGCATTCAACGGGAGCGCGGCACGGATCTGACAATCTTTTCGCCACGGGCGGCCGGCATGGGTCATCACCTGGCCGGCTCCGATGCCAACGCGCACTGGTCGCAGGAAAGCAATGACCTGATTCATCGCGTTTGCCAGATGTTTCCGCGCAACTTCGTGGGTGTCTGCCAGTTGCCGCAAGCGCCCGGGGTATCGCCCGAGAACTGCATTCCCGAGTTGCGCCGCTGCGTCGAGCAGCTTGGTTTTATAGGCTGCAATCTCAACCCGGACCCGTCCGGCGGTTACTGGACCGGACCACCGCTCACGGATCGCGCGTGGTATCCGCTCTACGAAACGATGGTGGAACTCGACGTGCCCGCCATGATCCACGTGTCGTCGTCGTGCAACCCCAACTTCCATGCGACCGGCGCGCATTACATCAACGGCGACACGTCGGCGTTCATGCAATTGCTCACGGCGGACCTGTTCGCCGATTTTCCGGCCTTGCGCTTCATCATTCCCCACGGCGGGGGCGCCGTGCCTTATCACTGGGGGCGTTATCGCGGGCTCGCTCAGGACATGAAGCGTCCGTTGCTCAAGGATTACCTGCTCAAGAACGTATTCTTCGATACCTGCGTGTACCACCAGCCCGGCACCGACCTGCTGGCGAAAGTGATTCCCGTCGAGAACATCCTGTTTGCGTCGGAGACGATCGGCGCGGTTCAAGGCATCGACCCCGAGACCGGCCACTACTACGACGATACCCGCCGTTATATTGACGCGATCCCGTGGCTCACGCCGGCCGATCGCCAGCGCATCTATGAAGACAACGCGCGTGCGGTGTACGGACGTTTGTCAAACCAGCTTAATCATCAGTTTTCCTAAAGGAGATGATCGTGACCAATCCACCCGGATGGCGCCGTAACGAGTCGGCCACGCAAGCCAGCCCCGAGATACTGGAGACACTGCGCGGCCTTGCTGTCTCGCTACTCAGTGACAACATGGCGCGTGTCAGCGGGACGGTCGGGCTCGTGCCGTATCACCGTGCCAGGCCCATGGCCGGGACGGCGGTGACCGTGCGCACCCGTCCCGGCGACAACCTCGCCATTCATCGCGCATTCGATTTTTGCCGGCCCGGCGACGTGCTGGTGATCGACGGCGGCGGGGATATTACGCAAGCGCTAATGGGTGAAATCATGGCGACCTATGCCGAAAGCCTCGGCGTGCAGGGTCTGGTAATCGACGGCGCAATCCGCGATGTGGGCGCCATTCGCCAACACGACTTCCCGGTCTATGCGCGTGCCGCGACACATCGTGGCCCATATAAGAACGGTCCTGGCGAGGTCAATGTGACGGTCACTGTCGGCGGCATGGTGGTGCAGCCCGGCGACATCATCGTAGGCGATGAAGACGGTGTCCTTGCGATAGCACCCGGGGACGTGGCGGCGGTCATCGAAGGGGCGAAGCGGCAGGCGAACAAGGAAGCGGCTGCGTTACGTTCCATCGCCGAGGGTCATTTCGATCGCGAGTGGATCGGTCCGCAGGAGACGAAGATGATGGGGGGCTAGTGTCGGGGTGGTCGGTTCTGGGGTTAGGGGTCAGGGGTCAGGGGTCAGGGGTCAGGGGTCAGGGGTCAGGGGTCAGGGGTCAGGGGTCAGGGGTCAGGGGTCAGGGGTCAGGGGTCAGGGGTCAGGGGTCAGGGGTCAGGGGTCAGGGGTCAGGGGTCAGGGGTCAGGGGTCAGGGGTCAGGGGTCAGGGGTCAGGGGTCAGGGGTCAGGGGTCAGGGGTCAGGGGTCAGGGGTCAGGGGTCAGGGGTCAGGGGTCAGGGGTCAGGGGTCAGGGGTCAGGGGTCAGGGGTCAGGGGTCAGGGGTCAGGGGTCAGGGGTCAGGGGTCAGGGGTCAGGGGTCAGGGGTCAGGGGTCAGGGGTCAGGGGTCAGGGGTCAGGGGTCAGGGGTCAGGGGTCAGGGGTCAGGGGTCAGGGGTCAGGGGTCAGGGGTCAGGGGTCAGGGGTCAGGGGTCAGGGGTCAGGGGTCAGGGGTCAGGGGTCAATGCCGGGTTGGTGCTTTCGGCGTTAGTGGTCGGGGTCAGTGCCAGGTTGCTGCTTTCAGTGTTAGTGGTCGGGGTCAGTGCCGGGTTGCTGCTTTCAGTGTTAGCGGTCGGGGTCAGTGCCGGGTTGCTGCTTTCAGTGTTAGTGGTCGGGGTCAGTGCCGGGTTGCTGCTTTCAGTGTTAGTGGTGTGCGTGAGTCGGATTTTCTCTTTATCACTATTAGCCACTGTGCGTGGCGGCACGTCATTTCTTTGTCCAAAGCGACAAAGAAACGAAGCAAAGAAAACGCTTTAACCGCTCTACCCTAAGTGTCCACAGCGTGCAGTTTTCATTCATAGGTGCCCCAAAAGCACGGTGCTCGCCAGAACCACCGATGTGTGAGACCCTCCTTCTCGCGAATCCTGACACGAACACGCTTCGCCCCGTACGCTCTCGGGCAAGCACAATTGCTATGGAACCCGCACGGCCTTACGCGTTTTTTGGGGGTGGCCGCTTGGTCGGCTCGCTTTTTTCGTGGTCACAGCTTGATCCACAGCAGCTCGACGTGACGCGTATTTACTGCCTCAATCTTTGATGAGTTGGCTACGCGGCCTACACCGTTATTTTCGTCAGTTACGGCCTTACATACTTTGGGGCTTTATTACTTGGTAGGTTGGCGGCGTGGTTCGAGACGCGTACACATTTGGAGGTTGGTCGTCCGCGGATAGCGCGGGGTGCCCCTTGGGCAGGTTCAATCACTGTGTGGTGGTCTAATTTCCTCGGACAAGTCGATAGGAGGACAATCCTGAAATCGATGAGGAATTGAGCTAGATGACAAGAAGGCGCCGACAATTTGACGCCAGCTTCAAGCTGGAAGTGGTGAGGATGATACGAGACCAAGGGCTATCGCTGAGCGAGGTTTGCCGGTCGATGGAACTTGGTGAGACAGCTGTGCGTCGCTGGGTGGCGCAGTACGATGCCGAGTCCAGCGGAGGGGCCGGTGTGGGCAAGCCACTGACGGCCGAGCAGCAGCGTATTCGCCAGCTTGAGATGGAGAACCGGCAACTGCGCGAGGACAATACGCTGCTAAAAAAAGCATCGGCCTTCTTTGCACGGGAACTGAGGTGAGTTACCGCGTGGTAGCCCACTTGCAACAGGAGGCCGTATCGGTCAGTGACGCCTGTCGGGTTTTGCAGGTGAGCCGCTCTGGCTACTACGCGCACCGGCGTGCCAGGCCGAGCGTAAAGCGTCTGCAAGAACAGACTCACGTCAAGGCGGTATTCGCCGCCAGCGGCGCGAGCTACGGCAGCCGGCGCGTGATGCATGCGCTGCGTGAGCAAGGGCTACGTATCGGGCGCCATCGGGTGCGTACGCTGATGCGCGAAGCGAGCCTGCGCACGAGCTGGAAGCGCAAGTTCGTGTCGACCACCGACAGCAGACATACGTTACCTGTGGCCGCGAATGTGCTCGACCGTCAGTTTGACGTGGCCGAGCCCAATCGCGCGTGGGTTTCGGATATCACATATATCCGTACGGCCCAAGGCTGGCTGTATCTGGCGGTCGTGCTGGACCTGTACTCACGCAAGGTGGTTGGCTGGTCCATGGCGCCCACTATGCCAGCCGGGCTAGTGATATCGGCCTTGAACATGGCGCTGCAGCAGCGCTGCCCAGCACCGGGACTGGTACTGCATTCCGACCGGGGTAGCCAATACGCGAGTGATGAATACCAAGCCTTACTTAAGCAGCATCATGTGATTTGCAGTATGAGCCGCAAGGGAAATTGCTGGGACAATTCAGTGATGGAGAGATTCTTCCTGAACCTGAAGATGGAGCGTGTTTGGCAGCGCCGATACGCCAACCACGAAGAGGCACGGCGCGATATCAACCAGTACATCGTCAGTTTCTACAATGCCGTGCGCTTGCACTCGACTTTGGGTTATCTGTCGCCCGCTGCCTATGAGGCAAAACTGACAGTAAAAGAACCTATCGGTCTGTCCGAAATAACTTGACCACTACACTGGTGGCGAAGCGTGTGGGTATCGGTGTTCGGAGAAGGAGGGGTTCACACATCCGTGGCTCTGGCGAGCACCGTGCTTTTGGGGCACCTATGAATAGAAACTGCACGCTGTGGACACTTAGGGTAGCGTGGTTGAAAGCGTTTTCTTTGCTTCGTTTCTTTGTCGCTTTGGACAAAGAAATGACGTGCCGCCACGCACAGTGGCTAATAGTGATAAAGAGAATATCCGACTCTCGCAGACCACTAACACTGAAAGCAGCAACCCGGCACTGACCCCGACCGCTAACCCCGGAACCGACCAACCCAGCATCAACCCCCGACCACTAGCCCCAGAACCGACCAACCCCAACATCAACCCCGCCCCCCAACATCGCCCCGCCCCACCCCGCCCCGCAACCTCCTCAACGTCTCCGACGGCAACTCACCAAACTGCTCACGATAATCATTCGAGAAATGGCCGAAGTGCCAGAAGCCCCAACGAGTTGCCGCGTCAGTGACCGACCCGGCACGCAGCAAGTCCTTCCGAACGCGATCAAGCCTGACAGCACGCAGATACGACGCCGGATTGGTACCAAGAATTTCATCGAATGCATACTGAACCGTGCGCCGGCTGACACCCAGCCGCAAACACAAGTCAGCAACCGACAACGGACAATCCGCCGACGCCTCCACCAGTTCGCGCACGGCGCCAACCAGCTTCCAGTTGCGCAACGGTCCCGTACGCATGTCGACTTCGCCAACATCGAGCAGCAAATCAGATAGCCCCACAATCACCGACCGTTCGAAACTCGCGCACACGCTCGCGTCGGCGAGTGACGAAGGTGAGGACGTGACCGTGTCCAGCAGACCCGCCAGCGTGCTCCTGAACGCCTGCAACCGGACGGGATCGGCATTGAGCACCCCCGGTTGATTGCCAAGCGCTTGCTGGACGTGGTCCATGGCAAGCCGAAGCAGCGGGTCGGACAGCTCCAGCGGCGCGATCTCCAGATTCACGACCACATGTTTGTCGGGCGATAAAAACTCGAATCCTCCAGGCCCGGAGAAAACATGCAGCCCGTCAAGATGACTCACCTGACCGCATAACAACGCGTGGCCTTCGAGCTGGAACGGAATGCCCACGGCGATCCGCGAAACATCCACGCAACCGCGCTGGTACACCGTCCGGTTCATGCGTTCGACGAGAATACGCACCGCGCCCGCATGCACGGAACTGACCGAGCCGTCGAAAGCGCCCCGCGAGATCTGGCAGTAAGTCTGGTTCCAGCTTTCAAGCAGCCGGGCCTGCTCGTCAATGCTCCGGCAGCAATGGATATCGACGGCCGGACGCACCGGTTGGACCGCTTGCATAAAATCTCCTTGGCGGACGGTACGCGTCAAAAAAGTGTAAACGACCAAAAAACCATCAAAATTCCTTGCCCGTCATTCTGACCATTCTGGCCCACGCCGAGCGCCACGGTAAGCGCCGCGCGCGTGCGCGCCCATCGCTGAAAACCCTGCCCGGAGCGCCTTTGAGTCTCGGCACGATACCGTTTGCGATTTTTTCGCGGTCCATCCCGCTCCATTGCCAATTTCGGATAGTGCGTAAATTGTGTCGAGCCTAGCCTAAATAAAGGATAAACAACGAGAGGTCAGGAATGGGCAAATCCGAGTCTGTTGGCGGAAAACTCGCAGGCAAGATCGCAATCGTATCGGGCGGCGCCACCGGCTGCGGCGGCGCGGCCTCCGTGCTGTTCGCCAAGGAGGGCGCGCAGGTCGCGGTCGTCGATATCAACGCGGACGCCGGCACGCAGGTCGTGGCGCAAATTCGCGAGAACGGCGGCGTGGCGGAGTTCTTCAAGGCGGATGTCGCGAAGACCGATCAGGTAGAAACCGCCGTAGCGCGGATCGCCGAGCGCTTCGGCACGATCGATGTGCTGTTCAATCACGCGGGCAGCATCGTCGTCAAACCGTTCCTCGATACCACCGACGAAGACTACCAGTGGCTCATGGACGTCAACGTCAAGAGCATGTTCACGATGACCCGCGCAGTACTGCCGCATATGCTTGAGGCGGGCGGCGGCTCGATTGTCTGCACGGCATCGATCTCGTCGACAGCAGCCACGCCGCTCGAAGTGCTTTATTGCACGACCAAGGGCGCGTGCGCGATGTTCGCGCGGGCGATTGCCGTGGAGTATCGCGAGCGTGGAATTCGTTGCAATGCGGTGTGCCCAGGGTTCATCGATACCCCGCACGGGCAGCGTGAAATTGCCGCGCTCGCGCAATACGGTTTCGATGCAAGCGAAGCGGCGCTCTCGCTTCAGCAGGGCCGTCTTTGCGCGCCCGAGGAAGTGGCCAAGGCGGCGCTCTTTCTCGCCAGCGACGACGCCAGTTTCATCAACGGTGCGCATCTCTACGTCGATAACTGCTTTACCGCCGCGTGAGTTAGCGGCTCCATCCAACGTCTACCCAGCAGCCTCAGCCATAAGGATCGACCATCATGGACATCAATACGGCAGTTCCGCCACCCGCGAGCGCGGATAGCGACGTTTCATTGCTGCACAAAATGGGGTATGCGCAGGAACTCTCCCGCCGCATGGGTGCGTTCTCGAACTTCGCCGTATCGTTCTCGCTTATCTGCATCCTGTCTGGCGGGATCACCTCGTTCCAGCTTGGACTCAGCGCGGCCGGCGGTGCCTCGATCGGACTGGGCTGGCCGCTCGGCTCCGTCTTCGCGCTGGTCGTTGCGGCCGCGATGGCGCAGATCGCCTCGTCTTATCCGACGGCCGGCGGCCTGTATCACTGGAGCTCGATCCTGGGCGGCAAGACCTGGGGCTGGCTCACCGCCTGGTTCAATTTGCTGGGCCTCGTGTTCGTGGTTGCCGCCATTAACTTCGGTACGTGGGACCCGTTCTTTCGCACCCTCATCGCGCCGATGTTCGGCGTCAAGCCCGAGTCGCTCGGCTGGTGGCATCAGACCATATTTCTGACGTTGATCACCGCGTCGCAGGCTTTCCTGAATCACCGTGGTATCCGGATCGCCAGCAAGATCACCGATGTGTCGGGCTACCTGATCTTTGTCGTCACGGTGATCCTGGTTGCGTCGCTGGTGATCTATTCACCGGTCAAGGTGGACTTTTCGCGGCTCGTGACCTTCAAGAATTTCACCGGCGTGGATGGCGGACAATGGCCCGCGCAAACCATGGCAATGGCCTTCCTCTCGGGGCTGCTGCTGACCGCCTATACGATCACCGGTTTCGATGCGTCCGCGCACACGTCCGAGGAAACTCACGATGCCGCGCGCAACGTGCCGCGTGGGATCGTCAAGTCGGTGCTGTGGTCGACCTTGTTCGGATATGTGCTGGTCTGCTCGTTCGTGCTCGTAATGCCGGACATTGGCGCGGCGATCAAGCAGGGCACCGGATTCTTTGAAGCGATCCTCGCGCCGATTCCGGGACCGCTGCGGATCGTGATCGAGTTGCTGCTGTTTTTTATTAACTACGTGTGCGGACTGGCCGCGGTGACATCGACATCGCGAATGATGTTTGCGTTCGCACGTGACGGTGGCCTGCCTGGGTCGAAGTTCCTGCGCAAGGTCAATGCACACCGGACGCCGGGTACTGCGATCTGGGTGTCGGCAGTGCTCGCCATTGTCATCACTTTATACGGCGATGCCTTCTCGGTGTTGAGCGCAGGCAGCGCGGTGTTTCTGTTCATCTCCTACGCCATGCCGGTCGCGGCAGGGATCTTCGCCGAAGGCAAGACGTGGACCGAGAAAGGCCCCTTCCAGTTGGGAATGTGGTCGAAGCCGTTTGCTGTTGCAGCGGTTATCGGTGCGTTGATTCTTGCTTACGTGGGCATACAACCGCCGAATGAAAAAGTGATTTATGTGATTGTCGGCTTGCTCGCGGTGCTGATGCTGATCTGGTACGGCGCAGGTGTGCGCAAGAGTTTTGCCGGGCCGCCAGTAGGCAATCTGTCAAAGGAACGGCGGGAGAAGATTGTCGGGCTTGAAGCGCAGCTGGAAGAGAACGTGGAGTAAGTTTTCGCTCGCGCCGGTGAACGGATTAACGTTCCACCGGCGCGAAGCCATCACATCGTCCGGCGCCTTTCGAACGACCTGATAAACAAAGCGTTATCCGCAGCGTTCCCAACGCTGACTCGCATGCAGTTTTCATAACCCGGTTCGCGCCAGGGCTTCACAATTACCCCATCCTCCAGCATCTTTCCAGCAAGCTCGGCGGCATCTTCACCGCAATCAAAGAACAGGAAATTCGCGCGTGAACGTGCCGGATTTACACCCAGCCCGACCAACGCAGCGCTCATCCAGTCACGACCGGCGCGGGCATCAGCAACACTGGCCGCAACATGCGCCTGATCGCCAAACGCCACGGCTGCCGCCTGCTGTGCAATCTGGTTGATATTGAATGGCGTACGCACGCGGTTCATCAGTCCGGCGAGTTCAGGCGCCGACGCCACGCCGTATCCCACCCGCAACCCCGCCAATCCATAAGCCTTCGAAAAAGTGCGCAGTAACAGCCACGGCAAACCTGACTCACGCAGCACAGCGAGACTGTCCGGGTAACCGTCTTCGTCGGAGGCGTATTCGAAATAGGCCTCGTCCCACAGCACCAGCGTCTCCGGCGACACCGCGCTCAATAACCGACGCATTTCAGCAGTATCCATCGCGCAGCCGACCGGATTACTAGGATTACTAATAATCAACATGCGCGTGCGCGGCAAAATGGCAGCGATCAGCGCATCGACATCGAATTCGAAATCCGCACGCATCGGTACTGTGATCACCTTCGCGCCAACACTCTGCGGATAGATGATGTGCAAGCCAAACGACGGGATCACGGTGATCACTTCGTCACCGGGCGCGAGGAACGTGTGGGCTGCAATGGCGAGCAAATCCTCGGAGCCGTTGCCGAACAACAAGTGCTCCGGATCGACCGCGAGCCGCTCGGCAATCAGCGTACGCAACGCGCTGCACGAAGGATCGGGATAAAGCGCGAGCGTGCTGACCGTAGTGAACTCGGCAAGATGCGCAAGCACAGCCGCGCTCGCGCCACGTGGATTTTCATTGCTGCCGAGCTTGGCGACATGCGAGACGCCATAACGCTCACGCACGAATTCCGCCGATAACCCCGCGTTGTAAGCAGGCAGGCCGCGCACTTCAGCACGCAGGTTTTCTATAAAAGCGGTCACGCTCATTGAGTTCCTTGTTCGTTTCGAGCGTTTTAATCGCCCGCGGCAGGCAGCACCTTGCCGGGATTGAGGATGCCGTGCGGATCGAGAGCATGCTTGATCGCCTGCATGCAAGCGAGTTCGGCGGGACTGCGCGAGTAGCCCAGGAACGGCCGCTTGAGCACACCAATGCCGTGTTCCGCCGATATGGACCCGCTATAGTCGCGAACCATGCCGTACAGCGCGTGGTCGACCTCTTCCACCGTCACGCCAGGAATCGAACGGGCATCGAGCGTGACATGCAGGTTCGAGTCGCCGATGTGACCGAAATACAAACCGTAGTGCGTCGGCCAGCGCGCAGTAAAGTCCTTGCGGCAGGCATCGACGAAATGACCGATCTCGCCTATGGGCAGGCTTACATCGAAATTGATCGGCTCGATCTGCACCGGCAACTCGGCCGTCGCCTCGCGAATCGCCCACAACGCCTGAGTCTCCGCCTGCGACTGTGCGACAACCGCATCCATCACGACGCCCGCCTCAAGCTGCGCATTGAGTGCCGCTGCGAACCGCTCGCCGTGATCGTCGGAGAACCCGGCCTGTTCGATCAATGCGTAAAGCGGATACGCCTGACCAAGCGGCGATTGCCGGGAGCGTGTCAGCGCGACACCAAAATCATAGAATTCCGGCCACATGATTTCAAACGCGCCGATTTCATCGCCGAAGGTGGCTTGCAGTGAGCGCAGCAACGCAACTGCGCCGTCGTAATCTTTCAGTGCGCACAGCGCCGTATTGCGAGCGGCGCGGCGTGGTTTCAAACGTAATACTGCACGCGTGATCACTCCGAGCGTTCCCTCCGAACCGATGAACAGATTGCGCAGGTCATAGCCCGTATTGTTCTTGACCATCTTGTTCATTGAACTGAGTACGCTGCCGTCGGCCAGCACGGTTTCAAGTCCGAGCACCTGGTCGCGGGCCGTGCCGGACTGCAGCACGCGCACGCCGCCCGCGTTCGTAGCGAGGTTGCCACCGATCTGACACGAGCCGCGCGCGCCGAGGTCGAGCGCAAATTCAAAACCCGCTTCCTGCGCGGCGTCCTGCACGGCTTGCAATGTGGTACCGGCAAGCACCGTCATGGTCGCCGCCGCACGATCAACCTCTTCGATACCCACCAGCCGTTCGAGCGACAGGCAGATATCGCCGCCGGAAGGAATAGCGCCGCCCGCCAGTCCAGTCATGCCGCCCTGCGGTACGACGCTCTGACGCGCTTCGTTGCACAGGCGCAGGACGGTGGCGACTTCGTCGGTCGAACGCGGCAGCACGACCGCTAGCGGCGGCACCGGTGAGCGGCCACTCCAGTCGCCGAGATAGCGTGGTTCGATGGCATCGCCGAACCGCACGGACCCGGCGCCGAGTGCATCAATCAGCGTTTGTACTATTGCTTTCATCGTTTGCCCAGTCCTTCGCGCGCTTCTTTCTGCTTCTTTCTATAACCCATGGAATCGTTGATCCGCCCCAGGATGTAATCGCCCGCAGCCACCGGCTCATACAGCGGCTGCACGCCCTCAAGACCAAGATCGCGCGGGTCCACGCTTGCGCCATAAGTCGGATCGTAGAAGGTCGCGATCGAATATCGCTCCTGTCCGGAGCGATTGATTACGCGATGCAGCGTCGAACGAAAGCGATCGTTCGACCAGCGCGCAAGCAGGTCGCCGACGTTCACCACCAGCGTTCCCGGAATGGGCGGCGCGTCAATCCAGCTATCGGTTGCAAGCTCCTTCACCTGCAAGCCGCCCACGTTGTCCTGCCACAGCAACGTGATGCACCCGTAGTCCGTATGCGGCGCCACACCGAACTGATCCGCGTCCGACTTGGGCGCTTGCGGCGGGTAATAGACCATCTGCGTGCGCTGCATGCGCTTCGTGTATTTACTCACAAAAAACATTTCGTCGATATCCAGGCTCACCGCGACCGCGCGCAACAAATCTGCGCCGCACGCACCGATCGCTTCGTAGTACGCATAAAGTGCCGGTTGCAGCGAAGGCATGAAGTCAGGCCAATTGTTCGGGCCACGCAGCGCTTCACCGGCAAGCACACTCGGATCGTCCTCCGGCAACTCCAGGCCGATGCTGAAAAACTCCTTGTAGTCAGGTTTGGTGGCCTGATACATGACTGCGTCTCCAAGCGCGTTAAAGCCGCGATGCCGATGATTCACCGCGGCGCGCCGCTTCACTTCCGGCGGATACGCAAAGAATTCGCGCGCCGCTTTCACCGCGCCTTCGAGCACATCGGTCGGCACGCCGTGATTGCTGACGTAGAAGAAACCGATGCTCCTGCATGCGTCGCGGATCGCGGCGGCGGCGTCGCGCAATCCGGCGGGATCCAACGCACGAACGGCCGCCAGATCGACGACGGGGATGTGAGAAGTCGAGGTCATCCAGGTTGCTCCGAAGTTTCATCGCCGTCTATACCGTGCAGGCCTCCGCACGTTGCGACGGGCATCACGTCAAACCAGCGCAAGATGCGCCGCCAACCCAAAAACCGTGCTACCGCGCGCCATCATGCAATGTCTGCGCGCGACCCGTCATGACCGGCGCCGCGCTGCCCCGACCAAGCCGCAAGCGTCTGCGGATAAGCCATGAGCGCCTGCCCGAAAGCAGATCAAGTGTCTGTATATACCGCCAATTAGCCAAATGCAACCCGGCGTTTTCGCGGAGTCCGTAAGCCTTGAAATGGTGCGGTGAGAAGTATTTTTGACGCGCTTGGCAATGCCAATTGACGGTATATACTGACTCGCACTACATGCAGGCCGACGCACCGGTTCGCACCTTTGCCCAAGCCGGGTGCACTTTTAATCAGGGGAGTTCAACAATGAATTTTTTCTCGAAGTGGAAGGGTCGTCTGCTCGTGGCCGCACTGGTCGCGACAGCGGTTTCGGCGCACGCGGAAGACCAGTTGGCGAAGGTCAAGAAGGCCGGCGAACTGGTGGTCGGAACCGAAATGCAGTTCGCACCATTCGACTTCCTGGAAAACGGTCAGCAACAAGGCTTTAATAAGGACTTCTTCGCCGAGTTGTCGAAGGAACTGGGTGTGAAAGTACGCTCCATCGACCTGCCGTGGCCAAGCGTGCTGCCTGGCCTCGAAGCCGGCAAGTTCGATATTGTCAGCGGCCCGGTGACGATCACCAAGGCGCGCATGGAGCGTTATGAGTTCACCCTGCCGATTGCCGACGGCACGGTTGCGTTGCTCAAACGCGCGAACGACACCAGCATCAAGACAAACGCCGACGTCGCCGGCAAAGCAGTCGGCGGCGGCAAGGGTTCGGCGCAGCTCGATCAGTTGAAGCAGTACGTCGCCACACTGCCGGGCAAGACGAGCGTGCGTGAATACATCGACAACAACCAGGCCTATGCGGACCTCGCTGCCGGCCGGATTGTCGCCGTGGGCAATTCGTTGCCGAACATCGCTTATGTGGCGCGTCAGCGTCCGGACACCTTC
This sequence comes from Caballeronia sp. LjRoot34, assembly GCF_964253815.1. Lineage (NCBI taxonomy): Bacteria > Pseudomonadati > Pseudomonadota > Betaproteobacteria > Burkholderiales > Burkholderiaceae > Caballeronia > Caballeronia sp. LjRoot34. The sequence goes on from NZ_CAXUSB020000002.1 coordinate 1,969,617, forward strand.
GCGGTCGTGCAACCGCCGTTCGGCACGAAGGTGTATTTCGCTTATCTCGGCCGCAAGGACGCGGACAGCAAGCCGCTTCTCGACGCGATCAATCAGGCGATCGTCAAGATGCACGGCGATGGCCGTCTCGCTGCTTTGCAGAAGAAGTGGTTCGGCGTAGTCATGGACACGCCCACCACCATGCCTTCGCCTAATTATTGAATTGCTGAATCAGCAATCCATTGATGCCCTGCAAGGCGCTTTAGCGCCTTGCTCCTTGCCGGACAGCCCATGTTCAGCCTTCACGCGTTGCTCGATGCCCTTCCCTATCTGATCAAGGCCGCGCAAGCCACGGTCCTGATTTCGCTCGTCGGGCTCGTGGTCGGCTTCATTGTCGCTATCGCCGTGTGCAGCGCCCGGCTCTCGAAGAACCGCTTCGTCTCGAAGCTGGGCGGCGCGTATGTCGGCTTTTTCCGCGGCGTGCCGCTGCTCGTGCAGCTTCTGCTGACCTACTATTTCCTGCCCTTCATCGGCATCAACGTGCCGCCGCTCGTGGCCGCCGCTGCCGCCGTGTCGCTATGCGAAGCCGCTTATCTCGCCGAGATCCTGCGGGGCGGATTCATCGGCATTCCGCATGGGCAACTCGAAGCGGCGCAGTTGCTCGGTTTATCGCGGCTGCATGCCGTGCTGCGTATCCAGGTGCCTCAGGCGCTGCGCACGACAATGCCCTCGCTCGTCAATGAGATGGTCATGCTGGTGAAATCGTCGTCGCTGATTTCAGTCGTAGGTGTCGCCGATATCACGCGCACCGCGCAGAATATTGCCGCCAGCACGTACCGGCCGCTGGAGGCGTATGTTGCCGCCGGGCTGGTGTACCTGGTCATCAACGGGACGTTGTCGCTGGCCGGACATCGCGCAGAACGCCGCATGGAACGGGCATAAGCACATGGCCATTCAATTCGATCCCACGGTCCTGACCGACTCCCTTCCCGCCCTCGCCGAAGGGTTCGCGACAACCATCGCCGTGTGGATTGGCGGCGTGCTGATCGGCATGGCGATCGGTTTCGCCATCGCCTTGCTGCAGATCTTCTGCGGCAAATGGGTGCGCGGATTCTTGCGTGCTTACATAGAGGTGTTCCGGGGAACGCCGTTTCTCGTGCAGCTTTTCGTGCTGTATTACGGCGGGCCTTCGCTTGGACTTTCCCTTGAACCGCTGACGGCCGGTATTGTCGGACTCGGACTCTATGGCAGCGCGTATTTCGCGGAAGCGTTCCGCTCCGGCTTTACGTCGGTGCCGCGCGGTCACATAGAAGCCGCTGAATGCCTGGGTTTTACGCGGCTGCAAGTCATCATGCGCGTACAGTTGCCGCAGATGCTGGTCATCATCGTGCCGGCGCTGACCAACCTGATCATTGTGCTGAGCAAGGAAACCGCGGTGCTGTCGGTCGTCACCGTGCCGGAGCTGACGTTCGTGCTGACCGGTATCGGTTCGGAACGGTTTGCGTTCGTCGAGACCTTGCTCGCACTGTGCGTGTGTTATCTCGTGCTCGTGGAAGTGGCGTCGCGAGCCGGACAGTGGGTCGAGATCCGCGTAGGCCGCTTCCTCACGCGGTGAACGCGCGTTGGCCCCCATCAAACTGAGCGCTGAATCATGAAGAACCCGAATTCTGGCAACACGCTACCGCCCGCCGAATATCTTGTCGATGCGCGGCATGTCGGCAAGCATTTCGGCGCGCTGAAAGTGCTCGATGACGTCTCGCTTGCCGTGCGCAAGTCGGAGGTGACCTGCATCATCGGACCATCGGGTTCGGGGAAAAGCACCCTGCTGCGTTCGCTTGCGTTCCTCGAGGAATACAGCGAAGGCGAGATCTATATCGAAGGCGAATTGATCGGTTATGTCACCGATCGCAATGGCCAGCGCGTGCGGGCGCCGCAAGCCGAGATCAACCGCGTGCGGCGCAACGTGGGCATGGTGTTCCAGCAGTTCAACCTATGGCCTCATATGACGGCCGTTGAAAACGTGGCCGAGGCGCTGGTGCGCGTACGCAAGCTGCCCAAGGCCGAGGCTCGCAAGCGGGCGCTGGCCATGCTCGACAAGGTCGGTCTCGCCGACCGCGCGGACAATCATCCGGCGCGGCTCTCCGGCGGGCAGCAGCAACGTGTGGCGATTGCCCGCGCGCTGGCAATGGAGCCGCACATCATGCTTTTCGACGAACCCACCTCCGCACTCGATCCCGAACTGGTCGGCGAAGTGCTGCAAGTGATGAAGAACCTCGCGAACGACGGTATGACGATGGTGATCGTCACGCATGAAATGGGCTTCGCCGCGCAGGTCGCCGATACCGTCGTCTTCATCGATCATGGCAAAATCGAGGCGCAAGGATCGCCCGAGGACGTGTTTCACAACGCGCAACAGCCGAGGCTTAAGCAGTTTCTGCAGAACTATCTCGACCGGAACGCGTTCTGGACGCGACGTGAAGAACCATCGGCGAGTGCGGTTCACGTGAGTACCGAACCAGCGGGATATAACGAAAACTGAGCGAAACCTGAGCGAAAACTGAGCCATATAAAACTGAGCCATACCTGAGCGAGACATGAATACAACCAGCCTTTCGAATCCGGCATCCGCCACCGCACCGCTCGCGCGCTACGAGCGTGTGAAGGAACATATCCGCACGCGCATCCTCTCCGGCGAATGGCGGCCCGGTGACCGGATTCCGTCGGAGATGACGCTGGTCGGCGAGCTGGGCGTGTCGCGCATGACGATCAACCGCGCGTTGCGCGAACTCACGGAGCAAGGCGTGCTGACGCGCTTCTCAGGCGTGGGGACGTTTATAGCGGAAGAAAAGCCGCAGTCGACGCTGCTGATGATCGCGCACATAGGCGATGAAATTCGCGCTCGCGGACACGAGTACGGTTATACGATCGTGCACGCCGCACGCGAGGCGGCCGCCAGTGATGTATCGGCGGCACTCGGACTCGCGCCGGGCGCGTCGGTATTTCATGTGGTGTGCGTGCATCGCGAGAACGGCGTGCCGGTTCAACTTGAAGATCGGTACGTGAACCCCGACGTCGCGCCGCTTTTTCTCGAACAGGATTTCGCAACGGTGCGGCCCTCGGAGTATCTGTTCAATACCGTGCCGGCGCACGAGGTCGAGCACGTGGTTGACGCGGTACTGCCCTCACGCGCAGATGCGAAACTGCTTGAGATCGGTCCGGACCAGCCGTGCCTCACACTCGTGCGGCGGACCTGGGCGAACAACGTAGCGGTGACGTTCGCGCGCTTCGTGCATCCGGGCACGCGGTATCGGCTGGGGTGCAGGTTCAGCGCCGACAACATGCAGCGGCAGAGTTGATCGCCGCTGCCGTCGCACGCGCTTAAGCTTTTAAGTTCAAGCCACCCCTTCCGATGCAAAATGCAGTGGGCAGAATGCGGCAATCGTTCCGCTCGTTACCTGCTTCGCCACGGCCACTATGTCCGGTGCAAAGTAGTGATCGAGCGCATAATGTTCGATCTCCGAACGAATCGATTTCATGACCGGTTGTAGGCGCGGACTCGTTTGATGCGGCGCGCGCAGATCCACGCCTTGCGCCGCCGCGAGCAACTCGATAGCGAGAATATGCGCGACGTTCTCCGCAATATATCCAAGCTTGCGGGCGGCAAACGTCGCCATGGAGACGTGATCTTCCTGATTCGCCGATGTCGGCAATGAGTCAACCGATGCCGGATGCGCGTAGGTCTTGTTCTCCGACGCCAGCGCCGCAGCAGTCACATGCGCGATCATAAAGCCCGAATTCACGCCGCCATCGCGCACGAGAAATGGTGGCAAACCGGAGAGCGTCGCATCGATCAGCAACGCGATCCGGCGCTCCGCTAATGCACCGATTTCCGCAGCGGCAATGGCGAGGTTATCGGCGGCGAACGCAACGGGTTCCGCGTGGAAATTTCCTCCTGACAGCACTTCGCCGGTGTCCGGGAAGATCAGCGGATTGTCCGATACAGCATTCGCTTCGATCAACAATACATCGGCTGCATGACGCAACTGGTCGAGGCACGCGCCCATGACTTGAGGCTGGCAACGCAGGCTGTACGGGTCCTGTACCTTGTCGCAATCCGCATGCGAGATGTTGATACCGGAGCCTTCGAGCAACACACGATACGCCGCCGCCGCATCGATCTGTCCGGCGTGACCGCGCAGTGAATGAATGCGTGCATCGAAGGGTTTCACCGAACCTTCAGCGGCATCGACCGCTAACGCGCCCGACACCAGCCCCGTGCGGTACAGGTCTTCGATCGCGAACATGTTGTACAACGCGAGCGCCGTGGAAGCCTGCGTGCCGTTAAGCAACGCGAGCCCTTCCTTAGCCTGCAGAATGAGCGGTTCAAGACCGGCGGCTTTCAGTCCATCGAGTGCAGGAGCCTGCCTGCCCTCGATAAACACCTCGCCAATACCCAGCAACACGCCAGACATATGCGCGAGCGGTGCGAGGTCGCCCGATGCGCCGACAGAACCTTTTACGGGAATAACCGGCAGGATATCCGCATTGAATAACGTGATCATGGCGTCCATCACAACACGCCTGATCCCCGAGTGACCGCGTCCAAGGCTCGACAGTTTGAGCGCCATCAGCAGGCGAACGACAGGCGGCGCCATTGGTTCACCCACACCTACGGCATGCGACAACACGAGATTGCGTTGCAGCAGTTCAAGCTGATCGGCGGGAATGTGGGTGTTCGCCAACCGCCCGAAACCCGTGTTGATCCCGTAGGCCGGCAGACCCTTCGCAGCGATGTCTTCCACCGCTTTCGCGCATGCGTCGATGGCAGCGTGACTTGCCGGATCCAGTGTCAGCTGGACGCGTTCCCGCGCGATGCGGCGAAGTTGGGGCAGTGTCAGTTTGCCGGGGGTGAGCTTGATCATCGGTCGTCCTTTTGGCTTTGGCTTTCGTCTTGTCTATACAAGAGAATAGCCTCGAGTCTAGGACAACAAAATCGGTATATACAAGCGTTTTTTTAGGGTCCGGATGAGAGAAGATGTTTTTCGCAGCAGGCGGCGGTATTGCTGGATAAAGGTGAAATCCTGCGGAGAATCCAGCTTACAGGTCAATTATATTAGTGTTACCCCTGATTTTTTGGTGACGCTTGGCAGCAATGGACCGGTAATAAACCACAGCCGTCGATCTGTCTATACCGCCGAGCCAACTTAGCTCAGGTCTCGCTGATATCGCTATTCGTCTCGAGCGGCTGTTGCTGCATAGCGGTCAGATGCCCGCTTTATGCGCAGTGAAAATCAATCGGAGGCCTAGCGCGGTAATTGCGCCCGCAGCAAAACGATCGATCCATTTCTTGGCGCGCAGGTAAAGCTCGCGCGGACGGCGGCTGGAGAAACACAAGGCGACGACGGTGTACCACCCTGCTTCTATAGCAAAGATCATGGGAGGCAGGATGAGATAACACCAGAGCGGCGGATGTTGCGGCAACAGGGCTGCGAAGATACTGCCGTACCAGATCGCGGTCTTCGGGTTGCTGAGTTGCGTAGTGAGACCGATCCAGAATGATTTACGCGGATCATGGTTCTGCATGCAACGCCCATCGTCCACGACCAACGGACTGGACGCCCCACGCCAGATCTTCGAGGCGATATAGATCAGGTAGAGTCCCCCGGCAACCTTCAAGCCGACATACAGCCATTCAACCGCCGACAGGAGCGTATAAAGCCCGGCGAGTGCAATGCCGCTGAAGAAAACGCCGCCCACGCCCATGCCGAGTGCGGTCGCCAGTCCGTCCGTGCGAGATAAGCCGATCGCGTTGCGCGCGACCAGCACGAAGCTCGGACCCGGGCTCATTGCGCCCATTAATAGCGCGGCAAGTATGGCGGCAACGGCGGCTAAGGCGGTCATCGGTGTTCTCCTGGAGGTAGGGTTATGGAATGCGTTTTCCAGAAAAATAACACGCGTGAACCGGCTCCGCATTTGCAAATTAAGAGGATTGTTAAACACCGGTCATAACTTGCATATACGGTGCGCAAAGCGCAGATTGAGCGGTGCGGGCGATCATCGCGAGGGATAGGTAGTCGAAGGTCTGCACAATGACCACGCTTAAGCGAATTACAGCGTGACTACCAAGGCGTCGACTTCGCCAGATGCGTCCGGTACCGGCTCAACAGCACCGCCCTTGCCCCTGGATACTGCTCGCCGGTTTCATCGGCTGACGTGATCCTGTCCGTGCGAAAACTACGGAAATCCTGGCGCTTTTCGCACCATGCGCCAAGAATTCGGACATTGTCGAGGAAGCCCAGCGCGACGGGCCAGACGATACGATCCGATGGCTCTCCCTGCCCATCCAGATAAGCAATCCGCAGTTTGCACTGGCCACGAATGGCCGCGCGCAGGCGAGTGAGCGGCACGGCATTGACGGGAAAGTCCGGCACCGGAGGACCGGACAAAACAGTCGGGGCGCGCATTGCATCCTTGCCCGACGCGTTCAATACGGCATCAATCTTGGCCAGCGCCTGAGCGGCGGCCTTACGCAAAACATCATCGCCGCGCTGGTCCACATACCGCAGGCCCAGCACCACGGCGTCGATCTCGTCTTCGCTCAACATCAGCGGCGGCAGGAACAACCCCGGTCTGAGCACGTACCCTATGCCGGCTTCGCCATGTATCGGCGCGCCCTGTTCAATCAGCGTCGCGATATCGCGATACAGCGTGCGCTCGGACACGGCCAGGTCCGACGCGAGTTCGGACGCAGTCACCGGCACACGCTTCGCGCGAAGCCTCTCCAGCAAGGTCAATAAACGTGCGGTTCGGGACACCCTGTCTCCTGACAGTATCTGACAGGAGCTAAACGTACCATGACTTCACCCGGCCATCCCGCGCCGCCAACGATTTCCCCTGGGACCCTATGCCCGCCTACGTCATTTTCATCCGCGAGAAAACACGCGACGCCGATCAGTTGGTGCGTTACAAAGAAAAAGCGCAAGCCGTCTTCGCGAATCATCCCGTGACATTCGCGCTTACAACGGCCGTCATCAAGTGCTCGAAGGTCCAGACGCGGAAGGCGTTTTGATCCTCGAATTCCCCTCATTCGATGCCGCCCGCGCGTGGTACCAGGACCCGGTGTACCAGGATGCGTCGATGCACCGGTTCGTGGGTTCGGATTATCGATGCATCCTGGTCGAAGGCATGTGATCACCGTGCCGGGACTGCGTTGAACGTCACCTGCCTGACCGCGCTAGATTGCAGATTCCATTTGGCGACTATTGCCGCATAGGTCCCGTTCGCGATCAATTTATTCAGCGCGCCAGGCACGGCATCGCGTAACGTCGGATTCGACTTCGCAAACGCGATGCCTTCGGGCGACGTCGCTGTCGCTAACGGACATGCAGACTCGGAGTCCATCCACATTTTTGATGACATTCACGCGATCGCGTGGACTACGGTAAACTTAATGGATGGTCCGCGCGAGAATTCGCCCATACAGGTCTACATCGACTTCTTTTCTAACACGTACCCATGTAGCTTTCCGAGAACCTCCTGACCGTTCATAACGGCTTCCCACTTGGGGGTTCCCGGGCACAGGTGCGCTCGCTTGTTCGATATTCGAACAACACGCTTTATCTTTCGACTTTTACCGACGCTACGCCTTTGACGCGTGGCGCTGTCATTCGCACTTTGAGCCCGAGGGCTTCCAGCGCCACATTCAGCACTTCGCGCCGTTCACAGGCGCAGTGTATTTTTTATCTGACTGCGAACACAATTGATGAAGATTCAATCACTCCGAGCGCAGTGGACATCGAACCTCCCGGGTAACGTGCTTGCGGGCCTCACCTCGTCGTTTGCCCTCGTCCCCGAATGCATTGCCTTTGCGTTGGTCGCGCAAGTGAATCCTCTTATGGGGCTTTACGGCGCTTTCATCATTTGTACACTGACCGCCATCTTTGGTGGCCGCCCTGGAATGATCTCGGGCGCCGCTGGCTCGATGGCCGTCGTTATCGTCGCGCTTGTCGTAGAGCACGGCGTCCAATACCTCCTAGCCACCGTCGTCCTGAGCGGCGCGCTGATGATGCTTTTCGGGCTATTGCGTCTGGGCAAGCTGATTCGAATGGTGCCGCATCCGGTGATGATCGGATTTGTGAACGGCTTGGCCATTATCATCGCCATGGCGCAACTGGAGCATTTCAAGCGCGCGACTCCTCAAGGTCAGGTATGGCTGCAAGGGACATCGTTGGTGGTCATGTGTGCGTTGGTTGCACTGACGATGTTGATCGTCTATCTCCTACCCCGAATCACCAGGGCCGTACCGCCGGCTCTGGTCGCCATCGTAAGCGTCGGGTTGCTCAGTCAGATCATGCATTTGCCCACGCGGACATTAGGCGACATGGCCCATATTGCAGGCGCCGTCCCGAGCTTTCATCTGCCGCAAATACCGGTCGACTTCGAGACTTTTCGGATTGTCTTTCCCTACGCGCTGCTCATGGCGATAGTGGGTTTGCTGGAAACGCTGCTCACTTTCAATCTCACCGATGAGATCACCGAGACCAGTGGACGGCCAAATCGCGAGTGCCTCGCGCTCGGCGTTTCAAATGTTGTTTCGGGCCTGTTCGGCGGCATGGGCGGTTGCGCGATGATCGGTCAAACCATGATCAACCTGAGTTCGGGAGGACGCAGCCGCCTGTCAGGAGCGACGAGCGGCATCATGATCCTTCTGTTCATCCTCTTCTTATCCCCGCTCATCGAACGGATCCCCTTGGCCGCACTGGTCGGGGTGATGTTCGTTGTCGCACAACAGACCTTTGCATGGGGATCACTTCGGGTACTGGGTAAAGTTCCCCGCAACGATGCGCTGGTGATCATCGCCGTGACGGTCATTACCGTTTTCACCGACCTGGCAATTGCCGTATTGTGCGGCATCGTCATAGCAGCATTGAACTTCGCCTGGCAGCATGCACGCGAAATACGCGCCGAGCTGAAAAACAGCAATGATGGTGCGCGGACATATGTCTTGCACGGCACATTGTTCTTCGCGTCTACCGCAAATTTCCAGGACCTTTTCCATCCCCAAACCGATGCGGAAGAAGTCATAGTTGATTGCCAGCATTTGCACGTGGCTGATCACTCTGCAATAGTTGCTTTCGAAACGCTGAAGGACCGCTATCAAAAGGCAGGAAGGCGTTTGCGATTCGCGAACCTGTCGACGCGCAATCAACATATTCTCGAACGTGCGGGTGTTTCCCTTATCAACGTCTGACGCCGATCGAATCGCAAACTGTGCGGCCGATGAACGGCGACCGACTCCGCTCAATCAGGGGCAGACCGGGTTCGGCCAGCAGCCGTCACGCACCGTCTGTTCGCTGGCCCCGCAGCCGGAATGCCCGGTGCGCCAGTACCCGCCTCGCTTTGTGGCCGGTGTGCGCCGCAAAGCGCAAGCGGCTCTTCACTCGTGCGGCCAGAAAAGAGACAGCCCTGTACGTCGGGTCGGCTATCATGCGTATCCTCTTCGAAGTAGCTCCTTATGATTTCCGTCCGTAATGTCACGCTGCGCCGCGGCGTCAATGTCGTACTCGACAGCGCATCCGTCACCTTCACCCCCGGCGAAAAGATTGGCCTTGTCGGCCGCAATGGCGCCGGCAAGTCGTCCTTCTTCGGCCTTCTCAACGGCACGCTGCACGAAGATGGCGGCGAGTTCTCGATTCCCGCTGCATGGAAGATGGGCCAGGTCGCGCAGGACATGCCGGAGACCGAGCAGAGCGCGACCGATTTCGTAGTCGACGGTGACACGGTGCTGCTGGCCGCGCAGGCCGAAGTAGCGGCCGCTGAGGCCGGCGACGATGGCATGCGCATGGCGCACGCCTACATGGAGCTGCACGACGCTGGTGCACACGACGCCCCCGCACGCGCCGAAGCGCTGATCCAGGGCCTTGGCTTCAGTGCTGAGCAGCTTAGCCAGCCGGTCAACAGTTTCTCCGGCGGCTGGCGCATGCGACTGCAACTGGCGCGCGCGCTCATGTGCCCATCCGACTTGCTGCTGCTCGACGAACCGACCAATCACCTCGACCTCGACGCGCTGGTCTGGCTGGAAGCGTGGCTCAAGCGCTATCAGGGAACCATGGTCGTGATCAGCCACGATCGCGAATTCCTCGACGCGGTGACGCAGGTCACGGTGCACGTCGACAACGCCAAGCTTGTGCGTTACGGCGGCAACTACAGCAAGTTCGAAGACATGCGCGCTGAGCAGATGCTGTTGCAGCAGGCATCGATGGCCAAGCAGGCGGACAAGATCGCCCACCTGCAGAAATTCATCGACCGATTCAAGGCCACGGCCTCGAAAGCGAAGCAGGCGCAGAGCCGGGTCAAGGCACTCGAGCGCATGGAGAGAATCGCACCGGTGCTTGCCGACGCAGACTTTACCTTCGAGTTCAAGGAACCGCTCAACGTCCCGAACCCGCTGTTGTCGATGCTGGACGCGAGCTTCGGCTACCCCGCGCCGGACGACGCACCCACAGGCACGCCGCCCACGGTCATCGTGCGGGGCATCAACCGATCCGTGCTGGCCGGGCAGCGCATCGGCATTCTCGGTGCCAACGGTCAAGGCAAGTCCACGCTGGTGAAGACGATCGCGCACGAGCTGGCGCCAATTGCCGGCGAAATCAGCGAAGGCAAGGGTCTGAACATCGGCTACTTCGCCCAGCAGGAACTCGACGTGCTGCGTCCTCTCGACACGCCGTTGGAACACATGATCCGCCTTGCCAAGGACACGCCGGCGAACATGCGTGGTCCCGGCCAGAGTGGCACCGAACAATCGCTTCGCACCTTCCTCGGCACCTTCAATTTCAGTGGTGACATGGTCCATCAGAAGGTCGGCACGATGAGCGGCGGCGAAAAGGCGCGGCTCGTGTTGTGCATGATCGTGTGGCAGCGTCCCAACCTGCTGCTGCTCGACGAGCCGACCAACCACCTCGACCTGGCCACACGCGAAGCGCTAGGCATGGCACTCAACGAATTCGAAGGCACGGTGTTGCTGGTCAGTCACGACCGGTCCCTGCTGCGCGCGGTATGTGACGAGTTCTGGCTCGTCACCAAGGGTGGCGTCGAGCCCTTCGACGGCGATCTGGACGATTACCAGCAGTTCCTGCGCGACGAAGCCCGTCGCATGCGCGAGCAGGCTGTTGGGGAGCAGAAGGTCATCGCCTGAGTTATGCCCCCGGCAGGTCCAGTTATTAAGTGAGCGCGGCAAGCCGGACCGCATCGCCACGTTCGCCCGTGGCTCACTCACCTCTCGCGCTCACCGCCCCACTGCCCCATCCACCGCCTTCAACACCAGCCCGAAAAACTCATCGGCGTGAGCGGAATTCAGCCAGCGGACCACCACCGCCATCTTTCGCTCTGGTTCAATCCATGTGAACGAACTACCCGCGCCAATTGCAAAGTAGCTCGACGCCGGCACGCTCGGAAACACGCGGCGTTCGTGATTGAGCCAGACCAGATAACCGTAATACGGCGCTAGCGCACAAGGCGTTTTCATGCGCGCGAGCCATTCACTCGAGATGATCCGGTGCCCGTCGACTATCCCGTCATCGACAAAAAGACGCGCCACCTTGATCTGATCATTCGCGCTGATCGACAGTCCGCCGCCCCAGTGCGTTCCGCCCGGAACTGACTGCATGCGTTGCCCGTTGAGTTCAATCCAGGCATTGTCATATCCCACCCATTGCCAGTCTTCACTCGCGCCAAGCGGCTGCATGATCGCCTCGCGGAACACCTCGGGCAACGGCCGGCCGAACAAGTGCAGCAGCGCCAGTGAGAACTGGTTGATGCGGACGTCGTTGTATTCCCAGTACGTTCCAGGTGCCTGCACCCGCCGAAGATCGCCCTTCTTGCCATCGGGCGCGCGTCCGAACGTGACCGCGCGAAAATGGTCCGCCTGATCCGTCAGTCCAAAATACTCGCCTCGCCATTCACTGGTCTGCTGAAGCAGATGCGCCCAAGTGATGCGGGCATTGTGCTCATCATCGAAACCGATACCCGGTACGCGTCTATGCACCGGCTCGCTCACATCCGGCAGCAAGCCGCGATCAAACGCCACGCCCGCCAGCAAGGCCAGATAAGTCTTGGCGATGCTGAACGTCAGGTCGGCGCGATCAGGTTCGCCCCAAGTTGTGAGCACTTTGCCATCGATGGAAATCGCGCCGGAAACAGGACCGCGATCGTGCACGGGACCCAGCAGCCGGTTCCACGGCGGCGGGTCGTTCACATGCACGCCCCAGGCGCCATCCACATTGCGGTCCCACAGGCTTTCATGATCTATCGAGAACTGTACGGCTTGCTGCAAATCCTTCATGTCGGTCATGTCCAGTAGTTCATCCAACGGTTTAATGCACTTTCAGGCGCGTTCGCGCCCACAGCAGCGTGAAGAGACTGATGATGGCCGCGAGCATCAGATAAAGGCCGGGCGCCAGATTATTGCCCGTGACCGCGATCAGCGAAGCCACCGCAAGCGGCGTGAAACCGCCGAACACCGTGGTGCCCACGTTATAGCCCACCGCCATGCCGGTAGTCCGCGTACGGACGGGAAACAGGTCCGACATCAACGCGGGAATGGGCGCGAAATAGATGGCCTTGAGTACCGCGACCCAAACAACCGCGGCCAGTAACGTAAGCAGCGAGGGATGCGCGTTCATGAACATGAACGCCGGGTAGATGGTCACGAAAAACACCGATCCTGCGCCAAGCATGATGCGGGTGCGCCCCACTTTGTCGGACCAATGGCCGACCATCGGCGTCAGCACCATGACGATAAAACCCGCCGCCAGCGTCGCGATAAATCCATACGACGGCGCAAGCCCCAGCTGCCTGCTCGCATACGTCGGCATGTAGAGCAGCATATAGTTTGCCGTAGTCGTCAGCACCAGCGAACCGATGCACACCAGCACTCGTTCCTTCTGCGTAGCCATCACTTCGCGAATGGGCGAAGCGGACCGTTCGGTACGTTCGAACTCGGGGGTTTCATCGACATGCCGGCGGATATACCAACCCACCGGCCCGATCAAGAGGCCGAACAGGAACGGGATGCGCCAGCCCCAGCCTTCGAGTTGCGCCGGCGTGAGCGTGCTCGTCAGCACCGCGCCGAACGCCGATGCAACCAGTACGCTCGCGCCCTGGCTCGCGAACTGCCAACTCGCCATGAAACCGCTGCGCGCGGGCGCATGCTCGGTGAGGAAAGCCGTGGAACTGCCGAACTCACCGCCCGCCGAGAATCCCTGCAAGAGCCGCGATGCAAAGATGCCGATGGGCGCCAGCACGCCAATGGTCGCGTAGCCGGGCATCAGCGCGACCATGCCGGTCCCGAGCGTCATCATGGCGATGGAGAGTGTCAACGACGCCTTGCGGCCCTTGCGGTCGCTGTACGACCCCAGCACGAATGCACCCACCGGCCGCGCAAGATACGAGAGAGCAAAAGTACCGAGCGTCAGCAACAACGACACCGTTTTATCGGTGGTCGGAAAGAACAGTTTCGATAACGTCGACGCGAAATAACCATAGACCACGAGATCGTAGAACTCGAGCGCATTGCCTATGGATGTTGCGGCAATCAGCTTGTAGATGCTGGCGTGTCTTCGTGCTTCAGGCAAGACGGTGGTGGCGTCGGTGCTCATCGGGCAGACCTCGGCACAAAGGCGGCGTGGTCAGGTTCACCCAGATCCCAGAACAGACCCGCCATGATGCACAACCCCTCACGCACGACCGGACCAAGCAAATGCTCGTCGGGTGCATGCTGCGAGCAGCCAGGATACGAATGCGGCACCCATAGCGTGGGCATGCCGAGGACCTCCGCGAAAGCGTCGTTGGGCAGCGTGCCGCCCACGTTTGGCAGGAGCACGGGTGCCCGCCCCGTGGTCTGCTTGAGCGAGCGCTCGGCCCATTTCACCCAGGCGTTGTCGGGGTCCACGCGCGTGGCGGGCGAGCCCCGATCCACCTCGATGCTGACCCTCTCGAAGCCCCGTTCATCCAGATGGCGACGCACGATCTGCTCGAGGTTTTTCCAGTCCGTTCCGACCACGAAGCGGATCTGCATGTACGCGAACGCGTGCGGCGGGATTGCATTGACCGGCTTCTCGGGATTGCCGGTCCGGAACGCCAGCACCTCCATGTTGTTCCAGCCGAATACGCGTTCAGCCGGCGTGAGGTCGGGTTCGCCGTAACCTGTGTCGACTTCCGGCTCGCCCGGATTGCCGCCGACGGTAATGCCCTCCAGCGCGCGCCGCACCGCTTGCGGCACCTCCGGCGGTCTGAGACCTTCAACGAGGATGCGCCCGTTGGCATCGACCATCGACGCAATCGCGCTGGCCAGCACCACGCCGGGATTGCGCAACAAACCACCCCAGTTGCCCGAATGATGGCCACCTTCGCGCAGGTTCACATCAAGCTTGAAATTCACCAAGCCGCGTGAACCGAGGAAGATCGTCGGGTGCGCGGCGCCCAGACGCGGGCCATCGGAGGCAATCAATACGTCGGCGCTCAATTCGTCGCGAAGCAGCTCGCATACGGCATGCAGGCCAGGCGAGCCCACCTCTTCACCGGTTTCAACCAGCAGCTTCAAGTTGAAGCCGAGCCGACCGTCCCGTGCGTCCAGCACGGCCTTGAGCGCGGCCAGGTTGATGCTGTGCTGGCCTTTGTTGTCGGCGGTGCCGCGTCCGTACCAGTGATCGCCGGCGACAGTGACTTGCCACGGCGACATGCCATCGCGCCATTGCGCGTCGTAGCCCCGTACGACGTCGCCATGCCCATAGGTCAGGATCGTCGGCAAGTCATCGCTTTCGTGACGATGAGCAATCAGGAACGGCCCCGCGCCCTTCGCGGGATTGTCGACCAACCGGGACGTGAAACCGAGTTCGGCCAGCGCTGGCGCGATCTCTTCGTCGAGATACGCACTTAGCAACGGGCCGCTTTCCGGCTCCTGGCTTTCGGTGCGCATCGCCACGCGGCGACGCAAGTCTTCGAGAAAAATGCCGGAATCGTACAGATCGGCTGCAGCTTGAATAGCGGACTCGCGTGTCACTTCTTTATCTCCGATGAAGCACGCCAAAGGCGTTGGGTCTTCTAATCCGGGAAATCGATGACGCGATCTTGATACCGCCGATATTTATGGACAATGACAATATTTGGCAGATTCCGTTGCCGAAAAGGCAAAGCTCCCACGAGGCATGCGTCATGCAAACCACTGCGCTACGTTATTTCCTTGAGGTCGCCCGAAGCGGGTCGCTAAGCCGAGCGTCCGAGCGGCTGTTCGTCGCCGTATCGGCACTAAGCCGGCAGATTGCAAAGCTGGAGGACGAGATGGGCGTGCCGTTGTTCGAGCGGCGGCCGCGAGGCATGGTGCTGAGTGAAGCGGGACGCCTCCTGGCCGCGCATGCGCATCGCAGCCTGATGGAGCAGGATCGCGTGACCGAGGAGATTCGCGGCCTGACGACGGATCATCGCGCCACGATCCGCGTGTCGAGTTCCGAAGGGGTTGCCCGGGATTTCCTGCCGCAGGTATTCGTGCACTTCCTGAAGACCTGGCCGGCGGCGCATTTTCAACTCGATGTGGACACGCCGACACAAGCCACGCAGCGAGTGCGTGACGGCACCGCTGACATTGCCGTGTGTTTCAGCGTCGCACCGGAAAAGGACGTCAACGTGCATTACGCGCAGCGCGCACCGATCTTTGCGCTGGTCACGCACGACCATCCGTTGGCGCAACGGCAATCCGTCTCGCTTGCCGACCTGAAACTGTGGCCGCTAGCGATCTATGACGAGGGCGTAACCGTCAGACAATTATTCGATATCGCCTGCAGCCTTGAAGGCCTGACCTTCGAGCCCGTGTTCGTGAGTAACTATGGCAGCGCACTGCAGACCTTCGTGCAGCAGACGAAGGCGGTCACGCTGGTCGGGTACCTGACGGTTCGCAGCCGCCTCAAGCCGGACAATCTGGCGGCTGTGCCTATCAGCAACCCGGAGTTGCATCAGCGGACACTTCAGGTTCAGACCATGGCCGGGCGTACGCTACCCAAGGCTGTGGCCGCGTTTCTTGAACTGCTGATAACGGCTATTCAAGATCCTTCGTGCCTCGACTGATTTTTTATTTAGGTCAACCCCGGAATCCACGACGTACCGGCTAACGGCACCCGCGCCATGGCCGCGGCTTCGACCGTCAGCGCCACCAGATCCTCAGGTTCCAGATGATGGACATTCTGCTTGCCGCAAGCCCGTGCGATCGTCGTCAGTTCCATGTTCAGCGTCTTCAGGTAATTGCGTACCCGGCGCGAGCCTTCTTCCGGCTGCACGCGCTGTTCAAGCAACGCATCCTGGGTCGTGACACCGACCGGGCATTTACCGGTATGACAATGATGGCAAAAACCCGCCGATGTACCCAGCGCCGCATAATCCGCCGCGGCTGAATGCAGACCGCCATGCTGGAAATACGTATCGCTGTTGCAACCCAGCGCCATCAACATGCCTTGCCCGATCGCCACGGCATCCGCACCCATCGCCAGGGCCTTCGCAATGTCCGCACCGGTGCGAATCCCGCCCGACACGATCAACTGCACTTGCCCCTTCATGTTCAGGTCCTCAAGCGCGTCCACCGCCTGACGGACAGCCGCCAGCGTCGGAATGCCGACGTTCTCGATAAAACATGTCTGGGTCGCGGCTGTGCCGCCCTGCATGCCATCGACCACGACCACGTCGGCGCCCGCATGGACGGCAAGCTTCACGTCGTTGAAGGTGCGCGTGGCACCCACCTTCACGTAGATCGGCTTTTCCCAATCGGTGATCTCGCGCAGTTCCTGGATCTTGATCAAGAGGTCGTCGGGACCGGTCCAGTCGGGATGACGGCTCGCCGAACGCTGGTCGATACCCGCCGGGAGCGTGCGCATGGCAGCCACGCGCGGGTTGACCTTCTGCCCAAGCAACATGCCGCCGCCGCCCGGCTTCGCACCCTGCCCGATCACCACTTCTATTGCATCGGCGCGGCGCACGTCGTCGGGATTCCAGCCGTAGCGCGACGGCAGGCACTGATAAACCAGCGTCTTGGACGAGCGGCGCTCTTCCTGCGTCATCCCGCCATCGCCGGTCGTGGTCGATGTTCCTGCCGCGGTCGCGGCTTGCCCGAGCGCTTCTTTCACGTTCGCCGAAAGCGCGCCGAAACTCATTCCTGCAATCGTGATCGGGATATCAAGCACGATGGGCTTCTTCGCGAAGCGTGTACCGAGCACGGTCCTTGTCACGCATTTCTCGCGATAGCCCTCAAGCGGATAACGCGAAAGCGATGCGCCGAGAAACAGCAGGTCGTCGAAATGCGGCACTCGGCGCTTGGCGCCAAGGCCACGGATTTCGTACAGGCCGCGCTGTGCCGCCGTGTGGATATAGTCGATCGTGCTGCGGTCATAACCTGCTGACTCTTCTTGCTGCAGCCGGGCAAAATGAACCGGTTTGGCTTCCATGGGGACCTTCTCAGAAGAACGGAAATGTCAATATTCCTGGTTCGCGTCGGCGTTCCAGTGGTAGAGGGTGCGCGCCGAAGCAATGCGTTTGAACGACATCGGATCGTGATTCAGTCCCGCGGCTTTCAGCAGGTCGCGAACGGCCGAGACATCGGCGTCGGTCATCTCTTCGTACTGCGCGTCGGCGCCGAGCGACTTCACCGAACCGCGTACGTAGAGCACCGCTTCGTAGAGGGAGTCGCCAAGCGCGTCGCCCGCGTCGCCGCAAATCACCATGCGGCCCGCCTGCGCCATGAACGCCGAGAAGCTGCCGACCGACCCGCCGACCACAATGTCGCCGCCTTTAAGCGAGATTCCACAGCGCAGACCGGCATCGCCATCGATCACAAGCAGGCCGCCATGCGCCGATGCCCCCGCGCCATTCGACGCAAAACCCTTCACGTGAACCTTGCCGCTCATCATGTTTTCCGCGACGCCCGTGCCCGCGCTACCGTCCACGATGATCGTCGCGTGTTTGTTCATACCGCCTGCGTAGTAACCCGCGTGTCCGTCGATCAGCACCTGAACCGGGGCATCGACGCCGACCGCCAGATTGTGGGCGCCGTTCGGCGACACGACCGTCACCTGCCGCCCTTCGAGCGTCTCGGGCGCACCATGAAGAAACTGGTTGACCTCGCGGACCGTCGCTTTCTCCAGGTCAAAGATCACGCTTTCCATACGTACATCTCCTCGGGTGCAGGCTCAAACACTTTGGCATGCTTGATATCGGGCAAATGCGCGAGCGACCTGAATTCCGATGCGATCGCGACGTAGTCATCGGTCTCGGCCACGACCGCTGGCTTGCAGGCAAACGGATCGCGAATCAACGCCAGTTCTGTCGATGTGCCCATCAGGAAGGTGTAGAAACCGTCCAGTTCCTCGAAGCCCTTTTGCAGCGCTACCGGCAATTCATCCCCTTCGCGCAGCCGCCATTCAAGAAAACGGCAGGCGGCTTCGGTGTCGTTGTCGGTATCGAAGTGAATGCCTTGCGGTTCGAGCATGCGGCGTACGCCATAGGGGTTCGATAGCGAGCCGTTATGCACCAGGCAGAAATCCTCGCCGGCCGTGAACGGATGCGCGCGATCGGGCGTGACCGCCGACTCCGTGGCCATGCGTGTATGACCCACGAGATGCGAGCCCTTCAGATTCGCGAAGTCGTAACGTGCTGCCACCTGTGCCGGCGTGCCGATGTCCTTGTACAAATCGATGGAACGTCCCGTGGAAAGCAGGTACACCAACGGAAACGCTGAGCGCAGCCAGGTCTTCACGGCTTCCGGATCACCCTGCAGGGTCAGGATCGCGTGATTGCCTTGCGCGTCCACCTGCGCGTCCACATTCATCGCGCCGTTCAATGCAGCCGTCAGCCCGCTCCAGTCGAAGCGATCGCCCTCCGGGGTGAACCCCGAATACAGGCTGAGTTTTCGCCTGGCCGCATCCAGCGGCTGGCTGAACACCGCCAGGCCTGCCGAGTCCGGGCCGCGCTCGGTCATGCCAATCAGCATGGGCACCATCAACGCCCCAAGCTGCTCGCGCAGTGCCGGTGTTTTCACCAGCAAACCTACGATTCCGCACATCGTGCTTCTCCTCAGAAAAATTCCAGATAATTCTTCATTTCCCAATCCGACACATGCCGCATGTATTCAAGCCATTCCATCCGCTTGAGCTTGAGGAATTCATCGGCGACAGGACCGAGCGCGTCGCAGATCAGACGGTCGCTTTCAAGTGCGTCCAGCGCATGCTCAAGGTTCTGCGGCAACACGCCGATGCCATGTTCCTTCAGCTTGGCCGGCGACCACTCATAGAGGTTTTCATTGGCCGGGGCACCGGGCGACAACTCGCGCTCGACCCCGTCGAGACCCGCCGCGATCACGGCGGCCGTCGCCAGATACGGATTGCACGCGCCGTCGGGCAGGCGCAGTTCAATGCGCTCACCCGGCATGCGCACCATGGTCGAGCGATTGTTGTCGCCGTAGCTGATATACGCGGGCGCCCAGGTTGCGCCGGTCAGCGAACGGCCAACGACCAGCCGCTTGTATGAGTTCACGGTCGGGTTGCATAGCGCGGTGAGCGCCGGTGCATGGGCGAGCAAACCCGCCGTGAAGTGATACGCAAGCTTCGACAAGCCCATGCCCGACGGATCGCTTTTGTCTGAGAAAAGATTGCTTACGCCATCGCCGATGGACATGTGCATGTGCATGCCGTTGCCCGGCCGGTTCGCGAACGGCTTGGGCATGAACGAGCAGATCAGGCCCATCTCGTTCGCGATCTCGGAGGCTGCCATCTTGAAGAACACGTAGTGATCGCAGGAGGTCAGGCAATTCGTGTACGTATAGTTGATTTCGAACTGGCCGTTCGCGTCCTCGTGATCGATCTGGTAGACATCGATTCCCGCCGCGCGCATGGACTCGGTGAGCTTTTCCAGGAACGCGCGCGTGCGCGACAAACCCTTGTAGTCGTAGCAGGGTTTGGCGAGCGTATCGCTGGCATCGCATGGCTCGATAACGCCCGTCGCCGAACGCTTGAGCAACGAGAACTCTGGTTCAAGCCCTGTAAACAAGGTCCATTTGCGCTCCGTCAGCCGCGCTATCTGCTTTTTCAACGTCACGCGCGCGTCGTAGGCCCAGGGTTCGCCCTTGACATGACCCTCGCAGACAATGCGCGCCGTACCGCTTTGCCAGGGCACGGTGGTGAGGGTCGAGAGATCGCCCACGGCCATGAAATCGGGCCCGTTCGGCTCGATGCCAACGCCCCAGATTGCAAAACCCGCGAACCCGGCACCCGCGGTGAGGATGCTGTTGAGGTGCGCGACCGGCACCGACTTGGCCTTGGCCACGCCGTGAATATCGACGAACTGCGCCAGCACGTATTTCACGCCTTGTTGCACGAGCCAGCTTTGCGCGTCCTGCGCGGATTCAAAGCACGGGGTCTTGCCAAGCTCGGTGCCAAGCTCCGCGACCGGCGCGTTGCCGCCATCGTTCAGGTTCATCGTGACTCCTTGCATCGTCTATCGTTGGTTGAAAAAGCCATGCCTCTTTTGCATGGCCCGACTACGACCCGCTCGAAAATCACCCGTCCCGGCGCTCTGCCAAGCAAGTTCGTAGTATGTGCAGAAATTTATTGATATGCAACAATAATTCCTACCATGAAACATATGACGCGTACCTACCCCAACTGATCTGCTAACCTGCCGTTTTCTCATGAGGCGTGCAATGCAAACCGAGGATGACCGCAAGAATCCGCTTGAGCATTACCTTGGCGCGACCATCCGCGAACTTCGCCAGCGCCATGGCTTGACCATTGCCCAGGTTTGCGAACAGGCCGGCATCAGCCGCGGCATGCTGTCGAAGATCGAAAATGCGCAGACGTCGACCGGACTCGATGTTCTCAACCGAATCGCCCAGGCCCTCGGCGTGTCAATGTCGGCCCTGTTTCGCAATTACGACGTCCCCGACGGTGGTGCCCAGTTCGTCAAAAAAGGGGCCGGCATGGAAGTGGTCCGTAAGGGAACGAAACGCGGCCATACTTATCATTTGCTTGCTTATGACCAGGGTCCCAGGAAAATCTTCGAACCGTTCCTCATCACGATGGATGACGAGGCCGAACGATTTCCGATCTTCGAGCATCCCGGCACCGAATTTATCCACATGCTGAAAGGGGTGATTGAATACCGGCACGGCCAGCAAACCTATGTCCTGCATCCGGGCGATACCCTCACGTTCCAGGGCGATGTTCCGCACGGTCCGGAGAAGCTCATCAAGATGCCCATCCAGTTTCTGTCGATCATCCTGTACCCGCCGACGGCCACCGAATGAAGGCTCGGAACACGCCTCGACATAGCCATGCAACGATCATGCCAAGTTTCCCTTTGAGAACTAAAAGTTCATGACAGGAAACCATCTGGCGACCATGAAAGGTGGCACGGATGGAAGTGCGGGAAACGCGACCGCCTTAAGGCGGTGCGCTGTCTGCCTTGCTTGGTGCGTCGACGCACGCTGCCGGGCGCGCCCTTATAAAGTTCATCACAAACGCTTATGCAAAGTGCGCAACGAAGCTGAACACGCTCCGGTTTCCTGTCGCTACGGTTAGTGGCTCCGTCTGAAGTCTGCATCAATCCGCGCGCTCTGCATAAGTTTGCTTAATACAAAGCGGCTTAGCATTTCCCCTCCCTACAATCCGTTCATCGATCTTCTTTCAGGAAGTGCCATGAGCCATTACGACTTTATCGTGATCGGCGCCGGAGTTATCGGCGCGTCGGTTGCCCATCATCTCGCCGCGCTGGGCGCCAAAAGCGTGCTGGTCGTGGATCGCAGCACGATCGGAGCGGGCACGACGTCGCAGTCGTCGGGGCTGTTGCGCACGCACTATTCCGTGCGGCAGAACGTGGAACTCGCGCGTTCGTCGTGGCACGCGTTCAACAACTTCGCGGCTTACGTGGAGGACGATGAAGCCTCGTGCGGTCTCGTGAAATGCGGTTATATGATCTGCGCGCCCGAAGGCGACAAGCTTGCGCCACTGCAGGCTTCGCTCGATGCGCAGCAAGGCATGGGCATCGAGGTACAACTGCTCTCAAAGGCTGAAGCCCGCGAGCGTTTGCCAATCGCTCAATTCGACGATGCCGCGTTGATCGGCTACGAACCCGAGGCGGGTTTCGCCGATGCTTATCTGGTCGCGACGGGCTTCGCGCGCTCGGCTCGCCGGCGCGGCGTGAAGATCATGGAGAACACGACCGTGACCGGCCTCGTGCGCGATGGCCGTCGGGTGACCGGCATCGAAACATCGGCCGGCACCTTCAGTTGCGGGGCGCTGATCAGCACGCAGAACATCTGGACACCCGAGCTCGCCGGGTGGATCGGCGTGCCGCTGCCCGTCAAACCGGAACGCCATACGGTGCTCGCCCTGGAGTGCGACGCCGCGCCCTATACATTCAGCATGCCGGCCTTCAAGGATCTCGGCTCGCCGGGCATGCTGTATTTCCGCAGCTACGGTGGCCGCCAGATGCTCGTGTCCGAAGGCGTGGTGGGTGAAACGCTGAACGCCCCGGAGACCGAGCAAGGCGATATCTCGCTCGACTATGTCGGCGAGGTCGGTGCCCAGGTTGCAGAACGTTTTCCCGCGTACGAAATGGCTGGGCTCGCGTCATCGTGGACCGGGGTGTACGACGTCACGCCGGACTGGAACCCCGTACTCGGGCCGGTCGGGGACATAGAAGGATTGACGGTCGGGTTTGGTTTCTCCGGACACGGCTTCAAGTTGTCGCCGGGAATCGGCAAGCTTCTCGCGCAGCACGCGTTGGGCCAAGCCACCGATGTCGCGCTCTCACCGTACGCGCTCGATCGTTTCGCGAGCGGCGCGTTGCTGGTCGGCAAATACGGTTCGGGCGCGGTGTCCTGATCCCTTCGACGGTAACCCTGAAATGACCATGAAAATTCTCGTCCCCGTGAAACGGGTCGTCGATGCCAACGTGCGCGTTCGCATCGGCTCCGCCGGCAGCGTCGATACGGCAGGCCTGAAAATGTCGCTTAACCCGTTCGACGAATGCGCTGTCGAGCGGGCCCTGCGTCTGCGCGAAGACGGCGTGGCGTCGAGCGTGACCGTGCTCACCTGCGGCCTGCCTGTTTGTCAGGATGTGCTGCGCACCGCATTGGCGATGGGTGCGGACAACGCAGTGCTGATCGATACAGCCGATGCTTCGCTGGACTCGCTCGCCATAGCACGCCTGCTGCAGGCATTCATGATCGCCGAGGCTGATACCAATACCGACACCTTCGGTCTCGTGCTGTGCGGCAAGCAGGCGATCGATGACGACATCGGCGGCGTTGCGGCCATGCTCGCCGGGTTGCTCGGCTGGCCACAGGCACTCAATGCATCCGCGATCGAAGCGGCAGGACGCGGCTGGCTGGTCACCTGCGGCGACGACGCCGGCACGACCACCTGGCGCCTTGACGGGCCGGCCGTGGTCAGTGCGGACCTGCGCTTGGCCGAGCCTCGCCGCGTCACGTTGCCGAGCATCGTGAAGGCTAAACAAAAGCCGCTGCGCACGCTTGATGCCGCAACGCTCAACGTCGCTCTCGGCACACAAATCCGCATCGTGGAGATAGCCGAGCCGGCGGTCCGCCAGCCCGGCATCAAAGTCGCCGATACCGCCGCGCTGCTTGGCGCCATCGGCAGCGAGCGGCTGTTTCAGAACGTGGGAGCATGACCATGAGAAGTCTTGTCGTAGGGGAATGGGAAGACGGCGCGATCGCCGATGCGACCTTGCGTGTAATCAGCGCGGCGAGTGAGCGTGGCGTACCGGTTGATGTGCTCACCTTTTCGCCTGCCATGGCGAATGCGGCTGCGTGCATTAACGGCGTCGGGCGCGTGTTGCTGGCATCGGACGACATACCCAATCCCGAAACACTTGCCGCGCTTCTTCAGCATATTGCTTCGGATTACTCGATTATTTCTGCGAGCCACCGCACAGCGGGACGCGCGGCCCTTCCCCGAGCCGCTGCGTTGACCGGCAACGCGTTTGTTGCGGACATCACGCGCGTTGTGACGGCACAGCGTTTCGTGCGCGGTCTCTACGCAGGCAGCGTGGTCGCGACAATCGAGAGTACGAGCGCCACGCTCTTTGCCACCATCCGGACATCATCGTTCACGCCTGCTTGCGCGACCGGCGGCGCAGCTTTAATCGTAGCGCTCGATGCCATCACGCCGTTCACCGCAACCGTACTGACAGATCGGCAGGCCTCGGCGCAAGACGGGCGCGATCTGTCGAGCGCCCGCGTCGTAGTGGCGGGCGGACGAGGGCTGGCGTCGAAGGAAAACATGGACACGCTCGGCGTGTTGGCCCGCAACATGGGCGCCGCGCTCGGTGCGTCGCGTGCGGCAGTGGATGCAGGTTATGCGCCCAACGCCGCGCAGGTCGGGCAAACCGGCAAGACCGTGGCGCCTGATATCTACCTCGCGTTCGGCATCTCCGGCGCAATCCAGCATCTGGCCGGGATGAAGGATTCGCAGATTATCGTAGCCGTGAACAAGGACCCTGATGCGCCGATTTTTTCGGTCGCGGACTACGGCATCGTAGGCGATCTTTTCGATGTCATGGGCGAACTCGATGCTCACGCGCGCGCAACAGGAGACGTCACATGAACGCAGTTTTCTCTGAAGAACGTTTCGAAGAACAAGCGTCGGTGCGCTTCTTCGATTGCTCGCGGATCGCGCCGGAGGCGTGGGCGAACGGTGCGGGCACGACCCGCACCATCGCACGCGGATTGGAGGGCGCATGGCGCGTGAGCCTCGCGGAATTGAGCGGTGCGGCGAAGTTCTCGCAGTTCGCGGGCTTCGATCGCACCCTGACCCTGCTCGACGATGAGACTGTCGATCTTCATTCGCAAGACGGCCAGTTAAACGCACGCGCAGGACAGCCAGTGCATTTTTCAGGTGACTTGCATGTATGGGTCACATTGCCCGCGCGTCCCGTCAACGTATTGAACGTCATGACGCGCCGCGACACCTGCGGCTCCCGCGTAAGCGTAGCGACGCATTCGGCGCGCATCACGTCCGCGTCATCGCAGATCCTGTTTTGCGTAGCCGGACAATGGTCGATCAAAAGCGCGTTGTTGCGCGACGTCTCGCTGCGTCCGCTCACGGGCATCTGGCTCGATGGCTTGCACGAAGACATCGATATGAAACCGTACGGTCCAAGTGCACAGCTTGTGTCGATTGCGATAGATCACGTACGCCATGGATAACCAAGCGCTCATCAAACAACACGGTCCCCGTGAATCCATGGAGTACGACGTCGTGATCGTGGGCGGCGGTCCTGCGGGGCTATCGGCGGCTATCCGGCTGAAGCAGCTTGCGCAGGAAAAAGGCGTCGAACTCGGCGTCTGCGTGCTGGAGAAAGGCTCCGAGATCGGTGCGCACATTCTCTCGGGTGCGGTGATGGACCCACGGGGTTTAAGCGAATTGCTCCCCGACTGGAAGACCCAGGGCGCGCCGCTCGATGTGGAAGTCACCGAGGACCGCTTCCTGTTTCTGTCGAAGGACAGCGCAAAGCAGGTGCCTAACTGGCTGCTTCCCGACAACTTCAAGAACCACGGCAACTATGTCGTGAGCCTGGCGAACGTCACGCGCTGGCTGGGGCAACAGGCTGAAGCACTGGGCGTTGAAATATTCCCGGGCTTTCCTGCGGCCGAAGTGCTCTACACCGAAGACGGCGCCGTGCGCGGCGTGGCGACGGGCAACATGGGCGTGGGCAAGGACGGTGAGCCGACCAGCAACTTCCAGCTCGGCATGGAATTGCACGCCAAATACACGCTGTTCTGCGAAGGCGCACGCGGCAATCTGGGCCGTCAACTCACCGATAAATTCAAGCTCGGGCGCGACGCCGATCCGCAAGTCTATGGCCTCGGCATCAAGGAACTGTGGCAGATCGATCCCGCGAAACACAAGCCGGGCCTCGTGATTCACACGGCTGGCTGGCCGCTGGAAAACGATACCTACGGCGGCTCGTTCCTCTATCACATGGACGATAACCAGGTGATGGTGGGCTTTGTCGTCGGGCTGGGGTATTCGAATCCGTACCTGTCGCCGTTTGAGGAATTCCAGCGCTACAAGACGCATCCGGCTATCCGCACGTTCCTCGAAGGCGGCAAGCGGGTGTCGTATGGCGCGCGGGCGATCACGGCCGGTGGGTTGATGTCATTGCCAAAGCTGGTGTTCCCGGGCGGAGCGCTGGCCGGCGACGATGCCGGGTTCCTGAACGCATCGCGGATTAAGGGCAGTCATGCCGCGATCAAGTCCGGCAAGATGGCTGCTGAAGCCGCGTTCGACGCCGTGCAAGCCGGTCGTCAAGCCGATGAACTGAGCGCCTACCCCGAAGCGTTCGATAGCTCGTGGCTTAAGACGGAGCTATATCGGGCGCGTAATTTCAAGCAGTGGATGAGCAAGGGCCTGTACCTGGGCACGTTCATGGTCGGGCTCGAGCAGAAGGTATCGGGCGGCAATGTGCCCTGGACGCTGCATCATCAGCACGCGGATAACGAAACGCTTAAACCTGCATCGCAATGCAAGCCGATCGTGTATCCGAAGCCGGATGGGAAGCTGACGTTCGACCGGTTGGCGTCGGTGTTTATATCGAATACAAATCACGAGGAAAACCAACCGGCGCATTTGACGCTGAAGGATGCATCGGTGCCGGTGGATGTGAATTTAAGAACGTATGCGGGACCGGAAGGACGGTATTGCCCGGCACAGGTATACGAGTTTGTGAAGAACGATGACGGCAGCGAGCGCTTGCAGATCAACGCGCAGAACTGCGTGCACTGCAAGACTTGCGATATCAAAGACCCGACGCAGAATATTGTGTGGGTACCGCCAGAAGGCGGCGGTGGGCCGAATTATCCGAATATGTGAAGAGCCTAGGGGTTTGCGCGGCTCTGCTTGCCAGGCGTTAGCGGTCCACAGTCGGTCCACAGCCGGCCTACGGCACGCCGACCGCGACCGAGAGCCAGTGCGTCATCACCGACGGCTGGTAGGGCTTCTGCAGGAGCACCAGGGCACCGTTTTCAACGGCCCTGGCCTGCAGGGAAGGCGTTGGATACGCGCTGATAAAGATGGTCACGGGCGCCTGGCCCTGCGCCACGAGACGCTCGTGCATTTCAACCCCTGACATGCCTGTCATGCGGATATCGGAAATCAGGCATGACGTGTCCACCGCCTCTCCCGATGCGAGAAACTCCTCTGCCGACTCGAACATGCGGGCTTCCCAACCCATCGAACGCACCAGGCTCCCTAGTGCGCGGCGAACAGCCTGGTCGTCGTCGACAATTGATATGACAGGCATTTTCTGCAAGACGCGGCCCTCGACCTCTCTCTCAAGGGATAACGGGCGGTGAAATTGCGCTCGTCCTTCTTGTGGTCTAAAGCCTACATTACAAACCCGGCCTTCGCGATGATACGAATGTATAACCGGGTTTAGCCGTGCAACGCTCTCCCAGTGGACCTCCGCTCTTCTTCTCTAGCCGACAGTGACGGAGGCCGGAAGCATGGCTGCGGGAAGGGAAAAGCTGAAGGTCGCCCCACCGTCCGGATTGTTGGCCGCCCAGATTTGGCCCCCATGTGATTCGATGATCGAACTGCAGATGGCCAGCCCCATCCCCATGCCCGTGCTTCGGGTTGTGAAGAAGGCATCGAAGAGGCGCGGCAGGTTCTGCTCGGAGATACCGGGACCGCTGTCGCGAACGGAGACCACCACATTGCCTTCGGGATCGGTTGTCGTGGCGATGACCATTTCGCGCTTGCCCGGGACCGCTGACATCGACTGCATGCCGTTGATGATGATGTTGATGAGCACCTGCTGGAGCTGCACGCGGTCGGCCAGCACCGGGGGCAGCACGGGCGCGGGCAGCAGCACGAGCGAGCCCTCGTGGCGCTCCACTTCCGCCCGGATCAGCGCAGTGGATTCCCGGACGAGTTCGTTCATCTCGACCGCGGCGCGCGCGGGTGGCGAACCCTTCATGAGCATCCTCACGCGATGAACGATGTCGGCAGCACGATTGCCCTCATCGGTCATCTGCGTGACACACCCCTCGATCTCTTCCATATTGGGCGGTTGCCGCCGCAACCAGCGCAGGCACGCTTCTCCATTCGTGACAATGGCCGCCAGCGGCTGACCAACCTCATGGGCAATGGACGCGCTCAGCTCGCCAAGCGCCGAGATGCGGCTCGCGCGCGCGAGATCATTCTGGGCCTGCTGCAGTTGCGCTTCGGTTTGCCTCATGGCGGTTATGTCCATGACAGCACCGATGAACTGGCGTTTGTCCGCCTCGCCTTGCGCACCATGAGCGACGACATGCAGATACTTGATATGGCCATCGGGGAAAAGCAGCCGTAGCTGGATATCGAAATCGTCTGCCGTATTGCTGAGCTGGCTGAGCATCTGTTCGAAGATAGGCAGGTCTTCGGGATGCACGCGACGCCGCACCGTCTCCAGGGTCGGCGCGCTCGCCGGGTCATGCTCGAAAATCTCGAATGCCTGCTCCGACCAGAATATCTCCCCGGTCGCCACGTTCCACCCGAAGCTCCCGGTACGGCTCAGCTTTTGCGCTTCCGCAAGATATTGCGCCTGGCTTTTACGCAGCAACTCCTCGGCGCGCTTGCGCTGCGTGATGTCATTGTTCGTTTCGAGCGTTGCGACCGGCGCGCCATTTTCATCGTGCTGCAAGGTCCACCGGCTAGCCACGGTGACCTCGGTGCCGTCGCGCTTGGTGTGGACCAGTTCACCCTCCCAATGCCCCTCTTGCAGGAGCATCTGACCAATCTCTTCACGCGGTGCGGGGAATACAGTCTTGAGCAATTCGTGGGCGAGCTTGCCGGTCGCTTCAGCCTTGCTCCAGCCATACAGCACCTCCGCGGCGTGGTTCCAGTAGGCGATGACCTCGTCCTTGTCACGCACGAATACCGTGTCATGGGTCAGGTCAAGCAGGCGTGCCTGAGCACGCTGGGTCTGCTCCATGCGCCGCGAGCGCCGCACAAGCGAGGTAATGGCAAGCGACGTGACGAAGAAAGCCATCAGGGGAAAATAGTCCTGAAGCTTCTGGATCCGGAAACTGAAAATGGGCGGAGTAAAGAGCACGTTCAGCAACGACGCGCCCACAACGGAAAAGATAGCTGAAGAAACGAAGCTGTCCAGAAGCGACAACAGCACAATGGCGATCAACAGGCTGAAGCCCGTAGTGGCCAGATTCAGCTGGAAGTAGAAACAGACGGCAGCAATGATACCTAGCGCTACACAGCCGCCAATCCACAGCCGCACCAGATAACCGGGCGCGCTGCTCTTGTATGACGAACCGATTGTTCCCACTACGTCCCTCCCTACGGCGAGACCGCTGCGCCAAAGCGGCGCGTAGCATCGGCACGCTGGAACCATGTCTCGAAGGTTGTGCGTGCTGCCGATTCTTTACGTGAGCGAAAGCTGACAGCCACTTTTCGATGCTTCCGTTTTCCTTGTCATCATATACGTCCGTATAAGGGCGGTGAAGATCCGACTAAGCGGTTCCCCTCAAAGCGCTCGATCTTTTGCGAAGCGTACCCAGATTGTGAGCTATACCGCCGTATATCGCGATTACGCTTTTCGAGGCATCGTCCTACCCGACCGTAGAATAGCTTCCCCCACCCGCGCTCACTACGCTTAAGTCATCGCGTTCTTGCGCTCGCCGGATGACAGCGAAGCACCCTCCCCGCGCACAAGCAGCCTCATTGACCGTGCAGAACAGCGATTCGGCATGCCGGCACTTTTGCCCGCGCGTTGCCGCGCCCGACCGTTTTCCCTTTAACCGCATCTTCTGCCTCAAAGGAATTCACCGTGCCGCATATTCTGCATACCTGGCTCTTCATTGGCGCTAACGCCTACGTCGAATACACCTTCGTTTCGTGGCTCAACAGAAGTGTCTACCGGCGCACCGTAGACCTGTCGGCCATCTGCATCCAATAGGCGTTTCGCGTCACGCCCCGTTGTTCGATAACCGCTCCGACTCTTACCCGATGAGAGGAAGATGATGTTGAACGCTGAACGCTATCGTGTGCCTGCCGAGCTCCTGTCCGAGACCGGCACGACCTACCCTTCCCCCGCCCTGCAAACACTGGCATCCACCGCCCCATCTTCAGCCGCTCCGGGCAGATCCGCGCAGCCGCGGCGGGAGAGTGACCGCAGGGAGAGTGACAGCATCGTGCCGACGGATTCAGACCCGTGGTCCCGGATGCTGCTCGCGTTGCTGCAATTTTCCGACCCGCCCGACGAGTTCCCCGAGGAGCTCGTACGCCCTCGGTTCCCGCGGCCTGCAGTGAGCTCACGGGCGGGCCGCCGCGAGCTTCGTACCTTCACCGTGACAGTACTCGAACAACTGGCGAACTCGCTCGTGGCCTTGTCGTGGCACGACCCTACGCTCTGTAACTATGAAGAACAAATCTGGTCGCAGACTCTCTCGCGCCGGTCCGGACGCTGCGCGCTCTCCGGCATGCACATCAGCAAGGGCGACTCGGTGTACAGGCCCAAAACGCGAGGCGGCGTGGCACCCCTGAACGGCGACGCAATGATTCTCGCGTCGGCGCTGCGCAAGATTCGCGACGGCTTACCCGAGCCGCAACCGGTGCTGCCAGCGGCTGCGGTCAGGCCCAGGGTCATAAAGAGGTAGAAGCAGAGGTAGAAGCAAAGGCAGAGGCAGAGGCGCAGTTGGATTGTCGCTCCAGAATCGCCAAAGCGTCTCCCGCATCAGTATTTATTCGGCAAGGGACCGCGGTCATACTCGGGTCAAGCTTGGGTGAATGGCTGATCGTACTTTCCTGATGCCGCCGTATGACACCCGGGCATTTCCAACCTTGACCGGGCAATGGCGATGCTGACACGACAGGCGATTCACTCAGGTGCTTATCTCGAGAACTTCGAGTCCCTGCCGAATCTTTGGACGCAGGAGCGAATCGAGCGCTCTCTCACCGACACCATGAAGCTGCGCCCCAAGGACGCGGAGGACGTGTGGATTTTCGCGTACGGCTCGCTCATGTGGAACCCGTTGGTGGACTTCGATAAACGCCAGGTCGCGACGCTGCACGACTGGCATCGCAGTTTCTGCCTTCGGATGGTCGCTGGTCGCGCCAGTCCCGAGATGCCCGGGCGGATGCTCGCGCTCGAGGCCGGAGGGCATGCCCACGGCGTGGCTTTGAGGCTGCCCCGGGCGACGACCGATGAAGAGCTGCGAGTCGTGTGGATTCGCGAGATGGTATTGGGTTCCTACGCGCCAACGTGGGCACCCGTCACGCTTGACGACGGCACCGAGACCCACGCGATTGCGTTTGTGGCTGACACACATCGCGAGCAATACGAAGCTGATTCGCGTGTGTCGACGGTGGCACCGCTCGTGGCAACTACCGCGGGCAAGTTTGGCAGCAACGCCGAGTATGTGTTCAAGCTACATGCCGCGCTTAAGCAGTGCAGCCTCCACGACCCGTACATAGAAGCGCTCGCCGGTGAGATTCAGCTCCTCTCCCGCCGGGCGCCAGGTGAACTGTCAGGCGCCCCTGAATGACGCGTCGCGGGCGCCCAGGCCGGTGCCCCTTGCAGAGACTCAAACACAATGGACAAACTTCAGGCGATGCAGGTCTTCACCCGCGTGGTCGACACCAACAGCTTCTCTGGTGCCGCTGACTCCCTGCACATGACGCGCTCGTCAGTCACCACCATCATCCAGAACCTCGAGGCCTACCTCAAGGTACGGCTTCTGAACCGGACCACCCGCCGCATCAGCGTGACGCCGGATGGCGCCGCGTATTACGAACGCTGCTCGCGGATTCTCGCGGAGGTCGAAGACTCGGAGAGCTCGTTCTCCACAACGGCCAGCCCCAGGGGCAAACTCAAGGTGGATATGCCAGGCTCGATCGGCCGGCTTATCGTCGTACCCGCGCTGGATGACTTCCACGCCCGGTACCCTGACATCGACCTGATGCTCGGCGTGGGCGACAAGGCCGTGGACCTCGTGCAGGATAGTGTGGACTGCGCGATTCGCATGGGCCCGATGCAGGACTCCACGCTCGTTGCACGGCGGGTAGGGGTCTCGGAATTCGTGACCGTCGCAAGCCCCGACTATCTTGCGCGCAACGGCGAACCCAAGACACTCGCCGACCTTGATCGTCATATTGCGGTGAACTACTTCTCCAGCCGCAACGGCCGCATTGTAGAGATGGATTTTGTGGTCGACGGCAAGCCGGTCGAAATCCAGATTCGCTCAAGGCTCGCGGCCAACGACGGCGACGCGTACCTGCAATGCGGCTTGAAAGGACTCGGCATTATCCAGGTGCCGCACTTCCTGGCGCTTCCCCATCTCCAGTCCGGCACGCTGATCGAGGTGCTGGAGAAATGGCGGCCCATGCCCTTTCCTATTTCTGCGGTGTATCCGCAGAACCGCCATCTCTCGCCGCAAGTGCGGGTCTTTGTAGAGTGGATCGCGGAGCTCTTCGAGCAGTGCAAGATCCTGCGAGCCGACAACCCCCTGCCCCCGGGCCTCGCACAGTACCTGAAGCCGCGTCACCCTGCGCGAGTCGCCACGCCACGCAGTGAGGATGCAACGGCAGTGTGACCGGCGTCCGGCAGGCCCGCGCCGCTGACACCAGAGCGCGAGTCGATTCTTCGCAAGGCAAGGCAAGGCAAGCACGGTTCAACGACTGCGTGCGCGATGCCCGACGGACCTGTCACGCCCGAACCTTTAGCTCCCCTTTGATAACAGAATTCGCTACGACCGAATTGTCTTGTCGAAAGTGAGACGTTTATCTCAACGAGGGTTATGTGGACAATCCGGTCTGCGAATAACGCTCACATCCCCCTCTAATTGAGAATGTCCACTCACCTCACATGAAAGCGAAGCTGGAATTATCCGACATCGGAATCGCGGGTCACGCGCAGCACATTACATTGCGCAGCTACCGGCCGATAACATCCGGCGCGCTTCCCATCGTGTTGTATTTCCACGGAGGGTGCTTCGTCAAGGGAAGCCTCGACGACGCCAACGAACCCGCTTCGTTTCTCGCGGCCAGCACGCCGGCATGGGTTATTGCCGTGGGGTATTCGCTCGCACCCGCCTTCCCGTTTCCGGCCGCAACCGAGGATGCGTATCTCGCACTGGCGTGGGCCGCATCCAACGCACGTTCGTACGGCGCAGACGCCACGCGTCTTGCTGCGGTCGGCTATGACGCGGGAGGAAACATTGCGGCCGGCCTCGCCGCCATCGCACGCGACCGCGGTGTCCACAGGCTGGCGGCGCAAGCGCTTCTGGCGCCGCTGCTCGACCCGAGCATGACCCGGCTGATCGATAGCAAGGCCACCTCCTCGAACGATGATTTCGATGCCGAGGCATGCGCGCGCTTTTATCGCGCCTATCTTCCCACCGCTTCGCAGCGTATCCATCCTTATGCAGCGCCACTCGAATCACGACGCCTCGGCACATTGCCGCCCACGTTGATCGCCAGCGCGGAAGCATCCCTGGTTCGTGCAGACGGCGAGACCTACGCAAGAGAGCTGATTGCGGCGGGCGTGCCGGTAGAGATGACACGGCATGGCGGCACCACCCATGGCGAACTCGTCTCGCACGCACCGGCACTGGCCGATGTTGCGGAGTTCTTGCGCAAGCGCCTCATCCCGTAGTGACATGAGCGAAATTGTCGCCCTGGTGGATACAAAGAAACCACTGAAGCCTACTTTATAACCTCAAGCCCGGAAGCCATACTTCCGTCAACGCTACACACGCATCCGAGTCGCAGTGTTGTGACGGCTATGAGCCGAGCTGAATCCCGATGCGTTTTCCCGGATCACTTTGTATCTATAAGGAATACTACTTATGCTAACCCATCGCAAAAAACAGCTTACTGCCGCGCTCGGTGCCATTGCTTTAGTTGGCGCAATAGCAGGCGTTGGCTTCACCCACGGAATCAATTCAGGGCCGGTCGCTGCAGCTCAAGCGGCTGACACCCCGGCGCCGGCGGCCGAAGTCGATGTCGCCGCGGTTCTCTCCGAGACGATTACCGACTGGCAAAGCTATTCCGGCCGCCTGGAAGCGATCGACCATGTCGATGTGCGCCCGCTCGTGCCCGGCACTATCGTCGCCGTGCATTTCAAAGACGGCGCACTTGTGAAGAAGGGCGACCCGCTCTTTACGATCGATCCGCGCCCGTACGTTGCGGAAGTCGACCGCACAGCCGCGCAGCTAGCCGCTGCTCAGGCGCGGGCCACCTATACCGCGACTGACGCGGCGCGCGCTGACCGGCTGCTGGCGGATAACGCAATCGCCAGGCGTGACTACGACGAGAAACAAAACGCCTCGCGCGAAGCCGCGGCCGGTGTGAAAGCAGCAAAGGCGGCGCTTGAAGCCGCGCAAGTCAATCTCAGCTACACCACGGTGAACGCGCCCGTCTCCGGGCGCGTTTCGCGTGCCGAACTGACGGTGGGTAACGTGGTGTCGGCAGGCGCCAACGCCCCGCTGCTGACCACGCTCGTCTCCGTGTCGCCGATCTACGCATCGTTCGATGTCGATGAACAAACGTACTTGCAATATCTCGGCCGTGACCGCAATGCAAAAGTGCCGGTCTCCCTGGGTCTTGCGAACGAAGACGGCTATTCGCGCCAGGGCACGGTCACATCAGTCGACAACCGGTTGGATACCTCGTCAGGCACCATCCGCGTGCGCGCCAGCATCGACAACACCGACGGCTCGCTCGTTCCCGGCCTCTATGCACGCGTGAAGGTTGGCGGCGGTGAAGCGCACCCGGCCATCCTGATCGACGACGCGGCGGTCGGCACGGACCAGGCGAAGAAATACGTGCTGGTGGTCGATGGCGCGGGCAAGGTGCAATACCGTGAAGTCCGCCTGGGCGGCCTGCACGACAACCTTCGCGTGGTCATCTCGGGCTTGAAACCGGGTGAGCGCATTGTCGTGAACGGTCTTCAGCGCGCCCGGCCGAACGACACCGTGCGGGCCAACCTGGTCAACATGGCCGACGCCGCGAAGTCAGCCGCGTCAGCGACATAACAGGCTACGGAGAAGCTCATCATGAACATCTCAAAGTATTTCATCGACCGGCCCATCTTTGCGGGCGTGCTGTCGGTGGTGATCTTGCTGGCCGGCATTATCGCGCTGACGAAATTGCCAACGGCGGAGTACCCGGAAGTCGTGCCGCCTTCAGTGGTCGTCCGTGCGCAGTATCCGGGAGCCAACCCGAAGGTCATCGCGGAAACGGTTGCTTCGCCGATTGAAGAACAGATCAACGGCGTCGAAAACATGCTGTACATGCAGTCGCAGGCGAACAGCGACGGCAACATGACCACGACCGTTACGTTCAAGCTCGGCACGGACCCGGACAAGGCGCAGCAGCTCGTTCAGAACCGCGTCTCGCAGGCCATGCCGCGTTTGCCGGAAGACGTTCAGCGACTCGGGGTGACTACCGTCAAGTCGTCACCGACGCTGACCATGGGCGTGAACGTCGGCTCGCCCAACGGCCGCTACGATCTGAACTACCTGCGCAACTACGCGCTCATCAACATCAAGGACCGCCTCGCACAGGTTCCCGGTGTGGGTGAAGTCGTGATGTGGGGTGGTGGCGACTATTCGATGCGCGTCTGGCTCGACCCAACCAAGGTGGCCAGCCAGAACATGACCGCTACGGACATCGTCAAGGCGATCCGCGAGCAGAACGTCCAGGTTGCAGCGGGTATTGTCGGCGGCGCACCGATGACCACGAACGTGCCGCTGCAACTCAGCGTAAACGCGCAAGGCCGCCTGAAGACCGAAGACGAGTTCCGCAAGATTATCCTGAAGACATCGCCCGATGGTGCGGTGACGCATCTCAGCGATGTTGCCCGCGTGGAAATGGGCGCGGCGGACTATGCGCTGCGCGCGAGCCTCGACGGCAAGCCCGCCGTGCAGATCATTATCTTCCAGCAGCCGAACGCGAACTCTCTGCAGATCTCGACCGACGTGAGACGGATCACGGCGGAACTGCAAAAGGATATGCCGGACGACGTCAAGGCCGAGATCGTCTACGACCCGACGCAGTTCGTGCGCGAAAGTATCGACGCGGTGATCCACACGCTCTTCGAGGCGATCGTGCTCGTGGTGATCGTGGTGATCGTGTTCTTGCAGACGTGGCGCGCGTCGCTGATTCCGCTGCTCGCAGTGCCGGTGTCGATTGTCGGCACGTTCTCGCTGATGCTCGCGTTCGGCTTCTCGATCAACGCACTATCGCTCTTCGGGATGGTGCTTGCTATCGGGATCGTGGTCGACGACGCCATTGTGGTGGTCGAGAACGTGGAGCGGAACATTGCTGCCGGGCTCACGCCTCTGGAGGCATCGTATGAAGCAATGCGTGAAGTCAGCGGACCGATTGTCGCTATCGCGCTCACGCTGATTGCAGTCTTCGTGCCGCTCGCCTTCATGTCAGGCCTGACCGGTCAGTTCTATAAGCAGTTCGCGATGACCATCGCGATTTCAACGGTCATCTCCGCGTTCAATTCGCTCACGTTGTCGCCCGCGCTGTCCGCGCTGCTGCTGAAAAGCCACCACGCGCCGAAGGACTGGCTCACGCGGTTCATGGACCGCATCCTCGGACCGTTCTTCAACGTGTTCAACAAGGTCTTCAATCGCGGCTCGGAAGCCTACGGGCGTGGCGTGGGCGGCGTCATCAACCGCAAGTTTGCAATGATGGTGGTGTATGGCGTACTGCTCGGTGGCACGGTCCTTCTCGGCAAGATCGTGCCCGGTGGTTTCGTTCCCGCACAGGACAAGGATTACCTCGTGAGTATCCTGCAGTTGCCGAGCGGCGCATCACTCGACCGCACGGCGAAGGTCGTTCATCAGATGGGCGAGATTGCCCGCAAGCAACCGGGTGTCGAGCATACGCCGGAATTTCCAGGCCTCAACGTGACCGGCCTGATGAACTCATCGAGCAGCGGTCTCGTGTTTCCGGTGATGAGTCCATCCAAGCATCGCGGCAAGGACGAATCAGCGAATGCCATTGTCGGCAACCTGAACAAGGAATACGGCGGCATCAAGGACGCCATGATTGCGACGTTCCCGCCTCCGCCGGTTTCCGGCCTGGGCACGATCGGCGGCTTCAAGCTGCAGATCGAGGACCGCGGCGCGCTGGGTTACGAAGCGCTGAACAAGGCTACGCAAGCATTCCTCGCGGCCGCTGCGAAAGCGCCGGAACTTGGACCGTCGTTTTCAAGCTATCAGATCAACGTGCCGCAACTGAATGTGGAACTGGATCGTGAGAAAGCCAAGCAGCTCGGCGTCAGCGTGACCGACGTGTTCGACACCATGCAGATCTACCTCGGCTCGCTGTATGTGAACGACTTCAACAAGTTCGGCCGGGTCTATCAGGTGCGCGCTCAAGCCGATGCGCCGTTCCGCGCAACGGCCGACAGCATCCTCGAGTTGAAGACGCGCAATGCCGCCGGCGACATGGTGCCGTTGTCGTCTCTCGTGAAGGTCACGCCGACCTTCGGCCCGGAAACCGTGATTCGCTACAACGGCTTCCTTGCAGCCGACATCAACGGTGGTCCGGCACCCGGCTATTCTTCCGGGCAGGCCATGGCCGCAGTCGAGCGCATTGCCGCACAGACGCTGCCGCGCGGCATCAAGTTCGAGTGGACCGACCTCACGTATCAGCAGATCCTCGCCGGCAATGCAGCGCTGTGGGTGTTCCCGATCAGCGTGCTGCTCGTGTTCCTGGTGCTCGCTGCAATGTACGAGAGCCTGACGTTGCCGCTCGCAATCCTGCTGATCGTGCCAATGAGTATTCTGTCGGCGCTGTTCGGCGTGTGGCTAACACAAGGCGATAACAACATCTTCACGCAGATCGGCCTGATGGTACTCGTGGGGTTATCGGCGAAGAACGCGATCCTGATTGTCGAGTTCGCGCGCGAGCTGGAAATACAAGGCCGCACGATTGTCCAGGCTGCCATAGAAGCATGCCGCTTGAGGTTACGTCCGATTCTCATGACGTCGATCGCTTTCATCATGGGCGTGATTCCTCTCGTGGTGTCGACGGGCGCGGGTTCGGAAATGCGTCGCGCCATGGGCATTGCCGTGTTCTTCGGCATGCTGGGCGTCACCCTGTTCGGTCTTCTGCTGACTCCCGTTTTCTACGTGCTTCTGCGTAAGCTCGCCGGGGGCAAGCAACTCAAGGACAAGCATGGCAAGCGCCCGCATATCTATGGCCCCCACGATCGTGGTCCTGACGGCGGCGGCACGGGCGGCTCGCATGGCACGGCTGTGACGCCAACGCCCCTGCCCGAGATTCCCGAACCCGCACTGCAGGACTAAGGAGACCATCATGCATAGATTTCTTTCGATGAAAAAAGCCTTCACCGGCTCGGTCCTGCTGGGCGCGTTGCTGGTCCTCGCCGGCTGTTCGCTGGCTCCGACGTACGAGGTGCCGTCGACGCCTGCAATCGCGACGTTCAAGGAAGCGCCGCAAGCAGAATTGAAACCGGATGAGCGCGGTACGTGGAAGGTCGCGCAGCCGTCTGAAGAGGCAGCGCGCGGTCAATGGTGGACTGTCTTCCAGGACCCGAAGCTGAACGACCTGGAAGAGCAGGCGCTGGCGGCAAACCAGAACCTCGCAGCGGCGGCCGCACGCGTGAAGGAAGCCCGTGCGATGAACCAGGCGGCACGCGCGGGGTTCTTCCCGACGCTGGACGCCGGCTTCGGCCCAACGCGGCAGAAGGTGTCCGCCGCGTCGCTCTTCGAGCCGGACGGCACCAACGTGCCGCAGCAGACCCTCTGGCGCGCCCAGGCGAGCGTGTCGTATGAGGTGGACCTGTTCGGTCGCGTCACGTCGACGGTCGATGCGTCGAAGGCCGACATGCAGCAGAGTGAAGCCCTCTTCCGCTCGGTGCAGTTGGCGCTTCAGGCGGACGTCGCGCAGAACTACTTCGCGCTGCGTGAGCTGGACGCAGAGAGCCAGGTGTTTGCGTCGGCGGTCGACTTGCGGGAGCAGGCACTCAAGCTGGTTCAGCGCCGCTACACCGAAGGGGAGATTACCGAACTCGATGTGTCACGTGCGCAGTCCGAGTTGGCAACGGCCCGCTCGGACGCGATGACGGTCCAGCGCTTGCGGGCGACATCCGAACACAGCCTCGCCGTGCTGCTTGGCAAGGCCCCTGCGGAGTTCTCGATGGCCGCTGATCCGCTCAAGCCGGTGACCCTGCGTATACCGCCTGGTTTGCCGTCGTCGCTGCTTGAGCGTCGACCGGATATCGCCGCCGCCGAGCGTGCGATGGCCGCGGCGAATGCCAGGGTTGGTGTGGCGAAGGCCGCGTTCTTCCCGTCCCTCACGCTCACGGGCGCGGGCGGTTTCGAGTCAGCGACAATCGGTGATCTGT
The DNA here is from genome assembly GCF_964253815.1 of Caballeronia sp. LjRoot34. Taxonomy (NCBI): domain Bacteria; kingdom Pseudomonadati; phylum Pseudomonadota; class Betaproteobacteria; order Burkholderiales; family Burkholderiaceae; genus Caballeronia; species Caballeronia sp. LjRoot34. Next base: position 2,009,031 of record NZ_CAXUSB020000002.1, read on the forward strand.
TCAAATGGAGCAGCCGTGCGTTCCTGCTTGGGCCGCTTGCGGGCACGTCGCTCAACATCCCGATCTTCGATGGCGGCCGCCGCAAGGGCAACCTCGCGAACGCGCGCGCCGTCTATGACGAGGACGTGGCGAACTACCGTCAGCAGGTGCTGACTGCGTTCCACGAAGTGGAAGACAACCTGTCCGATATGCGCATTCTCGAGGACCAGACAAAGACGCAAGCAGAAGCCGTCAATGCCTCGGCTCGCGCGGCGCAGTTATCGCGGACGCAGTACACGGAAGGTGCGGTCAACTACCTCGACGTAATAGACGCCGAGCGTACGGTGCTGCAGTCCCGTCGCGCCGCGGTGCAGTTACAGGGCGTACAGGCTGCGGCGACGGTCAACCTTATCCGCGCGCTGGGTGGCGGATGGGGCGATGCAATGCCCGCCACAGATGTTTCGCCGCTCGCGCAGAAGTAGTAGCGGACGTGATGTCATTGAGCAGACCGAGCGCCCATCCGGAGTATCGGATGGGCGCGCGGTCACTTGAAGTATCGGGAGTAGAGAGATGAAGATTCAAATGCCTCACCAGAGCCTGACAACGCCGCTTCACTGGCTTCATCGTGCGATCTGCCGACAGGTGAGAAGCCGGGTTCGCCTCGGCTCCCTTGCGCTGGCGCAGGCACGCGTCCTGAAGGTCGCCATTGCGCTCTTTGTGGCCATCACAAACGCAATCGGGCGTACATGACCGCTTTATTTACGCAGAGTGCGTCCGCGAATCGGACAAAGTTCAAGTGGGGATAGCTGTGTACCGCCGCAATTTAATCGGGACTCCGCTTGATGAGAGCGAAGCCCCTGGCCCAGGGTGTGGCAACATCGAGGAGATAGGGTTGGGCATAGATTACCCGCGGCGCGTTGCGCGTTAAAGCCCTTATCGACGAAAAGTCTTTTCGCTCTTTTTGAACAGAGATTGCACCCTCTTGATCATGCTGCGCGAGCGCTTGCAACAGCGGTCTTATCCCGCGGTTTGCTGCAGCGTTTCCGCCAGATGATTCACGACCGCGCGGGTCTTGGCTGCCATCTTCTGGCCGAGAGAAATGATCGCGTGCACAGGTGGTCCATCAACGTCTGCTTCCGGAAGCAAATGAACCAGCTTGCCCGACTTGACGTACGGCAAAGCCACCCGGTCCAGGATCTGCGTGATCCCGAAACCGGTCACCGAAGCTTCCACCAGGGCCTGACCATCGGCAAGCACAAGTATGGGCACGGGGGACAGTTCGCGCACGGTGTCGCCGTCCCGGACCGTCCACCCACGCAAACGCCCGGTTGGTCCCCGGAAGACTATAGCGTCGTGGCTGGCCAGATCCGCCAGCGTCTTCACGCCGCCGCTACGCTGCAGGTATTCAGGAGACGCGTAAAGTCCGAGCCGCAAATCACACAGCTTGCGTACGGTCAGCTCGCTGTCCTCCGGGAGCGCACCTATGCGCACGACAACGTCCCAGCCCTCGCCAATGGGGTCGGACATCCGGTCGGTCAGCGCTATCTCGAGCGTAAGCTTGGGATGCTTCGCGCGAAGATCGATGAAGCTCGGCAGCAGCAGTCGCCCGAAACCCGCAGGCAAGTCTATTTTCACGCGGCCCACAGGCTCGGAGCGCCTTGAAGCAAGTTGCTGCTCGGCTTCGCGAAGGCCGCACAGTGCTTGCTGTGCGGCAAGCAGGTAGGTCTCGCCGTCTTCGGTCAGCCGCACGGCGCGTGTCGTGCGCTGGAAGAGCCGGGTGCCGAGTCGTGCCTCGAGCCGCTGCACGGCCTTACCGACGTTGGACTTGCTGCTGCCGATCTCTTCGGCAGCGCGGGTAAAGCTGCCGCTCTGCGCGACCGCCACAAAAACCGCGATCTCGGCCATGGGTGCATCGACGCGCTCACTCATCACTTAACCCGCTTAGAAAAGTTGGAAAATAATAACCTGATTAGTGGCAGACATCTTTCCGGTTGCTCAAGATAAAAGGGCCGCCTCACCCTGAGACGGCCCCTCAACTCGTGCAGCGTGGAATCTGTCAGGCCTTCACCGCTACATCGACAACAGCTTTCTTTTCGGAATTTGCGTTTGCATCCGGTTCGTCGTCCTGCGCGGGCGTGCGGCTCAGAAAGGCAAACGTAGCGAACGCGGAGAGCAGCGTGATAACAATCAGTACATGCAGCAGGCTCGTGAACGCGTCCGCGTAGCTTGTCGAGAGCGCGTGACGGCTGACTTCAGGCGGAAATCCGTCGCATGACCGGTCCGGACTTCGCTGTCTCGCTGCGTATCTCACAGTGGAAGGTTCAGGACTTCAAGGCGAAGAACTTCAACACGCCGGCGGAACTCGAAGAATTCGCGCGCATCATGGTCGATGCAGGCGTGGACGTGTTTCACTGCTCGACGCGCCGCTTCTGGGACACCGAGTTCGAGTCGGACCAGAACCTGGCTGCCTGGACGAAGAAGCTCTCGGACAAGCCGACTATCACGGTTGGCTCCGTCGGTATGACGGGCGAGCACATTGACACGCTCATGGGAGAAGGCAGTAACGTGGCTTCGCTTGACCATTTGCTGCAACTGATGGACCGCTGTGATTTTGACCTCGTTGCGGTCGGACGCGGCATGCTGGTCGATGCCGACTGGGCCAACAAGGTCCGCGAAGGCCGTATCGATCAGTTGAACAACTGGAACCCGGACGTACTGAAGTCGTTGGCGTAAAGCGCTATACGAATTGCAGCCTTCGCAGATTCAATCCTGCCGGCGTAAACCGCAGACGGGTACCCAATCCACGATTGGGCACCCGTCTTTAACTACGCCCTTCTTCCCACCCACACTTTCGTTCTTCGGCAGACTTCGCTCTAGAAATTGAAGTTATCGATATTCGAAGAATCAAACGTGGTCGGCGGTCCAAGCACGACTTCGCCACTCTTGCCCACCGTGCGCTTGCCAAGCTTGCCTGCGTCGAAGCTGTCGCCTTCCTTGCCCGTGATCGTGCCTGAAGCAAGGTTAGCCGCCGCGTACGCCGCGAGGTAGCCGAGTTGACCCGGATCCCACAACTGGAACGCCTTCACCGTGCCGTTCTTGATGAACGCGCGCATCTGGTTCGGCGTGCCGAGTCCGGTGACCATGACCTTGCCCTTGGCCGGCGACGTCGAGATATAGCGCGCCGCCGCTGCAATGCCCACGGTCGTGGGGGAAATGATGCCCTTCAGGTTCGGATACGCCTGCAACAAGCCCTGCGTTTCGACGAACGACTTCTGGTCGTCGTCGTTACCGTAGGCAATCTTCACCAGCTTCATCTTCGAATATTCCGGCTTCTTCAGCTCCTCCTCCATCCACTTGATCCAGGTGTTCTGGTTCGTGGCGTTTGGCGTAGCCGAGAGGATCGCGAACTCACCCTCGCCTCCTATCAGCTTCGACATCAACTGCACCTGCCCCCGTCCGATCCCTTCCGAGTTCGCCTGATTGACGAAAATCTGGCGGCCGTCGGGCGCGGTATCCGAGTCGAACGTGACGACCTTCACGCCTTGCGCCATCGCTTTCTTCAGGTACGGAACGACCGCGTTGGCATCGTTCGCGGCAATCACGATCGCATCCTGGCGCTGCGTGATCAGCGTGTTGATGTACTGAACTTGCGACGATGCACCCGCGTCCGATGGCCCGACGACCTTGCCCTGGCCGCCCATCTCCTTGATCGCCGCCAGACCGCCGTCGTCAGCAATCACTTCGTACGGGTTGTTGATCTGCTTGGGCAGGAACGCTATTTTCAGGTCTTTTTTCAAGTCCGCGGCGCTCGCGCTGACCGGAATCAACGCCGCCGCGGACACCGCGATCAGCGCGGCGCATAACGCCGGACCGCGGATGGACTGGAAGGGTTTGAACATGCTTGTGTCTCCTGATGTCGCGCGCTGCTCCGGTTCAGTGAATGGCCGGAGTCTTCACGCTGGTTTTAAAAAGCCAAGCTTCAGATAAGCGTCTGCGTCATCAAGCGCTTTTCGCGCATGACACGCCAACGTGCAACAAGATTCGGAATCAGCACTGACGACAACAACAAACCACCCGTCACAATGGTCAGCGTCTCGCTCGACACATCCGAGAGCGTCAACGCATTGCGCAACACGCCAATGATCAGCAACGACAGAAGTACGCCGATCATGGACCCGCGTCCGCCGAAAATACTCACGCCGCCGAACAGCACGGCCGCGATCACCGACAGTTCGAAGCCCTCGCCGTTGTCACCGCGAGCGCTGGTGAAGCGCAACGTGTAGACCACGCCCGCGAGCGCGCTCATCGCGCCGGACAGCATGAAAAGCTTGAGCTTCGTCCGCGCCACGTCGATGCCGGAAAACTGCGCGGCAACAGGATTCGCGCCGATCGCATAGAGGCTGCGTCCGAACGGCGTAGCTTGCAGCAGCACAGTGAAAACGACAGCGCCAATGATGACAAGGACAAACGGCATGGGCAGGAACGCCGCCACGGTATCCATCCCGAACGCTGTATAGGACGCGGGAAAATCCGCGACGGCCTGATCGCCGAGCAACACATACGCCAGGCCGCGAAACAACGCCAGGGTGCCGATGGTCACGGCCAGCGAGGGAAGATTGAAGCGCACGATCACCAGCCCGTTGAACAGGCCGGCAAGCGTTCCCGCGACCAATACAATGGCGATCACGAGCGGCATGGGCAGGCCCATGTGCCACAGCACGCCCATCAGCGCACTCGATGCACCGAGCACGGACGCCACCGACAAATCGATTTCAGCCGCGACAATGATCAATGTCATCGGCAAGGCGATCAGTGCGATCTCGGTGAAGTCGGCGAGCATGTTCGAGAGGTTGGCGCTCGAGAGGAACATGGGCGACAACACGCGCCCGAGGATCAGTCCCAGCACGAGCACGACCACCAGCATGGTTTCCCACGAGAGATGCCGGCGCCGGGTCATCGTCAATGCGGAATCGGGTTTAGCCATGATCGCGTTTCCTCATCATGCGGCGCGCGACCGAGCGCGCCAGCAATGTGTCGAGCGTGATCGCCGCGACAATCAGCGCTCCTTGAATGGCCTGCTGCCAGAACGGCGATACGCGCAACACCACCAGCGCAATGTTGATCACGCCAAGCACAAGCGCACCGAGCGTCGCGCCGAGGATCGTGCCCACGCCACCCGTGATCGCCACGCTGCCCACCACGGCTGCGGCCACCACCTGCAATTCGATACCCTTCGCCGTGCTCGCTTCGACCGTGCCGAAACGCGCCAGCCAAAGCACACCAGCAAGGCCCGCAATTGCGCCGGACAACAGGAAGCCGATCATCACGCGGCGCTCTACGCGAATACCCGCAAGCCGTGCGGCTTCCGGGTTCGACCCGATCGCATAATGCTCGCGTCCACCGCGATATTGCTTGAGATAGACGCCCATCGCGAACAGCACGACCACCGCTATCAGCACGAGGTTCGGCAAACCGAGCAGCGAACCCGTCGCAATGCGCGAGAACGCATCCGGAAGGCTGGTCGCGTTGATCTGGCCGCCGTGGACCCAGGCGTAATCGGCGCCGCGCACTATGTACAACGTCGACAAGGTCGCCACCAGCGAAGGCACGCGCCCGAACGTGATCAGCGTGCCGTTCACCGCGCCAATCGCAAGGCCAATGGTTATCCCCGCGAGCATCGCGACCGCGATCGGCATATGCGGGAACGTCACGAAGAGACTGCCGACCGAATACGCGCTGACACCGACAACGGACGCTACCGACAGATCGATATGCCGCATCAGCATCACGACGGTCATGCCCGCGGTGAGCAAGCCGATAATCGATACATTGAGCAGTACGTCGCGCAGATTCTGCAGGTTCAGGAACTCGGGTTTCACCGCAGCGGTAGCGGCGATCAGCGCAATGAGCACGACAAACAAGGTCGCCTCGCGGCTGCGAACGAGGTCCGCCAGCAGATTGCGGCGTTTGGTTTTGGGCGCGTGCACGGCGGGCATGGCGGGGGAATGTCGTGTCATCATGCCGCCTTCCCCAACATGGACGACGATGCGCCGAGCGCGGCGCTCATCACGCGCTCTTCGTTTGCATCGGCGCGGGCGATGTCGGCGCTGATACGCCCTTCGTGCATGACAAGAATGCGGTCGGCCATGCCGAGCACTTCGGGCAGCTCGCTTGAAATCATCAGGACTGCCATGCCTTCGCGCACCAGTTCGGCGAGCGTTCTATACACCTCCGCCTTTGCGCCGACATCGATACCGCGAGTCGGTTCGTCGATGATCAGCACTTTAGGCCCTGTAGCCAGCCACTTTCCGAGTACGACCTTCTGCTGGTTGCCGCCCGACAGCGTGCCTACCGGCGCGTCCAGATCGCCCGCTTTGAGCCGCAGGCGTTTGCCCCAGTCGGCCGCGAGCGCATTTTCACTGCGTGACGAGATCAGCCCGTGTTTGACCAGGCGTCCCAGCACCGTCAACGAAGCGTTGCGCGCAATGCTCAGTTCCAGCGCAAGACCTTGCGCACGGCGGTCCTCCGGCACCAGCGCGAGCCCCGCGCGGACTGCCGCTTGCGGCCGGCCGAGCTGCAAGGGCTTGCCCGCGATATGAACCTCGCCTGCATCCACCGGGTCGATGCCGAAGATCGCCCGCGCCACTTCGCTGCGCCCTGCGCCAACCAGCCCCGCCAGGGCCACGATCTCGCCTGCGCGAACCTCGAACGAGATGTTCTTGAACACGCCGTCGCGCGTCAGGTTACGGACCGACAGACGAACCTCACCGGGCGCGACATCGGCTTTCGGATAGAAGGTATCGAGGTCGCGTCCCACCATCTTGCTGACGATCGAATCAATGGTCATGTCGGCGGTCATGGCGTCGAAAACCTTCAGGCCGTCGCGCATGATCGTCAGGCGCTGCGTCAGCGCGAATACTTCATCCAGCCGGTGCGTGATGAAAAGAATGGCGGCGTCGCGTTCACGCAATGCGCGCACGATCGAGAACAAGCGCTCCACTTCAGTCAGGGACAACGCCGCTGTCGGCTCGTCCATGATCAGCACATTCGCGTTCAGGGAAAGCGCTTTGGCGATCTCGACTACTTGCTGATCGGCGATGGACAAACCGCGCACCAGGCGTTCTGCGCGCAGATTGACGCCAAGCGATTGCAACAGCGCGTCCACTTCGCGATTCATTTCGTCATAGCGAATCCGGCCGATCCGGTCGCGCGGCTGACGTCCCATGTAGATGTTCTCCGCGATGGACAGATCCGCGAACAACGTAGGTTCCTGATAGATCACAGCGAGACCCGCGTCGCGCGCTTCAGCGGGATTCGCGAACGTACGCGCTTGCCCGTCGACCAGCAATTCGCCCGAGTCCGGCTGGTAAACACCCGCAAGCAGCTTGACGAGGGTCGACTTGCCTGCGCCGTTCTCGCCGAGCAACGCATGCACTTCACCCGGCCACATCGCGAGGCTGCCGTCACCGAGCGCACGCACGCGGCCAAACGACTTGCTCGCGTGCCTTAGCTCAAGCCGAGGCGGATTGTTATTGCCCATACTGTCTCCTTCAGATGCGATAAATACGTTCTGCGTTGCTTTTGAAAAGCGCGTCTTTTTCTATATCGCTCAGGTCTTTTATGATCGACGCATACGCGTTCCACAACCCTTCATACGTGGCGAACAAACGGTCGACCGGAAAATTCGACGCGAACATCGCGCGCTCGCAACCGAAGGTGTCGATCGTCTCCAGCACATACGGGCGGAAACTTTCGACGCTCCATTGATGATCGAACATGGCGAGCCCGCTGATCTTCACCGCTACATTCGGACATGCAGCGAGCGCACGCAGTCCGTCACGCCATGCACGAAACCCCTCCACCGACGAACGATCCACAAACATGCCGGCATGATTCACGATGAACTGCGTATCGGGATGCTCCTGTGCAAGTTCAGCCGCTTCTTTCATCTGCGATGGGTAGAGCTGCAGATCGAATGACATCGAATATTTCTTCAGCAAGGCGAAGTTCTTGCGCCATTGCGGTTCACGCATGTAGTGCCGGCCCACGTAGTCATAAAGTGGATTCGCATGAACGTTGAGTATCTGCCGAATACCACGCGTATTGGCGAATGCAGCGTGCCCTTCGAGCACTTCCTGAGCGTTGTCCGCCGACAGATCCGCGCCCGCCACGATCGCGTTTGGTAACCCGTGGCCCTCGTTATCGGCGACGTGTTGCAGCCAGCGTGTTTCTTCGACCGGATCGGCGGGATCGTGGTTGGCATCCACATGCACGAGTTTCAGCACCTGGACCGGCCCGGCGTCCCGCAGCAAATCGCCGATCAGATAGTCATGCTTCAGATCGCGCGCATCGCCGACGAACGACTTGCCCGGGTTCGCCAACCATGGATAGTGATGCGTCTTCAGATCCCAAAGGTGAATGTGCGGATCGACAACCTGCATGGATATGTCCTCGTGCCGCAAAGGATGAAGCAAAAGCGTCAGGGTAGATGGAAGACCGGCACGAGCGCGGCTTGCACCGGCGAGCGGTCAGGGTTTGTTTCCATCAGGTCGGCCATGCTGTCCCACCATTTGCGCATGATGGGCAGATCGGGCAAGGCGTCCATGGTGTGGCCACGCTCACGCTTGAGCGTGGCGAACAGGTGCCCGGTGGGTTCGTCGAGGAAAATCCAGTAATCGCGGACTCCGGCGTGATTTAACGCCTCGGCCAGCTCGGGCCATATGTCGCGATGACGCCGCTCGTATTCATCGCGCCGGCCCGGTTTGAGGGTCATCCTGAACGCAATCGTCTCCATTGCGGCTTGCCTTTTATGGTGTTGAAACCAGTTGAATCCCGGCTTTTGCGTTACGACTATAATTCGCCGACCGATAACATGACAATCCGAAGTCAGGATCAGCCGATCGCAAAACCGAATCGCTTAATGAACACACGAGGACGCCCGATGACCCAGAACGTCTCCCAGATTGCCCTCGTCAACCGCCTGAAATTCAAGCATCTCGCGCTGCTTGTTGCCCTCGATGACGCTCGCAACCTGCATCAGGCCGCCGAGACGATCAATGTCGCCCAGCCAAGCGCCAGCCGCATGCTGAGCGACATAGAAGAAGCGTTCGGCTTCCTTCTGTTCGAACGCAACGCGCGCGGCATGCAGCCCACGCCGCTCGGTGTCGCCACGCTCGCCTATGCGCGCCGGTCGCTTGCCGACCTTACGCGCTTCGCCGCCGACCTCGAAAGCAAGCGGCGCGGTGGTCATGGTCAGTTGACCGTCGGCGCGATCATGGGCGCGGCGCCCGACGTGCTCGCCATGGCCATCGCTGAACTGAAAAGCGAACGGCCGCTGCTCAACGTTCGTATTCTTGGCGAAACGAGCGACCAGGTGGTGCAATTGTTGCATCGCCGCGAAGTGGATCTCGCGCTCGGCCGTCTCACCACGCCGCTCCAGCATAACGACTTCGACTTCGAACCCCTCTCGCGCGAGGCCATGCGGCTGGTTGTGCGCGCCGCGCATCCGCTCGCCCATGAAACCACGCTCTCGCTCGACGCGCTGATCTCCTGGCCCTGGATCCTGCAACCGATCACCAGCCCGGCGCGCGCGTTGTTCGAAGAAGAGCTTGCGCGGGCCGGACTTGCTTCGCCCTCCAACGTGGTCGAGTGCGCGTCGATTTTCGCCACGCTTCAGCTTCTGCAGAACAGCGACGCCGTCGCCATGCTGCCGGAGTCCGTCGTACGCGATTACCTGCGAGCGCATTTGCTGATCGAACTGCCCGTCGAGATCGGCAAAAGCCTCGCGGGCTTCGGCTTGTTGCGGCGCAAACATGAAACGCTCAGCGAACCTGCTGAATACTGCATCGCTTTACTACGCAAATACTCGGCCGGCTCGTTCACTGAAGGTTGACGAACAGGCCGCCATCCACCAGGAGCGATGCCCCCGTAACGTAACGCGCGCGATCCGATGCGAGAAACGTCACGCACTGCGCGACGTCGTCGGGTTCGCCCAGGCGTCCCAACGGAATGCGTTTTTCGAAGTACGCGCGCTTCTCGGTATCGGCGAGATCTTCCGCGTTCAGGTCCGTTGCGATCGTGCCGGGCATCACCGAATTGCAGCGGATGCCGTAAGGCCCGAGCGCAATCGCGCATGATTGCATCAACGAATGAACGCCCGCCTTGGTCGGCGTGTAATGCGTCTGCATGCCCCCACCAACAAGCGCGCTGATCGAACTCGTCGCGACGATCGCGCCGCCAGCACCTTGCAGTTTCATCTGGTTCGCAACGGCTTGAGTCACATAAAACGCGCCGTTCAGATTGACGCCGATGGTCGCCTCGTACACCGACGCCGGCATGTCGAGGAACGAGTGAAATGGACAGATGCCGGCGTTGCTGGCGAGAACGTCGACATGACCGAACGCGTCTACTGCCTGTTTCACAAGCTCCAGTCCCGTCTCGCGTTGCGCCACGTTTCCTTCGACTGCGATCACTCGCCGGCCAAGCGCCTCTATCTCGACGATCACCTCTTGCACGGCCGACAACCTTCCATACGAGCGGTCGTTATCGCCCCAGTAGTTCAGTACGACGTCCGCGCCTTCCTTCGCGCACGCCACGGCGATCGCGCGGCCAATGCCTCGCGATCCGCCCGTGACAATCACCACTTTGTTGTCGAGCAGCACGGTTAAACCTCAGCGTTTCAATGTTTCAGTGTGTATAAGGACGCACAAGGGTGCATTCCGGATTGAGCCGTACGCCAAAACCCGGCGTCTCCGGCACCTTCATCCGGCCATTCACGGGCACGGGTTCATCGAGCAGCAACGGATTGAACATGGGCACGACTTCGTCGGCTTTCGGCGCCATCATCAGGAACTCCGCGAACGGCGAATTGTGCCGCGTCACCACGAAGTGATAGCTATAAACCGATGAACCATGCGGCACGACCAGCACGTTATGGGCATCAGCGAGTGCGGAGATCTTGATCAGTTCCGTGATGCCGCCGCACCAACCCACATCCGGCTGAACCAGATCGGCACAGCCCATTTCAAACAGCATGCGAAAACCCCAGCGCGTGGCCTCGTGTTCGCCGGTCGTCACCATCATGCCGCGCGGCACCGAGCGCCGCAGTTCGGCGTAACCCCAATAGTCGTCGGGCGGCAACGCTTCTTCAAGCCACTTCAGGCCGTATTCCTTCGCCGCGTGTGCGAGGCGCGTTGCGTAGTTCAGGTCGAGGCTCATCCAGCAATCGAACATCAGCCAGAAATCATCGCCTACTTTCGCGCGCATATCGGCTAGCTTTGCGATGTTCTTCGCGAGCCCTTCCTCGCCTTCCGCGGGTCCGTGCTGCAACGGCATCTTGCCGCCGATAAAACCCATTTCCTTCGCCAGGTCAGGACGTGCGCCGGTTGCATAGAACTGCAGTTCGTCGCGTACAGGTCCGCCTAAAAGATGAAACACCGGCTCCTTGCGAACCTTCGCGAGCAGATCCCACAAGGCAAGATCGACACCCGAAATAGCATTCAGCACAATGCCTTTGCGCCCGTAATAGAGCGTGGCGAAATACATCTGGTCCCACATTTTTTCGATGTCGGTTACCCGTTGCCCTTCAAGAAACCGCGCCAGATGTTTCTCCACGATAAACGCCCCGATCTCACCGCCGGTGGTGACCGCGAAGCCGACCGTGCCGTCGCTCGCTTCAATTTCGACAACCAGCGAGCCGAGTACATTGATGCCGAACGACTGGCGGCTTTGCCGATACTCGGGGTAACGCGCCATGGGCGTGGAGATATGGTCGTCGATCCAGTGATCGGCGCCCTGGTCGTGATAATCGGCGCCGCCGCCGCGAACGGTGAACGCGCGAACGTGGCGGATGGTAGGCATGGACATGATCGGACTCCGTTAAGGTTCTAATATTCAGGACGCTTTGGCACGCTTGTCGTGGGGCTTGTCATACGGATACGCGGGGATACGCGGGCGCATGTGCAGGCCGCACGAACACGATGATTGCCAATGCTGCAAGCACGGCGACGAATCCGAGCAACACGAGGCCGGCACTCGTCGATACATACGCGCGTTCCGCCGCCGTGCGCACCATCGGCGCAACGAAACCGCCGAGGCCGCCGAGCGAATTGATCAGCGCGATGGCTCCGGCCGCAGCGGCGCCAGTCAGGTAATGCGTGGGAAAGGTCCAGAACAGCGGTTGTGCTGCGATCAGGCCGCTCGCCGCGAAACACAACGCGATCAGCGAGATCACAGGTTGTCCTGCGAGTCCCGATATCGCGATACCCGCACCGGCCATGACCAGCATCAGCACGGCGAGCCATCGATGCTGACCATGACGATCCGCATACCGCGGCACCACCCACGTAACAAGCACCGCACATAACCACGGGATGGCCGTGACGAAACCGACCTTCGCACCCACGTTCGCGCCAAGCAATGCGGCCACTTGTTGCGGCAGATAAAAGATCACGCCATACACGGACATCTGAATCAGGAAATACACCGCCGACAGGATCAGCACCCGCGGATCAATCAATGCGGCAAGCACACCGCGAGGTCCGTGCGCCGACGCTGCCTGTGCATCGTGGGAGAGTCGCGAGAGCAGCAACTCACGTTGGGTGGTATTTAACCAGCGGGCCTTGGATGGATCGTTGTCGAGATACCAGAATGCCCCTATGCCGACGATGGATGCAAGAACGCCTTCCACCAGGAAGAGCCACTGCCAGCCTGCAAAACCGAACGCGCCATGCAGGTCGAGCAACGCGCCGGACAATGGGCTGCCAAAGATGAAGGCGAGCGGCGCGCCGAAATAGAACACGCCTAGCGCCCTCGCTCGCGCCGATTGAGGAAACCAGCGCGTGAGGTAATACACAATGCCCGGGAAGAAACCTGCCTCAGCCACACCCAGCGCGAAGCGCAGGACATAGAACATGGTGGCCGTATGCGCGAACGCCATCGCTGCGGAAACAAGCCCCCATGTCACCATGATCCGGCACATCCAGAGCTTTGCCCCCACACGATGCAGCAGCAGATTGCTCGGCACTTCAAACAGCGCGTAGCCGACGAAAAACACGCCCGCTCCGAACGCAAAGGCCGCATTCGACAGACCCGTATCGTGCTGCAGCGCTTTTTGCGCGAAGCCGATATTTGCCCGGTCGAGAAACGCCAGCATGTACATCAGCAACAGGAACGGCAGCAGCCGACGCATCACGCGCGCGACGACGGCGTCCTCCGCGGTAGCGGTATCGCTCATGCGTGTCTCCAGATATTTTTATGTAGCGGGCGCGCTTGTAGGGGCACCCGGGAGCGGCTTCAGTACGTCGCGCGACCACCGGACAGATCGAACACCGACGCCGTGCTGAAAGCGCAGTCTTCCGAGCTGAGCCACAGAATCAGGGAGGCCGCTTCTTCCGGCAGGAGGAAACGATTCATCGGAATCTTCGACAACATGTAGTCGATATGCTGCTGCGACATGGAATCAAAGATCTCGGTCTTCGCAGCCGCCGGCGTCACGGCGTTCACCAGGATGCCACGCGTGGCGAGCTCTTTGCCGAGCGACTTCGTAAGCCCGATCAGGCCAGCTTTCGAAGCGCTATAGTGCGACGCATTCGGATTGCCTTCCTTGCCTGCCACCGACGCAATATTCACGATCCGGCCATAGCCTTCCTTCAGCATGTGCGGCACGACGGCGCGGCAGGTGAGATACGGGCCGATCAGGTTCACATCGATCACACGGCGCCATACGTCCGGCGCCAGCTCCCAAGTCGTGCCATTGCCGCCGGTGATGCCCGCGCAATTGATCAGCACATCAATCTTTCGATGTGCTTCCAGCGTCTGCTGCGTGGCTTGCTCAACCGATGCCTCTTCCGTCAGTTCGACCACGGCGACGCTGACCTTACCGGCCTTCGCGAGCTCACCGCGGGCTCGCTCAAGGCGTTCCGCGTCGATGTCCCATAGTGCGACTTCAGCGCCCGAAGCGAGCGCGCGTTGCGCCACTGCATAGCCAATACCGCGTGCGCCACCGGTGATCACCACGGTCCGTCCGGCCAGATCGATCTGGTTCATCGTGTCTCCTTTTGTCTTTAGGATGATTGTTTGTTTCGACACCGGGTTTCGGCGCCTGCTTAAAGCCGCTGATGACTGAACTATAGGGGCGTGCTCATAGCAAAACAATCCGACTATTCGATGGTCCGATAGCAAAAGTGGATCACAAACTGGTAGAGGGACCGTTCGGGTACGGGTTTAGCCCGATGACGCCTGCCGACGTTAAGCGCCAAGCTGGTGAATCGGTCGTTCTTGCCGCATGGTTCTGGCAGGCATGCGGTTTGCATCAGCCGAGATGTCCATTGATTCAAGGGGAACATGGAAACCGCAGCAATGACACCTCCCCGAAGTATCGTTATCACCATGCCGGTAGCCCGCTACGCGGATTTCACCTGACGGAGAAAGCTATGGAACCTGTTTCGCACGGAATCATCTTCTGGCTGATCATTGGCGCAATTGCCGGCGCACTCGCTGGCCGGATCGTTGATGGAGGCGGCTTCGGAATTATTGTGGACATCATCGTCGGCATTGTCGGCGCGTTCATTGGCGGCTGGCTGGGCGGCGTGCTCGGCCTGCATCTGGGCGGCGGCATCATAGGGTCGCTGATCACTGCGTTGATTGGCGCCGTGATCCTGCTGCTCATCCTGCGGCTCTTTAGTCGCGGGCGAACCGTCTAGCCGCGATCACGGGTGGCCGGTGCTTTAATTAGGCCGGGCGGTAGCCACCACGTTCGTTTGAACAAAATCCCGCGCAGGCGACTCGCCTGCGCGGGATTTTTATGTTGGCGCAAGGATAGCCAGCGGGTTGCCCAGTTCCAGGAGCTGATCGCGGAAAAAGCCCGACGCCCTCATCGAGCAGCTTGGCGCTGCTGACCGTGCTCGAACCGTGGCTCAAGAAAACCCGCGCTCTTTACCGTAGACAAACCCACACAGATCGACATCCTCACCGAACTTCATTGCGTGGGTCACGAATTAAATCCGCGTCGAGGAATAGATGATATAGATCATCAGGATAGCGAATCAACTATTCTTTAATCACGAATCTCGGGAATCCAGCCCGCCTTGGCCACATCTGCCCGCCTGAAATCCACAAACCGGGACTCAAGATCCGCAATCGTGCGGATATCATTCTTGACGAGGTCGTCGCGCGTGATCAATGCGGGTTTTATTTCAATCCTGTGCCCCGGGTCCTGGCCCGCCACCAGCAGCGCTGCCGCTCGCACCGAAACTTCTCCCACTACGGCCGGATTAGTCGCGGCAGTGGCGACCCATGGACTCCCGGGCGCCCGGATCGCCTCTATATCAGCCGTCGATATATCGGCGCTATAAATCCGGACCTTCGAGGCAATGCCCGCCTCGTCGGCCGCCAGCTTTGCGCCGCGAGCGAACTCGTCATAGGGCGCGAACACCACCCGCACATCTGGATGCGCCCGATAAGCCGCCGCAGCCTGGTTGGCAACGGACTGTGCGATCGGATTATCCACTGTGCCGAAGCGCGCCTCCTCCCGGACCTTCGGATGCGCGGTCTTGAACGCCTTCCAGACCGCGTCGCGCCGGTCAAGCGGAGCAAAACCCGGCACATAGACGTACGCGGCGGCAAACGCATCGCCGTTATCTTTCACTGCCTGATCGAGCAACAATGTCGCGAGATCGTGGTCACTCTGCTCGATCTGTGGAACCTTCGGATTGCCGAGGTCAACGTCAAATGCCACCACCTTGATGCCTTTATCGAGCGCCACCTGCACCACGTCCTTCAAGGACTCCGGCAAACCATGATTCACGATAATGGCGGAAACGCCCAGGTTGATCGCTTGCTGGATCTGATCACGTTGCTGGGCAGCGTCCTGACGGCCCTCGTAAATGCGCAGGTCGATGCCAAGCGCCTTGGCCTGCTTTTGCGCACCCGCCTCATAAGCCTGAAAGAAATCGCCGGTCGAAAGATAGTTGACCAACGCGATCCTGACGCCGCCTTTATTGAAAGGCGCGGGAGCATTGGGTAAGCCGCCTGCTGCATAGGCGGTGATGCTGCCAGCAAGCAATGCGGCAGCGAACAAACGGCCGATAGGTTTAAGCATGAAGGATGGCTTCCGTTTCCGTGGAGTGAGAGCGTGGGGACAACGCCAAACTGAAAACGCGCAGCGGCAAGGCGCCGCCGCACGGCTTGGCTGATTACGCGAGGGCCGCGCTGTTTATGGCGCTGTTTTATGGACAACCCGGTTTCAGTTCCACGGGTGGCGCGCCGGCTTGACGCCATTCAGGTAGTAGTTGCCCACGAGGTGATATTTCCAGCGCACGGGATCGTGCAGCGTATGCGTGCGCGCATTGCGCCAGTGGCGGTCGAGGTTATGCGCAGCAAGCGTCGACTGCGTTCCCGCCAGTTCGAACAGCTTTTCGCTGGCGAGCAATGCGATCTCGGTGGTCAATACCTTTGCTTCGCCGACCGCCACCGATGCACGGGCGATATCGTCTTCGTCTGGCGCATGCGCTTGTGTTGCAATGGCGTCCAGCGTACGCGCCGCGCGCTCAAGCAACGCCTCGGCCGCGTGCAACTGAATGTGAAGATGACCCACCTCGCGGACCACAAGCGGATCGTCGCTTGCGCGCTCCACGCCGCTATCGATCCACGGACGCGAGCGCTCGCGTACGAATTTCAGCGTGTCGTCGACAGCAGCCCGTCCGATACCCGCATCGATAGCCGCCTGGATGATCTGGGAAATCGGGCCATTGAGCGTCGGCTGGTCCGATACGCGAAATGCCGGAAACACGTGGGATGCTGCAACCCGCACTTGGTCCGCGATAACCGTGCCGCTTGCTGTGGTGCGTTGGCCGAAGCCCGACCAGTCGTCGATAACCTGCAAGCCCGCCGTACCTGCTGGAATGTAGGCGAGCCAGCCACGGCGTTCGTCGTCGAGACCGAGGACCGGCACGTAGTGCGCGAACAGCGCACCGGTTGAATAGAACTTCGTGCCGTGGACGACATACTCGTCACCCTCGGCCGTGACGCGTGTCTTCAGGTCGAGGACGTGCTTTGTTCCCTTCTCCGAAAAGCCGTTGCCGAGACGCTTGCCCTTCAATATCTCGCCGAAGAAGAATTGCTTCTGCTCGTGGGTTCCTGTTAGCGCGATGACGTCGACGAGGCCCAGATGGTTCTGGGGCAGCTGTGCCAGCGACGGATCGGCGGCGGCGATGATCTTGATGACTTCGGTCAGTGTCACATAGGACACGCCGGCGCCACCGTACTCTTTGGGAACGGTGATCGCCCATAAGCCGGCTTGCGAAAACCAGTCGATTTCCTCATGGGGTAAGCGTCGCTCGCGATCGCGCTCGCTGGCATGTTCGGCCAGGCGAGCGGCCACTTCGTGGGCGCGCGCAATGGCTTCGGCATCGTCACGGATGATATGCGCGGGTGCTTTCTCTGAGGATCCGTCTGAAGATCCGCCTGGATGGATTGATGCAGGACGCGTCGCTGTATTTTCCGGAATGGCTGACATGCTTACCCTTTTATGTGTCGGATCGACATCAATCTAGCAGCGCCATGAGCGGGTTCAAACCGAACGATAACGCTAAGGACATCAAGGGGTCGCTTCTAGGCTTAGCTCTATCAGTTCTTAGGGTTTTGCTCGCGCCGGTGGACGGGTTTTGGGTTTCTGGAGCGTTGGGCGGGGGTAGTGGGTGGGGTGCGAGGTTTTGGGGTTAGCGGTCGGGGTTGATGCCGGGTTGCTGCTTTCAGTGTTAGTGGTCTGCGTGAGTCGGATTTTCTCTTTATCACTATTAGCCACTGTGCGTGGCGGCACGTCATTTCTTTGTCCAAAGCGACAAAGAAACGAAGCAAAGAAAACGCTTTCAACCACGCTACCCTAAGTGTCCACAGCGTGCAGTTTCTATTCATAGGTGCCCCAAAAGCACGGTGCTCGCCAGAGCGACGGATGTTTGAACCCCTCCTTCTCGCGAATCCTGACACGAACACGCTTCGCCCCGTACGCTCTCGGGCAAGCACGATTGCCAAGGACTCCAAATGGCCTAACACGTATTTACGGTCGCGGTATTTTGGTTGGCTGCCTGGTCTACGTGGTCGTATTCGTGGATCGCAGCCTGATCCGTAGCAGCTTGACGTGAATTACCGCTTCGAGTTTTAGTGAATTGACTACCTGCTCCATACGATTATTTTCGTTGGTTACTGCCTTAAGCCCCTTTGGGGTTTTGATACGTCGTGGGTTGGCGGCGTGGTTCGACGAAAATACAAATTGATGGTTGGTCGTCCGCGGATAGCGCGGGGTGCCCCTTGGGCAGGTTCAATCACTGGTGGCGAAGCGTGTGGGTATCCGTGTTCGGAGAAAGAGGGGTTCACACATCCTTCGCTCTGGCGAGCACCGTGCTTTTGGGGCACCTATGAATCAAAACTGCACGCTGTGGACACTTAGGGTAGCGTGGTTTGAAAGCGTTTTCTTTGCTTCGTTTCTTTGTCGCTTTGGACAAAGAAATGACGTGCCGCCACGCACAGTGGCTAACAGTGATAAAGAGAAAATCCAACTCTTGCAGACCACTAACACCGAAAGCACCAACCCGGCACTGACCCCGACCGACCGCTAACGCGCAGCAACAACCCCCCGTGCAATTGCCGCTTCCGAGTCCTGCATACCCCGCCGCCCGGACCGCGCCGCAAACAACACCATCGCTCCGGCGAGGCGCGCACGGGCTTCATCGGTTGGTGCAACCGCCCCCCCTCGCGCCCTCTCCCGCGCCAGTTCTCGCGCCGCCTGAACGCACGCAAACAACGGCCCGACCGCAAGCTCCATCTGCGTGTTCCACGCGAACACCCGCTGCGTTTGCAACGGCCGCAACGCGACCCGCAACTCATGCCAGCGCCGGTCGAGCGCGCGCATGGCCGTCAGCGGATGGAGCTCAAGCCCATCAACACTCGTAGCGCAAACACGCAAGACCTCATCGAGGGCATCAAGCACACCGGTCACCTTGACATCGACGTGATGCGACGTGCGCAGCGGCATCATCGATACCGCCACGGCTATCGACACAATGCAGCCAACGAACACTTCCTCCACCCGCATCTCAATCAGCGGTCCAATGGCAAAGCCCAACTCGCCATAGATCAGCCCAACCAGCACGGTAATGAAAAACACACCCTGCCCATACAAGGTCAGGATGAAGTACGCCCAGCCGAACACGCACGCAGCCATCGCGGCAACCAGCAGCCACGGCGCGCCATGAAGCGCGCCCACGAGCGCTGCACTGACAGCCACGCCCGCAAGCGTGCCAAGCACGCGCTCACCGGTCTTGCGGATCGTATCGCCGCGCGAACGCGTCCCAAGAAACACCACGAAGGTCGTAATGACGGCCCAGAACCATCGCTCCGGCGACACCGAATGACCGATCAGCATGGCGATCAGCGCAGCCGTCGTCGCCCGGCAGGCGGGCAGCCAGGAAAGCGCATCGCGCCAAACGAGCGCAGCGCCAACCGGCCGCTTCACGCCTGTCTTCGCTGCGCGCGCAGTAGACGCCACCGCGTCACGGCCTGCACGCGATAACCGCCGAAGGGCAATCCGCAAACGAACATCGCTTCGATCAAGCCGGCTGGCATCCACAGCATGCTGGCCTGCCGCAACCTCGACGTCGATCAGGCACGCCCGCAGCCGCTGCGCGCCCGGGAGGTCGAACAAGCCAAGCTGCTCTTCAACCGCGAGCGCCGCTTCGTTTAACAGCGACAAATGACGTATCGCGCCAGGCGCATCAGCGCGACGATCGGCGAGCACGGCCGTGGCACGCTGCATCACCGCGCTCATCGCGCGGCGCAGCGTGGCCTCGGGCCGGGTCGGCACCAGCACCCGACCGGTGAACGCCACGCAAGCAAACGCGATCGTCGATAACCCGAGCATCGCAAACACGTGCGCGAGCGTCGGATGTAGGTACAACCCTAGGTAGAACGAAACAACTGCCGTCATCGCGCCGCCAAGCGCGCGCGGACCGCATGCCTGAACCAGCATCGCCGCGAACAGCACGGCAAGGAATGCGGCATCTGCCACGAGCGGCCAGGCCGCCAGCGTGCTTGCCGCGATCAGGCTCGCGGACCCCGCACCATAGATAACAGCAAGTGACCCGAACCAGGCACGCGGCGTGGCATCGCGGAGAAACAGCGGCACGACCATCGCGAACAGCAACGCAAAAGCGGCGAGCGTCGGCGGCCGATGCGTATGAACCGTCCAGCCGATCGTCATTACGCCCGTCAGCACGCAGGCAATCACACTGCGAAGCGCAGTGTGAAAACGCAGAAGTCCGGGATCGGCGCCGAGCAGGCGGGTGAGCAGACGAGAGGGAGGGGAGACGGCGCCACGGGTGGTGGCCCGGTGGTTGCGCGCGCGATGGAAACCTCGCGCGAGGGAGCATAGGGATGCTGCAATGGACATGTGTAATACCCGGGACAAGTGTCGGTAGCGGCTCGTGGCCGGTTCCGATACGACGAGTCCACCTCGCGGCGAACCCTCCTGTTTGGTGCGTCAGGCAAAACGTTGGACCGGGATCGCCAGACCAACGCAATGCATGCGACGCACGCGAAGCATGTTGCCGCCTCGCGTATACCCGCATATTACCGTGTCAAAATTCCTGGACCGGGGTTTACCCGATTTGCGCGGGTCGCCGCATTTCATTGACGGCGCCGCACGCCTCCGCTACGACTTGCGCAAGCTCGGCAAGCTGGGTATCAGCGGTCGAGGTTGCCTCGGCCAGCGACAGGACCGCCGCTTCGAGGTCCGCGGCGGCGCCTTCGTTATCGGAGAAAAATTTCAGCGGCAAGGCCGCAAGCGCTTCGGCATTCGCCGACGCCTGGTCGGTCAGCGCGCACAGCCGCACCAGGTTCTCGCACAAGGATTCAAGGGCGTCAGCCGCATAACGGCAAAGGGCGGCATCGCTTGCGGGATCCTGGGCCATCCCGTTCAGCGTGGCTTGCGACTTCTCGACTTCACGTGCGAGCGCGTAACTCCGGTCACGTGCGGCCGCGAGGCGCACCGCGTAGTCGCTTAATTGCAAGACCCGCTGCGCCGTATCGGTAAACATTGTGTCCTCCTGTGTCGTCCGGTCGACCAGATGCGTTTTTGGATCAACTGAATCTGGTGCGACCGGACCGCAACAATGTTGTTATGGTCCGGCCGGCGTTCCTCGTCGAGCACACAGGAGCCGCCGTTGCGGGACTTCGGATAACAGCCAGTGACAGTCGATTGGCTGCCTCTGCCCACTTCTTTACGGCATGTAAATCGTAAGCTTTAACGAATTTTTCATAACCATCTGCCTTTCCATAACGGCGGCATGGACAAACCTTGGGCACTGTCGAAACGACCGGCAAATCCTGATAGCCACGCGGCTTACTCCCTCCCTATTGATTAATACTCCCTACCTTATTCAAACAGTTTAATTACGTTTTAATTACGATGCGGATGTTATTTCGATTATTTAATAAATCCTACACGTGTAATTTCTATCCTCTGGCATGTCCTTTCCCGACGCCATCCGCATGCGCATGGCGCCGTCACGCAAACCGTCCAGAGGACGCTTGTGCTCAGCAGATTACTTGGTCTCGACTGGCTGTGCGGCGCCGTGCTTGCATGCACGATGCTCGCCGCATGCGGTGAGCACGATCAACCCGCAGCATCCACGCCGCAGCAATCCTCAGCTTCCCCGTCTTCATCACCCGCTTCTTCGCCTTCTTCCCTTCAGCAAGCCGATGCGTCCGCCTTGACCGGATCATCAGATATACAACGCTGGGCTCTGCAGCAAACCCAGCCGGCAACAGAGACACCCAGTCTTACCCAAGCCGCCCCGCCCGCCGCCGCTTCCGATCCCTTGTTGCCCCCGGTTATTCACGAGGCCGAGTAACACAAGGCGACACGAAAGCGGCCGGCGGGCCCGATCAAGCCTTCCCCACCACGACCGACAGAGACCCATGAACTTAAAAAGCCGACGTGACTTTCTCAGGGCCGCCGCACAGGCAGCCGGTTCCGCCACCGCACTAGGTATCGTGCCGGCTGGCATCCGCAATGCACTCGCCATACCCGCCAATAACCAGCACGGCAGCATCCAGGACGTCGAGCATATCGTCGTGCTGATGCAGGAAAACCGCTCCTTCGACCATTACTTCGGCACGCTCCAGGGCGTGCGCGGTTTTGGCGATACCCGCCCGGTGCTGCTTCCCAACGGCCAGCCGGTCTTCAACCAGCCTATTGCTGCGGGACTCGGTGAAGTGCTGCCGTTCCGCCCCAGCGCGCCCGACCTCGGCAACCAGTTCATCCAGGATCTGCCGCACGACTGGACCTCGGGAAAAGGCGCTTACGACCAGGGCCGTTACGATCAGTGGGTGCCATACAAAGGTACGACCACGATGGCGTATCTGACCCGCCAGGACATTCCGTTCCACTATCAGCTCGCCGACGCCTTCACCATTTGCGACGCGTACCACTGCTCGATCAACTCATCGACGGACCCGAACCGCTATTACATGTGGACCGGCTGGGTGGGTAACGACGGCAAGGGCGGCGGCCCGGTGATCGACAATGCCGAACTCGGTTATAGCTGGTCGTCGTATCCGGAAGTGCTCGAGAGCGCGAACATCTCGTGGAAGATCTATCAGGACATCGGCATCGGGCTCGATGCAAACGGCTCGTGGGGCTGGACCAGCGACGCGTACATTGGCAACTATGGCGACAACTCGCTGCTCTACCTGAATCAGTATCGCAATGCGCAGCCCGGCAGTCCGCTGTATAACAAGGCGCGCACCGGCACGAACGCGGCAGCCGGCGACGGTTATTTCGACATCCTCAAGCGCGACGTGCAGAACAACGCGCTGCCGCAGGTTTCATGGATCGTCGCGCCCGAAGCGTTCTCCGAGCATCCGAACTGGCCGGCCAACTATGGCGCGTGGTACGTCGACCAGGTGCTGCAGATCCTGACGTCGAATCCGGCGGTGTGGAGCAAGACGGTGCTGCTGATCAACTACGACGAAAACGACGGTTTCTTCGACCACGTCGTGCCGCCGTTCCCACCCTCCTCCCCCGCTAACGGCAAATCCACGGTCAGCACCGTCAACGAGATCTTCCCGGGCAGCAGCAGCTATCAGGCGGGTCCCTACGGCCTTGGATCACGGGTGCCGATGCTGGTGGTCTCGCCCTGGTCGAAAGGCGGTTACGTGTGCTCGGAACTGTTCGACCATACCTCGGTGATTCAATTTATCGAAACGCGTTTTGGTTCGCGCGCAAACGTTACCGAATCGAACATCACGCCGTGGCGCAGGGCGATCTGCGGCGACCTGACATCCGCGTTCAATTTCAAGAACCCGAACGCCGCATTGCCGACCTTGCCGGATACGAGCGGCTACGCCCCCACGCAACAGATTCGTCATCCTGACTATGTGCCGGTGCCGCCCGCGGTTCAGGCCGTCCCGAAACAGGAGCCCGGCGTGCGCCCCACCCGCGCGTTGCCCTACGAGTTCTTTGTTCACGCACAGACGAATACGGGCAAAGGCGTCACCTTCGACTTCATCAACACGGGCGATGCCGGCGCGACCTTCCTCCTGTACACGGCCAACAGTCAGACCGCGCCGAGCTGCTATACCGTCGAAGCCGGCAAACGCCTGCAGGATCAGTTCCCGCTGACCGCAACCAATACGTACGACTTCATCGTGTACGGTCCGAACGGGTTCCTGCGCCGCTTCACTGGCACGGCTGTCCAGCAAAGCTGGTGGAATGACAAGCAGGCGCTGCCGGAAGTCGCCGAGGGTTACGACGTCGCCAACGGCAACCTGCAGTTGCGCCTGAAGAACCAGGGCACGACGAGCTGCACGTTCAGCGTAGCGAACGCCTATACGCCCGGCACGGTCATCACGCGCCAGGTGCGTGGCGGCGACACCGAAAGCCTTTATCTGGACCTGCGCGGGTCGTATGGCTGGTACGACCTGAGCGTCACCATCGCCTCGGACACCAGCTTCGTGCGGCGTCTTGCAGGACACGTGGAAACCGGCAAGAGCAGCATGTCCGACCCGGCACTCGGAAGCTGAAATCGGCGGTATCAATAAAAAACGCTGCTGCGAGTGAACCCGCAGCAGCGTTTTTTCATTCGGTACACAACCAAGCCTCAGGTACCCAGATACCCCAGCGGCACCGTCGAGTTCGATTGCGCAACGCTCGCGTTCTTCGACACCACGTACATCGGCATCTCAGTCAGGTTCAGGGTGACCACGCCGTTGCTGTAAGCCACTGTCGACGCGTTGCCCATCCAGTCCAGCACCTGCACCGTGCCGCTCGTTCCCGCCGCGTCGACGCTCAGGTTGTAGCTCACGCTATAGCTCTGGCTGAAGCCGGTGCTCGCGCTCCATACCGCGTTGTTGTGGGTCCACAGTGCGGTGATCGGAATGCCCGTGCCGCGCTGCTGGAATCCATAGGCATAGACACCCGACGGCGTGCCGTTCACCGGCCCGAGCGTGGTCGTGCCGTCAAGCACACGCGTCATTGCCGCGATCGCCAGCGCGGCCGGCTTCGGACTGATGTTCGTCGCACCGTACGCGCCCTGCGGGTCCGCCAGGTCGAAGAAGGTGCCGTAACCCGGTTCGGCCGGATAATCCGCACCGTAGAACACGTAGGTCTGGTCGGCGCCTTCGCCAAGCATGATGATGTGCGTGCGCGCCACCACCGCGCCCTGCGCGAACAGAACATTCGAGGTCGGATAATTGGGACCGTACGACGTACCGAGGTCGTAGCTGATCCCTGTTTCCGTCACGAACAGCTTCATCCCCGGCTTGTAGTCCTTCTGCATTTCCTGGCGCAGGCCGCGCATCTCGTTCATCAGCGCGTTAGCGGCATTCGCGGGACTCGGGTCGGTCGCAAGACGCTCGGGCGGATGCGACGGCGACGTGCCTGCATCGTAATAACCGTGCGTCGCGATACCGTCCAGATACTGGGCCAGACCCAGCGGCGCCATGGTTTGCAGGCGCTGCGTGGTGAGCGCCGGAAACGCGTCGGTGGGACCCATCACGACGGCATTCGGATCAGTCGCGTGGAGGCCTGTATAAACCAGTTTGTATAGCTGTACGAAATTTGCGTTCGTATCCAGCCAGAACTGGTTCGGCTCCCAGGTCACCTGATAGTAATTTTTTGCCATTGCGGGCAGGTATTTCTGCCGCATCGCTTCAGTTTCCGTACCGACCTGGCTCATGTACGTCTGGTACCCCGCCTGGTCGGTGGGCAGATAGGAGCTGTCGTTGAAGGCGGCGGTCGGGCTGTCCCACGCGGGAATCCCGTCGAGCCGAACGAGCCGCATGATCTGGCCTGACGCATAACCGGTGTCGGTTGTGGTGGCGCTCGGAGTCCAGGTGTTCGGTCCGTTCGGCTCCGTGGCCGACAGTTCGCGGTCATCGATGGTCGACGTGATACCCAGCGCATTGAGCATCGCGGTCCAGCCGTTGAACCCTTGCATGCCGAATCGATGCTGTTCCTGGTGTGTATAGGTCGGGGTGGGCACGCTCGCGGTCACATTGGGCAGCACCCCAAAGGTTGCAATCCCGGTCGGGCGCGTACCAGCCGTCTGGACGGCGCCGCCCGCTTTGGCCAGCGTCGCCGATACCGCGAAGTAACCGGCCAGCGTCGACGTGCAACTGAGCGTCGTGGTGCTGGAGCCGGCCGGTGCGGGGAAACTGCCGCTGGCTACTGTGTTGCCGAGGCTGTCATTGACGGACCACGCGAGTGTGTCAGCGGCCGACGGGCTGGCGGTAATCGCGAGCGGAAACGTGCTGCCCGAGGCAAACATGCGCGTGCCGTCGGTGCTCGGCGTGTCGGCTGTAATGACGCCGCTGGAGGACGAACTGGTTGCAGTAACCGGCGACGCGCACGTCATGCGCAGCGCGGCGCTCGCGACCACGGAAGGTGACACGACAGCAGCGGGGCTTGCCGCCCCCGAAGAACCCGTGGTGCCGGCAGCAGTGCTTGCCGTCGTACCGGCTGTCGTACCTGCCGTCGTTCCCGACGTGGCAGCGGCCGTCCCGCCGGATCCGCTGGAAGAGCCGGTTGTCGCCGCGGTGGAACTGGAGCTGGCGGGATCGCTGGACCCTCCACCGCCGCATGCCGCCAACGCTAGCACAACTGAATATATTGAATAACTGAGTAAAGGATGTGTTTTCATTTGAATGGCTGCCTGATCGTAGCGATGGACCTGAACCGGGCAAACCTTCTCCCCCAAGCGCCCTGGAGGAACTCGGTAACGATTGAATCGGGAGGAAAGGCTGGCAGGGTCGCTGGCAAAATCCGCCAAAACGCCGCGACTGAAAAAGACGTATGTTCTGCCTACTTGTCGGAATGAATGTTACACAGACGAAACGTTTTGAGACAGTAAAAAAGACGTAACACGTTGTAACGTCTGATTATTAATCGGTAATTTCGAATATCGTCTAATTAAACAGGACCAATAAAAGCGCTTTAAATGGTTGTGCTGATATGGATAGCAATGTATTAAGGGATTGATTAGACAAATACTAAAATGCCCTTTCAGAGTTGCGTATCAAAATAGAAGCGTTTTTCGATCCGTCCTCGATACGCGTATTGAACCCCGATTCGCAATGCTGCAAAGGGGCGGCGATGGCGGAATCGGCCGGGTGTACTCCGGGATATCGGCTCGCACGACGGAATAAACAATTCGCACGGAAAAGCTTTTGGAAATCCGGTTTAAATTCCTAAGCTGGCAATGTGCTTAGCCTGCAAACAGGGCGTCCGCTGGCGTGCCCGCTATGTGAGTGAGGAGTGAAGGGGTTGGGGGACATGCGTTGGCTTTGTTTGCAAAGCCAACGCGGCTGATTCGGGCGGCTGATTCGGGCGGCTGATTCGGGCGGCTGATTCGGCGGCTGATTCGAGCAATCGGCCAGCACAATCGCCCAACGCAATCGGCCAGGGAACCGCAAGACAAAGAGCAAGCTGGAGCAGACGCCGTGCGGGCGCTTTCAGCGCAGGGTTGGCGGGATGAATGAGCCGGCGAAAACCGGTCCCTCCCGAGCGTGCGCAACCCGCGCGCAACCGTTTCTGCCCGGGCAAATCCGCGTTGCCTTTATAATCCGCCATGATTCCAATTTTCTGCCCCCCCGCCTGCCATCCTCTTTGCGGCTTCCGCGAAGTCCTCCCCTATGCGGTGGCCGTATGAAAACCCCCAAAAGGCTGCTACCGCTGCTGGAAGAAGGCCTGATCGACGAAGTGATCGGCCAGTTGATGAGCGGCAAGGAAGCGACCGTTTATGTCGTGCGCAGTGGTGACTCCACGCGTTGCGCGAAGGTCTATAAAGACGCGAAGCAGCGCAGTTTCCGGCAGGCAGCTTCTTACCGGGAAGGCCGCACGGTGAAAAACAGCCGGCAAGCGCGCGCGATGGAAAAAGGCACGCGCTACGGCCGCCAGATGCAGGAAGAAGCATGGCAAAACGCCGAAGTCGACGCACTGTTCCGCCTCGCCAATGCCGGCGTGCGTGTGCCGCAACCTTACATCTGCACGGATGGCGTGTTGCTGATGGAACTGGTGGTCGATGCCCAGGGCGACGTCGCGCCGCGTCTGAATGACGTGGACATGAGCCACGCACGTGCGCTCGAGCTGCACGAACTGCTGCTGAGTCAGGTCGTGCGCATGTTGTGCGCCGGCATGATTCACGGCGATCTGTCCGAATACAACATCCTGCTGGCTGCCGATGGTCCGGTGATCATCGACTTGCCACAGGCCGTGGATGCCGCCGGCAATAACGAAGCGGCAGCCATGCTGCAACGTGACGTCGATAACCTCGCGACCTACTTTGGGCAGTTCGCGCCCGAATTGCTGAAGGCGAGTTACGGTAAGGAAATGTGGGCGCTATACGAAGCGGGCCTGCTCACTATTGATACAAAGCTCACGGGTCACGTGGAAGTCGACACCACTCCGGTGGATATTGAAGCTGTCATGCAGGAAATTGAAGACATCAGGCTTGAAGAGGAAGCGCGGGTGAGACGCGAGCAGGAACTCGATAGTTAGTTTTTCGCTCGCGCCGGTGGACGGGGTTTTGGGGTTAGTGGGCCGGGTTGATGGCGAGGTTGTGGGGATAGTGGTCGGGGTTGGTGCCGGGTTGCTGCTTTCAGCGTTAGCGGTCTGCCTGACTCGGATATTCTCTTTATCACTATTAGCCACTGTGCGTGGCGGCACGTCATTTCTTTGTCCAAAGCGACAAAGAAACGAAGCAAAGAAAACGCTTTTAAACCACGCTACCCTAAGTGTCCACAGCGTGCAGTTTCTATTCATGGGTGCCCCAAAAGCACGGTGCTCGCCAGAGCCACCGATGTGTGAAACCCTCCTTCTCCGAACACCGATACCCACACGCTTCGCCACCAGTGATTGAACCTGCCCAAGGAGCACCCCGCGCTATCCGCGGACATCCCTCCAAATGTGTACGCACGACGGACCACGCCGCCAACCTACCAAGTAGTAAAGCCCCAACAATGCTTAAGGCCGTAACCGATGAAAATAACCGCGTAGGCGCGTAACCAACTCACAAAAAACCGAAGTAGTAGATGAGCATCAAGCGGTGATCCACGAATATGACCGCGCAGACCAGCAGCTAATCCGTCAAAAAACCGCAGCCATATATACATGTGATGCCGCGCCGGTTCCTGGGCAATGGTGCTTGCCCGAGAGCGTACGGGGCGAAGCGTGTTCGTGTCAGGATTCGCGAGAAGGAGGGGTTCAAACATCGGTGGTTCTGGCGAGCACCGTGCTTTTGGGGCACCCATGAATCAAAACTGCACGCTGTGGACACTTAGGGTAGAGCGGTTAAAGCGTTTTCTTTGCTTCGTTTCTTTGTCGCTTTGGACAAAGTTAGTATGACTTCCGTGAGCAGTAAGGGCTGGCCCCCGTGACAGAGCTAAAACACGCGGGTTAGCATAGCGCCAGAGCCGTAACAGTGAGGGCGAACCCGTCACTCATAGGTTTTGTTTCCAACACGGAGGCCAGCATGCAAAACGATATCACGTTATTTGTCGGACTGGATGTTCACAAAGACTCGATTACAGTTGCCTACGCGCTGGGCAGCGGCGAAGTCGAAGTGCTCGGCAAGATCGGCACGCGCTCTCGCGATATTGATCAGTTATGCAAAAAGCTTCAATCCAAGGCTCGCCACGTAAAAATCGTTTATGAAGCCGGTCCTCTGGGCTATGACCTGCAGCGCCGCCTCGCTGCCAAAGGCTTCGAGTGCATGGTGTGCGCCCCCTCGCTGATCCCGCGCAAAGCCGGCGATCGCGTGAAGACCGACCGCCGCGACGCGCTCAAGCTCGTGCGCTCACTGCGCGCGGGCGACCTCAGCGCAGTGCATGTGCCCACCGTCGAAGACGAAGCGTTTCGCGATCTTGCGCGTGTCTGGGCCAGTACGCGCGATGCCCTCAAACGCGCCCGCCAAGCGTTAAAATCGTTCCTGCTCGCCCACGCCGTGCGATACGCGGGCACGGCGAACTGGGGACCGGCGCATCGACGCTGGATCAGCAAGTTCTCGTTCGGCAACGCATGGCAGGACCTCGCCTTCACCGAGTTGCGCCGCGCGATCGAAGACCGGTTTGCGCAGTGCGAGCGGCTTGAGTCGGCCTTGCGCGAAGCGGTGCCGCAGTGGCGCTTTTATCCCGCCGTGCTCGCCCTGCAAACCATGCGCGGCATCAAGTTCACCACCGCCGTTGGCTTGCTCTCGGAGATCGTCGATGTGACGCGCTTTGCCCATCCTCGGCAGTTGATGGCGTGGCTGGGCATAACGCCTTCAGAATACTCGTCGGGGGGCAGCCGGCGCCAGGGCAGCATCACCAAGACGGGCAATTCGCTTGCGCGAAAGTTGCTGATCGAGGCCGCCTGGAGTTATCGGCATACGGCCCGCGTGAGTCCCGAAATTCAGCAGCGTCATGAGGGCGTGCCCAAGGTGATTATCGATCGCGCCTGGGACGCGCAGTTGCGTCTGTGTGGGCGCTTTAGAAGAATGGTGGCGAAGGGCAAACTCAAAAACGTGGCGGTCGTCGCGATCGCTCGCGAACTCGCCGGGTTTATCTGGGACATCGCCCGTCTGGGCATGGAGCAGGCGATCAACAAGTCCAGAGCGGCTGTCTAAACCAGCAAAAAACAGTTTTGCAATCATCGAAAAGGCAGTTTCCTGAAGGCGGCGTAGCCCGGCATCAGAGTTACCCGCGGCATTTCTTTGCAACGGCTTATCAACGGTTCACGCCGACTTGCGCACAAAGTTAGCGGCAGGCTCACGAGACGGATCACTGTAATGCGGTAACCAACCCGCGAATATCAGATTGATTCACCGTCGAGTGTTACTGCTACGCCGCCCTCAGGAAATTGTAGGAAGAGAAAAGATGACCACAGCTAAAAACACCTGTTGACACGGAAAGTCATATCAGAAATGACGTGCCGCCACGCACAGTGGCTAACAGTGATAAAGAGAAAATCCGACTCACGCAGACCACCACGGCTGAAAGCACCAACCCGGCATAGACCCCGACCGCTAACCCCAGACCCGACCACCCAACATCAACCGCCAACCACCATCCCCACCCCACCAAAACCCCAAAAACCCGTCCACCGGCGCGAGCGAAAAACTAACGGTTGAGGTCGCTCGCCAGCGCATCGAGCGTCGCCCCGCACGGTGCTTCGACCTTCAGTTGCAATAGCGCGTCAGCGCGCGTCTTTCCAAGATTGACCGCCGCTATCGGCTTGCCCGCGCGCGCGGCCCACTCGCAAAAGCGAAATCCCGAATACACCATCAGCGACGAACCAAGCACGAGCATGGCATCGGCTTGCTCTAGCGCGGCCGCCGCCGCGTCCACGCGGGTCCGTGGCACCCCTTCGCCGAAAAACACCACGTCCGGCTTGAGCAAGCCGCCGCAGCGCGTGCAGCCCGGTACATGAAAGGCGGCGAAATCATAGCCTTCGAGTTGCGCATCGCCGTCCGCCACCGGCAACGCAGCCAGGCCGACGAAGCCCGGGTTATCGGCTATAAGTCGTGGCTGGAGCGCCCCCCGCGAAGTCTCGTCGCCGCATTCCATACACCGCACCCGGCCGATATTGCCGTGCAATTCGATCACGTCCGTATTGCCCGCGCTCGTGTGCAGTCCATCGACGTTCTGCGTGACAAGCCTTTCGAACAACCCCAGGCGCTCAAGCCGGGCAACCGCGAGATGCGCTGCATTCGGTGCGGCACCCGCGACCAATGGCCAGCCGATCATGCTGCGTGCCCAATAGCGTTTGCGCGCAAACTCCGAGCCCATAAAGTCTTTCAGCAAAATAGGCGCTCGACCGGTACGCTGCCCTTCAGTGTCCCGGTAGCAAGGTATTCCGGATTCCGTACTAATTCCAGCACCGGACAAAACGAACAGCCGCGGATGCCGTTCGACAAAATCGTAGAGTGGGTTCGAAAGCGTTCGAGACGCGTAGTCCGGCAGATTTTTCATCATCGGAATAGTAGCGGCAACACGCTTTTTCTGCTGGAGCGCGAATCGGTCCGGCGGGTTTGCACCAAAGCGATGATTCGGATCGTCGAAATACAGTCCAAAACCTGTAGACGAATGCCCACGCTCCTTCCGTACCTTGACATTCCGGCCGTCTGTTTCAACCATATCGAGTGGTTAGCAAAGCACTGACGTCATGAACCATCAAGCGCGCGCGAGCACCGACCTCCTTAACTCGACCTTCGCGGCGCTCGCCGATCCGACCCAGGGGCAATCCTTGCGTGGCGCGCCCGAGGAGAGGCATCGGTATCGATATCGGAACTTGCAGAGCCGTTCGACATGACGCCCGCCGTTGCGTCCAGGCATCTCCGGGTGCTTGAGCATGCCGGGTTGATCGTGCGCGATCGTGACGCGCAACGCCGCCCGTACCGGCTCGCCGCAGCGGCCTTTTTTGCTCATCAACCGTAGCTGGACGGCGTCGCCAATTCCTTGCCGCAGCAGCATGCGCCACGAGCCCGTTCGGCTAACCGACATCTTGAAAGATGCGAGCGAATGGTTCGATTTGTATCGGCGATTATGGGAAGCCAGCGAAGGCGGTAGGACACGATCAACCACCCTCCTCAAACCGACCAGGCCCGCAACCAAACCCATTCCGAAACCCTTCACGACACCCGCGCCGCCGGCTTCACTAACTTCCTCACTGACTTCACCGGTTTCGGAAACAGCGGATAAGCAACCAGCCCGCAGACAGCCGCAACGATCCAGACAACGCCCCATGATCCGATCGCGAGCAAATGCGGAATGCACAGCGGCGTCAGGAACAAGCCGAGATAAACGACCGTGTTGACCATCCCGAGCGCCGTGCCCGCGCGATCCTTTCCGGCCAGCGTCGCGAGTTCCGTGTAGGCCACCCCATGCCACGCGGACACGCAGATTCCGGCGAACGCGATCAGCACCATCAGCAACGCTTCCGGCAACCTGTGACCCGACCCCACCGCAGCGCCCAGCACCACGAACGACGCCACCGCGACCAGCGTCGATCCGCGCAAATACGCCCGCCGGTTGCCGCGTTTATCGGTGAAACGGCCGCTTGCAACGCGCATGATCATCGCGCCGAGTTGGACGGTGACCATCGTCGCGGTAATACCCGCTATGCCGACATGCCCGAAGTCATGCAAAAACACGGTGGCGAAAGTCACCACCGCGAACTGTGGAACGCACAAGATGCCGATGCCGGCCACGACACGCCAAATCATCCCGTCACGCAGCGGACCGACCGCGGGCACGGCCGGCATAGGCGAACTCGCATTCGAACCGGCATGCGCTCCGACAGCCACCTTCGGCGGCTCATGCAGCCAAAGCCAGGTGAGCACACCCGAGACCGCGCACATGGCCGCCAGCACGCCGTAGACCGGGCGGAATCCTCCAGTGGAGGCAAGCCAGGGCAGGATCAACGCGCCCAGGCCACCGCCAAGCGGCACGGCGGTCTGGCGAATGCTCATGGCCAGACCACGTTCGCCTTCCTGGAACCAACTCATGACCGCACGCCCGCTGGATCCATTCACGCTCCCGCCGACCAGACCGACCAGGCACATCGACATCACCAGCCACAACAAACCCGGAACGGCCGCATGCGACGGCACGACAAACAGCATCATGGAAAGCAACGCGGCAGCGGTGGCGGCCAACCCGGTCAGCAAGATAGGGCGGTCTCCCCAGCGATCGGTCGCCACACCCCACGGCAATTCCGAGAGCGCAGCACCCAGCCCCATGGCCCCAAGCGCCAACCCGAGCGCCGCGTTGCCGAGGTGATAATCGGCGCGCAGCCAGACGGCGGTCGTTGGAATGCCCGCGGCGGCAGCCGAAAAGCTGACGTTCGCGGCCACGCCGACACCGAGCACTTTCCATCGGTGCGACGCGTCCAGTTCGCGCCGCACTGCTGCCGGCAAGGGGATTGCGCATTGAGTTTCCATGCTTTTCTCTCTTGAATGCTTTCGATGAACCCAGTGTCGCGGTTTATCATCATCCTGAATATCAAGTAATATCGAAATAATGATTCGATAAAACAGGATGATCAACCATGTCGCAAACCAATTTCGATGTCGCTTCACTGCGGACCTTCGTGGCCGGCATGGAGCTGGGAAGCTTCGCGAAGGCGGCGGACCGCGTCGGGCGCTCGACCTCGGCCGTCAGCGCGCAGATCAAGAAACTGGAGGAGCAGTCGGGCGCGCCGCTTTTCAAGAAAGCCGGGCGCAACCTGGCGTTGACCGAAGCGGGCGAAACCATGCTGCGGTTCGCCCGCAGGCTGGTCGATCTCAACGACGAAGCCGCTGCCGCCGTGCGCGGTCCCGACCTCGAAGGCTGGATCAGGCTCGGGCTGCAGGAGGATTTCGGCGAAGTCATGTTGCCCGACGTCCTGGGCCGGTTCTCGCGGGCGCATCCGAAAGTGCGGATCGAGGCACGGGTCGCGCGCAACACGGAACTGCTCAGCCGGATCGATTCGAACGACCTCGACCTTGCCCTGATCTGGGACGACTCGGTTTCGTTAAGCCATGAACTTCCAGGCAGCGACCGGCACGAGATGATCGCCGAGCCCGCGATGTGCTGGATCGGTTCATCGACCTTGCCATGGAATCCTGATCCAGCAGAACCGCTGCCGCTGGTCGCGTTCGATCGCGCCTGCCTGTTTTTCAGCGCCGCCACGGAGGCGCTCGACCGCGCGAATATCCGTTGGCGGGTGGCGTTCACGAGTCCGAGCCTCTCCGGCCTGTGGGCCGCCGCGGCAGCAGGCCTTGGACTGACCGTGCGCACGCGCTATGGCTTGCCCGCTTCCGTCAGCGCGTTCGAAGGCCGGGATCTGGGATTGCCGGCGCTGCCGACGGTGCCGTTGTCGCTCGTGCGCGCATCGGCCACGTCCACGCCGCCGGTGCAGCAACTCGCGACGCTCATTCTTCAATCCGTACGCGGCGGGTCGGCATCGCTCGGCCGGATCGCAGCGTGAGCGACGCTTCGTTCAAGGGATTCACAGGAAAAAGAAAGTAGAAGGTCATTCACGCATCGCCCAAACTCGACGGCCCGCTTTTTGCTAAAGGCTGAAGAACGATTGACGGGAGTGCGACATGGCTGGTTCCATGCAACAAGCAGCAAGATTCGACGATCTTCGAGAGGACCGCGGCACGCGCGTCAGCATTGCCGGCACCCCCATCCTGCTGGTCCGGCAAGGGGCGCAGGTCCATGCGTTTTCAGCGGATTGCCCGCATGCAGGCGCGCCGCTCGAGCAGGGCGCGATATGCAATGGACGCATTGTTTGTCCGTGGCATAAAGGGACGTTCGCGGTCGCCGACGGCAGCCTGATCGAGCCGCCGCCGCTAACCGCTTTGCAACGCTATCCGGTAGTCATTGAAAACGGCAACGTACTTGTTTCACCGCACGCGCAAACCGGGCCCGCGCACACGCCGGCCGCAGACACGCGCACGATGGCCGTGATCGGCGCGGGTGCAGCGGGCGCGGCCGCCTGCGCCACGCTGCGCGAAGCCGGCTTCGATGGCCGTCTTGTGCTGATCGGACCCGAGCACGGCATGCCCTACGATCGCACGGCGCTCAGCAAGTTCGTGCTTGCCGGCGACATGCCGCCGGAGAAGATCCCCCCGCTTTTGCCCGACGATTTCCTTTCGACACAGCGCATTGAACGGGTTGAAGCGTACGTCGTGAAACTCGATGCCGGCACGAAGCAAATCGACCTGTCCAACAATCTCACCTTGGATTACGACGCCGCGCTGATCTGCACAGGGGGTATCCCCAAGCCGATGGATGTACCCGGTTCGAACTTGCCCGGCGTTTTCCTGCTGCGGTCGCGAGACGATGCAGAGATGATTCTTGCCTCACTCGAAGGCGCGAGGAAAGCGCTGATCGTGGGGGCGAGTTTCATCGGGCTGGAGGTGGCTTCGTCGTTGAGAAAACGAGGGATGGACGTCACGGTCGCCGCGCCGGGAAAGGTGCCGCTGAGCTCGCAATTCGGCGATGAACTAGGCCGGATGTTTCAACGACTGCACGAGAAAAATGGCGTGGTCTTCCGCATGCAATCCAAAGTCACAGCGTTCCTGGGCGATGACATCGTGAGCGCAGCGGAATTCGATAGCGGCGAGAAATTGCCCGTGGATGTCGTGATCATCGGCACCGGCGTGCGCCCCGCTACCGGCTTTCTGCAAGGCGTCGAGCTAGCGGATGACGGCGGCATTCCCGTGGATTCATCGATGCGTGCGGTGCCCGGCCTTTACGCCGCCGGTGACATCGCGCAATTCCCCCTGCCGCGCTCGGACAAAACGCTGCGCATAGAACACTGGCGCGTCGCCCAGCAACACGCACGTGTCGCTGCGCTGAACATGGCCGGCGGCGACGAGCATTACACGGGCGTGCCGTATTTCTGGACCTATCACTTCGGCAAACGCCTCGAATATCTCGGCCATGCGAGCGAGCACGACGAAGTCGTGATCGATGGCGATCTCGATGCTCAGGCGTTCATCGCCTATTTGATGAAGGATGGCCAAGTTGCAGCGGCGGTAGCATGCGACCGCGAAGCCCCCGCCGCGCGGCTGGCGGAAGCCATGCGCTCCACTTTGACGCTGGCGCAAGCGCGCAGTGCCGCTGCCGGTTGATGCAGTCATGGCGACCCGGCCCATAGGCATTCGTCCGGACCAGCAACCGGAGCATCTCGATCAATGCCGCCGCTGCGTGTTGTGGGAGGCGGCCACGCAAGCTGTCCCAGGTGCGGGTCCACGGCATGCGCCGCTGATGCTCGTGGGCGAACAACCCGGCGATCAGGAAGACCTGCAGGGCAAGCCGTTTGTCGGCCCTGCGGGTGCATTGCTGGATAGAGCGCTCGATGAAGCCGGCGTGGACCGCGGCCAGGTGTACGTGACCAACGCGGTCAAGCATTTCAAGTGGGAACCGCGTGGCAAGCGACGCTTGCACAAGACCCCGGCGCAACGCGAAGTGGAGGCGTGCCACTACTGGATCGAACGGGAGTTGGCGGAACACGATCCCAAGGTTGTCGTTGCGTTAGGTGCGACCGCGTTGAAGTCCGTACTGCAAAAATCGACCGTGAAATTGCAGGCGTCGATGGGGGGCGCGATCGAACACGAAGGGCGTCTGGTCATCGCGACCTTTCATCCATCGTATGCGCTTCGATCCCCCGATGCCGCGACGCGCGAGAGTGCGTATCGCGCGATCGTCGAGGCTTTCAAACATGCCCATCAATTGATTCAGAAGTACCCTAAATAGCCCGGGAGGGAAGACATGGCGACCGCATCCAGCAGCAACGGCAAGCGCAAGACCACGCGTCAGAAACATGCACGCGCAAAGCCAAAACCGAAGCAGCATTCAAGCCGTTCGAACCCCAAGCGCTGGTCCCGCCACGTGGTGGAAACGAGCGATGCAATGGACATCGAGCATGCGATTTTCAAGGAAGGCAGCGCCCAGGAGATCGCCGATTCGCTGAAGAAATCGTCCACGCGCAGCAACCGGCGCAAGGGCACGCCGTTCCAGTCCGCCATGTCGATGCTGAATTTCTACATCAATCGCGCCGGACGAAACTTGCCGAAATCGCGTCGGACCATCCTGGATAATGCCAAGAAACGCCTGCGCGAAGCGTTCGGGCGAAAACCATGATTGGGTGAAAACATCGGCGGAATACACCTGTGGAATGCGCCTTGCTACTGTACAAAACCACTGCGCTTCAGGCACGCCCAGGCGATGCGCATTGCCGGTCACCAAGGAGGCGCCATGCCCGACAACATCGATCTCAATCCCCGAGACCAAACTCCGCCAGGCACGCCTGGATCGCAAAGCTGATGGCAAAACGTGCCGCCCCGGCGAACGGATTGTTCGCCGCCGCCGAGGCCACGCTGATCGGCCTCTACGACGGCGGCGTGCTCTCTCCGGCGGTGCTACAACGCGTCGTAGCCGGCTTCGCAAACAGCGCAATCGACTGGAACTCCCCGCCCCGGCTTCGTACTGTCGACAATAAGTCGCTGCACGAAGTGGTCGCCATGACCATGATGCCGGGACGAACCTTACGCAATGCATCGAAGGAATTTTTTGCGGTGATCGGGCATATTGGTAGTATCAGTACTGAAGAACATGAGGACCCTGAGGAGCCCGATGATCCGCCTGAAGGCGAGCCCGACAGCGATCTGATCAACCAGTTATCAGGCGGTCGTCGCGGCAGAAGAGCGGCTAAAACCGCGCGCAAGACAGCACCGGCCGTCGGGTTCAACCCGCTCCTGCATGCAAGCTCCCCGCGTACAAACCGCCAGTCATAGCATTGCCTTTGATCCATGTCATGGTCGTGACTGACCGTGATTCCGCCGCACGCGGCACAATGCAGAATGCCTTGGCGCCCGCATGCCTTAGTCTTAGTAGGAGCGACCCGCAAGAGTGACCCGCCGAATCGAGTGACACCGCCTTCCAACCACCGGATACAACGGACACGATATGGATACACAGGCAACTCCCCGCTCCCTTCCCCTTTCCCCCGATGAATTGCGCAAGATCGACGCTTACTGGCGCGCCTGCAATTATCTGTCGGTAGGCATGATCTATTTACGCGCCAACCCGCTCTTGCGCGAACCGCTCAAGGCGGAGCACATCAAGCAGCGCTTGCTCGGACATTGGGGTTCGGACCCCGGTCAGTCGTTCACCTGGGTGCACCTGAACCGCCTGATCATGAAGGACGACCTGAACGTCATGTATGTCTCGGGGCCGGGGCATGGCGCACCTGCAACCTTGTCGAACTCATATCTGGAAGGTTATTACTCCGAGGTTTATCCGGATCGCAGCGCCGACGAAACCGGCATGCTGCGCCTGTTCCGCGCTTTCTCGTCGCCCGGGGGCATTGGTTCGCATTGCACCCCTGAAACGCCGGGGTCAATACACGAAGGCGGCGAGCTGGGTTACAGCCTTTCGCACGGCTTCGGAGCGGCATTCGATAACCCCGACCTGATCGTGGCGGTGATGGTGGGTGACGGCGAAGCCGAGACCGGCCCGCTCGCCACCTCGTGGCATTCGAACAAGTTCCTGAACCCGGTGGTCGACGGCGCGGTGCTGCCCATCCTGCACTTGAACGGCTACAAGATCGCGAACCCGACTATCCTCGCGCGCATTCCGCAAGAAGAACTCGAAGCGCTGATGACCGGCTACGGATACAAACCGCACTTTGTCTCGGGCAACGACCCCGCCGTCATGCACCAACTGATGGCCGAGACGCTGGCGACTTGCATCGGCGAGATTCGTGCGATCCAGGCTCATGCGCGTTCGACCGGTGACACCACGCGTCCGCGCTGGCCGATGATCGTCTTGCGCTCGCCGAAAGGCTGGACCGGTCCGAAGGAAGTCGACGGCCACAAGGTCGAAGATTTCTGGCGCGCGCACCAGGTGCCGGTGCTCGATCCGGTGACCAACGCGAAGAGCCTCAAGATTGTGGAAGCGTGGATGCGCAGCTACAAACCTGAAGAACTCTTCGACGAAAACGGCACGCTGATTGAAGAACTTCGCGCAATTGCGCCGAAGGGCGACCGCCGCATCAGCGCGAATCCGCATGCGAACGGCGGCCGGCTCAGGCGCTCGCTGGACCTGCCCGACATCCGAGACTACGCGTTCAAGGTGAAAGGTCCAGCCAGCACGTACCAGTCGCCCACGTTCGTACTCGCGACCTGGCTGCGCGATGTGATCAAGCGCAACATGAGCACCTTCAAGCTGTTCGGTCCCGATGAAACCGCCAGCAACAAACTCGACGGCGTGTATGAAGCGTCGGGCAAACGCTGGCTCGCCGAGATCAAGCCGGAAGACAGCGATGGCGGCGCGTTATCGGTTGACGGCCGCGTAATGGAAATGCTCAGCGAGCACACGCTGGAAGGCTGGTTCGAAGGTTACGTGCTGACGGGCCGGCACGGGTTATTCGCGACCTACGAAGCATTCGTGCACGTGATTGATTCCATGTTCAACCAGCACGCCAAGTGGCTGGAAAAATCGAAGCTCGAACTTGACTGGCGTGCGCCGGTGCCTTCTGTGAACCTGTTGATTACCTCGCTGGTATGGCGTCAGGATCACAATGGTTTCACGCACCAGGACCCCGGTTTCCTCGATGTCGTCACGAACAAGAGTCCCGAAGTCGTGCGCATTTACCTGCCGCCCGATGCAAATTGCCTGCTAAGCGTAATGGACCATTGCCTGCGTTCGCGCGACTATATCAACGTGATCGTCGCGGACAAGCAGCCGCACTTGCAGTACCTTGACATGGAAACTGCGCTTGCGCATTGCACCAAGGGTATCGGCATCTGGGACTGGGCATCGACGGACCAGAACAGCGAACCGGACGTGGTGATGGCTTGCGCCGGAGACATCGCCACCATGGAATCGCTCGCCGCCGTCGAGATCCTGAAGGAACATTTCCCCGACCTCAAGATCCGCTTCGTCAACGTGGTGGACCTGTTCCGGCTGATGCCCGACACCGATCATCCGCACGGTCTGTCCAGTCGCGATTTCGATTCCATTTTTTCGCGCGAAAAGCCGGTCATCTTCAACTTCCACTCGTATCCGTCGCTCGTTCACAAGCTCACGTATAACCGCACGAATCACGAGAACATGCATGTGCATGGTTATCGGGAGCGCGGCAACATCAATACGCCGTTCGAGTTGGCGATCATCAACCAGGTCGACCGCTTTTCGCTGTGTATCGACGTGATCGATCGCGTGCCGCGGCTTCGCGATACCGGCGCTCACACGAAGAACTGGCTCAAGGACCAGATCAACGCGAGCATTATCTACGCCCATGCGGAAGGTATTGACCGCGATGAAATCCGTAACTGGGTTTGGAAAGGCTGAGACCATGACCCTTGGAATCCTGGTGCTGAACAGCGGTTCGTCATCGCTTAAATTCGGTGTGTATCTGCCGGGCAAAAAGTCGGACACTACGTCGAACGGCGACGACGAAATCCCGTGGCTGAGCGGCAGCGCGAAGGGCATCGGCCGCGATGACGGCTCGCTGACCATGCGTTCATCGGATGGCGCGATCGATGTCACGCAAAGCCACGTGATGGAGTCGCAGCACGACGCGTTGCAGCGCGTGTCCGACGCGCTGCATGCGCATCTCGACCAGCCGCTGGCCGCGGTGGGGCATCGGGTAGTGCATGGCGGTCCGCACCTGACCGACCATGCGCTCATCACGCCCGAGGTGAAACAGACCCTGCGCGATGCGGTGCAATTCGCGCCGTTGCATCTGCCGCAAGCGCTGGAGTTGCTGGAGCAGGCGCAGCAGATCTTCAACGACGTGCCGCATTTCGCCTGCCTCGACACCGCGTTCCACCGGACCATGCCCGCGCGTGCCACCCACCTGGCGCTGCCGAAGCACTACGCTGGCGAAGGGGTCGTTCGATACGGCTTCCACGGCCTGTCGTACGAGTCGATCGTCGCAACGCTCGGCAACGACCTTCCCGCACGCCTCGTGGTCGCGCATCTGGGCAGCGGCGCAAGCCTGTGCGCCATCCGCGACGGCCGTTCAATCGATACGACCATGGGTCTCACGCCGACGGGCGGCATTCCCATGGCAACGCGCACCGGCGACCTCGACCCCGGTGTGCTGGTCTATCTGATGCGTACCGGTTCGCTAGATGCCGACGCGCTGGAACATCTGATCAATCACGAAAGCGGCCTCAAGGGTCTCTCCGATTCGAACGATGACATGCAGGCGCTTCTGCAACGCAGCGACGCCGACGCGGAACTGGCCATCGATATCTTCTGTACTGCTGTGCGCAAAACCATCGGCGCGTATGCCGCCTTGATGGGGGGGCTCGACCGCGTGGTCTTCACTGGCGGGATTGGCGAGCACGCCGCGACCGTGCGTGAACGCATTTGCGACGGACTCGAATTTCTCGATGTTCAGTTCGACGTGATCGAGACGCAGGAAGAGCGGCAGATTGCGCGTCATTGCCGTACGTTGCTCAGGCGGGCGATCAGGCAGGCGACGGGCTGAAAGCGACTCGTCAGGGTACGTCGATTGCTGCCGGGTTCGTCGATTCACACTCGATACCCCCGCCCGGAGCACTCGATGTCAGATCCCTGCCGCCACGGTTGCAAGCCTTCGTCCTCGTCGTCGTCGTCATCGTCGTCACCCACGCCCAAGCTGAGCTGAGATGCCGCTCGCCGGAATGGCATCTCAGGTGCACGTCAGCGACGGCGCACCGCTCAACTACTTCCTTCACGCGGCCGGGCCGGCTGCTGGACCGACGCTTCGGCTCGACTGGGTTTTCACTGCAATCTGCGTTGCGGTCTGCGTGATTGTCGGCGGCTTGCTGAGCGCTGCTATCCTGCGGCGGCGTCCGGAAGTCCCGCCGCGGCAACTCGCTCACGGGACGAGCGGGTTACGCTGGATCGTGATCGGCGTCGGTCTCTCCGTACCCGTGCTCATCGCCATGCTGGTCTATGCGCTGTTCACGCTCGATCAAGTTGCAACACCAGCCGACACTCCCGCGCTCACGATCACGGTGACCGCTTACGACTGGTGGTGGAAGGTCGCCTACGACGACGCGCCCACCGCCTCCGCGCGTTTCGTCACCGCCAACGAGATCCACATTCCCACCGGCGAACCGGTGCGGTTCAAGCTGAAAAGCGCCGACGTGATCCACACCTTCTGGGTACCGAGGCTCGCGGGCAAGACCCAGGCGATTCCAGGCCAGACCAACGAACAATGGCTTCAGGCCGATGCCCCCGGCGTGTATCGCGGGCAATGCTCGCAGTTTTGCGGCGCACAGCATGCACATATGGCGTTCGAAGTGGTGGCCGAGAGCCGCGCCAATTTCGCCGCATGGAGCGCGCAACAAGCGCGCGTGCCGGACATGCCGAACGATGCTGCAGTGACCGCGGGCAAAGCGCTATTCCTCGATAAATGCGCGGGTTGTCACGTGATCCGCGGCACGGATGCACAAGGCGCGCAGGCACCCGATCTGACCCATCTGAACTCGCGGCGGCTGATCGCGGCCGGCACGCTGTTGAACAACGCACAGAATCAGCTCGCGTGGATCACGGGTGCCCAGCGCATCAAGCCCGACTCGCTGATGCCTTCCATTGCGCTGAAACGCGACGAAGCGGCGAGTTTGTCCGCGTATCTCGCGACACTCAAATAGTCATCGAGGAGCGACGCTTCATGAGCAACCTGCCTGCCGATGCACGTGTTCCAGAGAGCGGCCGTGTGCCGCCCGGGAGCGCCAGGCAAAAGCGCCTCGCCGAGATCTGGGAAGCTCCGCCGGGCTGGCGAGGATGGTTATCGACGGTCGATCACAAGAGCATCGGCCTGCGGTACCTGGTCACCGCCTTTGTGTTCCTGCTGATGGGCGGCGTGGAAGCGTTGATCATGCGCGTGCAACTTGCACGCCCCAACGCCACCGTGCTCACACCCGAGCAATACAGCCAGCTGTTCACCATGCACGGCGTGACGATGATCTTCCTCTACGCGCTGCCCGTGCTGTCCGGATTTTCCAACTATTTGTGGCCGCTGATTCTGGGTGCGCGCGACATGGCGTTCCCGCGCCTCAACGCGCTTTCCTACTGGTTGTTCCTGTTCGCGGGCATCTTTCTCTATTCGAGTTTTCCGTTTGGACAGGCGCCCAATGCCGGCTGGTTCAACTACGTGCCGCTCTCGGGGCTCGAATACAACACCGGGCCGAATATCGATATCTACGCGCTCGGCATGGTCTTGCTCGGCGCGTCGACCACGGTGGGCTCGGCGAACTTCGTGGTCACGCTCATCCGCATGCGCGCGCCGGGCATGTCCATTGACCGCGTGCCGGTGCTGGTATGGGGCACGCTCACCGCATCCGGCGGCAACCTGCTTGCGGTGCCGGCGGTGAGCCTTGCGTTCTTCCTGCTCTGGCTCGACCGCCAGTTCGGCACCCATTTCTTCGATGTCCTTAACGGCGGCCGGCCGCTGCTCTGGCAACACCTGTTCTGGATGTTCGCCCATCCGTGGGTCTACGCGGTCGTGCTGCCCGCCATGGGCATTGTTTCGGATGCGCTGCCGGTCTTTTGCCGCCGGCCGCTGGTCGGCTATACGCCGGTCGCCCTGTCGACGGTCGCTACCATGGTGATTGGTTTCATCGTGTGGATTCATCACATGTTCGCCACCGGCATTCCCGCGCTGGCGCTCGCGTTCTTTGGCTCTGCCAGCATGGTGATCTCGATCCCGAGCGCGGTCGCCACCTTCGCATGGATCGCGACAATCTGGACCGGGCGCCCCGTGTTCAAGGTGCCATTCCTCTATTTCGCGGGCTTTGTGCTGCTGTTCGTGATTGGCGGGGTTTCAGGCGTGATGACGGCCGCCGTGCCGCTCGACTGGCAACTCAACGATACCTACTTCGTCGTCGCACACCTGCATTACGTGTTGCTCGGCATCAACGTGTTTCCGGTTATGGGCGGCGTGGTCTTCTGGTTTCCGAAATTCACCGGCCGCCTGATGAGCGAGCGCTTCGGCAAGCTGACATTCTGGGTCTCGTTCGTCGGCTTCAACCTCGGCTTCTTCCCGATGCATATAGCCGGCCTTCTCGGCATGCCGCGGCGCATCTACACGTATTCCGGCGACATGGGCTGGAATACGGTCAACATGATCACGTCGATAGGCTCGTTCGTGTTCGCGGCCGGCGTGCTGATGTTTCTCGCGGACGTGCTATGGAGCTATAAACGCGGTCCCGTTGCCGGCGACAATCCATGGGATGCCTCGACGCTCGAATGGTCCGTTTCGTCACCACCGCCGCCCTACAACTTCGCGACCATTCCGGTGGTGGAAAGCCGCCATCCGCTCTGGGAAGAACGGCTCTTTCACGACGATCCATCCCGGGCGCGAACGCAACTCGACGAGGGACTGATCCTCGATCATGGCCGCGAGGCGCTGGCCACCCGCGCGCTCGACGGACGCCCCGACGCCATCC
Source organism: Caballeronia sp. LjRoot34 (assembly GCF_964253815.1). Taxonomy (NCBI): domain Bacteria; kingdom Pseudomonadati; phylum Pseudomonadota; class Betaproteobacteria; order Burkholderiales; family Burkholderiaceae; genus Caballeronia; species Caballeronia sp. LjRoot34. The sequence goes on from NZ_CAXUSB020000002.1 coordinate 2,053,481, forward strand.
TCAAGATGCCCGGCGACTCGTACGCCCCCTTCCTGGTCGGCTTGTTCTCCACGCTGATCTTCGCCGCGATGCTGCTGCACGTGTGGTGGCTCGCGCTTCTGATGCTGGCGGGTTTCGCCGTCTCGCTGGCCGCATGGATGTGGCCCGAAGCACCTTTGGGCCAACGTGAACCCCAAGGAGAAACACTTGGCTGATGTCATCGACATGAAGCGTCCTCTGCCTGTTGGCGGCAAAGGACAAAGCGCGGGTGGCTGGTGGGGCATGTGGACGCTGATCGGGACCGAGTCGGCGCTGTTTGGTTACCTGATCTTCAGCTACCTGTACCTGTACTCGCAAGGCGGCGGCAAATGGCCGCCGGACGGATTGCCGAAGATGGGCCCGGCGCTTTTCAATACGGCCGTGCTGCTGACCAGCAGCGTGTTTGTCGTGTTGTCCGAGCGTGCGGTCAAACAGGAGCGCCGCCGCATGGCGATGCTGTGGATGAGCGTGGCGATCGTGCTCGGGGTGCTGTTCGTCGGCGTGCAGCTCAATGAGTGGCACGACCATCCGTACGGACCCTCGGCGCATCTCTACGGCTCGCTCTATTTCACCATCACCGGCTTCCACATGCTGCATGTGGTGGCCGGGCTCGTCGTGCTGATCCTGCTGCTTGCCTGGACCGCGCTCGGGTTTTTCGACGATCGCCGCCATACCGTCCTGAGCATCGGCGCCATGTACTGGCATTTCGTGGATATCGTCTGGCTGTTTATTTTCACGACGCTTTATATCAGCCCCTACGTGCTCTAGGAGACACGCCGTGACGGCACGCCGCGAACGCATCCTGTATGCCCTGCAGCAGATCTACGCGCTGCTCGGTGCACCGCTCGCGTGGATCGTGCAGATCTGCGTATGCGAAGCGCTCGCGGCGCAGGCTTGTTACCCGGCGCAGGACCCGCTCGCGCATCCAGACCTGCACGCGTTGGGCGCTTACATTGGCGCAGTGAGCCTGGTGTGTCTGGCGGTGGCGCTGGGCGGCCTCACAGCCGCGTGGCGGGGTTGGCGGACCCTTCGCCAGGGAGCGGGCACTAACCCCGACCGCAGGGCCGGGAGATTCCTGTTTCGCGTTGCCATCCTGTCCAGCCCGATGTTCGTTCTCGGACTGCTCGTGACCGCAATGGCCGCGTTGATCGTCTCGCCTTGCAAACCGTGGTGACGCCGATGAAACGTGCCACCGCCCTTCTCGCTTGCCTCGTTGCATTGACGGAACAAGCGCACGCACAGCCGACCGCTCAGACGGCTCAGACGGCTCAACCCGATCAAACGTTGATCGCACGCGGCGAATACCTGGCCCGAGCCGGCGATTGCGCCGGCTGCCATACCGCACCTCAAGGCGGCGCGCCGTTCGCGGGCGGGTTGGGCATGGCGTCGCCGTTCGGCACAATCGTCAGCAGCAACATCACGCCCGACAAGCAATACGGGATCGGCGAGTACACCTACGACGACTTCGCGCGGACGCTGCGCAAAGGGGTCGCGCGCGGCGGCAAGCATCTGTATCCAGCGATGCCGTACCCGTCGTTTTCGAAAATCGACGACAACGACATGCAAGCGCTATACGCCTACTTCATGCATGGCGTGCAAGCGGTCTCGAAGCCGCCGCCGCCCACTCGCCTGCCGTTTCCTTTTAACCAGCGCTGGGCGCTGGTGTTCTGGAACCTCGCCTTCGCGCCGAACGAAGCGTATGCGCCGCATCCGGAACACGACGCCCAATGGAACCGCGGCGCTTATCTCGTGCAGTCGCTGGGACACTGCGGCGCATGCCACACGCCGCGTGGTCCTGCGTACGAGGAACGCGGTTATACTGAGTTGTCCGAACAGTATCTGACGGGCGGCGTGAACGATCACTGGTTCGCACCGAACCTGACCGGCGACAGCGGCTCAGGCCTCGGCCGCGTGCGCGAACAGGAGATCGCGGCGTTTCTCAAGTCAGGGCATGGCGGCGGACTGGTCACGTTCGGCAGCATGGTCCAGGTGGTGGAAGACAGCACCCAGTACATGAACGACGACGATCTGAACGCAATCGCGCATTACCTGAAGAGCTTGCCGCCGCGGCGCGCATCGGGGGCTTACGTGCCACAGTCCCTCGCTGCACGGCAGACTACCGCCGCCACACGCACGGGCAACATCGAACGTCCTGGCGCCGGTATCTATCTGTCCTTCTGCGCAAAGTGCCATGGAGCAGAGGGAGAAGGCACGCCGCAAAAGTATCCGAAGCTCGCGGGCAACCCCGCCGTATTGAGCGCCGATACCACCTCGCTAACGCGGCTGATGGTCGAAGGAGGCAATTCTCCCGCCACGAAACAAGGGCCGCCGCGCAAGAACATGCCAGCTTACTCGGACAAGCTGACCAACACGGAAATGGCACAAGTGCTGACGTTCATCCGCACGACGTGGGGCAATAACGCGTCGCCCATCACGACACGCGACGTAACGCAGTTGCGCGCCGACATTCACAAATAGCGCGCTTGAAGCAGTCCACCTTACCCATCAGTCATCAGCCATGTTCATGCCTGCCGCCATGTGCGCCGCGCCAGAAGAACACCTGCTCGGCGGCGGCAATCAGCGCGTCAAGAGAAACCGGCTTGGTCAACGTCAAGTCGAAGCCCGCCCCGCGTGCACGCTGGTCGCCGGCGCCTGCCGTGTAGCCTGTCAGCGCAATGGCGGGCAATTGGGCCAAGCGGGGATTCGCCCGCACCTGGCCAATGAATTCGTAACCGTCCACGCCGGACATGCTGATGTCGCAGACCAGCAGGTCCACGTGGTTGCGTTCGAGCAGCGCGAGGGCGTCCTCGCTGTCGTGTGCGGTAGCGACCAGCGCACCTTCGAGTTCCAGCAAAGCCGCGAATGCACTCGCGGTCTCGGAGTCGTCGTCGACGACCAGCATACGCACGCCCGCCAGCGATCCGCTGCGCGCGTCCGGCAGATGCTTGCCCACGGGGCGGCCATCGACCAGCGGCAGCCAGACGCTCATCCGCGTGCCGTGCCCCGCCCCGTCCGAATGGGCGAGCACGCGTCCCGCATGCATCTCCACGAGTTGCCTGACCAGCGCGAGGCCAATGCCCATGCCTCCGCCGGTCTTGCGGCGGGCTTCGCTTCCCTGGGAGAACATCTCGAAGATATGCGGCAACAGCGATGCATCGATCCCCAGCCCGGTATCCGTTACGTCAATGCGCAACTCGTCCCCCTCGCACGTGAGGCGAACGCAAACCGAGCCGCCCCGCGGCGTAAACTTCAGCGCGTTGCTCAACAGGTTCCACACGATCTGGTCGAAGCGTACGGGGTCCACCTTGGTCCAGACCGGTTGATCCAGACCCTCGAACGACAGTGCAACGCCCCTTGATGCCGCGTCAGCCTCGATCGCATCGGCAATGGTCCGCAGCATGGCCGCGACGTCGCCCGTCGCCAGGTTCAGCGCCAGCTTGCCGGTACGCACGCGCGACAAATCCAGCAAGTCGTCGATGATCTTCGCCTGACCCAGCACGGCCCGCTGGATCGCGTCCGCCGCGAGCTGGATGGCCGGTACGCCGCGCGCCTCGGGGATGCGCGGCAACATCTCCGCCTTCACGTGAATCAGGTTGAGCGGGTGCTTCAATTCATGCGACAGCACGGCCAGGAAATCGTCCTTGAGCCGGTTCGCCGCCTCCGCCTGCGCCCGCACCGCACGCTCCTCCGCGAGTTGCGACTGCCGCGCGTCTTCCTGTGTCTTGCGGTCCGTGAGGTCCCTCACTATCTTCGCGTAGCCCGTGAATTTCGGATCGGACAATGGTGTCACCACGCCGCTGCAATACACCTTGCGGCCGCCCTTTGCGACATGCCAGCGATCGTCGTCAGCCCGCCCGTCGCGTTGCGCGGCCTCGCGTTCAAGCGCCGGCAGGCGCGCTTGCTGATCCGCCACCGTAAAGATCACGTCGATGTTCTGCCCGATCGCTTCCCCTGCCGTATAACCGAAAACGCGCTCGGCGCCGGCATTCCAGCTGACGATGCGGCCTTCGAGGTCCTGCACGAGGATCGCGAAGTCGTTCGTCGTCTGCGCCGCGAGTCTCAGGCGCTCTTCGCCCGCCCGCACGTCCGCTTCCGCGCGGCGGCGCGCCGTTGTTTCAACAAGACTGAGCACCGCGCCGTCAATCCGATCGTCCGCCGTCCGGTAGGGCAGCACACGCGCGAAGAACCAGCGGCCGTCGGAGGTGGCGACTTCGCGCTCGGTCAGGCGCAATGACTGGAACGTCGCACTCACGTCATCGGCCAGCTCGGGATAGACGAGCCGGTGCGTGATGTCGAACAACGAGCGCCCGACATCCGCGCCGATCAGGTTGAACACCGTGGCGGCGCTCGGCGTATAGCGTTTGATGCACATCGCGCGATCGACGAAGATAGTGGCAATGTCCGTAGAGGTAATCAGGTTCTGCAGGTCGTCATTGGCCTTGCCGGTTTCCTCTATCTTCGCCTGCAGTTCCGCGTTGACCGTGATGAGTTCCTCGTTCACCGACTGCAACTCTTCCTTGCTGGTTTCGAGTTCCTCCGTCGCCGATCTCAACTCCTCGTTGATCGCCTGCAATTCCTCATTCGACGCCTTCAGCTCTTCCGTCGACGTCTCGTACTGCTCTATCGTGGTCTGCAGTTGCTCCTTGCTCGACTGCAGCTCTTGTTCGAGTTGCTGCATCACGGTGTCATTACCCGTCTGATGCTCCACGACCACCTTGCTTTCCGTCATCGCTTCCTGGACCTCGTCGAACAGCACGAGGAGGAAGTCAGCGTCGGTGGCGGCGTCATGGAACGGGCGGACGGTCATGTTGACGTATGAAGGGTGACCGTCGCGCTGCAGCTTGACGCGCCGGGCCTCCACGCTATTGCCCGTCTGCGCGGCCTGGAACAGCGCGGTACGCAGGTCGAGCCGCAGTTCGGGCAGCACGACGGCAATCATGTTGCTTGAGGGTTCGCCTCCGACATACCGCAGGAAACGTCCCGCGTTGTCCGACATATGCACGATCTTCGAGTCGCGGTTCACAATCACGCTAGGCGCCGCGTATTGCTCGAGCACACGCTGGTGTAACGCACTGAACGAGAAATTGCGGCGCCCCGGGAGTAGTGCGGACCCCGCCTCTTCGTCGCGCGCGTAACGCCCTTGCATCAATAGCAAGGGGGACCCCATCGACGGTCGGTTCGACGGCTTTACCGCTTTCGCCCGGTAGATCCGGTTCTTCTTGTCGACCACACTGAACAGGTCTTCCACCGAGTCCGCCGACTCCGAACTGCCCAGGAACAGATACCCGTTGGGGCACAACGCGTAGTGGAACATCTCCAGCACCTGGTTCTGCACGCCGCGGTCGAGATAGATCAGGAGATTGCGGCAGGAAACCAGGTCGAGCCGCGAAAACGGCGGATCGCGCAGTACGTTGTGCATCGCGAACAGTATTTTCTCGCGTACGCTTTTCACCACCTCGTAGCGCGAATCGGTCTTGACAAAAAATTGCCGCAGCATAGAGGGGCGGACGTCGGTCATGATCGACTCGGGATACAGTCCGGCTCGTGCGCGCGCAACCGCGCTTTCGTCGATGTCCGTGGCGAACACCTGGATACTGGCTGAGGAATGCAACGCATCGCGTTGCTCGGACAAGAGCATTGCAAGCGAATACGCTTCCTCGCCCGACGAGCATCCCGCGACCCACGCGCGAACCTGGTCGCCTTCGGCCCGGTTGTGAAACAAGGCCGGCAGCACGCCGCGCTCGAGCGAGTCGAACGCTTCCCTGTCGCGGAAAAAACCGGTCACGCCAATCAGCATGTCCTTGAGCAAGGCCGCGGTTTCGCGTGGGTTTTCCCGCAACAGGTCGCGGTAGGCAATGAGGTCCGGCACGCCGTTGACCTGCAGGCGCCGCTCGATCCGGCGCAGCATGGTCGCCCGCTTGTAGAAACGGAAGTCGTGGCCGGTGCGGGTGCGCAACGTCGCCAAAATGGCCTGCAACGCAAGTTCGGCCTCACTCTGGCGGCCGGCCCGGTCGGCCGGACCAGGCGTTGCCGGTTCCAGTTCGGGCAGGGCGATGCGCTTGGCGTTGTTCCATATGTCGAGCAGCCGTTGCGGCATCTCGACCACGGGCAGCACAAGGTCAACCTGGTCTGTCAGGATCGCGTTCTGCGGCATCTCCGCGTATTCGGCGTCGTTCGGCTCCTGCGCGAGCGTCACGCCCCCCTTTTCCTTCACGCTGGCAATGCCGACCGCACCGTCGCTGCCCGTGCCGGACATCACGATGCACATCGCGCGCTGGCCATGCGCATCGGCCAGACTCCGGAAAAACCGGTCGATGGAGACCGGCCGCCCCGCCGTGGGCTCGGCATTACGCGCGTTCAGGTAACCGTCCGCCATCGTCAGGTTCTTGCCCGGTGCGATGACATAGACATTGTTCGCTTCTATCTGCGTCGGCCCGTTGACCTGCGACACGCGCATGCGGGTCACGTTCTGCAGCACCTTGTCCGCACTGCTGACATGCTTCGCCGACAAGTGCAGGACCACGACAAACGCCATGCCCATGTCGGCTGGCGCGTTCTCGAAGAAGCGCAGCAGCGCCTGGACGCCCCCTGCGGAAGCACCGATCCCGACAACAGGGAAACCCAGCGAACTCGGGCTATGAGCCTCGCCCGGTGCGTCCTCTCCCGCCGGCGGCACCGTTGATGTTGTAGTTTCGCTCACTCCAGGGGCCTCGGTTCGGGGTGCTTTGACAGATTAAAGATACCACTACGCGTCCGAACGAACGCGCTTTACAGCGGCCGTGCGAAGCGTCACGCAGCACCCACGCGCTCGTGCTGCGCCGGGAGATTCGATCATGGGTTTTTATCTGCGGGAATACAGGCGGCGCTCATTATATTCACGCGGCATTTCTTCGGGACATGCGAGTCCGTAATTTATTGTGTACGTTGCATGCCTGCCGTCCCAGCGGCGTGAGCATTACCTTCACCCGTTCCAGGCTGCGGCCACCAGCGTTCCACGCGATGTTTCCGGCCGATCGCATCGTGATAATATTTACTGTATATCCATACAGTAAATATGCCCGACCAGCCCGTCTACACCATCGCGGTACGCGCATTGTGCGAGTTCACCGCCAAGCGCGGCGACCTCGACCTGCGCTTCACGCCTTCGCCCACCGCGCAACAGGGCATGGCCGGGCATAGGCTCGTCACCGCCCGTCGCGGCGAGCGTTATCAATCCGAGTTGAGCCTCTCCGATACCTTCGGTCCCCTGCTTGTACGCGGACGCGCAGACGGTTACGACCCGGGCCTGAACCAGCTGGAAGAGATCAAGACGTACCGCGGCAAGCTCAGCGCCATCCCTGACAACCATCGGCATCTGCACTGGGCGCAAGCGCGCATCTACGGCTGGCTGTGCTGCAAAACGCTAAACCTGCAGGAGATCCGCGTTGCCCTCGTCTACTTCAATATTGCCAGCGAGAAGGAGACCGTCTTCACCGAACTGCAATCCGCCGACGCACTCTGCGACCACTTTCGCGAGCACTGCGCGCGTTTTCTGGATTGGGCGCAACAGGAACTCGAACATCGCGCCAAACTGGACGGCGCGCTGGCGGAAATGGCTTTCCCTTATCCGTCGTTGCATCCCGGACAACGGGAACTGGCGGCGGCAATCTACCGTTGCGCGCTGCACGGACGCAGTCTGCTGGCGCAAGCGCCAACCGGTATAGGCAAGACGCTGGGCAGCTTGTTTGCGCTGTTGAAAGCATGGCCTGCTGCACAGATCGACAAGATATTTTTTCTCACCGCGAAGAGTTCAGGCCGCCAGCTTGCTATCGATGCCCTCACCACGCTCGGCCGCGGCGCACCGCTGCGCGTGCTCGAACTGGTCGCGCGGGACAAAGCTTGCGAGCATCCCGACCGAGCCTGCCACGGCGAATCCTGCCCGCTCGCGCGCGGCTTTTATGACCGCTTGCCCGCCGCACGACAGGCCGCGCTCAAGGCGGCGCAACTCGACCGTCGGGTATTGCGCGAGGTTGCCCTTGAGCACAACGTCTGTCCGTACTATCTGAGCCACGAACTGGCGCAATGGAGCGACATCATTGTCGGTGATTACAACTATTACTTCGATACCCACGCCATGCTGTATTCCCTCTCGGTGTCGAGGGAATGGCGCGTCGGCGTCCTGGTGGACGAAGCGCACAACCTGGTTGAACGCGCCCGCGCCATGTATTCGGCGACGCTGGATGAAGCGCGTTTTCGCAACGTGCGCCGCACCGCGCCGCCCCCGCTGAAGCGCGCGCTCGACAGGATCGCCCAGGAATGGAAAATCATTTCGAGCGAGCAGGCAACCGATTATGACGTGCACGCCGACCTGCCCGGACACTTCATTGAAGCGCTGGAAAACATGATCGCGGTAGTGGGGGAATTGACGGAGTTGGTGGGCGCGCAACCCGCGGGGCCCGATCGCCTCGATCCCGACATGCTGCGCTTTTACTTCGATGCCATCCATTTCGTGCGAATTGCCGAGCGCTTCGACACCCACTCTCTCTTCGATACCACCCTGTCCCCGCACTCTTCCACGCGGCGCGACACCGTTCTGTGCCTGCGCAACCGCGTGCCGGGGCCGCATCTGAAGTCGCGTTTTTCCCGCGCTCATTCGGTCGCGCTGTTCTCAGCGACGCTCACGCCCATGCATTTCCATGGCGACATGCTGGGCCTTCCCGAAACCTGCCTGCAAATAAATGTGGAATCGCCCTTTCACGCGGACCAGTTGCAGGTGCGGGTCATAGCGAATGTTTCCACACGGTTTCATGATCGAAAGCAGTCCGTACCATTCCTCGTCGATCTCATCGCAGCTCAATACCGGCGCACGCCCGGCAACTACCTGAGTTTCTTCAGCAGCTTCGACTACCTCGATCAGGTCGCCGGCGCGCTGTTTCGCGAGCACCCGGACATTCCGGTGTGGACGCAATCGCGTTCAATGAGCGAAGCGGACCAGCAAGCTTTTCTCGCGCGTTTCACACCAACAGGCCGTGGTATCGGCTTCGCCGTGCTCGGCGGAACGTTCGGCGAGGGTATCGACCTGACCGGCACGCGGTTGATTGGCGCGTTCATCGCGACGCTTGGACTGCCGCAACTCAATCCGGTCAACCAGCAGATGAGAGTGCACATGGACGAGGAGTTCGGCGCCGGGTACGACTACACGTATCTGTTTCCCGGGCTGCAAAAAGTGGTACAGGCTGCAGGGCGCGTGATTCGAGGACAGACCGATGAAGGGGTGCTGTATCTCATCGACGACCGCTTTGCCCGCGCCGACGTGCGCCGCCTGCTGCCTTCGTGGTGGCGAGTGGAAATCGTCCGGCACACCACGGAGGCGCGTCGCCCGACAGTTTGCTAACATGGCCCAAGCCGCTGACCGGCGTGGCCGGCGCCGTTGCCGGCGGGCCGTGCAAGGCATTATTGGAGTTGGAGCGCGCCTCGTGACCCTCATTGTGTACGTCAATACCGCCGGCAATCAGGACGGCCGCGACAACGACCTGTTCCAGATCGACGAAGCCGGTTTCCTGGTCGACATGGGGTACGTGCTGGTCGATCACTGCAGTCATGCCGTGAACGCCACGTCGCGCCCCGCGCTCCAGCGAGCCATCCGCCGCGTCAAGCCCGGCGACACGCTGGTGGTCACGCGCCTCGGATACCTGGGAAGCAGCATCAGCGACGCCGTGTCAACACTTACCACGCTGGCGGCAAAAGGGGCGCACGCCATCTGCCTCGACGTAGGCAAAGCCGATCTTTGCGTGAGTGGCGAAGGCTCACCAATCCGCGTGCTCCAGCTTGCCGCCGAACTGGAGCGCGATGCCAAACGCGCCCGCGCACTCGACGCGGCCGCGATCGCCAAGAAGGACGGCATGCATCAGGGACGTCCCGCCTCGTTGTCCGATTCACAGCGGCAACAAGCGCTGAAGGCGCTTGCCGCAGGCAGCACCGTGACGGCAATCGCACGGGTGCTCAGCACGTCGCGGCAGACGATCATCCGCCTGCGCGACGCGGCATCGCGCGATTCCGCCGCAGTGGAATCACCGTCAGTGGAGCACTAGGGGCGCGCGAGCGGGAAGGCTTCAGTATTTTCATCAGAGGATTGTGTACATCACTAATATGAACGCAACATCCGGAGTGTTTTGAAACCCCAGGCAGCGGACATTGGGGGAATCGAAACCTGCATGGAGAAACTGCCAATGGATGCCCTGGCGACGAATATAGAAGCTCGCGTGAACGCCGTCGACTGGCATGCGGTGCAAGAGGAACTGGATGAATTCGGCTGCGCAACGGTCGAGCGCCTGCTCACGCCCGCGGAATGTGATGCGTTGAAAGCGCTTTATGTGCGCGACGAGTTATATAGAAGCCGCGTGGTCATGGCGCGCCACGGCTTCGGGCGCGGCGAGTACAAGTACTACGCTTATCCGCTGCCTGAGGTGATCGGTACGTTACGCAGCGCGACGTATCCGCATCTTGTCGGAATCGCTAATCGATGGAACGAGATCATGCGTATCGACACCCGATATCCGCCGGACCACGCCGCTTTTATCGATCGATGCCACGCGGCCGGCCAGCTTCGCCCCACACCGCTGATCCTGCAATACGCGCAAGGCGACTACAACTGCCTTCATCAGGACCTGTACGGCGAGCACGTATTTCCGCTTCAGCTCGCGGTTCTGCTGTCGGTACCGGGACGTGACTTTACGGGCGGGGAGTTTGTGATGACCGAGCAGCGGCCGCGCATGCAGTCGCGGGCCGAAGTCGTGCCGCTGGCGCAAGGGGACGCTGTGATTTTTGCCGTGCATAACCGGCCGGTGAACGGAACGCGCGGGGCGTATCGCGTGAATCTCAGGCATGGCGTGAGCCGGCTGAGATCGGGGCACCGGCATACGGTCGGCATCATTTTCCACGACGCAACCTGAAACCCGGGGGACTACCTATACCCCCGCAGTCAACTATTCATTTTCATCAAAGTAGTGGCCGAAGCGGACCTGCTTCGTCTTGATGTAGCGTTCGTTTTCCTCCCGCACGGGAATGGCCAGCGCCACTCGTTCGCAGACCGGGATATCGTGCTTGAGCAGCGTGTCGAACTTCGACGGATTGTTGCTCATCAAGCGCACCGACCGCACGTCGAGCGCACGCAGGATCGCGGCGGCCGAATCATATTCCCGCGCGTCGTCGGGCAAACCGAGATGCAGGTTGGCGTCGACCGTGTCGTACCCCTGCTCTTGCAGCGCATACGCGCGGATCTTGTTCGCCAGCCCGATGCCGCGCCCTTCATGACCGCGCAGATACAGCAAGATACCGCGATTTTCAGCCGCGATATAACGCATGGCGAGGTCCAATTGCTCGCCGCAATCACACCGATACGAGCCGAATACATCGCCCGTGACACACTCGGAATGCAGCCGGCACAGCACGGATTCGCCATGGCTGACATCGCCCATGACAAGCGTCAGATGCTCGGCGCCCGTGCTTTTCACGCGATACACATGCGACTCAAACACGCCGTAACGCGTGGGAATCGTGGCCTTCGCCACGAGTTCGACGCATTCTTCGTGGGTTGCTACGGCAGTGGCTGCCGGTGAATCAGAAACGTTTTTCATGTTCTCTTGTACTGCCTAGGAGGGCGTGGGCCGCATACCGGTATTTAATCGGTAACTTTAGCAAGAAGCTGGAAGAAAGCGGGAGCGCCCGGTCCGACATGTTAAAACGCCCGGGAAATATTTGCAGCCCGCAGGCTGGAAGGACCTGTGGCCGTCCGATGAACCGGGTGAAACCGCCCCAGGTCCCGACGACGGTTTTCGACATATCAAAAGAAGAACGTATCGCTTCGTCAAAAATTCCGTGGTTGGTAAAGTACATGACTACTTAGGCGCGCCCGCGTGCCTCCGGGCAGCGCCCGTCAACCCTTACCGACCTTACATGCCATATCAAAGCCCGAATCAAAGCTCGACAGCCAGCTCGTTCTTCGCGCTGGCCCGCACTGCGGTTTGCACGCTTGCCGCCCTTGGGGCGCTCACCGGCACGGCCCAAGCGGCGGGCAAAACCCTGGTGTTCTGTTCGGAAGGCAGTCCCGCGGGCTTCGATTCCGCGCAATACACCACCAGCACCGACTTCGACGCCGGCGCGCACGCAGTCTACGACACCCTGGTCGAATTCGAGCGCGGTTCGCTCACCCTGGTGCCCGGTCTGGCCGAGTCATGGGACGAATCGGCCGATGCGAAGACCTTCACGTTTCATTTGCGGCACGGCGTCAAGTTCCAGACCACGCCCTGGTTCAAGCCCACGCGCGACTTCGATGCGGACGACGTCATCTTCACGTTCAAACGCATGATCGATCCGGACAATCCGTTCCAGAAAGCGCATCCGGTCAGCTTCCCGTATCTCAGCGATCTCGGTTACGACAAGAACATTGCATCGATTGAAAAACTCGATGACTACACGGTGCGCTTCACGCTGCACACCTCCGACGTAGTGTTCGTACGCAATATAGCGATGGAGTTCGCCTCCATCGTGTCGGCGCAATACGCCGACCAGTTGCTGAAGGCCGGCAAGGCGGAGGACCTGAACCAGAAGCCCGTGGGCACCGGGCCGTTCGTGTTCCGTGATTATCAGAAAGACGCGATCATCCGCTACGACGCGAATCCGGACTTCTGGAACAAGAAGGACGTGCATATCGCAAAACTGGTGTTCGCCATCACGCCGGACGCGGCTGTGCGCATGCAAAAGCTCGCGAGCGGCGAATGCCAGATGACCGCCTTCCCGCGCCCCGCCGATATCCAGACCGCGCGCAGCAATCCGAACCTCACGGTGCTGTCAGGCGTAGGTTTCAACGTAGCTTATGTCGGCTACAACACCACCCACAAACCGCTCGATAACGTGCTGGTGCGCCGCGCGCTGGACATGGCCGTCGACAAACCGGCCATCCTGAAGAGCGTCTACGAAGGGGCTGCGACCGTGGCCTCGAATCCGATGCCGCCGTCACAATGGTCGTATAACAAGGCGCTGAAAGATGCGCCGTATGATCCCGCGAAGGCGCGTGAACTGCTGAAGCAGGCGGGTTTTCCGAACGGCTTTTCGATCACGTTATGGGCCATGCCCGTGCAGCGCGGCTATAACCCCAACGCGCGCCTGATGGCGCAATTGATTCAATCGGATTGGGCGAAGATTGGCGTGAAAGCGAACATCGTGACCTACGAATGGGCCGAATATAACAAGCGCGCGAAAGAAGGCGGCGAGCACGACGCCATCCTTTACGGCTGGATGGGCGATAACGGCGACCCGGACAACTGGCTCGGCACGACCCTCGGCTGCGACGCGGTGCATGGCAGCAACGTGGCGAAGTGGTGCGACAAGCAGTTCGACGACCTGATCGGGAAAGCGCGGCTGATCACCGACCAGCCGGCCCGCACCAGGCTGTATGAGCAGGCGCAGGTCGTGTTCAAGGATCAGGTTCCGTACACGCCGATCGCCCACGCCAACGCGTTTCAGTTGATGACGAAGGACGTCAAGGGCTACGAGATCAGCCCGCTGGGCGGTCATCGTTTCGACGGCATCTCGCTCGACTGACAACGCGCCCCGGCTTCAAGGCGACGGGCTTTGAATTTGAAAGGCTCGTCGCCGTGTTGCTTCATGCGGGGTGATCGAAGCTGCCGGGGCTCTTGTCCGTCGCGCTCCATTGCGGCTTGCGAGCCTTCTCTGCCTTCTGCAAACCGGCCTTCAGGCCTTCGCGGTCGAAATCCTTCGTGTAGACCGGCGTGCCCGGCTGGTGACGCCAGGAGTCGTCAATACCGCCGTTATCTACCGGATCGAAGCCGATCTCGTTGACCAGTTGCATTACGACGGCTTTGGCATCGGCGTTATCGCCCGAGACCGGCAACGCCACGCGTCCCGACGTGCCCTCAGGCTTGCCGAGATCGCGCAAATGCGCCGCGTAGATGTTGTTGAACACCTTGATGACCGGACGCCCGATCTGCTGCGAGACCCACGCACTTTCCATCATGCCGGACTCGATCCCGTCGATACGGCCATCGCGCTCGCGCGGATAGTAATTGCCGGTGTCGATCACGACCGTGGTCTCCGGCACGTCGTCGAACAAGCCGGCCGGCAGATTCAGCACTTTCTTTTCGGGAATCGTGACCACGATCACGGCCGCGCCGCGTACCACGTCGGTAAGCTCGGCGGCCGTTGCCCCGGTTTCGGCCGCGACTTCGGCCAGCGTATCCGGCCCCCGCGAGTTGCCGATCAGGACCTCATGCCCATGCTCGACCCAGCGCAGCGCCAGTACGCGGCCAATATTACCCGCGCCAATGATGCCGATTTTCATACACCCTCCTGTTGATTCCGTTAGCTAAAAGCGGGATGTGCGCAACGCCCATGCCCGTCGTGTTCGTTGAACCTGCCTGCGATCCCGGATTCCGGCGATCTTGATATTGGCAGCAGGTTCCAGGTAACGATAAAATGCGGCCCCGTTAATGCGGCGGCCTCACTCAGCCGTATTAACCCTGATAGCCTCACCACATCGGCCCCATTAAATCATTCGATTTTCCATATTGGGCGCCTCCCGTCATACTTCGTTCACTTCCTTACCACTTAACCACTTAACACAAGGACATACGCAATGCCGATCATCAACAGCCAGGTCAAACCGTTCAAAGCCAATGCTTACCACAACGGCGACTTCGTCACCGTGACCGAAGAAAGCCTGAAGGGCAAATGGTCCGTCCTGGTGTTCTACCCGGCTGACTTCACGTTTGTTTGCCCGACGGAACTCGGCGATCTGGCCGACCGTTACGCAGAATTCAAGAAGCTGGGCGTCGAAATCTACAGTGTGTCGACCGACACCCATTTCACGCACAAGGCATGGCACGACACGTCGGACACGATCGCCAAGATCCAGTATCCGATGATTGCCGATCCGACGCTGGTGATCTCGCGCGCCTTCGACGTGTTGATCGAAGAAGAAGGCCTGGCGCTGCGCGGCACGTTCGTGATCAACCCGGAAGGCGAGATCAAGCTGTGCGAAATCCACGACAACGGCATCGGCCGTGACGCTGGCGAACTGCTGCGCAAGGTGCAGGCCGCGCAATACGTCGCCTCGCATCCGGGCGAAGTCTGCCCCGCCAAGTGGACGCCGGGCGCTGAAACGCTGACGCCGTCGCTTGACCTCGTCGGCAAGATCTAAGCTTTAAATCCTCGCTGCTTTTGCTTTAAATCCTCGTTGTAAAGCGCTGTACAGTCCGGGCCGCTCGCGGCCCGGATGACGCTCGCCTCGCATTCCCTTGCGTTAATAGTTAATAAAAACCCTCGTCACACGGACTCGAATCGCCATGCTGGAAGCCAACCTCAAGACTCAGTTGAAAGCGTATCTGGAAAAGGTCAGCCGGCCGATCGAGATCGTCGCTTCACTCGACAACTCGCCGAAATCCGTCGAGCTGCAAGGCCTGCTGCATGAAATCGCCACGCTGTCGGACCGCATTGCGGTGATCGAGAAGCGCGACGATGCCGAGCGCAAGCCGTCGTTTTCCATCGGCGAACCGGGCAAACCTACGGGTATCCGTTTCGCGGGTATTCCGATGGGCCATGAATTCACGTCGCTGGTCCTGGCGCTGCTCCAGACCGGCGGCCATCCGGTCAAACTCGACGACGCGGTGATCGAACAGATCCGCGCGCTCGATGGCGACTATGAGTTTGAAACGTATATCTCGCTGTCGTGCCAGAACTGCCCGGAAGTCGTGCAGGCGCTGAACGTGATGGCGCTTATCAATCCGCGTATCCGCCAGGTCACCATCGACGGCGCGTTGTTTCAGGACGAAGTCGAGCAGCGCCAGATCATGGCCGTCCCCACCGTCTACATGAACGGTGAAGTGTTCGGGCAAGGCCGAACCGGCGTGAAGGAAATCCTCGCGAAGCTCGATAGCAACGCCGGCGCCCGCGCCGCGAAGGAACTCGAAAAGAAAGGCGTATTCGATGTGCTGATCGTCGGCGGAGGACCGGCCGGCGCGGCGGCGGCCATCTACTCGGCGCGCAAGGGCATTTCGACCGGCGTGGCCGCTGAGCGCTTTGGCGGACAAGTGCTGGATACGCTCGCCATCGAAAATTTTGTCTCGGTGCAAGCGACCGAAGGGCCGCAGTTCGCAACCGCGCTCGAGCAGCACGTCAAGAGCTATGACGTCGACATCATGGACGTGCAGCGTGCCGAAGCGCTCGTGCCGGGCAAGATTCATGAAGTGCGCCTCGCCAACGGCGCGGTGCTGAAAGCGAAGACGATCGTGCTTGCCACGGGCGCTCGCTGGCGCGAAATCAACGTGCCGGGTGAGAAGCAATATCGCAACCACGGCGTGGCGTATTGCCCGCATTGCGATGGCCCGTTGTTCAAGGGTAAGCGTGTTGCGGTGATCGGCGGCGGCAATTCTGGCGTTGAAGCAGCGATCGATCTGGCTGGACTGGTCAGCGCGGTGACGCTGCTCGAATTCGGTACGGAGTTGCGTGCCGACGCCGTGCTGCAACGCAAGCTGCGCAGCCTCAAGAACGTGAGCATCATCACGCAGGCTCAGACCACGGAAGTCACCGGCGACGGCAAGAAGGTCAACGGTCTTTCGTACAAGGACCTGAGTTCGGGCGAAGCGAAGCACATCGAACTGGAAGGTGTATTCGTGCAGATCGGGCTGGTGCCGAATACGGAATGGCTCAAGGGCACGGTCGAGTTGTCGCGTCACGGTGAGATCGTGGTCGATGCGCGCGGCGCGACATCGGTGCCCGGTGTATTCGCGGCCGGCGATGTCACCACAGTGCCGTTCAAGCAGATCGTAATCGCGGTCGGCGAAGGCGCCAAAGCGTCGCTCAGCGCATTCGATTACCTGATCCGGAATTCGGAGACGGAAACGGTTGAGGCCGAAGCCGAGGAAGTTGTGGTCTGACGCGGTTGCGCCGAGCAGTTCACCTTACGGATAGCTGTTTAAGCCTCAATCCGATTGCTGCAGTCAAACGCCCGATAATCACTATCATGTTGATTATCGGGCGTTTTTTCGTCTTTTTTGCGGCTTTCATCGTGTAAAAAATACCGTTAATCAGGCAGTGCTTAAAAAACCTAAAGAATTGCCCCGAGTTGCCGTAGATACCGGAAGAGTGCACATCTGCGGCCATCGGACTGCACTTGCCGATGAACAAATCATCTCGAGGTCATGACGGTATGGGAATTCTCGGAAACACCTTCAGCACCCTCTTTCGCGGCCACGGGCGATCGCACCCCGGCATGGCGCAAAAGCTCGAACGCGCGCTTCGGCGGGAAGGCGATTTGAAACGCGAACTGACCCAATTGCAGCTTAGGATGTCGGCGGATGCGCCAGGCATCGACGTCAAGGTGGACCTGATGAAATTCGACGTCGCACAAGAAAAAGCCGCGGTTGCGAGTTTGACAGCGGCATTGCTCAGCGCGCAGGAAGACCTGGAACTCGAGAAGGCGAACCGGTCGGCTGCGGTTCATCTCTTGAAGAAACATGGCGTGATCGACGGCGTGGCGTACGCGAGTTTTACGCGCGAGCAACGGGTCGAATTGATCGCGGTGGCAATGGACGAAGTTGCTGGGAAAGAGACGACCAGCCGGTGGCGGGCAAGGTCGCCGGCTAGTGCGAAGTCGGGGTCGGGGTCGTCGGGGAAGAGTAAGGAGTTGTAAGGTCTGGCCGACGGGGGTTTCAATATGGCAAAGATTGAGTAGGCGCGCCCTGCGCCTGCGCTCAATACCCTGCCAATTTCCTCAGCCTTATGCACGACTCGACCGAGTCGTGCTGCGTGATATCGCGATCCCCTCGTGTCTCCACAGAGAAGCTCACCCCATATGTTTAGCTCGTTTTGATATTTAAGATCTGCGTCAGCCGATGTTAGCCTTTGAAGCTATCGGCAGCGTCCTGAAGCGTCTCTTCACGCACTGCCTTACAGTGTGAATCAACGAGGAGCGTCTTTCGTGAGCGTCGAATTCATCGGCATGATCCAGCAGCAAAAAGTATCGGAGACGCATTTGGCGAGCGGTCCGGCAATCGATATCGACTACCTCCGCGACTTCGCCCAGGCGCACGAAAAAGCCGGCTTCGACCGCATTCTCGTGCCCTATCAGTCGACCAGCCCCGACGCCATGCTGACCGTCGGCTACGCGGCCGGCGTCACGCAGCGCATTCACTTCATGCTCGCGCATCGCCCGGGATTCGTCGCACCAACTCTCGCCGCACGCCAGCTCGCCACGCTCGATCAGCTAAGCGGCGGCCGGCTCGCGGTCCACTTCATCTCGGGCGGCAGCGACGTCGAACAACGCCGCGACGGCGACTTTCTCTCGCACGACGAACGCTACGCCCGCACCGACGAATATCTACAGATCCTGCGACGCGTGTGGACCGAATCCGAACCCTTCGATCACGAAGGCCGCTATTACCGCTTCGAAAAAGCATTCTCAGAAGTAAAGCCCAAGCAAGCCCCGTATGTACCGATCTATTTCGGCGGCGCATCGGCACCGGCTATCGAAGTCGCGGGCAAGCACGCGGACGTCTACGCGCTGTGGGGCGAATCGAAGGAACAGGTGCGCGAACAGGTCACCCGCGTTCGCGCCGAAGCAGCAAAACATGGGCGCAACGTGCGCTTCTCCGTATCGTTCCGGCCAATTCTTGCGGCAACGGAAAAGGCCGCGTGGGAACGTGCTGAACATATTCTTGCTGAAACGCGGCGGCTGCGTGCCGAGCAAGGTCTTGGCGAAGCAACACCGCAGCAAAGCGAAGGCGCGCGCCGCCTGCTGGCCGCAGCGGGCGATGGCGTGCGCGCCGATGATCGCCTGTGGACTGGCGTGGCGAAGGAGATTGGCGGCCGTTCGAATTCGACGGCGCTCGTTGGCACCCCGGCACAAGTGGCGCAAACGCTGGCCGAATATCATGCGCTTGGCGTAACCACGTTCCTGATTCGCGGCTTCGATCCGCTGGAAGACACGCTCGATTACGGTCGCGAGTTGATCCCGGCCACGCGTGAACTGACCTCGCATATTGCACACGCGGCCTGAAGCTGTACTAAACGATGAGCCACGAAAAACTGCGCGGATTCATAAGCGAGATTGCGCAACTCGTCGATAAAAATTTACCCGAAGCGCACCTGCTCGAACAAGGTGCGGTTTCGCTGAGCAAACTGATAGCCGAAGACGACTGGCTGCCCGATGCCTACGCGCAACCGTCGCCTGATCGCTACCAGCAATTCCTGCTCTACGCCGATGCCCGTCAACGTTTCTCGGTCGTCAGCTTCGTGTGGGGACCGGGTCAGCAAACGCCCGTCCACGATCACACGGTGTGGGGTCTCGTCGGCGTATTGCGCGGCGCGGAAGTTGCACGCTCGTATGCACGCAGCGACCACGGAGCGCTCGTCACATCGGGCGCAGACCAGTTACTCGAACGTGGCGCAGTGGCGGCGGTGTCGCCCTCCATCGGCGATATTCATCGCGTGAGCAATGCGTTCGACGACCGTGTGTCCATCAGCATTCATGTGTACGGTGCGAACATCGGCGGCATCTCGCGACACGTCTATCCCCTTGATGGTCCGCCGAAACCGTTTGTCTCCGGTTATACAAACGATACGCTTCCCAACCTCTGGAACCTCTCGAAGGAACGACTCGACTCATGAGCGCCATCCCCCAGCGCAGCTTCAACGACGTGCGCGACACCCTGCTTTCAAAGCGCGAAATAGCCTTCCTCGATGTCCGCGAAGAAGATCCGCACGCGCAACGTCACCCTTTGTTTGCAGCCAACCTGTCGCTGTCGAAGATCGAACTCGACGCCTTTACCAAGCTGCCGCGCAAGAGCGTGCCGATCGTTCTGCTCGATGACGGCGAAGGTCTCGCGCAACGCGCTGCACGACGGTTCGAAGAACTCGGCTATACCGATGTTGCGTTGTTCGAAGGCGGCCTGAAAGGCTGGGAACGCGCAGGCGGCGAAGTGTTCCGCGATGTCAACGTCCCCAGCAAGGCGTTCGGCGAATTCGTGGAAGCGAAGCGGCATACGCCGGCGTTATCGGCTGAAGCAGTCGATGCGTTGCTGAAAAGCGGCGAGGACATGGTCGTGCTGGACGCGCGCCGCTACGACGAATATCAGACGATGAATATCCCCGGCAGCATCAGCGTACCGGGCGCTGAACTTGTGTTGCGTGCCCGTGCACTCGCGCCCGATCCCAAGACACGCGTGATCGTGAATTGCGCGGGGCGTACGCGCAGCATCATCGGCACACAGTCGTTGGTGAATGCAGGGATTCCGAACCCGGTGGCCGCGTTGCGCAACGGCACGATCGGCTGGTTGCTCGCGGGCCAGTTGCTCGCTCATGGCAGCGCGCGGCAGTTCGCCGCCGACGACGGCCGCACCGACGCCGCCTCGCGTGAATCGTCCCGCGCCGTAGCCGATCGCGCGGGCGTGAAACGCACGACACTAGCGGAGGCGCAACGCTGGGCGGACGATGCGGAACGCACGACCTATCGTTTCGATGTCCGCACGCCGGCCGAATACGAACACGCGCATGCAGCAGGTTTTCAGGGCGCACCGGGCGGCCAGCTCGTGCAGGAAACGGAGATGTTCGCGCCGGTCCGAGGCGCTCGCGTGGCCCTCTTCGACGATGACGGCGTACGCGCCAATATGACGGCGTCATGGCTCGCGCAGATGAACATCGACGTGTATGTAGTCGATGACGTAATCGACGGCGCGACAAGCGCCGATCTGACCGAACAAGGCCCATGGCGCGCCGCGAAACCGCTGCCCGCCGCCACGCCCACGATCACCGCGAGCGACCTCGCCGCCTTGCTCGACGATCCCGCGAGCCAGACCATCGTGCTCGACTTCACGGCGAGCGGCAACCATGTGAAGGGACACATTCCCGGCGCATGGTGGACCGTGCGCTCGCGGCTTGCGCTCGACCTGCCTGCATTGCCGGATGCGAAGCAATACGTGGTCACGTGCGGATCGAGCGCGCTTGCCGCGTTCGCCGGACCTGAAGTGGCGGCGCTCACATCGAAGCCCGTGCTGTTGCTCGAAGGCGGTACCGCTGCCTGGACCGCGGCAGGCTTGCCGCTTGCGAAGGGCGAGACGCATCTGGCGTCGCCGCGTATCGACCGGTACCGGCGTCCATATGAAGGCACCGACGCTCCGCACGAAGCAATGAACGCGTACCTTGAGTGGGAGTACGGCCTTGTCGCGCAACTCGAACGTGACGGCACGCATGGCTTCTTCGTGATCTGAAACATCAGACATGACGCGGCTCGGCCCGATCCGCGTCATTCCAATTCCGGCGATTAGCAAAGCAGAACAATGCGTTTGTCTAATGCCGCGGCGAATCGTATCGTGAATGCTTTTTCCTGCATGGACGATTCATGAAACGACGCAGCCTCCTGTTGATCGCCGCGCTGACTGCATTCACCGCGCTGCGTCCTCTTGCTTCGGCAGCCGAACCTGTTCTGAAGGTTGGCGACCAGCAGTTGCAGACACGCGGCATTCTCGAAGCATCCGGACAGTTGAAAGACGTGCCGTACAAGATCGAGTGGTTCAACTTTCCCGCCGCGCAACCGCTTGGTGAGGCCTTGAACGCAGGCGCAATCGATATAGGCGGTCTTGGCGACGCGCCGCTGATCTTCGCTTACGCCGCCGGTGCGCGCGTGCGAGCGGTGGCGGCAACGCGCTCGCAACCCGTCGACCTCGCGATCCTCGTGCCAGCCGGGTCACCCATCAAGAACGCAGCCGATTTAAAAGGCAAACGCATTGCGACCACACGCGGTTCCATCGGCCATTTTCTGGCCATCGCGACGCTGGAACGTGCGGGCATCAAGCTCTCTGACGTGACCCTTGAGTTCATGCAACCCGCAGATGCCAAGTCAGCGCTGGAGTCGGGCAACGTCGATGCATGGTCTACATGGGACCCGTATGTCGCGCTCGGTGAATTGCGCGATAACAACCGCAGCGTGGCGAATGGTGTGGGACTTTCATCGGGGCTGAGCTTTCAGGCGGCTACCGACGAATCGATCAAGACCAAACGCGCGCAAATCGATGACTTCGTGCGTCGCGTAGCCGCTGGTCAACAATGGGCGTTGTCGCATCCCGACGAGGTCGCGGCTATCCAGTCGCGCGTCACGCACCTGCCCGCCGATGTGCTGAAGGTCGTCTACCAGCGAGCGCAGTTAAAGCCGATCGCGATCGACAGCAAGGTGATCGCCGAGCAGCAACACACTGCCGACCTCTACGTTCGTGCAGGCGTGATCAAGACGACGCTGGACGTAACACCAAGTTTCGACGCCCAGTTCACGGCGCACTAAGAATATTTTATCAACGGACCTTCCGATGACCGTACGGCATCCACCCACAGCCTTGCAGGACCCGATCGCGCTTGACGCCCTCGCCGATCTCGACAGCGCCGCTGCCGATCAATGGCTCGCCGCGCTCACTCAGGATTTCGCTGCGAGCGCGGGCGCGCTGGATCGTGATGCGATCTTTCCCGACGACAACCTCGCGCGTTTGCGAAGCGCCGGCTTGCTCGCGCTGACGGTGCCGAAAGCGCTCGGCGGCCGTCAGGCGACGCTCCCGCAAGTGCTCAAGGTAGTGCGCGCGGTTGCACGGGGTGAACCGTCGACGGCGCTGATCCTTGTGATGCAGTGTCTTTATCATCTGCGCTTGCAGGCCAATCCGAACTGGCCGCAAGCGCTAAAGGAACAGGTGGCGCGCGATGCGGTGGAACACGGCGCGCTCATCAACTCGCTGCGTGTGGAGCCCGAATTGGGCTCCCCCTCGCGCGGCGGTTTGCCCGGCACGATCGGGCGTCTGACCGATAGCGGCGACGCGTGGATTCTCAACGGCAGCAAGATCTATTCGACGGGCAGTCCGGGCCTGACATGGTTCGCTGTTTGGGGCCGCACGGACGAAAGTTCGCCGCGTGTGGGGACGTTCCTCGTACATCGTGATACACCGGGTATCCGTTTCGGTGAGCCGTGGAACCACCTCGGTATGCGTGCAACCGGCAGTCACGAAGTGATCTTCGAGAACGTGCGTGTTCCCGTGGCTCACGCAGTCGACCTGAATTCTCCCGAGATTGCCGCGAGCGGCATGGACCCGGTCACCACGTTGTGGATGAACGTGCTGCTTTCGTCGATCTACGATGCTGTCGCCCGGTCTGCGCGTGACTGGTTTGCTTCCTGGGCTGCGGATCGCAAGCCTGCCAACTTAGGTGCACCGCTTTCGAGCCTGGGCAGTTTCCAGCAGACGCTTGGCCGTATCGATGCATTGCTGCTCAACAATCGCGTGCTGCTGGATGCGGGTTCGCATGGCAACATTCCGCTGCATGAAGCACCCGCTATCACGTATCTCGTTACGCAGAACGCGATCACTGCTGTTGAACTCGCGGTCGAGGCAAGCGGCAATCCGGGGTTGAGCCGTAACAATGCGCTCGAACGTCATCATCGGGATGTGTTGTGTTCGCGGATTCATACGCCGCAGAATGACGCGCTGCTCGGCGCGCTTGGGCGGGTGGGGTTTAGCACGCACGAAGCCGCGTCTTTGTCTTGAGGGTGGGGGGGGTGGGCGGGGTTGGGCGGTTGCTAGATTCCGGATTAGCGGTTCTGGTTAATGCCGGGTTGCTGCTTTCAGCGTTAGTGGTCTGCGAGAGTCGGATTTTCTCTTTATCACTATTAGCCACTGTGCGTGGCGGCACGTCATTTCTTTGTCCAAAGCGACAAAGAAACGAAGCAAAGAAAGCGCTTTAACCGCTCTACCCTAAGTGTCCACAGCGTGCAGTTTCTATTCATAGGTGCCCCAAAAGCACGGTGCTCGCCAGAGCGAAGGATGTTTGAACCCCTCCTTCTCGCGAATCCTGACACGAACACGCTTCGCCCCGTACGCTCTCGGGCAAGCACAATTGCTAAGGAACCCGCACGGCCTTACGGGTATTTACGGCTACGGTTTTTTGACGGCTTAGCTCCTGGTCTGTGCGACCGTATTCATAGGCCACAGCTTCTTGCGTGTTTGTGTTTACTGCTTCAGTTTTTGTGAATTGGCTGCGCGTTCTGTACAGCTATTTTCGTCGGTTATGGCCGCCCGCATCTTCGCGGCCCCATTTCTTGGCGGGTTGGCGGCGTGGTCCGTCATGCGTACAAAGTTGGAGGGAGATCGTCCGCGGATAGCGCGGGGTGCCCCTTGGGCAGGTTCAATCACTGGTGGCGAAGCGTGTGGGTATCGGTGTTCGGAGAAGGAGGGTTTCACACATCCGTGGCTCTGGCGAGCACCGTGCTTTTGGGGCACCTATGAATAGAAACTGCACGCTGTGGACACTTAGAGACTGTTGCAGAATTAAGTTTGCATATTTTTTAGCCGGGTCCAGCAAGTTAAAGCACACGCGAGCGTGAGGAAGGCTTCGTGTATGTGCGCATATTTCTCGTAGCGCATCTTCAGGCGGCGATAGGAGTGCAGCCAAGCGATCGTACGCTCGACAGGCCAACGTGTTTTGCCTAGACCACTGCCATGGGGTGAGCGCAGTTTCGCGAGTTCAGGAGTGATGCCGCGTTTGCGAAAGCGTCGCCGATGTGGCTCAGAGCTATAGCCTCGGTCGCCCTGAACAATTTTGGGCTTACGCAAGGGCCGTCCTGGCTTGCCTCGAATTGGCGGAATGGCTTCGACCAGTGGGTCAAGCTGAGTGACGTCATGGCGGTTTGCGCCCGTCAGGATGACGCCGAGCGGGATGCCTTGCGCATCGACGATGATATGGTGTTTGCTGCCGAGTTTGCGCCGGTCCGTGGGGTTTGGGCCTGTTTTTTTCCCGCGTACAACGCGCGAATGGAGGAGCTGTCGACCAGTACTCTGGCCATATCGAGTTGGCCTCGACGGCGCAGTTCGGCCAGCATCGTTTCGTGCATGCGTTGCCATACGCCCGCTTTATGCCACTGGTCCAGGCGCCTCCAGCAAGTGGAGCCCGACCCGCAGCCCATTTCCTGCGGCAGCAAATTCCACGCGAGGCCTGCGCGCAGCACGAACACGATGCCTGTGAGCACGGCGCGATCAGGTATTGGCTTGCGTCCTGCATACCGGCGATTGCGCGGCGCAGCTTTGGGCAGCAGCGGTTCGATGAGTGCCCATAATTGGTCGTCTATAAGTTCCTTAGCCATGGCTTCCTGTCAGGGAAAACAAGACAGAAGTTAACACCAGAGCCAAAAAGTTAACAGCCCCTTTTTGTAATTCTGCAACAGTCTCTTAGGGTAGAGCGGTTAAAGCGTTTTCTTTGCTTCGTTTCTTTGTCGCTTTGGACAAAGAAATGACGTGCCGCCACGCACAGTGGCTAATAGTGATAAAGAGAAAATCCGACTCTCGCAGACCACCACGGCCGAAAGCAGCAACCCGGCATCAACCCCGACCGCTAACCCCAGAACCGACCAACCCAGCATTGACCCCGACCACTAACCCCGAACCCCGCCCCAACCACTAACCCCAAAACCACCAAAACCCGTCCACCGCCGCGAGCAAAAAACCCAAGGAGTTATTTTACTATGAGCGTTGAATTCATCGGCTACGTGAGCCATCAGGAATCAAGCGAAATCCACTTACCGCATGGACCCGCGGTCAATCCGCCGTACATAGCCGCAGTCGCGCAAGCGCACGAATATGGTGGTTTCGACCGCGTGCTAATCGCTCACTCAAGTGCGTCCCCAGACGGTTTCCAGATCGCGTCGTTCGTCGCGCAACAAACCAAGCGCTTGGGCATCCTGCTTGCGCATCGGCCGGGCTTTGTCGCGCCGACACTCGCCGCCCGTCAGCTCGCCACGCTCGATCACTTCAGCGCAGGCCGCACCGCCGTGCACATCATCTCCGGCGGCGACGATACCGAACAACAACGCGACGGCGACTTCCTCGAGCACGACGACCGCTACAAGCGCACCGATGAATATCTCGATGTCGTGAAGCGGTCATGGACCAGCGAAACGCCATTTGATCATGAGGGTGAATTCTATCGGGTGAAAGGTCACCGATCGCTGGTTCGTCCCCTGCAGAAACCGCATCTACCGGTGTATTTCGGCGGTTCGTCGGAAGCCGCAATCCAGGTCGCGGGCAAGCACGCCGACGTTTTTGCGCTGTGGGGCGAGTCGCTGGCCCAGGTCGCCGAAACCATCGCCCGGGTGCGCGCCGCCGCCAAGCCGTATGGCCGTGAAAACGCAATCCGCTTTAGCCTTTCGCTGCGCCCGATCATCGCTTCGACCGAAGATGCCGCATGGGCACGCGCGGAATCGATCCTCGCACGCGCGACAGAAGCAGTGAAAAGTAATCCTAACTTCACGCGACGACCGAGCGAACCTAAGAACGTTGGTTCGCAACGTCTACTTGCCGAAGCGGCAAAGGGAACCGTGGTGGACAAGCGTCTGTGGACCGGTATCGCCGCGTTGACAAAAGCGGCGGGCAACTCCACGTCGCTGGTCGGTACGCCCGAACAAGTAACGGAAGCGTTGATCGAGTATTACCGCCTGGGCATCTCGACGTTCCTGATCCGCGGCTTCGATCCGCTGGAAGATGCGCTGGGTTACGGCCGCGATCTGTTGCCGCTGGTACACGCGGCAGTGGCAAAGGAGGACAGCGAAGCGAGCAAGAAGGAACTCGAAGCAGTTCGGGCCTGAACCGGCCAATGTGAACGGCGGCGACATCGGGCAACGCCCATGTGTTTCTTTACTACCGTTGCGGCGCCGCCGACCCGTTGCAATTCCACTGTCGCGCGGTCGTGGACAATAAATACCGCCGCAAGGTCGTCAACCGCCGTCGTCGCAAGACGTCTGGGCACAGCGAACGTTGTTCCTATGCCCTGAACGCTAACCCAAGAAGAAATCAAGTGATAAAGACGCGTGAGGCCACCTCGGTTCCTGGGCACATCGTGCTTGCCCGAGA
Source organism: Caballeronia sp. LjRoot34 (assembly GCF_964253815.1). NCBI lineage: Bacteria > Pseudomonadati > Pseudomonadota > Betaproteobacteria > Burkholderiales > Burkholderiaceae > Caballeronia > Caballeronia sp. LjRoot34. Next base: position 2,080,423 of record NZ_CAXUSB020000002.1, read on the forward strand.
GCACTGGTGGCGAAGCGTGTTCATGTTAGGAGATGAACGCTAACCCACCAAGAAATCGAGTGGTAAAGACGCGTGAGGCCGCCCCGGTTCCTGGGCACCTCGTGCTTGCCCGAGAGCACTGGTGGCGAAGCGTGTTCATGTCAGGATGAACGCTAACCGACCAAGAAATCAAGCGGTAAGGACGCGTGAGGCCGCCCCGGTTCATAGGCACCTCGTGCTTGCCCGAGAGCGTACGGGGCGAAGCGTGTTCGTGTCAGGATTCGCGAGAAGGAGGGTTTCACACATCCGTGGCTCTGGCGAGCACCGTGCTTTTGGGGCACCTATGAATGAAAACTGCACGCTGTGGACACTTAGGGTAGCGTGGTTTGAAAGCGCTTTCTTTGCTTCGTTTCTTTGTCGCTTTGGACAAAGAAATGACGTGCCGCCACGCACAGTGGCTAATAGTGATAAAGAGAAAATCCGACTCAGGCAGACCACTAAGGCCGAAAGCAGCAACCCGGCATAGACTCCGACCACTAACACTAAAAGCACCAACCCAGCACTGACCCCAACACCCCCCCACCTCACAGTTCGTCCGACAGCAGTCGGCCCAACGCCACGGTGTGCTTCACAAATGGCGATTTGATAACGATATAGCTAAAGTACTTCTCGATACCAATGTTGAGATCCAGCAGCCTTTCCACCACCTCCTGATAGTGGCCGATATCCCCGACGAGAAATTTCAACAGATAGTCATACCCTCCACTGACCAGATGACATTCGATGATCTCGTCGATCTCCCGGACGTTCGCCTCAAACCGTATGAAATCCTCGCGTCGATGGTCTTGCAACATCACTTCGGTAAACACCGTCACCGTAGCAGTCAGCTTCGCAAGATTGAGACGCGCGCCGTATCCCGAGATGACGCCCGACGATTCGAGCCGTTTGACCCGCTGAAGACATGGACTCGGCGATAACCCGACTGCGTTGGCCAGATTTGAATTCGTTATATTGCCGTTCTTCTGCAGTTCCGCCAGGATCTTGATGTCGATCCGATCCAGTTTCTGTCGAGTGGTCATGTCGTGCTCTCGCGTCCGGTGATTTCGCAGGCGGGTCTATCCGGTCACCCTCTGCTTAGCTCTTCGTGGTGCGCCTTCACCAGTTGCGCCATGCTCGTGAACTTGAACTCAACCGACGGCTCACTGACGGTGCGCATGGTGGCGCCGAAGCCCCGCTGCTCGAACCGGCGATAGATCCAGCAAGATTTTATGCCAAGCTCAGCCGCCGGTTCGTGATCGTGAAATATGCTGTCGGCAATGTGCAGCGTCTCTTCCTTGCGCACGCCAAGGGAAGGGAGAATATCAAACATGTAGTCGAAGTTGCGATGAGACGGTTTATAAGAACCGACATCTTCCGCGGTGATGACCGCGTCGAAGTCTACCTGCAGCATCGAGCGGCTGTCGGCAAAACTTTCATTGTCAACGTTCGACAGGATGATCAGCTTGAAGTACTTCTTGAGATATTGAAGCGTACTCGCGGAGTCGGGGAACGCAGGCCACTGCCCCACTGACCGTCCGTATGCTACAGCCTCGTCCATCGTATAATGAACGCCCCATTCCTCCGCGAGCCGCTTGAAGACGACGGCGAGCAGATCCCGATAAGGCATCTCCGGCGTGTAGCGCTGCTGGGAGGATTCGTGACGCGCATGCGCCTCAAGCACCTCGTCACGCGTCAACGGCTTCTCAAGGCGGTTGATCAGAGGCATGAGACTCGCCGTTATACCGCGCTCCCAGTCGATCAGCGTGCCGTAACAATCGAAGGTGAGCGCCTTGAAATCGGTAAGCCGCACGTGAACCTCCCAAGAAATAAATCGCGTTGGACTGCGCGGCCCTTCATGCGGCCCCGGCCTGCCGCGCAACGTCCTGCGCGTTCGAATCAACGAGGCGGCGGACGCTATCAAGGCGTTACTTTTGCAGCAAGGCTTCCTGATGCGCTTTCACCAGGCCAGCCATGTTGTTAAAGCGGAAGTCCACCTTAGGCTGCTGGCCCGGATTCATTGTGGCACCGAAGCCTTCCTGATCGTGGCGGCGATAAATCCAGCACGACGCCAGGCCGAATTCGTTTGCAGGCTTGTGATCGTGGAACAGGCTCTCGGCGGTATGCAGGATTGTTTCTTTCCTGATCCCCCGGTCGCCAAGCTTGTCCAGCATGTAGTCGAAATTACGTGCTGACGGCTTGTACGAACCGACGTCTTCGGCCGTGATGATCGCGTCGAACTCGACCTGCAGTTTCGCATTGCTGTAGGTGAAGCTTTCGTTATCGATGTTCGAGAGCACAACGAGCTTGTAATGCTTCTTGAGGTATTGCAAGGCGCTTGCCGAATCTTCGAAAGCCGGCCAATTCTGCACCGACTTTCCGTACGCTACGCAGTCGCCCAGCGTGAACGGCACCTGCCATTCTTCGGCCAGTCGTTTATAGACAATAGGCAGCAGTTCCTGATACCGCTTGGCAGGCGTGTATTTCTGCTGCGAGGATTCATGGCGTGCGTGAGCCTCAAGGACCTGATCGCGCGTCAGCGGCTGCTTGACGCGCTCAAGAAGGGAACGCAGGCCTTCGAAAATCCCGGTCTCCCAATCGATCAAGGTGCCATAGCAGTCAAAGGTCAACGTATCGAAGTCGGTGAGTCTCATAACAGTTTGCCCTCAGTTGTTCACAGGATGAGCTCACAGTGTATTGACTCATGGCAGCAGCCGTAACTGATGTCGAGATCAGCATCAGCATGCGGTTTCGTCCGATGGCGCCCCGACAGCAGATTCTGCTGCCGGGGCCCCATCTCGCGGATTCCGGTCTCTGATCCTGCTCATCGCGCAGGGTATACGCCCTGATTTCTGTCGGTCCGAGTCTTCCTGAACCCACCCTGCTTGAAGGACAAGATACCGCGTCGGAGGCGCTACAGCATGCCCCGCTCAATGCCGCACGACAACCCTTCAAACCTTCGCGAGATAGTCCGACACGTTGATCTTCTGCGGCAGGACGCTGCGCGCCGCCAACCAGTCCGCCGCTTTCTGCAGCTCCTGCACGAAGGCTTTGTCGCTGACGCCGTGCATGTTGAACTTGCGCTTCATGCTGCTGAGCGTATCGCGGACTTCGTCGCTGTAATGACCCTGCTGCTGGGCGATCGTCTCGGCTTCGAGCGAGTTGTCCGATGCCCATTTCGCTTCCTGTCCGTATGCGGCGTTGACTGCCTTCACCAGATCGGCGTTGTCTTCGGCGAACTTGCGCGTGGTCACATAGGAATTGAAATCGATCTGGAAATCCAGGTCCCGACCTTCGAGGAAAATGTTGTGGCCTTTGTAGTTCGCACGCGCAATGTCCACGCCGGGGCTCCACATCGACCATGCATCGATCTTGCCTTGCGAGAACGCGGGCGCCGCGTCGGGCGGATTCAGATAAACGATCTTCACCGCATCGCGTGGCACCTTGTGTTTTTCGAGTGCGGCCACAAGCAGGAATTCGCCGAGTCCTGAACGATTCACCGCTACCGTCTTGCCCACCAGATCTTCCACCCGGTTGATACCCGATCCGTCCTTCGCAATGATCGCCGTGCTGCGCGGATCAACGACGCAAAACTGCGTGAACACGAGTGGCGAACCCGCGATCATTGCCGCCAACGCGGGTGTCGTGCTGCCGCCGAAGCTGAAGTCCGCGCTGCCGCCGGTGACCGCTGCGAGCGATGGCGCGTGATTGGGGAAGGGTCCGATCCACTCCACTTTGATACCGTCTTTCGCGAGGGTTTTTTCGAATTCGCCGCGGACCTTTGCGAGCATCGGCAAGCCGCCGAGTCCCCAGCCAAGGCGAACCGTGTCGGTTTTCCGGCTGCCGCAAGCGGCAAGGCCGGTGGCCAACGCCGATGCAGCCACGGTGGTTTGGAGGAAGCGGCGGCGCGACCAGATAGAAGAACTTGGATTTGACATGGCGGAATTAGGTCGAACAGATGAACGGAATCGTGCCCGCCGTTGAAGGCGGGCGAGAGGCAAGACAAATTGAATGGGATGAGACGCTGGGGACTAGTGAGTTGCCGTATCGGCGTCCACGCCAAGTTGCGCGAGCAATGTCTCCCGCAGTGCGGGCCTGGCGGCATCCGTCACACGATACTCGGCGGCAATCGCGCCGCTCCGCATGATCAGCGCGCGATCCGCGAGCGCAATCGCTTCATCTACATCGTGCGTAACGAGCAATACACCCGGCTGATGCCGTTCGATCAAATGCTTCACCAGACGCTGCATCTTGATGCGCGTCAACGCGTCGAGCGCGGCAAACGGTTCGTCGAGCAGCAACAGTTGCGGCTCCTGCACAAGCGCACGCGCCAGCGCCACCCGCTGCGCCTGGCCACCGGACAGGTTACGCGGCCAGTCTTCCAGGCGTTCGCCCAGCCCCACTTCTGCCAGCGCCGCTTGCGCGGCCGCAAGGCTTTTCGGACCCGGCGCAAGCCCAAGCGCGACGTTGCGAGAGAGCGTCTCCCACGGCAACAAACGCGGCTCCTGAAACACGATAGCCGGCAAACGCGGCCCGTCGATCGAACCACCGTCGATAGGATCAAGCCCCGACAACGCCCGCAGCAAAGTGGTCTTGCCGCAGCCGCTTTCGCCCAGCAAAGCGACGAATTCGCCCCGCTCGATCCGCAGGTTCAAACTATCGATAACGATTCGTTCTCCGTACAAACGCCGCAGATTACGCACGACAACCGCCGGTCCCGACGACTTCAAAGTTGCACTCATCAGCGGGACACCTTCGCAAAATTCACGTGCCATGAGAGCAACCGGCGCTCGAGGAAACGCGCCAGCGAATCCGCCAGCACGCCGATCGCGGCATAGATCACGATGGTCATCACGATCACATCGGTACGCAGGAATTCGCGTGCGTCCATCGCGAGAAAGCCAATGCCCGTGCTGGTCGCAATGGTCTCCGCCACCACCAGCGCGAGCCACGCCGTGGCCAGCGCATAACGCACGCCGGCAAGCACCGAGGGCAACGCGCCGGGCAGCACGATGCGCCGGATCAGCGTCCAGTTCGACAGCCCGAGCACGCGGCCGAGTTCGATCAGTTTGGGATCGACCTGACGAATCCCGAGAACGGTATTGATGTAGATCGGGAACATGACGCCGAGAGACACCAGAAAGATCTTGCCTGCCTCGCCCACGCCGAACCACACGATCACCAGCGGCAACACTGCAAGAAATGGAATGGCGCGCAGCATCTGGATGTTGCGATCGAGAAATGCCTCAGCCACTTTGGAAAAGCCCACGGCCGTGCCGAGCACGAACCCGATCGAGCCGCCAATGACGAAACCGGTTGCGGCGCGCAGCAGACTCACCGCCATGTCGCCGATCAGACGCCCTTCTTTCACGAGTTCGAATGCGGTGAGAGCGACCTTCGACGGCGCGGGCAGCACGTTCGGCGACAGCGCGCCGAGACGCGCGAACAACTCCCACACGATCAGCAGCAGAACCGGCATGCTCCACGACACATAACGCAGCCATGGAGACACCGGACCCGCATGATTGGGTTTCTGCGCGACGGTGGGATTTGCGTCGGGATCAAGATGCGAATGGAGAACGGATGCCCGGCGGGCGAATACGTCTGCCATCGGTTGAAGACTCCTTTTGTCCGGGTGGCTCGCCGCGCCCGGGCACGGCAACGAGCATCAGCAAATGCTAGCCACACGATGTTAAACAAAAGGAAAAATACTGGAACCACATAAAACTTCTATGCTTAGCAGCGGTGCCGGGAAACATCAATCAGATACGTGCCCAGCCTCACCCCACCGAAGCCCCGCCCTCGATTTCAAGCACCAGCGGAAAACGCACTTCGAACACGCTGCCGCGGCCCTTGTACGATTCAAAGCGGATCACGCCCTGCAGTTCGCGCGCCAGTTCCTTCACGATCGCCAGTCCCAATCCGGTGCCGGGAATTTCGTCGGAAGCCGCGCGTTCGAATTCCTCGAACACCCGTTCGCGATCCTCCTCGCTGATTCCCATGCCCGTGTCCGACACACGCAGCGTCCAGTGTTTCGCGCCCGACGTAATGAACGCCAGCTCCACCTCGCCCGTCGTGGTGTATTTGATTGCGTTCGACAACAGGTTCAGCGCAATCTGCTTCATCTTCAGCCGGTTGGACGTGATCATGCTCAATGCTGGATCGACGCGCCCCTTGAGCGTCAACCCCTTCACCCTGGCAGACGCCCGGCAAAGCAGCGTGAGTTCGTCGAAGAGTTCGGTCAGGTCGAAACGCTCGACCGTCAGGATGGAATCATCGCCGAGCACTTTCGAGTATTCGCCCATTTCATCGACGAGCGTGGCCATGTCGCTGACTTGCCGTTTCGCGAGCGCGATCGCCCGGTCGTTTTTCGCCTGCGAGCGGCCGATCAATTGCAGCACGGTGGCGAATACGTTCAGGAAGTTGCGCAGGTCGTGAGCGACACGCCGGGCAACCTGCATGCGCGTTTCGTAAAGGTCGCTGATCAACCGTTGCCGCAAGGTCAGTTCCTGATTCGCTCGCTCCAGCATGCCGGTGTATTCATCGAGTTTCCGGTCGCGTTCGCCCACCGCTTCGCGAACGGAAGTGAGCGTAACGAAACTGAGCGTCTGGTCGGTGATCAGGCGCGCGCGTTCCTCGCGCTTGCGGTCGAACGAGGGATGCTTCTGCGCGAAATCACCAATGGCCGCAAGCAAAACCTGGCGCAACAGGTCAAGCTCGCGGACCAGTTCATCTATACGATACCCCTGCTGCCAGCGCCACTTTCCGTGTTCGCGCGCGTCGCGTTCGATCGCGTGCTCCTGCGAATCCATATCCTGCGATTCGAGCACCAGACAGATTTCATCGAAAATGCGCGGGACATGATCGGCAAGCTGCCGGTAAGTGAGATGGTCGGAATGCTCTACCTCGGCGTCGCCAAAGACGAGTTGCATCCAGTGGTCGGTAAGCTGCTTCTGCTGCCCACGCAAGGCGCTGGCAAGGCCCTTCAAGGCGCCACTGGTAATTTGGCTCATGCCCGGGATCCGTAAGGCCGTAGCGCGCCTGATCGGCGCCTGGAGTCATGCTGATGCCCGCAAGCAGTGGATAATGCCCGCCGGAACGCCCGGTCCGGGTATTGGACGCGAGTGACTAAAGTATAAGACGACGCAATACCGGCGTGGTCGGATTGGTTTGCGCGCCCATGCCAGGCCGGCCAGCGTCAGTTCCCCAGCGTCAGTCTCCGCTTGCTGCCGCGAGCGGCATCGACTCACTCGCGTCCATCAAGCGCTGAACAAACTGACGTGCCGACGGCGACAATACCCCCACCTTGCGCGTCACGATCCCGAACGTTTGCGACTTCGACTTGAATCCGATCGGCAGCGTGCGCAGCATGCGATGTTTGCAAAACAGCCTGGCAACGCCCGCCGGCAGCACTGACACCAGGTCGGCACTACATTGCAGCAGCGCGACCGTCACGAACGTCGACGCCGTCGAGATCGCGCTCACGGGCACCTGCGCCCCCGCCAGATCCATCTCGCGCTGCAACAGCGCCTGCATCGGCATGGCGCTCGGGTACGTGACCCAGCGATGCCCACCCAGATCGGCAAACGTCAGCTCACCGGCCGCAAACGGCGGATGATCGTAGCCCACTACCACCGACAAAGGCTCGTCGCCAAGCGGCTGATAGAGATATCGCGACGGTTCATCGCTGACAATCGAGCGGCCAACGACGAGGTCCAGCCGCCCTTCGTCAAGCAGCGCCAGCATCCGCGCGCTCGTGTCCTCCACGATTTCTATCGACAAGCCCGGATTGCACGCTTGCAACTCGTTCAGGATCGGCACGACCAGCTCCGGCACCGATCCCATGATCGCGCCAACCGCCAGGCGGCCGCCCGTGCCCGAGCGGATATCGGCGACTTCCTGGCACAGCGAGGTCAGGTCGGCCGCCAGCAGCCGCGCGTAACGGATGACGCAAAAACCGAACTGGTTCGGCACCAGCCCCTTCTTCGCGCGCTCGAACAATGGCGCTTCCAGCATCGACTCAAGCTCGGCGAGCGCCTTGCTCGCCGCCGATTGCGTCATGGACATCGCGCTCGACGCCTTATGCAGCGACTTGTGGTCATCGAGCGCGATCAGTAGCTGCAACTGCCTCATGCGCAAGCGGCCCATTAATACATCCAGCGTGGATTTCATCGCGCGTTCGTCAAACCTTGGAGGGGGTAGGTCAAATAAGTAAGGGTGAGTCGCAAAAGCGATCACGAGATGGAAAGGTTTCACTATACAGCGCCTTCTGCCAGCCCCTATAGTTCCCTCAAATACACAATGGAGACTTCCGATGTCCAATCCGACTCACCGCGCGACCTACCGCGGCGTGTTCCCGGTTGCCCCGACCGTTTTCGACGCCTCCGGACGCCTCGACCTGGACGGCCAGCGACGCGCAATCGACTTCATGATCGATGCCGGATCGCACGGCCTGTGCATCCTCGCCAACTTCTCCGAACAATTCGCGCTCACCGACGACGAACGCGCCGCCGTGCAGAAAGCCGTGCTGGAACACGTGGCCGGCCGCGTGCCGGTGATCGTGACCACCACGCACTTCAGCAGCGATGTCTGCGCAGCCCGCAGCCGCGCAGCGCAGGACGCGGGCGCCGCGATGGTCATGGTCATGCCGCCCTATCACGGCGCGACCATCCGCGTGGGCGAACGCGGGATCTACGAGTTCTTCAATCGCGTATCAGACGCCATCGACATCCCGATCATGATCCAGGACGCACCGGTCGCCGGCACGCCGCTCTCCGCAGCATTTTTGGCGAAGCTGGCGAAGGAAATCGCGAACGTGTCGTACTTCAAGATCGAAACGGCGCAAGCGGCATCGAAGCTGCGCGAGCTGATCGAACTCGGCGGCGATGCAATCATCGGCCCGTGGGACGGCGAGGAAGCCATCACGCTGATTCCGGATTTCGATGCCGGCGCGACCGGCGCGATGACCGGCGGCGGTTATCCGGACGGCATTCGCAAGATTGTCGATGCCTACACATCCGGCGACACGGACGGCGCTGCAGCGCTGTATGAGCAGTGGCTGCCGCTCATCAACTACGAGAACCGCCAGTGCGGTCTCGCCGCCTGCAAGGCGCTCATGATGGAAGGCGGCGTGATCCGCTCCGACACCACGCGCCATCCGTTTGCCGCGATGCATCCATCGACCCGCGCCGGCCTGCTGAAAGTCGCGCGCCGCCTCGATCCGCTCGTGCTGAGCTGGGGCAAGTAAGGCACGTAACGCGGGACAAGCAGCGCGGGGCAAGCAACGCAATCCGGACACTTTAATTACACCAACAGGATTCAAACCATCATGGAAATTTCCGGCGATCTGCTGATCGGCAAACACACCCTTCGCGGCACGAACGGCTCGATCAAGGGCATCGATGCAGCCACGGGCGAGCCGCTCGCGCCCGCCTTCGGCGGCGCTTCGCTCGATCAACTGGAACAAGCCTGCGCGCTCGCCTGGCAAGCGTCCGACATCTATCGCGAACTGCCGCTTGAAACCCGCGCCAAATTCCTGGAAACGATCGCGCAGAACATCCTCGATATCGGCGATGTCCTGATCGAGCGCTGCGTGACCGAAAGTGGCCTGCCGCGCGGACGCATTGAAGGCGAACGCGGCCGGACCGTCGGCCAGTTGCGCATGTTCGCAGCCGTCGTGCGCGAAGGCGATTTCCTCGGCGTGCGTATCGACCCGGCGCAGCCGGAGCGCAAGCCGCTGCCGCGCGTCGACCTGCGACTGCGTTATGTGCCGCTCGGTCCCGTCGCCGTATTCGGTGCGAGCAATTTCCCGCTGGCGTTCTCAGTCGCGGGTGGCGACACCGCATCGGCGCTGGCCGCCGGTTGTCCGGTGATCGCGAAAGCTCATTCGGCCCATCCGGGTACGTCGGCGCTGGTCGGACGCGCCGTGCAGAAAGCGGTCGCGGACTGCGGTTTGCCGGAAGGCACGTTCTCCCTGCTCTTCGATAGCGGCCGCGACATCGGCCAGGGTCTCGTTTCGGACCGGCGCATCAAGGCGGTCGGGTTCACCGGTTCGCGCGGCGGCGGCACGGCGTTGATGAAGCTCGCGGCGGCACGTCGCGAACCGATCCCGGTCTACGCCGAAATGAGCAGCATCAACCCGGTTTTGCTGTTCCCGCACGCGCTGAAAAATCGCGGCGCGGCGATCGGCAAGGCCTTCGCCGGCTCGCTTGCGCTCGGCGCCGGCCAGTTCTGCACGAATCCTGGCCTGGTGCTTGCCATCGATGGTCCTGAGCTCGATGCGTTCATCGAAGCAACGGCTGCCGCCCTGGGCGAAATACCCGCCGCCACGATGCTCACGCCGGGTATTCACAAGGCTTACGAATCGGCTGTGAACAAAACAGCGGAGCACGGCGAGGTCAAGACGCTCGCGCGAGGCTGCGCGGCAAAAGGCGTGACGCAGGGGCAAGCAGCGTTGTTCTCGACCACCGCTGCAGCGTTCCGCGCTAACCCGGAATTGCACGAGGAGATTTTCGGCGCGGCTTCACTGATCGTGCGATGCCCGGACCTGGCCACAGTGCTCGAGTTGGTGGAGCAATTGGAAGGCCAGTTGACCGCGGCCTTGCACATCGACGAAGCGGATCATGACGATGCCCGCCGTTTCCTGCCGGCGCTCGAACGTCGCACCGGCCGGATTCTCGTGAATGGTTTCGGTACGGGCGTAGAGGTTGGACATGCCATGGTCCACGGCGGCCCCTTCCCCTCCACCGCCGACGGCCGATCGACTTCCGTAGGCAGTCTCGCCATCGACCGCTTCCTGCGGCCAGTGAGCTACCAGGACATGCCCGACGGCCTGCTGCCGGACGCGCTGAAAACCGCCAATCCGCTCGGACTGAACCGGCGGCTGGACGGCAAGCTGCAGTTATCGAAGTAAGGATGTAAAGCGGCTCGCGGTTACGCTTCGAGGCAACAGTTCAGGCTGACCTCGAAGTATTCATAGCTGCGCTGGATGCCGCGTTTGACATCGCGGATGTCGGCCATGCGCGGCGTGCCGCCCAGCAACGTGGCGACTATATCGAGTGCTTCCCACGGATGCGCGTCGTCGTAATGCGCGTGCATCCTGAGCCAGCGCATGGTTGCCTTGCGGATTGATTCAGGGTAGCTGTGCGCGAGCGTGTCGCGGCTGCAGAGCAGTCTCGACCATTCTCCGGTCACGCCTTCAACGGCGAAATTGGTCGCCGCTATCGACGCATGCAGCGGGTCCGCATTGCTGCTTTTCCAACACCAGTGGCTCAGTGCAAATGCAAGCGCGGGCGCTTCGCCGGCTTGCAGATCCTCGCGCGAAACATCGTGGGCCGCCGCCCAGTCGACCCAATAATCGGCGTGATTCTGCTCGACGCGAATATTGCGCGTGAGATACCGCCGCGCCATGCGCGAGCCGACCGTTTCTTCGGGTCCGATCTTCTGCAGGTTCATGCCCATGTACTGCGGAAACTGATTGATCACCGGCCAGCCGTTGATCAGGAACGCACGCATTTCACGCAGGCCGAGCTCTCCGTCGCGCAAGGATCGAAAAAGAGGATGAGACGTCACACGGCTTTTTGCAGCGCCGGTTTCCAACAAAACTTCCTGCAACCAAAGTGGGTAGCTTGCTGTGTTCTTGAGGTCGCCCTCTCTGGTAAACCCACCCCCCATCACGCCTCCTTAGCTAGTGTCTGAACGGCCGGCTCTGTCCAAAGCATTGGCCTTCCTATGTAAAACCCTTGCGCATAGTCCACCCCGAGCCCATGCAGCGCTCGCAGGATTCCTTCGCTTTCCACATATTCCGCGATGGTCCGGCATTTCATTGAATGGCCCATCTCGTTGATGGCCGCGACCATCTCGCGGCTCACCGGATCGAGCACCATGTCGGTCACGAAGCTGCCGTCGATCTTCAAATACTCAACCGGCAGATGCTTCAGGTAACCGAACGACGACATGCCGGCGCCGAAATCATCGAGCGCGAAATGACAGCCGAGCGCATTCAGCTCATGCATGAACCGCGCCGCCGACGCCAGGTTGGCAATCGCGGTCGTTTCTGTAATTTCGAAGCAGATCATGCCAGGGGAGACGCCTGTGCGCTGGAATTGCTCGCGCACGAAACCGAGGAAACGTTCGTCGCCCACCGAGGCGCCCGACAGGTTGATCGCATATTCCTTGAAACGCTTATGGCGGGTACACGAAAGCATATCGAAGGCGTTGCGGATCACCCATCTGTCGATAGCCGTCATCAGGCCATATCGCTCGGCGGCAGGAATGAACAACGTCGGCGCGATCACGCCGTTGGGCACGCCCGGGTCGAGCATGCGCAGCAGCAATTCGGCGCGCTGCCCTTCCGTGGAGGCGGGCACGCCGTCGCCCACGGCCACGATAGGTTGCACGTAGAGGCAGAAGTCATCGTGTTCGAGCGCGTGCTTGAGCCGTCGCCCCCACGATACTTCGCTCGCGTGGCGCGCCAGTTCGCGGTCGCCCAGGTCCGCCAGTTGCACCCGGTCGCGGCCGCGTTCCTTCGCCATGTAGCAGGCGATATCGGCGAGCCGCATGGCCTCTTCCACGCTCATTTCCGTATTACGCAGATCGACCACGCCGACGCTCACGCTGGTGGTGAACGGCTGCGCCTCCCAGTTGAAGACAAAGTCATTCAGGCATGCGCGCAGGCGTTCGGCGACCGCCTGGATGCCCGGGGTATCGTAACCCTGCAGCAGCACGCCGAACTCGTCGCCGCCCAGCCGCGCGAGCGTGTCGTCCGGTTGCAGGCTCGATTCGAAGCGCAACGCGACTTCACGCAGCATGGCGTCGCCGGCCGCGTGACCGCAGGTGTCGTTGACCACCTTGAAGCGGTCGAGATCGAGAAACAGCAGCGCCGATGCCGCCGGCAGCCACGACGCCACCTCGCTCCATCGCGTACCCAGCGCGTGTTGCAGGCGCCGCTCGAATTCGGCGCGGTTCACGAGCGCCGTGAGCCCGTCATGCGTGGCTTGCCAGGCCAGGCTTTCGATATATTCGTACTCGCGCGTCATGTTGCGCAGGATCAGCACGAAGCCGGATTCTGCATCCGCCGTGGTGGGACTCGCGCCGGCGGCGCTGATCCGCGACGTCACCGCCTGCACGCGGATCTCGGCGCCGTCACGCCGTTTCAGCAGCATTTCGGCGGCTTCGCCGTCGGGGCGCGTACCCGCCCGGGCATCCTCGATCGGGTTGAGCGGCTGGCGGCTATCGGCGTGCAGCAAACTGAAGGTCTGGACCAATGGCCGCCCGAGACAGTCGTCCGCCAGACGTCCGGCGATCCGCTCGGCCGCCGGGTTGATGAATTCGATATGCCCCGACGGCCCCGTCGCGATCACGGCCTCGCCGATCGAACCAAGCGTCGCCTTGGCGCGCGCCTCGCTCTGCTTGAGCGCGGCTTCAATGCGCCCCCGCTGCCTGATCAGCCGCCGCACATGCACCGTTGAAAGGCACACGAGCAGCAGCGCGGCGACCAGGTCGACGGTCAGCAGCAATGACGCTGTCTTGCGGAATGCCGTACTCAATACCTGCGAGAAACCCCATGACAGCGGCGCAATGGTCGCGTTGATGGTCCATATCTGCGATTTGTAGGCACTGACGAGGGCCATGGGCAACCCACCGGCCTGGACCCGTGCATGCAACTCGTTGCCGACCCGCTCCAGCTTCGCCAGTTCGGCGTCGCCGCGTGACCAGTAACCGACCGCCTCGCTGAAATAGCTGACGTGGCGAAACATCTTGAAGGTCCAGATGACGTCGCTGACGTCGTCCGGATCCACGCCGCTCGCGATCAGCGCCGCGCGCGCGGTAGCCGTATCGGGCTTGCTCTGGTCGAGCGCCAGACGGGCCGTGTGCATGTTGCGCGGGCCTTCCATGGCGGTCAGATATTGCTTGTAGCTGCTTTCGGAGCCGGTTTCGGCGTACAGGTTCAGATAGAAAGCCGCGTCTTTCTGGCCCTTCGACCAGATGCTTTCCCCGCCGATGTAAGCACGCACCGACGACATGATGTCGATACTGAAAATGGCGAGCGAAACGAGGACAAGAATGACGACCAGGAACGGCCAGGTGATCCGTATGAGCTGCGCATTCTCCCCCTTAGACGGCATGTCCATCGGTATGTCCCTTCTCCAGACCCGATGCACGGATGACCTGCCGAGGTCAGGCCGCGAGCATCGGATGGTGAGTCATTTGTATTTTTGACGGCTCGTGGGGTGCGGCGCCCAGCGGCTCGCCGCGCGCATACATCCTACCAAATCGCCAGTCTGTCTCAAATTTATTACTCAGTGTGCTAATCAGCGTGGACACCCGAAAATAATTGGGCTCCAGTTGTTGTTTTCGCCTGCGCGGCGGCCGGTTTCGGCGCGCCCCGAAGCGCCTTATTCGGACAGAACCTAGGCGCCTGCCGACGAAACCACCGGCCGCTTTTACCTGTTCGCCCACGCCTTGACCGGCGCGGCCAAAGCAGGCATTTGAGCGGCGTGGCGCAGGCGTCGCGTGGCTGTTCGCGGCCGTGTTGACGTCGCCTCGGAGATGTCACATATTGGTTCCGGCTCCCTCGGCGACTGTCCAGCATAGGGAGTCCGAAGCATTTTCATCATACGAGTGACCGTTTTGTCCGATCAAACCGGACACGCAAGCGGGAAGGACAACCCTTGTGTCCCGGGAGGTTTTTCGCATGGCCCGTCTCTTCTTTCCCTCATCATCCGATTCCGTGACCTGCAAGCGTTGCGGCAACGACATTCCGAGCGATGCGGATACCTGTCCGCATTGCGGCGCCGATCATGGCCCGGGCTTCGGCGCCGCGAAGACGGCCGCGCTCTCGACGGGCCTGCGCCTGCCCTTCGGCGCGCGCCGCGAAGCCCTCAACGTGCCATCGCCCTACCCGAGCGTACCGGAAGAGTCCGAACTGACCGGCGCCGGCGAGCAACGCTGGGATAGGTCGAAGACCGTCACGCTGGGCGCCGTGGCGCTGGCGCTGGTAGCCGGCGGCGTCATCTATTCGCAGCACGGCAGCAGCGGTGACGATGCCACCCGTTCCGACCTGCCGGCCGGGCATAGCGCGTACGGCGCCGTCGATATGAAAACCGCGCACGATGCACCTGCGCGACTGGCTGCTCCGGCGGCCGCGGTGCCCCCGGCGAGGTCCGCAGCAGCGGCGACCATGACGACCACCAGGCAGGCGCAAACGGCGGCAGCGCCCTCCGTTGCCGCCCGCGAAGCCTTGCCCACTGACACCTCCTCCAGTCGCGCAGCGGCCGCGCTCGCCAGCGCGACCGATAACTTGCAGGCCGCGCGTGACGCCATCGCGCGCGGCGACCTGACCACGGCGCGCCGGCGGTTCTCGAAGATCCCGGCGTCGCAACTGAACGCCGCCAATGTGCAGCGGACCCAGGCGGACCTCACCGGCCTCGAACACGCACGCGACGAGATGCTGCAAGTCGCACGCGGTTGCGAAGCGACCGGCTCGTGGTTGTGCGTGCGCCAGAATGCCCGCGACGTGCTGACCATCGATGCCAGCAATGTGGAAGCACAAACGCTCGTCGAACACGCCATCGCCCGGTCGGGTTGGCTCAATAAACCCCCGCCCGTGACAGCAGCGGTGCATGGCGCCCCCCACAACAATACGCAAACGGCTGCAGCGGCGCCCACCGCTCCTGTGCCCATGTTCGTGCCCGGTCCACGCGTTGCGGCCGCGCCTCCGCCAGCGTCGACGCACAGGCCCACCGTCACCGTCTCGGCCGCCCAGCACGCACGCGCGGTCGCCGCGATGGGCGTGCCTGCGCCTATCGTGGCGCCCGTGCCGGCTGCACCGGCCGCACCCGTGGTCGTCACGACCATGCGCACGCCTGCCGCCGCGCAGGCTGTTCCAGAGCCGGCGCGCATAAGTACGGGCTCGCAGGCTCCGCTTACATCGTCGCCGTATACCCCGCCGCCGACGCTGCAACAGGCCGCGCCGCCTCGTCCGCCAGCACCCGCGTTTGTCCCCATGCCGGACGGACCAAACGCCGCGCCGCCAGCGGTGCGCAGCGCCCCAGCGAACGCCACTGCGCGTGCACCGGCGCAGCCGGAACCCGAGCCTGCGGCCGCTATTCAAGCTCCAGGCAATCCCGCGTCGCCTTCCTTGCACACAGTCGCGCCAATCGCCGAAGCCGTTCCGGTGCGGGCGGGCATTGTGTCGCCTCCCGTCGCGGCGAACAGCGCACCGCCGGCGATGCAAAGCAATACGCGTCCGGCATCGCCCACGGCCAACCGCACGCTCGCGTCAGGAGACAATGCGGCAAGCGCAGCGCAGCCGCGGGCGCCCGGCTTCAATGCCACCAATCCCGATGACGAAGAGCGCGCGATCCTGGAGTCGGGCTGGGCCAGGAGCCAATCACCGGCGCAGCGCCCGCCACCGCAGTAGACGCCACGCAGCAAGGCAGGAGACAGGAGGCAAGGAACAGGAGACTTTGAGGAGGTTGAAGGCCGCGCCGGGAGACGCAGGCCGCCGTGGTCTATCCGTGTAATGAAAGTTGGCCAACACATTAAAACGACTCACACGACATCATGCACAAGACTTTTCTCATGCTGTTCGCCCTTTTCGGGCTCGCCGGCCTCGTTGCGGAGGCTCATGCGCAAGCCGACTACAAGATCGTCACCGGGCCGGAACGCGGCACTTACATCCAGATAGGCCAGGACCTGGCGAAGTGGGTAGCAGACCCGATCGGCATGGACCTCGATGTGCTCGCGTCGAAAGGCTCCGCCGAAAACGTGCAGCGCATGCGTTACGAGCCGGGCGTGAAATTCGCGCTCGTGCAGTCGGACGTGTACCAGGCTTACCTCGATATGGCGAAAGCCGGCAACGCTGAAGCGGGCAAGGTCATCCAGCCGCTGCGGCTCATCATGCCGTTGTATAATGAAGAGATTTACTTCGTTGTACGATCAGATTCTCCGCTTAACTACATCCATGAGATCAAGGACAAGAACATTAGCGTCGGGCTGATTGGCAGCGGCACGGCGCAATCGGCGACCACGCTTTACAGGCTGATGTTCAACGAGCCGATTCCTGACCAGAACGCGCAGCACTACAGCAACGAGGACGCGCTCGCGAAGCTGATCGTGCGCAAACTCGATGTGGCGGTCATTGTCGCGGGGCAGCCGGCCAAGCTGTTTCAGGACCTGAACCCTGACCTGCTGAGCCAGATCAAGTTGCTCAAGCTCGATCCTTCAGTCCCCGAAACCGCGCGTGCTGAACAGACCTATTTCCCGGCGACCATCCGTACGTCGAGTTATCCTAACTGGATCAAGGAAGACTCGCCTACCTTGACCGTGAAGGCGTTTCTCGTCACCTACGATTACAACCTGCGCGGCACCGTCGGCGCGATGACACAATTCGCCGACTCGCTCTGCACGCACTTCGATGAACTGCAGGCCAACGGCCATCCGAAATGGAAGCAGGTGAAGATCGAATTACCGCCGCTCAGCCGAGGCTGGAAATACTACCCGCCGATAGAAAAGCGCTTGCGGGCATGCATCCGCAAGATGGCGTCAACAGGCACCGGCGACGCGGTAACGCCCGTGACGCAACGCGCGCCGAAGCGCTCATGCACTGATGCCGAGAAGGTGTTGATGCTGTGCAATGACGAATGATGCGAACGCCGCCGTAGGATAGGCGGCAGCAGGCGGGCCGAGGTGGGCAGAACCCGCCGCCCGCCTGCTTCGTTACTTCGTCGCCAGTTCCACTTCGGGCTGAACCTCGCCGCCGACCGGCAGGTTCTGCGCCACGGTAGTCACGCGCGGCTGCAGCAGCAACGCGACCAGCCCGCTCCAGCCCGTCTGATGCGACGCGCCTACACCGCGTCCTGTATCGCCATGAAAGTATTCATGGAACAGCACCAGGTCATCCGAGCGCGGGTCCGCCTGCAGTTGCGGATACGCGGCCATGACCGGACGCACGCCGTCCTTGTTCTTCAGGAACAGGCGCGTCAGGCGTCGCGCCAGTTCGTCGGCTATGTCGCTCAGCGACAGTTTCTGGCCCGATCCGGTCGGATATTCCACGCGGAAATCATCGCCGTAATAACGATGGAATTCGTATAGCGACTCGATCAGCAGATAGTTGACCGGCATCCAGATCGGCCCGCGCCAGTTCGAGTTACCGCCGAACACGCGCGAGTCCGATTCCGCCGGCAGATACTCCACGCAGAAGCGGTCGCCGTTGTGCTCAAGCACAAATGGATTGTCCCGATGCACCCGCGACAACGCCCGCACTCCGTAGTCGGACAGGAACTCGCTTTCGTCGAGCATGCGCCGGAGCAGCGCCTTCATGCGATGTCCGCGCAGCACCGACAGCAGCAGGCTATTGCCCTTGCCCGGCTCGTTCCAGCGTGACACCAGCTTGGCCAGATCAGGCCGGTGCTCGAGGAACCATGTCAGCCGGTCCCGCAGCCCCGGCAACTGGCCGTGCAGATGCTCTTCCAGCACATGCACCGCGAACAGCGGAATCAAGCCGACGATAGAGCGAATCCGCATCGGCACGCTCGTGCCGTCGGGGAGTTGCAGCACGTCGTAGAAGAACTCGTCGCGTTCATCCCAGAGGCCGGTGTCGCAGGTATCGCTGCAACCGACCGCCTCGGCGATGTACAGGAAATGCTCGAAGAACTTCACGCCGATATCGACGAACACGTGATTCGCCACCGCCAGTTCCAGCGCAATGCGCATCAGGTCGAGCGCATACGCGGCCATCCATGCGGTGCCATCCGACTGGTCGATACGGCCGCCCGTGGGCAGCGGTGCCGAGCGGTCGAAGATGCCGACATTGTCCAGCCCGAGAAAACCACCCTGGAAAATGTTGCGGCCGTCCGCGTCCTTGCGGTTCACCCACCACGAGAAGTTCAGCAGCAACTTGTGGAACACGAGTTCCAGGAAGTCGCGGTCCGTCTTGCCCGTGATCGCACGATCGATTTCATAGACGCGCCATGTCGCCCATGCGTGCACCGGCGGGTTGGCGTCGCTGAACGCCCATTCGTAGGCCGGCAGTTGCCCGTTCGGATGCTGGTAGCGATCCTTCACCAGCAGCAGCAATTGTTTCTTCGCGAACGCCGGGTCGATCAGCGCGAACGCGGCTGCATGAAAGGCGAGATCCCACGACGCGTACCACGGGTATTCCCACTTGTCCGGCATCGAGACAATGTCCGCGTTGCACAGATGCCGCCAGTCGGCATTGCGGCCACGCTTGCGGGCCGCCGGCGGCGCTGGTTGCAACGGGTCGCCGTCCATCCAGCGGGTGACATCGAATTGGTAATACTGCTTCGACCACAGCATGCCCGCCAGCGCCTGACGTTGCACGAGCCGCTGGTCGGCGTCATCGATTTCGTGCTGCAAGCCCGCATAAAAGGCATCGGCTTCGGCGATCCGGCGGGCGAACAGCGCGTCGATATCGAGCGCTTGCCGCTCACGGTCTGCCTCCGACTCCGGACGCCAGCGCATGGTTACGACCGTGCGGCTGTTCGGGGCGAACTCCAGATGCACATGTGCGGCGGCGCGCGTGCCGGTATCGCGCCGGATGGCGTTTTCTTCGCCCTGCACGATGTAGTCGTTGAAGCCGTCCTTGAACGGTCCTGGCCCTTCTGAGTTGAACAGGCGCCTGACGTTGGTTTCGTTCTCGCAGAACAGCCAGTTGACCGTGGCGTCGCCACGGGCTTCGGCCGTCACGACCAGCGGCTCATGGCCGTCGCTTTGAGCGATCACGCGGCTGCCCTTCGCGTCGGAGTGCAAGGTGAGCGAAGGTTTCTTCGATGGCTGCCACGACCACGTGTTGCGCGCCCAGATCTGCGGCAGAAGGTCGAGCGATGCGGGGCAATCCCCGCGATTCTCGACCGTCACGCGCATCACGATATCTTCAGGCGTATTTTTCGCATATTCGACATGGACATCGAAGTATGAATTGTCTTCGAACACGCCCGTGTCGAGCACTTCGTACTCCGGCATGTCCGCGCCGCGGCGGCCGTTTTCCGCAACGAGGTCATCGTACGGAAACGCCGCGTGCGGGTATTTGTACAGCATGCGCATATAGGAATGCGTCGGCGTGCCGTCGAGGTAGAAGTACAGCTCCTTCACGTCCTCGCCGTGGTTGCCCTGCGCGTTCGTCAGCCCGAACAAGCGTTCCTTGAGAATCGGGTCGCGGCCGTTCCACATTGCGAGCGAGACGCACCAGTTGAGGTGATCGTCGCCGAATCCGGCAATGCCGTCTTCGCCCCAGCGGTAGGCGCGGCTGCGCGCATGATCGTGCGGAAAATAGTCCCAGGCGGTGCCGTTTTCGCTGTAGTCCTCGCGCACCGTGCCCCACTGCCGCTCACTGAGATACGGTCCCCAGCGTTGCCAGCGCGAACAGTCGGTGGAATGGAGCCGGGCTCCTTCTATGGTGTCGAGTGACTTGGTGGCGCGCAGTGGCGGCATGGGACGTCCTTGACTAAAAGCGTGACGGAAAGACCGATAATCTAGCGCGTTTGCGGCATCTCGGCAGAATCGGCTGGGTCGGCGGGTTGGCTATCAAGCAGACGTTCGAGGCGCATGAGTTCGCCGAGCGACCACGCCTGGAATGGCGTGCCGCCGGGCGTATGCGGTGCATCGCCGTCCGCGACTTCGGAAATGTGGTCCAGTCCCGCATGATGCAGGTGGTTGCGCAGCGGCCTGAGAAAACGCTCGCGGGCCACGGCTTTGGATGCTTGATCATCGCCATGAACCCGCAGCCACGCGTCGACAAACGGCCCCATGAGCCACGGCCAGACTGTGCCCTGATGGTACGCACCGTCGCGTTCCAGCGGCGTGCCGGTGTAACGGCCCTTGTAGGCAGGGTCGTTCGGTGACAGGGTCCTAAGCCCCAGCGGCGTGAGCAAAAGCTGCTCGCACTGATCGACGATCGCGCGAGCCGTTGCGCTATTGTCGATCACCGCGAACGGCAGCCCGCCCACGGCAAAAAGCTGGTTCGGACGGATCGAACGGTCGAGCTTGCCCGGCTCGTGATCGGCGTCGACCACGTCGTAGAGCGCACCGCTGGCGGGATTAATGAAACGTTGCTGAAAAGCCTGAGTTGCACGCGTGGCCGGCTCCGTCCAGCGTGGGTTCCATGCCGCCGCTATGCGCAGCGCGTTGATCCACAACGCCTGCACTTCCACCGGCTTGCCGATGCGCGGCGTCACCACCCAGTCGCCCACCTTCGCGTCCATCCACGTCAGTTGCACGCCGGGAACGCCTGCCCGCAGCAGTCCATCTTCAGGATCGGCGGCGATCTGGAAACGCGTGCCGCTGGAGTAACCATCGAGAATGCCATCGACGGCTTGTTGCAACCGGTTCTGCGTTTCCCGTTGAGCGTGGCCCGTGCAAAGATAATCGTGCACGGCGATCACGAACCATAACGATGCATCCACCGAGTTGTATTCCGGCGCACCGCTGTCCGGAAAACGATTCGGCAACATGCCTTCAGAGAGGGTTCCGGCCCATTCGAGCAGGATCGATTCGGCGTCGCTGGATCGGCCGGATGCGATCAGCAGACCGCGCATGGCGATGAAGGTGTCGCGGCCCCAGTCGGTAAACCATGGGAAGCCGGCGAGGATTGTGCTGCCCTCGTTTCGCGCCACGATGTAGGCATCGGCGGAACGATGCAGCGGCGTCAGGAAGGCCGCGCGGCGCGTGCGTTCGATGTCGGCGAGCTGCTTCACGGTATCGGCGGCGTTCGTCTTCGCGCCCTCGTTCGCGCTCAACACGAGCACCGCTTCGCCAAGCGATAAATCGAACGAAAAGATCCCGGGCGTGGCGAGGTCTTCGTTGAAATCCATGCCGCGTTCGCGCTCGACGGTGTAGCAGAAATTACGATACCAGTCGGGCGCATGAACGTAGGATCCATTCGATGCCGCGACCACTGCCGGCACGTCGCCATACGCTTGCCAGCGAACCTGATCGCCCGTCGCCGTGTACGAGAAATTAAACGCCGGGTTCTCGTGATGCAGCGTGTGATAGTCGCGGCCGGAAAGCAACGGCCGAACTTTCAGCGTGAAGGCCTCGCCGTCGAGCCGCCAGCGCAGCACCGTCTGCGCGCCCTGCTTCGCGACGAATAGTTCGGCGGTCAGGATATGGTTCTCGCCGACCTGGAAGCGCCACGTGGGCCAAGGGTCGGTATCGAAGGAAAGCAGACTCTCCGATGGGTCCGGCCAGACCGCACCGGCGCCATAACGCTGCATGGACAGCGGAATGCGTGCCTGCCCCGACGCATCTTCCAGCCAGGCCTCCACGCCGTTCACCAGCACCATGCGCCCCGCCGGCGGTTGCGTGGCGGTGAGAAGCAGTGCGTGATATCTGCGGGTCCGTTCGGTGCCGGCTGTGCCCGATGCAAAACCGCCCAGCGCATCGGCTTCGAGCCATTCGTCGTTGAGACACCCTTCGCTAGCAGGACATTCGAGGCGGGTCATTTTTTGGGTTGCTGCCGGTATGCGCGAAGACCCTTGCTCGCCTGCGCCCGGATCTTGTTCTGCATGAACGACGACCAGCCGAGCAGCAAGCCCTTGAGGCCGAGCGCCTGGCGGCTCCAGGTCCAGAGGTCGAAGCTGTCGTGATGTTCGACGATCAGTCCATCGCGAATCGCAAACCGCGCGTTGATACGATTGACCACCTTGCGCCCCGTCTGGGTGAAACGATAGGTCGCGACCCATTTCGCCGTCGCCGTCTGCCCGACGGTCTGGATGTCGCTGAAGGTCAGCGAAAATTCCGTGGCGCGAGAGATCAGCATGCGCCACATATCCGAGGCTTCGCGGCCTCGCAGCACGCCGAACACGGGATCGCTGAACTGCACGTCGGGCGCGTAGCACGCGGCCATCGCTTCGGCGTCGGAGCGCTGAAAGGCTTCGTAGAAGCGCTGGATCAACGCGGCGTTCGGGTCCGTCATATTCGGTCTCTTCAAGAGGGAAATTAGCTGACCGCGGCTACAAGGTTTTGATTCTGCAGCTTAAACCATGAACATGGAGACTGCGTGAATGATCAGACCAACCGCACCGCCCACCAGCGTGCCGTTCACCCGGATGAATTGCAAGTCGCGGCCCACGCTCAGTTCCACGTCGCGCACGAGCGTGGCGTCGTCCCAGTTGCGCACCGTTGCGGCAATGTGCTTTGCAATACCGTCGCGTAAATCCGGCGCCAGTGACTTGAGCGCGTCGCGCATGTGCTCGTTGATCGATTCACGCAGCGCCGGGTCGTTGCTCAGCGCGGCCGCAAACGACGCCGATGCGCCCGTCACCTTTTTGTGCAGCGACGAATCTGCTTGCGCTAGATCGCGGCGCAGCCAGTCCTTGAATTCGTCCCACAGTCCGTTCACATAGGTACGCAATTCCGGGCGTTCGAGCCATTCGCGCTTGTGCTGGTCGATACGCGCCCGGAAGGCCGGGTCCGTTTTCAGACGTTCGATGAACCCTTCCACCGAGCGGTCGAAGGCCTGACGGCGCTCGTGTTCCGGGTTTTCGCTGATGTCGTGCAGCCACTTGTTTGCGCCGCGCACCAGGCCGCCCGCGAACTTGTTGCCGAGGTCTTCCGCGCTCAGGCCCACGAAACCGAGCATGCCGATCAATTTCGGATATTCCTCGCCGGCCACGTCCAGGATCTTGGCCGCGAGGATTGCTTGTACTTCCTCGCGGTCGAGCCATTGTGCGAGTTCGCGCAGGCCCTCGTCGAGCAGCATTTGATGGCGGCGATCCGCCGTCAGCGTGGACAGCAATCCGCCCACTGCGCCCGCCAGGTCGAATTGTTCAGCGCGGCGGCGCAGGGCTTCGTGGAGCATCGTTTTGACGCGTTCATCGTCGATGAAATCGAGCATCTGGGCCGCCGCCGCGACGGCTTTTGCGCCCAGCAGCGCTGCGTTCGCCGGTTCGGCCAGCCAGACCGCTAGGCGGCCGGCGGGATCGAAGGCGTTCACGCGGGCGACCAGCGCGTCGGTGCCGAGGAATTTGTCGCGGACGAATTCGGCGAGATTGTCCGCCACGCGGGCCTTGTTTGCCGGCAGGATGGCGGTGTGCGGGATTGGCAGCCCGAGCGGGTGGCGGAATAGCGCGACGACCGCGAACCAGTCGGCCAGCGCGCCGACCATGGCGGCTTCGGCGAAGGCCGAGACCCACGCCCAGGCGCCGGCGTCGTGGTGGCTCTTGGCGAGCAAGAATAGCGCGGCTGCCGCGATTAGGAGACCGGCGGCGAACCATTTCATCTTCTTTAGTGCGAGTGCTTTGTCCTGCGTGGCCATCTTGATCCGGGGGTTTCTTGGTGGAATGAGGCCGTCAGCATAACAGTGACACCGGGGCCTGGTGTATGGCGGGGAGGGTTTTGGGGGGGCGTGGGTGGTCAGGTTATGGGGTTGGTGGTTGGGGTCTATGCTGGGGTGGTCGGTTCTGGGGTTAGTGGTCGGGGTCTATGCCGGGTTGCTGCTTTCGGCCGTGGTGGTCTGCGAGAGTCGGATTTTCTCTTTATCACTATTAGCCACTGTGCGTGGCGGCACGTCATTTCTTTGTCCAAAGCGACAAAGAAACGAAGCAAAGAAAACGCTTTCAAACCACGCTACCCTAAGTGTCCACAGCGTGCAGTTTTGATTCATAGGTGCCCCAAAAGCACGGTGCTCGCCAGAGCCACGGATGTGTGAACCCCTCCTTCTCCGAACACCGATACCCACACGCTTCGCCACCAGTGATTGAACCTGCCCAAGGGACACCCCGCGCTATCCGCGGACAACCTCCCTCCAATGTGTACGCGCCTCGAACCTCGTCGCCAACCCTGTTGGAAACGAGGCCGCGAAGATGCGGGTGGCCGTAACCGACGAAAATAGCTGTACAGAACGCGCAGCCAATTCACAAAAACTGAAGCAGTAAACACGAACACGCATCAAGCTGTGACCTATGAATACGGTCGCACAGACCAAGTAGCTAACCTGTCAAAAAACCGCAGCCGTAAATATCTGTAAGGCCGTGCGGGTTCATTGGCAATTGTGCTTGCCCGAGAGCGTACGGGGCGAAGCGTGTTCGTGTCAGGATTCGCGAGAAGGAGGGGTTCATACATCCGTGGCTCTGGCGAGCACCGTGCTTTTGGGGCACCTATGAATAGAAACTGCACGCTGTGGACACTTAGGGTAGCGTGGTTTAAAAGCGCTTTCTTTGCTTCGTTTCTTTGTCGCTTTGGACAAAGTTAGTATGACTTCCGTGAGCAGTAAGGGCTGGCCCCCGTGACAGAGCTAAAACACGCGGGTTAGCATAGCGCCAGAGCCGTAACAGTGAGGGCGAACCCGTCACTCATAGGTTTTGTTTCCAACACGGAGGCCAGCATGCAAAACGATATCACGTTATTTGTCGGACTGGATGTTCACAAAGACTCGATTACAGTTGCCTACGCGCTGGGCAGCGGCGAAGTCGAAGTGCTCGGCAAGATCGGCACGCGCTCTCGCGATATTGATCAGTTATGCAAAAAGCTTCAATCCAAGGCTCGCCACGTAAAAATCGTTTATGAAGCCGGTCCTCTGGGCTATGACCTGCAGCGCCGCCTCGCTGCCAAAGGCTTCGAGTGCATGGTGTGCGCCCCCTCGCTGATCCCGCGCAAAGCCGGCGATCGCGTGAAGACCGACCGCCGCGACGCGCTCAAGCTCGTGCGCTCACTGCGCGCGGGCGACCTCAGCGCAGTGCATGTGCCCACCGTCGAAGACGAAGCGTTTCGCGATCTTGCGCGTGTCTGGGCCAGTACGCGCGATGCCCTCAAACGCGCCCGCCAAGCGTTAAAATCGTTCCTGCTCGCCCACGCCGTGCGATACGCGGGCACGGCGAACTGGGGGCCGGCGCATCGACGCTGGATCAGCAAGTTCTCGTTCGGCAACGCATGGCAGGACCTCGCCTTCACCGAGTTGCGCCGCGCGATCGAAGACCGGTTTACGCAGTGCGAGCGGCTTGAGTCGGCCTTGCGCGAAGCGGTGCCGCAGTGGCGCTTTTATCCCGCCGTGCTCGCCCTGCAAACCATGCGCGGCATCAAGTTCACCACCGCCGTTGGCTTGCTCTCGGAGATCGTCGATGTGACGCGCTTTGCCCATCCTCGGCAGTTGATGGCGTGGCTGGGCATAACGCCTTCAGAATACTCGTCGGGGGGCAGCCGGCGCCAGGGCAGCATCACCAAGACGGGCAATTCGCTTGCGCGAAAGTTGCTGATCGAGGCCGCCTGGAGTTATCGGCATACGGCCCGCGTGAGTCCCGAAATTCAGCAGCGTCATGAGGGCGTGCCCAAGGTGATTATCGATCGCGCCTGGGACGCGCAGTTGCGTCTGTGTGGGCGCTTTAGAAGAATGGTGGCGAAGGGCAAACTCAAAAACGTGGCGGTCGTCGCGATCGCTCGCGAACTCGCCGGGTTTATCTGGGACATCGCCCGTCTGGGCATGGAGCAGGCGATCAACAAGTCCAGAGCGGCTGTCTAAACCAGCAAAAAACAGTTTTGCAATCATCGAAAAGGCAGTTTCCTGAAGGCGGCGTAGCCCGGCATCAGAGTTACCCGCGGCATTTCTTTGCAACGGCTTATCAACGGTTCACGCCGACTTGCGCACAAAGTTAGCGGCAGGCTCACGAGACGGATCACTGTAATGCGGTAACCAACCCGCGAATATCAGATTGATTCACCGTCGAGTGTTACTGCTACGCCGCCCTCAGGAAATTGTAGGAAGAGAAAAGATGACCACAGCTAAAAACACCTGTTGACACGGAAAGTCATATCAGAAATGACGTGCCGCCACGCACAGTGGCTAATAGTGATAAAGAGAAAATCCGACTCAGGCAGACCACCACGGCCGAAAGCAGCAACCCAGCATTGACTCCGACCGCTAACCCCAAAACCGACCAACCCAGCACTGACCCCGCCGCTACCCCAGAACCCAGCCCCCCGACCTTGCCCCCTGCCCACAAACCCAAACCCAAAACCCACCGTCCACCGGCGCGAGCGAACCGAGCTTCGCGCAGTTTTTTTGTCCGCCAGCCAGCCCCGCGATTAGCCAATACACTCGCTTGAAACCACCCTCAAGGAGCAACCCGAATGATTTCCGATCGCAGCGAAGTGACTCACATGATTCTCGCCGCCAAGGTGAGCAAAGGACTGAAATGGGCCGACGTGGCGGAGAAAGTCGGCTTGAGCAAGGAATGGGTAACGGCCGGTTGCCTCGGGCAGATGACGTTCTCCAAAGCACAGGCCGAAGTCGTAGGCGCCCTCTTCAACCTCTCCGATGAAGCCGTCGCCTGGCTGCAGATTGTGCCCTATAAAGGCTCGCTGCCGACCGCCGTCCCCACCGATCCTCTCATCTACCGATGGTACGAAATAGTGAGCGTTTACGGGAGCACGATCAAGGAACTGATCCACGAGGAATTCGGCGACGGAATCATGAGCGCCATCGATTTCTCAATGGATATCCAACGCGAACCCGATCCCAAAGGGGACCGGGTCAACGTGGTTTTATCGGGCAAGTTCCTGCCCTACAAGAGTTACTGAACCGAGTTACTGAACCGCCTCGGCCGCCACGGCCCCGCGCTCGAGCACCGGCCGCAGCGCGGCGCCCGTGTGACTGCGCGGATTCTTCGAGAGCGTGTCCGGATCGGTCGCGGCCACGATCGATCCGCCTTCCGTGCCGCCTTCCGGCCCCAGATCGATCACCCAGTCGGCTTCGGCGATCACGTCCAGATCGTGCTCGATCACCACCACCGAATGCCCGCCATCGACCAACCGGTGCAGCACGCGGATCAGCTTCGCGACGTCGGCCATATGAAGGCCCACGGTCGGCTCATCGAGCACATACAGCGTATGCGGCGCCTTCTGCCCACGCCTGCCGATGTCGTCCCTTACCTTCGACAACTCCGTCACCAGCTTGATCCGCTGAGCCTCCCCGCCTGACAACGTGGGCGATGGCTGCCCAAGCGTCAGATAACCCAGCCCCACATCCTTCATGAGTTGCAGCGGATGCGAGATGCTTGTCATCGCGGAGAAGAACTCGACAGCCTCGTCAATCTCCATGGTCAGCACTTCGCCGATGTTCTTGCCGCGCCACGTCACCGCCAGCGTTTCCGGATTGAAACGCTGACCGTGGCAGACATCGCACGGTACTTTGACGTCGGGCAGGAAGCTCATGGCAATGGTGCGCACGCCCTGGCCCTCACAGGCCGGGCAGCGGCCATCGCCCGTGTTGAACGAAAAGCGCGACGGCGTATAACCCCGCGCGCGGGCTTCCAGAGTGTCAGCGAACAGCTTGCGGATGGTGTCCCACATGCCGATATACGTCGCCGGGCACGAGCGCGGCGTCTTGCCAATCGGCGTCTGGTCGACTTCGAGCACACGGTCGATGGTCTCGAAGCCGGTCACCTCCGTGCACCCCTGCCAGCGATGCGCAACGTCGAACTTCACACGCGGCGCTTCCCGCGACAACACGCTCGACCGATTGCGCGCGGGCATGTCGGCTTGCGCGGTCTTGCGTGCGCGGCGCGTAGCCGGCGACGACAGAACCGAGCGGCCCACGGCATCGAGCAGGTTGGTCATCAGCACGTCACGAGCGAGCGTGGACTTGCCGGAACCGCTCACGCCCGTGATGGCAATCAGACGGCCGAGCGGCATGCTCGCGGTGACGTTGCGCAGGTTGTGCAGCGTCGCTCCGTGAACCGTAAGCCAGTTCTCGGGCGTTGCGGCCCGCTTCGCGGTCGCCGTTTTTACATCACGACGCGCCTGCAACGGATGCTGGATCGGGTTCGCCAGATACTGGCCCGTGAGCGAATCCGGCTGCGCCGCGAGATCGGCCACACTGCCTTGCGCTACCACCGTGCCGCCGCGTTTCCCCGCTCCCGGACCGATATCGATGATGTGATCCGCACGGCGAATGGTGTCCTCGTCGTGCTCCACCACCACCAGCGTGTTGCCCTTGTCGCCGAGTTTCTTCAGTGCGTCCAGCAGGATCTTGTTGTCACGCGGATGCAGACCAATAGTCGGTTCATCCAGCACATAACACACGCCCTGCAAGTTGCTGCCGAGCTGCGCGGCAAGGCGAATGCGCTGCGCTTCGCCACCCGACAACGTGGGCGCCGCGCGATCCAGGCTCAGATAACCAAGACCGACTTCTTCGAGGAACAACAAGCGGCCTTCGATTTCACTGACTACGTCGCGGGCGATATCGGCATCGCGGCCCTTGAGCTTCAGCTTCTTGACCCAGCCACGCGTCGCGCTGACCGTCCAGCGGCCGACTTCCGTTATCGGTTGATCGCCGAACGTCACCGCCCGCGCGACTTCATTCAGGCGCGTGCCGCTGCAATCCGGGCAAGGCTGATCGCCGACATCGTCCGGTTCCTGTTGCGCCGATGGAATCGTCTGCTCACGCCCACGACCATCATCGGAGAGCACGGTGTCGTCGTAGACTTCGCGCTGCTCGCGCGTGAGCGTGACGCCGGTGCCCACGCAGGTGTTGCACCAGCCGTGCTTGCTGTTGTACGAGAACATGCGCGGGTCAAGTTCGGGATAACTCGTGCCGCAGACCGGACACGCGCGTTTGGTCGAGAATACCCGGATCTCGCCAACGTGCTTCGTCCCCTTCTTGCCGCCGTTCAACGCACCATGCAAGTCGTCGAGCGGCGCAAGCAGATGCATCACGCCCTTGCCGAGTTCGAGCGTCTCCAGAAGCATGGCTTTCAGCGTCGCTTCATCGTTCGCGTTGACGATCAGATCGCCGACCGGCAACTCGATGGTGTGCTCCTTGAAGCGATCGATCTTCGGCCACGGATCGACGGAAAGGAACTCGCCGTCCACGCGCAAATGCGTATGCCCGCGTGTCTTCGCCCACTTCGCGAGGTCCGTGTAAATCCCCTTGCGGTTCACCACGAGCGGTGCGAGCAAGCCGATATGCTGGCCTTTGAAATCCCGCATGATCTGCGCGACGATCGATTCGGGACTCTGCGCCGTGACGGGCGCGCCATCGTGGATGCAATGCTGGATACCAAGCTTCACGTATAGAAGCCGCAGGAAATGCCAGACTTCGGACGTGGTCGCGACCGTGCTCTTACGGCCGCCACGCGATAAACGCTGCTCGATGGCCACTGTCGGCGGAATACCGTAGACGGCGTCCACTTCAGGACGCCCTGCCGGTTGCACGATCGAACGCGCATACGCATTCAACGATTCCAGATACCGGCGCTGGCCTTCATGGAAGAGGATATCGAACGCTAACGTTGACTTGCCCGAACCCGATACGCCCGTGATCACGTTGAACTTGCCGTGCGGGATATCGACGTCGAGCGACTTCAGGTTGTGCTCGCGCGCGTTGACAATCCGCACCACGTCTTCGCCCTGCAACGCGCGCCGCGCTGCTGCGATTTCCGCAGCCAGTTGCAGCGGAACGCCCGCTGCGCGCTTCTGCGCTGCGCCCGGCGCCATCGACTCTTCGTAGTCGAGCAGCGCCTTACCGGTGTGCGATTGTTCGCATGCCGAAACATCGTCCGGTGTGCCGACACAGACAACCAGACCGCCCGCATCGCCGCCCTCTGGACCAAGATCGATGATCCAGTCGGCAGCGCGGATCACGTCAAGGTTGTGCTCGATCACGATCAGCGAATGACCGCGTTCCAGCAGGCGTCTCAATGCCTGCATCAGCTTGGCGATATCGTCGAAATGGAGGCCCGTCGTGGGCTCGTCGAACATGAACAAGCGGCCCGGCAGGTTGCCGCTCGCCTGTGCCGTTTCCGCCAGGAAACCCGCCAGCTTCAGGCGCTGCGCTTCACCGCCCGAGAGCGTGGGAACCGGTTGCCCAAGCTTCACATATTCCAGTCCAACATCGACAATCGGCTGCAACACCCGCAGCACTTCCTTGTCTTTCGCAAAGCACGCAACGGCTTCACTCACGGTCAGGTCGAGTACATCCGCCACGCTGAGCGACTTGCCGTCGCGTTCGATCTGCACATCCAGGATTTCCGCCCGATACCGCCGTCCATCGCAATCCGGGCAGCGCAGATAGACGTCGCTCAGGAACTGCATCTCGACGTGTTCGAAGCCCGAACCGCCGCAGGTCGGGCAACGGCCATCGCCGGAATTAAAACTGAACATGCCGGCGCTATAACCGCGTTGCGCGGCCAGTGGCGCCTTGGCAAACAGCTTGCGAATCTCGTCGAACGCGCCAACATAACTCGCTGGATTCGAACGCGCCGTGCGGCCGATCGGCGATTGATCCACAAAGATCACTTCACTCAAGGCGTCCGCGCCTTTTAATGCACGGAATGCGCCCGGCGATTCCGTCGCCTTGCCAAAATGACGCTGCAACGCTGGAGCGAGCACGTCCTGGATCAGCGTCGATTTACCCGACCCCGATACACCCGTCACGCACACCAGCCGCTGCAACGGAATCTCGACCGTGACATCGCGCAGGTTGTGTTCGGTCGCGCCTTCGAGCACGAGCCGCGGCGTCTTTGCATCGACCGCGCGGCGCTGCCAGTTCGACGCGTGCGCCACATGCTTGCGGCCGCCGAGGTACGCACCCGTCAGCGTGTCGCTATGCTCGATTTCGTTCGGCGGCCCATCATAGACGATCTCGCCGCCGCGTTCGCCCGGTCCCGGACCCATATCGATAAGACGATCCGCCGCGAGCATCACCGACGGATCGTGCTCCACCACCACGAGCGTATTGCCCGCGTCGCGCAACCGGTGCATCGCTTCGACAATGCGATTCAAATCACGCGGATGCAAGCCGATGCTCGGTTCATCGAGCACGAACAGCGTGTTCACCAGCGACGTGCCGAGCGCGGTCGTCAGGTTGATCCGCTGTACTTCGCCACCGGACAACGTACGGCTCTGGCGATCCAGCGTGAGGTAACCGAGGCCGACATCGCAGAGATATTTCAGGCGCGTGCGCACCTCGTTGTGCAGGAGCTTGAGCGCGTCGTCGAGCAGCGTGCTTGGCAAGGTCAGCGAGTCGAAGAACCGGCGAATGCGGTCGATCGGCATCAGCATCAGATCGTGCAGGGTGAGACCCGGCAGCGCTTCGAGTTGCGCCCGCGTCCACTCCACGCCTGCCGGCAGGAAACGATCGGCCGGCTTCAGCACGGCGTCCGCTTGCTCCTTCGTGCCGAGGCGCCACAGCAGCGCTTCTGTCTTGAGCCGCGCGCCTTCGCACGTCGGACATTTCGTATAGCTGCGATATTTCGACAGCAACACGCGGATGTGCATCTTGTACGCTTTCGATTCGAGGTAATCGAAGAAACGCTGCACGCCGTACCACTGGTTTTGCCACTTGCCGGACCAGTCGGGCGAACCGTTGATCACCCAGTCGCGCTCCTTTTGCGTGAGTTCGCTCCAGGGCACACCAAGGCGAATACCCGCTTTCGCGCCATAGCGCAGCAGGTCGTCCTGATTCTCTTTCCATGCGGGCGTTTGCAGCGTCTTGACCGCGCCGCCGCGCAAGGTCTTGCGTTCATCGGGAATCACGAGGCCGAGATCAACGCCGATCACCCGGCCGAAGCCGCGACACGTTTCACACGCGCCATACGCCGAGTTGAACGAGAACAACGCGGGTTGCGGATCGGCGTAGCGGATGTCGCTTTCCGGGCTGTGCAGGCCAGTGGAGAAGCGCCAGGTTGGCACCTCCACGGGCTTGTCCGCGTCGTCCGCGCCCGGCTCCGGCAGCACGTAGACATTCACGCGCCCCGTGCCACGCAGCAACGCACCTTCGATAGCCTCCAGCGCCCGCGACCGCTCCGTCTTCTGCAAGCGGAACCGGTCTGCGACCACGTCGAGCATTTGCCGGCCGTCCACATGCCGCTTTGCCTGCACACGCGTGTAGCCGCTGGCGGAAAGCCACTGTGCGACTTCGTCGTCGCTGGCGGACTCAGGCAGTTCCACCGGGAACGTGATCGCGATCCGCGGATCACTCACCTTCGTGCGTTCGAGCAATTCGACGTAGATGGTCTCCGGCGTGTCGTGCCGGACCTGATGCGAGGTCTTTTTATCGAAGAGCTCGGCGGCGCGTGCGTAGAACAGTTTCAGGTGATCGTTCAGCTCGGTCATCGTACCGACGGTCGAGCGCGAACTGCGCACCGGATTGGTCTGGTCGATGGCAATTGCCGGCGGCACGCCGTCCACGCGATCCACCTGCGGACGGTCCATGCGGTCGAGGAATTGCCGGGCATACGCGCTGAATGTCTCGACGTAGCGACGCTGGCCTTCGGCATAGAGCGTATCGAACACGAGGCTCGATTTGCCCGAGCCCGAAGGACCGGTCACCACGGTCATCTGCCCCGTGTAAAGGTCCAGATCGATGTTCTTGAGATTGTGCTGGCGAGCGCCGCGAATGCGGATTGCGTTGTTGGATGCCAATTTTTCCTAACCGGTTCAATGAGTTAGATCGTCCGCCAGTGCGCTTGGGCGAAGCGTGGCTCGCCTTGGGAAGCCATCGCTCGACACGCATTAGCGAGATAACGGCCGATGAAGTCGACACTGTACACCCATACAGTGTTTTCGGCAGAAGGGGAACCGGCAACATGGTCACAGCCAAACGAAACCTGTTCCGATTTTTTTCGACAAACAAACCCATCTCCGCGTCACGCTAAATAAGTAGGGTTACTGAACAACTGCTTTCAAATCGAAGCCAGCGATATGCCCGGCCGATCCTGAACCGGGCTAGCAAGCCCTGCACCGTCAAGAGTACGACTACCGCCATGAGATAGAACATTGGGTACAAGGGACCGGTCTGCGATGTCGTCAATTCCCAGTGGCTACGCGTTTTGACACACCCTGGGCCGCCCGCGATCATGCGGTCCGTGGTACTCAAGCACCTCCGCGCATTGAAGCGATTAGCCCCCGGCCCGCTTCGCGCTGTGGCCGTACTTTTTGAGCACTTCGATAACCCGCTCGCAATGGTCACCCTGCACTTCAATCACGCCATCCTTGACCGTTCCACCCGAACCGCAGGCCGTGCGCAACTGCTTGCCTAGCGAGGCCAAGGCAAGAGGATCGAGCGCCAGCCCTTTAACGATCGTCACGCTTTTCCCGCCCCGCCCCTTTGTCTCGCGAGTCACCCGCACCACGCCATCGCCTGGCGGCAGCCTCTTGGTAACCGTCTCGCAGACACATTCCGCGAGCGCCTGCCTGCATTCGGGACACATCCGACCGCCGTCGGTAGAATAAACAAGGCCGCCTTTTGCACTACTTTTCATAAATAATTGGCTTGCTCGAAGACACCCAGGTCGGGAATCGGGCCGAGTTTAGCAGGTGCGCTTTAGCAACCCCCCTCTGCCCAAGTCCGGTCTCATTTTCGTATTTCCCGCATCGATCCTTCATCGGTCGCTCGCCGCCTCTCCCCGGAAACAACGGCTTACAGGAGACGACAGTCGTACGGTCCGGGGAGCGTTACTCTCAGGAAGGAGGCCGACTTCGGCGAAAACGCCATAAAGGAGGCAAACTAGGATGCCTTGCGGCAACGCCTTGCTCGGCAAAACCACGCCTCGCAGACGCTGCCGCAGCAGGCTCTGCCAAAACCGCGCAAGAGAGGAGCTCTTCATGCCTGCACATTTACCCAATTTGAACGATCGTGTCGCCCTGGTGACCGGCGGCTCGCGTGGAATCGGACGCGCCATATCGATCGCGCTTGCCTCCGCCGGCGCAGCGGTCGCCGTCAACTATCGGCAACGCGAGAACGAAGCTGCCGGCGTCGTCGCGGAAATTGAACGCGCAGGCGGCCGTGCGATCGCGGTACGCGCTGACGTATCGGTCGGAGACGACGTCAAAGCGATGTTCCATGAGGTGGAGAACCGCCTCGGTCTTATCGACGTGCTCGTGAACAACGCGGGCACCGGTACGATTGTCGACATCGACGATCTCACGGAAGCAGAGTTCGATCGAACGCTCGCCGTCAATCTGAAGTCGGCGTTTCTCTGCACGCAGGCGGTGCTGCCCGGCATGCGCGCGAGGCGCTGGGGCCGCATCGTCAACCTCTCGTCGGCGGCTGCCCGCGGCGCGGGCCTGCTTGGCGTTCACTACAACGCATCGAAAGCCGGCCTCGAGGGTCTGACGCGCGGCTATGCGGCAAGGCTTGCCCGCGAAGGAATTACCGTCAACGCCGTTGCACCGGGGCCGATCGACACCGACATGGCTGGGCCGCTGAAGGCGTCCAACGTCGCGGAAAAACTGCCCGTGGGGCGCTTGGGCGAAGCGAGCGAAGTTGCGCAGGCGTTACTGATGGTCATCGGCAACGCATTCATGACGGGCCAAACGATTCCCGTCAACGGAGGCGCAAGCTTCATATAGATCCTTGGCCGCGTCGCGTCGCGCGCGGGCAGGATCCGATGCGCGAGCATCGCACACGCCCGGTGCGCTGATCGTGGGAGAAATCGACATGCGCAAGACACGACGTCGCAGCTCCGCGGACGTCCCCGGTGCTCCGGTTCACGCCACGATCCCGCCTCGCTGCAAAGGCCGGCCAGGAACCCCGTGGCCCGGATCATCTTGCAGATGGCTTTCGACAGCCGCAAGGTGACCCCTCGACGCACATCCTTTGCAAGTCCGTGATAAAAATCACCATGCGCGTTGCCGCGTGCTTTGCCGCGGGTCTCTCCGCATGATTGATTTGAATCGTCGCCTCCACGGCGGCCAACGACCAGGAATCTTGCATGACACTTTCTACCCTTGCTCCAGAGTCAGTTGCGGTCATCACCGGCGGCGCTTCCGGTATCGGACTCGCCGCCGCCATGCGCTTTGCCGCGCGCGGCTTGCGCATCTGCATCGCGGACACCGACGACCAACGGCTCGCCACCGCTGCCGACGCCATTGCCCTCGTGAGCGCGAACGGCGCCGACGACGTGCTGGCAGTCAAGACCGACGTGAGCCGCATCGACGATCTGGAGCGGCTGCGCCAGCAGGTCGACGAGCGTTTCGGCGGCACCGACATCCTGATGAACAACGCGGGCGTGCAGGTCGGCAGCACGGTCTTCGGGCCGGCGCAAAACTGGGAACGCGTGCTCGGCGTCAACCTGATGGGCCCCGTCCTCGGCACCCGGACCTTCGTCCCTTCGATGATCGAACGTAAGCGCCCCGGCATCGTGATCAACACAGGGTCGAAGCAGGGCATCACCACGCCGCCGGGCGATCCTGCCTACAACGTGTCGAAGGCGGGCCTGAAGGCGTTCACGGAAGCACTGCAGCACGAGCTGCGCAATACCCCCGGCTGCAGGATCAGCGCGCACCTGCTGATTCCGGGCTTCGTGTACACGGGCCTCACCGCCCGGGGACGCACGGAGAAACCGGCGGCCGCGTGGACCTCGGAGCAGACAGCGGATTTCATGATCGAACGGCTGGAGGCGGGCGACTTCTACATCCTCTGTCCCGACAACGACGTACCCCGCGCAACTGACGAACGGCGCATCCTCTGGGCGGCGCAGGACATCATCGAGAACCGGCCGCCGCTCTCGCGCTGGCACCCGGACTACGCAAAGGCGTTCGAAGCCTTCAGCCAAAAGAAGAGCTGAACGGCCGCGCCGCGTTTCGCATAACGGATCGATCCGCGCTGCACTGCGCGCGCATTTGCCGCGAAGATGCGCAGGCATCGAAAACGGGGCCGGCCGGCCGATCCGCTCTCTCTTTATGGGGGACGTGATGAACACGCGCGCGACGCGCGACGCGGACCCCGAACACGACGAGCACGACGCGCAGGGGCGCGCTTCACGAGCCGCTGACAGCGTACTACCCGGACGATTTTCCGGAACCGATCCGCTCGCCGAAACTGTGCATAGGGGACCCGCGTCGGCGGTTGCGCAGACAGATATTGCCAATATGGTTAGTGCGCCTGTGGGACACGAAATGGTTTAAGAGGCGGTGGTTGCGCCTCAATTGTCGCGCCAATCGCTTTGCGGATATCTAGCCGTGACACGTGACGCCCTGCTGCTCTCCAACAGTTGACGATTCAACCGCGACATGCAGTCAGTTCTTCATTATTCGTGTTTCCCGACAGATGAATTCGCATTGTCTTTCTTTATCCATAAAACCAACACCCCTAGGATTGATGCCTTCCGGGACCGGAAGGCATCTATTGCGCCGCTCCTGTATAGCGTGAACCTTAGGGAATCTTATCGATGCACCAGCACTCCACGCATGCTTCCCCGACAGTGCCGCGGTCCACACGCGCTAAAACCCTTGTTCTCATCGCGGTCATTCTGGCCTGCATTAGCCTGCCTTTAAGTCTTTCGGCGGGGCCGGCCGCCCAAACGTTCATTGGTCGTGACCTTGCGGGAGGGACGGTTGCTCTTTCGTGGATCACCAATGCCTTCATGCTCGCCTGCGGCAGTACCCTGATGGTGGCAGGTGCGCTGGCCGATCACTATGGCCGCAAGAAAATCTTCTTCATCGGCATGTTGGTCATGACGCTCGTTTCGCTTGCGATGCCGCTCGCACCAAGCGTCTTGTGGCTTGACTTCCTTCGCGTGCCGCATGGTCTTGCGGCTGCCTGTGCTTATGCCGGCGGCGTGTCAATGCTGGCCCAGGAATTCGAAGGTCCGGCGCGCGTCAGGATTTTCAGCCTTATCGGAATCGCGTTTGGCGCGGGCCTCGCTTTCGGCCCGACTCTGGCGGGCATTCTGATCGCTCTTTTCAACTGGCACGCGGTCTTCCTCAGTAGTGCGCTGATCAGTTTTATCGCACTGATATTGTGCGTTTTCTACATGACGGACAGCAAGAATCCTTCGGCCCATGGCCTCGACTGGGCAGGCGCCGGCACCTTCACCCTCATGCTGACGCTCTTCACCTTCGCCGTGGTTGAAGCCCCGGTGTATGGGTGGACAGGACCGCTTGTCCTGGGACTCTTTGTGGCAAGCGGTCTCGTGCTGGTCCTTTTTGTTGTGATAGAGACGAAAGTCTTGAATCCCATGCTTGATCTCAGCCTCTTTCGCTATCCGCGCTTCGTGGGCGCGCAACTTCTACCGCTCGCGACAGCGTATTCATATATTGCGTTGCTCGTTATTCTGCCACTGCGTTTCATCGGGATTGAAGGGCTGAGTGCCCTGGATGCCGGAATACTGATGCTCTATTTTTCGGCGCCGTTGCTCTTTGTCCCGTTCCTTTCAGCGATGCTTACCCGATTTATTCCGGTTGGCATCCTCTCGGGTGTCGGCATGCTCATCTCGGTCGCAGGGCTCTTTCTACTCACCCAGGTGCCGCTCGGAGATCATGGCATCCTGATGCGCGTGGATCTGCTCCTGATCGGCCTGGGCGCCGCCATTCCATGGGGGTTGATGGATAACCTTGCCGTCAGTGTCGTCCCTAGCGACAAAGCCGGGATGGCTGTCGGTATCTTCGGCGCTTTGCGCGTCTCGATTGACAGCACGGCCATGGCCATTGTTGGTTCATTGCTGGCGTTTTTCGCCCGGCAAACCCTGACCGACATCAGGCCTGATCAGAGTCCGGACACCCTGGCATCCGGTGCGGCGCAACTCGCCGCCGGAACGCTGGAGAAAGCCGGCTCGATTCTTTTGGGCTTCGATCACGCGCACCTGCTCCTGGCCTATGATCTCGCGTTCAAGAAGCTTCTTTGGGTGGCGATTATCCTGACCTTGGGCGCAGCCGTTCTGGTCTTTGCGCTGCTTGGGAGGGTTCGCTCCGACCACGGAGAAGTCGCTGCAGGAGAAAAGGAAGAGGAAGCGCGTCGGGGAGTCTCTGCGTCGTTAGCACAAGAATCGCCGGCTCTGGATTAGTAGCTTCCTGATTCATTAATGCCCTGACGCCGAGGCACGCATAACCGATGCGTGCACTCCGCTCCCAAGAGCGTGCAAGGGGTCGGTCACCTCATGCGCGAGGCGTCAACCCGCCCACGCGTTGATATCAAGTACCGCGCTGACGAATGCGTCTGGCGCCTCCTGCGGAAGATTATGGCCTGCGTTCGGCACGACGCGGTTCTCATGGCGTCCAGTGAACCGCTTTAAGCCCACCGGTCTTCCCCCCGGCGGCACGACGCCATCAGCGTCGCCTTCGAGTGTGATCGTGGGAACGGTGATCGACGGCATGGCGGACAAGCGGCGCTCCATATCGTCGAACTGTGGATCGCCATCGACCAGTCCGGCACGGTGCCGATACGAATGGATGACAACATCGACGAAATCCGGATTGTCGAACGCAGCGGCCGAGCGGGCGTAAGTGTCGTCGTCGAAGCCCCAGCTCGGCGACCATAACGACCACAACAGGCGGCAGAACGCGCGCCGGTTTTCGGTCAGTCCAGCCCGGCCACGCTCACCATGAAAGTAATATTGGTACCAGAGCCGATGTTCTTTCTCCGGGTCGTCTGGCCGCATGGCGGTGGCTATGTTCTGAATGTTGTAGCCATTGACCGAGACCAGCCCCCGCGCTCTCGACGGATACAGCGCCGCCACAATGCATGCTGCCCGGCCGCCCCAGTCATATCCGCCCAGCACAGCCTGTTCAATCTCAAGTGCATCGAGCAGCGCTAACAGGTCCGCCCCCAGCGCTGCCTGCTGACCCGAACGAAGTGTTGCCGGCGCCAGGAAACGCGTAGGCCCATATCCCCGAAGATAAGGTGCGATAACGCGAGCACCCTGGGACATCAGGTGTGGCGTCACATCCTCGTACGCGTGGATATCGTAGGGAAAACCGTGTAGCAGGATGACCGGCCATCCGTCGACATCACCTTGTTCGTCATAGGCGATGTCAAGCAGGTTGGTTGCAATTCTTTTAAGCATGAAGCCCCCCTTTCGCATGAAGTTGTCCAGCCGGTCGCAGCGGATTGCCGTCGGAACAATGAGTCTGACAGCATCCAGCCGACTTGCCCGGTCACGTGGCTACGCAAGAGCAACAATAATGCGTTTCAAGCGACCTCAAATCCCCAGACAAACCGATCGTCATTGGCAGCGACCGTATCGGCGTCCACAGCGCGGCGAACAGCACGGGCATCACCCATGGAACACGAACCTCCACGCGCCTTGCGGTGATATCGATCCTCTAGAGCCGTGCCCGTGGGTCTACAACTGATTTGGGCGCATCATAGCGAGGCACTGTTGTCCAATGTCGATGTCGACTGGACGTTGCCGCGCGGCCCGATGTACCGCTTCAACTGGTCGGAGGGCGCCGGACGGACGCAAACCTCGCTGGCCGCAGTCCCGGTGCGCGGGTCGGTTCATCGTTACCGCCTTTCGATCATCATTGCGTCCGACGAGACCGCTACGCGACTTGCCGCCACGCCATCGCCGAACTTCGACGAGGTTTGCCGGATCATGTTGCCCGCTCTGCCGGACGGCACACAGCTGTCAGCGATGCGATGGTCGTCGGTGTACCGCGTCAGTCACCGGATCGCCTCGACTTATCGGGCTGGACGATGAACCGGGCATCGCGAGAGGCCCCGCTCGGCATGTGCACCCACTGCCCGAGAGCCATAGCCATACCAGAAAAAGACGGCCGTTTTATTGAAGGCGTACGATACTTGAAGGAGTCTCCGCACAGTACCGCCCGCGCGAGCGTTGCTCGCAGATATGCCTTCAGTGAACCATGAATTCTGACAGCCTCGACACGCTAAACCCGCTCCACATGTCCGAATCGCAGACGGTCGCCGTTATGCGGCGCTTCGTGTTCCTGCTGGTGGAAGGACTGTCCATGATGAGCCTGTCGTCCGCCATCGAGCCCTTGCGCTCGGCTAATCGCCTCGCCGCCCAGCCGCTGTATGCATGGGAGATGGCGAGTCTCGACGGAACCCCCGTACAGGCCTCGAACGGCATTGAACTGCAGGCTCGCCCGCTCACCGAAGCCATGCTCCACGCGGACTATGTGTTCGTGTGCGGCGGCCTGCGGCTCGACCCCGAACTCGAACCCCGCTATCTGCGCGCGCTGCGCACCGCGGCGCGCAGCAAGGCTGTGATCGGGTCGTTATCGACGGGCAGTTATCTGCTGGCCCGCGCGGGATTGCTCGATGGTTACCAATGCACCATCCACTGGGAAAACCTGCCGGCGTTCGCGGAGGAATTTCGCGACTTGCTGTGCTCGGGAAAGATCTACGAGATCGATAGAAACCGGATGACCTGCTCAGGCGGCATCGCGGCAATGGACATGATGCTGCACTTGATCTCCGAACAACATGGCGCCGAACTCGCGGTGCGCGTGGCAAACCAGTTTCATCATGAACGCATCCGCGACGGCCGCGACGATCAGCGCGGCTGGCGCGACCACAATCACGCCAGCCTGCCAAGAGGCATCCGGCGAGCGATCGACCTGATGCGGGCGAACGTGGAAGCACCGCTGCCGATTGCGCAGATCGGCACGACTATCGGCATGACATCGCGGCAACTCGAACGCCTGTTCCTGCGTCACCTGAACGCCACGCCCGCACGCTATTACGTGCAGTTGCGGCTCGAACGCGCGCATGAATTGCTGGCCTATTCAAGCGTGCCGGTGGCAGACATCGCGCTCGCTACGGGCTTTGCCTCGCCCTCGCATCTGGCGCGCTGGGTGCGTCGTGTCTATCAGGCGAGTCCGTCGGACCTGCGGGGCGCGCAGTCACGATCCTAGCGGCGCGAGAACGTCTTGCTCAGGTTCGTTGCAACGTGGCGAAGCCAGCGGCGAAGGGAGCGGTGAAGGGAACGGCACCCAGCCCTGTAACGCCCGCCAGTCCGGTTCAAGATTCGCAAATCGCGAAAGCGCAAAGCTCGAAAGATCCGCGAAGCTGCATGTGCCGTCGATCACGAGATCGCGGATAGCGTGGCCGCTAGCCGGCGATAACCCGAATCCCACGCTCGACAACGTCGCCAGGGTGAGGTTATCGAATTGAGCGGGCTGGTCGATGATCGGCCGGCCGTCGGGCGTATTCTCTATGAAGCCCGCCCAGCTGCGAATCACGCGCGCATGCGCGACCTTCGGGAACAACGCAGCCACGCGGGCCGCGATGCTGCATTGCAAAGGCGTGGAATGAGGCCGCTGGCGGTTCACGTCGGCGAGATCGATCCACTCGTGCGGACCGCCGCCATAGGCAAGATTGCCGCGCAGCGTTTGCCGTCCATACAGGCCATTACCGTCGACGCCACCTATGCTCATGGGCGGCAGCGGTTCCGTCACGATCATCTCGGCGCGCGCGCTCGCAAGCGGGACATCCACGCCGAGTTGCGCGGCAAGCTCGCCGGTGTGCGGTCCGGCGGCAAGCACCAGATGATCGCAGGCAATGTGGCCACGATTTGTATTCACCCCGGTGACGTGGTCGCCGTTCGTCGTGAAGCCGGTCACGTTCGTATGCTGCAGCAAGCGCCCGCCGCGGTCCTGCATCGCCCATGCGTAAGCCTGCAGCGTCCGGTGTGGATTCGCGTGGCCGCCGAAGTGATAGAAATAACCGCCGAAGACGTTGTCGCCCGCGAACGGCACGAGTTCGCGGACCTGCCTCGGATCTAGAACGTCTGAGCGCAGACCGTGAAACGCGCCGTTATCGAGCGCCCGGCGATAAAGCAGGAACTGATGCGCGTCGAGCGCAATGCGAATGCGGTTGGGGCGAAATTCAGTAGGATAACCAAGCAACTCGTCCATCATCGGCCAGAGCCGCTGCTCTTCCAGGAACAGCGGGCTGTGATGATGCGAGCAGCCGCCGCCGTTGCGGCCGGACGCGCCCCAGCCAATCAGGCCGGCGTCGAGCACAAGCGTGTCGACGCCGGCCATGGCCAGCCACCATGCTGCGCTCAGGCCCGTGACGCCTCCTCCGACGATGACTACCGAGGCGCCTGCCGGTACGTCGTCGCTGGGACCGGAATAGTTGGTCAGGTGGTGTTGCGCTGTCATTGTGCTTGTCCT
The DNA here is from genome assembly GCF_964253815.1 of Caballeronia sp. LjRoot34. Classification (NCBI taxonomy): domain Bacteria; kingdom Pseudomonadati; phylum Pseudomonadota; class Betaproteobacteria; order Burkholderiales; family Burkholderiaceae; genus Caballeronia; species Caballeronia sp. LjRoot34. The sequence continues at coordinate 2,123,257 of NZ_CAXUSB020000002.1, forward strand.
CGTGCTTGCGCGTTTTTTTGAAGCCTACTCGCTCGCCACGGCTGCGCCGCGCTCGCGTCCTGCCGCCGTATAAAGCGGCACGGGCCGCCAGAACGGCACCCATTGCGAGGCCATCCCAAACCAGCTATCCCAGTGCTCGCGAAGTTCGGGCACTTCTTCCAGGGTCGCAAGCTGACGCAGCGGCAGCGGGCGCACCGGCGAGCGGAATGTGGCGAGTGGCAGGGCCGCCAGCGCGATGCCCGAGCCGATGGACATCAGCGCCGCGACCTGCTCCCGGCACCGGCGCCCCTGGCATGGACCCATGCAGGCGCGCGTGAGACGTTTGACGATATCGGGATTCGGCGGGCCATCGCCGGCCAGTTGTGCGAGCGTGTGCGGGTGCTCATGCTCCTTCTTGCTTTCCCAACCGATGTACCGCGGTGGGCGAACCAGCAGGATCTCGGCGGCCGTTACCTCCTCGCATTGGCAGACATAAGGCTCGCCATCCGCTTCGATCACCGACGCACGCACCCACGCGCAGCGCTCGTGTGCGGGATCGATGTGAACCGCATCGGGCACGACGGGCGCTTCTTCAGCAACGTCCTGATCACTCACGCCCAGCGCGCTCAATGCGGCCGCCGCTGCGATGCGCCCTTCGCGCCTCGCGATCGAGGGCGTTACGCTTTTATCGGCCCATGTTCCCGCGCAATCGCCTGCTGCGAGAATGAACGGCAACGACGTGCGCTGTGCTTCATCGACCCGCGCAACGTGCCCGCCGCGCTCCGCGATGAACGCGGTATCGCAGCCGGCTGCCTCCAGTAATTCGATAGCCGGTACTGTCGCAATCCCGAGCAACACCGTGTCGCAAGCCAGGCGCTTCAGTTCGTCCTTCCGATGCCGCCCGTCAGCGTCCACTGCCGCGAGCGTCACGGCCTCGACCTCGCCCTCGCCTGATCCAGTACCACCGCCCTCCGCCCGCTCGATCACATGGCGCGTGAGCACCTGCGTTCCCTGAGCGATCAGGCGGGCGAGCAGCGCGGCGTCGCCCGTCACGGTTTCGCCTTGCTCGATCACCGCCGCGATGCGCACGCCTTTATCGGAGAGTGCATTGGCTATCTGCAACGCAGCGGTACTGCTGCCCACCAGCACGGCCACGCGTGCGCTGAGCGCGTCGTAAGTCACTGCAAGCCGATACGCCGCGCTCGCGCCCATCACGCCCGGGCGCTCCCACCCCGCGAATGCGAGCCCCATGTCACGGCTGCCCGACGCGACGATCACCTGCTTGAAACGCAGCAAATAAGCCCGTTCCTCATCTGCCAGACCCGCGACGCGGCCATCGATCCACGCGGCTGTCGGACGTTGCGGAAACAGTCCCCATGCCACCGTACCGAGGCGCACATCGACGCCGGCTTCCAGCGCATCGGCGAGTTCAGGCGTGCTCTCGAGCAGCGCTTCGAGCATGGCGTTCCGGTTTGCCACAACCGCGCCGATACGACCGCCGAAGTGCAGCGGAATCTCTTCGCCCATCGTCTCTAACGGCACCGGGTTTTCGTCGATCAACGTCACCCGCACGCCCCGGTTCGATGCAGCCAGCGCAGCAGCAAGCCCCGCCGGTCCCGCGCCGATCACGAGCAGATCGGTTTCGTCGGCGATAGGCGGCTGCTTGCCTGCGACCGACGCCGGATCGTATTCCACACGGCTGGAAGGTTCAGCAGGATGCCGCACGGGTTGGTCCACGAGTTGTCCTCGATCGATGAAGGGTTGTCCGATTATCAGGTGATGCGCGCAGCGCGCCAGATCACAAAACCGACCTGATCGCTTCCACGAGCGACGTTTCCGGCTGGGTCAGCACGAGATCGAGAAGCGGGCTCAGGGCGTGCGCCGGTTCGCTCAGCGCGAACACTTCCCTTTCTATCCGCGCCGTCCGGTCCGGGCTCATGCGCACCTCGGAAAAGGCGCGAAACTTCGCACGCAACGCATCGCGCGGCAACGGCCGTTCAGGGTCGCCTTGCGATTGCATCGGGCCGGAATCGAGCCTCCTGCCATCGCGTGTGTGCACGATGACACGGGCCCAACGCTGCACGGGGAAAAGCGCGCTGAACGAAGCGGAATCACCCAGCTTCATGCGCGGAATCAGACCACGCAGACGAGCGTCGGCGAGACCTTTCGACCCGATCGTTTCCGCGTCCACGCGTCCATCCAGCAAAGCTGCCGCGACTGGAAAGAGCACGCCGTACTGGGCTTCCTCGGTCGTGACCGGAACAGATGCGCACAGGCGGGTCGCCTCGTGAAACGTCTCGATCTCGACGCTTTCAATCGCATCCGCCGCGAAGACATTCGTCTCGCGCAAATGCAGCGCACAAGCGATTGCCGGATGTGCCCAGCGGCACACCGGGAACGGCTTGAAATACTGGTCGAGAATGAACCAGCGGCGCCCGAGATCGGACCACAACGCACCTTCTTCGCCGGCTTCAACCGTTAGTGCGGGAGCGCCGGTAAAGTGACGCGCGGCGAGCAGCGCGGCGCTCACGCCCGCCATGCAACCCCAGCCCGAGCCGTCCTTGAGCATGGTCGGAAAATCGATGCAGCGCATCATGTCGCTGCGTGGTCCGTGATACTCCGCGATACCTAACGCATGACGCGTTCGCTCAACATCGAGCTTCAGCCCTCGCGCGATTATCGCCGCCGCGGCCAATGCGTTCCACGCGCCGGACGTGTGGTATTCGCTGCTGGTTGCGTGCAGCGCGATGCCGGCACGCGTACCGATCTCGTAGCCGAGCACAAGGCTCGTGAGGAAGGAACGGCCGTCCATCGACGGGTCCAGTTCCGCCATCGCCAGCAAGGCGGGCAGCACGGCCACGCCGACGTGGCCCTTCGTCAGCGAATGGCCGTCGTGGCCGTCGAAGCTGTCGATCGTCATCGCGCCGGCCAATGCCGCACCGAGCGGACTCGCGATACGTCCGTTGAACAACAGCCGTGTGCGCATGCTGCCCGCGCCGAAAAATTCAGCGGCATGATCGCAGGCTATCTGCGCGAGTTGCGTGCTGCTGCCCGCTGCCGCGACGCCGAGCAGATCGAGCAGGCAGTATTGCGCCTGCTCGACCACGGCATCGGGCAGATCCTCGAAGCGAAGCGAGTGGATGAATTGTCCAACGTGATCGTTCATTGCGCGTGGTCTGCCGGAGAAGGGTTAGAAGTCAAGCACCAGATCAGATAATGGCCGGCTTGAGCAAGCAAGAATGAAGCCCTCCGCTTCGTCATGGGTGGAGAGCCCTCCTTGATGCTGCATGTCCACCGCGCCCGAACGTTTGTGCAGCTTGCAGGTCCCGCAGATGCCGCTCGCGCAAGCGCAGGGAATGACGACCTGCTGCCGCGACGCGGCCATCAAAACCGTTTCGCCCGCGCGTGCAGTGAAGTGCTTGTTGCCCAGCGTGACATCGAAACTCTTGTCTGTGTCCGAAGCTTCCCGGTCTGCCGGCGGAGTCGATACCGTCACCGCGCCGAAATGCTCCACATGAAAACGTGCATGCCTGGCGCCATCGGCGGCGTGAATGCGCCGGATATCGTCCATGAACGATGCCGGGCCGCAGCAATAAACTTCACGCGTGAAAAAATCGGGCATGGCCGCCGCAATCAGCCGCCGCGATGCGCGCCCGCGCAAACCAAACCAGCCGGGTCCGGGCAGACTCAGCGTGACGGTCGCTTGCAGCCTGGGCATCCGCGCTTGCAACGTAGCGATCTCGTCGGCAAACAAGATGTCTTCCACACGGCGTGCCGCGTGAAACCACGCGATATCCTGATCGGGCGCGTGGCGCGCGAGAGTGCGCAGCATCGACATCAACGGCGACGCACCCGATCCTGCCGAGACCAACGCGAGCGGCCCTTGCGGCACGGCGTCGAGTCGAAATACGCCTAGCGGGTAACGCGAACTCACGCGCATGCCGGGCTTCAGTTCGTCATGCAACCAGCGCGTGGCGCGTCCTGCCGGTTGCCGTTTGAGCGTGAGTTCGAGCGTCTCGCTACCGGCAACAGTACCCGGCGCCGATGCTATCGAAAACGTCCGGTCCACGCGTTCACCGTCAATATGGAGCGTCAGCAGCATCGATTGCCCGGCAACGAACCGAGGGGCATCGCGGGTTGTATCGCGGAAAACAAACGTCTTCACATCCGGCGATTCTGACCTCACCGCGACGCATTCAAGCATGCGGTCCACAGGTGCATCCGGCGTGCCGGGGAACGGCGCTTCGAGCGCGCTGATATCGCCGGGGACGTTAGCCATTGGACACCTGCAATTCGATCGTGCGGGGCTTCGAACTCGCGCGCTCGACATACGCGGCAAGTTTGTCCGCGTACCAGTTCGTGAAGTTGCGCAACATGAATTCCGATGGCGCGTACGGTCCCGGCACATAGGCTTTCGATGCAATGCCCAAATGATTGTTTGCCGCCAGCCGCGCGTCCTGGTCGTTGGTCGCGCGCCAGACCGACGTGAGCGTTTCGACGTCGTAGTCCACGCCTTCCACCGCATCTTCATGAACGAGCCAGGTCGTGCGCAACTCGGTCCGGTTCGCGGAAAGCGGCAGGATCCGAAAGTGGATGATGTGATCGGAGAGGAAATGATTCCAGTTATTAGGTACCCTGAACATTCTCACCGAACCCAGGTCCGGCTCAATCAACTCACCGAGCAGCTTGGTACAAGCCGGCGAACCATCGGCCGTGAACGACACCGCGCCGCGATGGAACGGCAAGCGGATGCAACGGAACTCGTTGCCACCGTCCGCAGGCTGATGCGGCAAGCTCAGGCTGTCCCACTGGCGGCCTTTATCATTCATCAACTGGCGAAAATCCTGCGAGCCGCGCGGATCGTCGGGCAACGCGAATTCGATCAGCGTGGCGAGCAGTTCGGGATGATTGCCCGAGCAGTGGTAACACTCGCGGTTGTTCTCTATCACGAGCTTCCAGTTCGCGTTTTCCACAATGGTCATGGAACACGCCACCTTCGTCCGTTCAGGCTGATGTGGCGCAATGTACGGCGTCACCGTACGGCGAAAGCGCGACAGGTCAGGCGTGATCGAGTGAGGATCGGAAGGATCGGCGAGACAGATATAGACCATGCCGCAGATCACTTCCACCTGCACCGGCGCGAGTCCATAACCGTCGCGTTCGAAATCAGGCGGCATCTGGCGCGCGTGCAACAACGCGCCGTTCAGGTCGTACACCCACTGGTGATACGGACATACCAGCCTATGCGCATGCCCCTGCGGTTCCATGCAGATACGCGATCCGCGATGCCGGCAAGTATTGAAGAAAGCCTTGATCTCGCCATGCGAATCGCGCAACACGATCACGGACGTCCCGCCGACTTCCAGCGTCTGATAGTCGCCAGGCTGGGGAATCTCGCAGGCGTTCAGCGCGAACAGCCAGTCGTTCATAAAGACAGCGTCGAGATCCAGCGCATGAAACGATTCGTCGATATAAAACGGCTGGGCCAGACTGAATCCTTCGCGCCGGCTGGCCAGTAGAGCGTGAACCCGTGCTGCGTCCAACATCGTCATGTCCGCCCAAGAAAACATTCGTGTGAAGCTATTGTGTTCCGCCGTTTTGCGGCGTGAGCGCAGGTTCACGACCAAGCCCATCACGAAACCGACACGATGCAACAGCCGGATTCAACTTCAGCGCGTTGGCGTCGCGAATAGTGGGCAACGCGAAACGCGCCTGGCGCACGGCGTCGTAGTCCAGTGTCGCAATCACCAGTTCTTCGCGGGCCTGTTCGCTTTGAGCAATGACATGACCATCGGGGCCGACGATGCGCGAACCACCCCAGAAATGGAGATCGCCCTCGCGGCCCACGCGGTTCGCCATCACGACCGGCGTACCGTAGACCAGCGCGTAGAAACGCAAGGCAAGGTCCCAGCCGCGCGGGTTGTCGAAGTCCTGGCCGACGGCTTCGAGCGCCGAGCTGACCGGCGCCGCGAACAAGGTCGTGCCCGCACACGCCGATGCATGCACGAGCGCCGGATTCCACAGGTCGGCGCAGACCGGCGTAGCGACGCGCCAGTGCGCATCGAGATCGAAACCACCGAGCGCGTCGCCGGGGGCAAAATACTTGCCGTCGTCGAGCTTTCCGTAGGTCGCCAGGGAAATCTTCCGATGCACATGGACCACGCGGCCTTGCGCCAGCGTGGCCACGCTGTTGTAGAACTGCGCGCCCGGCGCTTCTTCCATGAAGCCGACCACCGCATGCACGCCGGTACATGCAGCCGCTATTTGCAGCAGCAAGGGGTCATCGGCGGGCATGGCGAGACGCAGCGCATCCGCACCCGCGCCGTGGCCCACCAGTGACAGTTCCGGAAATACCAGCAGTTGTACGTTCGACGCTGCGGCGGCCGCGAGCATCGACAGATGCTTGTCCACATTCGAAGCAATCGAGCCCGGCACGCTTTCCATCTGTGCGGCCGCCACCACGAGTTCATGTTTCATGTTTGCGCGCGAACCCTCGGTCTAGATCAGTCCCGACGACTTCAGGAACTCTGCCGCGACGTCGTCCACCGACTTCTTCGACACATCCACTTCGGCATTCAGACGCGCCATGGTCTGGTCGTCGAGTTTCGCGGAAAGTGCGTTGAGAATGCCCGCGAGCGTCGGATTGGCGTCGAGTGTTTCTCGACGGATGACTGGTGTCAGCGCGTAGGCCGGGAAGAAACCCTTGTCGTCGCGCAGCACGATGAAGTTGAACGCGGGCACGCGGCCATCGGTCGTGAACACCAGCGCGAGATCGACCTGCCGGTCCTTCAGCGCCTGATACGTCAGGCCCGAATCCATGCGCTTGACCTGCGGCGGCGAGAAGCTGAAGCCATAGGCTTGCTGCAGCGGCTTGAGGCCGTCGGGCCGTGCGTAGAACTCTGAATTGCACGCGAACGTCAGTTCCTTGCCGCTATTGAGGACCTTAGACAAGTCGCTTAGCGTGGCAATGCCAAGCTTCGCGGCTTCGTCGCGATTCATCGCCAGGCCATAGGTGTTATTTGCCTTCGATGGATCGAGCCATACCAGTCCCTTCTTCGCATCCAGCTCTTTCACGCGCTGATAGGTCTGCGCCGGATTCAAATGATCCGTGACCTTGTTATAGGTGATCAACGAGGTGCCCGTGTATTCCCAATACACATCGATCTGGCCATTTTCCTGCGCCTCGCGCAGCACGCTGCTGCCCATGCCGTCCTTTTTAACGACGGTGAATCCCTTGGCCTCCAGCAAGGCGGTGGTCATCTGCGCCATCAGCACTTGCTCGGTGAAATTCTTGCCGCCGACCGTGATCGTGGCTGCACCGGCGGACGTCGATGCAAACGCCCCGGCGATACAAAAGCCTAGCGCACAGGTAAACGCGGAAATTGAAGCGCGGGAAAAAAACCGGGAGAGCCGAGTGTGCATGGAAGGTCCGAAATGTGGTTAAGGGACAAACTGACTTGGCAAACGAAACGAAAAAAGACCGCTCAACGCTGCGGATTCACGCCACGCGGCACCAGCCGAAGTTGCATCTGCGCGACCAGCATGTCGGTGGCAATGGCGAGTGCCGCGGTTGGAATCGCGCCGGCAAGCAGCATCGGAAAATCGTTCAGGTCGATGCCGGTAAAGATCAGCTCGCCCAGCCCGCCACCGCCCACGAGAAATGCGAGCGGCGCGGTGCCGACAGTGATTGCCAGAGCCGTTCGGAGTCCCGCGAAAATGACGTACATCGCGTTGGGCATTTCCACTCGCCACAGGATCTGCCAACGGGTCATGCCAATGCCGGTCGCGGCGTCGATCAGCGTCGGCGGCACGGCACGCAGGCCTTCGTAGGTATTCATCGTGATCGGCAGCAGGGTCGCCACCCACAAGCCGAAGATGGCCGGCTTTGCGCCGATTCCGAGCAGGCTCATGGCCAGCGCGAGCAGCGCGAGTTTCGGCACGGCTTGTCCCGCGTTGAGCGCGAGCAGCACGAGATGCGCCGCGCGGCCGCGTCCAGGCCGGCTGAGCCAGATACCCGTGGGGATCGCGACCGCGATGGCAGCAAGACCGGCGATTGCAACCATGAGCATCTGCTGACCCGCCTGATACACGATGTCCGCGCGATACTGCGCGAGCGACGAGAACAAGCTGTCGGCATGAGCGTCGGCGCACGCGGCCAGCATCATGAGCGCCACGAAAAGACATCGGCCGCGCACGCGATGAACGGTAGGCGAGCCCATGCTCATGCGCCCTCTTCCGCGCGCGTGAGCACGCTGGGATCTTCCTGGCCGGCGAGCGAAGTAGAGCCCGCGGTGTCATCGGTGAAGACACCCAAGCCCGCTTGAACGCATGCGTCCGGGTGCGCCGCGCGCGCCAACGCCGCGATCGCTGCATAGCTGACATAACCGGCGAAGCGGCCGGCATCGTCGAGCACGGCGAACCATGAGACGCCGTGCGCGAGCATGGCGGACACTACGCTGCGCAAGTCGTCGCCTGCACGGGCCGTCGCAGTAAGCGGCATCGCAATCGATGCATCCAGCCGGTCGTCCGCGTTCACGCCCGCGGCGTCCAGGCATGCGGCGCTGAGATAGCCGCACGGCGCCCCGTTAGAATCGACCACGATGACCTCGCCGCCGGGATGCGTGCCCAGCGCCGCGCGCACGTTGCGGTGCGTTTCTCCAACGCGCGCGACCGCTCTCGAACTCATCAGCGCATCGCTTGCGCACAGCAGGCGCAAGCGCTTCAATGCGCGATCCGAGCCGACGAAGTTCGCGATGAACGCGCTGGCCGGCCGTGCCAGCAATTCTTCCGGCGGTCCATATTGTTCGAGCTTGCCGTCGCGGAAGATCGCGATCTTGTCGGCCATCTTCACGGCTTCGTCAATATCGTGGCTCACGAACACCACGGTCTTGTTCAGGCGCCGCTGGATCTTGCGAAACTCGTCCTGGATAGCCGTGCGGTTGATCGGATCGATGGCGCCGAACGGTTCGTCCATCAGCATCACGGGAGGATCGGCGGCAAGTGCGCGCGCGACCCCCACGCGTTGTTGCTGACCACCCGACAGGTCACGTGGATAACAGCGCATGAACACGGCCGGATCAAGCGCGACGAGTTCAAGCAACTCCTCCACGCGCTTGCGCGTGCGCGCCTTGTCCCAACCGAGCATCTGCGGCACGAGCGCGATGTTGCCTTCCACCGTCATGTTGGGGAACAGGCCAACCTGCTGAATCACATAGCCAATGCGCCGACGCAACTCGACCACGTCGAAGCTCGCGGTGTCTTCTCCGCCGATCAGGATCTTGCCCGACGTCGGCTGCACCAGCCGGTTGATCATCTTTAGCGTGGTGGTCTTGCCGCAACCCGAGGGTCCGAGCAGCACGCATAACTCCCCTTCGCCAATCTCCATCGTGAGGTTGTCGACCACCGCTTGCGACTGGCGCGATTCGAAGCGCTTGGTGAGATTCTGAAGCTTGATCATCGGCTCTCCGCAATGGTGATGGGGTCGACTGCGCGCACGTCCGCTGAGACCGCCCGACGGCCAAAGGCCAGCAGGGGCAAGCGTGCCGTGCGCAGGCCGGCAGGCGTGAGGCGGCGTTGCAGGCAGGCCAGTCCAAAGTCCGCCACGATCGCAAGCGCACCCACGATCACCGCCCCGGCTATCAGTTGTCTCGGGTCCGACTGCGAGATGCCGCGGCTGATCAGCTTGCCGAGTCCGCCGGCGCCAATATAGGTTGCGATCGCCGCAATGCCGATGTTGATGACCACGGCCATCCTGATGCCGGCCATGATGATGGGCACGGCAATGGGCAGTTCGACGCGGAAGAGCCGTTGCTTCGTGGTCATGCCCATGCCGCGCGCGGCTTCTCGCATGGCAGGGTCGAGATTGCGGATCGCCGTGTAGGTATTGCGCACGATCGGCAACTGGGAGTAAAGGAACAGCGCAATCACCGCCGGCAGGAAACCGATACCTTGTCCAATCAGCGACAGTACCGGGATCAGCAAGCCGAACAGCGCGATCGACGGCACCGTCATGAGGATGGCGGCCACATAGAGCACGATCCGCGCCACACGTTCATTGAGGCTGATGGCGATACCCAGCGGTACCCCGGTGAGGATGGCAAAGCCGACGCCCACCGCCACGATCTGCAGATGCTCGACGAGCATGTGCAAGATCGAAGGACCGTTTGTCCAGATGAAAGCGAGCGTTTCCAAGCGTCCTCCGGAAGAGAGCCCAGCCGATTGGGTCGATAGCGCTGCGGGATCAGGGTTTGTCGGTATATGGGCGTGGACCATGGACCGTTTTCCAGACCTCCTCGCCGCCAGAGAACTGTAGCGGCTCAAAATGCACGGCAGCACCACGTTTTCGACATCAAGTGTCACCGAGGCGACGCCCGCGGGTTTTCGCTTGGGGCCGGAGTAGGTTTTGGATTTGGGTTTGCAGGCGCTTTTAGCGCGATTCTGCCTTGCGGCCACGCCTGGTCCCGTTCGCGCTCGGGAGCTTCAGAGGCTGGGGTCTGCCTACGCCCGGAAGGGGGCATATCTCGTGCAGATGGGAACTATGCGCTTCGGCTATCGATAGGAATCGAGCGCCGCCCGTGTAAACGTCTCGACATTATCGATCAACCGATCCAGCGCATCGCGCGCCAGATCTTCGTCACCGTCCGCGATCGCCGATGCAATTCGCGCATGCAATCGTGCCGCTTCGGGCAGATTCGCCGATTCCTTGTAATGCGCGTACCAGAATCGCCGCGACAAACCCTGCATGAGTTTCATGGCGGAAGTCGCGTATTCATTGCGGGCACTTTCGAGCAGCAAGCGATTGAACGTCCGGTCATGGGCAAGAAACGCATCGCCGTCATTCTCCTGCGCCGCCTGCTCCATCTGCTCGGCCAGCGTGGCGAATTCCGCGCGCTGCTGCGCGTCTGCGCGTTTCGCCGCGACTGCCACCAGATACCGTTCGAGTTCGCGCCGGACTTCGAGCAGCTTCAGTTGCTTGCGCACGTCGATCTCGGAAATGATGATGCCGAGCTTCGGCACGATCACCACCAGACCTTCGCGCGCAAGCTGCTGCAGCGCTTCGCGCACGGGCGTCCGGCCCAGGCCCAGCAGCTTCGACAAGCCGTTTTCGGAGACGATCTGCCCCGGCTTGAGGCTGAGTGTCGCTATGCGCTCCTCGATCTGCGTGTACGCCTGGCCTGCGAGGCTTTGCTCTTCGTTGTCGACAATGACAGGATTGACCGGCACGGGTCCGTTCATAAATGGGCCTTCAGAGTGATTGGCGGACCCGGCCGGCGACCATCAGCGCTTGCCGAGCACCGCGCCTTTTGAAAGCGGCTGCACCAGTTGCTGGTACATGGAAAGCCAGCCCTTTTCAGTCGTTGCGCGCAGGGGCGGAAGCGCCGTGAGGCGCGCCTCCATTTCGCCGTCCGAGATTTCAAGAGTCATCGATTTCTCGTTGAGGTCGATCGTTATTATGTCGCCGTTTCGCACCACTGCCAAGGGACCACCCTCCGCCGCCTCCGGCATCACCTGCCCGATGGTAATGCCGCTGTTCAAGCCCGACAGCTCGCCGTCAGTCACAACGGCAACGGTGTCTCCCAGCCCCGCGCCGACCAGCGCCGCCATGAAGCTGGCAGCGAACACCGTGCCCGGCCCGCCCTTCGGTCCCATCATGCGCAGGACCACAACCGAACCGCCCGCGATCTCGTTCTTCTCGATTTGCGCGATCGCATCGTTCTCGTCTTCGAATACCGTCGCGGGTCCGGAAAAGCGCCGCACGTGTTTCGGCACGGCGGAGAGCTTGACCACCGAACCGTCCGGCGCAAGATTTCCCCTGACGATGATCAGGCCCGGCTCAGCAAAAAACGGCGTCGCGAGCTTGGCGATAACCGCTTCGTCCGGCGCCGGACGCGCGTCCAGGTTCGCTTGCAAACTGTTGCCCGTCACGGTCATGACCGAGGTATCGAGTACGCTTTGCAGTTGCTTCATCGCCCCGGCGCAGCCGCCGGCGGCCGCAAAATCCTCGATCCGGTCGGGTCCGTTCGGACGCACCTTGGTGATCTGCCCGACCAGCGCGCCGGCTGCTTCGAATTCACCGATGATATTCACATCACACTCGCTCTCGATAGCGGCAGCCAGCAGATGGCGCATCACATTGACCGAGGCGCCGATTGCCACCGCCACCCGGACCGCGTTACGAAACGCCGCCGCCGTCATGATCTGGCGCGGGCGGATATCCCGGGCGACCAGATCCATGATCGCGACGCCGGCGCGTGCCGCGTAGTCATTGAGCGCTTCGCTGCCCGCGCGGATCGGCGCGTTGCCCGGCAGCGTCATTCCCAGCGCTTCCGCCATGCAATGCATGGAATTGGCGGTGGCGAGGCCCGCGCACACGCCCGGCCCCTTGATCGCGTGGCATGTCATCTCGGTCAGGTCATGCAGCGTGATCTTCTTCGCCTTGTACGCGCCGACCGACTTGTAGACCTCTTCAATATCGACATGATGGTCGCCGCACTGAGACCCCAGTTGAAACCCGCACGTGACGATGATGCTCGGCACATTCAGCCGCCCCGCGGCCATGAGTTGCGCGGGCGTGGTCTTGTCGCATGAAGCGAGCAGCACCATGCCGTCCAGTTCGGCGCCTTCCACCTGGACCTCGACGTCGTTGACCAGCAAGTCGCGCGTGGGCATCAGGTAGCGCCCCTGCTTGCCGGCGCTGGTGACGAAATCGGATGGCGCCACCGTGCGGATTTCCAGCGGCACGCCGCCGGCTGCGCGAATCGCGTCCTGTACAACCTGCGACACGCCATCGAGATGCTGATAACACACCGACAATTTGCTCGATGAATTCACGATCGCGATCTTCGGTTTTTCGAAGTCCGCTTCCGTCAGGCCCATCGCCAGCCATTGCGAACGGCGCACGGCCCAGCGCGTGGTGCCCGGCGTGAAATTACTGCGCAATTTTTGAGTCATTGTGGAGTTCCTTTAATCGAGTTGTGCGCCATCGCGGTTAAGCAGCAAGCGGATATCGCGACCTGCCAGCCTGCTCACCGGAATGTGTTCGTTGACAGCCAGCGCCGCGGCGTGGCCGATTGCGTGACCATAGGAAAAGCACTGCGCCGTGACGCGCGCGGACGCCACCGCTTCGTGTTCGGCCGATAAACATCGCCCCGCCGTCAGCAGCCCGTCGCCTTGCTGCGGCACGAAACAGCCGAACGGGACTTCGTAGTAATCGTTGAGCAGCCACTCGACGCGCGGCCGGCTGCCGCTATGCAGCTCGATTGGCCACGGTGAACGCGCGATGCCATCGGCGAATTTCTTGCCCGCGAGAATGTCGGCGTTGAGCAGCGTCTGCACGCCGAGCGCCTGACGGCTTTGTCGGATGCCGACCTGCACGCCGGTGTCGTTGACCCAGCTCGTCTCGCATCCCGCCAGATGGTCGCGGAAGAAGCACGCATACTCACGCACTTGCAGGCGCCCTTCGAACTCCGCTTCCGTGAAATCCCGATGGATCATGGAGTTGAGCTCGCGGCCATCGGCGCCCGTGATACGCGTGCAATTGCAAAGCAGTTCGCCCGGACGCGGTGTAGGGAACAGCCAGATCTTGGCGCGCGGCAGCGTATAGCCGCGGCCATTCGCCTCCACGAGCTGCACCGATATCTCGGGCGGCATGATCGTGTCGTGGCCGTACGCGCTGAGAAACCGCTCCACGTCCACACCGCCGAGGCGAAAGATCATGGTCGGATTCTGAACGTGACCGTTGTCCCCCATCGAGGTCGGCCAGCCCGCCATGGTGACCAGGTCGGCGTCGCCGCTGGCGTCGATCGTGATGGGAGCCAGTACCCGCACCTTGCCGCTCTTTGTATAAATCTGCGCACCGGCGACGCGACCTTCATCCAGCACGACTTCCGTCACCGTCGCGTGATAAATCACGGTAATACCGGCTTCGCGCAGCAGCGCATCCGCTACCTCGCGCCATACCAGCGGATCGTGGACCACCGTATAGGTCTTGCCGTATTTCACCGGATCGCCAAGGCCGCCCCGCGCATGCATCATCGCGATGAATTCATCGACGAATCCATGCACCAGCTGGTTGGGCGGCGCGTCTCCATTGCTGGCTTCGTACAGGCCGCACACCGTGCCCGACAGGCCCGCGACCGCACCACCTCCGCAGAACCCGTAGCGCTCCGCCAGCACGACCCGGCAGCCCTGCCGTGCCGCCGTTACCGCCGCTGCGAGGCCCGCCGCGCCGCCGCCCGCAACGAATACATCCGCTTCGATAGTCTCGACCGGACGGACGTCGCGCGTCTCCAAAACGATCGTTCGAGTCATGAATCTCCTCCATCCAAGGTTCGTTTTCTGGTTGACACTCTAAGCAACAACATCATATTCTGTCAACATGTCACTGACATACTACCAACATACAAGATCATTTCGACTTAGGAGACAGCCTTATGAGGCCGCGCATTCCGTACCGGTGGATCATTGCCATCGTTCTATTTGTTGCCTACAGCATCCAGTACCTTGACCGGGTAAAAAGCAGCGTCCTGAACCCGATGATTGCGCACGATATCGGCCTCAGCACCGGTGATATCGGCACGGGCGCATTCCTGATGCTGCTGTTCTACGGGCCGTCGCAATATGTGTCGGGCCTCCTCACGGACAAGTTCGGACCGAAGCGCATCCTGGTGTTTTCGGTGGTCGCGTGGTCGGTGATGACCATGTACATGGGCGCGATCCAGACCCGCAACGAATACCTCTTGCGCATGGCGTTGTTCGGCATGCTGGTGGGAACTGAATACGTGCCGTCGGCGCGTATTCTGATGCGCTGGTTCAACAAGGAAGGCCGGGCGCGCGCGCAGACTATCCTGGCGTGGGCCTGGATTCTCACGCCCGCGTGGGCAAGCGTGGTGGCGACCCAGTTCGCCGCGCATGCGAACAGCTGGCGGATCGTATTCGTGGTCACGGGCGCGTTGGGTGTCGTCCCGCTCGCGATGATTCTGCTCTTCGTGTTCGATCGCCCCGAGCAGTACAAGAAGATCACGGAAGAAGAGCTGGAATATGCTTACCGCGACGAGATCGCTTCCGGCACCATCAAGCGCGGTGAATATCGCAACGCGCAGCAGGACATCATGCGCAACGGCGCGGTGAGCTTTCTCGACCTGTTCAAGAACAAGACCTACGTAGCGGTTGTTTTTGTCGATATCGTGATGCAGATCACGTTGTACGGCGCACTCACCTGGATCCCGCTTTATCTCTCGGACACCTTCGGTTTCAAGCTGCAAACCATGGGCTGGTGGAGCGGACTCTATTTTCTCGCGGGTGCGGTGGGCAGCTTCGTATCGTCCTATCTCTCCGATAAAGTCTTTCACGGCAACCGCAAGATCATGATCCTTGCGTGCTTTATCGGCCTCGCTCCGTTCGTGGTTTTGCTCGGCTCATTGCAGCATGCCAATCAATTGCTGCTGACTATCGCGCTTTGCGGCATGGGATTCTTCGGCAACATGGCGTGGGGACCGTTCCTCGCATTGCCTGCCGAAATTTTCACGCCGGAGGTGTATGGCAAGGCGATGGGCTTCATGAACGGCGCGGGCTATTTCGTCGCGGCGTTCTCCGCAAAAATCTTCGCGATTCTTGTCACTGTCGATGCCCTCGGAAAGAAGGACTACAGCAACGGATGGTATTTCATCGCGCTGTGCGTGGTCGCAGGGGTACTGGCGGCGAGCCGGATCAAGACCGGATCGCCGGCCGGCGAGCAAAGACACCCGGACCATGGGCTGAATGGGGCGCCAGGGCCGCGAGAAAAAGGGCAGAACGTGCTCTAGCATGCTGCTGCAATGCGGGCAGAACAGGAACCAGGCGCCGGAATCGGTGCCAGATAAAATCTGGCACCGTCCGGTTCAGGAAGAACGTTTGAAGTACAAAGTCCAGGACCGTTTGCCGGCACCGTTTGCCGGCACCATTTGCCAGCGCTGTTCAACATGTACGTACGCGTCGGAGTCCTCCCTCTTCAGTTCCAGGGTGGCACCCCGTCACAGCGCAGGCTTGACGTGAGTTGCGCTATCCCAGGTCGGCGGCTTTCAATACCGCTGGGGATTTAACGCTTCCGTCCACGCTCGATTCTGCGAGATCCGTAAAAGCAGCAATAGTCTTCGCGCCTCTTCTCGAACGCAAACAGACGACATAAGAATGCGTGAAGCTCTTGTAATCTGAAATGTGCAGGACATGCAGGTTGTCATGGGGACGATATTCCGCCTGAGACACTATGCCAATGCCCAGCCCCTCCATCACCGCTTCCCGCACTGCATCGCGCGATACCTCCATGACAACTTTCGGGTGCACGCGATGTTGCGTCAGCTCCTTTTCGAGCGCAGTCCGTGTCATCGATCCCCGCTCGCGCATGATCATTCGCTGACCGTCGAGTTGCGCCAGCTTGATGCTGTCCAGCAGCGCCCACGGATGAGAAGAATTGACGAAGACGAGGATCTCATGGGAGCCAAGATGGCGCGAGTAAAGCCGGGCGTCGTTGACAATACTGCCGGTGATCGCGACATCCGTGCTCGAATCCAGGATCTTCCTGAGCACGCCATCGGAATTGTCGCTATCGATGGAAACCTGAACCAGCGGATACCGTTGCGTGAACTTCGCGAGCAGTTTCATCACGAAGAAAGGCCCGACTGTCCCAATCCGAATAGATCCGGACACGGCTTCGCCGGTCGAGCAGAGCAGATCGACCGCTTGTTCCTCGAGCTCGAATATCTGCCGCGCGACCGCGAACAGGGCCATTCCGGTTTCACTTAGCTGCAATCCCTTTGGAGAGCGAATGAATAGTTCGACGCCGTAGTTCTCCTCCAACTGCTTGACCTGCACGGTCAGGGTCGGCTGGCCAATGTGAAGCAGCAATGCCGCCTTCGTAAAGCTCATCTCCTGGGCGACGGCATAAAAGGACCGCAACTGGTTGAAGTTGACGAAGGCGAGTTTGCGCTCGCGCGGTCGTTCCGGCGTCATGCGGGTTTGCATCCCGTGCGGCTCATGCGCGCATCGATGGCACTCAGGACAAGGCCATCATCGCGAGTAAGGTCCATCAGTACCGTGTAGTGATTGCGGGCGGGCAGCATTGTGACAGTCGTGTCGAGACTACGTGAGGCGCGGTACGCAGCAAAGCGCCGGGTTTGCGAGTCGATAAAGCCGGTCGTCTCCTCTGCACCCACACCGAGGATCATCCAGCCGCCGAAGGGGCTTAGCCGGATCGGGCTAAGTGCTTTGGCATCGGCCGGGGTCAGGCAGATTTGCTGAGCGAGACTGGTTTTCATCAAAGGCTCAAGATCGAAAATTCCACTGATACAAGCACATCCGGCGATAGGTAAGCCCCGTCCCGCCGGCGCAGCGAACGAGGTTGCAACCGCCAATGCCGCAAGATGACCACCGGCCGAATGTCCCGCGATCACCATCGACGAAAAGCGCGGCAACTGAGCGCGCCCCGCTGTGTCCAGCCAGTGGAGCGCTCGACCGATGCTCGCGACAATGCCCGTCAAAAGCGTCTCCGGCGCAAGCGGATAATTTAACACCGCGACAGAATAACCCAGCTTGACGAACGGCCTGGCGACAAACGCAAACGAGCGCTTGTCCATGCTGCGCCAATAGCCTCCATGGATGAACACAAGCAGCGGCGCGTCGACCTCGCCGGCGAACAGATCTGCTCGCTCGAGCGGATGACTACCGTACGGGACGTCGAGGGTACATGCATGCGTGCTGCGGACGTCGGCACTCAAGCGGTCGATCGCGTCGTAGACGTGCCGCCGCTCGGGATACCGCGCGGAGAAAAAGTACTGCGACTCGATTGCGGGGTCTATCGTGGGATCTATCGTCACTCGAATGACACCACGCTTCTGAGCGACTCCCCCGAAACCATGAGTTCGAAGCCGCGATTGATCTGATCGAACGGCAGGCGGTGCGTGACGAGCCGGTCGATATCGATCTGACCGTCCATGTAGAGATCGACGATACGCCCGAGTCCCGTGCGCCCGCGCACACCGCCAAAATAGCTCCCTTTCACGGTGCGCCCATAGCGCACAGCGACCGGTGGCACGGACATGAGCGCATCGCGCGGTTCAACGCCCAGCAGCACGCAAGTGCCCCATCCGGCGTGGCAGCAATCGAGCGCCTGGCGCATGACGGCGACATGGCCGGTGCATTCGAAGGCGACATCGGCGCCGCCGTCGCACAGGTCGCGGATTTCTTCCAGAACGCGGCCCGCGCTGGCATCGATGTAATGCGTCATCCCGAGCTCCCGGGCGATCTGCGCCTTCGACGCATGCAGGTCGACGCCGATGATCGCATTCGCGCCGGCAATGCGCGCGCCCTGCACGATATTCACGCCGATACCGCCCAGCCCGAACACGACCACGTTATCGCCTTCGCGCACATCGGCAAGCGCTGCCCCGACGCCAGTGGTCACGCCGCAACCGAGCAGACAAACCGTGTCGAGCGGCGCGTCCTTGCGAATTTTGGCAAGCGCGATCTCGGGTACAACGGTATAGCGCGAGAATGTCGATGTTCCCATGAAATGGTGCAATGGCTCGCCCTGCCATTGAAAGCGCGGTGAACCATCGGGCATGACGCCCCGATCGCGCGTCGGCTTGATCGACCAGCACAGGTTCGTGCGCCGGCTCAGGCACATTTTGCAGACGCCGCATTCCGGGCCGTAGAGCGGAATGACATGATCGCCGGCGCGTAGCGTGCTGACGCCAGGACCGGTCTCGATCACCCGGCCCGCGCCTTCGTGTCCCAGCACCGCGGGATACACGCAACTCGAATTGCTGCCCTCGATCGCGGTAAGGTCCGTGTGACACAAACCGGTCGCGGCTATTTCGACCAGGACTTCGCCCGTTCGCGGTCCGTCCACCCATATTTCATCGATGACGAAAGGCAAATGGGGCGCCACGCAAATGGCGGCAAGACTTTTTATCATCGGCGTTCGGTGGGAGTGGTTATCAAGCGGGGCGGGATTCGGCTTTCGCTGCCTTCACTTTCGGTGTGGGAAGGGCCGCAGGATCGATGTCGGCACAGCTTTGAATCAGCTTTTGGGCCGCGCGCACATCGCGTCCGCAATCCACCCCGATCACGCCACGCAGCGCATTACCTTCCAGGTAATAGATCACGAACGAACCCTGGCCGGGGTTACCACGCAGCACGGATGCATAGCGGTCTGACGGCTCGCCTGCCAACTGGATGTTGCGCCCGAACTGGTCGGTCCAGAACCATGGGACATCGCGAGGCCTGGTTTGCGCACCGCACAGCGCGGCAGCCACTGTGTGGGCATCGTCCTCGGCCTTGCGCCACGATTCGATCCGCGATGTCGCTTGCGTATGCGTCGCGCGCAAACGCGCCACGTCGCCGATCGCAAAAATGTGCGGGTCGTGCGTACGGCACTCGCCGTCGACAAGCACGCCGTTTTCCACCGCCAGCCCCGCCTGAGACGCCAGTTCGTCGTTTGGCTGAGCCCCGATCCCGACCACGATCACGTCGGCCGCGACCCCTGCGCCGTGTTCCATCTCGATCCCATTGGCACGCAAGCGCGTCACGCGGGTGTCGAAACGCAAATCGACGCCGTTGCCAGCGTGGAGCGACGTTATCCACTCGGCGAAACCGGTGGGCAACAGGCGCATAAGCGGCCGCTCGGCCGCTTCGATCACCGTTACGCGCGCGCCCAGTTGTACCGCACTCGACGCAACTTCCAGTCCGATAAAACCCGCGCCGAGCACGGCAACGCGCGCGCCGCGAAGCAAGCGAGGCGCGAGCGCGGCTGCATCGGCAAGCGTGCGAAGCGTATGCACGGGCGCCCCGGCATCGACCTTGCCCGGAAACGCCCGCGCGCGCGCGCCGGTTGCGAGAATCAGCGCGTCGTACGGAACGACTTCACTGCTCGCCAGCCGGACCGCACCGCGACCACGATCGACTTCGACAACCGCATCGCCGAGTGCCAGCTTTACGTCGAGGGCATCCCACTCGCCAGAAGCAACGAGATGCGTCGACTGCGCCGGCGCGATGCCGGTCAGAACCTCTTTCGACAACGGCGGCCGTTCATAAGGCGGGTGCATCTCGTCGCCGAGGACTGTAATGCGTCCGGCAAAACCCAACTGGCGAAGATTGATTGCGGCGCGGCCGCCCGCATGTCCCGCGCCGACGATGACAACTGACTGAGGCAGGTTCACTGTCATGCCGAACCGCCCGTTGACGATTGCCGCGCAAAGCGCCGGCGGACCATGATTTCCCGGATGATCTGCGAATGCACTTCTATATAGCCATTCGCAACGCAGTGGAGATGCGGACGCATTTCCTTGTGCAGCCGCGCCAGCGCATGAAACGGCACCGATGACGCCACGTGATGCTCTGCATGAAACGGCATGTTCCAGTACAGCGTGCGAAAAATCGGATTGGCGAGCGTGGTGCGGGTGTTGGCCAGGAGGTCGGGACTTTCGTCGGCGCCGGTATGCTCGGCCATGCGGATCGCCCGCAGCACCGGTTCGCCGAAAAAGCGCGGCAAAAGCCAATAGATCACGACAGCCCATGAATGGAGCGCGATGGAAACCGCCGCGACGACGAGGTATAGCGCAAGCGTCAGGACAATCTCGCGGCGGACGCGGCCGACATCGCTTTGCGGAATGAAACTGCGCTCCACCGCCGTGAACCGGCCGGTAAGGCCACGCCAATAAGTCCCCACCATTTTCGGCCAGAACGACGCGCCGAGTATCAGCAAGACGTACTCACGAAGTGTCGATGGAAACGGCACGATGTCCGGATCGAGACGCTCATGTTGCGTGTATGTGTGATGCGCCGTATGCCGGTACTTGAAGTACAGGAACGGCCGCATGCTCACTACCGCTGCGAACATGCCCACTGCCGTGTTGAGCCAGCGCGAGCGAAACGCGGTGCCGTGCGAGCACTCATGCAAGGGTGCAAACAGCAGCACGATGATCGCGCCATGCAGCACGGTTGCAGGAATGACCCAGAGCGTTCCCAACGACAAATAAATCAGGCAACCCGTGAACAACAGCGTGCCGAGGTGAGCCGCCAGATGCAGCAAGCCGGGCACGTTGCTGCGTTCGCGCAGGGCCTTGAGGCTCTTCTTCGGCACCATGGCTCCGCCGGTCAGCGGCCATTCCTCACTGCCCAGTCTGTTTGCGTTCAATCCATCGGTTGTCATTCATCCACCCGCGAGACATTTGATTTCGATTCCGCCGGCTGCGTTCAACGCATCCGGCGCCATTGATGTCATCGTAGGGATCGGCTTGCTTTCTGACCAATTCATTGTTTGAACGCACCCATTGATGAAGCTGGGGCACGGCGCTCAGATCGCCTGCACCGCGCTCACGGCACAATGCGCGATGGCCTCGGCGTCGAAATCCGCGCGCGCGAAGTGACCCGTTACGCGCCCGCGGCTCATGACCACGATGCGGTCGCATAGCGCCATCAATTCAGGCAATTCGCTCGATACGAGCAAGATGCCCTTGCCTTCATCCGTGACCGATTGCAGCGCCTCCCAGATCTGCGGCTTGCCACCCACGTCGACCCCGCGCGTGGGCTCCTCGACAACAAAAAGCCGTGCGTCGCGTGCCAGCCACTTGCCGAGAACGACCTTCTGCTGATTACCGCCGGACAAATTGACCACGCCGCGGTTCGGGTCCTTCGCCTTGATCGCGAGCCGTTCGATCAGGCCCCGGCTGAGCAGGTCGCGCCGCCGCCGCGACACCAGCCCGACGCGCGTCAGGCGCCGCAAAGTCGTGAGCGCGAGGTTGTCATGCACGGACATGGTCGGAACGAGGCCTTCCGCCTTGCGATCGGCCGGCAGGTACGCGAGTCCGTAACCCACCGCGCGCCGTGGCGTAGTCAGCTTGCGGACCACGCCGCCGATGCGGATCTCACCGTGATCCACGCGCTGCAAGCCGAACAGGGCGCGAATTACCGACTCCCGTTCGCATCCGAGCAGGCCCGCGATCCCTACAATCTCCCCCTCCCGCAGCTCGAGCGACACTTCGCTGAAACGCCCTTTCGCGCCGAGCCGATCCACTTCGAGCAGCAAGGCGCCGGGCGCACGAGCACGGCGCGGTGGAAAGCGCTCGCCGAGTTCGCGGCCGACCATCGCCTGAACCAGTTGCTCGGGTGTCGTGCCGGCCGCGCTGAAGCGCGCGACAGACTTGCCGTCGCGCAGCACGGTGATGCGATCCGCGATGCGCAGCACTTCTTCAAGCCGGTGTGACACATATATGATGCCCAGACCTGCCGTGCGCAGACGATCGAGCATGCCGAGCAACGTATCAACGTGCTCGCTCGTGAGGGAGGCCGTCGGTTCGTCGAGAATCAGCAAGCGCGGCTTTGACGCAAGCGCCTTGCAGATTTCCACGAGTTGCTGCTGGCTCAGGCCCAAAGACGACACGTGCGCCCTGCAATCGATCGCAACGTGCATCATGCTCAGCAACTGCCGGGCACTCTCTTCCATCTGCTCGGTGTCGATATTGCCGAGCCGCGAACGTGGTTCGTTGCCAAGAAAGATATTCTCCGCGACCGTCATGTTCGGGCACAACGCGAGTTCCTGATGCACGAGCACAACACCGTTGTTACGTGCCGCCGCAGGCCCGTCGAGCGTCAGCGCCATGCCATCGAGGCGCATTTCGCCATGGTCCGGGCGCTGCAGACCATTCATGATCGCGAGCAGGGTCGACTTGCCCGCGCCGTTCTCGCCCACGAGCGCGTGCACCTCGCCTGCACGAATGTCGAAACTGACTTCATCCAGAGCGACGACGCTTCCGAACTGCTTGCGGATGCCCGCGACCTCGAGGAGCGGCGGCGGCTGAGTGGACGTGGACATGAGCGGTTCCATCGATCAATGCTCCTGTCCGATCCGATAGCGCTCAAGCAGCGCGCGATGATCGTCCATCGAACCGCGCAGGTTCTCGTAGACCTGACCCCAGAGCCCGAAAAATTCGTCATATCGTTCGTGGATTTTCGCGTCTGGTTCGATCGTTTCCCGAATCCTGACTATCGCCTTGACCGGCGTCACCGGGTCCGGGTAAATGCCCGCGCCGACACCCGCCAGAATCGCATCGCCAAATGGCGCCGCCTCGCCAATATCGGGAATGGCCAGCGGCAGGTTGACCACGTTCGCGGTGATCTGCGTCCACAGGCGGCTCTTGGCCGGACCGCCATTGAGGATCAGGCTGTCGAGCTTGACGCCCGCCTGCTGCGCGATCTTCACGTTCGAATAGAGGTCGAACGCCACACCCTCTACGAGCGCACGAATGAAATGGCCTCGCGTGGTGTCGGGGCGCACACCAAAAAACGTGCCGCACGCGTTCGAATTCCAGTTGGGGGCGAGCGAGTTGCCAAGGTAAGGCAAATACAGCAGGCCGTCGGCGCAGGGCGCAATGCGCGCGGCCTCGGCCGTGAAGAGGTCGAACACATTCTGACCGATACGTTCGGCCAGCCTCCATTCGTAATCGCCGAACTGATCGCGGAACCACTTGAGCGAGGCGCCGGTGAACGCCATGGGCGCGTCGAACATCGTGAGGCCGGGCAGGACGTGCGGCCACTTCAGGATGCGGAATTCGTCGACCTCCTGTTCTGTCGGAATCATGATGCCGAGATTCGAGCCGGTGCCCATCGAGTAATACGCCTGGCCCGCTTCGGTCACGCCCGCACCAAGTGCCGCCGAGCTGATATCAGTGCCGCCCGCTACAACCGGCGTGCCGGCACGCAAGCCGGTTTCGGCCGCTGCCTGGCGCGTCACCTCGCCTACCACTTCGTGCGAACGGTAGATGCGCGGATATTTATCGATAGGAATGCCAATCGCTGCCGCAACGTCTTCGTTCCAGCACTCGCGCCGGTAGTCGTAGGGATAAAACAGGCCCGCATCCCCTGTATTTATCGAAAATGTACCGGTCATCTTGAACGTGCAATAGCCCGTCGGCGAGACGAATTTATGCGTCGCGTTGAAAATGTGCGGCTCGTGCTTTTTGATCCAGAGCGCCTTCGGCTCGATAAACCACGGCGCGATCCGGTTGCCGTTATTCCGGTTGATGGTTTCCTCGCCCACACGTTCCCGAATCTCGGCGCATTCGCGCTCCGAGCGCGCGTCCATCCAGATCGGTGCGGGACGCAACGGCTTGCCGTTCTGATCCACAGGCAGCGTGACGCCCACCAGGCCCGACATGGCCACGCCGCGAATGGCGTCGGCGAACGCACCCTGCTCCAGGCACGCGCGGATAGCCGCGCTCACCGCGCCCCAGTAGTTGTCAGCTTCCTGTTCCGCCCAACCCGGCCGGGGATGGAACAGCGGATGCTCACGCGACGCGTGCGCGACGATCCTGCCGGTGTCCGTATCCAGGATCGTCGCCTTGACGTTGGTCGTGCCAATATCGATGCCGAGGGTGAGATTCGCCGCCATGTTTCGTCTCCTTAAGTTGTTGTTTAGACCAGCTCCACCGCTGGACGGGTTCCTAGCGTGCGCCGCGCCGCAGCCATTGAACCAGCGCCACCGCCACGATCAGCACCACGCCCACGATCAGGTTCTGGTACCACGCGCCGACACCCCACATGTTCAGGAGGCTCAGGCCGATCGCAAAGATAAGACCGCCGCACAGCGTGCGGAACGGCGAGCCGTAGCCGCCCGCGAGGCTCGTACCGCCGAGCACAGCAATCGCGATCGCATTGAGCTCATAGCCATTGGCGAGCGGTGCGTCGACCGACATGAGCCGCGAAGTGAACAATACGCCGGCGCAGGCAGCGCAAAGACCGCTTGCGACATAGACCAGCACGATCCACCCGCGCACGTTGATGCCGGCGAAGCGCGCCGTCTTTTCATCGCCGCCAATCGCATAAATGCGCTTTCCGATCACGTGCATGTGAAGCAGCCACGCGAGCACCAGGAAAAGCACGAAATAGGCGACCGTGCCAAGCGGAATGCCTAGAAGATGCGCTTCGCCAAGCCATTGGTACGCGTCTGAACGCACATAGAATGCGTGACCGTTGGTCAGCGTGTAACTCAACCCGCGCAGCGCGCTCAGGCTCACCAATGTCATGACGAACGGCGCGACCCGCCCGTAGGCAACGCCCACGCCGTTGACGAGACCCGCGAGCGCGCCGAGCAAGAGTGTGAGTCCGATCAGCGGCAACGCGGGCCCGACATACGTCCCACCGCGGGCGATCATGCGGATATCGAACTGTGCGCCGATCAGGGACATCAACTGGATCGCGCCAATCACACTGAAAATCATCACGGCCGCCACCGACAGGTCGATGCGTCCGGTCAGCAGCACGAGGGTCATGCCCATCGCGAGAAATCCGAACACCGCGACATCACGCATCAGCGTGTCGAGGTTGGCGGGGCTGAAAAAATACTCCGATGTGAAATACGCCAGCACGAGCAACGCAACCAGCAGCCAGATCAGAGGCTGCGCGATAACCGCCCGCGCCGTCTGCCTTACCGGCAGTCCGAGGGAACGGCGCGCGGCGCGGCGTTCGGTATCGAGAATGCTGCTCATGCTTCACGCTCCTTGCGCTGCAGGCTATCCGGAAGCACCACGGCGAGAATGACGCCGGCGGTGACGATCTGCTGCAAATAGCTGCTCATGCCCAGCATGTTGAGCGCATTGTTCATGGCGCCGATAATCAATGCCGCTACCACCATGCCGCCTATCGTGCCGCGGCCGCCGGCAAGCGATACGCCGCCAAGCGTCGCTACCGCGATCACGCTCAGTTCGATGCCATTGAACGCCGCCGGGTCAATATAAGAAAGGCGGGCACTTTCCAGCATGCCAGCGAGCGCGGCCGCAGCGCCGCTCAGTGCGAAAACGAGCAGCTTGATCCCGTCGACATTCACGCCTGAAAGCGCCGCAGCGCGCGGATTGCCGCCTGCGGCGTAGAGCGCGCGGCCAAACACGGTGTGGCGCGTGGCAATCAGCGCGAGCACGACCGCCACGATCAGGATGAGGATCGGCACGGGAACGCCAGCTATCGATCCGCGTCCCAGCCAGAGGAAACCCTCCAGCTTCGACGGGAAGATGGCCTGGCCGCCCGAGAGCAAGTTAGCCAGCGCGCGGGAAATGCCGAGCGACCCGAGTGTGACTATCAGCGAAGGCACCCGCAACACGGTGACGCACAGGCCGTTGATCAGGCCAAGACCGATGCCGGTTACCAGCGTAGCCGCCAGCACGGCGGCGACCGATCCGCCGGGCACGAACTGCCCGCCGACCACCCCGGCCAGCACGGCGATACCGCCTACCGACAGGTCGATTTCGCCTGCCAGCAGCACCAGAGTCATGCCGAGCCCCATTACGCCTACGGTCGATACCGCCAGCAGCACGATCCGCAGATTGTCGCTACTGACGAAGCGCGGATTGATCAGATAGCCGGCGATAACCAGCAGCGCGAGCAGCCCGAGCCGTGGGAGCGCCGGCGCCATCGCGTGGCCGCCTTGCTGCCGCTTGCGAGCCGGGGCTGGGGCCGCCGCCGGTAGAGTGGGCTGATTCATATTTGTCTCCTGCAAATGTCCGTGGCACGCCCGCTAACCGATGCATGCGTGCCACGGACGGTGCTTCAGCGAAGTCTCATTTTCCCGGGCCGTAACCGTAGGGCCATTCGTCCGGAGTCACCGTCTCAATCCCGCCGATCTTCATCTTCGTCTTCGTGATCATCGGAAGGTTGGGCGTGAGCACCAGCTTGGGCGGCGCCTGTTTGATGAGGCCTTCCTTGAAGCCGATATGCTCGAGGACGACACGCACGCCGAGATCGCCGATCAACGGTGTGTAGGGCGCGACCATGTCGATGTTGCCATCCTTCACTTCCTTGAGGACCTCGTTCGCGTCGTCGTCGGCGAGAATCACCAGTTTCTTGCCGCCCGGGCCGCTGTTGAGACGCTTGGCCTCCCGGATTGCATCGAGCGCGCCCATGGCTTCCTCGCCTCCGGCGTTGAACACCACGGAGATGTTCTTGTACGCCTGCAGCGCATCCGCCGTCGCCTTGAATGCAAGCGTACGATCGCTGTTCACCTGATATGACGCAAGAATGTGATAACCATTGCTCTTGCCAATGGTTTGCAGGAACGCGCCGGAACGGATCGCGTCAGCGGTGCTGCCAAGATCCTTGCGGTTCATGATGAGCTCGCCCTGGCCGCCCGTCGCCTGCTGGAGATAGATGCCTTGCTGAACCCCGTTCGCGTAGAAGTTGCCCATCACTTCCGAACTGATCTTCGTCGACGATGTCCGCCGGTCCACGCTGACCACCGGAATACCGGCAGCGATTGCACGGTCCACGGGCGGACCCATCGGCGCTTCCCGATTCGGCCAGAGCACGATGCCGTCATACTTCTTCGCGATCCAGCCGTCGATGACCTGCGACATGCGGTTATCGTCGAACTGCGCATCGACTATATCGATCTGCACGTTCGGATGACGTGCAGCTTCCCATGCGGCGGTGTCGGCCAGGCTCATCAGCCAGGGGTTGTTGAAGCCGTGAAAGACGAAACCAATTCGATACGTCTTCTTGGGATTGAGCACCGGGCCATCGGGCAGCGGCATGTAGTCGGTGAACGGCGCCTTGATCGTGACCTTGCTGTAATGACCTGTGAAGGTCGCGCCCATCCCGACTTTCCATACATAGCCCAGCGCAAGATTGCCCACCGGGTAGTCGGCCAGATAGTCCGCGAAACCGTCCTTGTCGAAGAGCTTCTTGACGTCCGGATTCGTCATTGAAGCGCTCGTCACGCCGCTATATTGCTTGATGACCCCGTTTAGCTGGGTGTGCACGGATTCCTGCGCGCCTGCGTTGACGCTTGCGAACGACACGCACGCGTAGCCGGCCAGCGCTGCGGCCATGCGCACCGCACTGTTTTTATAGCCAATCATTGTTGTGCTCCTCCATGCTTCGATGGAATGCCGCCGGATCGGCGGTCTGTGTTTATGTGTATTTCCATAAAATCTATTGCTTAGTTTTCCTCCTTTATTTCTATTTCGGCGAAAACGTGTCCATCCTCGACCCGGGTCGCGAACGTCTTTAAATTCTCGGTGACGGGCGGCGACATCGCGCGTCCGGTGGGAATGTGGAACAGTCCCTGGTGCAACGGGCATTCGACCGTCTCACCGTCAATATATCCATCCGACAGATGCGCGTAAGCGTGGGTGCAGATATCACTCGTCGCATAAAACGTCCCGTTCACGTTAAAGACCGCGATACATGTGCCGGCTGCTTCGCAACGTTCCACATCGCCATCTTCAATATCCTCCGCGCGCGCAAGTTTGATCCATTGCGTCGAATTGCCTGCTTGCAAACAACCTCCTTGTGAGTCGGTTTCGTGTTGAATCGATGCTAATTGCGACCGTTACCTGGAGAAAATTCATTATTTGAATGAGCCCATTGACGCACTGGAGGTCGGCCGGCCACCCGCTTGACGTCGAGCGGTCACGATTAACGCGGTAAAGGCCATCGGGATAAACACTCCCGGTTCAGTGAAGAGGAATGCGGCGTTGCGCCAGCAGAGGCGCGACTTTCATGAGGTGAAGCCGACAGCGTGGCGAGTGCTTCATTACCGTTACGCGGACACCCCCACGGCAAGCCTTGCGAGCGCTCGCACCATCGTGTCGCGTTTCCGGCACCGTCTTGGGGAGTTTTAAGCACAGGCTAAAGAAGTCGTTCAACCGGTCGATAGCATGAACAGGGAGTTTCCTCGACCGGACCTGACCCAGGTCCGACGTTCCCCGCACGGAGAAACGCAGTGAAACGTCTGACTTATGACAGCCGGGGAGAAAGCTTCGCGGTCGAGCGGCAGCGCTCATGAAACGTAACCTGTTCTTCCGGTTTCTTGCGCGGCTTCGCGTCGGCCGCAAGCTGCTGCTGATCTATCTGCTCGACCTGAGCGCAGTGCTGTATATCAGCGGCATCCTGATCCACGAGAAGTACATCGCGATCGACTTCTCCGACAAGGAGCTGATCGGCAACGCCTACGTCGCGGCCGCGCACGACGCGCTCATCGACTTTGCACTCGCGGGGGCCGGGCAGCCGCAGACGGCGGCCCAATTGCAACGCACAGCGAACCGCCTCGCCGACGCGGAGCGCCTCTATGGCGCGAACATGCAGAGCGCCGAGCTCAATGCGCGTGTGCTGGCCGTGCTCGCGGCCAGCACGGCGGCGCATGCGAGCACCGCAACAGCGGACGGCGGCCTCGAGGCGACGCGCGAACTGGTGACGCGGGTCGGCAACCAGTCGAACCTCATTCTGGATCCGGACCTCGACAGCTACTACTCCATGTCGCTGTCCATCCTGCGCTATCCAGAACTGCTCAACGACGTCAACCGGATCGGCCGCCACCTGCACGATGCCGGCGCGAGTCATCGCGCCGCACCGATGAGCCGTGACGAGATGCGCACCCGCTACCTCGTGCTGGAAGGGCAGCTCGACGCCGTATTGCAGGGGCTGCGTTCCGACTACGCGGAGGCTTCCGCTGCGAACCCCTTGCTGGCAGGGACGATCGGACCACCAGTCGGGCGCATGCTGGCCGCGATCGACGCGTATCGCCG
The DNA here is from genome assembly GCF_964253815.1 of Caballeronia sp. LjRoot34. NCBI lineage: Bacteria > Pseudomonadati > Pseudomonadota > Betaproteobacteria > Burkholderiales > Burkholderiaceae > Caballeronia > Caballeronia sp. LjRoot34. The sequence goes on from NZ_CAXUSB020000002.1 coordinate 2,152,782, forward strand.
TGTAGCCGGTGCCGCGGTCGATGCCGGCTCGAATGTGGACACGCTTGCCGCGCTCGATGCCGCGCAGCAGCGCGTGGTAATGAGCGTGAGCGACGCGTGGAGTGTGACCGCCAATCAGCTCGAAACACTGCTGCATGAGCGCGTGCGTGGCCTCTTTGAGCGCATGTGGCTGCATCTCGGCACGGCGCTATTCCTGCTGTGCGCGATCCTGAGCATGGTGTATTCCGTCGCACAGCAGATTTCGCGGCCACTGCGCCAGCTCGCGCGCGTGATGGACACGGTGCGGCGCACGGGCGACCATTCGCTGCGTGCCAGCTGGCATAGCCAGGACGAGATCGGACAGCTTGTGCGAGGCTTCAACGACATGCTCGCGCAGCTCGACCGCGAGCGCGACGTGCAGAAGGAACTCGCGGCGACAGCACGCGCGTCGGCCGCGCAGCATGCGCTCGTCGAGGCGACCCCTGTGCCGATGGTCGTCACGGCGATCCCCGGGCACGAAGTGCTGCACGCGAACACGCCCGCGCTCTACTGGTTGAATGGCTGCACGGTCGACCCGTGGGCCTTCGGTCTCGACTCGGAGGTTCGCGCGCGTTTCTTCCAGCAACTCTCCGACCGCGAGGCCGTCGACGAATTCGAGGTGCACTGGAAGGCCGCGAGCGAACCCACCTGGGCCATGCTGTCAGCGCGGCGCTTCAACTTCCAGGGACGTGACGCCGTGCTGACCGCGTTCACGCCGATCAACCAGATCAAGCTGATGGAGCAGCGCCTCGAGCTGTGGGGCAAGGTGTTCGAGGCGTCATCCGAAGCAATCCTGATTCTCGATGCGCAGCGACGGCTCGTGACTGCCAACGCGTCGTTCTATCGTGCGACGGGGTATCGTGCCGACGACGTGGCAGGCAAGGAACCCGCTTTCCTTTTCGGCGCGCAGGAGCACGACGACATTTTCCCGACCGTTATCGATTCCGTCGATCGCCTGAGCGCATGGCATGGCGAAGCGCACGTGCGGCGGCGCGCGGGCAGCGACTATCCGGCATGGCTGATGCTGAGCGCGGTGCGCGACCGGCGCGCGAACCTGTCCCACTACATCTGTACGCTGATCGACATCACGGACCGCAAGAAGAGCGAGGCGCGCATCCAGTTCCTGGCCGAGCACGACGTGCTGACGGAGCTGCCGAACCGCGAGCTGTTCGTGAAGCGCCTTGGCGTCGCGCTCGGCAACGCGCGCCGCACGGGGCAGCGCATCGCGGTGCTGTTCATCGATCTCGACCGCTTCAAGAACGTCAACGATTCGCTGGGCCATCACATCGGCGACAACCTTCTGCGCTCAGTCTCGCGGCGCCTGTTGCAGGCCGTGCGCAGCAAAGACACGGTTAGCCGGCTCGGCGGTGACGAATTCACGGTGATCCTGAACGGCGTCAGCAACGCGGCCGACGTCACGCGCACGATCGATGAGCGTTTGCTGCCGCTCGTGCGCCAGCCGCACGAACTCGGCGGCCTCACGCTGCAGGTGTCGTGCAGTATCGGCGTGGCGCTTTTCCCCGACGACGGCGAGGACATCGAGACGCTGATGCAGAACGCCGACGCCGCGATGTACCAGGCGAAGGCCGCGGGACGCAACCTCGTCAAGTTCTTCGCGCCCGACATGGCCGAACGCGCCCGCTACCGGCTGACGCTCGAAGCGTGCATGCGCACCGCGATCGAGACGCACGAGTTCCGGCTCGAGTACCAGCCGTGCGTCGATGCGCACACGGGCGAACTGGTGGCCGTCGAAGGGTTGCTGCGCTGGAACAGCCCGCAGATCGGCAAGGTGTCGCCCGCGCAGTTCATTCCGGTCGCGGAAGATACGCGGCTCATCATTCCAATCGGCGCGTGGGTGATAGACGAAGCATGCCAGCAGATCGCCGCGTGGGATGCAGAAGGACTGATGCCGCTGCGCGTCTCGATCAACCTGTCAGCGATCCAGTTGAGCGGGCCGGACCTGATCGGGACGCTCGCGGACAGTCTCGCGCGGCATCGCGTGGACCCGTGGCGCCTCGAACTCGAGATCACCGAGACCGTGCTGATGGACAACGCGGAGAACTATCTCGCCACGATCAACGCGATCCGCGCGCTCGGGGTCAAGTTATCGCTCGACGATTTCGGCACCGGTTACTCAAGCCTCAGCTATCTGAACCGCTTTCCGCTTGATCGGCTCAAGATCGATCGTGCGTTCGTGCTCGACATGCTCGATGCCCCGGCGGATCTCGCCATCATCCGGGCGATCATCGAGCTCGGCCACGAACTGGGGCTGCGCGTGGTCGCCGAGGGTGTCGAGAGCGAGCATCAGGCTCGCATCTTACGCACGATCGGTTGCGACGAGCTGCAGGGCTTCCTGTTCTCGAAGGCGTTGTCGCCTGCCGATTTGTGGTCCTGGACCAACACGCGCGAGGTGGCGTGAGCGGCGCGGCAGCTTCTTTCGTGGCGGTGGGGTGGTACGGATTCAGGAGAAGGCAGGAGGGTAGTCGCGGCATTTGCGGCCAATCCGGCAGCGATAAACCGTGAACGCTCACGCTTCTGACGCGCGATGTATTCGTAGCGGAAGGAGCGTTGCCGCCCCGAAAGCTAACAAATGAAAACAGGAGAGCATCACAAAGGCCATCAGGAATTGCCGTGGCTGAGCGTTCGCCGGCTTGTGCATCGTCAACGAAATCACCACGGCCAGGAGCGTGGTCGCAACCGGACCGCCGACCCTTTGTGCAATGTTCAACGCGGTGTTCGCGACGGCGAGCCGCGCTTTCGGGATCGACGAATACGCCGCCGATATCGACGGTATGCTGATCGTTCCCTGACCCGCCCCGGCCAGGAAAAGGCTGACCACGGCCCACGCAACCGAGAACTGATGTCCTGTCATCCAGAGGAACGTGATCGTGCTCAGGAAAGCCAGCAACGCACCGCCCGCCGAGACCGCGCGGCAGCCATATCTTTCTGTCAGGAATCCCAGAAGTGGAAACGAGCACATCATGCCGACACCCGTCGACGCGATGATCCAACCCGCTTGCGCGGCGGGCAACCCACAGCCTGCGATCAGGTACAAAGGAACGACAAGTTGCCGGCCAAACAAAATGCCGTTGGCGAAAAACTGCGTGGCGGCGGCGACAGAGAAAGTCCGGTCCGCAAAGATCCGCACGTCGATCAGTGCCGAACTGCCCTTGCGTTTCGCGTGCCGCAAGAATCCCGCAAGAAACACGGCGCCAGCGAGCAGAACCCATCGTCCCTCTGTGTGCGACGCATTTTGAAGCCCGTAGATGAGCGCAACGAGGCCAGGTGAAATCAGCGCGAAACCGAGGAAATCGAACGGGCGCTTTTGTAGAGAGATGGCGTCGCCCGGAAGCAGCAAGAAAGCCAGCCCGACACCGAGAATGCCGACCGGTACGTTGAGGTAGAACAGCCAGGACCACGTGGAAACGCCAAGAATCGTCCCGGCCAATACCGGACCAAGGATGGGACCAAGCAGAATAGGCAGGGCGGTATAGCCCATCACACGCGCCATGTTTTTCCCTGCCACACGCGCAATCATCATCTGTGTCATAGGCGCCAGCACGCCGCCCACCAGTCCCTGGAAAACGCGGGCACAGATCAGCTCGCCCATGGTTCGGGACGCCCCGCATAGAATAGAGGCCAATGTGAATGTCGCGAAGCCGATGATGTAGAGGCGCTTCGCGCCGATACGGTCCACGAGCCAACCGTTGAGCGGCAGCATCAGCGCCATTGCGAGCAGGTAGCCGCTGATGATCCATTGCGCAGTCGCAATCGACGCGTCAAGTGTGTGACTGATGGTCGAGAGCGAAACGTTGACCACGGTGGAGTCGAGTTGCGTCATGAACGGCCCGATCACGGCGACGAGGGCCACTTTCCAGACAGACGGATCAATCCCGCCAGGCGCGTTGGCGCTCTTCTTCATCTCGTTTTTCATTCGCTTTTCATTGACTCTTCATTCACTCTTCAGTCGCCTATTTCTCGGCCAGCCTCTTGATGATCCCGGCAGCCTTGAACAGCATGTCTCGCTCCTCTGCATCGAGTTCCGCGATCACCTGCGATAGCCACATCTGCTTCGCCTCGCGATTTTTCTTGCGTAACCGAACACCTTTCGGCGTCAACGCGATAAGCATCTGCCGCCCGTCGGTAACATGCGGCGTGCGTTTTACGATGCCCATTTCCTCGAGCGAGGTAATGGTCGTTCCCATCGACTGCGGCTTCATCCCTTCGGCGCGCGCGAGTGCCGCGATAGTGGCGGGCCCGTCATTAGCCAGCCGCGACATGACGACAGATTCCGTCATCGAGAGCTCACTCGCATGGGATTCGTTGCGGGTACGCCGTACGAGCAGTCCTACTGCTTGCATCAAGTCGATGACGGCTTGCTCGAAAGTCCTGGTAGACATGATTTTTCAAACGCGGTCGGGTTGAGTGTGTGTCAAGGATGAATGTCATCAGTCAAACTTGCAAGATAAACTTGCAAGTTTGACTGGTTAATGCGAATCTTGACCTGTGCGTTGGCCGGCCGTCGGCATGATGAATCGGCAGGTGGGCCACGGACCACATTGACCACCCGCTTCGCGGCATAAGGCGGTCTCAACAAACACTGTTATGACAATTGGAGAGCCATCAGATGTCCTGGTATCACTACCTTTCCTACTTCCTGGGCGGAGCGGTTGTTGCCAACGCGATTCCACACGTCGTAAGCGGAATGATGGGGCGATCTTTCCAGAGTCCATTTGCCACGCCATCGGGCAAAGGGTTGTCCTCGTCAACTGTTAATGTCTTGTGGGGAGCGTTCAACGTTGCGCTGGGGTACCTTCTGATCTACCGGGTTGGAAGTTTCGATATACGCGTCACGGCGGACGCCGGCACCGCGGGTCTCGGTGCGTTGTTGATGGCGATCTTCGCCGCCCGGACGTTCGGGCGGTTTCATGGTGGCTTCCCTGCCGCCAAATAACGGGCTAGGTGCGTGGCTGAGCGTGTCGGCCCCGACCTGAAGGTCAGACCACGGTGGTAGCTGGCAGCCAGGACGTTGACAGTGTTGACGCAAGCGACCGGTTACACGAATGCTTCCGGCACGTAAACAGTTTCGCCCCATTCCCGGAAGAGTCGGCACCTTACGGCAACCTGCATGTTTCCTGCTATCGAAAGAATTTTTAATTAGTTAGGCGCGGGACCCGCAAAAGCGAAAATCGTCTTTGGCTCAGGTTGCGAACATGCGCGCTTTTATGCGCAGCCGCGTTCGTGCCTGAAGATTTCGCCGCTTCCTTTTGCCAGGTATCCCGATGCTCTCTACCCCGACCCGGTCCCGCCTGCGTGACCGCACGATCTCCATTGCCGTCGCATCGATCGCGGCGTCGCTGCTGCTCCTCCAGAGCGGCTGCAATTCCCGCGATGGCGCCCCGAGCGTCGCGTCCACAAGCGGTGCGCAAGCCCAGAACGTGACGTATTTCAAGTATCCCGACAATCCGGCATTCGACCTCGTTTATCTGGCGGACAAGCTCGGCTACTTCGACGGTACGAGTACGCGTCCAAAGTATGTCGGGAAGGTATCGGCGCCGCAGATCATTCCGCTGGTCGGCACGGGTGAGATCGACTTCGGTACACGCATGGTGCCGCTCGTCATCTCCGCAATCGCCAGCGGCGCCGACATCAAGGTCATTTCCGCCGGCGGCGAGACCCTGCCCGACGCACCGCACATGAAGTACTTCTCGCGCAAGGACTCCGGCATCACGCAGCCCAAGGACTTCGAAGGCAAGACGGTCGCGTTCAACAGCTTCGGCGCGTGCGCTGAGTTCGTCACGAAGAAATACCTCTCGCAGCATGGCGTGGATGTGTCGAAGGTGAACTGGCTGGTCGTGCCCGACAATCAGTCCCAACAGGCGCTGGTCACGAAGAACGTCGACATCGCGATCATTCATCCGCCGTTTTCCGGCGCCGCCGAACATGACCCGCAGCTTCACAAACTGTGGAGCGACTGGGACGAGGATCACGGCCTGGGCGGGATGGCGCCGTACAGCGTGAACGGTGCGTTTGCGCGTGCTCATCCGCAGGCGGTACGCGACTTCGTGACCGCCATTGCCAAGGCGGGGAACTGGGTCAACGCGCATCCGGACGAAGCGCGCAAACTGACGGCCGAGCGGCTCGGGATCGATGTCGACGTGGTCGAACGCTATGCCTATGTCAAGGACCTCGTCGTCACCACCCCGCCGATCCAGTATTACATCGACATCCTCGAACAAGCCGGCAAGATTCCGAAGGGCAAGGTCAAGGTCGAAGACGTGTACACCAACGAATACAACCCGTACGCGCAGCCACCCGCACGCGCGAATGCGCCCACGGGCTTGAGCAAGTCCGCATCGGCCGCGCCGGGTCACGACGCGGAAGCGGCATCGTGAGCAGCGTTTCAACGCACCGCGACAAGATCGTCGCCGAGCATCTTGGCCTGACCTATGTTGACCAGGGAACGCCGGGGCAGGCGCGCAGGAATGCCGTGCTCCAGGATTTCAACCTGTCGGTGCGCGAAGGAGAATTCCTCTCGGTGCTGGGACCCAGCGGCTGTGGCAAGTCGAGCCTTCTCAACATACTCGCCGGACTCGTCCCGCAGACCACGGGCGATGTTCGCATCGACGGACAGATTCTGAGTGGCGTCAGCCGAAAGCTGGGGGTCGTATTCCAGGGATATGCGCTGTTCCCCTGGCGCACGGTCATCGAGAACGTGGAAATCGGCCTTGAGATCCGCGATGTAAAACGCGCGCAACGCCGCGAGCAAGCCGCGCACTTTCTTTCGCTGGTCGGATTGCAGGCGTACGGCAATCATTATCCGCACCAGCTTTCCGGCGGCATGCGTCAGCGCGCGGCCATTGCACGAGCGCTCGCCTACGGACCCGAAGTCCTGCTGATGGACGAGCCCTTCGGTGCGCTCGACGCCCAGACCCGCGAGACGCTTCAAAGCGAACTGCTTACCATCTGGGAGAAAAGCGCCAAGACCGTGGTCTTCATCACCCACAGCATCGATGAAGCAATCTTCCTCTCCGACCGTGTAGCAATCATGACGCGCGGTCCTGGCCGGGTGAAGGCGATCATCGACATTCCCCTGCCTCGGCCACGCGACGACACCGTGCGTAATTCAGCTCAGTTCCTGGAGTTGCGGCAGCGCGCGTGGGCGTTGCTAAAGACCGAGGTCGCCGAGACGCGCAGCACGACCGAGCGCGAAGATACGAGGACCCTCAATGCCTGATCGATCTTCCGCGACGGCCGCCCTCCCCGCCAGCGAGCAATTCGCTTCCGACACCGCCGCCTCGCAATCGAAAGAACCTGCGCGGGCCGCAGCGTTTTCACGCGTGCGCGCTCACGCCGTGCGCCTCTTCGAGCGCAGCGTCGCGCTGGTTGCGTTCCTGCTGTTGTGGGAATTTCTGCCACGCGCCGGCATCGTCAACTCGGCCTATCTCAGTCCACCTTCCGCTGTCCTGGTTGCAATCGCGCATCTCTTCGAAAGCGGCGAAGTGTGGAAGCATCTTGGCAGCAGTGCGTTTCGCTCTATCGCGGGCTTGTTGCTCGCCGTGGCGGCCGGGATCATAGGCGGCTTTTTGCTGGGCTGGTTCCGTCGCGCTGAACGGATCGCCGATCCGCTTTATCAATTGTTGCGACAAGTCTCCGCATTCGCACTGTTCCCTGTCTTCATGCTCTTTCTGGGCATAGGGGAATCGTCGAAGATAGCGATCATCGTGTGGGCCGCATTCTGGCCTGTGCTGCTCAACACCCTGTCCGGCGTCAAGCAAGTGGAGCGGATCTTTATCGATTGCGCACGGTCGATGGGCGCCAAGCAAGGATTCATATTTGCCAAGGTGATCTTGCCGGCAGCCTTGCCGCAAATACTGACCGGCATCAGGCTTGCCGGTGCGTACAGCATCACCGCGCTGGTCGCCGCCGAGATGATCGGCGCCCGCTCGGGGCTGGGTTTCTACACGCTCAACTCACAGGAAACATTCCAGATCCCCGATATGTACGCAGGCATCGTATTGCTTGCACTCTTCGGATTGCTTATCAACTACGGCCTCTCGTTGCTTGAGCGCAAGCTGCTGCGCTGGCGCGTCGGCATTGCACAAAATGGCTAGCGACGGAGCCGGCGCCGGTACGCTCGGTCCGCGCTATGGGACGAGGACGCGCAATCGTACGGCCGTTTTTCTGCTGGTGCTTGTGTGTATTGGCGCGGTATTGAGCCGGTTCGTCACGCTTGAAAAACCGTTCGCGGCCGCCAGCCTTCGCGGCCGGCTGATTGTCGCGGTGCCGCCCCGGCCCGCCCCTGTGTTGACGGTCGGGCACGTGGACCGCACGCTGCGATCGCCTGATCCTTTCTCGGCTGCATTGGCCGCGGATCTCGGACGGCGGCTGGGACTGCCCGTCGATCTGTTGCTTAGCGAGCCCGATGCTGCTGCGGTCGCGGTTGCAACTGGCAAGGCCGATGCTGCAATCGACGGCTTGCCGTTCCAGCCGGGTTCTACGCTATCTTTCTCACCCGTCTCCTATGCGAGCGGCCGCGGACAAGCGCTGGTCCTGCGTCACGGAAACGTACACGACTGGGCGGCCTTGCGCGGAGGCTCGATCTGCACGTCGACAGGTAATGCTTACGGCCCCCGAGCCGCGCGGCTCCATAACGTGCGTCTAATTACCTACGACCGGCCACTCGACGCGCTGCTGGCGTTCCAGGCCGGCGAATGCACCGCCCTGGTCGACGATGAGCTCGTCATCAAGTCGCTGTTGAAGCAGCCCGACTGGAGCTATTACAGCGTGCTCCCCGGCAATATCGATCCAACGCCCTCGTTCATTGCGACGCCGGGCGGCGATGCGGCAAGCATGCGGTTCGTCGATGCCACCATCCGCGAGTGGCGCCAGAGCCGATGGCTGACGACAGCGCGCGAAAGCGTGGCGAAGCAGCTCGCGTTCGACATGTTCATCGCCGAGAACGACTTGTACTGTCATTGACTTGATGCACCGCTCAAGGTCTTAGAAACTATCCGGTCACCGGCTGCTATCCCAACGGCCAGACCGTGCCTTCACCCGAGGGGCCACTCGGCTTCAAACCGGGAGTTCACTCAGATACTCCGCTCCGGGCTGACATGCGTACGTCGTCACCCACCCTCCCGGCATGTCATCCGGGATCTGCCGGGAGAAGCCTCATGCCGTGAATCTCGCAGAAAACCCGCTGACGCAGTTCAACCGTCGCGCAGGGATGCGTCATCAAGGCCCAGTAAGTGCCGGGCAGATCGCGATCCTGTTGTCTGGCTCCCCAGATCTCGTACAGTTCGCACACGTCTGTCACCTCGCCAAAACGCGCCAACATCGCGCTCCACCGATGGTCGAGCGCCTCATGCAGGATATCGGCAGCGGCTCCGCCTTCGGCGGCAAGCTGGACAGCGGCGTGATGCACTTCGAAATCACTGCGGCCACGCCAGCCGGGTCCGCTGAAATAACGAACGATGCCATGCAGCACCGGGCCGCTGAGACAGGTTCCAAGGACCGAGCAGTGGAAATGCGGCTCCAGTTCAGCTAACCGGAGACGCCCGTCGCCCGCGTCGGCAATCGGGCCGTCTTCTGGATTTCCTTGATCGGTTGATCGATTGTTCCGTGCCAGACGGTACGTCGCACAATCGTCCGCCGGCGTCTGGGCACGCGGATGTGGCATACCATGCATCGGGACACCTCTCATCGGATAATCAGCGCAGATCCAACGCGTGACGGGCCGCAAAAGATGGCTGGCTTCGTCGTTTCGTAATATACAGCCAAATATAACGTCTTGTCCCTTGTCCTGCTGCCTGGATAACCCGCCGCAGTCGAGAGCCCGACCGCGCGCGGGCGCCGCTCCCTGCACAAGAGCAGTACAGTGAGCAAACAAACCCGCCGAGCGCGAGAAATCCTGGTGGCGGGAATGGCGACGGCTGTTGAAAACACATGCACCCGAGCGTATATGCATATTCCCAAACGTCATTTACCCGGTACATATTGTGGCCTGTAGACTACCCGGCAATTATCGGTGTCGCCTGGAGTGCTTGTGCGCCTCGGCCGCCCGCATAACAATTCACGAACTGGCACAAAGCATCGCGATAAAGATATGAAAAATGGTATCCGGGGTTCAGTGGTCAAGCGTCTGGCGCATGCCATGGTTCTTTGCGGCGCGGCAATGCTCGCGTGCACGGCGCATGCCGAGGGCAAGATCAGCATCGCGCAGCAATTCGGTATCGGGTATCTGATACTCGACGTCGTCCAGGATCAGCACCTGATCGAAAAATACGGCAGGCAGCAGGGGCTGGACATCAAGGTCGAGTGGCGCACCATTTCCGGCGCGACAGGCATGAATGAAGCACTGCTCGCCGGAGCCCTGGACGTGGTGTCGGCGGGCGTGCCGCCCATGTTGACCGTCTGGGACCGCACCCGTGGCAAACAGAACGTCAAGGCGGTCGCAGCGCTCGGCTCCATGCCCAATTATCTGCTGACCAACAACCCCAACATCAAGACACTCAAGGACTTCACCGACAAGGACCGCATCGCCGTGCCGGCGGCGGGCGTCGGCTTCCAGTCGCGTACCCTGCAGATCGAAACCGCCAGGGTCTTCGGCGACAGCGACTACAAACGATTCGACACGATCTCGGTCAGCCTGCCCCATCCAGATGCGACCGCCGCGCTAATCGCAGGCCACACGGAAATCGACGCGCATTATTCGAGTCCGCCGTTTCAGTACCAGGCACTGGAGCATTCCAACATCCATAAGGTGCTGAGTTCCTATGACACACTGGGCGGTCACGCCACGTTCAACGTGCTGTACAGCACGCAGAAATTCCACGATGAAAATCCAAAGACGTACCGCGCCTTCTATGACGCGCTGGCGGAGGCGGCCCGCATCATCAATAGCGACAAGAATGCCGCCGCTGCAGCCTATATTCGCGTAGAGCATTCAAACCTGCCGTTGGCGCTAGTCCAGAAGATCGTCAACGATCCCGAAATCGAATTCACGATTTCCCCGCAGCGCAGCTTCGTCTACGCGAGCGAGCTCAACCGGCTCGGTGTCTTGAAGAACAAGGCAACGTCATGGAAGGATTACTTCTTCCCCGAGGCGTATGTCTTGCCGGGTAGCTGAGACCCTGCGAATCGCCCGTCGTTTTCCCGGCCGCAGATCGCCGCCGCAGCGCCGGGTCGGACTCCTGAACTGAAGCCAGCCGGCTCCGGCTTTAGACGCGGCACCCGACCCGTATCTGCCGGTATCCTGCCCGTCCCACCCCACCGACTTCCCTCAATCGACGCACGCCCTTGATCTGGGTCAAGCGGGCCTACGCTGGAAACGCGCGAAATGGAGTGATGGCGCGGCATGAAAAGCCGCGTGAAAATCTCTCAGGGCGGTCACCATGACAGCACATAGCTCGATGCGCGAAAGGAAAGCGACGCATGAATGGCGGTTGATCGATACGGCACTGCGCCGCTCATGTACATATCGACATCCTGCCGGACAGATCCGCAGAATCGAAACGCATATATCGGTGATCTATCTGGCCGGGAGACACGCATACAAGGTCAACAAACCGGTGACGCTCAGCTTTGCCGATTTCACGCGGCTGACAACGAGACAGCATTGCTGCGAAGCCGAAGTACGGCTGAATCGGCGCCTCGCCAAGCGTCTCTATAGAGGCGTGATGCCACTCAGCCGAGTTGGACGTACCGCGAGGCTTGGCGGAGACCGATGCGTGATCGGCTATGCGGTGCACATGAAGCGTTTCAAGGACGGCTGCCTGTTCTCCGATCTGGTGAACGCGAATCGGCTGGGCGACAAAGCAATCGAATGTGCAGCGGAGCGTATCGCCGGTTTTCATCAGTCCATTCCGGCGCTTGCGCCCCGGCGAGAATACGGATCCGCGCCTTTGTTCCACACACAGGTGAACGCTGTTCTCGACGGACTCGAAGGCGCTGGTGTGGGGGTTCCATCGGCCATACGCGCGTGGTGTCACTCAGAGCTTGAACGACTGGCGGATGACATCGAAGAACGCCGGCGCCAGGGCTTCGTTCGTGAATGCCATGGCGACCTGCACCTCGATAACCTGGTTCAAACAGGACGCGACGTGCTCGTCTTCGATTGCATCGCCTTCAGCGAATCGCTGCGCTGGATCGACGTGATGAACGACGTCGCGTTCCTCGTCATGGATTTGCAGGCGCACAAGCGGCCCGACCTGGCAGCCCGTTTCCTGAACCGATGGCTATTTTTGACCGGCGACTTTTCAGGGCTACGCGTCCTGCGGCTTTATGTGGTGTATCGCGCGCTGGTGAGAACCTTGGTCGAAACCCTGAAGACACGCGGCGACCCATCGGCGCAGCGCGCCCGTTGTTACCTCGACTGTGCGATCGAGGCAATCCAGCCGCAACATGCAACGCTTCTGCTGTGTCATGGCCTTTCAGGATCAGGCAAGTCAGTGGCAACGGCAGAACTGGCGCCGTTCATCGGCGCGGTCCGGATTTCAAGCGATGCCGAGCGCAAACGTGATCGGCCGCTTCAGGCCGCCGGGGACAAAACCCTGCCACGGACCGCCTACACACACGCCGCGATCGATGCTCACTACACCAGGCTCCGCACTCTGGCCAGCCGGGCGATCGAGGATGGCTACAGTGTCATCGTTGACGCAAGTTTCCTCAAACATGACCATAGGCAGCGCTTTTTTGAGCTTGCCCAAGCGTTGTCAGTCCCGGTGCTTATCCTCGACTTCCACGCGTCCACCACCAGTTTGTTCCGTCGTATCAGGGAACGGAAATTGGACCCGCAAAGACTCAGCGATGCCGACGAGCAAGTCCTCGTGAAGCAACTGGCGAATGAGGATCCGCTGCTACCGGAAGAATGCGCGCGAACGCTGTTCTTCGACACCGATGTGCCCCAGACCAGGTTCGGCGAGCGCGCGTACTGGAAGCCGCTACTTTCATTTTCAAGCTCACGCGTGACGCTGCACACCGTTCATCCCGTTCATCCTGTTGAGCCGACCGCAAGCGCGCACATGAGGCCAGACGCAAGCTTGACTTGCATCAGCCATGCGAGTGCTGCAAATGCCTAGACTTCGCGAAGACCGTCGAGTGCTGCCTCGCGCCCGGTTGCAAAGATTCTAGAGTGCAGGAACGCGCCGCAACTGATGCTTTAATTCCTCACCCGAACCGGTGACGGTCCAGCTAGCGCTTGTCACCTGCCCTTTGAGAGTCCCGGCGCCTCTCCCCTATTCCACCACCAGGTGATCGACCACCGCGTGTACGCCAGGCGCGGACCACGCAGCGCCACGAGCGGCCTCCCGTTCGCCGTGGCTTCCCACCGTGCCACTCAGGGTCACGACACCGTCATGCACCTCGATGCCGATGTGTTTGGCCTCGCGCTCAGCGTGGCGCAGCAGGGCCCGACTGATCTGTTCACCGACGTCGGCCGGAGCGAGACCGCCGCGCACCTTGATCATGTTTGCGACACCCGTCACGCCGCGCATGTGCGCAATGCGCCGTGCTGCGCGATAACGTTGCCAGTTCAACTCGACATCGCCACGCAGCGTTACCCAACCCTTTTCAACCTGGACCTTCACGGCGCCTTCCTTCAGTCCAACCGTCCATTGCAAGATCGAATTGGCGGCGCGGGCGATATCGGCATCGCCCATCACATCCTTGGGCGGCAGACGGACCTCCGCCTGGACAACGGTGGCCTTGACACCAGACACCCGTTGCACAGCCTTTTCAGCGGCGAGTTTTTCCGCATAGCTTGCCGGATGACCGAGCAAAGTCACAATGCTGTCCTGCACTTCAACCACGAAGCTCGACGAATCGACTTCCGGCGTCCAGTCCAGTTCCTCTTCCACGTCCTGCTTCAACTGTAGGTCGGTTTTCATAAGATCCTCTGCGATAAATAAAGCGCGCGGCAGACCGCGCGCCAACGGCTTAACTGATCTGAAGGCGTTTTTGCTCCGATGGCGCCTTCTTCGGAAGCGTCAGCGACAGCACACCATCCTGGTCAAGATTTACCCCCGAGGCGAGCGGGCGAGCGAATTCCGTTGCCATGATCGAGTCCTCATTCCGTGAACCAAGGCGCGAAGAGCGCCGCATGGTCGCTGTCAATTTAGACGTGGAGCCCGGCTGATCGTTGACCTATATCAATCAGTCTGCCCGCGATACGATGCCCGCTCGCACTTGATCTACATCAATCGGCGCGCAGTAGCAGCTCATAGACTTTCTAATCAGGAGCTCACGACCCGGATTGATGCGGGCGCCTTCACTGACTCACCCATGGAGCACTCGTGATGAGCTATAAGACAATCCTGGTACATATCGACGACAGCCAGCGCAGTGACGCGCGCGTGGAGTTCGCCGTCGACTTTGCGCTCAAGCACGACGCGCACCTGATCGGACTTTATGTTGTGTGTCAGGACCTTCTGCGACCTCTGTTCAGACGTGACGAAAGCCTGAACCTGGCCGTCAACGAAGCACAGAGCGCAGCACGGCAGCAGCGGGCTCAAGAGCATTTCACGGCTGCGGCTCAGAGCGCGGGCTTCAACGGCGAGTGGCGCGCACCGCCCGGCCCTGCCATCGAAAACGCCACGCTGCACGCACGCCATGCCGACCTGTTGATTCTTGGTCAACAAGATCCAGCGGACCCGGCGGCGTATGTCGCAAAGCATTTCCTGGAAGACCTGTTGATGGGCGGCGGTCGACCGGCCATTCTGCTTCCGTATGCGGGGCGCGTGAAGCGCTTCGGCGACTCGGTGTTGATCGCATGGGATGGCGGCCGGGCAGCCGCGCGCGCGGTGAAGGACGCCCTTCCCATTCTGCAATATGCGCGTTTAGTGAAGATTGCCTGCGTGATCCGGCATCTTGAAGAAGGGGAGACGGCCGGACTCGAACTGACGGCGTATCTGGAACGGCAAAACGTACGCGCCGGGTTTACTTTATTGCTACACGTATCCGGCGTCAGCACCGGCGCTATGTTGCTGAATGCCCTCGCCGATACGAACTCGGATCTTCTGGTGCTCGGCGCATACGGTCACGCACGCGCCGAAGAACGGGTGCTTGGCGGCGTGACCAGAACCATGCTCGAAAGCATGATCGCCCCGGTATTCATGTCTCATTGAACGATGACGTTGCGTCACTTTTGGAGCCTGTCGATGCAGCCACTTCAGCTATCACGTCAGGCCGGTATCGCGGGTCTTTTACTGTGCGCAGGGATGCAAGCGCTCGCGTCGCCGGAGCCGGTCGCACTTGTCGATCAGCAACATTGCATGTTCTGCCATACCGTCGACTCACCTTTTCTTGCGCCATCGTTTCAGCAGATCGCGGAGCGTTATCGCAACGTTCCGAACGCCGCTCTGATGCTCGAAGAAAAATTGCGGGTCGGCGGCCCCGCACATTGGGGCGATATGGCCATGCCGGCGCCGGCGGATCGCGGTGGCCCGCTTTCGCGAGAAGACGCCCGCACGCTCGTGCAATGGGTATTGAGTAACTAACCTGAAGTTGCGGAGGACACAATGCGTATCACGATCAAGTTGGACCAACCCGCAGACCCCGACGCGTTTGCAGTCCTTTGGCTGGATCTGGAATTGCACCACTGGTCGCGGGAAATGCACAGCGGCGTCGACATTCCGTCCTGGGGCCTTTTGCGCACCGCGCCCACCGCAACGTTTATCTGCGACCCGGATTCAACAGACGCACTGTGCACCTTGACCGGACTCGATCTGGACGACCGTACTCGCCTGATCGAAGGCCAGTTTGGACATGTGGTGTGGCATGGCGACTCGAACTTGAAAGTGCGCCTGGATCGCTGGCATGTGCAATGCGTCGAGTCTGATTCGATTGAAGCCGAAAACGAGGTATTTGACGAGTAAATGCGTGCGCCTCAAAGGATGCCGGAGGGGCTGTTCACCACTTCATCACCTGTTTCCCCCTCTCATGCGCAAGGGCAAAATTGATTCAAATCAATGCTGGCTCAAGCCACTGCCCGTAACAATGCGGGAACGCTCGGCGGGCTATCACAGCGCCGCTTGTCGTGGGCGTGTCAGTCTTTATCGCTCGCAGTGTCGAACGATCCCTGCCGCTCATGCGGCGATTCAGTATGACTGCCCTCGCGCAATGCCCATGAACAACCAAACCAAAGAGTCGCCGCAACGAGACAGGCCGCATGTCGATCTGCTGCTTGCAACCGATGCGAGTTTCCGGATGTTGGTCGAGGCGATCGACGGCTACGCCATCCTGATGCTCGACATGTCGGGTGTCGTCGTAAGCTGGAATGCCGGTGCGCAGAAGATGAAAGGCTATCGCGCCGATGAAATTATCGGGCGCCACTTCTCGGTCTTTCATACGCCTGAGGATCAGGCGGCCCTAAATCCGGCTACCCAGCTCGCCAAGGCAGCCGCGAACGAAACGTCGGAAAGTGAGGGCTGGCGCTTACGCAAGGACGGTTCGAAGTTCTGGGCGAACGTGGTCATCACCGCGATCCGCGATCAGGCGGGCACCTTGATAGGTTTCGGGAAAGTGACGCGTGACATGACCGAGCGCAAACGCCTCGCCGACCTCGAACACATCAGCTTGATGTCAGCGAGCATCGAGGCTGCCCGGGAAGAGGAGCAGGTTCGCATCGCGCGCGAGCTTCACGATGATCTCGGGCAGCAACTGACTGCTCTCAAAATGGCTCTCGTCAATACGGAGCGCGATCTCGGGCCTGACCAACACTCGGAGCCGCGACGCAATCCTTACACAAAGGACATGCTCGACTTGCTCGATCGAACGATGGATTCGGTTCGAAGAATCGCAAGCGGCCTGCGCCCCATTCCACTCGATACCTTGGGCTTGCAGCCCGCGCTCGCATGGTTCATCGAAGATTTCACGAAACGACACGGCATTGATGTCCTGGCGCGCATTGAGATCGGCAACATGGATCTGGGCGAGCCGGCCCAGACATCCTTATTCCGAATCGTCCAGGAAGCACTGACCAATGTGGCCAAGCACTCGTTTGCGACGCAGGTAAGCGTTGAACTGGCGCGCGCGGGCAAGACGTGCGTCGTTCACATTGAGGACAATGGGCAAGGCTTGGCGACCGGAACCACGCCCAGCCCGACATCGTTTGGTCTGCTGGGGATGCGCGAACGCGTCCATCGGCTGAACGGCACAATCTCGGTCGGGAACGCGCCCGGCAGTGGGCTTCGCATCAGCATCGCGTTGCCTTTATGGTGATCGACGAAAGCGGTGAACCCCGAAACGGCGACCGTTATTCCAGTCCTGCCAGCCTGCGAAGTTTGCTGATGTCCAGCAACGTGATAAAGCGCGGTCCGTTCCGAAGGATTGCTCCTTGCGATTCGAGTGAATGAAGCGCGCGACTGACGGACTCGACTGACAAGCCAACGTAGTCGGCAACGTCATGCCGCGTCATTGGCAACATGAGTTCTCCGACGGGTTGACCGGGCGTCACATAGGCCCGCTCTATCCAGAGCAGGAAATTCGCGAGCCGCGCCGGACCGTCGTTCTTCGAGACGGTAATCGTATGATGCTGCGACTGGCGAAGTTCATGACACAGCTTGCAAAGCAAGTTGATATCCAGCCGCGGGTCGCGCTCGAGTATGGCCCCTAGCGCATCGATCGGAATCTTGTAGGCGATGACCGGCGTAAGCGACTGCGCTGTCGCAACATAAGTGCCATTTTCGCTAAGCCCCATCAAGTCCCGAGGGAACAGGAAGGAGGTAATTCTCCTGTCCCCGTTTGGCTGAAGTTGGTATGTTTGCGCGACGCCACTCACGATGTTGTAGACGAACAGCGCCTGCCCTCCCTCCGGATAAAGCACGGTATGACGCCGAACGTTGATAAGCCTTGAAATGCCGATCAATTCATCCTGTTCGGAAACTGACAGCAACTCCACGGCAGCGCCATCGCCGCTGCGTTGAAATGGTGTTGCATAAATGGAGGGCCGAAAACCCTGGGCCGAGATGGAGTCGTCTGTCATTCGACGTTTTGCCCTAATCTTTCTTTCATGGTCCGATGGTTTATGCAACCAGGCGAATCGCATGATAACTGTGTTGTAAAAACATGCGGTCCGATGCATATCCGGCTTCGTCGAAGCCAACTGAAGGCAAGCAACTGAAGGCAAGCAACCGACTGCTGCGTTTGCAGCGTATAAGCTGACTCTACTTTGTCAATTGATTCAGATCAACTGATCGTATTCGCGGCACGCGGCAAAGCTGTAATCCGCCTGGCTGACCACGCACGCGACCAATGGCGGCGCACATTCCACCATCATCTGTCATGACATTGGCAGGGCCTTTCCCAGTCAGGATACGAGCGGCCAACAGGTGCCGCGAACGATAGCCTGCCGCTCATCTTCCCCGGCCCGGTAACGGGCTCGACAAGATCCATTACGTCAGCACGCCTACGGTCTCGCGAGAGCGCTCGCTGCTGGCCCGCTTTGCCCGAGTTGACCATCCGTGTGCCCCCACGCGGCAGCCAGTGCGAGACGTGCCAGCGCCGGAAGCGATTTGCAGCCCGTTTTCTTCATGATCGCGGCGCGGTGGTTTTCAACCGTGCGCTGGCTGATGCCGAGAGCCGTTGCAATAACTTTGCTGGGCTGACCAGCAAGGACACGATCCATGATCTCGCGCTGCCGGGCGGTGAGGTCCGCCATGTGATCGGCTGCGCTTTGCCGCCAGGCAATTGACTTGTTTGAATCCACCGACTTTTCAAACGCCCGGTCAATGCTCTGAAGGAGCTCACTGCGGCCAATGGGCTTTTCGATGAAGTCCAATGCACCCGCCTTCATGGCTTGCACCACCGTCTGTACGTCGCTGTGTCCGGTGATCATGATGACCGGCAGCCAATGGCCCGCGTCGTGAAGTTGCTGCAGCAATTCGAGACCGCTCATGCCGGGCAAAGAGGCATCGAGCAGGAGGCAGCTTTCGCGCCCCGGGTGCCAGCCTTCCAGGAATGCCTCCGCGCTCGCGAAGTCCTCGACGCTCCGGCCCGCGTCCTCGAGCACGCTGCGAATTGCCCCGCGCACCTGAGCATCGTCGTCGACGACGAAGATGACCGGCGAATCTTTATCGCCTGCAGTCTCCACAGGCTGAGCAGCGGGCATAGGCGCCGCAGCTTGCGGGGTTGCCAGCAAACGCTGGATGACGTGCGTCAACTCCTCGAACTTCACCGGTTTGACGACCTGTTCACAATGGTGAAAGGCGATGTCGCGCAAGGTTTCCGTTGAGATGTCGCCGGTCAGAATAATCACGGGAAGTTCGCCATGCAGCTTATCGCGCATCTTCACGACAGCCTGGACTCCGTTCATGCCGTTTGGCAAGTTGTAGTCCGCCAGTACCAGGTCGGGCAGGACGCTCCCCTGGGCCAGCCATTCGAGCGCGGCGACACCATCGGGCACGCCCACCGCATGATGCCCCTCTTCGTTGAGCGCGAGCTCAAGCGCCTCGCGCACCTCGGGATCGTCTTCGATGACCAGAATCATGCCTGGGCGGCGCGCGCTTCGAATCGCCTCTTGATCTGCCGCATACGAGGGCGTGCGTTGAGACTGCGGCGGTGTGCCCGGCGGCGGAAGATCGACTTCGATAGCGAATGCTGAACCCTTGCCGAGCTGGGAACGCACCCGCAATCGGTGACCCAGCAAATCCGCGAGTCGTTGGACGATGGACAGGCCGAGGCCCAAGCCCCTGCTCCGTTCACGCGCGGGGTTATCGAGTTGATGGTACTCCTGGAAGATCGCCTGAAGTTCGTCTTTGGCGATCCCCACCCCCGTGTCCCATACCTCGATGCTCAGCGTCCCGTGGCGTCGCCGACAGCCCAGCAGCACCTTGCCGCGCGGGGTGTATTTCAAGGCGTTCGACAGCAGATTCCGGATCACCTGTTCGAGAAGACGCGGATCGCTGTATAGCGTGAGGCTACAGGCCGCGACGTGCAGAACGATTCCCTTTGCTTGCGCCTGAAAACTGAACTCATTCTTCAGCCGGTGAAGCAGCTCGTTGACCGGGAAACTGACCATGTCGGCGTGGACCGTGCCCGCTTCGATCTGGTTGATGTCGAGCAGCGTATTCAGCATCTCAGACATCGCGCTGATCGTTTCATCGAGCCGCGTCAACAGATCCTGCCCTTTGTCACCCTCGACCGTTTTCACCAGCAACCCCTGGAGCAAGGCAAGCGTCTGGAGCGGTTGGCGCAGGTCATGGCTGGCAGCCGCAAGAAAGCGGGACTTCGCGATATTCGCCAGCTCGGCTTGTTTCCTGGCGAGTTCCAGCGCCTTCGCCGTACGCTTGCGTTCAGTGATGTCCGTAAAGGTGATCACCACGCCGCCCACCCCGCCGTCCTCAGTACGATAGGGCAGTATCCGTCGAGTGAACCACATGTCGCCTCGGGTTTCGATCTCCCGCTCGACCGGTACAAGACTGCGCAGCACCGTCTGCACATCGATCGGGAGCGCACCGTC
Source organism: Caballeronia sp. LjRoot34 (assembly GCF_964253815.1). Classification (NCBI taxonomy): domain Bacteria; kingdom Pseudomonadati; phylum Pseudomonadota; class Betaproteobacteria; order Burkholderiales; family Burkholderiaceae; genus Caballeronia; species Caballeronia sp. LjRoot34. The sequence continues at coordinate 2,173,258 of NZ_CAXUSB020000002.1, forward strand.
GGTCGCAAGCGAATTCAGGTCCGCGAGCGGCCGGCCGATATCGCCTGGAATGACGTTGAAGAGCGATCGGGTAGCAGGTGTGAAGAAGCGGATCTTGAGTTCGGTGTCGAGGAAGAGCGTCGCAACATCCGTGCTGTACAAGACATTCTGGAGATCGTTGCTGGTTGTCCGCTGCCGTTCCAAGGTTTCCTGAAGTTGCCCGTTGAGAGCGGTAAGTTCCTCGTTAAGCGACTGCAGCTCTTCCTTGGAGGTGAGCAATTCCTCGTTTGTGGACTGGTATTCTTCATTGGCCGACAAAGCTTCTTCGTTGATTGCCTTCTGTTCTTCGCTCGATATCTCAAGATTGCGAATGGCGCTCTGCAATTGCGCCCGCGTAGCTTCAAGTTCCTGCTCCAGTTCAGTAGCCTTTGCCTCGTTCTGCGGCTCGACGGGATGAGCGGTTTCCTTGTGTTTCAGTTCGACTTGCTGCTGGTCGATGAAGCAGACCAGCAGCAACGCCTCGCCCTCCGTCATCACGGGCTGGACCTCAATGCTGAACGCCAGGGGACGGCCATCGTAGGTCACTCGGCCGCCGTTGATGACAGTGCGTACGTTTTCCTGACTGGCCTGTTGGATCGCCGACCGGAGTTTGGTACGCACGCCCGGTCGCGCCATGGCGAAGAGGTCGTGAGTGGGCTGCCCCGGTGCGACGCTCAGATAACGATCCGTCGCACCCAGCGAGTAGAGGCACTCATGCTGGTGATTGACCAACACCGCCGCCGGCGCATAACGCTCGATCACCAACCGTCGACAAAGCTCGGCGAGAGCGGACTGGCGCGCAGGTTCCTGGCCCTGTCCCGGACCGGCAGGAACTCGCATGCCGCCACCGGTAGGCATCGAAAAATTCAGATCCCCGGGCCCGCTGTGACCGATATGCCGATAGAGCCTTTCCTGCTTGGAGATCAGTTCGAAGCGGCCTTCGGCGTGGCTGATTGTCTCTGCATTACCCAGCAGCAGAACGCCTCCCTCGCGCAACGCAAAATGAAATAACGAAACCACCTTCTCCTGAGCCTCAGGGAGCAAATAGATAAGAAGGTTTCGACAGGAAACCAGGTCGAGACGGGAGAAGGGAGGATCTGCAAGCACATTCTGAACAGTGAAAACGATCGCTGCACGCAACTCGGGCAAGACCCGGTAATGGTGATCCTCCAGCGAGAAGAAGCGCGCAAGGCGTGCTGGCGACACGTCTGCCTGGATGGTTTCAGGATATACACCCTCCCGAGCCGTGGTTACAGCATCCGGGTCCACGTCAGAAGCGAGTAACTGGACTTTGATATTGCGCTTCGAGACCGCTATCTCCTCGATGAAGAGCATCGCGATCGAATAGGCTTCTTCTCCCGTACTGCATCCAGCCACCCAGATTCGTATTGGGCGATCACCCGTGTGACTGCTGACCAGATCGGGAATGATTTTCTGCGCAAGGAAATCGTAGACCTTCGGGTCACGAAAGAAGTGGGTGACATTGATCAGAAGATCCTTCGCAAGGAGCTTAAGTTCGCCCGCGTCGTTTCCAAGTATTTCCAGGTACCGGTCGATGTTGCCGTTCGCCACTCCAGCCATAGCCATGCGTCGTTCGATGCGACGCTTCAGCGTTCCCGGTTTGTAAAGCGTGAAATCGTGCGCGGTTTTTGTGCGGAGAAGTTGAATGACCCGCTCCAACGCGTGCGGCACGCCATCCAGGTCTTGCCGCGTAATCAATGCCACCGAATCATTCTGCGTTGGCGTTGGCGTGAGCGTTATGCCCCGATCGTATTTGATCAGCGCTTCCGCAATCGCGGCCACCGGCAGCACCCGATCCACTATCCCGGTTGCGATTGCGCTGCGCGGCATGCCGTCATATTCGGCCTCGTCAGGATCCTGCGCGATAACGTATCCGCCTTTATCCTTCAACATTTTCAGCCCGATGCTGCCATCGGCACCCGTTCCGGAAAGGACGACACCGATGGAACGTGGACCCTCTTCCTCGGCCAGTGAATGCAGCAAAAAATCGAAGGGCAGACGCGCGCCGTGGCGCTCTTGAGGTTGAGAAAGATGGAGTGCGCCGTTAGCCACCGAGAGATAGGCTCCGGGAGGAATGATGTAGAGGTGTTCACGCTCGAGCGACATGCCGTCCACTGCCTGCACTACCGTCATTGACGTGCGGCCGGCGATTAACTCCACAAGCATGCTTTCATGCGTGGGATCGAGATGTTGGACCAGGATGAAAGCCATGCCGGTACCGGCGGGTAGCGCATCCATGAGCTTTCTGCAGGCCTCAAGGCCGCCCGCCGATGCGCCTATGGCAACGACCTGAAAAGCCGCCGACGCACTGTGCAGATGGCCGACTGGCAATGCGAGTCCGCCCCTCGATCGGGATTGACTCGTTCGCGGCTGATGCCGTGAGATGTTTAACATCACATATTCGTTCCGGAACGTGCCTCCAGACGGAAGGCGAGTGATCGGCAGGTGGCGTGATGCAATCGATCTTGAAACAGTATCTGTGCGGGCTATGGCGCAGAAAGTCTAACGTTGGGTAATTCGACTAGCCCTGCCCATAGCACTTTCCGTCGCGAAGGCCCTATAAGCCAATGACTAGACGCCCGATGTCATGATTCCGGCCACGCTACATAGACTTATCGAAACGCGGTGCTACTAGTCGGAGGTTAGCGCCCCATTAAGAAGCGACGCAATCCTTCATCTACGGTGGCGCCTATAGGTTTAATAACAAAGGTGATATAGAAATGCATTGACTCAAATCAATTCCCGGGGTCGCGTGAATCCGAATGGACGCCCAGAGCGGGCAGAGTTGATGCCTTCCGTGGCCGACCGATTGTTGCGTGGCCTATCTGCTATCTGTTTAGCACCTGCCTATCCCACGGTGGCATATCCGGCGACGTGCACTCCAATAAGAAGTGCAACCAGCCGCACACCTTTTGGCTGGAGCCGTTCCACAGTTTGGGCTCTTCTGGAATTACGAGAATTAAAACGGCAATTCACTTACGTTGGCATTCTTGAGTTGTCAGACCTTGAATGGAATGCCATTAAGGGCATTGCTCGTTATCGCGAAGGACGTCAGAGCCCCAGACGGCAATACGACCCCAAGCTTATTGTTAGTGGAATTCTGGAGAAGTTAGGTACGGGTCGAAGTTGGGCCGAAACCGAAATCCAATGGCCCAGCCGTTCCGCTTTAGGAGGTGCTTACTCGTACTTGAAAGAAACGGGAAGATGGGAAAACATGTTGGTCGCTCTTCGGAAGGTTCGAGCACGTTCGGGACCGACTGCGCACCCGCACCAGACATAGATTTAATTTCGTGGCACCGCAGGTTTGCAATTTTCTAGCCCGGACGAACCCGCTAACGAGGAACGTCCCCGCGTGGAAGTCGAGCGCGCGGGAAACGGAAGCAGCGAGGCTGGGACCCGTCTCGCGAGACCGGACATGCTGAAATAGTGGGGCTGCCGGACGCGTTTGTGCCGGGGGGGCCTCCAGCCATTGGCCAAGGAAACCGCCGCGGTGAGAGTCGAAGTGACCCGGCCGCCTATTTATTTCGACGGCTGAGAATGCGGCCTCGGCATGTTCCATGCGTAAGCCCCCGCGGCCGGAGCATGTGCAACAGGCGCTCCGACCGAGCCGCCCATAACATGGCGAAGAACACAGCGATACGACATCGATAACCATGACTTCATTTTTATACTGCGGATAACTTATCATTAGATTTGTATCTTGCTGCTGCTCCCACCTCCACAACTACAAATCGTGATAATAGTGCTTCATGATCTGGACAGAATCGCTAGACCAACCTCTCCTTCTGGCCCGCGACATCTCCCTCAACTGCCTCCCCGATAAAGATCACGCATCTGAGCTGCCTGGTCACTGTTCTGAAAATCTTCCAGCTCGCGCCTCACTTGCTCACGTGTTTTTCCCATGGAAACAGGAGCCGCCGGAGTGACAGCCGGAACCGCGACCGCTGGATCCTGCGGGGTGCTGCCAGCCACTACCGACTCGTTCTGACTGGTCGCTGATTGGGCGAAGCATCCGTCTGCCGTGACTCCAGCCATCAGGGCAAGACAGACGGCGATCGATTGATGAAGTTTCATGAGCGTTCTCCTTTGGAGTTTAAGAGATCGGCCTGTGCATCGTTCGCCGACCGACAGCGGTCCTTGCACAAGCCAAGGCAGGTTCGGCTCGTCGCAACGGCCAACCCGATCCGGGTATGCTTGAAGAGTGCTCTCGCAGCGTTGCTGTCATATTCATTCTTGGTCAGCCGACACGCGGTCGCAACGCACATGCGTAGGCGACGGACAAGGAACGCAGGTGAAAGATGTATGCACTCCCGTTCGCCGATCCAGGCGACGTATCAGCTAGCCGCCGTCCATGACGGAGTGCCTGCCAAACCGCCCAACTGAGGGCAACGCACATCATCTTGCCGATACATTTGTGGCTGATGGCAGGGATCGCGACCTGTTATTCTGCTTTTATCGCGCTGTGGCCAGGCATTAGAGCGTTTTGCACCCGCTACCACCCGCCGCTTTCGCTGGAATTTGCCGTCTTTCCGTTAGCCACGTTCAGTGGGAACCGATCTAACCCGTGGTGCGCCGACCAAGCCTCTCAATGTCGCGCACTATCCGCCCACGGCGGCTTTCCTGATCAAGCAGCCTTATGAGATCGTCAGGCTTCGTAGTACGCAAGTTCAGGTCGGCGGCAATGGAGCGTGCGTTCCGTATGGACTACGCACGTCGCTACGCGGGCCAACGCAGGCTGGCTGGCGCCAGTCTCATCCTGCTATGGATCGCGGTTTTTGCCCGTGATTGGTTGCTGCTGAACACGCTTGATCCCCGCATCCTCCTCCACGTTGGCTATGTGCGACTTGCAGGCGCCGTGGGTATGGCTGTGCCGCTATGGTTGATGTGGGGACCACGCGCCTTTGACGAACGCTGGGCCGTCAGATTACTGTGTCTAGTGACGCTAAGCTGCTGGGCCGCCCTATTGGGATTGGTGAACGTTTACCCGGCGGCCCGGATCGGACAGGAGGTTTTCCCCGGCTTTTTTGTTGTCCTTTTCCTGATATTCACGTTGTTCCGACTTCGCGCAATCACGGCAGCATGGTTAGTCGGACTATGCGTTGTCACCTTCCATTTTATAGAACTGAGTCGTTACATCTCGGGTAGTGTTTCCACGCCGTGGTCTCACTGGATCACCCGTGGGGCTATGGTGTTGACGATGTATCTCGCCGGCATTGTCGTCTGCATTCAGTTTGAACGCACCGCGCGGCGCGAATTTGTGTTCCGGCGGACCTTGCGCGCAGCCAAGGCACGCGTTGAAGCGGCGTCCCGGGCTGTCAACCAGCAGAATGAACGCATGAGAGAATTCGTTAAAGAGAAGGAGCGGTTTTTTTCATCGGCCTACCACGATATCCAGCAGCCTCTCGCCGCGATCAACCTCTTCATCCGTAGCGCACGGATAAAACTCGAAGGTGAACATGCCGCAAGCCATGATCTCGATGTCATCGAGGAAACCGCACGCGACATCCTCGCCATGTTCAAGGATATCCAGGACTATAGTGAACTAGGCTCATACGTCCCGCACCTGGCGCCAGTCGACACACAAGCCGTGCTGACAGAAGTCCTCGAGCAATACCTTGAACCGGCAAGGTCGCGGGGCATCGAATTCAGAATCAGCGGGCGTCGGCATCCCCCGCCACCCATTGAAAGTGACCGCTCCTTGTTCAAGCGGGCATTGTCCAATTTCGTATCGAACGCGATCAAGAACACCTCCGTGGGGGGTGTCGTCATCGGCTGGGTGGAGATCGGGGAACAGCTTCGCATCGATGTGCGGGACACGGGCATTGGTATCTCAGCCGCGCATCGGGAGGCGATATTCACCGAGTACTATCAGATCGACAACCCGGGTCGCGATCGCTCGAAAGGCTTGGGGCTCGGGCTGTCTATCGTGCACCGGGTCATTGGTATTCTGCCGCAGCACAGCATGAGTTTCTGGTCGGTCGAAGGCCACGGGTCGCGCTTTTCCCTCTACGCTCCGATGTCAAAAATCACACCTGTCATCGGGACGGACGATCCAAAGAGCGATGCATCCACTTCCGTCCTCAGGGGCAAATACGTCCTGCTGTGCGACGACGAACCGATCGTCCTGGAGGGCCTGCGCCGGTTGTTCGTCAGTGCTGGCGCGCTGGTGGATACCGCCGAGTCGATGGCGGGATTCGACGCCATTTTGGCCGATGACTGCCGCGTACCCGACGTCATTGTCGCCGATATCCGGCTGCGAGTCGGCCCAACCGGTATTGAGGTTGCCGAACGAATCAGGCAGCATTTCGCGTGGGCGGGCGTGCTTCCCGTCGCATTCATCACGGGCGAACTGGTATCTCCCCGAACACTTCGCGATTTCGCCGAACCGTTCGTTCTGCTGCGGAAGTCTTCCGCGCCGGAAAGCACGCTCGCTGAGGTCAGTCGGCTCATTGCCGACAGGCAGCCGGCAGGCTTCGGTCACGTGCAGGATCAGTGACTGGCGGGACCAGCCTCGGATAGAAGTATGTCCCTATATTCCCTATATGCCCCTATTAGCCAGCGGCAGTACGAAGGCTGGCCGATCCGGGCAACGCATCAGGTAGTTGCCCTCCATGACCGAACTCCTTGCCGAACCGTCCAGGTACGGGCGAGGACGCATCACGTTGCTGATACATTTGTGGCTGATGGCAGGAATCGCGACCTGTTATTCTGCTTTTATCGTACTGTGGCTACGCATGACGGTGTTGTGCACCCGTTACCACCCGCGCCGCTTTCGCTGGAATTTGCCGTCTTTCCGTTAGCCGCGTTCGGTGGGAACCGGCTAACCCGTGGTGCGCCGACCAAGCCTCTCAATGCCGCGCACTATCCGCCCACGGCGGCTTTCCGAATCAAGCAGCCTATGAGATCGTCAGGCTTCGTAGTACGCAAGTTCAGGTCGGCGGCAATGGAGCGTGCGTTCCGCATGGACTATGCGCGTCGCTACGCGGGCCAACGCAGGCTGGCTGGCACTATCCTCATACTGCTATGGACCGCGTTTGTTGGCCGTGATTGGTGGCTGCTGAACACGCTTGATCCCCGCATCCTCCTCCACGTTGGCTATGTGCGACTTGCAGGCGCCGTGGGGATGGCTGTGCCGGTATGGTTGATGTGGGGGCCACGCGCCTTTGACGAACGCCGGTCCGTCAGATTACTTTGCATAGTGATACTAAGTTGCTGGTTCGCCCAATTGGGGGTGATGAACGTTTATCCAGTGACCCGGGTCTATGAGAACATTTTTCCCGAATTTTTTCTTCTCACTTTCCTGCTATTCACATCGTTCCGACTTCGCGCAATCACGGCAGCGTGGTTAGTCGGACTATGCATTGCAAGCTTTCGTCTTACCATTTACCTCTGGCTATGGGCTAACGTTTCCACGCCAGGGTTTCACCGGGTTTCCTGGGCTTCCCGAGGCAATACGGTGTCTATCATGTATCTCGCCGGCATTGTCGTCTGCATTCAGTTTGAACGCGCTGCCCGGCGCGAATTCGTGTTCCGGCGGACGTTGCGCGCAGCCAAGGCACGCGTTGAAGCGGCGTCCCTGGTTGTCAACCAGCAGAATGAACGCATGAGAGAAATCGTTAGAGAGAAGGAGCGGTTCTTTTCATCGGCCTACCACGACATCCAGCAGCCCCTCGCCGCAATCAACCTCTTCATCCGTAGCGCGCGGATAAAACTCGAAGATGAACATGCCGCAAGCCATGATCTCGACGTCATTGAGGAAACGGCACGCGACATCCTCGACATGTTCAAGGATATTCAGGACTATAGTGAACTAGGCACTTACATCCCGCACCTGGCGTCAGTCGACACACAAGCCGTGCTCACGGAGGTCTTTGAGCAATACCTTGAACCGGCAAGGTCGCGGGGCATCGAGTTGAGAATCAGCAGACGTCGGCGCCCCCCGCCGCCCATCGAAAGTGACCGCTCATTGTTCAAGCGGGCATTATCCAATTTCGTATCGAATGCGATCAAGAACACTTCCGCAGGGGGTGTCGTCATCGGCTGGGTGGAGATCGGCGAACGCCTTCGCATCGACGTGCGGGACACGGGCGTTGGTATCTCGCCCATGCATCGGGAGGCGATATTCACCGAGTACTATCAGATCGACAACCCGGGTCGCGATCGCTCGAAAGGCTTGGGGCTCGGGCTGTCTATCGTGCACCGGGTCATTGGCATTCTGCCGCAGCACAGCATGAGTTTCTGGTCGGTCGAAGGGCGCGGGTCGCGCTTTTCCCTCTACGCTCCGATTTCTGAAATGACACCTGTCATCGGGACGGACGATCCAAAGAGCGACGCATCCACGTCCGTCCTCAGGGGTAAATACGTCCTGCTGTGCGACGACGAACCGACCGTTCTCGAGGGCCTGCGCCTGTTGTTCGTCAGTGCTGGCGCGCTGGTAGACGCCGCCGAGTCGATGGCGGGATTCGACGCCATTTTGGCCGATGACGGCCGCATACCCGACGTCATTGTCACCGATATCCGCCTGCGAGTCGGCCCAACCGGTATTGAGGTTGCCGAACGGATCAGGCAGCATTTCGCGTGGGCGGGCGTGCTTCCCGTCGCATTCATCACGGGCGAACTGATGTCTCCCCGAACACTTCGCGATTTCGCCAAACCGTTCGTTCTGCTGCGGAAGTCTTCCGCGCCGGAGAGCACGCTCGCTGAAGTCAGTCGGTTCGTTGCTGCCCAACAGCCGACAGACTTCGGTCATGTGCGGGATCCGTGACTGGCGGCACGCCGAGCTTGATCCCTCTATCAGCCAACATGACGATAAGTTCCGTACGGCGCCGCAGATTGAAATGCGTGAGCAGATGACTGACGTATTTTCGAACGGTAATGTCCTCGAGCCCCATTTTCAGGGCAATTGCCTTCGAGGGAAGTCCGCGTACCAGCCACGCCAATGTTTCAAACTCTCTCGGACTGAGCCCCAGCCCGGATGCGCTACTCATGTCGGAATTACCGCTCGGCTGCGCTTTCCCAGGACCATTTGCCGGAGCCTCGCCCGTGCCCATGTCATGCCTGAGCCTCGCGATGCTGGCCGCCGGCAGGAACACGCCTCCGGCAAGCACTGCGCTTATTGCTGCATGAAGCGCTTCAGGAGGTGACGACTTTGGCACATATCCCATGGCGCGAAGTTCGATGCAACGACTGATGGTTTCCACGGTCTCGTCGGCCGAAATCACAATCACCGGTAACGACGGTCGCGACTCCCTCAATTCGGCAAGTGCGTTGCAACCGTAACCGTCAGGAAGGTCGAGATCGAGAAAAACGATGTTCAGGAGTTCGCCAAGCGCATGCTTCAAGCCCTGCGACAGCGTACTCGCGTGCAGCAACTCGATGCCAGGAAAGAGGTCTCTCAATAGCAACGCCAATCCGGCCCTGAACAATTCGTGATCGTCGACGATCAGTACGCGCATTCCGTCGTCTCCCAGGAACACATTCGAGGCGAGCTGCCGTTACATCGTTACACCCATCGTTACACCACCATTACGCATTCGGATACTACACGCAGTAAAGCCATTTCAGTGGCCTCTGAAGTCAGCCATTGATCAAGCGAACGCCTGATCTGGTTAATCGCGCGCTCGCGCAGCACGGCTCGTGCCACACACCTAAGACACGAATGGCAGCTTCACATCGCGCGCCGCATCCAGCATCGACACCGTGATCTTGCGGACTTCCAGCTTGCTCTGCGTGATATGGGCACGCAACAGGATGGTCGCTTCGGTCAGCCGGTTGCGCTCGATGAGATGCAGCATGGTCGAGTGCTCGTCGTAGGTCGCGCTGGTCCGGTGAGGCTTGAGAAAGTCGAGCCGGCGCACGATGCGGATACGCTCGGTTACGTCGTTATGAACGCGCACCATCTCCGCATTGCCGGTCGCGGCCACGATCTGCCGATGAAAATTTTCGTCCATGCCGAACATCTTCACGGGATCGGCTTCACGCGCTTCCGGCTCGACGCACCAGATTGCCTTGAGCGCATCGATAGCCTCACGCGCCCCCTCGCTTCCCGATGTCAACCGTTCAAGCGCGGCCACTTCAAGCACGATGCGCAGGTCGTAGAGCTGATCCATCTGGTCGAAGTCGATTCGCGCGACCTTCCATCCCCGCCGGAAACCCACCTCCAGATAACCCTCGCGTTGCAGCCGGAACAAGCCGTCGCGCATTGGCGTGCGCGATACGCCGTAGTACTGCGCAATCCCGTTCTCCGAAAAACGATCGCCCGGAAAAAGCCGAAAATTGAAGATATCGTTTTTCAGCCGCTGGTAGACCTGCTCGGCAAGCGGGTTGGCGGCGTTCGGCTCGATCGCTTCCATACCTGTTTCAATTGTGTCTTCCGGCATGCGGGTTCCCCTTTGTTCTTATTATCGGCGTTTCAGGGCCCGGGAATAAGGCTCACGTGCGCGGCGACGATTGTGAAGCCTTTGGCAGGACCGAGGCGCGCCCAGGTCTGCATCTGACGTCCGACCAACGGCGTCGCGTCGCTGGTGAATTCCGTGCTGACAGTCGCGAAGTCGCGGCCGAATGTTGTGATGACAGTCCGATGCAACCTGCGCGAGGCAGGCACCGGCGCACATGTTTCGCGCCATTGGCGAATCGCCTCGCCGCCATGCTGAATTTCGGCAATGCCATAACGCACCGTCTCCGGTGCATTCCAGAACAACGCGTTCATCGTTTCGATATCGTTCGCCACGAGCGCGCGCTCATACTCGACGAACGCCGCACACACCTCGGCGATGACTTCCGGCAGGTTGATATCCATCGTCGGTAGGTTCCTCACGCTGCGGTAAAGGATGACAAAGGCGCGGTCCATCCAACAATACCGCCTTGGGAGCGCACCATTTCCAGAGTCGCCTGCTTGAACGCCGGAAAATAGCTGGCGGTTGCGTCCTCGACAAGCAGGCAGTCGTAACCGCGATCGTTCGCTTCGCGCATGGACGTCTGCACGCACACCTCCGTCGTCACACCGGCGAAAACAAGATGCGTGATATGCCGCGCCTCCAGTTCCTGAGTCAGCAATGTCGCGTAAAATGTGCCCTTGCCGGGCTTATCGATGACAAGCTCACCTTCGGCCGGTGCAAGTGCATCGACAATCGCATTGCCCGGTTCCCCGCGAATCAGGATGCGGCCCATCGGACCTTCGTCACCAATGCGTGCATTGGGCGCGCCGCGAAGGCGCTTGGACCGCGGACAGTCCGACAGATCCGCCGCATGCGATTCACGCGTATGGACCACGAACCACCCGCTTTCACGCGCTAAAGCCAGCAGCGCGGAGACAGTCGGCACGATCTGCGCAAGCAGCGATACATCGTTGCCCAGCGACTCGCCAAAGCCACCGGGTTCAATGAAGTCCCGCTGCATGTCGATGATGACAAGCGCAGTTGTCGAGGGCTCGAATGTAAAAGGACTGGGTAACGCCGGTATCGTGATCGTCATGGCCCTTCCCCGCAGCGGTTCAGTCTCATTCGATGACCTCCTTCAACGCTTCGGCAACCGGAGCAACTTGCGTCGCCGAGTCGCCATGTCCCGCCATGTAGTGGCCCAGCGTCGCGCGCTCGGCGCTTGCGGCGGGCGTCTCGTACACGAGTTCCCCCTCCGCGATCACGACAATCCGGTCCGCCAGTTCCAGCAATTCGTCGAGGTCTTCGCTCACGAGCAGGACCGCCGCGCCGGCATCGCGCGCCGCCATGATGCGTGCGTGAATGTCCGCCACCGATGCGAAGTCGAGACCGAACACCGGGTTCGCCACGATCAAGACATCGACCGGCTGACCCAGCTCGCGAGCGAGCACCGCGCGCTGGACATTGCCGCCCGACAGCGTGCCGATAGCGCGTTCGGGCAACGGCGGACGGACGTTGAAATCGTCGATGAGAAGCGCGGCGCGATCCCGCATCGCGCGCCGGTCGAGACGCCAGCCGCCGCGACGCAATGGCGTGCGATCGAAGTCGCGGAGAGCCAGGTTTTGCGCGACGCTCATGTTCGCCACGCACGCGTTTTTAAGCGGCTCTTCAGGGATGGCGAACACACGGCGGCGCGTCATTTCCTCGCGCGTGGCGTGGTACGCGTCACCGGCTATCTCCATCTCACCCGTCTTCACGCGGCGTTGCCCGACCAACGCCTCGACCATCTCTTTCTGACCGTTGCCCGATACCCCCGCGATCCCGAGTATTTCGCCCGATCGAACCTCGAGCGACGCGCGTCTGACCGCGGCATGGCCCCGGTCATCGTCGATAGAAATGTCACGCATGGCAAGGCGTATTCGCGCTGCGGGGTCCACCGGCTTGCGCGCGACCCGCTCGGCATTGACCGCGTCCATGACCGCGGTGTCGCGCGTCTCGGCGGCGCCCATCATCAAACCAGCGAGCGCGTCGCGGCTGGTCGCCGATACCGCGCTCGTCCCGACCTGCCTGCCCTTGCGCAGCACGGTCACGTCGTCGGCATACGCCATCACTTCGCGGAACTTGTGCGTGATCATCAGCACGGTCAGCTCGCCGCGCATCGTCAGGTCGCGCATCAGGCCGAGCACTTCATCCGCCTCTTGCGGCGTCAGCACGGAAGTGGGTTCATCGAGAATCAGGAAACGCTGCCGGAGATACAACTGCTTGAGAATTTCGAGCTTCTGCTTTTCCCCAGCCGCCAAGCCGGATACCGGCGCGTCGAGCGGCAGGCGAAACGGCATGCGCTGCATGAACGCATCGAGCGCCTTGCGTTCCGCGGTCCAGTCTATTTTCCAGGGCAGGCTCCCGCGTGCCAGCAGCAGGTTCTCCTCCACCGACAGCCCCGAGGCCAGCGTGAAATGCTGGTACACCATGCCGATACCCAGCGCTTGCGCATCGCGCGGCGAAGCGATGTGAACCTCACGGCCATCGGCCGAAATCTGGCCTTCGTCGAGCAGGCCGTAACCCACCAGCCCTTTCACGAGGGTACTTTTGCCCGCGCCGTTTTCACCGAGCAGCGCGTGAACCGTGCCCGGCCGGACCTTGATGGACACGTTATCCAGCGCACGAAATGCACCGAACGACTTGCCGGCGTTGTGCACTTCCACCCCTAACGCATGCAAAGGAGTCGACATGATCAGCCACCAAGAGTGGTCAGGAGTGCGTTCGAATCGGATACCGCGCCGAACACGCCGCCTTGCATCGTGATCATGTGCAGCGCCGCCTGATGGTTGGCGGGGTCGGTCGCACCACAGCAGTCCGCGAGAACGGTGCATTCGAAACCGCGGTCGTTCGCTTCGCGCATGGTGGTATGGACGCAGACGTCCGTGGTGATCCCTGTCAACACCAGGTTCACGATACCCCGCGTGCGCAGGATCAGCTCGAGATCGGTCGCACAGAACGAGCCCTTGCCAGGTTTATCGATGACAATTTCGCCCGGCAGCGGCGCCAGTTCATTGATGATTTCCCAGCCTGGCTCGCCACGCACGAGGATGCGGCCGCACGGGCCGTCGTCGCCAATGCCCACGCCTTCGGTGCCCGCGCGGCGGCTGCGCCAGCGCTTGTTCGCCGGCAGGTCCGACAAATCCGGCCGATGCCCTTCGCGCGTATGAATGATCGTGAAGCCCTGCTCGCGCATCATGGCCATCACGCGCTTGATCGGCTCGATCGGCGCGCGGGTCAGTGACAGGTCATATCCCATCTTGTCGACGTAACCACCGTGGCCGCAGAAATCCGTCTGCATGTCGATCACGACAAGCGCCGTGTTATCCGGGCGCAGGTTGCCATCGAAGGGCCAGGGGTACGGAGAGGCATTAATGAATCGGTTCATGGTCATGGCCGCCTTGAAAATGGATAAGCAGGTCGTTCAGCGTGTGAACTTCAGCGTGTAAGACTCAGCTCGCCCGGCGCGCCGGCAAGCGTGCGGTCCGGACGGCAATTGATGATCATGATGGCGAGCGTGAGCACGTAGGGCGCGGCGTTATACAGGTAATAACCGCTCGTCACGCCAATCGCCTGCAACGCTGGTCCGAGCGCACCGGCTGCGCCGAAAAGCAGCGCAGCCCACAGGCATCGCAACGGTTGCCAGCGCGCAAAAATAACCAGCGCGACGGCCATGAGGCCCTGCCCGCTGGAAAGCCCTTCGTTCCAGCTACCCGGATAAACCAGCGACAGATACGCCCCGCCGATTCCCGCAAAAAATCCACCCACTGAGGTCGCGATTATGCGAATCCGCGTGAGCGGATAACCCATCGCGCGGGCGGTCTCGGCGTGATCGCCGACCAGACGCAAGGTCATGCCCCAGCGCGTCGTGCGCAGCCCCCACTGCAATACGAACGCCAGCACCACGCCGATCACGAACAGCGGGTTGATATGCAGCGCGTTGTGCAATTGCGGGGAACTCGTCCATGTGCCGAGATCGAATGATTGAAGACCCGGCGCCTGCGGTTCGATAAACGGCTTGCCCAGATAAAACGCGAGCCCCGTTCCAAGCAACATGAGCGCGATGCCGAACGCGATGTCCGACACCCGGGGCAGCGAACAGACAAGCCCGTGCAGGCATCCGAGCAGCAAGCCGACCAGCCCGGCCGCGAGCACCCCGGCCCACGGCGAGCCGGTCAGGAAAGAGGCGGCATAACCGCTCATCGCGCCCGACACGAGAATGCCCTCAAGCCCGAGATTCACGCGCCCGCCCTTCTCGGTCAGGCATTCGCCCAGGCTCACGAACAAATACGGCGTGCTGACGCGGATCGCGCCGGCGAAGAGGGACAGCAGCAGGATCACGAAGGGCGAATGTGCGTCAGGCATGGGTCTGCTCCATCGGCAAGTTGAGGTCGGCGAGTGCAGCGGCTTGCAGTTGCACGCGCCACGCGGCGATCCTCCCGCCCAGCGCTTCCCATGCCAGCAGGTTCGCGAACAGCAGGCCTTGCAGCACGAGCGTGGTGGCGTCGGGAAGATCGAGCCGGCGTTGCAGCAGACTGCCGCTCGCTTCGATCCCGCCGATCATCAACGCGCACACAATGATCGCGAGCGGATTCTGGCGGGCGGCGAAGGCGACGAGAATGCCCGCGTATCCGTAACCGGCGAGCAGCGACGCGTTCGCGCTGCCCTGCACCGCTGCGACTTCGAACATGCCGGCAAGACCCGCCGCCGCGCCGCCGAGCGCGCAGGCGGCCAGCGCGAGCAGGTTCACCGGCAAGCCGACCAGCCGCGCCGCGCGATTGCTGCCGCCGACCACGCGCATCGCAAAGCCCTTGGTGCTGTACTTGACGAAGACCCACGCGCCGATGCACGCAAGAACGCCCCACAGGAGGCCCCAGTGGACTTCGAGGCCCGGGAGCGATCCAATCATCATGGAAGGGGGCACGGGGAGCGTGGAGGGCTTGTTGAGACTTGCCGGGTCGCGCAACGGCCCTTCGACCAGATGCTTGAACAGCGCAATGGCGATGTAAGCCATCAACAGGCTGCTGATGGTTTCATTCACGCCGCGCCATTGCCTTAGCGCGCCGACCGCGCCAATCCAGATCGCGCCCGCCAGCATGCCCGCGAGCGCCATCAACGGCGTGGCAATCAGCCATGGCGTACTGGCCGGGAGCATCTCCGGGACGATCGCCGCGCACATGCCGCCGAGCGCCAGCGCGCCCTCACCGCCGATCACGATCAACCCGACCTGTGCAGGCAACGCGACGCACAGCGCGGTCAGCATCAACGGTGAAGCGCGCAACAAGGTGCTTTGCCAGGCGAACGACGAACCGAACGCGCCCTGGAAAATCAGGCCGACGGCATCGAGGACCGGCTGGCCCTGCACCAGCAGGAATAACGAAAACAGCACCAGGGTTCCGACAAGCGCGAGCACCGTCGGGATCGCCGGCAACAAGGCGAGCAGAACGCGGGCAGTCTGGGCATGGGGACGCATCACGGCTCCTTCAGGAGGTCAGCATGACTAATCATCAGATCTGGCCGGCCACGCCCGCCACGAGATAGTTCATGCTCTCCAGCGTGTAGTCGGTCTGTACGTGGCTCGTTCCGGAGGCGATCGCAACGCCGCCCTTGTTGTCCTTCATCGGCCCCTTGAAGATCACGAAGTCGCCCGCCATCATGCTGCCCTTGATCGCGTCGGCTGCCGTCTTCGCGTCGGGCGTGACCTTGGCGCCGTACGGCGACATCTTGACGAAACCCTCCTTGAGACCGCCGCGCAACACGTTAGGCTGAGGCTTGCCGGCCTGTGCATCGGCGACGAGCGCCTTGTACGGTGTCGCCCAATCCCACTCGGCGCCGGTGAGATAACCCTTGGGCGCGAGAGCAGCCTGGCTCGCGTGATAGCCGCAACTCATCACGCCGCGCTTCTCCGCCGTTTCCACCACGACCTTCGGACCATCGACATGGCAGGTGATGACGTCGCAACCCTGGTCGACGAGACTGTTGGTCGCTTCCGCTTCCTTCACGGGCATCGACCAGTCGCCAGTGAAAATAACCTGCGTGGTGATGGCCGGATCGACGGACTGCGCGCCAAGCGTGAACGAGTTGATATTGCGCAGCACTTGCGGAATCGGCTTGGCCGCGACAAAGCCGAGCTTCTTGCTCTTGCTCATGTGCCCGGCCACCACGCCATTCAGGTACTGGCATTCATCGATATAACCAAAGTAGCTCGCAATGTTCGGCGGATTGCCTTGCTTCCATAAGCCGCCGCAATGCGCGAACCGGACGTTCGGATACTTGGCGGCCATCTTGAGCACATGCGGATCGAAGTAACCGAACGAGGTCGCGAAAACGAGCGTCGCGCCGTCCTGTTCGATCATCGCTTCCATGGTCTTCTGGACCGCGATGGTCTCGGGCACGTTCTCTTCTTCGACGACCTTGACGTTGGGCAGCTTCTTGATGATTGCCGCCGCCGACGCCTGCGCCTGGTTGTAGCCATAGTCGCCACGCGCACCGACATAGATCACGCCGACTGTCGTGTTGCCCGCGGCAAACGCCGACCGGAACGGGGCCATGGTCGCGAGCGCCAACAGGCTCGCGTCTTTGATAAAAGTGCGGCGGCTAGTCATGTCATTCGACTCCTGGTTAGCGGTTATCGAGCTGTTTTCTGAAGACTGTAGAGATAGGCGATCCAGCGCCGAGAGCCGGCATACCGTACGCGCCACAAGAGGGGCTAACAAAGCCGCGACGCGTGAACGGATTGAATGGATCAGAGGGTCTGGACATGAATTCCGTCTTGAATACAAGATGGAATTCATCAATGCAGGAGCTATGCCAGGAGAAAGGCGCGCTCGCGTTCAACCCCGCCAAGCGTCACGGCACAAGGCTCTGCGCCAACCACGCGCGCTCCGCGCGTTGGCTTGGTGAGTGCCTGACGCTTTAGCTGCTGGTGCGTGATGCACCGTCGAGTAACGTGCGCGCACAAAAGCGGCGCTTGCAGGCGCCGCGAATCACAAGCCATCCTGAACAGTTCGGGTCAGGACGCCTGGTTCGCTCGCGAGGACGCGAGCGCACTTCGTCCCGTCAGGAATTTCCCCAGATAAATCGACGGACGCTCCACCACGAAGTGAGTCACGGCGGCAACGGGAATGACAAGCAACGCCGCTGTCATGATCGAGCGCCATGCCGGAACCGAAGCAGGCATTAGATGGATTACTGTAAGGAGAACGACAGTATGGGTCAGATAGAGACTGTAGGAGATCGTGCCCAGGAATACGATCGGGCGTCTGGCCAGCGCCAACGTGAAGCGCCTGGATACGATTGCCGTACAGGTGATACCCGCAGCACCCGCCACGACACACCAGTCGAAAATGTACTGGCCCAGGACACCCGACGTAATCGACATTATCGAGCGCGACAGGAAATAGAGCGTGACCGAAGCTGCGAGGACGAGCATGGTTCGATCGCCCTTCGCTAGCCATTGTTGCCAGCGCACGCGGTGGAAAGCCAGCGTCGCACCGACGATGAACATCCCCAGGTAATGCGCCGTCATCGCCCACTCGCCACTGAAACTTGGGCTGCTGGTCACGTCCGTATTTCGCCCCATCGCGAACGCGAAGGAAACCAGGGAAATACCCAGCGCCGCCGCCAGACACGTGCGTGCAGAAACGCGCCTGACGCAATATACGACCAGCGGCATCATCAATGAGATACGCATTTCGTAGATCAAGGACCAGATAACGGGAAGCACGCGATTGGCTTTATATTGTCCGATGAATAACAAATGCTCCAGTATTTCGCCGCCGGAGAATGATCCGGTCCATATATGGTTGAACCATGAACCGGCCCATTTAACGGGCTCTATATTGATCAGATAAATGGCCGAAAAAGCGGCAAACAACACAACGAGATAAGGCAGGTAGATCCGGCAAATCCGCTTGATCACATAGTCGCGATACGTAATGCGGCGGTCCGATATTAACTGGAGGGTCAGGACAAATCCGCTAAGTATGAAGAATAAGATGACCGCTTCATGGCCGAGCGCCAGCACGCGCAACGGTGACCTGGGTATCCACCGGAGCGGGCCGACCAATACAAAATGATTAATGACGACCATCAGGGCAGCTATGCCGCGCAATGCATCCAACTGAGGATAATGGCGACCGCGAAAAGGACTTGTTTCATTCATCCGATAAATACCTTGAAGTGGTGGTTATGGGTGAGTGATGCCAATGTTCGGTTGATACGCTCTACCAAATTAATTATTTGGTAAAGGAAAGTTTAATTGGCGGCTGAATAGCCAATTCGATCCGTATTACTTTCTAATATTTTTTTACTTTATTGCCGATGAATCCGGCACGAACACGCGTAGTTTTTGCCAGCGTGATTCAGGCAGCTTCATATTGGAACCTGGAGTACGTCGGCATGACCGTGACGCAGACGTTCAAGACGTGGACCGTGTGCGAAACGATTATTTCGGTGTTCACGCCGGGGTTGTCGATGGCGATCTGAAGCGGCGCGGCATGTCGATGAAACACGCGCGGCCTGCTTTAACAACGTTGCAAATCCGGTGCGCGCGCGTCAAGGCTCCGACGCTGCCGCACCGGAGCAATCACGGCGTCAAGAGTCGTGCCGCCAGCACTCGATATGCACGCAAGTCCCGGGCGCCTGCCTGGAACAAACGCGTGTCACGTTCCAAGTCGATATCCCTTGTTGCGGATCGTATGGAACAACGACTCCTCGTCTTTGGTATTGATCTTCCTCCGCAGCCGGCTTATCGGCAGATGCGCGCCACATTGATCAAAAATGCGGACGCATCCCACCGCAATCTGCTGTCGAGACCCAAGGAACAGCCCGCAAGCCCGCACCCCCTTGGTGCTCCAAGTCATCAAAGGTTCATTCAACTCGTCCACTGTCGCGCCGTTAAGTCAGTCAGATCAACGGAATTCCCATGCAATTCTCTACCCTCCATGTCACACACGGCGCGCCATCGACGGTCGACGCGTTGATTGCCGACCGTGCGTTGTGGGCGGTATTTCAGCCTATCGTGCATCTTTCCGATGGCGAAATTGCGGGCCATGAAGGGCTCATCCGCGGCCCGGCGGACACCTGGCTGGAAACCCCGCGCGGCTTGTTCGCACAGGCGCAGCAGGAAGGGTCGGCACACCGGCTGGAGATAGCGGCGGCACAGGTATGTTGCGAGTCCTTTGCCCGCCTCAACGGCGCCGGCCTGCTGTTCGTCAACGCCAGCGCCGCCGTAATCGAAGCAAGCATTGGCGAGGGCGACGGCATTGCCAATCTGCTCGGCGCCAGTGCGCTTGCGCCCGAGCGCGTCGTGATCGAACTGACCGAGCAGAGCGTCATTGCCGACCTTGATCGTTTCGACGCGACCGTTCGCGCATTGCGCGCAAGCGGGGCCGCGTTCGCGCTGGACGACTACGGCAGCGCGAACGCGAACATGAATCTCTGGGTACGGCTCGCACCCGGTTACGTGAAGATCGACCGGTTTTTCATCGACAACATCGCACTCGACCCGATGAAATTCGAGGCCGTCAAAGCGATGGCCGCATTTGCAAGAGCCAGCGGCGCCGAGCTGATTGCAGAGGGCATCGAGCGACCAGCAGATCTGGGAATTGTCCGCGACCTGGGCATTACGTATGGACAAGGGTTCTTGCTGGGCCGCCCGGCGGCACTGCCCAGTCAGGCATTGCCCGCGCCCATCCTGCACTTGCTGCGCTCGTCCCGGATCACTGTCTATCCCTCGCATACCCATACGCACCGCGAGTCCCGCGCGAGCGGATTTGAACTCGACCGGATGCTGATTCTCGCGCCTTCGTTGCCGCTGGACGCGCGCAACGATCACGTGGTCGACCTGTTCAACGCAGCGCCGGACTTGCACGCGGTGGCGATCATCGACGACGGCCGGCCAGTCGCGCTTATCAATCGCCGCGCCTTCATGGACCAGTACGCGCTGCCTTATCATCGCGAGCTGTTCGGCAAACGGCCTTGCCTTCAGTTTGCCAATCCGGCGCCGCTGGTGGTCGAGCGTTACGCCACGCTGGAGCAGGTGGCGCATATGCTTGCCAACGACGACCTGCGTTATCTCTCCGACGGCCTCATCATCACCGACGCAGGCCGCTACGTAGGTCTCGCCACCGGGGAGCGGCTGGTGCGCGCCGTGACGGATATCCGGCTGGAAGCAGCACGTTATGCCAACCCGCTCACGTTTCTTCCCGGCAACGTGCCGATCAATTCGCATGTCGAGCGGCTGATCGACAATGGCGTCGACTTCGTGGCGTGTTACGTCGATCTCGACGACTTCAAGCCATTCAACGACTGCTATGGTTATTGGCAAGGCGACGAAGTGCTCAAGGCGGCCGCTGCGGCGCTACGCTCGGTCTGCGAACCAGCGAGCGATTTCCTTGGGCATATCGGGGGCGACGACTTCCTGATGCTGTTTCAAAGTGCGGACTGGCGCAACCGCAGCCTCCAGGCCATTGACCACTTCAATCAAGAGGTCAAACGTTTTTACTCACCGGAAGACCGGCTTGCGGGCGGCATCTACAGCGAAGACCGGAGCCGGCACCGGCAGTTCTTCGGCTTCGTCACCATGTCCATTGGCGCAGTCAGGGTAGCTGCGGGAACGGCGCGCATCTGCGAGGAAATAGGCACAGTCGCGGCTGTTGCCAAGCGTCGCGTCAAGAAGGAAAAGACCGGGATCGTCGCGATCGATTTTGCTCATCACCGGTCCGTCTGATTATTCCGCACGCGGCGTCCGCTGCATGCTTACACTAAAGTTACATGCGCGCCGTTGCATCGCTCCCCGACCGGTCGGACGTTTTTTCTCCAGTATTCTGATGATCGCGAACGGAGCGGCCGCTCGCATGCGTGAACCAAGCCTGTTTAAAGCGTAACTGGTATAACGACATACTTAGCGTCGCACACGGCCCGCTCCGCGGAGCGCAATTCTGACAGCAAACTCGCGATTCCTTACGCACCATGACCACTCAAACTCATTCAGCCGCGCCCGATCTTCCTGTCGACATGATCATCTTCGGCGGCGGCGGCGACCTGTCCGCACGCAAGCTCCTGCCCGCTCTCTACATGGCGCATTTGCACGGCAACCTGCCTGTGCAGACCCGCATTATCGCGATCGGCCGCCGTGACTGGTCGCGCGAGCAGTACGTGCAATTCGTGGAAGAGCAATCGAAACCGTTCGTCGACAAGAAGGCGCTCGATCCGCAAGCGTGGGACAGTTTCCTGGCGCTCTTCGATTACGTGCGCATCAACATTGATTCGGCAAGCGACTATCTGCGGCTGGCGGAAGTTGCGCGCAGGGAGGTATGCCGCGTGTTTTATCTCGCGACGTCGCCGGACCTGTTCACGACCATCTGCGACAACCTCGCGGCCGCCGGTTTGGTCGACGGCAACTCGCGCGTCGTGCTGGAAAAACCGCTCGGCCATGATCTTGCCTCGGCGCAAGCGATCAATGCTTCCGTCGGCCGTCATTTCGCCGAAGCGCAGATTTATCGCATCGATCATTACCTCGGCAAGGAAACGGTGCAGAACCTGATGGTCCTGCGTTTCGGCAACGCGATCTTCGGTCCGCTATGGCAGGCTCCGTATATCAAGAGCGTGCAGATCACGGTGGCGGAAACGGTGGGCGTGGGTAGCCGTGCGGGCTTCTACGACCAGACCGGCGCGCTGCGCGACATGGTGCAGAACCACTTGCTGCAACTGCTGTGCATCGTGGCCATGGAGCCGCCTGTGTCGCTCGATCCCGATGCCGTGCGCGATGAAAAGCTCAAGGTGCTGCGTTCGCTGCGCAAGATGACCGTCTCCGATATTGCCCGCGATACCGTGCGTGGCCAGTACAGTCCGGGCGCGATTGGCGGCGAGCCGGTCAAGGGTTACATGGAAGAGGACAACGTGCCGGTGGAGAGCCGTGCCGAGACCTTCGTCGCCATCCGCGCGCATATCAACAACTGGCGCTGGGCGAATGTGCCGTTCTTCCTGCGTACGGGCAAGCGCTTGCAGAAGAAGCAATCGGAGATCGTGATCGACTTCGCCGACTTGCCGTTCTCGATCATTCCCAGCGGGCCGCGCAACTATGGCAACCGGCTGATCATCCAGTTGCAACCGGAGGAATCCATCCAGTTGCAGATGCTCGCGAAGGAGCCCGGCAGCGGCATGCATATGCTGCCGGTGAATCTGAATCTGGATTTGCAGCAGGCCTTCACCGAGCGTCGCGCGGAAGCGTACGAGCGGCTGTTGATCGATGTGATGCGCGGCCGCCTGACGCATTTCATGCGCCGCGATGAACTCGAAGCGGCGTGGGCGTGGGTGGAGCCGATCCTGGACGGCTGGAAGGAATTGAACGACCGGCCACGCACCTACACCGCCGGCACGTTCGGCCCGGCCGCCTCTTCGGCGCTGATGGCGCGGGAGAACATGGCCTGGGCTGAAGAGGCCTGAGAAAGGGGGTTTTCGTTCGCACTCGGGGGGTGGGTTTTTTGGGGGCGATGCTGGGTTGCGGGTTGGTCGGTTCTGGGGTTAGTGGTCGGGGTCTATGCCGGGTTGCTGCTTTCAGTGTTAGTGGTCTGCGAGAGTCGGATTTTCTCTTTATCACTATTAGCCACTGTGCGTGGCGGCACGTCATTTCTTTGTCCAAAGGTAACTAGTCAGCACTTGTAAACTGCTGCGAAGCTCGGCATGATTCGGAGATGACATTAGTGCCTAACCTTAAAAATCTAACGGACGAGCAGAAGGACGCACTCATCATTGAGTTGGTGAGACGTCTGAATGAGATTGAAGCGAAGCTGGAGAAGGACAGCCACAACTCAAGCAAGCCACCGTCCTCGGATGGCTTGAAGCGCAAACCCAAACCCAAGTCGCAGCGCACGGTGAGCGGAGCCGCGCCAGGCGCTCAGCCAGGTCATGAGGGCAAGACACTCAAACGCGTGGCGCAGCCAGATCACGTTGAGATTCATCGCGTGAGTCGGGTATGTGATAACTGCGGGAAAGAAATCATGCCCGATCGCATTTCAGTGCTGGCCGAAGAGCGCCAGGTCATCGATTTGCCGGTGATCCGGTTTGAGGTGACAGCCCATCGCGTGGAGCGGGCGCAATGCGGCTGCGGCCAATTACATCGGGCCGAGTTTCCCAAAGGCGTAAGCCAGGCGGTGCAGTACGGCAGCCAGATCCAGGCGGCGGCGGTCTATCTGACGCAATATCAGCAGTTGCCCCTGGAGCGTACCTCGCAGGCGTTGCGCGACCTGTTTGGCCTGAGCATGAGTTCGGGCACGGTGCAAAACTGCATCACGCAAGCGGCACGGATGTTGAGTCCGGCCGTTGAACTCATTGGGCAAGCGCTGCAAAGCGCGCCGGTCGTGCATTTCGATGAAACCGGCATGCGCGTGGGACGTACCCTGCACTGGCTGCACACGGCCTCGACCCAGGCGCTGACGTGGTATGGCTCGCACCGCACGCGTGGGCGCGAAGCACTGGACAGTTTCGGTATCCTACCCTCATTTACCGGGATCGCAGTGCACGATGGCTGGGTGCCTTACTCCTACTATGAGTGCGAGCATGCGTTATGCAATGCGCATCATCTGCGCGAGTTGATCGGGGTGTGGGAGTCGACCCAGCAGCCCTGGGCCGAACACATGCTCAAGCTGCTGCGCCAGGCCAAGCGCGAGGTCGATGACAGCATTGCCTGCGGCCGTACGGGCTTGAGCCGCACGCGCACCAACTACTATCGGCGACGCAGCCGCGCCCTGATCAGAGAAGGCCGCAAGCTCAACCCGCAGCAAGCGCGCGACCCCACGCGTGAAGATGTGCGCGGCAGAATCAAACAAAGCGAAGCCTACAATCTGCTGGGGCGCCTGGAGCGTCATACCGCGCAAGTGTGGCGTTTCGTGGCCGACCATCGCGTGCCGTTCGACAATAACCAGGCCGAACGCGATATCCGCATGCCCAAGCTCAAACAAAAAGTCTCGGGATGCTTCCGCACAGCGAGCGGACTTCAGGCGTTTTGCACCATCCGATCGTATCTGGCTACCCTGCGCAAACAACGCCGCCCACTCATGGCCGCGCTCGCTCTTAGCTTCGCTGGCCACGTCCCTTCGCCTTTAGCGGCTGACTAGTTACGTCCAAAGCGACAAAGAAACGAAGCAAAGAAAGCGCTTTAACCGCTCTACCCTAAGTGTCCACAGCGTGCAGTTTTCATTCATAGGTGCCCCAAAAGCACGGTGCTCGCCAGAGCGACGGATGTGTGAAACCCTCCTTCTCGCGAATCCTGACACGAACACGCTTCGCCCCGTACGCTCTCGGGCAAGCACCATTCGCCCGGCAACGCGCTCGGCCCCACCCGCATTTAAGGCTTCGTTTCTTGGTAGGTTCGGTAAGTGGCTTGCGCTGCGGGTGTAGTGGTCTAATTTCGCTCTCGGGCAAGCACCATTCACCCGACAACCCGCTCGGCCCCACCCGCATTTAAGGCTTCGTTTCTTGGTAGGTTCGGTGAGTGGCTTGCGCTGGAAGGCCCCCGTGGCCAGCTTCGCCAATCACAGCCTGATGTCTATTTACCGCTTCAACCTTTGGCGAGTCGGCTGGTCGATTGCATGGAATTCGTCGGTTACGGCCTCACGCATCCTGCGGCCTCGTTTCAACGTAGGTTGGCGAGATAGTTCGTCATGCGTACAAATTGGTGGTCGGTTATCCGCGGATAGCGCGGGGTGCCCCTTGGGCAGGTTCAATCACTGGTGGCGAAGCGTGTGGGTATCCGTGTTCGGAGAAAGAGGGGTTCACACATCCGTGGCTCTGGCGAGCACCGTGCTTTTGGGGCACCCATGAATCAAAACTGCACGCTGTGGACACTTAGGGTAGCGTGTTTTAAAAGCGCTTTCTTTGCTTCGTTTCTTTGTCGCTTTGGACAAAGAAATGACGTGCCGCCACGCACAGTGGCTAATAGTGATAAAGAGAAAATCCGACTCTCGCAGACCACTAACACTGAAAGCACCAACCCGGCATAGACTCAGACCGCTAACCCTGGAACCTAGCAACCCAGCACTAACCCCGACCGCTAACCCCAGAACCGACCACCCCGGCACTGACCCCGGACCACTAACCCCAAAACCGTCCCCCCGCCACCCCAACTCCCCCGAGTGCGAACGCCCCTAAAGCGAAAACCGCACCTCGGCCGCAAGACCCTTGCCACCCGGGCCGTCATCAAGCCTGATGCTCGCCCGGTGCGCTCGCACGATCTCACGCACTATCGCAAGGCCTAGCCCGCTGCCCTCCTCCCCCGATGCCCTGAAGAACGGCTCGAACACGCGATCTCGGACATCGGCGGGAATACCGGGACCGTCGTCGGTGACGGCAAGCACAATCGTCTTCTCGCGCCGCTCGATCAGCAACGTCACATGACCTGACGCGGGGGTGTATCGAATAGCATTGTCGACCAGGTTGAACACCAGCACCGACAATAAACGCGCGTTCCCTAATACGATCGCGTCGTCGGCAAGCTGCGCGGCCAGCTCGATCCCCCGACGTTGCGCCAGCAGCGCCAGCTCTTCAATCACGGTTGTCGCGACTTCGCGCAAATCGACACGCTCGCCCTCGAAATGGCTGTAATCAGCGGTCTCGGCTTGCGCGAGCAACAGCAACTGATTCGTCAGCGACACCAACGCCCCATTGCTCTTGTGCATGGCCGACAAGGTCTCTTTTACCGTGGCGAGATCGTCATGGCGTCGGGCGTATTGCAGTTGCGCACCGAGCAACGTCAGCGGCGTTCTCAACTGATGCGCGGCATGCGCAATGAAACGGCGCTGCATGGCGGTCTGCCGCTCGATCCTCGCAATGCACTGATTGATCGCATCCACAATAGGCCGCAGCTCGCTCTGAAGATGCTCCGAGCGCAACGGCACGAGTTCGTTCGGCGCCCGGTCGCGCACGTCGTTAGTCAGCGCCATCAGATGCCGCAACTCGAACGTCAGGCCGACGCACACCAGCACAATTGCAATCGCAATGATCTCCGCGAAATGCTGCAGTTGCGGTCGCCATAACTCGGTCGCCAATGCATCGCGCTCCAGTTCCGTACGGCCCACCGAAACAAGGATGCGCTTGCTCTCGCCAGAGTCGTACATCGGCCGGATGATGGAAACTGCCCGCACCGGTTGACCGTCGATCTCGGTGTCGTACCAGCCGGGTGAACTCGGCGGCTCGACCTGCTCAAGATCCGACGTGCCCGCAATCGCCGGTCCGTCAATCACGCGGATACGAAAAAACACCCGGTCGCCATAGGGCGAACTCAGGATTTCGATTGCGCTCGGCGAGATGTCGGCGTGCAGGAAACTGTCGTCCCACTTGACGTCGCCGGCCATCACGCGCGCAGACGCGAGCAACGCATTGTCCTGGATCAGGCTCGCGGTTTTCTGAGCGCCTTCACGGGCCATGTAACCCGCGGCGAGCACATAGACCGTCAGCGGCAGCAGCAACCACAGCAGAAGCCGCAGGCGCAGGCTATTCGTCATCGCTGCTGGCTTGCAACAGATAACCCAGGCCCCGGAGCGTAATGATGGTGGCGGTACTTTTCTCGAGCTTCTTGCGCAGCCGGGAGACGTATATCTCGATGGCGTCTTCGCTCGTGTGGGTGGTCGAACTGCCGAGGGAATCAGCCAGCATCGGCTTGGAGACCGTCTTCTTGGCCTTGAGGATCAGGGTCTCTAGCACGGCATGCTCTCTCGGTGTCAGGCTCAGCACTTCGCCCGCTACCGAGAACTGCCGCCGGTCGATATCGTAGGAAAGATCGCCGCAGCGCGTGCTGTTGGAACGCGAAGGCAACTGCCGCCGCACCAGTACCTTGACCCGTGCGACCAGCTCGCGCGCATCGAACGGCTTGACGACGTAGTCGTCCGCACCGGCGCTCAGGCAAATCACCTTTTCATCCACGGAACCACTGGCGGTCAGGATCAGCACCGGCGTGTGGTCGCCCCGTTCTCTCAGCCGCCGCAACACGCCCTTGCCGGACAGGTTAGGCAAGTTGAGATCGAGCAGCACGACGTCGTAGCGCGTGGTGCGCAGGAACCGGTCGGCCGCGTCGCCGTCGCTGACGCGATCGAGCACAAAACCATCGTCTTCCAGAATCTTAGCGAGCCAGTGAGCCAGTTGCTCATTGTCCTCGACCAGCAGTAGCTTCATCACGTTCACCGCGTTATGCGTGGGCATTGTCCGTCGACCCGGCATAGGCGTGATTCGAATGAGCCTCACGCCATGCCGGTCCACGGCCCTCAGGCGAAGTGTATCTCGCTCGGGGCGTGGTCATGGCGTCGTGCGCCGCCCGTCAAGCGGTCTTGTACTGACTGCGCGCTTCCGTGGATCGATACAGCACCAGCGTCGCGATCAATCCGCAGACTGCGGCAACGGCCATCCACGCGCCCGGCGCCGCCTTGTTGCCGGTTACGTGAATCAGGTACGTGGAGATAGCGGGCGTAAATCCGCCGATAGTCGTCGCAAGGCTATACGCCAGCGAAAAACCCGTCGTGCGCACTTCGACCGGCATGACCTCGGTGAGCGCCACGACCATCGCGCCGTTATAGCTGCCGTACAAGAATGAGAGCCACATCTCCACGCCGAGCAAGCGCAGGAACGATGGATCGGCGACCAGCCACTGCACCGCCGGATACGACGTGAGAATGGTCAGGACCGTGAAGAACAGCAGCACCGGGCGGCGTCCGATGCGGTCGGAAATCGCCCCGGAAAGTGGCAGCCACACGAGATTCGACAAGCCGATGAACACCGTCACCACCAACGCATCGATAGAGGAAAGCTTGAGCACTTCCTTGCCGAAGGTCGGCGTGTAGGCGGTGATCATGTAGAACGACACCGTGGTCATGATGACCATGCCCATGCCGGCAAGCACGATGCCCCAATTCGAGAGCATGGACTTCATGATCTCGCCCATGTCCGGACGATGTTTGCGCGCGAGGAACTCTTCAGTTTCCTGCAACGAACGGCGAATGATGAACAGGAACGGCACGATCAGGCAGCCGATGATGAACGGCACGCGCCATCCCCACGAAGTCATCTGGTCGGGCGGCAAGATCCGGCTCATGCCCACGCCGATCAACGCCGCAAACACCACGGCCACCTGCTGGCTACCCGACTGCCACGAGCAGTAGAAGCCCTTGTTGCCCTTGGTCGCGATCTCGGAGAGATACACCGACACGCCGCCGAGTTCCACGCCGGCCGAGAAGCCTTGCAACAGACGTCCGAGCAACACGATGACCGGCGCCAGCACGCCGATGGTCGCATACCCCGGAATCACGGCCACCAGCAAGGTGCCGGCTGCCATCATGGCCAGCGTGAGGATCAGGCCCTTGCGCCGGCCGTGATGATCGATATACGCGCCGAGCACGATGGCGCCGATCGGCCGCATCAGGAAGCCCGCGCCGAACACGGACAACGCGAGCATCAGCGACGCGAATTCGTTACCGCTCGGGAAGTAGGTTTTAGCGATGGCCGAGGCGTAATAGCCGTAGACCATGAAGTCGTACATTTCGAGGAAGTTGCCGCTGACGACCCGAAATACCGATTTGAATTTCGAGTCGTTGGCAGACGTAGCGTGTGAGGACATGAACTTGACCTTCTCAAAGGATGCGGCGTGCCGGCGCACGATGGCGACAACAGTCACTGCATTCGATAACAATTAACCACGACCGGCGCGAGTGCGACGGACGCATTGGTGATGCCTATCCAATCATCAATACCGACTTGCCCACCTGGCGCCGTGCCTCCAGCTCGGCATGCGCCTCTTCAACCTGATCGAACGTATAGCGGGCGCTGATGGAGATGCTGAGCGAGCCATCGGCCAGCGCGGCGAACACGTCGTCGGCGCGGCGCTGCACGGTTTGCGCGTCGGCGAGATGATCGGCCAGCCGCGGACGCGTCAGGAACAACGAGCCGCTTTCGCCCAGTTCGATGGGATCGAGGTCGTTCAACGAACCCGACACCGATCCATAATTGACAACCAGTCCACGCACGCGCGTCGCGCGGAAACTGTCGCGCAACGTCGTGCGGCCGACTGCGTCATAGACCACATCCACGCCCCGGCCGCCGGTCGCTTCCCGCACACGATCAGCAAAGCGGCCATCGTCGTAAAGCATCACGTGATCCGCACCGAGCTTGCGCGCGACATCCGCCTTCTGCTCGCTGCTGGTGGTGGCAAACACCGTCGCGCCGCGACGCTTGGCAAACTGCACCAGCAACTGGCCGATACCGCCGGACGCCGCATGGATCAGGCACGTGGTGCCGGCGCTCACATGGCCGACATCGTCGATCAGGTAATGAGCAGTCGATCCCTGGAAGATAGCGGCAGCGGCAAGGTCAAAGGGAATCCAATCGGGAATTCGCGCCAGCCGTGCTGCTGGTACGACTGCATAATCGGCGTAAGCGCCCCACGAAATACACCACGCGACTCGCTCTCCCAGTTCGAACGACGTCACGCCCGGCCCGGTTTTAACCACGTCGCCGGAACCTTCCATGCCAAGCGTGCACGGAATTCTCACGGGGTACGTCCGCGACGCCTTGTATTTCCCCTGGCGCGTGTGGATATCCATGAAGTTGATACCGGCGCATCTGACCTTGACCAGCACCTCGCCATGCCCCGGTTCAGGAACTTCGATATCCTGACGAATCAGGACTTCGGGGCCGCCGTACTGTTCTATGCGTATCGCTTTCATGGCATCGCTTCGAATAGAGGGAAATGAGTCGCCGGTTCCACGTTATTGTTTCGACGTTATTGTTTCGACGTTACTTGGCGCCGAGCTGCACGCGATCCACGAACTCGTTCGTGTAGGTCCTCGACAGATCGATATGGCGCGGATCGATCGACGAGTTGGCGAGCGTGAGCACCTTCAGCACGGCCGCAGGCGTACCGTCCGGCATCCGCCCGTCCTTCGTAAACATCGGCAGGGAGGACTTCAAGGCGCTGATGTAAAGCGCCTTGCCCGGTCCCGGTCCATAAAAATCGCTGGGCACCTTGGCCGTTATCTCTTCGGCGCTATGGCTCGTAATGAACGCAAGCGAGCGCACCATCGCGCGCACGAGCTTCTGCGCTTCATCGTGGTGCGAGTTGACCCAGCTTCGCTGAGCGTAGAAACACGGGCCGGCATACGGGCCACCCAATGCCGCCACCGTGCCCGCGGCACTGCGCATGTCCACCAGCACTTTCGCATCGCCGCTGGCCAGCAGCCGGCTGGCAACCGGTTCCTCGATCATGCCCGCGTCGATACCGCCCTGATTCAACGCGGAGATAAAACTGTCGTCGGAACCCACCGGCAATATCGAGTATTCCTTCGGCGACAACCCCGCGCGCGCGGCAAGATAATGGGTCAGGAAGTTGGTAGACGATCCAAGTCCCGTCACGCCCAGCGTCTTGCCTTTCGCGTCGGCCATCGTGTTGAAACCCGCCGCGGATTTCTTCGAGACCAGCTCGACCAGCCCCGCGCTCTTGCTGAATACCATGAGCGCTTCAACATCCTTGCCGCGGCTCTGCAGGTCGATGGTGTGATCGTAGAAACCGACCGCTCCCTGTATCGCGCCGGCGAGCAGTTCCGTCGCGGTATCGACGCCGGCCGGCTGGGACAGGATCTCGAATTCGAGTCCTTCATCCTTGAAATAACCAAGTTGCGACGCAAGGATCAAGGGCAGATAGACGATTTTGGAGGTGCCTCCCGCCATCAGCGTCAGCTTTTCCGCCTGGGCGGGCGACGCGGCGCACATCAGCGCGGCCAGCGTGCAAGCGAGCGTGAAAAGGCGGGGCGAAAACTGCATCGAGAAACGTCTCCTTCTATCCGTGGCAAACCGGCATCTTGTTCTAATGTGCGCAAGTATAAGAAGGCAAAGCCTTCTGCCTGCTTTCTGCCAGGGTGGAAAAATATCGGCGTTTACCCTTGGCGGGTGGAATTGGCCGCGTTTATGGGCCGTGTTTTAAACGACTACGCGCTCAAACCCGTGAGGGAGAGAGCGCGTTTTATATCCAGACTTTGTTACCGCGTCTTGCCTGAATCCGGGCTTACCAGGCGGCGATCACCGCGCCCGCGTACTTCGCTTCAATAAACTGCTTCACTTCGGGCGAATGATAGGCGGCCACGAGTTTCGCCACCCACGGCTTGTCCTTGTCCACGGCACGAATCGCGATGATGTTCGAGTACGGGCCGTTCGAATCTTCAATCGCGATCGCGTCCTGCTTCGGCTTCAATCCGGCTTCCATCGCGAAGTTCGTGTTGATCGCGGCGGCGTCCACATCCGCGAGCGAGCGCGGGATTTGCGCGGCGTCGAGTTCGACGATCTTCAGCTTTCTCGGGTTATCGATAATATCGAGCGGCGTTGCTTTCAAGCCTGCATCGGCGCGCAACTTCAGCAAGCCGTTCTTTTGCAGCAGCAACAGCGCCCGGCCACCGTTGGTCGGATCGTTCGGCACGGCAATGCGCGCGCCCACCGGCAACTCGGCCAGCGTCTTGAACTTCTTCGAATAGATGCCCATGGGGAACGTGACGGTATCGGCGATCTTGATCAGCTTGTAGCCGCGGTCCTTCACCTGCGCGTCGAGATACGGCGCGTGCTGATAGCTGTTCGCGTCGAGATCGCCCGAGGCCAGCGCCGCATTCGGCTGGACGTAATCGGCGAACTCGACAATCTTGATGTTCAGGCCGTTCTTCGCGGCCACCTGCTTCACGACTTCCATGACCTGCGCATGCGGACCACCGGTCACGCCCACCTTGATGGTTTCGTCGGCTTGCACGACGTTGGCGAGCAAAACCGTTGCGCCGAAAACAGCAGCCAGCTTGAAAATGAATCGACGTTGCATGAACTACCCTATGAGCTTTATATGAAAAATTATTTGTGGCTGATCATTTGTGGCTGAGACGGCGCACGAGCCAGTCACCGAGCGACTGCACAAGCTGCACGAAGACGATCAGGATCACCACCACCGTCAGCATCACTTCCGGCAAGAACCGTTGATACCCGTAGCGAATGCCCAGGTCGCCCAGACCACCGCCGCCGATTGCACCGGCCATGGCCGAATACCCGACCAGTGACACGAACGTAATCGTCAAACCAGCCACCACCCCCGGCAAGGACTCCGGCAGCAACACTTTGAATACGATCTGGCTTGTGGTTGCGCCCATGGCCTGCGCCGCTTCAATCAAGCCGCGATCGACCTCGCGCAGGGCAGTTTCGACCAGCCGCGCGATGAACGGCGCGGCCGCGATAGTCAGCGGTACAACCGCGGCCATCGTCCCGATCGACGAGCCCACCACCAGCCGCGTAAACGGGATCACTGCGACGAGCAGAATGATAAACGGTGTCGAACGCACCGCGTTCACGACGCCGCCCATGACCCGGTTCACCGCGAGATTGCGCAGCACGCCGTCGCGGTCGGTGAGATACAGCAGCACGCCCAACGGCAGCCCCAGGGCCGCGCCAACCAGCCCGGAAATGCCCACCATCACGAGCGTTTCCCAGAACGACTGGACGAACATATCGAACATTTCACTCAACATGGGACATCTCCTCTACCACTACACCTTGTTCACGCAGATAAGCAATGGCCTCGGCCACGTTCGCCGGTTTCCCGGCCGCGAGCACCGCCAGCGAGCCGAACGCCTGGCCCTGGATCTCGTCGATCTGGCCGTGCAGGATGTTGAAATCAAGTTCGAAGCGGCGAATTGTTTCGGACAGGATCGGCTGGTCGACGCCGGAGCCGGTGAATGCGAGCCGCAGCAAATGGCCGCTGCCGGTTTTCAAACGCTCGGCCACGCGCAGCTTCAACGCAGGCGGCAACTCATGCGCGATCACGTCACCAATCAACGCGCGCGTGACTTCGTGATGCGGCTGCATGAATACATCGACCACATTGCCCTCCTCTACCACGCGGCCGGCGTCGAGCACCGCGACGCGATCGCAGACCTGCTTGATCACGTCCATCTGATGCGTGATCAGCACGATCGTCAGGCCCAGCTCCTTGTTGATCTTGCGTAGCAGATCAAGAATTGAGCGCGTGGTTTCAGGATCGAGCGCGGACGTGGCTTCGTCGGAGAGCAGCACTTTGGGCTTGCTGGCAAGCGCCCGGGCGATCCCCACGCGCTGCTTCTGGCCACCGCTGATCTGGGCCGGGTAACGATCTTTTTGCGTGGTCAGCCCGACGAGTTCCAGCAGCGGCAACACGGTCGCCTCGATCTCGCCGCGTTTCATGCCGACGAGTTCGAGCGGCAGTGCGACGTTGTCGAACACCGTGCGCGACGACAGCAAATTGAAGTGCTGGAAGATCATGCCGATGTCACGGCGCGCCGTGCGCAATTGCGCAGCGGGCAGCGTGGTGAGATCGCGGCCGTCCACGATCACGCTGCCTTCGCTTGGCCGCGTCAGCAGGTTGATGGTGCGCACCAGCGTACTTTTACCGGCGCCGCTGCGCCCGATAATGCCGAACACTTCGCCCGGCGGGATCGTCAAATTGACGTTATGCAGCGCTTCGATCCAGCCTCGTGGGCCCGCGAAGCGTTGCGAAAGATTGCGTATTTCGATCATGTAAACAAAAAAAGCGGCGGACTCCCTGTTGAGCGAGTTCGCTCGGGCAGCCGGCCGCCGTTCATCCCTGGTTCGTGAGAGGCGAAAGTTTAACGTAACCCGCGTCGCGGCTTAATAATCTATTGCGCAAGGCTAATTACTTATCCGTATGTACGTTGCGTGGCGGGGCCGTCAGGGGCGTTGATCGTCCTTGAAATACGCAAAGCTCATATCGATTCAAGCAAAGCTCGGTTCCATCGCGCAAAATCGCTCGATAGAATGGCTCGCCGAGATGGCGGGTTGATTCTGATTTGATCATCGCGCGATAAAGCTGCGGTGCGTTGCGTACGAACAATGCGCACGTGGCTCCACTGCAATCCTGGGAGTATTTCGTTGAAGAGCTTTGAATTTCGCCGGCCGCTTGTGGTTGGCATTGGCGGCACGACCCGCGCGGCTTCATCGACTGAACGCGCGCTTCGTCTCGCCCTGCTCGGCGCCGAAGCCGAAGGTGCACGCACGCGGCTGTTCGGCGGCACGTTCCTGCACTCGCTCCCGCACTATGCGCCCGAACATGGCGAACGCTCGGCAGAACAGCTCGAATTGATTGAGGCGGTGCGTGAAGCGGATGCGGTCATCATCGCGACGCCGGGTTATCACGGCGGCGTCTCGGGGCTGGTCAAGAACGCGCTGGACACGCTGGAGGAACTCAGTGACGACAAGCGTCCCTATCTCGACGGCCGTGCGGTGGGCTGCGTGGTGACGGCATATGGCTGGCAAGGCGCCGGCGCTGTGCTCACGTCGTTGCGCTCGATCGTGCATGCGTTGCGGGGCTGGCCGACGCCGTACGGTGCTGCGGTCAACTCGCTGGAAACGCGCTTCGAGACGATTGATTCCTGTTCGGACCCGAAGGTGGCGGAGCAGTTGGCGACGGTGGGGCGGCAGGCGGCTCAGTTTGCGCTGGCGTTCAATGCACGCGATGCGCTGGGTGAATTGGGTCTGCCATTGACCATATCCGATTGAAAGTTTCGCTCGCGCCGGTGGACGGGTTTTGGGGGGATTTGGGGGTGGGGGTTGGGCGTGGGGTTGCCAGGTTCTGGGGTTAGTGGTCGGGGTTGATGCCGGGTGGTTGTTCCTGGGTTTGTGGTCAGGGTCTATGCCGGGTTGGTCGGTTCTGGGGCTAGTGGTCGGGGTCAGTGCCGGGTTGCTGCTTTCGGCCGTGGTGGTCTGCGTGACTCGGATTTTCTCTTTATCACTATTAGCCACTGTGCGTGGCGGCACGTCATTTCTTTGTCCAAAGCGACAAAGAAACGAAGCAAAGAAAACGCTTTCAACCACGCTACCCTAAGTGTCCACAGCGTGCAGTTTCTATTCATAGGTGCCCCAAAAGCACGGTGCTCGCCAGAGCGCCGGATGTGTGAACCCCTCCTTCTCCGAACACCGATACCCACACGCTTCGCCACCAGTGATTGAACCTGCCCAAGAAGCACCCCGCGCTATCCGCGAACAACCGACCACCGAATTTGTACGCATAACGAACCATGTCGCTAACCCACCAAGAAACGGGGCCGCGCGGATGCATGAGGCCGTAGCGTAGCTGGGAAAAGAATCGCGCAGCCCGCGCAACAACCCACCAAACATGAAGCCGTAAATATACGTTCGGCCGTGTAGCCCACCAAAAAAATAGCGCACGCTCGGCCAACGCACCAAGAAGCGCGGCAGCGAATACGCGTGAGGCCGTGCGGGTCCCTCGGCAATTCGTGCTTGCCCGAGAGCGTACGGGGCGAAGCGTGTTCGTGTCAGGATTCGCGAGAAGGAGGGGTTCAAACATCCGTCGCCCTGGCGAGCACCGTGCTTTTGGGGCACCTATGAATCAAAACTGCACGCTGTGGACACTTAGGGTAGCGTGTTTGAAAGCGTTTTCTTTGCTTCGTTTCTTTGTCGCTTTGGACAAAGTTAGTATGACTTCCGTGAGCAGTAAGGGCTGGCCCCCGTGACAGAGCTAAAACACGCGGGTTAGCATAGCGCCAGAGCCGTAACAGTGAGGGCGAACCCGTCACTCATAGGTTTTGTTTCCAACACGGAGGCCAGCATGCAAAACGATATCACGTTATTTGTCGGACTGGATGTTCACAAAGACTCGATTACAGTTGCCTACGCGCTGGGCAGCGGCGAAGTCGAAGTGCTCGGCAAGATCGGCACGCGCTCTCGCGATATTGATCAGTTATGCAAAAAGCTTCAATCCAAGGCTCGCCACGTAAAAATCGTTTATGAAGCCGGTCCTCTGGGCTATGACCTGCAGCGCCGCCTCGCTGCCAAAGGCTTCGAGTGCATGGTGTGCGCCCCCTCGCTGATCCCGCGCAAAGCCGGCGATCGCGTGAAGACCGACCGCCGCGACGCGCTCAAGCTCGTGCGCTCACTGCGCGCGGGCGACCTCAGCGCAGTGCATGTGCCCACCGTCGAAGACGAAGCGTTTCGCGATCTTGCGCGTGTCTGGGCCAGTACGCGCGATGCCCTCAAACGCGCCCGCCAAGCGTTAAAATCGTTCCTGCTCGCCCACGCCGTGCGATACGCGGGCACGGCGAACTGGGGGCCGGCGCATCGACGCTGGATCAGCAAGTTCTCGTTCGGCAACGCATGGCAGGACCTCGCCTTCACCGAGTTGCGCCGCGCGATCGAAGACCGGTTTACGCAGTGCGAGCGGCTTGAGTCGGCCTTGCGCGAAGCGGTGCCGCAGTGGCGCTTTTATCCCGCCGTGCTCGCCCTGCAAACCATGCGCGGCATCAAGTTCACCACCGCCGTTGGCTTGCTCTCGGAGATCGTCGATGTGACGCGCTTTGCCCATCCTCGGCAGTTGATGGCGTGGCTGGGCATAACGCCTTCAGAATACTCGTCGGGGGGCAGCCGGCGCCAGGGCAGCATCACCAAGACGGGCAATTCGCTTGCGCGAAAGTTGCTGATCGAGGCCGCCTGGAGTTATCGGCATACGGCCCGCGTGAGTCCCGAAATTCAGCAGCGTCATGAGGGCGTGCCCAAGGTGATTATCGATCGCGCCTGGGACGCGCAGTTGCGTCTGTGTGGGCGCTTTAGAAGAATGGTGGCGAAGGGCAAACTCAAAAACGTGGCGGTCGTCGCGATCGCTCGCGAACTCGCCGGGTTTATCTGGGACATCGCCCGTCTGGGCATGGAGCAGGCGATCAACAAGTCCAGAGCGGCTGTCTAAACCAGCAAAAAACAGTTTTGCAATCATCGAAAAGGCAGTTTCCTGAAGGCGGCGTAGCCCGGCATCAGAGTTACCCGCGGCATTTCTTTGCAACGGCTTATCAACGGTTCACGCCGACTTGCGCACAAAGTTAGCGGCAGGCTCACGAGACGGATCACTGTAATGCGGTAACCAACCCGCGAATATCAGATTGATTCACCGTCGAGTGTTACTGCTACGCCGCCCTCAGGAAATTGTAGGAAGAGAAAAGATGACCACAGCTAAAAACACCTGTTGACACGGAAAGTCATATCAGAAATGACGTGCCGCCACGCACAGTGGCTAATAGTGATAAAGAGAATATCCGACTCTCGCAGACCACTAAGGCCGAAAGCAGCAACCCGGCATTGACCCCGACCGCTACACCCGACCAGCCCCCAATCCCGTCCACCGGCGCGAGCGAAAAAACCTCGGCGCGAGCGAAAAACCCTTGGCTAATCCCTGAACGGTAACTCCGGCGTGAAAACAAACGGATCGAGCGCATAACCCGTGTGGAAATAGCCACTGCATGCACACGTTGCGATGCGTTCAAGATCGTACGGCTCGCGTGCCGCCCCGCGCGACTGATCAGCGGCCACCGTACGCCGCTCGCGCCAGTGCCGCAGCACTTCACTCCCCCAGTTTCTAAAAATGGCTCTCGGTTCAGACATCGCAATTCTCCTTGAACACGTTCCGGTACGGGCTACCGCTAAGTACAAGGTAGGTCAAACTTAAACGTACAGGAACCATCTTTTATTCATTTGGATATCTGACGATGAATAGAAAACCTATCGATCCCGAATCGATCCTTATTAAGCCAGCGTCACGGAGTGTCATTAAGGGTCCCTCATAAACGACCCATGTCCGGTGTGTAAAGCAAAGTCCAATCGCTTCGTTGCCGCGCCCGCGCACGGATGCTTCAATTTATTGCCGCTGCATTTTTCCGCCTGCCCCAGCGCGCAAGCATCCCGATACACAACGATCGACAACGACACCCGACAATATCCAACGATTCCCCAAGGAGCACCCGATGACCCTCATCGCCACGCCTGCCGTTGCCGCCGAATCCTCGACCGCGCTGGACCTCGATGTCCATGCAGTAGGCGGCCGGATCGGCGCCGAAATCCGCGGCGTACGCCTCGGGCCGGATCTGGCCGACTCGACCATCGCGGCCATCAACGCCACGCTGCTGCGGCATAAGGTGATCTTCTTTCGCGGTCAGTCCCATCTGGACGACGCCGCGCAGGAAGCCTTCGCCAGCCGCTTCGGCGAAACCGTCGCGCATCCGACGGTGCCATCGGTTGCCGGCAGCAATCGTCTGCTCGAACTCGACTCGAAGGACGGTACGCGCGCCAATTCCTGGCATACGGACGTGACCTTCGTGGAAGCCTATCCAAAGATCTCGATCCTGCGAGGCGTGGTAATCCCGCCCGCTGGCGGCGATACGGTCTGGGCCAACACTGCCGAGGCCTACACCCGTCTGCCGGACCCGCTGCGCGCCTTGGCGGACTCTCTGTGGGCCATTCATACGAATACCTACGACTACGCGGCGAACCGCAGCGCACCCGCCACCGACGCCGAGCGTGCGTATCGCGAACAGTTCACCTCGACGGTCTATGAAACCGAACATCCGGTCGTGCGCGTGCATCCGGAAACAGGTGAACGCAGCCTCGTGCTGGGTCATTTCGTGCAGCGCTTCGTCGGCTTGTCGCAACGCGATTCGGATCGTCTGAAAGAGCTCTTTCATGATCACGTCACGCGCCTCGAAAACACGGTGCGCTGGCGCTGGACCCAGGGCGACGTAGCGATCTGGGACAACCGGGCAACGCAACACTACGCGGTAGCGGATTACGACGAGAGCGCACGCCGCGTGGTCCGGCGCGCGACGGTGCATGGTGATGTGCCCGCGGGTATCGACGGCCGGCGCAGCCGCGCGTTGCGCGGTACGCCTGCACCAAACTGATCCCGCCCCCGGCAGCGTTGCAGGCCACGCTGCCTTTCGCCTCCCCTTCATTGCGTCTTCCTTACGAATTCAATGACCCCACGATCCCTCCTGCATTCCCTCATTGTCACGCTGGGCATGGTTGCCGCCACGAGCGTCCTCGCTGCCGCCCCGGCTGTCGTCCGGATCGGCGTGGCGACGCAAGGTTATGGCGATCCGCCCGTGTTCGGCGGCTCGCCGGCCGCGACCGCCCAGTTGCAGCACCGCGTGGAAGACGCG
Source organism: Caballeronia sp. LjRoot34 (assembly GCF_964253815.1). Classification (NCBI taxonomy): domain Bacteria; kingdom Pseudomonadati; phylum Pseudomonadota; class Betaproteobacteria; order Burkholderiales; family Burkholderiaceae; genus Caballeronia; species Caballeronia sp. LjRoot34. The sequence goes on from NZ_CAXUSB020000002.1 coordinate 2,212,712, forward strand.
CTCAAACCCGACGGCGTCAAGGTGGAATGGCTGTTCTTCAAAGGCGCCGGACCCGCGGTCAACGAGGCGTTGGCGAATCGTCAGATCGACTTCGCCTACCAGGGCGACCTGCCCGCCGTGCTCGGCCGCGCGAATGGCCTCAAGACAAAATTGCTGCTGGAATCCGGCGTGCGTACGGGCGTCTACCTGGCCGTGCCGCCCGACTCCGACATCAAAAGCGTCAAGGACCTGAAGGGCAAGCGAGTCGCGATCTTTCGCGGAACCAACCTGCAACTTGTAGTCGATAACGTCCTGAAGGCGAACGGTCTCTCCGAGCGCGACCTGCGCGTGATCAATCTCGACGACGCCGCGTCGCAAGCCGCGCTTGCATCGAAGGGCGTGGACGCCGTGTTTCTCGACTTCAAGCTCTTCAAGCTCCAGCGGCAGGGTCTCGCGAAGATCATCTACGCGTCGCGTGACGGTGGCTTGCAGTACACGCGACAAGCGCATCTGCTGGTCCTCGACGACTTCGACCATGACCACGCCGACATCGTGCAAAAGGTAGTGACGTCCGTCGTGCAAGCGTCGCAGTGGTCCTCGGACGAAGCCAATCGCAGCGCGCTTTTCACGCTGTGGGCGAAGAGCGGCGTGCCAGTGGAATCGTGGCAATCGGAGTACGCGAACCAGACACTCAAGGAGCGCACCTCGCCGTTGATCGATCCGTTTATCGTGGCGCGCTATCAGGCCGTTGCCGACGACGCGCTGCGTCTCAACCTGATCCGTCAGCCCGTGAGCGTGAACGGCTGGTTCGAACCGAAGTATCTCGATCAGGCCTTGAAAACGCTAAAGCTCGAGAACTACTGGCCCCGTTTCGATCCGTCCGGCAAGCCGCTGGCATCGTGAACGTCTGAACTTTTCTGGAGAAGCCGGTCATGGCGAACAGCATTGCTCGCACTGTGTCTCCCAACCGCCGCCAGGCTTCGCTCGACAACGCGCACGGTCACGCGGCGAGCGTGGCGCGCTCGCTGGGCTGGATCGCGTTGCCCTGGCTCGTGCCCGTGGCTTGCGCCGTGTTGTGGGTGCTCGGGTCCCACTACGGCTGGATCTCGCCGCAAATCCTGCCGTCGCCCACCCTCGTCTTCGATACCCTCGGCGGCCTCGCCAGCACCGGCGAACTGTGGATGCATATCGGCGCGAGTCTGTCGCGGATCGCGGTCGGATTCACCGGCGGCGTCGTGCTCGGCTTGCTGCTTGGCGCATGGCTGGGACTGTCGCGCACAGCCGAGGCTTACATCCTGCCCAGCTTCAATGCCGTCGTGCAGGTGCCGGTACTGGGATGGCTGCCGTTTCTCATGATCGTGGTGGGTATCGGCGAGCCATTGAAGTACTTGCTGATCGGGCATGCCGCGCTCGTGCCGGTCACCTTGAGCACGCTGCAGGGATTCCGCCGGACACCCCCCGCGTATCTCGATGTTGCGCGCGTCTTTCGCTATTCACGCCGCCAGACGATATTCAGCGTGATCCTGCCTTCGGCCGTGCCGGTCATCGGCACCGGTATTCGCCTCGCGTTCACCAAGGCATGGCTCACGCTGGTCGTGGTCGAACTGGTGGCATCGTCGGAAGGGCTGGGTTATCTGATCGTGTATGGACGGCAGTTGTTCCAGCTCGATCTGGTGCTTGCATCGGTGCTCATCGTGGGTGCGATCGGGTATGCGGCGGATCGCCTGCTTACGGTTCTGGAACACAAGCTGTCGCCCGCGCGGCCGGCCTGAAGGAGTATCGAAATGGCCGCGTCGTCTCTTGAACTTGAAACCGGCTCCGCGGCTATCGCAGCGTCGGGCGAACCGGGCAAAACGGGACGCTGGCGCGGCTGGGTCATTCCGGCTGTCGCCCTGTTCTCCTGGTGGTTTGTCTCGCGTCATGTGGTCGCCGGGCACGGCATGATGACTTCGCCTGCGCAGGTGTTGCATACCGCTATCGATCAGGCGCGAAGCGGTGCGCTGTGGCGGGCGCTCTCGGCATCGCTTGCACGCGAACTCACCGGCTTCACGCTCGGCGCCAGCCTTGGGCTCGTGCTGGGTGCGTTGCTCGGCGTCTCGCCCTTCGCGAACCGGCTGATCGGACCCAGCTTCAATGCGTTCAAGCAGGTCTCCTTGTTTGCCTGGATACCGCTGATTTCCGTATGGTTCGGTCTCGGCGATGTCGCGAAAGTCGTGTTCCTTTCGCTCGCCGCGCTGGTGCCCGTGGTCGCGCATACGAGCGACGGCATCCGCGCCGTCTCCCCTGCGCTGCTCGATGTCGCCCGCGTGTTCCGCTACAGCAAGTTGCAGACCGTCAGACACGTCGTGCTTCCCGCTGCGTTGCCGTCCATCTTCACCGGCATCTATCTCGCGCTCATCTATTCGTGGCTTGCAACGCTCGGTGCGGAGTATCTGCTGGTCGCTGGCAGCGGCATCGGCAACACGCTGGTCGACGGCAGCGAGCAGTTCCGCATGGATCTCGTGGTATTCGGCGTGATCGTGATCGGCATCACCGGGTGGGCGTTGAATGCGTTAGCCCGTGCCATCCAGCAACGCTGGTTCTGCGATCCGGCCATGTGATTGCGCATTTTTCATATTTCATAAAGAGTCCATATCATCATGGCGACTGTCCCCAGCACCCGAACAAGCGATCTCAACCTGCATCACGTCTCCAAGCGTTTTGCCGGCGACGACCACGCCGTGCCTGTGCTCGATCGCATCGACCTGTCGGTGAAGAGCGGCGAGTTCGTGGCTATCGTGGGGGCCAGCGGTTGCGGCAAATCCACCCTGCTGCGCCTGATTGCAGGGCTCGACGACCAGTTCGATGGCGACATCGAATTCAGCGGCGAGCGCGTTCGCACCACCGATCTTGCGCGCGGTATCGTGTTCCAGGATCACAGGCTGTTTCCGTGGCTCAACGTCGAGCAGAACGTTGCGGTTGCGCTGAAGAATTCAGGGCGTAGCAAGGAAGAGAAGCGCCGTGCGGTCGCCGAGCATATCGCGCTGGTCGGCCTGAAGGGTAATGAAGGGCATCACCCGCATCAGCTTTCGGGCGGCATGGCTCAGCGCGTGGCAATCGCCCGGGGGCTCGTCAACCGGCCGAAGCTCCTGCTGCTCGACGAGCCGTTCGGCGCGCTCGATGCGCTCACGCGCAGCCGCCTGCAGAACGAGTTGCGACGCATCTGGGAACACGAGCGGATCACCATGATCCTGGTCACCCACGACGTTGACGAAGCCGTGTTCCTTGCCGACCGCGTGGTCGTCATGCAGGCGCGGCCGGGGCGTATTGGCAAGATCGTGAAGGTCGATCTGGAACGGCCGCGCAATCGCAGCGATGCCGCGTTCGTGCGCTTGCGCGATGAAATACTGGCGGACTTCAGCGTGCCGCAGGACGTGGCCGCCTGATCAGGCGCGTTCTCTCATGCACATGCTTCGCAACTTTTTCTTCTTTCCAATCCCTGGCGGCAACGGGTTTGCTTTTGCCAAATGCTTGTTTCCATTGTCTTGCGAGGCTCGTTAATGTGGGGCACATGCATTCCACTGCATTGTGTACCGGAGGAAAAACAAGCATGCATTACAAGGGTTATGAAGTCGCTCCCGCGGCACAAGCGCTGCCCAGCGGATTGTTCGCCGCCAATCTCGTGATTCAGGACGAAGCGTCGCTGCAAAAGCGCGCTTATGTATTCGACGCGCTCGACTACTTCTTCGAATCCGATCTCGCCATTGCTTACGCTGCGCGCTGGGCTCGCATGTGGATCGACAACCGGCGGCTGCCGCGCGCCTGACGTTGGTTTCCATCCATCCCCCCGAATTCACGGAGGGGGGAGTTCCGTAACCGATTTCAGTTCAATGCCACGGCTGCTGCCGCATTGACCGGCGACCCTTCCAGGGCGACCGAAGCACGACCGTCCGGTCCCACCGGCACGTCGCCCACCAGCGTTGTCCGATACAGTTGCCGGTCGAACTCCAGGTCGAAGATATCCGATGGCGCGAGGTGCGCCGTCGACCGGTTGTCCCAGAACGCTATGCTGCCGGGTTCCCATTTGAACCGTACCGTGAACTCCGGACGCGTCACGTGCTCCCACAGCAGTTCGAGAATCGCCTGACTCTCACGCGGCGTCACACCAACAATGTGCTTCAGGAAACTTGGGCTGACATACAGCGCCCGCTCGCCGGTTTCAGGATGCACGCGCACCAACGGATGTTCAGTGACCAGTGCGCGTTGCTGCACGGCTTGCTCAAATGCGCTGGTGGCGCTGGCCCCGGCGGGCGCCGTAAATTTATGCACGCCGCGCAAGCCATCGACAAAATCACGCAGCGGCGCCGAGAGTTTTTCGTACGCGGCAACAAGGCTTGTCCATTGCGTGTCGCCGCCATAGGGCGGAATGGTGACGCCCCGCAGGATCGATGCGAACGGCGGATTGACGGCAGCCGTTACGTCGGTATGCCAGCCGGTCCACGGACGCAACAACGCCTGTCCTTCGAAACGCGTTGCCTTGCGATACTTGGAAATGGAATAGATCTCGGGGTGCCCGTCAACGTGCCCAAACACGGGATGCCCCAGCGTAAGCTCGCCGAACTGCGCGGAGAACGCCACGTGCTGCGCGTGCGTGAGGAACTGCTCGCGAAAGAAGATCACGCGCCACTTCAACAACGCCGCGCGAATCTGCGCAACCTGATGGGTGTCGAGTGGCTGCGATAGATCGACGCCGCTGATTTGCGCCCCTATGAATGCCGACAGCGGCGTGACCTGGACCGACTCCGTAGTACTTGCGACGGCTGCGTTCATTATGTGTCTCCTGAAAGGGGATCGCCAGCTTGAGGGTGGGGATATTCGGGTCTTACGATTGAAGCTCAGGCATGCGCGGCGGCATGACAAAGGACCCCGACGTTTCGATATGCACCTTACGACCGCCTCGCAGCGGCCTCAACCAATCGATCCGCATATACAAACCACGCCGAACGCAAAAGATGGCCGAAGACTAGAATCAATCTCGCCATGTCGAATAACGTTATCGTGTTTTCTTCCTTTCCAATCGCCACGAGCCGGTCTAACTTCACCGCCATGAACTCAACCATCCAGTCACCTTCCAGTCTTCCGCATGAACAACCGCCGGTCGCGTGGATCGCCGGGGTCGGCGCCAGTGCGGGACTGGGCGCAGCAGTCGCCCGGCGCTTCTCGGAGGGCGGCTTCACGGTCGCCCTCACGGGACGCACGGCCGAACGTGTGGAGAGCATCGCCGCAGAGATTCGCGCCTCAGGCGGCGTGGCCCACGCATTGCCCGGCGATATTTCGGATGAAGCAACCGTTGCCGAGCTTGCCGAGCGCGTGCGTGAACTTGGTCCGCTAACGGCGGCCGTATTCAACGCAGGCGGTGCAAGCCGTGCGCCCACGCTTGAACTGAGCGCAGCGGACTTCGAGCAAGCGTGGCGTACCGGCGTGCTCGGCGGTTTCCTGTTTGCGCAGGCAGCACTGCGCCGGATCTTGAACAATGGACTGAATGGCGGCAGTTCAACGGGGCGCGGCACGCTGCTGTTCACGGGCGCTACGGCCGCGTTGCGCGGCAAACCACCCTTCGCGGCGTTTGCTGCTTCGAAGGCGGCGTTGCGCTCTCTCAGCCAGACCCTCGCGCGCGAGTTCGGCGCCCAGGACGTGCATGTCGCGCATATCGTGATTGATGGGGGTATTGACGGCGAGCGTCTGCGGCAATCCGCGCCGCAGCGCGTGCAGCAGGCCGGTGACGATGGCTTGCTACATGCAAGCGCCATAGCAGAGAGCTATTGGCAGTTGCACCACCAGCATAGAAGCGCATGGACGCAGGAACTTGATCTGCGTCCGTTCAAGGAAACGTTCTGAACAACGAGCCGCGCGTTGAAACGTTGCGCGCCGTTCGCTTTGATTTCGCTGTCATGCGTTGCTTGTGGGCGCGCATGCGGTCATTTACTTCCTCTATTTATCCCCTCATGTCTAAACGCCCCTTCCTCCTTGCGTTGGCGCTGTGCGCTGCGCTCGCTCCATTCAGTGCCCGCGCCGCTGGTGCAAACGAACTGCGCATCGGCTTCGTGCCGGGGCCTTACGCCGATGAATTCAAGGCCGGTGTCGAACCGCAATTGCGCCAGAAGGGTTACACGATCAAGTACGTGGAATTCAGCACGGGGCTGGAGGCTAACCAGGCGGTGTATCGTGGGGAGATCACAGCCGATGTCATGCAGCACGAGGTTTATCTGAAGTCATACAACGACCGCAACGGAACCGATCTGGTTGCCGTCGTGCAAGTACCCACGCCGCCAATGGGCCTTTATTCGAAGAAGCACCATGCGTTGACGGACGTCCGGGCCGGCGCGACAGTGGCCGTGCCCAACGATCCGGTCAACCTGGAGCGCGCGCTCAAGATCTTGCAGCGGATCGGCTGGATCAAGCTTCGTCCGAACAGCAATCCAGTGGATGTGACCGAGCGTGACGTGATCGCGAATCCGGCCGGCATCAAGATCGTTCCGCTTGAAAATGCGCAGGCGCCGCGTGCGCTCGATGACGTCGATTTCGCCGCCATCCAGGGCAATTTCGCAATCTTCAGCGGTTACAAACTCACCGACGCGCTGGCCCTGGAGCAGATGACGCCGCCGTACATCAACCAGGTCGTGGTGAGGGCTGTGAACAAGACATCGCGCAGCACGCGGGACATTGTCGATGCGTATCAGTCGCCCGCATTTCAGCAGGCCATCCTGAACAACCATTTCTACGACGGCTTTCGTCTTCCCGAATACTTCGCCAGCAAGTAGGGTTATCGCCATGCCGACCGAATAACCTTATGGAATTTTATTCGTTCAGCTTCGAGTCATGCGGGTATAGCTTAGAAAGTTCTGACTTCCAGGCTGAGGAACGACCATGAGCACCGTATTCGAAGAACGTCCGCGCGCAGAAACGCTGCACGCGGTAGAGGCTGAACTCAATTATTTGCGTGCTGGCGAAGGGCGGCCGGTGAGCTACACGTTCGAGCCGCCGCCCGGCGTGCCCTGGACTTCCGGCGCACTCGAACCCCGGCGCGTGACGATCCGCGACGCTCGTCCGCTCGCCGCGGCGGGAGAGCTATCGCTGGATAAAAGCGGCTTTGAACGCATCGCGCACGCGAGCGCGCTGACCGACTTCAGCGACGACGCCGCTATCCGCTCGATCTACTACAACGAATCCGCACAGGTCCTGCTCAAAGCGACGGGCGCCGAGAAGGTTGTGGTATTCGATCACACCCTGCGCGACAGCTTGAACGGCTCGCGCGCCACCTCGTCCTTGCGCGAGCCCGTGAGGCGCGTACACAACGACCAGACGTTCGTCTCCGGGCCGCGTCGCGTGCGTGACCATCTGACCGCCGATGAAGCCGCTCAACGCCTCAAGCACCGCTTTGCGATCATCAACCTGTGGCGGCCGCTCGACGTAGTCGAGCAGCTACCCCTCGCCCTCTGCGACGCGCGCTCGATCGCGGCAAGCGATCTGGTGCCAAGCGATCTTGTGTACAAGGACAAGGTCGGTGAGACCTTTTCCTTCACGCATAACCCGGCGCATCGCTGGTATTACTTCCCGAAACTACGGCCCGACGAAGCGCTGCTGCTCAAGATCTACGACTCTCGCGACGACGGCACGGCCCGTCTAACCGCACACACGGCGTTTGAAGATCCGACCACACCGGACGGCGCCTCGCCGCGCAGAAGCATCGAATTGCGAGCACTCGTTTTCTGGAAGGAATGACAAGCGGCGACCAACCCGCAACCGGTGCATGCCAACCTGGTTTCTCGCATGCACCGGATCTTAGCTAAGCTTTCAAATTTGCATAAACACATGAAAACAGAATGGTTAGGCTAGTGCGCAAGTCATGAGAGGATTCGCGCCTGCCAACCAGAAAGAGTTTCAACATGCATCGTAGAACTGTTCTTGCAAGTATTGCCTTCGTCGCACTCGGCGCTGTCTTTGGCGTCGCCCATGCGGAAGACGCCCCGCTTAGAATCGGCACCATGAGCGGCCCCGACGCGCAGATCTGGACCGAAGTATCCAAGGTTGCGGCGCGCGAAGGCCTCAAGATCAAGGTGATCGAATTCAACGATTACATCCAGCCCAATGCCGCCCTTGACGCCGGCGACCTCGATGCAAACGGCTTTCAGCACCAGCCGTTCCTCGACAGCCAGATCAAGCAGCGCGGCTACAAGATCGTCAACGTGGGCCTGACCTATGTTGCGCCAATGGGCTTCTACTCGAAGAAGTTCAAGTCGTTGAAAGACCTGCCGCAAGGGGCGAAAGTCGGTATCCAGAATGACCCGTCGAACGGCAATCGCGCGCTGTTGCTGCTGCAGAAAAACGGCATCATCAAGTTGAAGGACGGTGTGGGTAAAGATGGTGTGAACGCGACGCCGCTCGACGTGATCGAGAACCCGAAGGGTATCAAGCTGATCGAGCTCGACTCGGCGCAGTTGCCGCGTTCGCTTGACGACCTCGCCGCCGCATCGATCAATACGGACTATGCCGTGAAAGCGGGCCTGTCGCCTACGAAAGACGCTATTGCCATTGAAGACCTGAAGGGTCCTTACGCCAATCTGATCGCCGTTCGCACTCGGGATCGCAACGCTCCCTGGGTCAAGAAACTGGTCGCCGCGTATGAGTCGCCGGACGTGAAGAATTTCATTAATACCCAGTTCAAGGGTTCGATTATTCCGGCGTTCTAAGCGGGATATCCTCGCTGCGGGCGAATCGTATCTGCTTGAACCGGGCTAGCGTTTGACGTGCTTAGGTCGTGGGCTTTTATTGGTTCGCCGTGGCGGCGGTTTTTATTATATTGACCGGTCACTAAAAATTGCATCAAGATCACCGGGATCAATCGATCGAACTTCGCCAGGGGCAGTTGCGACGAGCCTGCGCGGCGAATTGTTGGTCGGGGTTAGTACTGGGTTGGTGCTGGGTTGGTGCTTTCGGCCGTGGTGGTCTGCGAGAGTCGGATTTTCTCTTTATCACTATTAGCCACTGTGCGTGGCGGCACGTCATTTCTTGGTCCTTAGCGACAAAGAAACGAAGCAAAGAAAACGCTTTAACCGCTCTACCCTAAGTGTCCACAGCGTGCAGTTTTGATTCATAGGTGCCCCAAAAGCACGGTGCTCGCCAGAGCCACGGATGTGTGAACCCCTCCTTCTCCGAACACCGATACCCACACGCTTCGCCACCAGTGATTGAACCTGCCCAAGGGGCACCCCGCGCTATCCGCGAACGACCAACCACCAATTTGTATGCATGACGGACCACGCGCCGCCAACCCGCCAAGAAATGGGGCCGCGAAGATACGTAAGGCCATAGCCTACGAAAATAACCGCACTGACCAAGCCGCTAACCCACGAAGAACCGTAGAAGCAAATACGCGTTAGGCCGTGCTGGTTCCTGGTCAATTCGTGCTTGCCCGAGAGCGCGGGTGGTGAGGCGTGTTCATTGGCAAGCGCGAGTCTACGAGTACGTGTGAGGCGGTACGGGCTCCTTGGCAACTGGTGCTTGCCCGAGAGCGTACGGGGCGAAGCGTGTTCGTGTCAGGATTCGCGAGAAGGAGGGGTTCACACATCCGTCGCTCTGGCGAGCACCGTGCTTTTGGGGCACCTATGAATGAAAACTGCACGCTGTGGACACTTAGGGTAGCGTGGTTTAAAAGCGTTTTCTTTGCTTCGTTTCTTTGTCGCTTTGGACGTAACTAGTCAGCCGCTAAAGGCGAAGGGACGTGGCCAGCGAAGCTAAGAGCGAGCGCGGCCATGAGTGGGCGGCGTTGTTTGCGCAGGGTAGCCAGATACGATCGGATGGTGCAAAACGCCTGAAGTCCGCTCGCTGTGCGGAAGCATCCCGAGACTTTTTGTTTGAGCTTGGGCATGCGGATATCGCGTTCGGCCTGGTTATTGTCGAACGGCACGCGATGGTCGGCCACGAAACGCCACACTTGCGCGGTATGACGCTCCAGGCGCCCCAGCAGATTGTAGGCTTCGCTTTGTTTGATTCTGCCGCGCACATCTTCACGCGTGGGGTCGCGCGCTTGCTGCGGGTTGAGCTTGCGGCCTTCTCTGATCAGGGCGCGGCTGCGTCGCCGATAGTAGTTGGTGCGCGTGCGGCTCAAGCCCGTACGGCCGCAGGCAATGCTGTCATCGACCTCGCGCTTGGCCTGGCGCAGCAGCTTGAGCATGTGTTCGGCCCAGGGCTGCTGGGTCGACTCCCACACCCCGATCAACTCGCGCAGATGATGCGCATTGCATAACGCATGCTCGCACTCATAGTAGGAGTAAGGCACCCAGCCATCGTGCACTGCGATCCCGGTAAATGAGGGTAGGATACCGAAACTGTCCAGTGCTTCGCGCCCACGCGTGCGGTGCGAGCCATACCACTGTGGTGGTCTAATTTCCTCGGACAAGTCGATAGGAGGACAATCCTGAAATCGATGAGGAATTGAGCTAGATGACAAGAAGGCGCCGACAATTTGACGCCAGCTTCAAGCTGGAAGTGGTGAGGATGATACGAGACCAAGGGCTATCGCTGAGCGAGGTTTGCCGGTCGATGGAACTTGGTGAGACAGCTGTGCGTCGCTGGGTGGCGCAGTACGATGCCGAGTCCAGCGGAGGGGCCGGTGTGGGCAAGCCACTGACGGCCGAGCAGCAGCGTATTCGCCAGCTTGAGATGGAGAACCGGCAACTGCGCGAGGACAATACGCTGCTAAAAAAAGCATCGGCCTTCTTTGCACGGGAACTGAGGTGAGTTACCGCGTGGTAGCCCACTTGCAACAGGAGGCCGTATCGGTCAGTGACGCCTGTCGGGTTTTGCAGGTGAGCCGCTCTGGCTACTACGCGCACCGGCGTGCCAGGCCGAGCGTAAAGCGTCTGCAAGAACAGACTCACGTCAAGGCGGTATTCGCCGCCAGCGGCGCGAGCTACGGCAGCCGGCGCGTGATGCATGCGCTGCGTGAGCAAGGGCTACGTATCGGGCGCCATCGGGTGCGTACGCTGATGCGCGAAGCGAGCCTGCGCACGAGCTGGAAGCGCAAGTTCGTGTCGACCACCGACAGCAGACATACGTTACCTGTGGCCGCGAATGTGCTCGACCGTCAGTTTGACGTGGCCGAGCCCAATCGCGCGTGGGTTTCGGATATCACATATATCCGTACGGCCCAAGGCTGGCTGTATCTGGCGGTCGTGCTGGACCTGTACTCACGCAAGGTGGTTGGCTGGTCCATGGCGCCCACTATGCCAGCCGGGCTAGTGATATCGGCCTTGAACATGGCGCTGCAGCAGCGCTGCCCAGCACCGGGACTGGTACTGCATTCCGACCGGGGTAGCCAATACGCGAGTGATGAATACCAAGCCTTACTTAAGCAGCATCATGTGATTTGCAGTATGAGCCGCAAGGGAAATTGCTGGGACAATTCAGTGATGGAGAGATTCTTCCTGAACCTGAAGATGGAGCGTGTTTGGCAGCGCCGATACGCCAACCACGAAGAGGCACGGCGCGATATCAACCAGTACATCGTCAGTTTCTACAATGCCGTGCGCTTGCACTCGACTTTGGGTTATCTGTCGCCCGCTGCCTATGAGGCAAAACTGACAGTAAAAGAACCTATCGGTCTGTCCGAAATAACTTGACCACTACACCACGTCAGCGCCAGGGTCGAGGCCGTGTGCAGCCAGTGCAGGGTACGTCCCACGCGCATGCCGGTTTCATCGAAATGCACGACCGGCGCGCTTTGCAGCGCTTGCCCAATGAGTTCAACGGCCGGACTCAACATCCGTGCCGCTTGCGTGATGCAGTTTTGCACCGTGCCCGAACTCATGCTCAGGCCAAACAGGTCGCGCAACGCCTGCGAGGTACGCTCCAGGGGCAACTGCTGATATTGCGTCAGATAGACCGCCGCCGCCTGGATCTGGCTGCCGTACTGCACCGCCTGGCTTACGCCTTTGGGAAACTCGGCCCGATGTAATTGGCCGCAGCCGCATTGCGCCCGCTCCACGCGATGGGCTGTCACCTCAAACCGGATCACCGGCAAATCGATGACCTGGCGCTCTTCGGCCAGCACTGAAATGCGATCGGGCATGATTTCTTTCCCGCAGTTATCACATACCCGACTCACGCGATGAATCTCAACGTGATCTGGCTGCGCCACGCGTTTGAGTGTCTTGCCCTCATGACCTGGCTGAGCGCCTGGCGCGGCTCCGCTCACCGTGCGCTGCGACTTGGGTTTGGGTTTGCGCTTCAAGCCATCCGAGGACGGTGGCTTGCTTGAGTTGTGGCTGTCCTTCTCCAGCTTCGCTTCAATCTCATTCAGACGTCTCACCAACTCAATGATGAGTGCGTCCTTCTGCTCGTCCGTTAGATTTTTAAGGTTAGGCACTAATGTCATCTCCGAATCATGCCGAGCTTCGCAGCAGTTTACAAGTGCTGACTAGTTACCTTTGGACAAAGAAATGACGTGCCGCCACGCACAGTGGCTAATAGTGATAAAGAGAATATCCGACTCAGGCAGACCACTAAGGCTGAAAGCAGCAACCCGGCATTGACCCCGGCCACTAACCCCAAACCGACCACCCCAGCATTGACCCCCGTCCACTAACCCCAAAACCTAACACCCCGCCGCCCCTCAAAGCCTCGCAATAGAAACCTCCGTAGACTTCACAAACGCAATAACTTCACTCCCTACCTTCAGTTCGAGCTCATCGATCGACCGCGTAGTAATCACCGACGTGACAATTCCATACGGCGTTTCCACATCGACTTCCGAGACCACCGAACCGCGAATAATCTCCTTGATATGCCCCTTGAACTGGTTGCGTACATTGATCGCCGTAATGCCCATGGTAATGCTCCGTATTGATTGAATAGTGCCGGGGCCAGTCGACAGCGGCAATGAGTGATCGATAACCAAATCTAGCCCGGCTGCGCACCGTTCCTGAGAACACGCGACAAGACCTGTTCTTCCAACTCGGCAAACCCTTCCGCCGTGCGCAAACGTGGACGCTGCAGCGTGATGGCGGCATCGAAGGAAATCTTCCCCGCTTCGATCAGCACAATCCGCTCGCCCAGCGCCACCGCTTCCTGCACATCGTGCGTGACAAGCAGTGCGGTAAAGCGATGCTCGCGCCACAAACGCTCAATCAACGCATGCATTTCAATGCGCGTCAGCGCATCAAGCGCGCCCAGTGGTTCATCCAGCAACAACAGGTCTGGCCGGTGCACCAGCGCACGCGCAAGCGCCACCCGTTGCCGCTGACCACCCGACAATTGCGCCGGCCAATCGCCCTCCCGCGCGCTCAGGCCGACTTCAGCCAGCGTCGCCCGGGCATCCTCACGAGACGAACGCGGCAAGCCGAGCATGACGTTTTGCAGCACGCTTTTCCACGGCAGCAACCGTGCATCCTGGAACATGATGCGGGTCTCAAGCACACTGGATCCCGCCGCCGCGTTACGCTGAACAACACCACCGGTCGCTTTTTCAAGCCCCGCGATCAGGCGCAACAACGTAGACTTGCCGCAGCCGCTGCGGCCGACTATCGATACAAAACTGCCTCGTTCAATGGCGAAATCAAAGCTCGACAACACCTTGCGCTCGCCGAAATGCTTATCGACGCCTTGCAGCGAGACCGCCATGTCAGCAGGGATCTCACGGGGCGCAACCGCCGCCGGTGCACGTCCGCGTGTGGCAACGTCCAACTCGCCATCTTCCAGCAAGACTTTGCCCGATGCATACGATGCATAGCTTGATGTCACGGTTTTGCTCCCTTCTGATACGCAGGATGCCAACGCAGCGTTGCGCGCTCGATCGACTTCGCGAGCATGTCGGCGAGTTTGCCGAGCAGCGCATAAAGCAGGATGCCGACCACCACCACATCGGTCTGCAGGAACTCGCGCGCATTCATCGTCATATAGCCAATCCCCGATTGCGCGGAGATGGTCTCAGCCACAATCAGCATCACCCACATCAACCCGAACGCAAACCGCACGCCAACCAGAATGGAAGGCAATGCCCCCGGCAAAATCACGTCGCGATACAGCGCAAAGCCCGAGAGTCCGTAGCTGCGAGCCATCTCGATCAGGTCTGCATCAACGGAACGAATGCCGTGATACGTGTTCGTATAGACAGGGAAAAATACGCCCAGCGCGACCAGGAACAACTTCGCTTCCTCACCGATACCGAACCATAGGATCACCAAGGGAATCATCGCGAGCGCGGGGATATTGCGGATCATCTGCACGGTCGAGTCGAGAGCGATCTCAGCCGGCTTGAAGAGTCCTGTCCCCAGCCCGAGCACGAAGCCGATACCACCGCCGATCGCGAAGCCCGTCAACGCGCGCCATGCGCTGACCTTCACGTTCGCCCACATGTCGCCCGACTGGATCAGCTCCCACGCCGCTTTGACAACAGCCAGGGGCTCCGGCAACACCCGCGACGACAAACCGCCCGTGCGCGCAGCCAGTTCCCATGCGATCAGGATCAGGATGGGCACGAGCCATGGCGCGGCCTGTACACCGGCGCGGCGAAAAAACGGGGCGACGTTCATCGGACCTCCGGGTTCAACTTTGCGACGCGCGCGGCAAATACGACGTGCCGACGATTTCACCGAACGGCCCCGACAACGGTCCCGACGTGCGCTCTTTCTGTTCACGCGGCAGCAGCGGGAATACGAGTTCGGCGAACCGGTACGACTCTTCAAGATGCGGATAGCCCGACAGGATGAAGGTGTCGATACCGAGCGCCGCGTACTCTTTCATCAAGCCCGCGACCTGCTCCGGATTGCCCACCAGCGCCGTGCCCGCACCGCCACGTACGAGGCCGACGCCGGCCCACAAATGCGGATAGACCTCGAGCTTGTCGCGCTGACCGCCATGCAACGCGGCCATGCGCCGCTGGCCTTCCGAATCCATCTTTGCAAACGACGCCTGAGCGCGCTGGATGGTTTCGTCGTCGAGCTTGCTGATGAGCCTGTCCGCGTCGGCCCACGCTTCCTGTTCTGTCTCGCGCACGATCACATGGAGGCGAATGCCGAACTTGATCTCGCGGCCTTTATCGGCTGCGCGGCGACGGATATCGGCGAGCTTCTTTTCAACTTCAGCGGGCGGTTCGCCCCAGGTCAAATAGGTATCGATATGATCGGCCGCGATCTCGTGCGCTGCCGGCGACGAGCCGCCAAACCACAGCGGCGGATGCGCCTTCTGCACGGGCGGATAAAGTACCTTGCCGCCCTTCGAGCTCAGATGCTTGCCCTCGAAATCGATCGTGCCGCCTTCATGCGACGACTCGAGCAGACCGCGCCAGATCTGCAGGAATTCGTCCGTGACTTCATAACGGGTGTTGTGGTCATTGAACACGCCGTCACCGGCCAGTTCGATCGGGTCACCGCCCGTCACCACGTTGATCAGCAGACGGCCGCCGGAGAGCCGGTCGAAGGTCGACGCCATGCGTGCAGACAGCGCAGGTGAGGTCAGACCCGGGCGGATCGCGACGAGGAACTTGAGGCGTTTCGTGGCCGGAATCAGGCTGGATGCAACCACCCATGCGTCTTCGCAGGAACGCCCCGTCGGCAGCAATACGCCCTCGTAGCCGAGCGTATCGGCGGCCACCGCGATCTGGCGAAAGTAGTCGTAATCCGCGGCGCGCGCGCCTTGCGTCGTGCCGAGATAACGGCTGTCGCCGTGGGTCGGAATGAACCAGAAAACATTCATTGGGGGCTCCTGCCTTGCGGGTGTAAGTTCAAGTTTCGAGTAGGAAGCGAGCGCAGACGCGACGAACAAAAGTGCGGCCCATGTTCGTGCGAACGAGTCACCCGTCCCCGTTCAGATGATTCATCTTAGCGATGCTCACTTTAGGCATGAACGATTTATTTAAGCTAAGGTTCTCGCCAATTCTGCTTATGCGTCTCTAGTGATGCAGGAGCGCAATATCCAGCCTAAACGACGCTCCAGCGCGCATCGGTCACCACCAGCTTTTTCGGAATCAGCTTGAGCTCGGTGAAGGTATCGGCAATCTGTTGCTGGTACGCAAGCGTCTCCGGCGTGATCGGCTGCACGCCGTAGGCCGTGCGTTTCAATGCGCGTTCAAGCGTGGGCTGATCCAGTCCGACCAGCGGTGACAAAAGCTTCGCGGCATCCGGAACGTTGTCGCGCCCCCACCTGTCGACGTGGTCCAGTTCCTCCAGCAGCGCATGCACAAGCTGCGGCTGGGCGGTCGCGAACTTACGGGTCGCAAGGTAGTACTGCGTGTTGCGCACCAGCCCGGTGCCGTCCGCAATCACGCGTGCGTTCGCCTGACGTTCAACGGCCGCGAGATACGGGTCCCAGATGACCCACGCGTCGACGCTGCCCTGCACGAACGCCGCGCGCGCGTCGGCGGGAGCCAGATAGACCGGCTGGATATCCGCATATGAAAGCCCCGCTTTCTTCAGCGCAACCACCAACAAGTAGTGGACATTCGAGCCCTTGTTCAAGGCCACTTTCTTGCCGCGCAGATCTTCTACCTTACGGATAGCCGAATCGTGCGGCACGACAATCGCTTCGCCTTGCGGTGCAGGCGGTTCGTTGCCAACATAAACGAAGTCCACGCCCGCGGCCTGAGCGAAGATCGGCGGCGTTTCACCTACCGTACCGGCATCGACCGCGCCTGCGTTGAGCCCTTCCAGGAGTTGCGGTCCGGCTGGGAATTCAAGCCATTGCACGGTGACGCCTTGCGCTGCGAGCCGTTTTTCGAGCGTACCGCGCGCCTTCAGAACGACGAAGTTGCCATACTTCTGATAACCGATGCGGAACGTTTTCCCCGACTCCTCGGCGCGTGCCGTCTGGCTCGCCAATAGTGCGGCGCCGCCGGTCAGGATGCTGGTGGCTCCGGCGCTTAAGGCGGCTATCTTCAGCAATGTACGACGGCGTGATGGAACGGCCAGTTGCGGTGACGTTTCGTTTTTTGTTGGGTAATGGTCGGA
The DNA here is from genome assembly GCF_964253815.1 of Caballeronia sp. LjRoot34. Lineage (NCBI taxonomy): Bacteria > Pseudomonadati > Pseudomonadota > Betaproteobacteria > Burkholderiales > Burkholderiaceae > Caballeronia > Caballeronia sp. LjRoot34. The sequence continues at coordinate 2,229,673 of NZ_CAXUSB020000002.1, forward strand.
CATGCTTTGCTCCTTGATATTCAGAGGCGGCCGGGACATGGATCGGCTACGAAACCGCCACGGTTCGGCATCCTTACTTTCTGTAGAGACTGTGCATCAAGCCGCGTGTCGGCGGTACGATGCCGTTCTGATTCAACAGGAATGCGCCAAGCGCATAAACTTCGTCAGCCGACAGGGACTCCGGCGCGTTGTAAGCCGTGACGGCCGGCCGTAGGGATGTTCGAGGATCGGTGCACCGGGCGTCTTCGACCATGATGCGATCTCAAGTGGTTTGAGTAAGTCGGCAGCGAGACTGCCGAGCGGACGCCGGCGTCCCGGTGAAGGTGAGAACTGACGGGAGGTCATCGGAAAATTACGGCTGTGTGGCGGCCAGCGATGCCGTCGCCACATTCGCCGCGACCGCCTTGCGCGCGGCGAAGTCCCAGACGAGCGCACCGGCGGTATCGACGGGCTTGGGCAGCAGCTTCGCCTGATAGAAGATGTCGGCAATCGCTTGCTGCTCGCCGAAGTTCTTCGCCACGACCGCACGCACGACGTAGGTGCGCCGCGTGTTGGCGCGCTCGACCGTCGCCTGGTCGAGACCCCACACCGGGGCCAGGATCTTCGCCGCTTCCTGCGGATGCGCCTTGGTCCAGACGCCCGCTTCAACCAGTTGCTTGAACACGATGTCGATGATCTGCGGATGCGCTTGCGCAAACGGCGTGGACGCGAGGTAATACCGCTGGTACGACGCAAGCCCGTCTCCACGGATCAGAATGCGCGCGCCCGGATCTTGCTCGACGGACGCCACGTACGGGTCCCACGCGAACCACGCGTCGACGTCGTTGCGCTCAAACGCTGCGCGGGCATCGGCGGGCGCCAGGTAGCTGATCTTGACATCCGCAGGCGAGAGTTTGGCGCGTGCCAGCGCGGCGAGCAGCAGGTAGTGGCTGCCGGCAGCCTTCGTCACCGCAATGCGCTTGCCCTTCAGGTCGGCGAGCGTATGGATGGGTGCATCGCGATGCACGATCACGGCCTGCGCCGAGGGCGACGGCGTTTCCTGCGCGACGTAGACGAAGTTGGCGTTGGCTGCCTGAGCAAAGACCGGGACGGTATCCGCCACGTCGGCGCTGAAGTCCACCGCGCCCGCATTCAGCGCTTCGGTAAGCGGCAGCCCGCTCGCGAATTCACCCCATTCAATGCGCACATTAAGCGGCGCCACGGCCCGTTCCAGGGTGCCGCGCGCCTTCAGGATCGCGATCAGCGTGGAGGATTTCTGAAAACCGATTCGCAGCTTGACGGGGTCGCCCGAAGGCGTTTGCGCCATGGCGCTCGTAGCGCTCAGGGCAGTCACAGCCAGCGCGAGACACGCGGCCAGACGGATGAAGATTTTCATGGGGGCATCGCAGGCAGATTAGGCAGCCGACCATACTAACAACGCGCGCGTCCAGCACTAAACGATCAATCGTGATATCGATTGCAGCATGGATGCTGAGACGGTTGCGCGGGCGCTCCCGGCAGCGCGGCATGGGCTCGACGGGCTTGAAATAGCCGCAAGAATCCCGCATCTCATGATCCATTTATCCGGAGCACGATCATGGGAAGCCGTCCCCAATTCATCGATGATCTCTCGCGCGGCCCCGCCGGCGCCGCGTTTGCAAGCCCGCTCGGCGACGAGGCCCTGCTGGACGCTTACTCCCAGACCGTGATCAGCGCACTCGAACGCGTGCAGCAGGCGGTCGCCTTTATTTCAGTCGAACGACGCTTGCCCGGCGACAAGAGCGGCCGCGGCGCGCATGGAGGTTCGGGCTCGGGATTCATCTTCACGCCCGATGGTTATCTGCTGACGAATAGCCACGTCGTGCACGGCGCCACGCAGATCCGCGTGACGCTCGCGGACGGCGCGAAGTTCGATGCCGACCTCGTCGGCGACGATCCGGACAGCGACCTCGCGGTGCTGCGCATTGGCTCAGCCGACGCTTTGCCGCACGTCGAGCTGGGCGAATCCGGCAAGCTGCGAGTCGGGCAGATCGCGATCGCCGTGGGGAATCCTCTCGGCCTCGCGCAGACGGTCACGACGGGCGTAGTCTCGGCACTCGGACGGTCCCTGCGATCGAACTCCGGACGCATGATCTACGACGTGATCCAGACCGACGCCGCGCTCAATCCCGGCAACTCAGGTGGCCCGTTGATCAACTCGGCGGGTCAGGTGATCGGTGTCAATACGGCGATCATTGCCGGCGCCCAGGCGATCTCGTTCGCGACTGCAATCGATACCGCCAAATGGGTCATCATGCAGCTCTTCGCGTACGGGCGCGTGCGGCGCGCCTATATCGGCGTGGCCGGCACGACAATGCCCATCTCGCGCCGCGTGCAGCGTTATTTCGAGCTGCCGGCGGCAAGCGGCGTACACGTAATGGAGGTCGTGAAAACGAGCCCGGCCGCGCTCGGCGGATTGCGTACGGACGACAGGATCGTCGCCATCGACACGCTGGCGGTAGATAGCGTGGATAGCTTGCAACGCTCGCTGGATGCTTCACGTATCGACCGGGCGGTGAAAGTGACCGTGTTGCGCGGCACGCAAAAGCTGGAACTGGACGTGACGCCGGTCGAACAGGCTGGATAAAACGACCGGCGTGGTGTGACAGGCGGGCCGCCTAGTCGCGGCCTTTCGCCATGCTCGAAAACACGCCGTCGCGTCGAATCAGTCCATGGAACAACGCCGCGGCGAGATGCGCGAGGAAGGTCGCGAACAGCAGCAAGGCGAGCACCGTATGCGCTGATCGGAGCAACGCATACAGGCGCACGTCCTGCGGGACGATGGGCGGCAGGTTCACCGGTCCGAACAAGTGGATCGGAAAACCGCCGGCCGACAGCATCGACCAGCCGACCAGCGGCATGGCGAACAACAACGCGTAGAAAACCCAGTGCGACAGATGTGCAATGTGCTGCTGCCAGCGCGGCATGTCGTCGGGCAGAGGCGGCGTGCGATGGGTTAGCCGCACAATGAAACGCACACTCACCAGCACAAGAATTGCAATGCCCAGCGGCTTGTGAATCGCGAGCAGCGTCTGATGCCATGAAGATAAAGTGGCCACCATCCCCACGCCGATGAACAACGTTGCAATGACGAGCGGCGCCATGAGCCAGTGCAAAAACCGTGCTGACGGGCTGAAGTGCTTTTGATCAGCGCTCATTCGTGACCCCGTGCCGGTGATTGAGCGGAGGCCAGATGCTGCGCCTCCTCATGCGTGCGGCGGTTGTAAGAGACCGCATAAGCGGAAGAGCGCGCGGCCAGCAGCGGATCGGCCGATGGCTCCAGGCCATCGGGAAGAATGGTCGGATCGTAGTTGATGTCCCGGCAATCGCCGTCGCTCTGTGCGCTCTCGTGCTCTATCACTAATGTTCCTGCGTCAATGTGCGGCCGGTCTTCGGGCCACGCTTGAGTTGCGTCGGTGGTTGGGTCGCCGGGCTTGGCCACCGTCAGGATCAGGTGCCAACGCAACGGACCGCTTGCCAGCCTGCCGCGCAGTTCGTTATCGAGAAAGTCGTGTTCACCCTTCTGTTCCGCGGTGACGGGTGCGTATGGCGCTTCAGGCACCATCGACCAGCGGACGAAATGCGTCTTGCCGTTTGCATCGATTGCACGAAATGCATTGATGCCGTAATAAGCCGCATTGCCGAAACTGGAAGACGGCGGATGATTTTTCACCCAGATCTGGAACGGCGCGGTCTCGGGATGCGCCGCAAAGAACGCCTTGAGCTTTGCCGGATCGGGCTTGCCCGTGACAGGGTCCGGCTTCGACGCCACCAGTTGCGCGAAGAAAGCCTGCGGTGTATTAACGATAAACACCGGCGTATTGTTCATGCCCGTGCGCCATTGCTGACCGTCGGGTAACTTGAAATCCAGTGCCATGCTGCGCACCGGCACGCTGGCGTCCGGGGCTGACGGATCGCTGCCCGGTATGGCGAAGCGTCCAATGATTGGTGTCCGCACGGCCTCGAACACCTCAGCGTGAGAGATGTCCGACGCCTGGCCATTGCCTTCGAAATATCCCGACACGCATACGCCCTTCGCATGATTGCGGCGGAATCCGGGATGAACGCCCGCATTCGATTCGAAGGTATTGATAATGCGCTGCGGCGTCAGGCGATGCGGTGTCACGAAGCCGGCAACATAGACAAAAGCGCCGCCGACAGCCGCCACAACCGCGCCGATAGCCGCAAGCCTGAATAGCGGAATGGTTTGCCGCCCGCGAGGGCGAGGTGAGAATGGGTCAGTCGTCATGTGGAGTGATCCGGTTTGTTGCCCTTGCCATTAATTCGATATCCTTATCGATTCGAATTTTCAAGGAACGCGCGATTTTCTTCTATAAGGGGGTTCTACAATGGTAGTGAACTACTTTGCGTAGCCGAATATTCCGGGGCCTGTGCAATTAACCGGCCAACGCTGCGCCCCGGAACAGATACAGTCACTTATTGCGTAGACACTGAAGCGCCCGAGGGTGCCTTTGCCCCGCCCATCGCGGTCAACTGCGAATAGACGTCGTGTGAGAGGTCAAGCAGCACCTTCCGGTCGATCGCGCCAGACACTGCGTAGCCAAAATCGCCATCGATCCAATAAAATACGTTCACCGAGCCGTCCTGATACAGCTTGAACGCGGTCGTGTCCGAGCTGATCTTGCGATGCGATATACACAACGTAATACGCTCGCCCTTCGCGTCGTGGTACATGAACTGCGCAACCGGGCCGTCGTCGCCAGGCAGCAGGCGGCCGCCCATCAACTCGAAGCCCGAGCGGGTCAGTACGGGCGGACGCACGTCCGTACCCAGCCGGTTCGAGATCCACTGCACCAGTTCCTGCTCCCGATCCGCGCCGACTTCCACGGGCCGCGTCACTTCCGGCGCGTACATGACATGGGCGATCGCCGATTGCCGCGCGAACGATTCGCCAACGGCATAACTTGCACGTTCCACCGATCCCCCGCCGCTTCCGGGCATCGAGGTGTCGTGGCCCATGGTCCCTGTCATGCCCGCCACGCCAATCCCGACGCCCAGTACCAGCGCCGCGGCCATGCCCGCGAACTGCGGCCAATTGGCGGCAGCACGCCAGCGCTTGGGTTCCGGTGGTAGCAAACGCTGTGGCACGGGTTCGCTTAGCACGCGGTCATAGCGATCATGAAACATGCTGTTCAGCGAGAAATAGTCGCTGACCTTCGTAGCCAGTGCTTCGTCGCGTTCCAGCAGGCGATCGATCTCCTGGCGGCGATGTTCCGCCAGCGATCCGTCGACATAAGCGTGAATTTCGTCTTCACTGATGGGTGTTTGTTGGTCGCTCATCGCACCACCTGTAATTTAGCGCCCGGTTGCGCGCCGGCCATCAACGCGCGCAGTCTTTCACGTCCGCGCGAGAGGCGCGACATGACGGTCCCGATCGGGATTTCCAGCGCCTGCGCCACATCGGCGTAACTCATTTCTTCCAGTCCTACCAGCAGCACGACCTGCCGCTGGTCAAGCGGCAAACGCTGCAACGCGAAGTCCAGATCGCGCATTTCAAGCGACTGTGTTTGCGTGCCCGGCACGGCAAATTCGCGCTCGGAAATGTTCTCGTCATCGACGGAAACATGCACCGCCTTCACGCCCGCCCGGCGCGCCTGATTCGCGAACACGTTGTGCATGATCGTGAACAGCCACGCGCGCAGATCGGTCCCGGACTGAAACTTCTCGGTATGCCGGAGCGCGCGTTCGAGCGTGTCCTGCACCAGATCGTCGGCGAGATCGCGATTGTTGATCAGTGCTCGCGCGTAGCGGCGCAATCGCGGCACATGCTCCATTAATTCGTCACGGACGCCCATCGGCCTTCCTTCATTTTGTAAGCTTACGCAACGTTCGATAAAACGCCGCCCTGATGATGGACTAACACCGGGTCGTGGCAAATATTCCCGTTGTCGGCGTGCTTTTTTGCCGAGTGCGCGATTATGCCGTCGGCAGCTTCATGGCAGCGGCCTGATACCTAGCTGCCCGTCATCAGGTCGGCGGCCAGCATCAAGCCACGAGTCTTCGCACGACCCGCCAGCACGTAACGCTTGCCACCCGCCGTCCATGCAAGCAAGCGGCTCGCGCCCACGCGATGGGCTCTCCATTGAGGCTGCGGCTGCGCAAACAGGCCCGGCGCCATAAGCAGCACGGCGGCCTCGCCGCCTCGATTGCGGTAGACGAATTCGGTTGCCGAAGCGAATGGCCCCACGGACATTTGCCGGCGCGCAACGGCACGAAAACCGACACCGGACAGATCTGGGGCGCTCGCCAAAACCTTCACCGAGCTTTCATAGCCCACCGCACCCGATGCCATCTCTTGGGCGGCGACGGCCTGTTCGAGCGCCATCATGGAGGCATTGTCGAGCGCTGAATCGGAAATGTCGAACGCAAAGATTGCTGCGGCAGCGACTGCCAGCATCATGACTGCCGCGACCAGCAGCGCACGAAGGCTGCGTCTTGACATGCGCCTCACCGGAGCCGGCGCAGGTGGCGCATCTTCGTTGTCGGTTTCGTGAAAGGCGTTCTGCATCTGCCAGTTCAGGCGACCGTAAAACGCGACCCGATCCGCCTCGTCAGGGCGGCTCTTCAAATACGTTGCGACGCTCGCCGCGCGTTTCGGATCGAGCATGCCGTCGGCGAATGCCTGGACGTCCGACTCCGAGAGTCTGGGTTCCGTTGGGGGTTTTGTTATGGGCATGATCTGGCAATGTTTGGCTGTTCGTACAGGGGCGAACACGAAGTGCCGGAGTTTATTCCACACCAGGCGTAAAAATCCCCTACGCGCGTAAACACCGTCTCCAGCGGGTTATTCCGCGTCTCCTCAAATAAATTTTCATTCTTCCGAACATAAAAATAATCAAATTCATCGGGAATATCCCGATGCCATTCCGGGTTCTCTCCATTGCAAGCCGCACACATTCAACCTCGCAGGAGAGAGCCATGAAAACCCTTAGCGTCGCAGTACTGTTTCTCGCCACTATTGCCTCGGCACACGCATTCGCTCAAACCAAGACCCGTGCCCAGGTCTATCAAGAGTTGATCCAGGCTCAGCAGGACGGCCGCGATTTTGTCACCGATACGTCCTACCCCGACGTCAACCCGATCTTCGCGCATCAACTCGAACAGCAACAAGAAGCCCGCCTGGCACAAAACCAGACGACCCACGCCAACTCGGTAGCCAGCGCAACGGCCGGCAACTCGTCCAGCGCAGCGAACTGATCCATCGCGTCAAATCAACCCATGCAAGCCGGTTAAACAAATCGGAATCCTAACTTTACTATTGAGGTCATCATGAAAAAATTCCTTATTTCGGCTCTCGTTATCTCGTCGGCACTGGCCGCCCCTGCCTTCGCTTTCGCGCAAAGCAACATCCCCGTCACCCGCGCCCAAGTCGAAGCCGAACTCGTTCAACTGGAAAGAGCCGGCTACAACCCGGGCGGTGAAGACGTCAACTACCCACAGGACATTCAGGCCGCCGAACAACGGGTCGCCGAACAACAAGGCATTGCGTCTTCGTCGTATGGATCGGCGGACAACGGCACGTCGGCATCGGGTACCCGCGTGCAGGTTGCGCCGGACGACGCCACTCAATCGACCTACTTCGGCCATTGAGCCGCATGTACGGCAAGACCGCAGCGCGCGACGATCACCGCCAGCATTTTCCTCGTCCGATCCGCGCGCTCGATGTCTGCCGAAACCCGCTCCAGCCGATAAACTTCACAGGCACGCGCGACTCTTTCCCCAATCGCGCATTCCCTTCCGGAGACATCGACATGAAGCAGGCGCTCCATCATCTGAGCGTGCCCACACGCACGCGCGGACTGCACGAAATTACCCGCGACATCCATCGCTGGATCGATCTCCAGGACGTCCGCACCGGTCTGCTGACCGTGTTCCTGCGGCACACCTCGGCTTCCTTATTGATCCAGGAAAACGCCGACCCCGACGTCCGCACAGACCTGGAACAGTTCTTCGAAACCATTGCGCCGGAAGCGCCCGGGCGCTACGTCCACGACGCGGAAGGTCCTGACGACATGCCAGCGCATTTGCGAACCGCCCTGACGCAAGTCCAGTTATCCATTCCCGTCGATGCCGGCCGGATGGTCCTCGGCACGTGGCAAGGCATTTATGTCTTCGAACACCGGCGCGCCCCAAGTAGGCGTGATGTCGTATTGCACCTTTTCGGCGAGTGATTTAATATACGCATCGCGTACATAACCACCTACGGAGCGCCCATCGTGCAAGCTCAACAGCAAACCCTCCTGCGCGATGCCATGCGCCGTCTGAACATGACCCGCGACGCGTTCGCGAACCGAATTGGCGTGACACGCCGGGCATTGGACACCTGGCTGCTCCCGGACGAATCGGCGGAATCGCGGGCCATGCCCGAGATTGCGAGCCGCTATGTCATGGAGCTGGTAGAAAGAATTCCATCCGGCGACGAATATACACAACGCGTATATTCTCCATCCATTCTTCACGAAGGCCGGCCGCACCTGCTTTCCGTCGATCAGTTTTCCCGTGATTCGGTCGAAGCGCTGTTCCAGGTCGCCGACACCATGCAACCCATCGCGCGCCGCCAGAAAATCACGCGCGTGCTCGAAGGCGCGGTGCTTGCCAATCTGTTCTTTGAAGCCAGTACACGCACGCGTGTCAGTTTTGGTGCGGCGTTTTGCCGGCTGGGCGGCTCGGTGTGCGACACGACCGGCTTCACGTTTTCGTCGATGGCAAAAGGCGAGTCGATCTACGACACCAGCCGCGTGATTAGTGGCTACGCCGACGCGCTCGTCGTGCGTCATCCGGAGAAAGGCTCGGTGGCGGAATTCGTGCGCGCGACCAACGTGCCCGTCATCAATGCCGGCGACGGCCCCGGCGAACACCCCAGTCAGGCGCTGCTCGATCTCTACACCATCCAGCGCGAATTTTCGCGCGTGGGAAAGATTGTCGACGGTTCGCATATAGCAATGGTGGGCGACCTTAAATACGGCCGCACGGTCCATTCACTAGCCAAGCTGCTGGCGTTGTATCGAGGACTGAAGTTCACGCTGATCTCGCCCACCTCGCTTGAGATGCCCGCTTCCATCCTCGATCAGATTAATCGCAACGATCATGTGATCGAGCAGACCAACGACTTGCAGACGGGGTTGAAGGGCGCGGATGTGGTGTATGCAACGCGGATTCAGAAAGAGCGTTTTGCGGACGAATCCATTGAAGGTTACACGCCGGATTTTCAGATTAACCAGGCGTTGGTGGACAGCGTGTGCGGGCCTGATACCTTGATCATGCATCCGTTACCACGTGACGGGCGGCCTGGGGCTAACGACCTGAGCACCGACCTCAATCACGATCCAAGGCTGGCAATCTTTCGGCAGACAGACAATGGCATTCCGGTGCGCATGGCGATTTTTGCGGTGCTCTTGGGCGTCGAGCGCCAAGTCCAACACTCCATGCGCGACGCCGCATGGAAGTCGCCGGCTTACATCGGACCTGACGACGCGGTATTCCACGGCATCGATTAAGCGATCTATACAGCGCCGCAAGCAATATTAACGTGGCGTTTACACGCAAAAAGATACGCTGCAAGTGAATCCCGAATACAGGAGCTTGCAGCGTAATGAACCTCGTCCTTGAAAGAATTTCCGGCTCGGCTACATCGAAAAGGCCCGCCGCGCAGGAAGCGATCTCAGCGCCTTGCGTTTCCCGCGTCCATCTCTCGGCCGTCCTGCACAGCAGGCAGGACGAGGCGGCACGCGAGCGCATCAGGCGGCTGTTCCATTCGCCGCTGGGCGTGTATGTCAGCCAGGCATCGCGCGACCACGACGACCTCCGGCTGATCTTCGACGTAGCAATGGAAGACCTCGACTTCACGGTGCGCACGCTGCATCAGGTCCTGCCCGAAGCAGTAATCGAAGCCGTGCGTCCGCGTGTGTTTACGCATCGCCACGAGCATTGAACCGCAGCTTCAACGCCTGATCGCTCACGCTTGCGCCAGCGAGAAATCGACGGCGGCGCGGGCGTGAAGCGCGGTGGTATCGAGCAACGGTACGGGGCTGTCGGCTTCGTTCACCAGCAGCATGATCTCGGTGCATCCCAGCACGATCGCTTCCGCACCACGCGCAGCGAGCCCGTGAAGGACATCGCGATACAGTTTGCGGGAATCGTCGTTGACGATCCCGAGACACAACTCGCGATAGATGATGTCGTGAATGACGGCTTGCTCGGCGGGCTCGGGCAAGAGCGTCGAAATGCCATGCCGTTCTTGCAGGCGGTCGCGGAAAAAGCTTTCGCGCATTGAAAACGCCGTGCCGATAAAACCGACCTTGCGTATGCCCCTCTTTTGCGCTTCGATGCCCGTCGGATCGACGATATGCAGGAGCGGCACGGACACCGCTGCGGCAATTTGCGGCGCAACGAGATGCATGGTGTTCGTGCAGAGCACGATGCAGTGCGCGCCGCCGGCTTCGAGATGACGCGCGGCGTCGGCCAGCCGGATGCCCGCGATGTTCCACTGTCCGTCACGCTGAAGTTGTTCGATCGGCGCGAAATTCACGCTATGCAGCAGGACTTGCGCGGAGTTCAGGCCGCCAAGGCGCGTGCGCACATCCCGGTTGATCAGCCGATAATATTCCGTAGTCGATTCCCAACTCATGCCGCCGATCATGCCAATGGTTCGCATGCTGTTCATGATGCCCGTCCTGCAAATCAGATTGGTTGAAGCGACATAGTGCAGCGAAGCGGCATGGAGGGCTAGGGCAAAATTTGGTTCTGTCGCGCCAAGGCGTTGCGGTAAAATTTTGTCGACCCGAATAGACAAAATCGCAGATGAGCCATTGCCTGACACGGCGTGCCGGAGACCGGCATCGCCGTTATGTTCATTGCGATCGAAGCGCGTTATGATGAAACGCAATGTGTATCAGAAGAAAGCTATGTCGCATGCAACCCAGCAAGAATTTTTAAAGTCGGTGAAGGACCCGCTTGGCCTCACTTGAGTTGAAAAGACACAAAGGTGAATGACTATGAAAAATTATGGAGTAACGATTAAAGTTCGAACCTCACCTCAGCGGCCTGTTGAAATGCAGTTGAAGGGTAGTGAGGGATCGCGGGTGGTGATGAGCGCTGCAAAGCGTGTTATCGCGACGCACGAGAAGGTAATCAAGGCTCTCGCGAATCGATGATAGACGCCCAGCAAGTCGTTGAGATTCACGACCTGATCTTGCGACAAGAGCCGGGACTTGCGGGTGGTCACGGAGTCGGCGCCGCTTGAGAGCGCACTGGCACGCATCGCGAGCCGCATGCTCTATGGGCAGCTCGTGGATGTTTTTGATATCGCAGCAATGTCCGCAGTAGCGCTCGCCAGGGGGCACGTCTTTAACGATGCAAACAAGAGAACAGCGTTGGTAACTGCGTTGACCTATCTCGCTTTGCAAGGCTACGACGTACCAAGGTCCGACGTGCTGGAGGACATCATGGTGGACGTTGCGGAAGGCACGTTGGATGAGAGCGGCCTTGCGACCCTGTTATTCTCAATCGCCGTCGAATAGCACCGAAAACGGGACACGCGAATGTCGGTGGTCTATCGCTTGCTCCGGCAATTCTATTTCCTCGTTTCCTAATCCATCCCCAGACCTATTTCGAACGCGCAACGGCGCAGGTATGGTCCTGCAACTCCTCCGACGACCCGAAGTCGCCCGTATCGCGTTGTACGTGGTCGTTGAGAAGGAAGAAGGCGGGCTTGCCGTCGGGCGCCGTGGTACCCGCGAGCAGCAAGGTCTGGTCAGCCATGACCTGACCCTCTCTCGCCACATCCGGGGCCAGGAGTTTGAAGGGATCGATAGACGCAAGGTCTGCGTCATCAATACGGCGAATGCGGTATGCATGCCCGCGTAATAGCGTGGGGAATGCAGTCCATTCGGTGCCGATCTTCGGGCCTTGCTCACGCAGTGCGCGAACCACATCCGGGGCAAGACAATCAATATGGATGTGCAACTGGTTTTGCGTTCGCCCGCTGGTTGAGTTGATGGCGAGCGAGAGTTCGTCGCGGCGAAGGTCCTGCCCTAGTTTCGCTTCAACAAAACGCCGTGCTTCCCATGCCGCCCGCCAATAATTCGGCGAGCCTGGTATCAGCAGATCGGGGCTTTCAATGCCGCCAATGCGAGCAGTCGGAATCAATAAATACTGGGTAAAGCCGTTGATATCCTTGAGGACCGCGAAGCCGCCGGTCGGATCGACATCGACACATTTCTGCGGGACATCGGCACCGCGCGCGGCGGGCTCACACGAGTTGTGAACGATCTGCCATAACGCGTCGGGGTTGCCCGCGTGAGCGGCGGAGAAAAAAAGCGCGGCAACGGTGAGCGAAGCTAAGCGAACGAGGAGCCGGACATTGCGCATGGGATAAGCAGTCGACACGAAAGCGTGCATCGTAACAAGACTTCGTGACGACGGCGTGCAACTCAAGCCCCTACATCACCGGCAAATGCAGATGATGAGGATGTTCGACAGTGTCCGCAATCAGCCTGAGCGCGTCTTCACACTCATCAAGATTCTTCGGACCGCCAAGGCATACGCGAATGGCTTCGGGCGGATTGCCATCGGTCGCGAAGGCCGATGCGGAAACCGCGCCAATCCCTTGCGAGCGCAACTGCAATGCAAGTTCGGACGCGTTCCATCCGCAATCCGCCGGAATGGGCATCCACAAATGGAACCCGGCCGGATCGGCGTCGAACTTCCAGTTGGAAAGCACGCGCGCAGCCAGCTCCTGACGCGCCGCGGACTCCGCACGAATCGCATCAAGCATGAGGTCTGCTGTACCGTCGCTGACCCACTGCGTCGCCAGCAGCACGGTGAAGGGACTCGCCATTACCGTCGTCGCGCGCAGCGCTCCGGCAAGATGCTGGGAGCGCCGGGCGGACGGCGCACGAATGTAAGCCACGCGCAGACCGGCGCCAAAACTCTTGGAGAACCCGGTGACGTAGTAAGTCAGATCGGGGGCGAACGTAGCCAGCGCATCGGGCGCCTGGACCGGCAACATGCCATACGCGTCGTCTTCGATAATAGGCACGCTGTACCTTAGCGCGACATCGGCAAGCGCCTCGCGCCGCTTCGACGACAATGTCACCGTGCTCGGATTCTGGATCGTCGGATTGCAATAGAACGCGCTGGGTTTGTCGCTCTTGCACAGCGCCTCGAACGCATGGGCCAGCGGGCCGTCGTCGTCGCGTGCCAGCGCCTGCAAACGCACACCCAGTTGCGCCGCAATGGCCTTGATGCCCGGGTAAGCCAGCGTATCGAGGCAAATGGTCCCGCCCGGCCGCGCAAGCTGCGACACCAACGCCACCAGCGCGCTATGAATGCCGGGACAGACCAGGACCTTGTCCTCGTCGCAATCGTCGAAACGACGCTTCAGCCACTTCGTTCCAGCGGCACGATCGTCAGCAGTGCCACCGAAATCCTGATACCTCAGCAGCCGATACGGGTCCGTAGCCGACAACAGCCGCGCTGCGGAATCGCGCAAGCGCGCGGCGAGTTCGGCCGGCTCGGGCGGCATGTTCATGGTCATCTCGACACTGCTGCCGCCAGACAGCGGCAGCGTCGCGGTCCGCCCGCGTACGAACGTGCCACTGCCGGCACGGGAGTCAAGCAGCCCTCTTTTGCGCGCCTCGGCGTAGGCCCGCGCCACGGTCGTGTAATTGAGCTGCAGTTCGTCAGCCAGGTCGCGCAGACCCGGCAGTCGATCGCGCGGACGCAAGCGCCCGCTCGCCAGATCTTCTTCAATTAACTCGGGAATCAGCAAATAAGCCGGCTTGCGGCTTTCTGTCAATTTTCTGATCCAGTGATGAGTAAGACTGGCCATGAAACGCTCACGAATAAATACAGTTAAAAAAACGATAGCACGCCGGCGCTCGAAAAAAATAAATTGATCGCTTTATGTGACATTAAATGATTGTATGGAGAATCCGATAAATCAGGGGTCAATGCACATATCCGGTGTTTATTGCACCAGACGGGCGCGGCCGCACCACTGTGATCACGCCATGCTGGTGCGTACTCATTGCCCCACCGGGCCTCAAGTCAAGGCTCCTCGGGACCATTGCAAAAAATTTTCACTGCTCTGCGTGCAATGATCGTTTGAATGATCGGATGTTGATCGCATTAACACAGTCATTGAATGGCATGCCCGTTGCATTAACAGCTTCGTATCTCGTGGTTCGGCGCCGGGTTAAAAACTGCGGCGCCACTGATTAAATTGCCTATTTACTGGAGATTAGAATGCCTGCCGTCAATACCCCGATGCACAAGAAAGGCGATTACCTTGTCGATTATGAAGAAAAGGTGTTTGAAGACGTCAAGGCCACGCCAGGCGAGAAGGCGCTGGTGACATTCCACACGGTCGCGTTCGAAGGTTCCATCGGCTTCGTCAACTTGCTGCAAGCCACCCGGCTGCTGCGCAAGGGCTTCGAAACCTCGGTGCTGCTGTATGGGCCGGGCGTGACGCTCGGGCTTCAGCGCGGCTTCCCGACACTCGGCGACGAAGCATTTCCCGGTCACCTGAACTTCAACAAGCAGATCCAGAAGTTCATGGAGGAAGGCGGCAAGGTCTACGCGTGCCGCTTTGCGCTGCAAGCGCTGTATGGGCAGGGAGAGGCTTCGCTGATCGAAGGCATCAGGCCAATCAGCCCGCTCGACGTGCTCGACATCCAGTTGCTGCATCGCAAGGACGGCGCGCTGATCATCAACACCTGGACCGTCTGACGCTTAAGTCCGAAGCCTTTCATCAACACGGAACGACCATGCCTGACAAGAGAATCGTCCGCGCCGCCGCGGTCCAGATAGCACCGGACCTCGAACGGCCCGGTGGCACGCTCGAGAAGGTCCTCGAAACGATCGACGACGCCGCACGCCAGGGCGTGCAGCTCATCGTCTTTCCGGAGACCTTCCTGCCTTACTACCCGTACTTTTCGTTCGTGCGGGCGCCGGTGGCGTCGGGTCCCGAACACATGCGCCTCTATGACGAAGCTGTAGTCGTGCCCGGTCCGGTGACGCATGCGGTCGCGGAACGGGCACGGCGGCACGGCATGGTCGTCGTACTCGGCGTGAACGAGCGCGATCACGGCAGCTTATACAACGCACAACTGATCTTCGATACCGACGGCGAGTTGCTGCTCAAGCGCCGCAAGATCACGCCGACGTTTCACGAACGGATGATCTGGGGCATGGGCGACGCGGCCGGCCTGAAGGTGGCGGAAACCAGCATCGGCCGGGTGGGCGCACTCGCTTGCTGGGAGCACTACAACCCGCTTGCACGCTATGCGCTGATGACCCAGCACGAAGAGATTCATTGCAGCCAGTTCCCGGGCTCGCTGGTCGGGCCCATCTTCGGTGAACAGATCGAGGTGACCATCCGGCATCACGCACTGGAATCCGGCTGCTTCGTGATCAATTCCACGGGCTGGCTGACCGAACCGCAGATCGAGTCGATCACGAAAGATCCGGGCCTGCAGAAGGCGCTTCGCGGCGGCTGCAACACGGCGATCATCTCGCCAGAGGGCCAGCATCTCGCCCCGCCGCTGCGTGAAGGCGAGGGCATGGTCATCGCTGACCTGGATATGTCGCTGATCACCAAACGCAAACGCATGATGGATTCTGTCGGTCACTACGCGCGGCCCGAACTGCTGAGCCTCGCCATCAACGACCGGCCCGCTGTCACGTCGGCGCCCATGAACAGCTTCTCACCTTCAACCGGGGGATTGCACCTTGAACGCGAACGAGACCTTGTCGGCCGTGAGCCGGCAATTGATGACTGAACTGCAATCGGCGGGCTTGCGTCTCGCCGATCCGGGCGCGGGTGCCGGTCTCAGCGTGGCCAGCCGTCGCGGCGGCGCGGGTCCGTCCGATCACAAGGCGGTCACCATCGACGGCGTGACCATCATGGTGCCCGTGCATACGAACACCGCATGGCACTCGCCGTTCGTGGCATCCGCGCCCAATGCAAACGGCAGCAGTGCGTTGCTGCGCGGTTCGATCCCGATCGCGAGCATCAGTTTCCCGAAGGCGCCGCGCTTCTATGCCATGCAGACCTTCGACGGCGTGCCCTATTCGCACATCGCGACGCTGCATGGGTCGGACGTGCTTGCCACGACCGTGCTGCAAACCTGCATCCGGTATGAAAGCCGCAAGAAGACCTGCAAGTTCTGCGCGATCGGGCAATCACTTGCAGCGGGCAGGACGATCGCCCGCAAGACGCCCGAGCAATTGGCGGAAGTCGCACGGGCCGCCGTATTGCTCGATGGCGTCAAGCATATGGTCCTGACCACCGGCACCCCGCCGACCAAGGATCGCGGCGCGCAGATCCTGTGCGAAAGCGCGTTCGCCATCAAGGCCGCGGTCGACCTGCCGATCCAGGCGCAATGCGAACCGCCGGATGACGACAAATGGTTCGAGCGCATGCGCGCAAGCGGCATCGATACGCTCGGCATGCATCTCGAAGTGGTCACGCCGGCGCTGCGTGAACAGATCATGCCGGGCAAGGCGAGCGTGTCCATCTCGCGCTACATGGAAGCCTTCAGGGAGGCCGTGGCGGTGTTCGGCCGGGGTCAGGTGAGCACCTACATCCTCGCGGGTCTCGGTGACACGGCAGAGGCCATTCTCGCAATCTCGCGCGAGCTGGTCGATCTCGGCGTGTATCCGTTCGTGGTCCCGTTCGTGCCGATCAGCGGCACGCCGCTAGAGGATCATCCCGCGCCTTCGCCGGAGTTCATGAAGTCGGTCCTGCAACCGCTTGGCGCGATGGTGTCGGCAGGCGGCATGCGCTCCGCCGATATCAAGGCGGGCTGCGGCAAATGCGGTGCGTGTTCGTCGTTGTCATCCTACGAGGTCTGATCATGCTTGCCGATACCGAAGATCTCGCGCGTCTTTATACCCCCGCCAGCTACACGATCAAGTGGACCACGCTGCCCTGGGAAGCGAACGAAGCGTACAAGCTGCGGCGGGCGGTGTTCTGCATCGAGCAGGGGATTTTTATCGGCGATGACCGCGATGAAATCGATGAACGCGCGCAACTCCTCGTGGCGGTGAGTTGTATTGGCGGGATGCCTGAACAGGTGGTCGGCACGGTGCGGATTCACGAGGACGAACCTGGTGTATGGACCGGCTCGCGGCTCGCCGTGCATGCCGCGTTCCGGCGGCACGGCAAGCTTGGCGCAACGCTGATCAAGCTTGCCGTCAGCAGTGCGCATGCGCTCGGCTGCACAACATTCCTCGCGCATGTGCAAAGCCAGAACGCGCCGTTGTTTCATGCGCTGCACTGGACCACGCTCTCTGAAGAACTCATGCATGGGCGGCCGCATCATCTGATGCAGGCGGACCTTGGCTTTTACCCGCCTTGCGTGACACCGCAGAGCGGTTTCACAACGCATCAGTCGCCCGCGCGGAGCACTTCATGACGTTGACGGATCTCGTCGCCGCGCTAAGGGAAACGCGCGGCTTTCGCCACAAGACCGATATAGCGGGCGTGATGTCGTCGCTTGCCCGGTACATACCGCGTGACGCTTCCGACGGTTCGCAAGCGGTCGCCATAGGCGACGACTGCGCAGCCATTGCCGATGGAGACTCCCACCTCCTGTTCGCTATTGAAGGTCTGGTCAGCGACTTCGTGCGCGACATGCCCTGGTTCGCCGGCTATAGCAGCGTGATGGTCAACGTCAGCGACATCTACGCGATGGGCGGCCGCCCGATCGCGGTCGTTGACGCACTCTGGAGCGACGGTCTGGGTGCGGCGGAAGAAGTGCTTGCGGGCATGGCGGCGGCATCGTCCGCGTACGGCGTGCCGATCGTCGGTGGCCATAGCAATACGCGCAGCGACCAGGTCCAACTGGCAGTGGCAATCCTTGGGCGCGCGAACAAACTGCTGTCCAGTTTCAACGCCCGTCCCGGCGACCGCCTGATGATGGCGGTCGATCTGCGCGGTGCGTTCGAAGACCCGTATCCGTTCTGGAATGCCTCGGTTGGCGCACCCGCCGCGCGCCTGCGTGCCGACCTCGAGTTGCTGCCGATGCTCGCCGAAAGCGGTCTCTGCGATGCCGCCAAGGACATCAGCATGGCCGGCGCACTCGGCACCGCGTTGATGCTGCTCGAATGCTCGGGCGTAGGCGCGAGCATCGATCTTGCGTGCCTGCCGTCGCCGCCTGGACACGATCGCCTGCGCTGGTTAAGCGCGTTCCCCAGCTTTGGCTTCGTGATGTCCATACGCGAAGAACACGCGGCTCAGGTAGAACAGTTGTTCGT
The DNA here is from genome assembly GCF_964253815.1 of Caballeronia sp. LjRoot34. Lineage (NCBI taxonomy): Bacteria > Pseudomonadati > Pseudomonadota > Betaproteobacteria > Burkholderiales > Burkholderiaceae > Caballeronia > Caballeronia sp. LjRoot34. The sequence goes on from NZ_CAXUSB020000002.1 coordinate 2,247,973, forward strand.
TGAACGCGAGCTGGCATGTGCGGTGATCGGTACGGTCGATGCCTCGCGCAAAGTGGTGCTGCATGAAGGCGCAGAATCGGCCGAGCTTTGGAACTTCAACGATGACGCGTTCATCGTCGGAAGGTAAGGGAGCCGGACATGACACCCATTGCGATGCGGATTGCCCTCACCACGCACTCGGTCAATCCACGCGGCGGGGTGGTGCATGCGCTCGAACTCGCAAGCGCGCTTGTTGACGAAGGTCACGACGTAACGCTCTTCGCGCCGGCCGCAGCGGGAGAAACGCTCTTCCGGGAGCCGCCATGCCGCGTGATTCTCGCCACTATCGAAGGTTCGCAACACAGCACGGTTGCGCTCGTCGACGCACGGCTTCGCGCGCTCAAGGCCAGCGTGAAAGCCTGCGACCCGCGCAGCTTCGACGTGCTGCACGCGCAGGACAGCATCAGCGCAAACGCGCTTGCCGAGTTAACGGCGGAAGGCGAAATAGCGGGTTTTGTGCGAACCGTTCATCACCTGGATCACTTCGACAACCCGCGCCTCGCCGCGTGGCAAACGCGTGCGTGGCGCGACGCGGATCGTGTGCTGTGCGTGAGTGATGTATGGACGCGAGAGATGCGCGGCACGTACGGGATTGAAGCGGCGACGGTTCCGAACGGCGTCGATCTGAAACGCTACTCGACACAGCGCACGCCCCACGACGAAAGGTTGCGGCAGCGTCTTGGCATCGACGGTGGCGGCCCGGTCGTGCTTGCGGTCGGTGGCATTGAAGCGCGCAAGAACACGCTCGGTCTGCTCGACGCGTTCGCGGAACTGATCAAACATCATCCCGATGCGCGCCTGGTGATCGCGGGCGGTGCAAGTCTCCTCGATCACGATAGTTACGCGCGTGCCTTCATGGATCGCGTGACCGACTTCGGTCTGTCGCAAGCGGTGAGTGTCACTGGCCCGCTAGATGACGCCGACATGCCCGCGCTTTTCCGTTGCGCCGATGTCCTGGCCATGGTCTCGCTGCGCGAAGGTTTCGGTCTCGTTGTACTCGAAGCGCTTGCATGCGGCACGCCGGTCGTCGCCTCAAACATTGCGCCATTCACCGAGTATCTCGACAACTCGCTGTGCTGCTGGGCCACGCCCACCGATCCCGCGTCAATAGCTGACGCGCTCGCACGCGTGATCGATGGCCGTCATCGAACCGACTTCAACCATGCCGTGCCTGCGCTGCTCGATCGAATGAGCTGGCAGGCGTCGGCACGAAAACACCTCGACATCTATAGCGCCTTGCTCGCAAGCCGCTCTCTTCCAACACTTTAGGAACCCGTCATGCCGGTCATGCATTTTCGAATCCAGTGGCCCGATAACAGCGAAGCAAACTGTTATTCGCCCTCGCAAGTGGTCAGCGATTTCTTTACGGCGGGAGAAGATTATCCCGTCGATGACTTCGTCTCGCGCGCCCGTGAAGCGCTGAACATTGCATCCGAACGCGTGCGCGAAAAGTACGGCTTTGCATGCTCGGCTGCAATGGATCAACTCGCGAAGATTGAAGTCGAGGCCGAACGATTTATCGGTGAGCCGAACGCGAAGGTCAAGGTCATCGCGCTCGTCTGAGCGCCACACTTTTCGAAAGGACAAGTCATGTCACAAACATCGGACAACACGACGCACACCAGCGTCATTGTGGTGGGTGGCGGTCAGGCGGGATTGTCGGCCAGTTATTACCTGAAGCAGGCGGGAATCGATCATCTCGTGCTGGAGAAAAACACCGTCACGCATACATGGCGCACGCAACGCTGGGACGCGTTCTGCCTCGTCACGCCGAACTGGCAATGTGCGCTGCCCGGCTACCCCTACACCGGCGACGATCCGCATGGCTTCATGAAGAAGGACGAGATCATAGAGTATCTCGATGGCTTCATCCGCACCGTCGATGCTCCCGTGCTTGAGCACGTGGAAGTGCAGCGAGTCGCACGTAACAGCGAAGGCGGCTTCAGCGTATCCACCAGCCAGGGGCAGTTCACGGCGGACCAGGTCGTGGTCGCGTCAGGCGGTTATCACACGCCAATCGTGCCGCGCATGGCCGAACGCCTGCCGCGTTCCATCAAACAAATCCAGTCGTCGGAATATCGCAACCCGCAGTCTTTGCCCGAGGGAGCGGTACTGGTGGTTGGGTCAGGGCAATCGGGTGCGCAAATCGCGGAAGACCTGCATCTGGCCGGACGCAAGGTGATCCTCGCCGTGGGTGAAGCACCGCGTTGCGCGCGCTTTTACAGGGGCCGCGACGTGGTCGACTGGCTCGCCGACATGAAGTATTACGACATGCCCGTCGATCAGCATCCACTGCGTGAAGGTGTCCGCGACAATACCAATCACTATGTGACCGGCCGTGATGGCGGCCGTGATATTGATCTGCGCAAGTTCGCGTCCGAGGGCATGGAATTGTACGGCCGGCTTCAGGATCTGCAGGACGGCGTGCTCCATTTCGCCCCCAACCTGACCGAGAATCTCGACAGCGCGGACAAGACCTTCAACGGCATCAACGCGGGAATTGATTTGTACATCGAAAAGAATGGCATCGATGCCCCGCCGGGATCGCGCTATGAGCCTGTTTGGTCGCCCACGGAAGAACGCACGACACTCGATCTGCAAGCGAGTGGAATAAGCTCAATCGTGTGGTGCATCGGCTTCACGCCAGACTTCAGTTGGCTCGATGCGCCTATTTTCAACGGCCGCGGTTATCCCGCGCATACGCGTGGATTGACGCCGCTCGACGGCCTCTATTTCGTCGGCTTGCCGTGGCTGCATACATGGGGATCGGGCCGCTTTTCTGGCGTTGCCCGGGACGCTGCGCATGTTGTGGAGACTATAGGCGCTTGCCGTAAAGCGAAAGTGCAGGCGCGCGACGAAGCGACCGTCTGAATAGGCAAAGGCCCTGCATTCCGGGCTTAATGCCCAACAAGCGCTTCGTTACATGAAAGCAAAAAAGAACCGGCGCATCGAGCGCCGGTTTGTTGTGACATTACCTTGAACCTCAAGCCGCCTTCACGACCTTGTCGCCGGCACGATGAATCGGATGCGGTTCCTTCAGGTGGTTCGCGATCCGTGTGGCATCGAAATAGGCCCCGTTCGGCGGACGCTTCAGATACTGCCCCGCCCCGCGCACGGCGCGCAGATCGCCGTCCGCCCACGCAAGCGCGCCGCGCGTCAGCGTGTGAGTCGCCACTCCTTGCACGGTCATGCCTTCGAACACGTTGAAATCGACCTTCTGGTGGTGGGTCTTGACCGAGATCGTCCTGGTCGCCGCCGGGTCCCACACCACGAGGTCGGCATCCGCTCCGACCTGAACCGCGCCCTTGCGTGGGAACAGATTAAAAATCTGCGCGGCGTTGGTAGAGGTCACGCGCACGAACTCATTCGGAGTCAGCCGGCCTTTATTCACGCCGTGGTGCCAGAGGATCGACATGCGGTCTTCCACCCCGCCGCAACCATTGGGAATGCGCGTGAAGTCCTCACGGCCCATCGCTTTCTGCGATGCACAAAACACGCAGTGATCAGTCGCCGTGGTGTGCAGTTGTCCCGATTGCAGGCCACGCCACAATGCTTCGCGATGCTCGCTGGTACGGAACGGAGGGCTCATCACGTGCGCAGCCGCCCTCGTCCAGTCCGGGTCGCTATAGACCGATTCATCGATTACCAGATGGCCCGGCAAGACCTCGGCGAACACGCGTTGACCTTCGCTGCGTGCACGCGTGATGACATCGACGGCGTCTTTCGACGACACATGCACGATATAAATGGGCACGCCCAGCACTTGCGCAATCCTGATCGCACGGTTCGCCGCCTCGCCTTCCACCTCAGGCGGCCGCGACAACGGATGTGCTTCCGGCCCCGTGAAACCTTTCGCGAGCAATTGCTTTTGAAGCTGGAACACGAGCTCGCCATTCTCCGCGTGCACAGTGGGCAGTGCTCCCAGTTCCAACGACCGTGCGAAGCTGTTCACGAGAACTTCGTCGTCGGCCATGATGGCGTTTTTATACGCCATGAAGTGCTTGAAACTCGACACGCCATGCTCGTGCACCAGCGTACCCATGTCGCGATGCACCGACTCGTCCCACCACGTCACCGCCACGTGAAAACCATAGTCGGCCGATGCCTTCTCCGCCCAGCCGCGCCATTCGTGAAACGCTTCCATCAGCGGCTGCTTCGGACTGGGAATCACGAAGTCTATGATGCTTGTCGTGCCGCCCGACAACCCCGCTGCCGTACCCGTATAGAAGTCGTCGCTTGCCGTGGTGCCCATGAACGGCAGCTCCATGTGCGTATGCGGATCTATGCCGCCGGGCATCACATACTGGCCCGATGCATCAACCGTTTCGGTACCTGCCGGAACGTCGAGATCGAGGCCGATCTGCAGGATCGTGCCGCCGTCCTTCGGGTCTGCGCACAACACGTCCGCACGGTAGGTACGGTCCGCGTCAATCACCGTGCCGCCGCGAATCAGGATCGTCATCTTGCTGTCTCCCAGAGAAATCACGCGAAATCAGGCGCTGGCAATCCGCGCCGTCGGGCGCTTGCCCATCTTCATCCATGCGCCATAAACAATCGATGCGAGCGCGAGGCCCACGAACCATGCATAGGTATAAAGCGTGTTGAAGAATGCCGGCACGTTCGGGAACGACGCGGGAAATGCCGTGTGCAGGAAGCCGGGCAAGTTGGGCAATACCCCCACGAGCAACGCGACCACAGCAGCTATATTCCAGCCGCCCGTGTAGCTGTATTCGCCGTTCTCGTTGAAGAGCTCGCGCGTATTCAGGCGTGTGCCGCGGATCAGGAAGTAGTCGACCATGAGAATACCCGCCACCGGTCCGAGCAGCGCCGAGTAACCCACGAGCCAGGTAAAAATGTAGCCCTGTGTAGTAGCCAGGATCTTCCACGGCATCATCACAATAGCGATAAACGCTGTAATCATCCCGCCCACGCGATACGAAATACCTTTCGGCCAGAGGCTCGAAAAATCATAAGCAGGACCGACCAGGTTGGCGGCCAGATTGCAGCTCATGGTGTCGAGCGTCAGGATGATCAGCGCCACGCCCACGCCAATGCCGGTCATGCGGCTGGTCAGGTCGATCGGGTCCCAGATCGCCTTGCCGTAGATCACCACGGTCGCCGACGTCACCACCACCGAGATGACCGACAGCAGCGCCATGGGGGCCGGCAGACCGATCGTTTGCCCGATGATCTGATCCTTCTGCGAGCGGGCGAAACGCGTGAAGTCCGGAATGTTAAGCGCGAGCGTGGCCCAGAACCCGACCATGGCCGTGAGACCCGGCCAGAAGGTTGCCCAGAACAAACCCTCCTTCTTGCCGCCGGCCACGAATTGCGACGGCTGCGCGAGCATGGAACCCAGGCCACCCGCCTTCGAGGTTGCCCACCACACCAGCGCAAGGCACATCACCACCTTGATTGGCGCGGACCAGCTTTCGAGGAAACGAATGGAGTCCGTGCCGCGCAAGATGAAATAGACCTGGATCAGCCAGAAGAACAGGAAACACGCCAGTTGCCCAAGCGTGATGTCCAGGAAAGGCAGCGGCGTACCGGGCGTCGAGTTACCGGTGAGGATATTCAGGAGCGTATGGATCGCACTGCCACCGAGCCATGTCTGGATTCCGTACCATCCGCATGCGACGATCGCTCGTAACAATGCCGGCAGCCTCGCGCCCTTCGTACCGAATGACGAGCGCACCAGCACTGCGTACGGAATGCCATGCTTCGCGCCAGCGTGACCGACCAGCAGCATGGGCACGAGCACGATCATGTTGCCGAGCAGCACGGTCAGCACCGCCTGCCACGGCGACATGCCTTCCTCCGTGAGCCCAGCCGCGAGCATGTACGACGCAATATTCATCACCATGCCGACCCACAGCGCTGCAAAGTGATACCACTTCCACGTCCGTTGCGCGGCCGTGGTTGGCGCCAGGTCGTCGTTATATAGACTGCCGCTGGCGCCGGCCGCGAACTGCGGGTCGACAGAATGCGCTGTCTGCTTCATCAGGTTGATCTCCTCAAGATCGTTGCGGTCCGCGCCCGCGGATCAGGCTGTGATTCCAGTCCGGGCGTCGGAGGACGTTGGTGGACGTAAGCGACAGGCGCTACTTTTTATACGGGTTCCAAACTCTATGCGGCCTTCACACTTTCTTCAACGTCGGCGTCCACGCGTGCGGGATTGTTCGGATGAGTCGTCCAGTTCGCATATTCGCCGGCATCCACGCGTTCCATCGTGATGCATTGCTCGACCGGGCACACATGCATGCATAAATTGCAGCCGACACATTCCGAATCGATGACTTCAAAATGCCGTTTGCCATCCTTCTCGCGCATGATCGCCTGATGCGCCGTATCTTCGCAAGCGATGTGACACAGGCCGCACTCAATGCACTTGTCCTGGTTGATGCGCGCCTTGATGTCATATTTCAGATTCAGATACTTCCAGTCAGTCACATTCTGCACCGCCCGCCCGCGGATATCGTCGAGCGTGGCGTAGCCTTTTTCGTCCATCCAGTTCGACAGACCGTCCGCGAGATCGGAGACAATACGAAAGCCGTAGTGCATGGCCGCCGTACAGACCTGCACGTTGCCCGCGCCCAGCACCATGAACTCGGCTGCATCGCGCCATGACGAAATGCCGCCAATGCCGGAGATCGGCAAATCGGGCGTTTCCACGTCGCGGGCAATCTCCGCGACCATGTTCAGCGCGATCGGTTTGACCGCCGGGCCGCAGTATCCCCCATGCGTACCCTTGCCGTCGACTGTCGGCATCGGCGCCATGAGATCCAGGTCCACCGCGACAATCGAATTGATCGTGTTGATCAGCGACACCGCGTCCGCGCCGCCCTTGTAAGCCGCGCGTGAGCTGGTGCGGATGTCGCTGATATTCGGCGTCAGCTTGACGATGCACGGCAGCTTCGTGCCTTCCTTCACCCAGCGCGTGACCATCTCCACGTATTCGGGCACCTGCCCGACCGCCGCGCCCATGCCGCGCTCGCTCATGCCATGCGGACAGCCGAAATTCAGTTCGACGCCATCGGCGCCGGTGTCCTCCACCAGCGGCAAGATCCACTTCCAGTCGCGTTCGTTGCACGGCACCATCAGCGAGACGATCAGCGCCCGATCCGGCCAGTCGCGCTTGACCTCGGTGATCTCCTTCAGGTTGACGTCGAGTGGCCGGTCGGTGATCAGTTCGATATTGTTCAGTCCTGCGATGCGCTGGCCATTCCATTGCACCGCGCCATAACGCGAACTCACGTTCACCACATGCGGGTCGAGCCCGAGCGTTTTCCATACGACGCCGCCCCAACCCGCTTCGAAGGCGCGATTGACGTTGTAGGCTTTATCGGTGGGCGGTGCGGATGCGAGCCAAAAAGGATTCGGCGACGTGATGCCGGCAAACGTATTGCGAAGATCGGCCATGAGCTGGCTCCCTTATTGTGGGATCGTGGAGGTGTTTTTATGCGGCCTTGATGGCCGTTGCCGCGAAGAACGCGTGGATGGACTCGGCGGCAATCTTGCCGTCCTGCACCGCTTGCACCGTCAGGTCGAGCCCGCCGGTGGCCGCGCAGTCGCCGCCGGCCCAGACGTTATCAAGCGACGTACGGCCATTCGAATCCACGGCGATACGGCTGCCGTCGAGCGTGAGCATGTCGCTCTCAAGACCCTCAGGCACGAGCGTTTGCCCGATCGCCTTCAGTACCATGTCGGCTTCAATGACATAGCGATCTCCCTTCGGAGTTTCGAACTCAACGCCGGTAACCTGGCCACCTGTATCGGTTAAACGCACAGGCTTTGCGTGCGTGATGATCGTCACGCCGTTGGTCTGCGCGAACTCCCGTTCGGCCCAGGTGGCGCCCATGGTTTCCACGCCGCGACGGTATGCCATCGTCACTGTTTCAGCACCCAGCTTGCGGCTTTGCACCGCCGCATCAATTGCCGTGTTGCCGCCGCCGATCACCACCACGCGACGCCCTACCGGCACGCTCCCGAGAGCATCCGCCTGACGCACCTGCTCGATGAAATCGACCGCGTTGTACACGCCTTGCAGCGTCTCGCCTTCGAGTCCGAGCGCGCGCACGCCGCCCAAGCCGATGGCGAGAAACACGGCGTCATGCTGCTTTCGCAAATCGCTCAGCTTCACATCGCGGCCGAGCATCACGTCGTTCTTCACTTCGATACCCCCCACCGAATACAGCCACTCTACTTCGCGCTGAGCGAAATCTTCGACCACCTTGTACGCCGCGATGCCGTATTCGTTCAGGCCGCCGGGCTTGGGCCGGGCGTCGAAGAGCGTCACCCGGTGACCGTCGAGCGCAAGGCGATGCGCACAGGCCAGTCCTGCCGGCCCCGCTCCAACCACCGCCACGTGACGCCCCGTATTCGCCGCGCGCTTGAAAAGCGGCTCGCCGCGCGCCATTGCCCAGTCGGTGGCGTGACGTTGCAACGCACCGATCTGAACTGGTTTGTCATCCTGATGATTTCTGACACATGCTCCTTCGCACAGGATTTCAGTCGGACAGACCCGTGCGCATGCGCCGCCCAAGGGATTGGCCGACAAGATATCCATGGCCGCGCCCTTCATGTTGCCGTTACCAATCTTGCGAATGAAGCTGGGAATATCTATTTTTGTGGGGCACGCGTTGATGCATGGTGCGTCGTAGCAGTAGTGGCAACGGCTCGACGCTGCAGCCGCCGCGGTGGCATCGAGTAACGGCGCAACATCTGAAAACTGACACGACAGTTGCTCTTGCGACAGCCGGTTCGATGCTATGTCGCCAATGTGCTTCATGGTCATACACGTTCCTTCTTCAAGGTGGGGACGCAATGGTCTTTCGACTAGAACCAACCCAGGCTTAACGGCCCGCGCGTTCGAGCATGGCGTGGAGCAGCACGTTTGCGCCCGCCTCGATCCATTCCTCCGAGGCATCCTCGATCTCGTTATGACTGATCCCGTCGACGCAAGGCACGAAGACCATCGACGTGGGCGCGACCTTCGAGAGGTAACACGCGTCGTGTCCTGCGCCCGAGACCATGTCCCGATGCGCATAACCAAAGCGCTCGGCGGCTGCGCGCACGGACTTCACGCACGCGGCGTCGAAGGCGATAGGCGCGTAATAGAAGATCTGTTCAAGCTGCGTTTCGAGCCCTGCGGCGCTCGCGATTTTCTCCACGCCAGCACGCAATGCCGCGTCCATTTTTGCGAGCACCGCGTCGTCGGGATGACGGAAATCCACGGTAAAAAACACGCGGCCCGGAATCACGTTGCGCGAGTTCGGATGCACCTGCATCATGCCGACCGTGGCACACGCCAGCGGCGCATTGTCGAGCCCAATGCGGTTCACCAACTCAACCACCCGCGATGCCCCAAGCAACGCATCGCGACGACGCGGCATGGGCGTAGGGCCCGCATGCGCTTCCTGCCCGGTCAGCGTGATCTCGTACCAGCGCTGCCCTTGCGCGTCGGTGACCACGCCGATCGTCATGTTTTCCGCTTCGAGAATCGGCCCTTGTTCAATGTGCAGTTCGAACGCGGCGTGCAGCTTGCGGCCGCCGCACGGTTCATCGCCTGCATAACCAATGCGCTTGAGTTCCTCGCCAATCGTCTTGCCATCCACGTCCTTGCGGGACAACCCATAGTCGAGCGTGAACTCGCCGGCAAACACGCCGGACGCGACCATGGCGGGCGCGAAGCGCGAGCCTTCCTCGTTGGTCCAGATCACGACTTCCACCGGATGTTCAGTCTCGATGCCGCGATCATTGAGCGATCGAATCACTTCGATGCCGCCCAGAACGCCGTAGATGCCGTCGAAGCGACCGCCTGTCGGCTGCGAGTCCGCATGCGAGCCTGTTACGACCGGCGCGGCATCTATGTTGCGCCCGGCACGGCGCATGAACACGTTGCCCATCTGGTCCACCTTGACCGTGCAACCCGCTTCCTTCGCCCAACTGACGATCAGGTCGCGCCCTTCGCGGTCGAGATCGGTGAGCGCAAGCCGGCATACGCCCCCCTTCTTTGTCGCGCCAATTTTTGCCATCGTCATGAGGCTGTCCCAGAGGCGTTTGCCGTTGACTCTGATCGACGTATCCAGCGCTGAATCAGTTACCGCGTCCATTTCGCGTTCTCCTTGCGTGTTGCTCGATTTAGGGTTTTGACTGATACGAATCTGGTGCATCGGCGTCGGCTTTTGGGGCGCTGGCGCACGGCAGCGGTGCAACATTTATCCGCTCACCTTGTCCGTTTCGTAGCGGTGAATCCATCGCAATCCGCCGCCTCTCAAATCCTGTCCAACTGGACAGGTTGTAGCCGATTAATATTTGCAAATCAACGTCTTTCGGCGTTTCCGATTAGAGTAAAAGCATAGCGAGAAGCGTGCCATTGCAATGCAGCAGAGCCTTGGGACAAGCGAAACGACGGGCTATGCAGCGGTGGCGTCAAAGCGCATAGAATGAGGCGCGATCAAGATGGAGAAGGCGCACGGCGCCATGCAAGGAAAACGATGAGAGATGACGAAGCGACAGCCGAGGCGACGAAAAACGATAGTGCGCCCGTTCCATTGCGGCGGCGCAAGGCACACATTCGCGAGACCAATGAAGCGCATCTTTTAGCGTGCGCCGAGGCCGTGTTCGCCGAGCGCGGACTCGAAGGCGCGAGTACCGCGATGATTGCGGAACGTGCAGGCTTGCCGAAAGCTAACCTGCATTATTACTTTCCGACCAAGCTGGCGCTTTATCGGCGCGTGCTTGAGGATTTGTTCGAAGACTGGCATCGTGCTGCCGATACCTTCGAGTCCAGCGATGACCCGGTCGAAGCAATCGGCGGCTATGTACGCACGAAAATGGAGTTGTCGCGGCGGCGTCCGCTCGGCTCGAAGGTGTGGGCAAGCGAGATCATTCACGGCGCCGTGCACATGCAGGACATCTTGAACGAACGCGTCAAGCCATGGCTTGACACGCGGGTGATCGTGATTGATGGCTGGATTGCGCGGGGCTTGCTCGCACCCGTGGACGCGCAGACGCTGATGTTCATGATCTGGGCCACGACCCAGCACTATGCGGATTTCGATGCGCAGATTCGCGCGTTGAAAGGTAAGCGGGCGCTTTCGCAGAAGGCCTTCGATGCGTCCACTGAGGAAGTGGTCAAGCTCGTGATTCGCGCGTGTGGTGCGAAATCAGCGAAGTGACAAAGTTGTTTCGCTCGCGCCGGTGGACGGGTTGGGGGTTTTGGTGGGGTTGGGGTTAGTGGTTGGGGTTAGTGGTCGGGGTCCTGGTTCCAAGGTTCGCGGTTCTGGGTCTATGCCGGGGTGGTGCTTTCGGCCGTGGTGGTCTGCGAGAGTCGGATTTTCTCTTTATCACTATTAGCCACTGTGCGTGGCGGCACGTCATTTCTTGGTCCTTAGCGACAAAGAAACGAAGCAAAGAAAGCGCTTTTAAACCACGCTACCCTAAGTGTCCACAGCGTGCAGTTTTCATTCATGGGTGCCCCAAAAGCACGGTGCTCGCCAGAGCGGAGGAAGTGTGAATCCCTCCTTCTCGCGAATCCTGACACGAACACGCTTCGCCCCCAACGCTCTCGGGCAAGCACAGTTCGCCAAGGGACCCGCACGGCCTCACGCGTCTTCACTGCGTCATGGCTTGGCAGGTTGCAGGCGTAGTTTGCGCCGTCGTCTTCGCGGGTTACGGTCGGACGCATATTTAAAGCTTCGTTCTTTTTGGATTACTTGCGTGGCCTGCACCTTATTTTCGCCTACTATGGCCTCGCGCATTTCGATGCGCCTCGTTTCTGCGCGGGTTAGTGATATGGTTCGACGTGCGTACTAATTCGGCGGGAGGTCCTCCGCGGATAGCGCGGGGTGCCCCTTGGGCAGGTTCAATCACTGGTGGCGAAGCGTGTGGGTATCCGTGTTCGGAGAAGGAGGGGTTCACACATCCGTCGCTCTGGCGAGCACCGTGCTTTTGGGGCACCTATGAATCAAAACTGCACGCTGTGGACACTTAGGGTAGCGTGGTTTGAAAGCGTTTTCTTTGCTTCGTTTCTTTGTCGCTAAGGACCAAGAAATGACGTGCCGCCACGCACAGTGGCTAATAGTGGTAAAGAGAAAATCCGACTCTCGCAGACCACCACGGCCGAAAGCACCAACCCGGCATAGACGCCGACCGCTAACCCAGAACCGACCAACCCGGCATCAACCCCGACCACTAACCCCAACCGCCAACCGCCAACCCCAAAACCTGGCATCGCCCTAAGCCACATCTGGCAAGTCCAAAACCAAACCCCGAGTGCGAACGAAACCCAATTCCGCGACGACTTCTTATGCAATTAATGACACGCTAGCGCGCTCGCCCACGCGCGGCGTATAGTTTCCTGCTCGTGCAATCGAGCCAACCTGGCGCGTCCACTCCCGCAGTCCGCGCCCCGGATTCCGCCTTCTCAGGAGAGTCACGATGACGTCGGTGTTGTTTCGCAACGGCGCGCTGCTGGACCCGTTGCAGCCAGAACTGATCCCCGGCCACGAGGTATTGGTCGAAGAGGGCCGAATCAAGGAAGTCTCCGACCGCCCGATCAAAACCGCCAATGCCCGCGTGATCGATTTGAAAGGCAAGACGTTGATGCCCGGCCTGATCGATCTCCACGTGCATGTCATCGCGGTCGAGTTCAACCTGCCACGCGTGGCAACCTTACCCAACGTGCTTGTCACGCTACGCGCCGTGCCGTTGATGCGCGCGATGCTGCGTCGCGGCTTTACCAGCATCCGCGACGCCGGCGGCGCCGGCTACCCGTTCAAGCAGGCAGTGGAAGCCGGACTGGCCGAAGGCCCACGCATGTTCGTCTCCGGCCGCGCACTGAGCCAGACCGGCGGTCACGGCGACATGCGTACGCGCACCGACTACATGCCACCGGACGCGCCTTGCGGCTGCTGCGTACGCGTCGGTGCGCTCACACGGGTAGCGGACGGCGTGGACGAGGTGCGACGCGCCGTTCGCGAAGAACTCCAGATGGGCGCGGACCAGATCAAGATCATGGCATCCGGCGGTGTTGCCTCGCCGACCGACCCCGTCGGTGCATGGGGATACTCAGAGGACGAGATCCGCGCGATCGTTGCCGAGGCGCGCGGCCGCCAGACCTACGTACTGGCTCACGCCTACACGCCCGACGCGATTGCACGTGCGGTGCGCTGCGGCGTGCGCACCATCGAGCACGGCAATCTCATCGACGACGCGACTGCACGTATGGTTGCCGAGCACGATGCATTCGTAGTTCCCACGCTGGTGACGTACGAAGCGCTCGCCAGCGAGGGCGGCAAATACGGCCTGCCCGAAGCGAGCTTGGCGAAGGTGGCCGATGTACACGAGGCCGGCCTCAGGTCGCTCGAAATCATGAAACGCGCGGGCGTGCGCATGGGCTTCGGCACGGATCTGCTGGGTGAATCGCAACGTCTGCAAAGCGATGAATTCCGGCTGCGCGCCGAGGTTTTATCGCCGGCTGAAGCCATAGCAAGTGCAACGGTGGTAGGCGCCGACGTGCTTGGCATGACGGGCAAACTCGGCCGCCTCGTGCCGGGCGCGTTCGCCGATGTGCTGGTTGTGGACGGCAATCCACTTCGATCCATCGACTGCCTGCTCGGTCAGGGCGAACACATTCCGTTCGTGATGAAAGGCGGTCACATCCACTTCGATGAACTCGAGCACGCCTGACTCGAGCACGCTTGGACCCCCAGCCGAATCCGTTCATTCCTGACAGCGAGGCGCGTTACCCAATGTCGACGATTTCCGCCCGTATCGAACGCATGCCGTTTTCTTCGTTTCATCGACGGCTATTGCTGATGGGCGGTCTCGGCTACACCTTCGACGCCATGGACGCCGCCGTGCTCGCGTTCCTGCTGCCGGTGCTGCGCACGCAGTGGTCGCTCAGCAGCGTGCAGACGGGCGTGCTCGGCAGCGGTACGTTCATCGGCTATTTCCTCGGGGCGATGCTCGCAGGCATGCTCGGCGATCTGATCGGACGGCGGCGCGTGATGATGGTTGCGCTGGTGATCTACTGCGTTGCATCGCTGGCCAGCGCAACCGCCCACGACTGGCCGTTCTTTCTCGCGACACGCATCGTCGCCGGACTCGGCACGGGCGCCGAAAGCGCGATCGTCGCACCGTTCCTGTCGGAGTTCGTGGCGCGCCGGTATCGCGGTGCGTTCACGGGTAGTCTCGCCGGCTTCTTCTCATTTGGCTTCGTGGCTGCTGCGCTGCTTGGTTATCTCGTGATCCCGCTTGCACCGAACGCGTGGCGCGTGGTGATGGTGATCACCGCCCTGCCTATTGTGATGTTGCTGTGGTGGCGGCGCGCGTTGCCTGAATCGCCGCGCTGGCTGGTCGCGCGCGGGCGGCACGCGGAAGCCGAGGTAATCGTCGCGCGGGCGGAAGCCGAATTGATGGCTGCGGGCGTGAAACTGGAACCCCTGCCGGCAACCGATGCAGCCGCCGAAGCGGAGGTTCCCATCGCGGCGCAACGTGCTTCGGTGCTCGCGAACGTTAAGGCCCTCTGGTCGCGCGAGCTCGCGCGCATCACCACCATGACGTGGCTCATGTGGCTTTCGATCACCTTCAGCTACTACGCGTTCTTCACGTGGATTCCAAGCCTGCTCGTGCAGAACGGCATGACGATCACACGCAGCTTTTCTTACTCGCTCGTGATCTATATCGCGCAGATACCGGGTTATTTTTCAGGCGCGTGGCTGAACGAAAAGATCGGCCGGCAAGCGACCATTGCGTCGTACATGGTGCTGGGAGGCGTCTCGGCATTAGGACTTGCGCTCACGCGTAGCGACGGGGGCATCATGCTATCCGGCGTGCTGCTGTCGTTCTTCATGAATGGCACGTATGCGGGTGTCTACGCCTACACGCCCGAGGTTTTTCCAACCGATGTCCGCGCAACCGGCACGGGGCTGGCTTCATCGATTGGTCGGCTAGGCGCGATCGCCGCCCCTATCCTGGTTGGGTATGTGTATCCGTTGCTGGGCTTTCCAGGCGTGTTTGGGGCAACCACATTCGTACTGCTGATCGGTGCGGCGGCAGTGGTGCTGATGGGCGTGCCAACGCGCGGAAGATCGCTTGAAGACATCGCGGCGCAGCAGTTGCGCGATTAGCGAGATCACCGAACTCGCACGTGACTCAAGCGAAACTCAATACACGTCCCGCACATAACGCTTGTCCCTGACCATGCCACTAACATATTCCTGAGCCTTGTCGTCGCTCATGCCGGCATGCTGAGCCACGACAGACTTGAGCGCTGCGTCAACGTCCTTGGCCATGCGGCCCGCGTCACCGCAGACATAGAAATGCGCGCCGGCCTCAAGCCACGACCACAGCTCGGCCCCGTGTTCACGCATACGATCCTGCACATAGATCTTGTCGGCCTGATCCCGCGAGAACGCGAGATCGAGACGGTTCAGCAGACCCTTGCGGCGCATCTCATCGAGTTCATCGCCGTAGTAATAATCCGTGGCGGCATGCTGCTCGCCAAAGAACAACCAGTTGCGGCCGGTGTCGCCGCGCGCGAGGCGTTCATGCAGGAAGCCCCTGAACGGGGCCACGCCGGTGCCGGGGCCGACCATGATCATGGGTGCATCGCCACTATGGGGAAGACGGAAATGCGCCGATTTCTGCACGAATACCGGCACGCTGGCATCGCCCGCGCGATCGGCCAGAAAGGTCGAGGACACGCCCTTGCGCTGACGCCGGCCGTTGTTATACCGGACCGCCGATACGGTCAGGTGTATCTCGCCAGGGTGGGCCTTGGGACTCGATGCAATCGAGTAAAGGCGCGGCTGCATGCGCTTGAGCATGCCGATCAGTTCCGTGGCTGAAAGCTCCACCGGGAATTCATGCAGCACGTCAGCCAGTTGCTGGCCCCAGAGCCATTTCTTCAAGTCCGCCTTGTTGTCCTCGCGAAGCAGCCTGCCCAATGCATTATTCGCACCATTCGCACCCTCTGCACCGTTGCGCGTCCGGGCTGCGATGAACGCCAACGCGTCGTGATTCGGGCGCGCTATTTCATAGTGCTTGCCGAGTGCGTCGGCCAGCCGCATCTCACCCGCGCCCGCCACATTGACGGCGGCATCAGCGCTAAGGCCACTCAGTCCGATGAGTTCATCGACCAGTTCGGGACAGTTTCTCGGCCACACCCCGAGCGCATCGCCGACCTCATAATCAAGACCCGAGTCAGCGGTATCCAGCGAGAAATAACGCGTGTCCTTCGTCGCGCCCTGCTTGTTCAGCCGCAGATTCTTCACCAGCCGCGACGCTGCCGGATGGGTCTTCGAAGGCGCGGTGCCAGGCAGCACGGCCGGAATCATGCCGTCGGCCGGGACTGCATGCAGGGCCGCATCTTCTTCCTTGATACGCGCGACGATCCGCTCGAGCCAAGCGTCGGCTGCGGGCTGGTAATCGGCATCGCAGTCGACCCGCTCCAGCAAAGGTATCCCGCCGCGTTCGAGCAAACGGGCATCGAGCTTGCGGCCGTGACCGCAGAACGCATCGTAGTTGCGATCGCCAAAAGCCAGCACGGCGTAGCGCACGCCATCCAGGCGCGGGGCGTTATCGGCACTGATCCCGGTCCAGAAACTCGCGCCGTTATCGGGGGCATCGCCGTCGCCGAACGTACTCGTCATCAGCAAAACGTACTGCGCTTTCTCCAGGTCGGAAACCGCATAGTCGGCCATACACGTGGTGCGTATTTCGAAGCCGGACTCCATCAACTGGGTCGCATATCGCTCGGTCAACGATTCGATATTCCCCGTCTGAGAAGCCCACAGCAACACGACTTTTGGCCGCGCCCGCGCAATGCGCACAGAGGACTCGGCGGTGGTTGCTGCAACCGGTGCGGTCAACGTAGGCATAGCCGTTTCAGCGCGGCTGAAGAGCCCCGCGAGGACACCATCGAGCCAAAGCCGCGTAGCAGGGGCGATGGGCGCACCAAGCGGCAACGTCGGTACGCCGCCTGTTGCGCGGCCTTCCGTCGAGCGCAGGCCACTCATGAAACCGTCGACGTAGATGCGTTCGGTCTCGCTAAGTTCGGGTGGCGGCGTTTTCGGAATACCGAGCAGCGCGGCAAGGGCATCAATACGGGACATGTCCAGTTCCTGGTTCGGACGGGCGTGATCGGCGGCGACGGGCTCAACGCGTTCCGAGCCGGCGGCATCGTCACGCGTCTCAGGATTCGCCGTGTCAGCTTTAGGCGCTACGCGGCTGAGCGCAACAGCACAGAACTTGAATTCAGGCTGCTGCGATATCGGGTCGATCGCGTCGTTCGTCACGGCGTTGATGCAGAGTTCTTCGCCAAAGACGTCGTTCCAATGCATGGGGGCAAAGCAGTTGCCGGCACGAACCCGATCGGTGACCACTGCCGGCAAAACGGCGCGGCCGCGGCGCGAGCGAATCTCGACCGCGTCCTTCGCCTTGATACCCAGCGCCGCCGCATCTTCGGGATGAATTTCCACGAACGGGGCGGGATTCAGCTTGTTCAGCATGGGCACCTTGCCGGTCTTGGTCATGGTGTGCCACTGGTGCTGCAAGCGGCCCGTATTCAGCACGATAGGCCGTTCACTGTCAGGCATTTCCGCAGGAGCCACATGCGGGCGAGCGAAGAAAACGGCCTTGCCGGTTGAAGTGGGAAAGCTCAGGCGCGGGCGGCTGCCGTCAGGCATTTGCCTGAGCGTCTGGCTCACGCCGTCGTTGATATAACGCACCGGATTGCGATCGGCTGCAACGTCCGGTGCACAGGGCCATTGCAACGGCGTCTCGCGCAAGCGTTCATGGCTCGCACCGCGCAGGTCGTAGCCCGTCTTGAGATTCGACGTCCGGGTAATCTCCGCGAACACCTCTTCTGCCGATGCATAACTGAATGCATCGGCGAAACCCATTTCACATGCGACGCGCGCGATGATCTGCCAGTCCGGCAACGCGGCGCCCGGCGGCTCGATGGCCTTCTGCGTGAGCGTCATGTTGCGCTCGGAGTTGATCATCACGCCTTCAGCCTCAGCCCACAGCGCGCCAGGCAGAAGGACATCGGCGTAGCGATTGGTTTCGGTATCGAGGAAGGCATCCTGTGCGATGACCAGCTCCGCGGCCTGCAACCCCGCAATCACGGTCTGCCGGTTCGGCACGCTTGCAACAGGATTGGTGCAGATGATCCAGCAGGCCTTGATCTCGCCGGTCGACATGCGCGAGAACATGTCCACGGTGCCTTGGCCGAGCGAAGTCTTGAGTGTGCCCTTAGGGACATTCCACAGGTCTTCTATGAAATCCCTATCCTCCGCTACCAGCACCGAACGTTGCCCGGGAAGCCCGGGTCCCATGTAACCCATCTCGCGCCCGCCCATGGCATTAGGCTGCCCCGTGAGCGAGAACGGTCCGCTGCCCGGCCGGCATATCTTGCCCGTGGCGAGATGCAGGTTGCAGATGGCGTTTGTGTTCCAGGTGCCATGCGTGCTTTGGTTGAGGCCCATGGTCCAGCAGCTCATCCACTCGGGCGCCTCGCCCATCCATTGCGCCGCTCGGCGGATGTCCGCTTCGGGAATACCGGTGATCTCAGCGACCTTATCCGGCGCATAGTCCTCCAGAAAGGCCGGCATCGCGTCCCAGCCTTCGGTAAATTCGGCAATAAAATCCGCATCGGTATGAGCGTTCCGATGCAGCAAATAAAGCAGGCCGTTCAGCAACGCGAGATCGGTGCCCGGCTTGATCTGCATGAAGAGGCTGGCTTTGTCGGCGGTCGCGTTGCGGCGCGGGTCCACCACGATCAGCTTCGCGCCGGCCTTCACGCGATCCATCATGCGCAGGAACAGGATCGGGTGACAGTCGGCCATGTTCGCGCCGATCACAAAAAACAGGTTGGCCCGGTCGATGTCCTCGTACGAGCCCGGTGGCCCGTCAGCACCCAGCGACAGTTTGTAGCCGCTGCCGGCGCTCGCCATGCAGAGCCGAGAATTGGACTCTATGTTGTTGGTGCCGACAAACCCCTTCGCGAGCTTGTTGACGAGGTACTGCGCCTCGATCGACATCTGCCCCGACACATAGAACGAAAGCGCGTCCGGGCCGTGCTCGTCAAGCAGCCCACGCAGGCGCTGAGCGGTGTCGGAAATCGCTTGCGCCATGGGTAACGGGATCGGGTCGCGATCCCGTTCGCGGCGAATGAAAGCGCCCTCCAGACGGCCCGATTTGCGCAAGACCACATGCGCCGACGAACCCTTGGTACAGAGGCGTCCAAAGTTGGCCGGATGCTCCTTGTCACCGGACACCTTGACCACTTCTCCCTTCTCGACTTGCAAGACCATGCCGCAGCCAACGCCGCAGTATGGACACACGGTTTTTACGCTGCCGGAGATCATGACCGACGCTCGAACCCGCTCACCTTCATACCGCGACCCACACGTGGCCGTCCTCTACGCGCGCGGCAAAAGCGTTGACCGAGTTCGCCGGTATCTCGATGCATTCGCCCGTGCGAAGATCATAGTGATGCTTGAAGATCGGCGATGCCACCACAATGCGCTCGCCCAGATTGCCGATCAGTCCGCGCGACAATACAGACGCCTGTGAGCCCGGGTCGAAGTTATCGATCGCGTACACGCTTGGGGTTCCATCGAAGAGATAGAACACGGCGACCTGCTCGCCGTTGATGAGCGCACAGACGCCGGTGTTCGGCACGATGTCATCAAGCGGGCATACAGGCACCCATGAGCTTGAGATTCGATCGTTGTTCATGATGATGTCCTCAGTGTGTTTCGCGGGCGCTTCAAACGGTCTCGACAACCACCGGAATGTCGATTCGCTTCAGTTGCCGCTCAGCCGGCGTCGCGGGGCGAATCTGGCCACGCTCTTCGACGAAACTCACGTTCGCATCGGCTTCATCGCTGTTGACGAAATGACGGAAGCGCTTGCGCGTGTCCGGATCGTTGACTGCCTTTTTCCACTCGCATTCGTAGGTATCGACCACGTACTGCATCTCCGCTTCGAGTTCCGCGGCAAGCTGAAGCTTGTCGCGCACCACGACATCGATCAGGTATTCGAGCCCGCCTTCCAGGTTGTCGCGCCAGACGCTCGTGCGCTGCAAGCGGTCCGCGGTACGGATGTAGAACATCAGGAAGCGGTCGATGTACTGGATCAGCGTGACACGGTCGAGATCGGATGCGAGCAACTCGGCGTGACGCGGTTTCATGCCGCCGTTACCGCATACGTAGAGGTTCCAGCCCTTCTCTGTGGCAATCATGCCAATGTCCTTGCCTTGCGCCTCGGCACATTCGCGTGTGCAGCCGGAGACGCCGAACTTGATCTTGTGGGGAGTGCGCAAACCCTTGTAGCGGTTCTCGATGTCGATCGCGAGACCGACCGAATCGCCCACGCCATAGCGGCACCAGGTCGAACCCACGCAGGACTTCACGGTCCGCACCGACTTGCCGTACGCATGACCGGACTCGAAGCCGGCCGCGATCAGTTCTTCCCAGATCAGCGGCAGCTGTTCAACCCGCGCGCCGAACAGGTCAACACGTGCCCCGCCCGTGACCTTGGTGTACAGGCCATACTTTTTTGCGACCTGGCCGACGGCGATCAAACCGTCCGGCGTGACCTCGCCACCGGGCATCCGGGGGACGACGGAATAGGTGCCGTCGCGCTGGATATTCGCGAGATAGTAGTCGTTCGAATCCTGCAGGCTTGCATGCTCTTTCTTCAGCACGAACTCGTTCCAGCACGATGCAAGAATCGCGGCGGCAGCCGGCTTGCAGATATCGCAGCCAAGACCGTGGCCATGCTTCGCGAGCAACGCGCCAAACGTCTCGATGCGCTCGACGCGCACCATGTGATAAAGCTCCTGACGCGAGTAAGGGAAGTGCTCGCACACGTGGTTGTTGACCGCGAGACCCTGCTTTTTCATCTCGGCCTTCATCACCTGCGTGACCAGCGCCACACAACCTCCGCACGAACTGCCGGCCTTGGTCGCGGACTTCAACGCACCAATGCTGGTTGCACCCGCGCAGACCGCCTCGCATATCTGCCCTTTCGACACGTTGTTGCACGAACAGATCTGCGCAGCTTCAGGCAGCGCCTCGACACCAAGACCAGGCTTTTGCTTGCCATCGGCGGAAGGGAGAATCAGGAATTCGGGTGCATCAGGCAACTCGATGCGGTTCAGCATCATCTGCAACAGCGTGCCGTATTCGCCTGCGTCGCCGACCATCACGCCACCGAGCAAATACTTGCCGCACTCGGACACCACCAGTTTCTTGTAGACCTGCTTGCGTTCATCGCTGAACTGGTATGCACGGCTGCCCGGCGTCTTGCCGTGCGCGTCGCCAATACTCGCCACGTCCACGCCCATCAGCTTGAGCTTCGTGCTCATATCGGCGCCGGTGAAACCAGCCTGTTCGCCAGCCAACTGTTTTGCAACAACACGGGCCATGTCATAACCCGGCGCGACCAGCCCGAAGACCTGTCCGTTCCAGAGTGCGCATTCGCCGATCGCATAGATATCGGCGTCACTTGTGCGGCAGTTGTCGTCAATCACAATGCCGCCGCGCGCACCGACTTCAAGGCCACTGATACGCGCAATCTCATCGCGCGGGCGGATGCCGGCGGAGAACACGATCATGTCGGTGTCGAGATGGCTTGCGTCGGCGAACTCCATGCGGTGCGTGCCGTTCTCGCCATCGACTATGGCTACGGTGTTCTTCTGCGTATGAACCGTCACCCCCAGCTCTTCGATCTTGCTGCGCAATACGCGCGCGCCGCTGTCGTCAACCTGCACGGCCATCAAGCGCGGCGCGAACTCGACCACGTGCGTCTGCAAGCCCATGTCGCGCAACGCCTTGGCGCACTCAAGCCCCAGCAGTCCGCCGCCTACCACCGTGCCCGTTTTCGAGCGCGCGCCGCATTCCTTCATTGCTTCGAGATCTTCAATAGTGCGGTACACGAAGCAATCACGACGCTCATTGCCCGCCACCGGCGGCACGAACGGGTAAGAACCGGTAGCGAGCACCAGCTTGTCGTACGCCAGCACCTCGCCGGTCGACACCGTCACGGTACGCGCCGCGCGATCGATCGACACCGCCTTCGCATTGAGCTCAAGCCGCACGCGCGCGCGCTCGAAGAATCCCGGCTCGACCAGTGACAGGTCCTGCGCCGTCTTGCCCGAGAAGAACTCCGACAGATGCACGCGATCGTAAGCCGGTCGCGGCTCTTCGCATAGCACGGTGATATCAAGCTCGTGCGCTGCGTTTTCAGCGAGGCATTCAAGGAGTTTATGGCCGACCATGCCATGACCGACGACGACGATTTTCATGATCAGGACGCTCTCAATTGGCAATGCTGTTATTGACACCCAATGCATCTGCACGCAGCGCGGCTTCCTGTGCCTTGTGCTCGGAGCTAAAGCGCACGGCGAGTGCGCACAGCGCGGACAACGTGACCAGCACGCCGAGCATGGCGAGCGTCTGCTGGACGCTGCCGAAGCCCTTCATCAGGAAGCCGGCGGCCACCGCTCCCACGTTGCCGCCCGCACCGATAATCCCCGCCACGCCGCCCAGCGCCTTGCGGTCGATGAACGGCACAAGCGCATACGTCGCGCCGCACGCCATGTGCGTGAACAGGCCGAAGCTCAGCATGGCGACCACGGCGAGCGCCGCGCTATCCGCATGCGAAAACCATAACAGCCCAAGACCTTCGCCCGCTATGAGCGCGAACAACAAAGTCGAACGAATTTCCAGGCCGCGACGTGCAGCGGCTTTGTCTGATATCCAGCCGCCGAGCGCACGGGCGAACAGGGCGAGCAGTCCAAAGCTGCCGGCAGCGGCACCGGCGGCTTTCAGCGAGAGATGAAAGTGATCGACGTAATAGATGGCGGCAATGTTGTGGATGAACACTTCGACGCCAAAGCAAGCCGCATAGGTGATGAAAAGCATCCATACGCGATAGTTCGCGCAGGCCGTGCGAAAGCTCGCCCAGCCGCCTTTCTTGCCACCGTCGATGGTGATGCCTTGCGCACGCAACTGCGTGAAGTTGCCTTGCGGGCAGTCCTGCGTGAAGCGCCAGTAGAACCAGGCCATCACCGGCATGGCCAGCCCGGGAACCACGAGCGCGAGGCGCCACGCGGATGCATCTGCGGCGCCGAGCGCGAGCATGCCCGCGAGCAGCAACGGCACCAGTATTTGCGCCGCGCCGGCCCCGGCATTACCCCAACCGGCGCTGGTCGCGTTGGCCGTGCCGACCACGTTCGGCGCGAACATCACAGATGTGTGGTACTGCGTAATAACGAAGCTCGCACCCACGGCGCCAATGCCCAGGCGGCACAGCAGGAAGCTTTCGTAACCGCCCGAGAGCGCCGCGCCGAACACGGGGAATGCACCGAGGAGCAGCAGCCCCGTATAGACCTTGCGCGGACCGTAGCGGTCGCACATTGGGCCAATGATGAGCCTTACCAGAATCGTCGCGGCAACCGCTGCGATGTTGATATTGGCGACCTGATCGATGGACAGGCCGAACTCGCGCTTGATCAACGGCATCAGCGGCGCACAGGCGAACCACGCGAAGAAGCAGACGAAGAACGCCATCCACGTGAGGTGGAAGGCACGCATGGGCACGGTGCGCAGGCTGAAGAGATCGATCCGGGTTGCTTTGTCTGCCATTGTCTTTCCACAAAACAAAAAGGCGTCCCGTGAACCCAGCCGATGACTGAGTTCAGGGGACGCCATTGTCCAAAAAGCCCGTCACGGGCCGCTGCTGAAGCCTTGCGATGAAACCGGACCGCCGTTGGTCCATGGGCGCTCTATTTGCAAGGGCCATGCCATACGCTGCGTTTCTATATTTGGCGGGCGTTTGCGCTCGACGGCGCGTTTGTCGGGCGATTATGGGCGATGCATTTTGATGCAACGCCGCACACTCGCGGTGCGACGCAGCACTGTCCGCGTGCGAGTGGAACGGCACCCTGCTTGGGGCGTTCCGGTCCGCTACGCAAGATCAAAGAGGGCGTTCTTCGTGCGGGCACGCTTAAGGAGCGCTGCTTCGCGCGGCGGACGCGTTATTGCCCGCATCGTTCGTTGCCGGGCGCGCCAGGGCAATACTCGTCTGGCCTGGATATTGCCTATCACTGGCCGTGCGCGGCAACGATGTCGGGCGCTTGGATACACGGTTTTATCGATTGAATGCCGGTCACCATCGGCGACTCAGGACAACGGCGTCCCTTCGTGCAAGAGCACGAGCGGATGCCGTTTTTCGTTGGAGCGCCGTGTTGTCGCATTGCCCGAATGCAGGTCATCTGATCTGCGCGACGCGCGACCCATGCGGCTCATTCCGAACTTCGGTCTTTTAAGCAACGCGGCGGTGGCTGCGCTTTTCTCAAGCTTTCTCAAGCCGCCAAAGGACATCACGATGACAACTGGCAAGGTCACCTTGCTTAGCGCCGGTCCCGGCGATCTGGACCTGCTCACGATCAAAGCCGCCAAAGCATTGGCGCTGGCGGATATCGTGTTGCTGGACGATCTCGCCAATCCCGAGATCGTCTCGCTTGCGCCCCGCGCGCGCGTGATCCGCGTCGGCAAGCGCGGCGGCTGCAAGTCGACACCGCAAGCGTTCATTCAACGGCTGATGCAACGTTATGCCCTCAAAGGGCTGCACGTGGTTCGCGTGAAGGGTGGCGACGCGCTGCTGTTCGGACGCGCGGGAGAAGAACTCACAGCACTGCGCCACGCGCAGATTCCGGTGGAGATCATCAACGGCATTTCGTCGGGCTTTGCAGCGGCCGCGAGTCTCGGGATATCGCTGACGCATCGGGAACATTGCCAGGGAGTGACCTTCGTCACGGCGCACAAGCAGGATCATGGCGAACCCAACTGGGCCGCACTCGCTGCAACCGGCACGACGCTCGCGATCTACATGGGCATGACGCGCATCGAAAGCCTCTGCCATGCGCTGCTCTCGGCGTTACCGGCATCCACCCCTGCCGCCGTGGTTCAATGGGCCGGTACCGCATCCGAGCGGCGCTGGCTTGGACCGCTGGACCGCCTGGCTATCGACGCCGTGAAGGAAGGGCTGGGAAGCCCCGCCGTGATCCTCGTTGGCAATGCGATCAGCGAAGCGGTAGATTGGGTGACTCACAACGGAAGCGGCGCTCTTGCCGTGGACAAGCATGCCGCCTTCAACGCATGGCAAGACATCACTGAAGCGGTTCAGCATGCAGCCTGACCGGCGCAAACGGCATCGAGCGGCGAAAGCGGTCTTTATGGCGCGCGCTGATCGTCCGCCAGAGAGCGTTGCGTCAAGCATTCCATGCATGAGCTATCCCGGCGCCTGACCCATGCTTCGCGTACTGCTCGTCACCGACACCGACAAACCCATTGGCGATCTTCGCCAGGCACTCGCACGCCTGGGCTACGACATGCTGGCCGAGGTCGCGACCCCCGCGGCATTGCCCAAGGTGGTGGAGGAACAGCGCCCGGATGTGGTCATCATCGATACTGAATCGCCTTCACGCGATACGCTCGAACAACTTGCCGTGATGAACGAAACCGCGCCGCGCCCGGTCCTGATGTTCAGCAACGACGGCGACCAGCAACTGATTCACGCCGCGGTCGGTGCAGGCGTGAGCGCTTACCTTGTCGAAGGCCTGGAGGCCGCGCGTCTCGCCCCCATTCTCGAAGTCGCGCTGGCGCGTTTCGCCCGCGAGGAGCAATTGCGCAAGCGGCTCGCCAAAGCCGAAAATGAACTCGCCGACCGCAAGCTGATCGACCGGGCCAAGCGCCTGTTGATGGACCGGCGCAAGATGTCGGAACCTGAGGCATACGCCATGCTGCGCAAGCGCGCGATGGACGAGGGACTGAAGCTTGCCGAGGTTGCGCGCCAGTTGGTGTCGATGGTCGATTTACTAGGGTAGCCCTACTACATGAATACGCCCAAAGCCGTTTTGAACCGCGCGTCCGCGCAACCCGAGAAGACCCACATTCGCCTGGGTTTCGTGGCGCTGAGCGATGCCGCCCCGCTCGCCGTTGCCAAGATCCTCGAGTTTGGCCACAGCCACGGCCTGACGCTCGAGTTGTGCCGGCAGCCTTCCTGGGCGGCTGTGCGCGACAAGCTGTTGTCCGGCGAGATCGATGCGGCGCACGCGCTGTACGGGCTCGTGTACGGCGTGCAGCTCGGTATTGGCGGACCGCAGGGCGACATGGCCGTGTTGATGGTGCTGAACCGCAATGGCCAGGCCATCACGCTGTCGAACCCGCTTGCCGATGCGCTCAGCAGGAGCGGCAATTTGAAGGAGGCGCTTGCGACGCTCGGCCGTCCTCCGGTTTTCGCACAGACCTTTCCGACCGGCACGCACGCGATGTGGTTGTACTACTGGCTCGCAGCTCTTGGCGTGCATCCGCTGCGCGACATTCGCAGCATCGTGATCCCGCCGCCGCAAATGGTCGATGCGTTGGCCGAAGGCCAGCTCGACGGATTCTGTGCCGGTGAGCCGTGGAACGCGGTTGCCGAGGCGCGTCACGCGGGCAGGACCGTCGCGATTTCGAGCCAGATCTGGCCGGACCACCCGGAAAAGGTGCTTGCCAGCCGGCGCGATTTTGTCGCCCTTTATCCGAACACGGCGCGCGCGCTAGTCCAGACCATGCTCGAGGCGTGCCGGTGGCTTGACGACCCCGCGCATCGGGCCGAGATCTCCAAGTGGCTCGCCGCGCCGGAACTGTTAGGTGTGCCGCAGGAATTGATCGCGCCACGGCTGCTCGGTGAGTATGACGCAGCGCAATTCCCCGGGCAGCCGCGCCCCCTCGCCGTGAGCTTCTTCGATAAAGGCGCCGTCAACTATCCGCGACCGTCCGATGGCTTGTGGTTCCTGACACAATATCGCCGATGGGGTCTATTGAGCGGCGCTCACGACGCCGCCGCCATTGCGTCGGCGATCAGCCAGACGGCGCTGTATCGCGAGGCCGCTGCCTTGGCGGACGTTCGCGTGCCGGACGAGATTCGCGCGGATATGCTGATCGATGGGCGCATCTGGGACGGACAAGATCCCGCCGCCTATCTCGACGGGTTCGCCATACGCGCCTGACGCTGTCGGCGCGTTTGTCCGTTTGTCCGTTTTGTCGCTGGCTGCAACGGCTCGGCGATGCATGTCCCCTCGTGACGGCGTGGCGTTCATTCCTTCATTCGCCCATTCACATGCCCACACGTGCCCATTCCCGCACCGATTGAAACCCCGCTGCCCCCGAACGTAGAACTACGTAAAACAAAGTTAACGATTGGTGGCGAAAGTGTGCGCCAAAGGCATCCGAACGGCCTATGAGCCCGATTTGGGTTGCCAAGCTGCGGCAGGATGACGGATGCTCCATGACTCCGGGCAAGCACTGGCGCAACCGCAGGCTTAACGACCGTGGGAACGCATCGTGCTTCGACGCGTTACAAACCATCAAGATCATCATTACCATCATCGAAGTTGAGGTTTCCATGAGCACATTGTCCACCGAGAAAATTCAGGCTGCCGTGAAAAAGGACGCATCCTGGGTGATGGGCGCGCTCAGGAAATTTGGCGAGGATCGCTGTGCCGCCATGGCGGCGAGCATCGCGTTCTACTCCGCGTTTTCGCTGGCGCCGACGCTGGTCATGGTCATCGCCGTGGCCGGCTGGGTGTTCGGGGCCGACGCCGCGCGCGGCCAGTTGTTTCATCACGTCAATGGACTGCTCGGCGATCAGGCCGCGGCGAGCGTGCAGAGCATTGTCGAGAATGCCCACCGTAGCGGCGGCACGGGAGTCGCCGCCGTGATCTCGTTCGTGTTGCTGGCGCTGGGTGCATCGGCGACATTTTCATCGCTCAACACCGCGCTGAACCTCGTGTGGCCACTTACCGGCGAGCAGAAATCCAGCGTTTTCGCGCTGGTGCGGGTGCGGCTGATCTCATTCGGCCTGGTGCTGGGGGTAGCGTTTCTGCTGATCGTCTCGCTAGTCCTCGATACCGCCATCCAGGCCGTGGGCAAATGGCTTTGGGGTAATTCGCCGTTCGTGATCGTCGGTGACATTGTGCAGTTGCTGGTCGGACTGGTGATTCTCTCGCTCGCATTCGGAGCGCTTCTGAAGTTCCTCCCCGACGGCCGGGTGCAATGGCGGGACGCACTGGTTGGCGGGTTTGTTGCCGCGATCCTGTTTTCGGTCGGCAAAAAACTGTTTGCGTTCTACCTGACTCACGCCGGCACGGCGAATTCATTCGGCGCGGCGGGCTCGCTTGCAGTGTTGCTGATGTGGCTGTACTTCTCGGCAGCAGTCCTGCTGCTTGGCGCGGAGTTTTCAGCCGCGCGAGCACGTTTGCACGATCCCCGCGGTGCATGGGGCCAGCAAAGCGCCCGGGTCCCGCCAGGCAGCCGGGCCAAGATCGGCTCGATGCTGGCGGGCTCGACAGTTCCCGGAGCCGGCCGTGTAGATGCGGACAACCCCGGAAACACGAAAGCCTTTACGGTCGTGCCGGGACGTTCGCGAGCATCCATCGAAAGAAGGGCTGAACGCTCGCAGCATTTGACGCAGCAGGCGCGCCAACGGGTGTCAGCATTGAGCACCGCGTTGACCCTGAGCCGCAAGCTGGCCCGTGCGGAGACCGCGGCTACCCGGGTGACGGCGCAAGCCATGCTGGATTGCGGGCGCAAGGCGGTCCAGGCAAATGACCTGGTGAAGCGGTATCCGTGGCGTGCCGTGTTGCTGGCCGGCGGCGCAGGTTTGGCGCTCGCGCTGCTATCGGGACGCGAAACCGGACGCGAAGCCGGACGTGACCATCCTGCGGCAAACGACGAATAACGCCGTCAAGCCGAGCGGGATCAGGAGCGGAATCAAGTCGCAAACCAGAGTAATCCGCGACACGACAGTTTTCCGTGTCAAAAGCTTGACTGCCGAAACTTCGTCAAATCGCATGGACCCGCCGCGACGAGTGAGCACAGCGTTTGTTGCGCTGGACGCAAAAATGGCGCTCTCAATGAGTAAAGGTGTTGGTAATACGCCACGCGCGAACTCATCTCGCGGTGTCGGACGCTGCTCGGCCGCGTCGGGCCGCTTCCCGGCGTAAACCCTCGCCGAGCCATGCGCAGCGCTCCTCTCGCCTGTAAAAGCCTTCCTCGCAAGGGCCTCCCGGCATACCTCGCTTATAACGCCGAATTAGTAAAAAACTAATAAAAAGCGCCCATTCTCGCTGAACCAATTGCGTTAAAAGGAACTTTATGACGGCATCCATGCTAATGCGCTTTCGCTAGATGAATCAACGGCTAAAGCCTTGACAGGCTTGCCTTACAAGACATCACACGGTCGACCATAAAGTGTCTTTTTTTCGAGACATGTTTTAATTTTTCAGTTCTTAAGTTTTGTAACGCTGCGTTATTCTCTGCGCCGGCAACAACGAATTTAATCCTAGCGTGGAGAACCTGATGAAACGTTTCGCACTGACTTCCCTTTCGCTGGCACTGCTCGGCACGGCTGGCGTGGCTCACGCACAAAGCAGCGTAACTCTGTATGGCTTGATCGATGAGGCTGTTGGTTATGTTGGCCACGCGTCCGGCAACGAGAAGCAGGTCGGCCTCTTTGCCGGCAACTTGTCCGGTGACCGTTGGGGCGTGAAGGGTACGGAAGACTTGGGCGGTGGTTTGAAGGCAATTTTCCAATTGGAAAACGGTTTCAACCTCAATACGGGCGGATTGGGTCAAGGTGGTCGCGAATTTGGCCGCCAGGCATTCGTCGGCTTGACGGCTGATAAGCTCGGTACCGTCACGATCGGTCGTCAATACGATCCGCTCGTCGACATGGTGCAAGGCATCACGGGTGACAACTACTGGGCGTCGATCGTCGGTACGCCGGGCGACGTTGACAACTACGACAACAGCTTGCGTGTTTCGAACACGGTGAAGTATGTTTCGCCGAACTACGCCGGCCTGCAATTCGAAGGCTTGTATGGCTTCAGCAACCTGGCTGGCACGACGGGTCAAGGCCAGACGTGGAGCGGTGCAGTTGCGTATAACAACGGCCCGTTGGGCTTGGCTGCTGGTTACTTCTACGCAAGCAACCCGAGCGCAGGCCGTACGGCTGCAGCAGGATCGGTCTGGAGCGCCAACCAGTCGTCGGACTCGATTTTCGACGGTCCGATCAACAGCGGCTACACCTCGGCTCACTCGCTCAGCATCGCTCGTGCAGCAGCTCAGTACGCTATCGGCCCGGTAACGCTCGGCGCTTCGTACAGCAATGCGCAATACGCCCCGGATGCCTTGTCGGCATTCACGTCGACGCAGAAGTACAACATCGGCAGCGTGTTCGCGAACTACCAGCTTACGCCGGCTTTGCTGGTCGGTGCAGGCTACACGTACGAGAAAGCTAGCGGCGACACGGCTGCCAAGTACCATCAAGTGGGTATCGGCGCGGACTACACAGTGTCCAAGCGTACGGACTTCTACGCAGTCGGCGCTTACCAGCACGCAAGCGGCACGCAAGCTGTGTACACCACGAACGCGGCAGGCCAGACGGTTCGCGTAGACCAAGCAGCGCAAGCATCGATCGGTTCGTTCGGCTTCGCCGGTACGAGCTCGCAAGAAATGGTGCTCGTCGGTATTCGTCACAAGTTCTAAAGCCGGACCCGGAGCGCAAGCGGTTCACTGCATAGCGCGCCGATTTCGACTGCGGTTCAAAAACAGCCATCGGCGAAACCGATGGCTGTTTTTTTATGCGCAGGGTATTGACCGCCGGTTCACGGCAATCAATACGCCAAAGCTAAAAACAACGCCAAAAACAAGAACGGCCCAATCTGCGTAAAGCCGATTGGGCCGTTCTTGTTCAGGCTACCTGTCTTGCAGAGTTTCCAGCACGCGCTCTCAAACCGCCTCTACTAATCTACTAATTGACCAATCCCAGTCCGGTTCAATGCTGCGACTGCCCGCTTTCCGGCTGCATCAAGGTCTGAAACGGCGGCGCTGACGTATCGGGTTCGGCCCGCAGATCGCTGCCTGTCACGCGCGGCACGTTCGATACCGTTTCGCGCGCTCGCAGCGGCACATTGGCAGGATCGGCCCAGGTCGGATTCGGAATCTCTCCGAAAATCTGCCGCAACCGTTCGCCCCAGGTGCGATGAATCATCTGGAAATAGTGGTTGTCGTTATCGATTGTGGAAAAGCGCGTGACCCGCAACGCGTCCTTCTCATACACAAGCAGATCGAGCGGTAATCCCACTGATAAATTGGACCGCAGCGTGGAGTCCATTGACACCAGCGCGCATTTCGCGACTTCGTCCAGCGGCGTGGACGGTGTGACAACGCGATCGATGATCGGCTTGCCATACTTCGATTCACCGATCTGGAAATACGGGCTGACCTGCGACGACTCCACAAAGTTACCTGCCGAGTAAATCATGAACAGGCGCGTATTCGCCCCGCGGATCTGGCCGCCGAGAATGAAGCTGCAATTGAAGTCGACGCTGAATTCTGCAAGCGTAGCCGCATCCCGCCGATGTACCTCGCGCACCGCATCGCCCACCAGCCGCGCCGCTTCCGCCATGGTGGGTACGTTATACAGCGTGGGTTTATCTTCGGGCGCCGGTTCCGACAGCAGTTGCATGACTGCCTGCGTCAGGGCGAGATTACCCGCGGCGAGGAGCACGAGGACGCGGTCGCCGGGCTGCTCGAAGACTGCCATCTTGCGGGCGGCGCTCACATGGTCGACCCCGGCATTCGTGCGGGTGTCGGACAGGAACACCAGTCCTTCGTCGACGCGCATTGCCACGCAATAAGTCATGCGTCCAATTCCTGAAAGAAGCAAATACGTATTGTAATCGGGTAATCGGGTCATCGCCCGGATCGGGCTGATCGAGGTGACTCGTGCACAGGCATGAGTCCCCCGCCAAACGCGCCGCCTCCCGTCACCCGGTCAAGGTGCGGTAAGCCAGGCCGCGCCACCTCACCTTCTAATAGTTATCGGCAGATGGGGGCGCGGCTTGAATGTTCCGGCGCCTGAGGAATACGAGCGCCGCGACGTGTCACTCACTGGTCGGCCGAGGCCTGCACGGAGACGTCAACGCTCATGCGCTCTTCCTTGCCGCCCACGCGCGAGCCGCGCACAGGTGCGGCCGCCTCATAGTCGCGCGCAACCGCGAGCCGGCAGTAGCGGCCGCTGGCGAACGCTGTGTGTGTAACGTCCACCGACACCCATCCGTCGTCGATCCACACATCTACCCAAGCGTGGCTTGCCGCGTGCGGGACATCGCCTGGATCGATGTAACCGCTCACATAGCGCGCCGGGAGGCCCCGGGCGCGGCAGCACGCCAACATGATGTGAGCGTGATCCTGGCACACGCCGTTACCGAGCTGCAGCGCCTGAGCAGCCGTGCTCGTGACCTCGGTTACGCCCGCCTTGAACTGCACCCTGGCTTCAATATTCTCCGCCAGCGCAATCAGCGCCGACGGTGAGTCGAGCTTGGGCACCGAGTTCGCGAGTTCGCGGATCACTGCGTCCGGCTCGGTCAGCGCGGTCGCACAGGTGTAGTGCTGCAGCGGAATCCGGCCGGGACCGTCGTTCAGGCGGCCGCCGTCGAGCAACGTGGTTTCCACCTGACCGGTCACGGAAAGATGGATCTCCATATGAGGTTTCGTCAGCACCAGCGTATGCAGCGTGTTGGCGTAGGCGTCGCGGGTGACGTCGAGCTTGCCCACTGTGTCGATATTCCAGCGCCGCACCATCTGCGCCGACCCGTTGGCGGGCGTCATGCGCAGTTGCTGGATGGAGTACTGCACGGGCACGGCGTAACGGTAGCTTGTGTGATGACGAATGGTCAGAAGCATGATGGTTTCCAGGACGGATGCGGGACGAACGCGTTCAGGCGAGAGGCAACATGAGGAAGGTGCGCATCACGCGAACACCGAGCTCATCGACCCGTTTCAGGAATTGCGTCAGATAGGCGTGCACTCCGGTTTCAAGGATCTGGCGGATATCCATGTACAGCACGTCCGCGCGCAGCTTGCCGGCGAAACGTTCACACTCGTTCGAGCCGCTGGTGCGCAACTTGTCGAGCGTCGCGCAGACCCCATCCAGCGACGCCAGCAGCGAACGCGGCATCTGCGAGTTGAGGATAAGCAACTCCACTACCCGCGACGGCGTCACGACATCGCGATACACCTTCCGGTAGATTTCCAGCGCGGACACTGAACTCAAGATGGAGGTCCAGTAGTAGAAGTCTTCCAGTTGACGGGCGGCTTCGCGCGAGTTCGGTTCGGCATCGGCGAAACGCACGTCCAGGATCCGCGCCGTGTTGTCCGCGCGTTCCAGGTACATGCCTAGCTGGATGAACCAGAAGGCGTCGTCCTGAAGCGCGGTGCCGACCATCACGCCGCGGCACAGATTCGAGCGGTACTTGACCCATTCGAACAGCATGTCGGGGCTTTTTCCCAGCTCGCCCACGGCGAGTTTTTCGCCGAATTCGAGCCACGTGAAATTGATAGTCTCCCACGCTTCCGTGGTCAGGGTCCCGCGTACGGCTCGCGCGTTTTCGCGAGCCGCGTGCAGGCATGAAATGATGCTCGACGGATTGCCGGTATCGGCGACCATGAAGTGCAGCATGTCTTCGCGCGAATCCGAGCCCGGGAAACGCTCCTCGAATCGGGATTCAAGTTCCGAAATACGCAGTACCGAACGTTGTGCGCGAGCGGCCTGATCCGGCGTCTGCGGGAGCAGCATGCCCTTCAGGTTGATATCGAGCATGCGGGCGGTATTTTCCGCTCGCTCCATGTAGCGAGCCATCCAGAAAAGGTGATCGGCTGTGCGGCTTAGCATCATGATGGCGTTCCGTTGTTGTGTGGCGCGCGCGGGCGCAGCGCTTGGAAGCACGCCCGTGCGAACAATCCCGGTGGGTGCTTAGTCCACCATCCAGGTGTCTTTCGTGCCGCCGCCCTGCGACGAATTCACGACGAGAGAACCCTCCTTCAACGCCACGCGAGTCAGGCCGCCGGCGGCCATCGTCACTTCTTTACCCGACAGCACGAACGGCCGCAAGTCGATATGGCGCGGCGCGATACCCGATTCCACGAAGGTCGGGCAGGCGGAGAGCGCCAAGGTAGGCTGGGCGATATACCCATCCGGCCGCGCGATCAGGCGTTCGCGGAACGCCTCGATTTCGGCTTTCGTCGATGCCGGCCCGACCAGCATGCCGTAACCGCCCGCGCCGTGAACCTCCTTCACGACCAGCTCGGGCAGATGCGCGAGCGTGTAGGCGAGATCGTCGGGCTTGCGGCACTGGAACGTCGGCACGTTGTTCAGGATCGGGGTTTCGCCGAGATAGAACTCAATCATGTCCGGGACGAACGGATAGATGGATTTATCGTCGGCGATACCCGTGCCCATCGCGTTGGCCAATGCCACGCGGCCCGCGCGATACGACGTCAGCAGGCCCGGCACGCCGAGCGCCGAGTCCGTGCGGAACGCGAGCGGGTCCATGAAGTCATCGTCGAGGCGCCGGTAGATCACGTCGACGCGTTTCGGCCCTTGCGTCGTGCGCATGAACACGTAGTTTTCATCGACGAAGAGGTCCTTGCCCTCCACCAGCTCCACGCCCATTTGTTGCGCGAGAAACGAGTGCTCGAAGTACGCCGAGTTGTACATGCCGGGCGTGAGCACCACCACGTTGGGGTCGTCCACGCCGGCCGGCGCGATCGAGCGCAAGGTTTCGAGCAGCAGATCCGGATAATGCGCGACCGGGGCAATGCGGTTCTGCACGAACAATTCGGGGAAGAGCCGCATCATCATCTTGCGGTTTTCGAGCATGTACGACACGCCCGACGGCACCCGGAGGTTATCTTCAAGTACGTAGAACTCGCCTGCGTCACCGGCGCGCACTACGTCCACGCCAGCGACGTGCGCGTAGACGTCGAGCGGCACATCCACGCCCTGCATCTCGGGGCGATATTGCGCGTTCGTGTACACCTGCTCGGCGGGAATCTTCCCCGCCCGGACGATGTCGTGATCGTGGTAGACGTCGCGGATAAACATGTTCAACGCGCGTACCCGCTGTCGGAGGCCAGCTTCAAGCTTGCGCCATTCATCGCCAGGGATGATGCGCGGGATCATGTCGAAGGGAATCAGGCGCTCAGTGCCCGACAGATCGCCGTTCACGGCAAACGTGATGCCGACACGCCTGAACAGCAGATCAGCTTCCGCGCGCTTGCGTGCGATGGTTTCGGGGCTTTGAGTGGAAAGCCACCGGGAGAAACGTGCGTAGTGCGCCCGCACGGTTTCCTCGTGACGCATTTCGTCGTAGATCTGCATCTTGCGTCCTTTTTTGATCGCGGCCTGGTGCCGCCTGTGCGTGGAAATGCCGCTCGATACCGCTCTTCAAGCTGGGCCACGCCTGTCCGACGCTTCGGTAGTTTCAGTATCTACAATTAAGCAACAGACGTGCCATTTTTTCTACTACTTGTTTTTACTCATTGTTTTGGCGGGTTAGGGGGGAGTTTGCTTCAAATGAGTGCGGTGGGGGCGGTGGGGGGGTGATGGGGTGGAAGGGGTGCCCTGTTTTGGTGCGGAGGGGATGTTCGTTCGCACTTGGGGTTTGGGGTGGTTTGGTTGGGCGGTTTTGGGGTTAGCGGTCGGGGTCTATGCCGGGGTGGTGCTTTCGGCCGTGGTGGTCTGCGTGAGTCGGATTTTCTCTTTATCACTGTTAGCCACTGTGCGTGGCGGCACGTCATTTCTTTGTCCAAAGCGACAAAGAAACGAAGCAAAGAAAACGCTTTCAACCACGCTACCCTAAGTGTCCACAGCGTGCAGTTTTCATTCATAGGTGCCCCAAAAGCACGGTGCTCGCCAGAGCGCCGGATGTGTGAACCCCTCCTTCTCGCGAATCCTGACACGAACACGCTTCGCCCCCAACGCTCTCGGGCAAGCACAAGTTGCCCAGGAATCGGCACGGCCTTAACTGTCTTCGCCAAATGTTTTCATCGTGCTGTCTGCCCCCCCTCACCGAACTCCCACCGCCTCCGGCGTGCCCTGCCATCCGCCTCCCAGCGACTTATATACAGCGATCAGATCCGTCGTCACACTTACCGTCGATTGCGCCAGTTGTTGCCGCGTCTTAGCCAACTGCCGCTCCGCATCCAGAACGGTAATGAAACTCACCAGCCCCTTCCGGTAACTGTCGGTCGCAAGCTGCAAACTGATCCGGTTAGCCTCCACCGTACGCGTCAGCGCCTCGCGACGGTCCTGGTCCGTCCGGTACGATACCAACGCGTTATCCACGTCCTGCAACGCCTTCAGCACCGTCGAGCGATATTGCAGCGCCGCCTGACCCGCCTGAACCTTCGCTATCCGCACGTTCGCCCGCAACGCACCTCCTTCAAAAATCGGCAGCGAAATGCTAGGCCCGACCGTCCAGAACAAACTCGACCAGTGCGCCAGATATTTCGCCTGAGTAGCACGCGTTCCCACAGTCCCCGTCAACGATACATCCGGGTACATCTGCGCCACCGCCACTCCAATCTCAGCAGTCGCCGAATGCAAATCACTCTCCGCACGACGAATGTCAGGACGCCGCCGCGCCAACGTGGACGGCAAACCAATCGGTACGCTCGGCGGCACCGGCGGCACAGCGCCCGCCGCCTCCAACTCCGCATCCAACGCCCCCGGCGCACTGCCGGTCAATACGGCAAGGCCATTCATCGCCTGCGCAATCTGTGCATCGAACTGCGGTAACTGCGCCTGCAACGATCCCACCTGCGCTGTCGCGCTCTCCACGTCGCTCTGGCTCGTCAGCCCCACCCGCGCCTGTTCACGGGTCAGATCAAGGATCTGCTGCTCCGAATCGATCTCGGCCAGCGTGATCCGCTTCAGTAGTTGCGCCCCGCGCAGTTGCGAATAGGTCTGCGCAACCTCCGCTTCGAGCGAGACAAGCGCGTCGTTACGGTTCTCTATCTCCGACTCCGTCTGCGCATTCGCAGACTCCACCGAGCGCCGCACACGCCCGAACAGATCAAGTTCCCAGGAGGCATCGAAACCATCCTGGAACAGGTTCACCGGAGCCGTCAAGGAATTCAGGGCGCTGGTCGCGCTCGCGCTGTTCGACCCGAGCGCATTGACCTTGTCGTAGACACCCTGCGATTGCAGCAAGCCCTTCAAGCCCAGTTGCTCACGCTTATAGCTCGCGTTCGCACTGACTTGCGGCAACCCCTGCGCCCCCGATACCACCGCCTGTTCGCGCGCCGCCGCAATGCGCAGCACGGCGCTCTGCAAATCCAGATTGCCCGCCGCCGCACGGTCAATCAGCGAGTCCAGCGTGGCATCGTTGAATTGCCGCCACCAGCGAGGATCGGGGTCCGCATTGGTATCCACCAGCGACGGCACGCTGGCATGGGGGAAACGCATGTCATCGGGCGGGTTCTGCGCGCGCTGCAGATCGTGCCAGTTGTCCGG
Source organism: Caballeronia sp. LjRoot34 (assembly GCF_964253815.1). Lineage (NCBI taxonomy): Bacteria > Pseudomonadati > Pseudomonadota > Betaproteobacteria > Burkholderiales > Burkholderiaceae > Caballeronia > Caballeronia sp. LjRoot34. The sequence continues at coordinate 2,285,437 of NZ_CAXUSB020000002.1, forward strand.
CGCTTTCGCGTCGGGCGGCGTGAAATTCGGACCGACCGAACACGCGCCGGCGAGCATGGAAAGCAGCAGCGGAATCAAGCGTTTGCTCATCTCAATGCCCTCCCCCGCCACCCGCGGCTTTCACCGGCGAGAAGAAAAAGGTGATCGGCACGAAACACAACGCAAAGATCGCCACCGCGCCGAACACGTCCAGATAGGCCAGGATCGTGGACTGCGAAATATATTGCTTGTACATCAGCCCGGTCGCCGTGGTCATGGCCTGCTGCATGGTCTGCCCCATGTCCATCAACGTGTGCGTGAGACGTTGTATCGAATCGTTGTAGTTCGGGTTCAACGGCGTCATATGCACGGCCATGTGCGCCATGTTCGCCTGCGTGCGCTCGACAATCGCAGCGGTGGAGAGCGAAATTCCAATCGATCCCGCCACGTTGCGGAACATGGTGAACAACGCGGAAGCGTCCGCATTCTCCGATGCCTTCAGCGTCAGATAAGCCAGCGTGGTGATCGGCACGAACAGGAACGCGATGGCGATGGATTGCGAACTTCGCATCATGGTCAACGTCTTGAAGTCGATGTTCGGCACCAGGTGATGCGTATAAAACAACGCACACGCCATGAGGAAAAAACCGAAACCGACCAGGTAACGGGTTTGTATGATCGGCATCAGCTTGCTCACCACCGGAATGATGGCCACGATCATCATCGCGCCCGGCGACAACACCAGCCCCGCGAGCGTCGCGGTATAACCCAGTTGCTGCTGGGCAAGCTGAGGCACAAGCACCGCACTTCCGTAAAGGATCGTTGCAAAACCCGCCATGCATACCGAACCCAGCGCAAAATTCCTGTCCTTGAATACTCGTAGATCGACCACCGGTTTCTTCGCGTAAAGCAACCAGAAGATCGCGCCGACTATGCCGATCGCCGACAGAATCGCGAAGGTCGTGATGAACCCGGACTTGAACCAGTCGTCGTCCTCGCCGCGATCGAGGAACACTTGCAGGCAGCCGAGACCCAGCGCAATCAATCCAATGCCGATGAAATCGAGCCCCAGTTCCTTGCGATCCTTTTTCCGCTCCCACGGCGGGTCTTCAACAAACTGCATCACGGCAATGGTCGTGATCACGCCGATCGGCACGTTGATCAGGAACACCCAGCGCCACGTGAGGTTGTCGGTGATCCAGCCGCCGAGCGTCGGCCCAATCACCGGCGCCACCACGATCGCCACGGCCGAGATCGAGAACGCCCGGCCGCGCTGCTCGGGCGGAAAGGTATCGAGGATGATGGACTGCTGGTTCGGTTGTAATCCACCACCGAAGAAGCCCTGCAAGACCCGGAATACGATCAGTTGCCACAGGTCGGTGGCCAGGCCGCACAGCAGCGAACAGACCGTGAACGCGCCGATGCAGATCAGGAAATATCGCTTACGTCCCAGCAGTTTCGAGAAAAAAGCGGAGATGGGAAGCACAATGCCGTTCGCGACAAGATACGCGGTCAGCGTCCAGGTGGCTTCGTCGTAACTCGCGGACATCGCGCCCGAAATGTGCGGCAACGCGACGTTCACAATGGTGGTGTCGAGCACTTCCATGAACGCCGCAAGCGTGACCACGACCGCAATCAGCCAGGGGTTCGACTTCGGTTTCCAGCCGGAATGGTCGCTCATTTCAACATCACCTTCGGCACCACGGAAAGTCCGAGCGGCAGCGGCAGGTCAGGCTGCATCCCACTATCGATCAGGATCTTCACCGGCACGCGCTGCACGATCTTCACGAAGTTGCCCGTCGCGTTCTCAGCGGGGAAAGCCGAAAAACGCGAGCCACTGCCGAGCTGGATACTATCCACGTGGCCGTGCAGTTTCAGATCAGGATAGGCATCGACGGATACATCCACCGAATCACCCGGGCGCATGCGCTCGAGTTGCGACTCCTTGAAGTTGGCCGTGACCCAGACCGTGGTGGTCACGAGTGAAAAAATCGACGTGCCCGCCTGCAGGAAAGTGCCGTACTGCACGTTGCGTTTGGTGACCCAGCCGTCCGCAGGCGCGCGCAGTTCCGTGTAAGACAGGTTCAACGCGGCCGCTTCCACCTGCGCCTCGGCCTGTTCAACCTGCTGCCGGCGTTCCTCTACCGTTGCCTGCGCCTGGCTGATTTGCTGGGGAACCAGGCTCGCGGTTTTCACCTGCGCCTGTGCCTGCGCGACGTTGGCCAGCGCGCTCTTTTGCTGAGCCGTCGCAGTGTCGATATTTTGCTGCGATGTCGCCCGGACATCGACGGCACGCTGCCGTTCGTAAGCCGCGCGGGTCTGCGCCAGGCTCGCTTGCGCGCTTTGTTCCTGTGCCTTCGCCTGCGTCAGCTGCGCGGGATATTGCACGCGGGCAATATCGAGTTGCACTTGAGCCGCGTTGAGTTGTGCCTTCGCCAGGCCAAGTTGGGCGTTCGCCTGGTCCAGTTGAGCCTGATAGTCGCGCGGATCGATCTTGATCAGCAGATCGCCCTTGTGAACGAACTTGTTGTCGCCGAGGTTCATGACCACGACGTAGCCCGAGACCTTCGGCGCGATTGTCACTGCATCGCCGTCGGTGTACGCATCGTCGGTACTGACCTGATTCCGGGTCGCGAACCACCAGATCAAACCACCCAGGATCAGCAGCACCACAACGATCGCCAGGATGATCAGCGGCTTTTTGCCCGGGCCTTTCTTTTCCCCGTTGGACTTGTCGTCGGATTTGTCGTTGGACTTGTCCTGGCCGCCGTTTTTATCGTTATCGTTTTTTTGCTCGCCGCGGTTTGAATTATCCCCGGCCTTGTCTTCGTTATGGTCAGGTCGTGCGTCTTGATCTGGCATCAGGCCCTCTCTCACTCATTGAAACGCGGAATGACACAAGTGTCTGGCCACTCCCCAGGTCGCAGGTCGACAGAATGGGAATCTCTTGCTGTTGAACTTTTTTCTTCTTTTCACGCGACGGTTCAGCGTAAGGGCAAGCCTTAAGCAAGCCACGTGCCGTCATTACTGAGTGACGGTTGAGCCGCTTTCAGTTTGTTTTCAGAGGGTTATACCCGCGCCGGGGACATTCAATTCGGCCCGGGTTTCAAGGGTCTTTATTGTGTTGCCCCTGTTTTGGCGCGAAAGCCGTACGGCTTCCACGCCTTTTATGCTTGGCTGGACGCTCTGCCTCACTGCAATCGTTTTAGGTAAATGGCCGCGTAAATGTGACATTGACAGCGCGTTCCTACCCGCGCTTTTTATCCGGCATCGGTGTTGCTTTCCTTCTCGAACTTCCAGCGCAGCATTGCGTGTGGGTTCGAAAACTATCTCGCCGCTTTTTCTTCGAAGGATTTCGTCATGCTGACCGACCAGGAAATCTCATCGCTTCAAGACGTCGTGCCGCACCTTCTCAGTGAAGCTAAAACTGCTTCGCCCGATAACGCCAGCTTCATCTTCACCATGGAACTCGGAACGCATCTTCAACCTGGGCTGCGTATCCGCGCGCCGAATTTTTCCATCGATTCCGCGCCGCCGTTTCCGCTGAATCTTTTCGTCGGCATCCCGATAGACGAACTGCGAACGCTCGCGCATGCAACTCCCGCACAACGCGATCAACTCATCGCTCGCTTCGGCGCCACGTTCTCGCCTCGCCTCCTGCGCGCGATCCAGCGCTTCGATGCGCATACCATCGACTATGACGCGGGCTGCCAAAGTGAGCCGGGACCGTCGACGGTGATCCTTGAAGAGCCGGTTTGAGCCGAGCCTTCGCGCCACGCTAAACCACACTTTGTTACGCGAAACCCGGGCAGAGCTCGACAGGAATCGCTGTTTGGACATCAGCCATCATGTTCGAACGTCGTTGTCATCCAGCCTCGCATCATCGGAAGAAGGCAAAAAAATGGCCGGTTTCCTCGCGGAAACCGGCCATTTTTTTTCGACTACGGTTCGCCTCTACTCCTGCGCTGCCATAGTCCTTCGATGCTGTTCCGTCAGCTTACGCTGCGGCGTCCTTCAACTTCTTCAACGCACGTGCCTTGATACGCACGCTCGCCGGCTTTGCATCGAACCAACGGTCTTCACCCGAGAACGGGTCCTTGCCGAAGCGCTTCTTCTTCGCCGGCACGACTTGCGCCGTAATCTTCAAGAGGCCCGACAGCGTGAACTCGCCTGCACCCTTCTTGTGAACCGCACCGAGGATGGTGTCCTCGAGTGCCGACAAGACGGCCTTCACTGCTTTCAGGTCGACAGTCGCACGGTCCGCCAGATGCGCGGCGAGCGATGCCTTCGTGAACGTGTCCTTGATCGGCGACAGCGTTGCCGTCGTCTTCACGGCCGCTTTCTTCGCCACAGTAGCCGGCGTCGATGCGGCCTTCTTGGCAGCTACCTTCTTGACGGGCGCTGCTGCAGTTTTCGTTGCAGCCTTGGGAGCAGCTTTGGTCGCAGCTTTCTTGGCGGCGGTTTTTGCGGAAGTCGGCATGTTTCTCCTACCTGTTGAGGTCAGTGTTTTTAGAATACGGTCGCGTGAATGCATCCGTATCAACGCCGGATTCTACAAGCGCCATTGAACTTCGTGCGAGTCTTTTTGTGTTTCTAAGCCTTTTTTTAAGGGGTTTTCGTTACAACCGTCTTTTTTAAGGCGACAAGGATAGCTGCGCGATCAACGGATAGTGATCCGATACCACCTGAGACAAGCGAACTTCGATGCACATCCACCCGTACAAGACGCTCGCCCGGATGCACCCGGATGCGGTCCAAAGCGAACAACGGATGGCAGGATCCGCAGGATCACGACGACGATCAAGCCGCGTTTTACCCCCCATTCGCTGAACTTGTTCACTCACGCTCCCGCCACGCGCCGCACGATGTGGCGACCGGGCCATTGGCCCATCAGATAGCTAACCGCAGCCGCAGCGAGCGTCCCGCGAGCGCATAAAAGCTGCCCCAGGCTGCGTCAAACACCAGACCCGTGGATGTAGTCGGCAGCGTGATCGCCACGGATATCACTGCGGTCAGCACGTAAGCTGGCATGATCGCGAGCGGCGCGAGCGCCAAGACATCGATACGTTGGGCCACTTGTGTGAGCGCTTTCAGATTGAGCGTATCGCCCAAGCTGCGTCCAATGCCAGGCCGCCGCAAAACCGACGATCGCCATCGCGAGCAACACAAACCCGCCAATCAAACGACGCGGCGTCTCGACCGGCACGAACTGTCCAACGCGTTCGTCCGACTCGACCGGTTTCTCCGGATCGATCAACGCTTCGGGCGGCACAGAATCCCGCGCGACTTCACATACTCGAGCGCGTGAACCCTACCGTCTCCCCCGATATCGATCGGCTCGTCGTCGATCACCATCAATTTGCTGTGCACATTCACGCAACCCGTTTCAAGCGGCGGCACGCTCGGCAACGTCAGGCGATACCGGTCGTGAGAAATCCGTGCAGCCGTGCGCGCAGCACGCCCATTGTCATTTCCTGGAGCCAGCCGCGCTGCTTGCGTGGCGCGATGATGGCGAGATCGAGACCATCGGGCTTCTCAAGCGTCTCGCGCGCGGCGTCGCCGTCGAACATGGTATGGACATCGTGAAAGGGTTGATACGGTTGCTCGTTCACATCGCGGCGATGCGGGTTCACAACGGCATGCTCGGGCGTGTCCCGGCGCGAACACGTCGGATCGAGGCCGCGGACGAATGCAAGCTTGTCGTCGATCATTACCCTCTTCTGGTGATGCCCCATTGGATGTTTGCCGTCCATCTGGAACGAGACCCGCAGGTGCGTCCGCCATCCCATCTTGTAGACCGGCAACCACTCGCGCTCGAACGCATGAAGCATCGCGAAATCCCACGCGAGCATGTCAATACGCAGCCGTTTTTCGGTCGCCGCAACATCATGCAGGAAGCCGCCGAGCGCGTCGGGTAACCATCGCCGGCTGCTTTCGGCGTGAGTTGCATGCGGCTGTCGATACGATATCCCAGCCGAAGATGAACACCATGCATGATGGCCGCGTGATCGCCTTCGTAAGGATAGGAAAATAATCCGAGCCGTCGATCGGCGGGCTAAAACGATCAGCTTGCCGAACGCTGTCGCAATTGCAGCCCGGTTGAAAAACGCTGCAGTACTCATGCGGCCACCGGGTTCGAACGGATTCTCGAATGGACTTGTCGGCCGCAAAAAGCGCTGAACGTGAGATGGATCGTGTCGATCAAGTAAGGGTTCCTATGACAATTTTTTGCAAGCGCAGTGCCCGATTGCGCGCTGTGCGCAAAACCTGCCACACCGTACAGGAAATGATTCAATCATCTGTACCGGTACTGTACAGATCACATCTCATACACTGACGCCAGCGGACTACCGATCCGACTCAGTTCTCGTCTCAGGGAAACACCAGGAAACACCATGCATCTCGACACTGCCGCCTTGCTGACAGCCCTCCCCGCCGCCGTGCTGTTCGCGCTCGTCACCACTATCACACCCGGTCCGAACAACACCATGCTGCTTGCGTCGGGGGTGAACTTCGGATTGCGCCGCACGGTGCCGCATGTGCTTGGCATTAGCGTTGGCGTCGCCATTCTGATGGTGCTGGTCGGTCTCGGCGTGGGGCAGGCATTTGCGCGTTTCACCTGGGCTTACACGTTGCTTGAAACCTTAAGCGTGGCGTACCTGCTGTATCTCGCCTGGAAGATCGCGACCTCCGCGACCATGCAGGTTCGCGACGGCGAGCGTCGGCCCATGCGGTTTATCGAAGCAGCCGCGTTTCAATGGATCAACCCGAAGGCATGGATGATGGTGCTGACAGCCGCGACCACTATCCATTTGCATTCAAGCTTTTCGCTCAATGCCGTCTTCATGGCGGTGGTGTTCATCGTCGTCGGATTGCCGTGCATCACCCTGTGGGCCGCGTTCGGCACGTCCATGCGGCGCCTGCTCACGCAACCGCGCTGGCTGCGCGCTTTCAACTGGACAATGGCTACGCTGCTCGTGTTGTCGTTGTATCCGATCGTCGAGCGTGCGTTGGCGTAATGGCATGGTTACGTGATAACGGACGTATTGAAGTAACCACGTAACCAGTGGTTCCGGCGTTGCACGCGCGGCGCGCCGATTTGGTGGTTCCAGGTTCAGATCCAGCCTATTTTTTCGTAGGCGGCGCATACTGGTTCATGCCTGCCGTCGCGCAAAATATGCAGCCTGATTGCAACTTTGGCCGTAAAAAGCGGCAAGAAATGCGCACACTCCGTTATCCCCGGGGGATCGACAGGCATGTACGAAGCTTGCTGCCCGATCAACTCGCGCCTCTGTTGGCGCGGCTTTGAAATCTCCCAAGGAGTTACGCCATGTCTGGAGCAAACCGCCCGTCCGGTCCCGCAACACGCAAGTCGCTCGATCTCGCCGATCAAATTGAACGCGATGAACTCGAGAACCAACTGCCGGATGCGCTAAACCACGCCGACGATGACGACCTCGACGACGAACCCGACAACGGCAAGCCCCGCCGATAACATTTCTCCTCCATTCCCGCGCCGGTTGGCGCGTATTCCAAGGCCGCACTCGCGCAACGCAGTGCGGCTTTTTTGCGCGTGAATCTTTTTGCGCCCTGTTTTCCGGGGCGGAGGGTTCTGGGCACGGCGGTTGCTCTAAGTTCGGGCGTCGCGGGATACAGCGGCACACTGGCGGCACAGTTCAAGCAGTCAAGGCGGCGAAGGCGTCAAGCCAGCACGCAAACCAATCCGATAATCGACCCTTTGGAGGGCTTCATGCTTCGATACGCTGTCATCTTTTTCATCATCGCGATTATCGCGGCGTTTTTTGGCTTCGGCGGTATTGCGAGTGGTGCAACCGAAATTGCGAAGATCCTGTTCTTCATCTTCATCGTGATCTTCCTGGCAACGTTGTTGCTCGGCGTGTTCCGGAGATGAAGCAGCAGGCCGGCGTTTGATCGATTGATCCAATGCCCGAACGCTGGTCGCACAGGACGAAAAAGCCTCGCTTGAATCTCGATTCTCGCGAGGCTTTTTCATTTGGCGGATCAGCCGATCATGGGCAATCACGCTTTAGCGTTCGATCCACTTCTCGATAAACCCCCACAACGCGTCGTCGGTGGAATACGGCACGTTGAAGCGAAACCAGTTGCTCGCGGCATCGCCTGGACGGAAGTACGAACCTGGCGCGAGCCAGATGCCGTCTTCCAGCGCCTGCGTAGCCAGGTCGCTCGCTTGTTCGGGTTCAACCGGTAACCGTGCCCACACGAACAAGCCTGCACGCGGCCGATGAAACAGCTCAAGCCCGAGCGCGTCCATCCGGTCCTCGACCTGCACGTGCGCGTCCTTGAGTTTTTCGGTGACGGATTCCACGTGACGCGCATAACGCCCTTCAGTCAGCACCTTCTCGACAATGCGTTCCGTCGCCGCCGATGAAGTCAGCCCCACCGCCATCTTTGTACGCGCCAGTTCACGCAGCACATCACGCTCGGCGACCACATACCCGCAGCGCAATCCCGGCGTGATCGTCTTCGAAAATCCGCCGACGTACAGCACGCGGTTCAAGCCTTCCATGGCGGCCAGAAGCGGCGCACCGGGCGGCGCGAGTTCGCGGTTCACATCGTCTTCCACCACCCACAGGCCATAGCGTTCCGCGATCTGCAACAGGCGAAACGCCGCCGCCATGCCGAAGGTTGCACCGGTCGGGTTCTGCAGCGTCGTGTTGAGAAAGATGGCCTTGGGACGATGCTCGATCACCCGTTGCTCAAGCACGTCGTTGTCGATTCCTGCCGGTGTGCGCGGCACGCCTCGCACGATCAGGCCGCCCAGTTGCAGGATCTGCAGCAGATTGCAGTAACCTGGATCTTCCACGATGACCGTATCGCCGGGGCGCAGTAATGTGCGCACAATCAGGTCGAGCGCCTGCGTAGCCCCGGCGGTCAGCAACACGTTCGTGGCCGGGTCGGCGGGCAAACCATAGCGGTCCAGTTGCTCGGCAATCCGCTCGCGCAACGGCGCAAAACCGTACGGGTGCCCGTAGTCGGCCATGCGCGCCGCCGGCACGCGGCTGATCGAGCGCAACGCGTGATGCAGCCCGCTTTCATTGACCCATTCGTTGGGCAGCCAGCCGCAGCCGGCTTTGATCGGCACGGAATGATCGGCGAAGACATCGGACAGGAGCCAGGTCGCCGTGAGGCTCGGCGGTTGCCATGCCACGGCGCGCTTGTGGGCGGCCGGCGCTCGCGGCGCCACCCGATAACCCGAGCCGCGCCGCGCGATGACGAGGCCCATCGACACGAGACGTCCATACGCCTCCGTTACCGTGAAGGTGCTCAGCCGCTCTGCCTGCGCGAGTTGGCGCACCGAAGGCAGCAACGCGCCGGCGCGTAATGCCTGCTGCTCGATGGCGCCTGAAAACGCCCGCACCAGTTGTTCGACGAGCGTCGCTTGCGCGCGGTCACGGTCCAGTTGAAGTTCGATCATGAGTCGGCAGGAAGAGGATGATCAAGGGATGATCAAGGTTGACCGCCCAAAATGGATGACCAATACAGTTTGCACCATTTTGCCAGCACAGTTCTCTCCGCGACAGGACAACTGTCTATGCCGCGGGTTTTTATCGAGGACTACATTGCGTGTTCTAACAGGAGATTTCCCATGACTTCGCGCCCCGTCATCGACGACCTTTCGTCGTTCTGGATGCCCTTCACCTCCAACCGGCAGTTCAAAGCTGCACCGCGCCTGATCGAGGGCGCCAAGGGCATGTACTACCGCGCGACCGATGGCCGCGAGATTCTGGACGGCTGCGCCGGCCTGTGGTGCGTGAATGCAGGCCATTGCCGCGATGAAATCGTCGCCGCGATCCAGCAGCAAGCCGCCACGCTCGACTTCGCGCCGACCTTCCAGATGGGCCATCCGCTCGCGTTCGAAGCGGCCACGAAGGTCGCCGCGATCATGCCGGAAGGCCTCGACCGCATCTTCTTCACGAATTCCGGCTCCGAATCCGTCGATACCGCGCTGAAAATCGCCCTCGCCTATCACCGCGCACGCGGCGAAGGCCAGCGCACGAACCTGATCGGCCGCGAGCGCGGGTATCACGGCGTGGGTTTCGGCGGCATCTCGGTCGGCGGCATTGGGCCGAACCGCAAGACGTTTTCAGGCGCGTTGCTGCCTGGCATCGACCATCTGCCGCACACGCACGCGCCTGAACACAACGCGTTCTCGAAGGGCCAGCCCGTGTGGGGCGCGCATCTCGCCGATGAACTCGAACGCATCGTCGCGCTGCACGATGCATCGACAATCGCTGCCGTGATCGTGGAACCGCTGGCGGGATCGACGGGTGTACTCGTGCCGCCGCAGGGTTATCTGCAAAAGCTGCGCGAAATCTGCACGAAGCACGGCATCCTGCTGATTTTCGATGAAGTCATCACGGGTTTCGGCCGGCTCGGCAAAGCGACAGCGGCCGAATATTTCGGCGTGACGCCGGACCTGATGACGCTGGCAAAAGCAATCAACAACGCTGCCATTCCAATGGGCGCGGTGGCTGCGCATCGCAACGTGCATGACACCATCGTCAATGCGGGTGCGACGAACGGTATCGAGTTGTTCCACGGCTACACGTATTCGGCGCACCCCATGGCCGCCGCCGCCGCGATCGCCACGCTTGACCTGTACGCACGCGATCAATTGTTTGAACGGGCGGCATCGAAGGCACCGAAATTCGAAGCGGCCGCTCATGCGTTGCGCGACGCGCCTCACGTGAAGGACGTGCGCAATCTCGGCATGGTGGCCGGTATCGAACTGGAATCGCGCGATGGCGCGCCGGGCGCGCGGGCCTACGAAGCGTTCGTGAAATGCTTCGAGGCAGGCGTTCTGGTGCGCTACACAAGCGATATTCTTGCGTTCTCGCCACCGCTGATCATTGAAGATGACCAGATCGAGCAGATTTTCAGCACAGTTCGCAAGGTGCTCGAAACGGTGAAATAACGCGGTTTCGATAGCCGCATACGGTCATTGATCCATGCGGCTACAAGTGATTCACAAGCTGGTGCACATGCTCGAAGGCCGTTCTGGCGCGATCCGGAACGGCCTTTTTCTTGTGCGAAAGCAACGAATGCAACCTGCTTACGTACGAACCGCTGCACGAACCGCGCTCTAGCGCGCATGCCGCGCTGCGCCCGCCTTCGACGCCGCCTTGCGGCGCGTCTGCCAGCCCTTCTTGGCGGAAGCCGAACGGTCAGCCGCGGAACGCCGGCTTGCGCTCGCATGCGTCTGCTTCGACAGCGACTTGTGCGAAGCGGCCTTGGTGCCTTCACGTTTGAGAACCCGCGTGGACGTCGCGGAACGTTTCGACTTCGATTCCGTGCTCGCGCTGCGTTGGGTCTTGTGCTGACCGGCGTGGGTGTCCTTCGCGGCTTTCTTGCGAGTGGCAGCAGACGCGGCGCCCTTCTTCGGCGCTTTCACGCCCACCCCCGACCTGCGCGCCTCCGATAACCCGATCGCGATCGCCTGCTTCGCGGATTTCGCACCGTGCTTGCCTTCGCGCACGTGATCGATCTGTTCCTTCACGAACGCGCCGGCCTGCGTGCTGGACGATTTCCCCGCACGTTTGGCCGCGTGGGCACGTTCGATGGTTTTCTTCTCAGGCATGATCACACTCCTTTGAGAGAACGTCGTTGGATTACCAGTAACGAGCGCAGCAACGCGCGTGCCATATCGTGCGGTTGGGAGGTTGAAGCCTAAGCGGTTTTCTCAACACATCGCTCATCAATGCTCAGTTGTTCTTTGAGCCCGGCCCATCCTTTCGGCGTCACCTGCAAGGCCCGGGAATTTTTCAAGCGGCGTAGCCACCCCTTCGCGCAAAGCTGCGTCATGAACGCGCCGCCCAACGTCCCGGCCAAATGACGCCGCCGCTCGGTCCAGTCGAGGCATTGCCGCGCGAGCCCGCGCCGGGTGCCGGCAATCGGTTTTTTCGCCGGTCTCATTACGCCGATGGCCACGCGTTCGCTCATGGATACCGTCGATAAAAATCGCGCCGGGATTGCGGCCGGCGGGCTGAACTCGGCGCGGCAGACTGGCGCGGCGCTGGGTGTCGCGGTTTTCGGCTCGATGCTCACAACGCCGGATCAGTTTGAGCGGGGCATGCATGCGGCGATGGCGATGGCTGCGGCCGTGTCGCTGACAGCGGCGCTGGTCTGGTGGTTTGTATCGAAAGTGATGACGCGGGAGCGGTTTAGCCGGGCGGCTTAGAGCCTGGAATGAGTCCGGTTGTGTTGGCGCTTGAGAGATTCGGCCGCGCCGGTGCCCTTGCCGCGCGGATTCACGCGCGCTAGTGGACGGAGAATGATGCCCGCGGCAAAATCAAGGTGCCGGACCTCCGCTGCAAACGAGAAATCCTGGCCGCCATGGCGAAATCCGCACAGCACTCCGCCGGTGTGAACCCCTCCTTCAATCATGCCCAAATCATCCCGCACTGTGACACCCATCGACTTCAACGCGCCGTCCGAACAGGTCGCGCGCCGCCTGATCGGCGCGATCTTCACCGTCGATGGCGTCGGCGGCAGGATCGTCGAGACAGAAGCCTACGATCGCGAAGATCCGGCCTCGCATACCTTCTCCGGGCTCACCCCGCGCAACGCTGTCATGTTCGGCCCGGCTGCCCATGCATATGTGTATCGCTCGTACGGCATTCACTGGTGCCTGAACTTCGTTTGCCGCGAAGAAGGCCACGGTGCAGGGGTATTGATCCGCGCGATCGAACCACTCACCGGTCTCGATGCCATGCGTCAACGTCGCGGCCTCGAACCATCAAGGCTCTTGTGCTCGGGACCGGGACGCGTCGCGCAGGCATTGGGCATCACGCACGGCAACAACGGCATGTCGCTGCTCGAAGCGCCGTTTCATATCGAAGCGCCGGAGGAGGAATATCCGCTCGCGACCGGACCGCGCATCGGCATCACCAAGGCAATGGACGTGCCCTGGCGTTTCGGGCTCGCCGGATCGAAATTTCTCAGCAAGCCGTTCCCGAAGGTCTGATCAGAACAATTTGATCAGGGTTCCGAATTACTTTTAACTCTCCATCAATTGAGCCAGCGCTTTGAGTTGCACACCATCGGGGTCGGCGAGATCGTAGAGAATGGAAAAGTGGTCTGCTCCAGGCACCGGCACGTAAGTCACACGCTCGCCCGCCTCAGCGGATGCGTGGGCATAGTCATGCGAATGGCGAATGAGTTCGGGCAGTTCCGCGTCGCCGACGGAGACGACCATCGGTGCTCCGTGAGCGATGTGCCGCATCGGGCTGAAGCGCGTGATTTCCTCCGCCGATAACCCGAGCTTGTCGTTCAGCCGCCCCGCGCTGATGGGTTCGAGATCGAAGAGGCCGCTAACGGGCAGTGCGTATTTGACCGCCGGATGATGACGATGCATTGCCGTGAGATGACCGCCCGCGGAATGGCCGCCGAGTATGAGTGTCGTGTGGCCTTGCTCGACGAGGAAGTCGAGTAATCGTCCGATCTCGCCGGCAATTTGCGTCATCGACGCGGTGGGCGCCAGCGTGTATTCCGCTACGACCACGTTCATGCCACGGGCAAGCGGTCCCTGCGCGACGAAGGCGCAGAGCTCTTTATCGCAGCTTTGCCAGTAACCGCCGTGGACAAAAACGAAAGTCGGCGCGGAGGATTGATGGCCGTTCGACACCGGGAAGAAGTCGAAGCGCTCGCGAGGGGCGGGTCCGTACCTGACGTCGAGTTCCCCGGGATGCGATGCGTAGAAGGCTGCGCTGCGGGTCTCAAAGTCGGCGGGGGGATCGCCATTGCTGTAGGCAGCGTCGAGGGTCGCGCGGTCCATGGTGCGCCACGGGGATTGCATGTGGTTTATCTCCTGGAAAAGTGCTGGGCGTAAGGAGAGTTTACAGGTTGCGAGGGGTTCTCAGTTTCTATCGTTGCGCGCAAAGCAATGCGTCGGATGCAGCTTGAAATTTTGCCGGGTCACAGCCCCAGACAAACCGCCCCAGCCGCGACGATCACGCACGCGATCCACCGCTTTCCACTTACCGCTTCCCGCAGAAACACCCGCCCGATCAGCACCGCGAACACCACGCTGGTCTCGCGCAACGCCGATACCGCGCCCATCGCGCCCGACTGCAACGCCCAGATCACGATGCCATACGCCGCGATCGACACCAGGCCGCCGACAAGCGATGAGCCGATCGCCATTGGCGCCGCCCGTACCGGCGTCCACAGCGCCGCGAGCCCACGCTTCGCGACGAACAACACTGGCATCAGCCAATAGAACAGGAACATCCACGCGGTATAGGCGAGCGCCTGACCGCCGGATAACCGTACGCCGATGCCGTCGATCACGGTATAGAGCGCGATCGTCGCGCCGGTCGTCAGCGCGGCCACCACACCCGCGCGCGACACGTGACGTCCCTGCAGCGCGAGCGCGATGATGCCGCCCGATATCATCGCGATGCCGAGCGCGTGCAAGGGGCCGATCGCCTCATGTGCGAAGAGCGCCGCGCCGATCGTGACAAGCAGCGGCGACGAACCGCGCGCGATCGGGTACGCCTGCGCCAGATCGCCGCGTCGATACGACCGCACGAGGCTCACGTTGTAGACGATATGCACGAGCCCCGATGCGACGATATACGGCCAGGCTGCATCGGCCGGCCACGGCGTGAACAGGACCACAAGCGTTGCGACCGCCGCGATGGCGATGCTCATCCAAGTCATGGACAGGAACCGGTCGCGGTTGCCGTGCAGCATCGCGTTCCAGCTCGCGTGAAGCAGGGCGGCAAAGAGGACGAGACCGCCGGTAAAACTGAGCATGCGGTTCCGGGCCGGAAAGGGTAAGAGAGATTGGGCTTCGGGGGCACAAGCACCGTCAAGCACCGCGAAGTTTCAGCGGACTCGCAGATGCCTTTCCATGTCGGCTCGCCGGTTTATGCCTGCCAACGCCAGAATCGGCGCTGCTGTAAGCAGAATATCTATCTTATGACCGGCTAACAAACCAGATAAATTGGCTATTCGAGTTAGATAAACTATCTCTAATGAGACAGGGAGCGCCTTGGCTCATGCATTGCATGCCTTCGAGACGGCGGCCCAGCCCAGCCAGGAAATGCTTGGCGCAAGTCGTTCGAGCGCAACTGCGAACGCTTCGGGCGCGCAGCTATAATCGTGGTCGAACTTGGCTAGGGAAGTTTTATTCGTGAAAAAGATCGTTGTTTTTGCGCTCGTTGCGCTTGTGCTCACTGCTTGCTCGTCCCCCGAAAAACAGGCGGCGCAAGCCCAGCAATTCCTCCACAACGAAGCCGGCCTTACCGACGCTCAACGCAATGCGGCTGTCGATTGCGAACCGGCGAACTGCGACGCCGCTTGGGCGCTCACCAAACGCTACATCGAGCAGCATTCCGATACGCCTGTGACGCGCGCGGACGCGGTCGCAATCGACACCGATGTGCCTTCGGGTTCGGGCAAGGCCAGTTTTTCGGCAACTCGTGCTGCGAAAGGTGCGAGCACGACGCTAACCCTCTTTGCGCAGTGCCGCGGTATGTATGGCCCGGACAGCGCGAAAGGGTCGGACTATGACAAGTGCGCCGAAAAGATCCTCAAGACCCAGAATGGGTACGCGGCGTTTCTCAGGGCACACGCGTCGGGTCAGTAATTGCCTTAAGTACCTCGGGCCGCGACCACTTGGCCGAGACGCTGCGTGTAATTGGCAATCGATGTCTCGAGGCTGGCAACGGCAAGTGCAATGTGGAAACGTTTCATAACGTGAGCCAGTAGTCGAGCGCCGGGCCACTCTATATAAGCCCGCGCACGACAACCAGCCTGAGCGTTTATCCCGCTATCGCTGATACCGCGCATCGGGCAACCATCGCCGATGGAACGGCTCTTGCGCCGCTTTGCATGTCACTCACTCAAGGAGGACGACATGACGGACAAGCAGACAGACACCAACTACGCAGGCCGATCGCAAGAAGAACGCCGGGCGCAACGCAAGGGCGAAAAGCAGCGCGCGCAGGAACAACCCGGCGGTCATCTTGCGCAGGAAGGGACGGAACCGGATAAGCATCACAGTTCGGGCAAGCTGTCGGAGGAAGGGAAAAAGGTCTGGCAGACCGGCTCGGGAATCGATGGCGGCGGGAAAACTTGATTACCCGCCTGACTAACCCAGGCATACCCGACATCCCACCGGGGTCTTCCATGCGGTAAAACGTGGAACAATGAGGACTTCATGACTTTGCACCCTGCATCTGGAGCCCTCGATGAGCGCCACGCGAAACTCCCCTAACGCATCTTCGGACATCCACGATCAAACCGATCACGCCGATCGTCCGAGCCGCGAAGAAGCCGAAGCCGCCGTTCGCGTTCTGATCCGCTGGGCCGGGGACAACCCTGCCCGCGAAGGACTCGTCGATACCCCTTCGCGCGTCATCCGCTCTTACGAAGAGTTCTTCGCGGGTTATTCGCAGAATCCTCGCGAGATACTCGCCCGCACCTTTTCGGAGGTCCAGGGTTACGACGAGATGATCGTCCTCAAGGACATCCGCTTCGAAAGTTACTGCGAACATCACATGGTGCCGATCATTGGCCGGGCGCACGTGGCGTATTTGCCGCGTGAGCGAGTGGTCGGTATTTCGAAGCTGGCGCGTCTGGTCGATGCCTTCGCGAAGCGTCTGCAGATCCAGGAAAAGATGACGGCGCAGATTGCCGACACGCTCGAAGAAGTCCTGCAACCGCTAGGCGTTGGTGTAATCCTGGAAGCCACGCATCAATGCATGTCCACGCGCGGTGTGCATAAAGCGGGTGCGTCGATGGTGACATCGCGGATGCTGGGCACGTTCCGCGACGACCCTTCAACGCGCCGCGAATTCCTTTCTATCGTCGGACATCCGAGCGCGTTCAGCGTATCGAATAGCTAAAAAGCTCGCTGAGGCTCATGTAACGTTCACGCGCCGCGGCCATCGTCCGGCGCGTCGCCTGCACCGCCTTCGCGGACCTTGCCTTGCGAGACGTTACTGCCCGGCGGCACGCTATGCGTAAGCCACACGTTGCCGCCGATCACCGAACCGCGGCCAATGGTCACACGTCCGAGAATGGTCGCGCCGGCATAGATCACCACGTCATCTTCCACTACGGGATGACGCGCGTTGCCCTTCACCAGCACGCCGTCGTTGCCCGCCGGAAAACTCTTTGCGCCCAGCGTCACTGCCTGATACACCCGCACGTGCTGGCCGATCACCGCCGTCTCGCCGATCACCACGCCCGTCCCGTGATCGATGAAAAAACTTGGCCCGATCGTCGCGCCCGGATGGATGTCGATCCCCGTAGCTGAGTGCGCGATCTCGTTGATAAAGCGCGCGAGCAAGGGCACGCCGAGCTTATGCAAAGCATGCGCCAGACGATGATGCGTCATGGCCCAGATGCCGGGATAGCAGAGCAGTATCTCCGTGATGTGCTGCGCGGCGGGGTCGCCCGCGAACGCGGCCTGGATATCGCTTACCAGCAGCGCCCGGATGGCCGGCAACTGCGTGCCGAATTCACGCGCCAGTCCGAACGCGTGCGCGCCGAGTTCGGCATCGCTCAGGTCGTGGTTCTCCGGCAGGAAACGCAAGGCACGGCGGATCTGTTCGGAGAGCAGGCGCAAGGTGCTCTCGAGCGTGTGGCCGACGTAATAGTCCACGCTTTCGGCGGTCAGGTCGGCGGCGCCGTAATGGGTGGGAAACAGCGCCGAGCGCAGCCCGTTGACGATCTTCACGATCGCTTCACGCGACGGTAATTCGCGGATTCCAAGCGGATGGCGCGTGCGATGCAATTGCTCGCGCGATGCCCGCAAGTCGGCCACGATCTTGTCGAGGCCCCATTCGTGGGAGGGCAATTGATCTTCTACGGAAACAGTCTTGGGCATGTCGGGAGCTTGGGCGGATGACGCCGCGTTGAACGGCACGATCTGAACGATGCCCCGAGATTAACCGTTTTTCTGCAAGACTGCCGCCTGTTCGCGAAACCCGTTCGGGCGCGCGCTCAGGACTTGGGGTCGACCTTCACGTGGCTGGCATCGATCCATCGGACCGCCCAGTCGCGGGCATGTGCAATGGCTTCGTCGGCGTTGCCAAAGCGCAGGTCGGCGGGGAAAAAACGATTGGCCACGAGTTCACCGTCGCTCGATCGCGAGATGACCACGTAGGGTTGGAAACAACCGTCGCCCTGACGTGCCGGTGCACAATTGAGTAAGTAGCCGCGATGTGAAAATGCCGCGTCAAATTGCATGAGTCACCCTGATTTTAAGTGCCCCGCTGGATTCGCGATGGTCGTCTCCCGCTCGCTTGAAACGCGCGAATCCGGCAAGCGGCACGGGGCCGTCCGGTGGCGCACGCAGGCCTGGCGAACAACAAATCATACTCTTGAGAAAACTCTCGTTGGGTTGAAAAAAATCAATTTGGCTTAGAACATTTACTGCTGTTTTATCCCGTGGTTTATTCCAATGCGGGGTTGACCCGACTCCGTCATCCGGAATGCTTCTTGCGTGATGTCTCTTTGTTAACCTGAACCAGGTGGAGCGAACCATGAACAACGCACAGAACAACGAATCGCAGGACAAGCAAACGCAGCGCGCGGCGGACAGCCCGCTGAAGAAGCCTGAAACCGAAACCGCCAAGGCCAAACCCGGCGATGTGGCTGCAGCAGCGCAGGGACGCGAAGCCGGGCTCGGGCAAGCGGGTGGCGGCACATCTGATTTATCGCTGGAACATGCTGGGCCGGTCGGCAAGACCAACATCGAACATCAGGCAATGGATGTTCTCAACGACGGCACGCTGGACGATACCGTCGATGCCGACGGAAAAAATCGCGACGCCTCGCGCGACGAAGCCATGCTCGAGTACAACCCCAACGCATATGTCGGCGTGGATGCAACGCTAGTGAATTCGCGCTTTGAACAAGGTGACGGCCTGGGCGGTTTCGACAGCCGTCCGGCGCGCAACGGGCTGGCGCTCGCATTAGAGGAAGGCTTCAGTGTGGTGGATAAGGGCATGGTCGCGCCCGACGTGGAAGAGGTGGAGCGGCAGTATGAATTCGTCGAGCGCGATCCCCACGGTTACAACTTGCGAGGCCGCAAGCATTTCGCGATCAACCACGTCAGGCCATCGCGCCTGATCGAGATCCAGCGGCGCGAGGAATAACCTGGCGCTGGTTTGTAAAAGGGAAGGACCGGAAGCGGCTAGTCAATGCAGTTTCCGGTCCTTTCCTGTCTTGGAGATTTTCCCTTATTTCTTTTCGCGCTTGCCCTTCTCGTCGTCGGATTCAATCCGTGTCACGCCGCCCGTCGAGGGTGGATCGCTGGCGGGAAAGGTATCTTCCACGGCGCGGTCGACGTCCTCCTCCTCTCGATGCGAATGCGGGTGCTGTTCCTTCGGTTTCGTCGTGGTCATGCCGGACTCCTGGTCGGTGGACTGTGTAAAGCCTGCCATCGGATGCAGCATCGTTGCAATGTCGTGGCGTCGTGTCGCTGCTTTCCTGCGTTGTTTTGCCCTGTAGTCCCGATAAACCCGCGAAAAGAGCAGCGGCCTTTCGTCAGGCAAATCGCCGCCGCGCGGACTCCAGGTAATTGAAAGCAAGCGATGTTCCCAGCGTTCGTGCGATCTGGCACGACCCATGCATAAGACTTCCACAAATCAGACGAATGCAGCACGACGCATCGAAAAACCAGGCGGCGGGGATCGGCATGAACACAACCAATACGTATTCGAACGAAGCGTTACAGCAGACGCAAAGCGTGCGCGCACCGTGGCGTGAGCGTGCGCTTTCCACTGCACTGGTGTGCCTCGGGGTGGCGTACACCCTGTCATGGGCCGAGATGGGGCTGGCGCTGATGACCGGTCCGGGCGAGCCCGTTGCCGCGCTGATTGCATCGCGTGCGTTGATTGGCGGCTTATATATTTGCGTGGCGTTCCGCCTGCAATGGGCACGCTGGATTACCGTTGTGCTCGGCTTCGCATCGGTCGTACTGGTTGGCCCCATGCTTGGCGCTGAATGGCGCGCCTTCCCTGTTGCCGCGCTCGTGACCGGCGTCGTGCTGGTGTTCAAGCTGGCGGCATCGATCTTCCTGCTTTCGCCGGACGCGTCGCACGCGACCCGTTGACGTTGAAGTCCGCTTGAGAAAGACCGACGGGATGCTTGTTCAAGCCGCCCGTAAAACGCACAATGAGAGCCCGTTTCTTCTTCGATGAGCCTCTCATGAAAATTGCCGTCATCGGTGCAACCGGCACAGTCGGCCGCGCCGTCTTCTCCGAATTCCAGCCGCGTCACGAAGTCATCGAGATCGGCGCCACGCGAGGCGCGCACCGCGTCGACCTGACGAAGATCGACAGTATCCATGCGCTGTTCAAATCGATCGGTCAGGTCGATGCCATTGTTGCCACTGCCGGGCATGTTCACTTCGGCGAACTCTCGCAGATGACTCCCGAGCAATTCCGCATTGGTCTCGACGACAAACTCATGGGCCAGGTCAATCTCGTGCTGGTCGCGCAAAGTTATCTGAACGACGGCGGCTCGTTCACGCTGACCAGCGGAATCGTGGGCGATGAACCCATCAAATACGGCGCAAGCGCGGCGGCGGTCAATGGCGCCATTGAAGGTTTCGTGCGGGGAGCCGCGATCGAACTGCCGCGCGGCCTGCGCATCAATGTCGTGAATGCGACCATGCTCGAAGAAGCACGTGAAGCGTTCGGGCCGTATTTTCGCGGCTTCGAAGCGGCGTCCGGTGCGCGCGTTGCGCTGGCATACAGCCGCAGCGTGGAGGGTCTTGAAACCGGCCGTATCTACAAGGTGCGTTGAATGGCTGCCGAATGGTCGAGGGGCGATTATCGCGTCACTACGGACATCAGGACGTTCGATTTCGACGTTGTGCATCGCTACTTGAGCGAGGTCGCTTATTGGTCACCCGGCATCTCGCGCGAGCAGGTCGAGCGGGCTGCCGCGCATTCGCTGGCATTCGGCCTGTTCCATCGCGACACGCAGATTGGTTATGCGCGTGCTATCACGGACACCGTGAGCTTCGCGTATCTCGCCGATGTGTTTGTGCTTCCAGGCCGTCAACGCGACGGCCTGGGCACTTGGCTGGTGGAATGCCTGCTGGCGCATCCGGATTTGCAGGGCTTGCGCAAGATGATGCTGACCACTACGAGCGCTCACACGCTATACGCCCGCTTCGGTTTTGTCGTGCCTGCGCAGCCGGAAAAGCTGATGGAAAAACACGCGCCGGCGTGATGTCGGGGTGACGTTTCAACCGCCGATCACGCCCTGCGTGTTGACGTAAAGCGAGTACAGGCCGTGACTCGCCGCCATGAACAAGCGGTTGCGATAACGGCCTCCAAAACACACGTTGGCGCAGCGCTCGGGCAGCGCGATATGTCCAATCGCCTCACCTTGCGGCGTGAAGATCCTGACGCCGTCCAGCTCGTCGCTGCCCATGCCCCAGCCGCACCACAGGTTGCCGTGCACATCCGCGCGAAAACCATCGGGCGTGCCCTGCCCGGCATCGATCAACTCGCGCTCGTTTGTCAGCTTAAGGCCATCGTTAGAGACATCGAAGGCGAGGATCTTGCGCGGCGACGCACGCGAATCGACGATATAAACCACCGACTCGTCAGGCGAAAATGCGAGTCCGTTCGGGCCGATCAGCGTGTCGGTCATCAGGGTGATCTCGCCGCTCTTGCCATCGATGCGATACACCGCCGGTTTCAACTCAGCGTCCTTGCGCTCGCCTTCATAAAAGCCGTCGATACCGAAGGTCGGGTCGCTGAACCAGATCGAGCCATCGGATTTCACGATCACGTCGTTCGGTGAATTGAGCGGCTTGCCGTTGTATTGATCGGCAAGCACGGTGATCGAACCGTCGTACTCCGTGCGTGTTACGCGGCGCGTGAGATGTTCACACGTGACCAGCCGTCCTTCGCGGTCGCGAGTGTTGCCGTTGGCATTGTTCGAGGGCTTGCGGAACGGGCGGACCTCGCCCGTTTCCTCGTCCCAGCGCAGCATGCGGTTGTTGGGAATGTCGCTCCATACCAGCGTGCGGCTGTCGCCGAACCAGACCGGGCCCTCCGACCAGCGAGCCCCCTGATACAAACATTCGACCGACGCCATGCCGACACGCAGCGCGTTAAAGCGCGAGTCGAGTACTCGGACGGCGGGATCGGGATAACGGCGCTCCATCTGTATTCATCTCCTGGTTGTTTGAGTTTGATTCGTTTGATTCGCGTGTTCAGTTGGGTCCGAGTTCGCCATCGCGCAGGCGCCACAGGTTTAGCGGATTGTCATCCTGAAGTGCAAGCGGCAGCAAAGCCTGCGGCAAGTCCTGGTAACACACCGGCCGCAAGAAGCGTTCGATCGCCATCGCGCCAACCGAGGTCGCGCGGCTATCGGAAGTTGCGGGATACGGTCCGCCATGCACCATGGCATACGATACTTCAACGCCGGTCGGAAAACCGTTCGCCAGGATCCGCCCGGCCTTGCGTTCGAGGATGGGCAAAAGTCGGCGAGCGAGCGGCACGTCGTCGCTTTCCATTTGCAACGTCGCCGTCAACTGGCCTTCAATACGCCGTGCCAAGTCCAGTAGCTCGTCCTCGCTGCGGCAAATCACGATCAGCGACGTCGGTCCGAATATCTCATCCTCGAGTTGCGGTGTGGCGAGGAATTTCTCGGCGCTCACGGTATAAAGCGCGGGCAGCGCCGGACACGACGCGTCGGATTCGGCGCCGGTTGCAACGCGCTCCACGCCCGACTCATCGCGCCGCGCAATGCCTTCCTGATACGCGGCCGCAATGCCCGCCGTCAGCATCGTCTGAGCGCCCTTCTTTTCGAAAGCACTCACGGCACAATCGATAAACGCCTGCAAATGCGGTCCCTCCAGCGCCAGCACCAGACCCGGATTCGTGCAGAACTGACCGACCCCGAGCGTCACTGAATCAACGAAACCGTTCGCGAGCGATTCGGCCCGCGCCGCCAATGCACCCGGCAGCACGAAGAACGGGTTGATGCTGCTCATCTCGGCAAACACGGGAATCGGTTCGCGCCTCCTGGATGCGATCTCGATCAACGCCAGGCCACCCCGCCGCGAGCCTGTGAACCCGACCGACTTGATAGCCGGATGCGCCACCAGCGCTTCGCCTATCGCGTTGCCCGCGCCAACTACGAGCGAGAACACGCCGTCGGGCAACCCTGAATCCGCCACCGCTTTCTGGATCGCGCGCCCGACCAGCTCCGATGTTCCGAGATGCGCCGGATGTGACTTCACGATCACGGGGCATCCCGCGGCAAGCGCGGCGGCCGTGTCGCCGCCGGCTACCGAAAACGCCAACGGAAAATTGCTGGCGCCGAACACGGCAACCGGTCCAACGGGAATCTTCTGCAAACGCAAGTCGGGACGCGGCAACGGCTTGCGTTCGGGCTGCGGTGAATCAAGGGTGGCAGAAAGCCAGCGGCCTTCGCGCACGAGCGATGCGAACAGTTTCAATTGCCCGATCGTGCGGGCGCGCTCGCCTTCCAGGCGCGCTTTCGGCAACGCGGATTCGGCTTGGGCGCGTTCGATCAGCGTATCGCCGAGCCCAGCGATGTTGTCCGCAATCGCTTCCAGGAATTGCGCACGCGTTTCGAGCGGTGCGAGCCGGTAGGTATCGAATGCCTGCTCGGCAAGCTCTGCCGCGCGCGCGACTTCCAACGCTCCGCCGCCACCAAAAGCCGGCTTCAAGTCAACGCCGCGCGCCGGATCGAAGGCATGCAGCGTAGCGTCATTTCCGCGCACCGCCGTGGCACCGATCAGCATTTCTCCGGTGATCTGCATGTGAACTCTCCTGAAAGCAGCATCTATCGCGAATCGCGATGGGCGCCGCGGGTGAAAAAACAGGTGACGTGAAGCGTAAGCGAACTCGCTTTTTGCCGTGGACTATCACGCCGCACAAAAAGTTTCAGCGTCGTGCGGGTGGTTTCAACGCTTGATTCAGCGCTATCAAAGCGAACCACCGGCCCCGACATGGCGCATCGGATCTTATCGGCATGGTCATGATGCGCGGCCCGCATGACGATACGGCGTGAGCCAGCTCAGACCGTCGGACGTGCCTGCGCGCGGCCGATATTCGCAGCCGATCCACCCGCCATAGCCGAGTGAATCGATGAGATCAAATAGGTACGGATAGTTGACTTCGCCCGTATCCGGCTCGTTGCGGTAGGGCACGCCGGCAATCTGAATATGGCCGATACCCGCGTCACGCCGTTTCATGTCGCGGCGAAGCTTGACTGCCAGATCGCCTTCGACGATCTGGCAGTGATAGCAGTCGAACTGGACTTGCAGATTCGGCAGGCCAATCTCTTCGCAGATTGCTTGCGCGTCATCCTGCCGGTTCAGGAAATAGCCGGGCATGTCACGCGTATTGATCGGCTCGATCACGATGGTGACACGAGCCGTTTGCGCCATGCTGGCGGCCAGCGTGAGGTTCTTGATATAGACATCGCGATGCTGTTCGCGCGAATGCTGCATTGCGTGCGGCGTTTCCATCAGCCCCGCCATTACATGGAGCCGGTCGTTGCCGAGCGCCGCGGCATAGTCCAGCGCGATCTCCATGCTGCGGCTGAACTCCTCCTCGCGTCCCGGCAACGATGCAAGGCCGCGTTCACCGCCGGTCCAGTCGCCCGGTGGCGCGTTGAACAGCACCTGCTTCAGGCCATTGTCCACGAGCTGGGCCTTGATCTCCGCTGGCGGAAATTCATAGGGGAACAGGAATTCCACCGCCTTGAAACCATCACGCGCCGCCGCGCCAAAACGGTCGAGGAACGCGTGTTCGTTGTACATCATGGTGAGGTTGGCGGCGAAACGCGGCATGGTGAACCTCCTGCTGGTCAGGGTAACGCCGGAGCGGACGGCGTCGCGCGCACGCATTGCCGAAGCGGCGCGCAAGACAGCGTGCGCAACTCCCGCGCCCGGTTTGCCCGTGGTCCGTTTTACCCTTCGAAGCGATGATATTCCCGGACATCGCGCCCCGAACGATCGGTAAAAACCCTCGTCATGGCGAAACCGGATGGTCGATCAGCGCGAAAGCATCGCGGATTTCCGATGTACTTTTCGGCCGCACGACCCGCGCGACCTCCAGCCCGTTGTCGAGGAAGATCAGCGTTGGCCAGAGTTTGACCCGGAATGAGCGGCCGAGCGGGCGGCCGCTGCCATCCTCGATCTTCAAATGCCGGACACCGGCGTGGTCCTGGAAGGCCTCCGCAATCAGCGGCTGGGCCGCACGGCAATAGCCGCACCAGGCGGTGCCGAATTCGATCACCGTCGGCCCGGCGAGTGCGTCGATCTCATCGCGAGACGGCGCAGCAAGTGCGAATTCAGTGGTCATCGCCATCAGTTCTTTCTCCTCGAAACGAAACTCAGGCCATTCTATTCAGCAACGGCCTGACGCGCTCGATGCGGCTTTTCGCCCGATCACAGCGACGCGGCAAAGGCCCAGCTCCACTTCCCAATACCGCCGCTTGTGGGCGGCAAATTCACTTTCCGCGATGTTCATGCCATAGCTGAACTCATCGATGCCGCGTGGCCAACGCCTCCCTTGTTCCCAAGGCCCATGCCCGCAACAGGCTCGACCTTTCGCCTTTAAAGCCGACGCCGGTCTAGAACTGCCCGAAACCGGTCAGCCCGATCAGGCTGCCCAAGGCCAGCAACCACAGCGGATGCAGCTTGGTCTTGAACGACAGGAACGCGATGACCGCCGTGATGGCCGCGAGTATCCAGCGGGTGTCCGACGCTTCGGCAATCAACGACGCACTCGCCGCGACCAGGCCGGCTGTCATCGGTATGAGACCGAGTTGGACGTACCTACGCCATGGATGGTCCTTGAAGCGTTCCCAGGCGTGCATGGCCGCGACCGTCACGATTGACGACGGGCCGAACTTGGCAATCGATGTCACCAGCACGCCCGGCCAGCCGGCCACATGCCAGCCGATCAGCGTCACGATCATCATGTTCGGTCCGGGCGCCGCCTGCGCGAGCGCGAACAGTGCGGAAAAATCCGCCTTCGACATCCACTGATGTATGTCCACTACCTGCCGCTGCATCTCGGGCAGGATGGTATTGCCGCCGCCGAAAGCGAGCAGTGAAAGCTGGCTGAAAATGGCCGCAAGCGAAACGAGATCGTGATTCATTGGCCCTCCCCGCGCTTCGCTTCCCGATTCGCTTCGGGCTTCACTTCGCGATTCACCCTCGACGCGATGAAAATCGAAACCGGTGTGAGCACGAGCATGACCGGCAACAACGGCAAGCGCAGCAACGCGATCGCGATGAACGCTACGGCTGCGATCGCCGCCATGGAGAGTTTGTGCCGCAGCGGCCACGCTACCTTGATCGCCATCGACACCAGCAAGCCCGCGGCCGCCGCAGCGAGTCCCGCGAACAAATGGCGGATATGAGGGTCTTGATGCGTGCGTTGATACAGCACGCCGAGTCCGATCACGATCAGCGAAGGCCCCACGATCAACCCGAGCAGCCCGGCCAGCGCCCCCGCCACGCCGCGAAATTTCATGCCGACCGCAACCGAGAAGTTGATCACGTTGCCGCCCGGCAAAAACTGGCACAGGCCCAGCAGATCGACGAATTCGTCGGGGGTGAGCCACTTGCGCCGATCGACGATTTCGCGCCGTGCAAGCGGCAACGCGCCGCCGAACGCGATCAACCCGAGCGTGAGGAAGCCGATAAAAATTTCCGCAATGGTTGGCGGGGCGAGCGGCTCTTGCAAGGCATGATCGTGCATGTTCGGCGAGCGTTACTTTTGAGAAGCGCAAAGCGTATCGCGTTATGCCCGTTGCTTCAAAGTACGGAATGGCTGTTTAAAGCGCGATGCGGATTTTTTAAGGCAACGAGGCAATAAAGGCAACAGCACGGCATCCATTCCGTTCTCGTCACCGGATTCGGCTTACGAAGCCTTGACGTCGCCACGTTCGCGGCGGGATTCGTAAGCTTTCAAGTGCGTGTAGGCCGTTGAAAAAACCGGCGTGCTGTTCGGTCCCTGGACATCTTTAGCCCCTTTGGCACGCGCAATCAGATCGCCCACCACGTGGTCCGCTTCGATCCGCGCGCCGTTCTCCAGATCGCGCAGCATCGAGGCAGTGATCGTGGAACCGGCCTCCGTGAACATCCCCCGCGCACGCGCGACCACGGCTTCCCCGGGCGTAAAACCGTTCGCGGTTGCAATGGCGCGGGCTTCATCGAAGAGATCGAGCAGCAGTTTCTGGCCGCCCGGCGCCGCGATGATGTCGCCGACCGGTGCGCGCATCAGGCATGTGCCGGCCGCGAGCGTTGCGAGGAACACCCACTTTTCCCACATCGATTGAATGATCTCGGGGCTGGCTACCGCGTCGAATTGCGCATCTGACAATTGCGCCGAGATGGCTTCAATTCGCGGGGATAACCCCCCTGCGCGCTCGCCGAACGCCATGGAATGCAGCTTGTTCAAGTGAACGATGGTGCCGTCGGCGTCGAGCGTCACGGCCGCGATGCACTGACCGCCGAGCACGCGCTGCGCACCGAATTGCGCTTCGAGCACATCGAGGTGATGCATGCCGTTGAGCATCGGCAGGATGGCGGTGTTCGGGCCGACCGAGGTTTTTATCGACTCGATGGCGCCATCGAGATCGTAAGCCTTGCAGCTAAGCAGGATCAGGTCGAACGGCTCGCGTACGTCTTTCGCCAGCACGACGGGCGGATTGGGTATGGACAGATCGCCGTTCGGGCTGCGGACGTTGAGGCCTGTCTTCGCGAGTTGGGCGGCGCGCCGCTCGCGCACGAGGAACGTCACGTCACGGCCCGCGTCGAGCAGCCGTCCACCAAAATAGCCGC
The DNA here is from genome assembly GCF_964253815.1 of Caballeronia sp. LjRoot34. Taxonomy (NCBI): domain Bacteria; kingdom Pseudomonadati; phylum Pseudomonadota; class Betaproteobacteria; order Burkholderiales; family Burkholderiaceae; genus Caballeronia; species Caballeronia sp. LjRoot34. The sequence goes on from NZ_CAXUSB020000002.1 coordinate 2,313,269, forward strand.
CAATCGCGCCCGCACCCACCACCAGAATCCGCATGTCCCGCTCCTTGCATTTAGTCTGATCAGAACGCCGGCCGCGGATGCGACGGCGCCGCCTGGTTTCTACGCCTGCCAGACGCCGTATCCGGCTTCCCGCAAGCCAATTGCCAATTCCACTTCCATCTCCCGCGCACCTTCGTAAGGCATCGGGTTATACAGTTCGTAGAGCCGCGGCAACAGTCGCAGCCCGAATTCCCGCGCATACCGGTTCGACTGGATGCCGGCCTTGTGTTTGTCGAAACGAACGTCAGGATCAATACCCGTCATGCCTACGTAAACGAAGGGCATGCCGAGCACGTAATCCGGATTCGCGCGCCGGAAACGCGCTTCGTTCCAGACGGTGTCGGCCAGTTCGATCACGTAGACGTGGTAATGGTGAGTCCTTGGGTGAGTCTTTTCCTGAGTCTTTTGCTGAGTCTTTTTCCGAAGCGCCATGCGGTTGCCCTGTTTCGCCTGGGTTCAAGCGAGTCGCGCCGCGCCTGGAACCGGTCGCGGATGCTCATTCTAGACCGGTGTCAGGCGTGTTGCCCGGTTGCGGCCAGCGTACTGCCGACGTGCTGTCCAACCGCTGTCCGGTCGTGCGGGCGCGTGCGATGTCTGCCAGCGCCGTGTCAAAGTGGTAATCTCGCTCCGTCTGCGCGTTCCGCGCGGCGTTCGCGCGAGAAAAGCCAGCCAGGCTGGCCGATCGCGTAGTGTCCGTGCCGCTTTCGCCACTGTTTCCCGGCGCGAGAGCCTGTCCGGAACGCCGTCGCGGGCACCGCCCCAATTGACAAATCGCATCCGTCGCGTGTGTAGCCACGAGCCGCCCGCGCTTCGGTCATTCGGAGAGAAACATGAGCAAGCAAGCAATCGGCGTTGTAGGCCTCGCCGTCATGGGACGCAATCTGGCGTTGAACATCGAGAGCCGCGGACATGCGGTATCCGTGTACAACCGCAGCCGCGAAAAAACCGACGAGCTGATAGCCGAGCATCCCGACAAGAAACTCGTGCCTTCGTACACGCTGGAAGAATTTGTCGAGTCGCTTGAAAAACCGCGCCGCATCCTGCTGATGGTCAAGGCCGGCCAGGGCACCGACGCCACCATCGACTCGCTGCGTCCTCTGCTCGACAAGGGCGACATCCTGATCGACGGCGGCAATACCCATTTCACCGATACCATCCGCCGCAACACCGACCTTGCCAAGTCGGGGCTGCACTTCATTGGCACCGGTGTGTCCGGCGGTGAGGAAGGCGCGTTGAAAGGTCCATCGATCATGCCGGGCGGCCAGAAGGAAGCGTATGACCTGGTGGCGCCGATCCTGACCGAGATCGCAGCCAAGGCGCCGGACGGCGAACCGTGCGTGGCGTACATGGGCCCGGACGGCGCGGGACATTACGTGAAGATGGTGCATAACGGGATCGAATACGGCGACATGCAGTTGATCGCCGAAAGCTACGACGTGCTCAAGCGCGTGGCAGGCTTGTCGAACGAAGAACTGGGCCGCGTGTATGTCGAGTGGAACAAGGGTGAACTGGATAGTTACCTGATCGAGATCACGTCGAAGATCTTCTCGAAGAAGGATGAAGAGACGGGCAAGGATCTGGTCGATGTCATTCTCGACCGCGCGGCGCAAAAGGGCACGGGCAAGTGGACCAGCCAGAATGCGCTTGACCTTGGCGCTCCGTTGCCGCTGATTACGGAAGCTGTGTTTGCGCGCGTGCTGTCTTCGCTGAAGGATCAGCGCGTTGAAGCAAGCAAGCAGTTGACGGGACCGTCGCCGAAGTTCGATGGCGATCGTGACGCGTTTGTGGAATCCGTGCGGCGCGCGTTGTTCCTGAGCAAGATTGTTTCGTATGCGCAGGGGTTTGCGCAGTTGCGCGCGGCGTCGGAAGAGTACAAGTGGGACCTGCAATATGGCCAGATCGCGAAGATCTTCCGGGCGGGTTGCATTATCCGTGCGGGCTTTTTGCAGAAGATCACGGACGCTTACAAGACCAACCCGGACTTGCACAACTTGCTGCTCGATCCGTATTTCACCGACATCGCGACGAAGTATCAGGGTGCGTTGCGCGACGTGGTCGTGGCCGCGGTGAAGGCAGGTGTGCCGGTGCCGGCGTTCTCGTCGGCGGTGGCTTATTACGATAGTTACCGGTCGGAAACGTTGCCGGCGAATCTGGTGCAGGCACAGCGCGATTTCTTCGGTGCGCACACGTTCGAACGCGTGGATAAGAAGGGTAGTTTCCACGCCGACTGGTCGTAAGAAGCTGAGGCCGCTGAAAAGCGGCTGGTCTTTCCGGTAGTTCTGCGCCGACGCATTCGCGTCGGCGTTTTCTTTTGCCCTGAGCAAAGCGTCAAATTTTGTCGCAGCGAATTTTTCCACAAGTCGAGAAATCGTGTTTCCCCTATGCTTTCCTGTCGATGGATAACAGAACTGCGGGAAGATCATGGCAACAGCGCTCACAGCAGTAAATCGGGAATCGGAGTTGAGTTACGCTTACCTCCACGCAATTGCATCCCACGCGGGCGTCAACTGCAAGACGAGCAACCGGCACGATGACAATGCCGGCATCGATGCCATGCTCACCGGTTGGGAGCCATTTCCGAATGGCGGAAGCCTGACCGAAGTCGACATCAAGGTCCAGCTGAAGGCAAGCATCAAGCCGCCATTCGACGACGGCGACTCGCTCTCCTATTTCCTGTCCGGCACGCAGCAATACGACGATCTGCGCCGCGAAACACACGCGTCGCCGCGGATACTTGCCGTGTTGTTCCTGCCGCCGAAAGCCGAAGACTGGCTGACACACTCCCACGAGCAACTCGTGCTGCGAAAATGCGCGTACTGGGTCAGTCTGCGCGGCGCGCCGCCCACAGACAACCACGCAGGCGTTACGGTAAAAATTCCGAAGAACCAGGTGTTCGACGGTACCGGCCTGATGAAACTCATGGCGAGCATCTCGCGCCGCGAAATTCCTGCTTATAAAGCGCCCGCTCATCGAGTTCCTCATGGCGATTAAAGATTTATCACCTTCTGGCCTGCGTGATTTCGTGAAATCGCTGGGATGGGAGTCGCTGCCCGACGGCATCGTGGACCGTCTTTACGTCATGCATCACGCCGCCGCGCCGCGTCGCCAGATCGTTATTCCGATGGATCAGGATGCGCCGGACTACGCCGAGGCATGCGAACTCGCATTGTCCAAGCTCGCAGACCTGCAGGGTATGAAGCTGGCGGATCTGGTTCAGCTCGCTGCCATCTCGCGTGACGACTCCATTTACTACCGCGTGACGAGCGGCGGCTCGATTGATGACGGCCTGCCCTTGTCGTTCGCCGCTTCGTTGCTGCTGGGCGCTGAGCAGATTTTGCTCGCGTCGGCCTGTACCGTATTGCGTCCCCAGACTCATCACCCGCGTCTGCACAGGGCGGAAGCTACACAGCTTGCCGGTCATGCACGGTTCGGACATACCGAGCGAGGCAGCTTCGTGGTCCGCGTGTCGTGTCCTGTCGACGCTATGGAAACGCCTTCCATGCCCGACCTCGCGCAGGCGAACGACTCGTTTGTGCGCATGACCATGCTTACCGCCAGAAATGGCGTGCGCCAACTCGTCAGGGCCATCGAAGAGGACGGGCTGAGCCGTTTTGTAGATTCGCAAAAGGCAGCGGCCTCGCCAGTCGTTTCGTCGAATCTTTGCGAAGCGCTGACTCGTCTTCACAATGACGACGTGCGCAACAACATCGATATGTCGTTTCGTTGGGCGACAACCGTTGCCTTACCGCAGGACGCCACGCCCGGTGAGAACATCAGGATTCGAAGCGATTACTTCGGGCGTATTGACGACGTGCGCCGGGAACTGCGTGCGGTCGAACGTGACCGCGACGACGTCTTCATCGGAACTGTCGAGCATCTGAATGGTGAATTTGATATTGAAGGAAATCGGGCCGGAGAGGTAGTCGTGGCGCTGCTCTTGCGTGAGGGCGAGATCATCAAGGCCCGCGTTGTACTCGATCAGGAACAGTATGCGAGAGCAGTCACTGCTCACCTTGATGATCGCACCCTGGTTCGAATCGCGGGACGCCTGCGTCCCGGTCGTCAACCGCGTACGATGACCGACGTGACGAGCTTTATCCTGATTGGGCCGGGTCTTGGCTAAGAAAATTCGGGGCCGGCCTGGAGACAGGGTGATGGACTGGCGTTCGGTGCTTCAAGACCCGGGTCTTGACGCCCGAGTCTTAAAGCCCGAGTTTTAAGGCCCGAACCCCAGCACCTCCCGTATTTGCTCACCGTTCGCGCCGCTTCCCGCGAAGTCATCGAACGCTCGATCCGCTACGCGAATAATACGCTTGCGGATATAGTCCGCCCCCTCCCGCGCGCCATCCTCCGGATGCTTCAACGCGCACTCCCATTCAAGCACGGCCCAGCCGGGAAAATCGTACTGCGCCATCTTCGAAAAGATCGCGCCAAAATCGATCTGCCCGTCGCCCAGCGACCGGAATCGCCCTGCCCGATCCACCCACCCCGAATAACCGCCGTACACGCCCTGCCGGCCGTTAGGGCGGAACTCGGCGTCCTTCACATGGAAAGCCTTGATGCGTTCGTGATAGATATCGATGAACTGAAGGTAGTCCAGTTGCTGCAGCAAGAAGTGACTCGGATCGAACAAAATGTTCGCGCGCGGATGATGGTCGACAGCAGCAAGAAAACGATCGAAGGTCACGCCGTCATGCAAATCCTCACCCGGATGCAACTCGTAGCAAACGTCCACGCCAGCCTGATCGAAGGCGTCGAGCAACGGCCGCCAGCGGCGCGCCAGTTCCTCGAACGCGGCTTCCACCAGACCCTGCGGACGCTGCGGCCACGGATACAAATAAGGCCATGCCAACGCCCCCGAAAACGTCACGTGCGCACTCAACCCTAGACGCTTCGATGCCGCCGCCGCGAACCCGACCTGTTCGATCGCCCAAGCCGTGCGAGCCTTGGGATCGCCGCGGACATGCGCGGCGGCAAAACCATCGAAGAGCGTGTCGTAGGCCGGGTGAACCGCGACGAGCTGCCCCTGCAAATGCGTCGATAACTCCGTGATGCTAACGCCCGCGTCGCCCACTACGCGAAGCAGATCGTCGCAATATGCATCGCTCTTTGCAGCCTGCTCAAGATCGATCAGCCGCGGATCGCACGGCACCTGGATACCTTCGTAACCCAGGCCCTTCGCCCAGCCCGCAAGATGCGCGAGGTTATCGAAGGGCAAGGTGTCGCCTAGAAACTGCGCCAGGAAAATGGCGGGGCCTTTGATGGTTTTCATGAGCATCGATCCGCTAACGTAGCTGTGTTCAAACCGCCCGGAATTCAGAACGGCGAATTCGGATAATAGAACTGTTTGGCGTTGTCTTTCGTGATCAGCACCGAAGGAATGATGGTCGTCGGCGGCAACTTTTCGCCCTTCAAACGGGCTTCAGCGGTGAGCTTGATCGCGTCATAGATGAACTTGGGCGAGTACGACACATCCGCCTGCACGAGCTTGTCGCCGTCCATGATCCGCTTGACCGCTTCCTTCGATCCCGCGCCGCCAAATACCTGCTTGATGTCCGTACGCTTCGCCTGATCGATGGCCTTCAGCACGCCGATCATCATGTCGTCATCGGCCGCCCAGACCGCGTCGATATGCTTGAAGCGCGTCAGGTAATCCTGCATGACCTTGAACGCGTCGTCGCGATTCCAGTTGGCGTATTTGGCATCGAGTATCTTCATGTCGGGATGCTGCTTGATCACCGATTCAAACGCAGCCCAGCGTTCGTTATCGAGCGTGGTCGGGATGCCGCGCAACGCCACGATATCGCCCTTGCCGTCCATCGTCTTCGCCAGATATTCAGCCGGCAGCTTGCCGAATGCGGTGTTGTCGCCGGCTACGTACGCGTCCTGCGCGCTGGTATCGGTCAGCCCGCGATCCACCACGGTGACGTACACGCCCTTCTTCTTGACCTGCGCCACCGGCTGCGTCAAGGAAGCCGATTCGAACGGGAAAATCACCAGCGCGTTGATCTTGTTCACCGTCACCAGGTCCTGCAACTGGTTCGCTTGTTCCGGCGCGCCGGCCGCGGTCTTGATGATGATCTTCAGGTCAGGATGCGCCTGTTCCAGTTCCTTTTTAGCCTCGTTGGCCCACCAGACAATACCGCCGGTGAAGCCGTGCGTCGCCGTCGGGATAGCAACGCCGAGCGTGACTTTATCGGCGGCGTTGGCCGAGACGGCGCCCGCCGCCAGCGCTAATGTAACGAGTGGGGCGCCGAGTGCGCGAAGAATGTTTTTCATGCTGTGTCTCCATTGTTTTGACAGGCGCCTGAGAGGATGTCAGGGCACGGTTCGAACACACTTCAACGACGTCCACGCTGTAAAAACGCTACGAAAATAATCACGGCGCCCTGCACTGCCGCGTTGAGATACACACTGATGATGCTGGTGAGATTCAGGATGTTCGCAATCACCGACAACAGGATCGCGCCGATCACCGTCCCGATCACGCGCCCTTCGCCCCCCCTTAACGCGGTTCCGCCAACGACCACCGCCGCAATCGCTTCAAGCTCCCAGAGCAGGCCGGTCGTAGGGGTTGCGGACCCGAGGCGCGGCACATACAGCGCGGTCGCCACGCCTACACACAGTCCAAGCAGCACATACGTGACGATCTTCACGGTATCGACGCGAATGGCCGCATAACGCGCGACCTGTTCGTTCGACCCGATAGCCTGCACATGCCGCCCGAACACGGTCCGGTTCAGCACGATCACGCCGCCCGCTGCGACGATCAGGAACACCCAGATCGGCACGGGAATGCCGAAGAGGCTGGCGTAATACACAGGGCCATAGAGATCGGACAAATTGTTGTCGAGCGTGAGCGCGCCTCCGTCCGCGAGCCACGTCAGTACCGCACGAAAAATGCCGAGCGTCCCCAGTGTCACGATGAACGGTTCTATCCGTCCCTTGGTCACGAGCAGGCCATGCGCCAAACCGAAAAGACCCCCTAAAACAAGGGCTAAAACGATCCCGACAGCGATAATGGCGAGTGGCGCAAGGGTGCGTCCGCCCACGCCGTGCGCGAGCGCGTTCATGATCCAGATCATGCTGCCCGCGATCAATGCGGCCATCGATCCGACCGACAAATCGATACCGCCCGAGATGATCACGAAGGTCATCCCCACGGCAATGATGCCGATGAACGAGGTTCGCGTGAGGACGTTCATCGCGTTGTCGAAGGTGGCGAAATCCGGGTTCAGCAGCGTGCCGCCTATGCAGAGCGCGACCAGCCCGAGCAGTGGCCCGACGCCGTGCAGCCGCCGCGCGAAGCTGCCCAGGCGGCTCGATCCTTCAACGTCTTCAGTGTGTGCCGGTCGCATGCGCGATCAACCTCTCTTCAGTCAGATGCCCGGACCCAAGCGTGGCGACAAGCTGGCCGCCGCGCATCACCGCCACGCGATGGCATAAACCAATCAGCTCGATCAGTTCGGATGAGATGACGATCACCGCACGGCCTTCAGCGGCGAGCGCGTGGATCAGGAAATAGATATCGCGTTTCGCGCCGACATCGACACCGCGAGTGGGCTCGTCGAGAACAACCACGCGTGGATCGGGATGCAGGAACTTCGCGAGCGCGAGCTTTTGCTGATTGCCGCCCGACAACATGCGTGCGCGGCTCGCCAGATTGCCCGTGCGGATACCGAAGTCGCCGACCGCCTTTTTAAGCGCATCGCGTTCCGCTTGCGCGTCGAGCAGCGGATGCGCGTAGCGCTCCAGCGTCATCATGGTGAGGTTGTCCTTCAACTCCATGTCGACGTGCAGGCCACGTCCCTTGCGGTCCTCGCTCAGATACGTGATGCCATGTTTCATCGCGGTGCGGGGATCGCGCGGATTGATGCTCTCGCCGTCGAGCATGATGCGTCCCGCTGTGCGCGCCCGCAGGCCGACCAGTCCTTCGAAGAGTTCCGTGCGTCCCGCGCCCACAAGTCCCGCGAAGCCGAACACTTCGCCTGCCCGCACCGAGAAGCTCACGTTCTCCGCCCATCCCGGCACATAGGCGTTATCGACCTTGAACACAACGCGGGCATCGGCGGCGAGGATGGGTTTATCGGGGAACATGTCGGACACTTCGCGCCCGACCATCAGGTTCGCCATCTGCTGGCGCGTGGTCTCGGCAGTCAGCCCGCGCGTGACGAAACGGCCATCGCGCATCACGATGACCTCGTCAGTGACAAGCTCCACTTCATCGAGCTTGTGCGAGATATAAACGATGGTCACGCCGTCGTCCTTCAGCCGCGCCATCAACGCGAACAGGCGTTGCGTTTCAGCGGGCGTGAGCGTGGCGGTGGGCTCATCCATGATCAAGAGGCGGGCATCGCGCAGCATGGCCTTGGCGATTTCCACGAGTTGCTTCTCCGCGACGATCAGGTCGCGCACGCGTGTATCCGGGTGCTTGTGCAGGCCGACATCGGCGAGACGCGCGCGTGCGTCTTCGCGCATGGCGGGTTCATCGAGGAAGAAGCCGCGCCGTTTCTCGTGACCGAGAAACATGTTCTGCACGATGCTCAAATGATCCGCGAGGTTCAGCTCCTGATGGATCAGCACGATGCCTGTGGCTTCGGCATCGCGCGAACTGTCGAAGGACTTGACGACGCCGTCGATGGAGAACGTGCCCGCGCTCGGACGTTCATAGCCGGCGAGTATCTTCATCAACGTCGACTTGCCCGCGCCGTTCTCACCAAGCAAGCCGTAGATGCGTCCAGGTGCGAGGTCGAAGCTCACGCCGTGCAGCACGCGAACCGGTCCGAACTGTTTTTCGATGTTGTCGAAGCTGACAGCCAGGCTCATGATCACGCGCTCCTTCGTATCATCAGCTTGTGCGGGAGCAGCACGCCGGGCACGTGTACGTTGGGTTCGCGCAGGCGTTTGAGCAGCAGGCGCGCGGCGGTTTCGCCGAGTTCGCGCATGGGTTGGGCGACCGTGGTAAGCGGCGGATCGATTTGCGCGGCGACGGCGATATCGTCGAAACCCATTACGGCCATGTCGTCCGGCACGCGCAAACCGACGCCCCGCAAGCCGTTGATCACGCCGATGGCGAGGGTATCGGAGACGGCGAACACAGCAGTCGGTCGGTTGCGCCGCAGGCGTGTCAGCGTGCGCGCGGCGCTTTCGCCGGCCGCGTAATCGAGGGTATCGAGGTCGATTTGCCAGGCGGCATCGGCGTCGATCCCCGCAGCGCTCAGCGCATCGCGGTACCCCTCTGCGCGCTGGCGGCTATATAAATAGCCTCGGCCCGAATTAATCAGCGCGATTTTCCGGTGGCCTTGGCTGAGCAAGTAGCGTACTGCATCGCCAGCGGCTTGATAGTTGTCGATGCCTACATACGGCACGCCTGCCGCGGGATCAAACTCGCAACACGCTACCCAGGGCAGCGTGGCAGTTTCCTCGACTAGCGCCTGCTGAATGGCGGCAGGATCGAGACAGATGGCGCCGTCGGCGCGGCGGCCTCGCAGCAGGTCGAAGTAACTGCGCTCGCGGCCAGGATCGGCGCCTGTATCGCAGAGCAGCATGAAATAGCCGTTTTGACGGGCGACGCTGTCGATACCGCGAACGATGGCGGCATAGAACGGGTTGCCGAAGTCGGGAACCATGGTGAGCAGCATGCGGCTTTCGGCCGTGCGCAAATTGCGGGCGAGTTCATTGATTCGATACCCGCTGGCCGCAACCGCTGCGAGCACTTTGTCGCGGGTGGGTTCACGTACGTTGGTGTGGCCGTTCAGGACGCGGGAAACAGTCGCGACCGATACGCCCGCCTTCTGGGCGACATCGGAGATCGAGATTTCATCGGCGGTGCGAAATGTTTCCGTCATTTGTTTCAACTCACAGCCCGCAGGATGTAATGGATTACATTATTGGAGTGGAGGCCGGCGGGCGCGATAGGGACAAACACGAAGGAAGGTCGTTCACACGAACACCCAAAACAGCAGGCACGCGGGACATCCCGGCCCCCGACGCCCAAACTGGCGCATACTACGTCCCCGTCTCCCCGCGCGGCTTCACTTTGCGCCTCCCTGATGCCCGGTTACCTGACCAAGCAACAAAACATCGCCGTTGCTGGCGTTGAAGACCTCATCATTCGCTCGCTGCTGGACCTTCAGCAATTCTCCGACCCCACCGGCGACGCCGAGCGAATCGGCATCTCCTCCGCCATGTGGCCGCTATTCGGCATGCTGTGGCCATCCGGCGCGCATCTCGCCGCACGCCTCGCCCTGCGGCCAGTATTGTTGGACGAACGAATTCTCGAAATCGGCTGCGGACTGGCGCTCGCCAGCCTCGTCGGACACCGTCGCGGCGCGGACGTGACCGCCAGCGATTGCCATCCACTGACCGCAGACTTCCTGGACAAAAACCTGCGCCTGAATCACCTGCCGCCCATGAAATACCGGCATGGCAACTGGTCCATCCCCGAGTTGGAAGACACGCTGGAAGATGAAGCAGGACGCCGTATTGTCGATGGCCGCTTCGACCTGATCATGGGCAGCGACCTGCTCTACGAACGCGATGCCAACGCAACGCTCGCCGCGTTCATCGGACTGCATGCGTCGGCGGCGGCGGAGGTCTGGATCGTGGACCCCGACCGGGGCAATCGAGCCGCGTTCAACCGGCAAATGGGCGACCGCGGCTTCCAGATGCGCGAGGAACGGCTGGATAAAATCGCCTTCGACGATACTGCCGCCTATAAAGGCCGCCTGCTGATTTATCGCTTCAACGACGCATAAGGCCGCGCCCTATGCGTTCGCTTCTCGCCACTCAACCGAACGTGAACGCATATGCCTCGACACCAGGATCCAGGAATTCAATGGTGAAGGTGCGATCTTTTACATCGCCCGGCTGGCGTACGAGTTGATATAAGCGCTGCTCCGTGACCGTGCCGGTGCCATCGGCCATGACATCCGACCCGTGTGCGTCGCCCGGCGCCGCGCCGTCGATGCTCACGCGAAACCTCACCGGCTTGTTGTCCTTTCCTGGTCCGAGCACGAGATGCAAGTCACGCGCGTGGAATCGATAAACGATAGTTCCCGTCGATGCCGCCAGCGTCGCTTGCTCGGCTTCTACCTTCCATGCACCCGCCAGACCCCAGTCGTTAAGCGCGAGTTGAGCAGGCGCCGCATACGTGTGAACGCGGTCATGCGACTCGCCGCCGTGGTCAGCAAAGTTCTCCGCACGCTCGTAGCCTACATAGGTTTCCGGCGACTGCATGTCGGCGTTATCGGCGGCCATTTGCACGCCCTTCGCTACGGTTTCGTCGCTGACCATCGCGCCCGCATTCGCGTGACCGGCTTCCGCCAGCAACTGCTGGATCACCTGTTCCGAATGCGCGTAGTCCCCTTCGCCAAAGTGATGAAAACGAATCTGCCCCTTGGCATCGATAAAATAATGCGCCGGCCAGTACTGGTTCCCAAATGCACGCCAGATTGCGTAGTTGTTATCGATGGCAACCGGATAGTCGACACCCAGATCGTGCGTCGCTCGCTTAACGTTGTCCACGTTGCGCTCGAATGCAAACTCGGGCGCATGCACGCCGATCACGACCAGCCCCTGATCACGATACTTCTGCGCCCACGCTTTCACGTAAGGCAACGAGCGCAAGCAGTTGATGCACGAGTAAGTCCAGAAGTCGACGAGCACAACCTTGCCGCGTAAATCCTGTGCCGTCAGCGGCGGCGAATTGAGCCATTGAACGGCGCCGGACAACGGCGGCAATTCGCCTTCCACCGGCAGCGACAGCGGCGCGTCGGCGGGAGCGGCTGCGCGCATCATCGCGGGTCCGGCGGCGGCATCGGTTGCCGCGGTAGTCTGGGCGGGTGTCGCCGTTTCGTTGTTGACAGCCTTGGCCTGCGCCGTACCGCCCGATAACAGGTCCACCAGTTTCTGTTCGATGCCACCCGTGGCAACAGTCGACACGCGCGCGAGCACGCCGGTATCGAGTCCTAACGAGATGGCGACAACACCGAGCAACATCGCAGCGCCTATACCGCGACGAATCCACTCGCCCGCCCCCAGCGAGCGTTTCATTGCAGCAAACACACGGCCGCCGATGAGCAACGCCACCGCCAGCGACGTCGCAGCCCCTGCCGCGTAAGCGACCAGCAGCAACGTCGTGCCGACACTTGCGCCGCGCAATGCCGCACCGGTCAGTACAAGGCCCAAAATCGGGCCGGCGCATGGCGCCCACAGCAAGCCGGTCGCAATGCCCAGCAGGAACGACGAACTCGCGCGCACTTGTTGTCCATCGGCCTGGGCAAATTCGGTCAGCCGGTTGCCCGCGCTGACAAACGGACGCATGAGGCGTTCGGCGAAGCTTGGCAACAGCAACGTCAAGCCGAAGATACCCAGCAATGCGACAGCAAGCCAGCGGCCGTACTGGTTCGCCTGCGTCACCCAGCCGCCGCCCACTGCCGCGAGCGTCGCGACCGCTGCAAAGGTGATGGCCATGCCGGCAAGCAAGGGCAGGCCGCTACGCACGAACGGTTGATCCGCCCGCGAGAACACGAAGGGCAACACGGGCAGGATGCAGGGGCTCAGGATAGTGAGCGCGCCGCCAAGATAAGCCAGGACAATGAGTAACATGAGCGTGAAGGTTCTTAGGTCTTTTGGTGGTCGGGATTCAGCGCAAAGCAGTTTCGATAGCTTGTGCAGCGGATCAGGCGGCGTACTCGGGTAACGCTTAGATAACGCTCAGGCAGCGCTCAGGTAACGCTTAGGTAACGCTTAGGCAGCGGCGGGTTTGAACGTCATTGCCAGGCCGTTCATGCAATAGCGCAAACCTGTGGGTTTTGGACCGTCATCGAAGACATGGCCCAGATGCCCACCGCAACGCCGGCAATGCACTTCGGTACGCGAGACGCCGAAAGACAAGTCCTCATGCGTTCCCACCGCGTGGTCGAGCGGAGCCCAAAAGCTCGGCCAGCCGGTGTGGCTGTCGAACTTCGTACGCGACGAAAAGACGTCGAGCTGGCATCCGGCGCACGCGAACGTGCCGCTGCGATGTTCGTCGTTCAAAGGGCTGCTGTAAGGACGTTCTGTGCCTTCGTGCCGAAGTACGTTGTATTGCGCAGGCGTCAGCAGGCGGCGCCATTGATCGTCAGGGTGAACGACTTCGAACGATTCATCGGTGGTGCTGGCGTCTTTTCCGGTCGCACCTAATACACGACGTTGATTGAACGCGGCAAACGCCGCTGCCGCAAAAACGCTGCCTGCGAAAATAAATCGACGCCGGGTCTGCATGATGTGCTCCTGAACAAAACCAACTTTTCAAGGAAGGCCGTTCTTGTATGAATCGGCTTTCCGGGTCGCGACAGGGAACTGCGGTTGTGGTTCTAACAGGCAAACACTTCAATCACGGCTTTAATCCCTCGGAACGGAAAAATCGTGATGAATTTTGAAGGCCTGTGGACTATTTCAACCGGTTTGTGGCGCGGTTTATCAACTCCGCTATTCTCTGCGCGTCTGTTTGTTAGTTCGTCCAGGGGTGATGGCCGGTTACACGTGACCCGTTAAATTCGTTTGACCGGTCTGTGGGTACCGCCGCGAGTATTTCGCGTTTTTTTGCTGCGCTATATTTTTGTAAATATAGCGTAATACGGGTGGTATTGAGTTGACATGACATGCTTAGGGGCTCAGGGTAGATGCTTTCAGGGGCTGTGGTCGGGGGTCAGTGCCGGGTTGGTCGGTTCCGGGGTTAGCGGTCGGGGTCAGTGCCGGGTTGCTGCTTTCAGTGTTAGCGGTCTGCCTGAATCGGATTTTCTCTTTATCACTATTAGCCACTGTGCGTGGCGGCACGTCATTTCTTTGTCCAAAGCGACAAAGAAACGAAGCAAAGAAAACGCTTTCAACCACGCTACCCTAAGTGTCCACAGCGTGCAGTTTTCATTCATAGGTGCCCCAAAAGCACGGTGCTCGCCAGAGCGGAGGATGTTTGAAACCCTCCTTCTCGCGAATCCTGACACGAACACGCTTCGCCCCGTACGCTCTCGGGCAAGCACAATTGCTAAGGAACCCGCACTGCCTTACGGGTATTTACGGCTGCGGTTTTTTGACAGCTTAGCTACGTGGTCTGTGCGACCGTATTTGTAGGCCACAGCTTGATGCGTGTTTGTGTTTACTGCTTCAGTTTTTTGTGAATTGGCTGCGCGTTCTGGACAGCTATTTTCGTCGGTTACGCCCGCCCGCATCTTTGCGGCTTCGTTTCTTGGCGGGTTGGCGACGAGGTTCGCGGCGCGTACTGATTCGGCGGGGGGTCGTCCGCGGATAGCGCGGGGTGCCCCTTGGGCAGGTTCAATCACTGGTGGCGAAGCGTGTGGGTATCGGTGTTCGGAGAAGGAGGGTTTCACACATCCGTGGCTCTGGCGAGCACCGTGCTTTTGGGGCACCCATGAATGAAAACTGCACGCTGTGGACACTTAGGGTAGAGCGGTTAAAGCGCTTTCTTTGCTTCGTTTCTTTGTCGCTTTGGACAAAGAAATGACGTGCCGCCACGCACAGTGGCTAACAGTGATAAAGAGAAAATCCGACTCTCGCAGACCACTAACACTGAAAGCACCAACCCGGCATTGACTCCGACCGCTAACCCCGGAACCGACCACCCCAGCATAAACCCCAACCACTAACCCCAAAACCCATCCCCGTCCACCGGCGCGAGCGAAAAATCACCGCACCATATACCCACGGTCAGTCATGCATTCGCCATATGATCGCCAGTACTGAACCATCGGCGGCTCGGGCGGTGGCAACGCGGGCATAGGTGCATCGGCGGAAGTCGAACTTGCGTGCGCGGCAGCGCGAGCATCCGCCGCCACGCCGGGCGTGGGCGTCGAGGATGCCTCCATCGCCGATGCAGCAACCGGCGCCGACCCAGGCGAAATCGCAATCGCCGACGATGGCAACGGCGCCGCCACCGCAACCGGATGCACCGCACCAGGCTTCACGGTCTTCGGCTTTTCAGGCGCCTGGGACACGCGCGCCATCACCACGCTGGTATGTTGATTGGCGTAGCTGTAGCACATGGCGGTATCGATACTGGTTTGCGCCGGACTCTGGCTGCGCATCGGAAAAGCGATCGGTTGTTGCGCAAGCGCGCTGGTGCTCAGGAACAGCACGGCAATGCCGGCGGACAGGGAGATTCTCATAGCTCGTGCACTCCGAAAAACAAGAATGACGACACCCGGCTCTAGCCGATTCCGAAGGGCCGCCAAACGAGCTTTCACCTTACTGTCCGCGTCCCGTCCCCATGCGAAAGACTATCGCTGTAATCCGCCAAGTTCTCGCGTTATTCGTCCGCTTAGCGCGCTGGACCGCGTTTCTCCGACAATCCTGAGCGATCCGGGAGCTGTCAGTTACCGTAAATGGTGAAAAAATACGCCTTGATTTAGTAGGATTTTTTAACGATCGCTATCACCGACCCGCGTGACGCGAAAGCGGCAAATGCCATTGCTTGTGCCGCAGAACATGAAAATCGCGGAGGCAGGATAGTGCCGCCGACGACAGATAGGCTGTGCGCGTTACGGTTAGACCGGCGTAGTTCCCCGCCCTGGATTCCGTGTACACCGAACGACAATTCGTGCTTAACCTGGCGCGACGGTACGTCGCCACCGGCGGGAAGAGGAACTTATATGTCAACCGTTCGCATGGCCACGCGCGTTGCGGCGGATAGCTTGGGGCGGTTGACCGAAGGCTCGCAAAAACGCGCGACGCATTCTGTCGGGATCAGCAAAACCGGTTTCTCGTGCAACGACGTCAATTGGCAACCTTCCCTGCTCAACCATGAGACGCGCAGCTTCTAGCCGCAAATTCTCGACAGCCTTCGCGGGTGACTGCCCCGTCTCCTCACGAAATGCGCGAGTGAACTGCCGCACACTCAAATTGGCAGCTTCAGCGAGTCTGTCGACCGTCAGTGGGGTGTGCAAATTGCTTTTCGCATAGACCAATGCGGTCTGGATTCTATCGGTCTTCGCATCGAGATCCAGCAACGTCGAGTGCTGTAACTGTCCGCCGGCACGTCGATGGAACATGACCATTCGCTTTGCAATAGTCCGCGCTATTTTTACACCAAGATCCCGTTCTACCATCGAAATCGCGAGATCAGTTCCCGCGGTCATGCCCGCAGATGTCCATACCGGACCATCCACGATAAATATACGATCTTCTTCGACGTTGATTCTCGGATACGTCGTTTGCAATTCGCGTGCATGCGCCCAGTGCGTCGTGGCGCGCCGATCGTCAAGAACGCCGGCCTGAGCCAAAAAGAAGGCTCCCGTGCACATTGAGGCAACGCGGCGAGTGTTTTTCACCGCTCCTCTTAAATAATCGACCAGTGCGGGGCTCGCCGTGTAAACGCCATCAATGATGCCGCCGATGATTACCGTGTCGAAACCGCCATCATCGAAACTGTCCGTCAAAACCGAATATCCAAGAGAACTTTGAACCGGTCCTCCACCTTCAGATATCAGACGTATGTCGTAGTGCGGTTCTTTAGTCATCCGGTTCGCCATTTCAAACACCGTCAGGCCGCCGAAGATCATGACCTGGAAGTTTGGAACGACGATGTAACCGATGCGCAACATGACAAATCCTGGAAGGTTGTACAGCCAACTTTAAGCCTTGCATGCCGGCGCAGTGCGCGAGCCGTGCCGGCTGTCGAATCATATTGATCAGCGATATCACTGATGCGAACGCGCCACACCTGCCAGCTTCCACAATAATTCCACCGGTGCGGCCGGCAACCGGCGCTCAGGCATTGCTTTCGCGACCACGCCTGACGCGCGGCGATTCTACTGTCGATACTGACGTGATGCGCACGACTGCGCAAGTATGGCCGGAATTGTCGGATATACGGCCTTCCGACTGTATTTCCAGGTTCTACCATGAGCGGGTTCCCGAGTTCACGCATCCCTATTCGAGGCAACCCTATGGTTGGCAATATCACAGCATCTGCTTCAGTTTCCAGGTCAATTATTTCTCGCCGCACGTTCCTCGCAAGTGGGACTGCCGTTGCTGCAAGCCTGCTGCTGGGTCAACAGGCTGAAGCAGAGAGCCCTGGCGGCGACGAGGGCCTCAAGGAGTACGACATTGCTACCAATGGCGTCACCTTGCACGTAACTGAACAAGGGGAAGGGCCCACCGTTCTCTTCTGCCACGGATTTCCAGATACCTCCTATACGTGGCGCCGACAGATGAAAGCGATCGCATCTGCCGGATATCGAGCAATTGCTCCTGATATGCGCGGCTACGGACGCAGCTCGGCTCCGGCGGACGCAGCCTTGTACACGCCACTGCAAACGGTCGGTGACCTGGTTGGTCTGCTCGATGCGCTGAAGATCCCGAGTGCCGTCCTCGTGGGTCACGACTGGGGTGCAACCCACGTATGGCAAGCGGCGCTGATGCGTCCCGATCGATTTAAGGCTGTGTTCTGCCTCAGCGTGCCTTTCGTTCCTCGTGGGGATGTCAGCGTCTTCGAGAAGATGCGGAAGTCCGGCCATCAAGACGATTTCTACATGTTCGAACAGATCCGACCGGACGCCGATCAGATCTGGGCCGACGCCACGGTGACCATTCCGGGAATTCTGTATTGGGCCTCGGGCTCCGCTCCGGCAGACACGCGGTGGAGTCCCATGGATTCCGCACGAAGCCTTCACCGTGCGGCCCCCGGACCGTCGCCGTCATGGGCGGAACCTGATTACGTCGCTCATAACGTCGCGGAATTCCAGCGCACCGGCTTTCACGGTGGTCTGAACTACTATCGAGCCGCCGAACCGTACTTCTATTTGTCCGCTCCGTGGAAGGGCGCCAGGATTACCCAACCTTCATTTTTCATTTGGGGGAAGGCGGATGGCTTGAAAGAGCTTTATCCGCTTACCGTGGACCAGATGCGCGCCGGCGTTCCCGGTCTCGTCGGGGGTCTCGAACTCGATGGTGTCGGCCACTGGGTACAGCACGAAGCCCCCGACGTGGTCAATGACCAACTCGTGAAGTTCCTGCGAACCGTCATCCCCACCTGACTCGCAACGGGATGGGTACCCGGAAGAGACATCTATCCGGTGTCATGGCATTAATCCCGAGTACCTTGTACCAGAGGAAGTTCAGGCAATCAGCGCGCGCGACGCCGGCGAACGCGGCGGACCAGACCCGGAGCAGGTGAGTCCGCAGGCCTTTCCTATAATCAATCGTGACTAAATGGGACCTCCCTATGTCAGCTATGTCGCGCCGCGCTCTCCTCGAAAGTGGAACCGCCTTTGGTGCAAGCCTGCTGATGAGTAAAGCAGCTTTTGCGGCTGGATCTGTCGCCGCCGGCGGCACGGTTAACCCCGCCGCTAATTCAAGTAACGTCTCCAACCTGACCGTACGTAGCTTCAGCACGCGCCGCCACACGACACGCTACCTGGAGGCCGGCCCGGCCGACGGGCCGTTGATAATCTTTCTCCACGGCTGGCCCGGGATCGGCCTCATGTGGCGCACGCAGATCGAGGCCTTCGCGTCCGAAGGCTGGCGCTGCGTTGCACCGGACATGCGTGGCTACGGCGGCTCATCGGCGCCGGCCGCCTCTGAGTCCTACGCCTTGAACGAGATCGTCGACGACATGGTCGAGCTTCACGATCATTTGGGCGCGCGCCCGGCAATCTGGGTTGGCCACGACTGGGGAAGCCCTGTGGCCGGAGCGCTAGCCGCGCACCACGGGAAGCGCAGTCGCGGCGTGGTGCTGATCTCAGTCCCTTACTTTCCGGAGGGCTTCGCGCTGCCTAATCTCGTGCCGCTGATCGACCGTCAGTTGTATCCCGCCGATCAATATCCGGACGGGCAGTGGGATTATTTCCGCTTTTACCTGACGCACTTCAGCCAGACGGTTAGCGATTTCGAGGCGGACATCCCGGCAACCCTCGCGTCGATCTATCGGCGCGGCAACCCCGCGTCCGTGGGCCAGGTCTCGCCATCCGCCTTGATCACAAAAAACGGAGGGCGTTATGGCTCGGCTCATCGCGCCCCGGCAACACCGCCTGACCCAGCGCTCTGGACGCCCGCTGACTTTAACGCCTTGGTCGCGGCGTTCCAGGCCAGTGGTTTCCGTTCGGTCAATGCCTGGTACCTGAACGACACCGCCAACATCGCCTATGCCCATGCTGCACCCGACGGCGGCCGCATCAGCCAGCCTGTGTTGTTCGTCAACAGCGATTGGGACGCCATCTCGGACATCAACCGCAGTCGCCTCGGGGAACCCATGCGCGGCGCCTGCCAGGACCTTTCCGTAACGAACCTGCCCGCCGGCCACTGGCTCCCGCTCGAGCGCAAGACCGAACTTGTCCAGGCGATCCGTTCGTGGCTTGAGGCAAAAGGGCTATAGAAGGCGATGCGGCCTGTTGTTTCCCTCGTCTTGTCGAGTCGCTCATCAAGAGGCTCAGGTAAGTTACACCGAAAGGCATAAGCTGCGACGTCACTTCTCGTTCCCTTCATTGAGGATCGACTGGATGTCGCGGACCAACTAGAATTTTTTTGGAGATGCTCCATGACTAACCGGACAATTTTTGTAGCGGGCGCGACAGGCGACACCGGCGGGGCCGCGGCGGATGCGCTTCTGCTTGCGGGTGAACTGGTTCGGACATTGGTCCGGAAGGAAGACAAACGGTCTGAACGGCTGAAGGCACGGGGCGTCGAGATCGTCGTTGGAGACCTCTCGGATATCGACGACGTCTGCGGCGCGCTCGACGGAATCTATTCTGCCTATTTTGTGTTCCCTATCGAATCAGGCGGCGTCTCGGCCAGCGCTTATTTTGCGCAGGCTGCGCGCGAGACGGGGATCAGCGCAATCGTGAACATGTCACAGATTTCCGCGCGCCGCGAGGCGAAGAGCCATGCCGCGCTCGATCACTGGATTTCCGAAAGGATCTTTGACTGGTCCGATACACCGGTTACGCACCTTCGCCCTACCTTTTTCGCGCAATGGCTGACCTATCCCGGGCAGGTGGCAAGCATCAAGAAGGATGGCGTGCTGCAGCTTCCTTTCGGCGACGGGCGACATGCGCCTATTGCAGCGGAAGACCAGGGCCGCGTCATTGCAGCCATCCTCCGGGATCCTGCGCCGCACGCAGGAAAGATATATCCATTGCATGGCCCCGTAGAGATGAACCACTACGAGATTGCAGCGGAGATGAGCAAAGCCTTGAAGCGCGAAGTGGCATATCGGCCAATAGACCTGGAACTCTTCAAGAAACGGCTAGATAACGATGACAAGTTCAGCGACACGTTTGCCCAGCATTTAATGTCAGTCGCCGTCGATTACCAGAACGGTGTATTCGCAGGCACGAATACGGTCGTCGAGGATCTTACCGGCACGCCACCAATGACCGTCGAGGCGTTTATTCGAAAGCACGCCGCTATGTTCGACTGACTGAGAGGGCTCGAACCGCCGAAATGCCCGGTACGATCGGCTGGAGTTCCGGCGTCGGCCGGTGATCGCCTTCCCGCAATCACCGGGTGGGGATCCAGGGTGCGCGCGCGGTCGAGCAAGTTGGAGCGACAGAGCGCTGAACTCGCCCTCACCCACGCGGATCAAACGCTTTCCAGCGCCAGCGCAATACCCTGGCCGCCGCCGATACACAACGTCACCATCGCTCGCTTGAGTCCCTCGCGTTTCATCGCGTGGACGAGACGCGTGACCAGCACCGCGCCGGTTGCGCCAATCGCGTGGCCGTGGGCAATCGCGCCGCCTTCGGGGTTCACGACGTCATCAGGCAAACCAAGCTTGCGCGCAACCGCGATCGGCACGGCGGCGAACGCTTCGTTAATTTCGATACGTTCAAGATCTCCCAGCTTCCAGCCTGCACGATCCAGCGCCTGCTGCACGGCAGGCACCGGTCCCAGGCCGAACATGCCCGGTTCGACCGCCGCAATGCCATACGCGACCAGCCGCACCGATGGCTCGATCCCCTTGCGCTCGGCAAACGCGCGATCCGCCACGAGCATCGCGGCTGCACCGCTGTTCAGGCCCGGCGCGTTGCCTGCGGTGATCGTTCCGTCGGGGCGAAATGCAGGCCGCAGTTTGCTCAACGTCGCGAACGTCGTGTCCGGGCGCGGCTGTTCGTCGATATTGAAGATAACGTTTTGCTTGCCCGCCTTCACCTCAACGCCGACAATCTCCGCCGCGAACCACCCCTTCGCCTGCGCTGCAGCGAAACGTTGCTGCGAGCGCTCGGCGAAGCGGTCCTGCGCTTCGCGCGTGATGTCCATCTGCAGGACGAGATCTTCCGTGTGCCAGCCGGAATGCTTGCCGGAGAACGCGTCGTCGAGACCATCGCGCAACATGCTGTCGTGGATTTCCGCGTTGCCCATCCGATACCCGAAGCGGCCGTTATCGAGCAGATACGGCGCGCGGTCCATGTTCTCCATGCCGCCCGCCACCGCGAGCTGCACGAAGCCGGCGGTGATCTCGTTAGCCGCCGATACAATCGCCTGAGCGCCCGAGCCGCACACGCGGTTCACGGTCAGCGCAGGAACTGCCACAGGCAAACCGCCGTTCACGGCCGCCTGACGCGCCGGATTCATGCGGTTGCCCGCCTGGATCACGTTGCCCAAGGTGACGGAGTCCACGTCCTGTCCCGCAACCCCGGCACGCCGCAGGGTTTCACGGACAACGGCCGCGCCAAGCTCCGTCGCGGGCGTGCCTTTCAGCGCGCCGTTGAATGCGCCGATCGCGGTCCTGACCGGCTCGCACAGCACGATTTCACGTTGTTGGCTCATGGTTCATCGCTCCTGGTTGATCTGCGTATCTCAATGCGCCGGCGTGAGATAAGCAGGTGTTGCCGACGACAACGACGCCTTCACGCTGCGGCCGACTTCATCGACGAGAATCTCTTCCTTGCCTTGCTCGATGCCTTCGAGCACCTGACGCACGACCTCTTCCGGCGATGTCTTCGGCGCGTCGATTCCCGCGGTCATATCGGTATCGATAAACGCCGGATGCACGCCGACCACCAGCGTGTTCTGCCCGCGCAGTTCGGTGCGCAAGCCGTTCGTGATCGCCCACGCGGCAGACTTCGACGCGCTGTACGAACCCGTGTTGTCGATGGTCAGCCAGCTCAGCACTGACAGAATGTTGACCACCGCGCCGCCGCCGTTGCGCTTCAGGATCGGTGCGAAGGCCTGGGTGATGGCAAGCGGACCGATCGCGTTGGTCTCGACCTGCGAGCGCACGGCGTCGATGGACGCGCTATCGAGCAACGAACCGCCAATGATTGCGCCGGCATTGTTGATGACGACCTGCACGTCGGTCAGACGATCGGCCGCAGCCGCAATGCTCTGCGCATTCGTGACGTCGAGCTGCACCGCTTCCGCGCCGGGCACTTTGACCTGGCTTTTATCGCGCGCCGATGCATATACCTTCGATGCCCCCGCCGCGAGCAACGCTTTCGCAAACTGCTCGCCAAGGCCACGATTCGCGCCTGTTACCAATACGACTTTTCCTTTGATTTCCATGCCAATCTCCGTAGTGCATATGCACTTAATGAGGTAAAAAAACGCCAGCCATCACGGCCGGCGACTGTTTCATTCCATCGATGTCAATTCAAGCAGCGACTTTCTCAGTTCCCCGGCGCGTTCCCGGCCGAACTTGTCCTCGAATTCCTGCTGTGCCTCGCGCCAGCGCAGCGATGCCTCGCCGAGCGTCTTTCTGCCGACGTCTGAGAGGGACAACGCGACGGCGCGCGTACTGGCGTCTTGCTGGGCGGCCGTGACCAGGCGGTCACGCTGCAACGGTTTCAACGCCCGGACCAGCGTGGTGCGCTCCATCACCATGGCATCCGCGAGTTCCGCCATGGTCACGCCCGGCCGCCGATGGATTGCCGCAAGCAGCGTAAACTGCGCCGCCGTCACGCCTGCCTGGCTGACGTGGCGCTCATAAAGCTGCGACACAAACCGCGCCGCCTGACGGATGGCGAAGCAGTTGCAGTCGAGGTAGGACAAATCGGGGGTAGTCATGCACGCAATAATAGTTGTGTATATGCACTTTGTCAAACCAGGAACATGGCCAGCCATTGGAACCGGCCCTCAATTACCCCTTGGGATACGCCACGACATCGCCTTCGACCGACAGCACGATGCGCTCGCCGACACGCGGATGCGAGTGCCCCGCCACGCGAATCTGCACACCGCGCTCGCCCGTGAGGGAACGCAGCATGACGCTGGCATCGTGGCCGTAGAACACGACTTTCTCGACCACTGCGTGAACACCATCGCCGTTCAAACGATGATCGGAAACAATCCGGATCTGCTCCGGCCGGATCATCACATCGACATCGCTTGCGGCCATCGCGCGTGCGATCGGCAAGGTGCCGAACTCGCATACCACCTGCTTCGAATTCGCATGATCGATCGATCCCGGCACGATCACCGCGTCGCCGACAAAACTCGCCAG
Organism: Caballeronia sp. LjRoot34; assembly: GCF_964253815.1. NCBI lineage: Bacteria > Pseudomonadati > Pseudomonadota > Betaproteobacteria > Burkholderiales > Burkholderiaceae > Caballeronia > Caballeronia sp. LjRoot34. Next base: position 2,336,745 of record NZ_CAXUSB020000002.1, read on the forward strand.
CTCACGCGATACCGGCCGCCGATACACCGCCTCCGGCGAATCCGTCTGCACGAGACGGCCGCGCCACAACACCGCGACCTCGTGCCCGAGCGACAACGCCTCGGCCTGATCGTGCGTGACCAGCACCGCGGTTGCGCCCGTGGCCGCGAGCGCGTTCGTCACGGCCTCGCGCGTTTCGATCCGCAAGGCGGCATCGAGGGAAGAAAACGGTTCGTCCAGCATCACGAGCGAGGGCGACGGCGCAAGCGCGCGCGCCAGCGCAACGCGCTGCTGCTGTCCGCCGGACAATGCCTGCGGCGGCCGGTCGCCATACGCGGCGGGCAGGCCAACCAGCGCCAGCAATTCATCCACACGATACCGCGCCCGACGCTGCTGCCGCGGCAAGCCGAAGACGATGTTATCGGCCACAGAAAGATGGGGAAAAAGCGCGCCTTCCTGCGGCACATAGCCTATCCGCCGCGCTTCCGACGGTACATGAATGCCCGGCCCGGCCACCCGCACGCCATCGATTTCAACCGTGCCGGCGTCCGCCCGTTCGAAGCCGCAGAGCACCCGCAACAGCGTGGTCTTGCCGCTGCCGGACGGCCCGAGCAGGGCAAGCAAGGTGCCGCGTTCCACCGATAAATCGACGCCATGAAGCACGGGTTGACCATCGAAGGATTTGGTCAGGCTGGTAACGCGAAGTTCGCTCATATCGATTTACTTGTCAGGCGGCGAACCGGCCTGTAGACCTTCTTTTATAACAGCCGCACGCCCCGCTACCGCCGATCGCCCAAGCAACGTGAACAGCGCGATCGATGCCGCCAGCGAAATGCCCACGAGCAATGCGGCATACGGCGCGGCGGCAGCAAACGCGAGCGTGGACGTATCGATCCAGACTTGCGTGGCGAGCGTGCGTGTACCGCTGGGTGACAGCAATAACGTGGAATTGAGTTCGGTGACGACCGAGATGAAGACCATCGTCGCGCCCGCGCCCAGACCCGGACCTGCCAATGGCAAGAGCACGCGCCGCACGGTTTCGCGCCAGCTTAGCCCAAGCGACCGAGCGGTCTCTTCCAGACGCGGTTGCGCTTGCGTAAACGCCGCGCGCACGCTGACCAACGCGAGCGGCAAGAACAGAATGGCGTAGGCCACAACGAGCAGTTCAGCGCTTTGATACAGAGGCCTCAACGCGTGCACGGCCAGCGACACGATCGCCAGCGCGACCACGAGGCTTGGCAAACCCTGCGCGAGGAACACAATACGTTCGAATGTAGTCGCGATCCTGCTGGGAAAACGGACCAGGAGGAACGCCAGCGGTACGCACGCGAGCGTGGTAACGACCGCCGCGGCGCAACCATAACCAATCGATGACAACGTCGATTCGAGCAGCAGTTCCGGCGACACTTCCGCCGGCGTGATGGCCGCAGCGCCGCTTTGCGTCAGCCAGAAGCCGATCATGCCGATAGGCACGCCCAGCGTCACGATCGCCAGCGCGACAAACGCGGCGACCACCGCCCATCGCCATGCGCCGAGTTCGTAGCGCAATGCGGCACGCCTCACGCCCCGATCAACGCGTTCATAGCGCGCGCCGCCACGCACGCGCATTTCCAGCGCGAGGCAGAACAGGCACATTGCGATGAGAATGCACGCGAATACCGACGCGCCGCTGCTGTCGAAGCTCGTCCTGTATTCGGCGTAGATCTGGGTGGTGAAGGTCCGAAAGCGCAGCAGCGTGAACGCGCCGAATTCCGACAGCACGCCCAGCGCCACCAGCAGCATTCCGCCGAGCAGCGCGGGCCGCAATTGCGGCAACACCACACGCACGAACACGCCAACACGGCCGCAACCGAGCGAACGGGCGCTTTCTTCGAGCGCCGGGTCCATGCCCCGCAAGGCGGCGGCGACCGGCAGATAAACGAGGGGAAAATACGCGGTGGAAATCACAAGCAACGCGCCCGCGAAGTCCTGCAAATCGAGGCTCAGCGAGACCCACGCGTAACTCGTGATGAACGCAGGCATGGCGAGCGGCGCGACCGTGAGCGCAGCCCAAAGACGCCGCCCCGGCAAACGCGTTCGTTCGATAAACCATGCTGCCGCCGTCCCCACCACGCCCGCGACGAGCGTGGCGCTCACGGTAATGGACAGTGTGTTGATGAGCAACTCGCCGACCAACGGCCGGAAAATCAACTCGATGGCGTCATCCCAGCCGAACGTCACGGCGCGATACACCGTGAAGGCGAGCGGCATCAGCACGAGCAGCGCGCACAATCCAGCCGCCACGAGCAAACCCCGCGGCGCGCGTTTGCGGCTGCGGGGTTCAGGCAGCGCGGATACGCCAACCGCCTTCACGACATCGCTCATACTTGCATACGCTTACAGTAATCCGGCCTGGCGCATCAGCTTCGCGGCCTTGCTGTCATCGCCGAGTTGTTCAACCGTCAACGACGGCGGGCTCAACTGGTCGAAGGGCTTGAGCAGCGGATCGGGAGAAACGCCTGCATGCAGCGGATATTCGAACGCGATCTTGCCCTTGGCCATCAGGTCCTGCGCACGTTCGCTGACGAGATACGCCAGGAATTGCTGCGCCTCCTTCTGGTTCTGGCTCGACTTCAATACCGCCGCGCCCGATACGTTCACAAGCGCGCCCACGTCACCGTTGCCGAAGTGATAGATCGCGCTGCGAGTCGCGCTGTCGCCGAGTTGCACGTGCAGGCGCGCCCAGTAGTAGTTGTTCACTACGCCCGTTGCCACGCCGCCGCGATTCACTGCTGCCACCACGCCTTCGTCGTCATCGAAGATCTGCGAATTTTTCTTCAGGCCCTTGAGCCAGTCCAGCGCTTGCGCTTCGCCCTTCATCGCGATCACTGCGCTGACCACCGGCAGGAAATCGCCATCGCTCGGTGCAATGCCAACCTTGCCTTTCCATTCCGGCTTGGCCAGATCCATCAGCGATGCCGGCAGTTGCGCCGCATCGATCTTCTTCGTGTTGTAGACCAGCACGTTTTCACGCGCGAGCACGCCGACCCAGTCGCCCTGCGGCGAGTTGTAGCGCGACGGGATGGTCGAGAGCGTGGAGGCATCGGTCTTGGCGAGCAAGCCTTTCTCGTCGAGCAACATCAGTTCGGGCGAATTCTCGGTGAAGTAGACATCGGCGGGAGAAGCCGATCCTTCCGCGACCAGTTGCGCCGCCATGGCAGGGCCTTCGCCGTTACGGACCTTCACCGAAATGCCGCTTTGCTTCTCGAAGTCCTTCGCCAGCGCGGCCACGACCTGCTCGTGTTGCGCGTTGTACAGGGTCAGCGTCGCCGCTTCCGCGTTCAGCGGCAGTGCCGCTGCGGCAGCCAGCACCGCGATGCCACAAAGCGTGCGCAGCACGGGCAGGGAGCGTGTGGTGTTCATTAAAGTCATTCCTTTTGTTGTGGTGCGCCGGCTTGCCGCCGGCGTGTGCTTTATTACTTCAACTTGCCTCAATTCAGGCTTCAAACAGCCCCGCGCCGATAAACGAACCCGGCCGCACGCCCGGCGGGCACGCGAACACCGCGCTGCCCACGTGCGTGGTGAACTGATTCATCATGTCGAACTTCGCCAGCCGGTCATTGATAGGAATGAAACCGGTGCGCGGATCGGCTTGATGCGCGACGAAGATCAACCCCGCGTCGTACTCGGTTTCCTGGCGCCATGGCGGCCACCGCTCGATATAAAAATCGGTGCCGTCGTTGTAGGAATACGAACGGCGCAAGATCTGCGCACCGTTATTCGTCGCCTGGTTCGACAGACGCACGTGCGAGTTTTCCGGTATCACCTGGTTACCGTCTTTATCGGCGGCATCGAGGTCCAGCGCATCGAATTCATTCTTCTTGCCGATCGGCGCGCCGCTGTATTTCTCGCGACCCATCACCTGTTCCTGGAACCCGCGCTCCATTGTGTCCCAGTGTTCCAGCGTGATACGGATACGGCGCACGACGGTGTACGTGCCGCCGTTCATCCACGGCGCGTCGGGCGCGTTGGCCCACACGAACTGATTCATCAGCGCCGGTTGCGCGGTCGATGGATTGTTGGTGCCGTCCTTGAAGCCCATCAGGTTGCGCGGTGTCTGGCCACGCGGACCGGAGAGGAAACCCGCCTGACCCCAGCGCATGGCGACAATGCCGTAGCCCATGCGTGAGAGTTGGCGCACGGCATGGAATGCAACTTGAGCGTCGTTGGCGCAAGCCTGGATCAGGATGTCGCCACCGGTTTTCTGCGGTAGCAACTGGTCGCCGTTAAAGCGCGGCAAGTCGACCAGCGCGGCAGGCCGGCGCTTCGCCAGACCGTAGCGATCCTTGCCTTCGTGCGTGAAAAGTCCCGGGCCGAAACCGAACGTGATCGTGAGGCCCGCTGCACCGAGGCCGAGGATATCGCCGGAATCGGGTGCGGCTTTGTCATCGGTTGGCAAAGGCTTGGCCGTATCGCCGCGTGACATGCGCGCGGCCGCGTCCGTCCACGTTTTGAGAAGACCGATCACTTCCTCACGTTTGTCGGTCGTCAGATCGAGTGACGCCACATAGGTGTGGCTCTGCTGCGGCGTCACGATACCCGCCTGGTGCTCGCCGAAAAACGGCTCGACCACGAGCATCGGGTCGACGGGCTGCTTGAACTGTGCCTTGGTCGCGGCGTGCGCGACGGAACCTGCGCCTAACGCCGCGCCCGCAGCAACGCCGGCTTTCAGAAAGCGCCGGCGTGGTGAATCTTGATCGTTTGCCATGATGTCGCCCTGCTGTGCTAATTACTTCGCTTTGCTTGACTTTACTTGCTTTGCGTTACTTCGCCAGGACCAGCGTGTTTACATCGTCCTGTACGTAATAAAAACCATCGCCTTCAGGCGTCATCGCGATGCCGAACAGGTCACCATTGCCCGGCGGCGATTGCGCTTTGTCGGTATCGATCCAGCGTGCATACAGTTGCTTGCCCGTCGCCGGATCGATCTCCACCACCTGGCCGTTCAACGCATTCGTGACCAGCAAGTGACCGTTGGGCGCCGTCACCATCGCGAGCGGCCGATGCAGGAAACCGTCGGCGGTCAGTTCGCGGCCGACACCCGCGCTGGTATCGCGGGTCATGGGTTCATCGATTTCCGTCACGCGGTTGCCGATGGCGTCGGACGCATACAGCAGCTTCTGATCCTGCGATAACGCCAGGCCCGTCGGACCGACCAGGAACACGCCCTTGTCAGCCTGCGCGCCGAAACCGCTGGCGATCACTGTTTCCTGCTTGACCACCGGCGCCTTGCCTTGCGGGATATCGAGGTCAAGACGCAGGATGGTCGCCTGCTTGAACACCGGCGGGTTGCCGTCCGCTCCGCCCACGCCGAAGCCCGCATTGCTCACGAACAGCGTCGCGTGATCACCGTTATCGACGACCGCCATGTTGCCCCACGGGTCATTGATGTTCGCGCTCACAATAGTGGACGCCACCTTGCCCTGGTTGTCGAGCACGATCAGGCAGCCCGCGCCCTTGGTGCCGGTCGTTCCATCATTGCTTGGCGTACTGCCGATGATCACCCAGCCCGACTTCAGCATGGTCATCGCGGTGGACAGGCCGATACCGCCCGGACAATCCTTCAGGTCGCGCGGCACGGTGGCGAACACCGTCATCTGATTGGTGTCGGGATGATAGTTGATGATCGTGCTGCCGGTACCCTGCAGGTTCGCGGCGTTGTTGAAGTTGCCTACCAGCACGTCGCCCTGCTTGACCGTGCCCGACGATACCGGCGCGACCACGATTGCATACGGGTTCTGGTCGCCGTTGGACGGCACGGTGTTGATGAGCGTGGTGTGCTTGTGCAGCGTCTCGAGAAAGCCGATCGGCGCTGCGTGCGCCACGCTGCTGACAAGGCCGCCAGCCAAACCGCCCGCCAGCAACGCGGCTGACGTAATGGCCAAGCGCGTGGCCGAAAGCGCTCTGGATTTGATAAGTTGTTTCATACAAAAGCCTCGGGTGCGTGCGTTCAAGATCACGCCGATCAGAAAGTGATAGTGGTGCGCACGCCGACGACGAGCGTGTTGCGCAACGGCTGCGTGGGATCGTTCGGATTCTGGCCGGCGCCCGCGTTGAAGGTGTATTGCAGATCGCCCTGCATGACCCACCACGGATTGACCTGGTACTGATAGGTCGCCTCGACCGCGGTTTCCTGGGTGCGGATACCGTACGGGCCGCCGCTTGCGGCCGCAGCCGCGATATCGAGGTCATGCACGTGGTTGCCGACCTTGATGTACGCGAGGCCAAGGCCCACGCTGTCGTTGTCGCGGCCGGCGAACGGGGCTTTCATCACAATGCCCGCGTTGGCGCTGAAGCTCACCAGATTGCGGTCGCCCGGCGCGCCCATCACGCGCGCAAACACGCCGATGCTACGCGGTTCGTCGGGGTCCGGACGCCAGATCATCTGATCCGCGACGGCGTAAAAGCTGTAGTTGCCGTTATGGTTTTGCGGCGTACCCGTGCTCAGCGGATTCGCGAGCGACAGGCCGGTGTTGTCAGTGCTCTGGTCAGCGAAGCGTTCGTTGTTGTACCAGAAGCCGATCTTGTACGTCCCGGGCAAACCGTTTTGCGGCACGCCGACCATCTCGCCGTCGGACGGCTGATTGATCGAGTACTGCAATTCGCCGATATACATCGCGCCGTTATGCACGTTGAAGTTCGTGCCGCTGATATTGTTCGGGTTGTTGCCGAGCGGATCTGCGTCGAACACGCCTGCGAGCGCCGTCAACGAAGGCGAGATCTGGCCGCGTACGCGCACGCCAAGTCCGGACAGCGGATACGCCGGACCGCCCGAAGGCATGTCATACGACGGCAGGCCCGGCCAGCCGAACATGGTGTTCACGAACGTGGCGGCATAGCTGCTGACCATGAATTCCTGGTCAATACTTTGCTGGCCGACCTTCACGTCCACGCGTTTGTTCAGGAACGACTGCTGATACCAGAGCTCCCACAGCCGCGTGGTGTCCTGCGCTTCGATCCCGCTCGCGGTGTTCAGCGTACCGAGGTTGAACTCGCTCAGGTTACGGCCATGAATTTGCAGCGCGCTCGCATTGAACGTGCCGCCCGGCAGGCCGAAGGCCTTTTGCGTATCGAGACCGAGGGTAACGGTAGTCAGCCCGTCATACGTGCCGCCGGTTTTCAGGCCACCGCGCGTGTTGTCCAGATATTCCGATACTTCCGTCGCTTGCAGCGTCACGCCGTACTGGCCGAGGAATGAGCGGATGCCGCCCATGTCGCCGAGCAGGGTGGAGCGACCCCATGTGCCGGTCCACTGACCCGCCTGTTGCGCCTGGATGTTCAGGTCGGCTTCGGGGGCATCGGAAGGAGTTGCGTCCGGATTGGCCGGCGCGCCGGCGGCAAATGCCGCCGAGAATGTCGCCGATGAAGCCAGCGCGAACAACGCCAGGCTGGTACCGAGCACTGCCCGGCGAAAAGGCGCACCACGGCGCTGGTTGGCAGCGCGCAGGGTCGCGTCAGGGCGCGAATCGTGTCGCGATTCACGCGAAGCGAGCTGGACGGGTTGCATCGAAATCCTCTTCTTGTTGCGACGGCTGCTAACGCGTCGTGTTGATTGTTCTAAAGACGTTGCGACGACATGCGCGATAACCCCGCACATCAGCGCTGAAACGTCCTCCGGGCCACCATCCAGAAGGCACCGGCGAAGCGAATCGTACCCACGCAAAGTTTGAACGTCAATATAAATGAGAACGATTCTCATTATAATTACATAGAGGTGAAAAATCCCTTACAAAAGCAATTTATTACGGCTTATTAACATATTTATTTGAAATAATTTAGTAATGTATTCGATATATATGAATAACGAGGAGATCACACGTCTTTGTCGTTTAACCGCGTTCGGTTTGTGCCGCAATCTTCAGGGTCGAACCGGGTAGGTGATCGGGTGCATCAGGGTATTGCCGGAGCACGTCAACCACGGCGGCGGCAGTGCCAGCTCCGCGAGCCTCGGCAATCCGCTTAAACCCGCTATGCCGAAATCCGCATTGCCGATGCGATGAACTGCCAAGACGCCGCTAATTTGGCTTCCTAAATTGCATCTGCTGCTGGTCGTCCGCGAGTTCGTTCAACAAGCTCAACCGGTTTTTTCGTCCACACGATAATGATGGCGCACGGGCAAACCCCGTCTTGCTTGCGGGAAGCTCGCCGTGGTGCAGTCGTGTATCGGGAAATGGAGTTGAAAACGTGTAGATAAGACCAAAACGCGAAAGCGAAACTTAACCGCCCTGCTCGCCGGACCTGTTCAACCCCGAAGGAGAATAAAAATGCATCTTCGAACCAATCTCAAACCGCTTGCCTGGATTCTTGCGTGTGCCGCCGCCACCTTGGGCGGGTTGCCGCTGTCCGCCGCAGCCGACACGTTCGACGTCAAGGTCGGCTTTGCCGCCCCGCTGACGGGCGCGAACGCCGGTTACGGGAAGGACCTGCAAAACGGCGTGCAACTGGCGCTGGATGAAGCGAATGCAAAGAAGATCCAGATTGGCGGCAAGACGGCCAACTTTGTCATTCAGGCGGAAGATGACCAGGCCGACCCGCGGATCGGCGTGCAGGCAGCGCAAAAACTGGTAGATGGCGGTGTAGCCGTTGTCGTCGGCCACTTCAATTCGGGCACGACGATTCCGGCGTCGCAGGTCTATCAGACCGCCGGCATTCCTGTGATCGATCCTGCGGCAACCAATCCGACCATTACGCAGCGCGGGTTCGACAACGTCTTTACTGTCATTTCCAGCGATGCCCAGAACGCCGGTACTGCCGGGACGTACGCGGTAACGGTAACGAAGGCGAAGAAGATTTCGATCATCGACGACCGGACGGCCTTCGGCCAGGGTGAAGCCGATGAGTTCGAGAAAGCGGTGAAGGCGGCGGGCGGCACGATCGTCGCGCGTCAGTACAGTGATAACCAGACCGTCGATTTCAGCGCGCAACTGACGGCGCTGAAGGGTGTGGGCACCGACCTGATCTTTTTTGGCGGCCTCGACCGGCAAGCGGCGGCGGTGGCGAAGCGGATGAGACAGCTTGGTATTAATGCGCAGTTCGTGGGCGGCGGTGGCGTGATGGACGCGGATTTCCTGAAGCTTGCTGGCGAAGCCTCTGATGGTGCGATGGCATGGGAATACGGCAGTCCGCTTGAGAAGCTGCCGCAGGGCAAGGCGTTCGCCGAGAAATTCCAGAAGCATTTCGGTGTGGCGATTCTTTCGTATGCGCCGTTTGGTTATGACGCTGCGTGGGCCGCGATCAATGCCATGCAGAAGGCTAATTCCATCGATCCGAACGTGTATCGTCCGGTGCTGAAGGCTATTTCGTTCCCGGGCATTACGGGCACGATTGCCTTCGACAGTAATGGCGCGTTGAAGAATGCGTCGTCGACGATGTATCAGGTCAAGGGCGGCGCGTGGGTGCCGATCGTGACGAAGAGCGGGACGTAACTAGGGGGCGCGCGCAGCGCGAGGGGGGGGCGCTGCGCGAGGGGGTTTTCGTTCGCACTTTGGGTTTTGGGTGTTAGTGGTCGGGGGTCGATGCCGGGGTGGTCGGTTCTGGGCTAGTGGTCGGTTCTGGGCTAGTGGTCGTGGTCAATGCCGGGTTGCTGCTTTCAGCGTTAGTGGTCTGCCTGAGTCGGATTTTCTCTTTATCACTATTAGCCACTGTGCGTGGCGGCACGTCATTTCTTTGTCCAAAGCGACAAAGAAACGAAGCAAAGAAAACGCTTTCAACCACGCTACCCTAAGTGTCCACAGCGTGCAGTTTTCATTCATAGGTGCCCCAAAAGCACGGTGCTCGCCAGAACCACCGATGTGTGAACCCCTCCTTCTCGCGAATCCTGACACGAACACGCTTCGCCCCGTACGCTCTCGGGCAAGCACATTTGCCAAGGAACCTGCACGGCCTCACACGTCTTTATTTACTGTCATGTCTTGGTGGGTTGCCCGCGTGGTCAGCGCAGCTCGGTGGGCTATACGGCCGACCCATATTTAAAGCTTCCTAAGAAACTTACCTTCACGCTAGCGAGTCCTGAGGCTGCAGTGAATATCCAAATTGCGCCGCGCGGCGATGAAGCTGTTTGATGACACGGTCCCTGTACTGCTGTTCGTAATGATCCGCACCCGGGTCGCGGTAGTCCATGCCATAGCGCATCGCGTTATAAAACAGAACAGCGATCTTGCGCGCCGTCGCAGTCACGGCTTTGGCTTTACCAATTCGGCCGGCAAGGCGTCGGTAGAATGCGCCAAGCGCGGTATTGCTTCTTCCAACGGTCACCGCCGCAAGCCTGAGTGCGACTGTGATGCGGCTGCTGGTTTTGCGCGTGTGCGATGACAGTACCTTGCCACCGCTGATCTTGCAGCCGGGCGCAAGCGTGAGCCATGAAGTAAAGTGCTTGGCGGTTGGCCATCGGCTCAAGTCCGTTCCACATTCGCCAATCAGGCGCAGTGCGAGGAACGGGCCGATGCCGTGAATTTGCGTAAGGTCGGTCCCCGCCAACTGGTACATAGCCGCGCGTACATCGAAGTTGGGATCGCTGGGCATCTTGTTGCGATGTTTCGCCTTCGGCAGCGGTGCTTCCGGAAACGAGTGAGCGATATTGAGAATCGCGACGGCACGTTCGATCTCAACATCGCACTCGTCGATGCACTGCTGGTAAAAGTCGTAGAGCGCAAGCGCCTGTTTCAAGGCAAATACGTGCTCGGGCTGGTAGTTGCCCACTAGCGCATTCCGAATGGTTTCAAGGCTTTCCTTGCAGCGGACGTCGCGCATCGCCGCCAGCCTGTCTGGATCGCGCTCACCAGCGACGATCGCACGGATGATCCGCAGTCCCGTGACACCCGTGATAGTCGCGATCACGTGGTGCAGTTGGATATTCATGAAGGTCAGCGCCTTCTGCATGTGCTGGATATGCGCGGCGGCATAGTCGGTGTGCTTTTCGCGGCAACGCAAGTATGCCCGTAGTTCCGCGATGTCGCGCCCAGGCCGGAAACTTGCCCGTAGCAACCCGCACGCGTGCAGCCGCTGCAACCATTGCGCATCGTTGACGTCGCTCTTCCTTCCGGGGACTGCGCGCGCCTCGCGTGCGTTTGCAAGAATGACCTCAAGGCCCCGAGACTCCAGCACCTCGTAGGCGGCGACCCAGTACACGCCGGTCGATTCCATCACGACCGTCTTTGTACCGGTCGCGACGAGCCAGTCGGCCATGCGTTGCAAATCGCCAGTAAATGCCTGGAATGTCTGCACCGGCTCGTCGCACAGATCTGGACTCACGGCAACAACGTGGAACCGTGAGCCAATATCGATACCGGCTGCAAACGGATGAATGATCGGCAACCCTGAGGGCTTGGATCGTGTTCGGTCTTTTGACATCACCCACCTCCTGGATAATCAGGCGCAGGACGGGGACTCGGAATAAATCAATTTCCTAAACGGGGTCGTCCGAAGACGCCGCCACAGATGAGTCCGCAGCTTCCCCTGGGCCAGGTTTTTTGACGGGGTCGAGCCTCCAAGAAGCATACGGCCACTGTCTCTGCGCGCATCAAGTGTACGCCCCTGAAGTTTCTATTCATGAGGGCCGCGCCCAAGCGCGTGGGGCGGTTTTTTTACAGATCATTTGCGTGGCCCGCGCCTTATTTGCGCCGGTCATGGCCTCACGCACTTTGCGGCCTCGTTTCCAGGAGGGTTGGCTACGTGGTTCGAGACGCGCACAAATTCGGCGAGCGGTCGTCCGCGGATAACGCGGGGCGCCCCTTGGGCAGGTTCAATCACTGGTGGCGAAGCGTGTGGGTATCCGTGTTCGGAGAAGGAGGGTTTCACACATCCGTGGCTCTGGCGAGCACCGTGCTTTTGGGGCACCTATGAATGAAAACTGCACGCTGTGGACACTTAGGGTAGAGCGGTTAAAGCGCTTTCTTTGCTTCGTTTCTTTGTCGCTTTGGACAAAGAAATGACGTGCCGCCACGCACAGTGGCTAACAGTGATAAAGAGAAAATCCGACTCTCGCAGACCGCTAACGCTGAAAGCAGCAACCCGGCATTGACCCCGACCGCTAACCCAAAACCGACCACCCCGGCACTGACCCCGCCCACTACCCCCCAAAACCGCCCCCCACCCCAAGTGCGAACGAAAATCACCCGCTCATGTAAGCCAAAAGATTCGCCCGCGTCACCGCAGCCTCCTCCTCAAGCCATTCAGCAAACTCCCGCAATACCGGCGAAGGCGCCGGCCGCTCCGGATAGATCAGATAATACGAAGCCCCGCTAGGCACACAAAGCGAAAACGGCGTGATGATTCTCTGCGCCCGCAAGTCCTCCTCGATCAGCGATAAATCCCCAATCGTCACGCCCAAGCCCTGCATGGCAGACGAAATGGCAAGATCAAGCGTATCGAAATGCTGCGCTTTCGCCGACGGCAACCCCTGGTACCCATACGCTTGCAGCCACCTGAGCCAGTCCCGTCGATCACGCGTTGGATGCAACAAAGTCTGATTGGCAAGATCATCCGGCGTAGCTGCGCCGGCCCGCCCCGCTTTCCACAAGCCCGGCGCGCACACCGGCGTGAGCACTTCATCGAACAGATGATGCGAACTCACCCCCTTTAACGTCGGCCGCCCGAACACAATGGCGGCATCGAACTGCTCGGCATTGAACTCCACCCCATGCGACACGGCCGCCGTCACCTCGATCGCGAGCTCCGGACGCTCATTCTGCAACCGGATCACACGCGGCAAAATCCAGCGCATCGCGCACGTGGGACATTTCACCCGCAACGTGCCCGACTGCGCCCCGCTACGCTCCAGCGCCTCAGTAATCTGCGCCAGTGCCTGCTGCAACGGCGCGAGCAGCATCGCGCCATTCGGCGTCAGCGCAAGACCTCGCGGCTGGCGCACGAACAGCGCATAACCCAGATGCGCCTCCAGCCCGGAAATCTGCCGGCTGACAGCGCCTTGCGTGATGTTGAGAACATCGGCGGCACGGGTAAAGTTCAGTCGCTGTGCCACGACCGCGAAGGTTTTAAGCACATCCAAAGACGGCAGCGGTTTCATTGTCGGATCTCGTAAGCCATGAGCTGAATTCATGGCTAGTATGACAAACTTTCGATTGTCCGTACTTTATTGCTGCGGTCGAATGACAATCGATACTTGAATTCAGTCCTCCGGAGACAACCGCCGTGAAAAGTGCCTGGACCCCCGCGTCGAAGCTGCCGAATGTCGGCACGACCATTTTTACCGTGATCGGCCAGCTCGCCGAGGAACATCAAGCGCTGAATCTCTCGCAAGGCGCACCGAATTTCGCGTGCGATCCGAAACTGGTGGATGACGCCGCCCGAGCCATGCGCGCCGGGCATAACCAGTATGCGCCCATGGCCGGCGTGCTGGCGCTGCGCGAAGCCCTCGCGCTGAAAACGCAACAGCTCTACGGGGCCACCTACGACCCGGGCAGCGAAATCACCGTGGTGGCAAGCGCCAGCGAAGGGTTGTACGCCTCGATCAGCGCACTCGTCCATCCCGGCGACGAAGTGATCTACTTCGAACCGTCATTCGATAGCTACGGCCCCATCGTGCAATTGCAGGGCGCAACGCCCATCCCCATCAAGCTCTCGCCGGTGGATTTTCATATCGACTGGGATGAGGTGGCCGCGGCCATCACGCCGCGCACGCGCATGATCATCATCAACTTGCCGCACAATCCGTCCGGCAGCGCGTTCACCACGGAAGACATCAATCGCCTCACGGCACTGACGCGCGATTCGAAGATCATCGTGTTGTCGGATGAAGTGTATGAACACGTGGTGTTCGACGGCGCCCTGCATCACAGCATGGCGCGTTACCCGGCGCTGGCCGAGCGCAGCGTGATCGTGTCGTCGTTCGGCAAGTCGTATCACGTGACGGGGTGGCGCGTCGGTTTCACGCTCGCCCCGGCCGAGTTGACCAACGAAATTCGCAAGGTCCATCAGTTCATGACCTTCGCCGCCGATACCCCCATGCAGATCGCATTCGCGCAAGCACTCGGCGACGCATCGAGCTATCTCGGGCTCGCCGAGTTCTATCAGAAGAAACGCGATCTGCTCGCCGAAGCGCTGAGCGGTTCACGCTTCGAACTCTTGCCGAGCGCCGGCAGCTTCTTCATGCTGGCGCGCTTCGGCGCGTTCTCCGATGAATCGGACAGCGACTTCGTGCTGCGCCTGATTCGCGAAAACCGCGTCGCGACCATTCCCTTGTCGGCGTTCTACACCGACGGCACGGACAACCGCATCATCCGACTCAGCTTCGCCAAGGACGACGACACGCTGCGCGAAGGGGCGCGCCGCTTATGCGCGGTTTGACATTGCCCGCCTTATGCCAATTCAACTTCTACCAATAAAGAGACGCTCCAATGAAAAACACCGCTCGCGTTCTGTCGGCCGCCCTGTTGCTGGCCTCGTCGTTGTGTAGCGCCGCCGCGTACGCCGCCGAGTCCAACACCCTGCGCTACGGCGTGGAAGCGCAATATCCGCCGTTCGAATCGAAGGCGGCATCCGGTGAATTGCAGGGGCTGGATATCGATGTCGGCAACGCGGTGTGCGCCGCGGCGAAAATGAAATGCGTGTGGGTCGAAACCTCGTTCGACGGTTTGATTCCGGCCCTGCAAGGCCGTAAATTCGATGCAATCAATTCCGCGATGAACGCAACCGATCAACGCCGCCAGGCCATCGAGTTCACGACGGTTGTGTATCGCGTGCCCACGCAACTGATTGCGAAGACGGGTAGCGGGCTTGAGCCGACGCCGGCGTCGCTGAAGGGCAAGAACATCGGCGTGTTGCAGGGTTCGATCCAGGAAAATTTCGCCAAGGCGCATTGGGCGAACGCGGGCGTGAATGTCGTGCCGTACCAGGATCAGAACCAGGCTTATACGGATCTGAAGGCCGGCCGTCTCGACGGCACGCTCGTCCTCTCGGCTGCCGGACAAACCGGCTTCCTGTCGAAACCGGACGGCGCGGGATACGGCTTTGCCGGCGGCCCGGTCAGCGACGACAAGATCCTGGGCAGCGGCATTGCATTCGGCATTCGCAAGAGCGACGATGCGCTGAAACAGCGCTTGAACACGGCTATCGCGAAGCTCAAGGCGGACGGAACGATTGCGCAGTTCGCGAAGAAGTATCTCGGCGACATCGACGTGTCAGCTAAATAAAGCTCGTCTGAAACAGGGATATCCGAAGTTGATGGAAGGGCCGCTTAAAGCTTGATAGCTGGATGAAAGCCGCAGCGCGATCAGCGAGGTTTTTTGAACGCTGGCACACTGCGGCCTTCGTTGTTGGCACAATCGGCCGCTGTGTTGCATCGGGTGGCCGCTTTATCCGGATATCCCATGAGCACTGCGCCTGCCGCGCTGCCTGCGCCCTCCCCGCCGCCGTTGAAAGGCGGCCAACTGGTTCTCGCGACCATTGCCGTGGCGCTCGCCACGTTCATGAACGTGCTCGACTCATCGATCGCGAACGTCGCTATCCCGACTATTTCCGGCAATCTCGGCGTGTCCGTCGATGAAGGCACGTGGGTCGTGACGGTGTTCGCCGCGGCCAATGCCGTGTCGATTCCGTTGACCGGCTGGCTGACTCAGCGTATTGGCCAGATCAAGCTGTTTGTTGGCGCAATATTGTTGTTCGTGATTTCTTCGTGGCTTTGCGGGCTTGCACCCACACTGCCGATCCTGCTCGCCGCGCGGGTTTTGCAAGGCGCCGTTGCCGGGCCGCTGATTCCGCTGTCGCAGGCGATCTTGCTGGGTTCGTATCCTAAGGAGAAAGCGTCGATGGCGCTCTCCCTTTGGGCGATGACCGCCGTTGTCGGGCCGATTGCCGGGCCGGCTCTAGGTGGCTGGATTACCGACAGTTATAGCTGGTCGTGGATCTTCTATATCAACATTCCCGTCGGCTTGTTCGCCGCCAGCGTCACGTGGTTCATCTATCGAAAACGTGAATCGGCGACGCGTAAGGCGCCTATCGATACGATCGGGCTTATTTTGCTGATTGCCTGGGTTGCGTCGCTGCAGGTCATGCTCGACAAGGGACGGGACCTTGACTGGTTTTCGTCGCCGGTAATCGTATGGCTGGGCATCATTGCACTGATTGCCTTTGCGCTTTTTGTGGTGTGGGAATTGACCGATGCCAATCCCGTCGTCGATCTGCGGCTGTTCGCCGGGCGGAATTTTTTCGGTGGCACGGTGGCTATTTCCGTGGCTTACGGGGTCTTCTTCGGCAACCTTGTTTTGTTGCCGCAATGGCTGCAGGAATATCTGAATTACCGTTCCGTCGATGCCGGGCTGGTCACCGCGCCATTGGGGATCTTTGCGGTGATTCTCACGCCGGTCATGGGACGGTTTTTACCGCGGAGTGACGCGCGTGTTGTCGCGACCATGGCGTTTATCGGGTTCGCCATTGTGTTTTACATGCGCTCGAAGTATGTGATTGAGGTCGATACCTGGCACTTGGTGTTGCCAACGCTTTTGCAGGGCATTCCGATGGCGCTGTTTTTTGTGCCGTTGACGTCGATTATCTTGTCGGGGTTGCCGCCATCGAAGATCCCGGCTGCTGCGGGGTTATCGAATTTTGCGCGGGTGTTTTGCGGGGCGGTGGGGACGTCGCTTGCAGGCAATGAGTGGACGAACCGGATAGCCTTGCATCATGAGCGGCTGACCGAGCAAGCCAATGCAAATAATCCGATATTCTTGCAGTCAATACAGGCGTCGCAGGGGGTGCTGAATATTAACGAAGCTCAGGCGCGCGGGTTGTTCGATTTCACGGTGAATACGCAAGCCGCGATGATGGGGCTGAACGATATCTTTTTCGCTTCCTCCATTATTTTCATTCTGATTATTCCGCTTATCTGGATTACAAAGCGGGCGAAAGGCGGTGGAGGCGGAGCGGCGGCAGGCGCGCATTGAGTTTCGCTCGCGCGGGGGATTAAAGTGGTCGTTTGTCGGCCCCCGCGCGATCCGCGTTCGGAAAGCGAGTAACGATCAGTTTAATCACTCATTGCGACGTGTCAGCCGCAGCTTGGGCCACGTCGCTATGCTTTATCTTTTCCTAGTCGCCAATCGCGATAATCTGGTTCAACTGCTCGCACGCTGCGGCAAACACCTCATCGGATGCACGCTTCCACGGATGGGCCTTCGCTCCTCGCGCTCGCCAATCGAAAGACTTGGGCTGGTGTCCAAGCACGTAGCTCGTAACGTTTCTCGGCCCCTGGAATTTGATTGCAAACGGATTCGTGTCGTTGAATGCCGCTGTCGTCATTGGAAGCCCGATGACGATCCCGGTGCGCTCGTTGAATGGCTTCGGTGACAAAACCAGCATGGGGTGCATATCCTTCATCTCGCGACCGACCTGAGGGTTGCAATCAATCCAGATAATGTCGCGTCGATCCGGCGCCCACAAAGCGACTGCCATCAAAACTCCTCCACACCGATGCGGCCCGTGGCCATCGCTTCACCACCGTGCGTCGCAGGATCGAACTTCGCCAGTTTCTCCGCGAGCGTGAGCTTGCGAGGACCCACCGGCTTCACCGTCACGCCGATCTCGTCAGTCGTCACCTCAACCTCCTGACCGACCTCGAAATGCGCGGAGCGTGCAATAGCGGCGGGGATACGGACAGCCAGACTGTTTCCCCACTGCTGGATCGTGAGCGTTGCTGTTTTCGCCATGATGCCAACCTCCCATTAACGTCGATACAAGTATATACGTTGCATAGCGAGGTTTCAACATGTCTAAACGGCCAAAACGCGCTTGGGGTCAGTGATATGCCTGGGCAAAAGCCCGTGTGCTGTCCGTCGATTTTCAGGCTGGTTGCAAACGCCCTGTCAATGATGTTCGACAAGTAATACCCACCCCCTACCCCTTCCGAAAGGTAATGTGCGAAACCCTCCGCACCATCAGCACCGCCGATAACGCCGCCACCGCAGTCAGCGCCACGCCAATATGAATCGACTGCACAAGCACCTCACGGGCGCTCTCGATCAGCGCCGGCCCATCCAGCCCGGCCGGCGCCAGATCGGCCAGCAACTTCCCCCGCAACGCGGAATCAATCAGGATTCGCGGATCGTCAAATCTTGGCAGCCACGCGGTACTCGCCGGTTCGCCGAGCACTCGCAGCGTGCGCGTAATCACGTCCCGGTAATGATGCTGCACGATCACCGCGACCACGCTCGTTCCGAGCATCCCGCCGACCATTCGAGTGGACTGCAGCAACGCCGTGGTAATGCCAAAGCGCTCACGCCCGGCAATCTCCTGCCCGAATACGTTCAGGTTATTCAGCACGAAACCCAGGCCGATACCAATACCCGCCATCGGAATTTCGATCCAGATATGCTGCGTGGAAGCATCGGCGAACGCCAGCGCAATGCACGCAAATAGCAGCAACGTGAATCCAATCGACAAGATGAACGTAGGCTTGCGCAAATGAATCACAATGCGCGTGTTGATAAAACTGCCGATGGCAATAAACATCGCAATTGGCGTAGCCAGTAATCCAGCCTCCTGCGGCGATAAACCAAAACCACCCTGCAGCAAAAGCGGCGCAAAAAAGATCAGCGAAAACATCACGAAACCTGACAGCATCGACAACGTGAATAACGTAACAAGCTGCGGGTCTTTGAAGAGGTCGAGGGGAATGATCGGATGCGTCGCGCGACGCTCGCAGATCAGCAACGCCACGGCGGCGCCCGCCACGCACACAGCCAACACCACGTTCCCCGTGGTCAGGCCGCTCTTCGGCACGGCTTCAATGAATGCCTGCAAGCCGCCAAGCACGAGGGCAACCAGCACCGCGCCGAGCCAGTCGATCTTCACCGCACCCTCACGCGGCCGATGGAAATTCGGCAAATGCGCCCATATGAAATAAAACGCGGCAATCCCCACCGGCAGGTTGATCAGGAAAGTCGAGCGCCATCCCCAATGCTCACTCATCCAGCCGCCCAACGACGGCCCCGCCGCCGTCCCGATTCCATACGACGCCGCCATTACCACCTGCCAGCGCACCCGCAAACGCGGATCGGGGAAGAGATCGGGAATGGACGCGAACGCCGTGCCGACCATCATCCCGCCACCCACGCCCTGCAAACCGCGCGCGATGACCAGGAACAGCATGTCGTTGGCCACGCCGCACAGCACCGAGGCCGCCGTGAACGTGATCACCGCGGCAATCACGAACCACTTTCGCCCGAAATAATCGCCAAGCCTGCCGAATACCGGCACCGTCACCACCGACGCCAGCAAATACGCGCTCGCAATCCACGCGTAATACTCGAAACCATGCAATTCCGCGACAATCGACGGCAGCGCGGTACTGACCACGGTCTGGTCAAGCGCAACCAGCATGTTGACGAGACCGATGCCGAGCATGGCGAGAAGAGCGTTGCGGAAAGGCAGTGGAGCGGGGGATTCGGGATCGGACGGGGAAGCGGACTGAGGAGCAGATTGGGACACGGGCTGGGACACGGGCTGGGACTAGGAGAGTAAAAATAGAAGGAATCGATACAAAGACCACGTCCCGGATTGTATGACGACATTATTTCGTCCGGTTGGTCAGGATTGAAGGGTTGTCGACAAAGAAGAACATTAATCGGATTATTACTGTCGTACATTTGTAAGCCGAACAATCAGACGCGACCGTTTTCATCGATTAAAAAACCGTCGCTTGCATTTCAACCGCTGAAGGAGAACCGTATGTTCAAACGAATCGTCGTGGCTATTGACGGCAGCCATACCTCGCGCCGCGCATTCGAATCCGCGCTCGAACTCGCCGCCACGCACGGCGCGGTGCTGCAGCCCTATTACGTCGTCGCGAACGCATCGGTCTATTACGACGTGCCAGGCTACGACCCATCCAGCCTGCGCGACGAGCTCGTCGACGAGGGCGCCAAACTCGCCAGCGAAGCCAACGCCGAGATGAAACAGCGCGGCGTGCAAGGCGCAGTGGTCATTGCAGAAGGTTCGTCGGTGGATGATGTCGCGGAGATGGTGCTTGCCGCCGCAGTCGCGTTCAACGCGGAACTGCTCGTGATGGGCACACACGGCCGCAAGGGCTTCCAGCGGCTGCTACTCGGCAGTGTCGCGGAAAGGTGCCTGCGCCAGGCAACATTGCCGGTGCTGCTGATTCCAGCCGCCGCCGGGGCCGAAGCACCTGAGTCAAAGGAATAAACGCGGCGGGGAGAGCGAGCAAGCGCGCAAGCGAGCAACCGCGTTCTCACGCGACGTTTTGCCACCCGGGGGCGGATCGCATCGATGGGACAATTTCCTTGTTCCAGATCAAAACGAACCAAAAGCGAGCGAGCCATGCAAACCGTCCACGAGACCTCAGTTCCTCTGCCCAGCGCCTCCTCGCGGCACGCCGCGCATTGCTCGACCTGCGCCTTGAAGCACTACTGCCTGCCACAAGGCCTCTCTTCCGACGACGTCAACAGGCTCCAGACGGTCATCGTCAACGCTCGCACGATCAAGCGGGGCGAAACCCTGTTTCGCGTCGGAGACACCTTCGACACCCTCTACGCCATCCGCTCCGGCTCGATCAAAACGGTTGTATCAACACCGAACGGCAACGGCCGCGAACAGGTCATGGGTCTCCATCTCGGCGGCGATGCGCTCGGCCTCGAAGGATTCGATAATGGCCGGCACGCATGCCACGCCATCGCCCTCGAAGACAGTTCGGTCTGCCTGATCCCCTATGTGCACTTTGAGCGCGCCTGCCGCGAGACCAGTTCCCTCCAGCGCCGGCTGCTGCAGTTGCTGAGCCGCGAAGTTGTCCGGAAGGCGACGCAAACCCTGATCCTCGGCACATTGCGCGCCGACGAGCGGGTAGCCGCCCTGCTGCTTGATCTCTCCGCCCGGCTGGCCCGCCGCGGTTATGCGGGCAACGAGTTCAACCTGCGCCTCACGCGCGACGACATGGGCAGTTTTCTCGGCATCACGCTGGAAACGGTCAGCCGGACGTTGTCGCGTTTTCAGGCAAAGGGCCTGATCGATGCAAACGGCAAGCTCATCCAGATCCTCGACTTCGACGGCCTGCGCGCGATCTGATTTCCGGCCGCTTCTCCGGCCCGCCTGACGATCCAAGCAGGCTTGGCATGTCCTCTGCTACGATTTATCGTTCTGCATCGGCCCATGCCCGGAGACAAGAGCGAAATGAATCGCGAACCTACCCCGCTGCATCCGCTGCTCGCCCGCCTGCGCGAAGCGCGCCAGACCACTGACACGTTGTTCGGCATCGTCAAATCCGAATTCCTGTATGAACGCCCGATTTCCGAGCGCCATCGGATCGTGTTCTACATCGGGCATCTGGAGGCGTTCGACCGCAATCTGTTCGATCAGCGGCTCTTCGACCTGCCCAGCCGGAATCCCGAGTTCGACCAGTTGTTTGCATTCGGCATTGATCCCGTCGATGGGGGTCTGCCAAGCGACCAGCCTCAAGACTGGCCGACGCTCGACACGATTCGTGCCTATGTGCAGCGGATTCGCGATGACATCGATGCGCGTTTCGATTCCGTCGAAATTACAAACCGCGAAGATAACCGTGACAATTCCGGCGCTCCGGAAGCTGCGCCCGAAACGCTGCTGGAGGTCGCGATCGAGCACAGGCTGATGCACGCGGAAACGCTCGCGTACATGTTGCATCAGTTGCCGCTGCATCAGAAAACCGGACCCGCGGTCACCGAAGACACAGCGAAACACCCGCTCGACGAGACCCTGCCAAGGGAAATGGTCCATGTGCCTGCAGGCGTGGCTACGCTGGGGCTTAAGCGTGATAGCGGCACGTTCGGCTGGGACAACGAGTTCGGCGAACATAGCGTGGAGGTGCCGGCATTCGAGATGGACCGCTACATGGTGACGAATTCGGACTGGCTGGATTTTATCGATGCCGGCGGTTACGCGCATCGCGATTACTGGCGCGACAGCGACTGGGCATGGAAGGAACGTGAAGGCATCGAAAAGCCGGCGTTCTGGGTGCGTGATGAATCGTCGGCGGAATCGGAAAACTCCGCAAAGCGCTCACGCTGGAAGCTGCGGACCATGTTCGCCGAGATCCCGCTGCCGGCGGACTGGCCGGTGTATGTGAGCCACGCTGAAGCCAGCGCCTATGCGAAGTGGGCGGGCAAGTCGCTGCCGACTGAAGCGCAATGGCAACGCGCAGCCGAGGCGGCCCCGCATGCCCGGCAGGGCAATTTCGATTTCCGCCGATGGGAACCGTCACCGGTCCAGGCTCACCCGGAGAATCACAGCGCGGCGGGCGTGGTGGGACAGTTCGGCAACGGCTGGGAGTGGACGTCGACGACCTTCGGGCCGTTACCCGGGTTCGAGCCGTTTCCGTTCTACCTGGGTTACTCCGCGAACTTCTATGACGACCAGCATTTCGTGCTCAAAGGCGGCTCGCCACGCACCGCGGCTTGCATGCTGAGACCCAGTTTTCGTAACTGGTTTCAAGCGCATTATCAGTACGTGTATGCAGGGTTTCGCTGCGTGCGGGGGTGACTATTGCTTTAACGTGAGCCAACTATCGTTCGGCAGAGCCGGTCTTATCATGGTCCCAGTGACTTTGAACGCGTTGCATCGATTGAAAACACAGCAGGCAGCTTCTATATGCAGACGTGGCCTGAAACTGACGGCCGCAAGACGTGTCATTTGCCAATCGACTACGATCATTCGTGTATGAGCGCGACTTATTCTATTGGTGCGTCGAGCACGCTCTGCGGCGTCAATATCGAAACCATCCGTTATTACGAGCGCGTGCGGCTAATGCCCATGCGGCCGGGCACGTTTGAACGCGGTCCAGCGCCAGCAAGGCAATGAGGGGCGCCAAGGCAAGACGCCGCCACATTGCCGTGCAACCGGCGTAACGGGCGTTACTGTTTCATCAGCTTCACGATGGTCAGCGTCCCGTCGACATTCTCCACGCGAACTTTGACCTTCTCACCCTCCTTCGCCTGTTTGATCATTGACGCGTCCTTCGCCTTGTAAGCCATCGTCATTGCGGACATGTTGATGTTCTTCAAGGCTCCATGCTGAAGCGTCACCATGCCGGTGGATGGATCAACCTTCTTGATGACCGCATCGGTGAGCGCAGAGTTGTCCGGCGCCATGGCACTCATTGCGCCATTGTCCATCTTCATGCCCGCCATGTTGTCGGCCGCCAGCGCTGCGGTGGCCAGCGTGAAGGGGGCACAAAAGGCGGCGGTCAGGGTTATCAACTTCTTCATTGGCTTTCTCCAGAGTGAGTTTGCGGCACGAGCGTGCCAGTGGGTACTGCGTGAGGTTGAAGCGTTTCTTTGGTGTTTCGATTCGCGCGTGCGACGCGTCGGCGTTGCAGCAGGAGCCAGGCCGCCGGAATGATGAGCATGGACAAAAGCGGTGCGGTCACCATGCCGCCAACCATGGGCGCCGCGATGCGCTGCATGACTTCGGAGCCGGAACCATGGCCCAGCATGATGGGGATAAGGCCCGCCAGTACGACGGCGACCGTCATCGCCTTGGGTCTCACGCGCAGGACGGCGCCTTCACGGATGGCATCGATGAGCGTTGCTTCGGTAAAGGGCTCGCCTTCTTCTAGCCGACGGTTAAGCGCGCCCTTCAGATAGAGCAGCATCACGACACCGAATTCCGCCGCCACGCCCGACAACGCGATGAAACCTACCGCCGTGGCAACGGACACCGCATGTCCCAGTATCCAGATCAGCCAGAAGCCGCCGACCAGTGCAAAAGGCACCGTCGACATCAGCAACAACGCATCGGCCGCCGAGTTGAACGTCAGGAAGAGCAGCACGAAAATAACGACGAGCGTCACCGGAATTACCGTCCGCAACTTGGCCGCCGCTCGCTCCAGATACTCGAACTGCCCCGACCACGCGATCGAATAGCCGGGCGGCAGCACGACATTCTGCGCAACCGCGACCTGCATCGCCTTCACGGCCGATTGCAGGTCCGTGTCGCGAATGTCGACGTAGACGTAACCCGTCAACCGCGCATTTTCGCTCCGGATCATCGGCGGGCCATCGGAAATCTTGAGGGTGGACACGTCGCCCAATGTGATCTGCGCGCCCCGGTCCGTGACGATCGGTAACTGCCGCAGATTGTCAACGGAGTTCCGGATCTCCCGTGGATAGCGGATATTGATCGGAAAGCGCTCGCGCCCATCGATGACTTCACCGACGTTATCCCCGCCGACAGCGGACGACACGATGGATTGAACGTCAGTAATCGACATGCCATAACGGGCGGCCGCCAGCCGGTCGATATCGACGTCGATGTAATGCCCGCCGTTCAGGCGTTCCGCCAGTGCCGACGTCACGCCCGGGACATTCTTGACGGTGGACTCGACCTGCGTCGCGATCTTGTCGATCTGCCCGAGGTCGGGACCGGAGATCTTCACCCCCACTGGTGTCTTGATGCCAGTCGATAGCATGTCCAGGCGGTTGCGGATCGGCGGCACCCAGACGTTCGACAAACCGGGAATCTTGACGCGCGCGTCGAGTTCATCGATGAGCTTCTGGGGCGTCATGCCGGGGCGCCATTCGCTGCGCGGCTTGAACTGGATGGTGGTCTCGAACATCTCGAACGGCGCGGGGTCGGTCGCGGTGTCGGCGCGGCCCGATTTGCCGAACACGGTCTTCACTTCGGGCACCGTCTTGATGAGCCGATCCGTCTGCTGCAGCAACTCGGCCGCCTTGTCGGCCGAGATGCCGGGTAGCGCGGTCGGCATGTAGAGCAGGTCGCCTTCGTCGAGCGGCGGCATGAATTCGCCACCGAGCCGCGACACGGGAATCATCGTGACACCGAGCGCGACGACCGCCAGCGCAATCGCAACCCATGGCCGCCGTAGCGTCGCTTCGAGCAATGGGCGGTACAGCCGGATCAGCACGCGGTTGATCGGATTGGCGTTCTCATGCGGAATCCGGCCGCGGATCAGAAAGCCCATCAGCACCGGCACGAGCGTCACGGATAACCCGGCCGCTGCGGCGATCGTGTAGGTCTTGGTGAACGCCAGCGGCGCGAAAAGTTTCCCTTCCTGACCTTCCAGCGAGAACACCGGGATGAACGACAGCGTGATGATGAGCAGCGAGAAGAACAGGGCTGGCCCGACTTCGGCTGCGGACTCTGCAATCAATTCCCATCGCTGGGCGTTGGTGATCGGTACATCGGGGTGCTTATGATCGTACGCTTCCAGATGCTTGTGAGCGTTCTCGATCATCACGATAGCCGCATCGATCATCGCACCAATCGCAATCGCAATACCGCCCAACGACATCAGGTTCGCGTTGACACCCTGATAGCGCATCACGATGAATGCGGCCAGCACGCCCAGCGGCAACGACAGGATCGCGACGAACGCACTGCGCAGATGGAACAGGAACACCGCGCAGACCAACCCGACGATGATGAACTCCTCAAGAAGCTTGTCCTTGAGGTTGTCGACCGCACTGTTGATCAACTGCGAGCGGTCATACGTCGTCACGACCTCGACGCCCGGGGGCAGCGATTTCTTCAGGTCTGCGAACTTCGCCTTGACTGCGTCGATGGTCGTCAACGCGTTTTTGCCCGAACGCATCACGATCACGCCGCCCGCCACTTCGCCTTCGCCGTTCAACTCGGCAATACCGCGGCGCATTTCAGGCCCAATCTGGATGCGGGCGACGTCGCCAAGCAACACGGGCGTCCCTGCGTCATTCGTGCGCAGCACGATTTTGCGGAAATCGTCGAGCGAATGCAGATACCCGGATGTCCTGATCATGTACTCGGACTCGCCCAGTTCGACGACCGACCCGCCCGACTCCTGATTCGCCTTGCCAATCGCATCCCCAACGGTTGCCTGCGTGATGCCGTAGGCGCGCAGCTTGTCCGGGTCCAGGACGACCTGGTATTGCTGCACCATGCCGCCGATGCTGGCAACCTCCGAAACGTCCGGCACCGATTTCAACTCGAATTTGAGGAACCAGTCATTGAGCGCGCGAAGCTGCCCCAGGTCATGCTGGCCGGTTCGATCGACGAGCGCATATTCGTAGACCCAGCCGACACCAGTCGCATCC
The DNA here is from genome assembly GCF_964253815.1 of Caballeronia sp. LjRoot34. NCBI lineage: Bacteria > Pseudomonadati > Pseudomonadota > Betaproteobacteria > Burkholderiales > Burkholderiaceae > Caballeronia > Caballeronia sp. LjRoot34. The sequence goes on from NZ_CAXUSB020000002.1 coordinate 2,362,784, forward strand.
GGTCCGAGCGACACGGTCGCGCCCGGTGGCAAACGGCTCTGCACCTGATTCAGATATTCGAGCACGCGCGATCGTGCCCAATACTGGTCCGTCTTGTCATCAAAAAGCACATAGACGAACGCGTCCCCGAACGAGGAATACGCGCGAATGGTAGTAGCCCCCGGCACACCCAGCAGCGTCGTCGTAAGCGGATACGTCACCTGATCCTCGATCACTTGCGGCGCCTTGCCGGGATACGAGGCCTTGATGATGACCTGCGTGTCCGACAGATCCGGGAGGGCATCGAGTGGCGTCTGGGTCAGCGAATAAAAGCCCCATGCGGTGACGAGCACGGTTGCGAGCAACACGAGGAAACGGTTGTAAATCGACCAGCGAATGATGCGTGCAATCATTTCACCCCCCCGACCGGCTCGACCTTCGTCAATTGATATCCGTCATCAGACTGCTTGAAGACGAAATGCACGGCTTCGCCTACCGAGACGTCCGGGAAGGCCGTTGGAGATGGCTTGTCGAAGGTCATGGTCATCGCACCCCATCCCAACGCCGGCACGGGTTGATGCGAGAACGTAATGTCACTGGAAGTGACTTTCTCGACCTTCCCAGTCGTTTCGTAGGTTTGCGCGACAGCAGGCGTGGAAGCGGAGGCAGGAGCCACGGCCGACGCCGACGCACTGAGAGCCGCGCTTCCTTCGAGCTTCGGCAGCACGGAGGTCAGACTCGCTTCCGAGTCGATCAGGAACTGGCCGGAGGCGACAACCTGCTGACCTTCAGTGAGCCCGCTCGCGACTTCAGTGCTGTTGCCGCTGTCGTTGCCCACGGTGATCTCCACAGGCTGCAGCCGACCGTCGCCATTCCTGACGATAACAATCGACCGCTTGCCGGTCGTGATGACCGCTTCGGACGGCACGAGCAGGCGCGATACCGGTTTCGCTCCACTGACGCGCGCACGCATCAACATGCCCGGGGTCAGTTTCAACCCGGCGTTATCGATTTCGAGGCGCGCTTGCAACGTGCGGCTGTCGGCACTGATGCCCGGCAGGATTTCGCGGATGTGGCCGCTGAAATGCTGTGACGGGTCGCCGGCGAAAGTCGCGTCTACCGTCATGCCGGGCTGTACCTGCAACGCGAGCGACTCGGGTATTTCCACGATCAGCCATAGCTTCGACAGACCCGCGATCTTGGCGAGCGTTTGCCCCGGCGAGACCATCGCGCCGTCGCGGACATTGAGCTCGGTCAGCACACCCGCGTCCTGGGCGAACAGCGTCACGTGCGTCTGCGCTTTGCCGGTCCGGTCCAGGCTTGAGATGAGCCCTTCCGGAATCGATAGCGCCTGCATGCGTGCGCGTGCCGCGGCAAGCAGGCCGTCATCCATGCCACCGCGCTTGAGCGCCAGATATTCTTCCTGCGGCGCCAGCCAGTCCGGGACGAACAACGAAGCGATCGGCGCGCCCTTGGCCACCCGCTGCATCGGAGCGCTGGCATACAGGTGATCGATATAACCGGTCACGCGCGACTGGACGACGTCCGCCATCGACTCGTCGAACTGGGTGGTGCCGACCGCGTCGAAACCTTCGGCCGTGTCCTGCCGGCGCACCGTTGCGTATCGGATGCCGAGATTCTGTTGAAGCCCGGAGTCGACCTTGACGCCGCTTGAACCGCCTTCGTCCGCAAAGACGGGCTGAAGCTCCATGTTCATGAAGGGAGATTTTCCGGGCTTATCGAAGTGCTGGGCCGGTACCATCGGATCGTGCCAATACAGCACTTTGCGACCCGTCTTTGGATCGATGTCATTTCCTGGCGCCGGCGTGGCGGCGGCCATGGGGGCTTCTGTTCCGGGACGGTGGGTGCCGGCCACATAGCCGGCACCGAGCAGCGCGGCGGCAACGAACACCGCTGCAACGGCACGTACGAGTAGTTTCTGATTCATGTTTTTTCTCTTCATTGGCTGGCGGTCACGTCAGCCGGCAGAATCTGATATTCGAGCTGCGCCCAGATCAACGAAACGTCCCGTTCGACGTTCAACACCTGAAGGTCCGTTTCGAGCTGCATGTGCCTCGCGTCCAATGCATCGGAGAGCGTGCCGGAACCAGACCGATAGGCGGCATTGGCGAGTTCCACTTTCTGTCCAGCGGCGGGGAGAACGGTTTGCTTCAGATTGGCCAGGCGCTCCCGGCCGCTGGCGAGCTTCGCCGTCAAACTCTGGATATCGGCCAGGACCTGTCGCTCGGTATCTTCATAAGTGAGCCGCGCTTGCGTACCCATCTCGGACTTCTGCTGGACGTCGCGATCCTCGACATTCCTGCGGTTGATCGGCAAAGGGATAGAAACCCCTACCGACACGTAGTCCGGAAAATTCCCGCCGCTCTTGAAGTAGGTCAACCCCCAGGTCCAGTTCGGGCTTCTATTGCTTCGGGTCACGTCTGTGTCGGCATCGGCCAGCGAGATGGCCGAGCGGGCTGCGATCAATGCAGGCTGAACCTGATCGAGTTGCTCAGCGCTTAAACCGGACACTTGCGATTCAAGCTCGGGCGGATCTCCCGCGACCTCCAGCACGTTGCCTCTGGCGGTCCAGCGCGACAAGACGATCAACGCGATCTTCTCGTCTTGCTGCGCATTGATCAGTTCGTTACGCGCATTGCCGAGGGTCAGGTTCGCCTGGGCGACATCGACCGCACTCCCTTTTGCGCCACGATACGACGCTTTTTTTGCGGCAAGTTCCTGGCCCAGATGGTCCACCAGGGCCTGGTTCAAGGCGACAGCCTTTTTCGCATAGATGGCGTTGAGCCATGCCATCGCCGTTTGTTGACGGACATTGGCCACGGTCTCGAGGTAAGTCGATTTATCGCGGTCCACAGCCCGATTCGCCATCGCCGTTTGTAGCCGGCGCTTGTCCGCGGACACCCATTCCTGTTGAATGCCGACGCCACGCATCGTGAAATTATCTTGTCCGATGGTGAAGGCATTACGTCCATTGATCGGCAGGTCCTGAACACTCAGGTTCAAGGTCGGATTAGGCAGTTGTCCGGCTTTGACGACCACATCGGATGTGCCCCGAACCGAGGCTTGCGAAGCCTGGATCGACGAAGAGTTGCTGGTCGCTATTTGGAGCGCCTCGTTGAGCGTCATGCCCGCGTCCTGAGCGTGCGCGGCGCTGCCTGCAAAGATACTGAGCGTGAAGAAAACGGCACGCGAGTGTGCCGAGGCGCGCCAGGATCCCGGCGTGCCGATAATTGAAAGCATGGTCTAACCCCGAATGGTCGAGCCACGCATGACCGCACGAGCGGACATACGGACTCACGTCCTGAGAAAGGACGACATCACCGCGTCAAAGCGGCGAACCAGAATGATGGAGTTAGAGAGACCGCGGAGGACGCCAGGGGCCATCCGGCTCGCGGACGGAGAGCGACTCTGCGTAGTGGAAACTGACGGGGACAAACGACCCGACGGGCCGGACAACGGTGGGAGAAGAGACCGGGTGATAGAGGCTGCCCATCTGACACTGGGCAGTCACCTTGCATAAAGACGCTTTCGACTTATCGTGCTCGCTGGACGCTGGTGTCATCGAATCGCAATTCGGCATATCGGCCGACATGGCAGCGGTGTCGCCGGTCATGTCGGCTTGCATCGGGCACTGTCCGGTCGTGCCGCTCGCTGCCAGCCCGCTCAGGGGCAGCATTGCACACAGCAGCAAGACGAGAAGTGTCCGGAGAATTTTCATCGCAGCAAGTATAGCTCAGCAATTTCGATCTGATTGGCGGCCGTTTAACTCGACGAGTCAGTGTTCCGCGCAGGCGTTGCAATGACGACGCAGACGAAGATTCAGCGGACTCCGTTTTCGTCTGCGTCTCTACGTCGTTGGTTGCTTATAGCCGGCTCGACCTGCTTTCGCTTGAGGACAGCAACTTGCTCGCTTGTGGCGCGGCAGTGCTGTCCGACTCAACGGGGCGCTGCATGAACCACATCATCAGCAGCATCGACAACGGACACAGCATCACTGCGGCGAAAGGCGCCAAAGCCAGGATCCCGGCGCGATACTGAGGCAGTGCCCAGTATGCGATCGCGAGAACCGCTGCCAGCGCACCGGCGACTCTAAACAGGTATTTCATATTGCATTTCATGGAAGACTCCAGCCTCGGGGCCGATCGGCCCCGAGGCGTCAGCAAAGCTCAGTTAATAAAGTGATGAGTCGACCTCATCCAAAGCGAACCGCTGCGGATCGATACCGCCTCATTGGACGGGTCTCGCGGCTCAGTTTTTGCCGTTCGCGCGCTGCTTGCCCATCATCGGACAGTCACCGTTGCTCATCATTGGACAACCGTCCATGTTCATCCCGCCGCTGGCCCCGGATCGCATCATTGGGCCCGCGTTGTCGACGGCAAGAGAATCGGTCGGATACGCTCCACCACGAGGTCCGCCGCCGTTGGCCATGGCCAGACCGGCGAAACCAGTGATAAACATGAGCAGAAGGGACATTGTCAGTCGTTTGATATTCATTTTGAACTCCGGAAATGAGAGGTAATTCGGGGTGCGTGTTCGAGACAGGAGCGCGCGGGACCAGGCGGGGATCGCGACTATGCTGCACGCCCGGCGAGCGTTACACGCGCTCCGATCGACAGTCAGCCTGACGCACGACAGCGTCGTTACGGCTCTGTTTTACAGGGGGCGGGGTTAAGCGGTTTGTGGGGGGCGTTGGGGCGGTTCGGGGACGAACTGCGCATTGAGGACGCGGCTCATAGGCCGGTAGGAGGGCACCAAAGCCATCGCTGCAATGAATTGATAGGGTGGTGAGGCAAGCATGCCCAACGGGCCGCAGCAGGGACTATATGTGCCGGTTTGACACGCTGTCTGCATCTGGACACATGGTGCTTTGATGCCATCTGTGTGCCGGTCCGAATCGGCCGTTGCAGACAGGTGCTCGTGGCTGGAGGAAGCCGCTATCGAATTCCCGGAACAAACCGGTGCCTGCGCCGAGTAGCCGACGAGCGGCAACCAGGCAATCAGAAAGCAGGCCATCAGTTTGATCAGGAATTTCATGGTCTCAGTCAAGGCACCGCATCTTCGCCCACTGCGTCAGGTCTTTCTGGATACTCAACCTTCCCTCGGTGGGAAGGTCAACACTTTTTTCAAACTGCTTTTGTCACGTCATTTCGATGATACTTGAAATATCGAAACCAGTGCTTTAAGGTTCAACGCGTGGACTCCAATCTCGTTGTACGCGCCCTGAGCGCGCTCGCCCATGAATCGCGTCTCGCTATCTTCCGCATGCTGGTCGTAGCGGGGCCGGACGGCATGGCTGCCGGTGAAATCGCACAGCAGCTCGGGCTTTCCCCTTCAAGCCTGTCGTTCCACCTCGTATTCTTCTCGGGCAGGTGCTTCCCCAGTTCTTTCAGGCGATCGGCCGCATGGAAGTGGCACAGGTCAATCTTCCGGTCGGCGTGCTCATCTGGGTGATGATCATTCCGATGCTGGTCAAGATTGATTTTGCCGCGATGACTCAGGTCAAAAGTCAGTGGCGTGGCATTGGCGTCACGCTATTTGTGAACTGGTTCGTCAAACCGTTCTCGATGGCGTTGCTCGGCTGGATCTTCATCCGCCATGTGTTCGCGCCGTGGCTTCCCACTGATCAGCTCGACAGCTATATCGCCGGCTTGATCCTGCTGGCCGCGGCCCCTTGCACGGCAATGGTGTTCGTCTGGTCGCAGCTCTGCAAGGGCGATCCGTATTTCACGTTATCGCAAGTGGCGCTGAACGACTCCATCATGATCGTGGCCTTCGCGCCGCTCGTCGCGTTGTTGCTTGGTTTGTCGGCCATTACGGTGCCGTGGGATACGCTGATTATTTCGGTCGGCCTCTACATCATCATCCCGGTCATCCTCGCTCAACTGCTGCGCCGAATGCTGATGGCGAAGGGCGAGGCGCATTTTCGGAAGACCGTCGCACATCTCGGCCCTTATTCGATCTGCGCGCTGCTCGCGACATTGGTGCTGCTCTTCGCCTTCCAGGGGCAGGCGATCATCGAGGAACCGTTCGTGATTGCGATGCTCGCAGTGCCGATCCTCATTCAGGTGTTTTTCAACTCCGGCCTCGCCTACCTGTTGAATCGCCGGCTCGGTGTCGCACATTGCGTTGCGGGACCGTCCAGTCTGATCGGTGCGAGCAATTTCTTCGAGCTGGCCGTGGCGACGGCAATCAGCTTATTCGGCTTTCACTCCGGCGCGGCGCTGGCCACCGTGGTCGGCGTGCTGATCGAGGTCCCGGTGATGCTGCTCGTCGTCGGGGTCGTCAATCGATCGCAGCATTGGTATGAAGCAAAACACAGCATCAAAGGACAACGTGTATGAGCGTCACGATCTATCACAATCCGGATTGCGGCACGTCGCGCAACACGCTGGCGATGATCCGCAACGCGGGCATCGAACCGGAGATCATCGAGTACCTGAAAACCCCGCCGAACAAGAGCACGCTGAAGGATCTGATCTCCCGCGCCGGTCTCACGGTACGCGCTGCGCTGCGTGAAAAGGGCACGCCTTATGCCGATCTTGGCCTGGGCGATCCGTCAGTAGGCGATGAGCAATTACTCGACGCGATGCTGGAACACCCGATCCTCATCAATCGGCCGCTGGTCGTCACACTGCTTGGCGTACGCCTGTGCCGGCCCTCCGAAGTCGTTCTCGACATCCTGCCCGCAGCGCAAAAAGGTGCTTTCACCAAGGAGGACGGCGAAGCTGTCATCAATAGCGAAGGACGCAGGGTCCACGAATGACACAGGATCGTCCCAACGTCAGCACACCACACGTCGGCACGCGCAACTCGTGTCGTGGGGTTCGATCTATTACGCGTTCTCGCTGTTTGTCGTGCGGCCGGTATCAAACTGATTTGCGACGCTCGACGCCAGTTCGTCAGCGGCTCTTGTCGTGGCCTGTTGGCGCCTTTGCCAGCTATCGTCGAAATGGATCACGGAGGGATCGCGTTCGCCCCGAGGACGCTCATTAGAGTCTTCGCGTTACGCTGTCCTTGGTCCTCCTGATCATTGGCCTATATGCCGCGCGCCGCTACCGTTTAACAGTTGAAGGATGGGCCTCGACCGAGGTAGCGGCCCGTTTAAAATCTGTATTTCGCCGCGATCCGAAGGCGGTCCAATTGCAGAACCGGTATCGCCCCCGAGAGCGCGCGACATCCCGCAAAACTGCCTACCAGATCTTCCTGCCACCTGCAGGCGATTTACTTTCAAGACCAAGTCAATTCCAACATTTCATTTCATTTGTCGTATAAATTGGATTAACTGCTGGTGCCGCCATGCATTCGACGCGACCTTCGCACGGAGCATCAAGCCCGACGGAACGCCCTTGTCAGGAGACGGATCGCGTGAATTTCAATTTCTATGGGCTCCCGGAATTTGTCTCTTACAGCATCTTGCTGGGGATCTCTCTTGTCCTGATCAGGCAAAAGCGGGAGGTCCGGCTGCGATATTGGCTGGCCGGTTGGCTTCTCGTCCTTTTGCACGCCGGCATTTTCATGCTTTTGCCGCAAAGTTTTCCGTTCGACGTGCTTGCCCGAGGGACCCTCGCTTTAGCCGGGCAGGTATTCGTTCTCGCCGCCTATTATCAAGGGCCGACGATCGACTCCTCCCGGCTCATTCCGAGGGTGGGCCTTTCGGGAGCATTGAACCTGACCTTTGCGGTGGCGTGCGCGGCCTATGCCGAATTGCAGCCGGCTGGCCAACAAGTGGGGCCGTTCTATCTGCTGACGGCGCTGGGAGCAGCCAGCACCGTCTGGCTCGCCGCTGCCGACAACGCGGAAACCAGCTGGCATCCTCGCGTCTCGGTCGCGCTGGTACTACTGGCGTACGCGCTCCAAGCCTGGGCGCTGCATGCGTATGGTATCGCCATGGCCAGTCAGTGGTTGATGTGCTGGACCTATCTCGCGGTGGCGTATTTCTTCCTGCGCCAGACGCCAAAGCTGACCATGGGCGTCGTGTTCATCGCACTAAGCTTCGTCCTTTGGGGCCTGGTTTTCCCTGTCTACTCACTGCTCAACTTGCATGCCCCAACGATTTCGAGTCACATCGAAGCGGAAGTCTGGAACCTGCCGAAATTTCTCGCTGCCGCCAGCATGATTCTCGTGCTGCTGGAAGAGCGCGTGGACCTGGCTACCCATCTTGCCGCCCATGACGAGCTTACCGGTTTGCCGAACCGTCGCCTGTATGCTGACCGCTTCGACCAGGCCGTGGCACGAGCCGCCCGTGACGGTTCTGGATTCGGCTTTCTGGTCATCGATCTGAACCGCTTCAAGCTGGTGAACGACACGCTGGGCCATCAGGCCGGGGACGATGTGCTGAAAGGGGTCAGCGATCGGTTCCGTAAAGTCCTGCGCGGCGTTGACACGCTTGCACGAACCGGCGGGGACGAGTTCACCGTGATCCTGGACGGTATCAGCAACCTGCCTGATGCCGAGGCTGTCGGCGATGCGCTGCGGAAAGCGCTCGATGCTCCGATCCTTCTCGCGGAGGGACCGTACCATGCGAGCGCCAGCGTCGGCGCCGCCGTCTATCCCGGCGACGGATTGACCCAGATTCAGTTACATGCTGTCGCGGACGAACGCATGTATGCCGGCAAGGAGCAGTACCGCATCGAGTCGGCGCACTACGGAAAGGTAATCAACGATCCAGACCGCGCTTAGGATTGCGCCGGGCGCGGGATCGATTTCAAGTCGCCCGCCCCTTCTCAGCCGTTCACGTCCGCGCGACTTGAATGGCCGCTCGAAAACGAACTGTGGAATCTCCCTGGAAAGCTTAAAGAGCAAGCTCCGCCAGCAAAGTTTCAAGTGCTTGCGGCACGAAGCCGTCCGCCTTCAGCATTACCAGTCCATGCAACTGGGCCCACACCGCCGTGGCCGATCTCAATGGCCCGCTACGGCCACGGACCGAGACGCCCGCGAGCAGCAATTGGTAGCTTTCCTCTGCCGCCTGGCTCAGCGGGCTATCCGGCGCGGCATCGGGAACCAGGCGCGAGGCGAACATCAATCGATAAAGTTCCACATTTTGCTCGCCGAACCGCAGGTACGCCGCAGCCATAGGCCTGACGTAACCATCGTCTCCTCCAGATTCCGCCGCATGGCGCAGTGCCGCTGAAAACTCCTGGAATCCTTCCACCGCCACCGCAAACAGCAGGTCATCCCGGTCCACAAAGTGACGGTAGGGTGCCGACTGAGCGACGCCGGCACGCCGTGCAAGTGAAGCGAGGGTCAGACTCTGGGCGCCGTTCGCCGTGATCTCTTCGCGCGCGGCGTCGAGCAATGCCCGTCGCAGATCGCCATGGTGATAGGTCTTGCGGTCCCGGGATCGTTTCTCGGGCGTCTTTGTCGTCGTGTCTTTGCTCATAACCATGTTTTGAGGTCGATGTGATAGGTCATAACTTTTTCTTGACTCCCGACTGGGAAGGGCATCAAAATGATACCTCATCACATTACGAGTAGCGACCCAAATGACACCAATGACCCACGAACCCGTCCACCCCATCTCATCGGGAGAAACCTATCTGTCTGGCAATTTCGCGCCAGTCGAGGTCGAAACGACCGCTTTCAATTTGAAGGTAACGGGGAGCATCCCCGAGGAACTTAACGGCCGCTTCCTGCGAATCGGCCCCAATCCGGTGACGGTGCCAGATGTGGCTCGCTATCACTGGTTTGCTACATCGGGCATGGTGCATGGCTTGCGGCTTCGCGACGGCAAGGCTGAATGGTTCCGGAGCCGCTTCGTCAAGGACGCAGATGCGTCTGCGGCCTTGGGCCGTGAGCCAATACCAGGCCCCGCGCCGCAGCACCGTGACGGGCCGGTAAATACAAATTTCACGCGAGTCGGGGACAAGGTGTATGCGGTCGTCGAAGCTGGCAACTTACCGGTCGAGCTCGATTACGAACTGGAGAGCGTCGCGCGCTCTGACTTCGACGGGACGCTGGAGACCGGCTTCACAGGGCACCCCAAGTTCGACCCCATCACCGGCGAACAACACGCTTTGACGTACGAACCCGAACAGCCGATCCGGTACGTTTCAGTCGACCGAAACGGCCGCGCCACCACCAAGGCACGTATCGACTTACCCCACATCCCGCTCATTCACGACGTTGCGTTCACTGCATCATTTATCGTTGTGCCTGACCTGCCCGTGACCTTCCAGCCGCAGACCGCGCGAACGGCTTTCCCGTGGATATGGGATGAAAGTCGCGATTCCAGAATCGGTCTGCTGCCACGGGACGGCGACGTGTCGCGTCTTCAATGGTTTTCGGCTCCTCGCTGCTTCGTCTTCCACTTCGTCAATGCTTATGACGAGGGCGATCGCACGATCATCGACCTCATCCGCCATCCGCGCATGTTCGAGCGCGATCATCACGGTCCCAACGAGGGCGTGCCGGTTCTCGTCCGCTGGACGCTCGAGCGCAACAGCGGACGGTTGAGCGAAACCGTACTTGACGATCGCGGCAATGAATTTCCGCGCATCAATGGTCGCTTTGAAGGACAGGCCTATCGGTATGCCTATACGGCGCACTGGGGCGATCAAGTTTCGTTTGGTCCGGCCAGGAAGCACGACATGCTGCGCGGCACATCTGAAGTGCATGACTACGGCACTGGCCGAATGACGCTTGAGCCGGTGTTCGTGCGACGCCCCGGCGCCGTGCAGGAGGACGACGGCTGGATCATGTCCTACGTCTACGATGGCAACCGCAACCTCAGTGACGTGGTCATTCTCGACGCGCAGGACTTCGCAGGCGACCCAATCGCGACTATCCGCCTACCGGTCCGCGTGCCATTCGGTTTCCACGGCGGCTGGGCCGCGGATACGGGTCCGTCCTCGTGATGCATCTGACGCATCAGACGCATCGCCCTTGAGCGGACATTGCCTCGTGCGGGGCGAAAAGCGTCTGACCGACTGGCTGACTGGCTGACATTGCGCGAAGACTCATTCGAGTTCCTCGGAACACATGTTCATTGCGCAGAACGTCATGAGCCGGTTGAACAGGGGCTCAGGGCGAACTTATGAAAAAAGAAAGGTATCCTGATTACATCATGCTCACTCAACAACTGCGCAAGAGCTCGTTCCACGCAGGTTCATCGATCACGGAGCGCGCACGCATGAATTTCCACGCGCCGTATTTGAAGTAGTCGAAGTCGAGCGTCGATATTTCGTTCTGAAGCATCGACCAGGTTGCCCATTTCAGATCCGCAAGCGCCTTGTGCACGGTGACACGCGCCAGGTTCGCCGGGCTCACGCTGCCGAAGTAGGACTCGACCATTTCTTCTTCGACCTCACGCGTAAAAAACATCTCGCCGCTCAACGCGCCCAAGTCGTAGCATCGGTCGTTATTCGATGCGTATTCGTAGTCGATCAGAAGGATTGTCCCGGCTTCATCGCGGAGAAAATTGCCTGGCATGGGATCGTTGAAACACGGGACAATATCCAGTCCCGATGCTTCCAGCGCGGCACGTGCGCGGGTGTATTCCCTATAGAGCCGCGGGAAATCGGCGGGCAGCTTGCCACCCGCCTGGCGCACCTGCTCAACATGTTCATCGATCAGATCGAAAATGGTCTTGGTCAACGGCAACAATGGCGAGGCATGCAGCGCGCGGTATGCGTTCATGACCGAAGCGCGAACCGGCGCATCGAGAAAATCGCGGTTCGAGCACGTGGTGCGCCCCTCCACGAAGTCGTTGATCTCCACGCCTAGTTCCGCCGCATAATCATATAAGCGCGGCCCGATGCCAATGCTTTCAGCCTGCTTGCTCGCCGCGAACGCCGCCTTCCGGTCGATGAACTGCTCTGTTCCGCGCCCCGGCACCTTGACGAAATAACTGGACACTTCGCCGTCCAGCCAGACACGCCAGTTGCTATTGCTGATACCGCCCGCTACGGGCGCATATCGCAACGTGCGGCCGCTCCAGGGTTGGACGCCGCGCAACACGGCTTCAATTTCCCGTTCGGCGTCGCTTGAGCCAGTGCCCAGCATTTTTGTCTGCATCGTCATCGCCCTTTCAGATCAGCTTGAGCAAGCCGTCGGCATCGATACGCGACGACGCCATCGAGCAACGCAGCAGACGCCATTGCGCATACTTCAGGAACTCTATATGGCGCCGTGGCGACGTTGCGTTCATCTTCAATCCCCACAGTCCCCAGCGCAGGTCGTCGGCGAATGCGTAGCAACGGCTGCGCGCGAGCTCCGCGTCCGTGACGTGGCCGTTCGCCATTTCCAGCGCTGCCGGCCACGCAGAAAGCGCCGGCAGGATTTCGTTTAACGTCACGGCAAGATCGAATGCGGGATCGGTGTTGGCGGCTTCGTCGAAATCGACGAGTTGCAACGCGCCGTCCTCACGCAGCATCACGTTGGATGTCACGCCATCCGCGTGACAGGGACACGTGTCGATGCCAGAAGCGGCCATGGCGGCGCTCATGCGCGACGCGGTCGCTGTCAATGCTGCAAGGTCTGCCGTCAACGTCATGGAAGCGGCGAGACGGACGATGCGATCGAAGACGTTCGAATCGCGTTCGAATTGCGGGAGCGCATGGATCGCGCGCTTCGCCGCGAGCAGTTTTTCAAACGTGGCCGGCACGGCGAGGTCGTCGAGATGGGCGGTCTGCCAGGTTTCGTCGAGCAGATCGAACACGGTTATACCGAACGCTTCGTTTGAATGACGCGGGCCTGGCGTGAGACCGATTGCAGCCACGGCGGCAGCGGCGCGAAACGATGCCCCCGTGTCCACCGTTTCAGCCAGATCGGGGTGCGCTATCTTGACGAAGAATACCGCCGGCGCGTCGTCGACACCCACGCGCAAGCACTCGCTCGACACGCCGCGATGCATCGGCGACATGACCGGCGAAAGCGCGTGTTCATAGCTGATCCGGCGGTTCGCCCAGGCATCGATTGAATGGAGCGCGACGTCCACGCTTGGCGATATGGACATGGAATCAGCCTCTCGCCGCTGCGATCACGGGGTCGCCGCCCGACTGGCAGAGACGGGTGGCCACGTCCATGAGCACCGTCATGCCTGTATCGAGATCGTCCGTGTGCGTGTCCTCGTTTTCGTTGTGCGCAATGCCGCCGATGCTCGGCACGAATACGAGTCCGGTGGGACATGTGTCGAGCAGGCTAAGTGCGTCGTGACCGGACACGGTATCGATCTCCCGGCAGCGCACGCCCGCTGCCCGCGCGCAAACCTTCACGAGTTCGCCCACCGCCGAAGGCAACACGCGAATCGGCCGGCTCGTGCGATTGACGATCTCGAACGTGACGTTAGCGAGCCGCGCTGCCCGCTCGATTGCCTGGATCGCGATGGTTTCAGCTTCCTGGAGAATACTATCCTCGATAGCGCGCATTTCTATGGACAGTTCCGTTTGCGAGGGCACCACGTTGGGAGAGTTGGGCTGCACAACAAGCCTTCCCACCGAGGTATGAATGCGGTCATGCCACTTGTGGGCGATCGCGCGCACGTCGCAGATCACCTGCGCCGCTGCAAACAGCGCATCGCGGCGCGCGCCCATTTTTGCAGGACCCGTATGCGCCTGCTCGCCCTTGAACGACACATCCATCTTCGCCGCGCCCCAGTTGCGCGTGACGATTCCGATAGGAACGTTGTCCGCTTCCAGCAGCGCGCCCTGCTCCACATGCAGCTCCACGTAGCAGGAAGGCGCGGGAGGCGGCGCATCCTTGCCACGGTAGCCTATCGCAGCGAGAGCGTCGGCGAGCGTCACGCCGTCATCGTCGCGGCTCGCGAGTGCATCGGCCATGGTTATCTTGCCGACGAACGTCCCGCTGCCGAGCAAGCTCGGGCGGAAGCGCGCGCCTTCCTCGTTGGTCCAGTTGACCGCGCAAAAATCGCAGTCGAACGATGCGCCGGCGTGCTTCGCAAGCATCAGGCGGCGTCCCGCCTCGAATGCCGCCAGCACGCCGAGCACGCCGTCGAAGCGGCCGCCGCGGGGCTGGCTGTCGAGATGCGAGCCCATCATCACGAGCGGCGCGCCGGTGCGATGCGCCAGCCTGAAGATGCCAAACTGATTGCCAACGCCGTCGGTGAGAACCTCGGCGCCTGCGTCACGCAGCAGCGTCGCGAACGCATCGCGCGCTTCTCCGTCCGCCGCGCTTGCACACAGGCGGGTCACGCCGCCCGTGGTTAAACCGCCAAACTGGGCGAAATGGGCAAGCAGGCTGGTGAGCTTGCCCGTTTCAGATGTCTCAGGAATGGATGAGTTCGATGTCATGCTCTGCAAAAATTTCCTTGAATGGCGCAGATGGCGCGCGGTCACAGACCACCGTCACCTTTTCGGTAATGGGAAACGTATTCAGGTAAGCCTCGCGCCCGAACTTGTCGATATCGGCGAGGATCACCGACAAGCGTGCTTGTGACTTCAGCACGCCGCGCAGGTTCGATTCGTGTTCTTCGTAGTCCATCCAGCCGTGCTTCAGGTCGCATGCGGCGATCCCCATGAACGCGGCATCGTAGAAAAAGCGCCGCGCGTACGAGAGCGTCTCGTAACCCACAAGCGCGTTGTCCTTGCCGCGCAACATGCCCGGCGTCAGGTTCACGCGGCTCACGCTGGTGCCGAGCAGCAGCGCAATGTCGATGGAATTGGTCGTCACCGTCACGTTGCGCCCGATCAGCCGGCGCGCGAACGCAATGGTGGTCGTGCCCGAATCGATGAACACCGACATGCCGTCCTCGACCAGCGCCTGCGCCAGTTCCGCGACGCGCGCCTTGCCGCGCACATTGACCTTGCCGCGCTCGGTCACGGGGCGTTCCACGTCAAGCCGTGGCGGCACGGCGCCGCCATAGATGCGCCGCAGCATGCCGCTTTGCTCCAGTTCCTTCAGGTCGCGGCGGATGGTCTCCTCCGACACGCTCAGCAGCTTCGCAAGCGGCGTCACCGAGACGCGCCCGTTGTCCCGAAGCCGGGTCAGGATCTCCTGATATCGATGCTCGGACATAACTTGTTCTGTTCCTGCGTGTTCACGATTGCACCATGACGCGATTGCACCATGACACGATAGCGGCCGTCCTCACGGCTGCAGGACGGGCGTTCGCCGGTGCGCCCCGGCGGTTTCGTAATCGTAAGCCATCGCGAGCAGCGCCGGCTCGCTCCATCGGCGGCCGACGAAGATCAGGTTGAACGGCGAGCCCGATTCGTAGTATCCGGCCGGCAGCGTCACCCCCGGCAGCCCGGCAATATTGATCTCGCACACGGTCGTTTCGTGCAGCGTTTCCGTGCCTTCGCGTGGCGGCAATGCATCGCGCAGTTGCGGGAACACGAGGCCGTCGAGCGCGTGCTTCGTCATGACGTCTTCGAAGATCGAAAGATAGGTTTCGCGCAGTGCATAGAACGCATTGATCACCGGCGGCGCCGCGGCATTGCGCAAGTTCGCTTCCATGTCGGGCAGCGTCGACATGTAGGTCAGCACGCCCGACGGACCGAACGGATCTTCGGCGCGGGTGGCATTGACGAAATCCGTCCACGTCCTGATCGTGTTACCCGGGCCGAGGCGTTCAAGGTACTTCTGCATGTCGTATGGGAGGCTTTCCATGCCGCGTGCATCGAAGTGATCGGAGCCCGGCGCCGGCTTGCCGAGCGCCGCGAAACCGCTGCCGGCAAACGGGTCATCGACGAGAATCGCGCCGCGTGCTTCGAGCTCTTTCTGCGCGCGCTCATACAGCGCGATGGTTTCCTCCGATAACGCCCGCGCGCGCCATCCCGGTCCGTAAAGCCCGAGCCGCTTGCCCTTGAGCGCGTCGTCGCGCAAGTCCGCCGCGTAACCGCCACGCGGCTTCATTCCCACGCCTGCCACGGTCTTCAGGTCTTCCTCGCAGAAACCCGCGAGCGCGTCGAGTGTGAGCGCCGCGTCCCGCACGCAACGCGCGATAGGACCCACTACGTCGCGCGTGCTGCCGGCAAGCGGCATCACACCCGCATTAGGCACGAGCGCGAAGGTTGGCTTGATGCCGACCAGCGCCTGCGCCGATGCAGGATTCTGGATCGATCCCCCGGTTTCTTCGGCGAGGCCAAGAACGGCCATGCTCGTGCCGACCGCCGTCGCCGTGCCCGCGCTGCTGCCGCCCGGCATGAACGATGTGTCCACCGAGTTGAGCGTCGGGCCGGCCCAGCTATCGTTCGCGTGCGAACCCGTGGCGCTCAGTACCGGCACGTTCGTCTTGCCGAGAATCACGCAGCCGGCCGCGCGCATGCGAGCCACGACCGGCGAGTCCGTGGCCGGCATCAGGTCGACGCCGCCCGTCGGGCTGTAAAGAAGCGTCCAGCCGCCGGTCGTGGGGAAACCGGCCATGTCCATGGTGTCCTTCACCACGACCGGCACGCCCGCGAGCGGGCCGAGCGCTTCGCCGGCTGCGCGGCGTGCGTCGATGGCGCGTGCGTCGTCAAGTGCCTGGGGATTCAGGAAGATGATCGCGTTATAGCGCGGATTGATTTGCGCAATGCGTTCGAGGAACGCCGCGGTCAGCGACTCGGAGGTCAGTGCGCCGCTCGCAAAGCCGGACTGGATTTGCGCGACGGTGAGTTCGATGACATCGGGGGTCGTGTGGGTCATGGAAAAGTTCCGGTTTCAAACGAGCGATGAATGAGTGAAATGGATCAGGCAATGCCGGCAAACTCGTCGAGCATGGCCGGGTCGGTGACGATCTCGGGCGGAATCTCGCGCGTGACCGTGCCCTTCTGCAGAATCAGGATGCGCTGCGACAGCGACGCAATGAAGTTGAGGTTCTGCTCGACCAGCAAGATGGTCAGGCTGCGCTGCTCCGCGACGCTCTTCAGCGTGTCGATGATTTCATCGATGATCGAAGGTTGAATCCCTTCTGTCGGTTCATCGAGCAACACGATGCGCGGGCCGCCGCACAGGCATCGCGCGAGCGCCAGCAATTGCTGCTCGCCGCCCGAGAGCGCACCGCCCGCCCGGTCGAGATACGCCTTCAGCCGTGGAAACAGCTCAAGGATTTCCGCGATGGTCTCGCTCTCGCCGCGCTTTGACAGCAGGCAGCCTACGCGCAGGTTTTCCATCACGCTCAGGGTCGGGAAGATCTCACGCCCCTGCGGCACGTAGCCAATTCCCGCTTTGGCGCGCGCCGTTGCGCTGTCATGCGTGATGTCAACGCCGTTGAAACGCACCTGCCCGGACGTGGTCGGCAGGTGCCCGGTCAACGTGCGCAGCAGCGTGGTCTTGCCCATGCCGTTATGGCCGAGAATGCCCACGCGCTCGCCCTGCTTCACTGAAAAATTAACCTCGTTGAGAATCGGGATGCGCCCATAACCGGAACACAACCCGGTCGCCTCGAACAGCACTGCGCCTGCGTTTTCACCGTTCATGCCGCACGCCTCCCGAGATATACATCTTTCACGCGCTGGTCCGACAACACGGTATCCACCGACCCTTCCACCAGCACCGCGCCCTGCGAGAATACGGTAACGGTACGCGCGATCATGCGGATGAACTGCATGTCATGCTCTACGACCACCAGCGCCTGCGTCTTGTTGATTTCCTGGATCAGTTCCGCCGTGCGATGCACCTCTTCGTGGTTCATTCCGGCGGCGGGCTCGTCGAGCAAAATCAGTTCGGGTTCCTGAGCAAGCACCGTTGCAATCTCCACCCACTGGCGTTGCCCGTGCGCGAGTTGGCCGACGATCCGCTCGGCGATGCCGTCCAGCTTGAGCCGCGTCAGGGTTTCATCGACGATACGCCGGGCGTGAGCCAGCGACTTGCGCCGGCCCGCACCAATGAACACGTTCTCGCGCACGCTGAGTCCGTTGAATACATTAGGCACCTGCGTCTTGATGCCCACGCCCAGGCGAGCGATCTGATGCGGGTTGCTGCCGGTGATATCGTGGCTGCGAAAATGGATGCTGCCCTCGGTCGGCTTCAACTGCCCGGTCAGCATCTTGAAGAAGGTACTTTTGCCCGCGCCATTCGGGCCAATAAGGCAGCGCAGTTCGACTTCCCGCAAGGTGAAATCGACAGCACGAACGGCGGTCACACCGCCAAAGCGCATGGTGACGCCTTGTGCCTGGAGAAGCGGAGGAAGCGCATTCATCAGCGTGACTCCGGTTTGGCGGCGGACGATGAGGTAGACGACGAGGCGGTGTTTCCCCTCGACGGCGAAGCCACGCGCAACAACAACGCGCGTGCGACCGGCACGACGCCTTGCGGCACGAGCAGCACGAACGCCACCAGCACGATGCCCAGGCCCAGGCTTGGATCGATGACATGCTGCGTGCCCGCAATGTTGATCAGATACTGGATCGCGACCGCGCCGAGAATAGGCCCGATCAGTGTCCCCAGTCCGCCGATCAGCACCGAGATGATCACCTGCGCCGACATGGTGAGCGCGAACACGGTCGGGCTGATGAAGCCGCCCCAGTTCGCGAAGATGCAGCCCGCCGCTCCGGCAATGCCTGCGCCAACGACGAACGACAGCAGCTTGTACATGCGCGGGTCATAGCCGATCAGCATCGCACGCGTTTCGTTCTCGCGGATAGCCACCACAACGCGTCCGAAGCGTGACGCAAGGATCCATTTCAGCAGCGCGTACACCACGATCAGCGCGCCCATTGCGATATACCAGACGCCGATCTGGTCCAGCGGCTCGTCCGGTTTGCCGGGCGGCGCGAACACCGGAATGGCGGGGATGCCGTTGAAGCCGCCCAGCACCGCATCACCGATGTGATACTGGCTGCCCGAGGTCGAGTTCATCAACTCGAACAGGATCACCGACACAGTCAGCGTGATCACACCAATGTAGGCATCGGAGATACGGCCGTAGAACATGAAGTAGCCAAGCAACGCCGCGAACAACATGGGCGCGATGATCGACAACGCGGCGGCCAGCGTGGTGTCGCCGAGATTGATCGCCGCGATGGCGTACGTGTAGGCGCCAATGCCGAGAAACGCGGCCTGCCCGAACGACAGGATGCCCGCGTAACCCCACACGAAACCCTGGCTCAGGCCATAGATTGCCATGCCCGCGAACAGCGTCGCCTGCATCACGCCGAACGCGCTGATTGTGCGGGGCAGCGCGAACATGACCACGAGGCAAACGACGACCACCAGCGTGCCGCCTGAAAAGGTCCTTGAACGAAGCGATTTCATGAACTGCGCCTGAGGAAACGTCCCGTAATGCCCTGCGGCAAGATGCGGATCAGCAAGACCGCTGAAGCCAGCAGGGCGATATCGCCGATGACCGGCGTAGACAGGAACGAGACGATTTCATTGATGGCGCCGAACAGCCCGGCCGCGAGACCCGTCCCCGCGATGATCGCAGGGCCGCCGCCCAGCACGGTAATGAACGCCTTCGCAATGTACGCGCCGCCCATGCCCGGCGACACGCCCGAGATGGGCGACAGCACGCCGCCCGCAAGACCGGCAAGCGCCGCGCCAAGTGAGAACGTGGCCATGTAGACCGCCGACGGCCGCACGCCGAGCGACGCCGACATGGCCGGATTCTGCATCGTCGCGCGCAGGATCAGGCCGAAGCGCGTGCGGCGCAGCAGCACCAGCAGCGCCACCAGCACGACCACGCCAACGCCGATGATAACCAGGCTATACGCGCTCACGTGGTACTGCCCGATCGAAAAACTACCCACGGGCATCTGCACCGACTTCACCACGTTGCCGAAGATCGACGTGATGAGGCCGATGAGACCGAGACTGATGCCCCAGGTGGCGAGCATCGTGTCCATCATGCGGCCGTAGAGGAAACGGATGATGGTCCGTTCCAGGACCAGACCGACGAGGCCGACAACAATGGGCGGCAGGATCAGCATCGACACCCAGATGTTGATGCCCGCCGTGCTGGCGGTCACGGCCGTGTAAGCGCCGAGCATCATGAACTCGCCGTGCGCGAGATTGATGATGCGCATCATGCCGTAGATGACGCCGAGGCCGATCGTGATCAGCACAAGCGTGGCCACGCCGGTCAGCACATTGAAGGCGAGTAGCCCGGTCATATCCATGAGTCGCGCCTCCTCAGGCCGGCGTGAACTGCTTGTTCGTGCGCGGTGACTTGATGAGATCGCATGCGCCGCCCGTGTCGGAGGGAAACTGGTTCGGGAAGGTCTGCAGGATCTCCCATGCCTTGTCCTTCGGACGCGCAAGATAGGCGTTGCGAATGGTGTGATGCGTCGCCGGGTCCATCTTGACGGTGCCCGACGGCCCTTCAATCGTGATGCCGGTCTCAAGCGCCGTCACCACCTTCGCCTGTTCAACGGAACCCGCCTTCTTCACCGCCTCCGCCCATAGCATGATGCCTTCGTAGGTAGCGGTGTCGAGTTCGCCGAGGTCCGTGAGGCTCGGTCCGTACTTTGCCTGCATGCCCTTGATGAACGCATTCGCGTTGGGCGTGTTGAGGTTGTTGTAGAAGCCGAAGCAGGTGATGATGCCGTCGGTGGTCGCGGCGTCCATGGTCGTGAGTTCATCGCCGAGACCAAACACGGTCGCGCCCACCGGGATCTTCGACTTCATTCCCGCGGCCGCCCATTGCCGGTAAAACCCCACGTGGTTTGCACCGACCAGCGCCGAGAGCACCATGTCGGGCTTCGCTTCCTGGATGCGGCTGATGGTGGACGAAAAGTTGGTGACGTCCAGCGGGAAGAAATCGGTATTCACCACCGTGCCGCCCGCAGCCTTCACGAACTTGGTCATCCAGCTCGCGGTGATGTGACCATAGTTGTAGTCGGCCGCGACGATGTACACCTTCTTGCCCCAGTTCTTCATCGCATATTCGACAATGTGATCCACCGTCTGCGCGGGCGTCGTGCCGGTGCAGAACACGTTGCGGTCGCAGACGCCGCCTTCGTATTGCGTATTGTAGAAATAGAGCGTCTTGCTGCGGTCGAAGATCGGCCGGATGGCTTCACGCGACGCCGACGTGATGCCGCCCTGGATCACATCGACCTTATCCTGCAGCACCAGTTGCTGCGCGTATTGCGTGTAGAGCTGGATGCTGCTTTGCGTGTCGTACGCAATCAGCTTGACCGGCCGTCCGAGCAGGCCGCCTTTATCGTTGATCTGGCCGACCGCGAATTCGGTTGCCTGGATCATGCGCCGGCCTTCGAGGCCAAGCGCTCCGGTTCCGTCGAGCAGGCTGCCCAGCTTGATCGGCTCCGCCGCCGATGCGTTGCGCGTAACGTACGGTCCCACCAAGACGCCCGCTGCGGCCGCCGCTCCAAACTTCAACGCTTTACGACGAGATCCGGATTCCATAGTCATCGATTTGCTCCGCATGCGATTGTGTTTGATTTGCCCGGTTCCAGTGTAGGCAACCAAAAATAAGCAAGATATTTATCAAAATAACCAACACATCGGGCAAATCGGGCATGATCAGGCAAAATAAAAGGTGCTCGCGGCAGCACCTTGACGCTTGAGCGCTTCACGCGAAGCGCGTTGCGTTGTTTACCTCGAAGATAAATCTCGAAGGCAATCGAGGTGGCTCCGTCATCGCCGCAACTTCAGCGCGAACAGCCCTTGCGGCCTGAAATACAGCGCGACAATCACGAGGAGCAGGATGCTCGCCTTGGCCATCGAACCGCTCAGGAGGAGTTCGAACATCGACTGAAGCTGGCCGATCGCGAATGCTGAAAGGAAGGTTCCCAGCAAGCTTTCGATCCCGCCGAACACGACCACGATGAACGTGTCCACGATGTACTGCTGCCCTGTTGCGGGACCCGTCGACGCCAGCATGGTCAGCGCACTGCCCGCGATCCCGGCGAGCCCGCAGCCCACGGCGAACGTCACGGCGTCGACCCGTTCGGTATCGATGCCGGCCGCGCCCGCCATCGCGCGATTTTGCATCACCGAGCGAATCCGCAGCCCCCATCGGCTACGGAAAAGGAAGAGGTAAACCACGAGCGCCACCGCGAACGTCAGGAACAAAATGAAGATGCGGCTGAGCGGCAGCGCAATGTTGGGCGTCACGTTCCAGGCGCCCTGCAGCCAGCTCACCGTCGGGACGCTGACATCGATCGGCCCGAATATCTGGCGATACACCTGCTGGAGCACCAGCGAGAGCCCCCAGGTTGCCAGCATGGTGTCGAGGGGACGATGATAGAGACGGCGGATCATGACCCGTTCGAGCACGAAACCCACGGCCGCGGTCACGGTGAAGGCAATCACGATCCCCACCAGGAAATAGGCGCCCATCAGCGAGGGAAGCCAGCGCTCGAATATCACCGCGGTCAGATAGGTCATATACGCGCCCAGCGCCATGAGTTCGCCGTGCGCCATGTTGATCACGCCCATCAATCCGAAGACGATGGCAAGGCCGACCGCCATCAACGCAAGGACCGTGAATAGCGACAAGCCGTTAAATACCTGGACGAGAAAGGTGTCAAGAGACATGGGGCGACCCTGTAAGCGAACATCGGGAGCACAAGGAAACAAGGCTCCCGATGTTCTTCATCAAGCGACTTAACCGAGCTTCGGGAAAGGGTTCGGTTCGATCAGCGGCGATTCGTAAATGATGTCGACCTGGCCATCGGGTTTGAACATCCCGATGAGGGAATGCTTCCACAAGTGATGGTTGCTGACATGGAAATGCACGTCCCCTTCGGGCGCGCTCCAGCCCAGTCCGGATGACGCGGCCACCACCTTGGCGACGTCGGTGCTCTGCGCTTTCTCAACGCCCAGCTTCCACAAATAGACCGCCGTATAGGCCGCTTCCAGCGTGTCGCCCAGCACCCGGTCCTGTCCATATTTCGCCTTGAAGGCCTTCACGAATTTTTCGTTCTGGGGGTTCTTCTCGCTCTGGAAATAGCCCATGCACGAATAGACTCCCACCAGATTGTCCGTGCCGATACCGATCGCCTCTTCCTCGGTCACGGCGAGCGCCATGATTGCCTGGTTCTTGCCCGTGATGCCTACCGAGTTGAGCTGCTTGTAGAAAGCAACGTTCGAACCACCGACAATCGTCGAGAGAATCACGTCCGGCTTGGCCGCCTTGATCTTGCTGATGACCGACGAGAACTCGGTTGCGCCCAGCGGGAAATAGTCTTCTCCGACCACCGTGCCGCCGGCCTTGGCAATTGCCGACTTGGCAATGCGGTTGGTC
The DNA here is from genome assembly GCF_964253815.1 of Caballeronia sp. LjRoot34. Lineage (NCBI taxonomy): Bacteria > Pseudomonadati > Pseudomonadota > Betaproteobacteria > Burkholderiales > Burkholderiaceae > Caballeronia > Caballeronia sp. LjRoot34. Next base: position 2,385,870 of record NZ_CAXUSB020000002.1, read on the forward strand.
GTACGCGGCCAGATGTAGTCCGAGCCGATCAGGTAAAACTTCTTGCCCTTGTTCTTCGCCAGCCAGTTGACCGCGGGAATGGTTTGCTGCGTGGCTTCCTGCCCGGTGTACATGATGTTCTTCGACATCTCCAGCCCTTCGTAATACGTCGGGTAATAGAGCAGGCCGTTATAGCGCTCGAACACCGGCAGCACCGCCTTGCGCGAGGCCGAGGTATAGCAGCCGAACACGGCCGCCACCTTGTCGCTCTCCACGAGCTTCTGCGCCTTTTCCGCGAAGGTCGGCCAGTCGCTGGCGCCGTCTTCGACAATCGCCGAAATCGGCCGGCCCATGACACCGCCGGCGGCGTTGATCTCGTCGATAGCGAGTTTTTCTGCATCCACCACATGGGCTTCAGCGATCGCGATCGTGCCGGTCAGCGAATGCAGGATGCCCACCTTGATCGGGTCCGCGGCATTTGCCGCGCGTGCGCCCAGCATGAGCGCTCCCGGGATCGCACTGGCGGCAGTCGCGGCGGCGGCGGTCTTCAAAAAGTCGCGGCGAGAATTCTTCATGGTGCCTTCATCGAGAAAAGGTAAACGAAAAAAAGCCCGCAACTAAGGATGACTTAGTTGTCGGGCTTTTTGGCCATTGCCGCAAATGACACCTTTGTCACATGCGGCGGAATTCACTATGATCGGACTGCAGGACTGGCGTGCTGCTCCAGATCACGAACGTTAGTCAGCAAGGTTCGTGCCAAAATGGCCGCATCCGGATTCGATCCGGCCAGCCGCTTGGCACCGCCTTATACATTGAATGAACGACGACGCGGCAAGCTCATGAAGTCTCCATTTTCGTCTGGCCGTGCCGGCATGCGGCACGCCAATTTGTGGCAGACGCGCACTTCAACTGTGCGCATCACGGTCCCTGCGCACAAGTTTGGGCGAATCGAGGCAATAACGAAAAGGCGCGTCGGCGCAACAGGAAGCTCACTATGTCTTCGCCCATGTATGAACCCGTGAAAATCGGTGTGGTGTATTCGACCACGGGGGTAACCGGTCTTATCGAATCCACGCAGCAGAGCGCCACCCTCTTCGCGGCCGACGAGATCAACCGGGCCGGCGGTATCAACGGGCGGCAGATCCAGCTATATCTGCGCGATCCGGGCTCCATTGCCGCGAACTATGCTTCCATGCTGGAACAACTGATCGTGGAGGACGGCGTGCGGCTCTTCATGGGCTGCTACATGTCCAGTGGCCGCAAGGCCGTGATTCCAGTGGTCGAGCGGCACAATGCGCTGCTCTTCTACCCCACGCTCTACGAAGGCTTCGAATACAGCCGCAATGTCTTTTGCACGGGCACGCTGCCCAACCAGACCTGCGTGCCGCTCGCGGACTACATGCTGGAGAACTTCGGTTCGCGCGTGTTCATGATCGGCTCGGATTACATTTACCCGTACGAGACGAATCGCATCATGAAAGACTTCGTGTTCGAGCGCGGCGGCGAAACAGTCGATGAAATCTACGTGCCGCTCGACGCGAGCGAAGACAGTTACCGGGCCATCACCGACCGCATTGCCGCACTTTCGCCGGACTTCGTTTTCTCGACGGTGGTCGGCGTGGGCGTCGAGCGCCTGTACCGCAGCTTCGCAAAAAGCGGCCTCGACCCGAACGCAATTCCCATTGCCAGCGTGACGACATCGGAAGCGGAAATCGCCGCCATGGGCGCGCATCTCGGCGAAGGCCATTTCACCTCGGCCTCCTACTTCCAGTCTGTCGATACCCCTACCAACCGCGCCTGCATTGACAATTACCGCCGCTTCATGGGCGGCGACGCCGTCACCAACATGTGCTGGGAGGCGGCTTACTTCCAGATGCACGTGCTCGCTAATGCCATGCGCAGCATGGGGTCATCCGGCAGCGACAACCCGGTGTCCCTGTTGCGCGTCTTACCGGGCATGGAATTCGATGCGCCGCAAGGACGCATCCGCATGGACGAGGAAAATCACCACGCCTATCTGCATACGCGTATTGGCCGATGCAACGCTTCAGGGCAATTCGACATCGTCGCCGCGATGCCCGCTCGCGTGCGCGCCGATCCCTTCGTGATCGCGCACAAGCCGGCTGAGGGCGGTCAATTCGAAAGCCTCGCCCCCACGGTCGCCGGGAGCCGCTGATGACGCGCAGCCAGCCCACGCTACAGTCCTTGCAGGACATACGTTCGCTGCGCATAGCGGTCGTGCACCCGCCCGACCAGGACCGGGATGAACTGCTCGGGCACCTGAAGCGGATCGGCTGCAAGGTCCAGGTGTGCTGGCCCAACCTGGACGCGGAGCTCCACGATGTCGACCTGGTGATCATGGCGGTGAATCCACAGACTGCGGCATGCCATTTCGAGTGGCTCGGCCAGGAAGGCGCGCCGCCCATCATTCCGGTGGTCACCTATGAGAACCCCGTGGTGATCCAGGCGGTCATGCAACTGAATGCGTTCAGCGTGATTCCGTCGCCGGTGCGTTCGTTTGGCATACTGACCGCGATTGCGGTGACGCTCGCGCAGCACAAGACGCAAAAAACACTTGAGAAAACCATCAGGCGGGTGGAAGAAAAATCCGCCAAGCAACGGACGATCGAACTCGCGAAGTCGATTCTCATGGAGACCCAACAGATCTCCGATAAAGACGCTTACCTTCTCCTTCAAACGCAGGCGCGCGTGAATCACTTGCACATAGAATCGGTAGCCGACGAAATCGTGAGAGCGGCCGCTGTCAGGACTTAAGACTTCACGCATGCAGTGCGATGCGCACCAAACCAATCCGAAGACGCACCTCGATTGCACATATGATCCAGGCGCGAATTTGATGCACAAGGGATCGCGCTACACGCAGCATCAGTCAGCACAAGCGCGGAAGTGAAATTGCCATGACCCGAAAATGTGGGCATGCTTGTTGCATTAAGATCGACGCACCACGTATTCGTTTCTGTTGATCGAAGCGGAACGGAAGCAACAAAGCACACCTTCTTGATACCGAACGAGACAAAGACGTCTCGGACGGTAACGGCCAAAAAGCCCGATTTGCCAGTGTTCCTGGCGATCGGGCTTTTTGCGTTTTGACGCGTGTCACATGTCGATTCGGTCTGGTAAAGCGGATGCCGGACCGATCGGCTTGCATTGGCGCTCCGACATCAATAATTCGTAATCCTTCCAAATTTCTTGAAGAGGATGAACCCATGATACCGATTCCGAAGAAAGGAACGCCGGAACGCGATCGGCTGATCGCGCTTCACAAGGAATGCACCGAGTCCATGCATGGCGTGGCGGGCTTTTCGGTCCTCAAGTGCGGCACGCCCGGCGACACCACCGTCGTCACCGGCGGCACGCACGAACACGCCGATCTCAGGCGCGTGCTGCTGCGCATGCGCGGGGCATCGCCGAAAAACAAACTGGTGATCATCTGCACGAAGGTCGATGCCGAATGGCGCATCGGCCGCCTGTCAGGCATTCGCGGCGTCCCGCCCGTGTTCGCCACAGAGGATGTATACGCGAGCGAACAGGACATCCAGCACGCGATCTTCCTGATGCGCCTGGACGAGATGCCCGAGACCGACGGCATGCCGGAACACTATACGCAGGGCTACAAGCGCCGCGACGACAACTGGCCGGTGACCTGATTCGCGCGCATAGCAACGTCCCTTTCAATGCTGTATCCCTACGACCACCGCTCGATGAGCGGCATGAAGGCAGGAGCCAATTACCATGTGTGCGATGCGACTCACCGGCTACGCGGACAAATTCAGCGTGCATCCGGGCGACACGATCAAGTTCTATGTCAACTGTGACGGCCCGGCGCAGTATCGCGCGTCGATCGTGCAAATGATCAACGGCGACACCAACCCGCGAGGCCCGGGCTTTGTTGAAAAAGCCGTCATGGCCGACTGCGAAGCCACCTACGATGGCCGTGCGCAAGCGGTCTACGGCGGCTCTTATGCCTATGTGGAAGACGCGCCGCAACTGCGGGTCGAGAGCTTTACGCTGCAATGCTGGATCTGGCCGACAACACCTTGCACCGACGCGCGCTACTGGAAGCATGGCGCGCAGGGGCTCATCACCAAATGGTCCGACGATGCGGGCTACGGCCTGTTCATCAACGAGCAAGGCTGCGCGGAGTTGCGCATCAACGGCAGGACCTTCACGACGGGTGCGCGCCTGCGCGATCACGCCTGGCACTTCCTCGCCGCCACATTCGACGCAAAGACCGGCGCGGTCATGCTGTATCACGAACCGCAGATCGTCTATGCGCTTGATCCGGTGATTGCGCCGGTCGAAGCACAATTCGCCGATGCCATTGCGCATGCCGACTACCCGCTCGTCATTGCGGGCTATGTCAAAGGCCTGGAAAGCGGCCCGATCGGCCGCTCGTCGCTACCGCAAGGCGTATTGATCGGCGGCCATTACAACGGCAAGATCGACAGCCCGCGCCTGTGCAATCGCGCGCTCACGCGTGCCGAGATCGAGACCATGAAGGCAGGCGTTCAGCCGGGTCTCACGGAGCGCCGCAATTCCGGTCCAACCGGACCGCTTTCGGAATGCATTGTCGCTGCGTGGGATTTCTCGGATGGCATCGACACAATCGTTTGCCGCGATCAGGGTCCCTACAAGTTCAATGCATCCCTCGTGAATTGTCCGACCCGCGCGCTCACCGGCTACAACTGGGCCGGTCGCAACTTCGACTGGAAGCATGCGCAAAAGGAGTATGGCGCGATCCACTTTCACGACGACGATCTCGACAACGCGCGCTGGGATGTCAGCTTCGAATGGACCGTGCCGGAGGACATCAAAAGCCGCTTCTACGCGGCGAAACTGACCACGTCCGAAGGCGACGAGGATTACATCCCCTTCTGGATCGTGCCGAAGCTCGGCGCGAAGAAGTCGAAGATCGCGGTGATGGTGCCGACCATCAGCTACATGGCGTACGCGAATGAACACGTGGCCTGCAACGCGGGCGGGGCGGAACTGTTCGTGTACCGCGTGCCGATCATGCAGCAGCAGAACATGTTCCTGTCCGAGCATCGCGAATATGGCGGATCGATCTACGATACCCACACCGACGGCAGCGGCATCTGCCTCTCCACGCGGTTGCGTCCGATCCTGAGCATCCGGCCCAAGTACGACCACTTCCTCGCCCAGGCGCCCTGGCAATATCCGGCCGACCTGCATCTGGTGTACTGGCTCGAGACGCTCGGCTACGAGTACGACGTCTTCACCGACGAAGACCTGACCTACGACGGACTCGCGCGGCTCGAGGACTACAACGTCATCATCACGGGTTCCCACCCCGAGCACAATTCCGGCGCGCAACTCGACGCGTTGCACGACTACACGCAGCGCGGCGGCCGGATCATGTACATGGGCGCGGACGGCTGGTACTGGGTCCATTCGTATCACCCCGCCTACGAGGACGTCGGTCGTGGCGTCGTCACGGAAATGCGCCGCTGCGAGTCGGGCATCCGCACATGGCGCGCGGATCCGGGCGAGTACTACCATCAGGGCACGGGCGAGCTCGGCGGGATGTGGCGCTATCGGGGACGCTATCTCCATTCGGTCGCGGGCACCGGCATGTCATCGGAAGGGTTCGATATCTCCAGCTATTTTTCGCGCACGCCCGAGAGTCTGGACGATCGCGTCGGCTGGGCGTTCGAAGGTATCGAGTATGACGAAAAGCTCGGCAACTTCGGTCTGGTCGGCGGCGGTGCGGCGGGACTGGAACTGGATATTGTCGATACCATGCTCGGCTCGCCGCCGCATATCCTGACGGTTGCGACTTCGGCCGGACGGCACACGGAAGCGTACCTGCTCGTCATGGAAGACTTCGGCTTCAACCAGCAAGGTCTCGACGGCACGGTGCATCCGCGTGTGCGCGCCGACATCACCTTCCATGAGACCCCGAACGGCGGCGGCTGCTTTGCGTTCAGCTCGATCGCGTATTGCGGGTCGCTGCCCTGGAACAACTGCGACAACAACATTTCGCGGCTCACCCAAAACGTACTCGACCGCTTCAGCGCCGATGGTCCGCTGCCCGCCGCACCGGACAGCGCGATCAAGCATCGGGGACGCGCGGATTATGAATCGCCGGCCGTCGTCACAACGAGCTGATCTTCCGGGAGACCCGCCATGAGTGCAATCGTTGCCCCACGAATGCACGCCGATGCCGACCATTCGCTGGCATTCGCCAGGATCGAGGATGAAACGATCTGGACCCGCGAATGGCTCTGCGTCGGTGTCGACGAGGATATTGCCGGCGTGGGCGACTTGTTGCCCTTCACCGCCGGCGATCACGCCGTGCATGTTCAGCGCCTCGCCAGCGGCCGCCTCGCGGGACGCTTTAATCTCGCGCAGCACGGCGGCTGCCGCGTCGTACCCTTGCAGTGCAGGCAGGGCGCGAAGACGTCATGTTCGTTCACATCATGCGGACACAGTCGCGATCGTCCGCCCTTGCTGGCGGACGCCGCCAGCCAGCCCAGTGCGCAGATGCACCAGTATCTCGGGCTGCGGCCCGAGCGTCTCCTCGGGGTACGGACCGCCGTGGCGGGGGCCTTGCTGTTCGTTCATCTGGACCCGGCCGGCAGCGCATTCCAGGCGACCTCCGTCCCGGCCTTTTCTCATCATGCGCCGTCCCGGCAGGGTCACGCGTGGCTGGAAATCGAGGGCAACTGGAAGCACGTCGGCCAACGTATCGCAGCAGGAAAGATCGCGCCGGACGACACGGATCGATGCGCGTCCTTTCATCGCGTCGACGGTACGGTCAACGCATCGTGGTTCTTCCCGAACCTGATCGTCCTCACACATGCGGGGAGTACGTGTGTTGTCGTGCTTCAACCCATCGCGTTGCAGCGTACGGTGTGCCGCCTCAGCGTATATGGCGCCGATTCGCTGCCTCTGTGGCGTGACCGGCTGCTGCAGGCTTGCATCCCGCCCTGTTCCCAAGCCGATGAATCCGATTCGCGCCGCTGGTTCGAGACCCTGCTGGACGCGCGCATCGCTCATCGCATGGACCTTACCTTTAATGGAGACGACGTATGAACCCTGTCAAGGAAGCCAGTCTGGCCGATGCCGTGACGCACTACACGAAGGGCCGCTTCAACGAAGCCTTCGTGTTATTCGAGGCCCTTGCTCACGACGGCGATCAACACGCGCAAGCGTGGCTCGCCGCGTTGTACGCGAACGGCGAAGGTGTCCCGGCCGACCTGCCGCGGGCAATCGAGTGGTACAAAAGGGCCGCGATCCAGGGCCATACGCAGGCGCAAACCAATCTCGGCGCGATGATGTTGTCGGCACACGAGGCCCTGCAGAACGAGGTCGAGGGCGTGCGCTGGATCACGATTGCGGCCGAGAACGGTGACCCCTTCGCGCAGGCGAATCTCGCGGGCCTCTACACAAAGGGGCGCGGCGTGGCCCAGGACGATGCCGCTGCGGCGAGTTGGTACCGGCGGGCGGCGGAGCAAGGGCATTACCCTTCGCAGGCGCGATTGGGTTTCAGTTACGCGACCGGACGCGGTGTGGAACGCGACCGGGTGCAGGCGTTCGCGTGGCTGTCTCTTGCCGCGCAGCACGGTGTCGGCACCGCACTCAATGCACTTGAAAATGTGCTGACCGATATGTCGGTCGAGGAGAAGCGCGCGGGCGCCACGCTTTTCGATCAATGGCGCTCGCGCACGGCAAGCGGCGCGTCGCCCGCACGCCTGATGCCGGTGCCAGGCTAGCCGCAGGAGACGACGATGAACTACAGCGTGCAGCAGATCAAGTTCGAGTGCTTCAGCTATATCAAGGAATTCGGCGCCCGCATGGAAGACTGGGTGATCGGCGCGGCCAGCGATCCGGACAGCGCGCTGTTCGGGGAACTCGCGCTCGATCGCACTGACGATATCTGGATGTGGAAGCCGGCGTTGTCGCCGGCAGCGGCCCGCGCGGTTATCGAATTCATGACGTCGCGGTACCGGCTGGAACGCGCGTGGACGACTATCGGCGATACCCCCGCGCGCTTCGTGTTCATGTACAGGAAGCGTACGGTCGACGCGTGATCACGTCACGCGTCTGAGTGCGTTTGCGAGTCCGGCGGGTTCGGTCAGCAACGCGAGGCGATTGCGGCCGAACATGGCGGCCGCCACATCGAGCGAGGCAACATCGGGCGACAGGCACGCGCATCGAATCCCCTGCTCTGCCAGTTCGCCGATCGCGCGGCGCATGTCATCGCGCAGATAGCGGGGGTCGAAGCTGTCGATGTCATAGGGCACGCCATCCGACACCACACATACCGAGGCCGGTAAGCCTGTCGTCATCTGCGGCCGGAGTTGCTCGCCCATATGCCGGAGCGCTGCGCCAAAACGCGTCGAGAGGCCGGGTGTCGCGCGCATCAATCGCTGTTCGATGGAGGGATTCCAGGCATCGTCGAAATCCTTGAAAAGATGAACCAGCACGCGCTCACGGCCATCGGAATGGAAGCCGTACAGCGCGAAGCGGCGCTCGCTTGCGGCGAGCGCACGTCCGAGCACGCAACTCGATGCCAGTGCGCCCTGCATGCACCCCGCCGTTCCCGACGATGCCGACAGGTCGAGCAGCACCGCCAGCGGCCCGCTCTCCGGGCGCATTCGCCGGGTGACAAACGCCTTGAAGTCGTCGGCTGCGCCGCGTCGCGCATCGACGCGGCCTGCAATGCAGGCATCGAGATCGAGCACGTCTCCTTCGTGCGCACGCGTCCTTCCCGCCACCACGCGATGCCGTGCCGCCCGCAATATCGCGCGCACGCGGCGCCCGGCGGCGTCATCCGGCTGTGGCGCTACGATCGTCGCATCGGGAGGCTCGGTGCGCCGCATCTCGACGCGGCACCAGTTCGCCCGATAGCGCCGGATCACGTAGTCCCATTCGCGATACCGCGCGACCGACACGACAGTGAACGGCGTCTCGTCGTCGCGCCCATCCGGCCCCGACGCGTGAACTTCACCGGGGCTATCGGCGACTTTTTGGGGCGGCGCGGCATCGTCGGCCTGCAGGTTGCGCAGGTCCCGCGATGCCTGCATCGACGCATTGCGCTCAGCCGGTGCATCGTCGGGGGCAGGCGCAATCGGCGTCGGCTCCGCGTGCCAGACGAGGCTGTTGTCGTCGCGATACGGCGCTTCCTGCGCATAGGTCTTCGCGTTGAACTGCACGCGCATCTGGCCCAGATCGTTGCCAAGCAGATTGCCGAGTTCGCGCGATATCAAGGGGTCCAAACCATTCGTGTCGCGAAATGCGCCGTCGAACAACATGCGGCCTTTGTTCACCCAGCCGTCATCGTCGGCATAGAGCGGATCGAGCAAGGCGCGCGACAGACGCGCCATGAGCGCCGTCGCCGTCTTCACGCTGCCCGGGCCGGTCTGGTGAAACGGCAGCCACCAGTTGCGCAGCCCGGGATAGCGCTGCATAGCCAGCCGCTCGACCCGCGCGTCCTCGATCGCACCGACCAGCGCCACCTGGAGCGGCCGGAGCTTGCCGCGCTCGTAACGCACGGTGGACCACGTCAGGTGAGCGGCCGCGTGGGCGGCACTGGCAAGATAGAAGCGCCGTTCGTCGACCCCGCCATCGCACGCAAGATGGGCGTCGGGCAGAAACAGCACCGCATCGGTCAGCACCGGGCGATCGGCGCGCAGCTCGCCATCTTCCCGCGCGGCCATCAATGGCTGAACCTGCGCCGCGACGTTCCAGGCCGCCTTGAGGTAGAAGCCCAGCACGCGCGTCGCGGCATCCACGGAACCTTGTTCGGCGAGTGCCATCGCCGTCACCTAGCCGACTATGCCGGCGGCCACCGCGATCAGCGCGGCGCTCAGGTCCGGGTCGTCGGTCAGCGGCTGGATCACGCCGATACGGCATGCCGACGCCGCGTCCATCCCGCCCGCGATCAGCGTCGCGGCGTAGATCAGCATGCGCGTGGAGGCGCCTTCGGGCAGCGAAGCGTCATCGAGCGCGCGCGTGCGGCTGGCGAGCGTCACGAGTTGCCGGGCGACGTCCACGCTCACGCCCGTTTCGTGCGCCACGATCCCGACCTCCACGTCCGCTTCCGGCCAGTGCATGTCGATAGCGACAAAGCGTTGCCGCGTGGAGGGCTTCAGGTCCTTCGATACATGCTGGTAGTGCGGATTAAACGAAATCACGAGGGCAAAGTCGGGATGCGCCGCGATCACTTCGCCGCATTTATCGATGGGCAGGATGCGACGCGAATCGGTCAGCGGATGGATGACCACGGTAGTATCCGTACGCGCTTCGACGACTTCATCCAGATAACAGATCGCACCGTGCCGCACGGCTTGCGTGAGCGGACCGTCCTGCCAGTAAGTCCCGTTGCCGTCGAGCAGATAGCGTCCTACCAGATCGCCCGCGGTCATGTCCTCGTGGCACGCGATCGTGACGAGCGGACGCCCGAGTTGCCACGCCATGTATTCCACCAGCCGCGTCTTGCCGCAGCCGGTCGGCCCTTTCAGCATGATCGGCAGCCGGGCATGATAAGCCGCCGTGAACCACTCGGTTTCCCGATGCACGGGGCAATACCACGGCTCCCGCGAAAGCCGCCATGCGTCGAGCGGTTCGGTAGCGGACGCCAGGTGAGGTCGGGTCATGGACGCTCCTTGAGTTGAATGCGGGCGGACATGCGGTCAGGACGGCAACACGTGGCGTGCCGCATCGATCGCGCGCGCCAGCGTTGCGCGCAACGACTGGCTGTCGGTCGCGAGGATGCGCGCGAACGCGCCGCAATGATTGGGCAGCAGGCCCGCGCCCGCGTAGAACGCATCTTGCGTGGCGCGTTCCAGCGCGTCGGCAACGGCGGCAGCCTCGGCTTTGTCGAAGGTCAGCACCATCAGGCCACCGTGCGCGGTAAAGACCTGACGCACGCCGCCAAGGGGCCGGTCGGACGCGCCATCGAGAAAAAAACGGTCGCGTGCCAGCAGGCGACCCGCGCCGTTGCGCACGGACACTGCGGCATCGAGCGAACCGAACGCCCGCGCGCTCCCGCCCGGATCGTGCGACGTGTAGCAGTCGGCTATCAGGATGCGCGCGCCCGGATGCAGGTTCACATCGATATGACTGACCAGTCTCGCCCCCGGAAAGAGGATCGACGGATGCGGCAACCAGTCGAGACGCGCGCCGTCGTGCACGTCGATACCGACACGCGAAATCGCCTGACCCCGCGTCATGCTATGAACGATGGTCGCCGCCGCCGTTTCCACCCGGGCATGTGCACCGGGGGCGGCCACGAGATGCTGGTGAACGTCGTCGTCCTCGAACAGGCCGCCTGAGGACGACTGCACGATCACGCGCGCGCCGCCCTCGTCCGTAAGCAGCCGTCCCACGTGAAAGGGGTACCCCGCGCGTTGCCGCGACAGATACGTCGTCCCTGACGGCGCCCGCGAAAAGCACAGGTCGAGTTGCGGGCGAGCGTGGCCGAGCGCGGCCGGTGGCGCTTCAAGTCGCATCGAAGAGCACGTTCGCCACGATCGCATCGACGACCGCATCCACGCCCACGCCGGTCGCGCAGTTCGTGAGCGATACCGCGCGCTGGCCCCGCACCTCGAGCGCCTCCTTCACCATGCGCTCGAGGTCGACGCCCACATACGGCGCGAGGTCGAACTTGTTGATCACGAGCAGGTCGCACGACACGACGCCGAGACCGCGCTTGCGGGGGATATCGTCGCCGGCGGCGACATCGATGACGAAGATCCAGTAGTCCACCAGGTCGAGCGAGAACGACGACGCGAGGTTGTCGCCGCCCGATTCGATCAGCACGAGTTGCAGGCCGGCAAACTGCGCGTCGAGTTCATCGGCGGCCTGCAGGTTGAGCGTCGGATCCTCACGGATCGCGGTATGCGGACACGCGCCGGTCTCGACCGCGAGCACGCGCGCCGGATCGATCAGGCCGCTGCGACGCACGCGCTCGGCGTCCTCGCGCGTCACGAGGTCGTTGGTGATCACGGCAAGGTCGATACCGCGCGCCGCGAAACGCGGGATCAATTGTTCGAGCAAGCGCGTCTTGCCGGAGCCCACCGGACCGCCGATACCCACCCTCGCCGCCCGTCCCGCAGGCAGCGTGGTTTGCTCAATCCCGAATGCTTCCATTTCACCTGGCATCGAATGTCTCCCTGGTTCTTCAGCGCAACATGTAGCGCCGTGACAGCGGCACTTCGTGCGCCGGGTCGCATCGAATGATCTGCCCGTCGATCATCACGTCGAACGTCTGCGGATTGACCGTGAGGTTCGGGCAGGCGTCGTTGTGCAGCATGTCGCGCTTCGTGAGCTTCCGCGTGCCATGGGCGCCGACCAGTCGGCGCGCAAGCCCGAGTTTGCCGGCCGCGCCCGCATCGAGCGCGAGCGGACTGACGAAATTGACCGCCAGCGAAGACGGCGCCCGGCCGAACGCACCCCATTGCGGACGCATGGCGAGCGGTTCGCAGGTCATCAGCGAGGCCGCCGAATCGCCCATCGCGCCCCACGCGATAAACCCGCCCTTGATCACGACCTCCGGCTTGATGCCGAAGAACGCCGGACGCCACAGCACGATGTCAGCGAGCTTGCCGTCTTCGAGCGAGCCGACCGTATCGGCGATGCCAAACGTGCGCGCCGCGTTGATCGTGTACTTCGCGATATACCGCTTGATGCGCTCGTTGTCGCCCCGCGCCGTGCGCTCGCTGGACAGACGCCCGCGCTGGTCCTTCATCTTCGATGCAAGCTGCCAGGTCCGGCAGATCACTTCATTGATGCGCCCCATGCCCTGGCTGTCCGAGCCGAGCATCGAGATCGCGCCCAGGTCGTGCAGCACGTCCTCGGCGGAGATGGTCTGCGCGCGCACCCGCGACTCGGCGAAGGCGACGTCCTCGGGCACCGCCGGGTTCAGGTGATGGCACACCATGATCATGTCGAGATGTTCATCGAATGTGTTGATGGTGTACGGGTTGGTCGGATTGGTGGATGACGGCAGGCAGTTCATGCGTCCCGCCACCGCGATGATGTCCGGCGCGTGACCGCCCCCCGCGCCTTCGGTGTGATACATGTGGATGGTGCGGTCCTTCATGGCCGCGATGGTATCTTCGAGAAAGCCCGATTCGTTGAGCGTGTCCGAGTGCAGCTGGACCTGGAAGTCGTATTCATCGGCCACGGTGAGACAAGTGTCGATGACAGCCGGCATCGCGCCCCAGTCCTCGTGAATCTTGAGCCCCAGGCAGCCGCCGCGCAGCTGGTCGACGAGCGAGCCCGGCTTGCTCGAATTGCCGCGTCCCAGGAAGCCGAAGTTGATCGGCCAGTGCTCGGAGGCCTGCATCATGCGCCCGACGTTCCACGCCCCGCCGCAGTCGATGCCCACGGTGATAGGCCCAAGCGATCCGCCGATCAGCGTGGTCAGTCCCGATGCCAGCGCGTGCTCGCATAGCTGGGCCGAATCGAAATGCACATGCACATCTATGCCGCCCGGCGTCGCGATCAATCCTTCGGCATCCTTGACAGTTGTCGCCACGCCGCACACGAGCTTCGGGTGCACGCCATCCATGACCTGCGGATTGCCGGCCTTGCCAATGGCGACAATGCGCCCTTCCTTGATGCCGATATCGCCCTTGATCACCCCGAGCACCGGATCGATGATCGTCGCGTTGCAGATCAGCATGTCGAGCGCGCCGTCGGCGCTGTCATGTCCCGCTTTCAGGCCCATGCCGTCGCGCAGGGTCTTGCCGCCGCCGTGCAGGCATTCATCGCCGGGCACAGCGAAGTCGTGCTCGATCTCGGCGAGGAGCGAGGTATCGCCGAGACGCACGGCGTCGCCCGTTGTCGGACCGAACATCTCGGCGTAGGCCTTGCGTGTCATCGTGACCATTCACGCTCCCTTGAAGCCGCGCGCAGCCGCGCGGCCGATCGCGGCTTCACGCAAGCCCGCTTCGCCCACGGCGCCGTCGGTCAGACCATTGAGGCCGAATATTTCGCGCGAGCCGCCGAAGGCAACCAGCGTGACTTCCTTGTTGTCGCCGGGTTCGAAGCGCACCGCGGTGCCCGCGGGAATGTCGAGCCGCATGCCGAACGCGGCCGCGCGATCGAAGCGCAGCGCGCGATTCACTTCGAAGAAATGGAAATGACTGCCGACCTGGATCGGCCGGTCGCCAGTGTTCATCGCGGTCAGCACGGCCTTCTCGCGGCCGGCATTCAGTTCGATGTCGCCATCGGCGGCCAGCAGTTCGCCCGGCACGAGGGTGTCGGCGGCCGGCGGCTGGGTGCCCGCACGGATGGGCTGGTGCACCGTGACGAGCTTCGTGCCGTCGGGGAACGATCCTTCGACCTGCAGCATCGGCAGCAGGTCGGCGACACCCGGCAGCACATCGTCTTCGTTCAGCAGCGTCGAGCCGTAGGCAATCAGGTCCGCCACGCTGCGGCCTTCGCGCGCGCCTTCCAGTATCTCGTCCGCGATGATCGCGACCGCTTCCGGATGATTGAGCTTGAGGCCCTTGTCACGATGACGGCGCGCCAGTTGCGCAGCGGTAAAAAGCGTGAGGCGTTCGTATTCGGTCGGTGTCAGCAACATCCGCGCATTCCTCTCGGTTCAGTTGGCAAAGAGCCGTGCTTCGTGGCGATGGCGCCGCATGACGGCAATATCGGCGGCGAAGGTGCTCGACCACAGGTCGTCCATGGCGGGCGCCGGCGCTTCCAGCACGCTCGCGAGCGGCTCGCGCAGGCGCGTCAGGATCCGCTGCGCATCGAGATGCCCGACGATACCCAGCCGCACCGCCGAGCTCACCGCGCTCGTGCACGCTGCGTGCGCCGACATGGCGCGCGCTTCGTCCCGGCCGATGCCGAAGCTGCGCCACAGTCGTCCCTGCACGGCGCAAAGATGCCCCGGCGTGTGCCCCGCGATGATCGCGGCGCGCAATTCGGCGGCAACGGGCGAGTCGAGCCGGACGTGGACATCGGCGAGCGTGCGTCCGAGGCGGTGCGCCCCTTTTCGCATCGGTTCGGGCAAGGTCACGGTCTCGGCAAGCGCATCGACGTCGAGCCAGGCATCGAAGGAATCGGCCTGCCACGCGGCGCAGACTATGCCCTGGTCGAGACTCGCCCAGCGCGCGAGCGCCTGTCCTTCGACAAACACCTGCAACGACGGTGCGTCTCTGACCAGTCCGTCCTGCAGCAGCGCTTCGAGACCCCATGAGAAGGCCATCGAACCGCTCGGAAAGAAGCTGTCCGAATGCTGGAAGCTCGCGAGCAGACTCGTGAACTCACTCATGGGCATGCGCGTGATCGTGATGATGATGAGGGTGCTGCTCATGCTCATGCATCAGCTCGACGATCCGTCCCGCGTCGAACAGCGGGGCCAGCCGCGAACGATAATCATCGACCGGTCCCTTGAGCGCGACCTCCAGCACGTTGCCGTCGAAACGCACCGCCCAGTGCATGTTGCCCGCGAAGTAACCGAGCTCGAGCGCAGCGGCGGCGTCCCGCGCGCGCAGGCGCAGCCATCGCGTGTTCTCAGTCCGCACGACAAGCGCCCGGTCGGTATCGAGATGCAGCACCGCGCCGTCGAAAAGATGCGTCTGACGATCGAGCGCGATGCCGCATTCGTCGCCGCCTTGCGTGCGCACTCGCAAACGGTGGCGGCGGATATCGTCGGCGGCGAGCGTGACCGTATCCACGCCGCCGCGATGCGCGAGCGTATGCAGCAGATCAGCCACGCGCGGGTCGGACGCACTGCCTACGATGGACGTATAAGTCCTCATGGCGCGTTACCGGTGCGTGAGGTCTGACGGGTTCGGAATACCCGGGATCGGGCACTCCTCGGTGCCGGGCGTGCTGCGCGTCAGGTCCTCGACCATCTTGCGGGTCGCCTCGGGGTCCGTGATCCACTTCGAATAGAAATCGAACGGACACTCGGCCACGCCATTGGCATCCTCGCGCGAATTGATCTTGCCCGTATAGCCGCGATGCAGGAGCTTGTACAGGTGGTTCTCCGACTGCATGTTCTTGCGCGCATCGCGGATCAGGCTCTTCGAGAGCGCCGCGTACTGGATGCCCATTTCCTCGGTGCCGCATTCGCCGAGCGTGCGCCCGTCGAAGCCGACAATCGATGAATGGCCAAAGTACGAATACACGCCGTCGAAACCGGCTGCATTCGCCACCGCCACATACACGTTGTTCGCCCACGCCATGGACTTCGCCATGATGATCTGCTGTTCCTTGGCCGGGTACATGTAGCCCTGGCAACGGATGATGAGTTCGGCGCCCTTCATTGCGCAGTCGCGCCAGATCTCCGGGTAGTTGCCGTCATCGCAGATGATGAGACTCATCTTCATGCCCTTCGGTCCTTCCGATACATACGTGCAATTGCCCGGATACCAGCCCTCGATCGGCACCCACGGCATGATCTTGCGATACTTCTGCACGATCTCGCCCTGGTCATTCATCAGGATCAAGGTGTTGTAGGGCGCCTTGTTCGGGTGTTCCTCATGACGCTCGCCGGTCAGCGAGAACACGCCCCACACCTTGGCGCTCCGGCACGCCTCCGCAAAGATCGCCGTCTCTTCGCCGGGCACGGCGGCGGCCGTGTCGTACATCTCCTGCTGGTCGTACATGATCCCGTGCGTGCTGTACTCCGGAAAGATCACGAGGTCCATGCCGGGGAGACCGGACTTCATGCCCTTGAGCATCTCCGCAATGTTCCGCGCGTTCGCGAGCACCTCCGCTTTCGTATGCAGGCGCGGCATCTTGTAGTTCACGACCGCAACGCCGACCGTATCGAGACTGCTTGAAATATCACCATGCATCATGGCCATCTCCTCGTGGATAGTGGGCGCCTGTCGGGGCGCCTGGGAAAGCAAAGGGTCAATCAGATAGTCAGGTAGCGCATGATGCGGTCCGCATCGACGTTCTCGCGCCGGTCGCTGTGCACGAAGCGTCCCTTCTCGATGATCAGGAAACGGTCCGCAATCTCAAGCGTGAAAGTCAGTACCTGCTCGGAGACGATCAACGCAAAGTCGCGCTCCTTTTTCAGGCGGTTCAGCGCCCGCGCGATGTCCTTGATGATCGACGGCTGGATGCCTTCGGTCGGTTCATCGAGGATCAGCACCTTCGGTTCCGAGACCAGCGCGCGCGCAATCGCCAGTTGCTGCTGTTGTCCGCCCGACAGGTTGCCGCCCCGGCGGTGACGCATCTCGTGCAAGACGGGAAACGATTCGAAGATGTACTCGGGAATCACGGGCCGCTTGAAGCGATCCATGCCCGAGAGGATGTTTTCTTCCACGCTCAGGTACGGAAAGATCATGCGGCCCTGCGGCACGTAGCCGAAGCCCGCGCCCACGCGGTCATAGCTCTTCGCCTTCACGAGGTCGCGCTCGTTGAGCGTGATATGGCCGCTGCGCGAAGGGATCATGCCGATCAGCGCCTTGAGCAGGGTCGTCTTGCCCATGCCGTTGCGTCCCATGACCGCGACGGTCTCGCCCGCCGCAAGGTCGAAGCTCAGGTCGTGCAGCACATGGCTCTCGCCATAAAAGACATTGAGGTTATCGACAGAAAGCATGGTCAGTGTCCCAAGTAAACTTCAATGACCCGCGGGTCGTTCTGAACCTCTTCCATCCTGCCCTCCGCGAGCTTCTTGCCCTGGTGCAGCACCGTGACCTTATGGGCGACCGATTTCACGAATTCCATGTCGTGTTCGATCACGACCACCGAGCGGCCCTCGGCAATCTTGCGCAGGAGCACGCCCGTGAGTTCGCGTTCCTTCGCGCTCATGCCCGCAACAGGTTCGTCCAGCAGCAATAGTTCGGGATCCTGCATTAGAAGCATGCCGATCTCCAGCCACTGCTTCTGCCCGTGCGACAGCAAGGCGGCCTTGCGATCGAGTTGATCGTCGAGAAAAATCATCGCCGCGATGCGATCGATTTCGTCACGGACCTCTTCGGTCCGGTTAAAGAAGAGACAGCCGATGACATCGCGTTTCTTCGGATAAGAGATCTCGAGATTCTCCGCGACGGTAAGGTCCTCATAGACCATCGGGTTCTGGAATTTCCGGCCCACCCCCGCGCGCGTGATCTGGTACTCCAGCATCTTTTCGAGGTACAGCCCTTTGAACTCGATTCTGCCGCTGGTTGGCTTCGTCTTGCCGCAGATCATGTCCAGCAACGTGGTCTTGCCAGCGCCGTTCGGTCCGATCACCACGTGCAGTTCGTTCTCTTCCACGTAGAAATTGAGGCCATCCACGGCCTTGAAGCCATCGAAGGAGACAGTAAGGTCTTCCACCGCCAGGATCATCGGCCTCATTGCGCGCCTCCATGATTTTTATCCTGACGGATCTGCTCGCGGTCGCGTAACCAGTCGATGATCCCGGCCAGTCCCTTCGGCAGGAACATCGGCACGAAGATAAACAGCGCGCCGATGAAATACACCCAGAACCCCACGAAATTTTCCGACAGGAAGCTTTTCGCCGCGCCCACGATGACGGTGCCGTACACCGCGCCGACGAGCGACAGCCGGCCGCCGACCGCCGCATAGATCACCATCTCGATGGACGGCACGATCCCGCAAACGGACGGCGAGGCAAAGCCGACCTGCAGCGTGAACATCGCGCCGCCGACCGCGGAGAACAGCGCGGCAACCGCAAAGATAAAGCCCTTGAAAAGCGCGGGATCGTAGCCCGAGAAGCGGATGCGGTCTTCCCTGTCGCGAATGGCGATCAACACCTTGCCCAGCCGGCTCCTGAGAATGAAGCGGCCCGCAAGCACCGCGCACAGCAGCAGCACACAGGTGACGTAGTACATGATCAGCGTCGCCGTGTTGCTCTGGACGCTGTACCCCATGAAGGTCGGCAGATTGGTGATGCCGTTGACCCCGCCCGTATACCCTTGCTGGCCGATGATCACGATCGACATGATCGACGCCAGCGCCAGCGTGACGATCGAGAAATACACGCCGCCCACGCGCTTCCTGAAATTGGCGTAGCCCAGCACGAATGCGATGACCGTCGGGATGATCAGGATCGCCGGGAGTGCGAACCATCCGTGCTCGAACGGGGCCCACCACCATGGCAGCTTGTCGATGCTGTTCCACGTCATGAAGTCGGGCACGGGTGGACCGCTGCCCCCGAACACGGCGGCCGCCGGATCGTTCGAACTCGCCTCGAGCTTCATGTACATCGCCATCATGTAGCTGCCGAGCCCGAAGAAGATGCCCTGGCCAAGACTGAGAATGCCGCCATAACCCCAGGTCAGCACGAGTCCGACGGCGCAGAATGCGAAGCTCAGATATTTCGCGAAGAGGCCCAGACGGAACGCGCCCGTCAGCGCCGGGATTGCAATCAGCAACAGCAGCGCCAGGATCAGGACCGAATACTTGTCGAGCAAGAGCGCGCCGCGCCAGCCGGCAGGCGTTGCCACTGCGTTCGTTGCGTCCCCGCGTGTCGAGGAGAGAGGAAGATCTTTCATGTTTCTGCGTTGCCTCGATTTCAGTGTGTCCGATGGACCGGAAGTCAAAGCGCCAAAGCTTGCGTACGCCTCTGTATTGCGCTTTGATCGCCTGCGGACGCGGAAAAAAAAGCCCGACAGCCAGGGCTAACCTGGCTGTCGGGCTTTTTGGCCGATGTCACCTGAGACGCCTTTGTCTCGGATGACGGAATGGATGTGAACGCACGGGTGAAACCGCGACCGGTGTGCTCGGCGCAAGGGGACTATCGGCGGACCGACCGTACACTCACGCGCTTTTTGTTTTGCAAGAGCCGTGCCATCGGCAATCGGCAGTGCTGGCCGGTGTCATTGCTGGAAACGGGTGAAGCGGGATCACCAAGCTGGGGTTTATGCGCACATTAGTCGTGCGCTTTACGCTTCATTCTGCACAAAGAAGGAAAGTCGATACACATCAGAAATGCAAACTCTCATGCGCCTTGATGATGATTTCCGCGGTCGCTTCGAGTGACTGCCGCTGCTCCATCGCGCGCGAACGCAACAGCTCGTAGGCGTCCGGTTCAGTCAGCTTGCGTGAGCTCATCAGGATCGATTTGGCGCGCTGGATTTGACGCTGGTCGGCGAATTTTTCCGCGACGCGTTGCGCATAGCGCTCGAGCGCGAGGCGGTTTTTATGCTGATGAAGGGAGACGGCGATCGCAGTCAGTACGCCAAACGAGCGCACCGGCGAAGGCACCGTGCAATAAGCATTCAATTGCATGACCACGTCGATGAAAATCGGATTCTCGTAGCTGACGACCGGGATCACGGGTGGCGCATCCGGGCCCTCGAGCCACGCCGGCTTGCACGCCAGCGCCTCTGGGCGCACCGCTATGAAGACAATATTGGTCTCCGCAGGAAGCACCGCCGGTGCGGGCCAGAAACGGCACACGCGGCAGCCGATACGGCGTAGCTGCGCCAGCAACTCCTCGCCGTCCTGGTCGAGCGGATGGATAGCCACGACCTTCAGCGAGCGAATATCGCGAAGGCCCTGAGGCGTGTTCGGCAAAGGATGGCGTTTCATCGCTACACCTCCTGACGGTTTTCGTCTCGCGCATTGAAGACGAACAACTGCGTCGACCAGTCTCTTGCGAGTGACAATGTTTTCATCTGCGTTCGGCCCGCAGGGAAGGTTCGGTATGAAGTGATCCGGCGATCAGCCGATGCACCTTGGTGAAGCGCGGCGGCGTTGCCGGAGCCCGGTCGCGCCAACGGGCGAAAGCTGTGCCACCGCCCTCGTCCGCTTTTCGCGGCGACTCATACGCGCCGCTAAATCGGGAGCGCCAGCGCTTGATGCTGGCCAAGATACTGGCGCCGTCCGCCTATATAAGCGGACTGTCAGGCACTGACAACCGGCGGACAGGCTTGCGCTCTTGCGTTCACCCTCCGGCTGTTGGCAACTCCCTGCTCGCCTGGATTCGCCGAACCTTCGCTGACGCGTAGTATGCACACGACGTTATTGTCATGCAATATTAATTCCTGCCGTGAAACCTCACAATCACGCCGCAGCGCTTGCCGGTCTTGCGATGTTGGTAATAATAAGGCCACTCCGGTCGGCGCCCGCGGAGAACACACCGGTCGCGATGGAAAGCCGGCAATAGGCGTTTCGGTTCTGTCGCCGTAAGGAAGGCGGGCGTGCATAAGCAATTTATAACGTTATTTTCGCCCGCACCGCGAGATGGAATTCGAGTTCCCGTGTTCTGGGGTTAGCGTTCGGGCTGGTGCCGCCGTGCTTGCATCCCGGCCTAAAGATCCAGCACAAGTTCGCGGCTTGACGCCCTCGATACGCATGTAGTCAGATATTCCTGCTTCTCGTCATCGCCGAGAATGCAGTCGTTGTGCTCGACCTCGCCCGATAAATATCGCACCTTGCATGTGCCGCACAATCCGGCCCGGCACGAAGTTTCAATCGCCACGCCCGCCTCTTCCAACGCATCGGCAATGCTCTGGTCGCCTGACACCGGTATCTGCTGGCCCGTGCTGGCAATCTTCACAATGAACTCGCCCACAGCCGCCGCCACGGTTTCGCTCACGGCTCGTTCGGGCGCCTTGAAATGTTCGAAGTGAACAGTTCCGGGCGTCCAGTGCCCGGTCGCCGCAGCGCACGCTTTCATAAAGCCACCGGGACCGCAGTAATACACGTGCACGCCGGGCGCGGTCTCGTTCAACAAGCGCTTTAAATCCAGTCCCTTCGAAGGATCGCCGTTATCGAAATGAAATTGCAGCTTGCCGCTTGCATGCATGGGTGCAAGTTCGGCCGCGAACGCCGTACAGCTTTCATCCTTCGCGCAGTAGTGCATTTCATAGTCGATGCCCACTTCTTCCAGCCGATGCGCCATCGATTTCAATGGCGTCACGCCAATACCGCCGGCCAGCAGAATGACCTTGCTGGCATCGGCGGCGAGTTCGAAGTTATTGCGCGGATAACTGATGCGCACCTTGTCTTGCACGCGCAATCTGTCGTGCAACGCTTTCGAGCCGCCCCGGCCCGCTTCGTCACGCAGTACCGCGATCACATAGCGATGACGCTCGTTGGGTGAATTGCTCAACGAGTATTGACGGACGAAGCCATCGTTCAAGTGGATATCGATGTGCGCGCCCGCAGTGAACGCGGGTAACGCTTCGCCTGATGGATCGACGAACTCATATGAGTTGATGCCCCTGCCTTCGAAGCGGATCTGGCGCACCATCAACTCAAGAATGCGAGCGTCCGCCGGTTTATCTGAACTTGCCATTACCATTTCCTTGCACGACCTGGCCCGCAGGTCTTTATAAGGGCCGGGCAACTCGCGTTGCCCGGCCCCTTCCTGGAAGATCCTTTCAACCCTTGACCGACGCCTCGAGCGCATCGAACTTTTCACGCACAAACGCGGCCCGCTCTTCGCCCTTCAGCGTCTCGCTATCCGTCAGGATCGCGACGATACGCTTCGTCACAGTGCGGCGATTGGCCACCTCCTGTTCGACGGTCTCGCCTTCGGGGATATCGAACACATTGCCCGAGCAATAACTATTCGGCGCGCCCGCGTTGGCACGGAACCATTCAGCAAAGTTATCCGCCGACGCGGCCGGGTTCGTACCCCGTACCGCATCACGCAGCATCTTGCGGAACAGGAACAAGCCGGCGTCGAACTTCGTCGGATTCTCCAGCGCATGCACGGCGATCGGCCGCTGGCTGATGATGGCTTCGTAATCGCCGGGCGCGTACTGAGCGTCCTTGTAGTTCTCGCGCTCGCGATGGTTCGGCGGAATGGGCGGCAAGTCCTCCAGCTTGTATTTGCCGAAGCGCTCAGGACGACGCATTGCAACTTGCCCTTCAAGGAAGTCGATCGACTCGTAGCCGACCAGCGATTTATCGCAGATGCCGCGCGTATCAATGCCCGGCCCCATCACGCGCCAGCCGATCATCTTGCTGTTTTCATCGTCGACAGGAACGGTCCAGCGAATGATGTGGAAGCGGCTGAACAGCTTCTTCTTCGAACCATCTTCCGACGTGTACGCGTGCAGGCTGAGATTAGGCAGGACCTGATGCTGGACGCGCACGAACAGCCTGTCTTTATCGACCCGGCGTGCCCCCGCGCAGGCAAGACTGCGGCCTTGCTGCACCGGCACGAAATGCATGTCGGGCGCGACTTCCATGGACTTCGCGCCGACTTCGTCGAACGTCGTGCCCTGGTACTTGCCGTTCACCACATTCTTGCCTGCGTGAAGCGCAGTCGGATGGTAGTTGTCCGCGGCATTGTCCTGGACCTGCAGCCAGTTGCAATGCTGGAAGTTGCTGTAGGCCACGAGTTCATCGCCGGGCGCGACGGTGAAGTCACCCTCCCATTCCGGGAACGGCGGCTCCTTGTCGGGCGGCCCCATGTACGCAAACACCAGGCCGTTGCGCTCGACAGCCTTGTACGCGCCCTGCTGGATCGAGCACGCATATTTCTCGGCTTCCTTTTCTTCACCATTCGGAAACGGTACGTGAAGACAGGTGCCGTCCACGTCGAAGACCATGCCGTGATAGCAGCACTTGATGCCGTGCTCCTGGATCGCACCATATTCCAGCGACGCCCCGCGATGCACACAATGCGCATGCAGCACGCCCACGCGACCGCTGCCATCGCGAAACGCGACCAGCTCTTCGCACAGGATCTTCAGGAAGCGCGGGGTATCGGTGAGTTCGATCGACATGCAGACGGGATGCCAGAACGCCCGCATATATTCACCCATCGGCGTGCCGGGGCCTGTCTCGGTCAACTCCGGATCGTGGCCCGGAACCTTGCTGGTGTAATAGCCGCCAAACGGCACCAGCTTCTTCTGTACCACGCCGCCACCTGCACTTTTCTGACCTTCTGCTTTGTCTGACTTGATGTTCATGGGGATCCTCTGCTGGGTTTATCCAATCGTGCCGAGGCGGGTTGTGGTCCGCCTCGCTTGTCTTCGTTCTCTTCATGCTTTAAATTCTGAACTCCGAACTCTGTATACAAAGATACAATTCGCAATGCCGCCCTGTCTCTACAGGTAAACGCTTGGTGCCCTTGGTTTCCGCTATCCAGTCAATCCGTTTGACGCTGTCCGGCACCAGCCTGTAACCTGTTGAACTCAGTATCCAAACTTATCGAGAGCCATCATGGTCGCCAAACTTCTGAAGCTTCAGGCACGTACCGACTATGTCGATGAAGTCTATAAAGTGCTGCTCGACGCCATCAGCGAAGGATCGCTCGCACCGGGAACCCGCATCACGCAGGAAGAAATTGCCGAGCAGCTTGCCGTGTCCCGGTCGCCCGTCTTGCAGGCGCTGCGCCTGCTCAAGAAAGACGGGCTCGTGCAGGACGCGCCGGGGCGCGGACTTCTTGTCACCCCGCTCGATCCCACCTGGATCGCCCATCTCTATGAAATCCGCGGCGCGCTCGATTCCCTCGCCGCGGGTCTTGCGGCGCAACGCGGCGCGAGACTCGATAAAGCGCTGATTACGCAAGGCCGCCGCGCGTCCAAGGGCGACGACGTGAAAGCCATGATCGATACAGACTGGGCTTTTCATTCCGCCATCTACCTCGCATCGGGCAACCCGTTGATTGCGGAAACTGCCCATCTTCACTGGGTTCATCTGCGACGTGTGATGGGCGCCGTGCTGCAATCGTCGGCTCAACGCAAATCCATCTGGGATGAACACGCGGCGATTGCCGAGGCTATCGCCGCAGGCGACGCGCGCCGTGCCTCGGAACTCACCGACCTCCACACCAGCCGCGCTCGTGAGAACCTGGTACGACGGCTGGGTGAAGTGTTGGGCGAAGAAGTCGAGGACGCGGCGCATCAGTCTTGAGGAACCTTCTTAAGCACGCGTCTGCACGCCGCTTTCCATCACATGCTCAGTGTTCTTCAACGCTTCTCGCTTGCGGCTGTTCACGAGCTTTGCGGGCACTGTGAACACGAGTGCGCTGCCAATGATCAAGCTCACCGCGAGCCCCAACACGCCGTTTCCTGTCGATCCCGTCGCGGTCTGGATCAACCCGATCACATAGGGGCTGACCACACCCGAGATGCTGCCTACCGAGTTGGCAACAGCCAGCCCGGCCGCTGCGGCCGCACCTCCTAGAATGGCTGGCGGCAGGACCCAGAACTGGGAGATCGTGGTCATCACGCCCATCGTGCCGACGGTCAGTGCAATCATTGCAATCGGCGTGGAATGCGCATAAGAGACGCTGAAATACAGCCCCAACGCCCCCACAATACCCGGCAACGCAAGGTGCCAGCGGCGCTCGCCGCGAGCATCCGAACTGTGGCTGACGAGCAGCATGGTGACGGCCGCCGCGGCATAGGGAATGGCGCTCAGCAGGCCGATGTCCAGCGGATCGGCCACGCCACTCGCCTTGATCAGCGTAGGCAGCCAGAAGCTCACGCCGTAGAGGCCCATCGTGAAGAAGAAATAGATCAGGCTGAGCAGCAAGACCTTCGGATGCAGCAGACCATCCTTCACGGAATGCAGCACGTGCGCCGAACGTTCCTCAATCAATGCGCTTTCAAGGAAGGCTCGTTGTGGTACGGAGAGCCACTTGGCATCGCTGACTTTGTCGTCGAGATAAACCAGCGCGATCAGTCCGAGAATCGCCGTCGGAATTCCTTCGAGCACGAACAGCCATTGCCATCCGGCAAGCCCATGAGCGCCGCCCATGTGGTTCATGATCCAGCCGGACAGCGGACCGCCGACTACTCCCGACATGGGGATACCGGTCATAAACAACGCCGTCACCTTGCTGCGTCGTGACGAGGGGAACCAGTACGTGAGATAGAACAGGATTGCTGGAATGAAACCCGCTTCCGCCACGCCGAGCAGGAAGCGCACGATGTAGAAACTCGTTGGCGTGGTGACGAACATCATGCCGGCAGAGATGATGCCCCACGTGATCATGATCCGCGCGATCCAGCGCCGGGCGCCCACTTTCAACAACAGCAAGTTGCTGGGCACTTCGAACAACAGGTAGCCGACGAAGAACACGCCCGCGCCTGCGCCATAGACGGCATCGCTGAAATTGAGGTCCTTGAGCATTTGCAGCTTGGCAAACGCCACGTTGATGCGGTCCAGATAAGCGCACAAATAACATAGGAACAGGAACGGTAATAGTCGCCACGTAATCCTGGAAAACGTGGACGCTTCGTCGCGTTTGCTGAATGCGGCCGGACTAGCTGGATTCATGTCTTGTCTCCTGGGGACGGATAAAACGGGACGCCAGCCCTCTCTTGACGGTGGCTGTGTCGTCCCTGCCTAAAGCGATACGGGCTGCGTGAACTACGTTTCAAGCATGGCGCGATCGATCAGTCGAACATGTCGGGCTGTTTGGCAATGAGGTCATTCCAGATCGTCTGGAAATGCAGCCAGCCGATGTATTCGCTACCCACATGCTCGCGGCTATAGCGGGCGCGTTCCGGCGTGACGAGCCTCGGCGCAACGCCGGTTGCGTCGATCAACAATTGCTGCTGGCAGCACCGTTCCAGCGCGATAAACCAGAACGCGGCGGACTCTATGCTGTGACGGCTCGCCGTCAGCAAACCGTGATTCTGGTGAATAGCCGCTTTCACGCCCTTGAACGCATTCGCGACTTTGTGGCCCGCCTTCACTTCAACCGCGACCTGGCCGGCTTCGTCGCCGATCACCACGTGGTCTTCGAAAAATGCAGCGGCATCCTGCGTGATCGGCTCGAGCTTTTTGCCGAGTGCCGCGAACGCGGTGCCATATACCGTGTGCGCATGGCACATCGCCACAATGTCCTGATGCATTTCGTGAACGGCTGCGTGCAACACGAAACCCGCCCGATTGATCGCATGATTGCCTTCGACCACGCGGCCTTCGTGATCCGCGCAAATCAGGTTCGACACCTTCACTTGCGAGAAGTGAATGGCCATCGGATTCGTCCAATACAAGCCGGGGTCTTCCGGATCGCGCACGGTCAGGTGACCGGCAAAGCCATAATCGAAGCCCTGTTGCGCGAATGCCCTGCACGCTCCGACCAGGCGTTCCTTCAAGTGCTGCCGTTGCGCCGCCGCGTTCGCGAACGTGGGCAACTCCGGAAAGATCAGCTCTTCCTGCTCCGGCTGATAGATCGATACCTTGCCGTCCTTCACCAGCTTTTCCGGCGCGTCGGGACGCGCTTCCATGACAGCTGCCATTTGTTTATCTCCTGTAGAACAAGTGGGATTGTTTTCAGGGCTTAATGGTCGTCCGCGTGACCCTCATTGACAAACGATGACTGTTCATAGAAAGATGAACAGGATTCATGCATTGACGAAAAACATTCCAACGGAGACGGCACGCGCATGCGACGGATACCGAATTTCGTGCTGCTGCGCGCTTTCGAAGCGGCTGCGCGACTTGAAAGCTTCACGCTGGCAGCGGAGGAATTGCATCTGTCGCAGTCCGCGATCAGTCATCAGGTCAAGGAACTGGAGACGTATTTCGGCTTGCCTTTATTTCATCGACGCAACCGGCGCGTTGAAACCACGGCCGAAGGCAGAAGGCTTTTCGACAGCCTCGGGCGCGTATTCGATGTAATCGAGGCCGCGTGCAGCGAAGTCGCTTTATCGCCCCAGGCACAGGTATTGGCCGTTCATTGCGCACCGAGTCTTGCGGTGAAATGGCTCGGTCCGCGCCTGCCTAAATTCATGCAGGCACATCCCGACATCACGATCCGGCTGTCATCGGGCGCGGAGCCGATCGACCTTACGCGCGTGCATGAAGTCGATATCGCCATCTCTTACGGCATGGCGGTCGAGCGTCCCGGTCTGCACGTGTACCCGCTAGGCGCGGAGCGGATCGTGCCAATGTGCTCACCCGCCATGTTGCGCGAAGGGGTTTCTCTCGAGCAACAGATTGTCGACTTCACGCTGATCGATTCGCAACTCAGCAGAGTGACCTGGCGAGACTGGTTCACGCTGAACGGACTGGCATTCCCGAACAAGCCTCGCCCTTCGTTTGATCGCGGAGCACTGGCCATATCGGCCGCGGTCGACGGCATGGGTATCGCGCTGGAAACCACTCGTCTCGCCGAACGGGAATTCGCGCGCGGGGAACTGATCGAGTTCGGCGAAGGACACTTCAAACCCTTCCTGCGCGAGACGCATTTCCTGTCGTACCGAACGAACGAACGCAACCTCGACAAGGTCAAGTTGTTCAGGCTCTGGCTCGCCGACATAGCGGGAATGACTGCGCAGTGGCAAGCCGATACCGCGTTGTAAGCAACTCTCGCCACGAATGTGGTTTCATTCCGCGCCCTCATTCCTGATATTGCATTTCTAAATATAAAAATGCAAAATAGGGCGCATGGAAAACACCCGCAGTTTTATCTCTGATGCGCGGTTGGCGGCCGGTAACGCGTCTCTTCGTTTTGTCGACCTGCCGGGCATATTCGGGGAAACGCTCTACCGGCTGCCGGTCGTACTGCGCCTGTTGCTCGAGAACGTGATTCGAAATACGAGTGGCGATGAGCGTCGGCTTGCGGTCGAGGGCATCGTCAAATGGCTGGAAAGTGGCACGAGCGAAGTTGAGATCGCTTTCCAGCCTGATCGCGTGCTGATGCACGACACGACCAGTACACCGGCGCTGGTCGATATCGCCGCCATGCGCGACGCGCTGGCCGAAGCCGGGGCAGATCCGGGCGCGCTCAATCCCGTTCTTCCTGTCGATGCCTCGGTCGATCACTCCCTGGCAGTCGAGTATTTCGCCCGGCCTGACGCCGCGCCAATGAATCTGCAACAGGAACTTCGCCGCAACGCGGAGCGCTACCGCTTCCTGCGCTGGGCATCGCGGGCATTGAGCGGAGTACGCATCCATCCACCCGGCACCGGGATCATGCACACCATCAACCTGGAGCAACTGGCGACCGTCGTATCGGTCCAGGAACGCGACGGTGAGTCTTGGGCTGTCCCAGACACGCTGATCGGTACGGACAGCCACACGCCCATGATTAACGGCATTGGCGTGCTTGGTTGGGGCGTGGGCGGCCTCGAAGCGCAGACCGTGATGTTCGGCATGCCGGTCATGCAGCGCATTCCGGACGTGGTGGGTGTGCGCCTGACGGGTGCGCTCAAGCCTGGGGCGCTTGCTACCGACCTGGCGCTGACGGTGACGCAACGGCTGCGAGAGATTGGTGTTGCCGGCGAATTCGTCGAGTTTTTCGGTCCGGGCGTCGCCACGCTGACTGCTGGTGAACGCTCGGTCGTGGCGAACATGGCGCCGGAATACGGCGCTTCCACGGGTTTTTTCCCCGTCGATCAATCCACGCTCGATTACCTGCGCGCGACCAATCGCAGCGCGGCTGCAATCGCGCTCGTCGAAGTGTTCACCAAGCGGGCGGGTCTGTGGTTCGATCCTTCTGCCGAGCCGGTTTTCACGCGCACCATCGAGATCGACCTGAACGCGATCGGCATGCATGTCGCCGGTCCGCGGCGCCCCCAGGATCTGCTCGATTTCTCTGCCACATCGGCGGCACTCGAAACGTTAGCGTTCGTGCCTGAGGCCAATGTGCCCGGCATGCCGAAGCACTCTGTCGCAATCGCTGCCATCACGAGTTGCACGAACACGTCGGACCCGGCCTTGCTCATCGCTGCCGGGCTCGTGGCCCGCAAAGCGCGCGCGCTGGGCCTAAAGGTGCCGGGCTGGATCAAGACCTCGCTTGGGCCCGGCTCGCCCGCAGCGGCGTTGTATCTGGAGCGCGCCGGGCTGATTGACGATCTGTCGGCACTGGGTTTCGATATCGTAGGTTACGGCTGCACCACGTGCATCGGCAACTCGGGCCAGCTCACCGAACCCGTGAAAGCCGCGCTTGCCGCCAAGGCAATTTATCCGGTCGCCATGTTGTCCGGGAACCGGAATTTCCCCGGCCGCATTCATCCCGATCTGGATATCGGCTTCATCATGTCGCCGCCGCTGGTCGTTGCATTTGCGCTGTCGGGCGACGCGCAAGCTGATCTCAGCCGCGACCCTCTGCAGACCACACCGGACGGCACACCAGTCTTCCTGAGCGATCTATGGCCTACGCGAGAAGAGATCGCGACGCTGCTTGAACAGGCGGCGGAACCGGCCGACTATCCGCGCGCGTTCGCGATCGCCAGCGCGAATCCCGCGTGGCATGGCATTGATGCTCCCACCACCGCGCAGTTCCCGTGGGATCCGCAATCGAACGCGCTAAGGCGTCCGCCGTTCGCAGCCGTGACCGAAGGCACGCAGTTGGGAACGTACAGCGCCTACCCATTGCTCGTCCTCGGCGACGACATCACGACCGACCATATCTCGCCTGCCAGCGCCATCCCGAAGGACAGCTTCGTTGCGGACTTCCTCGTTGTCCGTGGCGATGACCGCGACGACCTGAACGTCTTCGCGTCGCGTCGCGGCAACTGGGAAGTCATGATCCGCGCGGCGTTCTATAACAAGTCGCTGGTCAACCTCCTGCAACCCGGCGCGCCGGTCGCCCATACGCTGCACGTTCCGAGCGGCGACATCAAGCCGATTCACGAAGTCGCCGCGCGGTATCGAGCACAAGGCGATGCGGTCGTGCTCATCGCAGGCGAACGATACGGCACGGGTTCTTCCCGCGACTGGGCGGCAAAAGGCCAGCGCCTGCTTGGAATTCGCGCCGTGCTGGCGGCAAGCTTTGAACGGATTCACCGGTCGAACCTGATCGGCATGGGCATCTTGCCGCTTCGATGGCCGGCGGGTATCAACCCCGCCACGCTGAACATCCAGCCCGGCGACAAGGTGGAAGTGACCGCGCCGCCCGATACCCTCGCGCCGCGTTGCAGGGTCGATGTAAAGATCGTGCGCGCGGATACAAGCGTCGAATCATTCGTCGTCACCGCTGCGGTCGAAACGCAACTGGAAGTCACATTACTGCGCTGTGGCGGCGTCATTCCGCTTATCTTGCAGAAGACCCTGGCGGCTCAAAGCGAAAAAGAGAAGCATGAACGATAGATCGATAGCCGCCCAAATCGTCGAGTGGATCAGGACCGAAGAGATGGAAGTGGGCAGTCATCTGCCCGCGCAAAGAATAGCGGACATTCTTCGGCTGTCCCGCTCGCCGGTCAACGAAGCCCTCTCGCTGCTGCATGAAAAGGGCGTGTTGAGCCGCGAGCGCAATCGCGGATTTTTCGTGGCAGACCCTGCGATTGAATTAGTGACGGAAACCGCCAGTGCGACCGGTTTGAGCGACCCGGACGCGGTCACGAGCGCGTATTTCCGCATAGCCGATGACCGCCTGAAAGGTGCGTTGCCCGACGAGGTGTCGGAGCAAATGCTGAAGACCCGTTACGGCCTCACGGCGACGCAGCTCACGGCCGTTCTGGGGCGCATCGCGCAGGAAGGCTGGGCCGAGCGCAAACCTGGATATGGGTGGCAATTCTCGACCATGCTGACGACGCCCGACAGCTTGATGAAATCGTACCGCTTGCGTCTGGCGCTCGAACCGGCGGCGCTTCTTGAGCCTGGTTACCGGCTGGAGCCCAAGGTACTCGAGCGCTGCCGTGCGGCGGAACGGCATCTCCTCGACGGCGGTATCGAGACGGACACAGCGGATCAGTTGCACGATCGCGGCGTCCGCTTTCACGAATCGCTGGTCGAGGCGTCCGGCAACGCGTTTTTTATCGACACGATCAAGCGCGTGAACCGCGTACGCCGACTGCTTTCATATAGATCGATGCAGCACCGCGGGCGGTACAAGAAACATTGCAAGCAGCATCTGCATATCCTGGCGCTGCTTGAGAAGGAATGTAACGAAGAAGCCTCCGAGGCGCTGCGCGAACATCTTCAACACACGCTCGACGCACTTTCGCGCATCGGCGACATTCTCAAACCCTAGGTTCGGTTTACGCCAACCTTCCATTGTTCAAGACTCCATGACAACCGACTCATCCGTGCTGTCCGCTTTCGCGCCCACCGGCACGCTGCGCGCGTCCATCAACCTGGGCAATCCGATTCTCGCCAACAAGGATGCCGTCACCGGCGAGCCGGCCGGTGTTTCTATCGACCTGGCGAGGGAACTCGGCAAGCGGCTGGGTCTATACGTGGATCTCGTGGTCTTTGATACCGCCGGAAAATCGGTTGAAGCAGTCAGCGACGAACGCGCGGATATCGGGTTCTTTGCAATCGATCCGGCGCGAGGAGCAAGCATTGCGTTCACTGCGCCGTATGTGCTGATCGAAGGCTTTTATATGGTCCGCAGCGACTCTGCAATACAGCACAACAGCGAGGTCGATAGCGCCAATACGCGCGTCGCGGTCGGTAAAGGCAGCGCTTATGATCTGTTTCTATCGCGGGAACTGAAGCACGCACAGATCGTTCGCGCGCCTTCGTCGCCCACCGTGGTACAGACGTTTCTCGAACAGGAGCTGGAGGTCGCAGCAGGCGTAAAACAACAACTCGAAAGCGATGCCGCCAGAACGCCGGGCCTTCGATTGCTCGATCAACGCTTCATGGTGATCCAGCAAGCAATGGGGTTGCCGAAGAGCCGTGGTAATGCCGCGGCTGACTATCTCCGGCGTTTCGTGGAAGAGATGAAAGTCTCGGGCTTCGTTGCGGACTCGTTGCAGCGGCACAAGATCAACGGTGCATCGGTGGCACCCGCGTCCTGATCATGTGCGTGTGGCTGTCCACGCATCAACGCGGCCAAGCACGCGAAGATATGGCGATTCAATCACGCGCATGCACCTCTCAACAAAGCCACGGCCGAACGCGACAAGTTTTCCTTTCACGGAATATCATGGTTGCAGTTGACGATTAAAAAATGGGTCAATTATTTAATCTGGCTTCCTAACTTATTATTCAATCCCCTTCCCGGCTGAGCACGGCATCTGATAGGGGCAACAATGCCGCAATCCTAGGTCGAAAAAATTTCGAAAGGAAGAACACTTCTGACGATCATGATCTGCATGCCCGATACCCTGTTTTCCCTTGCTACGCGATCACTCTCGCCCAGCGTCAGGCCACATCAATAAACGCGTGTCTAGTGCTGTTTTCCCGGGCGATCCGAATATCGGCCGCCGATCGGCAGGACTGCTCTTCCCAACGCGAATATGAGCTTCTACGATCGCTTCCTATCCATTCATCGCATGGTTGTAGCGTTGTGCAATCCCCTTCCCGAAGGACTTTTTGATGGCAATTCCCGCGTCTCCCGCCCCTCGCCGCTTTGTAGCGCGCCGCGTGGGAAATCGTTGGGTTCCGTCCATGAAGCGCGCAGCAATGACGGGGGCGCTGGCAGTCCTGGCGGCCCTGCCCGCCAGCGGATGGGCACAGCCAAGCGCCGCTGCCCCGGCGTTTCCTGAAATCCGTTTTGCCATCAACACCGACACCACGACGTCCATGCCGGGCAACGTGTTACGCAATACATTTACGGACGAGATCCTCGCTAACGTGGTTGAGTCGCTGGTGGCGCTCAAGGGCGACTTGTCGGTGGCGCCCATGCTTGCTGACAGTTGGGACATTTCGCCGGACGGAAAACAATACACGTTTCACTTGCGTCACGGCGTGCTGTTCCACAACGGCACGCCGTTCACCTCCGCCGATGTCAAATGGAGCTACGAGTACTTCATGAAGCCGCAGTCCGGCTACGTCTGCCGCGGCAACTATGACGGACACCGGGGTCCGAAGGTGCTGGCCGTGACCACACCCGATCCGCATACCGTGGTGTTCGAACTGGACCGGCCGTCCGCACTCTTTCTCACTCACATGACGGAACCGCGCTGCCCGCTCGCCATCCTGAGTCCTGCAAGCCTCGACAAGAACGGCGCGTGGCTGAAGCCGGTGGGAACCGGTCCGTTCGTATTCAGCGAGTGGAAACAAGGGCAGTACGTCCTGCTGAAACCGTTCGCGCAATACCAGTCACGCACTGAGCCGCCAAGCGGACTGGCAGGCGCGAGTCATGCGCGGGCGAACGTGCGCTTCGTGGCCATTCCGGACGAGGCGGCGCAAGTCTCCGCGCTCATGTCCGGACAGATCGACGAGATGAACATATCGGAGAACAACCTGCCGCCCGCCGATCCTCACTGGCATGTGATCGTAGGACCGGGAGCCGATCCCGCCGCATTGTTGATGCAAACACACGACCCCTTGCTTGCCGATGTCCGCATCCGGCGCGCAATCGCGCTCGCTGTCGATCTGCCGGGCGTGGTGAACGCGGTCAGCGGCGGCCTGGCGCGCTACAACTCATCGCTGACCCCGGATGCCGAAGCGTTCTATACCTCCGGCGACGCAGTGGGATATAAACAGGACCTGCCCGAGGTCAAGCGTCTGCTCGCGGCAGCCGGTTATGCGGGCCAGACGCTGACGCTCGAAACCAACCGCCGTTATCCGCACATGTACTCGGCCGCGGTGTATATGCAATCACTGCTCTCGCAGGCGGGGATCAACGTGAAGTTGCTGGTAGTCGAATGGGGCACCCAGGTGAACGACTTCCGCTCGGGGCATTTCCAGTTGATGTCCTTTGGTTACTCGACGCGCATCGAGCCTGCGCTGATGTATGGCGATGTACTTGGCGACAAGTCCAGGAATCCCATGGTGCAATGGGAGAACCCCAAGGCGCGCGCGCTGCTGCGCAGTATCGACGGCGTGACCGACCCCGCCGCCCGAAAGCGGATCTTCGAACAGTTGCACCAGATGATGATGGACGACGTGCCCATGATCGTGCTGTACGACTCTCCCGATCTGACACTTGTGAGCGACCGGCTGCAGGGGGTCACGACCTGGCCTCTGCGCCTGAAGCGTTTTTCCAACGTGACGAAGAACTAGGCAAGCCGATGCTCAGCTACATCATCAAGCGACTATCGATGGCGGTCCCGACAGTCTTCATCGTGACCCTGCTCGTATTCGGCATGATTCGCGCCATTCCCGGCGACCCGGCTTCGCTCATGCTCGGCGACCTCAACGACCCGGTGCTGCTGCAGCAAATGCGCCATTCGTTTGGTCTCGATCAGTCCATCCCCGCGCAATTCGCGATCTGGGTTTCGCATCTGCTCTCGGGCGACTTCGGCATGTCGATCGTCCGGCATCAGCCTGTGCTGGAACTGATCCGCGAAACCTTTCCGGTGACCGCCGAGATCGTGCTTGCGGCTACTTTCCTCGCGTGTCTGATCGCGATTCCCGCCGGCTTGTTCGCTGCCTGGATGCAAAACCGCCGTGGCGATCTCGCGGTGGTCATGGGCAGCATCATGCTGGTATCCATACCGAGTTTCTGGGCCGGCATCATGCTCATCTGGTTGTTCGGCGTGAAGCTGCACCTGCTGCCTACCTTCGGCTACCAATCGTTTTCGCAAGCAGGCTGGGGATCGTTCAAATACCTCGTGCTGCCGGTCATAGCGGTCACGCTGGGAGAAATCGCGGTCGTGACACGCATGATGCGGGCAAGCAGCATCGAGGTCCTGCGGCTGGAATATATCGCTCACGCACGCGCCAAAGGTTTGTCGGAACGGCGCGTGCTGTTGCGCCATACGCTACCTAACGCGTTCGGCCCCACGCTCACCGTGATCGGTCTTGTGCTCGGCCATCTGCTCGCGGGAGGCGCCGTGATCGAGACGGTATTCACGCTGCCGGGCATGGGCCGCCTGCTCGTGGAAAGCATTTATTCGCGCGATTATCCTGTCGTGCAGGGATGCCTGCTTGTGATCGCGCTGCTGTATGTGCTGACCAATCTTGTGGTCGACCTGCTGTATCCGATCTTCGATCCACGCCTCAAGCTCTGACTCGCCCATGCCCTCCTCTCCCAAGCGCGCCCGGCGCGCCAACCTCGTGATCGGAGCCGTACTCGTCGGCCTTCTGCTGCTCATCGCGGTGGTCAATCTCGTCTATACGCCCTACGGTCCCCTCGACGTGAACATTCATGCGCGTTACGCGCCGCCTTCGCTGCATCACTGGTTCGGCACCGACGAATTCGGCCGTGACATCCTGTCCCGGATCATGTCGGGCGCTGGCGTCAGCACTACCGTCAGCGTCTGCTCCGTGCTGTTCGCGCTGCTCGCCGGAACATCGATAGGCGCCGTCTGCGGTTACGCGGGCGGATGGTTCGACCGGCTGGCAGCCATGTTGATCGATGCACTGATGGCGTTCCCTGGCTTACTGCTCGCGCTTGGCATCATGACGGTCGTCGGGCCGTCGAAATGGGGCGTGGTGGTCGCGCTCGGCCTGGCTTATACGCCGTCAGTCAGCCGCATTGCGCGCGGCGCGGCGCTGTCTTTGCGCCAGCGTGACTTCGTGGTCGCGTCGCGAACCATGGGCAATAGCGGCGCATGGACCCTTCTTCGCCATGTCCTGCCGCATTGCGTGGCGCCGTTGCTGGTGTTTTCCACTTCACTGTTCGGCTCGGCCCTGCTTGCCGAAAGCGCGCTCAGTTTTCTCGGACTCGGCGTACCCGCGCCCGAACCGACCTGGGGCGGCATGCTTGCCGACGGCCGCACGGCTATCGATCAGGCGATCTGGGTCGTGCTATTTCCGGGTGCGGCTATCTCGCTTGCCTTGTTCGGCATCAATCTGTTCGGCGATGGCGTGCGCGATCTGCTCGACCCGCGCATGAAGGGGGGAATGTGATGACGGCTCCTGTTCAACACCCACTGCTGACGGTGAGCAACCTGACCATCGGTTTCCCCGACAAAACAGGCGTGATCAAACAGGTCACGCACGACGTGAGCTTCACGTTGAACGCAGGCGAGTCGCTTGCACTCGTGGGCGAGTCCGGCAGCGGCAAGACCATGGTCGGCCGCGCGTTGCTCGGCTTGTTGCCCGAACGTGCGGAGAT
Organism: Caballeronia sp. LjRoot34; assembly: GCF_964253815.1. Classification (NCBI taxonomy): domain Bacteria; kingdom Pseudomonadati; phylum Pseudomonadota; class Betaproteobacteria; order Burkholderiales; family Burkholderiaceae; genus Caballeronia; species Caballeronia sp. LjRoot34. The sequence goes on from NZ_CAXUSB020000002.1 coordinate 2,422,579, forward strand.
CGTCTCGGGGACCATCAGCTTCGAGGATCGTGACGTCCTCGGCAATACGCCGGCGCAATGGCTGGCTACGCGCGGCACAGGCATTGGCATGGTGTTTCAGGAGCCCATGGTCTCGCTCAACCCGGCCATCCGCATTGGCGACCAGTTGACGGAGGCGCTCATGCGGCGGCGTTCCATCGCGCGCGACGCGGCCCGTTTGCAGGCTATCGCCATGCTCGAACGGGTTCGCGTGCGGGATCCGGTTGGCTGCATGAAACGATACCCGCACGAGTTTTCCGGCGGCATGCGGCAACGCATCCTGCTCGCCGCGGTCATGTTGCTGCGCCCCAAGCTTCTCATCGCGGACGAGCCGACGACAGCCCTCGATTGCGTGGTGCAGAAAGAAGTGCTCGACCTGATGATCGAACTCACGCGCGAGGAAGGCACCGCGCTGATCTTCATCAGCCACAATCTTGCGTTGGTAACGGCTTATACGGAACAAGTGCTCGTGATGCAACGCGGGGCCGTCATGGAAACCGGCGCGGTGGCGACGGTACTGGCACGGCCCTCGCATGAATACACGCTGAAGCTGCTCGAAGCGCTGCCAAGGCGAGCCGATACCGAGAACGCGTTGAGCGCACCAGGCTCATCCACCCCGCCGGTCATCGAAGTGAAGGACGTGGCGATCGATTACCGGGTGCCGGGCTTGTGGTTCAGGAAGATTCTCGCGCGGGCCGTGCATCCGACATCGTTCAGCGTGCAGGCGGGTGAGACCGTGGCGATCGTCGGTGAATCGGGCAGCGGGAAAACCAGTATCGCCAAGGCGATCCTCGGGCTTGCGCCCACCGCGCAAGGGCAGATTCTGCTCAACGGCCGGCAGTTTCTCGACGCGGGGCATGAGGCCATGCAGGCCGCGCGCCGCTCGGTCCAGATGGTGTTCCAGGATCCCTACTCCTCGCTCGATCCACGCATGCGGGTCGACGCGCTCATTAGCGAGGCGCTACGCCTCGACAAGACCCTGAGCCGCGCGCAACGCGCCCAGCGGGTCGCAGACGCGCTGGATGACGTGGGCCTGGGCGAGTTCGCCGGCCGCCTCGTCCATCAGCTCTCCGGCGGCCAGCGCCAGCGTGTGGCGATTGCACGCGCACTGGCCAGCAGACCTGCCGTGATCATCGCGGACGAGCCGGTGTCAGCACTCGATGTCACCGTGCAGAAGCAGATCCTCGACATGCTCGTTTCGCTGCAGCAGCGCTACCGGTTTGCGTGTCTGCTGATATCGCATGATCTCGGCGTGGTCGAGCAGATTGCCGACCGCGTGCTGGTGATGTTCCGGGGCCATATTGTTGAAGAGGGAACGCGCGATGCCGTCTTCGATAACCCGAGCCATCCTTACACCCGCAGACTCCTGCAAGCCGTGCCCGAGCTGCGAGGCAATCGCGATGATGGCTTCAAGGTCATCACGCGCACGGTCCCTGACGACATCGATCCGTCCCGCAGGTATTTCAACGCCGAGCTGGCGGGACGCGACATGCCTGTGCTGGTCGACGTCGCAGCGCCTGCGCTCAGGTCCACACCAACTTTTGTGGATCACCGCATCGCGCTTGAAGCAGTGCATTCGTCATGACGCTGATCCAGCTTCGGGCATTTTGCTCGGTCGTCGAACAAGGCAGTTTTCGTGCGGCAGCAAGAGCGCTCGACATTGCGCAAAGCACGCTGACCCAAGCCATCCAAAGCCTCGAAGCGGAGCTGGGCGTCATTCTGCTGAACCGGTCGCACCAAGGCATCAGCCTGACCGCTCTGGGTGAAAATTTCCTGGTCCGTGCCAATGCGATCATCCGCGACTGCGAGCGTGCCACGCAGGACATGAGGCCTTTGACGGAAGAACCACAGGGACACATCGCACTCGGCGTGACCTCCGAGCCGCTTGCGGAATTCCTGCTGCCGGTACTCAAGCGTTTCATCGAACGGTTTCCGCGCGTGCGGGTGCATGTGTCCAGCGGCTACGCGAAGATGCTGATCGAAAAAATCCGCGATGGCGCGCTCGACTTCGCGCTGTGTCCGCTTGCACCCCATGTAAGCGATGTCGATCTCAGCATCGAGCGCATGTACCGGTCGGACGCGGGCGTGATTGCGCGCAAGGGTCATCCGCAAGCGCATGTCACCACGGTGCGTGAGCTGGTGGAATGCGACTGGGTCAGTATCCGGCCTGCGGGTATTGCCGGTGGTGCGGAAAACCGTCTGATCAGTCTCTTCAAGGCGGAAGCGCTCGGGGTTCCACGAATCGTCTTCACGGCGGAGTCGTTGCTGGAAACGCTGCACATTGTTTCCGAAACCGACTGCCTGACCATCGAGCCAGCGGTACTCTCGGAGTTCAAGCTGTTTTCACCGTCGCTCGTCACCATCCCGATTCGCGAAGCGTTCGATCCGCGTGACGTCTGCCTCATCAGCCGCCGCGCATCGCCATTGACCACGGTTGCGCATGAGCTTGTGAGCATGCTCTTGTCTTACTCGCGCCTTCTGCGGGGGACGAGCGCCTGATCGCGATGGCGAAACAAACCCGCAATCTGGTTCGTGCGGCGGGCGATCTGCCAGCCTGATCCCGATCGGTCAGACCGCCTTCTGCGCCGCGTGAACTCCCCGTAAGATGACCTTGCCGCCACTACGAGCCCTTTTTCTTCCCATGAACAGCACTTCCCATGCCTTGCCCCACGCGACTGCTGGCGCCGCGTACCATCTGACAAGTCAGCAGTTCGGGACGATTGGTAACAAGAAGGTATACATCCAGGCCGGCCTGCATGCCGATGAAACGCCGGGCGTGATGGTTGCACTCACGCTGCTCGAACAGTTGCGCCGCCTAGAAGACGACGGCAAGCTTCGGGGCGAAATCGTGCTGGTCTGCAACGCCAATCCGCTTGGACTGAGCCAGTGGTTGTTCGGCGCGCCCGTCGGCCGTTTCGAGTTCGCGAGCGGCCGCAACTACAACCGCGACTTCCCGATGCTCGCCGGCAAGATTGCGGCGACGCTCGAAGGCAGGCTCACGCAAGATGTGAACGAAAATCTCGTCATCATTCGTCAAGCCTGGAAAGCAGCGCTGACCGCGCAGCAACCGGCCACATTGTTCGACGGCTTGCAACGCCAGCTCATGCTGTTGGCACACGATGCGGACGTGGTGCTGGACCTGCATTGCTCGCGCGAAGCCGCCATGCATATCTACACCGGCCAGGCGATCTGGAACGAGGCCGAACCGCTTGCGCGGTATCTCGGTGCGGTGGCTTCGCTGCTGGCGTACGACTCCGGCGCCAACTCCTTCGATGAAGCGCAGAGCCTGACATGGTGGCAACTGAAGCAGCAATTCGGTGCCTGCTATCCGATTCCGACCGGCACGGTATCCGTCACGCTCGAGCATCGCGGGCAGCGTGATGTCTCGTATGAGATGGCGCGGCAGGACGCGCAGGCGATCATCGACTACCTCACGCATCAGGGCTTCATAGACGGCATTGCGCCGCCCTTGCCCGAGCTTGCCGGCCCAGCAACCCCTCTTGCCGGCAGCGAACAGTTTCTCGCGCCCGTAAGCGGCATCCTCGTGCATCGCGCTCAGCTTGGCGACGTAATCGAGGTGGGCCAGCCGCTCTTCGACGTGATCGACGCAAACACCGGCGAGACCACCACCGTCCACAGCAAAACCCGCGGCGTGTTCTACATGCGCCGCGACGTGCGTTTCGTGAAGCACGGCGATCCGCTTGGCCGCGTCACGGGTGCCACGCCTCAACGCACCGGCAAGCTGCTCGGCGCCTGACTTCCGAACCCGGTAAAACGCAACGCACTTCAACACACCCATGTAGCCCCTCAAATTCATTTCATCGTTCAGGAACGCACCATGACTCGATATATCGACGTCAACGACATCAGGCAACTGCTTCGCACCATCGGCCCGGAAACCTTCATCCACACCCTCGCCGACTACATCCGCGCCGACTACCTGCGCTGGCCCGAGTTCGACAAGTCACCTCGCACTGCAGCGCATTCGCCCGAGGGTGTCATTGAACTGATGCCCGTTGCCGATCACGCGCTCTACGGCTTCAAGTACGTGAACGGGCATCCCAACAATACCCGCGCCAACATGCTGACCGTGATGGCGTTCGGCGTACTCGCCGACGTTGCCACCGGTTTCCCCCTGCTCCTCAGCGAGTTCACCATCATGACGGCGCTGCGCACGGCGGCCACCTCCGCGCTCGCCGCAAGTGTCCTTGCGCGGCCGGGATCGAAGTCGATGGCATTGATCGGCAATGGCGCGCAAAGCGAGTTCCAGGCGCTGGCGTTCAAGAATATGCTGGGCATCGAGCATATTCATGTGTTCGACACGGACCCTGCCGCTACCGAGAAACTCATTCGCAACCTCTCCGGCATCAAGGGGCTGACGCTCACGCGCGCAGCATCGATACGCGAGGCCGTACAAGGCGCCGATATTGTCACCACCGTGACCGCCGATAAAACCAACGCGACCATTCTCACGCCCGACATGATTGAAGCGGGGATGCATATCAACGCCGTGGGCGGTGACTGTCCCGGCAAGACCGAATTGCATGCCGACGTGCTGAACGGCGCCCGCGTGATGGTGGAGTTCGAACCGCAGACACGCATAGAAGGCGACATCCAGCAGCTGCCCGCCGACTCGCCCGTGATCGAGTTCTGGCGCGTGCTGGCCGGGCAAGTGCAAGGCCGCGAATCAGATGCACAGGTGACCGTATTCGATTCGGTCGGGTTCGCGCTGGAAGACTTTTCGGCGCTGCGTTACCTGAACGATCTCGTGCGTACCGAGGGAATTGGCACGCGGATCGACCTGATCGCGCAGCCGTCGAACTGCAAGGACCTCTACTCGCTCGTGGCGTCGCCCAGCTCTGCTTCTCAAAGCGACGAACGCGTACACGGTCTCTTTCAGGCTGCCTGAGGTATCGGGGCATCGGGATTCAGCGGTACACGTTGGCTTTCTGGAAGGCTATGCTTGCACAAGCCGAACGCATCGCTCCGGCCTGCATGGCATGGGACCGGGCGAGCGTTGCACTTATTCCAGAGGGTTTTTCATGACGTTGATCCAGCTCCGGGTGTTTTGCGCGGTCGTGGAGCAAGGCAGCTTCCGTGCTGCCGCAAGAGCGCTAGACATCGGGCAAAGCACCCTCACGCAAGCTATCCAGAGCCTTGAAGCCGAGCTTGGCGTGACGCTGCTGAACCGTTCGCATCAGGGCATCAGCGTGACCAGCCTGGGCGAGACCTTCCTCATTCGCGCGAACGCGATCATTCGTGATTGCGAACGCGCGATGCAGGACATGCAGCAGTCATCGGGAGAACCCGAAGGACAGATCGCGCTCGGTGTCACGTCCGAGCCGCTGGCAGAATCCCTGCTGCCGGTACTCAAGCGTTTTATTGCCCGCTTTCCGCGCGTACGCGTGCATGTGTCCAGCGGCTATTCGAAGATGCTGATCGAGAAGATCCGCGACGGACGGCTCGACTTCGCCCTGTGTCCACTCGCGCCGCAAGTCAGCGATGTCGATCTCGACATAGAACGCCTCTACCGGTCGGTGCCGGGCGTGATCGCACGCAAGGGTCACCCCCAGGCGCATGTCACCTCCGTTCACGATCTGAAGGATTGCGACTGGGTCAGCATCCGGCCGGCGGGAATTGTCGGTGGGGCGGAGAACCGCCTGACAAGCCTCTTTCGAGCAGAGGGACTGGGGGAGCCCAGGATCGTTGTTACCGCGGAATCGCTGCTGGAGACGCTGCACATTGTTTGCGAATCCGACTACCTGACCATCGAGCCGCGCGTGCTGGTCGAGTTGAAGCTGTTCTCGAATTCGATCGTCAACATCCCGATTCGTGAAGTGTTCGATCCACGCGATGTCTGTCTTATCAGCCGGCGGTCTTCGCCGCTGACCATGGTCGCGCAGGAGCTCGCCAGCATGCTGGTGTCCTATTCACGCCTGCTGCATGGCGCCGGTTCGTGACGCGTGCCATGGGCTTACTTTCCTTGTTGGTATCGGCCTAACTCGCGACTGAGCCGGTCAAATCCTCATGCCGCAACGCACCGCCGTTGATGTTCACTTCGCGCTTGAACGTGATTGTCTTGCCCGAGAATTCGCAGATCACCGTATCGCGAAAGGCGGTCTCGGGGAAGATCCAGGTCATTTGAAGGCGCGTGTTATCCAGCCAGCATGCACGCGCGACGACCGGACTGTTATGGAACTGGTAACCGTGGTGAAGATCGCTGCCGGGCATGTCGGTGCGACCCTCCAGCCACCGGCCTAACCCGGCGGCAATGACATGTTCGCCTTGCGCGTCGGTAAGACGAAATACGCATGTCTCGCCGGTGAATTCGAATTGCAATTCGCTCACGCCCTGGCGGTTGGGCTGCATCAGGAAGCGGTCCGTCTGTCCGCGTGCGCGTACTCCATCCGTGACAGCACCGGTCCGTTGAAAAGGCTCTTTCCACGTTGCCGGGGCATCCGGACTTTGCCAGTCGGCAAGTCTCGCTTTGAGCCGCGCATCGGCAGAGGCGCCGTCTTCCATGTGATCGCCAATCTGATCACGAAAGGCCGCCGGAAAATACCGGTCGATATGCGAGAACAACTTCGCGCTGCCCTTGATCGCGCCCGTAACGGCAAGCGTTGCGCCGTGCAACGGGAACACCGTCGTCATCTGGACGAACTTGCCAATTGCGCTATATGTGCCATCGGGCCGGGTCCACCAGTGATAGCCGTATTTCACGGGCTCGCCGTGCGCCTTGGTTGCGGCGGCGACCCAGCTTTCGGGAAGCAGCCGCCGGCCCTCCCATACACCGTTTTGCGCATGCAGCACGCCGAGTTTCAACAGATCCGCGGTTCGCGCGATGAGGCCGTTGCCACCCGGATTGACGCCGTCCGGGCCGATATCCCAGGATTCCCCTTCAATGCCCATCGGCTCGAAAATTCGCGGCTTGAGATACTCATGCAGCGTCACGCCCGTCACGCGACTCAGTATGGCTGACAACATGTAACTGGCAGCGCTCGTGTACAGGAACGCCGTTCCCGGTTCTTGCACGATCGGGATCTTGAAGAACTCCGCGATCCAGCTTGTAGTCAGCGATCGCCACTCGGCCCCGGATGTTTCGCCCGCATGACCTACGCGCATCGTCAGGAGGTCTTCTATGGTCATCTCCGTCAACCACTGCTGGACCGGTTCCGCGATGACCTCGGGGAAAAACGAGACCACCTTGTCGTCGAGCTTGAAAAGCCCGTCCTCGAGCGCCAGCCCGATCGCACATGCAGTGAAACTCTTGACGACGGAGTGCAGGTTTCGCGGCCGGTCAGGCCGATACGGCCAGCGCCAGCCCTCGGCAACCACGTGGCCGTTGCGGTGAAGCATGAAGGCGTGCAGGTCGAGGCCGGCTGCTTCGACGTCGTTCAGGAAGGCGACGATGGCATCGGCATCCACGCCGGCCACGGACGGGTCGGCGCGCGTCAGGCCATCGGCTTGCTGAGCCGCGATGAGGTTCGCTTCAGACGCTGCGCCGCACTCCACGAAATTGTCCGGCATCGTCCTCTCCTGGTGTTTGAAAAATGGGGCTGGCTTTGAGCGTCGGCTCGGTTTGTAGTTGCAGCATCGCCGGGGTGAGACTGCACGCATCACGCGATGCTATGTGCAACAGCACTCCCAAGGAAGCCCGTTTCGACCGATCACTCACAGAAATCCTGATCACCGATCGGTTGATTTCGCTCGCGCCGGTGGAGGGTGGCATGACTTCCGGCATGATTTCGTGTCGCGCTTGGTTGTGGCGGGCGTCCCAATCAACACCGTCCGGGACTTGCTCGGCCACGCCGACATTACGATGACGCTCCGCTACGCGCACCTAAGCACCGATTGCCGCGCGGTGGCAGTCGAGATGCTTCGCGTGCATCCGGAACAACCCGCGCAAGCAGACCACTACGCGATGGCCGCGAAACGCCGGATTTAGCACGTTTCCGCTCACACACAGCCCTTCACGCGAAGGGCTTTTTTCGTCCGTCATCGGAGTGACCGCGCTTGGCCGCTAATGCCCGTACGTGCCCTTTGGGAAGCGGAACAATACCCGCCGTACGCGTCAAACGTGGAGACTGTAACGCGCTACATTGAACCCCAAGCGCCACCAGCACACGCGAGCGCTTACTAACGGACAAGGGCCGCGTCATGACGACACAATCCCGGAAAAAGTCGCTTACACCATCAACGAATTTTGTGCGCTCTATCACATAGGCCACACGCGATATTACGCGCTGCAAGCGAGCGGCGAAGGCCCGGTCGAACTTCGCGCCAGGGCGCGTAAGGTGTTGATAACTCGACGCAGCGCTGAAGCGTGGGAATGGCGTTTTGAGAAGCAACCCGCTAACGACGATAGCGCCAGCGACGCGGCATAGGCTCGCCACGCCGCAAGCAACGTGTAGGCGGACTACCTGAAGCCGCTTTACGCGACGTGTTCAAGCGACTTGCAGACTACAACCAATTCCGCGCCGATAGACGGCTCCAAGACAAGCACGGTCAATTTCTGCTGCCGTATCTCAATTATAAAGTGCTCGGCCTGTTCATCCGTCATTGTGTATTCCCAGCCCTCGCGGCTTGCTGCCCAATTGATACGTTCGCGGATATCGTTCGGTTGAAATTCCCTCTCTGACGAAATTAGCAAACGGGAAGTGACGTTCTGCAATCCCATCTCGCCAAGCCGAAACACCGATACTTCCTCGCAACAAACGACCGCCAATTCACCACTCACAAGCTGAAAATCTAGCGTTAAGCGTCGCTCGGCTCGTGTGTAGTGCAGGCCGATAAAATCCGCGTCATGGTAATTTTTTTTCGTGTTCATTTCGCTTTGTCTCTGCTGTGTTACCACGGGACGAGGGAGAAACTACGCCCCGTCTCGCGGTTGAATTCACCCAATGGGCCGGGTGGCCCGTAGTTGTGCGCATGCGGAACCCCTTGCCCGTGATCGTGATCGAAGTCGAAATCGACAACAGGCGCACCGGTATCGCCATATAAACGCATTTGCCCACTCCCGGGGTTTGTGTACCAAGTTCCCGGCTCGCCACGATTAGGCGTTTTCGCAATGTCGAAACTATCGCCAAAGCTGGGCATATCGCCAAGCTCAAACGGCGAGGCATCGCCCAACGGCGTTGACCCGGTGCTAGCGTCGGTTACTTCGCCAAGGTCGAAGGCTTGATCCGCTGAAGATGTGAAGGACGCAACTGACGCAAGCAAGGCCGATGCAGCGCGGGCGGCTATGTTTCGCGCGCCAGCCTCGGCTATCGTTTCGATGTGCTTTGGAAAGCCCGACTCGCTCAAAATCGCTGCGCGTTCGCGCTTCTCTATTGCCAGAGTTTCCGCTCGCCGCTCGGCGTGATATTGCGCTGACCACGCCTCGTAGTCGCGCGACGGCGTGTCTCGCCTCGTCTCTCGCGCTGGCGAGTCAAGCGTAAAGCCGCCGTTCTCGAAAACGCTGGTGGTCGCGCCCTCTTCCTCCAAGACAATCACCGCGCCATCACGCACGTAAGAGAGCAACGTTTGAAGGGTTTCCCGTCCGCCTTTCGGCGATTTCGAATACCACGAGAAGCCTCCCTGCAAGAACGATTCGACGCGCGCCACAAGCAATGCGTTCGATTCCCAAACATACATATCGACGTACATCAGCATAGCGCGACCCGCTTTGATTTTTTCGGCGTCGTCGGTGAAGCTTCGCCCCTTGCGTAGCACGTACCGATAGCCGTTATAGCGGGTTAGTTCCGTTGTCATGCGGTTGCGTCTCCTTTGGTTGCAACGGGGCTACGCTAACGCACTTTACGCTGCCGCCATCCCAAAAAGACAGCCGGCAAACGGCAACGCTAATCAGGCGACGGATCAGCCGATCCTGCTATGCCGCCATCGGGCGCTGGTGTGACGAAAACATACTGTTTTAGTTCGGGGTGCGATACAACCAGCGCGGCGATAAGACTAGCGCCTAGCCGTCGTGCGAATTCGTCATCGAGACGATGGTTAAATTCATCCAGAAAAATCGGGAACGTAAGCTTTTTTATATCCAGCGCCTCGATCGGGGCGCTCTCCATATTCTGAATTTTGATCGCTTCGTCATCCGGCGAATAGGACACGACGAGCGAGGTTGCTGCCAATGTGGTCATACTAAAATCCCCTGCACGTTTGATAGTCTTGAAAAGCATTTTGCTTGCACAGTGCCAGGCCGCGCATTCCGCTGCCCATCATGCCCGCGAGCGCATTACATATGTCCATATCCCTTTCGTACTGGTAGAAGCAATCCGCCTCGACTGACTCGCCAAAGCCGCGCGCCGCCATAGACAATACATCATCGCCCGTTGCGCTCTTGACGAACTCAAACGGCGCGGCATCGCCTAGCGCGGTTGACCCGCCGCCGATGCCTGTTACCTCCCCTATATCAATTCCGCTTCCTGTCTCGCTGGGCCGTATCACGCCCATGCTCGCCAGCGTCGCGAGCGCTTGAATACCGCCTACGAGCGCATCTAAGCGCCCGCCACCGCTCGAAACCGCGCTAACGGCGCTTTGTGCGTAAGGTGCCGCACCTGACGCCACGCCGCCAAGCTCCCCGCCGTATCCCCCCGATTGCGCCGCCAAGCCCGAACGAGCAAGCGCACCTGACCCGAACGCCTGCCTTGGCGTCATCGCACGCGGTCGATACACCGGCTCGGCTGGTGGCACTGACCCTCCTGAATACGACCCCGCGCGGCCTCCAACGGGATTTTCTACCACCAGAATATCGCCCCGTCGTATCCCGATGCTCACTTCAAACACGGTTGACGATGCGCTCTGCGTTCTGTTCGAAGTTCTTAGATAACGCTTCGCGTGTTTGATGAACTGTTCATTCTCAGCCAGACGAAAAGAGTTCACCCCATCGAACATCTCTTGAGCGGCCTTTGATTCGGCAAGGACTTCTGCGTTGTGTCTGTAAAAACACGCTGATTCCAGCTTGTACCGCGTGCCCCGATAGTGGAAATAATCGTCCGTCATCTCAGTTATTTTGTTGTTGCGACGGGTTGACGCTAACGCACTTTCCCGCGCGTCCATCTCAATAAAAGGACGGGCGCGGGCAGGTGACTTACATGGGGCTTTGCATCAAGGGATTTGCAGCAACGCGCGGATGGCATCGACGCGCCAGAAGACGGACCGAGAAGACAAGCTGATGGCCCCGCGCGGTGGAACCGTGTCGATGCTCGCGGAGGCCGTCGCGCCCTTTGATGCGGCGGACACTTACGAGGAACACCTGGCGGCGCGGGAACCGCCGATAACATCACCTGATAACATCGCCACCTCCCCAATTAACCGCCCTTGCCTTTCGCCAGCGTGCCAGCACTGTCGGTGCCTCCGAACAGTTGCGTCAGGTACTGCGAATTCTTGTTCATCGTCGCCATGACCGTGTTGAGCGCGGTGAACTGCGCCTGGTACTGCTGAGTCAACTGGGCCGCGTAGCTCGCCAAGGTGTCCTGCTGCGTGCCGATGCCCTTGAGGTCCGCGTTGAGCGGGTCCTGGTTATTCGCAATCAGCCCGCCCTCTCCCAGGAATCCATTAAGGCTCTTTGTCATCTTCGCGGCCACGCCGGTCGTCGAATTGAACAGGGCCGCCATTCCCTCCGGATTGCTCGTCAGTTCGCTGGCCATCTTCGTACTGTCGGCGGTAAGCGTCCCGTCCTTGTTCAGAGCAATGCCGATTGCACCGAGCGAGATGCTGGAACTGCCGTTCTTGACGCCACCGCTCACAATACTTGCGAGCGTGCTCTTGATCGTGTTGAACATCGAGTTGCCGAGCAACGGGCCGCCTTGCGCGCCCTTGGCTTTCGAACTATCGAAACCGGCAACCTGGCCATAGGTCGTGACCAGGGTGTTATAGAGGTCGACGAAGTTGTTGATGGCGGTCGATGCCGACGTGGTGTCCTGTGCCACGGTCAGCGTCTGCGGCGTGCCGGCAGGCACGCCAATGGCCGCCGCAGTCAGATTCAGCGTGACACCCTCGATCGCGGTGGTCACCGTGTTGCCTGAACTCGTGCCAGCCGTGCCGTCGATGGCGAACATGGCATCTTTGGCGGATTCGGTCTGCGTCCACGGACTGGCGGCCGACACCGACGCAATGGTCGACGGGTCCGCGGCGCTGGGACCGGCCGCGGATGTTACGCCGAGACTGGACAGCCCGGCATCGTCGGTCACAGTGCTCACTGAAACGTCAATCGTGTTCGATGCACCCGTGGCCGACGAACGCAAGATCAAGTGCGCGCCGTCCGTGCCGCTCACGACAGTTGCCGTGACACCGGGATTGCTCGACGACAAGTTGATCGCGCTCGCAATGCCGCTCACGGTGTTGTTCGCCGACGTGATGTCGACGCTCATCGACTTGTCTCCGACCGAGACGTTCATCGTGCCGGTGCCCAGTGCGGTTGTTGCGCCGAACGCGGCCGACGAGAGCGTCTGCGCGCTGGCAATTTGCGTCACCGCGATGGAATAGCTGCCCGTCGCCGCGCCGCTGCTGCCGCTCGCCGTCAGCCCCGTGCCATCCGCAGTCACGGTGAACTGTCCAAGAGCAGTACCGTTCGACAGCGGCGCAATGCCCGCCTGCAACGCCGACAACCCGGCCTGCAAAGCACCGATCGCCGAGAGTTTGGTGTTGTCGTTTCGCTGCCGTGCGATCAGCGAGCCAGTCTGGCCCGCCACCTTCGCATTGACGAGGCTCGTGACCAGCGACGACACATCCAGTGACGCGTTGCCCGTCGAGCCGCTGATGACGGACTGCGCGGCCGATGCCCTGGCCGCGTTGGCGGCAGCCGTCGTGTCGGCGGCAGTCGAGATGGCGTTGGCCGAGGTGGGTACGCTCGAAGCGCTGGACGCGCTGGAAATCGTCGACATTAAAATGCTCCGTACGTCAGGTTTGTTTTTGAGCCTGCATGAGAACCGCCCGTGAACTGCCCGCTGGAGGCAAGCGTCAGGAAGCGCGATGCGACATGGCAACCGCGTGTTGCCCGGGCTGGACATCGTGTATTCACGCAGTCATGGTTGCGCACTTCCGCCACGGGTGAAACGGCGAGCAACACGCGCGTCCGGCGAGTTCTTTCCAAATCTTTAAAAAGATTTCCACGCGTATGTCCAGGCGGCTCGAGCCAGTCAGTGCTCGAGTCAGTCAGTGCCCGACGCGATAAGCGATCCGCGGCGGTAACAAGGACCCGCTTCCGCCGCAGCTTGTACCGACGCAGCCGCTTTTTCGAACGTGAACCTGCCGATCACCCACGCGTTCCTGCTCGGCATACTCGAAGCTTTCACGGCGGCAACGTTCAGTCGCTTTTTGATTGAGGCACCGTTCTTGCGGCTCAAGGACCGTCTCGCGACCAGCCTTTCAGCGCAGTCCGGTGAGCAAGCAGGATCGAATGAACGCGCCATCTGAAGAAGTGCGGCCAAAGCCGACGAAGTAAAATCGGCGCGCGCCTGCGTGCGTTTCGCGTACGGCGCGTCTAAGCGATGCAACCGGTTGCACTGAATTGTGACGTCCGTTAGTTCGCTTTTACAAATCGCGATAAAACAGCAAATGGAAATAAACTTGCGGCTTTGAGGGCCGCGACCATAAGCGAACGAACTTCTGAAAATTCAAACGCTTATGCGGGAATCGAAGACGGGTAAACTGACGCGTCGCCGTTTCGGCGGCCGTATCCGGCAGTCGCCTGCCCGGTGCGATCGGGTAAAGCGGTCGATCGTCGTTTGTTTGTTTTCGAAGCTGACCCACCGATCCAGTACACTTATTACATCGAAAGCAATGGTCCAGACCAGAGATCCTTGGTCCGGTGTTTGATAGTTAAGAGGGAGAAACGTACGTGGCTAATGACAAGATGCTGGCGCAAATGAGTAACAAACCGGGGTTTATCGCGGCCCTCGACCAGAGTGGCGGATCCACTCCCGGCGCCCTGCGGGCGTATGGAATTCCGGAGAGCGACTACAGCGGCGACGCTGAGATGTTCAAGCTGATGCACGAGATGCGGGTACGCATCATGACCGCACCCGCCTTCACCGGCGACAAGGTCATCGGCGCCATTCTCTTCGAAGCCACCATGGACGGACAGGCAGAAGGAAAGTCCGTTCCGGCCTTCCTGTGGGAAGACCGTGGCGTCGTTCCTTTCCTGAAAGTGGACAAGGGGCTCGAAGCAGAAGCGAACGGCGTGCGTCTGATGAAACCGATCCCCGGGCTGGACCCGCTGCTCGAGCGGGCGGTCAAGCTGGGCGTGTTCGGCACGAAGATGCGCTCGGTTATCGACCATGCGTCGCAGGAAGGGATCGCGGCAATCGCCAAGCAACAGTTTGAAGTCGCCGCGCAAATCCAGGCGCACGGTCTCGTGCCAATCCTGGAACCCGAGGTGTCGATCAACAGCCCGGACAAGGCGGCAGCGGAAACCATCCTCCTGGCTGAGCTGCTCAAGGGCCTCGCGGCGTTGCCCGATGGCAGCCAGGTCATGATCAAGCTGACCATCCCGGACGTGACGGATCTCTATCGCCCGCTGATCGAGCACCCGGCCGTCGTGCGCGTGGTGGCACTCTCGGGCGGCTACGCGCGGACCGACGCGTGCACGCGCCTCGCGAAGAATCACGGCATGATCGCCAGCTTCTCCCGGGCGTTGATCAACGAACTCAAGAAGTCGATGAGCGACAGCGAGTTCGACGCAACGCTGGCAACGTCTGTCGATGAGATCTATCAGGCCTCGGTCGTAAAGGTCTGATTTTTAGGTTTCAACGCAGGTTTCAACGCAGCCTTCAAAGCAAGGTTTGATACAGGCCGCACCTGAAGCATGAGTGCGGCCTGTCTGTCATGCCGCGTGAGCAACCCTCGCTTGCGGCAGTTCAAGACGGCGCGACCACGTGGCAAGGTGGCGGAAAGCGACTGGCGGTTTGCTCAGAATCGCGCTGTCGTACAGCTTGCCCGCGAACCTGACGAAGTTTTCTATCCGGAAGCCCTGGCCCCGGTAAAACGCAATCAAATGTGCAGCGGGTTGCGGTGTATCCAGCGCAAGCTCAGCGTAACCGCGAATAGCGGCCCAGTGATCCGCATAGGCCAATAACGACTTCCCTATCCCCCTGCTCTGATAGGCAGGATCGACGCCGAACTGGCGAACGCTCGCAATATCATCCCGCCGATAAAACCCGCATAACGACTCGCAATCCTGTGCGTAAAGCGTCATGGTTCCAACCAGCCGTCCGTTGCATACCGCGACATAACAATCGCCGCGCATGGCACGCGCGCGGGTAACAAGCGCGGACTGGTCAACGCATGTGCAATTAAGCCCCATGCCGCCAAGCCGCGCAAACGAGCGGTGCAGCATCAGGGTCAACTCATCGAACGAATCACATGCTGGATCAAAGCGCCTCAGTACTACGCTGCCTACGCCACGATGAACGTAGCTGATACGCGTGTGATTCTTCGTTGCTGTGCGTTGCTTCGACATGACACCTCCGGCCTCATCAGTTGCCAGAAGTGTAGGATTGCTCGTCGGTTGATAACAAGAAAAAATCCCGTAAATATTCGCGTTTTACGGCATATATATGCAGGCCGTTCAGGACTTTACGGAATTTTTATTTGCGATGGCGCAGGTCTTTATTTAAACGATGTAATGCCGAATGCGTCGGCATCGTCTCGCGGGCCTGAGGGCGCTTGCGCCCATCGATCTTCCGGTCCACTGCCTGCGCCAATTGCATCGTTTTACGCGAGTGCTCAGGAAACGCGTACGCTTTCCGCATTCATTTTTTCGACAGTGAGATTCACCGATCGCGGAGTCAAAGGGCTGGTCCGATGCCTGACGCCGGCCGGTACGGTCAACATCTCGCCCGGCTTCAGCTCATATCGCGCGGTTTCCAGTTCGACAAGCAAGACCCCCTCGATAACGATGAACACTTCGTCCGAGTCAGGATGAAAATGCCAGAAAAATGGCGCATCCATCACGCTAAGGTGAACCGCGTGATCGTTCACCTCAGCCAGGACCTGATTGAAATATCCCGCTTTAGTCTGCGCCGCCACTGCGCTCAGGTTTATCGATTTAGCGTCCAAGATCGTCTCCTCCCTATCCACGCGGCGAAGTGCATGAGCCACGGCTTAAGATAGCGCGCGTGTCTGCCGCTAGTCACAAGCCTAACCATCCTGAACCAGCGCGCAAAGCGAGAAATTTTCACCGCGACGCGAGGTAAATTCACAAAGCGTCAACGCCTCAGTGCCTATCAGGATCAAGAGACGAAGGTACTAAGACGTGCCCTTCCATGAGCCGGCGCGCCGTCCGGCTCATGATCGCCTTGGTGACGACCCACGTACCGTCGCGCTGCTCGGCTTCCGCACCCACCGCCATTACGCCCGATGGATGGCCGAAGCGGATCCGGCCTGCCGTCTTGTTCGCCAGAAGCCGATGCACGACCGTGCCGGGAATCACGCCGGCAACCGCGACCGCGACGGCTCCGGTACCGGTCATCGCGTGGTGCAACTTGCCCATGGAGAAAATGCGTGCGTTGATATCGAGCGTCGCCGGGTCGACCGGCTTGCCGCTGGATGCCACATAGGCGGAGGGGGTCGCGACGAACGCGAGTTTCGGCGTGTGGGGCCGAAGGGTCGATGCTTCGTCCGCAGTCCGGGACAGTCCCATTCGAACAGCCGCATGCGCGCGAATTGCCTCGGCCTTCCGTAGCAAATCCGCGTTGCCGTTGATGTCCCGCTGCAGTTCGTTACCCTTCAGCCCGAGTGTCGCGGCGTCGATGAAAATGGCGGGATTACCCGCGTTGATCATCGTGAGTTCGATGACGCCAAGACCCGGTACGTCGAGTGTGTCGATCGGATTTCCCGTGGGGAACATGCCGCCGCCGGCATCATCGCTGTCGTCTTCGCCCTCGCCGCCGGGGTCCAGGAACTCGATCCTGATTTCGGCCGCGGGGAAGGTGACGCCATCGAGTTCGAAGTCGCCTTCTTCAAGCACTGCGCCATCTTGCGTCGGTACATGCGCGACGATTTTTGCGTTGATATTTGCCTGCCAGATACGGACGGTAGCGATGCCGTCGCGCGGCGCATCGACCAGACCCTGCGCGATCGCGAACGGACCCACCGCCGACGTCAGGTTCCCGCAGTTGCCGGACCAGTCGACGACCGGCTTGTCGATCGCCACCTGCCCGAACCAATAGTCGACGTCGCAGTCGTCCCTCGCGGACGGACCCACGAGTACCACCTTGCTGGTGCTCGACGTAGCGGCGCCCATGCCGTCGATCTGCTGGCCATACGGATCGGGACTGCCGATCACGCGCAGCAGGATGCGGTCGCGCAGCGCCCTATCGGACGGGAGTGAATCCGCCCGGAAAAAGACACCTTTGCTTGTGCCTCCACGCATATAGGTTGCCGGAATCTTTCTTTGCACCTTGATCTCCTGAGATTGAGCCCGCGTGCTGCCGGGGCAGGTCGCTTTACTTCAAGCGACGGAGGAAAAAACGGTTTGCGACGCAAAACCGTGTGAGGCCCCGAGGCACTACCTCAAGAATGATAATCCCGTCTGGCGGTGACAGTTTCTCGTTAGTTAAAGGTATGGCTCCCTCGCCCCATCCACGATAAAGCTCGCCGTAAGGTTTGCCGGCTGATCCGCAAACTGTGAACGAGAACCAAACGAGAACCCGCAGCGTGCGGAACATCACGAGCGCATCAATGACAAGATTCAGGCGTACGCTGTCATAAAACTCATCACGTCGCCTGAACTTACCGTCAAAGGATCCCCTCATGCGAATCGAAACGTCATTCCTGTTCGACCTCGACGGAACGCTGGTCGACAGCGTGTACCAGCATGTACTTGCATGGAAAGAAGCGCTCGATGCGGAAGGTATCGAGCTGTCGGTATGGCGCATCCATCGCAAGATCGGCATGAGCGGGGGCCTCTTCACGAACCAGTTGCTGCGTGAAACGCACGGGGAGATCAGTCCCGAGCGCGTGGAGCGTTTGCGCCGCACGCATGCGGACGTTTATCAGCGCCTGCGTGCACAGGTTTGTCCGTTGCCCGGCGCACGCGAGTTGCTCGCCGCGCTCACCGAAGCGGGCACGCGCTGGGCCATTGCGACCAGCGGCCGCATGGAAACGGCGGCCGTGAATCTGGAAGCGCTCGGTGTCGATCCGGCGAAGTCCGTGGTCGTCACGCGCGACGACGTGAAGTACGCCAAACCTGACCCCGACCTCTTCATTGCAGCGGCGTCGCGTCTGGGCGTGTCGATCGAGCATACCGTCGTGGTGGGCGACAGCATCTGGGACATGCTCGCCGCGCGGCGCTGCCGCTCGCTCGGCGTGGGACTGCTGTCCGGCGGATACGGAATGGATGAACTGGAACGCGCCGGCGCGCTGCGCGTGTACGAAGATCCGGCGGACTTGCTGCTGCATCTGGATGAAGTTGCCGCAAGGCCTTAGGCCTTGAGGGCGAAGGGCCGCCGGCCAATGAGCTCCGCCGTATGGACAGGCCACGTGCACAGGTCTGCCAAGCGCTTGTGCATGCAGAGCAGGATGGCCAGCTTGCGTATCTGGATGCCGCGCTTTATTCGCATAACTAAGCATGAAGGTATGGCTCTCGCGAGTCCTGTCGGGCCTGCGAGACTGTAGCAGGAGGCCGCTCAGTAAAGCGTTGCGCTGCCCAGCGGCAAACGAATCTGGTCGAAACGTCACCCATGGATCGTCAACGCGCGCTGATCGACCAATCGCCAATCAGACGCTATAAGCAAGTCGCAATCCGCCCCAATGACGGCCTGCGACCATGATCGGCGCGGACACGTCTTTCATCAGCGCATATTCCCCGGCGCCCATATCGCGTCGATATGTCTGCAACAAGAACGGCTTGGTATGCGACCCTGAAGCCAGGCCGGTACGGTCATTGAAGATGCGCCGGTTACGCGAATGAGCGGCGTTCCAGGCGGGATCGGAGCCTTGAGATTGCGAAAACTTCTTGTTGTGCGTGGGCAAGTAGCCCTTGGTATCGACGGCTGCACAGAACACCACGCGTTCATCCAGCGCCAGCAAGGGCTCCTGGATTTCCGGCAGGATGCGATCGGCAAGCTGAATGTAGCGGGTCGTGAATTGCTCGGGGTTGGTACCGGCAATCGGGTTATAGGCATGATCGAAAAGATCCGCAGCCGAGATCTCACCGCGTGAAATGGCCTGCTCGAATGCCCGGCCGATCTTCTGCGCGGCGGTCATGACCGCGTCTATAAACCGCGTATCGGGTGTCTCTATCCCCGCTTCCGCCGTCAACTCGATCAAGGTTTCGGACACGCCCAACAGCTTGCTCAACTGGTCGCGCGCCTTCGTGAAGCTGCCGCTTGACTGCTCGACGCCTCCGACCATCTCGGAGACTTGAGACGCAAGCCCGCTGCATTGCTGGTCGATCGCTTCGGTCTGCAAAGCGATTTGCTCCGCTTCAACACTCAACTCAGTGATCGCTTTCCCCGTTGCCAATACAACGTCGCCGATCGCATGCGTGCCCTCCTTGACTCGCTGTGCACGTACCGCGCTGGCGGACCCTTCGGCCATCAGCAGATCGGCCTGACCCGACAATCTGGTGAGTGTTGTCCCGATCTCCGACGTGGCCTGCGCGGTCTTGGCGGACAACGCCTTCACTTCAGCCGCGACCACGGCAAAGCTTTTACCGGACTCGCCCGCACGGGCCGCTTCTATCGCGGCGTTCAAGGCCAATAGATTAGTCTGACGCGCGATGATCGAAATTTCTTCGGAGATCTTGCTGACGTCGCTCAATGACGCTCGCAAGGTCTCGATCTCCGCGGCCATCACCGCGACGCTGTCCACCAGGCTATGGATGTCTGCCAGCGACACCCTGACCGTCTCCTGGGACTGGCTGACGCCGGACGCGGCCTGATCTGCCACGATACGCATCTGACGCGCCGCCGCGGCAATCCGCTGGTTGCCCTCCATGGTCGACATTGCCGAACGCTGCAAGCCGTGGCACAAATCCGCCTGACGCGTCGCGCGGGCCGCCACTTCCTCGACGTGCCCCGATACATCGCAAATCTCGATACCCAGCTTGCCCGCATGCTCGGCGATCTTGCCGACCGCCGTCAGCGTGCGCCCGCGTTGTCCGAATCCGAAACCCGTCATCCCTTGCCTCCGGTGTTTTAATTTGCGTGGAATTCCCCGGCTGCGTCTCGACATGCCGGGTTCGCGAATTCCGCGTGACGTCCCTCGGTATATCGTCCGATTGCAGGAAAAACTAAAGGGGTGCGAGGCAACGGATGCGATAGATCGGGTTTGCCCAGGGGTGCGGGCGGCGGCTCGGCTCACCCGGCTTCAGGCAGACCGCCGGATTCAATCGCGATCGGCAGGCGCTCCCAGCGGAAACAACGGCCGATATGGCCGCGCCTCGTCAACCGCGCGCGCGAATGACGGACGCGCCAGCAGTCGTTGCCGGTATGCAATCACGTGAGGAAACGACGCGTCAATGCGATGTGTCCAGTCTGCATAAAACAGGAACGGCGCGGCGCCGCAATCGGCCAGGCTGAAGTGATCGCCAGCGGCCCATTCGCGCTGGGCCATGAGTCCATCGAGCCAGCCATAAGCGGTGTCGAGCATCGCGCGTGCGTCGGCCACGCCTCGTGGATCCCGTTCCGTTTGCGGCCGCAAGCTGTCGCCCACGATCTTCTGCTGCGGAGTCGAGATGTAGTTGTCGAAGAAACGATCCATGCCGCGAACTTCCATTGCGCTGCGGGCATCTTCAGGCAGCAGCGGCACGGGGCCCGGATGATACAGCCCCAGATGCTCGATGATCATGCTCGCCTCCACCACGGTGCGTCCACCATCCACGAGCACGGGGAAACGCTTCATTGGCCAGAGCGCCGTGAGCTCCTCCATCACCTGCGGGTTCTCATGCGACAACGCACGCCATTCGAACGGCGTGCCATTCTCGTACAGCGCAACCAGGACCTTCTGGCAGTAAGACGAGAACGGATGGGCGTAGAGCTTTAATGTCATTGGATCACCTCGGGTTGAGAAAGGCTGGTTTCTCTAACGACGAACGAGGTTGCCGAAAATCGACATCCACTCTGAAGCATTTTAAAATCCCTGCCGCTGCAAGCGGTTTTCTTTACAAAGCTATTTCGGAAGCAGGGCTTATAGCGAAGCAAAGCGAACGCCGGGAAGTGTTCGCTTCATCCTGGCGGCAAATGACCCGGGCTTGAGAATGCCGCGAGACACGCCAGCCGCATTCGCTCGACAGCCGTGGACCAACTCTCATCGGCGGCTTGCCGGAACAGCCGCAACGTCTGCGGATACCACGGCGAATCTTCACGCTCGCGCATCCAGCGCCAGTCGATGTCTTCTCGCGGCAGCAACACCCAGCACGGCGTGCCCAGCGACGCAGCAATATGCGCCGCGGAGGTGTCCACGCAGATCACCAGATCGAGCTCTCCGATGATCGCGGCGGTATCGGCGAAATCGGTCAGGTCTGTCCCGAGGTGCAACAGCGGAAGACCCGCAGGCGGCGACTGTCCCTCTTCTTCTCCCTGCCCTTTTTGCAGGCTTACGAAGCTGACCCCGGGCACGCTCCAGAGAGGCGCAAGCGTTGCAAGCGACGGCAGCGAACGGTTCGCATCGTTGTGATGTTTGGGATTGCCTTTCCAGACCAGACCGATCTTGCGGCCGGGTGGAAGCGTCGCCAGCCGCGTGCGCCAGTGCTCAACGAGCAACGCGTCAAGCGTCAGGCGGATGGGATCGGGAATGGTGTCCGTGGTCGTGCGCAGATGCAGCGGCACGCTCATCGGGCTCGTCCAGTAGTCGTACCCAGAGGCCCGGCTTAGCGCGGTTTCGTGGTCGAGGACCGCATCGACGCCCTCCAAATCCGCGAATAGCCGATGCAGCGCAGGCGCGCAGGCAAATGCGATATGGATCGGGCCCTGTGCCTTGAGCAACGCGAAGTAGCGGCCGAACTGGACCATGTCGCCAAGACCATCTTCCTGCCAGACCAGCAACGACTTGCCCGCAAGCGCTTCGCCTCGCCATCGCGGACACTGCAGCAAGGACTGCGTCTGGTGATGAATGAATCCCGGCTGATCGTAACGGGAATCGTAAAGCTGCCATCCCTCTTCGAATTCGCCCATGCTGAGCAGCAGCGTTGCAAGACTGACTTTCGCATCGTGATAGTCGGCACGGATCGCAAGTGCTCGCCGGAAAGCTGCCTCGGCGTCGGTCAGATTGCCGAGTTCCTTCAGCACGTTGCCGAGGTTGTGGTGCGCTTCGGCGAGATCGGGGCGAAGCGCAAGCGCTCGCCGGTAAGCCGCAACGGCGTCAGGCGAACGACGCAGTGCCCACAGCACGTTGCCCAGGTTGTTATGGGCTTCAACAATATCCGGGCGAATCAGCAGCGCGTGCCGGTACGCGGCCTCGGCCTCGGGCAGCCGGTCGAGCGTCTGCAACACAATGCCCAGGTTGTAGTGAGCTTCAGCATAGTCGGGCCGGACTGCGAGTGCCTGCCGGTAAGACGCCTCGGCTTCGGGAAGACGGTTTAGGGCACCCATCAGGGCGCCCAGGTTAAGGTGAGCTTCGGCGTAATCGGGGCGGATAGTCAGTGCCATCCGGCAAGCGAACTCGGCCTCGGGCAGGCGGCCTACTTCCTTGAGCACGTTCGCCAGGTTATTGAGCGCTTCGGCGTATTGAGGCCTGAGGATCAGCGCCTGCCGATACGCCGCCTCGGCTTCCGGCAGGCGGGCGAGTTCCTTGAGCACGTTGCCCAGGTTGTTGTAAGCCCCCGCATCGGGCGATAGAACCAATGCCTGCCTGTAGGCACTCTCCGCTTCGTGCCAACGGCGCAGGTCATAGAGCACGATGCCCAGGTTGTAGTGAGCCTGCGGATAATCCGCACGGATCGCAAGCGCATGCCGGTAAGCCGCCTCGGCGTCATGCAGGCGTCCGAGATCGTAGAGCACCGCGCCGAGGTTGTTGCTGGCCTCTGCAAGGTCCGGGCGAATGTCCAGCAGTTGCCGATAGACAACCACGGCCTCCGGCAGAGAGCCAAGGCCCTTGAGCAACATGCCGAGATTGTTATAAGCATCGACGAAATCGGGCTTGGCCTCGATGGCCTGCCGCCAATACGCTTGCGCGTCCGCCAGTTGGCTCAGGCCTAGCGAAGAGACCGCCGCTATATTCAAGGCCTCCGCCAGCGCGCTTCCCGTCAAAGCCGGATGCGGGTCAAGCATCGGCTTAACCATCGACAACGCTTGCGCATAGTGTCCGGCCAGGCATAGCGAAGCAGCCGACTGATGCCAGTCCGCAGTGTGAGGTGCGCTTGTTGGGACAGATGTCATGGGTTGATCGTCGAAGCTTGGGTTCAGTGGATGCTGTCGGGGGTGCGCCCTTTTTCACCTGGCATGGAATTGATGCGCCGTGGTTCGGACATCTGCGGGAAAGGGGACGCGCCCATCACATCGCTGAGGTTACGACAGTTGCTATCGGCGTGACGGCGGGAAATGAGCGCATTGCTGCACGCTATTCGGAGGATGAGGGCGCTAAAGAGCGTTTAGATAGCTTAGGGACGTAGCGCAATAGCGTCTGGTCCGCGGCTTAAAGGTCTTGGTGAATCGCGATCACCGTATTCAGCTTGGCCGAGTCGAAGCTTACAAACATGCTTAAGGATTCTTCGAAACAGCCCAATGCGCAGACGCACCATTTCGTTCTCCCTTCAAGAACGATCGTCTGCGCTTGAAGGGAACGCGTCGGCATCGGGTTGCTTACTACACGATCGCTTAGTGCTGCGCGCCGCTCGTTACGCCATAGCGCGCCGCCGGCAGCCGACGCGAAAGGTTAGGCACCAACGCCTGGCGAGCCGCCTCGAACGTGTTCCAGTCGGCCGCTTCCGGCAGCGAAGGAATTGTGACCAGCTCGCCCTGATCGAGGCCAGCAAGCGCTGCGTCCACCATGTCTTCCGACGTCATCACGATACCCTCCGGCAGATAGCTCACCGGCGTGCCCGCAATGTCCCAGAACTCCGTGCTGGTTGCGCCCGGCAACACGGCCTGGACCCGCACGCCCTTCGCGCCAAGTTCATGGTGCAACGACTGTGTCAACGCGAGCACGTACGCCTTGCTGCCGCCGTACACACCGTTCAGCGTCTCCGGCGACACAGCGACAATCGATGAAATGTTCACGATCGTTCCGCCGCCACGTGCGACAAAACCCGGCACGACAGCCTTCGTCAAATGCGTGAGCGCGACCACGTTGAGCGTGATCATCGCGTCCATTTTGTCGATGTCCGAGTCCACGAGCGGCGCGGTCGCGCCCACGCCGGCATTGTTCACGAGCA
This sequence comes from Caballeronia sp. LjRoot34, assembly GCF_964253815.1. NCBI lineage: Bacteria > Pseudomonadati > Pseudomonadota > Betaproteobacteria > Burkholderiales > Burkholderiaceae > Caballeronia > Caballeronia sp. LjRoot34. The sequence goes on from NZ_CAXUSB020000002.1 coordinate 2,446,907, forward strand.
TCGTGATGCTGGAGTCATTACGCAGGACGTCTTCAACCTTCCGCACGCCTTCAGGTGTCCCCAAATCCGCGACGACAACCTCGAAATTCCGTCCGGTGGACGTTGTGAGCGTCGTTGCCAGCGCGTTCAAGCGGTCGCGATTGCGCGCCACCAGGATGACGTCGTAGCCGCGTTCGGCAAGCCGTTTCGCGTAGATCGCGCCAATGCCGGTCGAAGCGCCCGTCACCAATGCCGTGCCTTTGTTCGCTACATTGCTCATTTCCGTTCTCCAGTTTTTCAAGTGTTCCGGCGGAAGCGCCGGTGTGTGAACGGAATAGTAGAAGTATGAGATCATGTCCTCAATGACATAGATGCAACTTTTTAGGACATCAACGGGAATCCCGTTCCCGGTATGCAGGAGGCCATGTGAAAACGATCGGAATCATTGTTTATCCGGACTTTCAGGTGCTGGGGCTGGCGGTATCGACCGTGTTCGAATTTGCCAACACAACCGTTGGACAAACCGCGTACGAGGTGCAGTTGTTGTCGGAACACGGCGGTTCCGTGCGCTCCTCGCTAGGCTTCGGCATCGAGACCGCGAGTTTCAAGGGCAGCGAGTTCCACACCCTGATCGTCACCGGCGACAACATAGGCACGCCGCATTCGGCCGGCGTGGCGGCATTTCTTCGCGACGCCCTGAAGACATCACAACGCATTGCAGCGACCTGCACAGGCGCGTTTGTACTGGCCGAGGCGGGCTTGCTGGACGGCCGCCGCGCCACCACGCACTGGTACTACGCGCGGGCGCTTCAGCGCGCGTATCCGCAGGTCAAGATGGAGGAAGACCGGATCTTTATCGTCGACGGGCCGATCTGGACGTCCGCCGGTGCGAGCGCCGGAATTGATCTTGCGCTGGCGCTCGTCGAGAAAGACCTGGGTACGGAAACGGCGCGGCTCGTGGCGAAAAAACTGGTGGTTTATCATCGGCGCGCCGGCGGCCAGTCGCAGTATTCCGCGCTGCTCGAACTCGACGCGAAATCGGATCGGGTGCAGACCGCGCTGGCCTATGCAAAATCCAACCTGACCGCGAAGCTGTCGATTGAAGAGCTGGCGGAAGTTGCCCACCTCAGTCCGCGCCAGTTCAGCAGGGTTTTCACCGACGAGACCGGACAGTCGCCCGCCCGGGCCATAGAAAATCTGCGGGTGGAGGCCGCTCGCCTGATGATGGAAGCGGGACGGCATTCAGTCGATGTAGTCGCACGCGAGAGTGGTTTCGGCGATCGTGAACGGATGCGGCGTGCATTTCTGCGTGCATTCGGGCAGTCGCCGCAAGCAATGCGGCGGATGACAGAATCGCAGTTGGTTTGATGAAGGGCCGGTTTTGCGCGGAGGATGGGTCATGGCCTGATTAAGGAGCCGTCAAACACGCTCGCTGAATCAACAAGGGTTGAGCTCGCGTCTTCATACCGTGGCTGGCGCTTATACCGCCGGCGCCAACTGTGTGAGCACGGTCGTCATGCTCATGACCTGCTGGTCACTATCTGAAATTCCCGCGTCATGGGCAGCCTTGGCCAATTGAGCATTGGTTAGTCTGGCAAGGCCGTCGAAACTATCGCGGACAATTGTCGCAGTCGTGGCAGGACTGGTCCGACGCTCCCACGTCTTGTCTTCGACAAGCCGTCGAAGCACGTATTCGCGAGCAGCCGTTTTCGCGGCAAGAATGCCGCGCGCTTGTTCTTCCGTCATGGTGTTCTCCCCGAGTTCGCCCTCGTTTTATAGCAACGCGGCGTGCCCCTGGCGGTTCGGAAGAACACACTTGGACGGATTTTTTTCGGGTGCGCTCCCGGGCAATGATCTTCTTCGGGTCACTAACCGTATTCCGCGTATTCCGGCTAACCCGAAGAAGACCTGCAGACTGCCTGCCCGAGTCTTTAGTCCGAGGCCAGACGTGCGATCGCTCGCGCCACGCCGCCGCGGCCGAACGGAACACCCTGCACGGTCATGGCGGCTTCAACGCCGCCGAGACATCCAAGGATCATCGCGGGGTTAATGTCGCCGAGATGCCCGATACGGAATGCGCGGCCCGCAAGCGGCCCGAGACCACCGGCGATGGCAACTTCGAAGCGCTCGCGTGCGACGCTACGGATTGCTTCCGGATCGATACCCGCGTTCACCTCGATGGTCGTCACGGACACCGAACGCGCAGCCGGCACCTCGCAGAAAAACCGTAACGCACCCGTCTCGCTCCAGCATTCCACTGCGGCATGCACCGCTTCCGCGATTCGCCGATGGCGTTCCAGCACCTCGGTCAAACCTTCCCGGAAGATCAGCCCGAGCGACGCCTCCAGCCCTGCAATCAGGCTTTGCGGCGGGGTGCCGCAAAACTTGCGGTACGACAGCGGACTTCGCCGCCGCTCCCAGTCCCAGTAGAAACGCGGTGTGGAGTTGCGGCGCGAGACCTCCATTGCCGTTGCGTCGACCGCGACAAACGCGAGTCCGGGCGGCACCATCAACGCCTTCTGACTGGCGCCAAGAACCACGTTGATGCGCGTTGCATCCATGGCGAACGGCGCCGCTGCAAGCGACGCAACCACGTCGACCACGAGCAGCGCCGCGTGATCGGCCCGATCGATCGCCGCCCGCATGGCCGGCAGATCGTTGGTGATGCCGCTTGCCGTGTCCGTGTGAACGATGAAGACCGCGACGATCTCACGTTTCACATCGTTCCGCAGCACGGCTTCGATATCCGCTGGATCGATTGGACGTCCCTCCACCCAGGGTGTCCGAATCACGCGACCGCCCATTGCCTCGGCCTGCACCGCCCACGATTCCGAGAAGTGGCCCGTGCCAGCCACCAGCACCGCCTGACCCGGCGCAATCAGGTTGGCGATGACCGCTTCCCACGCACCGTGCCCATTCGCGGCATAGAGGAATACGTCCGACTGTTCTGTCTGCAGTACGCGCTTCAGGCCGGCTTCACACGCGGCAATACAGCGATCCAGCCTCGGGTCGGCCAGATCCATCGGCTGACGGCTCATTGCGTGCAGGACTTCATCCGGAACGCGGCTAGGTCCCGGCGAATGCAGGAAGCGGTGACCGGGCAAACGGGCAAAGTCGTTCATGCGAGAAGGATTCGAAATGAGTGATTGCCGCTGGAATTTGAGCGCGCTTGAGCTTTGTCGTCAGTCGGTTTCATTGCAACCCTGGCTAATTGTTGGTCAAAAAGATTCTACAGGGCTGCGCAGGCGCATGCACTTTCGATTCGCTTTAGCGGCGCATGCGGGACCGCGCGTTCGCCATAAAGCTCGAAGCTTGGGCTCAAATGCAATTTGATGAACACGTCGCGCCTGTTCGGCGTTATCGCGATCCCAACGCAGGGCGGATACAATGAATGCCAGAAACTCGCGGTCTACGGCGGTCTACGAATACACCGAGGCGTTGCGCATGGGACGGGAGAGGGAGGATGTGTCTGTGAGTGCTGCCTGTGCTTATCCCCGCGGTGTTGCGACCCAGATCGCAACCGCGTCACGGGCGCTGCCCCCGCAGGGCCGGTTCTTTACTGGCAATGGAATCGCTCCAGACGATTGCAGACGGACCGCTGACAACACCTGCTTCCCAACTCGCCCAATAGTCGCGATGAACACATGAACCGCGAACGACTCACCCGCGAGCAAGCCCGCGAACAAACGCGGCAACGTCTGCTCGACGCTTCTCAGATCATTTTCACAAAGCAAGGATTCATCGCGGGAAGCGTTGAAGAGATCGTATTGGCCGCAGGTTATACGCGTGGCGCGTTCTATTCGAATTTTCGCAGCAAGCAGGAAGTGCTAATCGAACTTCTCAAACGCGATCACCTTGCCATGCAAGCGGGCTTGCACGACCTTATGCAAGGACAAGTCACGCGTGAGGATCTGGAAGACCGCGCATTGCTTTTTTACAGCCATTTATATCGTGACAACAAGAACTTTTTGCTATGGGTCGAAGCACAACTGCTGGCGTCGCGTGACGCTCACTTCCGCGTTATCTTCAACGCTTTCCTGCGTGAAAAGCTCGACCAGTTAACTTTACATATCCGCGAGTTTTCAGTGCGCGCGGGTACACCGTTGCCCGCCGAAACGCTTGCGCTTGGGTTGATGGCGTTATGCAACGGCGTGCGGTTCTTCTATTCGATCAATCCGCAGGCCGTAACGGGGGAGCTGGCCGAATCCGTTCTGGCGCACTTCTTCTCGCGCGTGGTGTTCGGACGCAGCATGCAGGTCATCGAAGGGGCTACACCGGTTCGCCTCGCCGGGCACTGATGCGTGGTTAATCTTGCGACATTCATGCTGGTCCACGGACAGCGTCGCGATCAATCGCGTTCATGGACTGAGGATGGGCGCCTTGTACGACCGTCCTTCATTGCCAAGCGATTCCCAATGATCGTAGTCCGAACGATATCCGCGCACATAGACCATGGTGTTGACGGCGGATGACCCCGCCAATGCCTTGCCGCGCGCCTGATAGCCCTTACGACCGTCAAGGCCCGCCTGCGGCACCGTTTCGAACACCCAGTTGTTGAGGTGAGTCAGCGCGCGCCACGCCGCGGCCGTTTTGTTCACGTCATACGCTTGATCAGCCGCAGCATCAGGTCGAAGGTCTTGCCGTATGGAGGATGGAAAAGACGGGTGCCATTCAGGCGCGCCTGGTAGAAAACCGGTTTCTCTTTGCTGAATGTACGGAAACCCCATTCGCCGTGGTAAGCGCCCATGCCGCTCGGGCCGACTCCGCCGAACGGCTGCGCTTCCTGCGCCAGATGCCAAAGACAATCATTGATGGTGACGCCGCCTGACACGGTCTCGTGCAGCACCCGGTCGCGATTGACGACGCTCCGGCCGAACCAATAAAGCGCGAGCGGCCGGTTGCCCTGGTTCACCATCGCAATGGCCTGGTCAAGCCCGTCGTATTCGACAATGGGTAGCAGCGGGCCAAAGATTTCCTCTCGCATCAGACGCGAGCTTGCGGCCGCACCGACCACCAGCGTCGGTGGAAGTTTTCGCGTACCTTCGTCGAAACGTTCGCCGGCCGGATTGACTTCGACAATGCGCGAACCGCCATCACGCGCTTCCTCGAGTATCGCAAGCAGCCGCTCGCGATGCCTCGCGCTGATGATCGCCGTATAGTCCGGGTTGGAGATCAGCGTGGGATAGAGGCGCGTAATTACCGCCTTGAGCTGATCGGCAACGCTGTCGGCCAGACCCGCCGGCACGAGAACATAGTCCGGCGCAATGCAGGTCTGTCCAGCGTTCAGGAACTTGCCATAGGCAATGCTCGCCACGGCGGCAGCAATGTCGCAGGAGGCATCGATTATCGCAGGTGATTTCCCGCCGAGTTCCAGCGTCACCGGCGTAAGGTTTACCGCAGCGGCCAGGGCGACCTGCCGGCCGACCTGGGTCGATCCGGTAAAGAACAGGTGATCGAACGGCAGACTGGCAAAAGCCTGACCTACGTCCACGCCGCCGTTCACCACACTCAGCTCATCGGGCGCAAACGAAGCGCGAACCAGCCGGTCCAGCAACTCGGAGAATCGGGGAGTGAGTTCGGAGGGTTTGAGGAGCACCCGGTTGCCAGCGGCGATGGCCGCCAGCGCCGGCCCCAACGATAATTGAATGGGATAGTTCCACGGCGATACGATACCGACCACACCAAGCGGTTGCCGCAACAGGCGGTTATAGCCAGGCCGAAAGTGCAAACTGGTCGCGACTCGTTGCGGACTTATCCAGTGCTTCAGGTGTTTGCGTGCGTGACGGATTCCGGCGCGCACGACAAACAACTCGGCGATCCGCGTTTCATGAGCGGACCGCCCGCCGAAGTCGTCATCGATCGCGCACACAAATTCACTCTCATGATCCTCCGTCAACGCAAGCAGCCGGTTCAGCCGGTCCATGCGAACGCGCAGCGGCGGATTCGATTCCGCCGCGAACGCCTGGCGTTGCGCCTCGAAGCGTTCTTCCATGAAAGAAGGCGGGCTGACCTGCATGGTCTGTTTCCTGTGTTTGGAATGACGCTAGCTTACCCGTTTCATACCGGCGGAAGTTGCAGCGTGCGAGCGCACCGTGGCGCCCTTTGAGGGGATGGCTAACTCAGACTCTCGATTGCAATCCATTCATCAGTAGACCAAACATGATCTATTCAGTCTTTGTCTTGTCGAGCAGCAAACCGTCTATCCGTTCCCTGTTTTCATCGCCCCAGGCACAGAGTGGCATGAGCGCTTTCGCCAGCGTCTTGCCGAACTCGGTCATTTCATAATCGACCCTGGGTGGCACTTCCCGATAGTCACGCCGCACGATAATGCCATCCTCGGCCAACTCGCGAACTTGCTGGATCAAGACCTTTTCACTGATACCGGCGACAAGACGCTTCAATTCGCCGAACCGACGCGGCCCACTGTTCAGATGAAACAGCACGATCGGCTTCCACTTCCCGCCGACAACCGAGAGTGCGATCTCGAGTCCGCAGCTATATACCCGGTTTTCCATAAAAAGAATCTCCACACATACCTTTAGGTAGGTACTAGCCTAACAGAATGTACCCGACCATAATGAATCTTCAAACTCGATCAGGAGATTTCAAATGGGTAAGCTCAGTGGAAAAGTGGCCGTGATAACGGGTGCAAACAGCGGAATTGGCCTCGCGACGGCAAAGCGCTTTGCACAGGAAGGGGCGCGGGTTTTCATGAGCGGCCGGCGCCAGAAGGAACTCGATGCGGCCGTTGCCGAGGTTGGAGAAAATGCGCGCGGCATTCAGGGCGACGTGTCCATCCTCGCCGACCTCGACCGCCTGTTCGCCATCGTAAAAGAGGAAGCAGGAACGATCGACGTCCTGTTCGCCAACGCCGGCGGTGGAGAATTTGCAGCGCTTGGCGAGATCACGGAGGAGCACTTCGATAAAACCTTCGCGACCAACGTAAAGGGCACGCTTTTCACGGTGCAGAAGGCACTTCCATTGCTCAAGGACGGCGCGTCGGTCATCCTCACCGGATCAACTACCGAGGTCACTGGCGCCCCGTCATTCAGCGTCTACAGTGCGAGCAAGGCAGCGATCCGCAACTTCGCGCGAAGCTGGATCCTCGATCTCGCGCCGCGCAAGATCCGCGTCAATGTGCTGGTGCCGGGCGCCACCTCCACACCGGGATGGCATGGCCTCGCCACCTCGGAAGCGGCGAGCAAGGAGATGATCAAGTTCGTGCAGACTACGACGCCGCTTGGCCGCCTCGGTGAACCCGCGGAGACCGCGAGCGCGGCACTGTTCCTGGCTTGCGACGACAGCAGCTTTGTCACCGGAAGCGAACTGTTCGTCGACGGCGGGTCCGCGCAGATTTAGCGAACACGCGAGCCGCAAGCGGTCCACAAGACCACGGTTCACGAATGCACTCGAACCATGAGCAAAAAACCGTATGCCTGCGATCGCAGGCATACGGGGTTTCGACCGGCCTATCATGCGTGTCGAAAATACTCAGTAAAATCCATCCTGCACGGGCAATGCCAACCTGCCGCCCATCCTGGATACTCCCGCCACTGTGACAAGCACACTAGAACAACTTCGCGCCGGACAACTAGCCGGTACACAACGGCTGGCGCTAGCCTGCGGCCTGACCGAATTTCCACGCGAGATATTCGATCTGTCCGACACGCTGGAAATCCTCGACCTGTCCGGCAACGCGCTTTCGTCGCTGCCCGACGATTTGCCGCGCCTGACCAGATTGCATACGATCTTCTGCTCGAACAACCGGTTCATCGAGCTGCCGGAAGTGCTCGGGCAGTGCACGCAATTGAGCATGGTCGGGTTCAAGGCAAACTGCATACGCAAGGTATCCGGCGCGTCATTACCGCCTCAACTTCGCTGGCTGATCCTGACCGACAATGAAGTTGAGGCGCTGCCGCCCGAGATTGGAAACTGCGCTCAGCTACAAAAGCTGATGTTGGCCGGCAATCAGTTGCGCACGCTGCCAGTAGAGTTAGCCGCATGCTCTCGCCTCGAATTGATCCGGCTGGCAGCTAATCGGCTTGCCGAACTGCCGGTCTGGATCGTGTCCTTGCCCCGGCTATCGTGGCTGGCATACGCAGGGAATCCATTCAACGAACAACGGGAAGCCCAGGCAATAACGGATACGCCCGTTGCCGATATCCCCTGGCAGGCGCTGGATCTGCAGCATCGGTTGGGCGAAGGCGCATCGGGCGTCATTCATCGTGCAGAATATCGGCCGGAATATCCGGCGACTGGCAGCGAAAACGTGCCCGTCGCAGTCAAGCTATTCAAGGGCGCTGTCACCAGCGATGGTCTGCCGCACTGCGAGATGGCCGCTTGCATTGCTGCGGGTACGCATCCCAATCTGATCCCGGTACTCGGCAAGATAAAGGGCCATCCCACTGGCGTCCATGGCCTCGTGATGACGCTGATCGACCCGCAGCTCAAGAACCTTGCGGGGCCGCCGAGCCTGGCCTCCTGTACGCGCGATATCTATGACATCGATACCCGCTTCGACCTGACTTCAGCGCTAAGCGTTGCACATGGGATCGCATCGGCAGCATGGCATTTGCATCGGCAGGGCATCATGCATGGCGACCTGTACGCCCACAACATCCTGCATGGCGGAGAGGGTCAGGCGCTGATGGGAGACTTTGGCGCGGCATCGTTCTATGCAACCGACGATCAAGCGCTGGCCGACGCACTTCAGCGCCTTGAAGTAAGAGCGTTCGGTTGCCTGCTCGAAGAATTGATCGATCGATGCGATGCGCAGGCGTCCGCGCAAAGCAGCATGGCGGTGCTCACAAGCCTGAAAAACAATTGCCTGGACGAGCAAGCCGCCGACCGGCCGCTGTTCGGCGAAATCGTGAATACCTTGTCTGTGCTGAGGGATTCACATCGAAACGAGGCAACTTCAGCTTAAATTCAGGCGCTTTAAAACGGGCTTTAAACCATATACTCGTCCTCGGTGGATGGCGGCATCCGCAGCGGACAGGACATGCTGAAAGCGGTGGCGCTCGGCGCAAAGGGCACGCTGATCGGCCGAAGTTTCCTGTACGGGCCGGGCGCAATGGGGGAGGCGGGTGTCGAGGGACAAGAACTTTCATGCGACTTCCACGCAATGGGTTCGGACCACGCGAACGCTTCCTCTCGCTCGATCAACCATTTCAACTCCCCGAAATATCGAAATCGAAATAGCGGTGCTCGATTTTTTGATAGGTTCCGTCCTTCATCATCGCGTCGATCACGTGGTCCAGTAGCAACGCCATACCAGCAAGTGCCTTTTTCATGGATGCTCCAGTTCGATGGAATAGCCGCATCGTTGAATGCGTTGCCGCCAAGGTTGATAAGACCGCTGCTAAAGCGGGTCGCGCGATGTAGCCATGCGTCGATTCAATGCCTGCCGTGCTTGGCTAGGCTGTCTGCAATGCCAGGAGCCCACGCTCAAAAATCTGTCGCGTGCGTAGCTGGGTGAGTTCGCGCCAGTCCCGATCCGCGGGGTAGAAATGTTCCGCCAACGCAGCCTTGATCCGGCGTCCCGTTTCGTCTTCAGGATCGCCGTACAGATGCAGCCAGTGATCGTCTCTTAACGTGCGATGTCCCCGGACGCCGTCATAGGTCCCGCATTCGATAACCAATTGCATCAGGTCGGTGCCGGGCAGTGAATCCAGCAGCGCCTGTGACGTATAACCGGTCGCAGTCGCCGCGATTCCTGAATCGGTCGTCGCAGCGGGTCCGGTGATGACCGTGTAAAGCCATGGGCCGAAAACCGACTGTGACCTGGCGAGTGCGGGGTAGCTTTCCTGCGCCACCGCCATCAACATGGCATGACCGAACGCGCCTGCTCCGGTATGCAGGTCGAAACACATTGCTGTACGCGCGCCTTCCATAAAACGCTTCGCGATGGCGCGCAACGTACGGTTGCTCCAGGTGGCATGCTGACCACCGAAGAAGATGCCGTCGGCATGAGCGTACTGCCCCGCCTCGATAATGCTCATTACCGTGGCGAGACCTCGTCTTTCGATCTCATCGGCAAGCCGTTCGTCCGCACGGCGGCGAGCGGGACCGTCAAGGTCGCGGCACAAATAGAGAGTGTGAAAAGCCTCATAGCGCGCGTTGTCCGGCAGCGGCTCGTCAAACGCGACGTAGTTCCGGTTGAGGTCCACGTTATCCTCATTCACCCGACGTAACCAGGCCGTTCCCCAGGGATTGATCAGGTGCACCATGACCACGCAGACGTCGGCTGGCAGCGCGCGTTTTTGCAATGAATGAAGGAATGCGATCTGCGATTCGGAGCCGTAATACCCTTCAATGCCATGTGTGCCAGAGACGACGATGAACCGCTTGGGCGCACGCGGATCGCCGATCACCGCTACGTCGGTGGCAAGCATTTCGCGGCGGGGGCCGCGCATCGGATGCTCGAACTCCGTAAGCTCGGCCCCGGCAGCCCGCGCGGCTTCGATAAAACGCTCACGCTGAGCGGTAAAGCCTGGGGCTTCAATAAAATGCCGGTTCATGTTCTCGTTCCAGAATTTATGATCGCTGCCGGAAAAATTAGTTTGCTTTACTAATCAAACTGCTCAACCAATGCGTAGAGTGACAGCGGTCGACGGCCGTGCACAACACAGCAACACCTCGCCGCCGCGCGGTTCATCGAGCGGTTTCTCGAAGTATTCGACCGTGCCATCGATCAACTGGCTGGCACAACATCCGCACAATCCCGCGGCAACTGAACGGCGGTTTAAACCCCTCAGCTCCGGCAAAATCCAGCAATGAATGGCATGACGGGTCCCACGTAACAGTCTTGCCGGAGGGCGCAAAACAAACCGTGGGCACGCATGCTTCGGATGTGACCGAAGGCTTGGGCGAACACGGCACGTTGATCTCGCCCAACTCAAGCATCGAAGCGGGCCCGAAGAATTCATGCCGGATACGAGCTTGATCGACACCAAGGCTACGCAGCAAACGCCAGTTCGTCTGCATGAATGGCGTTGGGCCGCATAGATACACGTCGTAGTCGTCGAGCGGCAGCAGGCGTTGCATGGTCTCGCGCGTAATCAGACCCTCGCTGTCAAAGCGCTGCTCCGCGAGGTCCAATGGTTCAGGCATGCGATAACAGACATGAGTCAGGACACCCTCCCTGCTCGCCTGCAACCGCACCACTTCATCCCGAAAAGCATGCACGGCGCCGTTTTCGCATGCGTGGATGAAATAGACACGACGCCTCGATGTCGCACACAGGCGATGCAACATGCTAAGCATCGGCGTCACGCCAACACCACCGCTTAACAACACGACTGGGCGATCGCTAAGCTCATCGAGTACGAACGCACCGGCTGGACCTGCGACATCAAGCGTAGCGCCCACCTCGATAACCCCATGCACATAGCTCGATATCAGCCCGTCAGGCAGGTCGCCCCGGTCCGCCGGCGCCAATTGATGCTTGACCGAAATACGCCAGCGTATGCGTTCGGCAGGATCGCCGGACAGGCTGTAATGCCGCAGCAAGCGCTGCCCGTCCGACCCGGTGAGACGCACCTGAACAAATTGTCCCGGTAGGAAAACCGGCAGCAATGCACCGTCCGCCGCTTCAAGCACGAACGACTTGATGACGCTGCTTTCCCGCTGTACGTCAACTACGCGCATCCGCTTGAACGCTCGCGGTTCTGTAGCGTCTTGCATGGCTATCGGACGCAGTCGAGCGTGGCAGGTTCCTGAGCCTGCATCTCCGCGTCGATCAGCCGTTGCAGGCTGCGTCGAAAGCGCAACGGCCCGGCGTCAAGCGGCAGGTCGAGATTAGGCGTTTGCCTGTTCGCCATGCCCGCGTGGACGGCCGTCAGGATCACGCGGTCCTCTTCGAATGCGTGACGGACGTCCTCGTTGAACTGACGCGACACGGTTTCATCGCGTTGATCGAAGTTGCGCATCTGGAACCAGAAATAGCGCGTGTTCGATTCATCGATCGGGGTCATGAAGTTGTATGAGTTCATCAGGAAGACGTGCTCGTGCAGCGGACCTTCGTCGGTACCTGTGCCTGCCGGCGTGAACACCGCTTTGATGATCGCATGCGATGGAAACCGCACCTCGTAATGCTGCTTGCGATCGCAGCGTCCCGAGAATTTCACGAAGCGCGCATAGAAGGGCGCCACGTCCACGTCTCGCATCCAGCGTGACACGATTACGCCTTCATTAGTCACCGTGGTTTTCAGCGGCTCGGATTCGCATGCCGCGTTGCCGAACGAGGACGGATGAACCCATGCAACATGTGATGGATCAAGCAGGTTATCCGTCACATACAGATAGTTGCACGCGACCGTCATTGCATCGCCCTGGTTCATGCACCAGGCAGGATCGTCCCATTCCTCGACTGCGAAAATAGTGTCTGCGTTCGCCTGCTCCGGCGAGCCCATCCAGATCCAGACCAAACCGTAACGCTCTTCGACAGGGTAGCTTCGAACCCGCGCGGCCGATGGAATCCTCGCCATGCCCGGTGCTCGTACGCAGGCTCCCGAGCAATCGAATGTGAGGCCGTGGTAACCGCATTCAATCTGTCCGTCCTGCAGGCGTCCCATCGACAAAGGCAGCTTCCGGTGCGGGCAAGCGTCTTCAAGTCCAACCAGCGCGCCTCCGGGTTTGCGATATAAAACCACCGGCTCGCCAAGCAGGGTCAACGGATGCAGGCCGTCGCCAATCTCACTGCTCCATGCCGCCACGTACCACACATTTCTTAAGAACATTGCCCCCTCCGTTCCATTCGGAAGACAACCGTTGAGGCCGTTCTATCCGTCTCATCCCTTGGGACTTAAGCTTAGAAACCCAAAATTGAAAAGAACAGAGGGCTTGAACTTTGACATCGTTTAGAATTTCTAAAACGACCTGGGCCCCACCCGCTAATCATGGACACACTTCCGCCACTGCGAGCGTTACAGGTATTCGACACCCTGGGCCGTTGCGGAGGCGTAGTCGAGACGGCGCGCCGCCTCGGCGTCTCGCCGGGTGCGGTCAGCCAGCAGATCAAGATCCTGGAAGATTCCTTGGGCATGCGGCTGCTGGCGAGAGAAGGCAAGCGGCTTCGTCTGACCGCAGCCGGCGTGCGTTATCACGAGACCTGCGCAGCGGCGTTCGAAAGCCTGCGCGTGGCGGGCGCCGAGATCGAGCGAGTCAGGAACAGGCGCAGCTTGAGCGTGAGCGCGCTGCCCTCGCTGCTGACAAAGTGGCTCGCGCCGCGCATCTACGAGTGGCAAAGAGAGCATCCGGAACTGGATGTGTATCTGGACGGCACGCATTCGGAGCCGTCGCCCGATGGTCCCGAGATCGACTTCCGCGTTACCTACGGCGAGCGCATCGATCATGCAGGCACTACGGTGGAGTTGTTTCGTGACAGTGTCGTACCCGTATGCAGCCCTCGGTTGCTCAACACCGGGCGACCGCTCGTCAAACTGGACGACATCTTGGCTTACCCGTTGCTGTCGATAGACTGGTTTCCCAAGTTCTCCTCGCCGCCGTCCTGGCGCGAGTGGTTTGCGGCCAAAGGCATTGATTGCCCCGAGGATGTGCGCAGCAATCGCCTGGTGTTTTCGTTGTCAGGACTCGCGATACAGGCCGCTATTGAAGGTCATGGTTTCGTGCTGGCGCAGACATCGATGATCGTCGATGACCTGAGTGCAGGCCGCCTCGTGTTGCCGTTTCCGGTCGGCGTCGCGCTGCCCTCGCCCTATTTCCTGACCTGGCAGGCCAGCAGCTTCGACCAGCCGCATTGCCGCGTTTTCCATCGCTGGATTCTCACGCGCAGCCGCGAACAGCAAGCGATTAACGACCGGTTGCTCGGTCCTGGGTAAGCGCCGTGCCCAAGAAGCTTTCAGGATGCAAACGCGCAGATTGTTGCCCGCGACCTTCCCGGACGCCCTACATACTGCCCATGAATTTGCCGAGGCAGTACTTTCCATACACCCGGCAATAGCCGGTGACGACCCAGTGTTTTTCAACGCTGATAGGCGACTGCGCCGATACCTGAATCAGGTTGGAAGTAAATGACCGCGTAGTGGGATTGAGAATGGCGACTAGCAGAAGAACAAGCAGCCCTATGAGGCGGCGCGCCAGGCTGATTGTGCGGCGAAGCTGATTTTGGTCCATCGCCAATCCTTCGTCGGCTATTGCATTGATTGTGCGCTTCAATAGAATGGACGTGGCACCGTCATAACGAACGGAGCCACGTCCGCGCATTACTCTTAGTGCAACCAGATCATCTGCACGACCTTTACCACCACCAGCCCAACCGCCACGATCAGGTAACCGCGAAGCACACCCATCCAGATCCGCTTTGTCAGCGTGAGGTTCGGCGGCGGCAGTTCATTCAGAGGCGGCATGCGCCACGTATCCCGCGTTTCCTTCAGATAGCGCTGCTCCGTGCGCCCTTGTGTGCCATCCGATACTTCGTGGCCACGTTTGCGAAAGACCACCATGGCCAGATATCCCACCACGGCCAATGCAGTTCCACCACCCAGCAATTCAAGAATAGTCTCGCCGCCGATGTCCGGATACACAACGGATGCCGTCAGGATAATCGACAACATCACCAGGACCCAAATAACAGCGCCCGTGAAAACGTTGAGCTTCTTCGAGTTGGCCCAAGGTCCCAGCACGGCTTGGTCGTTGCACAATAACAGCAGGAAAACCGTTGCGCCAGGCAACAAAACGCCCGCGAGTGTTTGCACGGCTTCCGTCAGCAGTCCAAGCGGGCTACCGGGAATGAGCACGAGTGCGGCGGCAGCCGCCACAATGCCGAAATAAACCAGATAGAAACCCTTTGCGTCCGACACACCACGATGCAGCGAGTGACGGATCTTGAATACGTCGCCAATGGCATAGGCAGTCGACAGCGACACCGCAGCAGCGCCAATGATGCATGCGTCGAGCAAGGCCACGGCGAACAGCGTGGCGCTCGTGCGTCCCGCGTATTTGCTCAAGTCCGCAATCACCGCGCCGGCGTCGGTGAAGTTACCGAACTCGGACTTGCCGGCGTACAGCGCCGCGCAAAAGGACATCATTGCCACGCCGCCGATCATCACGAAGACAATACCAATCCACAGGTCGGCTTTCTCATACTTCATGAAACGCGGCGTAATACGCTTGTCGACTATATAGCTTTGCTGGAAAAACAATTGCCACGGTGCAACGGTGGTGCCAACAATACCGATCACGAGCAACATTACGTCGCTCAGTTTGGACTGTGCCGGCCAGGTCGGTACAAAGAAGTTGCTTGCCATCTGCGACACGGGCGGATGGATCGACACGAGCACGGGAACAAGCAGCAAGCTCAACAGACATAGAACAATCGCAAAGCGCTCGAAACGTCTGAAGCTTCCGGTACTAACGGCCGCCATGGTCAGCGCTGCGGCAATGCACACACCCAGTATTTTGGAAATGCCGAAGAAATCCAGGACAAACGTAATGCCGATAAATTCGGTCACAATAGTGAGCGCGTTGAGAATAAACAGGTCGATGACGCTAAAGGCGCCCCAGAATTTTCCAAAGCGTTCGAAGATCAGGCGGGCGTGACCGACTCCGGTAACGGCTCCCAGACGCAGCACCATTTCCTGGTTAACGAATAGAACCGGAACCAGCAGCAGCAACGTCCATAGCAAGGTTGTTCCGTAGTTTTGACCCGCTTGTGTATAGGTGCCGAAAGCGCCGGCGTCATTGTCGCCCACCATCACGATCAGGCCGGGGCCGAGAATGGCCATGAGCGTGCGGATGCGTGCCCACCAACTGGTGCGTGCGCCTGTGTCATGTTGGGCGATGGTGCCGAGTGCACCCTTGATGTCGCCAACGTGCGCATCATCGAGCACAGCGCTGCGTGGTGGTAGAACCTGGGATGGAGTGGACATTATTATTTTCCAGAAAGCGTGGGTGGCCGATAGGGATGTGCCGTACTTATCCCGTGTACGAACGACGCGAGTCATCCCTTGATGAAGCCCAGGAGACCCCGCGCGGTGTACACGGGAACGTTATTAATCAGGCGTGAAAGATGAATTTTCGAAATGCGCGCCATGCGCTAGCGCAGCGATGCCGGCGGGTGGATTCCAGCGACAGCATGGCGTTGTCGTGAAGGGGTGATTCCTGGACGTGCGGACGGTGTGAGACGAGCAAACCGAAGTTCATGATGCTTCTCCGACTATTGGCTTTTCAGTGGTTGGAAAGCCAGCAGAACGGTATTCGGACACGCAATGCGTGCGACGAAAAGGATCTACTCGCCTTCCCTGGCAAAAGTGAAAGTACTGCGGCGTATGGGATAACTGTCACTGTCCGGCATGGCGGCTCCTTTGTTGCGTATGCACGCACGTCATCATCCGCACGGCGCACTTTCTATTCCAAAGGCGCGAGCGGAACCAGTCACGAGTGTTAGCTCGCAACGCGATTCGTATGGACGCGGGCAATCCCGACGTCAATACGCTTGTTTCAAGGTGCACGGATTATTTACTGCGGCGCGCACCGTCTGCCTGCTGGCAAGACGGCGGCTAGGGAATCAAGCGCGAACGTCCTGCCGGTCAGGCAGAGAAAAACTTCGAAGGTCGACTACTACAACTGTCCAAGGCATTAGCCCCGTTTGTTACGATGCCCGGATTCTAGGCGCGCGCTAAATATCAAGTCAACCCCATTCGTTAAGCAGAGCAGAAATAGTTTTAACGCATTGTCGATGCGTGGTTATTACGTCTTTAAGACTTCATTCTTCGCACCGGGAGCAATACGCGGGCAATGTATGCGTAAGCATAATGAAACGAATTACCGGCTGAAGTCGGCGTTGCTCCCGACTTAAAGGGAATGTCGACTATGCTGCTTTTCACTGAGTTGAACCCCAGCTCGCTGCCGGCGATCTCTTAGTGGGTACACGCGTAGAACTGCCGCTCGTCGGATGAAACCAATCGGCGTATGGTGGAGTAACCCGTGGAGCACGCAATAAGGACACGCGTAAGGAAAAGGCGAGACACGGCCCACGCCGCAATCAACCGAAGGAGGCGACCATGAACATCGCGAATTCGTCCGCCGCGCCGCTCGATGCAAGCGCCGGTTTGCCGCGTTATTCATCCGCGCAGATCGCTCTGCACTGGGTAATCGGGTTGGCGATCATCGTCATGCTCGGTATTGGTCTCTACATGGCCGGGCTGCCGAAAGGCCTCGCTTTCAAGTCGAGCCTGACCAACTTCCACAAGTCGCTTGGGATGACCGTCTTCCTGCTTGTGCTGATTCGCATCGTGGTTCGCCTGGTTGCAGGCCGGCCTCCGCTTCCCCCGATGCCAGCATGGCAACGCGTCGCCGCGAGCATGACGCAAGGTCTTTTATACGTGGCGATGATCGTCATGCCGCTGACCGGTTATCTCGGCTCATCATTCAACAAGTTCAGCACGCGTTTCTGGGGCGTCCCGCTGCCAATGTGGGCCTGGGACGACCCTGGCTTGCGAAAGATTTTTTTCACGGTGCATATGGTCAGTGCCTGGGTGTTGATCGCACTGATCGTTCTGCATGTGGCCGGTGCGCTCAAACATCAGTTGATGGACCGCGACCGGCTGATGGAAAGGATGCTGCCATGACGAGGCCCGACAGATCCTTGAGTGACGGACACAGCAAGGGTCCCGTCGGATGAAAATCGAAGTGCTTGGTTCGTCTAAACTATTTTGTAACCCTTATTAATTTGCAAAAAGCTCTGCCATGAACAGTCCCCTGGTTTCGACGCGCGTCCTGGCATCGGCACTCGCTGCGCGACTGCCGGCACAGACCGCCGGACGTCCCCTCTAAGCGAGGCATTGAACGCGGTCGCGACAAGAATCTCCACGCACAAGAAGGAGCACCTTGCCTCAGCCAACCACAATCCGCTACTTCAACTCATATATCCAAGGTGCTCGGCCAGGATCACCGACCCGATAACAACAAGAATGAGCCCGCCCGCAATCTCCGCGCGCTGCCCCACGGCCTTGCCCAGAAAACGCCCGACCATCACGCCCAGGGTCACCATGATCAGCGTCGCCAATCCGATAGTCGCGGCGGTCGACAAGATATTCACATCGATAAAAGCGAGTCCCGCTCCCACCGCCATCGCGTCGATACTCGTGGCGAACCCGGTGAGCGCCAGCAGCCAGAAACCGTGACTGTTGGGCTTCTCGACGTCCGGCGTGGGCGCGCGCAGGCCGGACGTGATCATACGTACGCCGAGCACGAGCAGCAGGCTGAACGCGATCCAGTGATCCCATGAGGCGACATACGGAGCGGCGGTCTTGCCGAGCGCCCAGCCAACCAGCGGCGTGATGGCTTCAATCACACCGAAGATCAGGCCGGTACGAAGCGCCTCGCGAATCCGCGGACGATGCAGTGTGGCGCCCTTGCCGACCGCAGCGGCGAAGGCGTCCGTCGACATGGCGAAGGCGAGCAGGAGAGTAGAAGCAATATTCATGGGGATGTCAGGATGTCGTTATGGCATTCGGGTCGGGCGAGAACATGCGATGCAGCGGCGAGCCCGACCGGTCTCGCCGCTGCATCGATGGTCTTGCCAACCCAAAAACTAACGGCTGCTCATGCCACGGTTCGATCGAACCAAGCGTGTTGACATGAGCGCTTCCAGCGAGTGGAAGCCGGCTACTCCCCAAAGACGGACGGAGGCTACCATGTCCGAAATGAATTTGTAAGCTTTCCCCGGCGAGATGAAGGGACACTCCCGGGCCGCTTCCCTCATGCCTGTTGAGACGGATCAAGGCTCCGCACCGGTCCACACCGCGGACCAACCCAGATAATTTTGCCGGTCGGCAAAGCGGTCGCCAAAGTCCAGGCCAATACAATGCGGCCGGCCAAGAATGGCAAGTCTCCCGATCGAACCGCTGGGCAATACCAATCGCCGAAAGCGTCCAGACCCGCTCCCGCAATAGCAAACACATGATTTGCAAGGATTTTTCTCGTCGGTATAATGCGACCTTCCTTTCCAAGGCCACTTCCCCATGAGCAGACTCCTTTGGCTTGCTGCGCTGACGTTCGGCGCGATGCTAGGACCGGTGCAGGGCGCGGTGGCTCAGGAACGTGCCCCGGAAGCCGCCCCGCAAGACGCAGCAGCCAGCGACGCCACCGCCGAAGCCACTCATCAGGTCTCCCGCCTGATCTCCCAGAAGTTCGGCGTGGCGCGCGCAAAAGCGGAGCAGATTTCAGCCGCGGTCATGTCAGCCGCATCGAAATACTCGCTCCCTCCCGCCCTCCTCCTCGCCATCATCTCCGTTGAATCCCGCTTCAAGGAAAAAGCCCGAGGCGCCAATGGCGCAACCGGGCTGATGCAGGTCGTGCCGGCCGCTCACAGGCAACTCGTGCGCAACATCGACTTGACGGAAGCAACCGCGAATATTGAAGCGGGATCGGCGATTCTTCACGGTTATGTCCAGTCCGCTCGCGGCGATGTGGGCGCAGCCCTGAAGAGCTACGGCGGTTCGAAAGCCTACGCGGAAAAGATCAGCCTGCGAGCCAAGGCGTTCGCTCCTCAATTCGGCTCCGATGCCGATGCCAACAGCAACACCGGAACGACCGGCGACTGACTCTCGGCTTTAGCGCTCTGAAGTAACGTAACCACCACCGATCAACTCCCTCTCATTGCACGGCGCGAAGCGATCCTTGCTGATCTGGCAAAGGGCCGCCCTCACCTCCCATGGGCCTCGATGAGGGAAACAATAATCCCATTGCCGCCGTCCCTGTCCAACGAGGGATGTCTCGGACTACTCAGCGATTTTTTCACACGCGAATACCGCGTCGATGAGTTAGCGCAGCACCAGTTCCCGCAGTTCGTCGATATTGAACGGCTTCGCAAGAATGGTCACCCCCGTGTGGCGTGCGCGTTCGAATTCGTCGGCATAACCGGTCATCAATACAATCCGTTGCAAGGGCCAGGTGCCGCGCACTTTCTCAGCCAGGTCGATGCCGTTTAACCGGCCAGGCATTTGTATATCCGACAACACCAGGTCGAAGCGGCTGCCTTCGCTGAGCAGGTCGAAGGCTTTGTCGGCGGTGAGTTCGTGGCGCACATCGCAGCCAAAGGTGGCGAGCACCGCCGCCACGCCCGCCGCAACTTCCTCGTTGTCTTCCACCAGCAAGATCGAACCCGGATGCAGCCGCGCAGGCGCAGCCTTGTCCGGCGAATCCAGCGTACCTGGCGAATCCGCCGGGTACGCCGCGTCGTCCGGCGCACTCACCGGCGCGGCGGATGGAGCGTGGTATCGGGGCAGATAAATCCGCACGGTCGTGCCGCGTCCCGGCACGCTGTCAAGGCGCGCGGTACCACCCGCCTGCTCGCATGCCGCCAGCACTTGCGCCAACCCCAGGCCCGTGCCCGAGCCGCTGAGCTTGGTCGTGAACAGCGGCTCGAATGCACGCCGTGCGGTCGTTTCGGGCATGCCCTCGCCGCTGTCGGTGAAGGCGAGCAGCGCATATTCGCCGTCGGGCAAAACGTTGTCGGCGGTCACGCGAACATTCTGGCTGCGGATGACAAAACGGCCGCCGTGGGGCATCGCATCGCGGGCATTCACAACAATGTTGATGATCGCGAACTCGAGTTCGGTAGCGTCCGCGCGAACCTGCCACATGTCCGGCGGCACGTGCACTTTCACCTGGACCTTCTCCCCCGCCGCCGTTTCGATCAGCCCGGCCGCCGCGGGCAGCCAGACAGCGAGGTCGATCGGCGCCTGCTTGAGCGGTTGCTTGCGTGCGACGCTGAGCAAGCGTCGTGCGAGCGCTTCGGCACCGGCGGTCGCGCGCTCCACTGCCAGGACTTCCCTT
Source organism: Caballeronia sp. LjRoot34 (assembly GCF_964253815.1). NCBI lineage: Bacteria > Pseudomonadati > Pseudomonadota > Betaproteobacteria > Burkholderiales > Burkholderiaceae > Caballeronia > Caballeronia sp. LjRoot34. The sequence continues at coordinate 2,467,688 of NZ_CAXUSB020000002.1, forward strand.
TCAAGCCCATTGAAATTCTTGCGCCGTGCAAGCTCCATATTCGCCGCCACCACCATCAGCAGGTTATTGAAGTCGTGCGCCACGTTGGCCACCAGATTGCCGAGCGCACCCATGCGCCGCAATTGCCGGCTGGATGCCTCGGCCGAAAGCCGCATGGCGACTTCCGCCTGCCAGCGCTCCCATGCAACCTGCTGGGCCCGCAACTGGCGCAGCGAAAACAGCACGAGCAGCCAGACCGCGATGCACGGCGCCGCCGTGATCACCGCGATCAACGTGTAGTACTGCCGCCATTGCGCGAGGATTGCGGAGGCTGGAATGGCGCTTGTCACGTAAAGCGGGTAGTCCCCCACACGACGAAACGCCACCACGCGCTCCACGCCGTCAATACTTGAGCGTATCCGCAAGCGCCCGAACAGTTCGTTGTTGCGCATGGCGCTGGTGAAAGCCGTGTCGTGAGCGTGGGTAATGCCGGCGCGGTTGGGCGGCTCGCGCACGAGAATGCCGCCGTCGCGGCGAAACAGGCCGACGCTCATGCCGGACTCACCATTCGACAAATCGCGATAGAAGCCCGCGAAATAATCGCGTTTGAGCGCGATCGACACGACGCCGCCAAAACGGCCGTCGTTCAGGCTGCGCCCGACGCTGGTCGTGAATACGTCGGCTTGCTGGACGCTGCCGAGGAGCGGCAGGGAAAAATACGGGTCCGGGCGGATGGAGCGAGCAGAGGTAAAGTCCTCGCGATCGGCAATCGACACGGCCGGCACCGGAAAATAGCGGTTGCTGGCGAGCATCTCACCCGTCACGCCGAAAATGGTGATGCCCGCTACTTGGGCGAACGATTCGCCGATCGCGCTCAGGCGGTCGTGGATGGCTTTCTGATTTGCGTGGATCTGGGCGTCGTCGCTATCGGCGAGCATTTCGACAATACGCGTCGAGATTTCGCGGTTGAGGTCGAGCACCTTGACGGCTTGTTCATCGGCGACACGGGCCACGCGATCGGCAATGTCATTGGATTCGATCATGCGGCGCTGGTAATCGTAATAACCGTAGCCAAGCAGGAACACGATCGGAAAAAGGATCGATGCCGCCAGCACGACCAGCAGCATTCGCCGGGTCGCGGCGAAATTGCGTAACGGCAATGGCAAGTCGAGTGCGGCGGAATCCGAAGAGTGCAAAGCGTCAGGGCTCCAAGGTTGGTTCGCTCGCGCCAGGGTTGGTCAGCAACGCGCTCGGGGCGGATCTGCCGGCGCTCAGCGGCCGGCAGAATCCGTCAGCCCGATTCCCCAAGGACCCAGGCGAAACACCCAACCCTGTTACTGCGGCTTTGACATTGTCCCACTACCATTTGGTGATGCAGCGGTCGAGTTGTTATTTGTGCTCGAACTATTCCCCATGTTAGGCGTGGAGCCTGTCCCGGTTCCCATCCCGCCGCCCACTGCGGTGCCTCCCGGCGCACCACTCATTCCCGCGCCGTTGGTGCCGCCGGCATTGGCTCCGCCCACCCCTCCTCCGCCGCCGCCCACGCCTGCACCACCGGCCGACCCGCCACCTGATGAACCACCGCCCGCACCGCCACCGCCACCGCCTGCGCCACCGCCTGCGCCGCCTCCGCCACCCGCCTGCGCATAAACACTGCCCGCACCACCCGACAGGCCCAGTACCAGCGCAGACACCAAAATCTTCTTCGTTACGTGTTTCATTGCAGCCTCCTTGAAATACCGTTGAGTGCGTTGCGCAGGACTGACGTCGCAACGCTCGCTCTCATTCCAGTGCAAGGGGCATGCCGCGCAAGCGGCTGTTCCACGGACGGTAACGCTTGCCTGGCGGGCATTCCGGGGATCGTGGGCCAGCAGTATTTGTGACCTTGGATTGGTTTTTTGACCAGCTTTTGCCCCACACGTCGATTCGCGCGGGGACTCGGCAAAATAAAAAACCGGGCTTGGCGGCCCGGTTTTATCATCTCGAGTGGTTCGGTTTTACCAGCCTTGTTGCTGGTAATAACCCTGCTGCGGCGGCGGTCCGCACGGTACATAAGCACGGCGGTAATTATCGAAGCAGTATCCCGGCGGCGGGCCAGGTTGCGCGTAGGCCGGCTGTGCATAGACGGGTTGCGCATAGACCGGCTGATACACCGGCTGTGCATAGACAGGTTGTGCGTACGTCGGCTGAGCCACAGCGGCCCCCACCACCGCGCCAATCACCGCGCCGCCCAGCAGCGCGCCGACGACCGCACCACCGTCTCCGCCACCCCCGTGTGCGGACGCCTGACCTGACATGGCAAGACTTCCGGCCAACACCAACACTGCTGCTACGCGTTTCATTTGAGTTCTCCAGATCCCGCGGTCGGGACTATGGAACTGATCTTATGCGGGTACAGAAGAAATAACTGATGCAGTTGGTAACGGATCATTTCAGCGGATACATATTCACAAGTCGCTATTCACGCACAAGGCCCCCGTGCGTCCTTCACGCCTCGGTCGATGCCCGCCGGATAGCACGCTCCACCGCGCCGGTCTCGCCGTGCGGCACGAAGATGTAGCCCTGTCCCCAGACCGTCTGGACATAGCGCGGATCGGATGGATCGGCTTCCAGCAAGCGTCTCAGCCGCCATATGGATACGTCGAGGCTGCGGTCCCGGTACGTTCCCGCCTGACCGCGCAGCTTCTCGTTCAATTGCGCACGCGTGAGCACGACCATCTCGTTTTTCACGAAGATCTTCAGCGTGGCGAATTCACCGGAACGCAATGGCACACGTTCGCCGTTGTGACGCAGTTCACGCGCGGCAAAATCGACTTCGTAAGGACCGAAGCGATAAGGCGGCCGGTCCTCCGGCGCACCCGGCGACGCCGCGTCGCGACGTCTCAGGACCGTGCGGATGCGGGCGAGCAGTTCGCGCGGATCGAAGGGTTTGGCCAGGTAATCGTCCGCGCCCAGTTCGAGACCGATCACGCGGTCGATTACATCCGAGCGCGCCGTGAGGAAGATCACGGGGATGTCGTCGCCCGCCGCCCGCAATTCGCGCAACGCACTGATGCCATCCAGCTCCGGCATCATCACGTCGAGCACGACGATGGATGGCCGCTCGACGTCAAGACGTCGTTTAAGCCCCGTACCGTCGTGCAGCACCGACACTGCAAGGCCATTGCCTTGCAGGTATTCGCGAACGAGGTCGCGCACTACGGGGTCGTCGTCGACGAGAAGAACATGATGGGTCATGCGATTCATTCTAAGACGCCGACACGCCTTTTCGCGACGCTGATTCCTTTCCGCTTCTTTCATCGAATTGCACGGAAAACGAGGGCTCGATACGTAGGATCAAAGCGCCGAGCCGCCCGGGTCAATGCATACGGGCTTTTCAAGCCACCCCGTCAGGTCATTTTGCGGGAGCTTCGAGTAAGAATCGGTAACCATCTTTGAGTGGATGAAAAACCGTACTTTTACGATGCCAGCTAAAATTTCACCATGACTACATCTGTATTGATCGTCGATGACGACCCGGCGGTATGCGACCTGCTCAGCCGCTTCCTGAAAGCGCGCGGACTGGACGTTTCCGTCCTTCACGATGGCGCCGGCCTGCGCCGGGAGCTGGAATATGTACGCCCGTCCATCGTGGTGCTCGACGTCATGATGCCGGGCATGGATGGCCTCGCTGCGCTGCGCCAGGTGCGCGCCGCCGGTGACGACATCCCCGTGATCTTCGTCACCGCGCGCGACAGCGTGACGGACAAGGTGGAAGGTCTGGAACTCGGCGCGGACGATTACCTGCCGAAACCCTTCGACCCGCGCGAACTGCTCGCCCGTATAGACACCGTGCTGCGGCGGCGCGCGCCCGCATCAACAGGACGGCCGGAAGCCTGCGCGAGCGAACGCTTCGGCCGCTTCGAGCTCGACTTCGTCACGCGTGCGCTGGTGAGCGGCAACGAGCGCGTTTCGCTGCGCGACAGCGAATTCGCGTTGCTCAAGGTGCTCGTACGGCATCCGTACAAAGTCCTGTCCCGCGTGCTGATCCACGATCTTGTACATCGCGACGACAGCACCTTCAGCGACCGCAGCCTCGACGTGCCAATCTGGCGGTTGCGCAGGATCATCGAGGAGGATCCGGCCAGCCCGCGCCATGTGCAGACGGTGCGCGGCCAGGGTTACGTGTTCATTCCCGATCCCGACGGTGCGCGCAACACGCAGCCGGCGCCCGCCACGCCCGATCACGCGTCTACGGTATGAGACTCTTCGGCACGGCGCGGGGTCACGATTCACGCGGCAGCAAACTCGCCCGCGCCGGGTCAGCTCGCGTCTGGAATCGCAACGGATCGGGTCGCGGCAATCCGTTCAACACGCTGTTCGGCCGCATGGCGCTTATTTCGCTGGTCGTGCTGTTTGCCGTGCAGGCCTGCTGGTTTGCGGTGCTCACCGTGCAGCGGCCGCATCACGACGCAGAAGGTTACGCGCGTGGATTGATGCTTGTACTCGCCGCAGCCAACGACGACGCGCGTCAAGGCGTGCGGCTCGCGCCCGCGTTAAGCGTGCAGTTGGTGTTGTCATCGAACCTGCCCGAAGGCATCACGCTGCGCGAGCCCGACAACGGTCCGGTCGTGCATTTGTTGCGTGAGTTGAGGAACGTGCTGCCGCCGGGCACGCGCCTCGCCGTCGATGGCCCCCGGCACGCGCAGCGTCTCTGGGTGCGTTATCCGAACAGTCCGAACTGGATCGTGACGCCGGTCGACCTGCCGCCCGCGCCGCCTATCCTGATTGAATCGGTGGGTATGTTGCTGGCGGCCGTCATCCTGTCGCTGGTCGCGGCGTGGCAATTGCAGCGGCCGTTATCGCGCGTGGCGCAAGGCGCGCGTCAGTTCGGCGCGGGCGAGCGGCCGGTCCCGGTAGACGAGCGTGGACCGCGTGAGCTACGCGACCTGATCCGCGCGTTCAACCAGATGATGCGGCGGATCAACGACGCCGACGACGAGAAAGCCGTCATGCTCGCCGGCATCGCGCATGATCTGAAAGCGCCGCTCACCCGGCTAAAGCTGCGGGCGAGCGTCCTGGTGCAGGACGACGCCGAGCGCTCGCATTTCATTCGCGACATCGACTCCCTGACGCGCATCGTGCAGCAGTTCCTGGAATTCGCGGCCAACGCGCCGACGAGCGGACCGGCGATCAACGTGGACGGTTTTCTCGCGGAGCAGTTTGCGCAGGACGAAGCAGGAGACACCCCCCTGTTCCGCCTCGACCTGGGCGCCGGCGATGCATTTCACTTGCCGCGCACCTTGCTGGACCGGCTGGTGACCAATCTGGTCGATAACGCGCTGGAACACGGCGCCCCGCCCGTCGACATCAGCACGGGCAAGCGCAACGGCGAGTGGTTCATCACGGTGCGCGATTACGGCGACGGGATTCCGCCCGAGCGTCTGGACGATGCCCGCAAGCCGTTTGTCCGCCTGGACCCGGCGCGCGCGGGCGATGGTCATTGCGGACTGGGACTCGCCATCGTCGGACGCCTCGCGCACGAACTTGGCGGCCGCTGCGATATCGGCAACGCGGCCGACGGTGGCCTCAGCGTGAGGATCGTCATTCCGATGGCCGAACCCGCCCGCGTGGGCTGCGCCGCGGCTTTACACACCGGCGGCGTGCCCGAGGCCGTCATGGCTTCCTGAACACCGCCTGTTCGAGTTCATCGAAGTTGAATGGCTTCGGCAGCAGGGTCGCGCCGCTCAGCTCGTCGCCAAGCTCAGCCGCAATGCCCGTCCCATAACCCGATGCCAGCACCACATGCACGCGCGGCTGCAAACGCTTCATCGCGCGTGCCAGGTCGAGGCCCGACATGCCGGGCATGCGGACATCGGTGAGCAGGACATCGAATAATTGCTGCGCGATCAGGTCGAACGCGGCCTGCGCACTGTCCACCGCCAGCACTTTCGCGTCGAGCAATTCCAGCAGCTCGCGCGTCGCTTCGCGGGTGTTGGCGTCGTCCTCCACAATCAGGACCCGTAGTGGCTGAGGCTCAAGCGGCTCAGGCGCGGCGGGCGCGTGAGGCATCTCCGGCGAGGCCGGCATATCGGGCGCGTCATAAACCCGCGTGCGGAACATCCAGCGCACCTTGCGGGCCAGTGCATCCCGTCGATACGGCTTGCTGATCAACGCCACCCCCGGATCGAGCCGGCCACCGTGCACGATCGCGTTTTCGGTGTAGCCCGACGTGAACAGCACTTCCAGCGCCGGCAGCATTTCCTTCGCGCGCCGAGCCAGTTCGACGCTGCGCATCGGCCCCGGCATCACGACGTCGCTGAACAGCAAATCGACGTGCACGCCGCTTTCGAGCACACTCAGCGCGCTCTGGGCATCCACGGCTTTGAGCACCCGGTAACCCAGCTGGGTCAGCATGTCCACGGCGGTCGCGCGCACGTTCGGATCGTCCTCCACCACCAGGATCGTTTCCCTGCCGCCCGTCACCGGATCATTCGCGGCTTCGACGCGCACAGCCTCGTCTTCCATCGAGCGCGGCAGATAAAGCTTGACCGTCGTACCCTGACCCGGCTCGCTATAGAGCTTGATATGGCCACCGGTCTGCTTCATGAAGCCATACACCATGCTCAAGCCCAGGCCGGTGCCTCGGCCTTCGGCCTTGGTCGTATAGAAGGGCTCGAAGGCGCGCGCGAGGATCTCGGGCGTCATGCCGCAACCGGTGTCGGAGACGGCAACCATCACGTACTGGCCGCTCGCCAGGTCGTCGTGATGGCGGGTGTACTCGTCGTCGAGCATCGCGTTGCCCGCCTCGACGGTCAGGCGGCCCGCGCCGTCCATCGCGTCACGCGCGTTGATCGCCAGGTTCACGATCACGTTCTGCAAATGATTCGGATCAGCAAGCGTGTTCCACAAGCCGCCCGACACCACCGTTTCCAGTTCGATAGTTTCGCCGAGCACGCGGCGCAGCATGTCGTCGGAACTGCGCAGCAGCCGCGAGATATCCAGTGGCACCGGTTCAAGCGGTTGCCGGCGCGCGAACGCCAGCAATTGCGACGCGAGCTTCGCGCCGCGCTCCACCGCTTCATGCGCGCTCGCGAGGCGCCGTGTCAGGGTTTCGTTGCCGTTCGATTCCTGCACGGCGAGCTGCAGGTTTCCGCCAATGACCTGCAGCACGTTGTTGAAATCGTGGGCCACGCCGCCGGTCAGCTTGCCGATAGCGTCCATTTTCTGCGACTGCGCCAGCGCAGCCGCCGTTTCACGCTGCTCTGCTTCGAGCGCCCGAAATGCCTTCGACACCTCATCAATGCGCTCCTCCAGCGTCTCGCGATGCCGTTCCAGCGCCTCGCTCAAGCGCTTTTGCTCCTGCAACGCGGCATCGAGCGAACGCAGGCCGAGCACCCGCTCGGTGATATCGCGGGAAATCGATACGAACCATTCCACGCCATCCGGCCCGTTCACCGGCGACACCGACACATCCCAGTATTTCAGCGTGCCTTTCGCGGTCGGCCGGAGCGCTTCGAAGCACGAGTGACGGCCTTGGGCGGCGTTATCGAGCGCTTCTACCACCAGATGCCGCGATTCCTGCGGCCACAGCGACGCCCACGACTCGCCCTTGAGGGGCGCGAAGTCATCGATTTCCATCAGGCAGATGCCGTTGGCGTTCATGAATTCGAGCGTACCGTCGAGCCGCAGGATCTTGATGCAGTCCGTGCTGCCGTTCAGCACGCTTAGGAAAAACCCGCCGGAATCGCCCGAAAAGGCAGCGTTGTTATCGGACAGGTGATCAGTAGCGGGCTCGGGAGCGGCCGGTATCGCGCCGTGAAAACCGAACGGCTTGTCGGCAGGTGCCTCAGGCTCGGGCTGCTGGACCGGCGCCGGAATGCTGTACGCACCCGTGTCGTCGAGACGTGCGATCGCGGGATCGGGACTAGCTGAGTCGGTCATGAATCGGGCACTGAAGAGAGAACGGCGAGGACAGCGCGAAGCATTTTTTAAGTCGATGCGCTGCAACGTGATCGGGAATGGAAAGCAAGCATTGCGCCAGTGGAGAAAGCGGTGCCGCACGCGTCGCTGAGGCTTTCGCAGCGCCCGCTTCGTGCGGGGATCGCCCGACGGCGTTTACACGGCGCGTGTAAAAACTGACGGGGGCAGGTAGTTATTGCGTGATTGCCCAATTTCGGGATCGCTTCAGCGTGATATTGGAGACACCGGTACAGTCGGTTACGTCGGGAAATTTGTTGGCCTGACCTCGACCTCTTTTCGTAAATGTAAATGTCCTGGCGGCTTTTGCCGGGCGGTGCATGAAAGGGCGTGTTTCGGATCGTTTAGCCACGTCACCGCGGTACGATGCGGGTCCTTGAATCAGGAGACGGAGGCGCCGTGCGCGCTTCTTGCTCACCTAAATGCTTCGCTCCCCGATCGCGCGGCGCCTGTCGCGGCCGTCAGGGCCGGAACGCCGATCGCCCCTTTCTCGTCAGGTGTTTTTCGACGCGTAATTCTCATCATGAATAACCCGCCGCGCGCGCTGCACCGCGGCAACATGGAGACGCCTCATGCCTCAAGCTACGACGCAGGCCGTTCAGTCGCCGCGCTTTTCCTCACCGTTTGCCGCAGCCGTTCATGAAGGCCTCACGCACGCGCCGCAAAAAGAATTGCCATCGATGTATTTGTACGACGAGGTGGGCTCCGCCTTGTTCGAAGTCATCACCGCGTTGCCGGAATACGGCGTGACGCGTGCTGAAGAGCGTGTATTGAACGCGCATGCCGCCGATATCGTCGCCGCGTTGCCGCGAAACGTGACCGTTGCCGAACTGGGCAGCGGCAGCGGCCGGAAGACGCGGCGAATCCTGGAGGCGCTGTGCAAGAAGCGGCCGACCGAATACTGTCCGATCGAAATTTCGCCTACCGCGTTGCAATTGTGCCGGCGGGAGTTGGGCGACATCGAACGGATTTCGATCGTGGGCTACGAGCGCGATTATCTGGCCGGGCTGGCAGAGGTCAGTGCCAACCGGAAAGAGGGCGAAGTATTGCTCGTGCTGTTTCTTGGCAGCACGATCGGAAATTTTGCGCGGCTGGCAGCCACGCGGTTTTTGAAGTCGATTCGCGCCATGCTCAAGCCGGGCGATTCGTTGTTGCTCGGAATGGATTTGCTCAAGCCGCTGGATGTGCTGATTGCGGCTTACGACGATCCTATTGGCGTAACGGCTGCGTTTAACCTGAATCTGCTTGCGCGGGTCAATCGCGAACTGGACGCGGACATTCCGCTGGACGCGTTCGAACATCTTGCACGCTTCAATCCCGATGCCCGCAGCGTGGAGATGCATTTGCGGGCAAAGCGCCCGGTGAGCGCCACCATTCGCGCAGCGGGATTGAGCGTTGAATTCCGCCAGGGCGAGACGATCTGGACAGAGAGCAGCCACAAATATCTCGCCGGGGAGGCGGGGCCATTGGCGGCGGATGCGGGATTCGAATGCACGAGGCAGTGGCTGGACGACGAATGGGAATTTGCCGAGAGTTTGCTGGTAGCGCGGTAACGCGGTTGGTTACTCGCGATGGACGTGGAGCGGGGGTTGAAGGCATAGCCCCGGGCTTGTTCGAAGCCCGGGGATTTCGTGTTGTTGTTTTGATTCGATTAACGCCCGCTTTGGATAAGTCTGCTTGATGTCACGAGGGTCACGAGGGTCACGACGAATGTAGAAGCGCGAGTCGCTTGAAATTCTACGCCCATCGCTCAGCATTACTGACCAATATGCTACTCTGATCGATTCACCTTCCCGGCATCGCCGATACGAGTTAGCCTTCGTTCATGCCTTCGTAGAACGAACCATGGCCGATGCAGTCCCGGCGGCGACGTAAACAGGAAATAGCGAAGATACAAGCTCGAAAAAGGCAAAAGGCCGCACGGGGCGGCCTTCTGTCTCTTTGGCGTCATAGGGTCCTGAGGGCTGTCGGAAAACCGAGAGCAAAACAAGACTTATTCCCAGCGCTTACGAGAAAGATCATACCGCAATGAACAGTTTGAAGCAAATCCACGTTGCGAGCGCGGTGAAGGCGTTATCTCACGCAAGATTAAGTAACTACCGCACTTTTTTTGCCGCTGCCGACGACCGCGCGGCCTACGGCCTCTACTGCTGGAACGAGGCCATCTCCTCTGCACTCTCGAAAGTACTTGGGTTTACCGAGATCGCGCTGCGCAATCAATTTCACGCGGCCTTGAGCAGTCGCTATGGCGTGGGCACAACGCTCTCGCGCGACTGGTACACACATCTTCGCTTAAACCAGAAATCAGCGGATTCGGTCCGCAAAATTACGCACGGGCGCCGCCGGGTGGGGGGAGCATTCCAACTGGTTCCACGCATCCCGGCACCTTCCCCTGATGACGTCGTATCGAAACTCACCTTCGGTTTCTGGCCGCATATTCTCGACGTTACCCATGACAACGGCAATCAGTTGCTGGACTGGTCCGCCATCCTGGTTGATGTTGCGCCAGGACATCGACACAGCTCCAACGCGTTTTGGAGCCGGCAAAAACATCGAGACGCATTGTTTGCACGGATCGATTTTTGTAAAGACTTGCGAAACCGCATTGCCCATCTGGAACCGGTGTGGAAAGCCGGTCCGCTGATGACCGAGGGGCGCCCCCGAACAGGGGTGGTTATCCGTGTGGAGCATTCGGCGCCATCAACACCCGGCAAGGCCTTATCTCGTCTGCAAACGGGATATGACCGGGTCCTCGACTTATTAAAGTGGCTGTCACCGGACCTGCACAATGTCTATATGGCGGGGGAGGCCCACCCACGTTTCACGGCGCTCAACCAGATCCCCGCGCTCGAAGCGTACAAGCGACACGGTGGTCATCGGCGCGTTGCGCCCGTGGATTTGAACGCGCATCGTTCGTTGCGGCGCTTGAAGAAGGCATTCAGGAACGTGCGCCCACGTCATGGCGCCGCTGAAGTTTGTCACAATGGACGGCCAATCGCCTGGTGGATTCCGATTGGATAACCGGCGGAGTAACTAGTTGAATAACTAGCTGAGTAATCGGCAAACGGCGAAAGCAACCGGCCAAGGCGATTGAGCCCGGCGCGCCGTGGGACGCGTTTGCCACCGGCATGCTCAAACCACCCTTTCAGTGCTGCTCAAACCGTTCAAACCGCTTCTCGATATACCGCTCCTCGCTGGCCAGATCCGTGACCCGCGCGTGCGGCGGCCCCCTGCGCAGCCATTCAAGCATCAGGTCGACCTGATTTGCCGGTCCCTGGATCATCGCTTCAACCGATCCGTCCTCCAGGTTGGCCACCCAGCCGCGAACACCCAGCGCATGCGCCCGGCGCACCGTTGCGTGGCGGAATCCCACTCCTTGCACCAAGCCCTTCACGTGCACGTAATACGTCTCTATTCGAGTATCCAGGTCTGGACTCGGCATCTTTGCTTCTCCCGATTAGTGCTGATTCGCCACGCCGCCAGATTTGTGCCGAAGGCACACCCCGGCAAACGCCATCAGGCCGCATTTTAGACAAGACCAGAAAAACCGGCAGTGCGCATGGGATAGCGGCGTCCGCACAACGCGAAATCAGTGCAGGGGCGAAGGAAGGGCCGACGAACCCGCAGCGTCACCCCAGCCGGAACGGCTGCGCACCCTCGGCCGTGTCTCCGCCCACCCGCCGCGCCACCGCTTCGCGCGGCAAGGTCACTTCGAATACCGTGCCGCTCTCCGCGTCGGAGCGTACGTCCACTCGCCCGCCATGCATCTGCGTAATCTCGCGCGTGATGTAGAGCCCAAGTCCAAGGCCGCCGGTTTCCTGCTGCGGCCGCCCCGACCGATACGGCGCGAAAATGGTCGGCAATACATCGACGGGAATCTCGCCTGCGTTTTGCACGCTGATCAGAACGTCGTCGGCAGCGTCGCCGTTCAGACGTACCTGAATAGCCGAGCCGTCACGCCCGTGCGTCAGCGCGTTGCCGATCAAATTCGAAAACACCTGCGACAACAGATCGCCATCGCCCTGCAACAGCGTATCGCCATCGCGGAAAATGAAGATGCGGCCCTTACCCACCCGTGCTTCGTATTCTTCAACAATATTCTTCGCCAGCGTCATCAACTCCACTGACCGCGGCTGCAGCGTCACACGCCCGCCGCGCAGCCGCGCGAGATTGAGCAACTGGTCGACCATGCGCACCATCCGCATGCCGCTGCTCTTGATGCGCGTGCCAATATTGGCCACGTTCTCATCCGGCACGAACCGCGCAAGATATTCCGCCGATGCAATCACCGCCGACAACGGCGTGCGCAGGTCGTGGCCGAGCACGGCCATGAGCATTTCGTTGGCATCGAGAAGTTGCTGGACGGTCGCGAGTTGCGCGGCGAGCTGCTGCTTCTGCTTCTCGATCTGGATGAACACATCCACCTTCGAATTCAGGATCCGCGAGTCGTACGGCTTGTACAGGAAGTCCACCGCGCCCGCTTCATAACCGCGAAACGTGCGCCCGGTGTCCTGCGCGGTCGCGGTCAGGAAGATGATCGGCACATGCGCGGTGCGCGGGCTGCCGCGCATCAGTTCGGCGAGTTCGAAGCCGTCCATGCCGGGCATGTTGACATCGAGAATGGCGAGCGCGACTTCGTGCTTGAGCAACAGTTCGAGCGCCGCCGGCCCCGAACCGGCCGCGAGCACCGAGATGTCCGGCCGCGCCAGCGACGCTTCCAGCGCAGTGATGTTGTTCTGCACATCGTCCACGATCAGGACGTAAATGGGCGGCCTGAGCGGCTGCCTGACAGATTGCCTGATGTGTTCCATTAGCGGAGTTCCATTAGCGTGTCAGCTCCAAGTCAACCGGGTTCGCGGCGCGTGCCCGCGACCATGCGCGCCAGACGAGCAGCCATGACGTCGAGCGTGAGAATGTCGTGCACGCCGCCGCGCGCGATGGCGCCGCGCGGCATCGCGTCGGCCACGGCGGTATGCGGGTCTTGCACCCAGCAGCGCCCGCCCGCCCGCGAGATCGCGACCAGCCCGCGCGCGCCGTCGTCGTTGGCGCCGGAAAGCACGACGCCGAGCAGCGTATCGGCGAAACATAGTGCCGCCGATTCAAACAGCACATCGACCGATGGCCGCGAAAACCGCACGGGCGGATCGACGGAAAGGGAGATCGTGCAGTCCGGCTCGACCAGCATGTGATACCCCGGCGGCGCAACATAAATCGTGCCGCCGGCGATCTCGTGCTTGTCGTCAGGCTCGACGACCGGCAACCGGCAACGCGCGGAAAACAATCCGGGCAGCAGGCTGGGCGGGGCACTCCTGACATGCATGACCACCAGCACGGCAGGACGAAAATTGGCCGGCAGCGCGGGCAGAAGGTAGTTCAACGCCTCGACGCCCCCCGCCGATGCCCCAATCACGACAGCTTCGATTGCATCCAGGTAATCGGTCGACGGTGTCATCGCTAGACCTTTTGATACAACCGCTCGCGCGCATCGAAATCGGCGAAACTGCCCGCGTGTTTTGAAAACCGCAGGCTCTCTTTGCTGCCCAGTCCGAGAAACCCGCGCCGCACCAGCGAATCGCTGAACAGACCCAGCGCGCGGTCCTGCAACGCGCGGTCGAAATAGATCAGTACGTTACGGCACGACACGAGATGCGCTTCGAGAAACACGCTGTCGGTCGCGAGGCTGTGATCGGCGAACACCACGCGCGACTTGAGCGTCTGCGAAAATTTCGCCGCGCCGTAGGCCGCATGGTAGTAATCGGAGAGCGAGCGTTTGCCGCCCGCCGCAAGGTAATTCTGGCTGAAACTGGCCAGCCGATCCAGCGGGTAAATACCGCTTTCGGCCTGGCGCAAGGCGTCGGCGTTGATATCGGTGGCGTACAAAACCGTACGGTCCGCAATGTTCTCCTCAGCGAACAGAATCGCGAGCGACCACAGTTCCTCGCCGCTGCTGCATCCCGCCACCCACACCTTGATCGACGGATAGGTCTGCAAGATCGGCACGACCTGTTCACGGATGGCGCGAAAATACGTTGGGTCGCGGAACATCTCGCTGACCTGCACCGTCAGGTACTGGAACAGGCGCGAGAACAGCGTGGCGTCGCGGAGAATCCGCTCCTGCAACTGCGAAAGCGTTGTAAAGCCCAGATCGCGCAGCGCCTGCGTCAGGCGGCGCCGCAGCGAACTCACCGAATAATGGCGAAAGTCGTGCTGATACTTCAGGTAAACGGCTTCGAGCAACAGCTTCAACTCAATGTCGAAGATCGCTTCTTCCGTGTGCTTGAGGGTTCGATGTGGCATGACGAAAACGCGGCTATCGTTGGCGCAGCCAGACACGACATAACGACACCAGCTTGTCGACGTCGATCGGCTTCGAAATATAGTCGTCCGCGCCGGCTTCCAGACACTTCTGGCGATCGCTCGCCATCGCTTTCGCGGTCAGCGCGATGATCGGCAGCCGTGCATGGTCGGCGTTCTTGCGAATCTCGGTCATGGCGGTGAGCCCGTCCATTTCCGGCATCATGATGTCCATCAGCACGAGGTCAATGTCCGGATGGCGGGCCAGCGAATCCAGCGCCTCGCGGCCATTACGCGCGATTTCCAGCTTCGCGCCCAGCGGTTCGATCACATGCGACAACGCGAAGATATTACGAACATCGTCTTCGGCCAGCAGGATCGTGCGGCCCTCGAATACGTCGTCGCGCTGGCGCGCCGCGCGCAACATGCGCTGCTGCTCGGGCGGCAACGCGCTCTCCACGCTGTGCAGGAACAACGTCACTTCGTCCACCAGCCGTTCCGGCGACTTTGCGCCCTTGATGATGATCGACCTGGAATAACGGCGCAGACGCTGCTCCTCGTCCGGCGACAACACGCGCCCCGTATACACGATCACCGGCGGCGACGCATGCTCGTGCGACGTGGATACCCGTTCCAGCAAGTCATAACCTGAACCATCCGGCAAGGCCAGGTCCATCACGATGCAATCGAAGGTCGCGCGGTTCATCTGCTCCAGCGCCTCTGCAATCGTCCCGGCTTCCACGATCTCGACCGTCGCGCTTTTCAGCAACGCGTGGATGCTCTGGCGCAGCGCGGGGTCGTCCTCGACCACCAGCACGCGCCGCGTGCCTTGCGCCGAGCGCGCTTCGAGCTTGCGGATCGCGCCCGCCAGTGTGTCGCGTGCGCTCGGTTTGAGCGTATAACCGATCGCGCCGAGATGCAGCGCGACATCCGCATGATCCGTCGACGAGACGATGTGAATCGGAATGTGACGCGTAAGCGGATCGTGCTTGAGCCATTCGAGCACGGTCAGGCCCGACTGGTCGGGCAAACCGACATCAAGCAGGATGCCGTTTGGCTGCAGGTCGCGGGCCAGTTCCACGCCTTGCGACGCGGTGGTCGCGTGCACGAAGTCGAATTCGAGTTCATGCGCGAGGTCGTGCAGGATATGCGCGAAACGCAAGTCGTCTTCAATCGCGAGGATCACGCGATCCGGGCGCTTGCGATTGGCGCGGTCATCGGCTATGGGTTGCGGCGCCGGGTAGCTCGCATTCGGCGCGCGCCAGGACGACGGCTCAAGAGAAGAAGAAGCCGATGCCATTGCCGCGAGGTGCGCCGGCGCGTGGCTCTGCACGGGAGCGACACTCGCCGCCACGGACGTATCCGCTTCCAAGCCAGCCTCCGGCTCGCTCATATGCCCGATCACATCAAGTTTCGCGGTGACCGTGCCTTCTTGAACGGCCAGCGGCAACGTGACCGAAAACACGCTGCCCTTGCCCGGCTCGCTCGATACGCTCACTGAACCGCCCAGCAATCGCGAGAATTCCCGCGATATCGACAAACCCAGCCCGCTGCCGCCGTACTTGCGGCTGGTCGTGCCATCGGCTTGCTGAAACGCCTGAAAAATAAGGTCCTGCTTGTCACGCGGAATGCCGATGCCGGAATCGCGCACATCGAAGCGCAACGCGTGGTCGTCGTTGCTCGCCTTGTGCACGGAGACCGTCACCTGACCGTGCTCGGTGAATTTGAATGCGTTCGACAACAGGTTGCGCAGGACTTGCTGAAGCCGCTGGTTATCGGTGACGAAATACTCCGGCACGCCCTCCGCGCGCTCCGTCACGAACGTCAGGCGCTTCGAGTCGGCGATCGGCGCGAAGGATTGCCGCAACGACTGCAACATCCCGTCGATGGCAACCGGCGCGAACTGCACGTCCATCTGCCCCGCTTCCACCTTCGACAGATCCAGGATGTCATTGATGAGCGACAGCAGATCGCTGTTCGACGAATGAATGGTCGCGGCGTAACGCACCTGTTCGTCGGAGAGATTGCCGTGCTTGTTGTCCTGCAAAAGCTTCGCGAGGATCAGCGAACTGTTCAGCGGCGTGCGCAATTCGTGCGACATATTCGCGAGGAATTCGGACTTGTACTGGCTCGCCCGCTCCAGCGCCAGCGCATTCGATTCCAGTTCCTTTTGCGCGCGCACCAGTTCCGTTTTCTGCCGCTCAAGGTGCTGCGTGTATTCCTCAAGATGCACGTTGGTCTGCTCGAGTTCGGCCTGCTGCGTTTCCAGCCGCGCCTGCGTTTCCATCAAGACCCGGCCGCGCTCCTCAAGCTCTTCGTTCGATACCCGCAGCTCTTCCTGCTGAACCTGCAATTCCTCACTCTGGCGCTGCGTTTGCTCCAGCAGCTCGACCATCCGCGAGCGATACTGCGCCGAGCGCAGCGCCATGCCCATGGCTTCGGCGGCGTTTTCGAGCAGCTCGCGGGTATCGTCGACCGCGTTTTCATCGCCGATAAAACCCACTTCCAGCACGCCGATCACGTCGCCATCGGCCATCATGGGCGCGATCACGCAGTGGGTCGCGGGCGCCGATGCCAGCGCCGAGCCGACCGTCAGGAAATCCGATCGCGCGCCCCTGATCTCGATCGCCCGTTTCTCGTCGAGCACTTGCCCGAGCAGCCCCTGGCCTCGCGCGATCCGCTGCGGCGCGGCGTTTTCGTCAGGCAGCGCCCACGCAGCGATGCGCTCGAGCGCATCGCCTTCACGGGTGTACAGCACGGCGACATGCGCGCCCACATAAGGCACGAGCGAGTGGAGAATGCCGTGGCCGACCGCCGCAGGGGCGAGATCGCCGCGCATCTGCAAGCCGATCTGGACTTCGCCCTGCTTGAGCCACGCGCTGCGTTGCAGGTTCAGCCGCGTTTTGATATAGAGATGCCCCACACCGGCAAGCACGAACATCACGATCACGCCGATCACGCGGTTGAGCTGCAACACGATCGGGCCGGTGAGCGCGTCCGCGTTCGAAAGGATATAACCCGTGAACATCAACACGGAGGCGACGCTGGCGGTGATAAACGGTACGTTGGGGCGGTCGACCCACATGCAGAGCGCGACCGGCAGGATGTAGAACACCCAGATGGCGACGCGCAGCGGCGTGAGCCAGTCGACCGCAAAGACGATCAGCAGCAACATCGCGATCGCGAAGTACAGCCATACGGATCGATTTCGACTGTCTATGAACATTGGCTAAAGATTTTCTTTAAATTTGAGGTCCGGCGGACTTAAGTAGCACCGGACCATAGCACGAGCCGCAAGCCCTTGTCACATATGGGTTGGCGGCTGATCGACACGCTTCGGAAGACGCGCAACTGTTACCTTTGCAAGACCAACAAGAGGCAAAAATGACTGACCCGTTAAGTGGGTTCGCCCGTGGGCGCGTGCTGGTCACCGGCGCATCCGGATTCGTCGGATCGGCGGTCGCGCGCATCGCGCGGGAACGCGGTTTTGACGTGCGCGTAGTCATACGCAAGACCAGTTCCCGGCAGAATCTCGAAGGTCTCGACGCCGAAGTCGTGATCGGCGACATGCGCGACGAAGCCTCCATGCGGGCCGCGATGAAGGGCGTGCGTTACCTGCTGCACGTTGCCGCCGACTACCGCATCTGGGCACGCGATCCGGGCGAGATCGAGCGCGCGAACCTGGAAGGCACCGAGGCCACCATGCGCGCGGCGCTGGCCGAGGGGGTCGAGCGGATCGTGTATACGAGCAGCGTGGCGACGCTGAAGGTGAGCCCGGCGGGAGATATCGTCGATGAAACGAAGCCTGCCCAGGTTCATCAGACCATTGGCGCGTACAAGCGCAGCAAGGTGCTGGCGGAACGCGCGGTCGAGCGCATGGTCGCCCATGACGGCTTGCCGGCGGTGATCGTGAATCCGTCCACGCCGATCGGTCCGCGCGACGTCAAACCGACGCCGACCGGGCGGATCATCGTGGAAGCGGCGACGGGCAAGATTCCCGCCTTCGTCGATACCGGCCTGAACCTCGTGCACGTGGACGACGTGGCGAACGGTCATTTGCTGGCGCTTGCGCGCGGGGTGATCGGTGAACGATATATTCTCGGCGGCGAAAACCTGTCGCTGCAGCAGATGCTGGCGGACATTGCCGGCCTCGCCGGGCGCAAGCCGCCGACCATCAAGCTGCCGCGCGGCCCGCTGTATCCGCTCGCATTCGGCGCGGAGCTTTACGCGAAGTTCAGCGGCAAGGAGCCGTTTGTCACCGTCGATGGCTTGAGGATGTCGAAGAACAAGATGTACTTCACGTCGGCGAAAGCGGAGCGGGAACTGGGGTATCAAGCACGGCCGTATGGCGAAGGCCTGAGCCACGCGCTGGACTGGTTTCGCGCGAACGGCTATCTGAAAAAATGAAGCAATGACGCGTGGCGCGCATTGCCTGTTGTTTTGATGGCATTTTTAGCGCCATACACGCATTTTGTTACAACGTGTGGCGTCGTTGCCCGGTACGCAGCAGTTAAAATCGCAGGTTCGACGCAAGGCTAGCAAGGCAAACAACGCATGAACTTAACCGACCAGCTCGGCGCGCTGGAATCAAGCCTCGATGAGCTGATTCTGGCCGCCGCTTCCATTCCAGCTTCTCCCGAATCTTCCCCTGATTCTGTTGCTGACTCTCTAGCTGACGCGGCTGTTGAACCGGCAACGGCGGCAGCACCCGTAGTTGAAGGAAAACCGCTCGTGGCTGAAGAAAAACCCACGCTGAACGTCTCGCGCCCTGAAAAGAACGTGATCGAGATGACAATCGGCGGGAAGTCGGTGGCGTTGAGCCCCGAAGGGGTATCGGAGTTGATCGAGGAATTATCGAACGCGCGCGCTTCGATGGACGTCGAACAGCCAGGCGGCCTGCCTCCCGGCTGGCGCTTTGTCGCGACGAAAAACCCGGTGATGGCTACGCAACGCTATGCAAACGGCGATCAGTTGCTGGTGTTGCGCCATACCGGACACGGCTGGGTGCCATTCTCTTTCTCGCCCAACATGGTGATCGAGATGTACGCGATGCTGACCAAGCGGTGAGTTGAACCGTATGGGTGGACCTGCCCATACTGGGTGGACCTGCCCATACGACTTATCTTCGCTCTCGCTCAAGGCGCCTGGACCCGCGCCTTCCACTGCCCGCCCTTCCCGCGCCAGAACCGTATTGCCGAGCCAACCGTCGCGCTGACATAAAACACCGCGATCACCGGCAATAGCGGCGCCCAGAGTATGGATCGGCGGTAATAGCGCAGCATCGGCGAATACGCGCAGCACATGGCGAGCCACGCGAGCCACGCCGGCCATCCCTTCGCGCCAAGCGTCAACGCGAGCACCGGCGGCGCGAGATAGATCACGCACATCGCGAGCACCGTCCCGACCAGCAACAGCGCCGAATAACGCAACTGCGTGAACGCCGTGCGCGCAATCATGTTCCAGACTTCGCGCCAGTTGTCGTAGGGCCGCAGCGATTCGCTGTCGTCGGCAAGATCCAGACGGATCGGCCGCGCCGCGTTCACGCCGTTGCGAAACTTGATGCGCGAAGCAAGGCTGCAATCGTCGATCAATTCGCCGCGAATCGATTCGATCCCGCCCGCCTCCACCAGCGCCGCGCGCCGCAGCATCATGCAACCGCCCGCGGCCGCCGCCGTGCGGTTACTCACGTTGTTCACCCACGCGAACGGATACAGCTTCGCGAAGAAGAATACGAACGCGGGAATCAGCGCTTTTTCCCACGTTGAGTCGCAGCGCAGCCGCACCATCAGCGAGACCAGATCGCGATCTTCCAGAATCGCGCGCGCGACGAGTTGCGAGGCGGCGTCCGCCGGGTGGCGGATGTCGGCGTCGGTGAGCAGCAGGTAATCGGCCGGAAAACCCAGCCCGTCGATAGCCGCAATACCTTGCGACTGCGCCCACACCTTGCCCGACCAGCCGGACGGCAAGGGTGCGGCCGTCAGCACGGTCAGGCGGTCTTCGAAACCGCCGTCGCGCGCGGCGGCCTGAGCGGCGTCGGCGGTGCCGTCGGTGCTGTGGTCGTCGACGACAATCAGGTGGAACGAACCCGCGTAATCCTGAGCGAGCAGCGATGTCACCGCGCGGCCGATCACATCGGCTTCATTGCGCGCCGGCACGACCGCGACCACCGCCGGCCACGCGCCGCGACGCGCAATCTCCGCCTGGCCGACAGCGTGAACCGTGCTTTCGCTGAGCGGTTCGAGGGCTTGCGCGCGCCAGAAACCGCCGCGGCCAAACAGCAGGACAAGCCAGATGAGGAGGGACAACCAGGCAATCAGGAGCATCGTCAATTCAGGGCAGGTCGATGAAGCAGGTCAATGAGCAAGCAGATTCAACATCAGGAGGGGCGCAAAACCGGATCAGGTCAGCTTTCGACCGAGCGCAATTGCACACCCACCCGGCCACGCAGCCGCATCGCGAGCGAGCGCACGCCGATTACCACCCAGTCCGGGCCTTTCAGCACCGGACGCTTGCGGAATACGTCGTAGCCGGCCTGTTCGATTTTTTCGAGGACTCGCAAACCGCCGTGCACGACGCTGCACAGTTCCAGCCCGAACCGTCCGGGCATGCGCACGGCAAGCGCCGCGCCGCCAACGATCATTGCGCGCGCGTGGTCGACTTCATGACGCATCAGCGCGCGCCAGGCGTCGTCGCAGATTTGCTCGTCGATATGCCGTTCGGTTACGCCGAAACGCTCAAGGTCGGACAGCGGCATGTAGATTCGGCTCTTTTTCCAGTCGATACCCACGTCCTGCCAGAAGTTGATGAGCTGCAACGCGGTGCAGATCGCGTCGGAATCAGCGAGATTCTCGGGCGTGCTGGCGTCGAAGAGATGCAGCATCAGCCGCCCGACCGGATTCGCCGAGCGCCGGCAATAGTCCATCAGCGCAGGCCAGTCGGCGTAACGCGTGGTGTCGATATCCTGATCGAACGCCGAGACGAGATCGTAAAAGGGTCCGAGCGGCAGCCCGTATTGCGCGACGGTGCCGGCAAGTTTCTCGAACAGCATGGGATGAACCGGCGCCGGATGGCCGGCGGCGACGGCGTCCAGCCCGGCGCGGAAATCGGCGAGACGGGCGTGGCGTTCGGCCGGGTCGAAGACGCCTTCGTCGGCAATGTCGTCCGCCGTGCGCGCGACGTGATAAATCACGCCGACCGGCGCGCGCAGCCGTTTCGGCAGCAATATGCTGGCTACCGGAAAATTCTCGTAGTGATCGACTTCCATAAGACGGTCCAGGTATTCGACACGGCGCGCGGATGCCAAAATGGACATCGACGCACGCAGGTCGTGCGTGGCGGATCGCTGACGCGTAACAACATTCCGCTCATAAACCGGCGAAAAAACCGGCGAAAATGTTGGATAAGCACAACGACTCGACACGGTATAAATTCTTATCGTGCGCTGCCTGAAAACCCGTTGGAGAACAGACCCGGCGCGGCCCCCAAGCGAATCCGGTGCGCCCATGCCACCCGCTCATGCAACTTATGTGGCATCCACCCCAATGCGGGTCGGGCTTTGCTTTCGCTTCGGCTTTCGGTTTAATCCTGCTGCCAGGATCAATGCTTCGACTGCCGCGGACCCCCGGCGTTCTGCCCGGCGAGCCGCTTGTCCGGGGTTTTCATCGTGCCTCGCAGCGCCCGCCCGGCCAACTCCCCAGCGCGCGGTATAGCCGCTTGAATGCCGCCTCAAGACCGTGTCAAAGGCCACGTCAAGATCCGGTTCACGGCAACGCCATGGCGGCCTCAAGGCCGCTTCGCGGGAAACGCGGCGAAGCGCTAGTTTACCGGCTTCCGCGTCCGCACAGTAATTCAACCCTGCCGGTAGAAACGGAAACACCCTCTTACAAGCATCCAAAAACTGAACGAGTTAGAATACGCGGTCAAGTTCGGCCTTAAAGTTGAAACGAATGGCGCATTTGCAGCCAATTGTTTCCCAAAGCTTTTTCCGAGAAGCTTTAATTTTGCTTACAACAAATCAACCGGATTTGATCGAAGCTTATAGCCGGTTCCATTCGAAACCCGCGCCAGTCGGAGTTCGCCCGAATATGCGTATTATCCTTGCTCAACCCCGCGGCTTTTGTGCGGGCGTGGTCCGCGCGATCGAGATTGTCGATCGCGCTCTTGAACGACATGGCGCGCCCGTCTACGTGCGCCATGAGATCGTTCACAACCGGCACGTCGTCGACAACCTGCGTAGCAAGGGCGCGCGTTTCGTCGAAGAACTCGACGAAGTGCCGCACGGAGCCGTTGCTATTTTCAGCGCGCATGGCGTAGCACAAACGGTGGAAGCCGACGCGGAAGCGCGTGGTCTGGACGTGCTCGACGCCACGTGCCCGCTGGTGACGAAGGTCCATGTACAGGGCCGGCAATATGTCGCGCAGGGCCGCACGCTGATCCTGATCGGCCATGCGGGGCACCCGGAGGTGGAAGGGACCATCGGCCAGATTCCCGGCACGGTGGTGCTTGTGCAAAGCGAAGCTGAAGTGGCAACGCTCGCGCTGCCTGTCGATGCCCCCGTCGCGTATGTCACGCAGACCACGTTGTCGGTGGACGATACGCGCGACATCATCGACGCGCTGCATCGCCGTTTCACGGACATCGTCGGCCCGGATACGCGCGACATCTGCTACGCCACGCAAAACCGGCAGGCAGCGGTGCGCGAGCTGAGCAAGCAAGTGGACGTTTTGCTCGTGGTTGGGGCAACCAACAGTTCCAACTCGAATCGGCTGTGCGAGATCGGCGCCGAAACCGGCGTGCCGAGCTACCTCGTGGCGGACGGCTCGGAATTGAAACCTGACTGGTTTGCGAACGCGCAGACTGTCGGGATTACGGCCGGTGCGTCTGCGCCGGAAGAAATGGTCAAGCACGTTATTAATGCACTGCGCGCGCTGGGTCCCGTCGAAGTCACGACGATGTCCGGCCGCGAAGAGAAAGTTGAATTCAAACTCCCCGCGAAGCTGACGAAGCCGCTGGCTGTGGCAACGGCATCCGCCGGCGCCCTTCGCGAAGATTAAGGAGCACACGCAATTGTCTATTCCGATGCTGCAAAAAGTCCGGGTTGGCGCTTACATCGCGCGCCAGCATTTCATGCGCAACAAGCGCTATCCGCTCGCGCTGATGCTCGAGCCGCTGTTCCGCTGCAACCTGGCGTGTAACGGCTGCGGCAAGATCGATTATCCGGACCCCATCCTGAACCAGCGCATCTCGATGGCGGACTGCCTTGCGGCTGTCGACGAATGCGGTGCACCGGTGGTCTCCATCGCCGGCGGCGAACCGCTGCTGCACAAGGAAATGCCCCAGATCGTGAAGGGCATCATCGCGCGCAAGAAGTTCGTTTATCTCTGCACGAACGCGCTGCTGATGGAAAAGAAGATGGACGACTACGAGCCGAATCCGTACTTCGTCTGGTCGGTTCACCTCGACGGCGACAAGCAGGCGCATGACCATTCGGTCTCGCAAGACGGCGTGTACGAGAAGGCTGTAGCGGCGATCAAGGAAGCGAAGCGCCGTGGTTTCCGCGTGAACATCAACTGCACGCTGTTCAACGACGCCGACCCGGAACGTGTAGCGAATTTCTTCGACACGCTTGGGCCTATGGGCGTGGACGGCATCACGGTGTCGCCAGGTTATGCGTACGAACGCGCGCCGGATCAGCAGCACTTCCTGAACCGCGAAAAGACGAAGTCGTTGTTCCGCGACATCTTCAAGCGCGGCGATAACGGCAAGCGCTGGTCGTTCAGCCAGTCGAGCATGTTCCTCGACTTCCTGGCCGGCAACCAGACCTACGAATGCACGCCCTGGGGCAATCCGGCGCGTACCGTGTTCGGCTGGCAGCGTCCGTGTTATCTGCTCGGTGAAGGGTATGTGAAGACCTTCAAGGAATTGATGGAAACCACCGAGTGGGACAAGTACGGCACGGGCAAGTACGAGAAATGTGCTGACTGCATGGTGCATTGCGGCTTCGAAGCCACCGCCGTGATGGATACAGTTGCGCATCCGCTGAAGGCCGCGCTTGTCGCCTTGCGTGGTCCGCGTACCGAAGGTGCTTATGCGAAAGACCTGCCGGTCGACAAGCAACGCCCGGCGGAATTCGTATTCTCGAAGCACGTCGAGATCAAGCTGGAAGAAATTGGCCGCGCGAAGGGCAACAAGGGCGGCAAGCAGACGACGATCGCGGCTTGAGTTTGAATACGTGAGCTCGGGCTGTGGTGTGAGGCTCGAGCTTATGGCTGCGGCAAGAGGAACGGGTGGATAAGGTCGCGATGAGCGGCGTTATCCACCCGTTTTGTATTTCAAGATGCGTATATGGCACACCCGTGTAGCATCGCGGGTTTTCAAAGCAAACAAGCAGGAAGCAATGGCTGACTTCAGCGTAATGATCAATCTCGGCAAAGCCGATCTGGACGACTACTCTCTCTTGGCGAAGATGCTGCGCAAGACCGGCTTCAGCGAGACAAAAGCGGCGCAAGTGGCAGCGGACTATCGGCTGCTGCCCGCTTCGTTCAGGTACTCCAGCGAGACCGAAAACATGACCGCGGTGAGAGAGAAAGCGCTGAAGTCAGCGAAGAGCGTTTCATCGAAGGCGATGGTGCTCGTGTCGGAATGCTGAGGCGGGAGTGAATGCGTTGGGGCACAACTTGCTGCGCATAAAGTTTCGGTAGTGCGTGGGTGCCGGAGTTTGCCAAGCAAGTTAACGTGCGTATCCAGACACGATCACTATGCCGCCGCCCAGTCATTTTCCCCCACTGGATCCATCGGATTGTCGTAACGCAATAGCGAGCCGCGTAGAAGATCGAGCGGGTCCCGCGCATCCGTTTGATACGGCCGCAACTCCAAGGTTGGCTGCCCAAGGTCAGTCACGATCAAGCTCTCCCCCGATGACTCCACCAACCTGAAGAATTCAGATGCTTTCGCTTTGAATTCGGATTTCGATACTCGTCGATTTGGCATTTTGTGCTCGGGGCATAAGGTCGATGCTCATCTTGGCGGATGAGGCGAGACTTTGTAAGAGCCATTAGCGTTAAAAACAGCGGCGCAAAAAAAGGCGCTCCCGGCTTGTCGCCAGTTGCGCCTGTTGGCCCCGCTGCTCCGTAGTGCCTCAGACTCGCTCACCCACGCTTCATTTGCGAATCCAGGCTCTACCCCTTCCTCACTCCGCCGTCCGCGCGTTATGCGCGGTCAGGAACTTGATCAAGCCATCGACGCCACCCTTCGACAACTGACCCGCGAATTGCGTCTGGTACACCTGGATCAGCCACGCGCCCATCATGTCGATGTCGTAGATCTTCCAGCCGTCCGGCGTCTTTTCCAGGCGATAACGCACCGGGTTATCGCCGCCGCTCGAGTACACGTGCGACTGGACGACAGCGTCTTTCCCGCCGGCATCGAGCGTCGGGGCGTCGAATTTGAACTTGACGTCTTCATCGCGTAATTGCGACAGCGACGAGGTGTAGGTGCGCACCAGCAGCGTCTGGAATTGCTCGTAGAGCGCCTTCTGCTGGTCGGGCGTCGCCGTGCTCCATGCCTTACCTACGGCAATCCGCGTGGTGCGCTGGAAATCGGTTGCCGGCACGAAACGCGTCTGCACCAATTGCGTGATCTTGGCCATGTCGCCCCCACGCGCGGCAGGATCAGCCTTCATCGCGTCGACAGTGCCTTCCACAGCGCTTTTAACGACGGCATCTGGGCTCGTCTGCGCAAACGAAGCGCTGGAAAACAGCGCCGCCGACAAAGCCAGGGCGAATAGGGCAACACGGACAGGCAAATAGCGTTTCATACGACCGATATCGAGTAATGGAGGGCGGCGTTCAGCCCGACGCGCCGGCTTAGCTGAAAAACGCAGTAAGTATATCGACCCGCGCCTGCCGTGACAGTTCAGCACGTTCGAAGGATTGTCCGTCTGCGGCTGGCGCGAGAGCCAGGGGAAACGAAAAACCGCGGATCGCCGGCTCTTCTGCGCCTCGCGGTTCTTGAGAATCTGTTCCAGCCGCCGCAAGTCGGTAAACATGGACGGCGCCCGCAGCGGCTTATTAGCGCGCTTCCTGGCGGCGGATCGGCATAGGGTCATCGTGTGCGGCGAAGCCGCCACGAAATGCGTTGAGGTTGGGTTTATGCCGAGTCGGTCTTGACGCCACCGTCAGTCAAACCTGCGGACTCGGCCCGCGCTCCAGATATGTCGTCAACGCGATGTAACTGCGCGTGCCGGTGAACCCTTCTATCGAATGAATACGCTCGAGCAAATGTTCGAGTGTTTGCGTGTCACGGGTTCGCACTTTCAGCAGCATCGCGCTTTCACCAGTCACCGTATGGATCTCTTCGACGTCCGGAAACTCGGCCAGTTGCAGTAATTGACGCGTGACGGCCCAACTGGAGGTATCGACGTGAACAAACGCCAGCAGCGGCCGGCCAACGCTTGCGCCGTCCAGCGTCGCGACGGTCGCCTTGACGACGCCGTCTTGCTTCAGGCGCTTCGCGCGTTCGTGAACGGCGGGCGCGGACAAATGCAGCAGGCGGCCAAGCTCGGCGTAGGTCCGCGTGGCATCTTCGGCGAGCAACGCCAGCAGCTTGCGATCGGTCGCGTCGAGAATGGCTTGCGGCTTGCGCTTGGGCGGGGCCATCTCCGAGGTCATTCGCGGGTCCTCATGGCTTGGTCGAAGTGTTCAGACCCGGCAACGCCGCCCGTAATTCCTTGCGCATCACTTTGCCGGTCGGCGTCATCGGCAACGCGTCGACAAACCTGACCTCGCGCGGATATTCATGCGCGGCCAGTCGCGTCCTGACGTGCTGCTGAAGCTCACGCACAAGCGTTTCATCCGGGACGAATCCTGCATTCAGCACGATGAACGCCATCACGATCTCCGTGCGCGCCGCGTCCGGTGCACCCACAACCGCCGCCATGCTGACGGCGGGATGGCGCAGCAAACAATCCTCAATAGGCGCAGGACCGATCCGATAACCCGCGCTGGTAATCACGTCGTCGTTGCGGCCAACGAAGCGCATAAAACCATCGGCATCGCATGAACCGAGGTCGCCGGTCAGCAGGAACTGGCCGCGAAATTTATCGCGCGTGGCCGGCTCGTTGTTCCAGTAGCGCAGGAACATGACCGGGTCGGGCGCGGCAATCGCAATATTGCCCGGTGTGCCGGGAGGAAGTTCTGTGCCTTCATCGTCGACGATTGCCACGCGATGTCCCGGCACGCCGCGCCCGATCGCCCCCGGGCGAGGCTCGAACAACGCAGAACACGACGACACCACCACGTTGCACTCGGTCTGCCCGTAGAACTCGTTGATGGTCACGCCAAGCGCCGCCCGGCCCCAGGCGATCAGCTCCTCGCCCAGCGATTCGCCGCCGCTCGCCACCGCGCGCAACGACAACCGCCACTGCTCGGGACGCGCCACCGAGCGCATCATCTTGAGCGCGGTCGGTGGCAGGAAGGTGTGCGTGACGCCGTGACGCGCCATCAGGTCGAAAGCGGCCGGGCCATCGAATTTTTCGAAGCGCCGCGCGAGCACCGCCACGCCGTGATGCCAGGCGGGCAGCAAGACATCGAATAGGCCTCCAATCCACGCCCAGTCGGCGGGCGTCCACATCAGCCGGGCGTGCGCCGGGAAAAGACCTTGCGACATCTCGACGCCCGGTAAATGACCCAGCAACGCCCGATGGGCAAGCAACGCGCCCTTGGGCTTTCCCGTCGTGCCGGACGTATAGATGATTGCGGCGGGGTCGTCGCAGGAGGTATCAACGGGGATGAAGACGTCCGTTTCCGCGCGTAGCGAATCCCAGAAGGAATGGGCATTTGCGTGGGTGGTGGTATCGACGCAATAGGCATTTTTCAGGTCTGGTAGCGTCTCACGAACCTGCGCCAGCTTGTCGAAACCCGCGTGGTCGGTGATCAGCGCCGCTGCGCCGCTATCGGCGAGCCGGTACTGGATGGCATCGACGCCGAATAGCTGAAACAGCGGCACCGCGATATAACCCGCCTTGTAGATCGCCAGATGCGCGATGGCCGTCTCCGGCGACTGCGGCAAGAATATTCCCACGCGATCGCCGCGCTTCAATCCCGCGCGGGCAAGCGCGTTGGCGAACTGGTTGGAGAGCGCCTTGAGGTTATCGAAGGTGAAACGCGTTTCCGAGCCTTCGCGGGTCTCGTAGATGAGCGCGAGGCGGCCGGAACCGTCGGCCCATTTATCGCAGGCGTCCACGCCGATGTTGTACTGCGCGGGCACCTTCCACGTGAATGCCGCGGCGAGGGTTTCATATGAATCGGCTGCGGGAAGCATCGCTTCTCCCTGGTTCTGGTTAAGGCTCATTCGACGGCGGCTTGATCGTCGGATCTGTCTTCGGCGGCCAATTCCTGCAACCCCGCAGGCGGCCGATAACGCGAAAACCCGTTGAATTCCAGCGTACGCCCAGCGGCCGCCAAGGGCCACGAATGCCGTGCGTTCGGCACGCCGCCATCGACGCGAATCACCGTCCCGTTGATGAACGCCGACGCCTCGGAAAGCAAAAATACCGCCGCCGCCGCGAGTTCCGATTCGGTCCCAAAGCGCTGCAACGGCACCTTGTGCTTGAGTTCGCGCAACAACGCACGATAGCGTTCGTCGTAACTATCCATGCCCGCCGATGCAATCCATCCCGGCGCCACGGCATTCACCCGCACGCCGGCGTAACCCCATTCGCACGCGGCCGTTTCCGTGAAGTTCCAGACGCCGGCGCGCGCGGCGCCCGAATGGCCCATGCCGGGCATGCCGCCCCAGATGTCCGCGAGCATGTTGACGATCGCGCCGCCGTGATCGCGCATCCATTGCGTAAAACATTCGCGCGACATCAGGAAAGTGCCGTGCAGGTTGTTGCGCACGACAGCGTCCCAGCCATTCAGGGAAATCTTGTCGAGCGGCGCGGGGAACTGGCCGCCCGCGCAATTGAAGAGGCTGTCGAGCCGGTTGAAATCGGCGAGTGCGGTAGCGACGACTTGTTTGACGCTCGCTTCGTCGCGGATGTCGCAGGCGTAGCAACGCGCGCGTCCGGCGCTTTCAGGGTAGTCCTGGGCCAACTCGTCGCGTACGGTTTCCAGCTTCGCCAGGGTTCGTCCGATCAGGATCACCGAAGCCCCCAGCGACACAAGTTCGTGCGCTGTGCATCGTCCCAGACCGCTGCCTGCGCCCGTTACCATGACAACCTTGCCGGCGAACAGGCCGGGACGGAAGACGGAGCGGTATTGATGCTGACCGCGGGGATCGTTCGGATTGGATTCCATGATTCTCAACCTGGTTGGACGAGTGCATCTCAATGGGTTTGAGTAAAACTCAACTACGTAACAACGTCAAGCCGGTTAAACCTTTATATTCCTCATTAAATTGCTGAAATCCCAATATTAATCCGATTGAGCTACACTCAAAATACTACTTACGACGATCGACTTTCAGCGCCTATATGACCCAGTCCAAAACCCTCCCCGTACGTCGCGCACCGTCGAGCATCAAGTCTGAACGACGCATCAAGGACATCCTGCTCGTGGCGCGGCAAGTGTTCTCGGAGCGCGGATATGCATCGGCGACGACGATCGATATGGCGCGTCGGCTGGGGGTATCGGAGGCAACGGTGTTCACGTATTTCTCCGGCAAGCGCGACCTGTGCGTGCGGGTGATCTGCGACTGGTACGACGAGATCATCGCGGAGATCGAAACCACGCTGCCGCACATCACGGGCACGCGCGCAAAGCTGTTTTTCCTGATCCGTACGCATTTGTATCGGCTGATGATCGATGGGCCGGGGCTGTGCGCGCTGATCCTGTCCGAAGGGCGCGCGAAAGACGACACATTCGGCGATGAAATCGTGCAACTCCAGCGGCGCTATACCGCGCCGCTGATGCAAGTGCTGTCGGACGGCGTGGCAGCCGGCGATATCCGCGACGACCTGCCCTTAAGCCTGCTGCGCTCCAGCATCTATGGGCCGATGGAACACGTGCTGTGGGACGCGATCAGCAAGAAAACGGTGGATATCGAAGAAACGTCAAAACGATTGTCCCTGCTCCTTTGGCAGGGTTTGCAGCCGCCCAATCCCAAAGTCGCCGCCCTCGGGCAATTGCAGCGCGACATGGCGGCGGCGCTCAGGGCGTTTGAGGACACGTCACGCTCGCCTGAATGAAAGCTCTGTTTTCGTAGCTTTCATCCGATGATTACGGTTGACCGCGACCTGCGCGACAACATCCGTGGCCTTCCATACTCCGGCATAACCCCTCTTATCCCCGCCCCATAACGCTCCGCCCTCCACGGTGCGTTTTATTTCCCTCGATAAAACCGCCCCGCAAAAATCGCGGGGCCTTTGTCCGTCAGCTATCCGCATAGTTCCCGATATCGTATTGAAAACAATTCTTAACTGTGTAATGATATTGATTCGTATTTCGGAACTACTAAGGGAAACGGCGCGCATCTGTCGCAATGATGGACTGCTCCTTCGGCCGCGCCCTTTGCCAACCGCTCACGCCGCCGCGGGCATCGCGGAAGTAATTGACCGGCATGACGCAACAGCGCCGGCTTTTCGACCATCCAATACTCGGGGAAACACATGTTGAGGAAGACACCGCTTGCCGCGGCGATCATGACCGCGCTGGCGGCTCCTGCTGCCATTCCGCTCTATGCTCATGCGCAGGCTGCGCCGGTCAGCAAGACCGATCAAACCGCTCAGGCGGAACAACCCGAACAACCCGCACAAGCCGCACCTCTCGTCGAAAACGCCGCGCTACCGGCCGTGCATGTCTCCGGCCAGGCCATCGGCACGCCCGATTTCCAGCCCGAAAAATCGAGCGTCGGCGCGAAGGTTCCCACTGCATTGCGCGATATCCCGCAAGCGGCTGTGGTAGTCCCGAAAGCCGTGCTGCAGTCCCAGGCAGCCACGTCTTTCTCCGATGCCCTTCGCAACGTCCCCGGTGTCACCATTGGAGCCGCGGAAGGCGGACAGATCGGCAACAACATCAACTTGCGCGGTTTCTCGGCGCGCACCGACATTTATCTCGATGGCTTCCGCGACCGCGGCCAGTACTATCGGGACACGTTCGACCTTGAATCCATCGATGTGCTGTATGGCCCGTCCTCACTCTATTTCGGGCGCGGCTCCACGGGCGGTGTGATCAACCAGGTGAGCAAGCAGGCGGAGCTGAAAGCGCACGCATCGGTGTCCGTGATGGCCGGCACGAGCGACCGCTACCGCACCACCGTGGACATCAACCAGCCGCTGTCCGATACATCCGCCGTGCGGCTCAACGCGTTCGGTCAGGATCTCGGCTCGACCCGCGACGTGATGAAGAGCAAGGACTACGGCTTCGCGCCGACGGTGCGCTTTGGCATTGGAACGCCGACGGAAGTCACTTTGTCAGCGTTGATCCAGCACAACCGCGACCAGCCGGACTACGGCATTCCGCCGGTGAACGGTGCGCCGGTCCCGGTCAGCAAGAGCCAGTTCTACGGTTTCGAAGGCGATCGGACGATCCAGGACGTGCAGACGTTCTCGGCGCGCATCCAGCATCGTTTCAACGACAACCTCACGCTGCGCAACCAGACCCAGTTCAGCCACTACGGCACCGAAGCGACCGCGACCAACGCGGCGGCGGTCCTGACCGGACCGCTCGGGACATCGACGGCACTCGCCAACGGGAATTACACGTCGTTGCCGTTGTCGTCGTTGTACGTGAAGTTGCAGGGCAAGGACCGCAACATCAACGATCACTCGGTCTACAACACGACCGATATCGATTACAAGTTCAACACCGGATTCCTCAAGCATGAGGTGATTGCAGGCATTGACCTGAGCCACGAGACCTACAGCAACCAGTCGTTCACCGCGACGGCGCCGGGCTTGCCGTCGAACACCATCGCGATCGTGCCGCTGCTCAATCCGCAATACACCACGCGACCGGCCAACACGCAGGAAGTGGCGACCAACCTGGCGGAATCGAGTGCGAACGGCGTGGGCATTTATGCCAACGATACGGTCTCTGTCGGCCAGTACTGGAAGGTGGTGGGCGGCTTGCGCTGGGATCGTTACGAAGCGTCGATCAAGAACACCCTCAACGCGCCGTCTTACGCCACGCAGACCAATTACTTCACCAGCGTGCGCGGCGGGATCATTTTCCAGCCGACCGACTGGCAGTCGTACTACGTTTCATACGGCACGTCGTTCAATCCGTCGCTGGAAGCGCTGACGCTGACCAACAACCAGCAGAACACGCCGCCGGAATCGAACCGTTCGTATGAAGTCGGCACGAAGTGGGACTTGCTGAACGGCGGGTTGTCGGTAACGCAGTCGCTGTTCAATATCGATAAAACCAATGCCCGCACGCTCCAGGCTGACGGCAGCTACACGCTCGACGGCGACGTGCGCGTGCGCGGTTATCAACTTGGGCTGGCTGGACACATCACCAACAAGTGGCAGGTGTTTGGCGGCTATACGTACATGAACGGCCAGGTGGTGAAGGCGCTGGACAACACCAACGGCAAGACCCTGGCGAACACGCCGCGCAACATGATCACGTTGTGGACGACGTATGACCTCACGCCGCACTGGACCTTCGGTGGCGGCCCGGTGTACACATCGTCGCGATATGCCGCCAGCAACGACTTGGTGCAGGTGCCTGCGTACACGCGCTGGGACGCAATGGCGGCGTTCCACCAGAAACATTACGACATCCAGTTCAACGTCCAGAACCTGACCAACAAGCACTACTACGACGCGCTGATTCCATCGGATGGCGGCCGCGCGGTGCCGGGTTACGGCCGGACGTTCCTCGCGACGCTAAACTACCGGTTCTATTGATCGACTGCAGGACACGTGAGCCGCGCGCGAGATACACGTCGTCGACGTCGCGCGGCCGCTGGCCCCCAAAAAAACATGATCCTTTCGATACCCAACGTCCTCAGCCCCGAGGACGCCGCCGCCATGCGTCAACGGCTTGAAGCATCGGATGCGTGGGTGGACGGCCGCGCGACGGCCGGCTATCAGGGCGCGCCGGTCAAGCGCAACCAGCAGATCGCGCAGGAAGCGCCGATTGCGTTCGAACTCGGCGATGTCATCGTCCGCTCGCTGGAACGGCATCCGCTGTTCATCAGCGGCGTGCTGCCCAACAAGCTGTATCCGCCGCTCTTCAACCGGTACGAAGGCGGAATGCATTTCGGCAGTCATGTGGATGGGGCAATCCGGCTCGTGCCGGGACATGGCACGCGAGTGCGAACCGATGTATCGATCACGCTGTTCCTCACACCGCCGGAGGAATACGACGGCGGCGAACTGGTAATCGAGGATACCTACGGTGTGCAGGAAGTGAAGCTGCCGGCGGGGCATGCGATTGTTTATCCGGCGACCAGCTTGCATGAGGTACGGCCGGTAACGCGGGGAATGCGGGTATCGAGTTTCTTCTGGGCGCAGAGCCTGGTTCGCGATGATACCCGCCGCAGCCTGCTATTCGATATGGACAACGCCATTCAACGGCTGAACGCACAGAACGCCGACGACGCCGCGAGGCGAACGCTCGTGGGCTGTTATCACAACCTGTTGAGGCTTTGGAGCGAGACGTAGGGGTTGGCGTTGGTTAGACGGCGAAGGCTTCCTGCAAGGTCCGCAATGCAACCGAGAGCGTATTAGCCGGCACAGCGCCGAGCTTCTTCACCAGACGGGTTTTATCGATCGTGCGAATCTGATCGAGCAGGACCAGTCCTTTCTTCTGGCTGAATACCACGGATACACGGTAAGGCGCGGGCCGGCTTTTGGTCGTCATGGGCGCGACGATCACCGTGCGCAAATGGTCATGCAACTCAGGCGGCGATATCACGACGCAAGGCCGGGTTTTCTGAATCTCGCTGCCGACGGTAGGGTCCAGTTCGTCCATTTTAATGAGCCAGACCTCTCCGCGCACTACCACGCAAGCTCCGAATCATCTGCGTTCGGAAACTCGTCCATCACAAGCTCGTCGTCGCCGGCTTGGGCTATTGCCTTGCTTGCGTCAGACCACCCTTGGCGGGCCTTCTTTTGCGGTTTTCTTAAAACAATTGCGTCGTTTTCCACTTCCATCTCCACTTCGTCCTCCAGCCCAAGTTGGGCCAGGATGGGTTTCGGAATCAACACGCCTTGCGAATTACCCATCCTGCGAATCGTTGTTTTCATCGCTTCATCGTAATGACAATGTTAGTTCGAAAACGAACTGAGCGGCCGCACAATGTTAGTACAATTTGTCATTAAGCGTGCGCTGACCTCGCTGCCTATCCGGACCCGGCTCGCAATCGGCTAAAGCGATCGAAAAATTTTTGTCCGCCGGTCACGCCAGCCCGCAAACCGTAGCGCGAACGCGCCTTCTGCAAGCATCTCCTCACGCCCGGTATACTCACGCGGCGCCTCACGGCCCCCTGTCCAGACAGCCAAACATCAGAACAAGCCCTCCGAGGCATCCGTCTTCATGCTCACGCCTCTCATTGCCCGTCTCGTCACATTATCGATTCGCCGACCCGGCTGGATCATCGTTTTGTCGCTGCTGATCGCCGTGCTGAGCGGCTATTACGTGGTACATCACTTCAAGATCAGCACCGACATCAGCCAGTTGATCGAGACAGAACCCGACTGGGCCGCGCGCAGCCACGCGATTGACGAAGCCTTTCCGCAACGGGGATCGACGGTGCTCGTGGTGATCGAAGCCCAAGCGCCTGAATTCGCCGACGCCGCCGCCAACGAGCTGGCCGCCGCGCTGACCAAGAACACGGTTCACTTCACGGCGGTGTCGCAACCCTCGGGAGGCGATTTCTTCGAGCACAACGGCCTGCTCTACCTCTCCACCGATAAAGTCGCCGACACCACCCAGCAACTCGTGAAAGCACGTCCGCTGATCAATGCGCTGGCCCACGACCCCACGCTCACCGGCCTTGCCGGCACGCTCAACACCAGCCTCAACCTGCCGTTGCAACTTGGTCAAGTGACGCTCGGGCAAATGTCGAAGCTGCTGGGCCAGAGCGCGGACGTGCTCGATAAAGTCCTCGCCGATCAACCCGCCGTGTTCTCTTGGCGCAATCTGGTCGATACCTCGGCCACGCAACCCGCGCGTGCATTCGTCACCGTACAGCCGGTGGTGGACTACAACGCGCTGGAACCCGGCGCGAGCGGATCGAATGCGATTCGCGCGACGGCGAATGAGCTGAAGTTATCGGAGAAATATGGGGCGGTCGTGCGGCTGACCGGCGAACAGCCGCTCTCCGACGAAGAATTCGCGTCGCTTAAAGACGGCGCCGTGCTCAACGGCATCCTGACGTTCATCGTCGTGCTGGTGATCCTCTGGCTCGCGCTGCGCTCGGGAAAGATGATCGTCTCGGTGTTCATCACGCTGTTCGTCGGACTGACGATCACGGCCGCGCTCGGCCTGCTCATGGTCCACGCGCTGAACCTGATTTCGATCGCCTTCATGGTGCTGTTCGTCGGGCTCGGGGTGGATTTCGGCATTCAGTTCGGCGTGCGGTATCGCGAGGAACGCTTCAAGGACGACCGGCTGGATGTTGCACTGGTAAATACCGCGCGCCACGTTGGCGTGCCGCTGACGCTCGCCGCCGCCGCGACGGCCGCGAGTTTCTTCTCGTTTTTGCCAACCGCGTATCGGGGCGTGTCCGAACTCGGGCAGATTGCGGGCGTCGGCATGCTGGTCGCGTATTTCACCAACATGACCTTGTTTCCGGCGCTGATCAAGGTGTTCGCGCCGGTTGGCGAAGCAGGCTCGCCGGGCTTTCCGAAGCTCGCGCCGGTGGACGATTTTCTCGCGCGCAATCGCACGCCGGTGCTGATCGGTACGCTGGCAGTCGTGATCTGCGCGCTGCCGTTGCTGCTGCATCTGCGTTTCGACTTCAATCCGCTGAACCTGAAGGACCCGAAAACGGAGTCCATGGCCACGCTGCTCTCGCTGAAAGACGCGCCCGAAGCGGCCGTGAACGACGTGAAGGTGCTCGCGCCCTCGCTTGAGGAAGCGGACAAGATCGCGGCGAAGCTCGAGAAGCTGCCGGAAGTGGAGCGCGCGACGACCTTGTCGACGCTCATTCCCGCCGATCAGCCGCAAAAGCTCGATTTGATTGCCGCTGCGGCCACTCAGCTTTTGCCTTCGCTGGACCAGCGGGTTGCAACGCCTGCCAACGATGCCGTGCGCGTCGCTACGCTCAAGCGGCTATCAAACTCGCTTGCCCTCGCCGCCGATGAACATCCCGGCCCCGGCGAAAACGAAGCGCGTCACCTCGCGGCAGCGCTGAAAAAGCTCGCCGCAGCCGATGCCGCCACCCGCGAGCGCGCCGAGCACGCCATGTCCGACCCGCTGCGCATTGCGCTGGGCCAGATGCGTGCGCTGCTGCAACCGTCGCCGATCACGCTGGCGTCGCTGCCTAAGTCGATGACCGAAGGCTGGCTCGCCGCCGACGGCCACGCCCTCGTGGAAGCGTCGCCCAAAGCGCTGGACGGCAAGAGCCGCGACGACGACAAATCGCTCGCCCGCTTCGCGAATGCCGTGCAGAAAGTCGAGCCGAACGCGATCGGCGGCCCGATCTCGGTGCTGCATTCGGCCAATACGATCATCAAGGCGTTCGAGCAGGCGGCGGCATTGTCGCTGATCGCCATCACGATCCTGCTGTGGCTGACTTTGCGCCGTATCGGCGATGTTTTGAGAACTTTGATACCGTTGCTCGTTTCCGCCGTCGTCACGCTGGAGTTATGCGTGGTGTTCGACATGCCGTTGAACTTCGCGAACATCATTGCGTTGCCGTTGATGTTGGGCATTGGCGTGGCGTTCAAGATCTATTTCGTGATGGCGTGGCGCTCCGGACAAACCGGCCTGCTGCACTCCAGCCTCACGCACGCCGTGTTGTTCAGCGCCGCGACCACGGCGACGGCGTTCGGCAGCTTGTGGTTTTCGCATCATCCAGGCACATCGAGCATGGGCAGGCTCCTGGTCCTGGCGCTTTTTACGACGTTAATCGGCGCCGTGGT
This sequence comes from Caballeronia sp. LjRoot34, assembly GCF_964253815.1. NCBI lineage: Bacteria > Pseudomonadati > Pseudomonadota > Betaproteobacteria > Burkholderiales > Burkholderiaceae > Caballeronia > Caballeronia sp. LjRoot34. The sequence goes on from NZ_CAXUSB020000002.1 coordinate 2,504,955, forward strand.
ATTTCAGCCGGTTCTAATGGGAAAACCCCGGGTGCAGCCCAAAGCGGCCGACGCCGTTTAGACCGTCCCTCTTTGAACCGTCCCATAACGCATTAACCACTCACGCACGACCCTAAGGAAACCGACCCATGAGGATGGCAAAAACGCCCGATGCCGCCCGCACTTTGCGAGCGCGCTCCGGCGGCGTGCTGCTCGCCGCTGCTTTCGCCCTGTCCGGTTGCGCCACCGGCCCTACCGCCAAGCCGGGCGATCCGCTGGAGCCGATGAACCGCGAGATTTTCAAGTTCAACGACGCCGCCGACAAATACGTCGCCCGCCCGATTGCGACCGGCTATGTGAAGGTCACGCCGGCCCCGATCCGCACGGCGGTCAGCAGCTTCTTTTCGAATATTGGCGACATTGGCAACTTCGCGAACAACCTGCTGCAGTTGAAGATCACCGACGCGACCGAAGACCTGATGCGCCTGGTGATCAACTCCACGTTCGGGATTGGCGGCCTGATCGACTGGGCGACGCCCGCCGGGCTGCCGAAGCACAACCAGGACTTCGGGCTGACACTGGGCCATTACGGCGTGCCGTCGGGACCGTATCTGGTCCTGCCGCTGCTCGGGCCGAGTTCGGTACGCGATTCAACGAACTGGATCGCGAGCTATCCGCTCAATCCGGGGACTTATTTGAGTACGGAAGCGAGCGTGTCGTTATTCGTCGCGCAGTTTGTGAGCGCGCGGGCGGATCTGCTCGGTGCAACCGATATCCTGTCGCAAGCCGCGCTGGATAAATATGCATTCGTCCGCGATGCCTATACGCAGCGCCGCCAATATCTGCTGACGGGCGCGGCGAACGCTGCACTGCCGGATTACGGCGATGAAAGTGGTGCCACCGCAACGCCGGCAGGTGCCGCGAGCGCGACAGTTGCGCCGGCGAAGCCGGGCATGGGCGGGAGCAGCAGCTCGCAAGGCTTGCCGAACTACTCCGATCCGGCGGCCCCGGCGCCGGCTGGCAAGTAACCCGGTTTGCGATACGGCGTGCTCGCCGTATCGCAAGTTCCTTAAATCGAGCGTTGCGCCTGGGGTTGCCGCCGTCGCCAGATTGGAGAAATGTTTCCATTCGGCGAGGCGGCGGCCCGTATTGGTCGAACTACCGTTCGCGGAGTCTCCTTGCTTGTCATTCACCAGCACTTGCTGATTGCCATCGGCGTGAAAGAGATCCGCAAATGCGGGCCGCTGACAAACAAGTGCCCGATGTGATGCTCAACTCCCAAGAAACGGCAGAACGCGCTTGAGCAGCAACTCGGGCGCTTCCTCCGGAATGTAGTGACCGCATGGCAGCGAGTGGCCGCTGACGTTATCGGAGAAATGACGCCACTCGGCGATAGGATCGAAGCACTTTTCGATCACGCCTTCCGCGCCCCATAGCGCGAGAAAATCGCAGGTTATCTTGTAGCCCTTCGCCAGCGATTCGCGGTCGTGTTCCAGATCGATGGTGACGCTCGCGCGATAGTCCTCGCAAATACCATGCGCCGTGCCCGGCTGTTGCAGGCAGCGCAGATATTCCGCGTACGCCTCGGGCGTGAACGGCTTCAACCCCGCACTGCGCGCGCCGATAGTTTGCTTCAGATACAGGTCGGCGTCCGCGTGGATCAGTGTCTCGGGGAACGGCGCGGGACGCACCAGGAAAAACCAGTGCCAATAAGCGCGAGCGAATTCGAACGAGGTTTTCTCGTACATCGCGAGCGTCGGCGCTACGTCGAGCGTGATCAGTTTCCTGACCACAGTCGGATGGTCCAGCGCCATGCGCACCGCCACCCGGCCGCCGCGATCATGAGCAAGCACCGCGAACGACTCGTAACCCAGCGAGCGCATCAGGTCGACCTGATCCTGCGCCATACGGCGCTTCGAATAATTGCTGTGATCGGGGAGGCCTTCTGGTTTGCCGCTATCGCCATAACCACGCAGGTCCGCCGCCACGACGGTGAAGTGTTTCGTCAGCTCGGGCACGACCTTGTGCCAGATCGCGTGGGTTTGGGGATGGCCATGCAACAGCAGCAGCGCCTGCCCATTGCCGCCTTGTATCGCCTTGATCCTGACGCCATCGATCGTTGCCGATACGTCCTTGAAGTTATCGAACATCGCTGTCTCCCGCAGTTTTATGAAGTTTAATTGATGCATTGGCCGATATAGTATCTATTCGGGCAATCCAGACTTAACTTCCAGGAACTAATCGATGGACGGCTTTTCGGACCTCAACCTGTTCACGCTCGTCGCACGGCATCGCAATCTGGCGGCGGCTGCGCGGGATCTCGGCGTGACCCCGCCTTCCATCAGCAAGCGTCTCGCGCAACTCGAACGACGGCTCGGCGTACGGCTTTTAAACCGCACCACACGGCGCGTCAGCCTCACGCCCGAAGGCGAGTTGTATCTGGCGAACGGCTCGCGCATCCTCGATGAACTCGCCGAACTGGAACAACTCGTCACGAAAAGCCAGGCGGAGCCGACGGGTTTGCTGCGCGTGAATGCATCGTTTGGATTTGGGCGCAGCCGGATTTCGCCGGCGGTGTCGAAGTTCATCGAGCGCTATCTGGCGATCAAGATTCAGCTTCATTTATCGGACCGGCCGGTGAATTTGCAGGAGGAAGGGTTCGACTTGGGCATCCGTTTCGGCGATGTCCCGGACGCCCGCATCAACGCGCGTTTGCTGCTCAGGAACCGGCGGATTGTGTGTGCATCGCCGGGATATGTGGCGAAATACGGGCTGCCCGCGACGCCCCACGACCTGACGAGGCACGCGTGCCTCGTGCTGCGCGAGAACGAATCCGCTTATGGGACGTGGCATTTCACGCGCGGCAAAAAGGTGGAGACCGTCAAGGTCGATGGCCCGCTCAGCAGCAATGACGGCACCGCGGTGCTGCAATGGGCGCTGGACGGACGCGGCATTGCCGTGCGCTCGCAATGGGAGACGGAGGCGCTGGTGCGTGACGGGAAACTTGTCGTTCTGCTAAACGACTGGGCGCTGCCGAATGCGGATATCCACGCGATTTATTTAGAGCGGCATCAGTTGTCCGCGAAGTTGCGGACGTTTGTGGAGTTCCTCGGGGAAGAATTACGCGCGACGGCGGCCCAGGCAAGCGCTGCTCAATATCGATAAGTCGAACTTGCGCGTGTCTTGGGACAACGACTCGAGACTACGAGCCACTTGCCACCGCCCGATGCGTAATCGTTTTCATGAGTGACGTTCACCAGTCTTTCATCGCCGGGGATTGTTTTATTCGACGCGACTGTCGACCGGGCAAATTGGGCAGGAAAAGGCAGCGTTTAATTAATTGATTAAACGCGATGGTTCGTATCGCAAATGAGCAATGCCGATATTTAACGCGCCCGCTTTTCGACGGGCGTGTTTTATCGATACCTGGACGGTTTGTTTCAAAGCGGCTTGGCGTTGACTTTCGGTTTGGACGGCCGGATTTATGCGGCCCGATCGAAAGACTGCTGCATTACTTGCTGTTGCGGCGCATGCCGACGTTCGTCTATTTCCGCCATGCCATACGCAAGGGCAAACTTACGGGCATCGACAGGGCACGGGAAATGGCCCAGCACGCCAGTCGCGCGCTGCATGCCATCAACCTCCCTGACGATAAGCATAGCTGCGTACAAGCCATCGTCGTACGCGGCCAGCGGAATCAAGACGACATTCTCGTAAGCGATCTCAGCGTATTGCATGACTGAATCCCCCAAGTTGACGACTTACTACTCTCTCAGCGCACCAGTTGGTCTGGCACGACATTGTGTTTAGGCATTATCAATAAGCAGAAAATAAGAATCAACTGGATTTTCCCTATTACGGGTTTATACGTGGAATTACCCCGATGTTATGTGGCGACTACTTCATTTTATTCATTTATTTGGTGCATGCAGCAGGTGAAAGGACGCTTGTACAGACAGAGTATGTCAATTTGATGAGATACGTGGGGCAACGCATGGAGGCACTGTTGTCGTGCGGTCGATGCTTATGGTGGCGGTCGGCTGTTTCTTGCGGTTGGAGCTGGCGCAGGGTCTGGGCGTCGTCGTCGAGCTTGGATTTGTCTTGGCGCGGAACCGGGCGTTTGCGGGTGTTGCGGTTCCCGGTCGCTTCGAAGACATGCAGCGCGCTTCGCGCAGGGAGATTCTGGAATGCCGTTTTACCTTGGCGTATGTGACGACGTTTTTGGGGCGCTTTGATCTCGATATCAGGCACGTGATATGCGCGCAATCCTTACACCGACAGCAATGTCCTGATGATCTATGGGGGAGCTTGTGAAACTCGATCCGACTGCATGGTTTCCGTTGAGCGATTACACACCGGTGCGCGACGGATGGTACGAGGTGCAACTCGCGAGCGGCGAAACAGCATTCGCGAAGTTTGGTACGGACGGATGGACCGAAAAACCGATGCTCGTATTTACTCACTGGCGCGGCCTTTCTGGCGATCCGGGTAAGGTTGAGGGTGCGGAGAGTATTGATGCTGAAGCGACCGCAGCGGAAGGAGTTAGAGCGGTTTGGGATACGTTCTTCCCCGGGTCAGGAGCGGAGCGGCATAAACCGTTGGACGCGGGGCATAGTAAATAGGAGCGGTGTAGTTTGAGGACCCGGTAGGGATGGATAGACTGGCGAGCGTGGGTGGCTCGCCAGTTTTTTTTGGTTTTGGGTTTGTTACGGTGAGGGCGGCAGGCAAGTGGCTTCTTGATTTTAAGTTCCGCGCGCGCCGCTACTACGCGGAAAAGACCCTATCAGCGTTGAGAGTTCGGGAAGATGCAGCCTCGATGCGAATCCGGTACGAATAGTCCCAATAGACGACGGAGCCGATGACGGCAAGTAACGCCGCGACTCCGAGAACTGAAATCACACGTTTAATCAAAATTGCCATTCTTTATAGCGGCCAACTCGGTTAAAAATCATGTGCCCGTCACAGCCCGGTCGCGTAAGACTTCAGTTCCTGGACAATGAAACTCGACGCGATCTGGTTATACGCAATATCGGTACCCGCCAGCAGCGTAATCGGCACGCTCTGTCCGGCTACGGCATAGGTTGCGTCATACACGCCAGCGTTTAGTTGTGCATAGCCAGATGCTGGTGCGTTCCCGCTCATGCCTGTCAGATAAGAGACGTCTCCTAACGTTGCGACCGTCCCGCCAAACTGCTGCTGCAGTTGCGCAAGAGTTTGTGAATTGGCGACCGCCCCGCTTTTCACGACGAGCACCGGCGCGCTCGCGGTGATTTGCGTTGAATAGCGAATCGATCCGCCTGGCATTGCCGCCGTGTCTGTGGCAAGCACACGCGCGACGCCGCCATCCGTATCATTGGCCACGGCCGAAATCGATTGGCCGGAGACGTCCGATGGCGTCAGCGTTGCCCGAAAGACATCGGCGGAGCCGCCAAGACCGAACGTGAAACCGGTCGAATCCTGGTCGAACATCTGGATGTCGTTGCCAATTCCCAACGTGCTGAAATCGCCGGCCGCCGTGACGATTGTCTGGCGTGCAAGCGTCGCGTTGTATTGTCCGACAACCGCGCTGGTTTGCTCGTTAAACACGGTGCTGCTTGCGGTCGATATCGACAGTTGCTCTCTCGTGACGCCCGTGTATCGAGAGGACGTGTTCTTGCTGCTGACGAAGCAGACATAACCGGTCCCGCCTGGCTGCAGAAATATCGATGAGATAAATGCCGATGCAGAACTTGGTATAGACCCGCCTGTGGCGCCGCTGGCGCCCGTCTCGGCCGTATTGTTGACGTTGCCATTATTGCCGGTGTCTCCACCGCCTCCGCATGCCCCGAGTGCGCTTAGCGATATCGCGGCAAATAACCTGGAGAGGGGCCGAGCGAAATAGCCTGACGAAGTTTTTCGTGATGTCATGGTTGTTCAGTATTGGTAGATGACCTGGATGCCAGCGGTCGCGCGAGCGGTTGGATAATTCGATGGCTTGTATACCGGCGTGCCCACGAAGAAGTCGTAGCTGACGGCACCGGCAACGCCGGCCTTGCCACCGCGAATGCCAAGCACCGCACCAGCGAGTTGCTTGCCAAGCAGCGCGGCGACGCTGGGCCCGTACACATGGCCGTAATCAAGACCTACATAAACCACCTGACCGCTATTGCCCAACGGCACTTCAAGATCGTTGCGCCAGTAGAAGCCCTTCTCCGCGCTCAGGAGATATTCACCGTCAAACCCACGCACGCTATAGAAGCTGCCGATGGAGATATCGTCGATATAAAACAAACGTTGATTCGTGAACTGCCCACGGAAGGTGCTCGCGTATCGAAACGGAACGTCGCCGAGTTTGAACGGTACGGACAACGACGCATCGAGCGTCGCCATTTTGTAGAGATACGTCTGCGGGAGCGTCTGCCCGGTGTACGGATCGTGGAGATCGCCTTGCGCGCCGAACCAAGGCACGCCTTGCTTATAGGCAAGTGTTGTGTCGAGCGTGGCGCTACCTGCATGCTGACGACGCGTCAGACCAACCTCGAAAAACGTGTTGTCGCGATGTTGCGCGTCAATCTCCGTATCTTCGATGAAGCTGCGTCCATAGCGACGAGAGAGTTGCATTTCGACACCTGTCTTGCTGGTTTGATCGCGATACAACAACCGGTCGATACGGAAGTTGAATGACTTCGTATCGCCTTGGGATATGAACGTCTGATTCGCGCCCGCTATATGCTGAAAGTAGCTGCTTTTGTTGCCCGAGAGCGAAAAGTTCCAGTTTCCCCAAGGCACCGAGTAATACGCGTTCAGTCCATGTGTGCCGTACTTCTTGTCGGTGAAATAGAGGTCGTTCGATACGCCAATACTGAGAAGGTCGTTAAGACCAAGCGGATTGTCCAGGCCGAATGTAGCGGTCCCCTGAAACTTGCCGGTCTCGCGGGTTCCGGAGTTATCTATTCCCAACACGAGCTTCCACGGTTTTGAGCGCTGTACCGCGATAACGATGTCACTCGTACCTGCTTCGGCCGCCGGCTCGATCTTCATGTCCGCTTCCTGGCTCGCGACACGCTTCATCTGCTCCAGGCCCTGTTCGATGTCACGGAGGTTCAGCAAATCACCGGGACGGCTTGGGAAGGCCGAACGCCACGTACCGCGGATTGTGGGATCGGCAAAGCGGATATCGTGGATGGTTCCCGGCAGCAGTTCGAAGCGCAAAGCGCCCTTCGACAAGTCCTGATCCGACAGCAGCACGCGAGTCGTTACAAAACCGCGTGCAAGGATCTGCGCGAGCACGCCCTTGCGCAGGAGTTCGATGCCATGTTGCCCGACGCACTGGCCCGCGTACCGATTTAGCCACTGGCGTGCGAAGGAAAACGCGTCGTGTAGCGAGGCGGGATCGTTGAAGGATTGGATGCGATCAGGAAGGGTCGCAGGAATGTCGAGCGTTATGGTGTCGAGTTTGAAACACGGCGCTTCCGATGGCAAGACAGCGGGGATCGGCTCGCTGCTTACAGGAAGCCGGACGTCCGGCGTCTGCCACTGGCGGTCCCGCTCCTGCGCTCGCTCGCGTTCTTGCTGCAGTTGATCTTGAAGTGCGGAAGTACGTGCCGCTGCGGCTGCGTTTGGATCGGGTTGCGTTTGGGCAAGCGCAATCAGAGGCATCGCCAGGAGAGCCATCGTGATCGGGCGATATACGTGTCGCGACATTGTTATTGATTGGGTCTTTATGTTTATAGTTTTGGCGCGATGTGACCAGCGATCCATACCCATTGCGAACCGTCCCAATGCCAATAACCACCGACCCAAGCGACGCCTGGCAAGTTAGGCGACATCTCTGCGATGGGGGATGGCTTTGGGGGTGCGTTTGGTGGAGCTGATTCGCATGCGGAGAGTAATGCCACGGTGACTGCGATCAAGATGTTTTTGTGGAGGCGAAATGTAAAAATATGTATTCCTAAGTCTTAAGTTTGGATTGGAAAACAAAACGGCGCAGAGGCGTTAGCGAAATCGCGCGCTCCACGCGGGAGTGTCTGAATTTTTTTGTTTCAAGCCAGCTACAGGGTCTGCCGTGTAGCACGGCCAGCGATCGTATTTTACAAGTTGCTTCTGGTAAAGCGATCCTCTACGAGGATCGCTTTACCACGCCGAACTCATAACGTTTGATTCCGGCCTGCTGCGAAGCGGGCCTTTAACGCCTTGCACGCAAAAATACTGACAGTCCCGGTGGATGCTGGTCCACCTAGTCCCAGTGACAGGCACCTTTTTCTGCATCTATTACAACGGGTTTATCTCTGACGAGAAAACGGACAATGCCTACGGCCCAGCGCCGCACACGGATATTCCAGACATCGACTCGCCATCTGAAAAATCGCTTTAACGACGGACCCATGACGAAGTCAGCAACGCGCGTGGTTCGTTGTCTTCATCACGGCTTGCTTCCAATACGTCTTATCCGACAGAAGATCGAAAGACATGGGTCATGTCAGAACTCATCGACGCCATCGTCTGCCGTTGACTCCTCCAGCTCGCGGCGAACTTTCCGCAGAAAGCGAATGTTCCGAACGCTCCAACCAAACATAGCAACCGTAAAGATCGCCATCACCGACGTAATAGCTGGCCGATCCCAAAGCCTGGGCGCCATCATGCAAAAGCCTAAGATGCTCCAGATACAAAGGAAAATTGGCCCACTCTCGGGTTCGCATACAATCTCACCGTCCTCATGGTTGCGCCAACCAATCAGCGTCTGCCAGTTGCCCGCTTCCGCGAGATAAGCGGTGATCGTCATTCCCGACACGACACGGGGCTTGCCTGGTGCAGCTACGGAGTACTCCTTGCGGTGTGCACTTTCGAACCCGAATAGAGTGACCTGCTTGCGGTTCTGCGACGTCTGCACGACGCCAAAGACACGATCTAGATGAACGGTTTCAAGCGGCATTCCGTTAGCGATTTCTGGTGTAATTAAGTAGTTGATTGACATACCGTGACCTCCGGCCGTCCACTTGCAGTCTGTCACCAATGGTAGTTTCCTCTTGCTCCGACTGGGAAACGCATAATTGAAACTGATCAAGGGGATCGCCAACCTTTGTCACGGTCAAGCCATAGCAAGTGTGCTTGCCGCGATTGATGTATTTTCCGATCACATCGTAGGTTGCAACGTACGAGACACCGATAACCTGATTCATTACGTTGGCAAAAGCCCCTGTCGCAAATGCGGCAAGGATGATTGCTGCGATTGCGCCTGTTATCCAGGACTCGGTGAGTCCAAATTGACGTTCCTCCGATGCATACCGTGGTTTGTACCAGGAGCCAATCAAGGCCCTTTGGAGGCGCCACGTGACGAAGATTGTGGTAGGTATCGTAACTGGAGCGACCCAACGCCAATAGTCGCGGCTTATCCGGACCGCCGGACCATCAAACGACGAACCCCAGGCGAGCGCAATTCCGACCACAAAAACCGATGAGAGGACGCCGTACGCGCTGCGACTGGTTGTTACGAACACTGATTCTTTTGATCCCATCACTTTCCTATGCTCGAGAGCTCATCGCGAGCGACGCACGATTAATGGATGCTTGCGTGTCGGTCATCGACTTGCTTCGGTCGCTGGCACGCAGGCGAAACAGGTGTTGCAGTTCGCTTTTGAGGCCGCCCTTCGTAGCTCTTCCGGGCCTTTTTAAGAACCGTTACATCTTCTAAGGTCTAGAACGCGGATATCTTTGTTGTAGCCCCAACCGAAGATGACGCCAATTATCAGGCAGACAAAGCCAACGATATTGATCACTAACTTCGTTTCCTCGGTGTGAGGCTGACGGACTACCAATATACAAGCGAGGACACCGGCCAACGCTGCATACGAGAATATGCGATATGCATGCTTCTCGAAGGAGGTCAAATTGTCATTGTTTGGTCGATCGCGCATTTTTGGTTCTCAAGCAAGGAGGCGTGAACAAATCATTTCTGACTCGGAATAACGTAGGGCTGTGCTACCGACGTTCCAAACGTAAAGAATGTCTGCACGCCGCGGCCTTGCGGAATAGCCAAGCCAGCAAACGTCGTAGCAATGTCATACAGAATTGACGACGAACTCGGTGGACTAAGTGCGTAGTTAGCGGATTTCAGCCCAGCAGCACCGACTAAGGCACCGACATCAAAGGGCGGAGGGAGCCAGATGGCAGCCACCCCCATCGCAGTAGAACCAAGGTCCGTTGCCGTCGCCAGTTGCCCTCTCGTTGGAGGATTGACTGTCGTATTGACCGTCGTATTCACAACGCCGCAATTCCCCCGTGGACAAACGCTCCCCGAGGATCCAGTCGAACCATGCTGTGGTCCGATCTGCGGCTGGGTGGGCGAAGCCGTGTAACCACTCACTACGCTCGGCACAGCGCCAGGTGCCGCTGACGCGTAGTTATTTACGATGTACGCCTGGAGCTGAGGATCAACCGCTTCGTTGGTCTGAGTCAGAATTGGCTTGCCGTCAGCGGTCAGGCCCGCGGACAACCAGCCTGCACCCACATCGGTTGGCTTCTGACCGATCAGCGTATCGGGCGCGCCGCTCTCGACCGTACCGTTGACCGTCGCGCCCATGATCCGCATCTGATCTTCAACCTGTGCCGCCGTATACTTGCCGCCGCTCTTCTGCGCTATCTGCTGCGCAAGCGTCTTTTCTTCGGGGTGAAGTTGCCGATTGTAGATTTCGTTGTTGGACGCCGACCCTGCGCCTGCTAACGCCCCTTGCGAGCCACCCGCCATCGCCCCCGCAGCCGCTCCACCCGCTGTCGCCACCACGTCGTTCAACGCATTCCGTGCTGCTTGCTGCGAACCCGGTGGTAATCCACTCACCGCCTGATCGATGATCGGTTTGACAAGCGCCGTCAACGCATCGCCCGTCAGCGAGCCGCCAACCGCTCCTGCAATGTTCCCGCCTGAGATTGCCGTGCCGATGGCAGCAACCGCCGCGTGCATCGCATCCCGGCCCGCTCCGCCTTCTCCAAAGAGAGCAGGATTGGTTCGTTCCAGTTGGTCCGCCGCTTGGCCGACCGCATACGTCGCAGTCTTCCCAAACACCTGCGCAAACGCCAGATCGTTTTGCGTCTGCTGAAGGTTGAACGTGTTTTGCACGGTCTCATTGGCGTTCGTCGTATCACGCGAGAGCCCAGCCGTGCTATCCGTGCCGCTGGCTTCATCCGACTTCACCGTGATCGTGGCGGGGCTGATCGCCGCATACGTCGTGCCGTTCTCCTTATCACTCGTTTGCGCTGCCTGCGGTCCACCCACCGTTCCCGTATTCAACGTCACGCCCGTCGTCGAACCCGACGATTCAAACGTGTTGTCGACGTTACTGAAGCTGAAGCTGCCGGTTGTAAACGTGTTCTTTGTGGCATCTGCCGAACTCGCAATCTGCGCCCCGTTCAACTGCGTATGCCCGGCCACATTGACATCAAACCCACCCTCACCCGCGACGATTCCTGTCTGCTGCCCCACCGCATCGAAGTTGCTGTCGATCTTCGTGCGGCTCGCCGACATGCTGCCCGCAAATCCTCCCGCACCGAACGTATAGCTCAGCCCCCCACTCACACTGCTCTGTCGATCAGCATAGTTAGACGTGTCCTTCGCGCTTGTCATCGTCAGGTCGCGACCTACATCCACACTCACCGCATTACCCGAGGCCTGCGAACCATCCAGCGTCGTATCCCGCCCCGAGTGGATCGCGAGTGCATTACCTGCCGCCACCGTCGTGTTCTCCTGCGTCACGCTCTCGCCGTTGCCATGCCCGCTCGCCGCATAACCGCTGGCAAACACGCTGATCCCCGCACCGCCCTCAGAACTCACTCCAATCCCCACCCCGGCTTTCCACCCGGTCGAACCATTCGTGCTCGAATCGATTTGCGTGCTCTGCGCACTTTTCAGCGTCACGTCGTTGTTCGCCCACATATCTACGTCCCTGCCCATCACGTTCGCGCCGGTCATCGTGATATCGCCCGTTCCCGCCGCGCCGTTTTCACCCGTAGCCGTAATACTCACGTTACCGTTGCCAACAATCGATGACCCACGCGCCGTCGAGATCGACGTGCTCGACGCCTGATTGTTCTGGCTCGACCCAATGCTCAACTGCAACTGAACACCCGATGCGTTGGCAACATTGCCACCGCTCGCCAACACGTCCGCCGTGCCAGCGATCTGACCACGATTCTGATACGCCGCTTCCGCCGCTGCCAGCCCCTGCACCGCAGCCAGTCGCGAATCACCCGATTGCGTCCCAGACTTCACATCGGCGACCATGGTTTGAGCCGTATCCAACACTCCGCCGCCGATGCCCACCGTCAGCCCCGACTGCTTCGATCTTTGCGTCTGCGCATCCTGATACGTGTCGTACGCAGCATTCACCGTGACGTTCTGACCTTTGATCGCCACATCCTGACCCGCCACCACCTGGCTGCCCGTGAGCGTCACGTCGTGACCTGCGGTGATCGAAACATCCCCTGCCGATGCCCCGATTGTGCTGCCATGGTTCGTCAAGCTCGATGATTGATCCGTCTGCGCCAACGATCGGCTGCCAATCGTCACGCCCAAGCCACCGCTACCCATCAAGCCTGACTTGCTCGATTGATACCCACTGCTTTGCGTGTCCGTGCTTTGCGACGTGGTGATGTTCACATCGTGACCTGCTTGCAGCGCCACGACGTCAGTACCAACCACCGCACTTCCACGAACGTTGATATCGTGCCCCGCGCCAATCGCCACCGAGTCGCCCGATATGAGCGAGCCCGTCGCGTTATCCCCGGCAAACGTTCTCTGCGTATCCGTGGTCGACCGCGATAACAAGCTCTTCGATGACGAATGCGATGTGTCGCTGAAGCTGGTCTTGTCGTGCGCTTCGACCACGTTCACATCGCCCGTCGCCCCCATCACCACCTGACTGTTTCCCGCGCCATTCGTGCCCGCAACAATCGACGAACCCTGAAGCGTCAGGTCTTTCGCCGGTGCACTTCCAGCACTCGGCAAGACCAGATTACCGTTCGCATCCGACTGCGCACCGGCCAGTACCGTGACATTGCCGCCCGCCGACAGCGAGCTGGCCGCATTCGTCTCGGCGCTCGAATGCACCGTCTCCCAGGAGCGGCGAGATTCCGAGTGCCCATCGTTCGTGGTCGTGTTTGTCGCGCTCACAATGCTCACGTTCCCCGCGCCCGCGACCACCATGCTCCCGCCGGCGTTCAACTGACTGCCGGCTACATTGATGCCGCCGCCGCTGACAACGCCAAGATTTCCACCCGCCGATATCGTGCTTCCCGCCGCCTGCGTCGAGACAGTGTGCTCAGTGTTTTTGCCCGCCTGCGTGGCAATGTCCGAGCCCGTGTCCACCGCCGCAATGTTCACCGAATGTCCCGCCGACATCCCGATCCCCGCACCTGCCGTGATCTGCGCACCTTGAACCGTGATGTCATTGCCGGCGCTCATCAACGTCGTTCCGCTCGACTGAATCTGCGCCACCTGTCCAATCGACGTGTGAGACGACACGCCGCTCGCCGAGGCCGACCATTCCGTGTCCGTCGCGGATCGATTGACGATGTCATGCCCCGCCTGCATCCCAACGTTACCGCCCGAGATCAAACCGCCGATGTTCTGGATATCGTTGTTCGCCACCAATACCGTGTTCTGCGTGCTGCTGATCGCGCCACCGTTGTTCGTGATATTGGCGCCACTGATGCCAACCGAGTTGCCTGCGATCAACGCGCCGGTCGGCGAGAGCGTGGCGTCATCGGTCTTGGCGAGATAGACCTGTGGCACGAGAACGGTTTGCCGGGTGCCATCGGGCATGGTCACCGTCTGGTTGACGAGCCATACGATGTCCTCAGTCAACGCCGCCATCTGCGCGTCCGTGAGCGCAACGCCCGGTTGCAGGCTGAACTGCTTTTGTACCGCCACGCCACTTAGCATCAGTTGCTGATATTGCTGCTCGGCACTGGTGTCGCCAGGCAGATACTTGCGCCCAGTCAGGCTCGTTACCTGATTCTGAACCAGTTGCGTCTCATAGAAACCATCGCCCAGGCGCTTTTGCGTCTGTTCGGGATTGATACCGAGCAGGCCGAGCATGTAGTCACTGGAAATGAATGTGCCATAGCTCGTGAAACGCGGGTCGGTCTGCACCAGATAGCTCTGGCCCGGCGTATCGCTTACTTTATACAACCCACTCGTTGGCAGTACCGGACTCAACAGGGCGGCACGCGCACCATCGACGTTTCGTACCGCACCCGACACCGCCGCGGCAGCGCCCGCGCCATCCGTTGCGTTGATCGTGCCGGTGTTGGTCGTCACCGCACCCTGGGCACCATTGGCCGCGCTGCCTGCTGCACCGGCTGTGCCCGTCCCTCCAATCGAACCGCCCGCGCCAGCAGCACCGGCCGTGCCCACCGAACCCGATGCACCCGCCGTGGTGATTGTGTCGCCTGTGCCCACCGCGCCTGCGAGCGTCACATTACCCAGGCCCAGTGCCTGCACGCTGGCGCCAGCAACACCACCCGCCGCCGACACGCTGTTGTTCGTGATGTCGCCACCGTTGATCGACACAGTCTGATTGCTCGTGATCGTGCCGCCGGCAATGCCGGTGTTTTGGGTAATGGACGGATTGGTCCACGTGACCCACTGAACCGGCGCAGTCGGATCGGACGCCCATGGGCTGCTATAGCCCGAGCGATTCGAAAATGAATACGTCGTGCTCAACTGCGTACTGGTGTTGTTGATCGCTGCGTTGCTGCTGCCGTTCGTGCCATTGGCGACGTGCTGCTGGTTGACGTTCAGGTCCCCGCCTGCCGCCACCGTGCCGTTGTCGTTATTGAACTGGCTGCCAATAACCAGGTTCATTGCCGACCCGGCGGTCATTAGCGCAGGTGCACCGCTCGCGGCAGACAACGTAGTCTCCGCGACGGTCTGTGTCGCTTGCCGCTCGACTTCCGTTGGATATGAACCCGGACCACTGCCCGCGCGGCGCTGCTCGGTCGCCTTGATGATCTGCGTAGTCGGGTCCGTGTAACCCGGATACGTTTCAAGCCTCACGCAGGAGGTCGTGCAGTCTCCGTATTGATTCGAATAGGAAATGGTACCGATCTGGTTGGAGACCGTATCGAGGCCGTGATCTGGAAACGCAGTGCTTGCGCCGGTCTGGTCCGGGTTCGACTGGCCGGTGGTCTGACTGTAGACGTATAAGACAACCTGTCCCGCGGACAAGTCCACTCGCGACTGCTGCCCGTATTGGATGTTGCCGCCGCCGTTGGGTTGACCGTAAGTCAGACCACTCTGCTGCCACTGAAATACCGATGCGTTCGCGGGCAAGTTAACGACCACACGCTGCACGATATAACCATCGGGTGTCACAACGGGCGTTGAAGACACAATATCCGACGGACTCACGTAATACGCAGTTTGAATAATCGTGTTCGCATCCTGGAACGGGGCGGTGTTACCGGGCTGCCCCGGGTGCCACCACGGCAGCTCGTTCATCACATATGTTTGGGTGCTTGTCGTGGTCGTTGTCTGGATATTCTGGCGGACGTTATTGATCTGGTTCGCAGCCGCATTCAGATTGGCGCCGGCTTCAATCGTCGATGACAAGTTATTGATGGTCCCGGTCTGATTGATCAGGGTTCCGTTCGCATCGGTGCCGCTGTTCGCGGCCATGTTGACGTCGCCGAGACTATAGATGGTGGCGCCGTTCTGATTGTTGACGGTGCCCGGCACCCACAGGTTGACCTGCTCGGTACCCGCGATAATAGCGGCTGCGCCATCGTTGGTCAGCGTGTTCGCGTTCGCGGTGATGGTCCCGCCGATAATCGTCGCTGAGTTCTCGAGCGTGTTGCTGATCGTGGTGACGGTATTGCCTTCAATACGCCCGGCGTTGTTGATGTCGCCCGCGCCATTGCCTGCGATCAACGTCGTTTGGCCCGTCGTGGTATCGCCTGCCGTGCCCGACACAATGTCTGCGCCAGCCGTGTTCACGATATTCGCCGCGTTCACGGTCACGCCGCCCGCTGCGGACAATGTCTGCTCGTTCGTGAGCGTGCCGGTTGTGGACAACGTGAGGTCGTGGTTCGCCGTGATCAGGTTGCCGGCGTTGTACGTGTAGTCACCTTGCAGCGAAACAGTTGCGTCATGGCCGCCGATGATCTTGCCATCGCCGGTAAGCGTGTTGGCTGTTATCGCCAGGTCACCACCGCTTCCCACCGAGCCGCCGTCATTCTGCAGCGCTCCTGTGGAAATCGTAACGGTTCCGGTGCCACCCAGTGGATTCGCAATTTGCCCGTTCGTGTTGTTCAGGCTAGCCGTCGTCAGCGCAACATTGCCGCCGCTTACCGTTCCGCCAACGTTAGAAAACACAGCGCTCGGCTCGTTGAGCGTCAACGTGCCGCCAGAAACAAGTTGGCCACCGTCGTTGACAACATTGCCCGGCATGGTCAACGTCAACGCCCCGCCCGCCGCCGTCTGAGCGCCTTGGGTGTTACTGAAATTTGCACCCGAGATGGCGACATCACCGTTTCCACCGATCATGGCCGCCGAGCCAGCGTTTGTGATCGCGCCTGTCGCGTTCACGCTCGTCTGGGCCGTTCCTATATTGGTTAGGACACCGTTCGTGTTATCGATCGAACTGCCTGCGAGTGTCAGTGCACTGGTTACCCCAAGGCTTTCGATCTTGCCAGCTACATTCGATACCGCACCCGCTGCCGAGATGGCAAGATTGCCTTGGGTCGCAATCGTGCCGCCATCATTGATCAATGACGATTGCGAAGCTATGCCGACGTTGCCAAGGGCGGCTATCGTGCCGGACGTGTTGTCGATTGAAGCCGCGTTCACCGATACGTCCGCAGCACCGCCAATCGTGCCGGCACGGTTAGACAACGCCTCCGCTGCAACCACCGCGACAGCGCCACTGCCAAGTCCGTGGACCATTCCGCTGTCGTTATCGATCGATTGCGCGCTTACCGTTGCAGCGCCCGTTGCCGCCTCGATCGTCCCGCCTGTGTTAGTGACTGCGCCCTGACCCGCAGACACCGCAACCGACGATCCGCCGATGTAACCGCCCACGCCACCAAGCGCGCTGTTATCGACACCGGTCTGGCCCGTCAATGACTGCGCGCCAAGCGCCGATATCTGGCCGCCACGGTTCGATACAAAACTCGCGTTGACTGTCGACGTGCCGTTGGTGCCGAGCACACCGCTGTGGTTATCGAACGCACCTGTTGCTACGTTGAGACTGCCCGACCCCGCGTGCGTGATCGATCCGTTCACGTTGATCAGCATCTGCGGCGTCATCAACAAATCTGTCGCCGCGATTTGTATCGAACCCGCAGTGTTATCGAGCGTGTTCGCGACATCAAGCGTGGCCGTGCCGCCGAATGCAGTCTGCGCGATCTTGCCACCGGCGTTGGTCAGGTTGTTCGCATGAAGGCTCGCCGATGTAGCGTTGACCCAGCCATCGGTGTTATCGAGCTCGTCAGCGGTGATCGTCACGGCACCGGCAGCCGTGGACGTTCCCGACTGAATGGTGCCGCCCGCGTTTGTCAATTGCGTGCCGCCCTGCACCGTCAGCGCATCCACTGACGCGAGCGTCCCGCCGTTGTTATCCACTGCCGTACCAGTAACGTCAAGCGTGCGCTGAGCGCTTACGGTCCCGCTGTTGGTAATAGTGGTTGCGCTTAGCGATGCAGCGCCGTTGCCAGAGATCGATCCTGTGTTGGACAAAGCGCCGGTTTTAATATCGAGCGTGCCGGTGCCCGCGTGGGCGATGGTCCCTTGAGCGCCGTTAGTCAGCGAGCCGGACGAGATCGTAAAATCCTGGCCGTTGCTTTGAAGCGTTCCCGCCGAGTTGTCCAGCGAGCCCGCAACCGAAACGGTGGTGTTACCCGTCCCGCTTTGACTCACGACTCCGGCGTTATTGATGAGATTGCGCGCCTGAACCTGAACTGACTTACCCGATGCTGTACCACCCGAGTTATCGAACGTGTTGACCACTGCGATGCCCAGATCGGTTGCGGCGCTTAGCGTTCCGCTATTCGTGAATGACCCGGCCGTGATCGATGCAGCGCCGTTGCTGCCGATCACCCCGCGCGAACCATCGGCTGCGGGGGCATTGCTCAACTGCCCAGCAACGTTGAGCGTCATCGCGTCCGTGCCGAGCGAAACAATGCGTCCCTGGGAGTTATCCAGCGATCCGGCGGACACGCCGAGCGGACCACTCGCATCAATCTCCCCGCCGATGTTCGACATCGCACCGGGTGTCGAAATGGAGAGCCCGCCCTGACTGATGATTGCGCCGCGATCGTTAGTCAGCGAAGACTGCGATGCAACGTTTACCTGACCAAGGGCCGTTATCGTGCCTGCTGTACTGTTGATCTGAGCAGCGCTGACCGATACATCGCCGTTACCGCCGATCATGCCACTGCGATTCGAGACGGCTCCGCTTGTGGTCACCGTCACGGCGCCCTTGCCCAGCGCGTGGACAGTGCCGCTATTGTTATCGAGTGTCTGTGCGTTGAGCGTTGCCGGACCCGTCGCTGCTTCGATCATTCCCCCAGTGTTCGTCACGCTCCCTTGCTGCGCCGACACGGCAACGCTTGCGCCACCGATGTAGCCGCCAACACTCGCTAAGGCGCTGTTATCAACGCCTGTCGTAGCCGTTATCGATTGCGTGCCAACGGCCGAGATCTGACCTCCACGGTTGGACACCGATGACGCGCTGATCGTCGATGCGCCGTTCGTGCCGAGCACACCGCCATCGTTGTCCAGCCCGCCGGTCTGCACGCCAAGCATGCCGTTACCAGCGTGCGCAATAGTCCCGTTAACATTGGTCAGCGTCTGCGGTGTCAGCGTGAGATCGACCGCTGCGACCTGTATCGACCCGGAACTATTATCGAGCGTGTTCGACACATCAAGCGTGGCCGTGCCGTTTGTCGCTGACTGCGTGATCTTGCCGCCGAGGTTCGTCAGGTTGACTGCGTGAATGCCCGCGGAACCTGCATTGATCACGCCCTGACTGTTATCCAGGTTGCCGGCAGTGATCGCTACCGTGGCAGGCGTGGAGGAAGTCCCCGAGCGTATCGTGCCGAGTGCGTTGGTGAGCTGAGTTTTGCTCTGCAACGTCAAGTCGTCGACGGATGCGAGCGAACCACCATTGTTATCTATCGATACCGCCGTCACGCCGAGTGTGCGCTGAGCGCTCACGGTGCCGCTATTTGAAAGCATCGTCGCGTTCGCTACGGCGTCGCCATTGGTCGTGATAGCCCCGGCGTTTGACAATGCGCCGGTTCGGATATCGAGTGTTCCGGTTCCGCTGTGCGTGATCAACCCTTGAGTACCGTTAGTCAGTAACCCTGATGATATCTTCAGATCACGCCCATTAGTTTCGAGCGTCCCTCCCGAGTTGTTCAACGAGCCTGCGACTGAAACCGTGGTGTTATCCGTTCCGCTTTGACTGATGACCCCAGCTTGATTGACGAGGTCACGTGCCTGAACCTGAACGGTCTGTCCGGACGCGATGCCCTTCGAGTTATCGAACGTATTGGCGACGTTGATACCCAGGGTGGTTGCCGCGTTGAGCGTTCCGTTATTCGTCAACGACCCTGCGGAAATGGCGGTCGCTCCGTTGCTGCCGATCAGGCCATTCGATCCGTCGGCGGCCGGCGCGTTGATCAACGGTCCGCTGATGTTCACCGTCAAGCCATCGACGCCCAGCGCTGCGATGCAGCCCTGCGTGTTATCCAGCGATGCAGCGGATACGCTGAGCGCGCCACCGGCGTCGACGCTTCCACCCACGTTCGAAACCGAACCTGTCGATGCAACGGTCACGGCGTTCACAGCAGAGAGTGCGCCATCTTGATTGCTGATTCCCGATGCCTTCACCAACAGCGCGCCATTCGATGCGACCACGCCGCCCTGATTGTTCAACGCACCGGTCGTCACGGTCAGCTTGCCGGACCCCGCGAGTTGCACCTTGCCACCGGCGTTTGCTATAGAGCCAGCCTGCAGCGCGAGGTCGGCCGCGTTGGTGGTCAAGGTGCCACCCGAGTTGTCGAATTCGCCCGTGATTTGAATCGATGTATCAGCGGTACCGGTCTGGTTGATCAGGCCGCCTCTGTTAGTGAGGCCTGCCGCGTTGATGTTGATCTGGGCGGCATTGATTTGCGCGAGCTCGTTTGCGCTTTGCGCGTCGTTGCGGACCGTGCCTGAAGGCGCATTGATGTCGATTCTCTGACCTGCGTTCGTGTTGGCGCCCGTCAGATTCACGTCGCCGTTCTGAGCCAGCAGCGACAGGTTGCCGTTCGCCGTGGTCGTCGACCCCGAGAGATCAAGCGATGCGCCCTGCAGCGTCGCGTTGCCTCCCGCGAAGTTCCGGCCGTTCGCAGCAAGCGCATTGCTCGCGACGACGATCAGGTCGCCGGATTGGCCCACGTTGCCCGATGTATCCACCCCGGCAGCCAGGCTGCCCGTGGATAAAACGTTCCTGCCGTTGACCACGACCTGGGCCTGTCCCGCGATCGTGCCGCTGTTCGACACATCGCCGGATGAGTTGACGGTCGCCGACTGAAGTCCGTAGATCGAGCCGCTGTTCTCTACCCCGCCAGCCGCCGATAGATTCAAATTGCCCGACGCGTTCGTGTTGCCCGTGACGACGAGCTTGCCTTGGCTTGAGAGCGTCAGGTCACCCGACTGCGCGGCGATGGTGCCCGCGTCATTGACACCGACGCCACGCTCGGTCCCGACCAGCCAGATATGCTGAGCGTACATGCCACCCAGTTGGCTCACATCGACGCTGACCGAAGGCGCCGTCCCGGTGCCTGCGATGGGGGTTGCTGCCAACGTCGAATGATCGACCTGATTGGCGCCGGTGATCACGTTCAATGAGTTCGCGTACACGCCGGCGTTCACCGATACGGCACGCGCGATGACATCGACCTGATCCAGATTCGATGCGTTCAAACCGGCCCCGGTGAGCGAGACGGTGCCGCTCGTGACGCGGAACGCATCGAGACTCCCGCTCGGTCCAATGACAGGCATGCCGGTGGTGAGAATGCCGCGGCTGGTATTGATAAAGCCGCACCCCGAGCATGTGATGCCTGCGGAGTTTGCAATCACGACTTCGGCCTTGCGTCCTGCGACTTCGATCTGCCCCGCGAGCATGGACGGGAGATTGCCGGTCACCTGATTCAGGATGATCTTGGCCGGTGATGTGAGGTTTGCGTTGCCGGGAATCCAGCCGGCGAGTTGGCTCTGAACGGAGGTTGGTGAATTGTTTAATACCGCTCCGGCGCGGCCGACGGAGAATTGATCGTACTGGTTGTTCGATACACCCGCAGCCGATGGGCGCGAGATCTGGACGAGTGGAATGCCTGAGGGCGTGGTCGCGACAGTGGGTTTCTGTGCTCCTGCGTTTCGATTCGGAACGATCTGCGCGGCGACCCATACGGGCGTCAAGCCAAAGACGCAGAGGGCGCCGAATGCTGCCACTCTGAGTTGCCACACGAGGGGCAGCGGGCGGGATGATGTAGCGCCAGAATTTCCGCTGCTTGAACACCTTCCAGAGACCGTCTCCGCGACCGCAACTAATGCGTTTTGAACACGGCTGAAAACAACACGGAAACAGTTCTTATTCATTTCATTACACGCGTGGCAATCCTAATGGCCGGCGAGTGTAATGGTTACGTTTATGAAAATTGATACAAAGTGTCAAGGTAAGCTAATTATTTACGTCGTTTTGGATTTGCATGTTTTTTCCGACGACGCGGTTATCTCGTTGACCCGGCCTTTTCAGAATATTCTGAATTTGGCGCATTTGTCTGCATCGTCGGATAGTGCAGATTGGGACACGCGATAAGAACATTTGGCAAGTTTTTGATCGTTCACTTTGTTCAGTACGGGCTTGGTCGAGGATGTGCTCCCGCACGCTCACATTCGATAGAGATCCGAGTCGCGAAAGGGGTGCATGTCTACGTTGTGTGACAATCAAGTTCTCACCCTATAAATCACAGCACGGCGGAAGAACATGAACATCAACAAGAAAGTGACGTATCTCGTCAGCATCTTTATCGGCACTCCGACACAGCAGCACGCACAGATCAAAGACATCGCGGCGCAAGTGTCAGGTGACGACTATGAGTTCTTGCATCTGCATCAAATGGGCGCGTTCCTCGTGCTGAACACGGATCGCAACGCCAAGGAACTGGCGGGTTCGTTTTCGCGTGCTACGGCGGCGGATGATCGGGTGTTCATCTGCGAAATGGGCCAGGACTGGCACGCGCTTGGTTTGAACAAAGCGATGTTCTGGTTGCAGAACCATTTGGCGACGAAGACGCAGACACCGGCGACTAAGAAAGGGAATCCGTTTGGGGATGCGTGACTGCGAGTGAGCCCGACATATCTACCGCTCGTGCGCGTTTGACGGTTTTGATTGACAGAGACCGAGACAGCGAAGTGGCCGTTAGACTTTTCCGTCGAACGGCCATCAAGCCACCATTGCTTAGTTATTTCCTAGCGCCGTGTCCATCTCCACCACGACTGCTAACATATCTTTTACCACGACGGAATCAAATTCCTCGACCTTGTCCCCTTCGTGCGTACCCTTGTTTAAATATCCCCATTCGACTGAATGCACTTTTTCCTTTCCAAGCATCTTTTCGAGCGACGGAAGTACGTCTTGAAACACGACAACCTCCTTCTTCGCTAGGAACCCACGAAGTCCGCTAGCAACACTCATCAGATCTGGGGACCCATTCGGGCTTCTCATACCAACCTGGATTTGCGCCGAATAGTTCTTCTTACTAAGATTCTTCCAAAGACGATTCAGCAATTCTTCAAACGCCTTCCGTATGTAACTCAAGCAGTCTCGCGTCCGCCCTTCTTGGAAACTTTTTTCAGCAACAATCAAATAGTGACGCGGAACATCCGTTTTTACATGAATCGTCTTTGAATCGATTGGCGTCAAAAAATCAATCCGATTGACGATATTTTTATAATCCTTTGCTGGTATTGCGTTCTCTAATCGTTTAACAAAATCTTCGCCATGAGTCGTGATAATTAGCTGCCTACCTTTTATGTCACCGTCCCCCAAAATCAACTCTATGATCCCGCTTCGGTGTTCGTCATCGATCGAATTTACGACGTCATCAAATATTAAAAAAGGTAGATCATCCCTTACAATCTTGGAAAGCAAAATAGCAAGTCCAAGACATCTTATATGCCCTTCACTTAAAATATGTAACGCATCGCATTTTTCTCCACTTTCAAATTCTATCTCAATCCGTTTTCCGGTCGCCGTTGGCAGAGCAAGTGTCTTTAGTCGATCTGAAATGTGATCATGTCGGTTAATCAAGTTATAAAACTTAAGCGTTCTCTCGTTTAAGTCGGCAGCTAATGTCAGTGGCAGCGCATTGTTATAACCAAGCAATTTTTGACGAAAACTTTCGTACGCTACCAAGTATTTCGCATTGCGATAAATAATTGACTTCTCTTGTTCGACTTGCTCGATAAGCTTAGAATTTTCAGCCGAGAATTTCTTAATCTCCAACGTTGCAGTATCCAGGCTAACCAAATTTTCCTTTCTCACCGCTTCGATGGAGATTATCGTTTCGAGATGTTTCGCCAGAGTCAGATTTTCCGTTTTGAGTTTTTCAATATCAGACTTGGCCTTCCCGATTATTAAATTGAATTCGGTAATGTGCCGCTTGAGCAACATCAGAGATTCGTCGTGCTCCTGCACGCTGATCAACAGATTCTCGAGTTCCTGCGCCGTCTTAGCCTCCTCGGCTGATTGCCCGAGTTGCTCCATTAGAGCAACACCCTCAAAATCGACGAGCGTCGCAACGGCAAAGAGTTTACCTAACTTAACCCTCAACGCCGCCCAGCGATCTGGAACAAGCTCGGAGATCTGAGCGATCCGCGTTTCCTTCTTGATTGCCACGTCGAATTCCGACAACTTTTCGGTCGCATTTTTGTACGGATCGACAGGAACATTCAGGTCACCACCGCTATAGAGTTGCGATTCACACGCCGGGCAAGAGTTGGGAAATTTTGCCTCGTTTTTCGCTATTGCCGCATACAAATCACGCAGCGATAGTTGATCTTTATACGCCGAAAGAAAATGGCGTGCTGCCCTTCGCTCGTCGAGAAGTGCGACTAGGTCTTTTGTTTCCGAAATAATGACATCGATCTCCGGATCCGTTGCAACTCTTAAGTTAGTTAGCCTTCCTATCTCATCGCTGTTCTTCTTTACCACCCCACTTATCCCATCTGCACCCTGTATAAAAACCTTGGCCTCTTGAATGGTCGATACTCCATGGAATTGCAGTAGAACCACCCTTTCTTTTTCTTTTATTTCGGTTTCCTTTTGCGGAGCTTGGGACACGATCGCCTGTTGACCCGAAATCACCTTCCCTTTGTCCGCAAGTTCCTTCGCTTTTTTCCCGACGCAATCAAGATATCTATCGAAATTCTCGTTAAATTGAGTTGCGAAAAGATTGAACTCTTCTAGGCCGAATAAAGCAGCGAGTCGCGTTTGCTGCGCTTGCGGCGTATTAGCAGAAACGCGCGAAAAGCCATCGATTCGATTCTTCTCAATAAAACAGAACTCGTAACTACTTTGTTCACTTTTTACGGGAATAATATTTCCAGCGGCCGTTTTTCCAACCAACCTGGGTTGATCTGATTTTTTTGTTATCGCATTTCTTATATAACTTGTCGTGTCAATCCGCTTCGCGTCGGCTTCATTGATCGAGCCGAGAAGGCTATACTCGAGTGCTTCGCATAGACTTGATTTCCCCGTTCCGTTTGGTCCATAAACGAAAGTATAAGGATTGACAAAATCAAATTTTTGTTCGCTGGAGAAGCCTCGAAAATTTTTGACTGTTATATTCAACAATTGGACTATCTTCTCTGGACCATCTGCGGAATCATTGATAGTCATGTTTATTATATCGGACGCGTTGTCACCGTTTTTGTCTATCAGCTTCGCTATAAGCTTTCCTCGATTTCCGGCGGCACTACCGGACATCGAGATAGCCGAAAAATTCTCCAAAATTAGATTTACGAGTTTTTTTTCATATTCCGAAAATGTGGCTTGCTTGCTAATGAGAAATTTTTGAAATTCCAGAAATGGCTTAGACATAAACAACGACCCCAGGTAGGTGTTCGGTGCGTCTTAGAATGGATGCACCTTGCGTTCATTCGAAAACACTGAGAAGCTTCTTAATTCTATAATTCCACACGCTGTCAAAGCGCCAACGCCGCTCCATTTCTTGTCATAGATCAAAAAATTTTCAAATGTCATCGCTTGCCGATTCGGCTGTGCATTAATACGCGCCACTACAGTCGGCGAAGTTTCCGGAGCCAGCTGTCCCAAGTCTCTATTTTCACTGGTGGTTTTACGTTCCACTCATAGTCGTGCCGGTGCCGACTTTCTTCAAGATCATTTCTGGTCCGTCCTGCTATTACTACACATTTTATATTAATATCTTTTTTTGGATCCACTTCAAGTTTTCCGTATGGACCAACGAATGATCCGTACAGTGACTTTCCGGTCTCAACTTGCTGTCGAATCGCGTGAACTTCGCATCTAAATTTCTCCATATTCCGATAAACGACGCCGACGCGGGTTCTAATCTGTTGAATTGCTTCGTTTGCCTTACTTGAGAAATTCTGGTAGGACCCACCATTAGCCAGATGAAAGTCGGCTCCTTTGATTTCGACCAGAACAACATCCATCCTTGACCGGCCTGAGAAAAGCGCAAAGTCTACAAAACCATCTCCAACCGGAAACTCGGAAAAGCACATGTACTCTTCATCTGGATCGGCATAGACTTCCGCAACAATCGACAGGTCTGATTTGAGCAACTTGTGCAATTCTGCTTCCCCAGTGCCTGCATCAACAGTTGCATTGAGCGCTTGTTTGCTAATCATATTCGCCTCGATATCCGCACGCCGATTGATCACATCAGGATCTTCCGGGTAGGGTGACCCGGCAAAAGGGTCTATCGCGTTTCTCAACCGTTCCACCTCCGCGAATAAGCGCACATCCTCACGAGTTGGGCTGTTAAATTCATCTCGCTCACAACCAAGAAGCATGCAGGCGTCGGCAAAACTGACCTTCTTCCATGACGGCGTATCGCCCCCAGCGAAAGTTACCAAGTCGAAAGTTGCTTCTCGGTATGAAGCATTTTCATAGTGCTCCACAATCACTGCATCATTCGGGACAAGACCCTGACGAATTAGCGCTGCTCGGATAAGCTCAACACTGTTTGTAACTGATAGCCCAATACTTCCATGCCCAACACCGACCAGATCTGTGAAAACTGCGGCAATCTGGTTGCCCATTGTGACAAAGATGCGCACTCGGCATAGACTCCGCGCCTTGTTACCGCGTCCGGTTTCAAACTGAAATATAAGATCGCTGATTTTCATTTCGGCCTTGTGGAAGTTTTTTTGCGGTCGCTAAGTTCAAAGTACAACGGTTTAGATTGACGGAGCTTCTACGATAGCTTGAATTTTTCAATTGATGGAGGCGTAATCACCTTGTCTCGATTACAACGAGCGAGTTGAGCAAAAAAATTTTGCGAACAAACATCGAGGAGCGTCCTGCCTGAGATCGGAGAATGTTTTAATAAGGGTTGCAGCCGCAGTCGCGAAAATCGATTTTGTGCCGTCCTTCCCGAGCCAAGCGACGGTCCGAGATCACACCACGGGCGACAAGTGATCGCTCCGTTCGAAGGACGGTATTCGTATCCAAGATTTTGATAATTAACTAAAACTAATGCTTCGTTGGAAGGACGTAGGCGACCTCAGCGATCGTTTTATGGCCAACTTCTATTAGTCAAAGAAATCAATCGAATTAACCGTTGATAGATTATGGCGTGTGTTCATCTAAATTCGCGCGGGGAGTTGCAATACTTTGTAGTCGTTCAAGACATTTGCCACACTGCTGGGGAATATTGACGAGCAATTGGCTACTACTGCGCGGACGGGTCACGCAACATGCTCAAGTCACGTCGCACGGGCATCCCGCACATCCACCGAATGTCATTAAGCCAAACCGCGCCCTACTGGCACCGCGCCGTCATTTCATCGAAGCGTATTCGTTTCTGACGTCCCACAATCCCGCCGACGCGTCACTTTGAATATCATTCGCCGTTAACGTCTTTTAAAACCTCTGCTGCCCTAACCTAACCGCAAATCCCCATGGAATTCGACACCAAAGTAGCCATCATCATCCTCGACGACTTAGCCATCTGGCAGAAACTCAACGTAACCGCGTTCCTCGCAACCGGCATCGCGGGCGCCGCCCCTGACGCAATGGGAGAACCCTACATCGACGCCGCCGGCAGAACCCACGCCCGCCTCCTCGGCCAGCCCATCATGGTCTACCAAGCCGACACCCCCGGCCTCCTCCGCGCCTTCCGCCAAGCAATCGAACGAGAACTAACCCGCGCCGTCTACGTCCGCGCGATGTTTTCAACCGGCCACGATGAAGCCAATCGGAAAGTGTTTCTAAAGGAGCCGGCAGACACGCCCAACTTAGTCGGACTGGCCGTAAGAGGCCCGAAGAAAGCAGTCGATAAAGCCATCAAGGGCTTATCGCTGCATGGATGATTGAACCAAGATCGAAACGCGGTCGCACGCCAGCCCACTGACCGCCATTCCCTACTCAGCCGCGCAACGGCCAAGGCAAAAACAAAACCCCTACCCCCCCAAAGCCCCCGCCGCGCCCATAGCATGCCGCGCCTGGACCAATGAAGTCCGCGCCGCCCGCGCATCCCCCGCGACCCTCAACAGCGCCCCAAGCTGCGAGGGCTCCTTCAACAACTCGCGCAATATCGGCAGAATCGTCGTAGTCCCATCATCCCGCAACCCGGCCGTCGCAGCACTCGGCAAACTCCGCCAAGCCGGATCAACAATCGCCCGGCAAACCGCAAACGGCAATCCCCGAGCCGTAGCAATCGCCCCGGCAATATGCGATTCCATATCCACCGCAAGCGCCCCAGTAGCCCGATAAAGCGAGCTCTTCTGCTGCTCGCCGGTCAAAGGCGCGGCCACGCCGGCCATCGTCCCTCGAACCGCCTTCGCCTCCAGCGGCGTCCCGGCAAAAGCCGCAAACAGTCTTGCGGACCATTCCGGATCGGTATCAAGCACACCGAACGGCCCCGACACAGAACTCGCGATAATCACCGTCCCCGGCTCCAACTCCGGCGAAAGCCCTCCCGCCGTCCCGAAACTAATAATCCCGGAACATCCCCGCGCCAACGCTTCGCTAATCGCGCGCTCAAGCAAATCCGACCGCGCCGCAAACACCGACTCCACCCCAGGCCCACGCGCGATACGCGCTTCAAACGCCATCCCCGTCACCGCAATCACGGGCAGACGGGCATCTTCGGAGCCCGAGGAGCCGGAGCCAGAATCAGACCCAGAGCCAGAAGCAAAGCCGGGTCGCGAACTCACATGCCCGCCGTCACGCGCGACGTACCGTCGCGCATCATGTTCCTGTACCGTGCCAGCGCCCAAAGCGGGAAGAACTTTCTATACCCGTGGTATCGCAGATAAAACACTCTCGGAAATCCAGTCGCGGTAAATCGCGTTTCATCCCACAAGCCGTGTTCACGCTGCGTGGCATGCAGATACTGCACGCCCTTCGCCACCGCCGGATGATCGACAAACCCCGCCGCCATCAACCCCAACAACGCCCACGATGTCTGCGAAGCCGTGCTCGGTGCCGCTTCATATCCGCGATAGTCGAGCTTGTAACTCTCCCCGCCTTCACCCCAGCCGCCATCGGCGTTCTGAATACTGATGAGCCAATCCGCGGCGCGTTGAATGCGGCTATCGGTAAGAGGCAATCCAGCCGCATTCAACGCACACAGCGCCGTCCACGTCCCGTAGATATAGTTCAGCCCCCAACGCCCGTACCAGCTTCCATCGCGTTCCTGACCACGCAGAATATAGTCGAGCGAACGCTTCGCCGGCTCACTCGTCGCGGGCAATTCACCCAACTGCGCGAGCATCGAAAGACAACGCCCCGACACATCAACCGTAGGCGGATCGAGCAACGCGCCGTGATCGGAGAAAGGAATGTTGTTGAGGTAATACTGCGTGTTTTCAGGCTCGAACGCGCCCCACCCGCCGTCGCTGCTCTGCATGCCGACGACCCATTCCCGCCCGCGCGCAATCGCTTCGCCATACAACGCTGTCCCGTTTTCACGATCGGCACGTTCCATCGCCATCGCAACCACAGCCGTATCGTCCACATCCGGATAATGCGGATTCGCGAACTGGAACGCCCACCCGCCAGGCCGGATATTCGGCCGGCGCGAGATCCAGTCGCCGCGCACATCGAGAATCTGCAGCGGCACCAACCAGTCCAGACCTCGCGAAACGGCAGCGCGCGCCTTGGGCGTATCGGCTTCGAGCAACGCGTGCGCGACGAGCGACGTGTCCCATATCGGCGATAAACACGGTTGGCAATAAGCCTCGCCGTCCGGCGCTTCATCGATGATCAAAAGCTTCTCAATCGACTTGCGCGCAATCGCCCGGTTCGGATGATCTTCCGGATAACCGAGCACGTCGTACATCATCACGGAGTTGGCCATCGCCGGGAAAATCGCGCCGAGACCATCTTCGCCATTCAACCGTTCATCGACGAAACGCACGGCCGCTTCTATCGCGCGTTGCCGCGTGTGGCGCGGGAACAGCGGATCAGCGGCGCGCAGCACGGCGTCCACGCAGCGGAACAGCACGAACCAGCCCTGATGCTGATGCGGCGCACGCGCGGCCATGCCGGCGTTCACGGGGGCATCGAAGAACAGTTCATCGATGCGCACGCCCTTCGGATTACGCGCGCGCGGCCGCTTCGCGTTGAGCACGAGCAGCGGCACGATCACGGTCCGCGCCCAGTACGACACCTTCGACAAATGGAACGGGAACCACTCGGGCAAGAGCGTGATTTCCACGGGCATCATGGGCACCGCGCGCCACGACACCACGCCGAACAGCGCCAGCAAAATCCGCGTGAACACGTTCGCTTTTTCCGCGCCGCCGGCCGCGATAATCGCGCGGCGTGCCCGCTGCATGTGTTCGGCTTCAGGCGAATCGCCGATCATCTTCAGCGCGAAATACGCCTTCACGGTGGCGCTGACGTCCATCGCGCCATCGGTGAAAAGCGGCCAGCCGCCATCGGCGCGCTGGATCCTGCGCAAGTACCGCGCGATCTTCGCTTCGAGTTCGGGCTTCGGCGTTTCGCCAAGGTAATGCACGAGCAGCACGTACTCGGCGGGAATGGTGGCGTCGGCTTCGAGTTCGTAGAGCCAGTAGCCGTCGGGATGTTGGTCGGCAAGAATGGCATCGGCAGCACGCGCCACCGACGCTTCCAGCGCCGCCGCCGTCACCGGCTGGATACCGGGCGGCTGGACAGTTTCGTTCATCAGCGTTGCACCGAGAAATCAATCGAGGGATTCATAAGCAGGTCCGCGGCCTTCTGGCCGGAGCGGATCGAGCCTTCAATGGTGGCAGGCAGCCCGTTGGCCGTCCAGTCGCCGGCCAGCATCAGATTGGACCAGCGCGTACGCGTGCCCGGCCGGAGGTTTTCCTGGCTCGGCACGGCCGCAAAGGTCGCACGCTTTTCCGTGACAATTTGCCATGTCGGCATGCGCTCCACGGGCAAGCGCGCCGCCTTCGCCACTTCTTGCCAGATGGTCTGGGCCAGGGCCTCGCGCGGGGTATCCAGAAGTCGATCCGCGCCGCTGATGGTCACGGAAAGACGTCCATCGAACGCGAACAGCCATTCGGCGGTGCCATTCAGCAAGCCGGTCATCGGCTCGAAGGCGAGCGGCGGATCAATAGCAAAATGCGCATTGACGATGGCGCGGAATTCGTTCGGCGCGGTAAGCCCCGGCACGAGTTGTTGCGCGACGTTGGGCGGTACGGCAAGCACCACGCCGTCGTGAACACCGATGTCCACGCGGCCATCGTCGAAATCAAGCGACGTGACGCGCGTCTTCGAATCCGTGCCGACGAAGCCGATCTCACGGACCCGCGACCCCAGCTTGATCTCCGCGCCGCCATATTGCAGCAGACGCAACGCGGGATCGACGAACGCATGGCCCAAGCCGTTGCGTGCGACCAGCGGACGGCACGCCTGACCGCCAAGCAGCAGCGATTCCTTCAGCACGTTGCCGGCGAGCACCGCGCTGCCTTCACGCGGATCCACATTCAGCACGGCCAGGAACAGCGGGTTGATCAGCGCGTCCCATAAGCGCCCGTTCGTGCGCATGGTTTGCTGCATCGTGCGTCCGGGTTTGGCGAACAGCAGCGGCGCCAGCGACAAATAATCCGCGGGCATGGTGCCCGGAACACGCGCGGCGGAATCGAAGATCCAGCCCGGCACGCGGCCCGGCGATAGCTTCACGGTCCAGCGCGCGCCGCTGCGCAAATCCATGAACGGAAACTCGGGCTGGGTCGGGCCAACGAGCTCGTCAGCCGCGCCAATCGCCTTGGCGTAGGCGAGCGTGGCGTGGTTGCCCGACAGCACCAGATGGTTGCCGTTATCAATCGTGGCGTTGAGCTTGATATCGAAGTAAGAACGGCATCGGCCGCCAGCGTGCGGCGCGGCTTCGTGCAGGACCACACGCGCGCCACGGCGCTGCAACTGGACCGCGGCGGCGAGTCCCGACAACCCGGCGCCAATCACATGAACGAGACGCGACATCAGAAAATATTTCGCGCGACGATCCACAGCAGCCGCGAACGCGGCGTGCGGATGTGGTTGCGCGGGAGATCGAAGCCGCGCTTCAAATTCGCTTCAAGCACGCACCGGTACGCACCCGACATGATGCGCGGCGCCCGCACCTGAACACGCGGCGCGGTCGCCATGATCGCGTCGGATTGCGCGTAGTGGGAACGGGCGCGATCGGCAAGCGTCAGGCAGACGCGCGGCAAGCGGGCATCGTTGACGATGGACGCGATGTCGGTCGTGGAAATGCCTTCGCGGGACAGCAGTTCTCGCGGCAAATAAACACGCCCAATGCCGGCGTCTTCATCAATGTCACGAAGAATGTTCGTGAGTTGCAGCGCGCGGCCGAGGTGGTGCGCGAGACGCCGTCCGGCATCTTCGTGCATCCCGAATATCCTCACCGATAACCGCCCGACCGCGCTCGCCACGCGGTCGCAATACAGGTCGAGCGTGGCTTCGTCGGGCGCGACGATGTCTTCGGCGGCGTCCATGGCCATGCCGTCGATCACGGCAATGAAGTCATCGCGCGAGAGATGAAAGCCCTGGATATGGTGCGTCAACGCGGCCAGCGACCTGCGCGGCTTGCCGGCGTAGCAATCGTGTATGTCCGCGCGCCATTGTTCGAGCGCGGCGGCGCGTTCGCCGCGCGGCAACGTGCCGTCGGCAATATCGTCAACCGCGCGACAGAACGCGTAGACCTGATACATGGCATCGCGCTGCGCAGCCGGCAGGATGCGCATGGCGAGATAGAACGAACTACCCGACGTTACCTTGGCAACGTCGGGAGCAGGATCGTCGGCGATAAGATTGGAAACGGCCAAGACGGACTCCGCTGTGGCGCCCCCAAGGGCAGCAAGTGTTAAATCGGGCGCCGGGCATCCGGCTTCATGGAACATGCTTTGAAGCTGAATGCAAGCCCGGCATGGCTTGGACACCGGCTTCAGGCGGCGTGCAAGCCATGCCGGAAGCGGCGAAAAGTATATCAAGTTTGTGAAGCGTTGCCCTGAGGTCGCCTGCCGCGTACTTTCAACACGCTTTCCACGCGCCCTCCGCCGGCCTCAACCTTCGTACGAAACATCAGCCGTCAGCATATATCCCTCGTTACGCACCGTGCGGATCAGCGCGGCGCCGCGCGCCGTATCCTTCAAGTGCTGACGCAGGCGGCTGATACAGACATCAATAGAACGATCCAGCGGCGTGTGGTTCTTGCCGAAAACTTCGTCAAGCAGATAATCGCGCGAAAGCGGCCGGTTGGGGTGATCCAGCAGCGTGCGCAATGTCCGGTAATCGGAACCGCCGAGCGTGATCACCACGCCCTCCGGCGACAGCATCTGCTTCGTGCGCGTGTCGAGCCGCCAGCCGGCAAACGTGATACCGGCGATGGAATCCGCCGGGCGCGCATTGGGCATCGCCCGGCTGCGCCGCAATACCACCTTGATCTTCGCGACCAGTTCACGCGGGTCGAAGGGCTTTGGCAAATAATCGTCGGCGCCCATTTCCAGGCCGAGCACGCGGTCGAGCAGACCACCGCGCGCACTCAGCATGACGATCGGAACTGTGCTGCTGCGACGCAATTCCCGCGTGAGGTCGAGGCCGTCCTCGCCGTCCAGCATGAGGTCGAGCACGACCAGGTCAATGCGCGACGAATTGATGATCTGCTTCATCTGCGCGCCGCTTTTTGCGGCTTGCGCGCCGTAACCCATGCTGCCGAGGTAATCGAGCAGGAGTTGCCGGATGTTCGGATCGTCATCGACGACGAGTATCTGGTCCATGTGTTCTTTCTTCTTGCCGTGAACGCTGGGTGAACGCTATTACGCCGCGGCTGGCGTGTCTGATTCCGCGATGGACATAGCGGCCAGATCCCGCGCCAACACGTTCCATTGCAAATCGCAATCATTCTTATTCAGCAGGGTATCACATGTCGGTTTTACGGATTTGCCGCCGCATCGCTTGGCTGGCGTGGCTTTCGCGATGGCGCTGCTTGAAGAAAACCATCCGGTTTTGATTGACGATCTCACCAATCGATCGCGCATCGCCGGCGAGGTTTAGAGAGCACGTCCCGGCGCTGCCCCTGAAGCCGATATTGCTCGCCAACTTTACCCAGTGCGCCGCTTTTTACCGCCTCGCGTCTCCGCCCGTCCGAGCATTACCTCTTCCCAATCCCCGCGCTTTAAACGTCGATGCTGGGTAGTTGACAGCACATCGATTCATTGGCGGAAAGGCACGATTTATGCACGCATTCTCTCTCCCGAGCGCGGGCGACAACCAAACGAACGGCTAAAATGCGCGCAATTCCGCGTGCCGCATTCGCTGCCTTCATCGGTGCATAAAGATGCCGCGCTCAGCCATTCACATCGGGACGACGAATCACCATGACGCCGCAACGCGAGGAACCGGGCGCTGACCATTGGCAGGACGAGCCGCCGTTTCCCGTGGTACCCGAGCGTAACTTCGCCGCCCAGCGCATGACCCTGCGGGTCCTGCTGATCGCGGCCATCGTTTTGCCCTGCCTGTATGTTGCGGCCATGTCGTGGAGTGACCTGAAAGGGCGCGAAGCCGATGCCGCCGAGGTGGTCGACCGCAACGCGCATGTGGCCGAAGAACATGCGCTGAAAGTCTTCGACATGAACGAGACGCTCAACGCCCGCGTGATCGACCTGATCGACGGCGTGGACGACGACACCCTGCGCCGCGAAGAACTCGCCGTTCACAACAAACTGGCGGCCATGGGCGGCGGTTATCCGCAAGTGGCGGCGGTGAGCATTATCGGCCCGGATGGGCGCCTGATTGCCACGAGCCGCGTTTTCCCCTCGCCGGATCTATCGATTGCAACCCGCGACGACTTCGTCGGCATCCGCGACAACAAGATGTTTGAAAACGTCTCCCGCGTGATGTTCGGCAACGTGGCGGGGGAAACCGTGTTCAACACGGCCGTGCTGCGCAAGACCCCGGATGGCCGCTTCGCCGGCATTGTGACCGTCGCGCTTCGTCCCAGCTACTTTGGCGCGTTCTATCGCGAGCTGCTGGGCGAACACTCCACGGTGTCGCTCGGCCTCACGCGCGCGGACGGCGCCGTGCTCGCCTGGTATCCCGCACGGCCGCCCGAGCGCATGGAACTTGCCGCCAGTTCGCCATTGCGCGAAGCGTATGCGTCGGGAGAGCGGAACGGCGTCGTGCGAATGCGCTCAGGGCTCGACAATCAAATGAAGATCGTGGCGTACCGCAAGGTGGGGAGTTATCCGGTGTATGTGTCCAGCGGATATCCCCTCGCCACCATCTGGGCCGCGTGGTATCGGCATGTCACCGTATTGATGCTGTCCTTGTTCGCGCCGTGCGTGGTGTTGTGGGGCGTGATCTGGTTGTCGCTGCGCCGCCTCGCGAATGAAGAAGATGCCTGGGAGCGCTGGCAAGCGGAAGCGTCCATGCGTCGTTCTATCGAATCGGCTTACCGGCAGGCGCGCAAGATGGAAGCGCTGGGCAATCTGGTCGGCAGCGTGGCGCATGACTTCAACAACCTGCTGATGATCCTGTCGACAAACGTCCAGATTGTCCGGCGACGCGGCGCTACCGGACTGGATCGCGAGTTGTCGGCCATGGAACGTGCGCTTAAAAGCGGCCAGTCGCTGACGCGCCAATTGCTCGGCGTCGCCCGCAAGCAGCCGCTGCGCAACGAGACCATCGCGATCGGCAAGTGGCTGCCGGCTTGCCGCGAACTACTGAAAGCATCGCTGGGCGCGAAGGTCGCGCTGAATCTCGAAACGAATAGCGATGTGTGGCCCGTTCGCGTCGATGCAGCCGAACTGGAGCTTGCGCTGATCAACGTGGCCGTGAACGCCCGCGACGCCATGCCGAACGGCGGCACCTTCTCGGTCCGCGCGGACAACGTGCATTTTCGCCACGAGGACGGGTTTCCGATCATCGGCGAATTCGTGCAGTTGACGCTGGAGGACACGGGCGCGGGCATGGGTCCGGAGATCCTCGGCCGTGCGTTCGAACCCCTGTTCACCACCAAGTCCAAAGGCATGGGCACCGGGCTGGGCCTGCCGCAAGTGTTCGCGTTCTGCGAGCGGGCGGGCGGCGTGGCCACTATCGACAGCGCGGTCGGTGCAGGCACGTCGGTGCGGCTCTATCTGCCGCGCGCGAGCGCAACCGCACCCGAAGCGCTCGACGCGCAACACGACACGGCCGCGGCCAGCGAATCGCACGGGCTGCGCGTACTGCTGGTGGAAGATAA
This sequence comes from Caballeronia sp. LjRoot34, assembly GCF_964253815.1. Classification (NCBI taxonomy): domain Bacteria; kingdom Pseudomonadati; phylum Pseudomonadota; class Betaproteobacteria; order Burkholderiales; family Burkholderiaceae; genus Caballeronia; species Caballeronia sp. LjRoot34. Next base: position 2,540,895 of record NZ_CAXUSB020000002.1, read on the forward strand.
CGAAGAAGTCGCTGCCGGCACCGAAGCGTTGTTGTCGATGATGAATCACGACGTCACGCATGTCTTCAACGCAGACGGCGCGATCGCCATGCTGGAGGCGGCCCGTCGCGACGTCACGCATGACGGTGCGCTGCCATTCGACGTCGTGCTCTCCGATATCCACATGCCGGGCAAACTGAACGGCATCGACCTGGCCGAGATCCTGCAAAGCTGGACGCCGCGCGTGCCGGTGATCCTGGTGACGGGCTATGCCGAAGAGCTGGACCGGGCGCGTCAGGTCGATGCGCGCGTGTTGTCCAAACCGTTCGATATCGCCCTGCTCGATTCGCTTCTGCAAGCCATTCGCGAAGACTTGAGCGCACGCGCCGACAATCGCGAGCACGGCGAAGCCCCGCACTGAGTCGAGCTGCCTTTTCCACACGGTTTGTAAAAACATCCGCTCGCGGGCGGGCATCGGGCGGAGTCGTCCGGGGCTTTGCATGGCGTCGCAGCGCGCACGCACGCGACCCGGCACGCGAGTTGCGAGCCTGACAGGGAATTGCGGCGAATCCGTCTGAAGCGCCGCAACCCAATCAGGCCACTCAGGAGGCAGCCATGCGACACACCGTTATTGGTATCTTCGATACCTACGACCAGGCCGAAGTGGCGCGCAGCGCACTAGTCGCGTCGGGTTTTGCGCGTTCCGACATCGAACTCCAGGCCGCACCCGAACCTTCCTCGCCCGATGATCCGGCTCTCGCGCCCGGTGCTGGGCAGCCGCCCGAAACCGGCGGCGTGCTGGCGAATATCGAACGCTTCTTTTCGATGCTGTTCGGCGGCCGCGATCAACCGCCCGAAGTGGCGCATTACTCCGAAGCCGTGCGGCGCGGGGCGGTGCTGGTGGCCGTCGATACCGCAACCGAGACGCTCGCCAACACCGCGCGGCAGACGCTCGCCGAACAAGGCGCAATCGATATAGACGAACGCGCGGCCAGTTGGGGCACGCTGAATCATTCACGCACGGCAGGAACGACAAGGCCAGTAACCGATGAAGCCGCGAGCCGCGATCATTCGCTGCTCGACGAACTCGGCCTGGGCTCAGGCAGCGCCGTACCGGGACACGCGCCGGTGAATCCGCCGGCAGATCCACTTGACCCCGTTCGCGCCGATGCCAACCGGGCACGCGCTTATCCGCATGCGGATCGTGACGATCCGGCTGTGAGGCCGCTCGACCCGATCAGCCCGGTCAGCCGCGATGTATTTGCCGGCGGCAGCGATTCGTCGTACCGCGCAACAGGTGGCGATCCGATGACCAGCGGCACGGTCTGGCAAGACACGAAGGAAACGACATTGCGCGCGGCCGGCGCGGAGGACCCGTTGACCGGAACGACTCCCGCCCAAGGCTGGCGCGCTGTTGACCCGCTTGATCCGCTGGATGAAACCGAAGCGTCAGATCGAGTGGGTGCCGCACGCGCCACCAGCCCGACGGGCTCGCCGGTTCCGGGGTCACTCAGCCAGACCGGGGACTCCTTGCTCGGGACGCGCCGGGGCGAGATGAGCACGATGCCGGACGAGTACATGGAGTACGAGGATGAGTTCCGCACGGACTACGAATCGAAGTACGCGGCGACGGGTACGAGTTACGAAGAGTACGAGGAAGCGTATCGATACGGCGTCACGGCGGCCAGCGACGAGCGTTATCACCGCCGCAACTGGGACGACACGATGGAAACCGAACTGCGCCACGACTGGGAAGGCCGCAGTTCAGGCGGCCATGACACGTGGGAGCGCTTCAAGCTTGCGGTGCGTCATGGCTGGGAGCGTGTGACCGGGCATCAACATCACCTGTAACCCGCGCTGCTCGTCGATTCAGCGCGTTTCAGCGCGTTAAAACGGCAACGGCCCGCTAAAGCGGGCCGTTGCCGTTTTGCAGTCTAAACCGTCGCAAGGCGTTGAACCCACGCGACGTATTTATCGACGAAATTCTGCAGGAACTTGCGCGTGTCATCGTTCACGATCGTGCCGCTGGCATCGATACGGTTTGCATCGTGCTTGACGAACATCTCCGGGTGACCCATCAGCGTTACATCGAGGTAAGCGAGCACATTTCGCAGATGCGCCTGCGCGAGCGCCGTACCGGTCGCACCCGGCGACGTGCCGAGCACCGCGCCCGGCTTGTTGCCCCACGCGCTGTGGCCCCACGGCCGCGATCCCCAGTCCAGCGCATTCTTCAGCACGCCGGGAATCGAACGGTTGTATTCCGGCGTCACGAACAGCAAGCCATTCGCCGCCAGTATCTTTTCCTTAAAGGTTCGCGCGACTTCGGGGAAATCGCTGTCGTAGTCCTGGCTATAGAGCGGCAAGCTCGCGATGTCCAGGAACTCGAACGAAAAATCCGCGGGCGCAAGCGACGTTACCGCGTGCGCGAGCTGCTTGTTAAATGACTCTCGGCGAATGCTGCCAACAACAACCGCAATCTTGTAGGTCATGGCTTGTCCCGGTGACTGAATGAAGCGGAGGGATGAATTGCATCCACGAATGTGACGCGTACCCGCCGATCCATCATAGGCGTTCGACCGGGGCCAAGGCTATCCGAAATGGGTTGGATTGACGCCCGGGCCGACATCTGGCGGTACACGTTTCCTGTCGCGTTCTGCTTCGAGCTGGGCATTTCGATCGATACCGGGCGACAGGCCCGTTTCAAGCCATTTTCGAGATGATTTCCACAAAGTTGTCCACAGAATCTGTGGACAACTTTGCAGATGTTTAATAATTCGCACTAAACCGCCAGATCGTTGGCGGAATAAGGCTAGGAGCGTGGCGAAAGCCGGCAGGAACGCTGTTATTGCCAGCGGTGGTCAAAAGTAACGACCGAAGAACACCTTGCAGGAGAACGCAATGATTGAAGTGCTGCGGCCGGGATGAACGAGCGGTCATCTGCGCGCGCCGACATAGAACTTCACATTCATGCGCGATGAACAACAATATGTTTTCTCAATCGACATTGGTCATCGATAGTGATTTGAATAGACTGCTTCACATCGATGGCGTGAAACGCGCCGTCTCCAAACAGTCAAGGATTCGTCATGAAACGCGCGCTTATCGGAAGTTTGTTTATCGCCGTAATGGTCTCGTCGGCACCCGTCTTTGCTCAATCCATCGACACCGCGCAGCAAAACGCCTACGCGCCGAGAACGCGGGCCGAGGTGAGGGCCGAACTGATCGCCGCGCAACAGAGCGGTGAGCTCGACGCGATCCACACGGAAAGTTATCCCCAGTTATTGCCCTATCAAGCCGCGCGGTTCGAACGCGTCACATCGGGTGCGGACACGACCGTGACGCAAGCGAACGGGATGCGCGTGAGCGCGCAATAAGCGCAACCGGCGAGTTGGCAAGGAGAAGACTCAGCAACGCGGCGGATTCGATTGCTGATGCTGCGTTATGTGTCGGAAAGTCGCTCAGATTGTGGGCGGTTCCACCCAGGGGCCGCAACCGCTTGGGCGTCTAACGTGCCTTGTGCGAGAAGGCCCCGTCTGGGTTCGCATATGGATTGGTTTCCTTGCGTTCCAGCCCATTTGAGTCTGAGAGTCCAGCCTGCTCACGCAGGGGCGCAGGGAGGCTCTTGCCGGGTTTGGCATCGGGCCGGATGTCTTCAAGACCTTGCCCCCAGGCATCGAGCATTCGTTTGGCCACTTCCTGAAATCCTGGAAAACGATCGACACACTCTCGTACAAGAGGCACGACGCCCTGGACTGCCGCAGTGACGTGCTCCACCCTATCCGTCATGTCGGCGGTAGTCAGGCCTAGCCACGCGCCGCCGTAACGTGCAAGCGCTTTGCCGGACGCCCATACGCGCTTGCCGTACAGAGGCAGCGCTGGAAGGTTCGTCCTGTAACGCGGATAGACCGTAACCGTGACGATGTCATAGACGGGGGCCAGGTGGACATCCTCTGCGCTGGTATACGTCACGGCGAAATTCTTCAGGTGTGCGTCCGCATTTCTCAGCGCAATGTTCACGAGGTGCAGCGTAAAGAGCTTGCGGGCGCTTTCCTTGACGTTGTCACCGCGGCTGAACTCCTGTGTCAATTTAGCCAGGTCTTCAAGGCTTCCCTTGCGATACTTCTCTATAGGATCCAGCCCCTTCAACGCGCAGTAGTCTTCGACAGCCAGCCACTTCCCGTCTTTCGTGCGGTCGAATCGGCGGATAGCGAGAACCTGACCGTCATCCGAGAGCCTCGTTTCTGGAACCTCCAGTCCGGCTTGGCGCGCGACCTCGAGGCAAAGGTATTCGTTGACGGATAGCCACGGAATATCGTCGAAGCCCGTCTTCAGGATGAATTCCTCCGTCCAGACGGTTGCCTTGTCCTCGGGTCTGGCCAGCGCCTTCGGCATGACACCCGAAATGCCCTCTGTAACCCCCTCGTCCAAAAGATGCAGGAGGTTCTCGCGCGAGTCAGCGGACGCGAGCAGATCCGAGATTTTCGCGTGACCACCAGCCACTTCAGGCGAGGTGCCGCGCGGCACGACCTGAACACGCCCAATACTGTTCGCTCCCGTCAGGGCAAGCAGACCCATATCAGTCACATCCGCATGGGGACCCAGTGTTTCGCGGATGCGATCTTTCTTGTAGCCCTCGGGGAGGTTCATCTGGAAAAACGGATGTAGTCCCTTTTTCCAGACATAGGATTCGGCGCGAACCGGCATCAGCAGCGAAACGAGGCGCTCAGCCGGAACGTCAGGCAGGTAAGTGAACACACCGCTGCCGGCTTCTTCCGTCAGCGTACCAACGAGCTTCGAATCAACGTAAACGTCAAGGACCGGTCCGCTCATTGGGAAGCCTTTCCGGTACCGGTTTTCATGAGCTGCTGGCTCGCGCCCAGCCGTACCCGCTTCCGTGAGATGGGAGCACGATCTTCATCCGGCTCGCTCAGTACGTCATCAAGCGTCCGCCGATGGCCAGCCGGCCGCACGAACGTCTCAAGTCCCACTGCGTTGAACAGGCTCATCATCTTGACGGCCCCCAGCTCGGCCAACGCGCCCGTTTCAAAAAGGCTGATGCGTGCACGCTGAACGCCGCTTCGCCGCGCGACCTCCTCCTGAGTCAGATTCGCCTCGATTCTGGCCCGCTTGAAGGCTTCGCCCAATTCAGCAAGATTCATGTTCAATATACCTTACATTAACGGACATTTCCGTCTTAACGTATTCTATATGAAACATTATCGCAGTGTTGATTAATGTTCAATATTCAGAACAAAAACATCGTAATGAGCCATTATGTTCCTTATATTGAACGTAACGGACGGACCGGAGAACGGTAAATTGGAGTCCCCTCCGCATTCCCACGACCCGGACAGCATTTGGGATCGGCTCTTCAGACTGGTCGAAAACGGCGCGAATAGCTACTTTCCGCCGATGGGTGCCCCAACGACAGTTAGCGCGACCGGGCGCTTGCAATCGCGCTGCGAGATGCATGACTCAGATCGATGCCTTGCCATTTGAATGTTGAAACGCCGAACACGAACCCATGCGTGGTCGCGTGGTCGGGAAACAGATGAATCATCCGCTTCCGGTTTCACCATAACCGGGTCTTGCGATGTCCGCGATCAGGTCAACACGGCAAGGCACACCGTGACCGTGACGAGCGAGATGACCGTGGAAAACAGAATGGCGCTGGACGTCACTGCCGCTTCCCGCCGATAAAACTCCGCCAGCATGAACGGCCCCGTCCCCGTGGGTAACGCGCTGAGTATGACGGCGGTCTTCGCCCACAACACCGGCAACGCGAACACATGAAACGCCAGCCACCCCGTCAGCAGCGGTTGTGCAGTGAGCTTGGCCAAGACCAGCATCGTGGTGGTTTTCGCCGCGCCGCCTTCTGACTTCTCGCCGAGGAACAGCCCGAGCGCAACGAGTGCGCACGGACTTGCCGCTGCGCCCAGCAACTTGAGAAACGTGTCCGCACCACCCGAGATAGTGAGTCCCGCTCCACTGCATAGCCACCCCGCGAACGGCGCGAACAACAACGGATTGGTGACCAGCGACCTGACCACCTTGCCAAGCGTGGCGACAAACTTCTTCTCCGTCTGCAGCCCCAGTTCGATCAGCACAATAGCCACGGCGAACAGCACGCACACCGTCATGATCGTGGCAATCACCGCGGGCGCAAGGCTCGCGTGACCGAAGGCAAGCGCGCATAACGGCAAGCCGATGAAACCCGCATTCGGATACGCGGCGTTGAGACCGTCGAGGCTGGCATCGGCGAGATGACGTGATTGCTTTAATCGAACCAGCACCGTCAGCAGGAATATCCCGCCCGCACCCAGACCAAACACTGCTATGAACGCAGGCTGATCGAGCGCATGCCACGGCGTGGTCGCCATGATGTCGAAGAGCAGCGCGGGCAATGCCAGATAGACCACGAATCGATTCAGTTCCGACGACGCATTCGGCCCTAGCCGATTAGTCTTGCGACACGCGTAGCCCGCGAAGATCAACGCGAACACAGGAAGAATGATTCTCAGAAGCGGGGTGAAAAGCGATGAGACCAGCGACGACATGAGCAACGGAGCCAAGTGAACGAGGCCAAGAGCATAGCGGCTGAATCCGCTTGCCGCAGAGCGGACTTTATAAAGGTGAGCGATTTCGGGAGCCGCGCGAGGTGAGTTGCATGACCCGGCAAAAACTCACGCTTAAGGCTTTTTTCAAGTATCGCTAACTAGATCGAAGAGCTAACCATGCCTCAGCAAGTGCTTGAGGTATACCGCTGTGATCCTTTATCTATAAGGCTTTCACGGCTTCGCTTCTATGTCGGCTGGAGATCTTCATTGCGTTTCGTATGGGTGATGCGTGACATGGACTCGACACTCCGCTTGCCCGAGCGTGAAGCGAGTGACGCGATAGGTGAGGTTATACGGGAGGGTGATCCTTCGATGTTGAGAAAGCACATGAAGTGCTTCGAGCGAGTCTTGCAGCATGCTGCATGCGCCACATTAAAGTGTTCTCTATCAATGAGTTGCGGCCTGTTGTTAAAACAGTTGATACAGGTGAAGGTGAGCTTTAAGTGCTTGCTGCCAATGCTTTCCGATGACTTCATCACGCTATAGGTGAGGCTATGCGGGACCCAAAGCAACGGAACGAAGCTTGCTCATACAGCGACGCTTACCGCTTAAATGCCGCTTCAACACAACGAGGACCATCATGAAATTCAAACGATCCGTCACCATCGGCGCAACGGCTTTGCTGGTGATCGGCGGACTGGGACTGCTGGCCGCAAGCACCAAGGCTGGCGGCAAAAAGAGCGGCAACGCGCAGGTGCCCGAGCCTGCGAAGCCGGTCGACCTCGATCGTTACCTGGGCCAATGGTACGAATTTGCACGCTATGAGAACCGCTTCGAACGCGGCTGCGAAGCGGTCACGGCGAACTATGCAAAACGCGATGACGGGCTGGTTTCCATCATCAATTCATGTCGGGACGGCGGAGTGAATGGAGCATTCAGGTCGTCCGAAGGGAAGGCGAAGATCGTGCCGGAAACGAACAACGCGAAGCTCAAAGTGTCGTTCTTCGGACCGTTCTACGTGGGCGACTACTGGGTGCTCGATCACGCCGATGACTACACATGGTCCATCGTCGGCGAACCGAGCGGCAAGTACCTGTGGATCCTGACGCGTGAAGCGAAGCCATCGGCTGAGCAACGCACGGCATTGGTCAATCGCGCACGCGCGCTCGGCTACGACGTGACCTTGTTGCGGGAGACGCTGCATTGAACCCCGCATTGAACCCATCACGCGTGAACTTTTTCGAAGCTCACGCGGGAGGTGTTCAAGCATCAATCAGGAAGCGTTCCTTGTTGCGCCCTGCCAGCCATGCGGGTGGGCGCCCGCGCCCACTCCATGTCTCGCCGGTCTTCGGATTGCGATACTTCGGCGGCAGCGGCGCCTTTCTGGCCGGCTTGCCGCGCCTCGCGGAAAAGCCCAGCTCTTCGGCGGTCAGATCGTAGTCAACGATCTTGCGCTTGATATCCTCGATCACAACCGCGATTTCCTTCTGCTGCGCAATCGCAACTTCCTTATGCAGTTTTTCGAGTTGGGCGGTCAGTTGCTTGTAGGTGGCCATAAGCTGCTCTCTGGGTTCGGCATGTGCCCGAATTGGAGATGGCGTGATAACGCCAGTCATCGGTTCTTACTCGTCACCGCTTAGTCGTCGATGGCGTCATACAGATGGCGCTCGAACACGGCTGCCATCGGAAAGGGTTCCAGGCTGCGTCGCTGGATCAGCATGATGCCGATCATGTTTTCCACCGGATCGGCGAACCAGCTTGTGCCGAACGCGCCGGGCCAGCCGAACGAACCCACGGAACGATAACCGAGTGTGCGTTGTTGCGCAGGATCGTCCACGATAGCCAGGCCCAATCCAAACCCTTGGCCCGCCCACGCGATCTGGCCGAACGCCGGAATACGGCGCTGATCACGCGACAGAAAATTCGTGCGCATGAGGTCGACCGACCGATGCGACAGCAGGCGCGGACCGCGCGCGCGTTCATCGGCATCGCCTTGCAGACGGCCGCGGCCGAGCAGCAGGCGCGCGAAACGCAGATAGTCGTCGGCAGTGGAAACAAGACCGCCGCCGCCGTTTTGAAAACGCCCGGGTTTGGCAAAGCGGCTCGATGCCGGATGATCTTCCACCACGCGTTGTCGCGTAGCGGGATCAACGGCATAGGCCACCGACAAGCGCGCGAGTTTTTCGGGCGGCACCACGAAGCCCGTGTCCGCCATTGCCAGCGGCTCGAAGATGCGCGTACGGAAGAACGCTTCAAGCGACAACCCGCTAATGCGCTGAATCAGCGCGCCGAGGACATCGGTGGAAATGCCGTAGTGCCAGCGCGTGCCGGGTTGGAACATCAGGGGCAGCTCGGCCACGCGGTTCAGCCATGCGCCAGGATCAACCGATGCATCGACGTCGTTGAAGATATTGCCGTAAGCGCCGGCTAACGCGCCGAACGCGGTGAAGTGATAGGCGAACCCGGCGCGGTGCGTGAGCAGATCCAGCAACGTGATGGGTACACGGGCGGGTTCTGTACGGTCGAGCGGCGCGGAGGGGTCGGTGAGCACCTTGAGATTGGCCAGTTCGGGCAACCAGCGTGACACCGGGTCATCGAGCGCGATGCGGCCTTCCTCCACCAGCATCAAGGCAGCGACGCTTGTCACGGGTTTCGTCATGGAAGCAATACGAAACAGCGTGTCGCGTGTCATGGGCGTGAGGGTGTCGCTGTCGCTGTGGCCCAGCGTGTCGACCCGGGCTATTTCGCCATGCCGCCAGACCAGGGTGACACAGCCGGCAACGTCACCGGTCTCGACGAACTGCTGCATCGCGGTACGAGTGCGCTGAAGGCGCGTGGTGCTGAATCCCGCGTCTGACATTCAATATCCCTCTTGGTACGCATTTCTCAGCACATCATTTAAGCACGCCTGAAATGGGACTCCAGGGGAAGAGTTACCTCGGGTTGTAACTCCATGACACAAAACGGGAAAAATCAGACCATCGAAATCTTACACCCGCTTTAAACCAGCGAGCAGTTCAATCCGATACTGGCCTCGAGCTGTTCGAGCCGGTCGTTGACTCGCTGCATGCGGGATTGCTGAGCGGGCACAAGCGCAGAGGATGCGACCAAATCAACCCGGTTACGCCAGTAAGACAATGGGATGCGGTCATCAGCGGAAATTCTTCCGATTACCTGCTCCAGATGGAGAATATCCGTTTCTATTTGCCGGTGATTCATTCACTACTCCAAGGTAGATGTTATTTTTACTTTTTATGAAACGAATTCTAAGTGACATACGGAACAGATAACCGTTTCCGGTGTCATAAACTGGATGCCATGAGTTCGAACAATGCGCGGCCCGGGCCGCCGGAAGGAGGCAGCACAGGCCCAGGAAGGACTTCCTGCAGAGTATCGAAACATGCGGGGTGCTGTATATTCCGCAAATGCGGAACAGTAAAAATGCAATAAGCCGGCGTTTCGGATCGGCAAATTATCCGCATGACAGGAGGAAATGGATGCTTTTTGAAAGCGACCAATACGATCAGGCTGTCAATGCTATATACGAAACGCTTGCGCGTCCTCGCGCGTGGCACGCTGTATGTACTGCGATTGCCGGCTTGATTGGCGCCCGCGCAGTCTGGATAACCGTCAGCAATAAGCAACCTGCTAATTTGCATTCCGAAAATGTGGGATATCCGGAGAATACGGATTATTACAACACCTCCGGATATCGGCCGGCGGAAGTGGCGAAGAATTCAATTGAATCGTTTGCGCGCTTCAGATCGGATCAGAAGCGTGCTGATTCCGCGAACATAAGCGCGTCGGGACATATTTCAAACCGGCATATTCTCGATACCAGCGAATTGCTGATCACGCTGGTCTGCGAGTTTGTATCGGAGGGGGAGGCGCTCACTCAGTCGGAGCCACGCTGGCTCGATCGCCTGATGCCGCATCTTTCGCGCGCTGCACAACTTCAGGACGCACATTATTTCGCGACGCCCGAGCTTTTCGCCCGTGTTCCCTTTCTCGATGAATGGCGCCAACCGGCCATGCTCGTCGCACTGAACGGGAAGGTGCTCCGCTTTAACGACGCAGCCACCCAGATGCTGGGACGGACCCGGTTGATTCAGGTTGTCGACGGATTGCTTGAATTGCAAGGCGCGGCGCAACGGCGGATTCTGGATGAATGCGGCGCGGCGGCAGACATGGCGCCGGTGTATCGAATGCGTCGGCTGACGGAAGAACCCCACGGGGAGCCTGCGGGTCAAGACGCGCTATACGTGTTTTATCACCCGGTCGCAATGAGCCGCGGGCATGCCGCGCTGATCACGTTCTATCACCCGGATTCACCGCCTATTGTCGATCCCGATCTGCTCGCGAGCGCGTTCGACCTGACGCCGGCGGAGTGCCGCGTGGCCTGTCATATCGCGGAAGGGCGCACGCCCAAGGAGATAGCCGGGAAAATCGGCGTGCAGCACGACACCGTGCGCAAGCAATTGCAGGCGATCTATCAGAAGACGGCGACCAATCGTCAGGTCGATCTGATTCGCCTGCTGCTCAATCTGCCCGCGCACCCGGCGCGGAACTAGAGCCTTGGCCTGGATGAAACAAGGGCGGGCCTTATTTCGCCCTGCACGCGATCAACAGGCTGTTCTGGCCGTTGTCGCTGCTTTGATCGAGGACGTCGTAACTGCCTGCGCACAACGCACGGGCATTTTCCTGGCAATTACTCCAGCCGCCGTTAGTCGGGCACTGGATCATGCTGGTCGGGCGGCCATCGGATGAAAAAAGCGGCGGCGCGCTGCTGCACGCAGACAACACCGACACCGCAGCCGCAAGCGGCAACAGCGCCAGAAAACGCGATGCTCGTACGCTGGAAATCTTCATCCGGAACCCCTTTTAACGCTGTTTTTATTGATTCCGCGAGTATGCCACGCGGAGCTTTCTGCTTGCCTCCCTGGAGCGCGGATCCTGCGCTCTCCGGGCATCTTTCCGGATACGTTCGCGCTACTTCTGAAGCCCCCAGATGTCGCTGTCGATCATCTCGACGCGGGCATCGATCTTCGCCTTTACATCGGCGAGTGCCTGGTTGTAGAAATGCGCGCCAATGATCTTCGATAACTCATCAAGCCATTCCTTCGCCTCGAACTGACCCAACCGCGCGTCGAAGCGTTCTTGCGCCAGCCGCTGCAACTGGTCGATGGCCAGCGCCTCGTGCTCGCGGGATAACACCATCTTGTTCGTGTCTTTGCTCATGTTTTTTGCTCGTGGTTCAAACGTCTATGCTTAGTGCAACGATCTTCTTGTACATCGTCGCCCGGCCAATGCCAATCCGCTGCGCCGCCTCGGCCACGCGGCCGCCGCTTGCACGCAGGGCTTCCGCGAGGAAACGCTTTTCGAAGCCCGTCATGGCTTCGGCGTAGGACGTCATATCGGCTTCTTCGGGCATGCCTGCGGATTCCGGCGACGCCTCTGTACCCATGAAGGCGCCGAGCGCGCGGGCATCGATATGTTCACTATCCGACAACATCACCGCGCGCTCCAGTACGTTGCGCAACTCGCGCACGTTGCCGGGCCACGAATACGCGGCGAGCACGCGCAGTGCGTCGTCGTGGAGCACGAACTGGCCGGCGTGACGCGGGCGGGCATCGGCGGAAAGCTCTTCGAGCATGGCGTACACCAGCGCCTCGATATCTCCCGCCCGCTCGCGCAACGGCGGCGCGTGAATGGACAGCACGTTCAGCCGGTAAAACAAGTCCGCGCGAAACCGGCCGCTGGCGACCAGCGCCGGCAAATCCGCCGACGTCGCCGCAATGATCCGGACATCCGTGCGCACGATCCGGTTCGATCCCAGCGGTTCGAACTCCTTCTCTTGCAACACGCGCAGCAACTTGCCCTGCAGCACGAGCGGCATGTCGCCGATTTCATCGAGGAAGAGCGTGCCGCCATCGGCCAGTTCGAACTTGCCCACACGGCCTTTGCGATCCGCGCCCGTGTACGCGCCCGCCGCCGCGCCGAAAAACTCCACTTCCAGCAAGGTGTCCGGAATCGCCGCGACGTTCACGGTCACGAGCGGCCGCGCCGCGCGCGTGGATGCGCCGTGAATCGCATGCGCCAGCAATTCCTTGCCCGTGCCCGTTTCGCCGGACAGCAGCACGGGCGAATCGACTTGCGCCGCGCGTCGCGCCTGGCGCTTGACATCGAGGCTCGCGGCGCTCGTCCCCACGAAACTCGCGAATGTGTATTTGGCGCGCCGCGCCTGCGCGAGCGATTGCCGTGTCGCGATCAGTTCCTGCTGCACGCGCGAGTAATGCGAAAAGAGCGGCGTGAGCGCCTTCATTTCGTCGAAGAGCGCAAAACCAATTGCACCGACCGTCTGGCCGAAATCGTCCTTCAGCGGCAGGCGCGTGACAACCAGCGGCTCGCGATCCGTTTCCAACAGATCGAGCAGGATCGGCTTGCCTGTTGTCACGACTTCGCGCATCAGGCTGTTCGGAATCACCGCTTCGCAATCGCGGCCGATCGCCTCTTGCGGGTCCGAAAACCCGAAGCGCGCCGCGTAGCGTTTGTTGATCCAGACAACCCGCGATTCTTTATCGACGATAAACGTGCCTTCGCTGAAATTCTCGAAGGTCTTGAAAAGCGAATCCATCGCGCGACGCAAAACGTCGCTGTAATCGACGGGGACATGCGTCCAGTCGTTGTGCATCCAGTGTCTCGCGGGGTTTTCTCGATATGGAGACAGGATATCTCGAAATGTGGAAATCCGGCAAGATGGCTGTCAAACATTATGTGACCGGCCGTTCGGGCGAATTTTGCGTCAGGGCGTTGTCCCGATTTTGTCTCGATAGGTAGACATTATTCAAGACGCATGGAGCGCATTGGACCCGTATTCCCTTGCTGGGTAACGCTTCCGGGTCCTTGGCATGAATGCTGCATAGAGGGCGCACCTGATTTACAACACCACAACAACTAACGGAGACTTAATGTCGTTCATCATCGTCCTCGCGGCCCTGGCGTTTCTCATGCTGGCCGCGTATCGCGGATACAGCGTGATCCTGGTGGCGCCCCTTGCCGCGCTCGCAGCAGTCCTTCTGACCGAACCCGCCGCCGTCGCGCCGGTGTTCTCCGGCATCTTCATGGAAAAGATGGTCGGCTTCGTGAAGCTGTATTTCCCCGTGTTCCTGCTCGGCGCCGTGTTCGGCAAAGTGGTCGAGTTGTCGGGATTCTCCGAATCGATCGTGGCCGCCGCTATTCGATACATCGGCAAGACGCGCGTCAATGCGGTGATTGTCGCGGTGTGCGCGTTGCTCACCTATGGCGGCGTGTCGCTGTTCGTGGTCGTGTTCGCGGTCTATCCGTTCGCGGCCGAAATGTACCGGCAGAGCAATATCCCGAAGCGGCTGATGCCCGGCGCCATCGCGCTCGGTGCGTTCTCGTTCACCATGGATTCGCTGCCGGGCACGCCGCAGATCCAGAACATCATTCCCACGACCTTCTTCAAGACCACCGGTTGGGCCGCGCCGTGGCTCGGCACCATTGGCTCGCTGTTTATCGTCGTGGTCGGGCTGACGTTCCTGGAATGGCGCCGCCGTTCAGTCATGGCAACGGGCGAAGGCTACGGCACGTCGCTCGTGAACGAGCCTGAGCGCGTGGAAAGCGCGCACTTGCCGAATCCGCTGCTTGCCGTTGCGCCGCTGGTGCTGGTGGGCGTCGCGAACTTCGTGCTGACCAAGCTGATCCCGGTCTGGTACGGCGCGAGTTATTCCGTCGCTGCCGACGTGCTGCCGGGTGTTCATGCACCCGTCGTCACGCCGATCAAATCGGTCGTCGCGATCTGGGCCGTGGAAGGCGCGTTGCTGCTGGGCATTTTGCTGGTTGTGCTGACCGCTTTCGGTCGCGTGCGCGAACGCTTTGCGGTAGGAACGAAAGCGGCGGTTGGCGGTGCGTTGCTCGCCGCGATGAACACCGCGTCCGAGTATGGCTTCGGCGGCGTGATCGCGGCGTTGCCGGGGTTTATCGTGGTCAGCGATGCGCTCAAGAGCATCCCGAATCCGCTCGTGAACGCGGCTGTCTCGGTGAGTTCGCTGGCAGGCATCACGGGTTCGGCGTCGGGTGGCATGAGCATCGCGCTGGCGGCCATGTCCGATACGTTCATCAAAGGCGCGGAAGCGGCGCATATCCCGCTGGACGTGCTGCATCGCGTGGTAGCAATGGCAAGCGGCGGCATGGACACGCTGCCGCATAACGGCGCGGTGATCACGCTGCTGGCCGTGACCGGACTGACGCACCGCGAGTCGTATCGCGACATTTTCGCTGTGACGATCATCAAGACGCTGGCCGTGTTTTTCGTGATCGCGGTGTATTACACGACTGGACTGGTTTAAGGCTTTTGGTATTTGCATCGGCGGCGCACGTCGAAAGCCGTCGATGCAAACCAACGTCCCTTACCCGCATCTGGCAAACTTTGCGGCAGCCGCTTTGCCTCCCCGTTCCTCCCTCACAGGACTTCCCACATGACCTCATCCGCAGCAGCACCGCTCGCCGGCAAAACCGCGCTCGTCACCGGATCGACGAGCGGCATCGGCCTTGGAATCGCTAACGCGCTGGCGCTTGCCGGTGCGAATCTCGTGTTGAACGGCTTCGGTGACGCCTCCGTCATTCAAAGCGCCATCGCGCAAATTGAACAGCACGGCGTGAAGGCCGTGCATCACGGCGCGGACATGTCGAAGTCCGCTGAGATCGAAGCAATGATCGCCTTCGCCATCGAGCAATTCGGCGCCGTTGATGTGCTCGTGAACAACGCGGGCATCCAGCACGTGGCGACTATCGATACCTTCCCCGTCGACAAGTGGGACGCGATTATCGCGATCAACCTGAGCTCGGCATTTCATACCATGCGCGTGGCGCTGCCCCGGATGCGCGACAACGGCTGGGGCCGCGTCATCAACATTGCGTCGGCACATGGACTGGTGGGATCGGTGGGGAAATCGGCTTACGTGGCGGCCAAGCACGGCATTGTCGGCCTGACGAAAGTGGCTGCGCTCGAAAACGCGCGCACGGGCGTGACGGTGAATGCGATCTGCCCGGGATTCGTGCTGACGCCGCTGGTGCAAAAGCAGATCGACGATATCGCGACGCGCGACAACATTTCGCCGGACGCTGCGCGCTCGAAGTTGCTGGGAGAGAAACAGCCGTCGGAACAGTTTGTTACGCCGGAGCAGATCGGCAAGCTGGCCGTGTTCCTGTGCTCGGAAGGCGCCGATGAAATGCGCGGCGCGGCGCTGCAGATTGATGGCGGGTGGACGTCGCAGTGAAGCATGCGATGAGCGGAGCGCGTGCCTGCCGTGGCAACCGTTGGTACTATCGGGGTTCGTAGAACGGAGACTCTGATGACGGCCGAACACAATCGAACAGAAGAAGCGCGGGCGATGGAGCGCATCGTCAATGCCACGCGGCAGGTGCAGACCGCGTTCACGGCGTTGCAGGGGCACTTTCCGCCGGGAGGTGATGGCCGGCCGTCGCAGATGGCATTGCAGACCTTCGATGCCGCGCTCCAGGAGTTGGAGGAAGCGCAAGCCGCGTTCGACACGATGTTGAACGACCTGTTCGATGGAAACCGCTAAAAGGGTTTGATTCGTTCGCGCGCGGGATGACGGGCCGGCAGCCGCCACCCACGGCGCGAGCGAAACTCTCAAGCCCCCCGCAATACCGGAACGATGGGTGCCTTCCCCTTGGCGCTCTCGACCTCTCCCGACACAACCGCGTCCGGCGGATTCAGGCCCTCCCACGAAACGCCGTCGGTGGACTGCTGCCGTGCCGCGGCCACACATGCCTCGACCAACTCCTTGAACGACGTAGCCGCCGAGGTCTTGCGAATCACCGCCTCGCCTTCCAGCGCGCTCTCAGGCAGGACCAATCCCACGATCAGATCCGCTGCAGCCGCCCGCTGATGCAGACGCCGCAGCAAATTGCGCAAATACGGCGGCGATTCGGCGGCGTCGAACGAAATCACGCAGATCAGCGATACGCCCGTCAAGTCGACCTCGTCGAATCGCGTGCGCGAAAACCGCTCGTAGGGCGCCAGATCCGCGCCCAGGCCATGCTTGCGGAACAGTTGCACCGCGATAGTCGCCGCCAGATCGTCAAGCACGCCGCGCCCGGCAATGCACAGCACGGACGCCGTATGGCCTTCGCGGGCGGCATCGAAGTGAGACGGCGGTGCTTCGTGCAGGATGCCGGCTTCGTTATCGGACATCTCCAGACTGGCCGGCGGGTCCTGCTCCTGCCTGACCGCCATCACCACGTCCTCCACCTCCTCGAGCCCTTCGACAATGTCCATCGCCGATTCGTTGATGCGCCGCAACTGGTCCGCGGTCACGACTCCGCGCAACACGTCGTTGTGCGCGATTCGCAAGCCCTCCAGCGCGACTTCGTCGTAATACGCGCTGAGCGAACGCTCCTTCAGCAGCGACTCGGCTTGCACGAGCGCTTCATCGGGATCGTTGGCGAGCAGCCGCTGATAGAAATTCTCCGCCGGCGTCAGCGCCGGACGGTCGCCGAACAGCACATCGAGGAATTCCAGCCGGTCCACGTGCCGCCCCAGAATCACCAGGCACAAGGTCAGCGGCGTCGATAAAACCAGCCCGATCGGTCCCCAGATCCAGCTCCAGAAAATCGCCGCAACGATCACCGCGAACGGCGAAAGTCCCGTGCTATGTCCATACAGCAGCGGCTCGACCACCTGCCCCGCGACCACGTCGGTCACGCCGAACAGGACGATGGTCCAGATCATCATCGACCAGCCGGGTCCGACGGCCGCCGCGAACACCACGGCCAGCAACGCCGCGATCCAGGTACCCACGTACGGCACGAAACGCAGCAAGCCGGTGAGCACGCCGAACAGCAACGCACCGGGGACGCCGATGATCGCCAGCCCGACCGAGATGACAATGCCCACGCCCATGTTGATGCCGAGCTGCGCGAGGAAATAGCGCGACAGCCGGCGGGCGGCTTCGTCCATGGCGGTGGTCGCGCGGTGCAGGTCGCGCGAACCGAACAGCCGGATCAGCCGGTCGCGCAGGTCTTCTCGCTGCAACAAGATGAAGATGGCGACCACCAGCACGATGCCGGTGGTTTCCAGCGGACTGATCACCGGCGATAAAAATCGCTGCGCCAGCTCCACGGGCGATGGCGACGGTTCGTGCACTTCGACCGGCATCGGGGAATCGATAGGCGAGGCCGCGGGATTCTCTTCGTTCTTGCGAATCTCGTCCTGGCGATTCGGCGAAAGACGCTTGAGCGCCGTCGCCGCTTTCCCCAGAAATGCATCGGCCCGGCCGATGGTCCTCTGCTGCACGGCGTCGATCTTGCGCTCCACCGCGACCTGATACTGCGGCAGGTCGCCGGCCAGTTGCGCCACCTGGGCGCCGATCAGCGCGCCCACAGCGGTCAGCACCGACAACGCCACCAGCACCGCCACGATTACCGACGGCACCTGTCCGAACTTCAGCCGCCGCAACAAGTCGACAAACGGCGCGACCAGAAAGCTCAACAAAACGGCGAGGATGATCGGAATCAGCACCGCGCGGCCGAAATACAACACGCAAATCACGACCACACCGGTAATTAACGATGTCAGCGCCCGCAAACCCGGTCCTTCGGGCGGCAAGACCGTGGTTGACGGCCGACGGGGCACGGGATCTGGATTCATGACATCGTTCTCGTTAGTGACGGGGTAAGGACATACAGGACGTTAAGGTCAGTGCGGATCAAAGGCAGCAACGCACTCGCTGGTCCGGGCAGGATCGCGGTGCGGGCGCGCGTTTTCCGTGTCTGGAGTGCTATGAGCCGGTGTCCGGCTGCTCGGGTATCGAAGGAACATCGACATGTCTGAGCAAGGGACATGCCATTTGCGCCGAAAGGTGAGCCTTTGCGGGAACAAAAAAGGTGAGCCTTTACAGGAGCACGGGCCGCCCTGTAACGGCTAGTCGTCCGGGTTAGTCGTCCGTCAAGCCCAGCGTGACCATCCTGCGAATCCGGCTCGCCATGGATTCGAGCGTGAACGGCTTGGTAATCATTTCCATGCCGGTATCGAGGAAACCATCCGTGCGGGTCGCCGCTTCAGCGTAACCCGTCATGAAAAGCACTCTCAGCCTGGGCCGCGTCGCCCGCGCGGCGTCCGCCAGTTGCCGGCCGTTCAGCCCGGGAAGCCCGACGTCGGTCACCAGCAAGTCGATACGCGCAGGCGAATTGAGGATGGTCAATCCGGACGGACCATCGAACGCTTCGAGCACCTGGTAATCCAGATCGCGCAGGATCTCGCACACGAGCTCACGCACAGACTCGTCGTCTTCCACCACCAGGATCGCGTGCCGCCCGGCCGCACGATGCGCCTCGTTGAGTTCGCCGGCAATTTCCTGCGTACCCGGATCGCCCGAAAAACGCGGCAGATACAGCCGGATCGTGGTGCCGGCGTCGGGCGCGCTGTCGATTGTCGCAATCCCACCCGACTGCTTCGCAAAACCGTAAGCCATCGATAAACCCAACCCCGTGCCCTGGCCCAGCGGTTTGGTCGTGTAGAACGGGTCGAAGGCGCGCGCCTTGACGTCGGCCGGCATGCCCGCGCCCGTATCCGACACCGATACCACCACGTAGGACCCCGGGGCTACATCCGGATGGCGCGCGGCGAAGTCGTGGCCGAGTTCCGCGTTACCGGTTTCAAGCGTCAGGCGGCCGCCTTCCGGCATGGCATCGCGCGCGTTGATCGCGAAATTCAGCAGCGCATTTTCAAGCTGGTTCACGTCGCAGCGCGTGAGCCAGAGGTGCGGGTTCGGCACCACGCGCGTATCGATCGCTTCGCCCATCGTGCGCTTGAGCAGATCGTCGATGGAATGCAGCAGTTCGTCCGCGTTCACCGGCTTCGGGTCGAGCGGCTGACGCCGCGAAAACGCCAGCAGCCGGTGCGTGAGCGATGCCGCCCGGTTTGCCGCACCGGTCGCCATTGAAATGAACCGGTCGATGTCGTTTGTCCGGCCGAGCTGGGTGTATCGGCGGATCAGTTCGAGCGGCCCCGTGATGCCTTGCAGGAGATTGTTGAAATCGTGCGCAATCCCGCCCGTCAGTTGCCCGAGCGCCTCCATTTTCTGCGCCTGGCGCAGCGCTTCCTCGGTTTGCTGAAGCGCTCGCTGAGTCTCCTTTTCGCTGGTGACGTCGCGGCCGTTGCCGTAAAGCGCGTCGCCTTCGGGCGCGGCGACCCACGAGACCCATCGATACGAGCCGTCCTTGTGACGGTTGCGATTCTCAAACCGCACCAGCCCCGACCGGGCCGCCGAAAGCAGCGCGGCTTCGGTGGCCTCCACGTCGTCGGGATGAACGATTTCCGCGAACGACTTGCCGATCAGCTCGTCCTCGCGGAAGCCGAGAATATCGGTCCAGGCTGGATTGACTGCGCGCAGCACGCCCGCGCTGCTCGCGACAATGAACAGGTCGCGCGAATTGCGCCAGATGCTGTTGCGCTCGCGGGTGCGGGCGTCGACTTCGGCAGCCAGCGAATCGTTCAGGCGCCGCAATTGCGTCTCGCTGACACGCAGGCGTTCTTCAAAGCGCTTATGCCCGGTGATGTCGTAAGTCACGCCGAGATAACGCAAACCGCCCGCACTGTCTTCAATCGCTTCGCCACGGCGAGCCATCCAGCGCTCCTCGCCGTTGTCGGGGCGACGAATCCGGTACTCCAGATAATCGAGCGCACCGGCAGGCATGTCGAGATGGCCGGCGCGTACGCGCTCGCGGTCGTCGGGATGCACGAGTTCCAGCAGGTCGTCGAGACGGTATTCATGACGGGGCGTCAAACCCCATTGCCAGCACAGTTCTTCGGACACCGCCAACCGCCCGTCATGCGGAAATATCTCGAAGGTGCCGATCCCGCCCGCCTGCTGCGCGATACGCAGACGCTCTTCGCTTTCGCGCAATGCCCGGTCACTCGCATGGCGCTCGATGGCGAGCGCTGTCACGCTCGCCACTTGCGCGATGTCGTCCAGTTCCTCCGGCGATGGCGTTTTCGGGACCGAGTAATAGTTGGCGAAGGTGCCGAGCAGCCGGCCGTCGGCCGCGTGTATGGGCATGGACCAGCAGGCGCGCAGGTCGTATTGCCGGGCAATATCGCGAAACGCTGCCCAGACCGGATCAGTCTGGATATCTTCCACAATCACCGGCTCACCGCGGAACGCCGCCGCCCCGCACGACCCCATCAGCGGCCCGAATTCGAGGCCATCCACGATACGGTTGTACTCATCGGGCAAACTCGGCGCGGCGCCGTGAACCAGGCGCTTCCCTGTGGCATCAACGAGCAGCACGGAGGCGCGCAACGGCTGTTCAGAGCGGTTTTCCACTCGATGCACCACATGCTCAAGCACCTCGCGCAACGGCATGCCTGCAACGACGCGCCCGAGCACGGCCCGCTCGAATTCAAGCTGGCTTAGCGTGGAAAACAAAAGGGGTTTCTGCATGGTCGTCAAGCAAAAGCCGGTATGTCGGGCACAGTGCAACGAGCGAAGTGTTCCAAATCTTAGCACCCGGTATCGCCGGATCTCCGGTTGCCTTTTATGCACAGCACGGGGCGCGCCTATTGTCCCCATCCAGATTATGTTTTAGGCCCACGGGCATGCATCGTGCGAGATTTATGGCGTTGAAATAAAGCGTACGCGCACTGGATTTGTAATGGCTGTGGAGTCGCCCTGCATCAATATCTGCAAATTCGATGGCAAAACCGGGCTATGCACGGGTTGCTTGCGAACCAGGGACGAATGCAAGCAATGGAAAAAACTGAAGAACAAAACCCGGACAAAAATTATTGATGACCGGCCCAAACGCGCGGCTAAGCTTAAGAAAGCGACACGATAAAAACGCGTGCCTGATTGACGCGACAAGACGACAAGGACACGAAAACCCACTTACTCAGGGAGTTCAGTCATGACCATCATCGTTAGGTTGAAACGCGTTTTATCGGTTTGCGCAGCCGTGCTCGTTACATCGTTTGCCACTCAAGCGGTCTATGCGCAAACCACGAGCATGGGTTTGAGTCCGAATGACGACTTGCACGCACCGGCTAACAGCACGAGATTGATGCCGAACGCGCCGCTGGGCAGCGAATATCCGACGCACGGCAATCGGCAAGCGGGTGAGATGAACCTGAATCCGACCGATCCGCGCGCGCAGTTGAGCAATGGCTTGCCCAATAACGCGCAAAGTGGTGGTTATGGCTCACCGCTGGCAGGGAACAAGTCGAATGTGCCGCAGGGGTACTAGGTTTCCAGGTTTGCGGTTCGATGTTGAAGGCCGCGGTCGCTCGCCAAGGTGGTCAGTTCAGGTATGCGCAAGAACATTGACGAGCTTGCCGAACGGATCGCGGACATAGAAACGCCGGACGCCCCAGGGTTCATCGATGGGTCCGTATTCAATGGGGAAACCCGCTTCTTTCATGCGATCGAAGGCGGCGTCCACGTCATCCACCTCAATCGACAGGTCCGGCACCGGCGTGCCGGATCCGCCTTCCGAGGCCACGCTGACCTGGACGCTCATGACTGTCCCGGAACCAAAAGTCTGAATCCAGCCGTGATCCATCAGCACGTCCAGACCCAGCACGTCCTGATAGAAACGGCGGGCCTGGGTAACGTCCTGCGTGCCAATGTTGGCGACTATTCGCTTGACCTTCATCTCACCTCCTTTCCTGGTCTTCGACTTTATGGTGCCAAGGGTGGATACGGTAAAGGTTTCGTCTTGGGATCGGTGGTCATGTTGTCGATAACCTTGTCGACATCCGCCGTTTTCGCCAGCTCGGAGAGGAATTTCTCCCGGTCGAAAGCGGGCGATACACAGCCTTGCACGTAGATAAACCTGCGCTGCAGCACCAGCCATAACGATGATTGTTCGCGCCAGTGTGTGGCGATATTGATCGTGCTGAGCCGACGTTGAACCGCTTCGGCTATCTCGGCATCGTAGCGATACGAATTCGACAAACGACACTGACCCTCCACCCAGCAGCTATTACCGCGCTCGATCCGGTAATGCGCTTCGCCTACCCATTCCTGCTCCGTCTCTAACGGTCCCAGCGGGATCGGGCACTCAGGAATTGCTTTGGAAATCTGGAAAAACGGATCGTTTCCGCGGTTACTGCGCAGGTCGTCGGCAAGCACCGGCTGGCTTGCTATCGATGCCAACAAACACCAGGCGCAGAGTTGAATAAGCGATCGCATTTTCTTGTGTTCCTGAGCGGCTGCCTGGAGACCACATTAAAAGGCTGCCTTAGGCGCCGTAACGAATATAACCGATCGATTCAGCCCATTGGACCACGCAACCATGCGACTCGCAGGGACTTCCCTTCCCGCTTCCTTCAGCGTTTTCCCTATGTCACTACGCGTTGACATTCTTCCCGACAACGACCAAACTTGCCTGCAAGTGTGATCACACATCACAACTAGCTTTATCGACGATACGGCGCGCAGGCGCGTCCTCGTCGTGAATGTGGGCTGCCCGGGAGCGCTGCGCAGCTCGCTCAACTATCAGGATCACTAATCAAGTGGGGCAACGTCAGGCGGCCTGACGTTGCCCGAACCATGACTGAAGAGGAAAAACAATGAGCGTTTTAAACATGCTTCAACCGCGTTCGGGCTTGCGTGTATTGGTGACCGGCGGCGGTTCAGGCATCGGCCTTGTCATCGCCCGGGCGTTCACCGAAGCGGGCGCCCGCGTGCACGTCTGCGACGCGAGCCAGCAGGCGCTCGACGCGTTGCGTTCGGACCGGGCCAATGAAGCCATCTCCGCCACGCTCGCTGACGTCTCCGATAAAACCGCTGTCGCCCGCGTATTCGCCGACGTGGAAAGCAAGCTCGGCGGCCTCGATGTGCTGCTCAATAACGCGGGGATTGCAGGCCCGACTGGCGGTATCGATGAGATGGATGTGGAGCAGTGGGAGCAGACCGTCGCGATCAACCTCAACGCGCAGTTTTACTTCGCGCGCCTCGCGGTGCCGCTGCTCAAGAAGTCCACGCACGGCGGCGCGATCATCGCGATGTCTTCCGTGGCGGGAAGACTCGGTTATGCATTCCGTACGCCCTATTCCGCCACCAAGTGGGCGCTGGTCGGCCTCACCAAAAGCCTCGCAATCGAACTGGGACCGCACGGCATTCGCGTCAACGCAATCCAGCCGGGCATTGTGCGCGGGCCGCGCATGGAGCGCGTGATTGCCGCTCGCGCCGAGCAGCTCGGCTTGTCCTACCCCGAGATGGAAGCGAAGTATCTGGAAAAAATCTCGTTGCGCCGCATGACAACGCAAGAAGAAATCGCGGCAACCGCGCTGTTCCTGTGTTCGCCGGGCGGTAGCGGCATCTCCGGCCAGTCGATCTCCGTGTGCGGCAACGTCGAAGTGCTCTGACACGCTTTCTCGCTCTCCCATTCTTGAAGGAATTCACCTTGGCCTCAACCCGCAAAGTCATCATTACCTGCGCGCCGACAGGCGCCATCCATACACCGTCGATGTCGCCCTACCTGCCGGTCACGCCGCAGGAAATTGGCGATGCCGCGCTCGCCGCCGCAGAAGCCGGCGCCGCAATCCTGCATCTGCACGCTCGCGATCCGAAGGACGGCCGGCCGACGCAAGACCCGGCCGTGTTCTCGGAGTTCTTGCCGCGCATCAAGGCCAACACCGACGCAGTCATCAACCTGACAAGCGGCGGCAGTCCGCATATGACCGTGGCGGAACGGCTTCGCCCCGCCCATCATTTCAAGCCGGAAATAGCGTCGCTGAACATGGGCTCGATGAACTTCGGCCTGTATCCGATGCTCGACCGCTTCAAGGACCTCAAGCACGATTGGGAACGCGAACATCTCGCCAACAGCCGCGACCTGGTCTTCAAGAATACGTTCAAGGACATCGAGTTCATCCTGACTTCGTGCGGCGCGAACGGCACCCGCTTCGAGTTCGAGTGCTACGACATTTCGCATCTGTACAACCTGGCCCATTTCGTCGAACGCCAGCTCGCCAAACCGCCGTTCTTTATCCAGAGCGTATTCGGCTTGCTCGGCGGTATCGGGGCCCATCCGGAAGACCTGATGCATATGCGCCGCACCGCCGACCGGCTGTTCGGCAAGGATTACGTCTGGTCGATTCTCGGCGCCGGCCGCAACCAGATTCCGCTTGCGACGTTAGGCGTGGCGCAAGGCGCGAATGTTCGCGTGGGCCTTGAGGATTCGCTGTGGATCGGGCCCGGCCAGCTGGCTGAATCGAGTGCGGCGCAAGTGCGCAAGATCCGGCAGGTGATTGAAGGGCTGTCGCTCGAGGTCGCTACACCGCAGGAAGCGCGCGCCATGCTCGGACTCAAGGGCGCCGACAACGTGAATTTCTGAGCTGGGTTTCACCGGCCTGTTCACTTTCACAACAAAAAAATCAGCAGGAGACAAAGACGATGCGGATCGAAGGAAAGAACATCAGCAGCACTGGAAGCGGCGACATTGGCAACAAGCGGCCGCTTCGCCGATGTCCAGATGTGCACGCCTCATGCACCCCAGGCGCTCAACGCTTGTTCACCGGACGCCCGGCGTTCCGTCGATCCTGATCGGAGTTTTCCATGTCAAGACCTCTAGCAAAATCGCCGTCCGCCACGCCGCTCGCGCACGCGGCCGTCACGCAGTTGATGATCCGCAAGCTGATGCCGCTGCTCGTCATAGTCTATGTGATCAGCTTTCTCGATCGTACGAATATCGCGCTCGCCAAGCATTCGATGAGCGTGGATCTGGGCCTGTCCGCTGCCGCCTACGGGCTCGGCGCAGGTTTGTTTTTCCTGTCGTATGCGCTCCTCGAAATCCCGAGCAACCTGATCATGCATCGGGTCGGTGCGCGCATGTGGATCACGCGGATCATGATCACCTGGGGCCTGCTCTCCATCGCGATGGCGTTCGTGCGTGGGGAAACATCGTTCTACGTGCTGCGCTTGCTGCTCGGCGCCGCCGAAGCCGGTTTGTTTCCCGGCGTGATGCTGTACCTCACCTACTGGTTCAATCGCGAGGAACGGGCGCGCGCCACGGGCTATTTCCTGCTCGGCGTGTGTCTGGCCAACATTGTCGGCGGACCGCTTGGCGGTGCGTTGCTCGAGCTCGACGGCCTGCTCGGATGGCACGGCTGGCAGTGGTTATTCGTTGTAGAAGGGCTGCCTGCGGTATTGCTGGCGTTCGTCGTGTGGAAGGTGTTGCCGGATGGACCTGCGTCGGCACGATGGTTATCGAAGGAACAGGCTGAAGGGCTCGAACGCCGCCTCGCGGCTGAACGCGAAAGCCAGGCAAGCGGTGGCCGCGGTAGCCACTCGCTGCGCAGCGTGATCGGCGACAAACAAGTGTGGCTCGCGATCTTCGTGTACTTCTGCCACCAGCTCACCATCTACACGACCATCTTCTTTTTGCCAGGCATCATTGGTGCGTCGGGGCATTTTTCGCCCTTCGCTATCGGTGTGCTGACTGCCTTGCCATGGATCGCCGCGGCTATCGGCGCCGCCACCGTTCCACGCTTCGCCAGCACGTCTTCCCGCAGCCGGCAGATCCTGACCGGTGGGCTGATCGTGATGGCGGCTGGCCTCGTGATCGCCGCGTATTCGACGCCGGTCATCGGACTGCTCGGCGTGTGCGTATCCGCGTTCATGTTTTTTGTGGTGCAGTCGATCATCTTCACGTTTCCGTCGTCGCGCTTCAACGGCCCGGCGCTGGCCGGCGGACTCGCACTGGTCAACTCATGCGGCCTGCTGGGCGGCTTCGTGGGACCGACTGTCATGGGGCTGATCGAGCAGTCGACCGGCAATCCCATGAACGGCCTGGTGATCCTCGCCGTAGCGCTTTTCATTGCAGCGCTATGCAGCCTGCGATTGCGTCACGGCGCCGAGGACCGCACAACATCCACCGATGGCAGGCCCGCAACGGGTAAGGCGATCTGACGGTTATTGGTGAGGGTATTCCGGACCGCTCGTCTCTGCGAGCGGTTCGTCCTTCGTTGCGCACCCGGGTGAGATGTTTGCCTTTTTATTTTTTGAAACATACGCGCCCAATTACGCAATCTCTTGACGCGTTGGCCGATGGCAAATCGTATCAGGTCGTGGCTGCCCGGCACATGCACGGATTATTAGTAAGCCTAACTCTTTGGTGCGCTTGCTACGAGTGGGCGTGATACGGGAATCTGATCTTAAGTCACATCGTGTCAGGCGACCCTGCGCAATAAGCTAAGCACCCCGACGCTTATCGACACGAAGCGCGGTCATTCTCATCTTCACGCGGCCGACCTTGGCATTGATGATGCACTTGGACGGGACCGGCGCCTGCTGCCCGGCAGAACGCAGGTCCCTTGCACGGCGCCGGATTATTTGACCAGCAGGCGCGTTCGGATAAAGCCAGGTTCGCACGCCAGCATCTGTATCAACTCGCTGGATGGCCTTCTATCCAGATCCGTTACCACGTAGCCGGTCTCGCCCTGCGTCTGCAGATGCTGAGCGACGATATTGGCCCCCTCCCCCGCAAGCCGCGTGTTGAGCGTCGCCAGCGCACCAGGCGCATTGCCGTGGACGTTGAGCAGACGCGCGGGCGCGTCCAGCGGCCCCGGATTGACATGCGGAAAATTGACCGAACCCACGGTGTCGCCGGTCGTTAAAAACGAAATGAGTTTCGTCGCGACTTCGGTCCCGATGTTCTCCTGCGCTTCCTCCGTGCTGCCGCCCACATGGGGTGTCAGGATCACGTTCGGCAAATGCTGAAGCACGCTCTTGAAGATATCCGCATTGGTCTTGGGCTCCTCCGGGAATACGTCGATGGCAGCACCACCCAGCCGCTTCGCCTGCAGCGCTTGCGCGAGTGCATCGATATCAACCACCGAACCGCGCGATGCATTGATCAGGATCGCGCCGGGTTTGAAGCACGCGAGCGTTGTCGCATCGATCATGCGGCTCGTCTGAGCCGTTGCGGGCACGTGGAGCGTCACCACGTCGGCATGGGCGACCGCGTCGGCGAGCGATTGTGCCGCGCGGGCGGAACCCAGCGAGAGCCGCGCCTGCACGTCGTAATACACCACGCGCATTCCCATGGCTTCGGCAAGCACGCCGACCTGCGAGCCGATGTTTCCATACCCTACTATCGCAATGGTCTTGCCGCGCGTCTCGAACGATCCGCTTGCGCCCTTGGCCCACGTTCCGGCATGCGCCAGCACGCTCTTCTCGGGCACGCGGCGCAGCAGCAGGATAGCTTCGGCAATCACCAGTTCCGCGACCGAGCGTGTGTTCGAAAACGGCGCGTTGAAAACAGGAATTCCTGCGTTCGCGGCCGCGTTCAGATCGACCTGGGACGTTCCAATGCAGAAACAGCCTATTGCGAGCAGATGACGCGCGGCATCGATTTCCTCACGCCTGAGATGCGTTGCCGAACGAATCCCGACCAGGTTATGCGCTTGAAGCGCACTCGTTAAATCCATGCCGGCGAGCGCGCCCGCGCGGCGCTCGACCTCCAGTTTCGCTTCGCTGAAACGCGCGACAGCGGTGTCGTGGATATTTTCGAGTAGAAGAACAGAGGTCATAGAACGCTTATGTGTCAGTGACGTGGGCCATTCATATGCCCAGCAGGTGGTGTCCGGGTAACATTCGCAATTTCGTCGCGCTCGATCACGCCGGACGAATCGACGCCCAATCTTCAAACGTCACGATGATGTTACCGCTTGCCGGGCATTCGTATTTTCTACCCTACTGTCCATGGGGCCTTTGCGCTTGCGCGTCCTTTCGGATCACGTTATCTGCAGGCTAAAGGCAGCTCGTCGGGCGAAGCGGTATGCTTGACGCTTGTTTCTTGGGGATCGGACTGGTATCGGACGCGGATCGTCGGTGCGCCTTAAGCCGACGCCGATCAGACCGGCTAAGACAAACCAACGCTATTTTCCTTACGATGGCCAACACGCATTCCTTACCCACGATTGCGGCATTCCGTCTTGAGCCCCTAATAAAAGTAAGTGATGCTGCTTCGTGGAACCGCTTTATAAGCGGTCACATTCGTCTCTCGAGCAATGAACCATTGAGAACGTCAGCCTTTCTGCAGAACCTGCACAGGAGTTGGTGCCAATGAGCGCACTCGCCAAACGTACGTCCCGGACCTATGCGATGCCCGAGCGCAGCGATCGCCTCGACTTCTACATTCGCGACCAGACCTTGCGCTCGGCGATCACGGAACCCCACAAGCACGACTACTTCCAGATCCAGATCAATCTGGGCGGCGACACGAAGCAGCAGATCGGCGACGTAACGCGTCCGTTCCCAACCGGTTCAATCGCGTTCATCGCGCCGCACCGGGTGCACATGATTCCGCACCCTGAACACTCGCGGTTCATCGTGATCAATTTCGCGCTGGACTTCCTTGGCCTGGATGTCGATGCAGTCGATGGCCGGATCGACCTGGGCGGTATTCCCATCATCCGGTTTCCGGAGCTGGCACCCTTTCGCTTCCAAGATGAAACAGATTTCAAGCTGACGGGCTCCGATCTGGCTGAAGTCGAACGCATCGTTATCCTCATGATGGAGATAGATAGTGCGCGCGGGTTTGGTGCGACCAGCCGGCTTCGTGGTTACCTCCTGCAATTGATCGGACTGGTTTGTGCAAGATATGGGGAGCCGCTTATGCAACTGGCGGCGCTCGGCGAACGCGCAGTCAGCCGCCGCGACTCCATCAGCAAAGTGATACGCCATGTTCTGGAGCACCTGGAAGACGACACGCTTTCGCTGGGGTCGGCCGCACACGCCGCGGCGTTGACTCCCGGCTATGTAGCCCGTCTGATGAAAAAGGAGACTGGCAGGACGTTCGTGCAATGGGTAACGGATCAAAGAATCAGCCGGGCGAAAGCATTGCTTGCAGACGATACCCGCCGTGTGAAGGACATCGCATTCGTGGTCGGCTTTCGCGACGAGGCTTATTTCACCCGACGCTTTCGGCAGGCGGTGGGGGCATCGCCGACAGAATACCGCGCGTCGCAATTCGAGCTATAGGCTCTTGCGCAGCCTTTCACTAGCGCGGCTTGGAATAGAGCAATTTAATCCAGGACGTAGGACGAATTTGTCCTGCATGGAAGGTTAGCCGAGGCATATTGTTGGGGGGTGCCGCAGTGGTCTGCGCCAAACAACCTCCACCTTCGAGTTCGCCGATATGACCGAATACGTCTTCCCCGCCCCTCAAACTGTCGTTGTGCCCGTCGCCGGCTCGAACGCCTCCTTCGCGGTACGCCGCGTCTTTTGCGTAGGGCGCAATTACGCCGATCATGCGCGCGAGATGGGAGCCAACCCTGACCGCGAGCCGCCATTCTTCTTTACGAAACCCGCGGACGCTGTCGTGCCCGCGGCGGGAACACTTGCGTACCCGATGCTCACCGAGGACCTGCATCACGAGATTGAGATGGTGATTGCCATCGGAAAAGAGGGACGAGAAATCGAGCCGAAGGATGCGCTGTCGTACATATTCGGCTACTCCGTTGGCGTGGACCTCACGCGGCGCGACCTGCAAGCGGTCGCAAAGAAGATGAGCCGGCCGTGGGACTGGGCCAAGGCCTTCGACGAATCCGCGCCGGTCACGGCTATCCGTCCTGCGGCGGAAATTGGTCATCCGGCCAGCGGCCGCATCTGGTTGTCGGTCAATGGCGAAACACGGCAAACAGGCGATCTCGGCGACTTGATCTGGCCGGTTGCGGACATCATCAGCCAGGTTTCCAGAGCGGTTGTCATCAAGCCCGGCGATCTGATTTTTACCGGCACGCCTGCGGGCGTCGGGGCGTTGAAGCCCGGCGATAAGGTTGCTGGCGGTGTCGATGGTATTGCTGATTTCCACTTTGAGATCGGCAAGGTTCTGCGCTGAAGTCAACATTGATCGCTTGGCCTAAGTAGTCCATCCGTACGCTCTACTTATCAACGTATGGTTTTCTTGGCTCAGATCCGAGGGGAAGCCAGCACTACCGCTTGCTGGCTTCGCCACTTCATGGCAACGGTGCTCGTGTCTTTCGCTGCCCTTATCCGCCCCGTGTGCAACGCTCCCGAATAACCTCACCCAAGCGTCGATAAGACAACGCCACCTGCTTCCCGCATTGTTTGGATAAGCCGCGTTAAGCCGCGTTAGGCTGCGATCTGCTATGGGCAAGTCTTTTTCATGACTGCAACGCTTGCGCGGACTGTGTATAACATCGACACATTTCCGTTAATCGCCAAGCGAGAGAGCAAAACATGAATAGCCCCATTCCGCGCGACGAACAGCGCAAGGACAAACATCACCACTTACGTTTTCATCTGCCATACGTACACCTTTCGTCAGTGTTCGGTGACGACTGGTTCGCGCTAAAAGCCGAGCGTTTTGCGCGTTTCTTCGGAACACCGACTTTCCTCGTCGGGCAGACGATTATTGTTGCAGCCTGGATTGGCATCAACGTCGCCGGCCTGACAAAGTTCGACGTTTATCCTTTCATTCTTCTAAACCTTGCTTTTAGTCTCCAGGCCGCTTACGCCGCGCCGTTAATTCTGCTTGCGCAAACGCGACAAGCAGATCGCGACAAGGTCAATTCCGACGCCGATGCGCGGCATCGTGAAGACCTCGCCTCAGCGAATGAGGAACGCCAGTTGCAAGCGGCTCGACAGACCGATCAGCTCGTTGCCTTGCTCGAGCAAAATACCAAATTGACCGAGATCACGAAGCAAATGAGCGAACGTATCGAGGCATTGACGCGCGAAGTGCATAACCGGATAGAGCAGGCAAATATAAAGCCGTAAGTGCTTTGAGGGCTAGCCTTCAGGTCACCGATGCAGTCTTCAGAAAGTTCAAAAGACGGCAGCGACGATCAAACCGCGGAGGCGGTTGAACGTCGCTACGATATAGTCTGTAATCCGAATTGAAACTGGCTCCAGCGCGCGGACGCATCGGGCGTTAAAACGGAGGGGGTCAGAAAATTCGGTTCAACGGTTAAAACAGAAAGTCAAAATCGGCAGGCCGGTTGATCGACAATCAAGCCTCGCCGAGCTGATCAATCCTTGGTCGGGATGCGCGGGCCAATTCGCTTCCAATAGATCTTGGTCCCGGTCAGCCCTCCATGCGGCTTGAGCGCATAGTCTGGAATCTCTCCCGTAAGAGTGAACCCGAGACGCTCGTAGAGCGTCGACGCTCCGCCATCGGTCGCGGTATCCAGGACCAGCAACGTGCGTCCCTGTTTCACGGCCAGATTCTCGGCCGCCTGCATCAACGACGCCGCCACCCCTCGCCCCCGATGGCTGAGACAGGTCATCAGTTTGGCAATTTCCGCACGGTGCGGCTGGTTGGGCGGACAGTCGAGCAACAGGGTGACGGTTCCGACCAGTCTCTCACCGTCCCATGCACCCAGAACCATTCGTTCGCCGCGAGTTGCGGCGGCCAGCGCATTGGACCAGAACGCTTCTGCTGCTTCGGGCTGCAGCGGATGCATGAAGCTGACCGAACCGCCGTTTGCAACAGCCTCGATCAAGAGCCCATTGAGCATCGCGCGGATCGTCGGCGAGGCGCTTAGTTCACTGATTTCAATGTTTGACATGACGGCTAAGTCCGGGCGAGAACAACGAGGTAGGTACAGGTCGAGGCAGCCTCGTTAGCCAGGGTGACCTCTGAAGGCGGACCGAATCCCAGGCAATCGCCGGCGCTCAGAGCGTACCGCTCCCCGCCTTCCTGGATCACGAGATCGCCCACTAACACCCAGACCACCTGACGGATATGAGCATAAGACGATGGCGGTAACACCACCTGTCGTCCCGCCGGCAGATCAACCTGAACGATCTCCACCGGGTGGTCCGGATTGTTGAACACCTGCTTGCGGAGATAGCCTGTCTTGGGATCGCGCCAGAGCGGTTGATCGACGGCCCGCGACAAGCGGTCTCCATTGCCTTCTGCCCTCACCAAAAGGCCCGCGAGCGTCAAGTCGAAGGCCCCGGCCAGTCGCACCAGCGTGACCGCGGTGGGGCTTATTTCCTCGCGTTCAATCTTGCTGATGGTCGCCTTGGCGACCCCGGAGGATTCGGCCAGATCCGCCAATGACCATGCGCGCGCATTTCGCTCAAGCCGAATACGGCGAGCGATGCGAGGTCCGGTGTCGTCTATTGATGATGTCATATCGTCCATCATAGTAGACGATAGGGTCGTACGCAAGGCGCGGTCAAAGCGTGGAGTATTAGTGCCTTGACGGGCGTGGAGTCGGGTGTCGGGTTTTGTTTTCTAGAGCGTCCCGTCAGTAAGTAGTGTGATCGACTACTTGTCAGCAGACAAAACCACCTTTGCTCCGCGTAAGACAACGGTCATCAGCGCACGCGGTCGAGACCATAAGGCAAATTGTCGGCCGTGCATTTACGGGCTTGTGCTGCGGTCGCCACGGTATGGCGCCCCCGTGATGTCCGCTGGACTCAAGCCCGAGCTCGGCAATGTAGGGGCTTGCGGCTTTCTTAAGGTGAGCTGATACGGGAGCTGTTCGGGAAACATCTGAAGCGAGGTCAGCCAATGAGTCTCGGTGCCTTTTGTGGAGCAGATTTTTAATCCGGAGTCCATATTAGATGAGGGATCACGATATATGCGGCGAAGGGGCGAGCGTCGACAGGCCGAGATTGGCAGAGTCGATGGAATACCTTGAGGCGCTTGAGAACAAACCACGCGAGCCGTCTACGATTCGCCTTACCGTGCAATCTCGAATGAAACACGACTAGCGTTTCAACGCCCGCCGGGAGTTGTCACCAAAACCTGACTCGTAGCTGAAACCCCAGCGTAAAGGGCAAATCGCTAGAGGGGATCGGCGGAATCAGGATGATGTTCGCGCCAATACGACCGTACTCCGCCATGATGAGCGGCGCGAGGACCGGACCCAGTTTGTGATCGTGGCCGATACCCCATTTGCCGTAGTCATATCCCGATATCAAGCCGCCCATTGCGGCCAGTCGGATGTATCCCCAATGTGCGAATTCCGGCGCCCAAACGCCGCCGCCATAAAACGAAGGCGCCGTCAGCGAGTTTCTGAAGTACCCGCCCGCCAGCGCCCACTGTGGGGCAATCCAGCATTCAACACCAATGCCGGGGTTGAATTGATCAAAGTGTTTTTTGGGATGAACGTGATATGAACCGATCATCGCGTCGGCCCATAAGCCGTCATTGCAAACTTCGGCTGCCGAGACGTTCGATGTCGCACCTAATGCCATCAGGGCCGCCAGCAGTAGGGGGACACGGATCTTTTTTGAGACGGTTGCTGACGTTTTCATTCGGCTCAAACCTGTGCGTTCTGCCGTCGCGGTCTCGCCGACCACGCCTTTTTATATGAAGTTCGAGCGAAACTTTACATGAACGTCGTGGGCATTTGTGTGAAATTGGGGAACGAGCTTTCGGGAATTCAGATCGCGTGTGGATTTGATAATTAACTGAAAATCTTCCGGCTTTTTAATGACTTGGTAGCTGGACCATATTCTTTTGTCGGTTCGTAGTTCGCGACGCTAGATGGCCCGCAGAGTGTTGGCTGATGAAACGCGGGGATTAGTCGTTTCCAATCAGCGCGATCCCAGGTTACATGGACTCGGCGCGGCAGGTGCCAAGGGTGGCCGGAACTTGATGCGCATAAAGTTTTCCGGCTGCGCGTCAAGGAGGGGACCCAACAGGCAAAAGCGCTTAGCTTCAAAAACCAACGCTTGCGCAAACCAACCCAATTTGTACAAGAAGCTGGATAAGCCATCCAAGCCTGGCCGGATGGTCCCCAAGCTGATGGAGAATTCAGCAAGCTGCCTGTCGATAACGGTCAGTCCTGGCGTGCACAACGGTCACCGTGACGAAGTAAACGAAAAAAGCCGTTCCAAATCGCTTTAGAACGGCCAATCACTTTTAAAGGCGGCAGTTGCTAGTGCGTCGAGCGACCAGCTACCCACCACTGCCCGAAGTGATCCATCAAGGTTTTTTGAACGCGTCCTTTACGTCTTCGCGTGCATCGCCGACGCCTTTTTGCACCTTACCGGCTGCCTGTTGCATATCGCCCTTTGCTTCCTGGCTCTTGTTGCCGGTTACCTTGCCGACCGCCTCGTTGACTTTGCCCTTGGCCTGATTCACCACACCGTCTTTCTGATCCTTGTTCATCTTGATCTCCTTTCGTATCGAAGCGCGAAATCCCGATCTCCTGAGATTCGCGGCGTCATGTCAGGGAAAGCGCCCTGAACGTGTAATCAGAATGGCGATTTCGAACGCCGCAGAACAGCCGTACACGTCTGATTCCCACGTAGGCGGAATCGCACATACGCGCGGAGCACTCAGCGCGACGCTAGAGGAACATTGCGATAAACACTGTATGTTTGTACAGTACACATCTTGGCGCAATGGCATGAATGGAGGAGAACACAATGGACTTCGACGAAGATCGTATGGACACCCCCGAATTCGCACGTACAGTGCGCGACCTTGAGCGGATTACGCGCGATATAGCGGAGCGCTACATCGTGCAAGGTGTTCCTTTGACTTGGCGGTTACTGCTCGCCATTGAAGCGGAAGCGCTCGCCGATCTCGGTTTTGCAGGCCGACATGAGTCCGCGCTCCGCGCGCTCTTCGCGCGCCCGGACGACATGGTTTTTCCCGAAACGGATGATCTCGTCGATCTCGGGGCGTCAAATGCTTTACCGCCGGTATTTGTATTTGCCGTCGATGCCTACGACTGCGCCGCCCGTGCTGGACACCCCGAACTGGCAAAAGCCGTGGTCCATTGAGATATGAACTCGCGGATGCGCGAATTGGGAGCATGGCCGCCGGGAAACCAGCGGCGGCCGTTACTGTTTCAACCGCGATTCGAGTTTGTAGCCAGATCCAAAAACGGTGCGTCGCATGTCATGCCGCGAGCAAACCAGAACGCCCGCCGCCAGAGTTCCTTGCGTTACTGGCGCGGCTCAACACGCGCCGTCATGAAATCCCCACCGCCGCGAGCGCCTGGCAATACGGCTTTGAACTTTGCGGCCGACACGTGGATGAAAGCTGAACCTCAACATCACCGGCCGCTTTCGCGTAACCTCTAGCGTACGCGTTTTACAACTAACGGATTATCAAGCCAATGGACACGCCTGCGGAAACTCACGAGATTTTCGATCATGAGCGCACCAATTGGTACGCCGATCCGCGTAGCGCGTTCGACTCCTGGATGGCGCATCAAGCGTTCAAAGCGTCTTCCGCGGATGTCTACCGGGCGCAATGGGGGCTCTTCCTCGAATGGCTGAGCGTTAAACGAATCGATCTCCGCACGGTTGATCGACTTGCCATCGAACAGTTCGTCACCCAGTTAAAGATTCGAAAGCCACAGCGCGTTCGCTATCTGCGCCTTATCGAGCGGGTACTCGACCATGTCCGCAAGATCGAAATGGCATCGACGAATCCAGCTCGCTTCATTGCCCAGGACGGCGAGGCTCCATGGCGAGACGCGCGTGAAAACGAGCCAACAGGATTTCTCGCCCACGGTGAACGAGCGGCCCTGATCAGCTATCTTTTCTCTCCAATCGGCGATCTGTCGGCGGGGCAGCGCTGGCGAGAGCGCCGCGATCGTGCGCTGGTCGGCGCATTCCTGGGCGGGGGGGTAAAAACGGGTGAAGCAGCAGCGCTGACCGTTAGTAGCTATTCATGGAATCAGCCATGGCTTGCTGTCGAGGCTACGAACTCCCCTTTAAATCGAGAAACCCGGCTCGCACCGTTTGCGATCGCGTTACTCGACCATTGGATCAGCGAGCGCAAGACAGTGCGATTACTCGGCAACCTGCTGTTCCCGTCCGCGCCATCGGGACGCCCGATGCACAAGGCCACCATGCTGCGCGCGATCGATGCCGTGATC
The DNA here is from genome assembly GCF_964253815.1 of Caballeronia sp. LjRoot34. Taxonomy (NCBI): domain Bacteria; kingdom Pseudomonadati; phylum Pseudomonadota; class Betaproteobacteria; order Burkholderiales; family Burkholderiaceae; genus Caballeronia; species Caballeronia sp. LjRoot34. The sequence continues at coordinate 2,577,303 of NZ_CAXUSB020000002.1, forward strand.
GACGCCGCCGGCATTGCCGATTCACGAACGGCACGCGCCAGTCCGCAAACCTTGCGCAATACCTTCGCAGCCGACTTGTTCGAAAGTGGCACAGCGCCCGAGCGAGTCGGGCAATGGTTAGGTTTCCAGCAACAAATCTCGGCGCACCGGCTGCATCGAGCATGGCAAAACTGGACCGGTGAGGAAATACGGGAGCGGGATTTGGCGGAGGCGCAAGAAAGCGGCGGCGAGGAAAGCCACGAATTCGAGTAGCGTTCCGCTCCCGAAAAATCTCACCTCTCGGTTTGTTCTCCGGCCTCGGCAATCTCCGGCGAGTGAAATCGGGCTACCGCGAGCAACCGTGACGACGCGGCGCCCGACGACCGATCGCAATCCGGACAGGACAACTCAAACTTATCATCGTGCTGGGCAAGTTCAGGCTCGCCGGTGACACACGTGGGGCAGCAGGCCGGCACTGCGACAAAACCATCGATGTCCGTTCCCAACGTCCCCATTTCCTGTGCGGATAGCCGTCCTTCCTCAACCATCGTGCAGATTAGCCGGGCGACGTTTTTACTCATTCCGCTTTGTCCGAGCAACGCGTCACGTTCGATGACCAGCGCGTCGATCTCGTCCGATTGCTCGCGAATTCGCAGCTCTAGCCGATCCGTGCGTGCCTTGGCGATGCTAAGTTGTTGAATAAAATCGAATTCCTTCTGACTTGCCTGACGCACTCCCGCCTGGTAGGTTGCCGCCATGCCACGCAGAGAATCAAGTTCCACGAGCATCGGCTTCACTCGCCGCTCGGCCTCGCTGATCGCATCCTTGATCTGTTGCGCATAATGCTCGGTGTTGTGTCGCAGTTCACCGTTCAACGCATCCACACGATCGCGCAGCGCGGCGTTAGCCGTTTGCTCTGTTTCGAGCCGCTGAGTCAACGCGGCGTGTTCCCGTTCCAACCGATGAATCGACGCCTGCAAACTGCTTTGTGCCTCCAGTTCGCGGCCACGAAGGGATGCTAATTCGATCTCCAGCGCGGAATTGCGTGCCAACGCAGTATCGGCGCGTGCCTCGCTGCGGTGAAGCGCCTCATCGACCGTCGCACAACGTACTTCTGCGTCGCGAAGCCGGCTTAACGCAGCATCGACGTCATCTTTTGCGGCATGGCGCTCATCTTCCAGCGATCGAATTGCAAATTCCTGCGCTTCCAGGAAAAGCTGCCCGAGCAATTCACCGGCTCGTTCCTGCAGTCCTTCTGGAATCGCTCCACTTTCGATCCGAACGCGCGACGCGGATCGGATCCGAGCCCAGAATGCGTCGATATCCTTCGGGATATCGCTCGCGCTACCGGTTTGCGTGAGATCTCTGACCGTGGCCGTTGATGGGCGAATGCCGAAATCGAAGAAAAGCCGCTTGCAGGCATGCTGCGATAGATCTTGTCGACGGGCACCGTTGGTCCGCATCGTCGCGAGTTCAGCCCGCAGTGCAAGGCGTTCTGCATCGTTCATACGAAGCTCCAAGTCAAATTCGTTCGTATAATAATACTTTACGTATCAAATGCTACATATTTAGGTTGGGCACGTGGGCTAACACTTGGAGCTACTCTCTTTTTATCTAAATAGCCTATATCACGTATCGATCGCAGTGGCATCCGTGAAACATGTCGAGGTTAGTCCGCCAAGCCATTGATTGCTAGCGTCTTTTTCCAACCTGACTATTTCTGCAGATGTTCCACGGAGTTTTGTTTCACGATTCTCTTCCTTGGTTCTCACGCTTGCTTGAGAGTATTAGAAGTAAACACCTTTGAACCCTAGTTAAAGACGTTAACGCCACGGCAAAGCCTTACCAGATAAGGCTTTCCGAGCGGGTCGGTGAGGGTCTGCGGGATAGTAGGTGAGATAACACGGGGGCTATCGGTGTATAGGTTCGGGGGCCAGCGTGAGGAGTCACGGGAGCAAGCGTGAGCGAGTTCGGGAGGCGGGTGTTTTGGGAAGGTGAGGAAATACAGGGGCTGCCGCGGCTATCGTCCATATGCGGCGGCACAGCACACGTCGACCCGCCAATTTCTGCAGTGAGCGTTTGCAGGATACAGAAAATGCAAAAATTCCAATAGAAAAAAGGTAATTATTACCTGTAGGTGAGGTTTTACAGGGGTCAAACCAAGTCCAGGGTGAGACTATGCGGGTGCGAGCAGCTCAGAATCCTCGGTTTGCGAGGCGCGCAAACCGCAACGGTGAGGAAATACGGGAGAACTGCGCGGCGGTATTTCGACCTGCCTACTTTGCCGATCCCACTGGTTTTAAGGGATATTTCTGCAAAACCGGACCGGAGGTGAGAGTTTTCGGGAGCAGTTTTTGGTTCGTCGAGGATCGTACTGACAGCTCTGTCGAACTCCAAAGGTGAGGCTTTTCGGGACAATATGGTCTCGATCTTAAGGCATGAAGATCCTCCTCGGAAGACACCTTATCGACCAATATTATATTAAGCACATGATTTAAAAGGATTTTATGTGCGCAGAGTGCGCGCACATCGCAGCAAAGGTGAGCATTTTCGGGAGTGGTGAACTGCTGTTCGCCGTTATCTCCTTCGCGTGAAAAAATGGCAAAGGTGAGCTTTTACAGGACTATATTTGGCCGAATTTAGGTGCCAAGAGAGCCCCGACGATGCTGAAATCCAGAAAATCGTCCGCTTGTGACTCTAAAGGTGAGTGTTTGCGGGGGGCCAGTGAGGAGCAAGTATCGATGCCGTCGACCGTGGGAAAGTCTAAAGGTGAGGTTATGCGGGAGGCTGGATCCTAGGTTCGAGAGCCTGTTTTGAGGCTGCAACTTGGCTGAATAGGGCTCCCCGGCAGGTTAAAGGTGAGCTTTTGCGGGAGTAATTGAGCGGGATCTGGCGTGCTATCGAGGGTTAAAGCCTTGATAACTCGACGATTACAGCAATTTCTCCGCGCTTTCACGAATTTTCGCCTTCCGGGAAAATTTCGTAAAAACCACAGGGGCGCGTAAAAAAATTTCAGGTGAGAAGATACGGGATCGGGCTTGAAGCGGTTCGATTTGAATCCGCAAGCGCTCAATCCGTTTACCCGCATGGCACGGGGCATAAATGAGATGAGGCGTGACGGTGAAGGTGAGAGTTTTCAGGAGCGCACCTCAGTGAGTTTTGCGCGTGACATCCGCTTCACCACTACAGGGTGAGTGCGCACCTGTAGACGAGCTTCACCGTCATGAGTATGCTTTCCCAAAATTCTCCTGACTCCAGC